>NZ_CP109273.1:4800000-6944955 GCF_045209745.1 Micromonospora sp. NBC_01638
GAGGGGTGACGCCGGTCAGCTCCTGGACGTGACTGCCGGCATGGCGATGCAGGTCAATTCGGGTCACTGCCGAATGACTTCCATCCGTGTCCACACTTCCTAAACCGTGTGGCCGTACAGCCATCGGTACAGCCAAGACCGCCGCCAACCGCCGACACCAACGGACGACGACGGACTGCCTGGCCAGGGAAGTCCTCACCCGACCAGCCATCCGCGATCTTCTTCTAATCCCAAGGCCACTGCCGCCGTTCCGGTGCGGAGATTAGCGGACACGGATGGCCCAGACGTGCGAGGGATCAGCTTGCTCTGATCCAACCCACCACGCGTCAGATGCCACGTCGATCGCCTGGTCTACCCACGGCTGAACGATGGCGGCTGTCGCGTCGGTGATCGCCCACTCGTTGACGATCCAGCCCTCGCTCGTCATGCGGACGTGGGATCTCAACGGTTCGATCACTTCCAGCGGCAGGACCCACGACCGTTCAAGATAGCCGTCATCACCGAACTTGCTGACGACGTTCACCGCATGCACGAGCGCGACCGTACCAACATCGGCGATGTCCACCGGTCCTCATCCAGTCCTCAAGACGCCGAGCCGCCACCACCGCCAGTGAGAGATGCCGGAAGGCAAATCCGCAGCTCAACCAACGTTGGGCCAGGTAGGCGAGTCGGGTAACTTGATCTCGTAATGCGTAGGTCGAACGGTCCGATCCCGTCAGACGGCCCTACCAGGACCGCCAGGTCACCAGTCCTCGCACGGGAAGTGCGTCGACCGCACGCAGTCATGGTCCAACAGAAGCACCACACGGAAGCGTCCGCTGTCAGCCAGCTCCTGGAACACCCTCGTGCCGACCTCGACCTCCGCGCCCATCTCGGCCCCAAGCTCCAAGACGAAGGGGTGGCTCAGGCTGGGCTCCTCACTTTCCGGATGGAAGGCGAGCCAAGCCCGAAATTCCTCGCTCTGGCCAAAGAATGTCCGCCGGCTGCTGGGCACTTCGACGAGTTCGACGCCGAGCACCTCTGCGACCTCCGGCGCGAACCGCTCCAGTGAGGGCGGCGTATCTGGACCGGCCATCCCGAGAAGCAGATCCACGTCCATGCCCACGCCCGGGACTGTACAGCCATCCGTACAGCCAAGCCCGTCGACCGAGACGGTCCAGGGTCGACGGTGGGCGACGCGGCGGGCAGGTCAGCGGCAGTCACCGACGCAGGCAGACAGCAGTCTTGATCTTTGCAAGGCCGGGGCCGGGGCCGTGCCCGGTTGGGCGGTCGGCGGGAGTCAGCTGCGGTCAGGTTCGGTGCAGGGGACCAGGGCGGGTAGCGCAGGCCAAGCCTGGTGATGGACCCGCGATGCGGCAGCGTATCGACACTTCCTAAACCGGGGGCTGCCGTCGCCAGGTTTCGACATCTGGGGACCAGGCGGGGACCACACGTGGTGCGCGATGCTAAGCGGTGCGCCGTCGGGAGCACGCCTTGATCATGGGCATAGCGTGTGTGACGTGCATGGACGTGTGGCGAATCGTCCTGGGGGTCAAGGGGTCGTCGGTTCGAATCCGGCCGTCCCGACCGGTTGACCTGGGGAGATGGAGATCTTCCCAGGTAACGGCGGTAACATCCGGTAACGGATGATCTTTGATGGCAGTAACCGCGCCACTGGCCGGCCGCCGGTTCCCGCGCCGTCGCCCGCCCCGGCCTGCGGCTTTGCGCTGATCGCGGATGGATCGGCATGTTGCTTCTTTGATTTCGCGTTAAGTGCTGCAGATGCTGCCAGGTGTCGCTAGGTCGGCGGGCTCGACGATTTTTGGCGGTGATAGAGCCCGCAAAGCCATCCTGATCGATGAACATCAGGCGGCGGTCAACGAGCTATCCCGGCTGCGCCGTGAGGCTGTCTGCCCTTGTATGGGAAGAGACCAGGAACTTCTTTGACCGTTGCGGCAGCGGTTGGCCGCCGTGGTGGTTGATCGCTACTGTGCATCGGTGGCCCGTGCACAGCTCACCGCCGAGTTGGTGGTTGACGGTCGTGTTCCGCAGGCATTGGCGCTGTCGCCGGAGGGCAAGTGGGTCGCCTACGTGGTCGCCCCGGTCGGGCGGGCTGGTGTTCACCCGGTCAGCGAACTCTGGGTCGCCGCCGTCGACGGGACCGGGTCGCTGCGACGATTGACTTCGGGTGAGGCGTACGATTCAGCGCCGCGGTGGGCTGCGGATTCGCTGTTGATCTACTTTCTCTCCGACCGGGCCGAGCGTGGCACGGCGCAACTGCACCGGGTGGGGCTGGTCGACGGTGTCGTGGAGGCGGTCACGTCCTGGGCCGGTGGGGTGTCCGGTCACCTCCCGCTGGCCGATCCCGACCTGGTCGTCGTGATCGCAGCCGATGAACCGTCCGCTGAGGACGAACGTCGGGACAGGGAGCGCGACGACGCTCGGGTGTGGGGCGAACGCGTGCGCCCGGACCGGCTGCGGCTGCTCGACGTACCGAGCCGCGAGATCCGGACACCGGATGCGTTCGGCGATCGCCATGTCGTCGAGGTGGCCCAGCGGCCCGACGATGGAATCCTGGCGGTACTGACCTGGTCGACCCCCGACGTGGACCCGGGCCTTGTGGAGCCCGGTCTCCACCTCATCGATCCGGACAGCGGCGTGACGCGGGACCTCGGCCCGGCCGCGGCGGACGCGTCGTCGCTCGTCTGGTGGCCCGCCGACGACGGCTGGCACCTGGCATATGTCGCGAAGACTCCGCCCGCTCTGGTGGGCGGACACGCGGTTCTCGATGTCGCCGTGCCAGCGAGCGGGCCGGTGGGCGAGCACCGTAACCTGACCGCCGGCACGACCGTCTGCCCGAGCAACCTGGTCCAGGTCGACGCCGGTCTGCCACTGGTGCTGGTCGCCGACGGGCTCGATACCGCAATCCACCGGCTCGATCCGGTCGGGCCCAACCTCGTCGAGGTGTCCCGGGTCGACGGCCTCGCGACGTCGTTGACCACGAACCGGCACGGTGACGCCATCGCGGCGGTGGTGAGCACGTCCTACGAGCCCGGGAACGTCCACGCCGGCCCCACTTGCGGGCCGCTGACGAGCCTGACCGATCTCAGGCCCGAACTCCGCGACATCCGGTGGGGTGTCCAGGAACGCCTGTCGTACGAGGCATCTGACGGGCTGACGCTGGACGGCCTGCTGATCCTGCCCGCCGGCCGCTCCCGCAAGGACGGGCCGTTTCCGCTAGTGACACTGGTTCACGGCGGCCCGTACGACCGGCACGCCGACCGGCTCATGCTCGGCTGGCACCCGTCCGGCCAGTGGCTGGCGACCGCGGGCTACGCCGTGTTTCTGCCGAACCCGCGCGGCGGCCAAGGGCACGGCCACGACTTCGCAGTACGCGTCGCCGGTGCGGTCGGCCTCGACGAGTGGACCGACATCAGCGCCGGCATCGACCTGCTCATCGCCGACGGCGTCGCCGACCCGGACCGGCTGGGCATCGGCGGCTGGAGCCACGGCGGTTTCCTGGCCGCATGGGCGGTCGGGCAGACCGACCGGTTCAAGGCCGCCGTGATGGGAGCCGGAATCAGCGACTGGGGAATGCTCGCCGCAACCGGAGAACAGGGGCCGTTCGAGGCTGCCCTCGGCAGCAGCAGCGGCTGGGAAGGACCGGGCCCACACCGCCACGACCGGCTCAGCCCGATCTCGTACGCCTCCAAGGTCCGCACGCCGGTGCTGATCCTGCACGGCGAAAACGACACGAACGTTCCGGTATCACAGGCGGAGTTCTTCCACCGCGCGCTACGCAGCTTCGAAGTCGAGCACGAGTACGTCGTCTATCCCCGAGAGAACCACTCGATCCGCGAACGCAACCACCAACTCGACGTACTCCGCCGCACCCGCGCATGGTTCGACCGGTGGCTCCTATGACCCAACATCCGACCGCCACGACCGCCACGACCGACCGCGGCAGGCCAGACCACCTATTCCAAAAGCAGAGCGGCAAGCAGCGGCAAGCGTTGACGCAGCTGCTGATCGTCGTCCAAGTTCCACAGCAGCCACGCACTCCGCTCGGCTAGATCCGGGCGCCGGCGGCACCACGTGCGGTAACGCTGTGTAACGAGCATCGCGCGGCAGATGAGGATGCCGACCGCTTCAGCCGGGCGCTGATCTTGCAGACGACACCTCGCACGATGGCTCGGCGCATAGGGAAGACTGGCGGGCATGGCTGACTTGGGCGATGCGAAGGCTGCGCTGCACCACTACCTCCGGGCGACTCGCGAAGACCTGATCTGGAAGCTCGACGGGCTGAGCGAACGCGAAGCCAGACTGCCCCGCACCGCGACCGGCAACAACCTGCTGGGAGTCCTTAAGCATTGCCTCAATGTCGAAGCCGGCTACTTCGGGCCTACCTTCGGGCGTGAGTTCCCGACGCCTGAGGAACTGGTCCCCATGCAGGCGTTCGAGGAGGACCCGCAGGCAGACTGGTACGCGCGGGAGGAGGAGACGAAGGATGGGCTGATCGACCTGTATCGCCGTGTCGGGGTGTTCGCGGATCAGACGATCGAACAGCTACCGCTCGACGCGCCGGGGCGGGTGTCGTGGTGGCGGCCAGGTGGACAGGCCGTGACGCTGCAAAGGATCATCGTCCACGTGACCTGCGACCTCGCTCGTCACGCCGGTCACGCCGACATCATGCGCGAGCAGCACGACACGGCGATCGGCCTGCGGCGGGAAAACACCAACATCCCTCACGACTATGACTGGCCGGCGTACGTCACCAAGCTGACGAAGCTGGCCGACCGCTTCGGATAGCCGCCCGGTCCCGTCGGTACAGTCGGTGAGTTCAGCATCCGATCTGCGGCAGAAGCGGATGACTGGCATACCAGCCGTCGTGGACAGTCGGCGTCACGGTCCGTATCCAGCATGCTCAAGGCCCGTGTAACCCTTCAACTGGGCGACGCGTTCAGGAAGGTGGCGGAATCACCCCGAAGAATGTCGCGATACCGCGATCGGCCTGCGCGCCAAGCTCAAACGCCTCGTCGCCCGCCACATCCTGGTCGAACCGGCCTGTTCATCCTCGCCCCGCCAACGCCGTCCCGGTAGCCCAGCGAGCAGGACCCCGAACCACCAGCCAAACCCACAACGGACAAATGGGCTCCCGAACCATCCTCTGACCAGGCCGGACGTCGCGACAGCGAGCGCCACCTTGAGGCCGGCGAGGTTCCACGCCTTGGAGGCGGAGGCCCGGCTCAGTCAGCGCGCCATCGCGCCCGCAAGCGCCGCACCTGCGCCCGGGTCAGACTGATCCGGGCGGAATGGTGGTCCGAGGCTTCCGTCGAGCAGTCGTTCGCCCATCGCGGTCAGGTGATGCCGCACCGCCCGCCCCTGCCGGGTCGTGGTGACCAGACCAGCGTCGCGGAGCACGGTGGCGTGTTCGCTCGCGCTGGCCGCGGAGATGGCCAGCCGACGGGCGAGTTCCCCGGTGGTGCAGGGATCGGCGGCGATGCTGTCCAGGGCGTAGGCCCTGGTGCGGCCGAGGAGGTTGACCAGCGCGGCCAACCGATCCGCCGCGCACGGGTCGACCAGGACAGCGGCGAGGTCGCCGGGCCCCCGCGTTGCCGGCAGCAGCAGCACCACCGGCGCCTGGTCATCCATGCCGTTGATCCACACGGCCGGCCCCGAGTCGAAGAAAAGCGACGGTACGAGCGTCAGCCCCCGCCCGTCGAGCCGTATGTCGTTGGCCGTCGGACCGTGGCCCAACTCCAGCACCGGAGATCGCCAGTGGGCGAACGGTGCGAGCTGGGCCAGCAGGCCCTCCACGCCCTGAGAGCTCAGCACCTGGGCGAGGACGGAGTGCTCGGCGTTCAGCCGGGCCTGGATCCGGGACCAGTACGGCGCCACGGCGACGCGGTGGTGGTCGTGCAGGAACGTGACCAGCCGCCGCCGATCGGTCCGGTTCCCGGCCGGGTCGCCTGCCGCAGCTAGCCGGCGGAGCCGGTCCCCGTGCCACCCTCCGGCGGCGGCCGCAGCGGCGAGTTCGGCCCGGAATTGTTCCGGGCGCACCGCGAGCAGCGCCGTCAGCCCTTCCTCGAGAGACCCGACGGGACCGGTGACGGTCAACAGATCGAGCCACCCGTCGTCCAACAGTGGGGCGCACGGGTGCGCCAGGCCTGGCGACGTCCGGCCGGCCCGCGCCGACCAGCCCCCGAGCGCGTCTCGCGGATCGCGCCGCCCCAACCGGACGAGGCTGAGGTGCGTCTCGACCAACGGCCCCCACCCCCTGGTCAGCCGGACCCGGGCCAGGTCGTCCGCAGTGAAATGGATACGGAACATGATCCCCCCGATGAGCGCTTCGGTCGAGGTGTACTCGACCGAAGGGATTCCGCCCGGCGCAGTCCCGGAGCGCACCCTTCGGGCAGAACCGAAAGGTGTTGCCCGCCCCGGAACAACGACCAACCATAGTCGTAGATCGCTCCCCGGCAGTGGGCCGGGCCGGGACTTCGATACCAGTCAGTCGATGATGGAGGTGGCACTGATGACAGTGGCCAGAACCGTACGAAGAGTGTGCACCGTAGCGCTCGCCGTGATGTCCCTGACACTGATCACCACGGTCACCGCACACGCTGCACCCTCATACGGTGAGGAGAACACCGCGACGTCGGTGCGGGGACCCCAGCCGCCGGATGCGATCTGCGAGTCGGTGGGCCTCCCCACCTCCAGGTTCGCCGGTGGTTGCTTCAAGCGGTACGGCGACGAGTGGTGGGTGACGCAGAATGCTTTGTACGGCGAGAAGGTCTACGTCGATTGGGAAAATTACCTACTGGCTCCGGGCCCCTTTTTTGGCGGCTCTCATTGGGAGCTGTACCGCACCGGGCGTTGTTACCTCAACACTCTGAGCGAGTTCGCCTGGGGCGTTTGCAACAAGGACTACTACGAGCACAGCAGCACTAACTTCTATGGCCTCAAAGGCAGCCAGCTACGCTGGCGGGTTTGCGTGCAGGGTTGGTCGTGTTCGTCCTGGACCAGCAGATACAACGACCAATAGCCGACGAAGCGGGATCGGCTCCGGCCGCCCATATTCGTGCAGGGCGTGGAGTAGGTGTCCAGATTCCGTCCACCCCACGCACCGGGTCCGACCAGGGCAGATGGGGTTTTCGGCAGGGGCACCACCTGCAGACACCCGAGACTAAAGAACAAGCTAAAGCCGAACAATCACGCCCGTGGCTGACATCGAAGTGGACTTCGGACAGTCATCGCCGCGCAAGCGGCAACCTCAGTCCCGTTCTGGGTTGTTTCTATCTCAGCGGGCACGGGGTCCGTCTAAGGAGGACAGCGATGCGCAGAAGGACCATGGTGGCGGCTCTCGCGGCCGCACCGTTCGCCAGCCTGCTCGCGGCGGCACCGGCCCAGGCGGCCACCCTGCCGGAGGTCATCGGCCTGCCCGACGGTTTCAACCCGGAAGGGCTCGCGCTCGGCCGGGGCACCACGTTCTATGTCGGCTCCCTCGCCGACGGGGCGATCTACCGCGGAGACCTTCGGACCGGGGAAGGCGGCATCTTCGTACCGGGCCGGGCCGGCGGCCAGCTCGTCGGCCTGGAGGTCGATACCCGCGGCCGGATCTGGGCGTGCGGCGGCGAGGGCGGCGGTGCGATCGTCTACGACGGCCGCACCGGCGAGAAGCTGGCCGAGTACGCCTTCGGTGGCGGCTTCGTCAACGACGCGGTCGCCACGCCCAAGGCGGTGTATTTCACCGATTCCCCCTCCGACCAGCTGTACGTCGTACCCTTGCGGGCTGGCGCCAGGCTGCCCGATCAGTCCGCCGTACGGGCGATCACCCTGCCCGGTGGCCTTGGCGATGCTGATGCGTTCAACAACGGCATTGAAACCACTATGGACGGACGGCTGATCATCGTCCAGATGCTCGCCGGTCGCCTGTTCACCTTCGACCCACAGACGGGCACTGCGGCGCAGGTCGACATCGGCAACGCGAGCGTCCTCAACGGCGACGGGCTCGTACGCCGCGGCAGGATCCTGCACGTCTGCCGCAACTCCGACAACATCATCGCCAAGTTCCAGCTGGCCCCAGATGCCGCATCCGCGGTGCTCGTCGACGAGATCACCGATGCGCGGCTGGCGGTCCCGGCCACCATCGATCTCTTCGGCCCCTATGTGTACGCGGTCAACGCTCGGTTCGACGTCGAGCCGACGCCGACCACGGCGTACACGATTCTTCGGTTGAACGCCTGACGAAAGCCGTGTGGTGGGCGCGACCGACGCGCCCACTACTACACCAGCAGCCGACGGGAAGGCCCGAACGCTGCCACGGCCGCAGCAGGTCCCATCACAGTCCCGTCCACCCGGCCGGCCAGCGTCACGAACCCCTGTCGCCCTGGTCTGAGCTGGAGCCCGCGATGTCAAGCAGGAGCCCCGACCCGCGTCGACGTCGAGTTGTCATCGGCGTCGACACCCACAAGCATGTTCACGTCGCCGTCGCCCTGGACGACATCGGCGGCCGCCTTGACGCCCGCTCGTTTCCCGCGGACAAAGGCGGCTACGAGCAGTTGTTCGATTGGGCCGCCGGCTTCGGCGCCAAGGAGCTCATCTTCGCGATCGAGGGCACCGGCTCCTACGGGGCAGGGTTGATCTCCGCCGTCCGACGGCGTGGTCTCGGGGTGATCGAGGTCCTGTGCACCGACCGCCGGGATCGGCGGCTACGTGGCAAGAGCGACACCCTCGACGCCGAGAACGCCGCCCGCTCGGTGCTGGCCGGCAACTCCACCAGCGTCCCGAAGACCAACGACGGCACGGTGGAGATGATCCGCCAAATCAAGGTTGCCAAAGACCCCTGTCGAAGATGGCCCTGATCGAGCGGTGCGCCGGCCTGCGTCCCGGCCCGGTCACCACCGTGCTCGCCGCGACCAAGCACACGCTGCGCTCCATCGCACGTCGCTGGCAGCAGCTCAACGACGAGATCAAAACCCACGAGGCGCTGCTGGGGGAACTCACCGGCCAGCTCGTGCCGCAGTTGGTCGCCGCCTTCGGCGTCGGCGCCGACACCGCGGCCGAGATGCTCTTCGTCGCCAGCGACAACATCGACCGGGTCCGCTCCGAACCGGCCTGGGCCCGGCTGTGCGGGGTTGCACCGATCCCCGCCTCCTCCGGCATGACCAACCGGCACAGGCTCAACCGCGGCGGCCACCGCCAGGCCAACGCCGCGCTCTACCGCGCCGTCATTGTCCGCATGCAACACCACGAACCCACCCGCGCCTACGTCGCCCGCCGCACCGCTGAAGGCAAGACCAAAGCCGAGGTCATCCGCTGCCTGAAACGACTCCTCGCCCGCGAAATCTGGGCCCTGCTACGACCGCTGCGCATCCTCGCAGAGGCCGGCGCCCAAGCCACTTGTATCGCCGGCCAGGTCGCCGACGGCGACGGCTTCCTCCCGGGAGCCGAGCTTCAGCCACGAGGTGCTGTCGAAAACCACCGAGCCGTACGGCTGGGTGACCACGGGCACGGCGTGGCCCGAGGCGCTCGCCCCGGCCGGTTGCCAGTCGGACCCCTGGAACTGCGCGTAGACCGAGGTCGGAGTCCACCCGCTGCCGTTGACCATGGCGATCGCCGTGCCGTCGGTGCCGTCAACGTCGGCGAACGCGACCGCGCCGGCCGCAGACATGAACGCCACCTCACCGCTGGGAATCCGACCGTCCGCGTACCGGCACGTTCGCAATGAGCAGGATCCGCTGTCCCTGCTCCGAGCTGGGTACCAATGCCGAGCGAGGCGATCTGCAACATCGCCAGCGACTTCGGTGGGCGTCGGGCGCGCGGCGAGCAGCTTTAGGTCACCGGTCTCGGCCTGTCTGCGGCGGAGCCGGCCAGTGCCGTGACCGCCTGCCGCAGGACCGTCGGTCCGGTCGAGATCGGCATCGCCGAGTTTCCCGCACCCCGACATCCGGCTGCCCGTGCGGCCCGGCCGGTACGTGGTCTGGCGGGTACGACGGGACCGAGCCGCTGCCCGCCGTGCCGGCGCCGTCGGCTGCTGCGGTCCAGGCGCTGCACCAGGTCGCGGGGGAGCCGTGGCCGTCGCTGCTGTCCGCGTACCTGCAGGCCGCGCCGCTGGGTGAGCTGCCCCTGGATGACCTGCTCGGGCGGCTGGCACATTAGCCTGGAGCGCCGGATACGCGCGCTGGCAGCACCTGGACAAGTCGACGCCGACGTACTGGTATCGGCTGATGCAGCCATGGGTGGGCCTCGGCATCCTGCACCACGTCAAGGAGGAGCCGGGGCCCACCTCGACCCGGCGTCAGGTCCTGGTGGACCTCGCCTTCGGCGTCGAGGACTGGGTCGCCGACGCAGCACTGTTCGCACTCGTCACCGCCGCCTACCGGGAACCAGCCCTGCGGGAGGAGGTACGCCAGCTCGTTCGGGCCCGGCTCGACGCGGCGGCGGCGGATCGGCTGGTCACGATCGAGGAATCGCTGGCGCAGCTGATGCTCGTCACTCCTGGCTGCCGCGCCGACGACCGGGCTGTGGCGACCGCGGTGCTGGCCCGCGCCACACAGGACGACGACGAGAAACCCGCGTCGCCCAAGAAGCGCCGCGGGTGGCAGCGCCGCGGCTAGGGCGACAGGAGCTCGTCGGGCGGCAACACCCAGGCCAGCTCGGCCCCAGCTATCGAGTCTGCTGATCGCAACGAGCGCCTGGATGCGTCCGCAGTCCTATCCTAGGACGCTCTGCAGGCTGTGTTTCTCCTCAACAGTGCAGTCTGGATGGGGCGGCAGGACGGGTCCTTGACCGTTCGCCGCAACGGGCCCGGTAACGGCAAAGGCCCGCCGATGGGGGAGTGGCTGACATGGGATGGCATTAGGACGTGATGCACGATGGCGTTCTGTCCGGCTATGCGGATGTATCGAGCTGTTCCGGCATGGCGTGACAGAATCGTTGTAAAACTGGGGGTCAAGGGGTCGTCGGTTCGAATCCGGCCGTCCCGACAAGGTGAAATAGCAGGTCAGGGGGCTGGTCCGAGACATCGGGCCGGCCTTTCTGGCTTTCTGGGGACCACGCCGGTCAAGTGTGTCGTCCGGTAGCGCTCCTTGACCGTCGGTCAAGTCTCAAGCGCCAGCCGGGATGCCTGCCGAATTGCTCGCTCTCTGGATCAAGGCGCCCCGCGAAGCGGGGCGCAGCCGCCGCGCTCGGCCTGCTGGCGACCTCCGGCCGGCATCGGCCGGCGCGGCGGCGCTACGGGCCTCATGACTGGCCGTCTCTCCAACTCTGCCGCGTGCCTTGGCGCCCGAGGAGGTAGCGCCAGAGAGACAACGCCAACACGTTCAGCACGAACGCCGCCAGGAGCTGGTGCGACATCTCCCAGCCCGAGAGAAAGGCGTTGCCGAACACCGACGCCCACAAGACGACAGCAAGGCCGACGAACAGCCGCCACAGCCCCCATGACCGCTCCATCTGGCCAGCCTAGATAGATGAGGATGTGACAGGCCAGGAGCAGCCGCCCGGCTCGAACACCGAGGGGCGCCGCGAGTGGTCCGAGGCGAGCCGGGACGATCGCCGGACGGGCTGGCCGCCGCCGAGGTTGGGGGCGATCGGCTGCCGCGCAGCGGAGCTGCTTGCCACCGGAGCCGTCGCGGTCCCGGTCCGCACGGGGCACGACGGCGAGGACCAGGACGTGAGCCATCCCCCGCGTGCCCGATCCTCTACGCCACCCGCCCGGCGTCAAGGGCGCTACGCGTCGCTGACGCGATGGCCTGCGGCCACCCTTGACCCCGAGCGGGCGTCGCAGTTCTTGGCACCGGTCGAGGGATGGCCGCAGCGTGGGTGTCCAGCGCCGACCAGGACGCCGAGCGCGTGCCCGTTGCGTGCCCGATGCGACGGCCAGCGAGGGTCAACCACGGCCAAGGACGAGAGCGACGATCAAGCTGTGACTTGCGCAGACGCCAGGTCAGGGAGCCGCCAAAGCTCCATGATCGACAATTCCTAAACCGTGCACTGCGGTCATTGAGCGCGTCAGCGTGCCGGGGACCAAGTGGGGACCACACGGCCTGCGCGATGGTGCGCGGCACGGCGTCGACCGAACGGCCTGATCTTGGGGATAGCGTGTGTGACGTGCGTGGGCGTGTGGCGGATCGTCCTGGGGGTCAAGGGGTCGTCGGTTCGAATCCGGCCGTCCCGACAAACTTAAAGCCCTGATCAGCGGAAACGTCGGTCAGGGTTTCAAGTTTGTCTATGGGTTTTTGAACCGCCCCCCGAACCCCCCCATTTACCGGGGTCGACAACCAGGTTTGTCATCCATGCGCATCGTTGGGCAGGGCGGGTGCGTGACGTTGCCGCCTTCCGTGGTCGGTGCCGAGTCGCTCGAGGATGTCCGAGACGTCCGGGGCTTGGGCAGGCGTGGCGATGTAGTACGTGGCGGTGACCTCCTCGCTGGAGTGCCCAAGTTGCGCTGCGGCGATCTTCGTATCGGTCTCTTCCTTGATGAGGGTGGCCACGGTTTTGCGGAAGATGTGGGGAGTGACCCAGGTCACCGGCTTGTTGTCGTCTGTGGCATCCAGCCACGGAGTCTCCGCAGGAACCCGTTGGCGGATCACGGCGACCACTGCTACTTTCCCGGAGGGCCGTGCGAGACAACGAGGAGGTGGTACCCGTGAACGTGTCGACATGGGTGCTTCCCTCCGGGGTCACGGTCGGGCGATAGGTCGTCCGGGAGCGCCGTCCACGAGCACTCCCGAAGGGCACGACCATGCAATTCACTTCTGAGCAGCGCCTCGACGACGGTGTCCTTGAGCGCGAATTCACCCTCGGTGAGATCCCCGGCATCCTGTGGACGCCCGCGACCGCATCCGCGCCGACGCCGGCGCCGCTGATCCTGGTCGGCCACCCCGGCGGACTGCACAAGATGTACCCCCGCTTGGTGGTCCGGGCGCGGCACTCCGTAGCGGCGGGCTTCGCCGCGGCCACCATCGAGCTCCCCGGGGGCGGTGACCGGCCCCGTTTCGCCGCCGCCGAGGAGGCCCGCGCCGACCTGCGCCGGGCGTTGGAGGCTGGCGAGCCGGTCGATGACGAGATCGTCGACCGGCTCGTCCTTCCGCTGGTTGAAAAGGCGGTCCCGGAATGGCGGGCCGCCCTGGATTCCCTCCTTTCGCTGCCCGAGATCGGCGGCCCGGTCGGGTACTCGGGAGGGGTGATCGCCATCGGCCTCCGGCTGGCGGTGGTCGAGCCGCGCATCTCGGCCGCCCTTCTGTTCGCCGGGAGTTTCGTGCCCCGCACCATGTTCGAGGAGGCCCGGCAGGTCACCATTCCGCTGCAGGTCCTGCTGCAGTGGGACGACGAGGGAAACGACCGGCAGTTGGCCCTGGACCTGTTCGACGCCTTCGGTTCCAAGGAGAAGACGCTGCACGCCAATATGGGCGGGCACACCGGCGTTCCGCAGTTCGAGGGGGACGATGGGAACCGGTTCTTCGCCCGGCACCTGAAGTGAGGCCGGCAGCAGACGCTACGAACTGTCGGCCAGGATGCCGCTCAAGTGACCAGGATCGGCGTCAACGGCTGCCGACGAGGCCAGCGCCAGGAAGCTCAGGAACCGGTCAGCCACTGTCGATATCGGTCGCGATATCGCTCAACGCGATCCGGTTCGGCTGGCCGGTCTTGGTGATGAGGCTGGAGACATGCCGCTCCACCGTGCGCGGTGACAGGTGTAGTCGCTCGGCGATTTCGCGGTTGCTCAGCCGGCCGGTGAGCAGCCGCAGCACCTCCCACTCGCGTACCGTCACGCCCGCTGTCCGCAGCTCAGGTGGGATCTCTGCGGCGCCGCGCCGGCGTTGGGTGACCCGCGCGCCCGCTTGGCGCAGCAGCGTGCGACACGCCCCGGCGACCGGCGTGACCTTCGCCTGGTGGAAGTAGTCCTCGGCGGCACGCAGCCACTCCACAGGGGTGCCCCAGCCATCGGCGAGCGCCGACTCGGCGACCAGCCGCAGGGCGAGGTGCCGCCCCATCGCGTACAGCGCGCCGACCTCCATGGCCTCGGCCACGGTGGCGGTCGCGGCGTCGTGCTGACCCGCGCGGCCAAGCAGGACCGCCCGGGCGAAGAGCGCGAACTGCCGGTCCCACGGTAGCTGGCTCGCCGGTGTGCCGACGATCGCTTCGTACGCCGGAAAGCTGACCTCGCTGGCCATCGCCCGCAACAGCAACTGGAGGCCGAGCCGTCCACCCAGGTGGAACACGGTCGGGTTTGTCTCCTCCGCCCGTACCGCCAGGGACAGCTCGTCCAGCGCCCGCGGGCGGTCCTCCTCGAGCAGCGCGCAGAACGTGCCGGCCAGCCCGTGGACCCGCTGCGTGTGCAGGCTCTCGTCACCGCCCCAGCGCCGGAACTCAGCGAGCGCGTCCTGCATCTCCACCCGCCGGCCCTGGTGGGCGGCGAGCACCGCGCTGAGCAGCAGCACGTACTGGGTGGTCTCCATCAGCTTCAGGCGGGTCGTCGCGGTGAGGACCTGGTCGATCAGGTCCTGTGCGGCCGGGTACTCGCCGCGCATGATCAGGTGCAGCGCGATGCTCGCCTCGGCCTGCTGGCGGGCAGTCACCGCCCCGGCCCGCAGCGCTCGTTCTCGGGCCTGTTCCAGCCGGTCCAGTGTGCCGTGTAGCAGCGCGTCGTCGTTGCCGAGCCGGATCAGCGCGTGGACCTCCCAGATCGGCAGGCCGTGCTCGGCGGCGATGGACCGGGCCTGCTCCAGGCAGCGGGTGGCCTCGGCCGGGTCGCGATGCCGGACGAGCGCACCGAGCAACTGCCAGGCCTGACAGGCCACCACCGGCAGCGGCACCGCGGCGCCGACCGTGGCGGCCCGGCGGGCCAGGGTCTCGGCGACCTCCATCTGGTCCCGCCCTGGCGTGTCCAGGGCCAGGTGTGCGGCGACGACGTCGATCGGGGCTTCGTCCTCCGCCGCGGGGTCCGGGCCGAGCAGCTCACGGGCGATCTCCACCTGGGCCAGCGCGTCGGTCAGCTCCCCGGCCAACACGGCGGTCCAGGCCAGCCGGGTGTGCAGCCTGGCCTGCCGTCGAGCGGGAAGACCGGCCACCTGGTCCGGACTGTTGACCAGCTCCAGTGCCCGCCGGACCAGGCCAGCCTCGCCGAGGGCCTGCAGGAGTGTCTCCAGGGTGTCGGCGCGGGCCTCGGCCGGCCCGTCGGCCTGGAGCTCCCAGGCCCGGTCGAGCAGGGCGACGGCCGAGGTGGCGGCACCCTGCGCGAGGGCCCTCCGGCCGGCTTCGGCAAAGAGTCGACCGGCCAACAGGGCGTCGCCGGTCTCGACGCGCAGGGTGGCGGAGATCTGGCACCACTCACCCGGCAACTCCGGGTGGACCTTCGCGACGGCCTCGGCGACGGTGTGGGCCAACTCCCGCCGGTCGGTCGGCTCGACCAGGGCGAGCAGCGACTCGCGGGTGACACGGTGCCGGAAGGTGTACCAGTCGGTCAACTGGTCGTCCGGTGCCACCAGCTGGGCAACGATGTCGCCGTGCAGATGGTTGAACAGGTCGCGGTCGCTGAGCCCTGTCGCCGACTGCACCACGGCCACCGAGAAGCGTTGCCCGATCAGGGCGCCGCAGGACAGCAGCTCCCGGGCCTGCGGGCTCAGCTTCTCGATCCGGTGCGCCATGCTTCTGGCGAAGGCGGCGGGCAGGGTGGCGGGCGCCTGTGGAGTGACGAGCCACCCCTGTGGACCGTGCCGGAGCAATCCGTTGTCCACCATCGCCGCGAGGATCTCCTCGATGAGGAACGGGTTGCCGCCGCTGCCGCCCCAAAGCAGCTCGGCCGCGGCCGTTGGCAGCTCATCCGCCGCCACGCCGAGGCAAGCCCCGGCCATGGCGCGCAGGTCCTCGGGCCCGAGACCGCCCAACTCGATCACGGTGCACCGGCCGCGGCGGGCCGCTGCCCGAGCGACCTCCAGCGCGGGGGAGCCGTCCGCTCGGAGGACGCCGACCAGCAGGGTGGGCTGCTCGTCGAGGTTGTCGATCAGATATTCGACCACCATGAGCGTCTCGGCGTCGGCGTCCTGGAGATCGTCCAGGACCATCAGGCACCCGCGGTCCTGGCCGGCGAGACCGGTCAGCCGGAGCACCGCCTCGGCCAGGATCACCACCGATCCGGTCTCCTGGTCGGCGAGGGGGGTGCCCCAGTCGGGCACCAACCGGCCGAGAATCGGCCCGTACGGGCCGAGCGCCGTGACGTCCACTGTGGCCGAACGGAGCAGGGACAGTACCGCCTCGGTGAGCGGGCGCAGCGGCACTCCGGTGCCGAGTGCGCTGGCCCGCCCCCGCAGCAGACTCATTTCGGCGGTGTAGGCGGACTCGGCGGCCGCCGCGGCGAGCCGCGACTTGCCGACGCCGGCCTCTCCGACGATGAAGACCGCGCCCCCGCGCCCGACGCGGGCAGCCTCGATCATGCCGATCAGCACACCGAATTCCGCATCTCGGCCGACCAGGACGCGTGATCGTTGCACGGCGGCAACGTTAGCGAGGCGGTCCATCGATAACCAGGGTCAACCGGTAGGCGCACCGAGCCCGGCGAGATTATCGTCCGACCGGCCTGATCGCGGCGCTGACCGGGCGGTCTCCGCCCAGGGTCACAAAGGGAAAGTAGGGCAGCAGGTGGTGAGCGCGAGCGGGACGGCGGCGTCGACGTCTCCGGCGTCGCCAGCGACCAGGTGTCCAACCAGGAGACCCACCGGGATGGCCAGACCGGCCAGGGCCGCCGTACGCAGGCCAAAGGCCACCATCGGGCTGACCTTTGGCTCCCCGGCGGGGTGCGGGTCCTCGACGTGGGCGGTGTCGGCGAGGTCGGCGGTGAGCTGGTGAGACATCATTTTTCTTCTCTCCTCGGGGTGAAGGGGTTGGTGAGCGACAGCCAGCCGGGTCCGGTTGGCTGCGGGGCGGGTTCCAGGAGCAACGCGGACGGAATCCGTGCGGCCAGGGCGGAGCGCAGCAGTCCGTAGCCGATGCCGGCGAGGCCGGTCAGCAGCCCCGGTGTGAGCACTCCGTCGGGTGTGCCGCAGTAGCGCGTCTGCCATTGAAGGGAGTTGAGGAGCAGGGTGGTCCGCTGCCGTAGCGCGGCGGCTGCCGCAGGGCCGGCCGGCCCCGCGGCCAGCACAGTCAGCGCCTCGCCGACGCCGGACTCGCCGTGGCAGAGACTCAGGTCGCGGGACAGCGGCCGGTCGGCCAAGCGTCGGACGAGGTGAGCCGGCGCGTCCGGGTCCGCGGTGGGGGAGGTGCCCGCGTCGTGCCGGCCGGCGAGGGCGAGGGCCAGGCCGGCGGTGCCGGCACACCACCCGGACGAGTTGGTCGGGGTCTGCCGGGCGTGCCGCAGAGCTTTCCGTGCCGCGTCCGCGTGCTGCGGGGAACCGCCGCCGACGTTGACGAACCGGTGCAGGGCGTACGCGATGCCGGCCGTGCCATCGGCGAAGCCAGCCGGACTGGCGGGGTGATCGAACGCGGTACCGGCCAGCTGGTCGGCGCAGGTCCGGGCCAGCGCCGCCGCCCGATCGAGACCCAGCTCGGCGTGGATCGAGGTCATCGCGGCCAGGCAGCCGGCCTTGCCGGTGGCCCAGTCGTCGGTGGCGGAGCCGGCAACCGCGACCTCGGCGAGTTCGACCGCCGTGTCGACCCACCGACCGATCCCCGGGTCGTCGAGCAGCACGGCCAGCCGAGCCAGCCCGTAGGCCAGTCCGCCGAGGCCGTGCAGCCCGCCACAGCCGATCGCCGTGACCAGCTCGGGTCGATCCGAGAGCAGGCGCAGTAGCCCCGGCGTCGCGGCGACCGCCCGACGGGCCACGTCGCCGTAGCGGGCCACGCCGCTGATGTGAGCGAGCTGGCCGAGGAAGAGCGCCATGCCGAGGTACCCGTTGGCCAGGCCGGCGCCCATCGGGAGCAGCAGCCACTGCCGGTCGTCGACCAGTTCCAGGCCGAGCCAGTTCACCCGGTCCCGGCCCGGTGCGCCACGGGCGACGATCTGGTCGGCGATCGCACAGGCTGCTGAGACCAGCCGTTCGGGTGGGGCGGCCGTGCCGTGCGACGGCCCTGGCATCGGCGCCGCGTCGCCATGCGCGCCGACCGGCCGGCGGGTGGCCAGGCTGGCCGTGATGACCCACTCCTGGTCCTGCCGGTCGACCTCGCCGAGCCCGCCGATCCGGTCCAGTGCAGCGTCGACGCCACTGCGGTACAGCGGCACCGCGGTCGGCTCCCCGTCGGCTGCCAGGTGGGGACTGTCGGCCCGGGCGTGGAAGTACGGCACGTCACCGCGCCACAGGGCCACGATCTCGTGGCGCGCGAACACCGGGTCGCCGGGCAGTGTGGTCCGGCCGCAGAGCTGCCCGAGGAAGCGGTCCCGGTCCAGACCGTCGCGCAGCAGGCTCGGGTGGGTGGCCTCGTCGAGCAGCGTACGGTAGGCCCAGGTGGGCCGCACGACGAGTCGCACCGTCATGGCCGACGACGCCTTGACCAGCTGGGCGAAGTCCCCGCGGTGCGCCTCGATCGCTTCGTAGCCGAGCCGGAAACCCTCCAGCATCGCCGCCTCGTGGTCCTCCGGATCGATCACCCGGTCGCCGAGCCGGGGGCGGTTCGAGGCACCGTCAAAGGCGGATGCGCGACGTACCAGGCGCATCTGGTCAGTGCCCGGGTCCGCCCAGTCGATCCGACTGACCGGGCTCTGCCGGCCCTCGTCGCCGCCGGCGCCGGACAGGTCCATGATGCCCTGCTCACCGACGACGATCAGCGGCAGCAACGCGGTTCGGTGCACCGAGGCGGCGAGCAGGTCGGCGGCTGGATCGCCGCTCTGGGTTGCGGGCCGCCAACTGGGGCTGAACAACGTCTCGACGTCGATGGCCACGGGGTCCTCGCCGCTGGCGATCACATTCTCGTAGTGCAGATCGGTGGTGTTGAGCGCGTGGGCGAGCGCCAGCAGCGCGCCCTGCCGTCGATAGAAGCGGTCCGCGCCGTCCGGGTCGGCCAGCGGTGCCGCGATCACGAACTCGGTCCAGCCGTACTCCGGGCGGACCAGGCAGGCGGCTGTTCGCATGCCGACGGTGGGCACCATCCGGTTCATCCAGCCGACGAAGGCCGCCAGCCGGTCGTCGTGGGTGAGATCCCGGGGCTTGTAGACCAACCGCCGGCCGTCGGCGAACTGGACCACGGTGGTGGTCCGGCCGGCCCGGTGCGGATCACCCCGCCGGTCGTCGACGGCCACCAGGGGGCCGGGGTCGACGCCGCCCAGGAGGTTGTCGACCAGGCAGTTCCGATCGGCGGTGTACCGGGCGAGCAGCTCCAGCATCGCGTCGGTGACGTGCGCGGTGGCCTGCCCGAGCAGCCGGGCCAGGACCGGAAGATCGGTGAACAGCGCAGCCAGCCCTGCCGGGGTGGCAAGCTGGCGGACGAAGTCGACGAATCGGGCGCGACTGTCGGCACCCTGGAGGAGGCCGGCGGTCCTGCGGCGGTGCAGCTCCTCGACGAAGGTACGGGCGGCCAGCGCGGCCAGTTGCCGTTCCAGGGTGGCCCCCAACGCGGCATCCAGCGCGCCCAGGTCGACCTGGGCGTCGGTCACCGGGCCGGCGTCCCGGCGGAAGCGAGCCCTCGCTTGGTCGACCAACGGGCGCAACGGCAGGGCGAACGCCGTCCTCCAGTCCGCTGGGACCGGCACCGACGGAGGCGGTGCGGCGGCGCGCACCGCGGACTCGATCAGGACCGCCCAGGGCGGCGGGCCGACCCGCGCGGCGAGGTGCCCGTCCTCCTCGGCGAGGAACGTGAGCAACCGGTCCTCGTCGACGCCCAGCTCGCCCAGCCGGACGTCCAGCTCCGGGCCGCGGTCGGCCCGCCACAGATCCAGCCGCCGCCGCGCGTGCCCGAGCCGCCCGGTGTCCACCGGGTCGGTACCGCCGCCGCCGGTCACCCGCTCGTGCAGCGCCAAGCCCCGCGCCCACCAGCTCTGGCGGAGTCGGGGCGACTCGGCCGGAGCGAGGCTGGGTGGGCCGTCGGCGTCCGTGGTGTTCATCGAATTGAGGGTGCCAAGCGGCGGCGGGTAACTCATGCGTGGGATCCACCCAAATTCTTGTCGACCTGGCTGGTCGCCGCAGTTCGCGCACTTTCCGGTGCTGCCCGGACGACAGTCGGTGATGACCGCCCGGAGGGTGGGACCGGGGGCGGGTGTCGGTGGTGTGGCGACATCACGCGGGTGCGGACGACGGAACTTGGGTGCCCGGCACAGATGCGTCGACGCGCGACGGTGGTCGAGTCTCCGACTGTTCGATGGGCTGACCCGATCGGAGCGACTGTGGAGTTTCGCGTACTGGGGCCGGTGAGCGCCTGGCGCGACGGCGGTGAGGTCCCGCTGGACGGCGCCAAGCAGCGCACCGTCCTGGCCGTCCTGTTGCTCGCCCGAGGGCGAATAGTCTCCGACGCGCGTCTCTGCCAGCTGCTGTGGGACGAAAACCCGCCGGCGACATTCGCCGCCCAGCTCTACAACTACGTCTCCCGCCTGCGGAAATATCTCGGCGACGAGGTGGAGATCGTCCGGCAGTGGTCCGGGTACCTGCTGCGGACGGGGGACAGCCGACTCGACATCGACGAGTTCGAGCGGCTGGCCGGACTGGGTCGGGACGCACTGCGCTCCGGCCGGCACGAGGAGGCCGCGCGGGACCTGCACGAGGCGCTGGCGCTGTGGAGCGGAGCGACGCTCAGCAACGTCACCGACTACCTCATCGAGGCGGAGTCGCCCCGGATGGCCGAGGTGCGGATGGCGGTCCTGGAGGATCGCATCACGGCCGACCTGATGCTGGGCCGGCAGGCCGACCTGGTGGTGGAGCTGAGCGATCTGGTCGCCGCGCAGCCGCTGCACGAGCAACTGCGCAGCCACTTGATTACGGCGCTGCTGCGATGTGACCGCCAGGCCGACGCGCTGGCCGTCTACCACCAGGGCCGGCGGGTGCTCGCCGACGAGTTGGGTGCCGATCCGGGCCCGGCCCTGGCCGAGGCGTACCAGACGGTGCTGGCCGGCCCCGGGATGCCCGACGTCGCGGTCGCACCGCGGGCCGGACCGGGCTGGCGCGACGTCCGACCGGCGATGCTGCCGCCCGGGGCGCAGGACTTCTGCGGCCGGGAGCAGGAGCTGCGGGCGCTGGCCGGGCTGCTCGCCGAGACGTCGCCGTCCGCTCCGCAGCGGACGCTGCTGACCGGGATGGCCGGCGTCGGCAAGTCGGCGCTGGCGCTGCGGGCCGCGCACCTGTGCAGCAGCGAGTTCCCGGACGGGCAGCTCTACGCCGACCTCGGCGGCACCCGGGGCAACGCCACCGACCCGGGCGACGTGCTGGGCTGGTTCCTCCGGAGCCTCGGCAATGCCGAGGAGGCCATTCCGAGGCGCCTCGACGAACGCGAGTGCCTCTACCGCAGCCAGTTGGCTGGCCGCCGGGTCCTGGTGGTGCTCGACAACTCTGCCGACTATCCGCAGGTCCGCCCGCTGTTGCCCGGTGATCCGTCCTGCCGGGTGATCCTGACCTGTCGTGGCCGCCTCTCCGAGTTGCCCGGTGTCACCCGCGTCGAGGTGGGCATCCTCGATCCGGCGCAGGCGCTGGAGCTGTTCGCCACCATCGTCGGCTTGTCGCGGGTGGCCGCCGAGCCCGGTGCCGCACACCGGATCGTGCAGTTGTGCGGGCGGCTCTCGATCGGCATCCGGGTGGCTGCGGCGCGGCTCATCGCTCGGCCGCACTGGTCACTGCGCTACCTCGCGCAGCGGCTGGCCGACGAACGGTTCCGTCTCAACGAGCTACGGCTGGGGACGCTGGACGTGCGGGCCCGCATCGAGGGCAGCTATCAGGAGTTGGAGGTCGAGAGTCAGGTCGCGCTGCGCCGGCTGGCACTGCTGAAAACGGCCGTCTTCCCGATCGGGGCCGCCGCCCGGGTGCTCGGCGTGACGCGCCGGGTGGGGGAGGAGGTGGCCGAGAGCCTGGTCGATGCCCGGCTGTTGGAGATCGCGGGCTCGGACGGCGGGCGCCGGCAGCGACACCGCTTCCACGACCTGGTGCGGGTCTTCGCGCGGGAGAAGGCCGACCCGGTGGACCACCGCGTGGTGACCGCCAGATCGGCGTTGTCGGCATAGCCGCGCCTGCGGATCCCCGGCGTTTCCGCCGTGCTCCCGGCGTATGGAGAAGATATAGCCGGTGCCAGCACGGTCAGTGAGTGACCATCCTGATCCCGCCCGAGTGCGCGACCAACGCGCGGATCGACCTCGACCACGCCAGCGGGGACGAGATCGTCGGTCGAGTTCGGCCCGACCGGGACGACCCGGTCTTCGCCGGGCACTATCCCGGCTTCCCCCTGCTGCCCGGTGTCTACATCGTCGAGTACGTGCACCGCGCCGTCCTCGCGGCGATGCCGTCGGAGATCCTCGCCGAGCTGGTGTCCTGCCGGTTCCTCCGAACGATCGATCTCGACGACGAGCTGGTCATCACCATCCGGCGCGACGGCGGGCTACGCCGGGGCACGGTCGCCGTGTCCGGCGTACCGGCCGCCGAGGTGGTGTTGCGCTATCAGGAAGGAAACCCTTGATGCTCGACCGCGACGACATTCGACGGCTCATCCCGCACCGACCGCCGATGCTCCTGGTCGACCGAGTCAGCGAACTGGTACCCCGGAGCCGGCTGGTGGGCAGTTACACGGTGACCGGGACCCGGCCGCTGCCTGCCGTGCTGCTGTTGGAGTCGTGGGGCCAGGCCGCGCTGGTGCTGATCAGGCACGACCGGCCGATGCCCGCCGTGCTGACCGACGGAGTGCCGATCGCGGGTGCCTTCGAGGGGATCCGCTTCGGCCGGCCGGTGCTGCCGGGTGAGACGGTCGAGCACCGGGTCGAGCTGATCCGGCTGATCGCCGACACGGGTTTCGTTCGGGGCGAGAGCGTGGTCGGCACCGAGGTGGTCATGCAGGTCGGTCGTCTGGTCGGCGCGGTGCGCCCGGCGGCTGCGCTTCGCCCCGCCGTCCTGGCCGGGGTCTCCGACGTCAAGGAGTCGACATGAGTGAAATTCGACGACCGGTCGCCTTGGTCAGCGGCGGATCCCGAGGGATCGGCCGGGCCGTGGTCCGGCAGCTCGCCGCAGACGGGTACGACGTGGGTTTCTGCTATCAGAGCAGCCGGGAGGCCGCCGAGAAGGTGGCCGCGGAGGTGCTGGAGACCGGTGCCCGGGTGCTGGCCCGGCAGGTAGACGTCGCCGATTCCGCGCAGGTGCGCGACTTCGTCACGGGGGTGGAGCGGGACCTGGGCGAGATCGCGGCCCTGGTGACCGTCGCCGGGATCATCCGTGACCGACCGGTGGCGATGATGGCCGACGAGGACTGGCAGTCGGTGATCGACGTCAACCTCGGGGGTGTCTACAACGTGTGCCGGGCGGCGATCCGCCGGATGATGCGGCGTCGTGGTGGCGCCATCGTCACGGTGTCCTCGGTAGCCGGCATCACCGGCAGCCCGGGCCAGACCAACTACTCGGCCTCGAAGGCCGGCATCATCGGCTTCACGAAGGCGCTGTCGAAGGAGGTCGGCCCGTACGGGATCAGGGTCAACGCCGTGGCGCCGGGGTTCATCGAGACTGACATGCTGAACGACCTGCCTGCCGGGCTGGCCGTGGGCGTCCAGCAGCGGACCGCCCTCGGCCGGCTGGGCCAGGCGGAGGAGATCGCCCCGGTGGTGACGTTCCTGCTGTCGGAGCGGGCCTCCTACCTGACCGGGCAGGTCGTCACGGTTGACGGTGGTCTGACGTTCTGACCCGCTGTGCCGCGAGCCGGGTCCGCATGGCCTCCAGGCGGACCTGGCTCGCCTGCGTCCGGGCCCGGCGCGCCGTGATCCGGGGATAGGCCGTGCCGAGCAACCGGGTGAGCAGGTCGACCCGGCGGGCGTCCGCCCCGACGACGATCTTCACCCGGTTGCGCCGGACCCCGCGCAGGATGAGCCGTGCGGCCTGCTCGGCCGAGGTCGTCGCCTCCCGGGCGAAGCGCTCCCGGATCCCGCCGTAGCCGAGCCCTTTCGCGGCCCGGGCGTTGCTGAAGATGTCGGTCCGCACCTTGCCCGGGTAGACGCAGCTGACCTTCACCGGCACGTCGCCGACCCGCATCTCCTGCAACACCGCCTCGGTGAAACCCCGGACGGCGAACTTGGCCGCGTTGTACGCGCTCTGCGCCGGTGCCGCGGTCAACCCGTACATGCTGGAGATGTTCACCAGGTGGCCCTGGGAGGCGACGAGTAGCGGCAGGAACGCCCGGGTGCCGTGCACCACGCCCCAGAAGTCGACGTCCAGCACCCACCGCATGTCGTCCCACTCGGCCTCGGTGATCGAGGCCAACAGAGTCACCCCGGCGTTGTTGATCACCACGTCGGCGCCGCCGAAGTCGGCGCGTACCTCCTTGGCGTGGGCCTGCACCGCCAGCCTGTCGGTGACGTCCAACCGGTAGGTGCGGACCTCGGCTCCCCGCTCGGCGCAGCTCGCCGCGGTCTGCGCCAGGCCCTCCTCCGCCGCGTCGGAGAGGGCCAACCGGGCGCCCTGGGCGGCCAGCTCGACCGCCAGCGCCCGGCCGATGCCCGAACCGGCTCCGGTGACGACCGCGACCTTTGCTCGGAACTCCTCCATGCGCGCTCCCTCGGAATCGGCGTGCCCGCCTGCGGCGACACACTTCCGCCGTACGGTCCGGGGCCGGGCTATCTCTTTTCCATACCGGGCGCGATGTAGAGAAGTTATGAGAGCCCCGCCGAACACTGCCTCCGGACGGTGCCACCAGGACGCCGACCAGGCGTGGTGCGGAGGAGGCGATGGCACAGATGACAGGTGCGGCAATCACCGGGCTCGGGGCGTACCGGCCGAGCAGGCTGATCACCAACGAGGAGATCGCCGAGGAAGCCGGTGTGACTCCGGAGTGGATCGAGGAGCGGACCGGCATCCGGTCGCGCTACCGGTCCGGGCCGGAGGAATCCGTGACGATGATGGCCGCCGAGGCTGGCGGAAAGGCGTTGGCCATGGCGAACGTCGACCCGGCCGACGTGAACCTGGTCATCCTCGCCTCGGCGACGAAGAAGGACCGCATCCCGGGCGGGGCGCCCGAGGTAGCCAGCCGGATCGGCATCACCGCCACCGGCGCGTTCGACCTGAACGCCGCCTGCGCCGGCTTCGCCTACTCGATCGGGATCGCGGCCAACGAGATCCGGATGGGCAGCGCCCGCAACGTGCTGGTCGTCGGGGCGGAACAACTGAGCCGTTTCATCGACCCGGAGGACCCGGCGACGTACGTCATCTTCGGTGACGGTGCGGGTGCCGCGGTGGTCTCCCCCGCGGAGGTCGACGGAATCAGCCCGACCGTGTGGGGCAGCGACGGCTCGCGGTCCGACATCCTCGGCACCAAGTGGGACGCCAACGGCCGCGAGTTCGCCAAGATGGACGGCCCCCTGGTCTACCGCTGGTCGACCAAGAACGTGCCGAGGGTGGCCCGCAAGGTGTGCGCCTCCGCCGGCGTCGAGCTCTCGGACATCGACTGGTTCGTGCCGCACCAGGCGAACCTCCGCATCGTCGACCAGCTGGCCGAGATCCTCCAGATCCCGGACGAGAAGGTCGCCAAGGACATCATCGACACCGGCAACACCTCGGCCGCGTCGGTGCCGCTGGCGCTCAGCCGGCTGTACGAGAGCGGTCGGACCACCCCCGGCGACCGGGTGATGCTGCTGGGCTTCGGGGCGGGACTCGCCTACGCCGGTCAGATCATCCGGATGCCCTGACCACTCCGATCAAGACCCCTTCCTACGAAAGGACATGCACCATGACGATGACCGTGAACCAGGTGTCCCTCGACGTCGTATCGCTCACCCGCAAGCTGATGACCGAGGACGTCGACCGAAAGATCAACGCCGACGACACCTTCGTCGACCTCGGGCTGGACAGCCTCAAGCTCGTCGACCTGCTCGCCGCCGTGGAGACCCACTTCGACATCGAGGTGCCGGACGAGCTGGTCGGCAGCTTCGCCAAGGTCCAGGATCTCAGCGACTTCGTTCTCTCCGCCAGGTCTCCGGTGTGACCGAGGACGTCCGGGAGCTGTCGGTCGGGCAGCGAGCGCTGTGGCTGGTCCACCGGTTGGCCCCGGACAGCCCGGCCAGCAATGTGGTCCACGGTCTGCACGTCGAACCGGTGCTCGACCTCGACCTGGTACGCCGGGCGGTGGCGGCGGTGCGATCACGGCACGACCTGCTCAGGTCCCGGTTCGTGCAGACGGATCAGGGGCCGGTGCGGGTCGTCGATCCCGACCTCGGGTGCGAGGTCGAGGTCCACGATGTTCCCGACCTGGACGACGACGGGCTGTTGCGCCGCTGCCAGGAGTTCGGCGACCAGCCGCTACGGCTGGCGCAGGACGGTCCGATGCGGGTGGCGTTGCTGCGGCGGCGCACCGACTGCGTGCTGGTGGTGGTCATCCATCACATCGCCACCGACTTCCACTCGCAGCGGATCGTCTGGCAGGAGTTGGACGGCGCGTACGGGGCGTTGCAGACCGGGCGGTCGGTGGAGTTGCAGCCGGTCTCCGGCAGCTACGACGACTTCCTGGCCCGGGAGCGGGCGGCCCTCTCCGGCGAGCGCGGCGAGCGGCTGCGCGCCTACTGGGATCAGGTCTGCGACGGCGCCACGGCGGCCACCCTGCCGACCGACCGGCCCCGTCCGCCGGTGCGCTCGTTCCGCGGCGGCGCGTTCAGTCAGGAACTCCCGGACGACCTCGCCCGCCGGCTGCGGGAGACCGCGGCGGCGGCCGGGGTGACGCCGTACAGCGTCGTGCTCGCCGCGTTCCAGGCGACGATGTACCGCTACACCGGTCTGGGGGAGCTCACCGTCGGTTGTCCGGCCTCGCTGCGTCGGGGACGGGCGCTGCGCGGGGTGGTCGGCATGTTGATCAACACGATCGCGTTGCGTGGATCGTTCGACGCGGACACCACGTTCGCCATGGCGATCACCGCGGCGAGCCGACAGCTGACCGACGCTGTAGCCCATGCCGCCTACCCGTTCCCGCTGCTCCGATCGGGCCGTCGTAACCAGGATCCGCCAGTGCGGGTGACCGTCACCCTGCTGGCTCACCAGCACGGCGACAACTACACCACCCGGCGGCACGCGTTCGCCGGGCGCCAGATCCGGCTGCTGGACATCCCGTACGACGAGGGCCAGTTCGACCTGTCGGCGACCCTCACCCAGTACCAGGACGGCCGGCTCCAGGCGGAGTTCGGTTACGACACCGACCTGTTCGACGAGGCGACCGTGCAGCGGCTGGCCGGGCACTTCCTCCAGATGCTGCGGGTGGCCTGCACGGCGCCGGAGACGGTGGTGTCCCTGGCGCCGATGGTCGACCAGGCGGAACTGCGCGAACTGCTGGCGCTCGGCACCCGATAGACCGGTGCGGCGTGGCCCGCGGCGCCCCCGTGCTGCCGGGCCGGCGCGTCCGCCGCACGGGCCGGATCCGGCCGGCGCGACCCCCGTCGCCGGCCGGACCCAGGCCCGGCGGTGGCCGCCCGAGGCACCGGTATAGGGGCGGTATAGCGCTGATTGACAACTTCGTGGCATTGGTAGGTCACTTGTGGAGGGAGGAACGGTGCGCGAGGGCATCCTCTCGACGGTCGGGAACACACCGCTGGTACAGCTGGTCCGGTTGTTTCCGGAGTTCCCCTCCCGGTTATTCGTGAAGCTCGAACGCTTCAATCCCGGCGGCAGCATCAAGGACCGCACCGCGCTGAGCATGCTGCGCGCCAAGGTCGAATCCGGGGAGCTGGTGCCCGGCCGATCGGTGGTCGTCGAGTCCAGCTCGGGCAATCTGGCCATCGGCCTCGCTCAGGTTTGTGCGTACTACGCGATCCGGTTCATCTGCGTGGTCGACCCGAAGACCACCCGGCAGAACCTCGCGATCCTGACCGCGTACCACGCGGAGATCGAGATGGTCGAGCACCCCGACCCGGTCACCGGCGAGTACCTGCCGGCCCGGCAGCGCCGCGTCCGCGAGCTGTGCGAGCAGGTCCCGCACGCCTACCGCCCGGACCAGTACGCCAACCCGCTCAATGCCGCCGCGCAGCGGCAGACGATGGCCGAGATCGTGACCGCGCTCGACGGGCGGATCGACTATCTGTTCTGTTCCACCGGCACCTGCGGGACGCTGGTCGGCTGCGTCGGCTACCTCCGCGACCACGGGCTGTCCACGCGGGTGGTGGCGGTGGACGCGGTGGGCAGCGCCATCTTCGGCGACGAGCCAGCGACCCGGCTGATCCCCGGGCACGGCGCCTCGGTCGTGCCGCCGCTGGCCGCCGACGCCACCCCGGACGAGATCATGCACGTCTCCGACCTGGACTGCGTGGTCGGTTGCCGGTTGCTGCTGCACCGGGAGGCCATCCTCGCCGGCGGGTCCTCCGGCGCCACCGTGGCCGCACTGCGCCGACGGATGGCGGACATCCCGGCGGGCGCCACCGCCGTGCTGATCCTGCCCGACAACGGCGACCGCTACCTCGACACGATCTATTCCGATCAATGGGTTTCCGGGCACTTCGGGGAGATCACCCACCTGTGGAAGGACGCTACGTGCTGATCATCGGTCGGGCTGTGGTGCGGGACATCCTCGACGGCGACGACGCCCGGGTGGTGGATCTGGTTCGGCACGCGTACCTGCTGCACGAGCAGGGCCGCACGAGCCTGCCGCACTCGGTCTTCCTGCGCTTCCCGCAGCAACCCCGCGACCGCATCATCGGCCTGCCCGCCTACCTCGGCGCCGACCCACCGGTGAGCGGCATCAAATGGATCTCCTCCTTCCCCGGCAACCTGGCCGCAGGGCTGGAGCGGGCCAGCGCGGCGATCCTGCTGAACTCGATGCGTACCGGCCACCCGGTGGCCCTGGTCGAGGGCTCGGTCATCTCGGCCCGGCGTACCGCGGCGAGCGCGGCGCTCGCGGCCGGCCTGCTCACCGCGCACCGCCGCCCGGACGGTCTGGCCCTGATCGGCTGCGGGCTGATCAACCAGCAGGTGCTGCGGTTCGTGGCGGGCACCATCGCCCCTCCGCTGGCGCTGACGCTGTTCGACACCGACCCCCGCCGGGCCGAGGCCTTCGCCGAGGTCGCCCGGACCCTGCTGCCGGGGACGCCGACGACACTGGCCGGGACTGCCGAAGAGGCGATGGCCGCGCACCGGCTGGTCTCGATCGCCACCACCGCCACCGAGCCCCACCTCGACCTGGCCGCCTGCCGGCCCGGCGCGATGCTGCTGCACCTGTCCCTGCGCGACCTGCTCCCCGAGGGGCTGCTGACCGCGCGCAACGTGGTCGACGACCCCGATCACGCCTGCCGAGAGGGCACCTCGTTGCAGTTGGCCGAGCAGCTCACCGGCGGCCGGAACTTCATCCACGCCACCATCGGCACGCTGGCCGGCGGCCAGGCGCGGCTGCCCGTCGACGACGTACCGGTGGTGGTGTCCCCGTTCGGCCTCGGCGTGCTGGATCTCGTGCTCGCCGAGCACGTCCGCGCCACCGCCGTACGGCGGCGCCTGGGCGTACGCGTCGACGACTTCCTACCCGTGGTGGACGCCACCGTGGCGTCCACCGGATCCCTTAAGGAGTGGCAATGACGGACAACCGCAGCTACCGAGTGGTGCTCAACGACGAGGAGCAGTACTCGGTCTGGTGGACCGACCGGGATCTGCCCGCCGGCTGGCGTGCCGAGGGCACCGAGGGCACCCGCGACGAGTGCTTGGCCCGCATCGACGAGATCTGGACCGACATGCGGCCGCTGAGCCTGCGCCAGCGCATGGAGTCCCAGGCCACGGCCTGACCACCTGATCCGATCCCACGCCCGCGCCCGGTCCCCCGGAGGAGCACCATGAGCATCGTTCCGCCAACGGCGCCCGCAGCCGCAGCCGCCACCCAGGGGGCGGGCACCCTGTCCGAGCTGATCGCCTGGCAGGCCGCGCTGACCCCCACCGCGATCGCGGTGAGCAGCGACACCGAGCGGCTGGACTACGCCGGGCTGGACCGGCGGGCCAACCAGCTCGGGCGGCACCTGGCCGAGCTGGGTGTCGGTCCGGAATCGCTGGTCGCGGTCAACCTGGACCGCGGCGTCGACCTCGTGGTCGCGCTGCTGGGAGTGTGGCGTGCCGGTGCCGCGTACCTGCCGCTGGACCCGACCCACCCCGCCGAACGGCGGCGGCGGCTCCTCGCCGACAGCGGGGCCGGAGTGCTGCTCACCCGCAACGCGCTGCGCGACGAGGCGACGCCCGGCCAGGTGGTCTGCCTGGACGCCGACCGGGCGCGGATCGCGGCCTGCCCGGACACCGCCGCGGTGCGGTCACCCGACCCGGACTCGGTGGCGTACGCCATCTACACCTCCGGGTCCACCGGCCAGCCCAAGGGAGTGCTGATCACCCACCGCGGAATCGGCAACCGGGTGACCTGGACGATCCGGGAGCACGGCCTGGGCCCTGGCGACCGGGTGCTGCAAAAGACCTCGGTCAGTTTCGACGCGGCGGGCTGGGAGTTCTTCGCCCCGCTGGCCAGCGGCGGCACCGTGGTGCTCGCCCCGGACGGGGCGCACCGGGATCCCGCCGCCCTGGTCGCCGCGGTCATCCGGCACCGGATCACCGTCCTACAGGGAGTGCCGTCGGTGTTCGGTCGGCTGGTCGACGAGCCCGGCTGGGCCGACTGCACCAGTCTGCGACTGGTCTTCTCGGCCGGGGAACCGTTGCACGCCGACCTGTGCCGGCGGCTGGCGGTCACGCCCGACGTGCGGGTGTGGAACACCTACGGCCCCACCGAGTGCGCCATCGACGTGACCGCCCACCCGGTGGACACGGCGCAGCCGACCGGGCCGGTGCCGATCGGACGGCCGCTGCCCGACGTCCGCGTCCAGGTGCTCGACGCCGACCGACGACCGGTGCCGGTGGGTGTGGTCGGCGAGCTCTACGTCGGTGGGGCCAACCTGGGCCGGGGCTATCTGCACCGGCCGGACCTGACCGCCGAGCGGTTCGTGCCCGACGAGTACGGGACGCCCGGCGCCCGCCTCTACCGCACCGGCGACCAGGTCCGGTGGCGCGGTGACCGGAGCCTGGAGTTCGTCGGTCGAGCTGACCACCAACTCAAGGTCAACGGCGTACGGATCGAACCGGCCGAGGTGGAGGCGGTGCTCGCCGCCCACCCGGACGTCCAGGCGGCGGTGGTGGTGGGGTACACCGACCCGGCCGGTCGCCGGCAGCTCGCCGCGTACGTCGCCGGTCGGCGGTCACTCGACCCGGCGGCCCTGCGGGCGTTCTGCGTCGGCCGGCTGCCCGAGGCGCTGGTGCCGGCCGTGTTCCAGCCGGTGGCGGAGTTCCCGCTCACCGCCAGCGGCAAGATCGACCGGTCCGCCCTGCCGGCAATCGACCCTCTCGACCGGCCGGCGCTGCGTCCACCGCGGACCGCCGCCGAACGGACGGTCGCGGCCATCTGGCGGGATCTGCTCGACGTCGACCAGGTCGGCGTCGACGACGACTTCTACCAACTCGGCGGCTCCTCACTGGTGACGCTGATGTTGGAGAGCCGGCTCAGCGGGGCCGGCGGCACGGTGACGCTGCGCGATCTGCTCACCCACACCACCGTGGCCGCGCAGGCCCGGCTGGTGGAGGCGGCCACCCCGGCGGACTCGCCGGTGCTGCCGGTGGGACGCGACCGGCCCCTGCCACTCTCCGCCGCCCAGCACCGGCTCTGGATGCTCGACCAGCTCGATCCGGGCAGCAAGGAGTGGGTCGTCCCCGTGCACGTACGGCTGCCCGCCACCATCCACCCCGACCACGTCCGGGCGGCCCTGCACGCGCTCGAGGCACGGCACGAGCCGTTGCGCACCCGCTATCTGGTGGTCGACGGCGTGGCCCGGCAGCAGGTCGTGCCGCCGGGAGCGGCCGACCTGGAGGTGCGCGACGTCAGCCACGGCGGGTTGGCCGAACTCATCACCGCACAGCTCGGCCGGGGCTTCGACCTGCACACCGGCCCGCTGTGGCGGGCAGGGCTGGCCATTGCCGCCGGCCGTGATCACCTGCTGGTGCTGGCCGTGCACCACATCGCGTCCGACGCCGGCACCGCCGAGGTCCTCGACCGGGACCTGCGGGAGCTGTGCGACGCCGCCGCGCAGGGACGGCCGGCCGACCTGGCGGAGCTGCGGGTGCAGTACGCCGACTACGCGGTCTGGCAGCAGCGACACCTCACCGACGACGTCGTCGGGCGGGAGTTGGCGTACTGGCGGGAGACGCTGGCCGGGATGCCCCAGCTGGAGCTGCCGCTGGACCATCCGCGCCCGGCCCGGCGGGACGCGCAGGGCAGGATGCTCGGCTTCACCGTCGCGGCGGAGGTCGCCGGCGCCCTGACCGAGCTGGGTCGGCGCTGCGCGGCCAGCCCGTTCATGACCCTGCTCACCGGCTTCGCCACGGTTCTCGCTCGCTACACCGGGCAGTGGGACGTGCCGATCGGCACGCCCACCTCGGGGCACCGGCCCGCCGAACTGGACCAGACCGCCGGGATCTTCCTCAATCCGGTGGTGCTGCGCTGCACTCTGGACCCGGCGTCCAGCTTCACCCAGACCGTCCGGGAGGTCCGCGACCGGACCGTCGCCGCCCTGGCCCACCAGGACCTGCCCTTCGACCGGGTGGTGTACGACCTGGTCGGCGAGCGGGACCTCTCCCGCACCCCCCTCTACCAGGTGGCGCTGAACTACCAGGAGGACGGGATCACCGGCCGGGTGGCCGAAGACCCGCTCACGATCGACGCGCTGCGGCAGGCGTCCACCGTGGCCAAGACCGACCTGACCGTGCACCTGTGGCCGCAACCGGACGGCTCGCTCGCCGGAGCCGTCGAGTACGCCACCGCGCTGTTCGACGAGGCAACCGTGCGACGACTGGCCGACCACTTCGTCCGGCTGCTCCGCGCCGCCGCCGACGAGCCGGACGCCCGCCTGGACCAGCTCGACCCGTTCTCGGCCAACGAGCGGCACCGGCTGCTGCACGAGTGGAACGGGCCGACGGTGCCCCGTCCCGCCACCACCGTGGTTGACCTGTTCGAGGCACGCCGCGCGGCGACACCGCAGGCCGTGGCGTTGCGCCACGGCCACGCGCGCACCAGCTACGCAGAGTTGGACGACCGGGCCAACCGCTTCGCCAACCACCTGCGCCGGTCCGACGTGGCGCCGGGCACGACCATCGCCGTACTGCTGGGGCGGGCACCCGACCTGGTCGCCGCGATTCTCGGGTGCTGGAAGGCTGGTGCCGCCTGCCTTCCGCTGGATCCCTCGTACCCGGCCGAGCGGATCGGCTACCTGCTCGACGCCGCCGGCGTCGGCCTCGCCGTCACCGACTCGCGGTACGCCGACCGGTTCGGAGTGCCCACCCTCCAGGTGGACACCCACCGGCTGATGGTCAGTGCCGAGCCGCCCACCGCGCCGGCTCGCGACCTCGACCCGGCGCAGACGGCGTACGTGCTGTTCACCTCCGGATCGACCGGCCGCCCCAAGGGGGTGCTGCTCTCCCACGCGGCGGTGACGAACTTCCTGGCCTGCGCCACGGAGACCGAGGCGCTCGGCGACCGGGGCGGCCGCCCGGCCGGCGGCGGGGCCCCGCTCTTCTCCACCATCGCCTTCGACCTGTCGATCTCCAACCTCTGGGGGCCGCTGGTGGCCGGGCAGCCGGTGACCCTGCTTCCGCAGGAGTTCGACCTCACCCAGCTCGGCGCACTGCTGCTGGCCGCCGGCCCGTACGACCGTTTCATCATGACGCCGCCGCACCTGGAGCTGCTGGCCGCGCAGGTCGACGCCGCGCAGGCGCAGCGGCTGGCCGGTCAGCTCTGGGTGGCCGGTGGGGTGCTGCGCCGGTCGGTGGCGAACCAGTGGCTCGACCTCCTCGGTCCGGGCGGCTTGATCAACTCTTATGGCCCGACCGAGACCACCGTGATCATGTCGGCGTACCCGGTGGTGGCACCACAGACCAGCGAGATCGTGCCGATCGGCCGGCCGATGGCGAACACCGTGGTGCGGATCCTGGACGACGCGATGCGGCTGCTGCCGGTCGGCGCCGTCGGCGAGCTGTACATCGGTGGTGCGTGCCTGGCCACCGGCTATCTCGGGCAGCCAGGGCTGACCGCCGAGCGCTTCGTGCCCGACCCCTTCGGCCCGCCGGGCGCCCGCCTGTACCGCAGCGGCGACCTGGGCCATTGGCGGCCCGACGGCACGATGGCCTTCGTCGGTCGGGTGGACGACCAGGTCAAGGTCCGCGGCTACCGCATCGAACCCGGCGAGATCAGCGCTGTCGTCGCCCAACACCCTCGGGTACGCGACTGCGTGGTCCTCGCCCACCAGGACCGTCTGGTCGCCTTCTACCGCGGCGAGGCCACCGACCTGGCCGCGTACTGCGCCCGGCAGTTGCCCGACTTCATGGTGCCGAGTCTTTTCGTGCCGGTGGAGCGGATCCCGCTCAACGCTAACGGCAAGGTGGACCGGGACGCCCTACGCGGCCGGCTCGACGCGGCGCTCGCCGACGGCACCGCCGATCCCGCCGAGTTCGTCGCACCGCAGACCGTGGTCGAGAAGCGGGTCGCCGCGAACTGGGCGGAGCTGCTCGACGCGCGGATCGGCGCGACGACCGACTTTTTCCTCCTGGGTGGTCACTCGGTGCTCGCCGCCCGGCTGATCGCCGGGTTGCAGGAGGAGTTCGACCTCGACCTGCCGATCCGGCTGGTGTTCGAGCACCCCACGGTGCGCGCCCAGGCGATCGCCATCGAAGACCTGATCCGAGCGGAGGTCGACGCGCTGGACGCCGCCGACCTCACCCACGACCTTTCGCGATCCGAGGAGTACCCGGCATGACCAGCATCGCCAACGAGCCGAACCTGCGTGAAGAACTCGTCCAGCGTCGGCTGGCCGGCCGTCGTACCGGCCGCCGGGACCGGATTCCGACCGTTGACCGGTCGGGGGAGCTGCCGCTGTCGTACGGCCAGCAGCAGATGTGGTTCCTCAACAGGATGGACCCCACCAGCGCCGAGTTCCTGGTCTCCTCCGCGCTGCGGCTGCGCGGGCAGCTGGACGCCGACGCGCTGGGCCGCGCCCTCGACGCCCTGGTCGCCCGGCACGAGATCCTCCGCACCCGCTACGCCCTCGCCGGCACCGCTCCGGTCCAGGTGATCGACCCGCCGACGCGCCGCGACCTGCCGGTGGTGGACCTGACCAACCGGCCGCGCACCGAGCGGGAGGCGGCGCTCGACGCGGTGCTCGCCGACACTGCGCTGACCGGGTTCGACCTGGCCCGGGACTGGCCGGTGCGGGCCGTGCTGGTCCGGCTGGACGCCGACGAGCACGTGCTCGCCCTGGTGCTGCACCACATCGCCTGCGACGCGCCGTCCCTCGCGGTGCTCACCGGTGAGCTGGCCGAGCTGTACGCCGCCCTCCGGGCCGGCGTCGAGCCCTGGTTGCCGGCGCCCGCCGTGCAGTTCGCCGACTTCGCCGCCTGGCAGCGCGGCCGGCTGCGCGCCGAGCCGGTGGCCCGGTCGCTCGACTACTGGCGCGACCAACTCGCCGGGCTGACGCCGGTGGAGCTGCCGGCCGACCGGACCCGGCCGAAGAGCCGGGACTGGCGTGGTTCGTCGGTGCCGTTCACGCTGACCGCCGAGCTCTCCGCCGCGTTGCGCGGGGTCGCACGCGACGCTGGCACCACCGTCTTCGTCACCCTGCTCAGCGCCTACCAGGTGCTGCTGTCGCGCTACACCGGCCGGACCGACCTCGCCGTGGGCACGGTGTCGTCCGCGCGCAGTCGCGCGGAGCTGCACAACCTCGTCGGGTACGGCATCGACAACCTGGTGCTGCGGGCCCGGTGGAGCGGCGACCCCTCGTTCGCCGCCCTGCTGGAGCAGACCCGGGACACCGTGCTGGGCGCGTTCGACCACACCGATGCCCCGTTCGCCCTGCTGGCCGACGAGCTGGAACCGGAGCGGGATCTCTCCCGTACCCCGCTCTACCAGGTCGCGTTCACCCTCCAGTCCGAGCCGCCCACCACCGACTGGCCCGGCGACCTGCGCGTGGAACCGGTCGAGCTGCCCCTGCGGTCGTCCAAGGTCGATCTGACCCTGCACATGATGGAGGGCGCCGACGGCGGGCTGCGCGGCCGGATCGAGTACGCCACCGCCCTGTTCGACCCGGCCACCGTCGAGCGCGCCGCCGACCACCTGGTGCGGCTCCTGGAGCAGGTGGCGGCCGACCCGACGGCCCGACTGTCCGACCTGGCCATCCTCGGTGCCGCCGAGCTGGCCGTGGTGACCCGGGGGCCGGTCACCGCGGACCCGGTCACCGGCACCGTGCACGACGTCTTCGAGGCGATCGCGGCCGCCCACCCCGACGCGGCGGCGCTGACGGTGGGCGACACCACCCGTAGCTACGCCGAGCTGAACGCCGACGCCAACCGGCTCGCCCACTGGCTGCGCGGCCACGGTGCCGGGCCCGAGCGGCTGGTCGGGGTGCAGCTCGACCACGGCCCCGAACTGGTTCCGGCCCTGCTCGGCGTGCTCAAGTCCGGCGCGGCGTACCTGCCCCTCGACCCGGCCTCGCCGGACGAACGCCTCGACTTCATGATCAACGACGCCGGGGCCGAGATCGTGCTGACCACGACCGCCCACCGCGACCGGTTCGCCGACTTCGGTGGGACCGTGGTGTTGCTGGACGACCCGGACCTCGCCGCGGAGCTGGCCGCCCAGCCGACCGCCGACCCGGCCGTGTCGATGGACGTGGACAACCTCTGCTACGTCATCTACACCTCGGGCTCCACCGGCCGCCCCAAGGGTGTCGCGGTGGCCCACCGGCAGGTGCTGCGGCTGCTGACCGTCACCGCCGCCGACTACCGGTTCGGCCCGGACGACGTGTGGACGCTGCTGCACTCGTACGCGTTCGACTTCTCGGTCTGGGAGATCTGGGGCTGTCTGCTGCACGGCGGTCGACTGCTGGTGGTGCCCCGGGCGCTGGCCCGATCCCCGCAGGAGTTGCTCGACGAGCTGATCGCACACCGGGTCACGGTGCTCTGCCAGACGCCCACGGCGTTCCGCGCGCTGGTCCGACTGGCGGCCGAGGGCGACGCTCGGGTGGACCGGCTCGCCCTGCGGGTGGTGACCTTCGGCGGCGAGAAACTGGACTTCGCCGAGCTGGCATCGTGGGTGGCCAGCCGTGGCGTGGACGCGCCGCAACTGATCAACATGTACGGGATCACCGAGACCACCGTGCACACCACGTACCACCGGGTCGTCGCCGCCGAGGTGGGCGGTACGGCCAGCCCGATCGGCGTACCGCTGTCGGACCTCACCGTCCACCTGCTCGACGCCGACGGCCGACCGGTGCCGATCGGTGTACCGGGTGAGATCCACGTGGGCGGCCCGGGTGTCGCCCGCGGCTACCTCGGTCGCGCCGAGCTCACCGCGCAGCGGTTCGTGCCGGACCCGTGGGGGCCGGCCGGTTCGCGGCTCTACCGCAGCGGCGACCTCGCCCGACGGCACGCCGACGGGCGGCTGGAGTTCGTCGGACGCATCGACCACCAGGTCAAGATCCGTGGCTACCGGGTGGAGCTGGGCGAGATCGAGGCGGCCCTGACCGTCCTGCCGGGCGTCCGGGACGCGGTGGTGGTGCTGCGCGAGGACAACCCGGGCGACCAGCGGCTGACCGCGTACCTGGTGGCCGATGACAACTCGACGTTGCTGCGCCCCTCGCAGTTGCGCGCGGCGCTGGGCCGGACGCTGCCGGACTACATGGTCCCGGCGGCGTTCATGCCGCTGCCCCGGATCCCGCTGACCGTCAACGGCAAGCTCGACCAGGCCGCGCTGCCCGCCCCGGGCCGTTCGGTGGCCGCCGTCGACCGCCCGTACGTGGCCCCACGCACCACTGTGGAGCAACAGCTCGTCGACATCTGGACCGCCACCCTCGGGCTGGACCGGGTCGGTGTGCAGGACGGCTTCTTCGACCTCGGTGGGGACTCCATCCGCGCGGTGGCACTGGCCGGCGCGTTGCGGGCGGCGCACTTCGACGTCGAGGTCCGGGACATCTTCGAGCGGCGTACCGTCGCCGAGCTGGCCGAACTGCTCACCGCGCGGCCGGCCGCCGAGCCGGAGCCGACGGTCGCCCCGTTCGAGCTGGTCGGCGAGGCGGACCGGGCCGCGCTGCCCGTCGGCGTGGTGGACGCCTACCCGTGCACCCAGGGACAGCTCGGCATGCTGGTCGAGCTGCTGTCCGACACCGAGCAGAACCCCTACCACAACGTGACCAGCTACCGGGTCCGTGGCGACGGGGAGTTCTCCCTGGACGCGCTGCGTGCCGCCGCGGCACTGCTGGTGCGCCGTCACGAGGTGCTGCGTACCTCCTTCGACCTGACCAGCTATTCGGTGCCGATGCAGCTGGTGCACGGCACCGCCGAGCTGACCGTCACGCACGATCACAGCCTTGCCACCGAGCGGGCTGAGCTGGACCGGGAACTGCGCGACCACATCGCGGTCGAGCGGACCCGTCTGTTCGACCTCGATCGCCCGTCGCTGCTGCGGCTGCACGCCAGGACCTGCGCGGACGGCAGCTGGTGGCTCACCATCACCGAGTGCCACCCGATCCTGGACGGGTGGAGCTACCACTCGCTGATCATGGAGTTGGTCCGCGACTACCACCAGATCCGGGCCGGAGAGCCGCTGTCGCCGCGGCCGATCCCGTCGGTGCGGTTCGCCGACGCCGTCGCGGCCGAACGGCGGTCGGTCACCGGCGACGCCGACCGGGCGTTCTGGCGTGGCGTCCTGGCCGGTCGAGCCCGTCACGACCTGCCCACCGGCTGGGGTGACCCCGACGCGCCGGAGGGTGCCAAGCACGAGCACTGGGTGCCGGTGCAGGACCTCGAATCCTCGCTGCGCGACCTGGCCCGGCGCCTCGGCGTGCCGTTCAAGTCGATCATGCTGGCCGCGCACCTGAAGGTGATGAGCCAGCTCACCCGCGCGGAGCGGTTCTACACCGGCCTGGTCTGCAACATCCGCCCCGAGGCAGCCGGCGCCGACCAGGTGTACGGCATGCACCTCAACACCGTGCCGGTCGGCTACGACGGGCCGGCTGCCACCTGGGAAGAGCTGATCCAGCGGACCTTCGCCGCCGAGCTAGAGCTGTGGCCGTACCGGCGCTACCCGCTGTCCACTTTGCAACGGGAGGTCGGCGAGGACGCCCGCATGCTCGACGTGCGGTTCAGCTTCCACGACTTCCACCAGATCGATGCCGACGACATCGACTACGCCGAGTCCATCGACGACAGCCCCACCGAGTTCCCGTTGGGCGTGTTCAGTCGGCTCGGCTTCCTCACCTTGCAGGCCAGCCGGCGGCACGTCGGCCACGACGCCCTGCGCCGCCTGGGCGCGATGTATCGGGTGGTGTTGGAGGCGATGGTGGCGGATTCGGGTGGGGATGCGCGGGTGGTGTGTTTGCCGGCGGGTGAGGTGTCGGTGGTGTTGGCCGATGGCGGTGGTGTGGTGGAGCCGTTGTCGGGGTCGGTGTTGGGGTGGTTTGAGGAGCAGGTGGCGGCGGTGCCGTCGGGTGAGGCAGTCAACGGGGTTGGGTTCGCGGAGTTGGATGCGCGGGCGGTGGGTTTTGCGTCGTGGTTGGTGTCGCGGGGTGTTGGTCGTGGTGGTGTTGTGGGGGTGTTGCTGGATCGGGGTGCCGATTTGGTGGCGGCGCTGCTTGGGGTGTGGAAGGCGGGGGCGGCGTTTGTGCCGTTGGATCCGTCGTATCCGGCCGGGCGGATCGGGTCGATTTTGGCAGATGCGGGTGTGTCTCATGTGGTGACGTCGGCTCGTTATGCGGATCGGTTCCCGTCCGGGGTAGAGGTGTTGGTGGCCGAGCGGGCTGTGGTGTCGCAGCAGCCGGTGGTGTTGCCGGGTGTGGCGGATTTGGATGATTTGGCGTATGTGATTTTCACGTCGGGTTCGACGGGTCGGCCGAAGGGTGTGCAGGTTACGCATCGGGGTTTGGCGAATCATGTTCGGTGGGCGTCGGTGGAGTTGGCTGGTCGTGGTTCGGGTGGGTCGTCGGTGTTTTCGTCGGTGGCTTTTGATTTGCAGGTGCCGAATTTGTGGGCGCCGTTGGTGGTGGGCCAGCGGGTGTTCATGGTGGATCAGGATCTGGATTTGGCGGAGTTGGGGGAGTCGCTTTCGGCGGCGGGGCCGTTTAGTTTCTTGAAGTTGACGCCGGGTCATTTGGAGATTTTGGGTCGGCAGTTGTCGGATGAGCGGTTGGCTGGTTTGGCGCCGGTGGTGGTGGCGGCGGGTGAGGGTTTGCCGGCGGCGTTGGCGAATCGGTGGTTGGGCATTCTGGGTCCGGGGAATTTGGTTAATGAGTATGGGCCGACGGAGGCGTCGGTGGGTACGTGTGTTTTTCCGGTGCGGGTGGAGCAGACGTTGCCGGTGGTGCCGATTGGTCGGGCGTTGCCGGGTATGCGGATGTTTGTGCTTGATTCGTGGATGAATCTGGTGCCGGTGGGTGTGGTTGGTGAGTTGTTCGTGGGTGGTGTGGGGGTTGCTCGGGGTTATGTGGGTCGGTCGGGGTTGACGGCGGATCGGTTTGTGCCGGATCCGTTTGGGTCGGTGGGGTCGCGGTTGTATCGGACGGGGGATCTGGTTCGTCGGTTGGCTGATGGTGCGGTGGAGTTCGTGGGCCGGGTTGATCATCAGGTGAAGGTTCGTGGTTACCGGATCGAGTTGGGTGAGATCGAGTCGGTGATCGGCGTGGTGGCCGGGGTCCGCGATGTGGTGGCCCTGGTCCATGGCGACGAGTCGCGGCTGGTGGCTTTTTATGTGCCGGACGGCCCGGATGTTGGCTTGTCGGAGCGGGTGCGGCGGGAGTGCGAGGGCCGACTGCCGGAGTACATGATTCCGGCGGATCTGGTCGTGGTGGAGTCGATCCCGCTGAACGCCAACGGCAAGGTCGATCGTGCTGCTCTGGCGGCGGCGGTGACCGGTGGCGGGCGGGTGCACGTGGCCCCGCGTACTGACCTGGAGCGGCAGCTCGCGGAGATCTGGGCGCAGGTGCTGAGCCTGGACACGGTCAGCGTGATGGACAGCTTCTTCGACCTCGGCGGTCACTCGATCAGCGCCATCGCTCTCGTCGGCGCACTGCGTACGGCCGGGATCCCCGCGTCGGTGCGCGACATATTCCTGCACCGGACCGTCGCCGCGCTCGCCGCGAACCTTGAAGCGGAGCAGACCCCCGTCGAGCCGGAGTTCCAGCCGGTGGCCCCGTTCGCGCTGCTCGACGACGCCGACCGGGCCGCCCTGCCCGCCGGCCTCACTGACGCCTACCCCATCGCCCAGGTGCAACTCGGCATGCTCGTCAAGACGATGGCCGACACCGAGCGGCACACCTACCACAACGTTTCAGCCTTCCCGATCCACGACGAGCAGCCGCTGGTCCCCGACGCGTTGCGCCGCGCCGTGCAGACCGTCGTCGACCGGCACGAGATCCTGCGTACGTCGTTCGACCTGAACGGCTACTCGGTGCCGCTGCAACTCGTGCACGCCGAGGTGCCGATCGAGGTGACCGAGCTCGACCTGCGTGGCCCGGACACCGAGGCCCGGATGAGCGCCTTCATGGCCGCCGAACGGGCCAACCCGTTCGCGCCGGACCAGGTCCCGCAGATGCGCGTCGCCGGTGCGATCGGCGAGGGCAACGCCTGGTGGTTCGTACTGACCATGTCGCACGGCATCCTCGAAGGCTGGAGCCACCACTCCCTGCTGATGGAGATCCTGGACAACTACCGGCGGCTGCGGGACACCGGTGCTCCGGTGCCCGTCGACGCGTTGCCAGTGCGCTACGCCGACTTCGTCGCCGCGGAGTTGGCCTCGCTGACCTCCGCCGAGGACGAGGCGTACTGGCGGGGCGTCGTCGAGTACCCGCGCTTCGCGTTGCCCACCGGGTGGGGTGCCCCCGAGTCCGACCCCCAGTTCCAGTGCGGCACCCGGGTGCCGCTGCACGACCTGCTCGACGGGCTCAGGGACCTGGCCAGCAGCACCGGCACCGCACTGAAGAGCGTGCTGCTTGCCGCGCACCTGAAGGTGATGAGCCAGCTCACCGGCGAACTCGTCTTCACCAGCGGCCTGGTCTGCCACGGGCGGCCCGAGGTGACCGGCGCGGACCGGGTGTACGGCATGCACCTGAACACGTTGCCGATCGTGCACCGTGGCCCGGCTGCCACCTGGGCGGAGCTGATCCGGCAGACCTTCGACGCCGAGCTGGAGCTGTGGCCGCACCGGCACTACCCGCTGCCGTCGGTGCAGCGGTTCACCGACGGCGCCCGGCCCATCGAAATCCTCTTCAACTACCTCGACTTCGCGCAGGTCGACACCGACCGGGTTGGCTTCGACGACGCCGTCTACGAGGCGTCCAGTGAGTTCGACCTGCACGTCTCCACCCTGGACGGGACGCTCAGCATCCTCAGCGACCCCCACGTCGTCAGCTACCCCAACGTCCTGCGCCTGGGCGCGATGTATCGGGTGGTGTTGGAGGCGATGGTGGCGGATTCGGGTGGGGATGCGCGGGTGGTGTGTTTGCCGGCGGGTGAGGTGTCGGTGGTGTTGGCCGATGGCGGTGGTGTGGTGGAGCCGTTGTCGGGGTCGGTGTTGGGGTGGTTTGAGGAGCAGGTGGCGGCGGTGCCGTCGGGTGAGGCAGTCAACGGGGTTGGGTTCGCGGAGTTGGATGCGCGGGCGGTGGGTTTTGCGTCGTGGTTGGTGTCGCGGGGTGTTGGTCGTGGTGGTGTTGTGGGGGTGTTGCTGGATCGGGGTGCCGATTTGGTGGCGGCGCTGCTTGGGGTGTGGAAGGCGGGGGCGGCGTTTGTGCCGTTGGATCCGTCGTATCCGGCCGGGCGGATCGGGTCGATTTTGGCAGATGCGGGTGTGTCTCATGTGGTGACGTCGGCTCGTTATGCGGATCGGTTCCCGTCCGGGGTAGAGGTGTTGGTGGCCGAGCGGGCTGTGGTGTCGCAGCAGCCGGTGGTGTTGCCGGGTGTGGCGGATTTGGATGATTTGGCGTATGTGATTTTCACGTCGGGTTCGACGGGTCGGCCGAAGGGTGTGCAGGTTACGCATCGGGGTTTGGCGAATCATGTTCGGTGGGCGTCGGTGGAGTTGGCTGGTCGTGGTTCGGGTGGGTCGTCGGTGTTTTCGTCGGTGGCTTTTGATTTGCAGGTGCCGAATTTGTGGGCGCCGTTGGTGGTGGGCCAGCGGGTGTTCATGGTGGATCAGGATCTGGATTTGGCGGAGTTGGGGGAGTCGCTTTCGGCGGCGGGGCCGTTTAGTTTCTTGAAGTTGACGCCGGGTCATTTGGAGATTTTGGGTCGGCAGTTGTCGGATGAGCGGTTGGCTGGTTTGGCGCCGGTGGTGGTGGCGGCGGGTGAGGGTTTGCCGGCGGCGTTGGCGAATCGGTGGTTGGGCATTCTGGGTCCGGGGAATTTGGTTAATGAGTATGGGCCGACGGAGGCGTCGGTGGGTACGTGTGTTTTTCCGGTGCGGGTGGAGCAGACGTTGCCGGTGGTGCCGATTGGTCGGGCGTTGCCGGGTATGCGGATGTTTGTGCTTGATTCGTGGATGAATCTGGTGCCGGTGGGTGTGGTTGGTGAGTTGTTCGTGGGTGGTGTGGGGGTTGCTCGGGGTTATGTGGGTCGGTCGGGGTTGACGGCGGATCGGTTTGTGCCGGATCCGTTTGGGTCGGTGGGGTCGCGGTTGTATCGGACGGGGGATCTGGTTCGTCGGTTGGCTGATGGTGCGGTGGAGTTCGTGGGCCGGGTTGATCATCAGGTGAAGGTTCGTGGTTACCGGATCGAGTTGGGTGAGATCGAGTCGGTGATCGGCGTGGTGGCCGGGGTCCGCGACACGGTGGCCCTGGTCCATCCGGAAGAGGCGCGGTTGCTCGCCTTCTACGTACCCGAAGGGCCGGACGCCGATCTGGCCGCCCGGGTGCGGCAGGAATGTGCGAGCCGACTGCCGGAGTACATGATCCCGGCGGATCTGGTCGTGGTGGAGTCGATCCCGCTGAACGCCAACGGCAAGGTCGACCGGGCCGCCCTGGCCGCGTCGGTCGGGGCGACCGGCCGGGTGCACGTGGCTCCCCGCACCGATCTGGAGCGGCAACTCGCGGAGATCTGGGCACGCGTGCTGAGCCTGGACACGGTCAGCGTCACGGACAGCTTCTTCGACCTCGGCGGCGACTCACTGCGAGCGGTGGCCCTGGTCGGCGCGCTCCGCGGAGCCGGCTTCCCGGTTGGCGTCCGAGACGTCTTCGTGCACCGCACCGTGGCCGCGCTGGCCGCCCACCTGACGGCCAAGGACACCGCCGAGGTCGCACCGGAGTTCCAGCCGGTGGCCCCGTTCGCCCTGCTCGACGACGCCGACCGGGCCGCCCTGCCCGCCGGCCTCACCGACGCCTACCCCATCGCCCAGGTGCAACTCGGCATGCTGGTGGAGATCCAGAAGGACCCGACGCGGTCGCTCTATCACATCGTCCGCTGCTTCCGGGTGCACAGTCGCCAGCCCTTCTCGGCCGACGCGCTCACGGCGGCCGTGCAGGACATCGTCGACCGGCACGAGACCCTGCGTACGTCCTTCGACCCGCACACCTACTCGGTGCCGCTGCAACTCGTGCACGCCCAGGCCCCCGTCGACGTACGGATCCTGCGCCTGGACGAGGAGCGGGCCGAGGCGCACCTGCGCGGCTACGTCGACGCCGAGCGGGCCCGGCCATTCGACGCCGAGCACCCCGCCCCGCTGCTGCGGGTCAGCGCTCACGTCGCTACCGACGGCGGATGGTGGCTCACCGTGGCGATCAGCCACCTGGTGACCGGTGGATGGGACCTGAACACCCTTCTGGCCGAGCTGCTCAGCTGCTACGAGCGGCGGTGCGTGGGCATGGCGCCGGAGGCACCGGAGCCGACCGCGGTCCGGTACGCCGACTTCGTCGCCGGCGAGCGGGCGGCGCTCGCCTCGGAGGGCGACGAGGCGTACTGGCGAAAGATCACTTCCGAGTACGCCAGATTCGCCCCGCCGACGGGCTGGGGCGTGGAGTCCGCGACTCCCGGGACGGTGCTGCGGCACCGGATCAGCTACCAGGATCTCGACCCACGGATCCGCGCTCTGGCCTCGGCGCTCGAGGTGTCACCCAAGGCTGTTCTGCACGCGGCTCATTTGAAGGTGATGAGTCAGTTGACCGATGAGCGGCGTTTTCACACGGGTTTGGTGTGTGATGCGCGGCCGGAGGTGCGGGGTGCGGAGCGTGTGCATGGGATGTACATCAATGTGTTGCCGTTCGGTCATGAGCGGGGTGGGGGTTCGTGGCGTGGTCTGGTGCGGTCGGTGTTCGACCGTGAGGTGGAGTTGTGGCCGCATCGGCGGTTCCCGTTGCCGGCGGTGCGCCGGTTGACGGGTGTCAACACGCACCCGATCGACGTCGTTTTCGACTACACCGAGTTCCGGCGTGCCAACACCGACAGCGAGGAGCAGGTCGGCTTCGAGGCCGTCGCCGGTGAGGGTGGCACCGAGTTCGCCCTCCAGGTCACCGCGGCCAGCGGATTCCTCGACCTCGTCGCTGATGGGCGGGTGTTTGGTGCGGCGGGGTTGGTGCGGTTGGCGGGGATGTTTCGGGTGGTGTTGGAGTCGATGGTGGCGGATCCGGGTGGGGATTCGCGGGTGGTGTGTGTGCCGTCTGGTGAGGCGGAGTGGTTGTCGCGGGCGGGTGTGGGTGCGGTGGTGCGGGTGTCGGGGGTGGTGGTTTCGGCGTTTGAGGCGCAGGTGGGTGTTCGGGCGGGGGCGGTGGCGGTTTGTGATGGTGGGGTGTCGTTGTCGTATGGGGAGTTGAATGCGGCGGCGAACAGGTTGGCTCGGTATTTGCGGTCGGTGGGTGTGGGTGCCGAGGTGTTGGTGGGTGTGTGTGTGCATCGGTCGGTGGAGCAGGTGGTGGCGATGCTGGCGGTGCATAAGGCGGGTGGTGTGTATGTGCCGTTGGATCCGGGTTATCCGGTTGAGCGTTTGGGTTTGATGGTTGCTGATGCGGGGGCGTCGGTGGTGGTGACGTCGTCGGGTTTGGTGTCGGGGTTGCCGGAGTTGGCGGCTGAGGTGGTGTTGGTTGATCGGCCGGGGTTGTGGGCGGGTGAGTCTGCTGAGGATGTGCCGGCGGTGGTGGGGCCGGAGAACGCGTGTTATGTGATTTACACGTCGGGGTCGACGGGTCGGCCGAAGGGTGCGGTGGTCACCCACGCCGGCCTGGTCAACCGCACCGCCCACGTCGCACCCACCATCAACCGCCTCGGTGCCGACGGGGTGATCCTGCAGAAAACCGAGATCGGCTTCGACGTCTCGCCGGCCGAGGTGTACGCCGCGCTGTCGGCCGGCGCGCGGATCGTCGTGGCTCGGCCGGGTGGGCACCGCGATCCCGCGTACCTGCGCGACCTGATCATCGCCGAGTCGGTCACCTCGATCGAGCTCGTGCCCAGCATGTTGTCGGCGCTGCTCGCCGAGGGCATCACCGGCTGCACCTCGCTGCGGTCGGTGGCGGTCGGTGGTGAGGAGTTGCCGGTCGACGTGGCGCGGGCGTTCCTGGCGGCGCTGCCCGACTGCGAGCTGCACAACACCTACGGGCCGGCGGAAACCACCGTCGATGTCACCAGTTGGCGTTGCACCGCCGACGAGTTGGCCGACGTGTCCCGGGTGCCGCTGGGGCGCCCCTTCCCGAACCTCACCCTGCGAGTGCTCGACGACGAACTCCAGCCGGTGCCGGTCGGTGTGCGGGGGGAGTTGTTTGTCGGTGGTGTGGGTGTGGGTCGGGGTTATTTGCGGGCTGGGGGGTTGACGGCGGGTCGGTTTGTGCCGGATCCGTTTGGGTCGGTGGGGTCGCGGTTGTATCGGACTGGGGATGCGGTGGCGTGGCGGCCGGACGGGACGGTGGAGTTCCTGGGTCGGTTGGATGCGCAGGTGAAGTTGCGTGGTGTGCGGGTGGAGTTGGGTGAGGTGGAGTCGGCGTTGCGGTCCTGTGTGGGTGTGCGGGATGCGGTGGCGGCGGTGGTGGAGGTGGATGGTCGGCGGGTGTTGGCCGGTTATGTGGTGCCGGTGGGTTCGGGTGTTGATGTGGTGGGTGTGCGGGAGGTGTTGCGGGGGGTCTTGCCGGAGGTGTTGGTGCCTTCGGCGTTGGTGGTGATCGATGTGGTGCCGGTGGATCCGAATGGGAAGGTGGATCGGCGGCAGTTGCCGTTGCCGTCGGTGACGGATGAGCCGGTGGGTGTGTTTGTGGCGCCGGTGTCGGTGGTGGAGCGGGCCGTGGCTGCGGTGTGGGCGCGGGTGTTGGGTCGTGACGTGGTCAGTGTCGAGTCGAGTTTCTTTGATCTCGGTGGTGATTCGATGCTGGCGGTGACGTTGGTGGGGGCGTTGCGGGCGGCGGGTTATCCGACGAGTGTGCGGGATGTTTTCGCGTTCCGGACGGTGCGTGGGTTGGCGGCGTCGTTGGGTGGGGTCGAGGATTCGTGGGTCCCGGTGGCGCCGTTCGCGCTGCTGGGAGACGCGGACCGAAACGCCCTACCGGCCGGCCTCACCGACGCCTACCCGGCGACCCAGGCCCAGGTGGGCATGGCGGTGGAGATCGCCAAGGACGAGACCGCCACGCCGTACCACATCGTGCACACCATGCGCGTGCACGACGAGTTGCCCTTCGACGTCGAGCCGCTGCGCGCCACCCTCGCCGAGCTGGTCGCCCGGCACGACACGCTGCGCACCTCGATCGACCTGACCGGCTACTCGGTGCCGATGCAGCTCGTGCACGCCGAGGCGCAGGTGCCGGTCGCGGTGCATGCCGAGGCGACCGGCCATCCCGCGTACGTCGCCGCCGAGCGTGACCGGCCGTTCGACCTGGCGACGCCGCCGCCGCTGCTGCGGGTGGCTGTCCATCGCGAGGACGATCGGGCCTGGTGGCTCACCGTCTCCGTCAGCCACCTGATCACCGGCGGCTGGGACCTCAACCTCCTGCTGGCAGACCTGCGCGACGGCTACCACCGGCGGCAGCGCGGCGAGCAGCCGACGCCGGCCGAACCGGTGGCCGTCCGGTACGCGGACTTCGTGGCCGCCGAACTCTCGGCGCTCGACTCCGAGACCGACGCCGCCTACTGGCGGGAAGTCGTGACCGGTACGCCGAAGCTCACCCTGCCGGGCACCCCGGCGACCGACTCCGGCCCACGGCAGGTGTGCCGCACCGAGGTGGACATCGCCGACCTGGACGGTGCGTTGCGCCAGCTCGCCAGCAGCCTCGGCGTACCCGTCAAGGCTGTTCTGCACGCGGCTCATTTGAAGGTGATGAGTCAGTTGACCGATGAGCGGCGTTTTCACACGGGTTTGGTGTGTGATGCGCGGCCGGAGGTGCGGGGTGCGGAGCGTGTGCATGGGATGTACATCAATGTGTTGCCGTTCGGTCATGAGCGGGGTGGGGGTTCGTGGCGTGGTCTGGTGCGGTCGGTGTTCGACCGTGAGGTGGAGTTGTGGCCGCATCGGCGGTTCCCGTTGCCGGCGGTGCGCCGGTTGACGGGTGTCAACACGCACCCGATCGACGTCGTCTTCGGCTACACCGAACCTCGTACCGACCCGTCCGGTAGGGGAGGCGCGGACGGGCCGGGCGCCGCGCCGACGCCCGATGGCCACACCACGCACGCCGACGAGGCCGTTGCCGGGCGGGTCGCCAGCGACGTGGCCGCCACCGAATTCGTCCTGTCCGTCGGTGCCAGCCCGACCGTGATCCGTCTCGTCGCTGATGGGCGGGTGTTTGGTGCGGCGGGGTTGGTGCGGTTGGCGGGGATGTTTCGGGTGGTGTTGGAGTCGATGGTGGCGGATCCGGGTGGGGATTCGCGGGTGGTGTGTGTGCCGTCTGGTGAGGCGGAGTGGTTGTCGCGGGCGGGTGTGGGTGCGGTGGTGCGGGTGTCGGGGGTGGTGGTTTCGGCGTTTGAGGCGCAGGTGGGTGTTCGGGCGGGGGCGGTGGCGGTTTGTGATGGTGGGGTGTCGTTGTCGTATGGGGAGTTGAATGCGGCGGCGAACAGGTTGGCTCGGTATTTGCGGTCGGTGGGTGTGGGTGCCGAGGTGTTGGTGGGTGTGTGTGTGCATCGGTCGGTGGAGCAGGTGGTGGCGATGCTGGCGGTGCATAAGGCGGGTGGTGTGTATGTGCCGTTGGATCCGGGTTATCCGGTTGAGCGTTTGGGTTTGATGGTTGCTGATGCGGGGGCGTCGGTGGTGGTGACGTCGTCGGGTTTGGTGTCGGGGTTGCCGGAGTTGGCGGCTGAGGTGGTGTTGGTTGATCGGCCGGGGTTGTGGGCGGGTGAGTCTGCTGAGGATGTGCCGGCGGTGGTGGGGCCGGAGAACGCGTGTTATGTGATTTACACGTCGGGGTCGACGGGTCGGCCGAAGGGTGCGGTGGTCACCCACGCCGGCCTCGTTAACCGAACCCAACACGTACTGCCGGAGGTCTACCGCCTCGGCCCGGACGGCGTCGTCCTCCAGAAAACCGAGATCGGCTTCGACGTCTCGCCGGCCGAGGTGTACGCCGCGCTGTCGGCCGGCGCGCGGATCGTCGTGGCTCGGCCGGGTGGGCACCGCGACCCCGCGTACCTGCGCGATCTGATCATCGCGGAGCAGGTGACGACCGCCCACTTCGTCCCGGCGATGGTGTCGGCGTTGCTCGCCGAGGGCATCGAGCGGTGCACCTCGCTGCGTTCCGTCGGCGTCGGCGGCGAGGAGTTGCCGGTCGACGTGGCGCGGGCGTTCCTGGCGGCGCTGCCCGACTGCGAACTGCACAACACCTACGGGCCCGCCGAGGCGGCGGTCGATGTCACCAGTTGGCGGTGCGACCCGGAGGCCCTGGCCGAGCTGACCCGGGTGCCCCTCGGCGGACCGCACCCCAATCTGCGGCTCTACGTCCTCGACGAAGACCTCGCGATGGTGCCGGTCGGTGTGCGGGGGGAGTTGTTTGTCGGTGGTGTGGGTGTGGGTCGGGGTTATTTGCGGGCTGGGGGGTTGACGGCGGGTCGGTTTGTGCCGGATCCGTTTGGGTCGGTGGGGTCGCGGTTGTATCGGACTGGGGATGCGGTGGCGTGGCGGCCGGACGGGACGGTGGAGTTCCTGGGTCGGTTGGATGCGCAGGTGAAGTTGCGTGGTGTGCGGGTGGAGTTGGGTGAGGTGGAGTCGGCGTTGCGGTCCTGTGTGGGTGTGCGGGATGCGGTGGCGGCGGTGGTGGAGGTGGATGGTCGGCGGGTGTTGGCCGGTTATGTGGTGCCGGTGGGTTCGGGTGTTGATGTGGTGGGTGTGCGGGAGGTGTTGCGGGGGGTCTTGCCGGAGGTGTTGGTGCCTTCGGCGTTGGTGGTGATCGATGTGGTGCCGGTGGATCCGAATGGGAAGGTGGATCGGCGGCAGTTGCCGTTGCCGTCGGTGACGGATGAGCCGGTGGGTGTGTTTGTGGCGCCGGTGTCGGTGGTGGAGCGGGCCGTGGCTGCGGTGTGGGCGCGGGTGTTGGGTCGTGACGTGGTCAGTGTCGAGTCGAGTTTCTTTGATCTCGGTGGTGATTCGATGCTGGCGGTGACGTTGGTGGGGGCGTTGCGGGCGGCGGGTTATCCGACGAGTGTGCGGGATGTTTTCGCGTTCCGGACGGTGCGTGGGTTGGCGGCGTCGTTGGGTGGGGTCGAGGATTCGTGGGTCCCGGTGCAGCCGTTCGCGCTGCTGGGAGACGCGGACCGAAACGCCCTACCGGCCGGCCTCACCGACGCCTACCCCGCCGCACAGACCCAACTCGGCATGCTCGTCGAGCTGGCCACCAGCGGAGACCGGGCGGCCTACCACAGCGTCATCGCCCACCAGGTCCGCGACGGGCGGCCGTTCTCGGCCGACGCGCTGCGGGCCGCCGTCGCGACGGTCGTCGCCCGGCACGAGATCCTGCGCACCTCGTTCGACCTGACCGGCTATTCGGTGCCGATGCAGCTCGTACACGCCGAAGTAACCCCGCAGGTGACCGTCGTGGACGGTCGGGACGTGCCGGCGGATCAGCAGGTGCGACTCTTCGAGGAGTTCGTCGCGGCCGAGCGGGCCACCCCCTTCGACCTGCCTGTCGCGCCACTGCTGCGCGTCGCCGCGCACCAGGACGGCGACGCGAGTTGGTGGCTGAGCTTCACCATCTGCCACGCGGTCACCGAGGGCTGGAGCACCGCACAGCTGCTCGCCGAACTGTTGGCCGTCTACGCCGACCTGGCCGACGGGCGGAGCCCGACCGAGACCGAACAGCCGGCGGTGCGGTACGCCGACTTCATCGCCGCCGAGCTGTCCGCGCTGGCGTCCGACGAGGACCGGGACTACTGGCGTGCGGTGGTCGACGGGCGCAGCCCGTTCGTGCTGCCCGCGGGTTGGGGTGAGCCCGGCGATCCGACCGCCATCTCGACCACCGTCGACGTCGCCGACCTGGACGAGGCCGTCGCACGGTTCGCCTCCGAGGGCGGCGTCTCGGTCAAGGCGGTGCTGCACGCGGCGCACCTGAAGGTGCTCAGTCAACTCACCACCGAACAGAGCTTCCACGCCGGGCTGGTCTGCGACGCCCGGCCCGAGGTGCTCGGGGCCGACCGGGTGCAGGGCATGTATCTCAACACCCTGCCGTTCGGCTACGAACGCACCGCCCGGACGTGGCGCGACCTGGTGACGGCGGTCTTCGATCGGGAGGTCGACCTCTGGCCCCACCGGCGGTTCCCGCTGGCGGAGATCCAGCATGGCAGTGGTCAGCGGCTGCTGCGGGTGCTCTTCAACTACCAGGACTTCTCCCGGGCCGGGCAGTCGGCGACGGCGACCGGCACCGAGCCTGTCGTCGTCGGCAGCGCCGGCGACGGTGCCACCGAGTTCGAGCTGTCGGTCTTCGCGCACCGGGGCAACTACCAGCTCTCCAGCCGCAGCGACGTGCTCTCCCGGGCAAATCTGGAGCGGCTGGCCGGCATGTACCGGGCGGTGCTGGCGGCGATGGTCGCCGACCCGGCCGGTGACGCGCAGGCGGTCCACCTGCCCGGTGGCGAGCGGGAGCGGCTGCTGGGCGTGGTCGACACCGGCGTCGAGGAGCCGGTGACCGGCACGGTGGTCGAGCTGTTCCAGGCTCGGGTGGCTGCCGCACCCGACGCGGTCGCGGTGGTCGCCGGCCCGACCCGGCTGACGTACGCGCAGGTGAACGCGCAGGCCAACCGGCTCGCCGGGCAGCTGCGGGCCGCCGGTGCGGGCAGGGGCACGGTGGTCGGTGTCTGCCTGGACCGGGGCGTGGACCTGGTGCCCGCACTGCTCGGCGTGCTCAAGGCCGGTGCCGCCTACCTGCCGCTGGACCCGACTCAGCCGGCCGAGCGCATCGCGTATTTGCTCGCCGACGCGGGCGCCGGGACGGTGGTCGCCACGAGTGCCCACGCCGACGCACTGGCCGGCTACGACGGGCACCTGGTGCTGCTCGACCGCACCGACCTGACCGGCCAGCCGGAGACCGACCCGGCCCCGGTGAACGACGCCGACGATCCGCTCTACGTCATCTACACCTCCGGCTCGACCGGCCGCCCAAAGGGTGTCTGCGTCAGCCACGCCAACGTGCTGCGGCTGCTCGACAGCACGCAGGAGCACTACGCCACCGACGAGACCGACGTCGTCGCGCTGTTCCACTCGTACGCCTTCGACGTCTCGGTCTGGGAGCTGTGGGGTGCGCTGCTGCACGGCAGCCGGCTGGTGGTGGTGCAGCCGGCGGTGGCCCGGGTGCCGGAGGACCTGCTCGACCTGCTGGTGGAGCAGGAGGTGACTCTGTTGGCCCAGACCCCCACGGCCTTCCGGGGTCTGGGCCGGCTGGCCGCCGACGGTGACCAGCGGCTGCGGCGACTGGTGCTGCGCGCGGTCGTCCTGGCCGGCGAGCGGCTGGACTTCGCCGAACTCACCCCGTGGGTCGATCGGCTCGGACTGGCCCGGATCGCCCTCGTCAACATGTACGGGATCACCGAGACCACGGTCTACTCCACCTATCACCGGGTCACCCGCGCCGACCTCGCTGCCGGGGTGGGCAGCCGGATCGGGCGTCCGCTGGCCGGTGTGCGCATGTACGTGCTCGACCAGCAGGGGCACCCGACTCCGCTCGGTGTGCCCGGCGAGATCCACCTGGCCGGGCACGGTGTGGCCCGGGGTTACCTGAACCAACCGGCGCTGACCGCCCAGCGGTTCCTGCCCGACCCCTACGGCCCCGCCGGCAGTCGGATGTATCGCACCGGCGACCAGGGGATCCGGCTGCCCGACGGCAGCGTGGAGTTCCTCGGCCGGCTCGACGACCAGGTCAAGCTGCGTGGTTACCGGATCGAGTTGGGCGAGGTGGAGACGGCGCTGGCCGCGCTGCCGGAGGTCGCCGAGGCGGCGGTCGTCCTGCGCGAGGACACCGCTGGCGACCCACGACTGGTCGGATATCTGGCCGGCGCGCCCGGTCAGCGGCCGAGCACCGGCGAGCTTCGCGTGGCGCTGGCCCGGACGCTGCCGGACTACATGATCCCGTCGGTCTTCGTGACGCTGGACCAGTTGCCCCGCAACAACAGCGGCAAGCTCGACCGGCGGGCACTGCCCGCGCCGCAGGACGGCGATCCCGGCGATGGGCGGGCCAGCGTCGGTCCGCGTACTGAGTTGGAGGAACGGGTCGCCGGGATCTGGGCGCAGGTGCTGGGCCTGCCGGCGGTGGGCGTCGAGGACGGCTTCTTCGAGTTGGGTGGCCACTCGATCAAGGCGCTGGTACTGGCCAGCACGCTGCGGACGGCCGGTTTCGAGGTCTCGGTCGCGGACGTGATGGACCTGCAGACCGTTTCCCGGCTCTGCGCCGCGCTGGTCGATCGCACCGGACCGGTGCACGTCGACCGCCCGGTGGAGCCGTTCGAGTTGGTGTCCGCGCCGGACCGGGCGCTGCTGCCGGACGGCCTCACCGACGCGTACCCGCTGTCCCAGGTGCAGCTCGGCATGCTGCTGGAGATGCTGGCCGACAATGGCTGGAACCACTACCACAACGTGGCGTCCTTCCTCGTCCGCGAGGAAGACCCGCTGGACCTGCCGACGCTGCGCGAGGCGGTGGACCTCGTGGTGAACCGGCACGAGGTGCTGCGCTCCTCGGTGGACCCGACCGGCTACTCGGTGCCGATGCAGCTGGTGCATCCCGCCGTGCGGGTGCCGGTCGTGCCGCACGATCTGCGCGGGTTGTCCGAGGAGGACCGGCAGGCCGAGCTGCGCCGCCTCGTCGCCGTGGAGTACGCGTCGCCGTTCGACGTCGAGCGGGCGCCGCTGCTGCGGTTCGCCGTCTGCCGGGAGACCGACCGGAGTTGGCGGCTGGTGCTGACGATCTGCCATGTGGTCGTCGAGGGCTGGAGCCTGCACGCGCTGGTCGCGGAGATCCTCGACCGCTACCGCTCGATGCGCGTCGGGGCCGGGCCTGAGCCGGAGCCCCTGCCGGAGGTGCGGTTCGCCGACTTCATCGCCGAGGAACGTCGTGCCCTGGAATCCGCGGCGGACCGGCGGTACTGGCAGGACCTGATGGACCGGTGCGCGAAGTTCACCTTCCCCACCGGCTGGCGGCCCACGGCGCCGCCGCAGGCGCGTACCGCCCACACCGTCCGGGTGCCGTTCCGCGACCTGGAGCCGGGCCTTCGCGCGCTGGCCTCCGCCGCGCGGGTCTCGCTCAAGGCGGTGCTGCACGCCGCGCACCTGACGGTGCTCGGCCAGCTCACCGACGAGCCCCGGTTCTACAGCGGCCTGGTCTGCCACACCCGGCCGGACATGCCGGGCAGCGAGCGGGTGTACGCCATGTCGCTGAACACGCTGCCGTTCCCGTACGAACGCGACTCCGCCACCTGGACCGAGCTGGTCCGCCGGGTGCACGCGACGGAGGTCGAGATGTGGCCGCACCGGCGCTACCCCGCGCCGGCGATCCGGCCGGCGGTCGCCGGCACCCGCCTGCTCGACGTCTACTTCAGCTACCTCGACTTCGACGAGGTGGTCGGTGAGCACGTCGATGCAGGTCCCCGGTACGCCGCCGCCAGCTCGGAGTTCGCCCTGGCCGTCTCCGCGGTCGCCGGGCACCTGGAGCTGAGCAGCGACAGCGACCACCTGGAGCGAGCCGAGGTCGAACGGATGGCCGCGATGTACCGGCTCGTGCTCGCCGCGATGGTGGCGGACCCGGACGGCGACGCCCGCGCGGTCCGGCTGCCCGAGGCGGAACGGCACAACGTGCTGGTGGCCTGGGCCGAGGCGGCCGACGAGAAACTGCCGGAGCACGGCCTGGTGCCTGACCTGGTGCGGGATAGGGCTGCCACCGCGGGCGACGCGGAGGCGGTCGGTGAGCTGAGCTACGCCGGCCTCGACGCGGCGGCGAACCGGCTCGGCTGGCATCTGCAGGAGCGGGGCGTCGGACCGGAGCGGGTGGTGGGGGTGCTGCTCGACCGGGGTGCGGACCTCGTCACGACCCTGCTGGGCATCTGGCGGGCGGGCGGGGCGTACCTGCCGATCGACCCGTCGTACCCGGCGGCGCGGATCGCGTCCATGCTCACCCAGGCCGGGGCCACCGTCGTGGTCACCAGCACCGCCTACGCCGACCGGTTCACCGGCGTCGACCGGGTGCTGCTGGACGTCGACGCGGGGCCGATCGCGGCCCGCCCTGACGAGCAGCCACCCGGCCGCACCGACCCGGACCAGCTCGCGTACGTGATCTTCACGTCGGGGTCGACGGGACGGCCCAACGGCGTGCAGGTCAGCCACCGCAGTCTGGCCGGCTACCTGAACTGGGCGGTGGACGAGCTCGTCGCCGACCGGGCGGGTGGCGCGGCATTGTTCTCCTCGGTCGCCTTCGACATGGTGGTGACCACCATCTGGGCGCCGCTGGTTGCCGGGCAGCGCCTGTGGCTGATGCCGGCCGACGCCGGGCTGGACGAACTCGGCCCGCGGCTGGCCGAGGCGGGGCCGTTCAGCTTCGTCAAGCTGACCCCGAGTCATCTGGACCTGCTCGCCGGGCAGTTGTCGAGCGAGCAGGCAGCCGCGCTGACCCCGGTGCTGGTGCTCGGCGGCGAGGCGCTCACCGCGCGGACCTGCGCGCGGTGGCAGCAACTCGCACCGCGGACCGTCCTGCTCAACGAGTACGGACCGACCGAGGCGACCGTCGCCGTCAGCCGTTACCCGGTGACCGGCACGCTCACCGGCCAGGTCGCGCCGGTCGGTCGGCCGCTCGGCGGGATGCGTACCTATGTGCTGGACGCCCGGCTGAATCCGGTGCCGGTCGGCGCGGTCGGCGAGGTCTACCTCGGTGGGCCGCAACTGGCCCGGGGGTACGCCGGACGGCCCGAACACACCGCCGTCCGGTTCGTGCCCGACCCGTACGGGCCGGCGGGCTCCCGGCTGTACCGCACCGGTGACCGCGGCCGTTGGTTGCCGGACGGGCAGCTCGACCTGCTCGGCCGAATCGACGACCAGGTGAAGATCCGTGGGCACCGGGTGGAGCCGGGCGAGATCCGCGCGGTGCTCCTCGAACATCCCGCCGTACGCGACGCGGCGGTGTTGGCCCACCCGGCGCCCGGCGGGGGCAACCAGCTGATCGCGTACCACGTGGGTGGTGCCGAAGATCTGGCCGGGCATTGTGCCCGGCGGCTGCCCGCCGCCCTGGTCCCGGCGGCCTTCGTGTCGGTCGACACCATCGCGCTCAATCCCAACGGCAAGGTGGACCTGCGGGCGTTGCCGGCGGTGCCACTGCGGACGGAGGCGGAGATCGCCCCGCCGCAGGGTCCGGCCGAGACCATCCTCGCCGGCATCTGGGCCGAGGTGCTGGACGTGCCGAGGATCGGTCGTCAGGACCGGTTCTTCGCCCTGGGCGGGCATTCCCTGCTGGTGGTGCCCGTGGTCACCGCGGCCCGGCAGGCCGGCCTCCCGCTCACCCTGCAACAGGCGATGCTGGACCAACCGCTGGCCGACCTCGCCGCCGGGCTCACCCCGGCCGGTCCGGCCCCGAGGGCCGGTGCGGCGCGAGCCGTGGCGCTGCCCCGGATCGCGCCGTTGCCCCAGGTCGCTCCGCTGCCCCAGGTCGCTCCGCTGCTCGCCGAGGCGCGGGTGCCCGGCGCGTCGCTGGCCGTGCTCGCGGACGGCGAGTTGGTGCAGGTCCTTGCTGTCGGGCACTGCACGGCGGGCGGTGACGCCCCGGTGACCCCGGCGACCATCTTCCAGGTGGGCTCGGTCAGCAAGCTGGTCGCGGCGGTTGGGGCGCTGGCCCTGGTCGACAGGGGAGCACTCCAGCTCGACGCGGACGTCAACGCGTACCTCAAGGCCTGGCAGTTGCCCGCCGACCGGCCGGTGAGTCTGCGGCAACTGCTCAGCCACGTCGCCGGGCTGACATCGACGGGCAGCACCGGAGGCTTGCGCGGCGGTCCGGTGCCGCCGCTGTCGGACCTGCTGCTCGGCCGTGGCGTGCCCACCGGCCCGGTGCGGGCGCTCGACGCGCCCGACCCGGTCGCGGTGGAGCGCAACAGCCACTTCGTGGTGGTCCAGCAGCTCATGGAGGACGTCACCGCGACACCCTTCGCCGACCTGATGGCCGAGCTGGTCTTCGCACCACTGGGGATGACCGGCAGCAGCTTCGACCAGAGCTTCCCGGAGACATCCGGCCGGCCGGTGGCCGCCGGGCACGACGAACGGGGCGAGCCGCACCCACACGGTTGGGAGGTGCGTGCGGACCTGGCGGCAGCCGGCCTCTGGACCACCGCTACCGACCTGGCCGCGCTGACCAGGGAGATCCAGCTCGCCTACCTGGGTGATCGGGCACTGCTCAGCCAGGAACTGGTGATGGCGCAACTGACCGCCGGCCCGGGCGGCGTCTTCGGGCTCGGCTGCATGGTGGACCGCATCGAGGGGAGCGCTGAAACGCACGTGGAGTTCACCCACCGGGGCCACATCGCCGGCTACCGGGCGCTCACCACTGGTCGGGTTCCGGACGGGGCCGGGCTGGTGCTGCTGACCAACGGCGAGGCGGGCGACGAGGTCATGTCGCTGCTGATGTCGAACACCACACGGACGGAGGACATGTGATGACGACCTTGCCGAGCGTCTCCGCGACGGTCACCGACCCCACCGTCCGGCAGGTGCGGCACCTGGTGTCGATCCGCGACCTGACCGATGGGGACCTTTACTCGATCGTTGCCCGGGGCGCCGCGTTCGCCGCCGGGGAGTGCGGCAGCCCGCTCGCCGGGCAGGTGGTCGGGGTCTGCTTCCTCAAGACTTCGACGCGCACCCGGACCGCCTTCACCAGCGCGGCACTGCGACTCGGCGCTGGCGTGATCCAGTACGGCCCGCAGGACCTGCAGACCAACACCGGAGAGACCAGCGAGGACACCGGCCGGGTGCTGTCCGGCATGCTCGACGTGCTGGTCGCCCGCACCGCCGGTGACCCGGCCGAGTTGCGGGCCTGGGCTGCCCAGAGTCGGATGGCGGTGCTCAACGCGATGAGCGCCGAGGAGCACCCCACCCAGGCGCTGACCGACCTGACCACGTTGCTGCGGCAGTTCGGCCGGATCGAGGGGCTGCGCCTGCTCTATCTGGGGGAGGCCAACAACACGGCCACCGCGCTCGCCCTGGCGCTCACCCGGTTTCCGGGCGTGGAACTGGAACTGCGCACCCCGCCCGGCTACGGCCTGCCCGCACAGATCCTGGCCGACGCCATCCGGCAGGCCGGGATCAGTGGGGCGAGCATCGTCGAGCGGTGCCACATGTCCGACCTGCCGGGCGATCTCGACGCCATCTACACCACCCGCTGGCAGACCACCGGCACCGTGAAGCCGGACCCGGACTGGCGTCAGGTCTTCGCCCCGTTCCGGGTCGAACAGGACCTCTGGCGGCACAGCCCGAACGCGGTCTTCCTGCACGACCTGCCGGCGCATCGCGGCGAGGAGGTTACCTCGGAGGTACTCGACGGGCCGGCGAGCATCGCGTTCGGTCAGGCGGAGAACAAGCTCTACAGCGCGATGGCGGTGCTTGAGTGGTGCCGATCGCGCGCGGCTGGGACGACGCGGTGACGGTCCTCGAGCCGCCGGGCAGACCCGCCCGCCGCGCGGCGAGGCTCACCCGCAACCGGGACTTCCTGTTGCTCTGGACCGGCTCGGGGCTCTCCGCGCTCGGCGCCCGGGCCACCTCCATCGGCTACACCCTGCTGGTCTACTGGTCGACCGGTTCGGCCACCGCAGCCAGCCTCGTCACCTTCGCCGCGCTGCTGCCGAACCTGGTCGCTCAGCTACCGGCCGGCGCGCTGGTCGACCGGTGGAACCGGCGTACGACGATGCTGGTCTGCACCGCCGGCCGCGTTCTCGGAGCCGGCAGCGTGGCGGCGGTGGTGCTGCTCGACGCGGTGCGGTTGCCGCACCTGATGGTGGTCGCGTTCCTGGAGGCCACCCTCGGCATCTGCTACGCGTTGGCGGAACGAGCCGCGGTGTGTGCCGTGGTGCCCCGCGACCAACTGGGCGCGGCGATGGCGGCCAACGAGTCGCGGGCCAACGCCGCCAGCATCCTCGGTCAGCCGACCGGCACCGTGCTCTATGCCGTGGCCCGGTTCGCACCGTTCCTGTTCGCCACCGGGGTGCACCTGATTTCGCTGGTGACCCTGCTGTTCGTCCGACGGGACCTGCGGGCGCCCCGGCCGTCGCGCGGCGGGGCGGGCGGGCTGATCGCCCAGATCAGGGAAGGTGTCGTCTTCATCTGGGGCAAGCTCTACCTGCGTCGGGCGCTGTGTCTCTTCGCGGCCAGCAACATCCTCTTCCAGGTTCTCGGCCTCGGTCTGGTGGTGCTGGTCAAGGACCGGGACGGCACGCCCGCGACGGTCGGTCTGCTGTTGGCGGTCAACAGCGTCTTCGGCATGGCGGGCGCGATGACCAGTAACGCCTACCTGCGCCGGTGGGGCATCCGCCGGATGATGATCGGCATCCACGTGGTGTGGGCGGTGCTGATGCCGCTGCTGGTCGTGGCACCCGGGCTGGTGGCGGTCAGTGTGATCCTGGCGTTGATCAACTACGGCGCCGGGATCGGCAATGTGGCCGGGATGCTGTACCTGCTCAGGACGACTCCCGACGAGCTGCGCGGCCGGGCCGGCTCGATCTTCACGCTGCTCTCCTCGGGTGCCAACTCGATCGGCGCGCTGTTCGCGGGCTTCCTGCTGGACGCCGCACGCATCGAGGTGGCGTTGGCCGTCGTGGGCGCGACGATGGTGGTGATCGCGGTGTTCGCGGTGCTGGCTTTCGGCACCCGTACCGCCGCCGAGGCGGAACGGGCCGAGGCGGCTGCCGAGCGGGCCGACGCCGAGCGGGTCGACGCCGAGCGGGTCGACGCCGAGCGGGTCGACGCCGAGCGGGCCGATGCGGAGCTGGCGGCGACGGCAGCCGGTCGCGACCCGCATGGTTGAGCCCGGCGACGATATCGAGGAAATATGGCTGCCCACGTCAGGCTGCCGGCACTGGACCGACCCTGGCGTGGAGGAGACCGACCGATGAGCGAGCACGGCACGTGGCAGCCGCACGAGATCACACCCAGCAGCGCCGGATGCGCAGCCACCGTTGACGGGCTGATCGGCCATCTGCGGGAGCTGGACCTAACGGCGTTACTCACCACCGAGAAGGCGCTGGTGTTCCGGGGCTTCGGCGTCGAGCCGGGCGCGCTGGACCCGGTGATGGACATGGTGCTGCCCAACCGGCTCGCCTACGTGCATGGCAACTCGCCCCGCACCAAGGTCGGCCGCAACGTCTACACCTCGACGGAGTACCCGGCGCCGTACACCATCTCCATGCACAACGAACTGTCGTACGCCGCGCACTGGCCGGCCCGCTTGCTGTTCTACTGCCAGCTCGCCGCGCCGACCGGCGGTGCCACCCCGGTGGTCGACGCCCATCACTGGCTGGAGTCCCTCGACCCGGAGGTCCGCGCCGCCTTCGCGGGCGGGGTGTGCTACCAGCAGAACCTGCACGACGGCCTGGGGCTGGGCAAGAGCTGGCAGCAGACCTTTGAGACCGAGGACCGGGCGGAGGTCGAGGCGTTTCTCGACGGCACCGGGGCGACCTGGAAGTGGACCGCGGAAGGGCTGCGGGTGAGCCAGGTCCGCCCGGCCACCACCCGGCACCCCGTAACGGGGGTGGAGGTGTGGTTCAACCAGAGCGACCAGTGGCACCCGGCCGCTCTGGACGACGAGGTCGCTCGGGTGATGACCCAGGTGATGACGCAGGACGAACTGCCCCAGTCGGTCACCTTCGCCGACGGCAGCCCGATCCCCGACGAGTACGTGTTCCAGATCCGCGACCGAGGGCTGGACGCGGCGATCGACGTGGACTGGCGCGTCGGTGACCTGCTGCTGATCGACAACGTGCTGGTGGCGCACGGTCGGCGGCCCTACACCGGGAGCCGCCGCATCCTGGTGGCGATGTCGGACTGACCGGGCATCGGCCGGCGGGAGGAGAAATGTGGAGATGATAGGGGCCGAGGTACGCGGCCGGTGGCTGCGGACCTTCCGCCGAGCTGAGCGGTCCGACCTGCGGCTGGTCTGCTTCCCGCACGCCGGTGGGAACGCCAACGTGTTCCAACCCTGGGCGGGCCTGCTTGACGGCGCCACCGATCTGCTGGCGGTCTGCTACCCGGGTCGGCAGGACCGGCTGCTGGAGCCCTGCGTGGATCAGATGGACGTGCTCGCCGAGCGGATCAGTGACGTGCTCGTGCCGTACCTGGACCGGCCGATTGCGTTCTTCGGCCACAGCCTGGGCGCGTCGGTGGCGTACGAGGTCACCCTGGTCCTGGAGTCCCGGTACGGGTTCACGCCGAGCGTGCTCTTCGTCTCGGGACACGGCGCGCCGCACGTCTGCCAGGTCGACCTCGATCCGGATCTCGCCGACGACGAATATCTGCTCGGCCGGATCGGCGCCCTGGGCGAGGTCGATCCGGTGCTGCTGCGGTCACCGAAGCTCCGCGAGCTGATCATGCCCTCGCTCCGGGGGGACCTGCGGATGCTCTACCGCCACCTGCCGCGGGAACCGGCGAAGGTCCGAGCCCCGATCGTCGCCTACCTGGGCACCGAGGACCCGACCTGCACCACGTCGACGGTGCGGGCCTGGGGGGAGTTGACTACCGGCTGCTTCGAGTTGGCGACGTTCCCCGGTGACCACTTCTATCTCGTGCCGGAACAGGAGCAGGTGGTCGCCGCGGTGACCGCCCGCCTGGGCTGACCGACGGACCACGCCCCAAGGGACGGTCGCGGAAACCGGCCCTTGAGGTCGCCGGTGAGCCGACAAGGGTCGTCGGTTCGAATCCGGCCGTCCCGACAGACAGAAAGCCCTGACCAGCAGAAACGCCGGTGAGGCGAGGTCTGTCGACCTGACGGTGCAGGATGGCGAGCTGGTGGCGCAGCGCAAGAATCTTGGCCATCTAATCCACATTGCTCATTGGCAGCAGCCGTATGAAGGCGAACACGCTCGTGAGGGCCAGGTAGGGCAGTCGCAGCAGCAGCGTCGGCTTGGTCGGGGTGGCTCAGGCCCGCATATCGCGGGTCAACGTCCGAGCGACCTTACGGAGGTGACCAACGATCTCCTCGGTACGCTCCGGGGGGAATCGGTTGGCGGGTGCGCTGACACTGATGCCGGCCGGGAAGCCGACGCCCTCGACCGCCACGGCCACACAGCGTCCGACCGCCACCGCCGTCCGGCCGCCGACGAACTGGACCGGATGCGCCGGCTGGTGGCGGAGAGCCTGGACCAGGGGGCGTTCGGCATGTCGACCGGCCTGACCCACATCCCGTCCGGCTACGGCGAGACCGACGAGGTACGGGAACTCGTCCGGGTCGTGGCCAGCCGGGACGCGATGTACGCGACGCACGCGCGGGCCACTGCCGGACCGGGCTTCGCGGACGTGGAGGAGGCGATCTCGACCTGCGCCGACGTGGGTGCCCGGATGCAGTTCTCACACGCCGCGATCAACGAGCCGACGAAGTGGGGACGCGCGGGCGACGTGGTCGCACTCTTCGAAAACGCGGCGGCGGGGGGCCTGAACGTCTGGTTCGACGTCTACCCGTACGACGCGTCGTCGTCCTCGCTCACCCAGTACCTCCCGCCCTGGACCCAGGCCGGCGGCACCGACGGGATGCGCCGGGCGCTGGCCGACCCGGCGAACCGTGAACGGGCGGAGCGGGACCTCGCGGACGGCTGGATGGGCGGCATCCCGTGGTTCTGGGACCGGGTCGTGATCAGTCGCAGCGGTCCGGGCCGGGAGGACATCGTCGGGCTCTCCATCGAGGAGGCCGCAGCCCGGGCCGGCGTCGAACCGGCGGCGTTCACCCTGGACCTCTGTCTGGAGCACGGCAACGCGGTCCAGGTGGTGCTCTTCTACGGACCGAGGCCGACATGACGACGTTCCTGGCGCACCACCGTTGCGTCGTCGGCTCGGATGGCTCGGCCGTCCCACTCGACCAGGGTGGCCTGAAGCCTCACCCGCGTGGGTTCGGGACGTTCCCCCGGATCCTCGGTCGCTACGTCCGCGAGCAGGGCCTACTCAGCCTCGCCGCAGCGGTGCAGAAGATGACCGGCGCGGTCGCCGACCGGCTGCGGCTGGTCGACCGGGGCACGGTGCGGACCGGTGCCTTCGCCGACCTCGTCGCCTTCGACCCGGCCGTGGTGCTCGACGCCGCGACCTTCACCGAGCCGGCACAGCCGCCGGTCGGGATCAGCCACGTCGTCGTGAACGGGACGGTGGTGGTGGACGACGGCGAGCAGACCGCCGCCCGTCCCGGCCGGATCCTGCGCCGGAGTGCCGCCGGAAGCGGCCCGGCTGTTACGAAGGGTATGTGAATGAGCGACAACTCCACGTCGAGCACCGCGCCGAAGTCGGTGCCGGAGGCCGGACTGGCCAGCCAGCGGGTACGCCAGATCAGTTTCGAGGGCGACGCTCTCCGGATGTCGATGGACTGGTCCGTGGCCGACCTGTCCCGACCCCAGGTGCTGGTCGAGACGGCCGCGGGTTCCTCGCATCCGAGTTCGTACCACCTGGGTCAGCTCGGCGCGGAGGCGGCCAAGGGAGTGTTGCAGGCCGGCGGTAAGCCGGCCGAATACACCACGACGGACATCTGCGACGGTGTGGCCCAGGCGCACGACGGCATGCGGTACCCCCTGGCATCCCGCGAGTTCATCGCGAACATGGTGGAGATCCACGCCAACGCCACGCCGTTCGACGCGATGGTCCTCTCCTCCGCCGGGGACAAGGCGGTGCCGGCACACCTGTTGGCCATCGCCCGGCTGGATCTGCCCTCCGTCCACGTGCCCGGTGGTGCGATGGCCTCCGGCCCACAGCTCCGCTCCAACGAGGAGCTGTGGAGCATGAAGGTGAACATGGACCGGGGCAAGCTGGATCTCGACGAGTTCCCGGCGTTCCAGCGCTTCGCCTGCCCGGGATGTGGCGCCTGCCAGTACATGGGCACGGCCGCCACCATGCAGGTGATGAGCGAGGCGCTCGGCCTCGCCCTGCCGTGGGGTGCGCTCATCCCGGCCTCAATGGCCGAGCTCCGGCGGATGGCCCGGGCGGCGGGGGAGAGCGCGGTCGGGTTGCTGCGGGACGGGGTGACCGCCCGGGCCATCCTGACCCGGAAGGCGTTCGAAAACGCGATCACACTTCACGCGGCGATCGGCGGTTCGCTCAACGCGGTGATGCACCTCATCGCGGTCGCCGAGGAGGCCCGGGTCGAGGTCTCGGCGGCGGACTTCGACGCGATCCACCGCCGTACGCCGGTGCTGGTCGACGCGAAGACCGCAGGCCGATACCCCACCGAGCTGTTCTGGTACGCCGGTGGCGTCCCGGCGCTGATGGCGCGGCTGCGGGACCGGCTCCACCTCGACGCGCTCACCGTTACCGGGGCGACCGTGGGGGAGAATCTCGTGAAGTCCCACGCCGTCGCCGACTCGATGCTGACGCACACCGGACCGGCCCGGGTCTTCGACCGCGAGGAGGACGCGATCGAGGCCGTGGTCAGTGCGAGTATCCAGCCGGGCGACGTCGTCGTCGTCCGTTACCAGGGCCCGAGGGCGACCGGCATGCCGGAGATGTTCTTCCTGTCTGAGCTGATTGCGTCGGATCCGGTGCTGGCGGCGACCACGGCCCTGCTCACCGATGGCCGGTTCTCCGGGGCGAGCCGGGGACCCTGCATCGGGTACGCCTATCCCGAGACGCTCGACGGCGGGCCACTGGCCTTCCTCCGCGACCGGGACCTCGTCGAGATCGACATCCCGCGTCGCACCCTCGACGTCGTCGGAGTGGACGGTACGCGAGTCGGCGCCGACGAGGTCGAGCGGGAGTTCACCCGCCGGAGGGCCGGCTGGACCCGTCCGGTCGTACCCCACCGGGGCGCCCTAGGACAGTACACCGCGTTGGCGAAGCCGGCCCTGCTCGGCGCCGGTCTGCGTACGTCGCTGACGGCCTGAGCCCGCTGGAACACGCCGGCCGGCGCGGGGATCCGCCCGGGCGTCGCCGCTCCTGCTGCCTCGCGGTCCCGGTGTGGGCGGTCGGCTGCCGGAAGCGGCGGTTCGCCCGGGCGGTATTCGCCCGGCGGTCTGTCCGGGTGGTTCGTTGACGTGCGATTCCGGCGCGGGGGTAGCGGGTGGCGCAGGATTTCGGTGTGGGCCTCGGTGATGGCGTTGGTCAGACGCTCAGGGGGAAATGGCCGCCTGGTCGGTGACCTGGCGGCGCACGAGACGTAGCCCGCGTATGAACGAGAGCCGGTCGGGGTCGTAGCCGGCGTCGTCGGCCGCGTCGACCAGCAGTGCCCTGATCGCGTAGTGCGCCAGCAGTAGGCCCCACACTTGCTGTTCGACCAGGTCTGGGGTCTTCGACCGCAGCACTTCACCCCGGCCGCGGAGATCACTTTTGATCTCGTTGAGGGCGGTCTCTTCCTGCCAGCGGTCGGCGTAGCCGCCGAAGAGGCCACCAGCGCAGCTAGACTGGCGTGAGCTTCAGAATCGTGTCGAGCCTCATTGGCGGTGGGGCATTGGTTTGTGTTGCCCCACCGACACATACCCCCATGCCTGCAGTAGGCGGGTCGCGATGGACGGGGGCACGTCGTTCTCTTGGCGATGGGAGGCCCCGATGGTAGGGCGGTGGGCGCGGTCGGTCCCTGGCGATGTCCTGTCGGTCTGCCCCCCGTTTACCCCCCGAAAACCCCCACCCGCAGTTGACAACCAGTGACAAGAGGCGATCGGTCCCTGGCCATGTCTATGCAGCTCAGCGCTTATCTCTCACAGCCAATGACAAGGTCGGGATAGCTATGGACGGTAACAAGGGGTCGTCGGTTCGAATCCGGCCTGTCGGGCTCGTAAATTCGGTGCCGGTCTGTGACGTGCGCCTTTATGTGAGGTCTGCCCCGGCGGTAGCGGCAACGATGGGGTCATGACGGCTTCGCTGGTGTACCTGCTCCTGCGCCAGATCTTGCAGATGCTCACCCAGCTCGCCCGCGACGGCGGCGCGAAAGACGTCGAACTGCTCGTGTTGCGCCATCAGGTGGCGGTGCTGCGCTGGCAGGTGCACCGCCCTGATTTGCAGCCCGAGGATCGGGTGGTGCTGGCGGCGTTGTCACGGCTGCTGCCCCGACCACAATGGTCGGCGTTCTTCGTCACCCCAGCAACGCTGCTGCGCTGGCACCGGCAACTGATCGCCCGACACTGGACCCATCCGCACGTGCGGCCCGGCCGGCCACCGGTCGACCGGGAGCTCCGCGAGCTGGTGCTGCGTCTGGCCGCGGAGAACCCGACATGGGGGCATCGCCGCGTGCAGGGTGAGCTGGCTGGTCTGGGTTACCGGATCGCGGCCAGCACGGTCTGGAAGATCCTGCACCGGGCCGGCGTCGATCCGGCGCCCCGCCGGACCGGACCCACCTGGCAGCAGTTCCTGACTGCTCAGGCCCACACGATCCTGGCGTGTGACTTCTTCACGGTCGACACCGTGCTCCTCAAACGGATCTACGTCCTGTTCTTCATCGAGCTCGCCACCCGCCAGGTCCACGTCGTCGGCGTTACCGCACATCCCACCGGCGCCTGGGTGGCGCAGCAGGCCCGGAACCTGCTGATGAGTCTCGACCGGCGCGCCGACGGGCTGCGGTTCCTGCTGCGTGACCGGGACGCGAAGTTCACGCCAGCGTTCGACACGGTGTTCACCGCCGCCGGTATCGACGTGCTCCGCACACCACCACAGGCTCCGAGGGCGAACGCCTTCGCGGAACGCTGGGTCGGCACGGTACGACGCGAGTGCACCGACCGGATGCTCATCGTCGGCGAACGGCACCTGTCGAGCGTCCTGACCGAGTACACCGCCCACTACAACGGCCACCGGCCACACCGATCGCTCGGCCAGCAACCACCGAACCCACCATCGCAGGTCGTCGACCTCACCGCCGCCCGCGTTCAACGACGCCCGATTCTGGGCGGACTGATCAACGAATACACGCAGGCCGCGTAGCCAAACCCGATTTACGAGCCCCACACGGCTGGGCCGCGCGGCCAGCAGCCCGCGCGGCGTGGGGGAGCGAATGCGGCCGCGTCGGCGAGCTGGCGGCGGTCGCGGGGTGCCGGTTACTGCGCCTCCGGCGGGGGCGCTCCGGCTCCAGGATTGCGGGGCTCCGTCGGCGGGTCGCGGTCCGTGGGTGGTTGCGGTAGGCCATCCCTGTCTGCCATCGACCCGGGCAAGCCGAGCAGACCACCGCCCAGCCCGCCAGCGTCCGTACGAGCCGTCAAGGTCCGCTTGACATGGCGGGCCGGGCGGCGGCCCGCTCCCCGGAGGGCGGGTCGATGGCAGACGGGATGGCAGGGCTCGCCGTGGTCGAGGTCTCGACGCCAGCAGATGGGCGGTCCCTGGGCCGTCTGGGCCGGCAACTGATTCCGGCGGCGTCAGTGCTTCCAGAGGTCCTCCGTGCGGAAGTACCTGGCGGTGAATTCCTCTTCCAGGGAGTCCGTGTCCGTCTCATCCGTCCACCAGCCTGGCCAGACGTCGACGCCGGAGGGCGCACTGATGGCCGTCAGAACGGCGGAGCACCGGTGGCAGCGCCGAGGAGCCGAGTCCCGGAACTGCCCGCCGCAGTCACACCGTCGTAGTCGCGCTTCAAGTGCGTCCATCAGCGTGGAACGGGTCCCGTCCCGGGCAGGGAGCGCATCCGCGATGGCGATACACGTGCTGTCGTAGTAACTGACATCCACCCGCATTGGGCAGCCGGCGCAATAGAGGAAGTAGCAGTCCAACAACGGTGAGTGATCGAGACGGTAAAGGTGTTCGTGGCACTCCGGACAGGTGATTTCCTCGCCGTTGAGCCAGTTGTCGTCGAGTTCGTCCGGGTGACCCACCGCACGATGATGCCACGATCGGAAGCACTGCGGCCGGTCGAGCTTCCTCGGGTCGTGGCCTGGCCGGTCTCAGTTCCGCTTCAACGTCTGACGCTCGCGATTGAGTGACCAACTGGGTTACGACGGACGCGAGCAAGGATGGACGCCCATGGACGCTGGCGGACCGTACCGGCAGCTCAGCCCGGCTGCCCGGGCAGCTCACCTCTCAGTGATCGTTCTTTCACACCCAAACGGGTCAAGGCGGCCCATAGGATGGGGCACGCCGGCCCGGCCCCGGCCTGCTGGCGACCTCTGGTCGGCATCGGCCGGGCGGCCGGCCACGCTCAGGAGGACGCAGCGCGCCAAATCCATGCCGGATCCCGGCAGCAGGCGCACAGACGACCGAGCAGACTATGGCATGCCGCCGGATTCACTCTCCACGCCAGCGGAGATCGCCTGACCCTCGTCACCACCGCCGCCCTTACCGCGAAGACTGCCACGGCGACGCCGGCGGCTCTCGCGGGCGCTCTGGCGGATCGCCTTGCGCGCAGTAGCCAGCTCTATCTTCCTGCTGTCCGCCAGGAACGACGCCCCGCGCCGACGCCGCCGTACCACGACGACGACCAACACAAGGACGACCAGCAGGGGCAAAGCGAGCCACGCGAGGCGAATCCCGGCCACACCTGCAGGGTAGCGGCATCAGTCAATGAAGGGACTCGGACGAACTGCCAGCGTGCCCGACCCGTGCCCGATCTAGCGGTCAACACGGGTCAACAGCGGCACCGACATGGCCTCGGACCGCCCCGCTCCGTCCTTCGCGGGCAGTCTCACGCCTGCTCACCTCGTAGTCCTAATCGCCGACTGGAGCCAGCCAAGACACCTTCCAAACTGATCGTGCGAGGATGTGAGGCCATGAACTCAGACGCTTGGAGGTTGCTCGACGGCAGAGCCGAGCGAGCAAAGCGCTCATGGTCGGAGACCAAGTCGAGACTGCCTGTGGGTGCACGAGTCCGGGCACGCGTGCTCGCGACGATGCCGTTTGGCGTCTTCGTCGATATGGAGGGTCAGCCCGATGCGCTGGCTCTGATGGAGATCACCACGCTTCCTCGCGGCAGCGAGCTTCCGGCTGTTGGTTTCTGGCTCGATGCGGTTGTCGTCGACCACATCGCTTACAACTGGCAGGTAAGGCTTCGGCCAGCCGGAAGTAGCAACCTTGAACTGAGTGACTAACTGGGTGACGATCGGGGTGTACGGGGCCGGACACCCCTGGACGACAGTGGACGTGAGCGCCAGGGCCCGACCCCAATCCGACCAGGTGGAGATGCCCTGATCGTTGCCTGGGGGTCAAGGGGTCGTCGGTTCGAATCCGGCCGTCCCGACGCAGCTCAGAGGGCCGATCCGGAATCCGGGTCGGCCCTCTTGGGCGTTCTGGGGACCAAGATCGGTCAAGTTGGCGGTGGCTGGCGCTCCTTGACCGTTGGTCAAGTCTCAAGCGTTACGCGGGAAGCCCGGTTTTTGGCAACCGACACCGGCAGCTCAGTGATACGTGTCCTCGTGGGACTTGCGGTAGTCGACGATGGCGTCGAGCTGCCCCGCGGCGGCGTGAGTGACCCAGGCGGGATTGCGCAGTAGGATCCGGCCGAGCGCGACGAGGTCGAACTCGCCGGCCGCCACCCGCTCGACCAGGCCGGAGACCGACTCGGGACCGCCGGGCCGCAGGAAGTCGCGGGTTAGGCCGACCGAGCCTACCGTGATCGTCGGCAGTCCGGTGAGCCGCTTGGCCCAGCCGGCGAGGGTCAGGCCCGAGCCGGGGAATGCCGGCTGCCAGAACCGCCGCTGTGACGCGTGCAGCGCGCTCGCGCCGGCCTCGGCGAATACAGTCAGGATCGCGTCCAGTTCGGCGGGGGTCTCCGCGATTTGGGCGTCGAACCGCCGCTCTTTGAACTGCGAGAACCGCACGATTACGGGCCGGTCGGCAGGGAACTGCGCGCGGACGGCGCGCACGACCGCGGCGGGAAACGCCGCCCGCCGCTCCGGCGAGCCGCCGAACGCGTCGGTGCGTCGGTTGGTGAACGGCCAAAGGAACTCGTCCAGCAGGTAGCCGTGCGCAGCATGGATCTCGACCGCGTCGAATCCAGCCCTGGCCGCCACCCTAGCTGCCTCGGCGTACGACTCCAACAACTCGTCGATGTCGGCCACCGTCATGGCGTGGCTTGCCGGCCGGCCCGGCTCACGAACGCCGGACGGCGTCCATGCCTCCAGCCCATCGACCGGCTCGCGCAGGCTGCCCAGGTGCCACAGCTGCGCGGCGATCCGGCCACCGGCGGCGTGCACTTCGTCGACAACACGCCGCCAGCTCGTCTCGGCGGCACCCGCGGTCATCCGCGGAACGGTGTCCTCGTGACCTGCGGTGGGATGGCCGACCCAGACTCCCTCGGTGACGATGAGCCCGATGCCATGCTCTGCCCGGCGGCGGTAGTACCCGGCTACCTCGGGCGCCGGCACCCCGCCTGGTGAGTGGAACCGGGTCATCGGTGCCATGACGAATCGGGAGGCCAGCGGCAGACCGGCGAACGTGACCGGCTTCAGCAGCGGCGCCACCGGCAGGTTGACGTCCGGGCGCGAGGTGAGGATCGCTGTCATGTCCTCACCGTAGAAGTTGACACCAGTGTCAAGGACAAGCCCGTAGTGGCGCCGGTCTCAGGCCGCAGCGCGCGCCGCGGGTCCGTCGGTGGGCTCGTCGATTGTCATGTCCTCAACGATGCGGTCCAGCGCCGAGACCGTACGGGCGAGCTGAGCCATCTCCGCGACGACGCGCTCGCGCTCTTCGCGGAGTCGGTCGGTCAGCCAGGACGTGCGGATGCCCGGGTTCGTCATGCAGGGCAGCAGTTCATACATGCGTCTGCTGCTCAGGCCCGCGTCGAACAGCCGCTGAATCAGCCGGACCCGCTCGACCGCCGCCTCAGGGAAAATCCGCTGGCCGCTCGCCGTGCGCATCGGCACGAGCAGTTCCTGCTGTTCGTAGTATCGGATCGACCGGGCACTCACCCCGGTCCGGGCCGCAAGCTCGCCGATCCGCATCGTGTTCCTCCCGCCCGACGTTCGTGGCTTCGACGCCGAAGCGCGAATCTACGCCGTCGTGGTCGCCGCCGTCGAGCGGTAGTCCGGGCCGGCCGCACCCCCGCTGTTTCCACCCTTTCATGAGGCACCTAACACGCCAGCCAACAGGGCGCGTGATCTCTGCAATGCAGAGGCTGCGGCGTGCCCGTTGGTTGGGGATCGCGCCCGAGCTGTCGATCTCCGACGTCCATCCCACCGCCGGACCCGTCATGGTGCTGCATGCCCGACACGGGGGCCGACGCCGGACCACCGCCGTCAACGATGACAACGCCGACCAGGGCGTGACCAGCGAGTAGCGCAGGTCGGCGGTCGCAGCCGGATGCTACCGACAATTCCTGAACGCGCTGTGATCGCGCAGCGTGTCTTCCCCGGGGACCAGGTGGGGACCACACGTGGTGCGCGATGGTGGCTGACATGCCGTCGACTACACGGCCTGATCTGGGAAATAGCGTGCGTGGCGTGCGTAATCGTGCGGCGAAGCGTCCTGGGGGTCAAGGGGTCGTCACGTGCGCTACCACGGTCAGTTCGCCTACATCACCGGCGAGTTGACCGACGGCGACCAGCTGCCGCTGATGCGCCTGCGCTACGGCGGATCCGCCCACCGATGGGGCTCTACAAGGCCAGCAACAACACCTACGAAAGCCAGATCTGGTTCAGCGGTACCACCGAAGAAGCCCTCGACTTCGTCTGCGACGTCCTCGTCAATCCCATCACTGGGTGACCGCATCTGAGCAGGGACCGTCGACCGCGTCCGGCGGCCTCGGCGGTCTTCGCGGCGCTGACCCAGTTCCGCAGCGCCTCATGGTTGACACCGAGTTCCTGACCGACCTCACGCAGTGACCGTCCCGACGAACGGCCAGATCAACAGCGTCCCTACGGAACTGCTCGGGGCACTTCGATGGACGTGGCACCAGGCCATCCTTCCCCAGACCACTGTCTGGGCTCAGGGTGTCCGGTCCGCAGGGGGGAACCTCAATCACCGACCTGCACCTCGCCACTGGTCTGCTGCCGGACCTGACCGTCCGCAGCGCCGGTCGTCCGCAGCGCGGCCCCTGGCCGCTGCTCGTGAACACCGTCATCACTACCGTCGTCCTCGGCGCCGCGTTTTTGCTGTGGCGCCGGACCTGTCCGTAGCAGCGTCTGTTGTGCTTGTCTCCTACCAGGTCGCGGTGCGTGGCCGTGTGGTTGAGGGCGAAAGGATGGTTGTGTGGTGCGGACCAACCGACTGGAGGCGTTCAGTGATGGTGTGCTCGCCATCATCATCACGATCATGGTGCTGGGGCTCAAGGTCCCGGCAGGTCACGACCTCTCCGACCTCGTCCGCACGACCGGCGCCGGGCTGCTGACCTATCTCCTCACCTTTGTCTATGTGGGCATCTACTGGAACAACCATCACCACATGTTCCACCTGGTGCGGCAGGTCAGCGGCGGGGTGCTGTGGGCGAACCTGGCGCTGCTGTTCTGCCTGTCGCTGTTTCCGTTGACGACGGCCTGGATCGACGACTCAAGGTTTGAACCGATCCCCGTAGGCATCTACGGTCTGAACCTGCTCAGCGCGGCCATCGCATACTTCGTGCTCCAGACGGTGATCATTCGGCAGCAGGGGCCGGGGTCGCCGCTGCGGCAGGCTGTCGGCACCGACATCAAGGGCAAGGTCTCCCTGGTGCTCTACCTCGCCGGGATCCTCAGCGCCCTGCTGATCGACCGGAGCGGGCACATCGGAGTCGGGCTCGCCCTGGCAGGTTTCGTTACCGTGGCGGTCATGTGGGTCGTGCCCGACCGCCGCATCGACCGGGTTGTCCGCCAGCACGAGATCCCCGACTAGGGCGCTGCCGGAGCCAGCTAAGAACGTCACCAAGCACGCGCATTCATTCCATGCCGACGGCACCGCTCAGGACGGCTCCGGCCGGGAGTTCGAGGTCGACGGCGCGGCCGGGATCTACGGCAACACCGACGGGCAGGGCTTCCTCGACAAAATCAACCCCGGCAACGCGGTGAAGGCGAACGTCTACTTCGACGTTCCCAAGGGCACAAAGCTGAAGACGATCACGTTCAAGGCCGGCCTGTTCACCTTCGCCGACGACGCCGTCGTCACCCTCTGACCGGTGCCGGCCGTAGCGTCTGCGCAGCCCGACAGCGCTCTCAGAGGGCGGTTCGGAAGATTAGGTCTGTTTCGGGGCAAGGGTGAATATGCCGGGTTCGCCTTCGGTCAGGACTTGGCGGTTGACCATGCGTTTCAGTCTCGCGCGGGTGCCTTCGACGTGCTTCGGTGAGGCTTCGACGCCGAGCGCGAGGCAGATGCCCTTCGCTCGCATGCCGGTGGGCGCGGTGGCCAGGACGTCCAGAATTTGCTGGTAGGGGGCGCTGGCTATCGTCGGGTCGTCGGCGGTGAACTCGGCCGCGGTGAGCGTGCGCAGGGTGCTGCGGGTGGTCGTTAGGTCGGCCAGTTCGGTGTCGATGCGGGCGAGTTCGTTGGTGAGGGTGGTGATCTGCTCGCGGAGCCGATCGGCGTCCTGGCGTGCGGTGGTTTCGCGTTCGGTGATCAGGTCGAGGAGCGTGGGAAGGTTCACTGGTGTCGCCAGGAGGGTGTGCTGGTCCCGGTGAGTCGGCGCACGATGTTCGCTGTCGATGCCCACAGGGTTCGTGACACCGAGGATTCTGGTCGGATCTCGTACTCGCGTGCGAGGCGGCGGTGCAGCATCAGGGTGCCGTTGACCTGCTCCACGATCCACCGTTTGCGGATCGGCACGAACCCGGGCTTGGTGTCGGAGCGTTTGACGATCTCGACGTCGACGCCTAACACGGCGCCGTGCAGCGCCATGTCCTGCTTGAACCCGGCGTCCACCCACGCGCGGGTCACCGTCGGGGTGTGCGCGACGACCTTATCGAGCAGTTGTATGCCGATCGCGTTGTCGGTGACCGACGCCGCGGTCACCACGACCGCGATGATCAACCCCAACGCGTCCACGGCCAAGCCCCGCTTACGGCCTGGCACCTTCTTCGCGGCGTCCTTGCCGGTCGTGGCGGCTGGGACATGATTCGCCGCCCGCAGCGACTGCGTGTCCAGCACGACCGCGCTCGGGTCCTCTGCCCGGCCGGCCTTCTCCCGTGCCTGGCAGCGCAGCAGGTCATGAATCACCTGGTCGGTGCCGTCGTCACGCCACAGGGCGAAGTAGTAGTAGGTCGCCGACTTCGGCGGCAGGTCGTGCGGCAGGTACGCCCACTGACACCCGGTCCGGTTCTGGTAGAAGATCGCGTTCACGATCTCCCGCAGGTCGTAGTCACCCTGCTGGCCCGAGACCGAGACACGCTTGGCCTTCCACGCCTGTAGAAACGGCCCGATCAGCGCCCACTGCTCGTCGGTGACATCACTGGGATACCGCTTCCGATCACCCATGACCGGCCTAACCTCGGTCTTTCACTTGGACGTCAGCCGATAGCCGGGATTCGATGAGTTCGATTCGCGTGGTTGATGGCGTTTTGTTGGTATGCCAAGAGTCCGGCGCGAGGCCGGGTTCCTCCGTGCTGCTGGTCGAGGCGTGAGTTGTAAGGGTCAGCCGGTGGGCCGGGGCAACGCCATAAGCTTGCTGAATGCGCTGGTCAGGGCATCGGTCCAGGGCCAGTTCGCGGCGATAGCGACCCGGGTCCGCCGAGCGGTGCGGGTGATCCGGGCAGCGACGTGCAGCAGCCGGTAGCGCAGCTTCTTCGGTTCGGCGGTGGCCAGATCGCCGTCCAGTAGCAGAGCCTGGGTCCAGGCGAGCAGGTCGATGCCGGTCAGCGCGAGTTGGAGCCAGGCCTGGTTGATCGCGAAGATCCGGGACGGGAACCGGCCGAAGCCGGTGTTCTTGCCGGTGCGGATGCGGTCTTCGACGCGGGCGTGTGCCCGATGCCGGGCCTCCAGGTGCTGGATACTCCCGGTGCCGGGCGGGGTGTCGGTGGCCACGACCTGGTGCCGCCAGCCTTCGATGGTGTCGAACAAGCTCAGTTGGGCGCCGGGGTGCGGGCGTTCCCGGCGGACCAGGAACCGGGTGCCTTCAGGCCAGCCTGCGGCGTCGAACAGGCCGGTGATCTCGCAGACCTCGGCATGTTCACGCAGGTCACCACTGGTATCAACGGCGGGGACCCAGCCGGTCGCGGCCCGGATCGCAGCCCTGACTGGTTCGGTGATCGCGGCACCGACACTGAATCGGATGTCGAGGTGGTGTTCGCGTAAGGACCTGATGTGGGCGAGGAAGCCGTGACTGGAGCCGGCCGAATCGGCGCGGAGCAGGATCGGGGTGCCGTGCCGCTGAGCGTCGGGGATCTGGGCGAGGGCTTGGTCGAGGACGGTGATGTGGTCGGTGGTGGTGTTCGAGCCGGCCCGGCCCTCGCGCAGCAGGCCGGCGAGGGCTTCGCCGGTGTTGTCCAGGAAACACAGCAGCGGATGGAAGCCGAAGGTCTTCTTCCACGTGCGGGTGGCCGATTCCTTGTCGGAGTGGCAGATCACGATGGTCGCGTCGATGTCGAGGACCAGGCCGTCGACCGGTTGGCCGGCGACTGTCGGTTGTGGCAGGTCGCCGCGGGTGTCGGCGTGCTGGGCCCAGGCGATCTCGCGGGCATGAGCTCGGGCGGCCCGCAGCTCGGCCAGCATCGTGGCGTCGAGCTGCGATAACAGTCGCCACGCGGTCGGGTCGGACGCGATCGGCCCGAACAGGGCCGCCTGGTCACGCAGTACCGCCAGATCGGCGATGGCCTCGCCCCCGTCAGCGAGCACCACGGCGAGGTCGACCGCGATCCGGCCCGGGTCGTGCCCGCGCTGCCGCTGCCGCTGCCGTAGCCCGGCCAACGCTTGGCTGAATGCGCTGGTCAAACCAGTCGCGTCAGCGAGATCGGCGATCAGCCGGGCACCGGCGTGACCGACCACGCCCCGCCCGTCCCCGGTCACCGTGATCTTCGGACGTGTTGCGGTAGCCTTCACCCAGCAAGTGCCTTCCGTGACGGGTTAACAGGACTCTCGACAAGCCCTATTTTCCCTGATCAGAAGGCACTTCTGCGTTTCCGGCCCACTCCTTGGACAACCCTTAACGAAGGGCCGAGGCTAACGCCACAGCCGCCCGACGGTCACGACGGAGACTCACTTTCCCGAAATTCAGCGATCACCATCCATGACAAGCTAGTACTCCAGCCGGGGATTGTGATCACGGCTCGGTGAGGGCTTGCCGGGCGTAGTGGCTGGTCATGGCTCGTGCTTGGTGACGGCGTCGGCGTACGGACCAGAGCAGTGGGTCGCAGCGGCGGCGGGTGGGTTCGATGATCAGGACGTTGAACAGGTGGCGTAGTTCGTTGACGGTCAGTGCGGTCAGCCCGGCCGGGTCGGGACGGCTGCGGTGTGTGGTCGCGGCGGCGAGGAAGGCGTGGGCGAGGATCGCCAGGGTGGTCCAGCGGTGCCAGGATGTCCAGCGGCGGTTCTGGTGCTGGTCCAGGCCGAGTCCGGTCTTCGCGGCTTGGAACGATTCTTCGATCTTCCAGCGGCGGCCGGCTACCGCGACGAGGCTGCGTAGCGGGACGGGTTCGGGTGCCCAGCAGCGGTAGAAGGCCAGCTCACCAGTGCGGCGGTTGCGGCGGATCAGTAGCCAGTGGTGTCCGCCGTGGGTGTCGGCGGCGTGTGGCAGTGCGGTGAAGGACCAGTCGTAGTAGCGATAGCCTTTCGCGCCTCGGCCCGCGGACACCCGCTGCCAGGCGGTGGCAGGAAGACCGGCGGCGAGGGCGTCAACGCGGTAGACGCCAAGGGCGGTGATCACCTGATGAGAGCAGGCCACGGCCAGGACGTGGCCCAGTCGTAGCTGACGGAGTTGGGCTGCCAGGCGCGGGTCGTTGCCGTAGGCCTCGTCGCCGGCCACCCATCGACACGGCAACCCGGCGGTGACCGCTGCGGCGATCATCCGAGACGCCAGCTGCGGCTTGGTCGCGAACCGCACCTGCTCAGGGACACCGGCCTCGGCGCGGCGCTCAGGGTCGTCGCACCAGGATTTGGGCAGGTAGAGCGCCGTGTCGAGCATCGCGTGACCAGACTCGGTGGCGTAGACGAGGTGCACAGCCACCTGGCAGTTCTCGATCTTCCCGGCAGTGCCCGAATACTGCCGCTGCACGCCGACGGTGTGCCGGCCTTTCTTCAGATCGCCCGTCTCGTCGATGACCAGTACAGCTTCGGCATCACCGAGATGATGGCCGACGAACTCACGGACATCGGCGCGGACCTCGGCATCGTCCCACTTCACCCGCGTCAGCAGGTCCTGCATCCCGTCCGGGCCCGCGTCACCGGCGTGCTCCGCGATCGTCCAGCAGTTCTTCCGCGGCAACGGCGCCAGCAAGCCCCGGACGAAGTCACCCACCCGGCGGCGGGGCTCCGGCCTGCGGAAACGCTGCCCGACCGTCAGCATCAGGTCGTCGAACAACACCCGCCACCGCTGGGCGTCTACCCTGTATCCGGCAGCCACCGCTGCATCATGGTCAGTCCACACAACCGTCCATGATCGACGGTGGCTGCCTTCGTTCCCGCATCGCATCGAACCGCAGCTCAGCCAAGGTCAACAACCCCGGCTGGAGTACTAGCCCGGACATCCCACAAACGGCCACAAGGCATAGATCAAACTCAAAAGTCCTCGGACCGCCCTCTCAATCTTGCCTGGCCTGCATGGCGCTGGACTGCGGTAGAGCCTGCATTCTCTCCGCCATTCCCCGTGAATCCCCCGATGTCGGCGACCTGGCACGGATTTGGCACGCAGTACGGCCGCTTGCCGGGTCGATTCGATTGGTCATTGGTATGTGATCAGTTCCAGCAGTGAGCCGTCTGGGTCCCGGAAGTAGACACTCACGCCTTGACCACGCCCACCAGTGCGATCGACGGGCCCCTCCTCTACCTCGACATGATGGCGACGAAGATGGGCCAGCACCTCTTCTACCGTGCCGGACCAGACGAAACATAGGTCGCTGCCGCCGGGTGCAACCGGCGGGCGCGCCACCAGCCTTCCGATATCCAGACCCGGACCATGCACGTTGAGCTGCTGATCGCCGAACCTGTACGCGACATGACCGTCAGGGTGATCAACGACTCGGCTCCCAGCACGCTCCGGTAGAAGGTCGTTGATCGCTTCCAGTCGCTCACCGCGATCACGCAGTGGTCGAGTCTGACTCGCGCCTGATGCATGACCGGACCTTACCCGGGCAGCAACCTGAAGCATCGCGCTTGATGACCCCCAGGCAACGGTTCCGCTTCGTTGAGCTGGCGTTGCTGAGCCTTTTACCCTGCGCGAGCGGTGCACCGCGTTCATGGTTGTGCGGCGTGTTCGCACCCTAGTGACTCAGCTAGACAGTGGCGGCGATTATCTCGCGTTCGGTCGCGCCCCCCGCAACGGCCACATGAACACGTTCAGCGATCAGTGCCTGTTCGCCTCTCGCCGATGTTGTTCCTCCCTCTTTGAGCTCCTTTACGTTCTGCGGCCCTCTCTCGATCTGCGGGCGTTGGGCGCCATGCCATCGACCTGGCCGGCGTCGTGACGTAGCGCAGTACCAGAGGGGCCGGAGTCCGGCAGCACACCGTGCGGGAATTGGTTGGCGGTCAGTCGGCCGCCTTCCCGCATGGCCACCCGTACGACGGCGGCTCCCGCCACCCGAGCCGCCCGTGGCTGGGAACGGCGACTGCGGCGGTCACGTGGTGTTTACCTGCCGCTGGCCCGGCTGCGGCGACGTCGCCCACGATCCGGTGCTGGAGCCTGACTGGTGGCCTCTACGGCGAGCGGCGTCCCCGCCAAGATTGACGGCGCCGCACGTCGGTTGCTGCATATTCAGGAGGAGGTCCACCGGCGTTTAGTCCGGGCGGCGATGGTGGCCGAGGTCGTTCGAAGAGCCGACAGGATCGGCCCGGCAGATTGGACCCTCGTGACCCGACCGCTCCATCCCTCCGCCCCGGGTGCGCCCCGCAAGACCGCGCGCGCACTGCGCACCGCCGGCGCCGTGCTCGCGCTCGCCGGCTTGGCCGCGGCGCCGCTCGTCTCGGCACCCCCCGTCTCGGCGGCGCCCGCCGTGGCCGAGAACGACGAACTCGCATCGCGGTTCACCCTCGCCGTCCTCCCCGACACGCAGTTCTACACCCGCTACTCGGCGAGCCAGTTCATGCCTCGGTATGGGAGCGACCCGTTTCGCGTGCAGACGAAGTGGCTGGCCGAGCACCAGGATGAGCTCAAGATCCCGTTCGCGACCCATCTCGGCGACATTGTCGACCAGGTCGGCGTGAGCGGTGAGTGGCAGGCGGCGGATGTCGCGATGAAAGCCCTCGAGGAAGCCGCCGCCTGCAGACCGATGAGGTCGGTGATGAGCGCGCCCCAGTCGCCGCCTTGGGCGACGAATCGGGTGTAGCCGAGGCGCTTCATCAGTTCGATCCAGGCGCGTGCGATGTGCTCCGGGTCCCAGCCTGGCGTGGTCGGCTTGCCGGAGAACCCGTAGCCGGGCAGGGACGGGATCACCAGATGGAAGGCGTCCGACGCGCTCGCGCCGTGTGCCGTGGGATCGGTGAGCGGGCCGATGATCTTCAGCTGCTCGATGATCGAGCCGGGCCAGCCGTGTGTGACGATGAGCGGCAGGGCGCCTTCGTGTTTCGATCGGACGTGGATGAAGTGGATGTCGAGCCCGTCGATCTCGGTGATGAAGTTCGGTAGTGCATTCAGCCTCGCCTCGACCTTGCGCCAGTCGTACTCCTTCTCTCAATAGCGCGCGAGTGCCTGGCTTGTTTCGAGCGGTACGCCCTGCGACTGATCGTCGACGGTCTGCCTCTCGGGCCAGCGCGTGGCCCTGATGCGCGTGCGCAGCGCGTTGAGTTCCGCCTCGGGGACCTCGATCGTGAACGGCCGGACACCTGCGATGCCCACCCGCTCTTCGGTCTTGACAGCCACATGGCTCTCCGTTCCTCGCCAGGGGCATCCGAATACCACCTCGATCGGCGTCTACACCTGGTTGTCGCATGGGTTCGGCGAGCCGAGCCGAGACGGGTGGGTACCGGATCTATCCGGGCAGGGCGCTTCGTCGGAGCGTTAGCCTCACCCGAGGGTGCCTGACTGGTACCTGGGTATGGCCTGGTCGGGGTGACGAGACCGTGGGGACCGGGTGGACTCGTATCCGCGCTACCCGCGCGCTAACCCGCGTTCTCCTTGCGAGGGGGAAGCTTCCAGTTCGGCCGGACGTAGTGGCACGTGTAACCCCCGGGATTTCGCTCCAGGTAGTCCTGGTGTTCCGGCTCGGCCTCCCAGAATGGGCCAGCGGGGGTGACCTCGGTGACCACCTTGCCCGGCCACAGGCCGGAGGCGTCGACGTCGGCGATCGTCTCTTCGGCGACCTTTCGCTGCTGCTCGTCGCAATAGAAGATGGCCGACCGGTAGCTGGTTCCCACGTCGTTGCCCTGGCGATCCTTCGTTGTCGGGTCGTGGGCCTGGAAGAAGAACTCGAGAAGCTCTCGGTAGGCCAGTTTCGCGGGGTCGAAGACGACCTCGACCGACTCGGCGTGGGATCCGTGGTTCCGATACGTCGCGTTCGGCACGTCTCCGCCGGTGTATCCGACCCTGGTGTCGACTACGCCCGGGTGTTTCCGGATGAGGTCTTCCATGCCCCAGAAGCAGCCGCCGGCCAGGATCGCCTTCTCAGTCGTCTCGGTCATCGTCGTTCCCCGTCCGGGTGCTCGAAAATTCTGCGGTACTCGTCGTAGCCTTCACGCTCGAGGTCGTCGCGTGGGATGAACCGAAGCGCCGCCGAGTTCATGCAGTAACGCAGTCCGCCAGTTTCCGGGGGGCCGTCGTCGAACACGTGGCCCACGTGGCTGTCCCCGTGCGCCGACCGGACCTCGGTGCCGAACATGGCGTGGCTCGACTCTCGGACCTCGACCACGTTCTCCGATTCGATCGGCCTGGTGAAGGTCGGCCAGCCGGTGCCGCTGTCGTACTTATTGACGGAAGCGAACAAAGGTTCACCCGACACGACGTCGACGTAGATCCCCGGCTCCTCGTTGTCCCAGTAGGCGTTGTTGAAGGCTGGCTCCGTCCCCGCTTCCTGAGTGACTCGGTATTGCTCCGGCGACAGCCGAGAAACTGCCTCGGGGCTCTTGCGGTACTCGTGTGACACCGTTCTTCCCCTCCAGAGGTCGGCAAGAACGCTCAGGGCCTACACACGCCTGCCCGAGTGCGTACCCCGCCTAAAGTCGACTAACCACGGGGCTGGTAAGCGGACCACGATCAATGCCGATCCAGCGCCCTGCGCAGTGCGGCGTTCATGGTTGCCTTTTCTAGATCAATCGGACGCGGTCGGCCCGCCTACCGTCTGCATAAAGCGTTCCAGCGGGCCCGGCGCGCAGGCATCGGGACCTACCCTTGGCCGGCCCCTGATTTGCCCCTGACCTGGCGTTTTATGCTGACTCCGTTTGGCGGCAGGGGCCAGAGGTAGTCGGGAGCCCGGCTCGTCCATCCGTGTCCGCACCCGTTGTCACCCAGTTCGCCGCTCACCCGTCAACTGAGCAGGTCCAGCCGATCGCGCATCCGCTGCCGGCACCACCACCTGTCGGCTGGTCAGCGTGGACCACCGGATACCGACGACCGCGGCGATCACCACCACCCCAGCCGCGGCGAGGGTGGCGCCGTCGGGGTGGACCAACGACTGCCCGCGCAGGGCCTGCCAGGTGACCACCCCGGTCAGCCCCGAGTAGACGCCGCTGGCGACCAGGACGAGTCGAGTCCGTACGGTTTCCTCGCCGAGCAGCGGAAAACGTCCTGCAAGTGCCCCGAGCCCCAGCGCGAACAGCGGCAGTAGCTGGAGTGCGTGCATGCCGATGAAGTGCGGGATGCGCAGGTCGCCGCCGGTCGTGCTCCAGCCGGTGATCGGCATCCCCGGGCCGCCGTCGGTCACCCCGACGCTGTGGGCGCCAGTGATTCCCTCGACATCGGAAGGCTGGCCGATCATCAGCCCGCCGAGCGCGAGCCCGACCAGCGAGATCACCATGCCCATGCGGATGGCCCACTGGCTCGGGCGGTCACCCAACCGCCGAAACGCGAGCAGGAGCGCGGCGACCAGTGTAGCCATCCAGAGCACGATGATGGTGAAACCCATGATCGAGAACAGCCTGGCGTCGAGCGGCGTGCTCGTGTTGAAGTGGCTCATCCGGCCGCGCACCACCTGACCGACGAGGACGACCATCTCCACGGCCGCAGCCACCGTGATCACGGTTCCGGCCCACCACAACAGCCGGGATGCCTCAGAGCGCAGGGACATCAGCCACGCCCACGTGATGCCGTAGAGCGCGAGCGAGACCGAGAACTTGAACGGCTTCAGCCAGATCGGCGCCCCGGTCAGCACCCGGTCATCGGCCACCAGCCCAACCAGGGACACTACAGCCAGCACGGCCATCGCAGCGGAGAAGAGCATCAGCGGGCGGTGCCACTCCACCGCCCTGCGCACTGCATTCATAGTGACCTTTCCGGGATCAATCGGACGCGGTTGTCCTGCATGCCGTCTGCACCCAGCGTTCCAGCGGGCGCGGCGCAGGGGCATCGGGACCTACCCTTGGTCGACCCCCGATTTGCCCCTGACCTGGTGTTCTTCGCTGATTCAGGCCGGCGATGAGAGCCCGGAAACGGACCGGGGCCCCTCGGCGGAGGAGCCTTGCCCGCCGTCGACGAGGAGCGACGACGATCCTTGGGCGAGAGCAGAGCGATGCGGTGCGCGAGGTCTACGACTTCCTCACATACCCGCAGTCGGGGAGAACCGGGGTCTACAGACCGCGCTGCGCCGGCTGGTCCAAACGGGGGGCCGACCGGGTACCCGATTGGCTCATCGACCTGATGATCTGCGTCGAAGTGCTGTTCATCAAACTGCCGGGCCTGCCACAGGATCACCACAAGCAAGACAAGCTCGTCAATGGGGCGCTCGGACTCCTGGCAGACGACCCTGTTCTGCAGGCGTCGGCCGAGCGTATCGATGCCCTCCTGCGGTTGGGCTACCGGGTCTGCAACGACGAGATGCACTGCGACGACTCGAAGCCGAACGCGCCTTCCGCATTCGCACCATGAAATCCACCCTTGACCTGCGGCCGGTCTACCACCGCCTCGACGAGCGGATACGCGCCCACGTGCTGCTGTGCTGGATCGCCTGCTACTGATCCGCGTCACCGAGCGCCGCACCCAGCAGACCTGGCCCAAGAGCGCCGTCGAACTCGGCCGGATCCACCAGGTCACCCTCTCCGGCCCGGCCGGCAGCCTCCATCAGACCACCCGCCTCACCGACACCCAGGCCAAACTCTTCACCGACTGCGGTGTCCCTCCCCAAGATGAGCGGCCTCAAGACCACCGAATAGCCGATGAACCGGGAAACGCGCTCCGGAGCCGTGGGTAAACGGTCCCGAAGCCTCCTCATGCCCATTACCGCAGGTCAGCCCGCACCTCCGCCACCGCCGCATGCCCACCAACCGTCGAACCCGGGCGTCATGGACCTGCAAAACGCCGCATCGTCGGCGCGTTACCTCATCCGCGACCGGCGGCCAGCACCGGTGGCCTGGGAGCGGAGGAAGTTGCCCAGGTGGTGGCGGTCGGGCCGGGTGCAGGGCCGATGCCGGCCACACGCAGCATCTCCCAGACCATGGACGCGGCGATCTTCACGCCAAGCGTGAGGAGTTCGCCGTGCACGCGTCGGTATCCTCAGCTGCTGTTCTCCCGGGCCAACCGCAGTGCGAGGGCCCGGATCGAACGCAGCGTGCGGGGGCAACTGCTCCGGCGCGGCCGGGAAACGGTGGCGTGGCGGCGGGCGATCAGGTCGTGGTGCCAGCGCAGGATCGTGTCCGGGTGGATCAGTAGCCGTTATTGCTGCAGCGTGGGCCGGGGGAGTGGGTGTAGTAGTGCTGCCAGCAGTGCCGGTCGGCGGCTGGAACCGGATGCGCTGGCCGCCGAGCTGACGTTGGAGCACGGCGATCTGGTGCCGCAACCGGCCGCCGGTGTTCCGGGACGGGCCGTTCACGCCGGACTACGGACGCGAGGTGGTCGCCAAGGTGGAGGCACGGGTACGGGCCGGCCTGCTCCCGGGAAGCATCGCCAGCGCGACCGAGCTGTCGTGGACACCGCAGCTGCTCGAAGCCCGGGAACGCGGTCTCCTCCTACGCCGGCCGATGTTCGACCGGATCGTCCCCGACGGGATTCAGTGGCGCGACGGCGAGGCACAGGATGTGGAGGTCATCCTCTGGTGCACCGGCTTCCGGCCGGCGCTCGACCACCTGGCCCCGCTGCGGCTGCGGGGGCCCCGCGGCGGCATCGTCGTGGACGGCACCCGGGTGGTCGCCGACCCCCGGATCCACCTGGTCGGCTACGGATCGTCCGCGAGCACAGTCGGCGCGAACCGCGCCGGGCGGGCAGCGGTCCGCGAACTGCGCGCGCTTCTGGCGGCGCCCGCGCCGGTCTGACCGCTCGGCGACGGTGGATCCGTCAAGGGGCAGGTGCGGCTGGGCGACGGACAGGACCTGCGCGCGTTCGGGCAGGTGCCCGACACAGCCGTCAGCGTCCGGGACTCGTACTGAGGCAGGCCGCCCGGGCGGGGGTCGGCCAGCACGTCGTACGCCTGGCGAGCTTTCTCGAGCAGCCAGATGACCCGGTAGGTGCCGAAAACACCGTCCGAGCAGGTCAAGCGCGCGTGTCGTTAGTCGTGGTGGAGTGCTCGCGGACAGTGAAAATGGCGTCCTGACCGTTGACAGCTCTTCCGGTTGGCGTTGGTAGCACATCGTGGGTAAGCCGGACAGCCCCAAAGCAGCTGACGGTAGCTGAACTTGGGCACCGGCGACGGCTCGCGTTAGGCGAGGACGGACGGGAAGCGCCAGCTCAAGCGGCAGCGGAGCGGCGCGATCCATGGCGCTGGTGTTCCAGCCGCAGGGGGTGGGCGCCGCTGGCGGTGGTTCCCGTGACCGCCGCCGTCGTGGGTGCCGGGTTGGCGAGGGGGGTGACTCCGTGACATAAGCGTTGCGGCCGGTGTCCCATCGGGTGGGGCGGTTGCTGCCGGTCAGGGCCGCAAGGGCCGACCCGGTCGACGCGTGCAGATGGTCGCGTGACGGGTGCAGGGCCGGCTTGATCACCCACACACCAAGATCGCACCCCCGTTTACCCCCCGAAAACCCCTGTCTGACCGCAACAATCAGTGACAAGTGGCGATCATCCCGCCGGGCCGTCTTCGCAGGTCAACGCCAATTGTCGACAACGAATGACAAGCGCTAGCCCGTTACTGTTGGTAACAAGGGGTCGTCGGTTCGACTCCGGCCGTCCCGACCGGTTGACCTGGGGAGATGGAGATCTTCCCAGGTCACGGCGGTAACATCCGGTAACGGATGATCTTTGGCGGCAGTAGGCGAGCCGCAGATGGTCGCCGATCCCCTCCCCGTCACTCGCTCCGGCCTGCGGCTTCGCGCCAATCGCGGATGGACCGGCATGTTGCTTCCTTGATTTCGCGTCAACGGCTGTAGACGTTGGCGGCTGTTGTGGGGCGGGGGTTGCTCGGCAATCCTTGGGCGCTGGCTCGGCATCTTCCTCAGCCTCGTCTACGAGTCATCGTGCTGAGTTCGGGGCCTCAACTGGGCGGATGCCAGGATGGTGGGGTGAGTCTGATGCGTGATCAGGTGCTTGCCCGGGTGCCCGTCGAGCTGCGCGAGGCGGCCAGGCACGTGCTGGAGTGGGTGTCGCCCGAGGATGCCGAGGTTGAGGACCTCGCCGCGTACGACGTGCTTCAGTTCGTCTGGTATTCCCTCCCGATGAAGTGGCTGGTTGACGAGGGCGACCTCGCGGGGATCACAGGCGCCGCGGCGGCCGTGATGGACGGGCTCGGGCGGTCCCGGGTGGCGCACCTGATCCGGGACTCCCGTACCGACAAGCTGCAGGCGGCGTGGCGGACCAATAGCCCGGATGCGGTGTCGCTGTACGAGCAGGCGATGGCCGACTCCGGCTACGCCCCGCCGGACACGGAGGTGCTGATCTGGGGTGCGGTGATGGGCATGGACGAGGTGACCTGTACGGTGCCAAAACTAGATTCCGGCTGCTGACCAGCGGTTTTAAGGATTCGTTCAGGCGGCTCGGCGGTACTCGTTGATGATTCCTCCCAGCCGCCGTCGGCGTCGGACGACGCCGTCGATTGGCACGACGACGTCCGGGTCATGGTTGGGTGGCATCTGTCCGTGGCCTTGGTGCGGCCGGTGATCATTGAAGTGTCGGACGTACTCGGTCAGTACCGTCCTGGCGTGCCGTTCGCTGTAGATGAGGAGGTGGTCTGTGCACTCCTCGCGCATGCTGCGGCCCCAGCGCTCCACGAAGCAGTTCGCCCTCGGTGTGCGCGGCGGCGTCTTCACCACCCGTATGCCGTCTGCGGTCAGGACCGCGTCGAAGCTCCGCCCGTACTTGGTGTCGCGGTCGCGGATTAGGAACCGGAAGTCGCTGGTGCGCTCTCCGAGGTCCATGAGCAGGTTGCGGGCCTGCTGGATCACCCATGCCTGGGTCGGGTGCTCGGTCACGCCGAGCAGGTGTACCCGGCGGGTGGCGATCTCCATGACGACCAGCACGTACAGCCGGCGCAGCCACACGGTATCGACGTGGAAGAAGTCGGTGGCCAGCAGGCCGGTGGCCTGGGCGCGCAGGAACGTTCGCCAGGAGGTGTCGGTCTGGCGGGGTGCGGGGCCGAGGCGGCCACGTGCCAGGATTCGGCGGATGGTGCCGAGGCCGACGCGGTGGCCCAGTCCGAGCAGCTCGCCCTGAATTCTCTTGTGGCCCCAGCGGGGATTGTCCCGGGCCATCCGGCGGATGAGCTCGCGGATCTCGTCGCTGACGGGTGGTCGGCCGCCGCGGTGGGGGTAGGTCCAGCGGCGTTGGACCAGCCGGCGGTGCCAGGCCAGCAGGGTCGCCGGGGTCACGATCCGGTGGATGCGGACCGCGCGGGGCAGGCGGCGGGTAAGCGCGGACAGGATCGCCCGGTCTGGCCAGGACAGTCGTGGTCGGCCGTGGATCTGACGGCGCAGCACCGCGACCTCGTGGCGCAGGGCCAGCAGCTCCGCGAGCACCGCGCGGTCGCTGCGAGCCGCGAGGAGCAGAGCGTCGAACAGGCGGATCGCGACCAGATAGATCAGTTGGAAGACCATGACCACGAAGGTGCCTCATTCCCGCGAAGCCCCAGCTCACAGCAGGTGCGACAGGTATTGGCACCGTACAGGCAACGAGCCCGGTGCCGACTCGCATGAGACGAGCGTGCTCAGCCGGTCGACCATGTCGGTGCGGAGCTGCTCGGCGGCGTCGAGCAGCCGGCGTGGGTCATCCATCGGTCCCTCCAGGGGCGCGGCTGATGGCCTGGCCAGGCCTTCTCCATCAACCGTCGCAGAGGTACCGAGCTGGGATCACCCTCGGCTGTGCTCAGGCTGCCGGAGTTCTGGCCGCCGACCCGTAGCCGACGTCGATGATCCGACGGGTGGTTTCGGCGTAGGCGTCCTGGCCCTCGGGCGCGAACGTGCCGAGACCGTCGACGTACCGGTTGAACATGCAGAACGCGGCGGCGATCAGGACGGTGTCGTGGATCTCCAGGTCGGTGGCGCCCTCCGTGCGGGCGTCGGCGACAAGCTCGGCGGTGACGTTGCGGCCGCTGATCTGTACCGCGCCGGCGATGCGCAGCAGTGCCCGCAGCTTCGCCGAGATCGGCGCGGTGTCGAGGTCCGCGCGTACCTGGTCGACGAGGTCCATGCCCTCGTCGAGCTGCGCCGCAGCGAACGCCGAGTGCGACGCGCAGCAGAAGGTGCACTCGTTGCGCCCCGACACGTACGCGGCGATCAGCTCCCGCTCCCCGGCCGGGAGCGAGTGCGGCGCGCGCAACAGCACCTCGGCCAGCTCGTTGAGCGGCTTCGCCGTCTCCGGACGGTACTGCATCGGACCCGTGACGCCGGGAAACTGCTTCTCGTCGACACCGAGATCGATGTGTGCCATGGTTTTCTGCCTCCAGTCATGAACTGTGGCCCGGCCGGGCCACGCCTCTGCCGTACGTGACAGGCCGTGCGGGACGGTGTGGTCTGACGCCGCGCAGCGACGATCCCATACCGACCGCTGGTTCCGCTTCATCGATCGTGCCCTTTGTGTCACGCCGACCGGACGGATGACCAAGGCCGGGGACATCACCCCGCGAGGAGACCGCTGTGGTCGTCGTCGGGAGCCGGTGCCAGGTGGACCGGGCCGGCAGCGGACACCGGTGGAGGAGGCAGGTTGTGAGCGCACGGATCGCCCCGAGCGGTGCCACGAGAGGCCGGCGCGGCCGGTGGGTCAGCTGGTGAGCTGGTCGCGGCGGCGGGTGAGGTACGCCCGCTCTGCGGAGTTGCCCGTGAGACCGATGGCTCGGTCGTAGGCAGCCCGCGACTCGCCGCCGCGTCGGGCTCGCCGCAGCAGGTCGGCGCGCGCGGCGTGGAAGGCGTGGTAGCCGTCGAGAACATCGGCGAGCCGGTCGATCTCGGCCAGCCCGACCGCGGGGCCGTCGACTTCGGCGACCGCGACCGCCCGGTTGAGCCGCACGATCGGGGAGGGGTCGAGCAGCATCAGGCGCCCGTAGAGGGCCACCACCGTGGACCAGTCGGTGTCCCGGGTCGAGGGGGCATCCGTGTGGACCGCGTTGATGGCGGCCTGCAGCTGGTAGCGCCCGGGTGGCTCACCTGCGGTCGCCGTCGCCTCGACCCGTTCGCGGATCAGGGCGTTGCCCTCGGCGATGAGGGCCGGGTTCCATGCGCCGCGGTCCTGCTCGTCGAGGGTCACCAGCTCCCCGGTGCGGGACACCCGCGCCGGCCGACGGGCGTCGGTGAGGAGCATCAGGGCGAGCAGCCCGGCCACCTCGCCGTCGTCCGGGAGCAGGGTACGGAGCAGACGACCGAGGCGGATCGCCTCGTCGCTGAGGTCGACGCGCACCGGGTCGTCGCCCTCGCTGGCGAGATAGCCCTCGTTGAAGATGAGGTAGACGACCGCGAGCACACCGGCCAGCCGCTCACGGATGTCGGCGGCCCAGGGCACCCGGTAGGGGATATGTGCCGCTTTGATCTTTGTCTTGGCGCGGGTGATCCGTCGCGCCATCGTCGTTTCCTGCACCAGGAAGGCGCGCGCGATCTCGGCGACGGTGAGACCACCGAGCAGACGCAGGGTGAGCGCCACCCGGGCCTCCTTCGCGAGCGCGGGGTGGCAACAGGTGAAGATCAGCCTGAGTCGGTCGTCCTCGACCGGGCCGGTCGGCTCAGGAGGGGTGTCGTCGTACACGATCAAGGCCTCCTGGTGCTTGGCGTCGCGCTGCGTTTCGCGACGGAGCCTGTCGATCGCCTTGCGGGTCGCGGTGGTGGCGAGCCAACCGCCGGGGTTCGGCGGTACGCCCTCGCGCGGCCATCGCTCCGCAGCCGCTGCGAACGCCTCGGCCGCGGCCTCCTCGGCGACGTCGAGGTCACCGAAACGGCGCGCGAGGCTGGCGACCACCGGTGCCCACTCCTCGCGGTGGGCACCGGTGATCGCCTGCGCGACAGTGGTGGGGCCAGTCACGGCTGCAGCAGTGTCCCCTCGGATCCCTCGGTACGGAAGGGACGCACCTCGACCGCACCGCCGCACGCTCTCGACCCCTCGGCGGCAAGCACCAGGGCCACGTCGAGGTCGGCCGCCTCGACGACCCAGAAGCCGTCGAGTTGCTCCTCCGTCACCAGGTAGGGCCCGTCGGTGAGGACCGGCCTCTCACCCTGGCCGTCGACGGTGGTGGCGGTCGTCACGGGCTCCAGGCCGTCGGCGAAGACGAAGTGACCGTCCCGGCGGAGCCTCTCGGTGAAGGCGCCGACGTCGGCGGTCGCCTGCGGCATGGCCTTTCCGGAGGTGCTGGTGCCGAGCTCGGTGCGCTCTGCCGGTCCGTAGACGGACAGCAGGTACCTGGGCACCAGGCTCACTTGTCTCCAGAACTGCTGAACCGGTTCTGCCCGGGATTGGGGAACCGGTGCACCTCCTGCGGCCACTCGAGCGCGGTCGCCAGTTTTCCGGCCCAGTGCCGCGCCGCCGCGTCGTCGGCGACGTCGACGACGGCGAAGCCGCCGAGGTGCTCCTTGGTCTCGACGTACGGGCCGTCACTGAAGACGGGCTCACCGTTGACCGACTCGACGCTGCACACCACGGTGGACTCGTCGAGCCCGCCGTTGCTGGAGATCAGGACACCATGGGACCGCATCTCCTCGATCACGGCCAGGACGGCCACGCCCTTCTTGCCCATCTCCTTCGCCGTGTGCCGACCCACCCACTCGTCGTTGAAGGCGATCAGATATTCCGTCAAGGTCGTCTCCTCTCAATGCCCGGACGAGGGCCTCTCCCGACTCCTCGTGTCCGGCGGCCCGGCAGGCCGCCGTACGTTAGTTCCACGAACGGGCGCACCTTGATACGACACCATCCCGGAAACTTCTTTTCAAGCAGCCTCGGAGTAGACGTCGGCGAGACCGGGCGTGGCGGAGCCGATGCGCCCGGTCGACCTGGCGAGCGAGGTCGCGGGCCTCACCCCCCGTGGTGACCGCTGGAGTCGTCTCCGATGTTCTGAAGTGCAGCGATGTGGCGGGCTGCGGTCATGCTCGCCCACGACGTGATCTCGATCAGCGCCGCGTCGTCCGTGCCGGTGCCACGTACGTCGGCGATGACGGTGTCGGTGACCCGGTAGGACGAGACGGCGGTGAGCAGGGCGAGGCGGGCGGTCGGGCGGTCGCGCTCGGGCAGCGTGGCGAGTCGCTCCCGAAGCCACGGGGCTGTTCCCGGGTCGCGGCCGGGCTCTCGCAGAGCCGCCCGGACGAGCTCGCGCGCCGCGGCAGTGAGCCGCCGCTCGCCGCCCTCGTCGATGGCCCTGGCGGCGCGGGCCAGGGCGTTGGCGATGGTGGGGCGACCTGCGGCCCAACGCAGGTCGTCGGGCAGTTCCGCGGCGGGGAGGAGGTCATCGGTGTCGTGTGCGGACCGGGGAGTGGAGGAAGCCAGGCGCCGCATCACCCGGGCGGCACCCCGCCGCACCACCTCCCGTGCGAAGCCCCGGACCGGTGGCAGAGGTGACTCCTGCAGGAAGACGTTGACCATGCGATTGATGTAGTGGAAGGTCAGGACCGTGCCGACCAGCTCCGGTGCTTGTGCCCGGGGGAAGGGGGCTGGGCCGGCAGCTTCGGCGGAGGCGGCCGCCCAGCCGGCGAGCGCCCGCAACCGGTCGTCCGCCACGTCCGCGATGCGGCCCGCGGCGATCGCCTCGGGATCCTTCCCGCGTACCAGCCCTCGTAGCGTCGTGCCGTGCACCTCGGCGCAGTAGGGACAGTTGTTGGCGAGCGATACCGCCGCCGCGACCGCCTCCTTCTCCGGGCGGCTGACCAGCCCGGGAGCCACCATCACCTCACGCAGGATCGACCAGCTGGCCGCCAACACCGGCGGTGCGGGAGCGTGCAGGGTCAGCGGAGGGGCGAGCATGCCGAACTCCGCCTCGATCCGCCGGTACACCGTGTCCACGAGACCGGTGGCCGCGGCGATCGGCACGGGGCGCACGTACCGGAAATGCGAGTGACCGATTCGGCGCGTCGCATGCGCGAACAGTGTGGTCATGCCGATCCCGTCTCTGCGTCAGGCGGTGCCTGGGTCGGTGCCGGTGGGAAGCACCGCCGCCACACCGGGTCGTCCGGCGTAGCGGCGGCGCTGGATCAGGCCCCCGCCGTGGGGTCGTTGTCGGCGGGGGTGCCGACTACGGGTGTCGGTGCGGACCCTCGTCGGCCGGCGTCGGCGTCGAACTCGGTCATGCCGCCAGCCTCGCACCGCCTGCGGAAGCGTCCACCTCGTGCGTTGCCGACCGGGACGGACGCGCCCCATGGGTCCGTCTCGTCCCGTTCCACAGATGCCGGAACTGCGCACGCTGGAGGATCCGCCGCCGCGCGATCCGATGTGAGAGTGGGGCGGTGACGAAGAACGCCCGTGATCGCTGGCCCGATGTCCGAGTCGCCGTGCACCAGGCGACCCAGCGCTTCACCGCGCTGGTCAGATCATGCGCGACGCCGACGCGAACCATGGCCACCAAGGAATGGACCGTGTCGGATTCGACCGTGCACGTGATGTCCATCGCGATGCTCTACGTCTCGCTGGTCGACCCGGACGCCGATTCCGTGCCGGTGCCCGGCCTCGACAGCGCCCTGCAACGGACGACCGTGGACACCGTGTCGTCACTCAACGTGCTCGTCCTACGCCACCTGACCGAGCGTGACGCCGACGTGTTGTGCCGAGAGCTGTCGGCCGCCGTCGACCACCTGCTCCGTGCCACTGCGCAGAGCGATCCGGGCAGCACCGTGCGCTGGCTGGGCGGTGCGTCGGTCACCGTCGCGGGTCTGCTCGCCCATCTGACGAACGAGCTCTTCATCCACGGCTGGGACATCGCCCGGGCGACCGGCCAGCCGTGGCCCATGCCGCAGGCCGACGCGGCACTGTTCTTCGACCTGTTCTTCCTCGACATGGTGCGGCACGACCACGGCGTCCTCATCGACACCGGTGCGCGACAGCCCGCAGGTCGAATCGCGGTGGCGTTCCGTTCGGCGTACACGGCGCAGACGACGACCGTCCTGGAAAACGGCCGCCTGACCGTCGCTCCGCCTGGCACCGCACCGGACGCGCGCATCACCTACCGCCCCGCGCGTTTCAACCTCATGCTGTTCGGGCGCATCGGAATGCTCTCGGCGGTGCTGCACCGCGACGTGATCATCGGCGGGCCCCGGCCGTGGCTGCTGCCCGGTTTTCTCCGGGTCGTCCACATGCCCAACTCGTAGTCGTCACCCGCGACGCTCCGCCGGCTCGCGGTCACCGTGTCAGCGGTTGTACGGCATCGTGGGAAACCATCCGTGGCCGAACATCGCGGGCAGCCGGACGTCCCAGTAGACGAACGTGAAGACTCCCAGGGCGATCAGCAGTGCGCCCGTCACCGCGACGGTACGGGCCGGACTGCTGGACAGCCAGTCGATGGCACGTCCTCGGCTGAGCAGCACGACCAAACCGAACAGGGCCGTCACGATGACGATGTTGCCCAGTGACTGAAGGATGAAGGCCCCGGCGCCGTACAGCGGGTTGCCACTGTCGACGGCCCAGTGGAACAGCTTGTTGAACAACGGATACGGGCGCCCGATGAGGAAGGCGCCGACGAGCGCGCCGAGGGTGACCACGCGGGCGACCGGGCGTCGGGCGAACGGGTCGGGCAGGACTCCGAGAGCGGTGAGCCCGAGATAGACGAAGACCAGACCCACGAGCCCGAAGACCACCATCGACTGCCAGAGGCGTACGGGTATGCCGCCGGCCGCTGCGGTCGACAGCTGGGGCAGCCGGTCACCGATGAGCACTCCGACGAAGCCGTAGACCCCGGAGACCGTCACCATGCCGAGGGTCAGCCACCCGACCGGCTTCAGCATGGTGCGCAGGCCCCGGCGGGTGGAGGAGCCCGCACTGGCCTGGCTCATCGGTCCGATGGACGCCGCCATGGCGATGTTGCAGGCGGTGAAGGTCCCGGCCAGGCCGGAGACGAACGCGAACGCGAGACCGGCCAGGGTGCCGCCGATGGCGGTGGCCTTGGCGTCGTGGCCGAGCAGGGTGTTGGCGACGGTGTCGCCGATGACGTGGTCGACCAGCTCGAACGACCAGAGGATGGCCAGGAGCACGCCGGCCACGACGCTGCCGACGATGATCCGGCCCTGGTGAGCGGGCCTGCTGCCCGGCGGCGTGGTGATTATCTGTTCGCGACCGTAGAGAGTCATGCGGGTCATTGTCTGGGTGAATTCGGCGGCTCGGCTGTTCCAGATTGCTCCTCCTGAATGCAGGCCCGCAATCTGGAAGAACATCCAGCCGCGGAGCGTACGCGATGGCGGGCTATGTGGCGATTATGCACACTCGGTCCAGTCTTGCGTGCCCTGCGATCGAGGGTGCGGGTGCAGGCTGCGTAAGCTGGTCGATGACGCACCAATGAGACTTATGATGGACAATGCGACGGTCCTTGCCGCCCCCAACTCAGCAATGTACGAGATGGGCCACGCCCGGTACGATCCCATCGTGGAATCGGCGCCGTCGGGTGCCTTCAAAATGGTGCGGAGGGGCTTGTGGTCACGATCACGAGAAACAGCCAGCGCTCAGTCAGCTGGGCCAACGGGGCCGGGCATCGACTTGTTCTCGGTGTGTTCATGTTCATTGTGCTGGCCCACTGGGCCGAGCACCTGGTGCAGGCTGCTCAGATCTGGGCCTTCAACCAGCCACGACCGCAGGCGCGGGGCGTTCTCGGCCAGTTCTACCCATGGCTGGTCTCGTCGGAGATCCTGCACTACGCCTACGCGATCGTCATGCTGGTCGGCCTGTTCGCCTTGCGCGACGGGTTCGCCGGCCGCGCCAGGACCTGGTGGACCGTGGCGCTGGCCATCCAGTTCTGGCACCACATCGAGCACCTGCTGCTGCTGATCCAGGCGCAGACGCACCACTTCCTGTTCGGCGCCGCGGTGCCGACCAGCATCCTGCAGCACTTCTATCCCCGCGTGGAGCTGCACCTGTTCTACAACACCGTCGTCTTCATCCCGATGGTGGTCGCCATGTACTTCCACCTGCGACCCAAGGATGCCGAGCGGGAGTTGACCGCCTGCACGTGTGCCCGCGAGCTGGTCAAGGTCTGACGGTCATGACCCGACCCACCCGGTGGGGACGGCTGGTCGCGGCAGCCGGGGCGGTTGTCGTCGTCGCGATCGGCGTGTTGATATTCGCCGGTGGCCGGGAGGTCGCCCTGGGGCCGGTCTTCCCGGCCAACGGCGCGGCCCTGCGCGAGCCGCCCCGCCAGGTGTCACTCACCTTCGACGCGGCCGTGCGGCCCGAGCAGATCCACATCGGGGTCTCGGACGGCAGCGGCCACCTGGTGTCCTCGGGTGCGCCCGTGGTGGACGGTACGGCGATCAACAAGCCGGTGACCATCCAGGCCGACGGCGACTACGTGCTGGCCTATCACGTGGTTCTCGAGAATGGCCGCACCTTCACCGGCACCAACCGGTTCCGGGTCTCCTCGTCGCTCGCGTCCCCGGCGGCGGCGCCCGCCGACGCGGCACCGCCGGCCACGGGCGGCCACGATCATTTCGGCAGCGATCCGCTCAGCGTCGGGCTCACCGTCGTCGCCGGAGGATTTGTCATCGCTCTGCTGGTCATGCTCATTCACCGGCCCCAGCCCCGTCGGTCCTGAGGCGTCGGTCCGTCCTCTGGCCGCCGCGCCGCGGGGTACCGACGACGACCGGCCGCATTGTGGAAAATGGTCCGGATGCGACACGGCATCCGGACCAGTTTCGTTCTTACGGGCCACCGCCTGAACTCGTCTGAAAGCTTTTCTGTCGAGCCCTGGGCAATTCCAAAGAAGACAGGTTGTCGACGCCTTGCCAGGCTCAGGGAGATGGCGAGGCGTATAAAGCTTCCCAATGTCGAACTAGCGGCACAGGAGTAGCCCACCGATGAACGCTCTTCGAGTGATTCGCCGCAAGATAATGACACCCAACCGATCCGCCACCAGGATGGATGTCCGCGGATTCCACGTCAAGAGCCCCGAGGCGCGCACTCTGCTGGAGACCGTCGGTGGCACTTTCCTTGACGGCTATGGAATTGCCGCCGAAGCACGGACACCGGCTGCGGCCGAGGCGCCGTTGGCGACCGTACCCATGCGGTTCCGTGGTTTCGCCCACGAGGGCGCTGCCATGGCCTTCGCCGTCCGCGACGGCCTGCGCCCCGGCGGACGCAACGTCGAACGCTTCCTGGCCGGCGCCGGCGCCGACCACATCTACATGGCGTACGTCGGCGTCGGATGGGCGATGGCACGGCTGCCCCGGATCCGGTGGTCGACGCTGCACTCACCCGACCCGTTGCTGCGATGGCTGGTGCTCGACGGCTACGGGTTCCACCAGGCGTATTTCCGCACCGAGCGCTACGTCCACGACCTGTACGAGGACAGCTCGCTGCCGTGGCGTGACACGGCCGCCAGGGACTACGCGTCCCGCGCCACCGACCAGGGCATCGGCCGGGCCCTGTGGTTCATCGGCGGCACCGACGTCGACGTCGTGACCGGCCTGGTCGAACGCTTTCCGCGCCGTCGGTGGCCCGACCTCTACAGCGGGATTGGGCTCGCCGCCACCTACGCCGGCGGTGCCACCGAGGCCGAGCTGACCGCGTTGTGGGATCACGCCAAGGACTACCGGCCGCAGCTGGCCCAGGGCGCCGCCTTCGCGGCCGGCGCTCGTGCCACCGCCAACCTGATCTGCCCGCACAACGAGGTGGCCACCCGGATCTTCTGCGGTCAGCCGGTGGCGCTGGCGCAGAAGGTCACCGATGAGGCGAAGGTGGACCTTCCGGGCGACGACCAGGTACCGGCGTTCGAGGTCTGGCGCCAACGGATCTCGGACGCCTTTGCTCGTTCCGGACACTACGCACTAACCGCCACGGAGCAAAAATGACCCGGATCGCTATTGTCGGCATGGCCTGCCGTTACCCCGATGCCAACAGTCCCCGCGAGTTGTGGGAGAACGCGGTAGCCGGGCGGCGCGCGTTCCGCCAACTCCCGTCAGAGCGGATGAACCTCGACGACTACTGGTCGGCCGACCCGGACGAACCCGACAAATTCTACTCCCGGATGGCCGCGGTCATCGAGGGTTACGAGTTCGACCGGCTGGCCTTCAAGGTCGCGGGCAGCACGTACCGGTCTACCGACCTAACCCACTGGCTCGCTCTGGACGTCGCGTCGCAGGCGCTGGCCGACGCTGGTTTCCCCGGTGGTGAGGGCCTGCCCCGCCAGCGCACGGCCGTTGTCGTCGGCAACAGCCTCACCGGTGAGTTCTCGCGTGCAAGTCAGATGCGGCTGCGATGGCCGTTCGTCCGGCGTACGGTCGCCGCCGCGCTGCAGCGCGAGGGCTGGGACGACGACCGGCTCGGCACCTTCATCGCGAAGTTGGAGGGCGTCTACAAGGCACCCTTCCCCGAGGTGGACGAGGACACTCTCGCTGGCGGCCTGTCGAACACGATCGCGGGTCGCATCTGCAACTACTTCGACCTCAACGGCGGTGGCTTCACCGTCGACGGCGCCTGCTCCTCGTCCCTGCTGGCGCTGGCGACCGCCTGCAACAACCTGGTCGACGGTGTGGTCGACGTGGCCGTGGCCGGCGGGGTCGACCTGTCGATCGATCCGTTCGAGATGATCGGTTTCGCCAAGACGGGGGCGTTGGCCCGGGGCGAGATGAAGGTCTACGACCGTGGCGCGAACGGCTTCTGGCCCGGTGAGGGCTGCGGCATGGTCGTCCTCATGCGCGAAGAGGACGCCCTGCGCAGCAGCCAGCGGGTGATTGCCACCGTGGCCGGCTGGGGCATGTCCTCCGACGGCAAGGGTGGCATGACCCGGCCCGAATTCAGCGGCTACCAACTGGCGATGCAGCGTGCGTACGAGCGGGCCGGGTTCGGGGTGGAGACGGTGAGCCTGTTCGAGGGCCACGGCACCGGCACCTCGGTCGGCGACGCGACCGAGCTGCGAGCGTTGTCGGAGGCACGCCGGGCTGCCGGGGCCACCGGGACGCCGGCCGTGGTCGGCTCGGTCAAGGCGATGATCGGCCACACCAAGGCCGCCGCCGGCGTGGCCGGTCTGATCAGGGCGGCGATGGCCGTGCACCACCAGGTCCTGCCGCCGGCTCTGGGCTGCGGTGATCCCCACGATCTGCTGACCGCACCGGACGCGACGCTCCGGGTGCTGCGTCAGGCCGAGCCGTGGCCGACCACCGGACCGGTCCGTGCCGGTGTGACCGCCATGGGGTTCGGTGGCATCAACACCCACGTGGTGTTGGAGAACACCAAGCGGCGTAACGGATTCGATGTCCGGACCCGGGCCATCGCCACGGCCATCCAGGACCACGAGCTGCTGCTGGTCGACGCGGCGTCGGTCACCGAGCTGTCGGGTCGGCTGCGGGAGCTGGTCGACTTCGTGCCGGTGATCTCGTACGCCCAGCTCGGCGACCTGGCCGCGAGCCTGCACCAGCGGTTGCGTGACCTACCCTTCCGTGCGGCTGTGGTGGCCAGCTCGCCCGCAGACGCCGTCAGCCGGCTACGCAGCCTGCTGGAGAAGGTCGAGGCCGGCGAGACGACCAGCTTCAGCGCCGACGGACGGACGCTGCTCGGCCACTTCGCCAAGCGCGGACAGATCGGCTTCCTGTTCCCCGGTCAGGGATCCGGCCAGGGAACCAGCGGCGGCGCGATGCGACGCCGTTTCGCGGAAGCGGACGCGGTGTACGCCAAGGCCGCCCTACCCGTCAGCCGCGACACCGTGGCCACCGAGGTGGCGCAACCGCGGATCGTCACCGGCTCGATCGCCGGCCTGCGGGTCCTGGCTTCGCTCGGGCTGCACGGCACGGTCGCCCTCGGCCACAGCCTCGGCGAGCTCTCGGCCCTGCACTGGGCCGGGGCACTGGACGAGGATGCGCTGCTGCGCCTCGCCGCCCAGCGAGGTCAGGCCATGGGTGAGCACGGCATGACCGGCACGATGGCCAGGATCAGCGCTCCGGCGGTGGAGGTCGACCAGATCATCGACGGTTCGGACGTCGTCATCGCCGCCTACAACGGCCCGCAGCAGACGGTCATCGCCGGGCGGGTCGAGGCCGTCGAAGCGGCCTGTGACCGGGCCCGGGCCGCCGGATTCGACGCGGGCCGGCTGCCCGTGTCGCACGCGTTCCACTCGCCGTTGGTCGCGAAGGCGGCCGGGGTGTTCGGGGCGGCGCTCGACGGCCAGGCCTGGGCGCCGCTGACCAATCGGGTGATGTCCTCGGTGACCGGTGAGCTGCTGCCGGCCGACGCGGACCTCACCGGGTTGCTGCGCAACCAGATGACCGATCCGGTGCTGTTCCAGCAGGCTCTCGCCCTGGTCGGCAAGGAGGTCGACCTTTTGATCGAGGTCGGTCCCGGTCGCGTGCTCACGGGACTCGCCGCGGCGGCCGATCTGCGCGCGGTGGCCCTGGACACCGACGACGAGTCGCTGACCGGCGTGCTGCGGGTGGTCGGGGCGGCGTTCGTGGTCGGTGCGGCCGAGGTCGACCCGAGCCTGTTCCACGGTCGGCTGCTCAAGCCGTTGGAGGTCGGCGCACCGCAGTCGTTCTTCGCCAACCCGTGCGAGGCGGCCCCGTCGCTCGACATCGACATTCCCAGCCAACCGGTCGGACCGGCGCCGTCGGTCCAGGCCCAGGCGGACGTGCCGAGGCCGGCAGTCAGCGACGACCCTGCGGGTTCGAGCCTGGAGCTGCTGCGGCGGCTGGCCGCCGAACGGGCCGAGCTGCCGCTGGAGCTGGTGCGTCCGGACAGCCGGCTGCTCGACGACCTGCACCTGAGCTCCATCACCGTCGGTCAGATCGTCAACCAGGTCGCGACCCAGCTCGGGGTCCCGGCCGGGCAGACGCCGCCCAACTTCGCCACCTCGACGGTGCGGGAGCTCGCGGACGCCTACGAGGTACTGGCCCGCAACGCCGAGCCCTTCGACGCGGGCGCGCCGGTGGCGCCCACCGGGGCGGCGCCCTGGGTCCGCCCATGGTCGGTCGACCTGGACGTCACGCCGATGCCGCCCCCGGCGGCCAAGGACACCAACGGTGAGTGGCAGGTCTTCGCGCCGGCCGGTCACCCGTTCGCCCGGGATCTGAGCGCCGTCCTGGCCACGGCCGGGGTGGGCGCGGGCGTGCTGGTCTGCCTGCCACCGGATTGCACCGAGCAGGACCTCGAACTGGCCCTGCGCGGGGCCAAGGTAGTCCTGGCCGGGCCGTCGAACCGGCGGTTCGTCCTGGTCCAGCACGGCCGGGGCGCGGCGGGACTGGCCAAGACGCTGCACCTGGAGTCGCCGCAGACCCGGGTCACCGTGGTTCATCTGGCCGACGCCGATCAGGCGGTGGGGCGGGTGACGGCGGAGACCGCCGTGACAGAGACCTTCGCAGAGGTGTTCTACGACGCGGACGGGACCAGGCGGACCCCGCGACTTCGGGTGCTGCCCTTCGAACCGGCCCGATCCGTCCCGGCCCTCGCGGCACAGGACGTGCTGCTCGTCACCGGGGGCGGCAAGGGCATCACGGCCGAGTGCGCCCTGGCCATGGCCCAGGACAGCGGGGCCAAGCTCGCACTGCTGGGACGATCCGACCCGGCCCACGACGCCGAGCTGTCGGCCAACCTCCAGCAGATGGCGCAGGCCGGCATCACCGTCGAGTACGCACGGGCCGACGTCACCGACGCCCAGTCGGTCACCCGTGCGGTGGCCACCCTGACCGCAACGCTCGGCCCGGTCACCGCGGTGCTGCACGGCGCCGGCCGCAACGAGCCGGCATCGCTGCTCACACTGGAGCCGGAAACCGTCGCCCGTACGCTCGAGCCGAAGGTCGGTGGCCTGCGTGCCGTGCTGGCCGCCGTCGACCCGCAACAGGTGCGACTGCTGGTCACCCTGGGCAGCATCATCGGCCGCGCAGGGCTGCCCGGCGAGGCCCACTACGCCATGGCGAACGAGTGGCTGGACGACGCCACCTCCGAGTTCGGCCGGCGGAACCCGCACTGCCGCACGCTCTGCCTGGAGTGGTCGGTGTGGTCGGGCGTCGGCATGGGCGAACGGCTGGACGTGGTCGAGAAGCTCGACCGCGACGGGGTGAGCGCCATCCCGCCGGAGCAGGGGATCGCCGTGCTCCGGCGACTGCTGGCCGACCCGGACAGCCCGAACACCGTGGTGATCAGCGGCCGGACCCATGGCATCGACACGATGCGCTACGAAGCGCCGGAGCTGCCACTGCTGCGCTTCGTCGACCGACCGTTGGTGCGCTACCACGGGGTCGAGCTGATCTGCGAGGTCGAGCTCAGCTCGGGCACCGACCTCTACCTGGCCGATCACCTGCTCGACGGCAACCAGCTCTTCCCGGCGGTGTTCGGCATGGAAGCCATGGCTCAGGTCGCGGCGGCCGTCACCGGTGCGGTCAACGCACCGGTCGTCGACAACGCCGAGTTCCTCCGGCCGATCGTCGTGCCGGTGCACGGGAGCACCCGGATCCGGATCGCGGCCGTCGTCACCGGCCCGGACACCGTCGAGGTCGCGTTGCACAGCGAGGAGACCGGCTTCAACGCCGATCACTTCCGGGCCCGCCTGAGCTTCACGCCGACGACCCCGACGGCCGGCGCTCCCGAGCAGATCGAGCCCGGTCTGCCCGAGGTTCCGCTGGATCCGGCGACCGACCTCTACGGCCCGGTCCTGTTCCAGGGCCGTCGGTTCCAGCGCCTGCGGACGTACCATCTGGCCGCGGCGCGCGAGGTGGACGCCACCGTGGCGGCGGACGCGTCGACCGACTGGTTCGCCTCCTACCTGCCGTCCACGCTGCTGCTCGGCGATCCCGGTGTGCGGGACGCGATGATGCACGGCAACCAGGTCTGCGTACCCGACGCGACGTTGCTGCCACAGGGAATCGAGCGGATCGTGCCGGCGGGTGCGGCCATGTTCGACGCCGACTCGCTCCGGTTCCGGGCCACCGAACGCTCGCGGGACGGGGACACCTACGTCTACGACATCGCGTTGCGCGACGCGGCCGGCACCGTGGTCGAGCGGTGGGAAGGCCTGCGGCTGCGCGCCGTACGCAAGCAGGACGGCTCGGGACCCTGGCACCCGGTCCTGCTCGGTTGCTACCTGGAGCGGGCGATGCAGGACGTGCTGGGGTCGGCGGTTGCGGTCGCGGTCGAACCCGCGCCGGCCGGGCCGGCCCAGTCGACCACCACGGTCGCGGTAGGTCGGGCCCTGGGTGCGCCGGTCAAGGTCCGCTACGGCAAGGACGGCCAACCTCGGGTCGCCGGGGGGCGGCACGTCTCGGCCAGTTCGGCGGCCGGCCTCGCCCTGTCCGTCGCTGCTTCGGACCGGGTCGGCTGCGCGCTCGCGCCGGTGACCCACCGGACCGCGCAGGAGTGGGCCGATCACCTCGGCTCACACGCGGAGGTGGCACACCTGGTCGTCCAGGCCGTCGGGGAACCGCTCGACGCCGCGGCAAGCCGGGTCCAGGCCGCCCTGGACTGCCTGCCCGATGCCGGTGAGTGGCGTCTGATCACGACCGAACCGATCGGTTGGGTCGTGCTCGGGTGCGGTGACCGGCGGGTCGCCACCTTTGTCACCCGGATGTCCGGAGGGCAGGACAAGGTTGCCCTGGCCATTCTCAGCGGAGGGCGTGAATAGGCGATGAGCAAATACTACGAGTACCGCCACACCGTGGGGTTCGAGGAAACCAACATGGTCGGCAACGTCTACTACGTCAACTATCTGCGTTGGCAGGGCCGGTGCCGGGAGATGTTCCTCAAGGACCGGGCACCGGCGGTCCTCGAGGATCTTCAGCAGGATCTGAAGTTGTTCACCCTCCGGGTCGACTGCGAATTCTTCGCCGAGCTCGCCGCCTTCGACGAGTTGTGCATCCGCATGCGATTGACCGAGCTGGCGCAGACCCAGGTGCAGTTCGGCTTCGACTACGTGCGGTTGGACGAGAGCGGGGAGACCCTCGTCGCCCGCGGCAGTCAACGAGTCGCCTGCATGCGGGGACCCAACACCCGGACGATTCCGGCCCGCGTGCCGGAGGCACTGGCCAAGGCCCTGCAGCCCTATGCCTAGACGGCCCGCGGAGGCGAATGTGGAAAAGCTCCAACCAGCTCAGGATGTGGTCCACGAGAGGGCGTCGCTACGCCGTGTGTTCGGCGCTTTCGCTACCGGCGTCACCGTGGTGACAGTGGGTGGAGAAATTGCTCACGGCATGACAGCCAACTCCTTCACCGCTGCCTCCCTCGACCCGCCGCTGATTCTGGTCTGTGTCGGGCGGGACGCCCTCATGCACGAGGTCATGGAGCAGCAGCCCGCGTTCGCGGTGTCGATCCTGGCCGCCGACCAGGCCCAGTTGGCGCGCTACTTCGCCGACAAGCGGCGGCCGGTCGGCCGGGACCAGTTCAACACGGTGTCGTGGTCTCCCGGGGCCCACAGCGGTGCGCCTCTCATCGACGGGTCGCTGGCCCATCTCGAATGCGAACTGGAGCAACGCCACGAGGCGGGCGACCACACGATCTATGTCGGTCGGGTGCTGTCATTGTGGCGTCGGCCCGGAGATGACGCACTGCTGTTCCTCAACGGCCAGTTCCTGCGTAGAGACGACCAGCCGGAGCCGGTGCCGGCCCAGCCGGGGTCGACCGACGCCGCATAGGACGGATCTTCACGCCCGGGCGGCCGCAGCCGCCGGGTTGTTCGGAACAATTGTCTCGTCCACGGATCGCGCGGACCCGGCTCGGCCGTCATGGTGGCCCGCCGGGTCTTCGCGCGTCCGTCCCCAAACCATTGCGCATGTCACGAGAAGACGTGCCGCAGCGCAGAAATCAGGATTTCTTCGGCAGGCATTGCTGCCGCCGTTCGGCGTCGGGTGACGCCATTCCGTCGAGATGAGAGGATCCAATGCGATCCAGCCCAGTCGCGGTGGTCCGCAGACTCGCCCCAGCGCTATTTGTTCTCGTCCTGGCCAGCACGCTGTTCGTGGTGGCCCAGCGGCCCTCGATCTCCGCGGCCCACGAGGCCGCCCTGGCCTCGCAGTACCGATTCACGGAAGTCCCGATCGCTCTGCCGGCCAACCTGCCGCAGAAGTCCGTCCGGGTGGTCAACCCGCGGTACAAGCACATTCGGTCGTGGATCTCGTCGGTCGGTGCCGCCATCTCCGTCAACGACCTGGACGGTCGTGGCGTGGCCAACGACCTGTGCCTGGTCGACACGCGCTCCGACGCGGCCATCGTCACCCCGGCCCCGGTCGGTGGCGACTCCTACCAGCCGTTCGTGCTGGATCCGGCCCCACTGCCGATGAGTGACGTCATCGCACCGATGGGCTGCGTCCCGGGCGACTACAACGGCGACGGCTGGAACGACCTGCTGGTCTACTACTGGGGTCGTACCCCGGTGGTGTTCCTGCACCGCGGCCAACCGGGCCTGCTGACCCTGGCCAGTTACCAGCCCACCGAGCTGATCGCGCCGTCGACCGGGCCCGGTGGCACCTACCAGGGCAAGCAGTGGAACACCAACGCCGTGGCGGTCGCGGACTTCGACGGAGACGGGCACCCCGACATCGGAGTGTTCAACTACTTCCCGGAAAGCGGCGTGCTGGACCCGCACGGGCAGCCCAACGTCCAGATGAACCACTCCATGTCGCGGGCCACCAACGCCGGTGGCGCGCACATTCTGCGCTTTACCGGGGCGACCGCGACGTCCGTCTCCTTCGAGGAGGAGCCGGCCCTCAACCCGCGCTTCGCCTCCGGCTGGACGCTGGGCGCCAGCTCGGCCGATCTGGACGGCGACCTGCTCCCCGAGCTCTACCTCGCCAACGACTTCGGCCAGGACCGGATGTTCCACAACCGGTCGACACTGGGCGACATCAAGTTCGAGCTGGTGGAGGGCGAGCGGGACGCGCTCACGCCGAAGTCCCTGGTCGTCGGGCACGACTCGTTCAAGGGCATGTCCATCGAGTTCGGCGACCTGAACGGCAACGGCCAGTTCGACGCGTTCGTCAGCAACATTACCACCGCGTGGGGTCTGGAGGAGAGCAACCTGACCTGGATCAACACCGAGAGCAGCGCGGCGGGGGCGAAGGCGAAGCTGGACAAGGGCATCGCGCCGTTCCGCAACGAGGCCGCCGACCTCGACATGGCCTGGACGGGCTGGGGTTGGGATTCCAAGATGGCCGACTTCAACAACAGCGGTCACCTGTCCGTGGTGCAGGCCTGCGGATTCGTGAAGGGCACCATCAACCGGTTCAACTGGTTGCAGGAACTGGCCATGAGCAACGACCTGTTGCTGGAGAACCCGGACATGTGGCCCAAGGCCGAGCCGGGTGACGACATCGCCGGGCACGAGCCCATGGCGTTCTGGGTACGCGACGGCAGCGGCCGCTACGTGAACGTCAGCGCCGAGCTGGGCCTGGACGTGCCGATCCCGACCCGGGGTGTGGCGGTCGCCGACACCGACGGCGACGGCGGGCAGGAGTTCGCCATCGCCCGCCAGTGGGGCCCACCGGCCTTCTACCGCAACGACAGCGCCGGTCGTGGGGACTACCTGGGCCTGCGCCTCCACCGGCCAGCCAGCAGCGGCGCCGCGGGCGGACCGGTCGGCACCCCGGCGTACGGCGCCAAGGTCCTGGTGACCACCGCCGACGGCAAACGGCAGATCGCCCAGCTCGACGGTGGCGGCGGCCACTCCGGCAAGCGGAGCTTCGATGTGTTCTTCGGTCTCGGCGACCAGGGCTCGCAACCGGTGTCGGCCGAGATCAGCTGGCGGGACGTGAACGGGACCGCCCATGTGCAGACGGTTGACCTGGCCGCTGGCTGGCACGACCTGATGCTGACCGACCAGGTCAAGGAGGTAGCAGCGAAATGACGGCGACGGACAGCGTCGCGACCAGTGACGGACGCGGCCCGAATCATCTCTCCAGCACCACGACCCTCCCGTCGCCAGCCAAGGACGTGTCGGTGCCGCCGGCGCTGAAGGCTGCGGCGGACCGGCAGGCCACCAAGCCACCACGGGTGGACCGCCGCGACCCGCGCTACCTGGCGCTCCGCAACTTCGCCATCTCCATGAGCATCTTCAACATCCTGGGCTACACGGTCCTCGGGTTCGAGCAGCCGTGGGCCTGGCCGTTCTTCGCGCTGGCCATCGGCCTGGGCCTGGAGATCGTGATCGCGTTGATCGCGGCCTGGGCCACCCGGAGCACACCCGCCTTCGCCGGACACGGAGCCTGGGGGGTCTTCACCTTCCTCCTACCGGCCTACATCACCACGCTCGCGGTCAACATGCTGCTCTACGCGAACGACCGGTTCTGGCCGATCGCCCTCGCGGTGGTGATCGGTGTCGGCCAGAAGGCGGTGCTCGTCGCGCCGATCAAGGGGCGGATGCGGCACTTCATGAATCCGTCGAACTTCGGCATCACGATGTGCCTTCTCCTGTTCACCTGGGTCAACATCGCCCCGCCCTACCACTTCACCGAACACGTGCCCGATGTCTTCCGGATCATCATCCCGGTCGTCCTGCTGACCGCCGGTACGGTGCTGAACGCCGTACTGACGAAGAAGGTGCCGCTGATCCTGGGCTGGGTCGGCACGTTCGTCATCCAGGCCCTGGTGCGGCACTGGGTCTGGGACGTCTCCCTGTGGGCCGCGCTGGTGCCGATGACCGGTGTGGCGTTCCTGCTCTACACCAACTACATGGTGACCGATCCCGGCACCACCCCGAGCAGGCCGCTTCACCAGTTCATGTTCGGCATGAGTGTCGGTCTCGTGTACGGCGTGCTGATGCAGTTCAACATCGTGTACACCCTCTTCTTCGCGACCACCCTCGTCTGCCTGGGTCGGGGTGCGTTCTGGTGGCTGAAGTGGTGGCGCGAACGCGGCCAGAAGACGGTCGCCGCCGCGCCGGCGGGCTGACGCGTGAGCGCCGCGGTCTCGGGCGTCGCGACGGACGGGGCGGCCGACGCCATCGATTGTCACGTGTGGTGGATGGACACGACGGATGCTCCCGACTGGTGCGAGGAACTGCTCAGCGAACCGGAACGGGCCCGCGCCGACTCCTTCCGACAGGTTCCGGGACGACGACGGTTCGCGGCCGCCACCGCTCTGCTCAAGGTCGCCGTGGCGGGATCGGTGGGCTGCGATCCCTTCGACGTGAAGCTGCGTCGGGAGTGCCCGGACTGCCGACGGCTGCACGGGCGCCCCGAGGTGGTGGGTGGCACACCGAACGTCTCCCTGTCGCACAGCGCCGACCTGTTGGCGGTCGCGCTGTGTGCGGACGGGCCGGTCGGGGTGGACGTGGAGCAGGTGAACCCGGATGTCGACATGGACGGCATGCTGCGATTCGTGTTCGGTGACGCCGAGCGTGGCTTCTTCGACGAGATTCGCGGCAGGCAGGCCCGACTCGAGGCGTTCTTCCAGTGCTGGACCCGCAAGGAGTCGGTGCTGAAGGCGACCGGTGACGGGCTGCGGATCCCGATGTCGAACGTGACGTTGGAGGCACCAGACGGGCACGTACGACTGGCCGGCTTCACCAACCGTCCGGAGCTGGTCGAGGCGACACAGATCGTCGATCTGCAATCCGGACCGGGATACGTCGGGGCGGTCACGGTGTTGTCGACCCGGCCCGTACGGGTCTGGCAGCTGGACGGGGCCGACGCGTTCACCGCCGCGGCCGAGCTCGTCCGCGACCGGTCACGGATCGCAGTGCGATAGGGCGGTATTCCCTTCGTACGGGACACGAGTGCCGGGCGCCCAGGCGTCCGGCACTCGTTGTCGTCCCTGCCGATCCGTCAGCGGTGTCCGCCGCTCGGAACACACGGCCACTGATCACCGATCAGGTGTCGCGCTGCCGGCGAACGGCACGGGGGAAGAGGGCCGAGGGTGGCCAGCGGTGCCATGGTCAAGGGCATCCGCGTGGCCCGCACTGCCGGAAACCGTTACGCGACAGGAGATTCGACGGATGAGCCCAGTCGACATGAGCCCTCTTCAGGACCGGCTCGAGTTTGCCCGACAGGTCAAGGCCGCCTCCAACGGCGAGCTGCTGGCGCTGATGCAGTCACCACGCCGTGCCTCGATCGTGCACGACATCCTCCAGGACCTGCCCGCGGTCTTCCGGGCCGACCGGGCCGGCGGACTCGAGGCGGTGGTGCACTGGAAGGTGACCGGGCGTTCTGACGGCGGCACCGACACGCTGGAACTGGTCATCAGGCAGGGAACGCTGACGGCGTCCCTGGAACCGACCCACCCGCCCCGTCTGACGCTGACCCTCGGGCCGGTCGACTTCCTGAGGATGGTCACCGGCAACGCAAACCCCAAGATCCTCTTCCTGCGGGGCCGCATGAAGGCCCGCGGCGATCTGGGCCTCACCACGCGATTCCCGACCCTGTTCGACACGCCGCGGCCGTAAAGGAAGGTATGTGGACACAAACGATGGCCTGACGGCCGACCAGGTGATGACCCTGGAGGCGTACGCCGACACCATCATTCCCGGCGAAAAGCGTGGTCCGACCGATCGGGCCGTCGCCGGCGAGGTGAGCGGGGGAGGCGCGGTCGCCTCCGGCGCCGTGGAGCTGATGCTCACCCCGGAGGGCGGCCTGGCCGGCACGCTGGACAGCCTGGCCGAAGGGCTCAACGAGCACGCGCGCCACTACACCGCCCGGATCGGCCTCGACCCGGACCCCACGGTGCCGCCCTTCGTGGCGCTGGCATTCGCCGACCGGGTCGGCCTCGCTCAGGAGCTGCTGGCGCCGGGCCACCCGGAGCAGGAGCTGTGGGTCGCGTTGGCCATGTTCAGCGCCATGGCCTGGGACACCGGGGCCCACATGAGTACGTCCGACGCCCTGGCGTCGGGCCATCCAGGGTTGACCTCGATGGGTTTCATGCCGCCCGAGCCGGACGGCGTCTGGCGCTTCCCGAGGTTTTCCTATGGCCGTGCCCTCGCCGCGATCCATCCGCGGACGACCCCGAGAGGAGATCCGCAGTGACAGCCCACGATCGAACCGATGTCCTGGTCATCGGCAGCGGCTTCGGCGGTGCGATTCCCGCGTACCACCTGGCGGCCGGCGGCGCCTCGGTCGTCGTTCTCGAACGAGGCCCGTGGCTGACCGCCGACGAGTTCGACCACGACTTCAAGTTCGGTTCGTCGTCGACCCGGGTGTTCGAGTTCACCATGGGCGAGGGGATGAACGTGCTGGGCGGCAACTGCGTCGGCGGCGGCAGCGTCGTCTACTTCGCGGCCATGCCCCGCGCCCCGCAGTTCGTCTTCGAGCGCGAGGGCAGCCTCGGCCACCGGATGTGGCCGAAGTCCATCACCCGGGAATCACTGGAGCCCTGGTACGACCGGGTCGCCCAGGCCCTGCCCATCACCCAGAGCACCTGGGACGACGTCACGTACGCCGGCGGTGTGTTCGCCGCAGCCTGCGACCATGCCGGCCTCACGGCCAACCCGGTCGCGGCGGCGATCGACACGGACCTGTGCACCAACTGCAACTGGATGATGTCGGGCTGCAAGTTCGACGCGAAGCGGTCGCTTCTGCTCAACTATCTGCCGGCGGCGGTCGACCACGGTGCCCAGATCCGACCTCTGCACGAGGTGCAACGCATCGAGCGGTCGCCCGAGGGCGACTTCCTGGTCCACTACACGGTGGTCGATCCGGTCGACTACCGCGTACAGGTCGACGCCGGAGTCATCGAGGCGAAGATCGTGGTGGTCGCAGCCGGCGCGGCCGCGACGCCGGTCATCCTGCAACGGTCCGAGGAGAATCTCGGGCCGATGCCACCCGCGGTCGGGCGCTACTTTTCCGGCAATGGTGAGCGGCTCAACACGGCCATCCTCAACGAAGACCGGGTTCGCGACGTCCTCGGCCTGGATCGGGGCGACGGCCTGGCCTACGCGGCCAACCAGATCGGTCGAGGCCCGTCCGCCGCCAGCTGGGACCGCCTCGACGGCGCGTTGCCGGAGTTCAGTCGCTACTCCCTGGAACAGCTGTACTTCCCACCGGGGTTCGGCACGATTCTCGCGCAGGCGCCCGACGCCGAGGGGCCGAGCTGGTTCGGGGTCGACAAGAAGGAGATCCTGCGGCGTTGGCAGTCATGGCTGACCATCTTCATCATGTCGGAGGACGACAACGAAGGAGTCTTCGGTCCTCCTCCGGAGACCGGCAACGCCGAACGCATCTCCATGCAGATGCTCAGCCGGGGAAATCTGCGGTACGAACCCAGCGCCAACACCCGGCACGGGTGGGCTCTGGCCGACGCGGACATCCGCGACATCCTTGAGCGCGACGGCCTGGCCCGGGTCATGCCCTGGACCAACGAGGTCATCGGGGCGTACACCGTGCATCCGCTGGCGTCGTGCCGGATGGGTGACGACCCGGAGACCTCGGCTCTGGACGACACGAACGAGCTGCGCGACCACCCCGGAATCTTCGTGACCGACGGCTCGGCCGTGCCCGGTGCGTTGACGGTCAACCCCGCGTTCACCATCGCCGCGATCGCCGAGCGCGCCGTGCCGAACATCGTCCGGGCCGCCCAGGCCCGCGGCGTCGACGTGCGCTACCTCGGGTCACTGCCGGCGACGGCCCGGGTCAGTCGTAAGGCACCGGTCACGGTGACCGGCCGGGACGGCCAGCCCGTGACAGTCCCCTCGGTATAGGCGAATCAAGGAGGAAATGTGTCGGATCAGATGAATACCTACGATGATCTGATTGCTGACGGAGACGACATCGAGACGCTGGTGACCGGGTTGAGTCCGGCGCAGTGGTCCTTGGACACCCCGGCGCCGGGCTGGACCGTCAAGCACCAGATCGCCCACCTGGCCTTCGTGTCCCACCTGGCCGCCCTGTCGGCCAGCCAGCCGGAGGCCTTCGCCGACCACGTGGCGGACGCCAAGCGCGACTTCCAGGCGGCGGTGAACAACGCGCTGACCGCGTACCTGGCGCTGTCCACGGACTCGTTGGTGGACAAGTGGCGGCAGGAACGCAACGCCGCCGCCAAGGCGTTGGCCGCCGTCGAGCCCACGGCCACCGTGCCCTGGCTGGTCACGCCGTTGCCGCCGTCGGTGTTGGCCGCGGCCGGCATGATGGAGCTGTTCGGCCACGGCCAGGACATCGCCGACGCGCTCGGGCAGACCCGCGAGTTGACCGACCGGATCGGCCACCTGGCCTGGTTCGGCTTCCGTACCCGCGATTTCGGGTACCACGCGCACGGGTTGACGCCGCCGACCGAGGAGTTCCGGGTCGAGGTGACCGGCCCCTCGGGCGTGGTCTGGGAGTTCGGGCCGGCCGACGCGACCCAACGGGTGACCGGGCCAGCCGTCGACTTCGCCCTGTTGGTCAGCCGCCGTCGACACCGCGACGACCTGTCCCTGATTGCGCAGGGCGAGGAAGCCGACCGCTGGCTCGACATCGCGCAGGCCTACCGCGGGCCGGCCGGGGCCGGTCGCCGACCTGGCCAGTTCGCCAAGCGGTAGCCACGCCGAGGTCCGCCCCCGCGAGCGCCTAAAGAGGGCTCGCGGGGGCGGACCTCGCTGTGTGTCCGCAGCACCGTGGTCCTCGTCGACCTGGGTCTGCCCGGCGGCGACGGGCTCGACGTGGTGGTTCGAGCCGCCAGGTCGGCGGGTGGCGGCCGCCGCAGGCGCTGAGGCCTCCGGCGTGGCGACGGGTCCGGGCCCGCGTCGCGTCACCTGCCTCGGGACGCCAGCTCTGGGGTGCGGCTCGACTCCGACCGCGCGGAACGGCCCAGGTTGTGGGCTTCCAGGTCGGGGATCGCGTAGAGGATGGGTAGGTCCGTCATCTGCTTCGGCCGCAGCGCGACACCGACCATGCTCGTGGACCGGTCCGTCACGGTGACCGGGTCGACGTCGCCCAGGAGCAGTGACCGCCGGGTCCAGGGTTCCGGGTCGACGCTGTCCGCCGTTGCCACAGCTCTGATGAACCACTGCCCGGGGGGCACATCGGGCAGGCAGTAGCGTGCCTTGGTGCCGGCTTCCGCCTCGACGACGGTCCAAGACGCCGGTCGACGCTGGATGATCGGGGTGTCGAAGGCGCCGATGTAGACCCTGGCCCTGGCGTACCCGATCGGCAGGGTGACGGTGCCGGTCACCGTGCCCGATTCGGGCAGTGAGCGCTTCTCCGGCTGGGGCGTCCCGCGCATGCCCTCGGTCCACATCCGTCGGAATCGGCTCGGTGACGCGCCGACGCTGTCGGTGAAGTGGTTCGTGAACGAGCCCAGGCTGTTGAAGCCGACGGCCAGGGAGATGTCCGTGACGCTCAGCTTGGTGGTGGCCAGCAGGCGTTTTGCCTGGTAGATGCGGACCGCCGAGAGGTACCTCCCGGGGGAGACGCGGGTAGCGGCCCGGAACACCCTGGAGAAATGAAACCGGCTGAGGATTGCGCTCTTCGCGATCTCGTCGAGCGACAAGGGCTCACTGTAGCCCTCCCAGATGCGCGCTATGGCGGATGTGATAGCACTGTTCATGTGGGCCTCCGTGTTCGCAGCAACACGATCCGTTAGAACTCTGCCCCGGGGGACTCGAGAGCCGGTGGGGCTCGGATGGGCCCGTGGTCGAGGCCGACTAGAGCCCGGCGTCGATGTCCGGAACAGACCAGCCCGCAGGTCTACTGTGGACTCGCGGGCCCGGAATCCGGCATGCTGTAAGGCCCTGCACACCGGCTGACTTCTGCCCAAGCGGCGCGCCCGGATCGGACCCGACCCCCTCAGGCACACGGCACCGTGACGCCGGACCAGACGATCGCACGCCTCTCCCGCGGGCTCTGACGGGCAACGGCAGAGCGGCGCCGGGGCGACGATGTGGGCAGCAGTCGAGGTTCGGCGCCTCTGATGGCCCATCAACCGAAGAGGAGATGCTCATGGTGTTGCCGCAGGTGGTCTCCCGCGATCAATGGCTGACGGCCCGTAGAGAGCTCCTTGCCAGGGAGGAGCAGCTCTCCCGGCGGCATGCCGCGGTGGCCGCCGCTCGCCGTCGCCTGCCGATGGTACGGATCGAGAAGGACTACGTCTTCGAGGGCGAACGCGGGCGGGCCACCCTGCCGGAGCTGTTCGAGGGCTGTCGCCAGCTGATCGTCTTCCACTTCATGTTCGATCCCGCCTGGGACGAGGCCTGCCCGAGCTGTTCGGCATTCTCGGGAAGGCTCCACCCGGGGCTGCTCGCGGCGATGCGGGCGCGGGACACGGCGTTCGTCGCTGTGTCCCGCGCGTCACTGGCAAAGCTGAAGGCCAGCAGGGGCTGGCAGCGGTGGCATTTCCCCTGGTATTCGTCATTTGGTAGTGATTTCAACTACGACTTCCACGTCACCTTGGACGAGCGGGTCGCCCCGGTGATGTACAACTTCGAGTCCAAGGAGGAGATCCTGGCGGCCGGTTCGCCGATCGAACTGGTCGTGAGCGAGATTCCGGTCGAGATCGTCGGCCTGAGTTGCTTCATCCAGGACAACGGCAGCGTCTTCCACACCTACTCCACCTACGATCGCGGCGTCGAAGAGCTCAGCCAGGCCGACAGTCTGCTCGAGTTGACCGCCCTGGGCGGCCAGACGTAATCGGCGCCGGCCGAGCGCGTCGGCCACGGACGGGTCCCACGCCGCGGCGGAACGACTTCACCGGCCGTCGCGGGCGCCCGGCCAGCCGTTCCGCGTTCGTCTGCGGGTCGCGTGCCCACGCCCTCGTACGGCCAGGCAATCCCGAAGATGTCACCGGGAGGCCGGATCCGAGATCGTGCTGCCAGCGACCGACACAGAGATCGGAGGCGGAGCATGCCGCGATGGAACCCAGTTCGCGTTGTCAGCTCCTTATTCCCCAGTGAGCCGGGCCCCAAGCGCCTCTACGTGCTGGCCACGCTCATCAACACATTCGGAAGTGGGCTGCTGATTGGAAGCCTGCCGTTGTATTTCACCCGCGTCGTGGACCTGTCCGCCGCGCGGGTCGGGCTGGGTCTCACCATCGCGGCCACGGTCGCACTGGCGATGGCTCTCCCGCTCGGTGAACTGGCCGACAGGCGCGGCCCGGTCCAGGTGATCAGGGCACTGCTGCTGGTGGAGGCTGCAGCGATGCTGGGCATCCTCTTCATCGGTGACTTCATCAGCTTCCTCGTCGCCGCCTCGGTGCACCTGGTGGCGTCGAACGCGCTCGGGACCGTCGAGGGAGCGCTGTTGCGACGGGTGGCCGGCGAGGACGCGCCCGCGTTCCGATCCTCGATCTACGCGGTCACGAACCTGGGCCTGTCGGTCGGCTTGATACCCTCCGGCATCGCGATTCAGCTCGGCACCCCGACCGCGTATCGCACGCTCATCGTCATCAACCTGCTCAGCTTCCTGGTCACCTGGGTGGTTCTGAGCAAACTGCCGCGGTACAAGCCACTCCCGAAGCCGGCCACCGGCCCACGCTGGATCGCGATACGGGACAAGCCGTACGTCACGTTCGCGCTTCTGAAAGCGGCGATCCACCCGCAGTTCTACGTTCTCACGCTGCTGCTCCCGCTGTGGGTCGTCGACAAGACGAACGCTCCGCGTTGGACAATTCCGGTGTCCCTGGCGATCAACACCGTCATGATCATTTTGCTCCAGGTCCGCCTCGGCGGTCAGGTGCAGACGATTCGGCAGGGCGGGCTCGCGTGGCGGCGTGCCGGGTTGGCCTTCCTCCTCAGCTGTTGCGTGCTGGCCTTCGCGGCCGGGCTGCCCGGCTGGGCTGCGCTGGTCGTGGTGGTGGGGGCCGTCGCACTGCACACGTACGGCGAGATCATGCACACGGCCGGCATCTTCTCCATCGCCCTGAACCTGCCGCCGGCTCACGCTCAGGCACAGTACGACGGTTTCAGCGGGATCTTCGCCGGCACCGGTAACGCGGCGGCTCCGGCGCTGCTCCTCGGGGTGGTCCTGAGCCTCGGCGTGCCCGGGCTGATCGGACTCGGCGTGTTCTTCCTCCTGCCGAGCCTGCTGATGCCGGCCGTGACGCGCTGGGGTGAGCGCACCAGGCCGCAGGTAAAGGAAGCCCTCGACCTGCAGGCTGTCGATGCGGTGAAGTGATCCGGGCACGCCCTGGCCGGTGCTACCCACAGCCTCGGCCAGGGCACGGATCTGAGCAGGGCCGGCTGGGCCGAATCGGTCCGGCCGGCCCTGCCGTCGCCGCGCCGGCGTCACGGCACAGGCGCGAGAGGTGCCCCTGGTCTCGTTAGGGATCCGCCGGCGATTTTCCGCGCTCGCCCCGGCTCTGCTCATGGCCGGTCGATCGTCCGGGGTCGTTCACGCCCTCCGGAGATCCGGCACGATGGTCGCGGCGACGATCTCGGCCAGCTCGGGCGTGACCGTGCCGACCGGTTGCGCCGGCATCTCCCGCACCAGATAGGCATCCGCGTCCCGGCCCGGCACGGCGACGGTCGAGGGGGAGTCGGACAGCACCGTCACCGTCGGTCGTCCGGCGGCGAGCCCGATCTGGCTGTCGTTGCGACCGGCCAGCAGGAAGGCCAGCCACGCGCGGTACCACACGATCAGGTCCGAGAAAGCCCCCGCCGAGCCGCTGAGCCCCGTGCTGGCCGCCAGAGCACTCACCTTGTCGAGAAGGATCTGCTCCATCCTCGACATGTCGAGGTCAGGGTCCGCGGTCAGCTCCGGGGGAGTGTGGGTGGCGGGGCCGAACTTGCTGAGAAACTCGGTGAATTTCAGCGTCACATCCTCGCCGACCGGCCACATCGGGTTCACCAGGACGGCGGTGACCGAGCGGGTGGATGCCAGCAGGCCCGCGACACGCAGGGCCAGCGGCGAGGCACTGCAGTGCCCGATGACGTGTACGTGGCCGTGGTCCGCGCCAGAGCCGAGGAATTCGTCCACGCAGGCCGCGGCCAGCTCCGGCAACGGAACGTACCTGCGGTCCTCGGACAGCACGCCGATGGGATCGATCTGAAAGACCGCGCGGTCCGGAATCCGTTTGCTGAGCATCTCGCTCATGCGCGGGGACATGGACATCGCCTGGAAGTCGGCTACCAGGATCGGATCGGTGTCGCCACCGCTCAACCGCCGGAGAATCCGCTCGTCGCCCGAATGCGTCATGCCGCTCCCTCAAGCACTCGCGCCGCCGATGCGGCCGGCGGCCCTGCCGCCCGAGGGCTGACCACCACCCGGGAGCGGTACCGCCAGGTCATCGTCGGCTCATGATCGACCCGACTGGCCGTCGTCGACGACCATCCTTCGCCGACCAGCGTCCGGATCCTTGTCCGGCGGTGCTCAATCAGGAGCCCTCGCGGGGCGGTGTCCGGCCCCGGTTCCGTAGCACAGCGGAAGGTGCCCGGCCCATCGTCATCCTCGATTCTGACTCTGGCTCTGCCGCGGCCATGAGGCGAAGGAGAAACCTTCGCCGGCCCGACGCAGCGGCTGCCGGTACGCGAGGGCGCACGCTTCTGGGCCCACAGGGGAGGAAGAGATCTCGATGCCTGATCAGCTCGGTAACCGGGCGGTGGTACTTGGCGGGAGCCTGGCTGGCCTCCTCGCCGCCGATGTACTCGCCGACGTCTACGCGGAAGTACTCGTGGTGGATCGCGACGAACTGGCCGGGGTGGAAGGCCCTCGGCGCGGCGTGCCGCACGGCCGCCACGCTCACGGTCTGGTCGGCCGCGGCCAGCAGATTTTCGAAGAGCGGTTCCCCGGCCTCATGCAGGAACTGGAAACCGCCGGTGTCCGACCGGGTGACTTCAGCGGCGACATTCGCTGGTATTTCAACGGCATGCAACTTCGCCCGGCGCAGACGGGCCTGCTCTCGGTGCCGTGCACTCGGCCCGTCATCGAGCGGTTCGTGCGCGGCAGGGTGGAGAAGGTCCCCAATGTTCGGTTCATCGAGCAGTACGACATCGTCGGACTGGAGACGACCCCCGACGCCGGTCGGGTCACCGGGGTGCGCATCCAGACCCGCGACGGGAGTGCAGGCCCCGAGGTACTGAATGCCGACCTGGTCATCGACACCACCGGCCGGGGTTCACGGACACCGGCCTGGCTGGAGGAGCTCGGCTACTCCCGGCCGTCCGAAGACCGGGTGAAGGTCGATCTGGCCTACACCACGCGGCACTACCGGGTACCTCGCGATCCGTTCGGCAGCGACATCGCCATCATCGCGGCGGCGACGCCCTCGCATCCGCGCGGTGCCTTCTACTATCGGCTCCCCGGGGACGACGGCCGCGTCGAGCTGTCCCTCACCGGCGTACTCGGCGACCACCCGCCCACCGACCCGGACGGCTTCCTCGAGTTCGTCCGGTCCCTGCCCGTCCCGGAGATCTACGAGTCGATCCGCGAGGCTGAGCCGATCGACGACCCGGTGATGTTCCGCTTCCCGGCGAGCGTCCGCCGTCGCTACGAGCGGCTGACCCGGTTCCCGGAAGGCCTGCTGGTCATGGGGGACGCGGTGTGCAGCTTCAACCCGGTGTACGCACAGGGCATGGCTGTCGCCGCCATCGAGTCACAGGTCCTGGCCGATCAGCTCCGGAAGGCTCACGTGCCACCGGCGCGTGACTTCTTCCAGGCGATCTCCCGCGAGATCGACTCACCCTGGGATTTCGCGGCGACCGCGGACCTCGGCTACCGGGGCGTCGAGGGCCGCCGGACGGCGAAGGTCCGCATGATCAACGGCTACGTCGCTCGGCTCCAGCGGGCAGCGGTGCACGACGACAGCCTGACCAACGCCTTCATGAGGGTCGCTGGCCTCGTCGACGAGCCGACGGCTCTCCTCCGTCCCGGCAGGGTTCTTCGGACGTTGCGGCAGTCCGGTCGTCGGACGCCGGCTCCTGCGCCGCTCGCAGTGGTCCGTGACTAATTCTGGAGGTGCAGCATGCGTTCATTCCGTATCGAGATTCCGCAGTCCCAGCTCGACGACCTGAAGCAGCGGATCGCCAACACCCGCTGGCCGGACGAGATGCCCGGGGTCGGGTGGGACCGAGGAGTACCGCTGGGGTACCTCAAGGAACTGGCCGACTACTGGCAGAGCGGTTACGACTGGCGGGCAGCCGAGGCACGCCTGAACGAGTTCCCGCAGTTCATCACCGAGATCGACGGCACGAACGTGCACTTCATGCACATCAGGTCGCCCGAACCCGACGCGCTGCCGCTCATCATGACGCACGGCTGGCCGGGCACCGTGGCGGAGTTCCTGGAGGTCATCGAGCCGATGACCAATCCCGTCAAGCACGGCGGTGACGCGGCCGACGCGTTCCACCTGGTCATCCCGTCGATTCCTGGGTACGCGTTCTCCGGCCCGACCGGTCAGGTCGGCTGGGACACCGGCCGGGTTGCCAGGGCCTGGAAGGAACTGATGGGCCGCCTGGGCTACGACCGGTACGCGGTTCAGGGCGGCGACTGGGGAACGCCGATCTCGCTGCGGCTCGGCCTGGCCGACCCCGAGCACGTCGCGGGCATCCACCTCAACATGTGCGTGGCGTTCCCGCCGCCCGATCCGGCGGCGATGGCCGGTCTGGACCAGGCCGACCTGGCCCGGCTGGAGTTCACCGGCCGGTTCATGCAGGACGGAACGGGGTGGCAGCGGATCCAGTCCACCCGTCCGCAGACGCTGTCCTACGCACTGACCGACTCACCGGTGGGGCAGCTCGCCTGGATCGCCGAGAAGTACAAGGAATGGACCGACTCGGCGAAGGTGCCCGAGGACGCGGTGAGCCGCGACCACATCCTCACCGCGGTTTCGATCTATTGGCTGACGGCGACGGCCGGGTCCAGCGCCCAGCTGTACTACGAGTCCAGCCACCTGGATGCCGACTTCGTCCGGACCTGGGCCGGGCCGTGGCCGCTGGCGATGCCGGTGGGGGTCGCGTCCTTCCCAAGGGACGCGGTGCGGCCGGTACGCCGATTCGCCGAACAGATCATGCCGACCCTCACCCACTGGTCGGAGTTCGACCGCGGTGGGCATTTCGCGGCGCTGGAGCAGCCACAGCTTCTCGTCGACGACATCCGCACGTTCGCCCGCTCCCTCTCGCGCTGACTGCGCCACGCCTCAGCCCTGAGCCAAGGCACCCGGCGGGCGTCCGCACCAACCGACAGTGAAGGCACAGCGTCCTATCCGGCACCACGAAAGCGAGACAACCATGTCGACGAACTCCTCCCCGGCAGCCGCACCGACCGATCCCAACGCCGACCAGGCCGAGATCGCCGCCGTACCCGCGCGGATGGTCGCGGCCTGGGCCGCACACGACGCCGACGCTTTCGCCGACCTGTTCACCGAGGACGGAACGCTGATCCTTCCCGGGGTGTACAAGAAGAGCCGCGACGAGATCCGGGAGTTCATGGCGAGCCAGTACGCCGGGCCCTACCAGGGCACGCGCGTCACCGGCACGCCCATAGGCCTCAAGCCGCTCGCGGCAGGTGCCGTGGCGCTGCTGACCACGGGCGGCGTCATCGCGCCGGGGGAGACCGAACTGGCGGACCGGGACGCGATCCGGGCGTCCTGGATCCTGGTCAAGCGCGACGGCCGGTGGCAGTTGGCGGTCTACCAGAACTGTCCGCGCGACTGAGCTCATTGACCGACCGACGGGCGACCGGTGCTCACCAGAGCGCCGGTCGCCCGTCGCGTGATCGGGTGGCTGTCACCGGGCCGGTCGGACTGGGGTCGGTTGGCCAGCCCTGCGGCCACCGTGCTCGGGATCCAAGGCGATTCCGCCCGTCGTGGACACCGCCGGCGAACTGCCGTTCAGCTGGGGCCGTCCCGGCCTGCCGTTCAGCGGATCCGTCAGCACGCCCTGCCGCGTCCGACTCGACGCCCGCTGGCCGTGGCTCGTACCGCCTGGTGGTGGCGCCGGCCGACTCGCTGGTCTCCCGATGGTCGGGGCGGCCTTCGCTACGGCGGGGCAACCCCGTTGCCGGAAGGCTGATGCGGGACGCGGTCGTGCCGGAGATGCGGCTTCACCTGCTGACGGCCTACCGACACGTCGACCGGTGGTCCTGGCGCGGGTCCGGGTCGCGGCGATGTCGAGCGGGATCCCGGCGTCCGTCGCGTTGCTGAGGCAGGCCGCGGGTGCGCACGTCGAGCAGGCCGGCACCCGGCCACCTGCGAACTGGATGGTTCAGCGGCACCGGATCGGGTGACTGTGAGACGGCTACGCAGTACGGGAGCGGTGACCGCTCGCGGTACTCGCTCTCGCGGGGATCCCCACCTCGGTGGCGCAATGGTGGGGGAGCTGTGGGCCGTGGCTGCCGGCGAGCCACGGCCCCGATCACCCGGATTCCCGGGGCGAACGCGGGGTGGGGATCCGCTAGGGCGTTCCGGTGTCGGCCGACCGCCGCAGGGCTCTGTCGCAGGCCGCGAGGTGGCGACCGAGGGCATCCTCGAAACTGGTGGTCGTGGCATCGAACATCAGTTGTCGGCGGATGGCCATTTCTTTGCCGGAGAGACCGGTCACCATCTCGGCCGCGGCGGTCAGGGCCGTGGCCGGGTCGTCGGTCAACTCGTCGACGAGGCCTAGGTCGACGCTCTCGTGGGCATCCAGGTGAGCACCGAACAGGATCGCCCGGCGCAGCCGGGAACCGCCGGACTGCTGTGCGAGTCGGAAGACCGCCATGCCCGGCCAGGTGGCCTCACCGTCGACGAGCAACGACAGCCGGACGTCGGGTGTGGCGATGCGATAGTCCGTCGCCAGCAGGACGTCCAGGGCGAGGCCCCCGCAGTCGCCGGAGGCCACCGCGACGGTGGTGACGTTGAGACGCTCGAGCCGGCGCAGTGCCCGCTCCCACTTGCTGACCAGCAACACGTCCAAGCCGTGGGTCCAGTCCTTGCCGGGCGTACCGGTGACCTGGACCGGAAGCATCGTGGTGGGCTCGTCCGACTCGGCCGCCGCGCAGGCGGCCTCCACCGCGGCGACGGCCTCCATTGTCAGGGGTTTCGAGCCGTCGATGCAAAGCGCGACGTCACCTCGCGCGCCGTCAGCGGCGTAATGCTCGCCTCGGCCTCTCCGGACGGTCTCGGCGCTCACCACTGGATCAGCGCCGTCTCGATCGTGGAACCAGGACCCATGGTCATCAGTACTCCATAATCGCCCGGGGCGGTTACTAGCTCCTGCTGGAGACGTTCGTACGAGAAAATGAACGAGCCGCTTGACACGTTGCCGTAGTCACGGAGGACACCGGTGGTGTGCCGGACCTCGTGACGGTTCAGTCCCAGATTGACCGTCACCGCGTCGATGACCTTCTTGCCGCCGGCGTGCACGAGCCAGTGCGCGATATCGCTGCGAAGCAGGCCGGTGTTCGCCAGCAGACGATCCGCGACGATTTCCGCGTGCGCGCCGACGACATACGGGATCTGTGGATCGAGGAAGAAGCTGAACCGATTCTGGACGCTGTCCCAGTCGTAGCGCATGGCGTCGACGGCGTCGGGGATGATGCAACTGGCGAACTTGAGGATGCGCGGACGACCAGGGGTGCCCAGGGAGTCGCCGGCGGGGCGGCCGACCACGGCCAACGCGGCGGCGCCGTCGCCGAACAGACTGTTCACGACCGCGGTGCGCATGGTCGAGTCCAGGACATAGGCAGCCGAACAAGCCTCGGTGCACAAGACCACGGCCAGTTCGCCCGGGTTGGCCACGGACCAGCTCGACACCACGTTCAGGGCATTGAGCCCCGCGTTGCATCCCATCCCCACGATGTCGGTCCGGCTGCAGTGCCGGTCGATGCCCAGCTCACGGATGAGGAGGGCACTGAGACCCGGCGTGAGAAATCCGGTGGATGTCACGCAGCACAGGTGGCGAATGTCGGAGATCGTCGCACCAGCGTCGTCCAGGCACGCCTGCAGGGCGCGCATCCCCATGTCCACGGCCAGCCTCTTGTGCCGATCGAGGAGGTCCGCCTGTGTCTCCAAAGAACGAGTGCCGTCAGGTGCCGGGAGCGGTAGCTCGAGGAACCGCCGACGGATCGCGCTGTTGAGGAAGACGGAGCGGATCTTCGGGTCGGAGATCGCGAAGGTGTCCAACAGGTCCTGCTGGGAGAAGGACGAGGCGGACGAGGCCGTGCCCACCCCGACAATCGTGGATTCGTAGGGTGTGGGTGGGAGAATGGGAAACTCTGCCGCCAGTGCCCGATCGTATGGCCTCTGGGTGTTGGCGATGTCAACGGTCACGCGCAGATCTTCCTTCCGCATCTCAGCCACCTTGGCGTGCTTGGCCAAAGCAGCATTGTGCTCGTTCTACGACAATGCGGCCCGAGCCGTGGACGCGGCATCTTGGAGATTGCCGGGCGTCGGCTGAAGATCCCCGACACCGGGGCCAACGTCGGAGTCAGGCCAGCTGAGGCGTCACCGGAAAGGGTTGAAGGCGCGCAACAGCAATCCGAGTCTGCGGAATTCGGGAAGATGATCCTCGTGGCGGCCGGGGCAGGTTTGCCGAGCCCGCAGAACCCTACGCAGCGGACGACATCGCGGAGCAGCGCAACCCTCTCGTCGAGGAGCGGTTACCCGCAGTGCGGGTGAATGGCGCTGGGCTCGGCCACAGACTTCTGCCGGTGCCTCGGGACTCCACCAGTGGCTCGGTGTGCCCGGGGGCGCCGGCAGATCGGCCTGACCGACAGCGGCCGCGGTCCTGGGCGCTCAGGTCGGTGCTGCCGGAGTGGGAAGGAGCCGGACGATGCCTCTGCCCGGTCGCGTCGACGTCGCCGGATCAGAGGCGATAGTTGGTCTGGCTGAACGGGTCGCCCTTGGAGTGGCTGAACGCCCTGTTGGGTGTGACTTCGAAGGCCACGACCTCGCTGTCGGGCAGCTCGGAGACTATGGCGCCGTCCTTGATGTCGAGCTGCCAGCGGCCGTCCCAGCGGTCGCGGTAGAGCTCGGCGAGCTTGCGCAGCAGTGCGTCGTCGGTGACCGGCACGGCCGTCCCCTCGACGGCCACGTCGAGGCCCTGCTGCCAGGCGGTGTCGCCGGCGAGCACGAGCACCTGCGGATTGGCCTGGATGTTGGCGTACTTCACCTCTTTGCTGCCGGTGTGGAAGTAGACCTTCCCGTCATGGAACACCGGCACCATCGGCGTCGCGTGCGGACGGCCGTCCGGCCGCACGGTCACCACCCAGGCGAGCTCCGTCGCTGCCAACCTCGCCTCGGCGTCGGCCCACGGGACCACTCGGCCCTCGTCGTCGCTGTAGCGCCGGTCGATGCGTTCGCTCGGCTTCATCAGCCCTCCGAAACTGATCGCATAATCGAAAGTGGTTGGGAGACGCTAACACGATCGATCGGGAAGTACCGATCAACCACCACCCCGCCGAGCGGCTGTGTCGGCTGGTCGCCAACGGGCTGCCGTGGCGGTCGGATGACCCGGCCGGGGCGGACGGGAGCTGCGGGCCCGGTTCGCGGGAGCCGGTCACGCCCCACTCTCCAGGTCTTCTCGCCGATCACCGACTCAGTCGTCGATCGCCTGATAGATGGTGGTCCAGACGTCGCTCCACAGCGGCAGCTTCTGATTACCCATGTGCGCCCGCTGCATGACGACGACCGTCGCCATGTCCTCGGCGGGGTCGTTGTACCAGGCGGTGCCGTAGAAGCCGGGCCATCCGTAGCTGCCGACCGAGGGACCGAGGTGCGTGCGCCGGGTGACGACCGACATCCCGAAACCCCAGCCGAAATTGTCGAAATATCCCGGCTCGAATCCAGAGACGACCTTCTGCGCGGGGCTCAGATGGTCGGTTGCCATCAGGGTCACCGACGACCGGGAGAGAAACCGCCGGCCGTGATGGGTGCCGCCGGCGAGTAGGGCCGAAGCGAAGGCGAGGTAGTCGTCGGCGGTCGAGACGAGCCCACCACCACCGCCCTCGAAGGCCACCGGCCCGCTGAACCGTCCGTCCGGAGGGTCCTCGACGACCGCCTCGCCGGCCGGGCCGTCGTCACGGGCGTACGCCGTCGCGAGCCGGCCGAGACGTGCGGTGTCCACACTGAAACCGGTGTCCCTCATCCCGAGCGGATCACAGACCCTCTCGCGCAGAGCCTGCCCGAGAGGCTTGCCGGTGGCCCGGGCGATGAGCGCACCTGTCGCGTCCGCGGCGGTGTCGTACATCCAGCGCTCACCCGGCTGGTGAACCAGAGGCAGCGCGCCCAGGCCGCGCACCCACCCGTCCAGGTCTGGCCTGCCGATCGAGTCCAGCGCCTCGGCGATCGGAACCGTGCCCGGTTTGGCGATGACCGTACCGGTGCCCAGGGTGAAGGTCAGCAGATCCCGCAGCGTTACGGGGCGTTTCGCCGCAACGGTGTCCTGCAGCGACCCACCGGGATCGGTGAGCACTCTCATTTCCGCCAGCTCCGGCAGCAGGTCGTCCACCGGGTCGTCCAGACGCAGCGTGCACTCCTCGACCAGCGTCATCGCACACGCTGCGACGATCGGCTTCGTCATCGACCCCATCCGAACGATGGTGTCTCCGGCCATCGGGATCCCCGCGCCCGCACCCTGGAAAGCGAGGGTCCCCGTGGCTTCGACACGCACCTCACCGTGGCGGGCAAGGGCTACCAGGACGCCCGGAACGAAGCCGGAGCCAACGAGACGCTCGAGCAGGTCCCGTACCCGGACCAGCCGCTTCGCCGAAAACCCGCCAGCCGACACGCGCCGCCCCCTCACCCCACTCAATCGAAGACCCAGCTCGCCCGTCCGACCGCACGATCCACCTGCGATGGCGAGGCCACAGCAGCTATGGATGATAGCCGCTGTGGCGGAAGTCTTCGGTTGTCAGCATGCCGATCAGCGAGAGGGCCGCGGCCACGTGCCACACGGCGTCAGGGCGGCAGGGCCGCCGACGACCAGGCCTACGGCGGCAGCAGCCCTCGCCTGACGTCGGCCGTGCCCGACGGACGCCGGCGCGTTCGGCGCGAAGCGCGCGACCGGTCGTCCTCAGGCCGTTGAACGGGCATCCTGAGGGCTGTTCGCGGTTGACCGCGATGACCTGCCGATTCAAGCGCGTGCGCCGTGGGTGCTCGGGTGGGCGAGGTTACTCAGGCGATGCCATCGCCGTAGGTCAGGCGCGTGCCCGGCGTCAGCCTGAATAACCTCACCCACGTTCCACCCACGAGTCAGCGGGTCAGTTCCGGTATCACCTTGTCGGCGAACAGATCCATGCTCCTCCGGTCGTAGGCCGCGTCGATGAACCTGCCGATCACGTACCCGACGCCGATCTGACCGGCCTTGGTCAGCTGTTCCACGATCTGTTCCGGCGTGCCGATCAGGCCCTCCGTCCAATAACGAAGAAGCGGCTCCAGTTGCGCGGCCGGCAGCAGCGGCTCGTAGTGGGCGCGCACCCAGGCCAACCTGTCGGCAACCTCCTTCTCGGTCTCACCGATGGTCACGTTGAGGAGGACCGAGCGGACGATCGCGTCGAAGTCGGTGCCCACATCCTTGCAGTGCGCGGCCAGGACCTGGGACTTGTGCTCGAACCCGTCCAGTGAGGCCCCGAAGTTCGTGTACTGCGCGTACTTTGCCGCGGTCCGCAGGGTCTTCTTCTCGCCGGCACCACCGATCCACAACGGGATCCCGCCCTCCTGCAAGGGCAGCGGCCGGCTGATCGCACCGTCGATCTGGTAGTGCTTCCCCATCAGGGTGGCCGTGCCGGTCTTCCACATCTGCCGCATGATCTGGGCGCCCTCGTCGAGCATGTCCAGTCGGTCGGCGAGGCTGGGGAAGCCGTAGCCGTAACTGCGCCACTCGTGCTCGTACCAACCGGCGCCGATGCCGACATCCAGCCGGCCGCCGGACATGACGTCGATGCAGGCCGCCACCTTGGCCAGGTAGGCCGGGTTGCGGTAGCCCATGCACGTGCAGAGCTGCCCCAGCCGCACCCGCGACGTGCAGGCGGCGAACGCCGCCATCATCGACCATGCCTCGAACGTCGACTCGTCGGACGGCGGGTCGGTGATGAAGTGGTCGAACACCCAGATCGACTCGAACGGCCCGGCGTCGGCTGCCTGGGCAAGATCACGCAGCACGTTCCACTGCTCGGTCGTCGGTATGCCCGCGAGCTCGAAATCACCCCCCTGTGGGACGAACATGCCGAACCGCATGCTGTGCGGATTACTGGTCACGAAGCACGTCCTCTCCTGGCATCGTGCCGGTTCGCCCTGCACGAAGCTGTCGTTGTCATGAGCGAGGAAGACACGGCCGAGGTGTCCCCCGGCCGGAGGTCAGAGCAGACCCGCCGAAGCGCCAGGGGACGAGCTGAAGAGGCGCGCTATCTCGCCGAACTCCGCGGCCATGGAGACGATGGTGTCCTCGCGGAAGAGGTTTCGCTTGTAGGCGACGGAGCCGATGGCATCGCCCGACGGATCCTTGTTTATGTCCCACAGCGCGCCGTCCGGCACCGCGGACGCCAGCTCCTGCGATTTCAGCAGTCGGGTGATCTGCACGAATCTCAGGTCACCCGGCGCGTCGACGATGGGGTTCAGGGGGACGCTCTGGAGCACCATCGCGGTCGCGTTGTCGGTCATCACCGGGCCCATCAGTTGGGGCGCTTCGGTGAAGATCTGAATAGACGGGATGTCGTGCGCGAAGGCCTCGAGACACGTGCGGCGGGTCCGCTTGAGCACGTCCTCGTACGTCTTGCAGCCGGTGAGGTCCGTTCGCAGCGGGATGAAGTTGTAGAGCGAACCGACAGTCTCGTCGAAGAGCCCTCCGCCGCGGCCCGGAGTGAACGTCGCCATCACCACGTCCGTGACGCCGGTCAGCCGATGCAGGAGCAGCTGGTAGACCGCGGCGATGGCCATGAAGCGCGTGGCTCGGTTCGACCTGGCCATGCGGTCGATGGCCGACACCACGTCGCCCGGAATCAGAAAGCGATGCCGGGCGGTCGACTCCGCAAGGCCCAACGAGCGCGGCAGGTCGGTCGGGATCGCCGTGAAGAGGGCGCCGTCCAGTTGGCGCTGCCAGTATTCGCGGGCTGCGGCCGATTCGGCCGCCGTACGTTCCCAGACGCTGTACTCGCGGTACTGCGGGGACGCTGGTAGGTCCGGAACGCTGTGGCCGTTCCGGGCGGCGTAGCGATTGGCCAGGTCCCGGATGATCACCGTCAGGGACTGTCCGTCGACGCTGATGTGATGTGCCATCAGGATCAGGACCGCATCGCGCTCATCGAACCTGGCCAGCGTGGCACGCAGGAACGGGGCCTCGTACGCGCTTATCGTCTCCGTCTCGATCTCGTGGATCAGCGCCTCGGCCAGCTCCGCGCGGGACGCCTCGGGAGCGGCCGGGAAGTCACGGACATCCAGCCGGACCGGGCTGGGCGGCAGAATCTCCTGGTACCGGTCGTCGGGCGGCCCGGCGATGCGCGTCCGGAGTGCCTCGTGCCGGGTCACGACGTCGAGCAGCGCGTCGCGCAGGACGTCGCTGTCGACGGGACCACCGGTGATGCGCCAACCGGAAACGGCGTGGTTGCGGCAACCGAACGGGCCGTCGTCGCCGCCCCCGTCGAAGAGGCTGTTGAACTCCTGATTCAGTGACAACGGGACGGTCACGGCCTGACCTTCGGCGTCGGTTGTCGTCACGCCTGCCTCCTGCTGGTCGCAATCTGCTGCTGAGTGAGGGCTCGATCCGGATCGGCCCCGAGGTGCTGGTCCAACTCGGCGACGGTGGGAAAGTCGAACAACTCGTCGATCGTCAGCTCCAAACCGAGGGCGTTGTTGATGAGGTTGATCAGCCGGACCCCGTTCAGTGACTGGCCGCCGAGGTCGAAGAAGCTGTCGTCCAATCCCACCCTCGTCACCCCGAGGGCCTCCGCGAACAGCGAACAGAGCGTCTCCTGCCGGGGCGTACCGGGCGCCCGGTAGGCCGACGGGTTGGCGAATACTGGTTCGGGCAACTCCGCGCACGGTGCCTGAGCGGCTTGCGTGGCGAGCTGTTCCCGGGCGGAGCTGGAATCCATACCTTTCCCCATTCGTGAGCCCGGAGCTGAAGGTGCTTTGCGGAACCCAACGTGGCAGTCGGTTCGACCGGGTGCACCTCAGGGATTGCCCTCGCCTCGGTCAGCGACCGCACGGTGCAGGCCGCTGGGCAACAAGAGAGGTGCGAGGCCGCAGAAGGTGGAGCGATCCTCAGCCTCTGGGCAACCGTGGTTGCCGGCCCTTCCTATCCCCTCCGAGGAGTGGAAATGACGCAGCAAGAAGCCCTGGAAACCTCCGACACCGCTCCGTGGTCGGGTGTTGTCGGGGACGAGCGCCCGCAAGGCGAGACGGAGGTTATGGTTGAGCGCCTCTTCGCCGAGATGCTCAATGTCCCCGGCCTGCCGCGCACGGCTTCCGTCTTCGATCTCGGACTCGACTCGGTGTGGGTGACAGTCGCCTGTGCCCGGCTGGAGCAGATGACCGGGGTACGTGTCAGGTTCACCCAGGTCTTCCGGACTCCCACCGTAGCCCAGCTCGCAGCGTGGATCGACTCCGCTCGCGGCTCGGTGAGCAACGAGCAGGACGTCCCCGCCGGGCCTTCCGGGGCCGGAGGCGACGAACTCGTGGCCATCTCGCCGATTCAGGCGGAATCTGTTCCGCAGAAGATCGTGGTCGAGATTGCCTGGTGGTTCGACGGCGAGATCGATGCGGCGGCTCTGGAGAGTGCCGCGACCGATGTCCATCGCCGTCACCAGGCGCTGCACGCCCGGTACCTCGGCGAGCCGGATCTCGGCCTGGCGGAAGTGCCGGCCGATCCGGGACGGGTGGAGTTTCACCGGTTGGCCGAGGAGGCCAGTGACAAGGCTGCGACCGAAGCGCTCAGGCGGGCGATGCGGACGCCGCTCAGGGTCGACGAGGGGAAGGTCTGGCGGTGCGTGCTCGTACGCAACGGGCAGACCGGGCGCACCCTGTTCGGGGTGGCCGTGGACCACTCGGGGTTCGATGGTCGTTCGTGGGACATCCTGACCGGAGAGCTGCCGGTTGCCTACGCGGCGCGGGTGGCCGGGAGGGCGCCGCAGTGGCCGGGCCGAACCGCCTCGCTGGCCGAGATGGCCTGCGACTTCCGGCACCAGCTCGCGTCGTCGGACATCGAGGCGCAGCGCCAATACTGGCGCGACGAGCTCCGTGAACTACCGGCCTGCCAGTTTCCCAGCCATCGCGACGGGGCGGTGACGGTGCCCCTCATGCATGACGGCTCGCGGTACTCAGCCGCAGGTCCGGCCGTCCTGCGCAGCTTCCGGGTACCGGAGTCGGACCTGCGGTCCTGGAACGACTACGCCCGGGCCAACGGCATGCCGCCATCCGTGGGTATCGCGGCGGTGTACGTGGAGTCCCTCGTCCGGGCGGGTGCGTCGCCAGATTTCGCGGTGATGGTCCCGATCGCGAACAATTCCGGTGAGGTGATCGACAGGACCATCACCAACCGGGTCGGCACGATTCTGCTGCGCCCGAATGCCCCGTCCCGGTCAGGCTCGCACCTCCTCGCGCGAGTCCGCGGGTCGTATCAGCAGGCGATGGCTGCCCGCGACGCTCTCGTCGCCCCGAAGGATCTGGCAGACGCGCTCAGCGGATCCGAGGGAGTGATCCCGCTCGACCGGATGGTCGCTCTGAACTACAACTCGACACCCAGCCTCAGCCTCGGTGGCGTTGACGGGGCACTCGTGACCGAGGGCACCGCGTTTGCCACGAAGAGCTTCTTCGTCGTGATGCTCATGGTGACGCCGACTCCGGAGGGGCTTCACATCGGCTTCCAGGTGCGGACCGACAAGCACGACGCCAGCCTTGTCGACGACATCCAGCAACACTTCCTCGACATCATCCGCGACGGGCCCGAGCGACTTGAACGAAGGACGTCGTGACCGGGGCTGACAATCGTGGCTGTCACAGCGGGGGCGGCCGGAGATCCTGATCAGTTGCCTGCGGTTGAAACCGACCGCGTCCGACTCTGACCTCGATGGACAGCACCGCCAGGCGCTGGGAGTTTCCCGCCGGGCGGTGCTGGCCCATTCCCGCGCTCCGCCGGAGCGGCCGCCAGGGCGGCTTGTGGGCCGTTCGAAGATCGTGCGAGGGCTGTCTGCCAGCGCGTGGACCGCCGTCGGCTCGACCTGCCGACGGCGTCGTGGATGCGACCGGCCCGACGGTTTCGCCGCCGGCGTCCCCGACCACGTCGGGTTCGCCGCGAAGCCGGGTTCGCCCGGCGGCCGTCGACCCCTGCATGCCGTGGCCCGCACCCGACCGCTCCCACCAGCGGACACCGCGAGGTTGTTCGGGCGCGCCCCAACTGCGGCGGTGGCACGCTCGAACAACCCTCCACGCGCTGAACGGGGATCGTCCGTGCTGGGCGGAGGACGACCCGTTCGCCCGGCGTCACCGGTGCGGACGGGCGAAGCGGCAGTGGGGTGTCAGCTCGCCAGGCTCTTGGCGAGCTCGCGCAGGGCGACGGTGGGCAACAGGATCGAGAGCCCGGCGTGGGTGTGCAGCGTGGACATGTCCCGCCACACCCGCTCCAGGCGCTCACCCTGCCGCAGCGCACTCGAGCCCGCCGTGGGGATGATGTACTTCGACATCGCTTCCCAACACAGGTTGGCGGCGTGCCGGCAAACGGCCGAGAGGCGCAGGTCCGACTCCCTGGTCGCCGCGGCCGGACCCTGGGCCGCCGTGCGATGCCACTGCTGGATCGCGCTCAGCAGGGCGCCCTCGGCGGTGCCGATCATCCCGACGGCTTCGCTGTACCACATCTGGTAGTCCGGGTCCTGATAGCGGGGCACCACCGGCGGCACCAGGGTCGTCCGGTCGCGGAGCAGGTCCTCGTACGTGTCCAGCGCTCCCCGCGCCATGCCTACCGCCATGGAGCAGTTGAGGAGGCTGATGAAGGCATGCTGCGTGCCGCCGTACTCCGGGTTGCCGTGCAGGGTCCGGCCCGGCGTGCCCGACGTCGCGTCGTGGTCGACGATCCGCACGCCAGGTTGCGCCAGGTGGTCGGGGATGTGGCTGTTCTTCATCGTGATGCTGTGCGAGCCGCTGCCCCGCAGGCCCATGAGTTGTCCCCAGTCGTCCAGTCGCACCCACTGGTCCTGCGGCGCGACGAAGAGCAGCGTCTCCGGGGGGTGCCCATTGTCCGCGGGCATCAACGCGTGTGCCATGAAGTGGGTTCCGTATGGCGCTCCGGAGCAGTACGACCAGGTGCCGTTGACCGTCCATCCGCCGCCGGCAGCGGGGACGGCTGATCCGCTGGGGACCGCGGTGCTGGGGCAGATGAAGTCGCCGCCGCCGAAGAGCTCCGCCTGCGCCCGCTCGTCGAACAACGTCGCGGCCATGAGCGCGTGCGAGGCCCCGAGGCTGTACATCCAGCCGGTCGAGGCGCATCCCCGTACCAGGGTCATGGCGACGCGCAGGAAGGTCTCCACGCCGAATTCGTATCCGCCGTAACGACGGGGCACCAGAATTCGGTAGAAGCCGTTTCGGGCGAAGCGTTCGTGGATGTCCTCGGCGTAGAAACCGCGTTCCTCCGCCTCACCTTGGCGTTTCACGAGTTCGGGCACCATCGCCTCGGCCCTCGCTATCACCTGATCCGGCGTGAGCCCCGGTTCGGGCGGAGTCGGGAGGTCGTGTTCGGCGGCTTTCATGTTCGCTGTCATTGACCATCCATCTCTGGTTTACCGACGATCGCCGCTGCCGGATGTAATGGTGCGGAGTTCCTCGTACGGGGCGAAGGGAGTCTTCCGCCATCCGTTCGAAACGCGGACGACTGGTCGCCTCCACGACTCCACCGTCGTCCCTCCGTGCCGCTGTCGACCACTTCGCGGTTGCCGGATCCCGGCCGATTGTCGTGGTCGCGACGCCGCTGCCGGAGGTTGCGTCAGCGGTGCCGATCAACCCATTCCGGTGACCACGGATGCCAGCATCGTCCAGTCCGTCGGCGGATCCGGCTCCACCGCCAACAGCACGAGGTCGGTGTCCTCTGCCGCCGCCCGCCAGGAGCGGAGCAGCGCGTGGTCGCGGCTCACCACCCACTGCGGCGCATGCCCCGGCGGGTGCGGTCCGCTCGGCGCGGATGGTTCGACCGCGAGCACCTTCGGCCCGACGCCGATCCGCTCGTGGACGGTGTGGGCGATGTCGGCCGCCACTGTCACCAGGTCACCGCGCGCTGCCAGCACGGCCGCGCCCGGAGCATCAATCGTCGCCAGCCGTGCCGGCACGTCCTGCGGGCACCGCCCGTCGGCGATGTCGAGGATCGACACCTTGAACCAGCGCTCGAAATCCGCCACGGCCTGCGCCGGCCAGGCCTCGTCACCCTGCAGGAGCACCAGCGCGGACCGGTCCGCACGACCAGACCAGCGCAGCGGCGGTACGCCAGCGGCGAGCCGGAGCTGCCGGATTCGCTGTGCCAAATCGGCGGCGGTGGCCGCGGCGACGATGTCGTCCAGACGAAGCTGGACGCCCAACTCGCGCCGTACGTGGGCACGAAGCTTCCAGGCGAGTCGCAGATCTCCCGCGAGCTGACCAGGGTCGTCGCCGCGGCCGGCGCTGCCCCCGGAAACGGATCGCCACGCCTCGGACATCCAGCGTGCTTCCGGATCGCTCTCGGCAACGGTGCGTCGCGGTGGCTTGATACGGGCCAGTGCCGCCCGATCGATCTTGCCGGTCGCGGTCAGTGGCATCGTGCCGAGCAGGACGTACGAGGACGGCACCATGTACGCCGGCAATGCCTGGCGGGCATGCGCAGCGACCCGGCTCACCAGGTCCTGGACGGCACGTGGCTGCCGTGGCTGGAGAAACGCCACGATGCTCCTGCTGTCGCGGTCGTGGCCGGCCACCACGGTCGCGGCGAACGCGATGTCCGGATGCCCGCTGAGGACGCTCTCGATCTCGTCCGGTTCGATGCGATGCCCGCGTATCTTGACCTGACGGTCGTTGCGTCCTCGCAGTTCCAGTCGGCCGTCGGCGCGCCACCGGGCGAGGTCACCGGTGCGGTAGAGCCGGCCGCCTTCGCTCGTCGGATCGGGCACGAAGCGCTCGGCGGTCTGCGCCGGGGCGCCGATGTAACCCCGCGCCACGCCGACACCGCCGAGATAGAGCTCACCGACCACACCAGGCGGCACGGGCGAACCTGCGGCATCGAGGATGTGCAGCCACACACCGGGCAGCGGACGACCGACCGGCACGATCGACGTCTGCGGGTCGCGCGGCAGCCGTTCGCACACCGCGTACATCGAGGCCTCCGTGGGCCCGTAGGTGTGCCAGAACTCCTTCGTGCAGCTGACCAACCGGCTGGCCAGCTCCGGCGAGACGACGTCGCCACCGCACGACACGATCAACTCCGGGTCACCCGGCCAACCCGTCGCGAACAGGATGCGCCAGGTCATCGGCGTGGCCTGCATGACGTCGGGCCGATGCCGTGCCAGGACAGCCTGCAACTCCGCTCCGTTGCGTGCCTGGGCGCTGGTCGCCAGAATCGTCCGTCCGCCGCTGGTCAGGGCCAGGAACGTCTCCAGCATCGCGATGTCGAAGGAGATCGTGGTCACCGCGAGCAGCGACTGGGCCGGCTGGAAGTCGAGCAGCTGCCGGGTGGCGACCAGGCAGTTGGCCAGGCCGCGATGGGTCACCGCGACGCCCTTCGGACGTCCGGTGGATCCGGAGGTGTACAGCACGTAGGCCAGTGAATCCGGGTGCGGCGGTCGGCCGGGTGGTGCCGGGTCGGCCGCCAGCAGGTCGGACAGCGACACCACCGGTACGCCGAGCGCTGTCACCCGTTCGATCGGCAGGGCACCATCGGTGATCACCCCGCCGCATCCGCTGTCGCCGACGATGTAGGACAGGCGCTCGGTGGGATGGTCCGGATCCATGGGTACGGCGGCCAGACCGGCTCGGGCAACTCCGAGCAGGATCGCCGGCAGCTCCACACGACGGGCGACGAGGATGCCGATCGGTGATTCGGGCGGGAGTCGAAGCGTGCCCAACGCGGCTGCTATCCGGGTCGCCGCGGCGTCCAGCTCCGAGTAGGTGTGCACGACGTCGGCCATCACCACCGCCGGCCGGTCGGGCGTCCGCCGGATCCAACGACCGACCAGCTCGACAAGCGTGTCCTCACCGCTCGCGCCCGAGGTAGGGGCCTCCCAATTGGCCAGCCGCGTCCGGTCGGTCGGGTGGATCACATCGAGCTCGCCGATCGGCCTGGCCGGGCACTGTACGAGGCCATGCAGCAGGGTCGAGTAGCTGCGCCCCATCCGATCGAGGGTCTGCTCGTCGAACAGCCCGACCGCGCCTCGCCACTCGCCGACAATGCCGTCGTCACCGACGGCAACGGCAACTTCGAGTTCGTACGGTGAGTGCGCCACCGGCAGGTCGATGTCCCGTGCCACCATTCCGGCCCAGGTGATGGGCGGTTCGGCTCCGGTGTCGCACCGGAAGCCGACCTGGACTTCGAGCCCGTCGCTCTGTTCCGGTCGCAGCGCCCGCGAGAGCACCGCATTCAGCACGTCGGGGTGGTCGACCGGCTGCGTCGCCATGGTGTGCTCGGCCTGGACCGTGTCGACGACCGAGGTGTGCGGGTCGAGAGCGTGTCGCAAGATCTGGATGTCTTCGGCTGCGACAGCAACGTCGCCGATGCGGGTGGGTTTGGGTGAGCCGAGCAGGATGTCCCGCTCGCCGGTCTCCCGGAAGAGAAGGATGCGTAGGGCACTCCGCAGGACTGTGGCCACGGAGACGCCCACGCGGTCGGCAAACGCCCGCAGGAGGGCGGTGTGACTCTCCTCCAGCCACCAGGCCGTCGTGATCGACCGGCCATGACCGCGCCCGCGGCCACGGCTGACGGGCCACGTGATCGGCCTGTGTGCCAGCACGGCACGAGAGACGCCGTCGAGCGTGGCGACACTCCCGACGACGCGGTCCGGGCCGCCCTGCTCCAGGGCAGGCATGTCGTTCGACGGCCAGGGCGGGCCGGCGAGTGCGAACGGATACCGCTCACCCAGCTCGTCGAGCAGCCGCGCTGCCACGGACCGGCCGCCCACCGCGGCGTGGATGGTCAGCACCACCAGCGTCCTGTCGCCCTCCACCGGATACACGCCAACCCTGATCGCAGGTCGGTCGTCCAGGTCGAAATGACGGCTCGCGTCGACGGCGGCAACCCTGAGCGCGGCGCCCAACGATCGTGGAGCACCGGCGATGAACTCCACCGGCCATCGATCGCTCGAAACCAGCAGCGGTTCTCCGTCGACGTCACGGAAGTGGCATCGCAACACGGCGTGTCGACGCTGGAGATCTGCGCATGCGGCGGCCACGGCGGCAAGGACCACGTCACCCGCTACCAGGACCGCCCGGCAGCGTTGCAGGCCGCCGGCCCAGAAGGCCGTCTGCTCGGCAAGATACAACGCGAGTTGGTTGGCGGTCGGCCGCCGCTCGGATGACGAGACGTCGCTGCTCATTGCTCCTCCTTCGCCTGGGCGCCGGTCGTCGCCGCCACCGGCTGTCGTCGCCAGCCTCGGCGCCTGTGTCGTGATCGACGCGGCAACCGAGCGACCGGAGTGACCGCACCAGCGCATGTTCGCACCGAGCGCGATCGGCGTGTCCTCTACAACGCGTTGACAAAGTCAGCCAGCCGACCGGTGCCCTCGACGATCTCCTGATGCTCGAGCGAGGAACACGACAGCCGAATTCGGCGCTCGCCGCCCACGCCGAGGTGGAAGCCGCGCATCGGGGTCCAGAGCACGCCGTACGTCTCCGCGGAATGCCGCAACAGCGCGTCATCGGCCTCGACCGGGAGCTCGACCTGGACGAAGTAGCCGCCTTCGGGAGCCCACCAGCGAACCCTGGTGCTCGGCTGATCGGGTTCGCCGAAGTGGTGGACAAGCCGATCGAGGAGAACGGCTCGGTTGCCGCGCAGGTGCGCCGCCTTTCGCTGGCCGAGGGCGGCGATGGAACCCCCATGTTGAATGAGAAGCCCGCCGATCAGGGCCTGAGCCAGAGGCGACGTGTTCAGGGTGACCGCGTTCTTGGCAGCGGCGATCATGGCCGCCAGTCGCACCGGCGGACCGGAGCGAGACTCGACCCATTGGTCAGCCACTACGTAGCCCACCCGGGCACCCGGCACCGCCACCTTCGCGAAGGTGCCGGCGTGCACCACCCGACCGTCGCGATCGAGCGCCTTGAGGCTGGGCAGCCGGTCGTCCGAAGCAGCCGTGAACGCGTACGGATTGTCCTCGATCAGGATGAGGTCGAGGGCAGACGCCTCCGCCAGCAGACGATGTCGGGCGGCGAGCGAGAGCCGGTTTCCCGACGGGTTGGCGAAGTCAGGGGAGACGTACAGCGCGCGGAGGCGACGGCCGGCTGCCCTCTCCCGCTCCGACACCGTACGGAGGGCCGCCAGGTCGGGACCGGTGCCATCGTCCGGCACCGGGTGAACCGCGATGTCCAGGGAACCGGCCGCCGCGACCACGCCGACGTAAGACGGATCAGTGACCGCCAGGCTGGCACCCGGCGGATGAAGGACACGCAGGGTGAGGAACAGCGCCTCCTGACACCCGACCGTCATGACAATCGCCTCCGGGGAGACGTCGATGCCCTCGTCGGCCCGCAGTGCGGCGGCAACCAGGTCGTTGATGATCCCCTTGCTCGGGCCGTACTGGAACAGGTGTCGGCGCACCGCCTCCTCGCTGAAGCCGGCGGCACGTCGGGCCTCGACGAAGGTGTCCAGCAGCGGACCGACCGCGACGTCGGCGAAGAACGGTTCGTAGGGGGCGCCCGGCGCGAACGAGATGGCGTCGGGGAACTCGGCCACGATCTCGTTGAGGAAGGTCATGGCGGCGACCTGCCGGCTGGACACGCTGCGATGCAGATCATCAGCGTGCAGGTGCGTCCCGGTGATCAGCGTTGCCGTTGCATCCACTGCTGCTCCAACCGATGCAGTACGTCCCGGCTGTACAGCCGCTGAACTTGAACTTCCGCGAACTCGGCGAGGTAGCCCCGGAACTGGTCCTCGGTCTCCTCGAAGGCGGTGAGCATGTGCCGATTGGCCACCACGGCCGGGTTGTCCATGGCGTGGACCGCGTCGTCGACCGCGTCGTCGACGCCGTCCTCCGCCACGACGACGTCGCACAGCAGCGCGGCGACCGGGTCGCGGGCCGCTATCCGCCTTCCGCCCAGGAGAACCTGTCGAGCCAGCCTCGGGCCGAGGAGGCGGCCGAGCCTGAGATTGGCCGCACCGGGCACGATGCCCTCCCGTGCCGCCGGCAAAGTGAAGTAGGCCGTGTCCAGGCCGATCACGTAGTCGAAGGTCAGCATCAGCTGCATGCCGCCGCCGATGGCGAACCCGTCGACCACGGCGACCCATGGCTTGCCGCCCCGAGCCGTCGGATCGACCTCCTGCCGGGGGTCCCACAGGCCACGCTGGATCTTGCTCAGGTAGCCCATCTCCCGCTGCATGACGAAGCCCAGGAAGGGGATCTGACCAGCGCACAGGAGTGTCAGATTGATTCCCGAGCTGAAGACCCGACGGCCGGCGTACCTCGGGTGCTCCATGACGGCGCCCCGCACGACGCCCACGCGTACGCCCGGATCCAGGAGGGCCAGGTCGACAGCGACCTCCAACTGCTCACCGAGGGGCTCGTCCTCCGCGTTGAGATAGCGCTGGTTGGCGACGGTTATCTCGGCGACCCCGTCCGTACGTCGCACGGACACCACCGGCATCTCGACCACGCCGGTCCGTTGGAACTCCGGCAGCCGCGAGCGGGCCTCGTCCGTCGGCAGTCGCTGTGAGCGCAGCAGGTCGCCGCCCGCACCGGATCGGAGCAGCGCGGAGTACGCGATGCCCTGGTCGATCTCGAAGCCCTCCTTGGCGGCTTGACGACGGCCACGTTCCCGCTCCATCTCCGCCCGGTTCGGCGTCAAGCCGGGAACCAGGTCGGCCAGCCGGTACGACAGGTCAGCCAGGGACCGCCGCTGTGGGCTCTCTCCGACGATGTCCCGACAGAGCTGGTCCGCTCGGGCGTCCAGCAGTCGGCGCCTCGCTGCGCGCGCGTGTCCGTGTGCCGCGGTGGCTCGGGTCTGCTGCTCGGGGTTGCGGTCGGCGGGAGCGGGCAACGTCGACAACAGGTCGACCGTGCGGGCCGCGGCATCCGTCACCTCGGCCCGTAGGCGGTCCCGCAACAGGGGAGTGGTTGGTGGAGTCACGCTGACTCGGCAGCGGGCGCGGACAGCAGGACTGGCAACTCGTCCCGACCGTTCATGATGAAGGTGCTCTGCGGCTTGATCTCCGACGCCGGAACCGCGAGAGCAAGATCGGGGAAGTGGGCAAACAGCGCAGGGACCGCGATCTCGGCCTCCAGCCGGCCCAGGGCCTTGCCGATGCAGCTGTACCCGCCGTGACCGAAGGACAGGTGGTCCTTGCGCGGCCGGGTGATGTCGTAGGAGCTGGCGCTCGCGCCGTGGATGGCGGGATCGCGTCCGATGGCGGCGAAGTTCATGAGGACCGGCTCGCCCGCGCCGATCGTCACGTCGCCGAGCTGGACATCCTCGGTGGGAAAGCGGAACGGCAGATGTGCCACCGGAGCCTCGACGCGAAGTGTCTCCTCGATCGCGTCCTGCCACGAGGCGTTCCCGGGCCTGATCAGCTCGAGCTGGTTGGGATGGGTGAGTAGTGCGAGAATCGAGTTGATCACCAGGTTGGTGACGGTTTCGGTGCCGGTCCCCAGCAGGAACGACAACGTGCCGACAATCTCGGCGTCGCGCAGCCCTGAGCCATCCTTCTCCTGGGCGGCAATCAGATCACTCATGAGATCGTCCGCCGGGTTTCCGCGCTTTGCCTCGACCAGATCGGCCATCTCCATGAGGCCCTGCTCGACGCTCGCCGCTATCTCCTCGCCGGTCTTGGTCGTGTCGACCTGCGCCTCGCCGTCGCCCAGAATGGTCCCCCGGGCCGCGTCGGCAATACCGAGGACGTCGAATATCACGTGGGCGGCGAGCGGATACGCGTACCTCGCCTTGAGGTCGACGATCGAGCCGGTCTGGCTGGTGGAAAGACCGGCCAACAGGCCCGCGACGGCCGCGTCGATCGTCGGCCGCATCGCCTCGATCCGTCGCGGTGTGAATCTTCTTGCCACCAGCCCACGCATTTTGCTGTGCGCGTGTCCGTACGTCGTGTTCATGTTGTCCATGAGCGCCCAGTCGATGAGGGGGAAGCTCGGATCGACCTCGCCGTCGACGAACGCGGTCCAGTGCTGATGCCCGTCCTTGGACATCCGCGGGTCGCTCAGCGCCTGCCTACCGGCTTCGTAGCCGGTGATCGACCACGCCCGTACGCCATTGGGTAGCTCGACCTGGGCGACTGGCCCGCGCTCGCGAATCTGCGCATTCTCCCCGTGGATATCGGCACCGGACGTGTCGATGACAACCGGAGGGTCTTCGTTCTGCATAACGCCGTCCTCGCTGCTCAGTGAGACCAGCCTCGTGCCGGAAAATGACCGACCTTCATCGGTGACGATGGCATGACCTGCCCTGGGGACACCTCTTGCTGAATGCTGCCGCCGGCGTGCTGGTCCGCCGTTGCGGGCATGCTGTTCTGATCGACGTTCCGAGTGGTCACCGCGCGGGGAACGGCCGCCCGCTCAGTAGGTGACGACGGCGCGGAAACGAACCTCTCCAGCGGCCACCCGGTCGACCGCCTCGGCGATCTCCTCCTTGGGAAAGACCTCGATATGGGGGGTGACGGCCCCGCGGGCTGCCAGGTCGAGGGCCTCGACGAGATAGGGGAGACCGTTGTGGGTGGCACCGAGGATCGACTGACCCTTGGCGAAGAACTGTCGCGACGGGTCGATGGCGAAGGAACCCGACGGGTCGATTGTCGCGAGCACCATGCGGCCATTGACCCGAAGGCCCGTGAGGCATTCGGCGGCGGCCTCGTACGAGGTGCCTGCGACGACGACGACGTCCGCGCCGCCGATGCCCGCGAGAGCCTCCCCGTCGGAAACCACGTGGTCGGCCCCAAGTTCGCGGGCGACCTCGTGTTTGTCCGGCGTACGGGTCACGGCCACGGTCTCGAAGCCGCAGGCCTTGCTGAACTGCACGGCCAGGTGGCCGAGGCCGCCGATGCCGAGCACGGCGACCCGTTCGTGTGGCTGGGGATTCGCGGCCCGCAACGCCGACCACGAGGTGTACCCGGCGCACAGCAGCGGCGCTGCCATCTCGTACGGCAGCTCGTCCGGCAGCAGCACCGTGGAGGACGCGGGTACCACCAGGTACTCGGCGTGGCCACCGGCCCTGGTCAGCCCGGTCATCTCCGGGTTGTCGCAGTTCATGCCGGTGATGCCGGTGACCGGCAGGTTCAGCCGGCAGTAATCGCACGAGCCGCAGCCGCTCTGGATCCAGGTGGCGCCGACCCGGTCACCGACCTTGCGCGCGGTCACCCCGAGACCGACCTCGGCGACCTCACCGGCAGGCTCGTGCCCGACGATGGCCGGTTCGATCGGCGGAAACGGGTACGTGCCGTCGGTGAGCCACACATCATTGCGACACAGACCGCTCGCGTGCACGCGGATGAGCACCTCGCCGGGACCCGGCACGGGCTTGGGAACCTCGGTCAACTCCCAGGTCTGACCTGCTGCGGGACACACTGATGCCAGCATCACGACGACGCCTTTCCGAGTATGACCGGCCGGTTGAGGCGGCCGATCCTGATGAATGAAGTCCTCAGCCGGATCCCAGCGGCGGGTCGAGCACGCCTGGGACACCGGATCGTCGACCAGCCACCGTCGGACCCACGTCCGGGAAACGCACACTGGCTGGCCGAGCCGGGGGACGCCTCCGGAGGCGGTCCGCTGTGCACGGTTGATCCGCAGGCCTCATGGGTGAGCTGCGGACGGCACTCCGGAGCGGTGTGACCAGGCACCGCTGCCCGTCAGCCACGACGGGCAGCGGTACTCCTGGTTGCGGTCACTGGCCACCCTGTGCGGGCCCCGGTGAACGCGACGGTCAGACGAAGGGCGTGTTGCTGTCCAGTCCGCAGACAATCCGGCCGTACAGCTCCAGGTTGGTCTTGGGGTGCAGGATGGCGTGCAGGTTGAGCGCCTGCACGTCCCGCTGGATGCGCTGGATCGGCACGTCCGTGTGAATGGACGAACCGCCGCTCGCGCCGTGCAGGATGTCGACCGCCTCCTTGGCCCGCTGGCAAGCGGCGCCCAGATCGAGCCGTACGCGGGCCCGCTCCTCGAGCGTCCACGGCTCGCCCGCCTGGCCCTTGCTGTCGATCATGTCGGCCGCGCGGTGGGCGTGGAAGCCGACCTCGTCGATGTTGGTGATCGCCTCGGCGACCTCCAGGTGGGTGACCGGTGCCTCGGCCTGGTTCTCGTAGGCGGTGTAGGTGATCTTCCGGCCGGGCAGTCGCTCGAGGAAGGCGTCCTTCGCCGCCCTGGCAAGGCCAAGGGCCGGCGCGCTGATGGTGGCGCACGCGGTCGGCATGAAGGGGGCCTTGAAAATCCTTGCGTCGGCGTTCAGTCGGGACTGGTGCTGACCCTGCAGCACCGGCCCCATCTGGAGGACCCGCTCGGCCGGGATGAAGACGTCCTTCGCGATCGTGGTGATGCTGCCGGAGCCGCGCAGCCCCGACGTGTGCCAGTCGTCGACGATCTCCAGGTCGGCGATCGGGATGGCCGCCATGATCGGTGCGAAGCCGCCGTCCCCGGTCGGCGTGACAGCGGCGTTCGTGTTCCAGGTACTCTGCTGGGCCCCGGTGTTGAACGACCACCGACCGTTGATGACGAAGCCGCCCTCGGTCGGAACGGCCACCGCGCCGGGGCTGAGAATGCCGCTGATGCGCACGTCCGGGGTTGCGAACACCTCGTCCTGCACCTCGTCGGGGAACAGCCCCGTCATCCAGGTGCTGATCGACCACACCGCGACCGTCCACGCGGTCGAGCCGTCGCCGCGTCCGAGCTCCGCCACGACATCCACGACAGTTCGCATGTCCGACTCGTAGCCGCCGTAGCGCACCGGGACCCGCATCTTCAGGATGCCGGCGTCGGTGATCGCGTCGACGACGTCGTCGTGGATCCGTCGGTTCTCCTCCATCCAGACGGCCTTGTCCCGCAGCAGCGGGACAAGCTCAGAGGCGCGACGGACCAGCTCGTCCCTGGGCGGCGCTTGCGTAATCTCCATCGAGTTTCTCCTTAGCAGGCGTCCCGCGGCCGCGCTGCGTCATAGGGGCCGATATCGGAATCAGCGGCTATGCAGACATTTCCAGGTCGGCCGGCTTGCCGCGTCTTCGCGCTTGCTGCCCGGCCACGCTGCCCGGCCACGCTGCCCGGCCACGCTGCCCGGCCACGCTGCCCGGCCACGCTGCCCGGCCACGCTGCCCGGCCACGCTGCCCGGCCACGCTGCCCGGCCACGCTGCCCGGCCACGCTTCCCACCACAGTGGTCGGCGCGGCGGTCGTCGAGCAAGAGCGGAGATGGCCGTCGGTAGCGCGGCTGTGACGCTCCCAGAGTGCTGCGCGCGATGAGCGGGCAGCTGATTCCACCTATGGCGTGGCCGGCGCGGATCGATTCGTTCCAGCCAGGATGGGAATGAGCATGGCAAATCGCTTCGACGCCGGTGGCGTACTGGGGGACCTGACCACCGCGCGGGAGGAGATCCTGTGCGGGTTGTTCGCGCAGGTGCTGGGCGTCGACCGGGTGAGGGTCGAGGACAGCTTCTTCGATCTGGGCGGCCAGTCCCTTCGGGCCATCCGGCTGATCAGCCGCATCCGCGCGGTGCTCGGCGTGGAGGTCGCGGTCCGTACGCTGTTCTCGAATCCGACCGTCGCGCAGCTGGCCAGAGCCCTGGACGAGGCCGGCAATTCCCGGCCCCGGCTGGTAGCCACGGCGCGGCCGGAGCGTCTGCCGCTGTCGTTCGCTCAGCGGCGACTGTGGTTCCTGGACCGGCTCAGCGGGCCGAGCCCGGTCTACAACATGCCGTTCGCCTGGCGGCTTGAGGGCTCGCCGGATGTTGGCGCACTGGAGTCGGCGCTGCGGGACGTGGTCCGGCGACACGAGTCGCTGCGGACGATCTTTCCGGTGGTGGCCGGTCAGCCGTACCAGCAGATCGTGGACGCCGCCGAGGCTGCGCCGGAACTGACGGTGGTGGAGGCGGACCAGGCGACCCTGCCCAGCCTTCTGGAGCAGGCGACGCGACACGTCTTCGACCTGGCGACCCAGCTGCCGGTCCGGGCCTGGTTGTTCCGGGTGGCGCCGCAGGAGCACGTGTTGTTGCTGATGACCCATCACACCGCCTGTGACGGATGGTCGATGGGCATCCTGGTGCGCGATCTGGCCGAGGCGTACCGGGCCCGGACGGGCGGCCACGCGCCAGGGTGGCCGGAGCTGCCGGTGCAGTACGCGGACTACACCCTGTGGGAGCGCGGCCTGCTCGGCGACAGCGGTGAGGCGAGCAGCATGTTGTCCGGACAGGTGAACTACTGGACGTCGGCTCTGCGTGACCTGCCCGACGAACTGGCACTCCCGTACGACCGCCCGCGGCCGGTCGAACCGACCGACCACGGCGGCATGGTCGTGGTGACACTGGACGCCCAACTGCACAGCGACCTGGCAACGTTGGCGCGCCAACACAGGACGACCCTGTTCATGGTGCTCCATGCCGGGCTGGCGGCGCTGCTGTCCCGCTGCGGCGCGGGCACCGACATCCCGATCGGCACGCCGGTTGCCGGCCGCTCCGACGAGGCGGTCCACGATCTGGTCGGGTTCTTCGTCAACACCCTCGTGCTGCGAGCCGACCTGAGCGGCGACCCGACCTTCGCCGAGCTGCTGGCCCGCATCCGCGAGACCGACCTCGCCGCCTACTCCAACCAGGACGTGCCGTTCGAGCGCTTGGTCGAGATTCTCAATCCGGCCCGCTCGGTGTCCCGGCATTCGTTGTTCCAGGTGATGCTCGTCTCCGACAACGCGGGCACCGGCAGGTGGGAGCTGCCCGGCCTGCGGATCGAGCCCACGCCGCTCGGCCACGAGACGACCAAGTTCGACCTGTCGCTCTTCGTCCGCCCGCTGTACGACGCCGACGGCTCGCCCGCGGGTATCCGGGGCACCTTCGAGTACGCGCAGGACCTCTTCGACGAATCGACCGTCGAGGCTCTCGCCGAACGACTCACGCGACTGCTGCGCCAGGTCGTCGACGACCCGTCCCGCCCGGTCGGCGAATACGAGGTGCTGGCGGATGACGAGCGGCGGCGGATCCTGCACGACTGGAACGACACCGGCCGGGCGGTGCCCGGGCTCACCCTGCCGCAGCTGTTCGAACAGCAGGCGGCCCGGACGCCGGATGCCACGGCGGTGGACTGCGGCGGGAACCAGCTCTCCTACGCCGAGCTGGACCACCGGGCCAACCAGCTTGCTCGCCATCTGGTCGCTCTCGGCGCCGGCCCGGAGAAGTCGGTGGCTGTCGCGCTGGCGCACCGTGAGCTTCTGGTCATCGCGCTGCTGGCGGTGTTGAAGGCCGGTGCGGCCTACCTGCCGGTCGACCCGGAGCAGCCCGCCGGCGAGGTCGAGTTCATGTTCACTGACGCTCGCCCGACGGTCGTGATCACCGATGACCACGCCACTGCTGCCGGGCTGCCCGCGGCCGGTGGCCCCCCGGTCATGATCCTGGATGCCGCCGGTACGCGCGACGCCCTGACGAGTGTGCCGGGGACTGCCCTCTCCGACGACGAGCGGACCGCCGCGCTGCGGCACACCCACCCGGCGTACGTGGTCTACACCTCTGGCGTGGCGGGTGCCCCTGCGGGCGTCACCGTCACCCATCGGGGCGTCATCAACTACTGCGCCTGGGCGAGCGCCACCTATCGGGTCGACGGGGAAAGCGCGGCCCCGGTTCGCCCCGGGTTGTCGTCCGGCCTCGCCATCAGTTCGATCCTGTTGCCGTTGCTGGCCGGGAGCACGGTCGTGCTGATCCCGGAGGGTGTCGGCGGCGAGCCGCTGACCGCCTTACTGGACGGCGCGGCGGGCCCGGTGGCTCCCGTGCGGCTGAAGCCGTCGGATCTGCGGGCAATGGCCGGGCACGAGGACCGGGCGGCGGACCGAAAGACGGTGCTGGTCATCGGTGGCGAGACACTTCCCACCTCGGTGGCGCGCGACTGGTCGCACGGCGGTGCGGAGATCCACCGGGAGTACGGAGCGGAGGAGTGCACCATCGGCAGCGTCGCGCACCGCGTCGGCGATGAGTCCGGTGCTGTCGTGCCGATGGGACGTCCGATCTGGAACACGCGGGTCTTCGTGCTCGACAGCCTCCTGCGGCCGGTCCCGCCGGGTGTTGCCGGAGAGCTGTACGTGGCGGGTGCGGGGCTGGCGCGAGGATATCTGGGCCAGGCAGGGCGGACGGCCCAGCAGTTCGTGGCGTGCCCGTTCGGTGTGGGTGAGCGGATGTACCGGACCGGCGACCTGGTGCGGTGGCGTCCGGACGGGACCCTGGAGTTCGCGGGGCAGCTGGACGAGCTGACGTCACCGTCTCCGGACTCCGGCGCTTTAGTTCGTGACGGGGTGGCGTCGCCGCAGGAGGAGCGTCTGTGCGAGTTGTTCGCGCAGGTGCTGGGTGTCGACCAGGTGGGAGTCGGGGACAGCTTCTTCGATCTGGGCGGCCACTCTCTGCTGGCAGCGGTTCTCATCGCGAAGATCACCGAGCGCTTCGGCGTGGAGCTGTCTCTCAAACAGTTCTTCAGCAACCCCTCGGTCGGCGCCGTCAACGAATACCTGGGCGATGTTTCCACTGGCGAGCGGGTCGGGCCGGCCGCAACGGGTGAGTAGCACCGGCGAGGGCGCCTTCCGACGATGACGGATGGAAACACCTCTCGCTGTCGCGTTGCCGAAGCGCAGATTCGCGCCCTATCTCGGAGGAACCCCATGAGCAGATATCCGGAACAGCTCGTTCACCGTGACGGACGCGGCTGGCACCCAGAGCTGGCAGCCGACGCATGACCGGTCAACCCAGCCCTCAGCCGCTGATCCACGCCGCCGTGGCCGAGCAGGCCGCGCGTGACCCGGACGCCACCGCACTCGTCTGGCACGACCGGACGATCAGCTACGGCACGCTCGACGCGGCCGCGAACGACTACGCCGTCGACCTGCATGATCGCGGTGTCCGGCCGGGGCAGGTCGTGCCGATTCTGCTGGATCGGTCGCCGGACATGGTGGCGCTCCAGTTGGGTGTGCTCAAGACGGGGGCGGCCTACACGAATCTCGACCCGAACTGGCCGATGGAGCGGCAGAGGATCATCCTCGACCTCATCGCGCCCGCGGTGGTCGTCAGCACGGACAACCAGTGGGACGGCCGGTTCGACCGCTACCAACCGTCGGATGGCGGCATCGACCGTGCGGCCCGGCGCGCACGACCGTTCCACCCGGCACCGGTGCCACCGGACGCGCCGGCGACCGTCTTCTTCACGTCCGGCACGACGGGCGTACCGAAGGGTGTGTTGTCACCGCACCAGGCGGTGACCCGGCTCTTCGGTTCCCCGGGCCTCGACGGTTTTGGGCCTGGCCACACGACCCCGCAGGTAGCGGCGCTGGCCTGGGACATGTACGCCTTCGAGCTGTGGGGGCAGCTCACGACGGGCGGCACCGTGGTGCTGATCCCGGAGAACTACCTGCTACCCGACACGCTGCGCCAGATCGTGTCGGGGCACGGCGTCGACACGCTGTGGATCACCACGTCCGTGTTCAACATGTTCGTCGACGAGGCCCCGGACTGCTTCGGCGGCCTCGCCCGCGTCTACACCGGTGGCGAGAAGGCGTCGCCGGAGCACATGCGCGCTTTCCTCAGCCGCCATCCCGACCTCCCGCTCTGGAACGCGTACGGGCCAGCCGAGAGCTGCATGATCACAACTCTCCGGCGGCTGGTGCCCGCGGACTGCGACGTGCCGGGGGGGATTCCGGTCGGCACACCTGTGCAGGGTACGAGCGTGGTGCTGCTCGACAAGAGCGATCAACGCTGCGAACCCGGTCAGGAGGGCGAGCTGTGCATCGCCGGCCAGGGCCTGGCGACCGGCTACCTCGGGCAGCCCGAGCTGACCCTGGAGAAGTTCCCGACCATCGACCTCGACGGGCTTCCGGTGCGGCTCTACCGCACGGGCGACATGGGGGTCTGGGACGACGACGGTGTCCTGCACTACCGCGGTCGGCGTGATCGCCAGATCAAGATCAGCGGACAACGGATCGAGCTCGCCGAGATCGAGTCGGTGGCCGGCTCGCTACCGGGCGTCCGGAACTGCATCGCCTTCCCGATGACCAACCTGGAGGGCCTGCCACAGCGGTTGGCGCTGGTGTATCAGGTCCCGAGATCGGACGCGCATCCGTCGGGGCCACCGGAGGACGACCCCCTGGGCGTGCACGCCCAGTTGCGTCAACTGCTGCCCGCGTACATGGTGCCGCAGATCGTCCGCGGCCTGGCGCAGTATCCGGTGACCGCCAATGGCAAGGTCGACCGCGCGGCACTGCACGAGATCGCCCGGCGGTCGCGGCCCGCCGGTCGAGTCAGATCGGGACGCGGCCGTGAGCGCTGAAGCGGACGGCACCTCGCTCGCGGTCACCCGCCCGAGGCTCGACGTTGATGAGGCCACCGACAATCCCGCTGCCGCTGCCGCCGGGCCTCGCCATGCGTAGCGGCGCGGGGCGGAGCACCGGGCGGGTACGTCCCAGAAACCCGTGGTTCCCGTTCGAGACGGGAGAGGAGGCTTCGGTCCGCCTGCTGTGCCTCCCGCACGCCGGTGCGGGTGCGACGGTCTACCGGGCCTGGGGTCGCGGCTTGCCGGCAACGATTGCCGCCTGCCCCGTCCAACCGCCCGGGCGGGAGACCCGGCGCTCCGAACAACCGCTGACGTCGGCGGTGGAGATGGCCCGGCAGTTGGCCCCGGAGGTGATCAGGACGGTGCGACCGCCGTACGCCATCTTCGGCCACAGCACCGGCGCACTGTGTGCCTTCGAGGTTGTCCGGGAAATCCGTCGTCTGAACGGACCGCTGCCGGTCCACCTCTTCGTCGCCGGCCGGCGTCCGCCGAGCATGCCGATGATCAGGACCGAGCTTGCCGGGCTGCCGGCGGACGAGCTGGCGGTGGTGCTGCGCCGGCTCGGCGGGACACCCGAGGAGATCCTGGCGGAGCCGTTCATGCTGGAGCTGATCCAGCCGCTGCTCGTCGCCGACTTCCACGTCAACGAGATGTACAGCTACCACCCCGAACCCCGCCTGCCGGTCCCCATCACGGCTTTCGCCAGCACACGTGACCACTTCGCGGCACCGGACCAGGTCGCCGGATGGGAGCAGGAGACAAGCGACCGGTACGCGCAGCTCGTGCTGGACGGCGATCACTTCGCGATTTTCGAGAACTCCCCGGTGGTGCTGGGGCGGATAGCCGCTGATCTGGGGACGTAGTCACGATTCTGGCACCCCTCTGTGTCAAGAGGCCGCGGCGAGGGTTGTTCTAGGCTGGGGTGTGGCGGGTCCGGGAAGTGACTTTTCCGAAGTGTCGATCTTGGGGTTTGGGTCGGCCGCGCTGGATTGCAGAGTCGCCCCCGCGTGTCCTCCCGGACCCGTCTTGACCAGCTTCGCGTCGGCCACCATCTGCCGGTAGACGATGTCGGACAGGCGCCGCTTCAATGCCCGTAGGGCCTCCATCGGGGTTTTGCCCGCAGCCAGTCTGCGCCGGTAGTAGCGGCGCCCTTCCGTGTCACGGCGCAGCTGGACGATGGCCATGATGTGCAGTGCCCGGTTGATGCGCCGGTTCCCGGCTCTCGAAAGCCGGTGCCGGTTCTGCTCGCCGGACGAGGCGTCGATCGGCGCGGTGCCGTTCCACGAGGCGAAGTGAGCGCGGCTGGCGAACCGGGCAATGTCTCCGATGTCGCCGATCAGGCGAGCGGCGCCGGACGGTCCGATGCCGGTCAGGTCCATCAGCCGGCTTCCGGTGCTGTTGACCAGGTCGGTGAGCTCTTGTTTCGCGATCTTGATCTTCTTGTCGATGACGACGAGTTCGCCGATCAGTTCGGAGGCCAGCCGGCGACGGGTCTTGCCGACCACGTCACGCGGTCGCACGGTGCCCAGCAGGGCGCGGGCCTGCTGGGCGGACAGGTCCTTCTTCGCGCCGCCGGGCACCAGTTCGAGCAGCAGGTGATGCAGCCGGGAGACCACTTCGGTACGGGCCCGGCCGAGCTGGTCACGACGGTCGACGAGCAGCCGTAACGCGACCGTGGCGTCATCGGTGACGACCTGCCGCAGGCCTTCGGTGCGCAGGGCGACCACAGCGACGCTGCGGGCGTCGACGGGGTCGGTCTTGCGGCCTTGGCCGGTGGCGAACACGCGGGCCCGGGCGGACAGCTTCGCGGGAACGTCCACGACGGTTTCGCCGTCGGCGACCAGGCGTTGAGCGACGTGCCGGCCGATGCCGTTGCAGCCCTCGACCGCCCAAAGGCGGTCTTTGTGCTTGCGGCCGGCGGCGAGCATGGCCTGGTAGCCGTCGCGGTCGGTGCCGAACCGGCCCTGCCCGAGCGTCTTCTCTCGGGCGTTGATGATTTCGATGGTGGCGGAACGCTTGTGTGGGTCCACGCCGATGATGACCTGAGCCATCGTGTCCTCCCTCGATCCGACGATGGGTCGTCGACGGGAGGGCAGCGCTACCTTGAGCTGGGCAGTCCCCTCTTGAGCCTCTCTCCGCCGCGGTGACCGGCGGGGCGCACGCCAGATGAGAGCCACACCAGCCTGCGGTGGGCAGCCGCGATGAGAGCGACCCCACCGGTCACCTCGACCAAGCCTGGCCTGGCTGCGGTCGTACCACCAGTCAATAGGTAGCCGCGATCAGCGGAGCTGACGGCGGCAATCGCGAAGGTGTGACAGGTCGTGCGGGACTGAAATCGTCAGTGAGGGCCGTCGGTGCGGTATGCGGTCGTTGGCCCATCACTGCCTACCTGGAGGGTCTTCGATGGGTGAGTACTACGCGCCGGACCAACGGAGAAAATCGGTCACTGTTGCGATCGTGGGCCTCGGTGTCCGAGGGCTCAGTGTTCTGGAGCGTCTCATCAGCCACGCGGCCCTCGCCGATCAGAACCTGACGTTCGACCTGCACCTCGTGGACTCCAACCCGGCCCAGCCGCGGCAGTACGACATTCATCAGCCGGACTACCTTCTGCTCAATCACGCGTGCGCGTACGCCTCGATGTTCCCCTCTGCCAGGTCCGTCTCGCACGCGCCCGCTATGCGCGGCCCGAACCTCTTCGAGTGGGCGCGGGAACGCGGGATGCGGGTGGCGGCCGACGGCTTCACGGTAGGGGCCGACGGGCGCCCGGTCAGGCCGAACGACAACCTGCCGCGGCGGGTCTTCGGCGAGTATCTGCTGTGGTTTCACCAGTATCTGCGGGACAACGCTCCGGACAACGTGCGACTGATCGGGCACGCGTCCAACGCCGTGGACCTCCAGCAGAAGGGTGACACCTCGATCCTGTGCCTCGACAACGGTGACCGCGTCGAGGCGGATCACGTCTTCGTGACAGTCGGCCAACGCCCCGCCCAACCGCAGCGCGATCAGGATGCCTCAGCCGACCGACTGATCAGTTCGCCGTACCCGCTGCCTGGACAACTCGCGTCCGTACAGCCGTCCGAGACCGTCGCCATCGCGGGCCTCGGTCTGACGGCAACGGACGCGATCCTCGCGCTGACGGTGGGGCGGAGCGGCAGATTCGACCGGACGGTCCTACCTGAGCGGTACGTGGCGAGCGGTCGTGAGCCCCGCATCGTCGTGTTCTCCCGCTCCGGCCTGCCATATCGTGCGCGACCCGCGCCGTCGTCGGTAGTGTCGTACGAGCCGGTCGCGTTCACGCGGTCGGCGGTCGACGGGCTGCGCACCCGGACGCCGCAACTGGACTTCGACCGCGATGTTCTGCCGCTGCTCCTGCTCGAACTACGGGTGGCGTACCGGCGGGCGGCGCTCCTGCAACAGGCGGGCGCCCAGGACGCGGAGGCATTCCTCCTCCGTGCGCGTGCGGCCGCCGCCGAGGGGCGCCTCGACGAGCTCGACGAGCTGCCCGGGGCCGCCGAGTTCGACGCCGAGGCGGCGTACCACGGGAGCCCGACCCCGAACGCCCAGGATTCCCCGGCGTCGGCCGACGGCGAGACGTACCAGCGGTCGCTGGAGTCCTGGATGGCCGCCGACATAGCGAACGCGGCCCGCGGATTCGACGGCAGCCCCTTCAAGGCGGCAACCGAGATGTGTCGCGAGGTCCGCGACACCATCAGGTACGCGATCGAATTCGGCGGACTGACGGACGCCTCGCTCGACCGGTTCTACCGCTACCACGTCGAAGCGATCAACCGCCTGGTGATCGGCCCGGAGAAGGAGCGGTCCGCCAACATCCTGACGCTGCTCCGCTCGGGTGTGGTGTCGATGTCCCTGGGGCCGAATCCCCTCGTGAGCTGGGATGACGACAGTCGCACCTGGGCCCTGTCCTCGACGGCGTTTCCGGTCCGCAGCACGGTCAGCGCGGACTGGCTCTACCAGGGCTACACCGATCGCCTGAAATCCCTGCGGGACGACCCGACCGTGGTCGGGGCGATGGCCCGGCGGGGCATGGTCCGGCGATTCAAGCCGGACAGCCCGGTCGTGTCCTCCATCGATGTCGACGATCAGGGTCATCCCGTCGGGGAGGACGGCAGCTCGGCCTCCCGGATCTGGGTCTTCGGGCTGCTCTGTGAGGGTGCGACGTTCTACAACGGCTACCTCACCTCCCCGGAACGCTTCGAGCGCGCCCAGTTCGACGTCGACCGCGCCGTGCACCAGCTCGTCGAGGGGATCCGGCAGGAAGGGCAGACCGTGAGCGCGTTCGAGGGAGGTCAGCACCGATGATCATCGAGACCGGACTCTGGGGAGGGGTGTCCCAGCCGCCCTGCGTGCTCGAATCGTTCGAGCGTGCGGTCGGCCGCCAACCCGGAGCACTCGCCGTGAGCGACCCGGAACACCAGCTGACCTACCGTGATCTGGCCGCATGGATCGCCCGCATCATCGGTCTGCTGCGAGAAGCGGGTGTCGGCCCGGGCGACACGGTTGCCGTCACCGGACTTCGGTCCGCGGCGATCGTGGCCGCGGCCTGGGCCGTCGTCGGCGCGGGCGCCACCTACCTACCGCTGGACAGCAACTTTCCCCGCAAGCGTCTCGGCTACATGCTCGCCGAGAGTGGCGCGAAGGTCCTCCTGCACACGGGGCCCGACCCGGAGCTGCCGGCGCCTCGTCGGGTCAGCATCCCGGCCTGGACCGAGGTGGAGCGGCTGGCAGGGGCTGGCCTGACCTTCGTCCCGTGCACGCCGGACACGCCCGTCTACGTCATCTACACCTCCGGGTCGACCGGTAACCCCAAAGGGGTGGCTCTCCCGCACAGCTGCATCGACAACATGGCGCACTGGCAGCGGCACCACTCCGTCCGCCAGGACCTGCGGACTGCGCAGTTCGCGCCGCTGAACTTCGACATCTGGTTCCAGGAGACGCTCAGTACGCTCGGCGGCGGCGGATCGCTGGTCATCATGCCCGAGGAGTTGCGGCAGGACCCGATCGAGTTGCTGGACTGGCTCGCGCGAGAGCGGATCGAGCGGCTGTTCCTGCCCTGCGTCGCGCTGCACATGCTGGCGACAGCGGCGACGGCGTTCGACTCACTGGCGAACCTCGCCCTCCGCGAGATCAATACCGCCGGCGAGCAACTCGTCTGCACGCCGGCGATCAAGGAATTCTTCCAGCGCCTGCCCGAGTGCGCTCTCAACAACCACTACGGCCAGAGTGAGTCGCACACGGTGTCGGTGCACACGTTGGCCGGGGAGAGCAGCTCGTGGCCCTCGCTGTCGCCGATCGGTCTGCCACTGCCGGGTTGCGAGATCCTGCTGGACACCGCCGAGCCCGGTGACTCGCAGATCGGTGAACTGCTCGTGGCCGGATCGCCACTGTCACTGGGATACCTGAACCAGCCGGAGTTGAACGCGCAGCGGTATGTGCAGGTCCCCCCGACAGCACACGGGCACACCCGGGCCTTTCGGACCGGTGACCTGGTGAGCGTGGAGAACGGACTGCTGCACTTCCTCGGTCGTACCGACGACGAAGTCAAGATCCGCGGGTACCGGGTCAACCCGCTCGAGATCGAGGCATGCCTGGGCAGACAGCCGGGAGTGGTGGAAGCCGTCTGTGTCCCCGTGAGCATGGGCGCCGGCTCCCGTCAGCTACGAGCAGCCGTGACGGTCGCGGCCACCGCGGAGTTCGACGCGGCCACCGCGCTCGCCGCCCTCCGCGAGGAGCTTCCCTGGTACTCGGTCCCACCATCCATCACGGTGCTGCCCGCCCTCCCACGTACGCCGAGTGGAAAGGCCGACCGAGCCGCCGTCGCGCGGCTGCTGGCTCCGGGCAACCGATCTGCGGTAGCCGCCGACGCAGGGGAGCGATGAGACCGTGTCCGCCAATCCAAGGCTTCTTGTCCTCGACTACCCGGGTCGGCGACCCGAGGCGCACATCAGCGAGATGCATCTCGACCGATCCGGGTTCGATTGCCAGGATCTGCTGACGTCCCCGATGCCGACCGCGCTGACGACTCCGGCGTACGCCAGCGAGCTCTTCGCGCGGCAGCGACCAGATCGCCCGGTGGCTCTGGTCGCGTACTGCGCCGCCGCGCCACTGGCTGTCGCGATGGCCGCACTCCTGGTGGGCCCTGCCGGGCCCGTGCCCATCGTGCTGCTCGACCCGCAGCAGACTCCACCGTCCGAGATCCTCCACGAGTACCACGAGGTCGTGCGTCAGGTCGAGGGCCGAGCACCCAATGTCGAGCGACCGCCGCTGCTCGACATCGAGGGACTGCTCGCCACTCCCGAGACGCTGGTGAAGCGCATCGGGGAGGACCTGCGCCTTCGTGCGCGGCTGGCCCTGGCCGCGTTCGGTTTCGGCGACGCCGACGTCAGCGGCCCGGTGGAGGGCGTGGTCGGCGTCTACGTCGAATGGCTCACGTTCCTCGTAGCAGCGCACCACGACGAGCAGCCGGCGCCGCGGGGCCCGATCCTGCAGGTGATCTCACAGGGTCATCCGGCCGACGCCGGCTGGCTGGGAGCGACCGACCTCCAAACCGTCCGCGTGTCGTGCGACCGACCGGAGCTGGCTGCCGACGCCGAGGCGCGGGCGGCGGTCCTCGACTTCCTCCACGGGATCACCTCCGGGGCCTCGACCGAGACGAAAGGCGAGGAACAGAACGTGCAGGCTGACCTTGTCACCGAGACCGAACTCGCCCTGGCCCGGATGTGGGCGGACGTCCTTGGGGTCGACGTCGTCGGCCGTGGCGACAACTTCTTCGACCTCGGCGGGGACTCGATGCTCGCGACCAGGTTGGTGCTGTCGGCCCGGCGTACCTGGAACGTGGACTTCAGCGTCCGGGTGCTCGTCGACTCGCCGGTGCTCAAGGATCTGGCCGACCGGATCGACGTGCTGGTCGGCGCCGCGACCACCGGATCCCGTCGATGAGCTGGTCGGCAACGGGCAAGGTGCCCGGTCTGTCCGCAGCGCGCACGATCGATGCAGACGGCTGGCCCGGCACTCGAGCGAAAGTGATCAACAGCGAAGCGAGGAGCACCCGTGTCCAACCCGTTTGACGACGCCGACGCTCGATATCGCGTTCTGGTGAACGACGAAGCCCAGTACTCACTGTGGCCCGCCGCCATCGCCTGTCCTGACGGTTGGGTCGTCGTCCATGACGACGACTCCCGCTCTGCCTGCCTCGAGTACATCGAGGATCACTGGACAGACATGCGTCCGGCAAGCCTCGTCCGCTCCCAGGATGGCTGAGAGCCCAGCGGGTACGGTGCCGGCCCACCGGCTGATGCCGCCCGCGTACCACTGGCGTAGCGAGGACCGATGATCTTCAACGCTGCGTACGACATCGTCACCGACGACATCTTTCTCGACCTGGCCGGGTTCGTCCCCGGGGTCGATCTGAACCTGAAGCTGGAGGGCCTGAATCCCGCCGGGTCCATCAAGCTGAAGACCGCCGTCGGGCTGATCGAAGACCTGATCAGCAGATCCGGCATCGGCCCCGGCGACCGGCTGATCGAATCGTCCTCCGGCAACCTCGGTATCGCCCTCGGAACCGTGTGCGTCACCCGGGGGATCAGTCTCACGATCGTCGCCGATCCCAACACCAACGCGGCCGCCATCCGCACGATGCGGGCGCAGGGCACCACTGTCGTGGTCGTCACCGAACGGGACGCCAACGGTGGGTTCCTGCAAACCCGGATCGACTACATCCGGTCCCAGCTGAAGCAGGACCGGAAGCTGTTCTGGCCCAACCAGTACGCCAACCGGGCCAACAGTTCTGCGCACTACCGGCAGACAGCCCGCAGCATCCTCGACGAACTGCCCGATGTTGGCGCCGTGGTCATCGGGGTGAGCACCTCCGGCACACTCATGGGCTGTCTGGAGTTCTTCCGCGAGCACCGCCCGACCACCCGGATCATCGCCGTCGACTCCGAAGGATCGATCCTCTTCGCGGACCAGGGCGCTCCGCGCCTCATTCCCGGCCTGGGCGCGAGCCTCCGTCCCGAGCTGCTCGTCGACGGCGGCGACTACGAGCGGGTGGTGGTGCCGGAAGTGGAGACGGTCTCCGCGTGCCACCTCGTGGCGCGCCGGTATGGACTGCTGGTCGGTGGGTCCACCGGTACGGTGCTCGCCGCGGTGCGTCGCCTGGCACCGACGTTCCGGAACGGGAAACCGGTGGTGGCCATCTCGCCAGACACCGGGGAACGGTACGTCGACACCATCTACTCCGAGAAGTGGGTGGCTGAGCACTTCCCGGGAATCGACTCGGTCCTGGCTCGGTGGTGAGGAGTCCGAATGTTTCAGATCGTGCCGCACGCGGTCGCTGTCGATGCGCTGAGCGGCTCCCGTGACGCCGTCCTGACCGCGGTCAAGAAGGCGTATCTCGCCCATGACAGAGGTCAGACCGTCAACCCGTCCAGCCACTTCCTGCGTTTCCCGGACCGGCCGGCGGACCGCATCATCGCCCTGCCGGCGTACCTGGGCGGCGAGGTCGGGATGCCTGGGCTCAAATGGATCAGCAGCTTCCCCGGCAACCACGAACTCGGTCTGCCCAGAGCGTCAGCCGTGCTGCTGCTCAACGACGACCGGACCGGCCGACCCGTGGCCTGCCTCGAGTCGGCACAGATCAGCGCCGTGCGTACCGCCGCGTCCGCAGCTCTGGCGGCGCGAGCTCTTCGACCCGGGAACGGGCCGGCCAGTGTCGGCTTCGTCGGTGCTGGCGTGATCGCGCGCACCATCGCTGACTTCCTCCATCACACAGGGCTGCCGGTGACCCATTTCTTGTGCCACGATCTCGTGCCCGAGCGGGCCCAGCAGTTCGTCGGTCACGGGGAGAAGCACTGGCCAGGGTCCGGCGGTGTCGCGGACCTGGATGCCACACTCGGCTGCGACGTGATCGTCTTCGCGACCACCGCGGGAAAGCCCTACCTGCCGGAGACCCTGCGTTTCGCACCGGGACAGACCGTTCTCAACATCTCGCTGCGCGACATCCACCCGCAGACCCTGCTCGCCGCACAGAACATCGTCGACGACGTGGATCACTGCCTGCGCGCGCAGACCTCACCCCATCTGGCCGAGGAGCTCTCCGGCGGACGCGACTTCGTCACGGGAACACTCGCCGACGTCCTGCTCGGCAGGTGCGAACTGCGAACGCGGGAACCGGTCGTGTTCTCGCCGTTCGGTCTCGGCGTCCTCGACATCGCACTCGGCGCCATCGTTCTTGACCACGCGAAGAGCGATTCGCGCACCGTCACGGTGGCGAACTTCTTCGAGGACTGACCCGCAAGGAGGCACCGGTGGGTGAGGCACGGCTGGAGTCCGGTGTGCACGGACACGAGACTTACACCTACGACTACGACAGGACGCTGCTGCCCGGCCCCGACTCCGGGGCCGGCATGTGGCGGTATCAGCGCCTGCTGCCACGCCCTGACGTGTCCACCCGGTACCCGCTACCGGTCGGGGGCACGCCGTTGCGTCCGGTGCGGGAGCTGCGGCAGCGACTCGGACTGCCGGGACTGTGGCTCAAGGACGAGACAGTGGGACCGAGCGCCTCCAACAAGGACCGGGCGACGGCTCTCGTGATCGACCAGGGACTGCGTGTCGGCGTCGGTGTCGTCTCGACGGCGTCGACCGGTAACGCCGCTCTGTCGACCGCCATCGGCGGCGCGGCCGCGGGAATGGCCGTCGTCATCTTCGTGCCCGCCGACTGCGCGCCGGCCAAGGTCGAGCTGATGACGGCGATGGGTGCGTACGTCTTCCGGGTCCGCGAGGGCTATCGGGCCGCGTTCGAGCTGTCCCGGCGCGCCGCGGCCCAGTTCCACTGGCTGGACCGCTGCACCGGGCTGAATCCGCTGACCATCGAGGCCAAGAAGACGGCCTCCTTCGAGGTCTGGGAGCAGCTCGGCGACCGTACGCCGGATGTGGTGGTGCTGCCCGTCGGTGACGGTGTGACCCTGATCGGCGCGGCCAAGGGCTTCCGGGAACTGGTCGCCTGCGGCGCGCTGGAAAGGGTTCCCCGGGTGGTCGCGGTGCAGGCGCGAGACTGCGCGCCGCTGGCCGCGCAGTGGCATGGCGTCCAGGCGCCGGCCCGGTGGCGAGGCACGGTCGCCGACGGCATCGAGGTTCCGGAGCCGATGCTCGGCGACTGGGCCATCGACGAGGTCCGTCACTCCGGCGGCGACTTCGTCACCGTCAGCGACGCCGAGATCCTGGACGCGGTCGAGTTGCTGGCCGACGCGGCGCAGGTCGCGACCGAGCCTGCCGGGGCCGCGGCGGTCGCGGGTCTGCGCCGGGCGTGCGCCGCGGGGCTGGTCGCTCCGGACGAGACGGTGGTCGCCTGGGTGACCGGCGCGAACCTGCCGGTCGCTCCGGTCGAGGTGGACAGGCCCGGCGTGGTCTTCACCATCTCGGCCGGCCTCGACGCGGTGGCCGCGGCGCTGGCCGGTACGTCCGTTCGGGTCACCTGAGCCCGGCCAGGGCGTCTGCCGGATGGGAGTGGGGCGGCGGTCACCCGCCGCCCCACCGTCGAGGTCTGACCCCGGCCGCGACCGGGCTATCTCCGCTCGGACAACCACTCATGTGCCTCAGGCAGGCGCCTCTGCGCCAGCGTCCCGTGCCCGTCGTCGTCGAACCACCGGGCGTCCGCTCCGGGAATCTGCCGGGCCAGCCATTCGCCGTGCGCGAACGGCACGAAGACGTCCCGTCGGCCGTACATGAGCAGGACCGGGACAGCGACGTCGGCGAGGTCGAACCCCCACGGCCGTACCTGGGAGCCGCTGTCGTCCCACCATCCCTGGATGCCCGGCGCAAGGCCGGCGCTCCGGCAGGAGGACAGGAACTGGTGGTACCTGCCGAGCGTGACCGCGGCATCCTCCCGGGCGGGCGTCCACGCGTCGGCGTCGACCGCATCGTCCGCCGACGCGAGGAGGAACTCCTCCCGGTCCTGGTCCATCTTCTTCCGCGCCGCGTCCGGGTCGGTGAGGTACATGCGGGTGTCGTCGACGTCGTCCCGGTACATGTCGGCGAACCAGTCGAGGCCCTCGGGCTCGAACGGCGCCATGCCGGCCAGCACGACGGCGGCGGTCACCAGATCCGGCAGCAGGGCGGCGCACGCCAGCGCGGGTGGCCCACCGCCTGAAAATCCCCACGTCCCCAGGCGGTCGATGTCCAGCTCGGCGCAAATCGCGCGGACGTCGTCGGCGGTGTCGGCGACGGTGCGGCCCGGCCCTGGCGAGGAGTCACCGTAGCCCGGCCTGTCGTAACTGATCAGCCGCAGCCCCCGTTCGGCGGCGTCGCGCACCCACGGACCGTGGAAGGCGGCTCTCCGGGAACTCGGCGTGCCGTGGTGGGCGAGGATCGGCCAGCCGGCGGGATCGCCCCACTCCTCGACGGCCAACAGCCGACCGTCCGACGTCCGTACGGTGTGGCGCATCCTGCCTCCTTCGCGCTGGGTTCGCACAGCCGTAGCCATCAGAGCACGGTGGCCCGGAGCGGCAACCTTCACGATTGCCCGACCTCTGCCGCGGTGAGCAAAACCGAAGGCGCGGTCGGCTGCGCCCCGCTGACACGATCGACTCACGCCTGCTCACCACCCCGCGCTGCCGGCATGAATGAAGGAGCTGACATGACGCAACAGCCGAAGATCAAGATCAATGTGTGGCTGACGGATCCGGCCAGCTGGGCAACCAACGAGGCGGACATCGCGGTCTCCGCTGCCTCTGAGTTCAACGAGGCGCACCCGGAGTACCAGGTCGAGATCAACCGACACGACTTCCGTACGATGCCCGCCGAGGTGGCGCGAGCGGCGGAGCACGGGGAGACGCCCGACATCGCGGAGTACCACTTCACCGCCACCCGCGCCGCCATGGACATGCTCGGGCCGGATGGGAACCCCCTGTTCACGCCCGTCGGGCGAGCCATCGCGGGGCGGACCGAGGTCCTCGGTGAGCGCGTCGTGCTCGACGACATGGTGCCCGCGGCGCGCGACTACTTCCGCTACCAGAGCGAGCTGATGGCCATCCCGCGTACGGCCTCCGGGATCGTGCTCTACGCCAACATGGACCTCCTCGCCAAGGCCGGCATCACCGAGCCGCCCCGAACCTGGCTCGAGGTCACGGCGGCCTGCGAGGCACTCGCCAAGCTGCCCAACGGGCCCACGCACGGCATCGCCTGGCCCAACTTCTACTGGGTCTTCCTCCAGTCGGTCGCCCAGCAGGGTGGACTGATCACGGATCGCGACAACGGTCGGTCCGGCCGCGCCGAGAAGGTGAACCTGGCCTCGGCCGAGATGATGAACTACGTCCGGTGGTGGCAAGGCCTCCACCGCGACGGCCACTACCTCTACACGGGCGAGCTCCTGGACTTCGCGGGCGGCTACGCCGCGTTCGAGGAGCAGCGGATCGGGCTCTTCCTCAGCTCCTCGGTGGACGCGTCGCACCTGTTGGACCGGGGTGAGCGGCACGGGTTCACCGTGGCGGTGCGCCCCATGCCCTACAACGACGATGTTCCCCTGGCCGGCAACATGATGGGCGGATTCGCGCTGTGGCTCGCCGCGGGCCTGAGCCAGGCGAAACAGGATGGTGCGCTGGCGTTCATCCAGTACCTGAACCGGCCGAGCAACGCCGCGGAGTGGGCCAAACGCCACCACCGCATCCCGATCAGCAGGGCGGCGGTCGACGTCCTCCACGAGGAGGGCTGGTACCGCGACAACCCGCGTCTTCGCGTGGCCGGCGAACAGCTCGAGGCCGCGGACGGCTCGCCGGCGGCGCTCGGTCCTCTGCTCGGAGGGCAGGCGGGCATCATGGGCGAGATCACCAGCGCGATGCACGACGTCCTGACCAATGGCGCCGAGCCCCACGCCAGGTTCGCCGAGGCGACCCGACGGGCACAGCAGATCCTCGACGCCTACAACTCGTACTGCGACGGGCCTCCCCGCCGCACCCCCAATGACCTCGCCGTCAGCCTGTAGCCGACGCCCTGGCATCACCGTCTGGAGGTCGTGATGTCGCTCGATCACAGTCTCGTCGGCGAACCGGGGGAACGGTGCGAGCGAACCTGGACCTCGAAGGACGCGCTGCTGTACGCCCTGGGCGTCGGCGCGGGCCTCGGCGATCCACTGCGTGATCTCCAGTTCACGACCGAGAACAGCGACGGCATCGAGCAGAGGGTGCTGCCCACCTACGGCGTGGTGATCGCACAGATCCCACCGGCGCGCAGCATCGGTGACTTCGATCGCGCCCAACTGGTGATGGCCGAGCAGTACGTCGAGCTGCACCGGCCGCTACCGGTCAGCGGCACGGTGCTCACCTCGCCCACCGTCACCGGCATGTACGACAAGGGCTCGGGTGCGCTCGTCGAGTCCGAGAGCGTCGCGGTCGACCCCGCCACCGGCGAGCGTTACATCACCACCCGGTCAGGGATGTTCATCCGGGGCGAGGGCGGGTTCGGCGGCGACCGCGGCACCTCCGAGCCGTGGGAGCCGCCGAGCCGGGACCCGGACCACCAGGTGGTGGAGCGGACCAGGCCGGAGCAGGCACTGCTGTACCGGCTTTCCGGCGACCGGAACCCGCTGCACAGCGACCCCACATTCGCCGCACGCGGAGGCTTCAGCCGGCCGATCCTGCATGGTCCGTGCACCTTCGGCTTCACCGGGCGGATGCTGCTGCATCAACTGTGCGGCGCCGAACCGGCGAACTTCATCGCGATGTCGGGCAGGTTCACCGCCCCGGTCACCCCAGGCGACTCGTTGGTCGTCTCGATCTGGCGCGGTGCTGACGGCACCGCCTCGTTCCGGACAGCCAGGGGAGACGGGACCGTGGTCATCGACCGGGGTCGGTTCAGGTATCGCGCCTCGTCCTCGTACCAGGCCCCTTCTTAGGGCCGGCGGCCGGGCGGCGGTCTTCCACCGGACCGGCGGACCGGTGACAGCTCGGGAACGAGCTGTCACCGGTCACGCGTTGTCGAAGTGTGCCCGGATCCGTTGGCGCCACAGCTCGTAGGCGGGCGCCGATCCAGGGGAGTGCACCGCCGTGGCGTCGGCGAGCGCGCCCGCCTTGTCCACGGTGAGACCGGCCAGGGTCTCGCAGGCCGCGGTGGTGTAGTCCGGCACCAGGCCAGCGTGGGTACGCGCCTTCACCGCGAACACCACGCCCAGTGCCAACTGCGCCCAGTGCTCGCCGGCGGCCCGCCGCAGGGCGGCCAGGCCCTCCGCGTCGCTTCCTCCGGCGAAGGTCGCGGCCAGCCCCACGCCGCTCCACAGGTCCGGCTGGCGGTGCTCGGCGAAACGCCCCACCGCGGCGGCGACATCGGGGGCGCGGCCACCACAGATGAACCACAGGGCCCGTCCGACTCCCTGATCGACGGCTCGAAGGAAATAGTCCGGCGAACCTTCCCAGGGATAGGGCTTCGGCACCTTCTGCGCATCGACCCAGCGCGGCGTCTCGAAATACGCGCGATCGAATCCGTACCCGTCGACAGCCAACCAGCTCATCGTCGGGTAATAGGGGTCGCCGGCGAGGTTGGGAACTGCCTTGTTCCACAACTTCCTGGGCAATCGTGCCATCGCGAAACCCATACCGATGTATGCGAGGAAAACATGGGGACGCCCGGGCCCGAGGAGCAGATCGCGGGTTCGGTGGCCACGTCCCATGGCGTCGAGAACGGTGAAGGCCATCGTCACCCCCTCGTAGGCGAATCCGCGCATCTCCTCGCTCACCAGATCCAGCCGGCGCTCGACCTCCCACTGGTCGCGGGCATCGATTCCCCACTCGAACCCGCAGATGACGGCCTGGGGCACAGCCTCCAGGTGTCGTACGCCGGGGGACGGTTCGCCCGGGAAGCCCCGTTTGGCGAAGGTCACGTCGGCGAGCTGAGGGCTCAGCATGAGCCTGCGCATCGAGCCGAAGACAGTTGGCATCTATCCACCTTCCGCGGGTGACACCGACGCGTCACCTCTCCATCGTGGCGTGAGGAATGCGGGCGCGCTTACTCTCGGTTGCTGTTCGTCGCCCGACTTCGTCACAGGCTCGGCCATTGGTGGTCGCACGTTGCGATGTCATGTTTGTGGGGTGAGTTTTTCACCCTCCGGGTCGTGACCAGATCTCTGGGAGCTGGGGTTCCGCTCGAGGGACGATCGAGCAACCGAAAGTCATCCGGTGTCAACCCTTGGAGCTGAGAAATGAACAGGGAAAATGGGAAGGTCGTCTTCCAACTGCTGGGCCCGGTGTCCGCGCACCTGAACCACCAGCCGGTGATGCCGAACGCGCCCAAGCAGCGCCAGATCCTCGTGCTGCTCGCGCTCAACGCCGGGCGGGTGGTCACCACACAGACACTCGTGGAGGAACTCTGGGGGGACCAGCCGCCACGCAGCTTCGCCACCACCCTGCAAACCTACATATTCCAGCTGAGGGCCAAGCTGGCGACGGCTGCCCGGGACCGGGACTGGGCGAGACGGCTGCTCGGCACCAGGCACTCCGGCTACCAGCTCGACGGGCAGCTGTGCGAGACCGACGTGGCGGAGTTCGACAACCTCGCACGCGCAGGTCGCAGAGCCGTGGATTCAGGAGACCCGAAAGGCAGCTCCGAACTGCTGGGTTGCGCACTGGCACTGTGGCGCGGGCCGGCCCTCGTGGACGTCCCGGTCGGCCGGATCCTGCGTGCGGAGGTCGGATCGCTCGAGGAGAACAGGATCGGCGTGCTGGAACGCCGGATCGAGGCCGACATCGACCTCGGTCGTCATGCGGACCTGTTGGGCGAGCTGACGATGCTGGTGGCCAAGCATCCGATGCACGAGAACTTCTACGCCTTGCTGATGATCGCCTACTACCGCTCCGGGCGCGCCGGTAACGCGTTGGAGGCCTTCCGGCAGATACGGGCCGTACTCCGCGACGAACTGGGCGTGGAGCCGGGCCCGCGGCTACAGCGACTTCATCAGGCGATCCTGGCCGGCGCCCTGGACTTCGAGCCGGTCTGGCTCGCGTCGTAGCCCGAACCGCCCGGCGACCTCCGCCGTCACGTCGTGGCCCCGACGGTCGGTCGCCAGGAAGACGCCGCAGCGGTCAGGCCCGCCTCACCCGCACCGGCAGGCCACCGCGGATCCGGAGCGACAGCATGGCCTCGGGCACCGGGTCGGTCGGCCCGGCAAACTCGAACCGGAAGCGGCGCGCGACCATGGCCGCGATGAGGGTCGCCTCGAGCATGCCGAGGTGGCTTCCCACGCAGACCCGGGGGCCCGCCCCGAAGGGTATGTAGGCGTACCGGTGGCCGACAGGCGGGGCGTCGGCCGCGAACCTCTCCGGCCGGAACTGGTCCGGCTCGTCCCAGAAGTCGCGGTGCCGATGCAGCGTGTAGGGGCTGATCATGATGTCCGCGCCGGCAGGGACCGGGTATCCGCCGATCTCGTCGGCGGCCAGGGCCACCCTCGGTAGCCCCCAGACCGCGGGATAGAGCCGCATCGTCTCCTGGATGACCATCGTGGTGTACGGCAGTTTGACCAGGTCGCTGTACTCCAGGGTGCGGTCGCCGAGGACCGCGATCGCCTCGGCACGCAGTCGCTCGGCCGCCTGCGGATGCCGGCTGAGCAGGTACCAGGCCCAGGACAACGTGCTGGCCGTGGTCTCGTGCCCGGCCAGGAGCATCGTCACGATCTGGTCGCGCAGCCCACGCCAGCGGGCATCGGCGTCCTGCTCGCTCTCGCTGACGCGCAGCAGCACCGACATGAGGTCGGACCCGTCCGTGCCCGTGTCATGTCTGCGGGACTCGACGAGCGTTCGCACCGCGTCTTCGATCTGCCGCTTGGCGGCGCGGAAGCGGCGGTGGCGCGGAAGCGGCATCCACAACGGCAGCGCGCCCAGCGTGACCATCTCGAACATTGCCTGCTCCTGCGCAGCCTCGAACGCTGGCCCCAGGAAGCTCAGCGGACTCAGGTCGGCGTCGAGCAGGGTCCTGCCGAGCACATCCATCGTGAGCGCCGTCATCTCGTCGGCCACATCGACGATGTTTCCGGCCTGCGCTGCCAGGCGCTCGGTCAACTGGGCGCCGGCGTCGGCCACCACGCCGGCGAAACCCGCGATGCGCTCCCGGCGGAAGGCGGGCGAGATGACTCGCCGCTGACCGCGCCACGTCTCGCCCTCGCTGGTGAGCAGGCCGTCGCCGAGAATCCGCCGTCGGGCTTCGGCCAGGCCCAGCCCTTTGTGATAGTTGGCGGCATTGTCGGTGAGCACATGCCTGGCGTGGTCCGGATGGTTGAAGAAGTAGAGCGTCTTGGGCCCCATGGAGAACCGGACCACGTCGCCGTACTTGTCGGCCGCATCGGACAGCAGACCCAGCCGGTCACCCCACAGCTTGCGCAGCAACCCGGGCGTCGCCCACGGCGGTGGCCCCGGGAAGGTCCGTCGGCCATGCGCGGCGACACTCATGCCCTGCCTCCGGTGCCGGTGCCCCGGGGCTGCGTGGTGGGGGCGACCGCGAAGGCACCCAGCGCCGACGCGAGCTGCGGCGGTACCTGTGCCGGGGTGGCGGTACCGTTGGCACCACGCAGGCACGCCACGCGTTCGCGGCACCGAGCGATTAGATCCTCCACTCCCTCGCCTACCCGCACGACGTCGAAGGCGAAGCCGATCTGGGTCTGCGTCAGCTCCTTCAGCCGCATCCGGATCGACACCTCGTCGAAGGCAGAAACCTCGGCCAGGTGTTCGCACTCGGATTCGATCGGGCGCAGTTCCAGGTCGTCACTTAACTCGTCGAGCACGCCCGGAGCGTGTTCGAGCAGAAACATCTCGCGGCACCGGCCCTGCCAACGCGTGTAGTAGACGTTGTAGACGCTGCCGACGAGGTTCGTCTCCTCGAAGCCGACGACGTGCCGGTATTCGTAGTACTGCTTCCTCATGGCCGCCTCCGTCAGAGTCGCTTACGCAGCTCAAAGGAGCGGCAGCGCCGGTTCACCGGCTGTGCCGCAGGTTGTGCCGAACGTGGTTCTGCGTGCTGCGCCGCAGGCTGTTCTGCTGACCTGTGATTAGATTGCGGGAAGGTCGTACGCCGCTCCACCTCGGACCTTGCTCACAAGAACAGCAATCCACGATCACTCGGAGTTGCGGAATCCCGTCCGGGTCGGCTGTCGGCGCCCTAGGGCAGCCAGCCTGAGTCGTAAGCCATCTTGACCGCTTCAACCCGGTTGCGGGCATGTAGTTTGGTGACGACCGTTGTGAGGTAGTTGCGGACGGTCCCGACCGACAGGTGCAGAGTAGCGGCGATTTCGACCGGGTCCGCACCTCTGGCTGTCATCCGCAGCACCTCGTGCTCCCGTGTGGACAGCGGGTTTTGGCCGCAGTCCCAAGCGGACAGGGCCAGCTGCGGGTCGATCACCCGGCGGCCCAGGGCGATGGCACGAATGGCGTTGGCCAGGTCCTCCGGCGGAGAATCCTTCAGCAGAAAGCCGGACACCTGGGCGGTAAGCGCGCGGCTGACCGTTCCGGACCGTCCCAGGTTCGTGAGGATGAGGGTACGACAGCAGGGCAGTTCGGTCCTGAGCTGTGCTGCCGCCGACAGGCCGTCCAGACCCGGGAGATCGACGTCGAGGACCGCGACGTCGGGCCGGCAGTCCAGCGCCGTGGAGACGATGTCCGTGCCGTTGTCGACGGCCGCGACCACCCTCAGGTCCCGCTCCAGTTCGATGAGGGCTACCAGCGCCCCGCGGACCATGGCGACGTCCTCGGCGAGCAGGATCCGCAGCATGCGCAACTCCCCTCAATTCACGCGGCCGGCGCATGCCGGGCCGACGACGAGCTGCATCCGACGCGATGTATCCGGGTGCCCAGGGCCGCGTCAGCCTTGACGGCGACCTCCGCGAGCACGTGGAATCGGCCGTCACCGCATACCGACGCGCTCAATGTCCCGCCGACCGCCTGCAGGCGGAAGGCGAGGTTCTCCAACCCGCCGCCGTCGCGATAGGTGGTTGCGGTCCGTGGAACCCCGTCGTTCGCGACGGAGAGTGTCACGTGTTCATCGCTCTGTTCGACAGTGATCCAGCAGTTACGCGCACTGCTGTGCCGCAGGATGTTCGTGGTCAGCTCACGCAGAAGCATGGCGAGGACCGAGTCCACCTTGTCGGGCAGGACTCCGCAGTTCACCTCGACCCGCGCCGTGACGTTGGCGCTGGCGAACAGCGAGGCCACAGCCGCCGCCTCCTGGGCCAGTGAGATGTTGCGGTACCCGTCGGCCACCTGCCGCACCTCGGCGGCGGCCTGCCGTGCCATGGCGACCACGTCGCGCATCTCGTCGCTGGCCGTGGCCGGGTCGCTCTTCGTGAGCCGTCCGGCCAACTCGGCCCGAAGCGTGATCGCGGCCAGGCTGTAGCCGAGCAGATCGTGCAGGTCCCGGGCGAAGCGCATCCGCTCTCTGACCACGGCGAGTTGTACCGCCTCGGTGTGCCTGCCCTGCACCTGCTTGATCATCACGTTGAGGCGGTACATGCCATAGATGGTCAGGCCGATGGCCATGCTGGCGATGGCGATCGTGCCGGCGTACCGCACTCCGGGCCCTATCGTCACGGCGGCCGCGAACGTGCTCATGACCACAGTGGTGAACAGCGCCCATGCGGCTCGACCGGGAACCACGAGCAGCACCGACGCTGCGAGGAATCCCCCCGTGCCGGGCCAGACCGCGCCGACGGCCAGCATCGGCAGGTAGGTGGTGAGAGCCTCGACGGCCAACAGCCCCATCCGCGGCCACGGTGGGCCCGTAGCTGTCACTCTGATGTGACGGGTCTGCAGGACTGCCAGGGTGGTGACCACGACCAGACTGACGGCCACCCGCCGCGACGGCATGGGTGCGATCAGGATTGCGCTGATCTGTACCGCAAGCAGCACGCCCAGAATCACCAGCCGCAGACGTGCCACCCCCGGCACTGCGTCTTCGCGTTGAGCCTCCTCGGCCGACGGCATGGAACTGATCAGCTTCATGGCATCTGTGATGTCATTCGGAAACCCCCGAAACCAGGTCTTCGTGGAAGGTTCAGTGGCCCATTCCTCGATGAAGGCGCTGTGGGCCTGCGACGACGCGACCGGACCGATGGCGTACCCGGGCCGGCGCCTCAGATGTCGGAGCAGGTCTCGTTGCCGCAGCGCGCTGGTGGTGGCCCACGGTCATGCCGGATCGGCGGACCTGCCGATGGGCCGCCAGACGCGTGTGGAGAGACACCTCTCCTGTCGGAGCCCGACAGGAGAGTCCCTCACCGTCAGCACACGATGCGCGTCCAGCCCAGGTCATCGGGGATGCGGCCGTACTGGATGCCGAGCAGTTCGTCACGAAGTCGCATGGTCACGGGACCAGGGCGACCGTCGCCGATCGTCCACTCGTCGCTCGCCCCGCGTACGCGTCCGACCGGTGCGATGACCGCCGCCGTACCGCAGGCGAAGACCTCGGTGATCTGGCCAGCCTCGCACTGTTTGCGCCACTGCTGTACGTTGATGCGCCCCTCGCTGCGGCCGAGGCCGAGCCGCCCGCTCAGCTGGAGCAGCGAATCCCGCGTGATTCCCGGCAGGAGGGTGCCGGTCAGCGCGGGGGTCATGAGGGAGGCAGGTTCGTCGGCCGCGGATTGTTGGACGAAGCAGAGGTTCATCCCACCCATCTCTTCGACCCAGGTGTGCTCGACCGCATCCAGCCAGACAACCTGGTCGCAGCCTTGGTCCACCGCCTCTCGCTGGGCGAGGAACGCGGCGGCGTAGTTGCCGCCGGCCTTCGCGGCGCCGGTCCCGCCGGGCGCCGCGCGCGCGTACTCCTGCGACAGCCACACGGTCAGTGCGGGGCGGGCCGGTCCGGGTGCTGAAATAGGCGGACGCCGGGCAGGCGATCACGCAGAACAGGTAGCTGCGGGACGGGAGGGTGAACCCCAGCGTGGGCTCGGTCGCGATCATGAAGGGACGAAGGTACAGGCTGGTGCCCGCACCGTGCGGCACCCACTGTCGGTCCTGCCGGACCAGCAGCTCGATGGCTCTCACGAAGGTCTCCACCGGGATCTCCGGCATCGCCAGTCGCCGGGCGGAGGCGTTGAACCGGGCGGCGTTGCGCTCCGGGCGGAACAGCGCGATCGACCCGCCCTGCTGGCAGTACGCCTTCATGCCTTCGAAGATCTCTTGCCCATAGTGGAAGACGGATGCCGACGGCGGCAGAGCGATGCTCTGGAACTCTTCGAGGCGTCCGTCGTGCCACCCGCGCTCGGCGTCCCAGCGCAGGGTGATCATGTGGTCGGTGAACACCTTACCGAAGACCGGTGCGTTGAGCACCGCTTGCCGGTCGGTGTGGGACAAGGGATTACGGTTTGGACGCACGTCGAAATCTAGTATGACTACTGCCCTCCCCATGACATGTAATGTGTGTTTTGGCGGCTATTTATGTTACTGATCAGTTGCCAGTAATTTATTCGACACAAACGACTTCTCGTCGTCGGGAAAACCGTAGGCCGGTCAGCGCCTCAGCACGAGACCCAACAATTTACCTTCACCTGGGCAGGTGCGCCAGGTAGTGCTCCTTGCGACGGGAAGGTCCGATATGCACTGATCGCCTCCCTCTCCTGGGTTCAGGGGTCGTATCGAACTACCTCGACATCCATCCTAGATCGAGTGGCGTTCTTGCGTCGAGTCCCGCCGATTGGACCTCGATCGGCCACCACCTCCTGCTCCTCGACTAAACACCAGGTCAGGGCACACCTCAAGATTTTCTTCGACCGTCAGGTGAGACGATCGGCACTGATTCGGGATCGCGTCGGTTTCCGCGCCTCCAGCTGGACGAGGGCGTGTCCGATCGCTCGATGCCCCTGCCGACCGGGGCAATTATCGATATCTGGACGATTTCTTCCAGCGCAACATAGGAGAGGCAATTTCCGCACCGGGCGGTGTGCACTAAAGGTCTTCGGATCTCCGGCCGGCCGGGTGGCATGAATTTCTATTATCTCGACGCTTCTACGCGTTGACGACGCCGATCTTCCCGCCATTTTCCTGCCCCGAAGGAGACGGAGGGTGGGCACTGAGATCCTGAGGCGCACAACTGCTGGCCGAACCGTTCGTCGCACGGCGTTCGTCTCGGGTGGCCCGCCTCGCTCCGGTGCCACGACGCTGTCTCGCCACGCCACCATCGGGACCGCCTGAAGAACGCCGACCCCCCCGTCAGGCGGCGCGTCGGTCAAAGGGATCAGTCGGTATTCGATCATCGCGTCGATCGTGTTCCCAAGGGGGCGGACGAGATTGAGTTCGGTGCACGTGACTCGCCGACGGGCAGGCTCCGTGGCGTCATCGACGCGTCCGAAAGTTTCACCGTGGGCCGGAGGGCGGGGGTGCGTGATGACCGGCGGAGGATGGGTCGACGTTTGGTCTGCGCGAGGGCAGGCTTGACGGGGGCGGCCAGGAGCCGAGGTCGTCGTTGCGAGCCAGGAATCGGTCCTCGCCGGAAGCGGTGATCGGCGTACTGGCCGAGCGCTCGACATGGATACAGGTGCACCGATGATGAACACCGGGTAAATGAGTCAGTAGCTCCGGCAGGTCATTGGTGAAAGGCGTCCGACCTTCGGATCCGGATGGTGCCCACCGAGCCCGTTGATCAGCGGCACCTGCGTCGGCGCGGCCCCGTTCAGTCGGTGCTGAAGTCGTTCGACGGGCACCGGCGCGGCGTGGACCTGGCCGTCGGCCCGCGCCCCGTCGTCGAGAGTCGCCGATGGGCATGCTGGCGTCCTTCGGCACCTCAAGCGGCCACTGCCTGCGCAGACCGGCGAGAAGGTCAAACCGCATCAGGTGCGGGACCCGCGGGACGGCGCGACGCCGAGGTGCGCGAGGTATGGCCCGCGGACGAATAGCCAGTGTCAGTGCCCACGCCACCGACTAAGCCGGCCAGGATCGGCAGCAACTGCGGTTGGAGCTGAACAACCGAGCGGCCCGCTGTCCGTGGACTGCCCGAATCCGCGTCGAGGAGAGACGCGGCGCGGCGCAGGCACTCGGGAGCCGAATGTCGACCGAATTGCCGTGACCTCATGATGAAGGAAGGTGACGGCCAAGGGGGACCTCCCGGCGAGTGTCTTCAGCCGATGAACACCAGATATGCCCGGTGCCGCAGCTCTGCGAGTCGCCTGTCGTGGCATCGTGAAGGCAAACGTGTCGCTGGCCGTCGGACCGACGTACCAGTTGGGCATCCGCCACTGTGTCCCGCCTGCGAGTCGTTTTCGATCTCGCGTGTGAGCAACCACAGCCGTCGGTGTGCCTGAATCAGGGCTGCCCGCGCAGCCCCGTGACCGAACTTGACTAGCGCAAATGAGGCTAACTGGTGACGTCGCTGGCATGGCTACGAACCCTCGATCAGTGTCGGTTTCCTCTGTAGGGCAATCACCTCCCAACAGGGAACTTCCACGAGAGTGCTCCACGTTCTGTGCGACCCGTGAGCAACTCTCAATCAGGCGAGGGCGGCTCACTTGAGATCGCCCGATCACTGGTCGGAGTCGATCCAATCCTACGATGGCCAGCGCCACGGCGATGACCCGGCGGCTTGCGCCACGGGCGACCGGGGACCCGGTTACGGCAGCCGTTTCGATAAGGAGGCGTTGGCAGATGGCTCGGCGGTGTGCGGCGGCGACGGCTGGTCGGTTCGCGTACTAGGTCGTGGTGGACGCGAAGCTCGCTGCTTACCGCAGTGCCTCCGCCACGATACGGGCGACGGCGGGATCGGCCAGCAGTGCCGCGCGGGAGACCGGGAGGCGGTGCTTCTCGACGCCGAACCCGTCGGGCAGGTGGTGGTTTCCGGACACGATGACCGTCGCCGAGCCGCCCCGCGCCGCGCTCGCACGTCCGGCGGTGACCAGGTAGCTGAGGAAGGCGGCGAACCGCTCCGAGAACCCGCGGCTCACCTCCTCGTCGGCGTCCAACATGTCGCACACGGTCTGCACGACGCCGTCGTACAGGGCCTGGAGGCTGCGCATGGCCTCGGCGAGCTCCGCAGGAGCCTGCGTGCCGATGTTCGACCCGAGGGCGCCGGTGAAACCGGCCGCGGCAGCGAGGGCGGCCCCAATCTGGTCCTCCGACAGCAGCTCCGCATAACCCTGCACCGACGTGGCGAAGAGCTCCTGGATCAGGTCGCCGTCGACGTGACTGGGGTCGAGCAGCACGACCGGGGGCTCAGGCATGCCCCTCGTGCGCAGCAGGTCCCCCGTCTGGCGGGCCAACGCGCCCCCGGCGCAGTAGCCGAGCACCCCGCAGACTTCCAGCCCGGCGTTCCTGACGTCGTCGAGCCAGCGGCTGACGCAGCCGTGCGGATCTGTGCCGGTGACCGGGTCAGCGGTCTGCGGAGCGAACACCGGCTCCCACACGACCGGTTCCGGCGCGAGGTTGGCGACCAGGTCACTGAAGCCGGCCTCGCGACGACCGGGACCGAAGTCCACGGTGAGCAGTACGCGGTCGCTGGGCCCGGGCGCGAGAACCCGCCATGTGGACTGCATCGTCATCTCGATTCGTTCGTCTGGGCAACCGGCGCGCCGCCCCCGGAGGGCACCACGTAGGCCACCAGTTGGCGGTTGCCGGAACCGTCGTCGCGGGCCACCACCACGGCGTCCTTCACGCGGGGGTGCCGGCGCAGCAGGCTGGCGATCTCGTCCACCTCGATCCGGTGGCCCCGGATCTTGACCTGCGAATCGGCCCGCCCGAGGAACTCGAAGTCGCCGTCGGGGCGCAGCCGGACCAGGTCGCCGGTCCGGTAGAGGCGCTCGGTGCCGGTCTCCGGAGGACCGGCGACGAAGCGCTGGTCCGTCAGGCCCGGACGACCCCGGTAGCCCAGCGCCAGTCCACTCCCGCCCAGGTGCAGCTCGCCCACCACACCGGCCGGCAGGACACCGCCATCGGGGTTGAGCACCCAGGCCGAGGTGTTGTGGATCGGGCGGCCGATCGGCACGACCTCGTCGTCAGGTCCGGGTCGTACCGGGGCGATCAGCGACCAGACGGTTGTCTCGGTCGGGCCGTACATGTTCCAGACCTGGGAGGCGACCGCGCAGAGCCGGTTGGCCAATGGGCGGGTGAGCGCCTCGCCGCCGCAGAGCGCCAGGCGTAGTCGCAGGTGCGCCGGGGCCAGGGCCAGGATGGCGTCCCAGGTCACCGGCGTCGCCTGCATCACGGTCACCCGTTCGTCGGTGACCAGATCGAGCAGACGCTGGGGGTCGCGGGCGTCCTCCGTCGAGGCGAGCGCGATCCGTGCGCCGACCGTCAGGGGCAGGAACAGCTCCAGCACGGAGATGTCGAAGGACGGACTGGTCAGGGCGAGCATCACGTCGTCCTGGGTCAGCCCCGGGCGCTCCGCCATCGAGGTCAGGAAGTTCACCACCGCGCGATGCGGCACGTTCACGCCCTTGGGCTGGCCGGTGGAGCCGGAGGTGTAGATGACGTACGCGGGGTCCTCGCCGTCGCCCCCCGCACCGACGGTCAGCGGCGGGCCGTCCGCCGCGTCGCCGTCGACCTCGTCCACCACGACGACCCGCGTGCCGAGCGCGCCGAAGGTGTCCGGCGCGGTGCCCGGACCGGAGACGATCACCTGAGCCTGCGCGTCGCGCAGGATGAACTCGACCCGGCGACGGGGGTACGTCGGATCCACGGGCAGGTACGCCGCGCCGAGTTGCCAACTCGCCAGCATCGCGAGCAGGGCCTCGACGGACCGGTCGAGGTGGACGGCGACCACGTCGCCGCGAGTCACCCCCTCCCGTGCCAGCCGCTCGGCGAGCTGCCCGGCGTGCCGCCCCAGCTCGGCGTAGGTGAACCGGCGACCCCCGCTGCACACCGCGGGCGCGTCGGGATGCTTGTCGATCGAGGCGAGCGCCAGCTCCAGGACGCTGCGTACACCGGGCAGGGGAGTGCGGGGCGGCGCGCACAGGCGGAGCAGGTCCCGATACTGCTCCTCGGTCACCAGGCTGAGCCGGTCCACCGGGGTGTCCGGCGAGGCCATCCCGTGGCGGAGGAGGTTGACCATGTGCTCCAGCAGGAGGGCGGCGGTGCCCTCTTTGTAGATGTCCGCGCTGGCTTCCAGCTTCAGCAGCGTCCGCTGGTCGGTTTCGGGGACCACGGCCAGTTCGAGGTCGGTCTGGAGGGCCGCGGAGGCCAACGGCAGCCGCCGAGAGGTCAGTTCGGGCACGCCGGCGAACGCCTGCGCCGACCGTGAGGCGTTGTTGAACAGGATCTGGTAGACCGGGTTGTACGCGAGACTCCGCTCGCGGCCCAGTTCGGCCACCACCGCGGCGAACGGTGGATGCCGGTGCACCATGGCCGTCAGTGTCTCGTCGCGTACCCGGGTGACCAGGTCGGCGAAGCTCGTGCCGGCGGGTGCCTGCACCCGCAGTGTCACCACGTTCATGAAGAGGCCGATCAGCCCTCGGAGTTCCGCCCGGTCACGTCCGGACACCGAGGTGCCCACCAGGATGTCCCGGTCCCCACAGTGTCGGCTCAGGGTGGCCACCCACGCGGCCGACAGAACCATCGCCGGCGACACCCGGTGTCGACGGGCGAACTCCTGCAGCGCGGTGACGTCGGCATCGGTGAGCGACGCCTGCGCCGCGTGCGCCGACAGCGTCGGTCGACTCGGGCGCGGGGCCGCGCCCGGCATCGTGAAAACGGCAGGGGCGTCGTGCAGGCGCTCGCGCCAGTAGGCGAGGTCCTTCGCCCAGGAGCCGTCCGTCGCGGCTGTCCGTTCCTGCGCGACGTGCTGTTGGTAGGTGGTCGGCAGATCCGCCGGCTGCCACCGGCCGCCGTCGCGCAGCGCGGCGTACGCGTCGGAGAGCTCGTCGAGGAGCACGCCCATGCTCGCCCCGTCCGTGAGGATGTGGTGCAGGACGATGAGAAGGACGTGGTGGTCGTCGGCGATCGGGTAGAGGGTTATCCGCATCAGCGGCAGCTCGGAGAGGTCGAACCGCACGGCTCTTTCTTCTTCGGCCCGGCCCGCCCACTCTTCGAGCGACGCCACCGGGACCACGCGCACCACAGGTGGCGCGCTGTCGTGCACCGTCACGAAGGGACGGCCGTCGCGTTCGTGGAAGGTGGTGCGCAGTTGCGCGTGCCGCTCCACGACGGCTTCGGCGGCGCGGCTGAGCACCGCGGGGTCGAGCGGCCCCCGGATCTCGTACGCCATGGTGAGGTGATGCATCACCGTGCCCGGCAGCAGCTGCTCCAGGAGCCAGATCCGCTCCTGCCCGAACGACGGCTCGGTGGTCAACGGCACGAGTCCTGCCTTCCCGCGTCGGCCGGTCCCGCGGCCAACGCTTCCCGTACCCGCGCGGCGAGGGCCGCCACGGTCGGCTGCTCGAACAGGTAACTGGCGGGCACACCGACCCCGTACGTCTTGCGCACGTGCGCGATCACTCGCATCACCTGCAGTGAGTTGCCGCCAGTTCGGAAGAAGTCGTTGTGGATGCCCACCTGGTCGCGATTGAGCAGCTGCCCCCAGAACCCGGCCAGGTTCCGCTCCAGGTCGTCGCGGGGCGAACCGTCGGCGCGGGACTCGACAGTGACCGCCGGCAGAGCGTTGAGGTCCACCTTGTGGTTCGGCGTCTGCGGCAGGGCGTCCAGCGTCACGACCGCTGCCGGCACCATGTAGTCGGGCAGCAGCTGACGGAGATAGTTGATCAGCTCTTCGTCGAGCACCTATTCACCCCTTCCGGTGCGAGGATCGGTGGAGTTCGCGCCGGCGGCCGGGTCGACGGCCACGATCCGCACCTCCGTCGTGTAGCCAGCGCCGTGACCGTCGGTCAGCCAGGTCTGGCCGACGTCCGGCAGCATCTCGGAGACGGTGAAAGTGGTCTGCCGCGCCTCGGCCGTCCGCCGTACCGCCTTGGCGAACAGATTCACCAACACCAGGCTGGTGAAGTCGACGAAGACCGGCTTGTCCTCGACCGGTACCTTGTAGAACGCTCTCTCCGGCAGGCCCAGCTCGGCGCGCCAGGCGCGAGCCGCCAGGAAGCGGTCCGGCTCCTTCTTGATGGACGCCCACCGTAGGTCGGTGGCGTCCAGCGTCCACGACTCGCGCGCGAGCACGAGCCGATCGATGGCGATGCGGGGCCGGTGCGCAGCGGGTGGCAGCGGCTTGAACCCGTTCACCGTGGCGGCCGAGAGCAGCTCGCCCGCCACTTCGAGCAGGTCGAAGCGCCGGACACCGTCGCGGGTACGGACCGCCAGTCGGCCGTCGGTGCGCTCCACCACGAGGCGTGCCGCCGGCAGCGGCTCTCCCGGGGTGCCGCCGGCGTCCGGGTGCAGCGACCAGTACGTGTACTGGGGCGACAGCAACGCCGACGGCGGGTAGGTGCGGGAGTTCACCGCCTGCCAGTGCTTCGGCGAGGACAGGTAGATTCGTCGGTCGCCGTGGTCCGCCTCGTCCGCCCGGAACAGCCAGGACGGATCCTCGTGCTGCTCGACGAAGAGGCGGCTCTCGACGGTGTTCGATGCCAGGTGCAGCTCGCCGAGGACGAGCAGGAACTCGCCGCGGGTCACCGCCTCGGGTCCGTCGGCGGCGATCATCAGGTCCGGAGCGTGGTGGACGGCAGCCGCCCAGGCCGGCTCCGGGGCCGCGAAGAGCTCGGCGACCCGATCCGCGATGTCCTCGGCACGTACCCGGTGACAGGGCGTGTCGACGGAGGGCCGCAGGATCTCCTGCCACCGGCGTTGAAGTTCCGCGGCGACCCTCGCCACCGGTCGTGGCAGCTCCCGGAGGGAGAAGGCCAACTGCGGGGTGGCGGCCGCGACGACCGCCGCCAGCGACGGCGGGGTGTCGCCCGAGCGCGCGCGCACCGCCTCGTACGCGTCGTCGAAGATCGTGCGGTACTCGCGCGTCACCTCGGCGACGAACCAGCGCGCGCTCTGCAGCAGCAGCGCCAGCGGCGGGGCCAGCGCGTCGAGGACCGTGGTGCCGAGGCGGACGTCCACGTCGCGCACGGTGTCCTCGTAGAGGATGGTGCGTCCGGCGTAGGTCTGCCCCGGCCGCCGGGCCGCCTGCACCCCGGCGATCTCTTCGAACACCCCGGCGGCGTGTTCCAGCGCGACCACGAGCTTCGCCTCGTCGCCGGCCGCCGCGGCGACCGCGTCCCGGGCGTCCAGAAGGCGGCCCACGCGGGTCAGGACGTCCCTGCGCACCACCGGGTCGCCCACCCGGTCGAGCCGCTCGATCAGCTCCCGCTCGGGGTGGGCGGAGACCGCCACCTCCAGGCCCAGGTGCAGGAGCCCACGCTCCCGCAGTGTGACGAGCTGGTCGAAGACGTCCTGCTCGGTGGGGAACTCGGGGTGGCCCGACCAGAGGAAATCGTCGGCGATCTCCCGGGCGGTCCTCGCGCCGTCGCAGAGGCCGATGAGCTCGGCCTCCGCCTCGGTCAGCTGAACCGGCGGCCGGCTGCTGCGGTGCAGCGTCCGGCCGACGAGGTCGAACGAGCTGACCCGGCGGGGCGGCAGCCACGGCAACAGCTGCGGGTCCTGCTCCAAGGCATGCGCCACGGCGTCCACCGCCCAGACCTCGAAGTAGGTGGTGCGTCGGGCGAGGAGGTCGAGGCCGGAACTGACGCGGGTCGCCGCGTCGTCGGCGGACCAGTGCGCCCAGCCGACCGGACCGAAGAAGCCGATGGTGTCGTTCTTGACGCAGTAGCGCTGCCAGTAGCTGGCGATCGCCGACTCGTGGTTGCGGCCCCGGACGTTGCGCGGTTCCCCGGCGGCGGCCTTGTCGACACAGTCGGCGATGAGTGCCCGGTTCTGCCAGGCCACCGCCTCGCGGAACGCCGGGTCGCGGGCGATGTGCCGGATCTGCTCCGACAGTTGGGCCGTCGCGCGCTCATAGGCGGCCTGGTAGTCCTCGCGGCTGCCCTCGCCCGTCGCGGACCGGTCGGCCGCCGACGCCAGCTCGACGTTGCTGAGGCGTCCGACCTCGGCCGCGGGGAAACCGGCGCTCCGCAGCACCGACTGCTTCCAGATCGACCAGTCGCTGCCGCCGAGGCGGAGCAGGTGCTCGGCCGTCACCGCCGCCACCCCCGATTCTGCCGCCGGGTCATCGGCCCGCTCCCAGTCGGCGCAGTTCCTCGATGAAGCTGCCGAGGGTGGGGTAGTCGAAGATGGCGCCGATGCTCAGGTCCACACCGAAGCGGTCCCGGACCTGTGACATCAGCTCCACGGCGATCAGCGAGTCGCCGCCCAGCGCGAAGAAGTCCTGGTCGTCGCCGAGGTCGACGACACCGGTCGCCGCCGTCCACAGTTCGCGGACCTGGTCGGCCAGCTCGGCCGGCGCCGCTGTCGGCTCCGCGATCGCCGGCGCCGGTGGCGGTTCGGCGATGGCGGACGCCTGTTCCGGCATCGCCGACGGGACGGTGGCCGCCGGCGTCGACGGGCCGTGCCGGTCGGTCGCCGGTCCGGGTGGCCGCGGAACGGGTACCGGCCGTCGTGCCCGCGTCTCCTCCCGCGCCGCCGTCGTCCACAGGTCCGCGGACGACGGCTCGGGACGACCGTCGCGGAACCGGCGAACCGCCACCTGTCGGGGTGTGCGCGCCGCCAACAGGGTCATCAGCAGGTCGACACCGATGTCGGGCGGAATGCCCACGCTCTCGGCGGCGCCGTCGGCGGCCCCCCGAGGTGACACCAGGGCGGCCGGGTCGGTGGCGCGGCGCATGGTGAAGCCCCGCACCTCGACCAGCACGGTGCCGTCCTCGTCGAGGACGTCGAGGTCCGCCATGATGCTGTTGGCCGGGGCGTCCGGCCGGCGGCGGATGTGACTGAGGATGCGACCCGGCAACCGGCCGTGCACCACCACCGAGCGGTACATGAAGGGGACGTGGATGTCGTCCTTGTCCAGGTCCCGTACCGACGTGGTGGCGGCGTCCATCAACGTCGGGTGGACCGCGTGTCGAAGGGCCTCGTCCTGGTAATCCTCGGGCAGCGCCAGGACCAGCAGTTGGCTGTCACCGGCCGGGTGGGCCTGGACCTGCTGATAGGTGCGCCAGCGCGGGCCCAGCGTGAACGCCTGCCGGTCGGTGCCGAACGGTGGCAGGGGGCGGTGCTCGGTCAACGTGGCGCGCAGTTCCGCCAGGTCGACGTGGCGCGGTGCCGGAGCGTCCGCGTCAGGCCGCCACGCGGCGACCCGCCCTCGTACGTGGGTCTGCACGTCGGTGGGGGAGGACGTGGTCAGCGGTGCCGAGGAGACCGCGAAGGTCCAGTTCTCGCCGTCCGGGTGGAAGGCCACCTCCACCCGCCGCGGCGAGGTCAGCTCCAGCATCCGCTGGAACACGACGTCGTTCAGCTGGACCGGCTCGTCCGCCCCGTCCAGGATCTCGGCCCGGAAGGCGTCGACGACCAGGTCGAGGTGTCGGGTGCCCGGCACCACCGGCACGTCGCCCAGCCGGTGTTCGTCGGTCACCGGGTCGTTCTCCGCGCTCAGCACCGTCTGCCACCGGCGAGCCGGAGCCTTTCCCGCGGCGGAGAGGAGCATTCCGCCCGCAGCCATGCCCACGCTTCGCCACGCCGGCCAGTCGATGCTCAGCAGGCGATCCGCGACGAGGGGCGTGTCGCGCACGAAGGTGTCCAGATAGGCGTTGGCCGCGGCGTAGTCGGCACCCCCCGACTGGCCTCCCAGCGCGGCCCTGCTGGAGAAGCAGACGAAGAAGTCCAGCCGTTGGCGTTTGGCGAACACCGACTCGAGACTCAGCGCACCGGCCATCTTGGGCGCGAACGTCGCCTCGCTGTCCGCCGCGTCGGTGAACTGGACCGTGCCGGAGCCGATCCGGCCGGCCAGATGCAGGACACCGTTGACGGGCCCCCACCGGCTGGTCACCTCGTCGACCAGGTGACCCAGTGCGAGGGCGTCCGCGACGTCGCAGCCGTGGGTCTCCACCGTCGCGCCGAGCGCGCCGAGTTCGTCGACCACCTCGCCCGGCACCGACCCGCTGCGCCCCACCAGGACGAGAACCGGCTGCTGACCGGTCCTCGCGAGACCGCGGGCCACCTCGATGCCGAGCCCTCCACCGCCGCCGGTGATCAGGTACACGCCGTTACGCCGGACCGTCGGTGACGTACCGGAGACCACCTCGAGCCGCCGCTCGGCGGGCACCCACCTGAGTTCGCCGCGCAGTGCGACGACCGGCGATCCGTCCTGGTCCGCCAGCTCCGCGGCGAGGTCGTCGTCAGCCACCCGCTCGCCGAGGTCGATCAGTCGTACGGTGAGTCGTCGGTCCTCCTCCGCAATGGTCGCGGCCAACGGCGGCAGCAGGGCGTGCTCCGGGCGTACGCCCTCGGCGCCGCTGATGTCGACGGCCTGGCGGGTCAGTACGACGATCCGAGCCCCGTCGGCCACACCAGAGACCCGGGACACCAGCCGCGCCACCTCGTGCAGCTGTCGGAAGGGGCGCTGGAGCGCGGCGACATCGGTGCGTTCGGCAGCCGTACCGGAAAGACCCCACGCGTGCACCAGCATGAGCGGCTGCCGGCCGGCAGCCGCGACGTCCCGCAGCAGGTCACCCAGCTCAGCCTGACGTCGGGCGGGCAGGTGGAAGGAGCGCTCGGACGAGCCGGACTCCCGGGCGGCCGGGACGGGCACCATCCTGATCCCGGCCCGTTGCAGGGCAATGGTCAGATCGCGCGCCCGGTCCTCCTCGGCCAGCAACAGCGCGTACGGCGCGGTGTCGGAGCTGCCGTCCGCTCGGTGGGGCGCCGGTATCCAGCAGGGCACCGAAAACGGGGACTCGTCCACGGGGGTGTCGCCGGTCAACTGCTCCTCCGTCGGGTCGTCTGTGTCGGGTGCCGCCACGCTGTGATCCCTCTCGGACGTCGGTGCGGTGTCGGGTGCGGGGGATGTCGGCTCCACCGCAGCGGTCGCGGGCGGGTCCGCCCAGAACCGCTCCCGCTGGTACGGGTAGACCGGCAGCGGCGTACGGACGACCTGTCGCCCGTGACCCACCGCGTTCCAGTCCACGTCGTGGCCGTCGGTCCAGACGGCAGCGAGGGAACGCAGAACTGCACTCTGGTCCTCGCCCGGGTTCGGCCGCCGGGGCGGCAGGGACGCCACAGCCAGGTGGCCCTCGTCGGCCAGGGCGCGGTGCGACCGGCTCAACGACGTGAGGGTCTGGCCCGGCCCCACCTCGATCAGCATGTGCGGCCCCTGGGTGAGCAGATGCTCCAGCGCGGGTCCGAAGAGCACCGGTTCGACGAGCTGATCGGCCCAGAACGTCGGGTCCGTCGCCTGCTGCGCGGTCATCGTCGCGCCGGTGGCGGCGGAGACGATGGGGATACGCGGCGCGCGCAGCGCGACGTCGCCGAAAGCGGAGCGGAACTCGTCGGCCGCCTCCCGCATGGCCTCCGTGTGGAAGGCGTGCGCGGTGCGGATCGGCCGACTGCGCAGGCCGCGCTCCCGCAACGTGCCGGCAAGGCCGTCCAGCGCGTCGCGCGGACCGGCCAGCACGGTCTGTCGGGGCCCGTTCACCGCCGCGATCCCGACCTCCACCGACAGCAGATCGGCCAGGTCGTCGCAGTTGGCGGCGACCGCGAGCATGCCACCCGCCGGCATCCGGTTCATCGCCCGCGCGCGGATCGCCACCAGCGCGACGGCGTCGGAGAGACTGACGACCTCGGCGACGGCCGCCGCGGTGAGCTCGCCGATGCTGTGGCCCAGGAGGCGGTGCGGCACGACGGCCCAGGAGCGCCACAGTTGCGCCAGGGCGTACTCCACCGCGAACAGCAGCGGCTGCGCGACGACGGTGGCCGCCAACTGGGTGTCGTCGCCCGTACGCCAGGCGTGCGCGACGTCCGTGCCGGCCGCCGAGAACAGGTGCAGCGTCTCGTCGAGCGCCTCGGCGAAGCGTGGCTCCTGCTGATACAGGTCCTGCACCATGCCGGCGTGCTGAGCGCCCTGCCCCGGAAAGAGGAAGGCCAGTTCCCGCCGGTCTCCGGAGCCCCGGACCACGGAGTTGACGTCGCCTGCGGCGAGGCCGGTGACCGCCTCCGCGGCGTTTTCGGCCAGCAGGGCGGCCCGGTGCGGATAGGCGCGGCGGCCGTGTTGAAGCGTCGAGACGGTCGCCGCGAAGGTCCGCTCACCGTGGTCGGCCAGATGGCTTCTGAGCCGTTCCTGGTAGGTGTCCCGGGCGGTGGTCGTCGCTGCCGACCAGACCAGCAGGCGAGGCCGGGCGACGGCGGGCTCGGCCACCCGTAGGGGCGCTTCCTGCAGCACCGCGTGGGCGTTGGTCCCGCCGATGCCGAGGGAGCTGACGGCGGCCAGCCGGGGCCGGTCGGAGCGGCGCGGCCAGGGGGTGGGTTCGCTCGGCAGGTGGAAGGGCGAGCCGTCGAGCTCGAGCTTGGGGTTGACGGCGCTCACGTTGATGGTGGGCGCGATTCGCTCCCGCTCCAGGCTGAGCACGGCGCGGATGAACGAGGTGACACCCGACGCGTGCCCCAGGTGACCGACGTTGGCCTTGACGGAGCCGAGGGCCACGGTGCCGTCACCCGGGTGCCCCAGTCGGCGGTACGCGGCCAGCAGGGCCGCGACCTCGATCGGGTCGCCGAGCATCGTCCCGGTGGCGTGCGCCTCGACCAGCCCCACGTGGTTCACGTCCGCCCCGGCCATCATCATGGCCTCCAGCACCACGTTGGTCTGGCCGGTCACGCCGGGGGCGGTGAAGCCGACCTTCCGGGCGCCGTCGTTGTTGACGGCGGTGGCCCGCACGACGGCCCGGACCGCGTCACCGTCGGTGAGCGCCTGGGAGAGCTTCTTGAGCACCACGACACCCACGCCGCTACCGAAGATCGTGCCGCTGGCGGCGGCGTCGAACGGCCGGCAGTGCCCGTCCCGGCTGAACGGTCCGTCCATCGCCCACCGGTACCCGTGGGTCACCGGCATCTCGACCTCGACGCCGCCGGCGAGAGCGATCTCGCACTCCCCGTTGCGGATGGCGGCCACCGCCTGATGGATGGCGACCAGCGAGCTGGAGCACGCGGTCTGCACACTCATCGCCGGCCCGGTGAAATCCAGCTTGTACGACACCATGGTGGCCAGCGAGCCAAGGTTGTTCCAGGTGCCGACCGCGAGTCCGGTGATGCCCGTGGGCGTCCCCGGCTTCGGGCGCAGGTAGAGGTCGACGTACCGGTTGGTGCCGGCGGCGCCGAAGACCCCCACGTCGGTCACGGAGTCCGGGTTGTAGCCCGTGTTCTCCACGGCGGCGTGCGCCGTCTCCAGGAACAGCCGCAACTGCGGGTCGCTGGTGCGTGCCTCCCGCGCGGTCATCCCGAACAGCGCCGCGTCGAACATGTCCAGCTGCGCGGCTTCGGCGACCGCCCGCACGTACGTCGGATCGTCCAGGGTGGAGCGGGGGACTCCGGCAGCCAGCAGCTCGTCCTCCGACGGGAAGCGGACAGACTCCCGACCCGCGCTGAGGTTCTGCCAGAGCTGCTCCACGTCGTCGGCGCCGGGGAACCGCCCGGCCATGCCGATCACCGCGATGGGCTCGAGTTCATCGGTCATCCCCCGACCTCCCTTTCCGGTCCTGGTTCAACTGGGTTCGGACGGCCCGGCGTCGGTCACCGGCACTCCCGAGCCCGGCCGCGGAACGCAGGGGCGCCACCGGCCCGGCAGCCGCGTCCGCTCCGGCGAGCAGCGCGCTGACCTGGCGAACGGTCGGATGTGCGAAGAACGCCGTTGCCGGAGGCGGATCGGGCATCGCATCGGCCAGCAGCGCGTGCACCTGCAGCAGCCTCATCGAGGTGAGACCGGCTTCGAAGAAGTGCTCGTCGAGACCGATCTGCCGGCCGATGACCCCGGCGATGAGATCGCCCAGCCAGCGTTGGGTGTCGGTGGCCGGGACGTCCCGGCCACGCTGCCGCACCGCCGTGTCGCCGGTGCCCGTGGGTGAGAGTTCGGTGGGGTGGAACACCACCTTGTGATTGGCGCTGGTGGCGAGGCGGTGCCGGATGTCGATCCGGGCAGGCACGGCGTGCCTCGGCAGCAGCGACAGCAGGTGCGATCGCAGCGCCTGCGGGTCGATCGTGGCTTCGGGCCGGGGGACAACCTGCAGGGCCAGGACAGGTCCGGCCGCGGTGGCGATGGTCCCGGCGACGGCCTGTGCCACCGGACCCGCGCGCAGCGCGGCGCTCTCCACCTCGGCCAGGTCCAGGCGGTGACCGTCGACGTCGACCTGGCGGTCCCGCCGGCCGACGAACTGGACCCCGCCGTCCGGGTCGACGCGGCCGACATCGCCGGTCCGGGAGGCCGGTCGACCGTCCGGGCCGGTGACGAAGCGGTCCGCCGGTCGACCGTCGTCCAGGTATCCCTCGGCGAGCAGGGGACCCGTCACCACGATCTCGCCGGGCTCACCTGTTCCGACGTCCCGGTCGTCGTCTGCCAGGACCAGCAATTCGTTGCCCGCCACGCCGCGTCCGTGCGGCAGCACCTCGTCGTCGGCCCACTGTGCCAGCGCCTCCTCGGCTGACTCGCCGTGACCGATCACCTGACGGCAGGCGGCCAGCTGCGGCGTCTCGGTGGTGCCGTAGCCGTTGACCACGGCGGCCGGGGTCAGCTTCCGCAGCCGCCGGACCAGCCCGGCGGTCAGTGGTGCGCCCCCACTGAGCACGAGCCGCAGCATGTCCAACCGGACCTGGGGCGCGGAGTGATGCGCCGCGACGAGCATCTCCAACAGCCCGGGGGTGGCGTGCAGCACGGTGACCCGCTGATCGGCGAGGAAGCGCAGCAGTGCGGCCGGGTCGGCGAGCACCGCCTCCGGGGGCACCGCGACGCTCGCCCCGGCGTGCAATGCGACGAGCAGATCGCGCAGCACCGGGTCGTGACCGATCCCGCCGACGAGCGCGAACCGGTCCGCGGCGGTCGGCCGGAACGTCGCCCCGTACCAGGCAAGCGCCGCGCTCAACGGCTTCGGACCGACCACCACGCCGGCCGGGCGTCCGCCACTGCCCGAGGTGAAGAGGATGTGACTCGCGCCGGGCAGCGTCCGCGGCTCCGGCACGCCGCTGCGGAGCGCGGGCGCCGCGAGCGGTTCCGACGGTACGTCGATCACGGCCGCAGGCTGGAGCTGTTGCTGCTGTTCGGCCAGGCGAGCTTCGGGTAGGGCCGCGTCGACCAACGCGAGCACCGCCCCCGCGCGCCAGCCGGCGAGCAGCGCCGTCGCCAGACCAGCGCTGCGGCGGCCCCGGATCTCCACCACCTGCCCCGGCGTGACACCGGCGGCGCTCAGCCGGGCACGAAGGTCCTCGACGGCGGCGTCGAGCACGCCGTAGCTCAGTGGACCCTCGACCGTGTGCAGCGCGGTGTCGTCACCGCTGCCGCGCAGGGCCCGTGCCGGCGACCAGGCGTCGGCACCTGCGATGGCCGGTGCCGGGTCGGCCAACGGCGAGTGCGCCCGCCGGTCCGCGCTGACCAGGGAGACCGCCCGCGGCGACACGTGGGCGTCGATCAGCATCTGGTCGAGGACGAGTAGGCACTGATCGAGCAGCTCCCGGGCCACACCCGGCCGGACCCGGTCCTCGGCGCGGACCAGCTCGAGGCGAAACCCGTCGGTGTCGCGGTGCAGGTAGAGGTTGAGGTCGAACAGCGCACCCGTTCCCGGCGCCGGCTGCGCCCGCACCTCGACATCCGGAAGCCGGGGCAGCTCAGCGCTCTGCGTGAGGTCGTTGAACCAGACCTGGAACAACGGATTGCCGAAAGGACGTACGGGCAGGTTCAGCTCGGCGAGCAGGGCGTCGAAGGTCGGGGTGGCGTGAGTGATGGCGCCGACGTGGCGGTCGCGGACATGACGCAGGACGTCGAGCAGATCGGAGCGACCACCGGTCTCCAACACCAGCGGGACGGTCTCGATCAGGAAGCCGACCACCTGGTGCTCCGTCTCCGTGCGACGCCGACTGGCCGGCATACCGATCACCACCTGCTCCGTCGCGCTCCAGCGCGTCAGGACCACGGCCAGGCAACCCAGCAGGAGCACCGCCGGAGTGAAACCGTGTGTACGCAGGAACCGATCCACCCGGCTCGTCCGCTCGGCACCCAGCGCCACCTCCTGCTTCGCGCCGCGTAACGAGGGGGCCATCGGCTGAGCGACCGGCAACTTTGGCGTGTCCCGCACCTCGGCCAGCAGGTCCTGCCAGTAACGCAGGTCGGCTCGCCAGGCGGTGCCGCCCACCAGCCGGTTCTCGGCCTCGGCGTACTCGGCGAAGCTGGGGGCGGGATCGAAGGTGGGTGCCTTCCCGGCCGAGCGGGCCGCGTACGCGGTGGCAAGATCGGCCACGACGATGTCCGCCGTGGCCTGGTCGGAGATGATGTGATGCATCGAGAGCACCAGGCACGCGTCCGTGGTGTCGGCCGAGCGCAGCAACCCCGCCCGCAGCATGGGCGCTTCGTCCATCGGGATCGTGACCGCCGCGAGCCGGCGTACGAACTCCCCGACCGCCGGGTCGGTGAGCACACCGTCGGCCTCCTCGACCGCCAACTCCGGCCGCGCACTGTCGTCGTACCGCAACTCCGGCGCGTCGGTGACCCACGCGCGCAGCGCGTCGTGGCGCCCTCCGACGTCACGAAGAGCGGCGCGCAGCGCGTCGACCTGAAGATGGCCGCGCAGGCGCAGCGCTGTCACCACGTTGTAGGCGGCCGACTCGGGGTGCAGCCGGCTCAGCACCCACAGCCGGCGCTGGCTGGGGGCCAGCGGCGAGCGGTCGTGGGCGCGGCGCTGCTCCGCCGGGGCCGGCGCCGGCGCGGGAACGGCCCGTGCTCGCACCTCAGCCAGAGACGCGTTGTCACGCATCAACAGGGCCAGCGGAATCTCCTGGCCCAACCGCTCCCGCGCCGCAGCCACGAACCGGAGGGCGGCGAGGGACTGCCCACCCAGGGTGAGGAAACCCTCGGCCTCGTCCTCCTCGCTCTCCGGTGGCCCGGCTGCCTCCCACCAGAGGTCGTCGAGCGACACGCTGCCGGGCGATCCATGCGGGCGGTCCGCCATCGGTAGTACTCCGTCCGTTGAAAGCGCGTGCGAGCGCGTGAGGTGGCGTCGCTGGTGTGAGGTCTCGGCCGGCCTCGTCCGCACCCTCGGTGCGTCCGGTCCGTCGTGTCCGACGCCGGCCTGAGAAATGTTGCTGATTTCTCGAAAGCACAGCCTCTCGCCAATTGCCGCAGCGGCGAATACCGCCGGTCGGCGTGTCCGCCCTGGGGTTGCTGCGGCGCTTTCCGCACCCGTCGACCGGGTCGGTCGATGAGCCGGTCATTCGTGCGGGCCTGCTCCCGCGTACCGAGGTGGGTCAGGTCCTGTGAGCAGCACGAGGATCGGGTGACGGACAGCAAACGAGAGTAAGCGCGCCCACCCGTCGCACGCCACGATGGACCCGTCGGTGTCGACCGCGGAAGGTGGATGGATGCCAATTGGTTCCGGCATTGGGAGCGTCGACCCGCAACTCGAACGGAATAGTCAACCGACCAGCACTCATGCAGATGACTGCTCCGAGCCAGGAGTTACCACAGCATGAAGTTCAGTATCTTCTACTTCGCGGATGCGGCCCCGAGACGGGACGCGGGTCTCTACCGTCTCCTCATCGACGGCGCACGGTTCGCCGATGAGCACGGGTTCGAGGCGGTGTGGACGCCGGAGCGGCACTTCCACGCTTTCGGTGGCCCGTATGCGAACCCGTCGGTGACCGGTGCCGCCGTCGCTGCGGTCACCAAGCGTGTGAAGGTCCGCGCCGGCAGCGTGGTGGCACCGTTGCACCATCCGCTGCGGATAGCAGAAGAGTGGTCGATGGTCGACAACCTGTCGGGCGGACGGGCCGGCGTCGCCTTCGCTCCCGGGTGGAACCCGGTCGACTTCGCCTTCCGCCCGGAGGCGTTCGCGGAGCGCGCGCGGGTGGTGGCAGAAACCGTGGGTCAGGTCCGCTCGTTCTGGGCCGGCGAGCCGGCAAATGTGGTGGACGGCAAGGGGCAGACCCGGCAGGTGCAGCTGTACCCGCGGCCGGTGCAGGACGAACTGCCGATCTGGATCACGAGCGGTGGCAGCCCACAGACCTTCGAGGTCGCCGGACACCTCGGCGCGGGTGTCCTGACCCACCTGTTCGGTCAGGACATCGAGGAGCTGGCGCAGAAGATCGAGGTCTACCGACAGGCCGCGGAGGCCACGTCCGCCCAGCCGAACGTGGTCGTCATGCTGCACACCCTGCTCGGGACCTCCCGTGAGGAGGTGCGCTCGCTGGTTCAGGCTCCGATGAAGGAATACCTACGGAGTTCGTTGGATCTCATGTCGCACACGCCAGCCGACGACGACGACCTCGATCCCGTCATGGTCGAGGCGGTGGTGAACGAGTTGCTCGAACAGGCCTTCGAACGCTACTTCGCCGACACCGGTCTGTTCGGCACCGTGCAGGACGGATGGAAGCGGGTCGAGGAGTTGCGCGCGGCCGGCGTCGACGAGATCGCGTGCCTCATCGACTTCGGACTGCCCGACTCGACGGTCATGGAAGGGCTGCGCCATCTCCGGGACCTGAAGCAGTCATGCGACGGATGATCCGGGCGGTTGCGACGAGCGGCACGAGGGCGGCATAGCTTGCGCCTGCCAACGACGGGGGTCCGCACGGCACGACCCCTCCGCCTAGTCCTGGCCGCACAGGCATCGTCCACCTACGGCAGCTTCCTCAACATGGTGGCGCTGGGGCTGTTCACCCTGGACGTCACAGGTTCCACGGTGCAGACGGGGCTCTTCATGGCCGTCCGCCTGGCTGCCGGCGTCCTCATGGCGCCGATTGCCGGAGTGCTCGTGGGCCGTTACACCCGGACCGGCCTGATGGTCACCGCCGACCTGCTCTCGGCCTCCGTCCTCGTGCTGTTGGTCCTGGTTCCGATGGAAGCCAAGCCGGCGGTGCTCTACGGGCTCGCCGTCGTGCTCGGCGCCGGTCAGGCCCAGTGGGGGGTCGCGCTGCGCAGCGGGCTTCCGGAACTGGTCGAGCCCGAAGGGCTCGCCCGGGCCAACGCGCATCTCGTCACGGTCCGTTCGACGGCCATGTTGCTCGGTTTCGGAACCTCGGGCCTGCTGGTCACTCTGCTCGGCTACCACGCCGCGTTCCTGGTCGACGCAGCGTCCTACGTCGTCTCCGCGCTGCTGCTGACCAGGGTAGGTAGCTGGCGTCCGGCGATCGCGCCGGCTCGGGGGCGGCCGGCGGGCCGCCCGCGTGGCCCGCGTCTCTCGCAGGCGCTGTCCGGGATCGCCCCCGTGGTGCTGGCGATGATCGCGGTACGGGCAGCCGACGCTTTCGGCTCCGCGTCGCACAACGTGGGGTTGCCGGTGTACGCGAGTCTGACCCGACCCGACGCACCCGCCACGCTTGCCGCTCTGTTCACCACGGCGTGGGCGGTCGGCAGCCTGGTAGTCGGCCGCTGGTTCGCGTGGCGGGCCGGGCGACGGAACGCCAAAGCCTCCTCCCCGGTTGCTTTCGGGGTCGCCACCTGTGCGATGTCGGTGCTGTTCGTCATCGCCTTCACTGGTCCGCCGCTGTGGCTCCTGGCCGTGGTGGTGGTTATGGCCGGGATGGCGGACGGCTATGCCGAGATCAGTTACACGATGCGCCTGCAGAACGTCGAGCCGTCCCGGCGGGCCCAGTTGTTCGGCCTGGCCGCGGCGGTCCAGAACGCCGGATTCGGTCTCGGCATGATCGTCGGCGCATTCGCCCTCGGACAGTTTTCTCCCCTACCGGTGGTCGCTGCGGCGCACGGGCTGGCGCTCGCCGCCGCCGTGGTGTTCGTCATCACCCACGTCCGCTCCCGGCAGAGCCGGCCGCACCGACCCGTTGTGCAGAAAGTCGAGGTTGCTTCGTGAATCCAGCATCGCCCGACCGGCGTCCCGCCATCAGCTACGGCGGCGGCGTGCCGATCGATGCCGCCCACCCCCGCACTCTCCGGGCCGCGCTCATCCGGGCGGCCCGGGACTTCCCCGAGTGCGGTATCCGGGTGGTGGACGCAGACGGACGCGAGCAGTTCCTCGACTATCCGAGCCTGCTGGCCAGGGGAGAGGCCACAGTGGCCGGTCTACGGGCACGCGGGCTGCAGTCCGGCTCGTACGTCATCCTGCGGATCGCGGCCGGCAGCGAGTTCTGGCCCGTCTTCGTCGGCTGCGTGCTGGGCGGCATGGTCCCGCTAACCGTGGGAGCGCTCAGCGGGTACGACTCGGACGCACCGGGCGTCGGTGCTCTCCTGCACGCGTGGCGCAAGCTCGGCGAGCCGGTCGTCGTGGGTGGCTCGGATGACCTCGAGGTGCTCGCTGGCCTGGCGGTGCGCGACCGGGTGGTGGCGGTGTCGGAGCTGACCACCGTCGGGGAAGATCGCCGGCCAGGGCGGATCCCCGACGAGGCGGGACAGGACGACCCCGATCCCGCGGCGGTGGCACTCCTGCAGCTGTCCTCCGGCAGCACCGGCACGCCCAAGATCATGCCACTGACGCACCGGGCGCTCGCCGAGAATGCCATCGGCGCACGGGAGATGCTCGACATCGGCCCGAGCGACGTCCTGCTCAACTGGCTGCCGTTGGACCACTCCGCGGGCCTGCTGCTCTACCACGTCGCCGGAGTCTTCCTCGGCGTCACCTCTGTCAACGTCGCCACCGAGCTGGTGCTCGCCGACCCACTGCGCTGGCTGGAGCTGATGCGGCGGCACCGGGTGACGCACAGCTGGGCGCCGAACTTCGGACTGCGGCTGGTGGCCGAAGCGGCCGCCCGTACGCCCGAGCGGCAGTGGGACCTTCGCGGAGTGCGATGCATGGTCAGCGGTGGGGAGCAGTGCCTGCCCGAGACGATCGAGGCTTTCCTGGCCGCCAGCGGGCTGCCGGCGGCCGCTGTGCGCCCGGCCTGGGGCATGTCCGAAACCACCACGGGGATCACGTACGCCTCCTACGGGGCGCCGGTTCCCAGCACCGCCTCCGTACGGCCAGTCTGGACGGGGACCTGGAATGGGCAACCGGGGAGGACCCCTCGGAAACGTCACCGAGTTCCTCTCCGTCGGACGGCCGGCCCCGGGGGCGACCGCGCGGATCGTCGACCACAGCGGGGCGGTACTTCCCGAGGGTCGCATCGGTCGCCTCCAGCTCTCGTCGGCCCGGGTCATTCGCGGATACCTCGATGATCCGGAGGCGTCCCAGCTCGCCTTCCCGGACGGAGACGACTGGCTGGACACGGGTGACCTCGCGTTCATGCGCGATGGGGAGATCGCGATCACCGGACGGGCCAAGGACCTGATCATCCTCAACGGGCAGAACCTCCCCTGCCATGAGGTTGAGCGGGTGGTCGGCGGGATGAACGGGGTGCGCGACGGGCTGGTCGCCGCGGTCGGCGTACCGAACTCTCGGACCGGCACGGAATCGCTGGTTATCTTCTACGTCTCCGACGGTGACGTACCCGTCGTGCGGGTGGCCCGGGCCGTCAGCGCCGTGGTCGCCCGGAGCTGGCAGGTCACGCCGGCCCAGATCCTCGCGGTACCGGCGGAGGGGTTCCCGCGGACGTCGGGCGGGAAGATCCAACGTGCGGAGCTGCGCCGGCGCTATCGGTGAAACGAGTGATAGGTGCATACGGCTCCACGCTGACCGAACCACGCATGATTGCCTACTTCCGGGCCGATGAGCCGCCGCGCGAGTGGCTGGACTCGGCCGCGCACCAACTCTGGCCGGATGTGGACTTCGGAAACGCGGGCGCACGCTGCCTCGCCGATCACGGGATCGGCACCGCGCGGTGACGGATCGTCCGCTGCTGTTTCTCGACGTGGACGGGACGCTTCTGCCCTTCGGCCGCGCCGCGGGCCCGATAGGCAATGACGCCAACCCTCTGCTGGCAGCTCTCGACGCCGAACACGGCCGCCGGCTTGCCGCGTTGTCTTGTGATCTCGCCTGGGCTACGACCTGGATGGCCGAGGCAAACGAGGTGCTCGCACCACGGCTTGGCCTACCTCAGCTCCCGGTTGTCGACTGGCCAGACAACGAAGACGACGGTCCTTCCGGGGCGGGGAAGTCCTCGCTGCTGCGGGCTGGGTTGCCATCACCCAGTAGCAGGCCCGACCGCCGACTGCTCCGCCAACCGCTCGAGCAGCCTAGCCGTCGCCGAACGACGACCATAGAACACCGCTGCGTCAGCCTCCTCGAACGGCAACAGACCCCGGTACGGGCAACCCTCCCACCGCGGCACCACCACCCCGTCCACAGGCTCGACCGCACCGGCAGCCGCCGCACGGGCCTGCAACTCATTAACACGCTCCAGAATCCGGCCTATGTCGGCAGCGACCTGCCGGCCGCGTTCCCGATCGACCTTGCCCTTGCCGACAACCTCGTCCGCGCAGGTCACGCGGCGTTCTCGTACTCGTGGAGGACGCCGCCGAGGCGATCGCGTCTTCGGATGTCGAGGCGGGTGAGTCTGTCCGGATCGGCGATCGGTGCGGGCAACGGGTGCAACGGGCACGCGTTCGCGATGCCCTGATGTGGACGGTGGCCGTTGTAGAACTGTTCGAACTCGCGCAGCGCGTGGAGCAGGTGCCGTTGGTTCCAGATCATGGTCCGATCCAACAGTTCATGGCGGCAGGTCTGTACCCACCGTTCCATGATCGAGTTCATGCGGGGTATCCGGACGCCGCTGAGCACGACGTCGATGCCCGCGTCGGCGAGGACGGTGTCGAACAACTCGGGGAACTTTCCGTCCCGGTCCCGGATCAGGAACCGCGCCCGGCAACCGGTGTCCTCGAGGTCCATCACGAGGTTCTTCGCCGCCTGCACGGTCCATGCGGCGGTCGGGTGCGCGGTGGCGCCCAGGACCCGGATCCGGCGGCTGGCGTGGTCGATTACCGCGAACACGTACAGCCGCGCTCCGGTCAGGGTGACCGTCTCCAGGAAGTCGCACGCCAGCAGGGCGTCGGCCTGGGAACGGAGGAAGTCGGCCCAGGTGCTGGAGGTCCGCTCGGGCGCCGGGTCGATCCCAGCCTCCTTCAAGATCTCCCACACGGTCGAGGCGGCCACTTCACGCCGAGGACGAGCAGTTCGCCGTGCAGCCGCCGGTACCCCCAGCCGGGATTCTCCCCCGCCAGGCGCAGCACCAGGGCGCGAATCGAGTGCACGGTCCGCGGCCGGCCCGGGCGCTTAGACCGAGACGCGTCTGCGTGACGACGGGCGACCAGGTTGCGATGCCAGCGCAGCACCGTGTCCGGGCGCACCAGCAGCCGCACCTTGCATAGCACGTCGCGCGGCACCCGGTGCAGCAGCGCTGCCAGCAACGCCCGATCACTCGCGTCGAACCGCACCCTCTCCGTGCCCAGCTGCCTTTCCAGCACCATGATCTGATGGCGCAGCGCCAGGATCTCCACGTCCTTGTCTCGATCGCTCATCGGCAGCAGACGCAGCATGGCGAACGCGTTCGTCACACCCAGGTAGGCCAGTCGCAGCAGCACGGCCGACCATCATGCCGCAGCGATCGCCAGCCGCGCGAGAGCCCCAGCGAAAGCAATCCGGGTCGACATCCCGGACGCCCCCCGCGCACCGGCTCCTACCAGGGCGGATGAGATTTTCGGCAGGGGCACGGTTGTGGGGAAGCTTGATCTCGATGAGCCGCCGCAGCACGGCCAGGTCGGCCGGGTCGAGCGCCTTTTTGACACGGGCCGGGTCCTGCATCGTTTGGCGCACAAGTTTCTCGATGTCTCCGACAGGCATTTCAGGGAAGTCCCCGCATGCTTTGAACCTGCGTGCCCCAGGGCTATTGCGTAGTCGGTTGAAGGGTGTTTGAGCTGGGGTTTGATGTGGGACCGGTCGAGGGTGGGTTCATGTAGGACGGGTACGGCCTGTTGGTGATCATGGTGTTTGCGAAGACCACATGACCCAGAAGAAGGACCGCACCCGCCGATGTCATCATCACCCACCGAGATCCTGCTCCCGCACCGACCCACCGGCACACTCCCCGCCGTGGTCACTGAAGGTGATCGTCAGGGCTTGTTCGAGGTGTTGTCCACGATCCCTGACCCGCGTGATCCGCGTGGCTGCCGTTACTCGCTGGTGAGCATCCTGGCGGTGGCGGTCTGCGCGGTGCTGGCCGGGGCGTGCACGTTCGCGTCGGTGACCGATTGGGTGCGTAATCAGGACCAGGAGGTCTGGGATCGGCTCGGTTTCAGCGACCGGGTACCGGCGGCCACGACGGTGTGGCGGCTGCTGATCCGCATCGACGCCGATGTGCTCTCACGGGTGCTGGCCCGGTGGCTGTTGGCCCGAACAGCGCCGGTCACCATGGCCGGGCGGCGGTGGCGGCTCGTGATCGCCGTCGACGGCAAGGTCGAACGGGGCGCCCGGCTCGCTGACGGGCGGCAAGTTCATCTGCTGTCGGCGTACGACACCTCCACTGGTGTCGTGCTCGCCCAGGTGCGGATCGACGCGAAGTCCAATGAGATCCCGGCGTTCACTCCGCTGATGCGTCTGGTCGCCGCCCAGTTGGGATCGTTGCAAGACGTCCTGGTCGTCGCGGACGCGCTGCACGCCCAGACCGGGCACGCGGAACTCCTCGCAGCCGACGGCGGGCACCTGATGGTCACGGTCAAGGGGAACCAGCCGACCCTGCACAACCAGCTCAAATCCCTTCCGTGGGCGCAGATCCCGATCGGTTCCCAGACCCGCGAGACCGGCCACGGCCGCAAGGAAACCCGCACCGTCAAAACCGTCACCGTGGCCACTCCCGGCGAGATGGCGTTTCCCCACGCGCAGCAGGCCGTCCGAATCACCCGGACCCGCACGATCAAGGGCAACACCAGCCGCGAAGCGGCATACCTGACCGTGTCCCTGCCCGCCGAGCAGGCTCAACCCGCCGACCTCGGCACCTGGGCGCGGTCTGAATGGCACATCGAGAACCGCCTGCATTACGTCAGAGATGTGACACTACGTGAAGACGCTCACCAAGCCCGGACGGGCAACGGCCCCGCCGTCTTCGCGACACTCCGTAACACCTCGATCGGTTACCACCGCACAAACGGCGCCACGAACATCGCCGAAGCCACCCGACGCGCCAACCACCGCCCACACGACCTGATCGACGCCGTGACCACCAGCAATCCTGCCTTGACCAGGGGCAACCCCACTACGCAATAGCCCTGCTGCGTGCCCTTCGGCGATCAGATCCGCTTCCCCAACACGCTCAGCTTCAGGAATACACCAACCCGACGTGTTATGCACCAAGAGCGGCGTGTCGCCGGCAAGCACATAGTACGTGTGGGAGCGCGAGGGTCGGTATGGCTACACCTCGACGACGATCATGGCCATGACCAGCGGGTTCGCTGATTCCGTGGTCCGTGGCCGCCCTGCTTGTCGGTCGTTAGCAACCGTGACAGCAACCCACAGGAAAAGCCACGCCCAATGGCGCACAACGGAGTGGAACCACTACCGACGGCAATGGCTCCACTCCGTTGTCAATGTGCCTCACACCCCGGCGGCCGCTGACCCCGAGTCGAGGCATCCTGCCACAGCGCATGCCCTCTCGTGCGCGCGCTGAACTTCCGGTTCACACGCGTCACACGATGAAGATCGACCGCACCTGGGTGTTGCCCTTGGTTTCGACGTATACCTTGTAATCGCCGACGGTGTAGGTGCCGGCAGCGTTGTTGTCGATGGTGAACGTGGCCGTCACAGTAGACTCGCTGCCGTCGATGTGGGTCTGCTTCACCGTGATGGTCAACTCGTTCGTGTTGCCCTTCAGCTTCTTCACCACCGCCGACGGCTTGGCATCGACGACTGTCACGATCATGCCCTTTGAGGCAACCAGGTTGTAGTTCTCCCCAAACACGTTGAGCTCGTGGACTCCGACCTTGACGTTCTCGGTCGTACCCAGGGTCTTCAGCCTGACTGCGTTCGTCAGCACCCGATCGAAGGTGACGTAGTCAGCCGTGTACGCAGTGGTGTTCGTGCTCCTGTCGACCAGCGGCTTCCACGTGTTCGTAGCGATGTCCTTGTACTCCAGCGTGTACTGCACGGCGTTGTCCTTTGTGAACGCGCGCCCGAGCTCCTTCCACTGGATCTGCGCAGCAGAGATGTGGAAAACAGTCCCGAAGCCCCTGATATACGTGGGCGCAGTATCGCTGTCAGCCGGCTCCCACCAGGTGGACAGGGATCGGTCCCCTCCGTAGTACGGATTGCGCCCGGGGGCATAGCTGCTTGCCCAGTACGCCTGGCTGTTGGTAGCCACATTGTAGAGCCCGACGTCGTCCCTGTCCGAGATCTTCTTCCCGGGGGCCAGTTGCGGCGTGTTGGACAATTCGCAATCGATTGCTCCCTTTTGCGGACCAGTGGCAATCACGTTGCAGATGTCCATTCCCAGTCGTCGCTCGAAGAACTCCTCGTATGCGATGACATAGGTGTAGAAGAAGACCAGGTTACCGGACTTGTCGAGTACGAAGCTGCCGTGCCCGGCGTTTGGATACACCGAACTGGGGTGGTTGTTTCCGTAGCCGATCGGGTTCTGCTGCGTCTCTTTGAACCCTGAAAGCGGTTTGCGCGAAGACATGACCCCCGTCGCGTACGTGGTGTACTCGGTGCCACCGGACGCGACCGAGAGGTAATACGTGTCCCCAACCTTGAACAGCTGCGAACCCTCCACGTACCCATGCGTGTAGGTCGCCTTGTTGTCACCGATGTGCTGCCACTCCTGGAGCGGGTCAAAAGTCCAGAGCGCGACCGGGTCGCTGATGAGTTGCCGAGGATTGTTCGGGTCGAGTTCGGCGCCCATGATCGGCGAGCCGATGTTGTACGTCAAGTACAGCCGACCGTCCGTGTCAAGGAAGAACTGCACGTCGCCGACGCTCAGGGTCTGGCCGGTTGGGCGAAGGAAATTCCCCATGCTGGTCCACGGTCCAATGGGCGAGTCCGCTTGATAGACCGGCGTGTTGTTGCCGGCCATGTAGAACTTGCCGCCGATCTGCACGACGGTTGGTGCGACCAGGCCCAGGTTCATTTCATGGGGCGTCCACGTGAGGTAGTCGGTAGTGGACCAGACAGTGCGGTTGTTGTTCGGTGCGTTCTGCATGGCGCCGGATGCGTAGAGATAGATGGTCCCGTCGACGTTCAGCGCGGACCAGTCCGCCCCGGTCCGTGCCGAGTTCTCCGAAATCCTGGTGAAACCGACGGTGGATCGGCTCGCGAGAGTCCGCCCGGACGCTGCCGTCCACGTCTCCAGGTTCAAGCTGGCTGGAATTTGCGATGTGTTGGCAACGTTCGCATCCGTGGGCGGCATCGTACCTACGATGTTGCGCACCGCCATCCCGGGCAGATTGACCGGGTTCACATAGGTCTGCGACATGTCGACACCAGTCAGCGGCACCTTGGCGGACGGGGTCTGGGGTCCGAGGCCCTGCGCGGGCTTCTCCGCCGAGGCCGGCACAATCGGTGCCAGTTGGCCCACCCCTACTCCGACCGCGAGAGCAAGGCCAATAGCCGCTAAACCTCGACGTCCCATTCCAACAGTCCTCTTGATAGCCATTAGGTTCCTAACCTTCCGTCTGGGCTGCGTGAGCGCTAACATGGGCGCGCATTGTTAGCGTTAACAATTCTGGCCGATGTTAGCGCTACCATCTGGAGTGTGTCAAGGACGCCAATGCACGTAGCCTAATACGGCAGCCCGGGTTGTAACTGTTCAGCTGGTTTGGGGTAGCCAGGTCTGCCCAGGCGAGCCTGGAGATGCTGCTGACCCAGATTGAGACGGACAGCGGCGGCGCGCTGCGCGAGACCATCGCACCCACCCTGGTCGCGCGCCAGAGCGTGGCTGGGCCGGCTCGCTGACCGCGACACGGGTCTCTGGGTTACGGGGACAGGTGGCCCAGAGCCTGGGGTGATCCGCCGTTGGCGGACGGCGGGAGCGTGGACACAGATACACCGCGTCCGAAACAGTTCCACAACTCCGTCGTGGCGAGTCTCGCGGAGTCGTTGTGCGGTGACTTCGCGGCATCGAGCACAAAGGGCAAGGGCATCATTTCCCGTCCCGGGCCACCGCCTACCACCAACCTGGCAGCCGTCACCCTGGGCCTGTGATCACTCGTCCTCTCTGGCGGCCAAGCCGGGCCGCCTGGCGAGCCAACCGAACGGGAGAACCAGTGGCACGCGGACGTGCGCGGCAGGCAGGTCCCTCTGAGAACCCCGCTGGGTGAGCAAGGTCGTGATCGTCACGCTCACCGGCGACAAGCCCGCCGACCTGCGGCTGAGCTTCACCGTCGACGCCGCCGCCCGCAAGATCCGCCAACTCAATGTCTTGCGCCCTTCGGAGTGTTAACGATAACATCCGCGTCGGTTGTCAGCGCATCCGAGCGTGACCTAAAGGACATAACCTCCACTCGACTCAGGTGTGCGTCGGGCGGATCTTGAGGAGGAGACCAGATGGTAAGCACCAAGCGATTTCGCTGGCTACTGAGCGTCGCCAGCGCCGGGGTCCTGGCACTCGGCCTGTCGGCGTGTTCCGGCGGTGGGCCGGCGTCGTTCCAGTCCCGCAACCTGCGCCAGCAGGTCTTCCCAAAGCCGAACCCCAACTCCTGGGGCAGGAACCTTCACGGAATCGCGGTGTGAAGCATGAACAGGATTCCGCACAACACTCTGCGGTCGTCGAGGCGCTTACGCCCGGGGAACCGGTGCCGGCGTGGTGGTCGGGGTGGCAGCAGCGGTTTGACCTCGGCCCAGAGTTCGTCCGAGACGATCCACGGCGGCTGCTCACCCCTCCTCACGTTCAGACAGAACGATCCTCGTATCCCGAGGACACGCCCAACATCATTTCGTGTTGGTGTCGATGGTGTAAACCACGTCTGACTCGACGTCGTGGCGGGTGATGCCGGGTACGTCGGGGATGTCAAGCAGTGGTTCATATGGGGTACCTTCGACCCGGTTGCGCAGCAGGACGATGCTGCGGATGCCGAGCTGGTGCAACCGATCCAAGGCCGGCTTGCTGGGGAAGGTCGCTATAACGTCGCGGATCGCCTGACGGTTGGGTGTGGTGTAGCTGGCCGCACCGTTGACCATGGTGGGAAAACCGTTGGTCGACCAAAGTAGGACGTTGAGGTCGATGCCGTCGTTGGACGGCAATACCATGATCGGAGCGTGCGCGGAGGCTAGCGCCATCGCGGCCGGTTCGGCTGGGGTTTGGGGGTGGTCCAGGTCAGGCAGGCCCTCAGCTAGCACGAGGACCAGCAACGGAACGGTCAGTAGCCGTGCCGATCTCACCGACCATTTCGGCTTGGCGCCGCTGCGAGCCACCTCGGCCAGGTGGGTAACCAGGCCGGCCGCGAGGATGGCCAGGCAGAGAGTGGGCCACAAGATCAACCGGCCTGGTGTACGGGATCCATCGAACCCGGGCACGTGAAGATAGAGCAGGCGGTAGATCGGCCCGTTCGTGCCCAGCGCGAACAACACTCCGACGACCGCCCCAAACAGCAGCAGAAGCCGTTGCACCGGTGACCAGCGGGATAGGAACAGGCCGGCGAAGGCCAGTAGATACAGTGCATACCCGCATAGCAGCACTTTCTCAGTCGATACGTCACCAAGAGCGGTGCGGGCGTCGTTGTGCAGGGTGCCCCAGGGCAGCGAGGACTGCGGCGCCACGAGAAGTCCGCGCAGTGTCGGGGAGAAAAACGCGACGTAGTCCCAGTCCCGGGTGACATCTGGGTTGAGCTCGCGCACGTGTTGGTACGCGTACGCGAAGTATCCGGTCACCGCGGTGAAGACCAGCCCGCCGATCAGATCACCGACGATCAGCCGGAGGCTAAGGCGTGGGCGGTGGATCAGCCAGGCTATCAGTGTGATCAGGCAGAGGGCGGCGAGGACGTATACGAATCCCAGCCCCACGCCGAAGCCTAGGCTGACCTGCCAGGCCGCGACCAGCCAGCCAGCGAACGCCCAGCCCGGCCGGACTCGTTCGGCAAGGTAGCCGCGGGTGAACGAGAGTCCGTGGCCGCGCGCCAGCATCGCCAGGGCCAGAGTGATACCACCGGTGGAGAGAATATTCAAATGGCCGTCGTGGCCGTAGCGCCAGGGCGCGTAGGCGAGGGCGGCCCCGGCTACCGCGGCGGCGACCTTATTCGCGCCAAGTTGGCGCAGGAGCGCGTAGCCGCCGAGGAAGGCGAGCGCGAAAGCCAGCACGAACAGGATGTTGTAGCGCAGCACGGCGCCGACTACACCGTTGCCTATCAGCCCTGCCGGGGCATAGCCGAGCAGGCTGTCGCTCAGGGCTAGGCCGTACGTGTCGGGATAGAAAGCGTTGGTATCCCACAGGCCACGCAGACCGTGGGTGAGAGCGTGGCCACCCCATCCCACCAGCCATGCTTGGGCCGTCGGGTCACCCACGTCACCGACGATGGTGTGGGCCGGGTCGGCGATCGGCACAGTCTTGGCGCCGGCAGTCACCACGCGAACCGCGTACGGCGGAATCAGCCAGATCATCGCGACAGCGAGGAGCACCGAACCGAGGCTCGCGATACTCAGTTCCCGCCGATGGGCCCTACGTGTCAGCCAGTCCCTCGTGCCTGGACTGGCACGCGCGAGTCGGCCATTTTGTCCAAGCTCGCTGAGAGTGACGGTTGATGTGGGGCCTCCTGCCGGTGGCTCTACCTGCGTCATCACATTTACCCTCACTTTTGAACCGCTGCAGTAAATCATGAGCAGGGCGGCGCATAGAGTCAAGACCTCGATCAATGCCGTTCAGGTAGCCGGGCCTTACGCTGTTTATCAAAGGCGTCTTGTCACGCAGGAGTCGCGATCGGTGCAGCGGCGAATTTTGCCGCTGTCGGAACAGGACACGCCAGGGTTGCTGCAGGCCCTCGCCCGGGTCCCGGACCCACGGGACGCTGGCGGCCGGATCCATCCGCTGCCGGGACTGCTCGCGATCGCGGCGGTGGTTTCGGGAATCGAGCCGCGTCATGGAGATCGTTGACTGGGCCGCCGACCTGCCGGAGCGGCGTGGGAGCGTCTCGGTGCAACCCGCGACGCGTTCACCGGTGTCCGGCGGGTGCCTGACGACAGCACCCTGTCCCGGGTACTGACCGGTATCGACGCGGACGCCCTCGATGCTGCGGTGTGCCGCTGGCTATTCAGCCGGGCGGGTCTGACCGGGGGTCTGTGGATCTAAGGGTGTTTCCGGCCTGACCTGCCAGGCGTTGTGCCTGGTGAGGAGGGTGCCGTGATGACCGCGACACAGAACGACCAGACCGGACGTAAGAAGCGGGCGGAGCCGTCGGCGGAAGCGAAGGCCGCCGTCGAGTTGGTCCGGGCGGCGAAGGAGCAGGGCCTGTCGTTGACTGGTCCGGAGGGGCTGCTCCGGCAGTTGACCAAGACGGTCCTGGAGACTCCAGTTCCTCAGCTGCGGCGGCCACCGTTCGGCGCCAGCCTGCGGCGACGGCTCAAACCGATCGAAGATCATCCCACGGATGCCGAGCGTGGCCAGCGCCCGGGGGACGAAGCCTCTACTGCGTGAAGCGCCTCGTACGCCACCACCGAGCCGAGCGAGTGGGCCACCACCACCTCGGTATCCACGGTCAGCGCGTCGCGCACGCGCCGGCAGACGCGCTGCTGGACTTCGTCTTCGGTCAGGTAGCGGCGACCTGCCGCAGCGCCCCGAGGACCAGGCGATCGATGAGGCCTGGCGAAGAAGCGGGAGTGTTCTCCACGCGTCGAGCGCCCGTTGGGTCACGAACGGAGGACATACGCCGACTGGCACCACCGCTCACCCCAGGAGCGCGAGGCCGCGCGTAACGCCGCCGCCTTCACCCAGCCATACCGATACGCGCTGGTCAGAGCTCTCCTAACGGCGCTGGCCTACCCAGCGGGTACACGGCGATGGCGGGCTGGGTGGCCAACGTGCCGCCCGCAGTGTTGACCGATCTGTACCTGCGGGCTGGTGCGTTGCCGGTGGGCCGGCCGTCGCGGTCGACGATCTGGCGGGTCTGCACGGATACCGACGCGTGGGCCCTGGACACCGCGATTCGCGGGGTGGACGGCGGCCCGCCGGTCCGGTCCCGCTGCCGTCACCAGCGAGCGCAGCACCGGTGAGGGGTCGTTGGCTGTGCCCGTTCGCTTGATGCTTGGTCCTGTGAATCAGCCCAAGAGCTTCTTCTTCTGGGCGAGAAACTCCTCTGGCGTCAGGACGCCAGCGTCCCGGAGCTGCGCCAACTTGGCGAGCTCGTCGGCGACCGAAACTCCCGGTTGAGGCGGTGCTACTGCCGCCTGAGACGACTTGCCGAAGTCTGGATGGCTGCGGAACCACTGCTCAATCTTCTCGGCCGTTCCGTAGTTCACTGGGACTTCAGCGAGGGTCGTGCCGGAACCTTGGACAGTCAGAACCTGCTGCATCGACGATGCCTTGAGTCGCTTCTTGTCGTCCCGGGTCACCTTGCGAACCGAGAATCCAGAGATGTCGCGCATCAGACTCTGAAGGCGGAGAGCAGCTTCCCCGTCGGCCGGTACTCGACGCTGCCATCCGGGTACTCGAGGATGCTGCCGTTACCGAAACCCAATCCGTGTGAAACCGGCTTCTCGGCCATTGAGTGCTGCCTCCATCAGTTGCCGCGAGGGAACTTTATATCAGGCTCCAAGCTGTAGGAGGGATGGCTGCACCGGAGGGCTTAGGGGGCTGTTGTTTGTGCGGTCTGTGGCCGGGAGAGCCGGTCACCGCCGCGAGCCAGGCTTGAGACGCGACGTCATCACCAACGCAGACGCCCTGTCGCCCCCGTTTACCCCCCGAAAACCCCCGCCTGTGATTGACAACCAGTGATAAGTAGCGATCATCGCTTGATCGTGTCTGTGCAGCTCAATGCCGATTCCTGGCAGTTAATGACAAGGTCGGGATGGCTACGTTCGGTAACGAGAGGTTTTGACAAGTAATGACAAGTCCTGAACCAATGCCGTTCAGATAAGCCGTCTGTCGAGGTCAGCGTGGTGAGCTGATCGTGGGGGTGGCGGCGGGTAGGGTGGCCGGCCGTGATCTCGTCGGGGTTGGAGTCCGCACCGCGGCCGCAGGGTCGGTTGACCGACCATATTGGATTGGGCGTGTTGGCGGCCCGGTATGACCGTGACCTGCTGGAAGAGGTCCTTAACCGCACTGGACGGCGGGAGAAACGCAGCCGGCGGCTGTCGGCTCACGTGATGATCCGCTACGTGATCGCGATGGGGTTGTTCTTCTCCGAGTCCTACGACGAGGTGATGCGCCTGCTCGTGGGGAACCTGCGCAAGCTCGGGTCGTGGACTGATGACTGGCAGGTGCCGACGGCGTCGGCGATCACGCAGGCCCGCCAGCGGTTGGGACCGGAGCCGATGGCCGCGTTGTTCGACCGGGCGGCGGTGCCGTTGGCCACGTCGGGAACGAAGAGCGCCTGGTTGGCCCGCCGACGGTTGATGGCCATCGACGCGACCAGCTTCGACGTGGCCGACACCGCCGACAACGTCGAGCGGTTCGGGAAGATGGGATCAGGGCCGAAGGCGTCGGCGTACCCGAAACTGCACGTCGCGGCCCTCGCGGAATGCGCCAGCCACGCGATCGTGGGCGCGGTGTTGGGCTCGTGCCGCACCGGGGAACGCACCCTGGTCGCCGACCTGGTCGACCGGGTCGGCCCGGGCATGCTCGTGCTGGCCGACGCCGGCTTGTTCTCCTTCGAGCTGTTCAACGCTTTCGCCGCGACCGGCGCCGATCTGGCCTGGCGGATCGGAGCCTCGATATCGGTCGGGCATCTGCGGTGGCTGCCGGACGGCTCCTACCTGGCGTTGATCTACCGGCCCGGGCTGGACGCCGACCGGCGTGCCCGGCTGGTCGCCGACGTCAAGACCGGCCGGAACATCCCCACCGACCTGGCCCGCCTGGTGCGGGTCGTGGAGTACACCGTGCCGGACCGCAACCCCGACGGCGAACTGATCGCGGTGGTCACCACCGTGCTCGACCCCGACGAGGTGCCGGCACTCGACCTGGCCGAGGCCTACCACCAGCGCTGGGAGGAGGAATCCGCCCTGGACGAAATCAAGACTGATCTGCGCGGCCGAGGCGAAGTCCTACGCTCGAAGACACCCGACCTGGTCGAACAACAAATGTGGGGACTGCTGCTGGCCCACTACGCCATCCGCGCGCTCCTGCTGGACGCCGCCGACCCCGCCGGCTACGACCCCGACCGCATGTCCTTCATCAAAGGCCTCCGCGTCGTGCGCCGCCAGGTCACCGACCAGGCGGCCATTACCCCCTGAGCACCTGGACGAGGCCCTCACCGACGCCATCGGCGAGATCCGCCGCCGGCCCAACCCGCCACGCCGGCACCGCACCTGCCCCCGCGTACTCAAACGCGCCCGACACAACTCCTACCGCGTCAAACGACCCACCGACCAGAACATCCGCCACCCCGGCCCACCCACACCGCTACTGGCCTGCCCAAACGCACGAACTTAACGGCATTGGGTCAAGGTCTAGGCTGTGGCCCGCGGCCACCGCACGATCTTCGGTTGTCCCCACAAACCATCGATGATCAACGCGGTGGCCGTCCTCATGCCTGCGCCACGCCCAACGCCGAAGCCAAGTGACGTTGGAGTACTAAGCCTTTCTTATTCGGCCCCAAGTAACACGTCCGACGGCAATCAGGAGAAGCAGAACCCCGCCGATAGCGAGATCGATTGCGAGATGCGCAGACCAGTATGAGCCGCTTGAAAAGGCATCGGCTATGACGGCGCCGCCACCTTTAGGGTCGACGTATAGCGCCACATCATCACCTACATCATAACCATAGGCCCATACCGCTAATTCCACCTTATTATCAAGGCCGCCGCCCCCCGTGTACTCAATATCAACGAGATCTATGCTCTTCTTATGGTGCACACCAACGACAGTCCCACTCACCGGATTGCCTGTCGCTCTGATATGACGCGCCGAGGCAGAGATCTGCCACCAGAGCAAGCCGGCCATCATCAATAAAACCGCGGCGACAGCAACGATCCACGCGAATTGACGCCAGGTAAGCCTATTGCGGGGGGACTGGTAGTACCTGGACCGAGGGTTCCTCACCTGCAGTAACCTACCCTTCGCACTCGATCAAGGGCCTCCGAGTCCCCCCTCCTCATCATTCCTCTACGACCGCGCTCGACAGGCTAGAATACACCGATGCCATGATCCCCTGAGCCGAAGCCAGCATGCTGTCAACCTTTGTCGCATACGTCGTTGTCAGGGCTCTTGCGAGCAAACGCCGCCCCTGCTTACCCCTCAGATGGCTGGTGAGTTGCAGCGCCTTCACCCAGTAGCGGCTCACAAGAGTATCCATCAGCTTCTTCGCACCCCCGCCAGCAAGGGCCCCCAGCCCAACACCAATGATCGTCGCGATCGCTTTTCCGATCTTGCCGGCAACTAGGTAGAGGATGGCGGAGACTGCACCGAGAATCAGTACCCCGGCCGCACAGATATTGCAGATCCAGCCGGGAATGTATCCAAGGACCTCGGTTATATTGTCCAACACTCCCGCCGTAAAGGCAACCCGCTTCTTGAACTTGCTATCTTCCTTCTTCTTGTCCTTGTCCCTAGCCTTGTCCTTGTCCTTGTTTTTCTTGTCGTCCTTGCACTTCTTGTCGCACCCCCCGACCTTGTTGCCGTTCCTGTCGTGCCTTTCGGTGGTGCCGTCGGGATACGTGATCAACTCGCCGCCGCCGGGGGTGGGCCTCGCGTTCATGCTGCAGTCGTCGTTGCCGCACTCCAGGAGAGTCCTGAACGAGGCTCGACATGAGGTTCTCGTGGGTTCAAATCGCCTCGGTCCGCCGAGCTGCCCATAGTAGCGATGCGCTCATTTAGTCGCCTCCGGTGATGTGTGTGCTCGTCGGCAGGATGCGGTGGAGCATTGGTCCGTGATGTTGTGACGGGCACGGCCGGACCCCGTAGCTGGTATGCGTGCGCGTGCACCTGCAACTGCAACTCGTGGCGTATCCCCGGCACGGGGTCACGGCCGACCCGCCCGCGCCAGGTGAACGGTCCGGATCACCCTGGCTTGCCCTGTCCGAACGTTCCGGACCGGGGCATACCGCCTACGCGGGTGGCGGCGCGGTCGACTCCCGGATCCGCAGTGACGGGCTGATGACGATCCGGTGAGTGGGGCGGTCGGGGTCGACGAGCCGGTCGGCGACGAGACGCACGGCGGCCCGTCCGATCGAGCGTCGCGGCGGTCGGACCGCGGTCAGCGGCGGGCTGAAGAGCCCGGCGACCTCGTCGTCGTACGCCACGATGGAGAGGTCGCCGGGAACGGAAAGGTGCCGCTCCTCGCAGTGCTGCACCAGCGCGATGGCCTCGGCGTCGGCGTGCACCAGCAGTGCCGTCGTCCCGGTCGCCTGGCACCGGTCGAGGACGTCGTTGAGTACGGTGTCCCGCTCCGGTGACCGTGCGTCGGGCACCACGGCCACCACCGTCGCGTCCGAATCGAGGCCGCACTCGGTCGTGGCGTCGAGCCAGCCGCGCCGTACGTGCTGGCTGGTGGGGCTGTTGGCGTCGAGCACCAGGCCGACCTTGCGGTGTCCGAGCGAGGTGAGGTGGCGTACCGCCATGGCTGCACCGAGTGCGTGGTCGGTGACCACCGACTCCATGACCGCGTGGTGGCTGCCTACCGAAGCGGTGCGTTCCAGCAGGACGACCGGGAGGCCGACCTGGTCGAGCCACTCGATGGTGCGCTCGGCGCTCGGGGCGTCCATGCTCGGCGCGATGATGAGCGCGTCGACGCCCATCCGCTCCACGAGGCGGGCCAGTTGCGGCTGGTCGTCCTCGGTGTCGTAGGAGGAGCCGCGCAGAACCACGCGCATGTCGAGCTCGCGGGCTGCCCCCTCGACGCCGCGAGCCACGTCCGGCCAGTAGTAGTCCAACGAGGGCACGAGCATGCCGAGGGCGCGCCCGACCAGCGGGTCCAGGCCGGCGACAGGTGCCTCGTCTGCTGCCGGGGCGTCGTCCGGCAGGATCAGGGCGACCCCACCGTGGACGCGGCGAACCAACCCCTCGGCGGCCAGCTCCGCAATGTCGCGCCGGATGGTGACCGGCGCGGCGCCCAGCACGTGGGACAGGTCAGAGATGCGCATCGAGCCGTCCCGTTGCAGGGCTGCCAACAGTTGCTGGCGGCGGGCGACCTGAAGCGGCCCTCGGGAGCCCTCCGCCGTGGCGACGACAGGACTGTCCTTGGTCATGGGGGACCTCCGGGGAACGCTTCGTGCGGCGAGAGCTCTTGCAGGGTGCGGACGAACTCGCCGGCCGGGTCGAACGCGGTGACGTTGATCGCGAGCCGGATCGGCTGATCCACCCATCCGTCGAAGAGCATAGAAGTCGTGCTCCGCCGGGTCGTCGCGGCGCACGGCGCCGAACCCGGCTGCCGGCTGACGCCGTCCAACGCGGAGGTCTCGGCGTGGCCGTCGCCGAGCTGCGCCTGGCCGGCGACGAGCAGGTGGATGTGGGGCGGCGAGGTCGCCTGGTCCGGGTCGAGGTCCTCGGCGTCGTCCGGCGACGTGAGCACCCGTGCCGGCGGTTCCGTCCGGTGACCGCGCCACACCGCGGCCAGCAGGTCCGCGAGGCGGTCTGCGACGGTCATGACTCCTCGGACGGTAGAGCGGCTATGAACGATTGTGATCGTATCAGAGCACTTGGCGCGTTGAAACTGCGCTATGCGCTCCCATGATCGGTTGTGTCCATATAGGTTTGAGAACAGCATTGACTTGCTCTGTTGTGAGCGTTTTACTTCGGAAACCCGGCAGATGTCTGTACGTCACATTCATGGGCAACGCCCCGCTCGCCACATTCCACGGAGACGGCTCGATGCGACAGGACCTCGGATGACGTTCGGGCCGGCCGGCCGGCTGGCACCGGGGACGAACCCCTGTGCCCCCGCCGCCGCGACCTGGCACCGGGATGACTGGTTGACCCTCGCCGATCGGATGCTCGCCGCCGCCCGGCCGTTCGCGTCGCCCGGGCACGCCCTCGTCACGTTTCCCGGGCCGGAGGGCGGTTACGGGCGGGCCGTCGACGGCCTGGAGGGGTTCGCGCGCACCTTCCTGCTGGCCGGCTTCCGCATCGCGGGTGCCCAGGGGGTGGGCGTGGACGAACTCGTCGACAGGTACGCGGCCGGCATCGCCGCTGGCACCGACCCGAGCTCTCCGGACCGCTGGGTGCGTCTGGACGAGCACCCACAGGCCAAGGTGGAGGCTGCCTCCATCGCGCTGGTCCTGGACCTGACCCGCCCGTGGATCTGGGACCGTTTGCCGTCGGCGGTGCGAGAGCGGGTGGTGGACTATCTGCGCCCTACGGTCGGCGACGACACCTACCCGCGGATCAACTGGGTCTGGTTCCGGCTGGTCGTCCAGACGTTCCTGCGGTCGGTAGGCGGGCCGCACTCGCTCGACGAGATGAACGAGGACCTCACCACGCACGACGGCTTCGTCCGCGGGGACGGCTGGATGTCCGACGGGCCGGACCGCGCCTACGACCACTATGTGGGTTGGGCCCTGCACCTCTACCCGACGCTGTGGGCCCGGATGGCCGGCGCCGCCGACCTCGCCGAGCAGCGCCGCGAACGGGACCTTGCCGGCCTCGACCGCTTCCTCGCCGACGCGGTCGCGCTCGTGGGCGCCGACGGATCGCCGTTGATCCAGGGGCGAAGCCTGACCTACCGCTTCGCCGCGGCGGCGCCGTTCTGGGTCGGCGCCATCGCCGGCGTGCCCTCGGTCAGCCTCGGCCGGTTGCGCGGCGCGGCCACCCGCATCGTGCGCCACTTCGTCGCCAACGGCGCCCTGGATGAACGGGGCCTGCTCACCCTCGGGTGGCACGGGCCGTGGCCGCGACTCGCGCAGTCGTACTCCGGGCCGGGCTCGCCGTACTGGGCCAGCAAGGGCCTACTCGGCATCGCGCTACCCGCCGACCATCCTGTCTGGACGAACCCCGAGGAGCCCCTGCCGGTGCAGGAGCGGGACACGCTGCGGGCGATACCCGCGCCCGGCTGGCTGGTCTGCGGCACCCGTGCCGACGGCATCGTTCGCGTCGTCAACCACGGCACCGACCACGCCGTCGAGGGTGCCACCGTCTCAGATTCCCCGCTCTACGCCCGACTGGGCTACTCCACCGCCACCAGCCCCGTCCTCGACGACAGCGGCTGGGCCAGCCCGCTCGACCAGTCCGTCACTCTCGTCGACGACGCGGGCCGGGTCACGCACCGCGCCGGCATGCGCCTGCTGACCGTGCGCGTCGACACCGACGGCGTGGGTGTGGCCGGGTCACGTGCCCTCGCCCACTGGGTCGACCCGAATCCGGGTCAGCGCGATCACGGCGGCGGCCTCCTGGGCCAGTCCCGACCGGCCGGGCACCTCACGGTGTACTCGCTGGTCCGCGGCCCCTGGGAGCTGCGTCTGACCCGCGTCGACGGCCTCGCCGACGGCGTCGAGGCGGCTGCGCTGCGGCTGCGAATCGGCGGCTGGGCCGTTGCCGGAGACGCGACGGCTGACCTCCACGGCGGTGTGGCGGCCGTGACCGGCGCCGGCCTGACCAGCGTGCTGGAGAGCGTGCACGGCGGCGGAACGGCCGGCGCCACCGCCGTCCCGCACGGCGGGCCCCTGGCCGGCGGGCTGGTCGTGCCCTGGCTGGACCACCCTGTCCGGCCGGGCGCATGGGTCGCCACCTTCACCGAGTTGTCCAGGATGCCGGTAGCCACCGCCGGGCGGGCATGCCAGGCCGTGGTCGACGAGGACGGCCACGGCCTTCACCTGGCGGTCGACTGGCCCGACGGGATCAGCACGTCGACCCGTCTGGACACGGAGCATGCCCGGCCCACCCAAGCGGCCTGGTAGCAGTGCGGGCCCGTCCGGGCCCTTGACCTGAGGAGGAAGGGATGAAGCGTGCGATACCGGCCGTCATCAGCGCTGCGACGGCCCTGACGCTTGTTCTCGCCGGTTGCGGCGGCGGAGACGAGCCAGTCGACCCCAACGCCCCGGTGACGATCACCCTGGCCGGCTGGAGCCTGTCGTCCACGCCAGAGTTCAAGACGCTCGCCGACGGCTTCAAGGCGACCCACCCGAACGTGACAGTGGAGCTCAAGGAGTACGCCGCAGGCAACGACTACGACACCCAGATGATCACGGACCTGGCCGCCGGCACCGCCCCGGACGTCTACGTCATGAAGAACCTCAAGAACTTCTACACGTACCAGAGCGGTGGTCAGCTGCTCGACGTCTCCGACGCCACCTCCGGTCTCGGCTCGGGCCCGGCGCTCGCGTCGTACCAGGTGGATGGCAAGGCGTACGCGGTGCCGTACCGGCAGGATTCGTGGGTGTTGTTCTACAACAAGGATCTGTTCGCGAAGGCGAAGGTGGCGCCGCCGGACGGCAGTTGGACCTGGGACGACTACACCGACGCGACGAAGCGACTGCACACCGGGCTGAAGGCGGCCGGCTCGAACGCGACAGGCGCGTACCAGCACACCTTCCAGTCGACAGTGCAGGGATTCGCGCTCGCCCAGACCCCCAACGCGGACCTGCTCTCCGGGGACTTCGGCTACCTGAAGCCGTACTACGAGCGGTCACTGGACCTGCAGGCGACCGGCGCGCAGCCGACCTTCGGCACCGCGAAGACCAACAAACTCACCTACCAGGCGCAGTTCGGCAAGCAGCAGTCGGCGATGCTGCTGATGGGCACCTGGTACGTGGCTACGCTGCTCAACCAGCGAAAGAGCGGTGACGCCGACACGTTCCAGTGGGGAATCGCACCGGCACCGCAGTTCGACAAGTCCACCACCGGCACCTCCGCCACACCTGTCACCTTCGGTGACCCAACCGGGTTGGGGATCAACCCGAAGATCAGCAAGTCCAAGACCGCCGCGGCCAAGGCGTTCCTCCAGTACGCGGCCGGCCCGGATGCCGGCAAGGCCCTGGCCGGGATCGGCATCACCCCGGCCCAGGTCACCGACGCGGTCACCGCGACGCTGTTCGGGCTGGACGGCGTACCGCAGGACGACCTGTCGAAGTTCGCCTACGCCAAGCACACCATCAAGCCGGAGAACCCGGTGTCGAAGCACACCGCCGGCCTGCAAAACCTCCTCAACGAGACGCATTCGGCGATCCTCTCCGACAGCAAGGGCGTCGACGCGGAGCTGAGCAAGGCGCAGACCCGCGCCAAGAACGAAGTCCTCAACCAGTGAGCTGATGGCGGGCCCGGCGCGCCTGAGCCGCACGCCGGTCCCGCCACCAGGCCGAACGCTTCCGGAGACTCCCTATGGCAACATTGCCGCACACGAGACCCAGGAACCGGCGGCTGGTGTCGCGCAACACGGTCGCCGGCTGGTCGTTCATCCTTCCCAACTTCGTCGGCTTCGCCGTGCTCACCCTGCTACCCGTCGCCGTGCTGTTCTACGTGGCCTTCACCAACTGGAACGTCTTCGGGGTGGCCGAGTGGACCGGCACCGCCAACTTCCGGCGAATGTGGGATGACGCGAGCTTCTGGACCGCACTGCGCAACACCGTCTACTACACCGTCTTCCACATCCCGCTGACCCTCGTCGCGTCACTCGGGCTGGCGCTGCTGCTCAACCGCAAACTGCGCGGCGTGCGGTTCTTCCGCACCGTCGCCTTCTTCCCCTACATCACCTCGATCGTGGCGATCGCGGTCGTGTGGAACCAGCTCTTCAGTCCGGAGTACGGCCCGATCAACGCTCTCCTCGGTGCCGTCGGGGTGGACAATGCGCCGGGCTGGACCGCATCGTCGACCTGGTCGATGCCGGCGGTCATCATCGTCGGCACCTGGCGCTACATGGGCTATTACATGCTGCTGTTCCTGGCTGGCCTGCAGACCATCCCGGCCCAGCTCTACGAGGCGGCGGAGACCGACGGCGCCACACCGTGGCAGCGGTTCGTGCACGTGACCCTCCCCGGCTTACGACACACCACCTTCTTCGTCACCGTGCTGCTCACCATCGAAAGTTTCAAGGTCTTCGACCTCATCCTCGTGATGACCGGCGGCGGACCCGGCCAGTCGACACTGGTGCTCTCGCAGTACATCTACCAGAAGGGCTTCGAGGAGAACCAGTTCGGCTACGCCTCGGCGGTCTCCATCGTCCTGTTCGCCATCTGCTTCAGCATCACGGTCATCCAGTTCATGGTCAACAAGCGGAGGAACAGCTGATGACCGCGACCGACCTCTCCCTGCCTGCCCCGGCCGTCGCCGCGCCCGACAACCGCAGCGCGCCCGGCCGACCGGTCCGGTCCCGGGGCTGGCGGCTCGTCGGGTACGCCGCCCTCGTGCTCGCGGCGGCCGGGCTGCTGCTGCCGTTCTACTGGATGGTGGTGGCGTCGTTGAAGACCAACAGCGACGTCTTCACCATCCCGATCACCTGGCTCCCCGATCCCGTGGTGTGGCGAAACTACCTCGACATCTGGCAGCGCTCGGACATGACGACGTGGCTGGGGAACACGCTGCTGCTGTCGGGGGTCGTCACCCTCCTACAGGTGGTGACCGGCAGCTTCGCCGCCTACGGCTTCGCCCGGGTCCGCTTTCCCGGCCGCAATGCGCTCTTCCTGGCGTACGTCGGGACGATCGCGGTGCCCTGGCAGTCGTACATGATCCCGCAGTTCATCCTGATGTCGAAGCTGCAGTTGTCGAACACGCTGTGGTCGATCGTCGCGCTGCAGGCGTTCGGCGCGTTCGGCGTGTTCCTGATGAAGCAGTTCTACGAGACGATCCCCGAGGAACTCAGCGAAGCGGCGCGGGTGGACGGGCTCAGCGAGTTCGGCATCTACCGACGGATCATGCTGCCGCTGTCCCGACCGGCGCTGGCCAGCCTGGGCCTGCTGACGTTCGTGACCACCTGGAACGACTACCTCGGCCCACTGATCTACCTGCGCAGTCCGGAGCTGCGCACCATCCAGTTGGGGTTGAACACCTTCATCTCCCAGTACAACGCCGAGTACGCGCTGATCATGACGGGCTCGGTGCTGTCCGTGCTGCCGGTCGCGGTCATCTTCCTGCTCGGCCAGCGCTACTTCATCGAGGGCATCGCCTCGACCGGACTGAAGGGCTGAGGCCCATGCGTTCGCGCCACGACACCATCACCGCCGTCTTCGACGGGTTCTACGTCGCGCTCGTCAGCAACCTGCTGCTGGTGCTCGGTTGCCTGCCACTGGTGACGCTCGCGTTCACCACCGAGGCGGCGCGCTCCTGGCCGCTGTACGCGCTCACCGCCCCGCTCTGCGCGCCGGGGCTCTGTGCGGTCTTCGCGGTCATGTCCGCCTACTCCGCCGGCGACTCCGGCGGGGTGCTGCGCACCTACGGCCGCGCCTGGCGAGCCACTGCCCGGCCGGCGATGCTCTGGACGGCGGCGGCCATGGCCGCCCTGGTCGTGCTCGCCGTCGACGCCCGCGCCGCGTGGGGCCACCGGGTCGGGGCACTCGCCCTGCCGGTGCTGGCGGCCCTGATCGTCCTCACCGTCGCGACCACGCTGCTCGGGTTGGTGACCGTCGCCGAGCGGCCCACCGCGCCGCTGCGCGAGGTGGCTCGCGCCTGCGTGTATCTGGCGGTGCGCCGGTGGTACCTCACCGCCGCGTCGCTGCTCGTGCTCGCGCTGCTCGCCCAGATTCTGGCGGCCCGCCCCGCGATCGCGCTCGGTCTCGCCGCCGCGCCACTGCTCTACGTCGTTTGGGCCAACAGCCGATTCACCATGCGCGCCGCCCTCGACCGGCCGGCGACCGCACCCCGAGCCCCGGAACACCACGTGCCGGCCACCGAGCCGGGACGCCGATGACACACCTGCCCGGCACCGACCGGACACACGAGGGAGAACAGCATCCATGACGGCGACCGACGTCCGTCCCAGCTCCGACGCAGAAGCCACGGCCGCCGCGGTGGCCGCCGCGATACGTATCGTCGACGCGAACATCGTCACCTTCGGCGACCGGTACCCCGGGGACACCACCGACGCCAACCGCTACCTGCTCCGGCCACCGAGTGCTGGCCAGCCCGAGGGCGCCAACGTCGGCTGGACCACCAGCTTCTGGCCGGGCATGCTCTGGCTGGCACACGACCTGACCGGTGACGATCGCTACCTGCGGGCCGCGGTGTCACACGTGGACAGCTTCGCGGCCCGGATGACCGGCGGCATCGACCTGGACACCCACGATCTCGGGTTCCTCTACACCCTCTCCTGCGTCACCCCGGCTCGTCGTACCGGCGACCCGCGGGCCCGAGACGCGGCTCTCGCCGCCGCCGACCACCTGATGACGCGTGTCCTCGAACCCGCCGGGATCATTCAGGCCTGGGGCGACCTGAACGACCCCCGCCAACGCGGCCGCACGATCATCGACAGCCTCATGAACACGCCGCTGCTCTTCTGGGCCAGCCAGACCACCGGCGACGACCGCTACGCCGCCGCGGCCCGCCGGCACACCGCTCAACTGCGCCAGCACATCCTGCGTCCGGACGGCACCACCTTCCACACCTTCTACTGGGACACGGTCAGCGGTGCCCCACTGCGTGGGGAGACCGAACAGGGCCACGCCGACCACTCCTGCTGGGCCCGGGGGCAGGCCTGGGGTATCTACGGCTTCAGCCTCAACCACCGGCACCTCGGCGACCCCGCGCTGCTCGCCGCCGCCAGGACCTGCGCCGACCACTTCCTCGCCTGCCTGCCCGACGACCGCGTCGCGTACTGGGATCTGGAGTTCGGCGACGGCAGCGGTCAGGAGCGGGACAGCTCGGCCGCGGCCATCGCCGCCTGTGGCCTGGTCGAACTGGCAGACGGCCTCACCGACACGGCCAGCGCCGACCGGTACCGCAGGGCCGCCGCCGAGATCCTGCGCTCGCTCATCGACCACTACTCCACCGACGGCCATCCGGTCTCGAACGCGCTGATCCTGCACGGCGTCTACGACAAGCCCAAGGGCGTCGGCGTCGACGAGGGAACCCTGTGGGGCGACTACTTCTACCTGGAAGCCCTCACCCGCGCCACCATTCCGGGCTGGGCCAGCCCCTGGTGACCCCGCGACCCACCCGCTCCGCCCCACATCCCGAAAGGTGACCATGGACTACCGCTACCACTGCACCATTCCCGCCGCCGACGGCCGGAACACGCTGCCCGTCAATCCCTGCCGGCTGCTCGACTTCACCCTGCTGCGGCTGTCGGCCGGCGAGTCCTGGACCGGCGAGTCCGGGGACCGGGAGATCCTTGCCGTCATCCTCGGTGGAACGGCCAACTTCACCGTCGCCGGCCGCCACTTCCCGCAGGTCGGCCAACGTCCGGACGTCTTCTCCGGCAAGCCGCACTCCGTCTACCTCCCGGCCGGCTCCTCGGTGACCGTCGAAGCCGTCACCGCCGTGGAGATCGCCCTACCGAGCGCGCCCAGTGAGCTGGCCACCGACCCCTATGTCATCGCGCCGGAGCAGGTCGCGGGCGGCCGTTGGGGAGCGGCCAACTTCGGCCGTACCTACCATCAGATCCTCACCGAGATCTCCCAGCCGGAGCTGCCCGCCCGCCGGCTCATCGTCGGCGAGACCTACACGCCCTCGGGCAACTGGAGCACCTACCCGCCACACCGGCACAAGGTCGACGACCTGCCCGCCGAGGCCGCACACGAGGAGATGTACTACTACCGGGTCAGCCCGGCGAACGGTTTCGGCATCAGCCGGGTCTACACCGACGACGGGTACGAGGAGAACGTCACCATCCGTGACCATGTGATGCAGATGATGCCCGAGGGGTACCACACCGTCGTCAGCGCACCCGGCTACACCACCTACTTCCTGTGGTTCCTGGCCGGCACACAACGCACCCAGGGCGCACGCGAGGACGCCGGCCTCGCCTGGGTGGGCCAGACCGTACCGACCCTGCGGGGCCTGGGCCTGTAGTGACGTCGGTGGAACCCATCGCAACGTCGTCGTCGACCTGGGCGTAGGAACACCACTGGTCACCCGGCGAGTTTCCCGATGGACAGCGAATCGCACGATGCGAGACGCCACCTTCCGGCAGGTCGCCGGCCTTGCCAACTCCTCGTGGACGTCGTTTCAGTCCTACAGCCACCCGGACCGCTACATCCGCACTACAGCTACCTGCTCCGGCTCGACCCGATCCCCGATACGCGGAGCCGTACCGACGCCACCTTCCGCGTGACCAGCTGAACCCCGACTGTGACCTACACCGATTGGACATGTCATGACACAGAGGAAGTCGTTCCATGGACACGTATTGCCGAGCACCCGGTTGCGCCGTCTGCTGATCGCGTTGGTGAGCGCGATGACGGCGATGGTTGGCGTCGTCGTCGTCGCGTCGTCGCCGGCCACTGCCGCGACCAGCCAGTTCCGAGGCATGAACTGGGCCGTGTTGGGTGACAACTTCAAGACCGGCCCTCTTGTCGTGCAGGGTCTGAGCTCGTCCGACAGCAACGCGACGGTTCGGGCCAAGGCCAATGCCCTCTACGACGACATGGCATCCACCATGGGGGTCAACACCGTCCGGCTGCCCATCAACACGCACACGGTGGGGACGGCCTGGTGGGAGGCCTACCGAGGTGCCATCGACGCGGCCACCGCCCGCGGATTCAAGGTCATCCTGGCGTACTGGGAGGACGGCGCCGCTTCCGGCGGCAGGATCACGAACCTCGCCGCATGGAACGCGATGTGGTCCACGGTGACCAACACGTACGGCTCGAACACCAACGTCTACTTCGAGCCGATGAACGAGCCGCACGGCTACAGCTCGGCGGAGTGGCGCGACGTCGCGGCGAACTGGCTGAGCTACCACTACTCGGCGGTGCCCGGCCGGGTGCTCATCGGTGGCACCGGCTTCAGCCAGGACCTGCGCGACATCTGCAACGACACCCGCTTCAACTCGACCCTGCTGTCCTTCCACTACTACGCGTTCTTCTACGGTGCGATGACCTACGACGCCTTCCGCAGTCACATCCAGACCCGCCTGGGCAATTGCGCCTCCCGCGCGGTCGCGACCGAGTTCGGCGCTCCCATGAACGACGGCCGCAACTACGCCGACGCGGGCAGCACCGACAACTTCGTGCGCTACATCCGCGCGATGGCGCAGGTCATGCGCGACAACCAGATGGGCGGCACCTACTGGCCCGCCCTCGGCGGCAAGCCGGGCACCATCGGATACGACTGGTACTCGATGTTCGCCCTCAGCGGCAGCGGCACCAACCTCAACCTGACCGTCCGCAACACCTCCGGCGCCGACCAGATCCGGTACGCGTGGGGCGACACCATCGGCGGCGGCCCCACGACACCTCCGCCGTCGACGGGGACGTACTACCGGATCACCGTGCGGCACAGCGGCAAGGCCATGGACGTCCAGTCACCGAACACCGACAACGGTGCGCGTGTCGGCCAGTACACGTACGGCGGCAACGCGTGGCAGCAGTGGCAGTTCCAGGACGGCGGCAGCGGCTACTGGCGCATCATCAGCCGGCACAGCGGCAAGTGCCTCGACGTGGTCAGCGCGTCGACCGCCGACGGCGCCGAACTCATCCAGTACACCTGTGGCACCGGCGGCAACCAGCAGTTCCAGATGGTCGCCAACGGCAGCTACTTCCAGCTCCGGGCACGCCACAGCGGCAAATGCGTCGACGTACCGGCCGCGTCGACCGCGGACGGGGTGGTCCTGAAGCAGTATTCGTGCAACACCGGCACCAACCAGCAGTGGTCCCGCACCGCCGTCTGACGGTCGTTCCGACGTAACGACCGATTCACGATGGCTTTCCCGAGCCGGACAACGACGGGTTGCATGTCGGCAATCCGTCGTTGTCTTGGCGGCGGGCGGCTTCGTAGCGTCGCGGCTACGGATCGATGCCCGGTGAGTCGCTGGAGATACCGCTTGACGCAGAATGGGCAGGGTGAGTCGACCGAGGCTCGTCACCTGGACGGCCCTGATCGTGTTCGATCACCGATCATCACTACAGGGCAGCCGGCAGCGACTGCGCTGGCAAATCCTGTAGGGGAGTCTTCCACGACGGCGCAGCTTGGAGGGTGTGCGCCAGCGCCGCAGGCTTGCATAGCAGGCGAGCGTGCGGAGAGAACTTTCACCGCCGGCATCCCTCCCGGATCCGTTCGGTCGCAACGAGGGCCGGGAGGATCTCTGTGGCGGTGCCGCGCGTCGTGTGGGGTCATTTTCAACTGCTGTTTGAGGTTCCCCCTGCGGACCGGACATCCTGAGCCCAGACAGTGGTCTGGGGAAGGATGGCCTGGTGCCACGTCCATCGAAGTACCCTGAGCAGTTCCGTAGGGACGCTGTTGAGCTGGTCCGCTCGTCGGGTCGATCGCTGCGTGAGGTCGGTCAGGAACTCGGCGTCAATCATGAGACGCTGCGGAATTGGGTGAACGCCGCGAAGACCGCCGTGGCCGGCGGTCGCGGTCGCGGCGAGGTGCCGGTGAGCGCCGACGAGCGTGAGGAGCTGCGTCGGCTGCGTAAGCAGGTCGCCGAGTTGCAGGTCGAGAAGGAGATCCTGCGCAAGGCGGCCGCCTATTTTGCCAAGGAGATGGGTCGATGACCCTCCGCTACCGGTTCATCTCCGAGCACCGCGCCGACTACGGCGTGCAGCGGCTGTGCCGCGTCCTGGCGGTACGACGTCCCGGCTTCTACGAGTGGCTGACCGCGCAGCCGGCCCGTGAGCAGCGTGCCGCGGCCGAGGACCAGCTCGCCGCCGAGATCGCCGCCATCCACGGCGGGCACCGTGGCGCCTACGGCTCCCCGCGAGTGGCCGTCGAGCTGCGCAGACGGGGCCGGCGGGTCAACCGCAAACGGGTCGAGCGGATCATGCGCGAGCGGGGCATCGTCGGGATCACCCGCCGTCGACGCCGCTCGCTGACCCGGCAGGACCAGACGGCAGCGCCGGCGCCGGACCTGATCGGGCGGGACTTCACCGCCGACGCCCCCGGGCAACGCCTCGTCGGGGACATCACCTACCTACCCACCGCTGAGGGCTGGCTCTACCTGGCCACCACCATCGACCTGCACACCCGCGAAGTCATCGGCCACGCCATGGCCGCACACATGCGCGCGCACCTCGTCGCCGACGCCGTCACCCTCGCCCACCAACGCGGCCTGGTCGACCCCGGCAGCGATCTTCCACTCCGACCGCGGGCAGTACACCTCTACCGAGTTCCGCACCACCCTGACCAGGCTGAACATGCGGCCGTCGATGGGACGGGTCGGCTCCTGCTACGACAACGCCGTCACCGAATCGTTCTTCGCCACCCTCAAAGCCGAGATCGGCACCCGCGTCTGGGCCACCCGAGCCGACGCCCGACGAGACGTCTTCGCCTACCTCACCTACTACAACCACAACCGTCTACACTCGACACTCAACCACCGCACGCCCCACGAGACGCGCGCCTGCTACCGTCAAACCCACGCCCTCGCGGCATGAAACCCTGGTGTCCGGTCCCGGGGTGGAACCTCAGAACATCCGCTCATGGCCGCTGACAGCGCGTCGGGGGCGACCGGAGCCGAGATGAGGGCGGCGATCCTGGGATCGGCTTGGCTGGATCAGCCTGGATGTGACCACCACGCGACTTCGATCACAACCCGCCACAACCGAAACGGGTCTCGGGCCACTCATAGTTTTGTGGGGAGGCCGGGTTGCGGAGTGAACGAGAGTACGTCGAGTACGTGCAGGCACGCATGTCGTGGCTGCGACGGCTGGCATACCGACTGTGCGGGCAGTGGTCGGCCGCTGACGACCTGGTGCAGGAGTGCCTCGTCGCGCTGTACCGGCATTGGCGGAAGGCGTCGGCGGCGGACTCGCTCGACGCCTACGTCCGGACGATGCTGGTGCACGCCTACCTGGCGGAGCGGGAGCGGTCCTGGAACCGCCGGGTCCGGCCCCTGGCCGACGTGATCGGGCCCTCGACGGCGCCGCTGGCCGGCGCCGAACACCGCGTAGACCTGCTGGCTGCGCTCACGAAGCTGTCCCGCGGGCAGCGGGCGGTGCTGGTCCTGCGTTACTGGGAGGACCTCGACGTCGCGCAGACCGCGGCGGCGTTGGGCTGCTCGACCGGGAACGTCAAGAGCCAGACCTCGCACGCCATCGCGGCGCTGCGCCGCCTACTGCCGAACTACGTTCCAGGAGGGTCGAACACGCCATGAGAGAACTGTTCGCCACCCTGCCGGACGATCCGCCGCCGCTGCCGCCCGGCTACCTGGACACCGTGCTCACCCGGGGCCGCCGCTCGGTTCGGCGTCAGCGGTTCGGCACCGCCGCGGTATGGGCGGTCGTCGTGCTCCTCCTGGTCGTCCTGGTCGTGCCCGGCGTCCAGCTTCCCGTCCAGACAGCGGCCCCGTCGACGAAGCCAAGCCTGCCGGACCGCTTCGCCGGGTACTCGATGCTCACCAGCACCGTCGCCAAGGCTCCGCCCGGCCGCGCGATCGCCCTCTATGGCTACGGCAACGGCGAGACGTTCAACATGTTCCAGTCACTGGTCGTCGGGGCCGACGGGGACACGTACCGGCAGGTAGACGCCATGGAAGAGCGGAACCGCCCGTCGGCGCTGCTCGCCCCGGACGGCACCCGCGTGCTGCTCGGCGACGATCGCGGCGCGACCCGCGACCTGATTCTCGTCGACCTGACCAGCGGCGGGCGCCGTTCGATCCCGCTCGGCGACCCGGTCGGCGTGCGGCTGCTGGCCTGGTCCCCCGACGGCCAGCACGTCGCGTACAGCGCCGCACCCCTTACCGGCTACGACGAGTTCGGGACCGTCGAAGGCGAGGTGGCCCGCACCGGTACGCTGCGGCTGCTCGACCTGTCGACCGGACACAGCACCGAGGTTCCGGCGATCAAACCGGCGTGGACAGCGGCATTCGCCCCAGACAGTAGCCGCCTTGCCGTGCAGGTCGGCCAGAAGGTCCACCTCGTCGACCTCGACGGCCGCGAATACGGCAGCGTCCAGATCACGGCCGGACGCGAGCTGGCCGCCAACGTCGGCTGGTCGCCGGACGGCAGGTTCCTCGCCACCGTGCCATGGATCTCAGAGGGACCATTCACCGGCACAACCGGCGGCCACACCGGCCACGACGAGTACCTGTGGAAAGTGGGCAACGTCGACTTCGTGCCCGTCACGGACGCCAGCACACCACCGGCGCCGGTCCAGGACGTCGGGCGACTACTCGGCTGGCGTTCCGTGGGCAGCGTGATCGTCGCGACCATCAATGCCGAAGGTCACACGTCGCTGGCGGAAGTGCAACTCGGCGACGGCACCCGCCGGACACTGTCCCGCTTCGACACCGGTTCTACCTGCGAGTTCGGCATGCAAATCTGCCATACCTACGATCTGCACCTAGCCACCGGTCTGCTGCCCGACCTGACCGTCCGGAGCGCCGGTCGCCCGCAGCGCGGCCCCCGGCCGATGCTCGTGAACGCGGTCATCGGCGTCGTCGTCCTCGGCACCGCGTTCCTGCTCTGGCGCCGGACACGTCCGTTGACGCGTCCCCGACCATCGGAAGTGGAATCGCCACAGTTCTAACCGCGACGCGCTCGGACCGCGCGACCATGCCGCGAAGCGTCCACCCGACGGCATCCGCCGCCCCCGAGCCGACCCCGGCTCGTCACCGAGGGTGATGTCGGCGCCGGTCGCCGGCGTCCGGTCACGCCGATGAGATGACATGCATCGGCTTCGTTCGGCGTGGCCGTGGAGCTGCCGAGGAGCTCGGCGTGGCTTGCGGGTCTTGACAGGTCCGGCTTCGCGGAGGTCTCCTCAGCTAAGACGCATTGACGAGTGTCCGACTCCCGGTGCGTTAGACATCGATGGTCACGGAGCCCGCCGGACCGGGCCGAGTTGCGCGCGGAGAATCTCGTGGCGATTGCGCAGATGCCGTCCCTGGCGGGCCGGCGGGAGGAACTGGCTGTTGTCGTCCTGGAGTGGTCGGAACGCGGCGCCGGGCCGCAGGCGCAGTGGGTGGGCTGCCTCGGCCAGCTCGGTGTCGACCTCCGCGACCGGCTCACCGACCCGGACCCGGCGGTCCGACTCCGGGCCGCGTTGGCCCACGAGGATGCCGCGGTGCCGGGAGCTGATTTTGGCTGCGCTGGCGGAGCTGCCACCCCCGGGCTTGGTTCATCCGGATCCCGCACCGCGGCAGACGCCGCCTTCACCCAGGCTCGGCTCCGCGACGCCGAACTGATCCTCGCCTATCAATCGGCAGGCACAAGCCCGGCCAGCGCCATCGCGACCAGCGACGTACCGTTCTGGCGCGCAGTGGGCGACTCCGCGGCGGACGCGCATGGGATCAGCGTGCGGTACCCGGATGTCGAGTACCGCACCGAAGTGTTGTCGGGGGATTCCGCTGCCGCAGCATTGATGACTCTCAGCCGTCGAACTTCGGCCAGTCTGCTCGTTGTCGGTTCGCGCGGCCTGGGCGGCTTCCGTGGACTGGTGATGGGATCAACGTCGCGTAGCCTGATCGATCATGCGCCGTGCCCGGTGATGGTGGTCCCCTCGGACCGCGACGCGGATTGACAGGTCAAGGCCAAGCATGGCAGCTCCGGCGTGGGACACAACCTCCGACGACGTTCGTCCCGCCCCGGATGCGTCAACCATGCAGATCAGCTCCGGCGGCAGCGTCTATCAGCAAGTGTTGATCAGACGGTTGCGGGGATCGGGGTGGACCGCCACTGTTCCGAGCCGAAGACTTCGTAGCGAATCTGTTCGTCGTTCACCCCACGGCGGTGTAACCCGGCGCGCACCGCTTGCATGAATGGCACCGGGCCGCACAGGTAGACGTCGGCGCCGGGGTCGAGCGGGATGCTGTCGGTGTCGATGAAGCCCTGGTTCGCACCCGGGGCGTCGCTCGCTTCCTCATACCAGACGACCGCGGTGAAGGATGTCAGCCGGGAGCCGTGGCTGTGCATGTCCAGTCGAAGCGGGTGTCGTTCGGGATTGCGGTCGGCGTGCACGATGGTGACTTTGCGGGTCGGCTGGGTGCGGGCCACATGATCCAGGATCGCGGCCATCGGGGTGATGCCCACCCCAGCGCTTACCAGGACCAGCGGCGCAGTGCTGTCGCGCAGCGTCAGGTCGCCGTACGGGTGGCTCAGCCGGAGCCGGGAGCCGGCGCTCACCCCGTCGTGCAGGAAGCTGGAGACCACGCCGTCCGGGGTGCCGCCGCTGCCGCGTACCCGGCGGATGGTGATCCGCAGGGTGCCGCCGGTGGCTGCCTGGGAGAGGGAGTACTGCCGCAGCTGGCGGCTGCCGTCCGGCAGGTCGGCGGCGACCGTCACGTACTGGCCCGGCAGGAAGGCGGGAGTCGGCCGCCCGTCGGCGGGGGTCAGGATGAACGACACCGTGTCGTGCGCTTCGGCGATCTTCTTCGCTACCACGTACTCGCGCCACGGGTTGGCGCCGTCGACTCCGGCCTCGGCGTAGAGGCGTGCCTCGCGACCGATCAGCCGGGCGGCGAAAAGCCAGTAGACCTCGTCCCAGGCGGCGGCGACCGCCGGGGTGACCGCGTCGCCGAGCACGGCGCCGACGGCGCCCATCAGGTAGCGACCGACCGTGGTGTACTGCTCCGGGCGAATGCCCAGCGCACAGTGCCGCTGCGCGATGCGTTCGACGAGGTGGTCGAAGACCACGGCGTCCGGTCCCGCTCCGACGAGGTGCGTGGCGAACGCGGCCACCGCGCCGGCCAAGGCGCTCTTCTGCTCACCGGTGGCCTGCGCGCTGCGGCTGAACAGATTGAGCAGCTCCGGGTTCTCGCCGAGCATCGTGTCGTAGAAGATTCCGGAGATCTGGTCGAGGTGCCTGCCGACGATCGGCAGGGTGGCCTCGATGATCGGGACACTGGTGGTAGACAGCATGGTTCCTCCAGGCGAGGAGTGGGACGGTTACCGGCGGCCGAGGCTGAGCAGCACCTGCCGGGCAGGCGGTGCGCTCAGGTCGGCGACGGTGATCGGGTCGAGGGTGGCGTAGAACGCCTCCTGGGCGTGGCGCAGCGCTCCGCGCAGCCGGCAGGCCTGGCTCAGCGGGCAGGCCCGCTCGCCTTCACAGTCGGCGACTTCGGTCTCGCCCTCGAGCTCACGCACCAGGCCACCGATGGAGGTGCTGTGCGCGGTGGCGGCGAGGCGGACGCCGCCGCTGCGGCCGCGGACGGTCTCCAGCAAGCCCAGGTGTTGCAGCCGCTGCACCACCTTGGCCAAGTGATGCCGAGGGACCACGAGTGCCTCGGCCAGCTCGTCGATGGTGAGCCGGTCGTCGCATGTCGCACCGAGCATGAGGATGCGAAGACTGATGTCTGTGGATCTGTTGAGCCGCACATCGCAACCCTACCGATAAAGAGAATCTCAGACTCCTCTTTATGGGAGGTGTCACGGAGATCGCAGCCGCGGAGACAGAAGCCTGAGGATGTGCCGGCCGAGGCCCAGCTAGCGCCGTGACCACGAACGTTGACGGTGTTGGGGTCAGGCTGCGCGGGTGGCGGGTTGGCCCCAGCGTTGTTGTCGTTCGCTGCGGATGCGGATGCGGATGCGGATGCGGGCGCGTTCGCGGCGTTGGGCGGCCAGGATGTCGGGGTGGCGGGCGTTGGCGTTGCGCCAGCGCAGGTAGGCCTGCAGTTTCCGGGTCATCGCGGGGTGGTTGGGGTGGTTCGAGCCGGCGATGACGAAGGTGCGCAGCGGCCCGAACTGGGCCTCGATCGGGTTGGCCCAGGAGGCGTAGGTCGGGGTGAAGCAGAGCTCGACCTTGGTCCAGGCTGGCCATCCCCATCTCGTTGAACCGGTGGATGACCAGCCGGATCGTGTCCCGGTCGGCCTGCACCAAGCGGGCGATCGCCGGCACCGTGTTCCCACCGGCAGACGCGAGCACGACGGGTTTGTTGCGTTGCTCGTGTCCAGGGATCGAGGCAGGCTTGATGGGTGAAGCTGTCGAGTCCTCGTCGTCCCTGGTCGCCGCCGAAGTCGGCGTTCACCGGGTTCCGGTTTCCCGCAGAGGTGATCATCGTCGCGGTCCGGTGGTACCTGCGCTACAACCTCTCCTACCGGGACGTGGAGGAACTCCTGGCTGAGCGCGGTGTCGAGGTCGACCACGTCACCGTGTTCCGGTGGGTGCAACGGTTCACCCCGCTGCTGGCCGACGCCGCCCGGTTCGCTCGCCACTCCCCGGGTGACCGGTGGTTCGTCGACGAGACCTACGTCAAGGCCAACGGGGTTTGGCGCTACGTCTACCGCGCGATCGACCAGCACGGACAAGTCATCGATGTGCTCGTCTCAGCTGGCCGTGATGCCGCTGCGGCCCGGCGGTTCTTCCAGCGCCCACTGCGGACGCTGAAGGTGACGCCCAGCGAAGTGGTCACCGACGCCGCTCCGGTCTACCCCGCCGTGCTCGACGACCTGATCCCCTCAGCCTGGCACCACGTCGAGCGGCACGCGAACAATCCGATCGAGGCCGACCACAGCCAGCTCAAGCACCGGCTACGACCCATGCGCGGGCTCCGGACCGACCCAACCGCACAGGTGATCATCGCCGGACACGCGTTCATCCAGAACCTCCGCCGCGGACACTACGAACTCGGGCTCGACAGTCAGCCCAAGCTCCGAGTCGCTTCGGCGTTCAGCGAACTCGCCCGGGTCATCTGACGCGGACCCGACCCGGGCGTAACGCGCCTCCCGATCAGATAATGCAACGGCACCTTGCGCCGCATCTCTTCCTCGATGGCGGTGACCGTCGTCGGCCCGAGGTCCTCCCCGAGGGGTCGGTACCGGTACCGTTCGATGCCCTGCGCCCGCCAGGGGACGTTGGACGTCACCGAGACGAACGAGACGCCCGCCGGGGCGTGCGCGTAGAGCCACTCCACGGCCCGGTGATCGGCCGGCCGTACCTGCTCGAACGCATCGTTCCCGTACCGGGCGACGAAGAACGCGCCGATGAGGACGGTACTCAGCACGCCCGCCGTCAGGGCCGCGAGGGCGCGCCGCCGCGCCGGCCACACGGGGACCAGCACCGCAGCCAGGAGGATCGCCATGAACGGCAGGGCGAAGGCGTAGACCCGAAGGAAGATCTCGCCGCCGTAGCTCTGCATCGCCAGGAGGACGAACGGCGCCCCGGCGAGCGTCCGCCCTGCCGCAGCATCTCGCCGAACCGGGCGACGTCGGCGGCCGTGCCGAACAGGCCGGCGTTGCCCGCCGTTCCGCCCAGGGACCACGAGTTCTCGTCGTGGACGCTGCCACGCAACATGCCACGACCGATGTCGGTGTTCGGTGGCCGCGGCCTGGGCCGTGCGGGCGGGGTCGGGCCGGAAGCCGGTGCCGGTCAGGCCCAGGGGCCGGCAGATCCGCTCCTGCACCTGAGCCAGACCCCGTTCGACGTCCTCAAACCCCACCTACGGCAGGTACTGGAGGAGGAGCAGGGAATCTTGGTCGAACTTGACCCTGCGTCCCCCCGCTACCTGGAACCGCTATCCCCCGAGGGCGCCTGCGGACGTCCGTATGTCAGATGAGGCGATGCGCAATATCCGGCTCGTCCTTGCCGACCGCTACGAGGCGCTGGTCGTCTTCTTCGGCGCCGCAGCCAAGGACGGGCGAGCTGGCAATACATGCGGCCCGGCTGCCTGAGCGCGTGGACGCGATAACCCGCTTCCATGATCCGGTCGCCGGGCTCTTGCCCCAATGGTGGGGGAGCGGGACGCGGCGGAAGCCTGGCGACGTCCTATCGCCCCCCCCGTTACCCCAGCACGCCGCGAAACGGCCGGCCGGGCTGGCCGGGGGCGTCACGCCGTGCGGTAGTGGCCGGTGAGCCGACCGAGCTTCATGGCCAGGTGCAGGCACAGCCGTTCGTTGCCGTCCTTGAGGTCGGTCCCGGCGAGCTGTTCGACCCGTTGCAGCCGGTAGTAGAGGGTGGTCCGGTGTAGTCGGAGCTTTTCGGCGGTCGCGTGCGCGTTGCCCGCTAGGTCGAGGTAGGCCTCCAGGGTCTCCAGCAGCACCTGGTGGGCGTCGTCGCGCAGCAGCCGCTCCAGCCCGGGATGGACGCCCGCGACGTCAAGGTGCTGGCTGTCCAGTTGGGACAGCACCCGATAGATGCCCAGGCCGGCCCAGGAGACCACCCGGCCCAGCGCGGGCAGTTGCGTACCGACCCGGGCCGCCTGCGCGGCCTCCTGGTAGGACTCGACCGCGCTGGACAGCCCGGCGCGGGGCTGGCCGATCCCGGTCACGGTCCGGTCCACCGAGGCCAGGCCCCGGGTCGTGGTGCCCAGCGCCTCGTCCAGGTGCCCGGCGGACGCCTCCGGCGAGGGGCGGCCGGCGACCCGGTCGCCGCAGACCAGCAGCACCCCGTGGTCGTGCCAGACGAGGTGCAGCGTCTCCCGCACTCCGATCCACCGGCGGGTGGTGACCAGGGCCTGTTCCAGGGCGATCCGGGCCACCTCGTCGGGCTGCCGCCCGCCGGCCGGCACGAGCTGGGCGACGAGCGCGACGGTCGACCCGTCGGCGGCCACCACGCCCTCCTCCAGCAGCGCCCGCGCCGCGTGCTCGCGCGCCTGCTGGCTCTCCACCAGTAGGGTGCGGGTGGCCTCGGTCTCCCGCTGCGAGGCGAGCTCACCCAGCAGGTTCTCCCGGTACAGTGCCAGCGACAGGTCGGTGAAGGCGCCGGTCGCGGTGGCGATGTCGGCGTCGGTCATCGAACCGTCCGCGTCGATGAACCAGACGAACCCGAGCAGCAGGTCGTCGTGCCGGATCGGCACGCAGACCCTCGCCAGCAGGTCCAGCTCGGCGCACGCGGGGGTGCGGACCGGCGCGCGCGCCGTGAGTACGCCCATGCCCCGGAACCAGGCGATCACCTCCGGCGTCGTCTGCCGGCGCAGGATCGACATCCGGCGGACGTCGTCCATCGGGCCGTCGTGCTCGCTGTAGGAGACCACCCGCTGCCGTCGGTCCTCGATGAGGGCGGGTCGCCCCACCCGGGCGGCGACGGCGTCGACGATTCGCTGGAGCTCGCCGTGCATGTATCTCCCCTGGTTGCGCTGCGTGACAGGGGTCGCGCGACCACCAGTCCTTACCCTCCGGTGCGGTGGGTCATCGCGCAAGGTCCACTGTCGAAGTCGCGACAAAGAACGGGCGGCAACGCGACTGTTCCGGCATCTGTCCGAAGACCGGAGGCGACAGACGTTCCTAAGGTTCCGGTACGGACTGCACCAGTGCCGCCGCGCACAGTGCGGGTGGGGTGACGAGCGGTGCCGGCGCGGAGAGGGGATTTCCGAGTGGGAACTGGTAGGCCCTGGCGGGGCGTGCTGGTCGCCATCACCACGCCGTTTCGCGTCGACCTGTCGGTCGACTTCGACCAGCTCCAGGAACACGTCCGTTGGCTCGCCGCCGAGGGGTGCCACGGGGTCGCGCCGTGCGTCGATGGGGGAGTACCGGGCCCTCTCCGACGACGAGCGGGCCGCCGTGGTGCAGGCCGCGCCGTCCGGCTGCGCGGTGGTGCCCGGCGTCGGCGGCTACGGCAGCAGGCAGGCCCGCCGCTGGGCGGAGCAGGCCGCCGAGGCCGGTGCCCACGGCGTGCTCGCGCGGCCACCTGACGGGCCCGCCGCCCGCGCCGCCGACGTGGTCGCCCACTACCGGGACGTGGCGGCGGTCGGCCTGCCGGTGGTCGCCCACAACGAACCGTACGACACCCGGCTGGACCTTACGCCGGACCTGCTGGCGACCGTCGCCGAGATCGACGGGATCGTCGCGGTCAAGGAGGTCACCGGCGACGTACGCAGGTTGCATCGCCTGCGGGACCTCTGCCCGCACGTTGACGTGCTGGTCGGCGCCGACGACGTGGTGCTTGAACTGGTGCTGTGTGGTGCCACGGGATGGGTCGCTACCCTGCCCAACGCGTTGCCCCACCAGGCCGTGCACCTGTACGAGCTGTGCGTCGCCCGCGACCTGGGCCGGGCGCTGCCGCTCTACGCCGAGCTGCATCCGATCCTCGGTTGGGCCTCCCGGCCGGAAGCCATGCAGGCCGTCAAGCTCGCCATGGAGTGCGCCGGGCGGTTCGGCGGGCGGTGCCGCCCACCGCGCGGACCCCTGTCCGGGCCTGCCGTCGACCGGGTGCGCCGGGACGTGCTGCGGGCCCTCGCGGCAACGGCCGAACCGGCTTCCGGGGCCCGCCCTGGCTGATCCGCCGGTGGGCGCCGGTCCTTCAGGTGTCGGAAGTCGCCGGCCCACCTGCCGACATCTGCACGGTGACCGGCACCGGCCCGCCCTCCTAGCTCGAAAATGAATCGTGAGTGGGCGGGCGGTAGCTCCCGGCGGAGCGCAGCGAAGCCGGGATAGATCTTGGTGGTCAGGTTAGGCGGCGGCTTGAAGGGTGACCTGGTAGCCGAGGGCTTGCAGGCTGCGGATGTGGTTGCGGACGGCGCGTTGGGTGCCGCCGCGGCTGTCGTAGTAGTCCGGGCCAAGATCGGTGAAGGTGGCCTGTTCGGTGGCCAGTAGCTGCCACACGATGACCAGGATGGATCGGCCGACAGCAACGATGGCTTTCTTCTTCCCCCGCCTCCCCTCTGCGCCGACGTCGAGCAGGCCCTCGTCCCTGAGGCGCTCGCACTGCTTGTCGAGGAGGGCCTCCACGTCGCCGCTGTCATCGCCTCGAGGTCGCATCGCCGATAACCGGTGCGCGATGTCGGCGACAAGCACCAACTGCACGAACCGGAGGGAGCGTTCCGTGGTCGGGACGCTCCCTCCGGCGTTGGCTGGTGCCGGTGTTACGGCTCAGCGGGTGAACTTGAAGTAGGCGCGGTGTTGGAATCCGTTGTCGAGGGTGAGGACGAACTCGCGGCAGGTGCCGGCCCAGGCGGGGTCGGTCTTCCACGGGTAGTTGTACTGGCCGTTGGCGTTGGCGGACATGTGTGATCCGCCGGGGTTGTGGGCGGCGACCGGGGTGGGTCGGGGGGTGATTGAGCCGTCGGGGTTGACGGTCTTGAGGGTGTTGCAGTCGACCAGCCGCGAGTACGGCGAGCCGCTGGCGAGGATGTCCAGGCCGCGGTTGGTGGCCAGCTTGAACTTCATCGGGGCGGCGGCACCGGCGGTGACGGTGTTCAGTGCCGGCTGTGCGGTCCGGCCGACGAAGTCGCCGCGGCAGGACGGGTGGGTGTCGAATGCCTCGCTGTTGTCGTCGCGGGCGGTCGTGCCCTGCACGGCGCTGTAGCCGACACCGCGGCGGGCGAACGAACTCCAGATGATGCAGGCGTTCTCACCGCCGGTGAGGGCGGCGTCCGAGGCGATGATCGCGTTGCGGGCGGTGACGAAGCCGGGAGCGCAGCCCTGCATCTTCAGCCCATCCATGACCAGTTGCATGGCGAGGTTGTTGCCGCCGGTGTTCCACGGCTCGTAGATGTTCGGGTTGAACCCGTGCCGGTCGATCAGGTTCCAGGTCATGTCCCACAGCACGGAGGTCCAGCCGTGGCCGATGCCGTGCGGCGCGGCCAGGGAGGTGCCGTTCAGCCAGCCACCGGTCTTGATGCTGTCGTAGGTGAACGGCTGGGTCTCCATGTTCCGCGAGTACGGCCGCGGCCGGATGCCGCCGCCGTGCCGGTCGTCCTGGAACAGGACGTACGGCCCCATGCCGCGCTGGCCGTCGGCGGTGTCGAACTTCGGGTCGAGCAGCATGGTGAGCGCGACGTAGTCGCTCCAGCCCTCGCCCATCTGCTCGGTGCCGGTCAGGCAGTTGACCGTCGGGCCACCGGTCAGCCGGTTGGAGATGCCGTGGGTGTACTCGTGGATGATCACGCCGGCGTCGAAGTCACCGTCCCGGATGCCCGGGTGGTTCGGGTGCTTGCGCAGCGAACCGGTGACATCGCCCGCGGCGATGGCGGCCTTGATGGCGTTCCCGTCGGCCTGGGTCACGGCGACCGCCGGGATGGTGACCGGCGCGGTCGTCATGGCCCCGGTCAGCACCGGCGCGCTACCGCTGGCGTTGTGGGCGACCACCACCGCCTTGGCGCCGACGGACTGGGCGACCTGGGCCCGCTGAAGGTAGGTGCAGGCGGTGGTGCCGCCGTCGACCACGCTGATCCACGCGCCGGCCGGCAACGTGCCGGGGTACGCCGCCGTGGTGCAGCCCGTGCCGGCGTACACGAACCGGTGCCCGGCCAGGCCAGCCACCGAGGGCGCCGGAGAGAACCGCGACCAGGACGCGTCGAACGAGCCCACGCCGTCCACGACGACCTGGTTCGGGCTGCCGAACTGGGTACCCGGCCAGAGGTACATCTGCATCCGCGGGGCGCCACCGTCGAGGGCCGGGGTGGAGAAGTTCGCGTTGTTGGTGCCAGCACCGTCGGCCGCCTCGCCACGGACGTAGTCGCCGCCGTTCCCGCCACGCCCGTAGTTGTTCGCCTGGAAGTTCCCCGACACCTCGTCAAAGCCGTACTGGTACGTGACGTCGTGGATGATGTTGTTCCAGTAGAAGAGGTTGGCGGTCGCCGCGTCCCGGTAGCTCTGCGCGTGCTCGGCCAGGTCGAGCGGGAAGTTGAAGGACAGGTTGGCCCCGCCGTCCGGGCTGCTGCCGAAGTCGACCGCGTTGTTGTTGTCCTGGTCCTGGTAGGCGTGGACGTTGTTGCCCTGGGTGGTGGTGTGCTCGGCACCGGGGGCGCCGTCGGTGTCGTGCCAGCCGTGCGGCGAGGCGGTTCCGTCCGCCGGGTTGGTCACCAGGGTCCGTGGCCCGTCGTTCGGGCTCTCGGCCGGCCCGGCGAAGACCTGGTAGCTCGACCCGTCCTGGACCGGGTTGCGTGAGCCGAAGGCGGCGCTGTTCAGCGTCGTCGACCGGTTCGGCGCGCTGCGGTTTAGGTTGCTCGCGACCTCCTCGACCTCCTCGTGGGTGGTCCAGTCGTCGGCGTTGAGTAGTTTGCCGGTTTCGGCGTCGACGGTGGCGTTCCAGAGGTGGGTGTCGGAGGAGTCGTCGATGACCAGTTGCCAGGCGAGGCGGAGTCCCTTGTCGGTTTGTTGCCAGCCGAGTTTGGCGGGGATGGGCTGGTCGGAGATGCCGCTGCCGGAGACGATGGTGCGTTGGGCGGTGCCGCCGGTGCGGCTCATCACCTTCGGGTTGGCGGGGTCGGCCAGGTTGAGGGCGTCGGCGGCGGCTTCGACGGCGTCGACGGCGTCGAGGGTGGCGGTGCCGGTGGCCTTGTCGGACAGTCCGGGTAGCAGGGTGTCGCCGACGAGGATGACGCTGCCGTCGCGGGCGATGTTGACGGTGGCGGTGGCGCCGAAGACTTCGAGGTCCTTGTGGCGCTGGGCCAGGTTGACGTGGGTCACTCCGTTGTGGCGGCTGGTGTAGCTGGATGCCACCGCCAGGTCGGCGAGATCCGTGGCACGGACCCCGAAGTCGGCCGGATGCGCCCGCAGGTAGTTGGCGGCGATCTCGTTCGGCGCGCCTTCGTTGGGGCCGGTCAGGAAAATCGGGTTCGCCGGGCCGGCCTTGCCAGGATCGGCCCAGGCCGCTCTCGCGGGCAACGAGGTCATGGACGCAACAAGCGTTGTGGACAGCAGCAACGCGGCGTTGCGGCGACCACGGGACAAACGCGGATGTAGGGGCACCGCTGCTCCCTTCGGGGGTTGGACAGGACAGCGTGGAGCGCCGATTCGCGACCGCCGCAGCGACCCGCCGCGCGGATCCGCGGCGCTCACCCCGGCGATTACGTTCAGTAATCGAACCGGTGCGAGGTGAATGGCACCGACGCTACGGTGCGGCTTGTGGACCGATCATCCGACGAGTGGCGGAACAATTCGATCAGCAGCTCCTACGCCTGTTGCGGCCCCTCCGGTCGCGCCTGACGTGCAGACGCCTTTCCTGGCGGAGGCCGCGAGAGCCCTGGCCGGAAACAGAGCTACGGGAGTGAGAGCGACCGGCGGCGGTCGGTGACGGTGGAGTGCCTCCGGTCCCGGTACCGTGAGTCACGGTCGCCGGCGGTGCAGGGGGACGACGATCGCGGGCCCCAGATGAGTCGTCATGCGACGATCGGGCCGGGTCGGTCCGTATTGTATCGTGCCGTCCCGGTAGGACGGAGATGAGGTGGATCTCCCGCGCCGATGGTTTTGGGGCGAACCGACGGCATTCCAAGCGGCAGTCGCGCACCAGTTCACTTACGCAAATGCCTGCATATCCCGCGGACTCCTTGACCAATGACCGATCGCCGATACGGTCCTTACTCAACTCACACGACGCGCCTCTCACCATCCGGGCGTCGCGTCGGGGTCTTTCGATCGGAAGGCGGCAAATGAAGCATCGATTGGGTTTTAGGTCGGGTAGGGGGCGGCAGGCGCTCGGCGTGCTCGCCGCAGGGTTACTCATGGTCGGCGTGCTGCCCGGCGCGGCGTCAGCAGCGGAGCCCGATCCCCGGATCGGCCTCGGCGGCGGCTGGCTGGACGCGCAGTCCGCGATCAGCAACCTGGAGCACCTGGCGCACCGCGACAAGCCGGCGGGTATGGTCGACCCGGCGAACCCCGGCAACGGCGGCTTCTACAACTCGGACTTCGGCTTCGGCGGCAAGTACGCGTTCACGGGCAACTACAACGGGTTCAACATCATCGACGTCTCCAAGCCCGCCGACCCGACGCTGGTCACCAGCGTCGTGTGCCCGGGTGGACAGGGTGACCTGTCGGTCCACGGCAACCTCCTCTTCATGTCCGTGGAGGAGACCCGCGGGCGGGTCGACTGCGGCACCAACCCCAACGTCGGCACCCGGTTCCAGGGCGTCCGGGTCTTCGACATCAGCAACGTGCTCAACCCGGTGCAGGTCGCGGCCGTTCAGCTCTGCCGCGGCTCGCACACGCACACCGTGGTGGCCGACCCGAAGGACCCTGCCAACGTCTACGTCTACGTCTCGGGCACGGCCTCGGTGCGCCCGGCGACGACGATGGAAGGCTGCAACAACAACCTCGCGGACGGCGAGAACCCGTCGCGGTGGCGGATCGAAGTCATCAAGGTGCCGGTGGCGGCGCCTCAGCAGGCCGCCGTCGTGAACCAGCCGAGGCTCTTCGCGGACCCCGGGACGGGCCGGATCGACGGCCTGCAGAACGGGCCGCAGACGCCCCGGCACCCGTCGGGGGCGACCTGGTCGCCCACGCCGAACACCAACGCCTGCCACGACATCACCGCGTACCCGGAGATCGGGCTGGCCGCCGGCGCCTGCCAGGGCAACGGCATCCTGATCGACATCTCGGACCCGGCGAACCCCCGCCGGATCGACGAGGTGTCCGACCCGAACTTCGCGTACTGGCACTCGGCGACGTTCAACAACGACGGCACCAAGGTCATCTTCACCGACGAGTGGGGCGGTGGTAGCGGCGCTCGTTGCCGTGACACCGACCAGCCGGAGTGGGGCGCCAACGCGATCTTCGACATCGCAAACCGGAAGATGAAGTTCGCCAGCTACTACAAGCTCCCGGTCCCCCAGTCGCTGCAGGAGAACTGCGTCGCGCACAACGGATCGCTGATCCCGGTGCCCGGCCGCGACATCATGATGCAGGCCTGGTACCAGGGCGGCATCTCGGTGTTCGACTTCACCGACTCGGCCAACCCGCGCGAAATCGCGTTCTTTGACCGCGGGCCGGTCAACCCGAACGCGCTCGTGCTCGCCGGGTTCTGGTCGGCGTACTGGTACAACGGCAACCTCTACGGCAACGAGATCGCCCGCGGTTTCGACGTGTTCAAGCTGAAGCCCAGTCAGTACCTGTCGAAGGCGGAGATCCAGGCTGCCGAGGAGGTGCGGCTCGACCAGTTCAACGCCCAGGGCCAGCCGAAGATCACCTGGACGCCGAGCTTCGCGGTCGCGCGTGCGCACTACGACCAGCTGGTGCGTGCCGGGGCCATCGGCCACCCGCTGAATTCTCAGGTCGACAAGTTCCTGGCACGGGCCGAGGAGTTCGCGGCCGACGGCAAGCGGTCCGCTGCTGAGGCGCAGTTGCGGGCACTTTCCAACAAGCTCGGTGCTCCCGAGCACCAGGCGCTGAAGACGGCGGTCCTGAAGCTGGCGGAATCGCTCTGACCCATCCCTGATTGAAGGGCACCTCGACTCGAAGCCATCGAGTCGAGGTGCCCTTCACTTTCCCGTCAACCGGGTGTCAGCGCATCTTGGCCAGTAGCTCCTGCATCCGCTGGATCTCGATGCTCTGGTCGGCGTTGACCTCACGGGCGAACTGATCGCTCGCCGGCTCGAGCCCACCACCCGTCGCGTAGAGCTCCTCCACCATCGCCAGCGCGCCCTGATGGTGACCGATCATGAACGTGAGGAAGAGCCGGTCGAACTCCGCGGCGCGCGCCTGCTTGAGCTGGCCGAACTGCTCGACGCTCAGCATCCCGGGCATCAGCTTGTCGTGGCTAACATGACCCGCGCCCGGCCCCATGGTCGGCACGCTCCGCTCCTCGAGCCACCGTTGCATCAGCGCGATCTCGTCACGTTGCGACACGTCGATCCGCTTGGCGAGCAACGTCAGGTCCGGGTTGGTGGTACGGCCCTTGAGGAGTGCGGTCATCTCCAGCGCCTGAGCATGATGCGGGATCATCCCCTGAATGAACAGGGTGTCGGCCGCGGTGAACCCCGGCGGCGCGAGCTGAGACACCTCGTTTCCTGACAGTGATTTGCCCGGTTGGCCCGGCGCGCCCGGCTGGACCGCGTGCGCGCTCGGCGGACGGTACGGCGGATCGCTGTCGGGCCACAGGGCGACGGCCACGCCCGAGCCGACGACGACCGTGGCTACCACACCCATAATGATCAGGCGACGAGACAGGACCATGATTCACGTACCCATTCAGCTTGAGCTGCGCAGAAGTGAATAGCCATCGTGCCCCATGTCCGTCGCCGTCACCAGGCCCAGACGGCTACGCATCGATCACCCACGGGCCGACGGATGGCCGATTCCCTCCGGCACCACCCAGCTGATCGGCAGGCGCTTCACGCCGCGCTGGAAGTTCGAGCGCAGTTGACATCCTCGCCGTCCTAAAGGACGGAGATTCCCTCCACGCTGCGCGTGGAACACGCGGCGTCCGGGTGGGTTACCGCTTCGCCGCGCGGTGCCAGCACGGATGCTGGTCTTACCTGCGCTCCACGGTCGTTGAAGTCCGCCTGTCCGGCGGCCTTGACATTCTTCGCGGCGTTGACGTCCCGGTCGTGGGCTGCGCCGCACGGGCAGTCCCACGCTCGGACGTTCAGCGTTAACTTGTCGTTGACCCGGCCACAGTCGGAGCACATCCGGGTCGACGGGAAGAACCTGTCCACCCGGGCGAACGTGCGCCCGTACCGGGCAGCCTTGTACTCCAGCATGCCGGTGAAACTGGCCCACCCCGCATCGTGCACGGACTTCGCGAGCCGGGTCCTGCCGAGACCGACCACGCACAGGTCCTCGACGTACACCGCTTGGTTGTCGCGGATGATCGATGTCGAGAGCTTGTGCTGCCAGTCCCGTCGGGTGTCGGCCACCCGCGCATGAGCGCGGGCGACCTTGACCACGGCCTTCTTGCGGCGGTTGCTGCCCTTGGTCTTGCGGGACAGGTCTTGCTGCAACCGCTTGAGCTTGCGGGCCGCGCGGCGCAGGAACTTCGGTGCGGTCACCTTCGTGCCGTCGGACATGACCGCGAAGTGGGTCAGGCCCAGGTCGATACCGATCTCGGAGTCCGTCTCCGGGAGCGGCGCGTCGGTGGTGTGGACGACGAACGAGGCGAAGTACCGCCCGGCCGCGTCCCGGATCACCGTGACCGAGCTGGCCTCGGACGGCAGGCCGCGCGACCACCGAACCGGCACATCGCCGATCTTTGGCAGCCGAAGTCGACCGTTGTCGAGGACCTTGAACCGGCTGTTCCTGGTGAACCGGATTGCTTGCCGGTTGTCCTTGCGGGACCGGAACCGCGGCGGTGCCACCTTGCGGCCCTTGCGCTTGCCGGTGACCGAGGAGAAAAAGTTACGGTACGCCACGTTCAGATCCGCGAGTGCCTGCTGCAAGACCACGGCGGACACCTGACCCAACCACGCCCGTTCCAGGGTGTCCTTGGCCTGGGTGATGACCCGCTTGGACAGGTCGGCGTCCGAGACGTACTCCTCGCCAGCCTCGCGTGCCTGCTGACGCAGACGCAGCCCGTCGTTGAACACCACCCGGGCACACCCGAACGCTCTCGCCAACGCGGTGCGCTGAACGGCGTCCGGATAGACCCGGAAGTTGTAACGAAGCTGCACGAGACCGAGTGTCCCATGTTGGTCTATGGCAGATCTTGAAGGCATCCGCACTGGTAGACCCGTCAACTTCCCGCCCAAGGCGGCCCTGGCGAAGCTGGTCAACTCCCTCAAGGGCGTGTCGAGTCGGCGGACGCGCCAGGAGTTCCCCGAACTCGCGCGTCACTACTACCGGGCCAACAAGCTCTGGTCAGGCGCGTACTCCGCGGGCTCCATGGGCGGAGCACCGCTGAGCACCGTGCGTCAGTACATCGAGCAGCAGAACCGCCCGGTCTAAGGCACTACTCGGGCCTTGGCGGCCCTCCCAGCACGGACCTTCACCCCCGCCCTGAAAGGCGGAGCACTAGCCCGCGACCCGGTAGCGGGTGCGCCCGCGTACGTGATGCTCGCGGTGCGCGAGCAGCGCCTTGAACAGCGCACGTAGCTGGCACCGGGCCAGGTGCGCGCCGAGGCAGAAGTGCGGTCCGTGGCCGAAGACGAGGTGCGGGTTGGGGTTGCGGGTGAGGTCAAGCCGCTCGGGGTCGGCGAAGACGCGCTCGTCGCGGTTGGCGGACGTGAACGAGACCACCACCTTGTCCCCGGCCCGTACCGGCACCCCGGCGATGGCGGTGTCCGACGTGGCGGTACGCCGGAACACTGTCCACGGACCATGACCTCCCGCCACTCGCATTAGATGCGAGATCTTCGCATCTAATGCGACCCGCTTGTCAACGCGCAGGTCAGCGTTCACGAGGTCTACAGTCGCCGAAACCGCTACTAACGCGACCAGCAGCGCGAACTTCGGCCACGGCTCGCACGCAGACTGTCTTGTATTCGCATCAGATCGAATACGCGGCGGTTGTAGCTTCCAGCGAAAAAGCAACGCTGAGCGGTTGGTCGAGGGGTGGTTGGGCTGAGCCGGCTGTAGCTCCCAGCCCGAGAACAACGCGAAGGGCGAGGTGCTGCTGGGCGCGTGTGTTCGCGGGTTGGTCGGTCTGGACCTTCAGCTGTTGTTGTGGGCTGCGCCTGCTGCGGGAGCGAGGACGGCAGCCTGTGCCCGCCGGTGGCCGTTTCTGGTCAGCGCCCAGGCGCCGGTGAGCAGTAGCGCCGAAAGCGCTGCGGCGGGGCGGGCGAGGGCGAAGTGGTAGCCGAGCCATGGGGGTGCCGCGTACGCGTCGGTGTCGGCGATGACCAGCGCGGTGATGTTGAGTAGGCCAGCGGGGACGGCCGTAATGACGCCGGCCACTGCCAGGACGGTGGCGAACGGTCGGACGGTGGGTGGCCGCCGCCGGCTGCGGGCGATGGCCGCGGCCGTGGCAAGCCACCCGAGCAGGATGCCGGCGGCCGCGCCGAGCCAGGCGAGGTGGTACGCCTCGCGGGGTGGCGTGGGATAGATGGAGACGACCACGTCTTCGGTGACGCCGTCGCGGCCGGCGTGTAGGACCGTGATCCGCATGCCGGACCGCTCAGCGATCAGGCGACCGTCGTCAATCCTGGTGCGCCATCCGCCATCGTGTAGGCGGTTCGACGCGGTCGTGAACGCGGCCGCGCGATTGCGTACCGGTCTGGTGTAGGTCAGGTAGACGCCGCTCGCCTCGATTTCCGGGCTGCCGAGAAGTGGGACCGCGATGGCGTCGATCGCCGACTCCGTGGGGCGGATCAACCCGGTGTGCCGCACGACGTCGTCGGGCTGGCCGGTCGGCAGGACCGGCGCGGCGAGCACGGTCGCCTGATCGATGCTGGGCAGCGGCGCCGCCCTCGCCTGCCAGCCGAGCCACCCCGCCGCGGCCGCCGCGGCGCTGCCGCCGACCAGGCTCAACGCCACCGCGAGCAGGAGTGCGGCGACACCGCGCACGCGCAACCGGCACCACACACCGTCAAGGACCACGGCGGCGGCCTCCCGAGGGTTCGCCCGCCCGTGAGCGGCGCCGTCGAGCAACGCAGTGAGCATGTCGGCGCCATACAACGACCGATGCCAGCGGGGGTAGGCCAGCAACAGGCGCCGGTAGCGGCGCGCCAGCCGGTCTGATTCTTCTTGAGACAACGCCGCGTTCCTCCAGTTCAGGGCGGGTTGAGAAGGCCGCTGCCGGCGATGCCCGGAACGGCATCGAGGCGGCGAATGGCGATGACGGCGAGTTCGCGACGGCGCTGCGCCTCGTCGTGCAGCGCGCCCGCCCCGTCCAAGGTCAGCCGGTAATGGCGGCGGATTCGGCCATGGGCCCACTCGTCTTCGTAGGCCACCTCGACCAGGCCCTCCAGTGTCAGTCGGTCCAGCGCGGCATAAAGAGTGCCCGGCCGGATGGTGACGGTTCCGCCGGAGACCTCCTCGATCGCGCGCATGATCCCGTACCCGTGCAACGGCGCACCGGCGAGCACGGTGAGGACGAGAAACGTGGGCTCCTGCACGACAGACACTATAACGATGATCTGCATAGGCCGCAGCGTCGTACGGCGTGTGAGTCCGGACCGCCCGCACGAGTCGGTCGAGGGCTGGGCGTGGGCGATGCCAAAGTCTCGCAGCGTGGTAGAAGTGTCCCGGAAACGAGGGTTTACGGGACGGTCCGGCTGTTGAGGTAGGCGGTCCAGTCGGCTTGTGCGTAGCTGCTCCAGGCGCTGGCGGTCTTGTAGGTGAGCCCGAAGAGGTCAGCGATCACGGCTGCGGGCAGTTCGGCCGCGAGGGCGATCAGAGCGGTGTTGCGGGCGGCACCGACGGGGATGCCGTGCCGCCGGAGCCGGGCGCCGAGGGTGGCTGGACCGATGGGCCGAGTCGGCGGTCGGCCGGGAAACAGGTAGGTCGTCAGCGCCGGAGTGGTGGGCCGCAGACCGAACGTACGTGGTGGTTCCGCGATGAGTTGGTCGACGAGCTGCGCGAGGTTCGGTGGCAGCAGCACCGCCACGGAGTCGATCGCTAGGTAGGTGCCTCGGTTGTCCCGGCTCAGCCGGTCGATGGTCAGGCTATGGATCTTCGACAGGCGCACGCCGTAGAGCAGGATGAGGCTGCCGGCGACCTTCACGTCGAGCGGCGCGGGTCCGCCGGTGGTGAGGCAGCGTCGCAGCAGATCGAGATGGTGTTCTTCGGCGATGAACCGCGAAGGGGTGTCGTCACGACGACGGGCGATGATCAGCTCTGGAGTGATCCGGCGGGCGGCGGTCCCGGCCGTGAACGCTCGGACCGCTCGACGTCGCTTGGATCTGACGAGGGCCATGAACTCGTCCAGGTGAGCTTGCGTGAGGTCATCGATCGTCAGGTGGCGCTCCGTGAGCCAAGACAGAAGGACGAGCGCCTGGCGGATGTCCTCGCGGTCGGCGTTGGCGGAGCTGCCGGTGTATCGACCGCGGATGGCGGCTCGGCGGGCCTTGCGCAGGACGACCCACTGGGCGAAGGGGCGCACGAGTCGTTGGTGCTCGGCGGGCTGGTCGGCGAGTTGGGCGTCGAGCCATGGCCCGAGCCGGGCAAGAGGTTCCAGCCGATCGGGCAGCACATTGGTGGCGATGAGCAGTTTCCGGAGGTAGTCGACCGCGGCCATCCTCGGTGATTGCAGTAGTTGGTCGAGGACGGCGTGGGTGACCGGGGTCCCGGTGGATGCCAGCTCGGCGAGAAGCCGGGCGGAGTCGCTGCGTCGTCGCCAGGCGAGCACGTTCCGGGGATCACAGCGAGTTAACCAACAGAGTCAACGCCGGGGCCGTGGCAGACCCCCTTCATCGTTGGTTGCGTATGCCACGAGATCGTCTGTGGGGGAGAACATGGCGACAAAGGCCCAACATGGCCACGTTAACAAAGCGCGCGGGCACCATGTCGGCCAACGCCTGGGCTCAGGAGTGTCCGATCATTTCTCCGACCGTCCCCACTGCCCCTTGGTTACGCGTCGGGCGGGCGCTACCCCCGCTGCATGTCTGGGCCCGCCGACCCTCATCCCTAGACGCCCTCGACGGGTTGCCCAATACCGCCCACGACACCGCCGTGGAGTTGTGCGCGGCCAGCGAGTTCGTCGGCCTGTGCCAGCGCTGGTGCTGGATTCCGGCCGCAGGACCCGGGACGTGGGCCGGGGGTTGGGCGTCAACCCACGAGACGCTGCGTAGCTGGGTGGCTCAGCTGCGGCAGGAACCGGTGCAGCAGGGTGGGTCCTGGCACCTGATACGACCCGTTAGGTGATGATTGCCAGTAGTAGTGACCGCGTGGGGGAGGGGGCGGGCGATTGGCTGGAGGCGGCAGGTTGACCCGGCTGTCCCGTACCGTCGGTCTGCTGGGGCTACGCTATCCCGGCGGGCCGGAGCTGAACGAGGAGCGGCACGCCACCTGGCTTGAACTCTTCTTCGACCTGGTATTCGTCCTGGCCCTGTTGGGCGTGACCGCACGGTTGGACACCCGTGCGTCGCCGAGTGCAGCAGAGCTCGTCGTTGCCGTCGTGCTCTACGTGCTCATCCAGTGGTCATGGATCGGCCAGTCCTTCTACGACACCCGCTACGACCCGGACGACACTCTGCACCGACTGCTCGTGCTGGCCGCGACGGGCGGCGCGGGCGCCATTACCCTCGGTGTGCCGGAGGCTCCGTCTGGGCTGCTGTTGCCGGTCGGGTACCTGATCGTGCGTGGCTGTCTGCTCCTGATGTACCTGCGAGTCCTCACAGCAGACCGGTCCGCCCGGGATCTGGTCGCCGTCTACCTCACCGGATTCGGTACCGGCTGGTTGCTCTGGGCTGGGTCACTGGCCATCTCCCCGACCGCCCGACCGGCAGTGTGGATCACCGCCCTGACTATCGAGCTGCTCACCCCATGGCTCGGCCGCCGCTGGCTCCGCCGCCATCCCGTACACAGCACCCACCTGCCTGAACGGCTGGGGCAGTTCACCATCATTCTGCTCGGCGCCACGCTGACCAACCTGCGTGACGCGGTACCCACCGCCCACCCGCCCGCCCGCGTGGTGGCCGCCGCCTTGGCGGCCTTCCTCCTGCCAGCCAGCATCTGGTGGATCTACACCACCTACGTGAACAGCAGGCTCGCCGTGCCGCAGTTGGGCAGCGGTCAGGGCTACGCCTATCTCCACTCACCCGCTGGCGCCGCCGTGCTCTTCCTAGGCTGGGCGCTGGGTGTAGTGGTGTACGAGATCGGGCAGTCGCGTCAGATGCCGCTCAACGCGCGACTCGTGCTGGGCGGATCGATCGTCACGTGGATGCTGTGCGGGTTGGGTCTGCACCGCTTCGCTCTCGGTCGCCTGCCGCGGCGCCGGTTCATCGTTGGCCTGGTGGGAATCACGCTGGCCATCGTGGTGACGCTGGTGGTCACCGAACCTGGCCTGCTGCTCGGGCTCACCTCGGCGCTTCTCGTCGGGTACGCCATCGTGGTCAGCCCGCAGATCCTCAAGGCCACCAAAGATTATCGATGAGCCTCCTTGCCATAACGGCGGCGCCCCCCGAACGAGTGCCCGCTCAGCCCTGTTCGCCCCATTGCGCCCAGGGGGGCTTGAAGCCTCGCGCTTGAGCCCCAGGCAACGATTCCGCTTCCTTGAGCTGGCGTTGCTGAGCCTCTGACCTACGCGAGCGGTGCATCGACGTCCATGGTTGTGCGGCTTGTTCGCACCCGTAGTCACTCAGCTAGACACTCACCTTGACGCCGCCAGCCTGGCTGCCATCGCGGTGCTCCTGTGGATGTAGGCTCCGCTGGTCGTCTCGCCAGCGGGGTTCGACCCCTTCGTCCCGAACGCGGTTACGGGACATCGTTCGATGACATTCGATGTCGTCTTGCACTGCGGAGCATGGCCCCTCTGCCGCCTTGTGTGGTCTGGTCTCGGCCGTCAAGGTCGTCTCGCTGTCTCCTCGCTGCCTCTCGCTTTGGTTCTCGACTGGCCGGACCGAGCACGTTTACGCCTAGATGATTGATTCCAAGGGCTCAGTGGTCGTAGGCGACCAGGGATCTGAGGACGGGCTGGCCGGTGTGCCAGTTGTGCCAGATCGTCGCGGTCAGGGTCAGGACACGCTGCAGAACGCGGGCGGTGACGCCGGTGATGGTGCGTCCGCCGTGTCGTTCCAGGTCAAGCTGGCTCTTGAAGGTTTGGTTGACCGATTCGATGCTTTGGCGAAGCGCGCGTAGCAGTGGCCGGCCGGGGCGGGGCGCCTCGCCTTTGTAGGCGGGCCGGATGACGGTGACGTCGCGGGCGTTGAGGTGGGCTTCGGTCGCGGCGTCACGGTAGCCCTTGTCCACGATCAGTAGGAGCCCGTCGGGGTGGGTGAGTAGACCTTGCTGGTCGAGGTCGAACAGGTCGAGTAGCATTTCCCGCTCGTCGGTTTTTGGGGTGGCCAGCGTGAACGCGACGGGCAGCCCATGCACAGTGGTGATGAGGTGCAGGCGTAGTCCCCAGAACCGGCGCGAGTGTGAGGCGCAGTAGCCGTACCCGGCCCAGCCGGCCAGCTGCGAGCGTTTCACGGTCTCCCGGGAGCGGCCGCACTCCACCGGGGTGGAGTCGGCGATACGGACCGGGTGCTGCCACAGGTCGGTGTCCAGCGTCAGGACGCGGATGAGCCGGGTGATCTGGCTGGTCAACGCGCGGAGCCGTTTGTTGTAGCCGGGCTGCTTGGGCATGAACGGGAACAGGTGCCGCAGGTGAGCGCGGGCGTGGCGGACCCACCGGGCCTCGTTCGGATAGCCGAGCAGGACCTGCAGCACCGCCAAGGTGATCAACTCGGCGTCGGTGATCTGCGGGGCCAGGCCGACCACCGGCCGATACCGGGCGTACTGCGGTGACGCCTTCAGCTCGTCATCGATCTTCACGTACAGTGCGGTGGCGAGGGTGTCTCTGTCGACGTGCACGTGGCCTCCATGGTCATCGTTGCTTCGCAACGTCGATCATGGACACCCTCGCTTCGTGTCAGCTACCCCTTGGAATAGATCGTCTAGTCGTTCGGCGTCAGCGTGAACGATGTCGCCGTAAATCCACGCGAACCCGAGGACGTTGTCGGTCAGCTGTTCGAACTCGCCGGAGCCCGCTTTGGACACCTGGAGGTAGTAGCCTCGAACATCCCGTCCCTTTGGTTGGATCGATGTCCATTCGGCCTTGAGCCCCCGCAGGTTCTGCATCACCGGCTCCGGCGCGCCTGTTATGTGAAGGAGGTAGCCGAGGGCCTTGAGGGCCTTCCCATAGTGGGTCGGGTCGTCGTTGAGGATCAGCGGCCGCACCCGGGCTGCAGCCGATTCGACCTGCTCCTCGGGCGGGAACTCTTGGATCCAGGTCGCCGTACCCGTCGAGGGTGTGACCTGGATCTTGGACCGCATTTGTGCCAGCGAGACCAGGGCGGCGCGATCGCGGGCGAGCAAGTGTTCCTCGAACGAGCCGCATAGAAACCCAGCTCAGGCCGAGTGACAGGGGTTTGGAACCCCACAGGGTGCTGAGCCGATGACCTGCCCACCAAACGCGTTTCAGTCCGGCGAGCACCTGGTCCGGCTCCAACCGGGTGGCTCGACGACCGCCAGCTGGGGTGTCCATTTGCGCTGAGTCCGGGAGGTGTCCCGCCGGCTCAACGGCTCGTCAGGTACGCCACCACGATCGCCGTGACCAGCGCCAGCGCGGCCAGCACCGCCGCCGTGATCTTGGCTGCGCTGTACGGGCGCTCGCCGATGACCTCGCCGGTCCGGGCGTTGACCAGCACCTGGTACGACCGGCCGGCGTGCAGGTACGCGGCGATCCACACCGGCAGCAGGAGCAGCTTGTAGGTCACGTCCGCGTAGGTGGTGTCCACGGAGTTGACCCGCTGCTCGTCACCGCCGATGTCCGACCGGCAGTCCCGCTCGATCACCGGCGCCATCCGGGCCTTCGCCTCGGCCAGCCCCGCCTCGGGCTCGGTGTCGTACCGCAGGGCGTGATACCCGGCCAGGTAGTCCCCGTGGTACGCGACCGCCTCGGCCAGTGGCCACGGGGTCAACTGGTCCAGCCTCTTCTCCGGCAGGGCCGTCGTGGCGGGCACCAGCACGTCGTCGAAGTCCCGACGGACGGTGCCGCTCGCCGGATACCACCGGGTGTGCCGCACCTGCCGGGTGCGCGTCTCCTGCCGACCATCCACCGTCACCGTGTACGTCTCGGTGACGTAGTAGTACTCGCCGCGCTGGCCCCGGTAGTCCGAGAGGGTCCGCGCGTCGAACGTCCAGTGCGGCAGGTAGGTGCCCTTGAGGGTCTCCGCCTCGCTGATCTTCTTCAGACTGTTCGGCGCGAACCAGCGGCTGCGGCACCACCGACCCAGGGCGGTGCACACACCCGCCTGATCCAGGTTGAACGGCAGCACCGCCTCCGGCGCGATCAGCTCGATCGCCGCGGCGTCCGCCACCAGCGGAGTGGCGCAGAACTGGCACCGCTGGGCGAGCGCGTCACTCTCGGTCCGGGCGCCACAGCCCGGGCACACGTAGGAGTACGCGCCGACGCTGGCCGCCGGCTTGCGCGGCAGCGCGACCAGCCCGGCGTACGGGTGCTCGCGCACCTCCCGGCCAGCACCGGCGATCTGCTGCTGGTGCCCGCAGTACGGGCAGCGCAGCATGGTCGTTCCCGGTGAGTACTCGACCCGGGCACCGCAGCCCCCGCACTGGTAGGACGGTGGGGAGACAGCCGTGTCGCTCATCAGCGCGCCCTCCCCCTGGAGCGCCGCGGCCCGCTCGCGTACGGCGTCATTGCGGCGGCAACGGTGGTGGGACGCTCGCCAGCACCGACGCCAGCTCCGGCACCTGCGAGGCCGGCTGCCACTGCGCCAGGCCGGACCGCCACACCAGCGTGTCCGGGCCCAACGTGCCCGCGGCCGCCCGCTCGGCCAGCCCGCCGAGGTCGAACGGGCCCTGCCGCTGGCCGGCGACGCCGACGTACCACTGCGTCTGGTTGGGCAGCGGCGGCGGCTCGACGGCCGGCGGGGTGCCGGCGCCCGCCATGCCCCGGGCCACCTGCTGGCCCGCGGCCATGCCCATGCCCAACCCGATGCCGGTCCCGGCGCCCCCGCCCGGGTTCTTCGCCGCCTCCTCGATGGCGGCGGCCGCCTGGTAGCGGGTGAACCGGTCCAGGTCTCCGACGGCGCCCATGCTGGTCCGCTTGTCCAGCGCCCGCTCCACCTCCGGCGGTACGGAGACGTTCTCGATCACGAACTTGGGGATCGCGATGCCGACCTCGGCCAGTTCCTCGGTCAGCACGGCGGCCAGCCGCCGGCCGATCGCGTCCTGGTGTGCCGCGAGGTCCAGCAGCGGCACCCCCGCGGTGGCCAGCGCGCCGCCGAGCCGCCCCACGATGAGCTGGCGCAGATATTCCTGTACCTCCTCGGTGCGGAACTGCGGATCGGTGCCGACGAGTTCCCGCAGGAGCCTCTGCGCGTCCACCACCCGCGCCGCGTAGGCGCCGAAGGCCCGCACCCGGACCACACCGAACTCGGCGTCCCGCAGGATCACCGGGTTCTGGGTGCCCCATTTCATGTCGGTGAACTGCCGGGTGTTGACGAAGTACACCTCGGCCTTGAACGGCGAATTGAAGCCGTACTTCCAGCCCTTGAGGGTGGACAGGATGGGCAGGTTCCGGGTCTCCAGCGTGTACGTGCCGGGCGCGAACGCGTCGGCGATCTGCCCCTCGTTGACGAACACCGCCGTCTGGGACTCGCGGACGACCAGCCGGGCACCCATCTTGATCTCGTTCTGGTACCGGGGAAAACGCCAGACGATCGTGTCCCGGCTGTCGTCCAGCCATTCCACGATGTCGACGAACTCGCCCCGGAGCTTGTCCATCAGCCCCATGGTGCCGCCCTTCCCCTCGCCGCCGGGTTCACCGGCGTCGCGGTGACGATAACAAGCGCCCACAAGGCGTACCTGGTCACGCTGTTTGGCGTCGGCGTACCGCAGGGGTGCCGCGTCAGACAGGCGGAGCGCGGCAGGCGATGAAGTACGTCATGCTGATCTATCAGGGCACGGCCCTGGCGGGCCAGGCGACCCCGCTGACCGGGGAGGAGCAGAAGCCGGTCCGCGCCGACTACCAGGCGATCAACCAGACGCCGGGGGTCACCCACCCGGGCGCCGATGGGCCTGCCCTAGAGGGATCGACTTCTGCGACTGCTCGTCGGTGCGGTCCTTGGCCGAGACGATCCCCACGCGAGTCGTTGACCAGCCGAGTGCCGTAGATGTAGGTGGTGTCGCCGTCCTCCAGGATGGCCGAGCCCCAGGCGATCCGGTCGGCCACCGGCAGCGGGGTGAGCGAGCGCAATGTCAATCCGGGCAGGTCGAACGACGCGAGGGCGGTGCCGGTCAGCTTCAGGTCGAGGGGGTTCGGGCCGGACCGCCGGTAGTGGTTGTAGAGCACCCGGACGGTGGAGCCCTCGACGGTGCCGTCGCCGACCCAATATCCGGCGTCCCGCTCGCCATCCATGAAATGTGTCATCGATATGAGGCCGGGGTGTAGGGATCCGGACACCGACCGCAAGAAATGTGGACAGCCGCCTCAGCCGACGCTGGTCCAGGGCCGGGTCAGGTGGGCGGTCGCCAGCACGGCGCCGCGGGCGCGCGCGTGGGCCAGCAACCACTGACGGCTCCGCCGGGCCGCCTGCGGATCCGCCTCGAACCGGTAGCCCACGCCGGGGTCGACCAGCTGCACCGCGTGCACCAGGACGTCGCCGGTGACGATGAGCTGCGCACCGCCCCCGTCCACGACCACCGACTGGTGACCGGGGGTGTGGCCCGGCGTCGGCACCACACCGATCCAGCCGCCGGCCCCCCGGCCCGCGGTGGCCAGGCGGGCGGCGCCGTCCGCCTCGTCAAGCTGACCGGTGGCGCGCAGCGGGTTGACGACGTACGTCATCGCGGCCTGATCGGCGGTCAGGGCCACCACCTCCCGCCGCTGCACCACGTAGCGCGCGTTGGGGAACATGGGCGTTCCGTCCGGCGCGACCGACCAACCGAAGTGGTCCTCGTGCAGGTGGGTCAGGACCACGGTGTCGACATCTTCCGGATCGATCCCCGCCAGGTCGAGTTCGGCGGGCAGCCGGCCCGGCACCGGTGCCCAGCCGGAGGCCGGGCTGTCGGCGGGGCCGACCCCGGCGTCGACCAGCGTCAGCCGGTCCCGCGGTCCGCGGATGGCGAAGCAGCGGAAGTCCAGGTGCCACGTCTCCCCTGGGCCGAACGCGCCGGGGTCGACGGCCCGGGCCAGCTCCCAGTCATGCGGCGTAGCCTCGGGAAACGCCTGCTGCCGTTCAAGGAAGAACGGCCCCGACGCGTCGAGCAGTGGCGTCACTTCGAACGGGCCGACCGACCGGGACCCGACCGTCGGTCGGCCGGCCCGGCGTACCTCGCGGGCCCGGGGGGCCGCGCGGCCCGCGTCCGCCGCGCTCGCCTGGCCGGCGACGCTCAGCGAGCCGGCGACCGTCACGGCCGTCGCGGCGAGCAGGAACCCTCTGCGCCCGAACTCTGCGGATGTCTCACTCATCGTTGGCTGCCCTTCCTCGTGGGTCGCCGGGAGACCGGACCGGTCCGTTCCGGCGGGGTCGGCGACGACGCTAGAGCCGGTTTCCGCCAGGTGCGCCCCGCCCGGGACACCACTGACCTGATCCTGTCGACGGCTGTCCAGATTGCGCCGCCGGAGCGGACGGACCCGTTTCTAGAATTGGTTCGGCGATCCGCCGCGGGTCCGGCGATTCACAGGGCGCCGACCTGGTGGGCTGCGCGGCGAACGAGGCGGGGAGGTCTGCGATGCCGGTCGAGGGGCCGAGCGTGGCGATGCTGGCCTACGCGGGCGCGGGCAGCTTCGACTACATCACGGTCAACGAGATCTTTGGTGTGGACTATTCATACCGATTCGGATCGTGGTACCGGACCAGGACCTGCGCCATCGAAGCGGGGCAAATCGAGCTGGACGGCGGGGTCACTGTGTCCGCCCCGTACGGGCTGGCCGAGGCGGAGGCCGCCGACCTGCTCGTCGTACCGGGCTGGACGAGGGAACACGAGGTGCCGCCCCGGCCGCTGCTGGCCACCCTGCGGCGGGCGCACCGGCGCGGGGCCCGCATCATGTCGATCTGCACGGGGGCATTCATCCTCGGCCACGCCGGCCTCCTCGACCACCGGCACGTCACCACGCACTGGGCGACCGCACCGCTGCTGGCCTCGCTCTTCCCCGCCGCGACCGTGGACCCGCGGGCGCTGTTCATCGACGACCGCGGCGTCCTCACCGCCGCCGGCATGTCCGCCGGCATGGACCTCGCCCTGCATGTGGTACGCGGGGACTACGGCGCGGACGCGGCCACCGCGCTCGCCCGCAGGCTGGTGCTCGCCGGCTACCGCAGCGGCGGGCAGGCCCAGTTCGTCGATTCGCCGCTCAGCCCCGACCCCGGCGACCCCCTGCCTGAGTTGCTGGACTGGATGCGCGGGCACCTGGACCAGCGGTGGTCGCTGCGGTCGCTGGGCGAACGGGTGCACATGAGTCCGCGGACACTGGCGCGGCACTTCCACCGCCTCACCGGGATGAGTGCGCATCAGTGGCTCACCCGGGAGCGGGTGCTCGCCGCCCAGCGCATGCTGGAGGCCGGCGACGAGCCGATCGGGCGGATCGCCACGCGGACCGGGATCGGGTCGACCGCCAACCTTCGGCACACCTTCCGCCGAGAACTCGGGATCTCGCCCCAGGCGTACCGCGCCCGGTTCCGCGCTCGCCGGACTCTGGCTGCGACCTCGGACCGGTGAAGAGGCTTCTGGCTGCGTTCCCGTGATGCCTGGTTAGCGAGGGGTACGCCGGGCCGATCGACTCGGCGACCTCGTGAGCGCCCTGCGGGACGCCGGGGCCGCCTCGATTACCCGCAGGCCACCCGCCTGTTGATCACCGCGGACGGGGGCGGCTCCAACGGCTACCGCTACCGGCTCTGGAAGGCCAGAGCTTGCCCGGCTGGCCGCGCAGACCGGTCTGGTGATCACCGTCTGTCATTTCCCGCCGGGGACCTCGAACCTGAACCAACGCACCCTCGGCGGCCTTGGGCTCGGTAGCCAGAGCCCTCTCGGTATTGGAGGCGGGCTCGGCTCGCCAAGCGGGGCGGGCGGAGGCGGCTTCGGTGCCGGGGGCGGGGGTAGCCCTGTCGTCGCCGGCGGCATCAGTACGGGCGGCATCCCCGGCATGGTCGGCGGTGGCAACGGCAGGGTGCCGCCGGTGACCAGTGCGGCCAGGGCGGTGCGCAACGCGACCGGAGTCGGTCGCGATGCTGCTGGCGCGGGTGGCTCACGGGGCAGCGCCGGCGGTTTGATCGGCGGCGCCGGTGCCGCTGGGCGGGTAGTGGCGCCGAGCACGACGAATCCGGGCCCGGGTCGTCGTGGTTGACTGAGGACGACGACCCGCGGCGTGCCGATGGCACCGGTTCCCCGGGCATCTTGCGATGAGGACGGGCGGATGAGTGTGAACGTCGGCGTGCTCCGGCCTGTCGCGGCTGGCCTGCTGGCCGTGCTCCTGACGGGTGCCGCCGTCCAACCTGCCGTCGCCGCGCCGCAGCGGGCCGAGCAGTGGTACCTGGACGAGCTCCGCATCGGCCAGGCTCACAAGCTTTCCACCGGGCGTGGGGTGACCGTCGCGGTGGTGGACAGTGGCGTCGACGCCACCCACCCGGACCTTCGGGGGCAGGTTCTCCCCGGTGGTCGGAGCTATGGCGCGTCCGGCGACGGCCGCGCCGATGAGGACGGTCACGGCACCCACATGGCCGGCATCATCGCAGCGACGAACGCCGCCACCGACGGCGTGGACGGGATCGCCCCAGACGCCAGGATCCTGCCCATCAAGATCAAGAAGGGTAAGGGTCCGGTTAGCGACCAGGCGCAGGCCCAGGGCATCCGGATGGCGGTCGACGGTGGTGCCACGGTGATCAACCTGTCCGTCGGTGGGCCGGGCGCCCGCTGGCGCATCGATCTGCGGTGATCACTGAGGGCGGCGAGCCGGTGACGCCCGTTGCTAGGGTCATCGCCATGATGGCGCTGCGACAGGAGGACGCGTCCGTTGGGCGCTCGCACGACTCGATGGTGACAGTCCGCGCCGTCGTCCGGAAAGGACCGGTCCGATGATCCCCGGGTCACGTGAGCCCTCAGATACCGATGTAGTGTTCCGTCTCAGTTTTGACTAGCCACTTGCTGGAGGGTGACTCGTCCACGTCGGACCTTGGTGAGGATCGATTCGGTGGTGGCGGTCCAGACGGGTTCGAGGTGTGGCTGGTCAACGCCCGTGACGTCAGGCATCTACCGGGTCGCCCGAAGACCGACAAACTCGACGCGGTGTGGCTGTGCAAGATCGCGGAGCGGGGGATGGTCCGAGCCAGTTTCGTGCCACCGGCGCCGATCCGGCTGCTGCACGACGTCACCCGTTACCGGGTAGACCTGATCGGTGAACGCAACCGGGAGAAGAACCGGGTGGAGAAGCTCCTGGAGGACGCGCAGATCAAGCTGTCGGTCGTGGCCAGCGACATTTTCGGGGTGTCCGGGCGGGCGATGATGGACGCGATGATCGCCGGTCAGCGTGACCCGAAGGTCCTCGCGCAGCTGGCCCGGACCAGGATGCGTACCGGATTCGGGAACTGGAAGAAGCGTTCGTCGGGCGGTTCTCCGACCATCACGCGTTCCTGCTGACCCGGATGCTCGCCCACATCGACACCCTCAACGCGGACATCGCCGCGGTCGAGGACCGGATCGACGAGCTCGTCACCCCTTTCGCCCGCGCGGTGGCGGCCCTGGATGACATTCCCGGTGTCGGCCCCACCGCAGCCCGAGCCATCATCGCCGAGATCGGGGTGGACATGAAACGGTTCCCGACCGCCGGGCATCTGGCCTCCTGGGCGAAGTTCGCCCCCGGCGTCAAAGAATCCGCCGGTAAGAACAAAGGCAACGGTGCGACCGGCCACGGGAACCGCTACCTCGCCCGGACCTTAGGCGAAGCCGCGGTCGGCGCGGCACGCACGAACACGTTCCTCGGCGAACGCTACCGCCGCATCGCCCGACGGCGCGGGAAGAAGAAAGCGATCGTCGCGGTCGGCCGATCCATCCTGGTCATCGTCTGGCAGCTCCTATCCACCGAGCAGGCCACCTTCATCGATCTCGGATCGGACTACTACGACAACCGTGGAGGCACTCAACGGGCAGTCCGCAACCACATCCGCGGCCTACAAACCCTCGGCTACCAGGTCACCCTCCAGCCCGCCGCATAAACTCCCGTCCACACGACGCCCGGCGACGCTACGCGCCACCGAGCGATACCCCACGTCCGCTCAAGGTCATTTTCGGATCAGCTCACGGCCGCTGTCATGCTCGAGTGATCAGCTGGCACCCGGGTGGGGAACCAGGCTGCCAGGTGGATCACCGTCGGTGGCGCGACAAAGGCTTGTCGCGTGGCTCTTATCCAACGACCGCCAGAAAATCCGAGTAGAACAGGCCCAGGCCGACCGCCACGCAGACGCCGGCCACGATCCAAAACCGGACCACAATATTGACCTCGCTCCATCCGGCGAGCTCGAAGTGGTGGTGCAACGGCACCATCCGGAAGACGCGTCTACCGGTGGTCCGGAACGAGACGATCTGGATCACCCAGGTCGTCGTGATGATGACGAAGAGCCCGCCGATCATGATCGAAAGCAGCGTGGTGCGGGTTACCACCGCGAGCCCGCCGATCAGGCCGCCGAGTCCGAGCGCGCCCACGTCACCCATGAAGATCCGCGCTGGTGACGTGTTCCACCACAGGAAGCCCACGCAGGCGGCGGCGGCCGCCGCGGCGATTATGGCGATCTCCAGGGGATCCCGAACCTGGTAGCAGTAGTCGTTCACGCGGCCGTACGCGTCGTCGGCGCACCAGTGCCGGTACTGCCAGAAGCCGATCAGCGCGTACGCGCCGAGCACCAGGATCGACGCGCCGGTGGCCAGGCCGTCGAGGCCGTCGGTGAGGTTCACGCCGTTCGACATCGCCGTAATCACGAAGACGATGACCATGACTGAGCCGACCTTGCCGACGTCGAGCCAGCTGATGTCGCGGATGAGCGAGATGTGCTCGCTGGCCACGGTCTGGCCGTTGGTGCTCGGCACGTAGAGCGCGGCGATGCCGAAGCCTGCGCTGACGATCGCCTGGCCGAGCAGCTTGCCTTTGGCGGACAGGCCGTCGGAGTTGCGCCGGCGCACCTTGAGAAAGTCGTCGAAGAAGCCAACCGCGCCACAGAAGACGAACAGGCCGAGCAGCACCAGGGCCGTCATTGTCGGGCCCTCCTGCGCGATCTGCCGCTCGGGCAGGGTGGTCAGGGCGATGTGCCCGGCGACGTAGGCGAGGACGGTCGCCACGATGAAGACGACGCCGCCCATCGTGGGCGTGCCCTTCTTGCCCTGGTTGCTGGCGAGCCCGATGGATCGGATCGGCTGGCCTGCCTTGAGCGCGGTGAAGACGCGAATCGCCACCGGCGTGCCGAACAGGGAGATGATGAACGCGACCGCGGCCGCGACGATGACCGCCCTCACGGGCGAACCTCCACGCGATCCAGATTTCTCACGGCGTCCCCACCGAGCTTCCAGATCAGCGCCCGACGTCTCGACCTGAGCTGGCGGTGCAGATAGTCCTTAGCGGAGTCATGGATCATGAGGCATGAGCTTGCCATCCGCCGGCGAGCGGAGCAGCCCTGGACCTCACAGCGCCGTGGTCCGTAAACTCGCCGACGCGCATCCGACGGCGATTTTGCAGGGCCAAGCCCGCTTGACCCGCTGGAGGAGTCCGGAGGTGTTGCTTGGGGGCCCTGAGCTGCGACCCAGAGCCCCCATACGACCGGCCCAGTACCCGCAGATCCAGGTCGACCCGAACGTTCTCTACGTCGACAATGGCCAGTTCCTGACCTCCGCCGCCGCCGGACTCGATCTGCGCCTGCACATGATCCGATGCGACTACGGCGCCACCGTGGCAGCCGACACCGCCCGCCTGTCCGTCATGCCCCTGGAACGCGCGGGCGGGTAGGCCCAGTTCATCGTGCACGAACCGCCCACCCCCGACGGGGCCACCCTGGAGCCACTGCTGTCATGGATGCGTGACAACGCCCGGCACGAACTGACCCTCGCCGACATCGCTCACCACGCCGGCCTGAGCACCCGCACCCTGAACCGCCGCTTCCGCGACCAGACCGGCACCACGCCTCTGCAGTGGCTGCACCGCGTACGCGTCCACCGAGCACAGCACCTCCTGGAGACCACGGCCCATCCCATCGACCGCGTCGCGGGCCAGGTCGAATTCGGCTCCACCACCGCCTTCCGGGACCGCTTCAAACGCATCACCGGTACCAGCCCTCAGGCCTACCGCCGTTCCTGACCGGTCCATGACGATGAGGCACGGCAGGCGGGTGAGGCGGTCAGACTGCCTCCATCGAGATGTCGAAGGCGAGCAGGTGCTGCGTTGATCTCTGCACGGCGCTCATTGTGACCGTCACACGACCGCCCCGCCGACCCGTCGTCGGCGGGCGCCCGCCCCGGTCCAGCCGCTGCGGGGTGCCGCGTGATCGGCAAACCCAAATATTGCTCAACTTGTACCCGCGCCCCGCCGCCGGGAGTTGCCACCGGCCTACGGTCAAGGTCACTTCGACCGGGACCCGCGACACCCCCTGTCGCACGACTTGGGAGCATCATGGCACCTACTCCGCCCACGGATGCTGAGCTGAACGTTCTGATCCGTGCCCGGCTCGCCGCACTCGGCGTCGACCTCGACCAACTCCCGCCAGGGACCAGCCCCGACCCGGAGACCGGCTCGCCCGGCCGGGACTCCGTGCTCGCCTCGCTGCGCTCCTTCGTGCGGGGCACCGTGGCGACGCTCGCCGCATACCAGTTGCCCGCTCCCGATGGCACCACTCCCGATGCCGCGAAGGCGCTGTCGCAGCAGCACGTGCCGGTCCTCTACCCCTCCAACAGCACCGAATGGCGGAAGGCATGACGTCCGAACCGTTTGATCGTACGGTCGACCGCCGCGCGTTTCTGACCCGCGCTGCGGCGCTGGCCACCGTCTCCGCCGTGGGCGTCAACGTCGGACTGCCCTCGGTGGCGCTGGCCACCAACGCCAGGCCGGGCGCGGGGAGACGGCCGCTGGACCAGCCGAACGCCTACACCCAGCCCCGGCCGGAGGCGCTCGCCGAGCCGTCCGAACTCACCATCGCCGAGGCGGCCTGGCTCATCCGTGCCGGCAAACTCACCCCCGAGCATCTGGTCGAGGCCTACCTGGCCCGCATCTCCCGGTACGACGGCATCTACCAGGCGTTCAACCAGGTGCTCGCCGATGCGGCCATTGCGGCCGCGAGAGCTGCCGGACGCGGGCCCCGGCACGGCGTGCTGCACGGCATCCCGCTGGCCATCAAGGACAACTACTACACGGAAGGGGTCCCCACCACCGCGAACTCCTTCCTGTTCAAGGACTTCGTGCCTCCCTACGACGCGACCGCCGTGGCCCGGTTGAAGGCAAGCGGCGCGATCGTGCTCGGCAAGACTCAGATGGGCCCGCTGGCGACCACCCGTGCCACCACGCCGGCCGGGGTGATCACCACGGTGAACGCCTGGACGCCGACCGACCGCGGCATCGACCCGGGCGGATCGTCCACCGGCACCGCCACCGCGGTCGCCGGCCGGATGGCCACCTCCGGCATCGGCACGCAGACCGGCGGCTCGATCACCGCGCCGTCCAACGCGCAGAACCTCACCGGCCTCAAGCCGACCATGGGTCGTGTCTCGGCGGCCGGCATCATCCCGCTCACGTACACCCGCGACCATCCGGGCCCGTTGGCTCGCGATGCCAAGGACGCCGCGATCATGCTGACCGCGATGGCAGGCGAGGACCCCATGGATCCGCGCAGCCAGGGCCTGCCTGACGTGCCCAACCTGATCGATGCGGCCAGCCCGGTCTATCAGGGGCGCCGCGTCAAGCTCCGCTGGAAGACCCGGATCGGGGTCCTGCCGGGCTTCACCAACGGCACCTCGCCCACTGCGCTGGCCCGTGCGGCGTACCTGGCGCAGCTCGCCGCGATCCCCGGCGTCACCCTGGTGAACGTGCCGCTGCCGGACGGGTGGAGCCAGCTCACCGGCAGCACCTTCAACAACATCCGGCTGCCCGAGCGGGCCGAGCCGTTCATGCCGTACCTGCGCACGGACCTGCGCGGCTTCGGGGTGTCGGTGACCAGCTGGCTGCAAGGAGCGCTGATGGGTGGCAACGAGTTCATCACCGGTCAGCGGGCCAAGCTGCTGCTGATGGACCGGGTGCTGAACGATCTCTTCGACGGCTGCGACGCGGTGGTGCAGACCGACGCGGTGCCCTTCGACATCCTGGGCCTGCCGGAGATCGCCTTCCCGATCGGCTTCACCACCGCGGGGCTGCCGATCGGCACCATCCTGGGTGGCCTCCCATACGCCGAGGACCGGCTGTTGTCGGTGGTGGCCGCCTACCAGGCGGTGACGGACTGGCATCTGCGGCGGCCGGCCGACCCGCCCGCCACCGCTGGCGCCCGGGGCGCAGCTCCTGCCGAAGAGCTCCGCCTGACGGCCGAGGAGGTCGCCGAGCTCAGCCAGTGATGCAAAGGGCGGGCATTCGATGTCCGCCCTTTGTGGCCTCGGCGATTTCAAGGATTGTCATTTACGTCAACAGGAGGCGGCCTTGGCAAGTGTTTCGGCGGTGAGAGTGGCGAGCCGCGCCGGCTGCCCAGCAGCCGGCGGGCAAGCGGAGATGCGCGGTCGGCGCAGACCAACGAGGTGGCGGCCCGCGCCGGTGAGGTGACCTCACCCCGCAGCGGTCTGGCCGAGCACCGCCCGCCGGAACGCAGCCGCATGCTCGTGCAGCGCCTCCGCGATCCGCGGTCCAGGGTCATCGACCGACGCGGATATCCGGCAATGCACGAACAGCGGACCCGGCTGACCTGCTGTTCGTCGCGCGACCGTCGCCGTGAGCTTGGCCGGCTCAGCGGTCGACATGACGTACGGGTAGCCCGCCGCTGATGCGATGCCGGCGAGGTCGTGGCGCTCGGAGTAGGTGGGTTGTCCGCCCGTCGAGGCGTACTGGCCATCGTCCAGGACGATGTGCGTCAGGGGCAGTTCCGGCATGGAGCCGATGGTGCACAGCACCGAGGTGTTCATGAGAACACTGCCGTCCCCATCGATGATGATGACCGGGCCGCCGGTGGCCGACGCGATTCCGGCGCCGATCGCTGCCGCCAGCCCCATTGATCCGGTCATGTAGAGGTTGTGGGGACGATGGCCCAGACTCTGCGCGATGCGTGAGGTGTATCCGGTTGTGCAGATCACCGGGATGGAACCGGCGGCGTCGAGGATTGCCGTGATCGCTTGCCGCTTGGATGTCACTTGGCGGCACCCCACCCGAAAAGGCCAGGCTTGATCAACAGCGCGGCGGTCCGTCCGGCGTTCACGTCGGCAAGTGCCGCCGTCACATCACCCTCCGGATCCGACTCACCACATCGGTGTGCCGGAATTCCCATGGCCGTCAGCAGCCCCTCGGTAACGGCTCCCATGACAAGGTTTTCCTCGGTGGTGTCGAGATCCGTTCCCCGCATCCCGACCACGAGCAACATTGCGAGCCGGTACGGGAGCACCAAAGAGGCGAGGGCGTTGACGCTCTGCCCGAGGCCGGAGTTCTGCATCAGCACCACCGGCGTACGCCCGGCCAGGCACGCGCCGGCGGCCATCGCCACCGCGGTGTCCTCGCGAACGACATTCTGTGTGGGGACGAGCTCGGTGAGCCGTTCGAGCAGTGGTGCCTGCAGGCCGTCCGGCGTGAAGTAGAAGGGTCCTGAAGCCCGTTGCGTCAGGCTCGTCGCCACCGCGTCTGCCACCTGGATACCGCTGCGGGCTGTCATTTCCAACGTCATCTGGGATCCAATCCGGGCCCGGCTCGTGGCCGATGGCTGGTTATGGGAGTTGCGGAGCCTTCATCCGGGTGGGACGCGGACGAGTTGCGCCGGCCGTGGCCGTGTCGGCACCTTACCTCCCCGATCTTTGTTATCAGAGGGCGATGTCGATGTGATGCCAGCGGGGCCCGGCGCGGTCCAAGCCGGGTTCGCGGTCGGATGAGGGCAGATCGAGGCCCGAACCAGCAGGTATCATCAATGAAAATATTTAAATCTAGGGATCATTGGCCATTGTCTGACGGGTCGGACGAGGACGGATGAGCCGATTGAAATATGGCTACATTTACCGCAAATAGGCGCCTGGGCGGGCTTCGGCAATTCTTCTGATGACATGTGAACGGCGGACTACCAGGATGTGGGAATCCATGACATCATCGCCACTCGACGGCCTCCACTAGGGACGGTGTTCCTTGGCGTGGCCGTCCTGGTGGCCTGCGTCTGGCAGGTGCGCCGACTGGGGGGTCGGGGGAGACCAAATTGGCAATGCCAAGCTTTCGCGCGTCAATCATCGGCGCCCGGCACGCGGCGGCCTGGTCATCAGCGCCTCAATGATCGATCCGCACATCACAGTCGTCGGCAGCGGCTCACTGGCCCGCTCCGTGTGCTTCTCGCTGGCGGCACTCTCTTCACCGGTGCCGGCAACACCGATCCGGGTCACCGTGCTCGCACGGGGTGGAGCCGCAAGCGACATCGCTCGCATCTGCCAGATCCGCGCTGCGGTGACCGGTAGCGGCGTCACCTTCGTGGGCGAGGCGCTGCGCGACGAGGTCGATGCAATGGCGCGGCTTCAACCCGGCGTGCTGCTCTGCTGCGCGTCGGCTCAGTCCCCGTACGAGAAGACCACCGCGCCGTCGGCGTGGACCAGCCTGATCGCGCGGGCGGGTTTCGGAGTCTCCTTGCCCCTGCAAGCCGCCCTAATCGTCCGGCTCGCTCGTGCCGCCGCGCAGGCCAGCCCGCAGACGATCATCGTCAACGGCTGCTTTCCCGATGCGGTGAACCCGCTCCTGGCCGCCCTCCAAGCCCCGATCACGTGCGGCATCGGCAACGTGTCGACCCTCGCGGCCTGCCTACAGGCCGCCATCGGCCTGCCCCACCAGGATGACCTGGCCCTGCTCGGCCACCACGTCCACCTTCTCCAGCCCGGGCGCCCGGAAGACGAGGTGCTGGCCTGGTACGCGGGGCAACCACTGCCCGACGTGACCAGCCTCCTGGGCCCTGCGCGCGCGATGGACCGACGCGAGCTCAACGCCATCGCAGGGCACGCCGCCGCCCGCCTGCTGCTCGCCCTCGTCACCGGTACCGAGGTCCACACCAATCTCCCCGGACCGCTCGGGCTCCCCGGCGGATATCCGGTCACCGTTGCCGAGGGATCCGTTACGTTGCGTCTCCCGCCGCACGTCACCCGTGCCGACGCGGTCGCGTGGAACCTGCGGGTCGGCCGCGCCGACGGTGTCGAGGTGGTCGGTGGACGGGTCGAGCACTCGCCGCAGGCGACCGATGCACTTGCGCCGTACCTGCCTGAACTGGCGGCGGGCTGGCCCGTCGCCGCCCTCGACGAGGTGATCGAGCGGCTGACCGAGCTACGACGACGGCTCCGACTGGCCCCTTCGGCCCCGCTCGTAGTCGCCGGGCCGGGCACGACCTAAGGAGCATGAGCGAAGTTGAATTCGACAGTGTCAATGACGACCGGTCGTAACCTCATCGTTGACTACTACGACCTGATCGCCGCCGCCGTCACCCGGTGCGCGCCGCCACCAGCGGGCGCGTCCGGCACGCCGACCTTCGCGCCGGGGTTTGACCTGCCGGCGCTGACCGACAACGTCCGGGACTTCTTCGCGCCGGCGACCGCTGGCTGGCGTCGGCTGGGCGAGTACGGCGGCCACCCGGTCCAGTTCCTCGACCTCACCGGCAACCCGGGCACCCAGACGACGAAGACGTTTGCCTCACTGGTGATGGTGGCGCGGGCGGTCGAGCACATCCGGCGTACCGGTGAGGCGATCCGGATCGTCACCCCCACATCGGCGAACAAGGGCATCGCGCTGCGTGACGCGGTCGGCCGGGCCATCGAGGTCGGGCTGGTCGAACCCGATCAGCTCTCCGTCGTCGTGCTCGCTCCCGCCGCCACCCGCCACAAGTTCCGTCACGACAGGCTTGCCGGCGACCCCGCGTTGCGAGCGGCGAACCCGTTGCTGCGCTACGTCGGCGGCGCCCCTGCGGACGTCAAGACACTCGGGCGTGCCTTCGTCGACAAGTACGCCGCGGAGGCGTACGACCGGCTCGGGATGAATCTCTGGTACTCACTGGACCTGCGCAACTACCTCGTCGCCGACGCTGCCCGGGCAGCCTTCGAGGCGGACGTCTCACCCGCGTCGGCGGCGCGACCGCGGTGGCATGCCCACTCGGTCTCCAGCGCGTACGGGCTGCTCGGCTACAACCTGGGCCGGGACGTACTCGAGGCGGCCGGCCGGGCCCGGCCCACTGATCGTCCAGGCTTCCTGCTCGTACAGCACCTGGGCACGCCCGACATGGTGCTCAGCCTGCGGTACGGCAGTTTCTCGCGGGCGAACATGCCGGCGTACCGGCTCGATCCGGCCAGCGGCGTGTCGGTGCAGGACGCCGATTCGCGGTTCCCGGCCATGACCGACGACCCGGCCGAGGTGCTCGACTCGACCTTCTACACCCACGAGCCAGCCACCTCCCCGGCGATGAACGAGCTCATCCGGCGATTCGGCGGCGACGGGATCGTCGTGTCGCGGCGCGAGTGCCTGGAGCGCTACCCGATGCTGCGGGAGTGGTTCGACGGCGACAGCCCGAGGCTCCCGGCGGACCCGGCCGAGTTGCGGGAATGGTCCATCGTCATGGGACTGACCGGCGTGCTCAACGCCATCGACCGCGGGATGGTCCCCGAGGGGCACGAGATCGTCCTGCACGGCAGCGGCTGCTACGGCGGGAGCGACTTTGTCCCGGCCGAGGCGGACGTGGAGGTGTCCACCGTCGACGACATCGCCGCTGCGGTGTGGGCCGGACGATGACGGGCGACACGATCCCGGCAGCCTTCGCCGCGCAGGTACGTCAGCATCCGGACCGTCCTGCGGTGCTGGCCGAGGATGCCGAGGTGACGTACCGCCAGCTTGCCGCAGCTGTCGCGGCGACCGCGGCCACCATCGGGCCCGCCCGCGGAGGGCAGGCCGCGTTGCTGTGCCGGCACGGCATCACCACCGTCACCGCACTGCTGGCGGCGCTGGTGGCCGGCCGGGCGTACGTGCCGCTCGAGCCGACCTTCCCGGCCCGCCGGCTGGCGCACATCCTTGCCGACAGCGCCGCCGACGTGCTGCTCGTCGACGCCGCCCACGCCGAGCAGGCCCAGCAGTTGGTGAGGCTGGTGGACCGCCCCGGGCTGCGGGTGGTCGAGGTCGCCGGCCCCGGCGACGCCCCGGATCTCGACGCGGTGCTCGCCGCGCTCGCCGGCCCCGCCGCACCGGATGATCCGGCCTACGTGCTGTACACCTCGGGCTCGACCGGCGCACCGAAGGGCGTGGTGCAGAGCCACCGCAACGTCCTCTTCGGGATCGCCAACCAGGTGCGCAACTTCGCGATCACGCCGGCTGACCGGACGAGCGTGCTGACGTCGTTCGGCTACGACATGGCGGTCACCGACACGTTCGGCGCCATCCTGTCGGGCGCCGCCGCGGTCCCGGTCGACATCCGCACGCACGGGCTCGGCCACCTGGCGCGTTCCCTGGCCCAGCACCGGGTGACCATCTACCACTCCACTCCGACCGTCTACCGCTACCTGTGCGCCAGCCTCGGCCGGACCGGCACGCTGCCCGACATCCGCGCGGTGCTCCTCGGCGGCGAGGAGGTCACTCGCCACGACGTGGAACTGGCACGGCGTCACTTCACGCCGGACACCGTGTTCGTCAACGGCTACGGCACCACCGAGATCAGTTTCGCGGCGCAGTACCACCTGCCCGCCGACGCGGCACTCGACCGTGCGGTCGTGCCGATCGGCTACCCGTTGGACGGCATCGAGGTGCTGTTGATCGACGAGCACGGCGTGGCCGGCGACACCGGCGAGGTGGTGGTCCGCTGCCCGCACGTGGCGCTCGGCTACTGGCGGCAGCCCGAGCTGACCGCGCAGCGTTTCGGTGAGTGCGACGGCGTCCGCACGTACCGGACCGGCGACATCGTCCGGCGGCTGCCGGACGGCCTGCTGGAATTCCTGGGCCGTGCCGACCGCCTGGTGAAGATCCGTGGCCACCGCGTCGAGCTGGGCGAGATCGAGGTGCAGCTCGCGGCGCTGCCCGGGGTCGGCCAGGCCGCCGTCATGGCCCGGCCCCGCACCGGGGGCGCCGAGGGCACGGAGAAGGAGATCATCGGGTACGTCGTACCCGCGCGTACCGAGCCGCCCGCCGACCGACACCCTGCTCCTCAGCGACGTCTCGACCCCGCTGCCCTCCGGACGGCCCTGGCCGCGACCCTGCCCGACTTCATGGTGCCCCGCGCCGTGGTGGTGGTCGACGCGCTTCCGATGGGGACGACGGGCAAGCTCGACGTCGCCGCGTTGCCCGCACCCCCGGTGTCCCCGGCAGAGGGGGTGGCTGCCGATCCGGTCGAACGCGCGGTCGCCGCTATCTGGGCCGAGGCGCTGGGCCTGATCCACGTCGACCGCGACGCCAGCTTCACCGAGCTGGGCGGGCATTCCCTGCTGTTGGCACTCGTCCAGGAGCGGCTCGAAACGGACCTCGGCCACCGGGTGCCGCTGGCCCGGCTGTTCGAGCTCTCGACGGTGGCCGCGCTCGCCGCGTACCTGCGGACGGTCGACACGCCAGCGAACGCCGCCCACGCCGTCGGAGCGGTCGACTGGCCCGCCACCGCGCTCGCCGACGACGCGGGTTTGGCCCGGGTCGCCAGCAGAATGCGCCGTCGCCGCGAGGCTCGCATGGGGGAGAAGCGATGATCAGTCCCGACGACGACCGCATCGCGGTGATCGGCCTGGCCTGCCGGGTTCCGGGCGCCGCCGACGCCACCGCCCTGTGGCGTAACCTCCGCACCGGGGTCGACTCGGTGCGGAGGTTCTCTCGAGCCGAGGCAATCGCCGCCGGTGTGCCCGCCGAGGTCGTCGACGACGAGAGCTTCGTGCCGGCGTTCGGCCACCTCGATGGGCTCACCGATTTCGACGCCGCACTGTTCGGTTACCGCGATGACGAGGCAGCGCTGCTCGATCCACAGCACCGGCTCTTCCTCGAGGTCGCCTGGTGGGCCATGGAAGACGCCGGCTACGGTCGGGCCGAAGCGACCACCCAGGTCGGTGTGTTCGGTGGCTGCGGCGTCAACCGGTACCTTCGTCACCACCTGCTCGGCAATCCAGCGGTAGGACCGGCGAATGGGTTCTGCGACGACTGGGACGAGATCCTGGCCGGTGCCTCCAGCGACTACCTGCCGACCCGTGCGGCGTACGCGCTCGGGCTGAACGGGCCGGCGGTTGCCATCCAGAGCGCCTGTTCCTCCTCACTGGTCGCGGTCTGCCAGGCGGCGCAGAGCCTGCTCGACTTTCGGTGCGACGTGGTGGTGGCGGGCGGCGCGTCGGTGGTCTCCACGCATCAGGCCGGCTACCGGCACCGCACGGGTGGGACGCTTGCGGCCGACGGAGTGTGCCGGCCGTACGACGCGGACGCCACCGGGCAGGTTTTCGGCAACGGGGCAGGGGCGGTCGTCCTCAAGCGGCTCGGTGACGCCGTGGACGACGGCGACCACATCTACGCCGTACTCGCCGGCTGGGCGGTCAACAACGACGGTGCCGATCGCGGCGCCTTCACCGTACCCGGGGTCGTCGGCCAGAGCGCGGTGGTCGCCGAGGCGCTCACCGCGGCCGACTGGCGTCCGGACGACCTCAGCTTCATCGAAGGTCACGGCAGCGGCACCGCGGTCGGGGACGCGATCGAGGTCGACGCGCTGACCCGGGCGTTCCGGACCGGCACGGCCCGCCGTGGCTTCTGCGTGCTCGGCTCGCTGAAATCGAACGTGGGCAACCTCGACGCGGCTGCCGGTGTGGCTGGCTTGATCAAGACCGTTCTGGCGGTGCACCACGGCGTTCTCCCGGGAACCCCGCACTTCACCCGGGCGCATCGCGGCGTGGACCTCGAGAGCGGCCCGTTCGTCGTCAGCACCGACGCGCGGCCGTGGACGGGTACCCGCCGTGCCGGCGTCAGCTCGTTCGGGCTCGGCGGCACCAACGCGCACGTCCTCGTCGAACAGGCTCCGACGCCGCTCGCGTCCGACGACAACGCCGACTGGGCACTGCTCCCGCTCAGTGCCGCCACCGACGAGGCGCTGCGGGCTCTCGCCGCCCGACTGGCGGACCACCTCGCCGGCGAACCGGGCGACGTACCCGCCGGCGCGGCATGGTCCCTCACCGACGTGGCGTACACGCTCGCCGCCGGCCGACGGCGGCTGGCTCGCCGCGAGGCGGTCGTCGTGCGGGACATCGCGCAGGCGGTGGAGGCGCTGCGCGCCGTCGCCGCCGGACAGGCCCCGGCCCTGCCGGCGGAGGTGCCGGGGGAGTTCCGTGACCAGGCAACCGGGTGGCGTGCCGGCGGAGACCCTCCGGTGGGGCCCGGTCGGCGGGTACCGCTACCGGGCTACCCGTTCCAGCGCCAGCGGCACTGGATCGACCGGGTGGGCGCTCCGCAGTTCGCCGGGGGGCGGTAGTGGGCGCCGCAACGTCGCCGGCCCGGACCGTACGGTGGTTCACCGGGTTGGGGGGCCGCACCGGCGGCGCCGAACTGCTGCTGTGCCTGCCACCGGCCGGCGCGGGCCCGAGCAGCTTCCGCGACTGGCCGGCGTGCCTGCCCGCCGCGATCGAGATGCAGGTGTTGGCCCTTCCCGGCCGTGAGGCGCGGATCGACGAGCCGCCGGAGTTCACCCTCGACCAGGTGGTCGACGCGGTATGGCAGTGCGCCGACCGGCCGTTCACGATGTACGGGCACAGCCTCGGCGGCCTCCTCGCCTTCGAGGTGGTCCGCGAGCTGCGCCGGCGTCGGGGCCCGATGCCTCGCCGGCTCTACCTCGGGGCGACCCGGCCACCGCACCTGCCCAAGACCATGGCCGAGCTGGCCGACGCGCCGGAGCGGGAGCTGCTGGCCCGCATCGAAGCCATGGGTGGGCTGCCCGAGATCGTCCGGGCGAACCGAGAGTTGCGCGAGATCTTCGTCCCCGTGCTCCGCGCCGACCTGCGGTGGTTGAGCCGGTACGTGTACCGCGACGAGGAACCGTTGCCGGTGCCGCTGGTCTGCATCGCCGGCCGCGGCGACGTCGATGCGGGGCCGAGTCACATGCGCGAATGGGCGAGGCACACCACGGAGGAGTTCGTTCTGCAATCCGTCGACAGCGGACACATGTTCCTTCAGGACCGGGCGCCCGAGGTCGCCGCGCTCGTCGCCACCGACCTGCTGAGGAGTGCCGAGAACGGTTCCGGGGACGAGAGCGGTCGTACCGTCGCGCCGAGTGTGTCGGCCCGTCAACCCGTGCCGGCGGACCATCTCGTGCCGCTCGGCAGTGGTGGATGGGCGGTGTGGCGCGAAGCGGTCCTGCGCGCGGCGGGGTTCCCCGCCGAGGACGTGCTGCGCCTGTCCGCACCGGAACTGGCCGCCGTCGCCGATGACCACCTCGACGGCGCGGCGACCGGGGAGCAGCTGCGTGCTGCCCTTTCCACCACGGTCGGCGGCACCAGCAAGGTGATCTACGACTTGGCTGGTGATCCACGCTTCCGCGAGGCGGTGACGTGGCAGAACCTCAACGCCCTGGTCGCGCTCGATGCGGTGCGCCGGGGTGGGCCGGACGAACGCAGTCACGACAAGCGTCGCGCCCGGGAGCAGGTCATCGGGCGCTACTGGCAGCGATACGCCGCGAAGAACGACACCATCGGGTTCTTCGGGCCGATCTGCTGGGTGGGCATCTCCGCCACGGACGCCACCACGGTCACCCCGGGCCCGGCCCTGACTCGGGAGCGGATGGTGACCTTCGAGTGGCGGGCGCTGAACGCCTTCGGCGACCGGCTCGCCGCCGATCCGGCGATACGGCCCTGGCTGCCCGCAGGTCTGCACGTGCACCTCTGGCGCGACGGCGACGGGCGGGTCCTGCGGCCGACGGCGCCGCCGGTGGAGCTCTCCCCGGCCGAAGCCGCCGTCGTCGACCGGCTCGACGGGCGACGTCCCGTCATCCAGGTGGCGGCGGAGCTCGTGGCGCAGGAGCCGGAGCGCGGGTCGGGACTGCGCAAGATGGACGACGTCTACCTGGTGCTCGACCAACTTGTCGAGCGGGGCCTGGTGTGGTGGGGTTGCGACCTGCCGATGGACGGGGGTGCGGAAGCGCGGCTGGCGGAACTGATCGACGGCATCGGCGACCAGGACATCCGGACGGCGGTCGCGGCCGACTTCGCCCGACTACGCGCCGCTCGGGATGCGGTCGCGGACGCCGCGGCCGATCCCGATCGGTTGCGTGCCGCCCTGGACGTGTTGCACGCCACGTTCGTCGCGGTGACCGGCGCGCCGGCTCTGCACCGTGAGGGCGAGACGTACGCGGGCCGGGCGGTCTGTTACGAGGACACCGTCCGTGACCTCGACGTCGAACTGGGCGCATCGGTGCTCGATGGCTTCGCCGCCCCACTCGGCGTACTTCTCCAGGTGGCGCGCTGGCTGACCGTCGAACTCGCCGGCGCCTACGGTGCCGCCTTCCGGGGCCTTCACGAGGAGCTCGCGGCGGAGCTCGGTACGGCCGAGGTGCCCTTCGCCGAGCTGTGGTATTTGGCCCAGGGCCTGCTGTTCGGTGAGGGTGATCGGCCGGTCGACGCGGTGTCGACGGAGCTGGCGGCACGCTTCGCCGCCCTCGCCGGCCTCGACGACGTTCCGCCGGGCACCAGCGCGTTGCGGTTGCGCGCGGCGGACCTGGCCGAGCGGGTCGCCGAGGTGTTCCCGGCGAGCCGTCCGGGCTGGTCGGCGGGACGGATTCACAGCCCCGACCTGCAATTCTGTGCGGACAGCTTGGCGGCGCTGACCCGGGGCGACTGCCTCGCCGTCCTCGGCGAGCTGCACGCAGCATGGTCCACCCTGGACAGCGGGGTCTTCGTCTCCGGTCACGAGGCGCCCGACCGGCTGCGCGACTGGCTCGCCACCGACCTCGGCACCGGCCGGGTGCGGCTGTTGTTCCCCTCGTCGTCGCCGAGGCTCACCGCCCGGGTCGGTTTCCGGCTGCACCACCACACCGACACCCGGCTCGGGTTCCTTCCCGCGCCGGGGGCTGACACCCGGCTCGTGCCGATCACCGCCTTGCGGGTCCGCGACGTGGCCGGCGAGCTGCTCGTGCACGGCCCTGACCGGCCCCCCATACCGCTGGTGGAGATGTTCAGCGAGCTGCTGTCGATGCACGCGTCGGAGGCGTTCAAGCTGGTCAGCACGGCGGCACACACACCCCGGATCCTGATCGATCGGCTGGTGGTGGTCCGGGAGACCTGGCGGACGACGGCCGATGAGTCCGGGCTGGCCGACGCCACCGGCAGCCTCGGGCGCTATCTCGCGGTCCGACGTTGGCGGCGCGCGCTCGGCCTGCCCGAACAGGTCTACGTGAAGCTCGCGACCGAGATCAAGCCCTGTTACGTGGACCTGTCCAGCCCGCTGTTCGCCTCGTCGCTGTGTGCGATGGTGCGTGGCGCGCGGCAGCGCGCCGGTGGCGAAACCACGCTCGTCGTGAGCGAGGCGCTGCCCGGGCCGCACCAGTCCTGGGTTCCCGACGCACACGGCCGCCGATACCAGTCCGAGCTGCGGTTTCAGGTGGTCGATCCGGCGCGGCCTCGCACCTGGGGAGAAGAACAGTGACGAGAAGTGACATCGTCGGCGAGCGGCTCCCGTACCCGGAGCTGACCCTGGCGGAGCTGATCCTGTCGACCGCTGCCCGGCGCGGTGCCGCGGTCGCCGTGCGGCAGTGGGACGAGGTGCTCAGCTACGCCGAACTCGCGGAAGGGGCGGCGGTCCTCGCCGGGAAGCTGCGTCGGCTCGGCGTCGGCCCGGAGACACCGGTGGGCATCTGCGCGGAGCGTCGGCCGTACCTGCTGGTCGCGGTGCTCGGCGTGCTCCTCGCCGGCGGCAGCTACGTGCCGTTGGATCGTGGGCACCCGTGGCGGCGGCGTGCCGAGATCGCCGCCGACGCGGGCATCACGGTGGCGGTGGTGGACCAGGCTGGCAGGGACGCCCTGTCCGACGTCGCGGTGACGCTGGTCGGCCTCCCGGTGGCCGCCGCGGACACCTCGGCGCCGGTGGACACCGCGTCCTGCCCGGCGACGCCGGACAACGCCGCATACGTGCTCTACACGTCCGGCTCCACCGGCCGCCCCAAAGGCGTCGTGGTCAATCACCGCAGTGTGGTCGCCCATGTCACCGCGTTCGGCGCCCACACGGGGGCGGACGAACGAACCCGTGCCTTCGGCTTCGCGTCGCTAAGCTTCGACGCGTCCGTCCAGGACCTGTTCATTCCGTTGGTGGCCGGCGGCGAGATCGCGCTGGTCCCGGACGCCGACCGGGTGGATCCCGCGCGGCTGCAACGCTTCGCCGAGGCGCACCAGGTCACCTGGGGATGCGTGCCGGCCGCGCTGCTGCCGCTGCTGGAACCGGCGAAGCTGCCGCACTGGCGCACCGTCTTCACCGGCGTGGAGGCGCCCGATCCGGCACAGGTCCAGCGGTGGGCCGGACCGGCAGACCGGCCGGTACGCCGGTTCTCCAACGGCTACGGCCCGACCGAGGCCACCGTCTGCGTCACCAGTTTCACCGCGTCCGGCCGCTGGGACCGTCCGTTGCCGATGGGCCGCCCGCTACCCAACCACCGGATCTACCTCGTCGACCAGGACGGTACGCAGGTGCCCCCCGGCACACCGGGCGAGATACTGATCGGCGGCGTCGGGGTGGCCCGCGGCTACCTCGGCCGGCCGGACCTGACCGCGGAACGGTTCGTGCCCGACCCGTACTCCGGCGAGCCCGGGGCACGGCTGTACCGCACCGGCGACCGCGCCGTCCAGTTGCCCGACGGCGAGTTGCTGTTCCTCGGTAGGACCGACCGGCAGGTCAAGATCCGAGGCCAGCGGGTGGAGCTCGACGAGATCGAGCACGTCCTGTGCGGACACCCGGGGGTGCGGGAGGCGGCGCTCGTCGCGGTGGGGCCCGACAACCACCTGGAACTCGTCGCGGTGCTCGTACCGGCCGGCGAGCCGTCCGACGACGACATGCTGGCGTACCTGCGGCAACGCCTTCCCGACGTGATGGTGCCGCGCCGCGTCGTCCGGGTACCCGCACTGCCGCTGAACACCGCAGGTAAGCGAGACGCGGCCCGGCTGCGCGAGGTCGCGACCGTCAGTACCGGGGACCGCTGGGTGACCCCGGGCGAGGCCGGAGCGGCCGGCGACCTGGAGGCCGCCGTCGCCAACGCGTGGCGACGGACTCTCGGCGCCCCCGCAGGCCCGGACGACGACTTCTTCGCGGCTGGCGGTGACTCACTGACCGCGATGCGGCTGGTCGCCACGCTCCGCGCCGAACTGGCCCGGGACGTCGCCGTGGAAGACGTCTTCGACGCCCGTACGCTGGGCGTTCTCACCGCCCGGGTGACCGCCACGACGCCGCTCACCGAGCCCGAGTTGACGATCGGCCATCCGCCGACGCTCTCGCCGGCGCAACGCCGGCTGTGGTTCCTCGACCAGCTCGCGCCCGACTCTGCCGCGTATAACACCGCGATGGCGGAGCGGATGCGCGGCCCGCTCGACGTGGATGCGCTGCGCGCCGCGTTGACCGAGGTCGTCCGCCGGCACGACGTGCTGCGCTGGCGGATCACCCGGGTGGCCGGCGCCCCGCACGTGACCTGCGAGCGGCCGGGCGACGCTTCGCTGCCGGTCGTAGATCTGTCCACTCTGGATGCAGACCGGCGCGAAGCCGAACTGCGGGTGGGACTTCAGGCCTGTGCGGCGACCCGGTTCGACCTGTCGACCGGTCCGGTGTGGCGGGCACAGCTCTACCGGCTCGCCGACGACGAACACGTCTTCGCGATGGCGTTCCACCACGCGGTCTTCGACGGCTGGTCCCAGGCGGTCTTCTACGACCAGCTGGGCACCGCATACGCGGCGGCCCGGGCAAGCCAGCCGGCGGGCGACTCCGCGACCGGCCTCGGGCCGCTGACCGCCAGCTATGCCGACTACGCGGTGTGGCGTACCGCCCGCGATCGCGCCCGTGGCGAGCAGGATCTCGCCTGGTGGAAGGAGCACCTGGTGGGCGCCCCGACCGTGCTGGAGCTGCCCGCGGACCAGGTCCGCCCGGCCACCCAGACGTATCGCGGCGCGTTCGCCACCACCTCGTTCCCGCCCGAGGTCGACAGCCGGGTACGCGGGCTCGCCGCGTCGCTCGGCACGACGCCGGCCACGGTGCTGCTCGCCGCGTTCGGCGAGGTGCTGCGGCGGCTGACCGGCGGGGTCGACCATGTCGTCGGCGCGGTCGTCGCCGACCGTCGGCTGGCCGCCGTCGCCGACCTCGTCGGCTTCTTCGTCGACATCGTCCCGGTACGCCTGCGCACGGACTCGGCGGGCACCTTCGCTGATCATGTGCGCGCCTGCCGGCAGGAGCTGCTCGACGTGCTGGCCCACCCGAACGCACCGCTGGAGCGGATCGTCCAGGCGCTGGCGGTTCCGCGCGACACGACCCGCTCGCCCCTGGTGCAGGTGCTTTTCAACGTGTTCAACTTCGCCGAGCCGGCGCTCGAACTGCCGGAGATCAGCACGGAGCGGGTGCCCGCCGGCTTGCCGGGATCCGCCTTCGACCTCACCGTCTACCTGGTCGAGCGGGGTGGCGTACTGGCGCTCGACGCCGTCTACAACCCGGATCTGTTCGCGGCGGATCGGATCGCCGCGCTCCTCGACGGCTACCTGGAACTCCTCGATCAGGTCACGGTCGTGCCGGAGTCGCCGATCGGCGAGATCGGCCACCAGGGGCCGGACGACGACACCACCGTGGTTTCCGCAGCCGGCCACGGCAGTGCCGGTGGCGCCCTGTGGCGGGCGGCCCGGAATGCGGTCCCGGCGACGGCTGCGGCGCCGGAGCCGGACTCCGCCGCCGGGCCCGCCCGCCCGCCGCTGTCCGGCGCGGCTCCGGCCGCTCCGACGGGAGTCACTGAGGAACTGGTCGCCGGGGTGTGGCGGGACACCCTGGATGTGTCGCAGGTCCAGAGCACCGACAACTTCTTCGACATCGGCGGGCACAGCCTCGCGATGGCCGTGGTACAGCACCGGTTGTCCGAGGCACTCGGGCGGGAAATCCCCCTGGTCGACCTGTTCCGCTATCCCACCGTGCGGGCCCTCGCCGCATACCTGGACGGTGTGGCCGGCGGGGACGGGATCGACCTGGCCGTACAGCGGGCGACCACCCGCCGGGAACGAATCCGCGGCCGCAGCGAGGCCAGGGCAGCAAGTCGAGCGAGGGGAACAGCCAGTGCCGAATGAGGAACCGCAGTCCTACGGCGTTGAGCCGATCGCCGTGGTCGGCATGGCCTGCCGGGTACCCGGAGCGAGGGACGTCAACGAGTTCTGGCACAACCTGGTGGCCGGGGTCGAGTCGGTCACGTGGTTCGACCGCGCCCACCAGATCGCTCTCGGCGTGCCGGAGGACGAGGTCGACGACCCCCACTTCGTGCCCGCGGCGCCGGTTCTCGACGACTACGACGCATTCGACGCGCCGCTGTTCGGTCTCAGCGCCCGCGACGCCCAGGTGGCCGACCCGCAGCACCGGCTCTTCCTGGAGCTGACCCACAGCGCGCTCGAGCACGCGGGCTACGACCCGTTCGCCGGCGGGCAGTCCGTTGGTGTCTACGCGGGCACCGGCGGCGAAACGTACGCCTACGAACACCTCCGCCCGAGCGGAGCCGGCGACTTCCACATGGACCTGTCGATGTGGAACTTCCCTGACTACGTGGCGACGCTGGCGTCGTACAAGTTGAACCTGCGCGGGCCGAGCCTGACCGTGCACACCGCGTGTTCGACGTCGCTGGTCGCCACCCACCTGGCCTGTGAGGCGCTGCGCAGCGGCGAGTGCGACACGGCCGTCGCCGGCGGCGTGTGCGTGGAGCTGCCGCACGGGCGCGGACACCTGGTCCTCGACGGCGGTGTGATCGCCCGGGATGGGCACTGTCGGCCGTTCGACGCTGCCGCGTCGGGCACCATGTGGGGCTCGGGCGGTGGGGTCGTGGTCCTCAAGCGGCTGACCGACGCGCTCGCCGACGGCGACCACATCTATGGCCTGATCCGCGGCAACGCCATCAACAACGACGGCTCCGCCAAGGTGAGTTTCAGCGCGCCGAGCATCGACGGGCAGGCGGAGGTCGTCGCGCAGGCCGTCGAGCTGGCCGACATCGATCCCCGCACGATCACCTACGTGGAGGCGCACGGCACCGGCACCGAGGTCGGCGACCCAATCGAGCTGGCGGCGCTGCGCGAGGTGTACGCGCGGAGCAGCGACGACCGGCAGTGGTGTGGCATCGGCTCGGTCAAGTCGAACATCGGCCACCTCAGCCAGGGTGCCGGCGTCGTCGGGCTGATCAAGACACTGCTCGCGCTGGAACACGGGGTGATCCCGCCGACGATCAACGTGCAGGCCCCGAACCCCGCGCTGGACCTGCCCGAGAGCCCGTTCTACCTGACCACCGCCCTGACCAAATGGGTCTCCGATGGCGGACCACGCCGGGCCGGGGTGAGCTCGTTCGGGTTCGGCGGCACCAACGCCCACCTCGTGGTCGAGCAGGCGCCGGCGATCGTCCGCGCCCCAGCCCCGGAGCCGACCCGTCCGGCGCAGGTGCTGACCGTCTCCGCGAAGACGGAGACGGGGCTGGCGACCGCGGTCGCCCGGCTCGCCGATGACCTGCGTACACGCCCCGATCTCGACCTCGCCGACGTGGCGTACACCCTGTGGGTCGGTCGCACCGCGCACCCGCACCGCGCCGCGGTAGTGGCCACCGACCTGGCCGGCGCCGCCGCCGCGCTCACCGACCCGAAGCGGCGCCACACCGGCCTGGCCGCAGACGGGCAGCGGTTGGTGTTCCTCTTCTCCGGTCAGGGCGCGCAACACCCCGGCATGGGCGCGGAACTCTACACCGCCGAGCCGGTCTTCCGGGCCGCCGTGGACGAGTGCGTACGGGTGCTGCGGAGCCACCTCGACCGCGACCTGCTCGACGTGATCCTCGGCCGGACGCCGGACGCCGCCGAGCTGCTCGGCCGCACCGAATACACCCAGCCCGCCCTGTTCACCGTGGAGTACGCGCTGGCCACGCTCTGGGCGTCCTGGGGCGTACGTCCCGCGGCGATGCTGGGCCACTCCATCGGCGAGTACGTGGCCGCGACCCTGGCCGGGGTGTTCACACTGCCGGACGCGCTCAGTCTGGTGGCCGCCAGGGGCCGGCTGATGGCGTCGGTGCCGGCGGGAGCGATGCTCGCCGTATCGCGCGGCGCGGAGGAGATCGCCGCGATGCTGCCGGCCGGGCTGGAAATCGCCACGGTCAACGGCCCGGGGATCTGTGTGGTGGCGGGCCCGTCCACCCTCGTCGAGGAGTTCGGCGGGCGGCTGCGCGCCGACGGCGTGAACGCCAAGGCGCTGCGCACCTCACACGCGTTCCACTCGGCGATGATGGAACCGATTCTCGACGCGTTCCGCGAGCGGGTCGCCGCCACCCCGCGGCAGGCCCCGACGGTGCCTTTCCTGTCCAACCGCACCGGCGACTGGATCACGGCGGAGCAGGCGACCGATCCGGACTACTGGGTGCGCCACCTGCGTGAGCCGGTGCGGTTCGGCGACGCCGTGGCGCGCCTGGTCGCCGAGGAAGGCTGGACGTTCGTCGAATGCGGACCGGGTCGTCAGCTCGCGTCGCTGGTCCGGATGCAGCTGCCGCGTACCGACGCAGCGCCGCTGACGTGCCTCCCCGCGCCGGGCGAGCGGCTGGGCGACTGCGCGACCCTGTACACGACCGCCGCCCGACTGTGGACTCAGGGAGTCCCGCTCGACCGGAGGCGGTTCGCCGCGGTGGAGGGCACTACCGGCGCCCAGGCGCCCACTGCACCGGGTCGCCGCCGGGTGGCCCTGCCCGGCTACCCGTACGAGCGGCGTCGCCACTGGGTCGAGCGGGGTACGCCGGCCGCGGTCCCACCCCGGCCGCGGCGCGCGGTGCTGCCGGTCGACGAATGGTTCACCGTGCCGTCCTGGCGAGTCCGCCCGCTCGACGCCATACCGGCCGCCGGAGCACCCACCGGGTCGTGGCTCGTGTTCACCGACGGCGAGGGCGTCGCCGACACGTTGCGTGAGCGCGGCGCCGCGGTGGTGGAGGTCCGTCCCGGCGCCGGCTACGGCCGTGACGGTTCCGGTTTCCGGGTTCGGCCCGGCCACCCGGGCGACTACGGTCGGCTGTTCAGCGAGCTGACAGCCGACGGCGCGACGCCCGAGCGTGTCGTGCATGCCTGGACTGCCGCCGCCGTCCCGGCCGGGCGTGATCCGGAGGCCGCCTGGCAGGCCCAGGATCTCGGGTTCTTCAGCTTGCTGCACCTGGTCCAAGCGCTCGCCGCCGCGGCGGGACCGATCCGGCTCGACATCGTGACCTCGGGTGCGGTCGACGTGACCGGCGCCGGCCTCAGCCGACCCGAACATGCCACGGTCGCCGGCATCGCCAAGGTGGTCCCCCAGGAACTGCCCACCCTCACCGTGCGGCACATCGACGCGGACCAGCCCGCGGCGGCGGTCACGGAGCTGCTGCACGACGCGGACGAGGAGCTGGTGGCGCTGCGCGGACGGCGTCGCTGGGTACCCGACCACCAGCAGGTGAAGGTGCTGGCCGGCCCCACACCGACCCTCGTCGAGCAGGGCGTCTACCTGATCACTGGCGGGCTGGGCGGGATCGGCATCACGATCGCCGAGGACTTCGCCCGGCGGACCAGAGCCCGTCTGGTGCTGATGTCCCGCAGCGGGCTGCCACCTGAGGACGAGTGGGCCGCGTACGACGGCGTGCCCGGCCGGGTGGGTCGTGCCGTCGCGGCGATCCGACGCATGGCGGCGGTCGGGGCGGAGGTTCTGGTCTGCGCTGCGGACGTGACGAGCGTCGACGACCTGCGGCGGGTCCGCGCCGAGGCGCTGAGCCGGTTCGGCCGGGTTGACGGCCTGATCCATGCGGCAGGCCTGCCCGGTGGCGGGATGGCCGAGGTGAAGGAGCGCGCGGTGGCGGAGGAGGTGCTGGCCCCGAAGCTGCGCGGCACGCTCGCGCTCCAGCGGGTCTTCGGCGACCTCGACCTCGACTTCGTCGTGCTGTGCTCCTCGGTCACCGCGCTGACCGGGGGCTTCGGACAGGTGGATTACTGCGCCGCCAACGGCTTCCTCGACGCGTACGCGCAGAGCGACCACGGCTGGCGGGGTCGGGTGGTCTCGGTCAACTGGGGTGCCTGGCGCGAGGTCGGCATGGCGGTGGAGACCACCATGCCGGCGGCGTTCGCGCGGGTGCTCGGCGCCGGCGCCATCGTCGTGGACCACCCCGTCCTGGTCCGGCGGCAGGCCGGCGAGCAGGGCGACGTGATCCTGTCCGGTCCGGTCTCGCCACGCACCCACTGGCTGCTTGACGAACACCGCCTCGGCGGCGTACCGCTGGTGCCCGGCACCGGTCACCTGGAACTCGTCCGGGCGGCGTTCGCGGCCACGGTCTCCGCGCCCGGACCGGGTAGCGCCGTCGAGCTGCGCGACGTCACCCTGTTGCAGCCGCTGTCGGTGCCCGACGGCGACCAGGTCGCGGTGCGGGTCACCGTCTCCGGCGGGCACACCGGGGGCGAGGTCGAGGTGGCGAGCGAGGGCGCCTCCGGGGCGCTGATCCATGCCCGCGGTCAGGCCGCGTGGGTGGCCGGCGCAGCGCCGGTGCGGGATCTCGCCGCGCTGCGTGCCCGGTGTGGGCAGGAACGGGCGTACGACCCGGAGATCGAGCGCGGTGCTTCGGTGCTGCGGTACGGATCCCGGTGGCGTTGCCTGCGCCGCGTCGGCCTGGCAGCGGCCACCGGCTCCGGACCGGTGGAAGCGCTGCTGGAGCTGACGGTGCCCGAGGTGGTCCGCGTGGAGCTGTCCCGCTGGCCGCTGCACCCGGCCGTCCTCGACGAGGCAGTCTCCTTCGGGTGGCTCGGCGACGCGGTGGGCTACCTGCCGTTCGCCTACGGGCGGGTGCGGGTGTGGGGGCCGCTGCCGGAGCGGCTGTTCAGCCATGTCGTGCCTCGCTCGTACGACCACGACGAGCTGGTCGCCGACGTGACGTTGCTCGACGAGACCGGCCGGGTGATCGCCGAGATCAGCGAGTTCACGCTGCGACGGGTCGACGCGTCAGCGTTGACCGACTCCGCCCGCGCGGCGGGTCCGGCGCGCGCTGCGGGGGCGCCGGACGACGGGTCGGGCATCCGGCCGGCGGACGGTGTCGAGGCGCTGCACCGGCTGCTCGCCGCGGACCTCGGGCCACAGGTCGTGGTCTCGGCCCGGTCACTCGACGAGGCGCTGCGCGCGGCTCGGGAGCTGACCGTGGACGCCGTCGAGGCGCAGTCGGACGAGGCCCGGCCGCAGGAGCGTCCCGCCGGCATCGACTACGTGGCTCCGCGCAACGAACTGGAGAAGGGCCTGGCACAGGTGTGGGGTCGAGTGCTCGGTGTGGACCAGGTCGGCGTGGAAGACGACTTCTTCGAACTGGGTGGCAACTCCCTGGTCGCGGTGCAGCTCATCGGGCAGGTCAGGACCGCGCTCGGCGTGAAGCTCCCGATGCGCAGCCTCTTCGCGGCGCCCACCGTGGCCGCGATGGCGGAGCTGGCGTCCAAGACGGACGACAGGCCGGAGACGCCCGCCGCGCCCACGACGATTCCGCGCCTGTCCAGGCCCGGCCGATGAGCGAGGAGCAGAAGTACCCGATGTCGGACGACGAATGGGTGGTGCCCGCCTCGTACGGGCAGGAGCGGCTGTGGCTCGTCGACCAGGTCGAGCCGAACTCACCCGCCTTCAACATCGTCACTTCGGTGCACCTGCCGTATCCGCTGGCCGCCAGCGAAATCGTCGGTGCGTTCCGGGAGGTGGTGTCCCGGCATGAGGCGCTGCGGACGTCGCTGCGGGCGGTGGACGGTGAGCCGTGCCAGGTCGTCCACGGCAGCGTCGCGGTCGAGGTGGCCGAGGTCGACCTGCGGGGCCAGCCGCCGGAGGCGTTGACCGCCCGCTACGAGGCGGAGAGCGTACGGCCGATTCCGTTGGACGCGCCGCCATTGTGGCGGGCGACGCTGGTGCGGCTGGCCGACGCCGAGTGGCGGTTCGTCCTCGTGGCCCACCACGCCATCTTCGACGGGGCCTCGATTCCGAACCTGCGGACCGAGTTGACCGAGCTGTGCCGGTCGCTCGTGAACGGCAGCCCGGCGCGCCTACCCGAGCTGACGATCCAGTACCCCGACTTCGCCAACTGGCAGCGCGACCAGCTCAGCGGCGACACGTTGGCGGCGCACCTGCGCCACTGGCGGGCGGTGCTGGACGGCGTGCCGTTCGTGCACACGCTGCCGACCGACCGGCCCCGGCCGGCGCGCGGGCCGGCCCCCGGCGCGGACGTCGCCGCCGACCTCCCCGACGGGCTCGCCGCCGAGGTGGCCGGGCTGGCCCGGCGCCTGCGCGCCACCCCCTTCATGCTCTTCCTCGCCGCGTACGCGACCCTCGTGCACCGGCTGTCCGGCGACCGGGAGGTCGTGGTCGGCGTTCCGGTCGGCGGACGGGAGCTGCCCGAGGTGCAGCCCCTGATCGGCATGTTCGTGAACACCCTGGTGCTCCGTCTCGACCTGTCCGGCGATCCCAGCTTCGCGGTGCTGGTCGACCGGGTGCGTGGGCAGCTGGGGCAGGCGTGGGAGTTCCAGGACACTCCGTTCCAGAAGGTCGTCGAGGCCGTCGCGCCGCGCCGTGACCCCAGCGTGTCGCCGCTGTACCAGCTCGGCTTCAACTATCTACCGGATGTCGGCACCGGCACGGGCAACGGCGTGGCCCGCGACGAACTGATGCTCGGCGTGACCGACCGGTACGTCCGGCTGGAGTACCACGCGACGCTCTTCACCGAAGCCACCGCCCGTACGCTCGTCGACCGCTATCTGCGGCTGCTGTCCGCAGCGGTCGGGGGGCCGGACACGCCGCTCGGGTCACTGCCGCTGCTCGACCCAGCCGAACGGACCCAACTGGACGCGTGGGAGCGGGCCGACGGCCTGCCGGTCGTCGATCGGGCCGGGCAGCCGGTGCCGGTGGGAGTGGTGGGGGAGTTGCCCACCGGAGAACTCGGCCTGCGACGGCCGGACGGAACGGTGGAGGTGTTGGGTCCACCCGCCCACCGGCCGCTGCTGAACGCGCTGCGCTGGCGGCACCAGATCGAGGCGGCGCTGCGGGCCGCGCCCGGCGTCGCTGACGCCACGACGGTGGTACACGAGACACCCACCGGCCCCCGGCTGGTCGGATACGTCGCCCGGCCCGTGGGTGACCTGGCCAAGGTACGGGCGGCGCTCGCCGAGGTGCTGCCGGCCGATCTCACGCCCGACCTCGTCCACGTGTCGGCCCTGCCGCGTGGCGTGGACGGCGAGATCGACCACGCCGCCCTCGCAACGACGCCGGCGGCTGCGGACACGCCGCCCGCCGCGCCGCCTCGCGACGGCGCAACCCCGGTCGACGAACCGGCACCGGCCGATCAGGGGGCGCCGAGCACCGCCACCGAACAGGCGATCGCCGAGATCTGGGCGGAGGTGCTCGGGGTTTCCTCGGCGCAGCTCGACGACGACTTCTACGCCGTCGGTGGGCACTCCATGCTCGCGGTACGACTGGTTGCCCGGCTGCGCCAGCTCACCGCTGGCCGGAGCCGCCAGATCGGCGTCATGGACGTGGTCACCGGCCGGACGATTCGGCGGTTGGCGGCGCTCGTCGACGGTGCGCAGGACGGTGACCGCCAGCTGCTGCACGAGCTGACCCCGGGCGGGGAACGTGTCGTCTCCTACGTCTGTGTGCCGTACGGCGGCGGCAGTGCCGCCGTCTACCAGACGTTGGCCGACGCCCTGCCACCCGGCCATGCGCTCTACGCCGTCGCCATCCCCGGTCACGATGTGGGGCTCGACGAGGCGGCGCTGCCCTTTGACGAGCTGATCGACGCCTGCCTGGCGGAGATCTTGGACCGGGTGCCGGGTCCGATCATCCTGTACGGACACTGCGGGGTCGGTGGTGCGCTCGCCGTGGCACTGGCCCGCGGGCTGGAGGCGGCCGGACGGCCGGTCGACGCGCTATACCTCGGGGGCGTGTTCCCGGCCGCACGGGCCAAGGGCGTGCTGAGCTCGGTGTTGCGCCGGCTCGACGGGCTGGCGAGCAACCGGGTCTTCGCCAACTGGCTGACCGGGATGGGCGTCGACCTGTCGGAGCTGGAGCCGGCGCAGGCCGACCGGATCGTGGCGAACATGCGCCGCGACGGCCAGGCCGCGGAGGACTACTTCACCAGCCTGCTTGCCGATCCCGGTCCGCGCCTGCGCGCGCCGGTGATCTCCGTGGTCGGGGAGCGTGACCGGGTCACCGAGTTCTACCAGGAACGGTTCCGCGAGTGGCAGACCGTCTCCGACACGACAGCCGTGGCGGTGATCGACGAGGCGGGACACTACTTCCTGGCCCATCGCGCCGACGAGCTGGCCGACATCCTGACCAGCACCCACCGGGCGATCGCGGCGGGTGAGTTCACCGGCCTGGGCGGCCCCCAGGCGGGCTGGCGGGCGCACGCGGTGCACCCAGATACCACCGCTGACCCGGCCGGCTCTGCTCCGGCCGAACCCGGCGCCGGTGTGCCGACGGTCGCCGTCGACCCGAGCGCCGGTATGCCGACGGCACCCCGCAACATGCGTAAGTACCTGGCCATTGCTGTCGGGCAGCTCGCCTCGCTGACCGGCTCGGCGCTGACCCAGTGGGCGATCCCGGTCTGGGTCTACCTGGAGACCGGCTCGTACGTCTCGTTCGCCCTCTTCGCGGCGCTTGGCATCGTGCCCACCCTGTTGGTCTCCCCGCTGGCCGGCGCGCTGGTCGACCGGCTCGACCGGCGCCGGGTGATGCTCCTGGCGGGGGCGGCGGCCGGGCTGGCCGAGCTGGCCATGGGCCTGCTCTTCTGGAGCGGGCACCTACAGGTGTGGCACCTCTACGCGCTGGTTGTCTGCCTGACCACGGCCGCGTCGTTCCAGCGGGTCGCCTTCCTCGCCGCGACCCCGCAGCTGGTGCCGAAGGCGTATCTCGGCCACGCCAACGGCGTGAACCAGCTCGCCACCGGCTTCGCCACCATGGTGGCGCCGCTGCTCGGCGCCGGCCTGCTGGGGCTGCTCGGGTTGGGCGGCATCGTGGCCGTCGGTGTAGCGAGCTACGTGCTCGCCGTGGTCGTACTCCTCGTCGTGCGTTTCCCGCAGACCATGGGCCGGATCCGCGACGAGTCGATGCGGGCCGCGCTTCTCGGTGGGTTGCGCTTCATCTGGGCCATTCGTGGCCTGCGCAGCATGCTGCTGTTCTTCGCCGCGCTCAACGTCTTCCTCGGCGCAGCACTGATCATGGTGCCGCCGTTGGTCCTGGGTTTCGGTTCCCTTACCCAAGTCGGTCAGGTCGCGTTCGCCGAAGGTGTGGGCGCGGCGATCGGCGGGCTGGTGGTGATCGTCTGGGGCGGGCCGACCCGGCGGCGGGCGACCGGTGTGCTCATCGCGACGGCCGCGATGTCCGCCTGCTACATCCTCGTCGGCCTCCGCCCGACCCTTCTCCTGGTCGCCGCCGGGCTCTTCGGTGCCGGTTTGGCCCTCTCGGTCACCCAGGGGATCTACGCCACGATCGTCCAGGTGAAGGTTCCGCAGCGGTTCCACGGCCGGGTCTTCGCCCTCAACCAGATGATCTCCTGGGGCACGCTGCCGATCGGGTACGCCGTGGTGGGCCCGCTGGGTGGGCGACTGCTCGAGCCCCTGATGGAGGCCGACGGGGCACTCGCGTCGACGGTCGGCGCGGTCATCGGAGTGGGCCCCGGGCGCGGAATCGGTCTGCTGTACCTGGCACTGGCGGTGGCCATGCTGGGGCTGACCGCGGCGGCCACGCTCGTCCCGTCGCTCGCCCGGTTCGATCAACAGGTGCCCGACGCGCCGCCGGACGATCTCGTCGGCGTGGAGCAGCTACGCCGGCCCGAATCGACAGAGCCGGTCTCCGACCCGCCGGTCACCCGGCTCGATGAGCTGATCACGGCCCAGGCGGCCCGAACGCCATCCGCGACCGCCCTGATCAGCGGCACCGAGCGGGTGACGTACGGCGAGCTCGACGCCCGAGCCGAGCGGCTCGCCGTGGCCCTGCGGTCTCGGGGTGTCGGCCCGGAGAGGTTCGTGGCCATCGCCCTCGACCGGTCGGTGGCGATGGTGGTAGCGGCGCTCGCGGTCCTCAAGGCTGGCGGCGCGTACGTCGCGCTCGATCCCGCCCAGCCGCCGGGGCGGCTGGCGTCGATCCTCGACAGCGCCCGGCCCGCGCTGCTGTTCGGCGACGGGAAGCTGACGGGCGTCTCGCCGTCGTGCCCGGTCGTGGACGAGGTGACCCTGCTCGCCGAGGCAGCGTCGTCTGGCGGGTCCGCACCGCTCGCGCCGCCCGACGGTGGGCAGGAGAGCCCGGCGTACGTCGTCTACACGTCCGGCTCCACCGGCACCCCGAAGGGGGTGGTCGCCCACCATCGGGGGGTCGTCAACCACCTGCGGTACATCATGCGTGAGCACAACGTTACCGCGGCCGACACGGTGTTGCAGATCGCCTCGCTCGCCTTCGACGCCTCGGTACGCGACCTCTTCGGCCCGTTGAGCGTCGGTGCCCGGGTGGTCCTGCTCAGTCCCGACCAGGCGAAGGACCCCGCGGCGATGCTGGCGCTGATCCGCCGGCACCGGGTGACCTGCCTGCTCGCCGTGGTGCCGACCCTGCTGCGGGGCATGGCCGATCTGGCCACCGGTGCCGCACCTTCGGTGCGTCTGGTGCTCTTTGCCGGAGAGCGGCTGCACACCGCTGACTGCGCTGCGGCACGCCGCATCTTCGGGCCGCGGGTGCGCCTGGTGAACCAGTACGGGCCGACTGAGTGCACGATGACCACCACGTACCTGGTCATTCCGGCGGGTGCTCCGCTGCCCGACCCGGTGCCGCTCGGTCGCCCGATCGGCGGCGCGTGGGTCCGGGTACTGAACGACGCGCGTCAGCCGGTCCCGATCGGTGAGGGCGGCGAGATCTACATCGGAGGAGTCGGAGTGGCGCTGGGCTACCTGCACCGGCCGGAGGAGACCGCCGCCCGGTTCCTGCCCGACCCGTTCAGTGACGAGCCGGGTGCCCGAATGTACCGGACCGGTGACCGAGGCCGGGTGCGTGCCGATGGCGCGCTGGAGTTCCACGGCCGTATCGATGATCAGGTGAAGATCCGCGGCCAGCGCGTGGAGCCCGGCGAAATCGAAGGGCTGCTGCGTCGCCACCCCGCGGTCCGCGACGCCGCGGTTCTGCCCAGCGGTGAGCCGGTCCGACTCATCGCCGTCGTCAGCGGTACCGACGTGGACCTCGACGAGGTCCGGGCGTACCTGCGTGCCCGGCTTCCCGACTTCCTGGTGCCTGAGCAGTTCTCCGTCCTCGACGAGCTGCCGCGCACACCGAACGGCAAGATCGACCGGCGGGCGTTGGCGAGCGGGCAGCCGGTCGGATCGGCCGCTCGGTGACGTCCCCGACCGCCCACCTGCGCGGTGCAAACCGGCACACGCAGGCGGTGAGCCTGCGGTGCGCCGCCGGACACGTCACGTCCGACCCGGCGCTGTGGCGGTGTCCGGACTGCGAGGCTCCCTGGGAGTTGGCCACCGCGCCGGTGTTCGACCCGCAGGCGATCGACACCAGCACGTGGTCGCTGTGGCGTTACGCGGCCATGTTGCCGGCCGTACCGCCGACCACCCTCGGCGAGGGCGGCACGCCGCTCGTGCCGGTCGCCGTGCCGGAGGGGGAGTTCCTGGCGAAACTGGAGTTCCTGTCACCGACCGGCTCGTACAAGGACCGCGGGACTGCCGTGCTGGTCAGCCACCTGCGGGCGCTGGGCATCGAGGAGGCCGTCGAGGACTCGTCGGGCAACGCCGGTGCGTCGCTGGCGGCGTATGCGGCAGCGGCCGGGCTACGGGCCCGGGTCTTCGTACCCGCGCACGTCGGCGCGGGAAAAAAGCGCCAGATCGCCGAGATGGGGGCCGAGGTCGTCGAGGTCGTGGGCGGTCGGGGTGCCGCCGCTGCGGCCTGCCTGCGGGAGACCGGCGCCGCCGCGTACGCCAGTCACTGCTGGAACCCGCTCTTCCTCAGCGGTCAGTCGACCTGCGCGTGGGAGATCTGGGAGCAGCTCGGCGGCTCGGTGCCCGACGCCGTGGTCTGTCCCGTCGGGCAGGGCAACCTCTTCCTCGGATTGGCCCGCGGGTTCGAGGCGCTGCGCCGGGCCGGGCTCGTGGCCGCCGTGCCGCGGATGTACGCCGTGCAGTCGACGGCTTGCGCACCCGTGGCGCAGGCCTGGCGAGCGGGTTGGCCGCAGCCCGTCGCGGTGGACGAGGGGATGACGATCGCCGAGGGCATTCTGACCAGCCGGCCGGTGCGCGGCGACGAGATTCTCCGGGTGCTGCGCCACACCGGTGGGGCGGCGGTCAGCGTTGCCGACGACGAGGTCCGCGCGGCACAGCGGCATCTGCGTGGGGTCGGTCTGTCCGTCGAGCCGACGAGCGCCGTGGCCGTCGCCGCCCTGCCGCTGTTGCGCGACCAGATTGCCGGAGCCCAGGTCGTGGTGCCGCTGACCGGCTCCGGTCTGAAGACGATGGACGTGGGGGGAGCTCAGGACAGCAGGAAGCCGCGCACTGCTTGATCACCGACGGGGTTGCGGCCCTGAATCGAGTGCCCCATGCCCGGGATGGTTACCAGCCTGCCGTGCGGCGTGCGGGCGGTCTGCTCGACCGCCCACTCAAGTGGTGTGGAGAGGTCCCGGTCACCGTTGATCAGGAGCACGGGCATGGCCAGGTGCGGGTGCGGTGGTCGCGGGTTCGGGCGTGCCGGCGGCCAGTGCCGGCAACCGCGAACCACACCGTGTCCGGTAGTGGTCCGCGGCTCGAACGGCCACACCTGATCGGTGCGTAGCCTCCGCACCGTCTGGTCGATGGCCGGGTCCCGTTGCCGCAACGGCGTCGTCGAGTCTCCCCACGGTGTGTGGATCAGGTCCGCGCAGAGCGTCGCCAGGTGCAGGCCCGCGCTGTACCGGTCAGGGCGCGCACCATCGCCATCCTGCAGTTCGGCGATGGCGTCGTTGAGGGGTGCCGGATCGCCCTGGGCGGCCTTCCGCAGGAGCTTCAGCACTGGGAAGAAACCCGCACCGGTCAGCTTCGGATCGACGATGCTCGCGGCCACGATCAGATCGAAGACGCCGACGTCGTTGCCGTAGCGGCGCACGACGTCGGCCAGTGCCGCCGCCGGGTCGAAGCCGCAGCCCTGTTCCTGGCAAGCCTGGCGCAGCATCCACCCGGTGCGGCGCAGGCTGGCGGCGTACAGTGCGTCGGGCCCATCCTGCGGAACCACCGAGTCGAGCACCATCCGATGTACCCGGTCCGGAAAGGTCAGTCCGTACTGCTGGGCAACGAACGATCCGTAGGAGACCCCGTCCAGCGTCCACTGCGAAACGCTCAGGGCCTGACGCAGGTCCTCGAGATCGGCGACGGTGTCTGCCGTCGTGTAGAGGCCACGGTTCGCACCGAGCAGACGCGCACACTCGCGTACCGCCTCGGGCGTCGGCGCGGTGACGTCGGACGTGCCCACCTCGGCCTGGAGCGCCTCGCAGGTGAGCGCGCCCGCCCCGGTGCCCCGCTGGTCGATCATGACGAGGCGGTAGCCGTCGAGGAGGTAGGAGAAGCGCTCACGCAGCCGCGGGAGCAGGCTGGCGCCCGCCTGGCCTGGCCCGCCGGTGAGCAGCAGGAGCGTCCCGCGAGGTGCGGCCGCGTTGTCGGCGGTCGCGACCCGCAACCGCAGCGATCCCGGTGCGCCTCCGTGGCGGTCGAGCGGCACGGTCAGGTACGAGCAGGTGAAGCCGACACTGTCGGAGCAGGGCTGCGGATCCTCGAGCCGGGGGTCGGCCCGGAGGGCGGCACCCTCCGGTGTGGCCACGGCGGTGGGCGTCTCGTCCCTCGATGCGGGCCGCGTCGCGGCGCCCAGCGTGGCGCACATGACGCCGGCCACGGTGATGCCTGTCCAGCGCCCCACCCGAGTAGCCCGCATGGTGTTCCCTTCCGGGCGACCACCAGCAGTTGCTACTGCGGTGACGCCTTCAGCTCGTCATCGATCTTCACGTACAGTGCGGTGGCGAGGGTGTCTCTGTCGACGTGCACGTGGCCTCCATGGTCATCGTTGCTTCGCAACGTCGATCATGGACACCCTCGCTTCGTGTCAGCTACCCCTTGGAATAGATCATCTAGTGGCCTGCGTTTGGGTCGTAGAACTACTCGTCGTCGACGCCGAGCCAGTACGTCTGCTGACGTTCGGGCGGGGCTGCCCGGTGCGGCCCAGTCTGTCCCCCGTGCGAGCTACCTGCGAATGTCCACCGTGCGGTGACTACTTCGGGCGGGCAAATCCATAGCGTTCGGGGTACCCCGCGACGCTCCCGCCGCGGCTTCTCAAAGGAGTCATCGTGCGTCTGATGTGGCAGCTCTTGGCGGTTGCGGCGGTCTGGATCCTCGGCAATCTGGGCACGGCGGCGGAGAAGGACACCCCCTGGCTGGCGCTCGTCGCCGGCCTGCTGACGGCCGTCGTCGGGGTCCTGGTCTACGGCTGGGTGGTGCGGCGAACCGAGCACCGGGCACCCCTCGAGGTGTCGCTGAAGGGAGCAGGTGCCGGGATCAGCTGGGGCACGCTGCTCGGCATTGCGCTGTTCGGGGCAGTCATCGCGAACATCGCCTTCTTCGGTGACTACACGATCAACGGCCTGGGCTCGCCGGCGAGCGCCGTCAGCCTGCTCGGGATCATGGCGGGTGCCGCTGTGGCCGAGGAACTGGTCTTCCGCGGTGTCCTGTTCCGCAACATCGAGCGCTGGACCGGAACCTGGATCGCGCTCGCGCTGACCGGCTCGCTGTTCGGCCTGATCCACCTGGCCAACGCGAACGCGACCCTGTTGGGTGCCGTCGCTATCGCCATCGAGGCAGGCGGGATGCTGACCGCCGCGTACATCGCCACCCGCAAGCTGTGGGTGCCGATCGGTCTGCACTTCGGCTGGAACATCGCCGCGAGCGCCATCTTCAGCACCGAGGTGTCCGGCAGCAACACCGCGCAGGGCCTGCTGGACGCGACGATCTCGGGTCCCGCGCTGGTCACGGGCGGCGACTTCGGACCGGAGGCCAGTGTCTACGCGGTGGTGTTCGGCGTGCTGGCTACCGGCGTGTTCATGTGGCTCGCCTACCGGCGTGGTCACGTGGTCCCCGTCCGTCGCTCGGCCCGGGCGGACGTGGCCGCTAGGCTCTCCCGGTGATCGATCTCCGGCGGGTCCTGGACCGGTGGCGGCAGCTCGATGTCACGGTCCGGGACCTGCCGCTCGCGTTGCTGCCGGCGGTCGCATCGTTCGTGCCGGCGTTGCACGGGCTGGGGACGGAGGTCGGCGCGCTGCCGACCCGTCCCTTCGACGCGCTGGCCGTCGTGGCGATCGTCCTTCAGTGCTTCCCGCTCGCCGTTCGCCGGCGGTGGCCGGCCGCCTGCCTCGTCCTGGTGTTCCTCGGCTTCGCCCTCGACCAGCTCCGGGGTTACCACACGCTCGCGGGCGCCGGGCTCGCTATCGCGCTGCTGAGCGCGGGTGCCTACCTGGAACGCCGTCGCCGCACGGTCACGATCCTCCTCTCGGGTGCCTATGTGGTGCTGGCGCTCGCGATCGACCTGGTCGGCGGGACCGAGCGGGCGGACGGGTACCTGACGTTCTACCTGGCGCTGGTCCTCGTGTGGGCCGTCGGCTCCTGGCTGCGCTCCACCCGGGTCGCCGAGACCGAACGGCGCCTCCGGGTCGCCGAGGAGACCCGCACCGCGGAACGCACGCGGATCGCCCGCGAGCTGCACGACGTCGTGACGCACCACGTGACGGCGATGGTCGTGCAGACGGAGGCTGCCAGGTACCTGACAGACGCCCCCGATCGTCTCGACGAGACACTGAATGCGGTCACCGACACGGGCCGGCGGGCGATCGGCGACCTCCGAAACCTCCTGGACCTGCTCGACCCGGGCCACGACGGCGCGGCCCAGGCACCGTTCCTCCGGGACCTGCACATGCTCGTCGAGCAGACCCGTCAGGCCGGGCAGCCGGTAGAGCTCACCGAGGAGGGCACGCAGTCGGAATCCGCCGGGAGCGCCGAGCTGGTCGCCCACCGGGTGGTGCAGGAGTCCCTGACCAACGCCCTCAAGCATGCCCACGGCAGCCCGACGGCGGTCGGCGTGCGCTACGACGAACGGGAGATCACCGTGCAAATCAGCACTGCCGGGACCGGACCTGAGCAGGCCCTCGTCGGCGCCCGCCCGCGGTCTCCCGGCGGGAGCGGTCGGGGGCTCGTCGGGCTGCGGGGAAGGGTGGAAGCCCTGGGTGGCGAGTTCAGCGCGGACCGCGGGGCCGACGGCGGATTCGTCGTCCTGGCGCGCATCCCCACCGGGAGCCGGTCGTGAGTGCGCCGATCCGGGTCCTGGTGTGCGACGACCAGGCGCTGATCCGCACCGGGTTCGCGACGATCATCGACGCCCAGCCCGACCTCGAGGTGGTCGGCGAGTGCGAGGACGGGCGGGCCGCCGTCGACCTCGTTGGGCGACTGAACCCGGACGTCGTGGTGATGGACGTCCGGATGCCGGTGCTCGACGGTATCGAGGCGACCCGCCTGCTGGCCGGCGCCGGGGTGGCGCGTCCCGTCAAGGTGCTCGTGGTGACCACGTTCAACCTGGACGAGTACGTCTACGAGGCGCTGCGCGCCGGGGCGAGCGGGTTCCTGCTCAAGGACGCCCCGGCGGCGCAGCTGCTGAACGGCATCCGCACGGTCGCCTCCGGGGCGGCGCTGCTGGCGCCCGAGGTGACCAGGCAGCTCGTCGGCAGGTACGCGACGCGGATCCGGCCCACCGAGGGCGCCCCCGGCGACACGGCGCTGACCCGGCGCGAGCTGGAGGTGCTGCGTCTGATCGCCGACGGCCTGTCGAACGGCGAGATCGCCGCGGCCCTGGTGATCAGCCAGGAGACGGTCAAGACGTACGTGTCGCGCCTCCTGGCCAAGCTCGGCCTCCGCGACCGCGTGCAGGCGGTGGTCTACGCCTACCGCAACGGGCTGGTGACCTGAGGGTGGCGCACGGCGACGCCCGTGCACAGGCTGTGCACGGGCGTCGCCGTCAGCGTCAGCGACGGGCGGTCGTCACTCCGCCCCGAGCGCTGCCACGGGTGAGGTGCGCGCCGCGGCCCGCGCCGGTAGCACCGAGGCGAGGAGCGCGGCGAGGAGGGCGATGGCCAGGACCGCCGCGAAGGCGCGGTACTTCTCGACGATCCAGGCCAGGAGGCCGGTCGGGGAGTCGGACAGGGCGTGGGCGAGGGTGAGCGGCCGGGTGTTCTGCTGGTGCTGGTAGCCGCCCTCCTCGGCGCTCCAGGTGGCGACCTGATCGAGGTAGGCCTGTTCGTCCGGGGTGAGGCTCGCCGGGTCGTACTCCTGGGGTGCGGCGACGGCGAGCAGATGGATACCCACCAGTGCATCCTGATTGGCTTCTGCGAGGCGCGAGGTGATTCCGGCGCCAAGGTCGCCGCCGTGGGCTGCGTACCGGTCGAAGCCGAGCTCGACGCTCATGAGCCGGTGCCAGATCTCGTGCGTCTGGAGCGCGGGCGGGAGGGTCGGACGCTGCGGTGAGAACGCATAGCCGGGCAGCGAGGGAACGATGACCGTGAACGCGTCGGCCGGGTCACGACCGTGCTTCGACGGTTCCGCGAGGCGCCGGGCGAGCTCGGCGAGCTCCAGGAAGGTGCTGGGCCAGCCGTGGGTAAGCACGATCGGCAGGGCACCCGGTCGCTCGCCGTCGAACCGGAGGTAGTGGACGGGCGTGGCGCCGACGTCGGCGATGTGGTGCGGCAGCGCGTTGATCCGCGCCTCGTGCGCGCGCCAGTCGTAGCCCGAGGCCCAGTACTCCGCCAGGCGGCGCACCTCAGTGGTGTCGGCGCCCGCCTCCCAGCCGTCGACCGGCCACGGTGCGGGCCATCGAGTACTGCGAAGCCGCGCGCGCAGGCCTTCGAGGTCGGTCTTGGTCACCGCGATCAGCGGTTGGTGGTCGGTCATGTGCCTCTCCTGGTCATGCTCGTGCGCGGTGACCAGGCTCGCTCGTGGCCCCGCCCGATGCCTTCCGGACGGGGCCGCAACACGGCCAGGGTCATACTGCGGCCCGCGCCAGCTTGCGGTTATCGCGTTGCGGTGGCCAGTGCCGCGCGGATGGCGTCCGCGCCGGCTGGCCGGCCCTTCTCGTTCGAGGCCGGCCCGTACGGGGTTCCCCACACAGGCGTGCCCGTCGCCTGCCGCCAGCTGTCGGCCAGCGGTCCCGCGTCCACCACGCCGTACCCGATGGAGGCGATGAATTCGGTCACCGCTGCCTTCGCGGGTGCGGAGTCGCCGGCGATCGGCAGGTATGAGCGGTCGGCCGCCCCCGCCGGGCGGGCGAGTGAGAGCAGGTGCTTGAAATAGATGGTGTTGAACGCCTTCACGAGCTCGGCGTCCGGGGCGTACCGCAGCAGCAGCTCGCTCGAGGTGAGCGACGTGCCGTCGAGCTCGGGGATGTGCCCGTCACGATCGGGGCCGTAGTTGCAGGTGTCGATGACCGTCTTCCCCGCCAGCGGCGCGGCGGGGACGTCGGGGAAAGCCGTGACCGGCACCGTGACCACGACGATGCCACCGGCCGCCGCGGCTTCCTCGCGCGTCGCCGCGGAGGCCCGCGGCCCCAGTTCCGCGACCGTGTTCGCGAGCGTCTCGGGACCGCGTGAGTTGCTGAGCACGACCTGGTGGCCGGCCGCGACGGCGAGCCGCGCGATGGTGCTGCCGATGGATCCGCTTCCGATGAATCCCACGGTTGTCATGTTCTCGATGTCCTTCCAGTAGGGCCTTCTCCTTGTCATGCCGGACGCGTTGCGATGGGGGTTCCTGCTGTCAGGTAGCGGAGAAGTAGTGGCCGTTGTCCAGATCGGCGAGGAGGCGGGGCTGAGCGGGTTCCCAGCCGAGGGTGCGGCGGGTGATGAGGTTGGACGTCGGGTAGCTCTGCGTGGCGACGTTCGTGAGGAACCCGAAGTATCCCGGCAGCATCAGCTCGTCCAGGGGGACGCTCACGGCGGGCACGCCCAGGCGGCTGCCGATGGCCTCGGCGATCTCGCGGAACGGGATGCCTCCGTCCTCGACCGCGTGCCAGTAGCTGCCAGCCGGGCCCTTCTCCAGCGCCAGGCGGAACAAGGAGGCAGCGTCACGGGCGTGCACGGCGTTCCACCGGTTCTCGCCGTCTCCGGGGTAGCCGGCGAAGCCCCTCTCCTTCGCGAGCGCGATCAGGGTGGGGAGGAAGCCCCCCTGGTCGGTCGTGCTGTGCGCGATGTTGGCGATCCGCACGACCGAGGACCGCACGTTCTGCTCGGCGAGCCCGATGACGGCGGCCTCCACGACGTTACGGGCCCGCAGGGTGCCCTTGTGCTCGTCGCCGACGGGAAGGGCCGGGTCGTCCTCGGTGCCCGGCCGGCCCAGGTCCCTCCCGCTGCCGGGCGAGCCGATGCTCCCCGCCGCGACCAGCGGCTTTCCGGTCCCCGCGAGAGCCTCGCCGTACGCGAGCATGATCGGGAGCTCCGCGGCGGCCACGGCGGCCACCCCGCCGGACGGGAGCAGGTCCTGCCGGTGCGCGACGTGGATGACGCCGTCGGAGTCCGCAGCAGCCTCCTTGAGCCCCTCGAGGTCCTGGAGGTCGCCGCGGCGTACCTTCGCGCCGAGCGCGGATAGCGCCGCCGCTGCGGTGTCCGAGCGGGCCAGGCCGGTGACCTCGTGCCCGGCGGTGACGAGCTCCGGGATGATGTACGAACCGGAATGGCCGGTCCCGCCAGTGACGAAGACGCGCACGGTACTACTCCTTGTGAGTGATGCGGGGGAAGCGTTGGTGGTGCGGGGTGGGCTCAGCCGGGGTGGGCTCAGCGGGGGAAGTCGACGCCGAGAGCGACGTCGAAGGTCCCCGCGCCGTTCCGGGCCAGGCCCATCAGCAGCGGCCGACCCCTTCCAGCCAGCGGGCCATCTCCAGGCCGCCGACATCGAGGGGACGCAGCCCGAGGCTCTCGATGAACGCCGACACGCTCGCCTTGGCCCGTGCGTCGTCTCCAGCGAAGAACACGTCCAACGGACGCTCCTGGACCAGGACGTGGCCGAAGACGTGTTGAACGCCTTCACGACGTGCGCGCTCGCCGGGGCCGCCTTGACGATCTCCTGCGCACCGGACGTGCCCTCAGGAGTGACAAGCCCGGTGGCGTCGGCGTTGAAGGTGTTGGAGATGTCGATGATGACCTTGCCGGCCAAGGCATCCCCGTACTGGGCGATGACCGGCACGGCGCTGGCGTACGGCACGGCGAGGACGACGATGTCGCCCACAGGGACGGCGCCGAAGCTCCCCGCCGTGGCCCCGACGCCGAGCTCGGCGGCAAGGCCTTTGGCCTTGGCCGGGTCGCGGCCGATGAGTTGGACGGAGTGGCCGCCCGATACCGCGCGTGAGGCGATGGCGTGGGCCATGCCCCCAGGCCGATGAAACTGATGCTGCTCATGATGAGTACTCTTTTCCTCTGGTCTGAATCGAACGGCTTGCCCGTCCGTCGTTTCTTAGGTGGTCGTTTATTGGCTGGTCGCTTCTTAGGTGGTCACAACCGGCCGGTACGCGCGATCACCTCGCCGGCGAAGTCGAGCAGCTGGTCAAGGCTGGTGAACATCGCGAAGGCATCGAAGTACGCCTCGTCAACACCGGACTCGGCGTACCGCTTCAGCTGGTCCGCGACCGAGTCCACGGACTTGCCCGGATCGAGGTTGATCCGCATGGCCGTCTTGAGTGCGTCGGGATCGCGACCGGCGTCCTCCGCCGCTCGACGCGCGATCGACCACAGGCGGCCGGCACCCTCGTCCTGACTACTGATCGACGCAGCGGGCGCCGGCCCTTCGACCCCGAGCCAGCCCACCCCGCTGCGGCCGACCCGGCGCATCGCGGCCTCGCTGGCACCACCGATCCAGATGGGCGGCCCGCCCACCTGGACCGGACGCAGGCCGGCGTGGACCGGCGCCATGGTGAAGAACTCGCTGTCCCAGGACACGGGACTGGTCGTCCACCACGCCTGCAGGAACGCCAGCATGTCATCGAGCATCCTGCCGCGCCGGCTCCAGTCCGCGTTGCGGGCCACGTCGTACTCCTGCTTCATCCACCCCACCCCGACTCCGACGCCAAGGCGTCCGCCGCTGAGCACGTCGAGCGTGGTCAGCTGCCGGGCCAGGTGCGGCGGCTCGTAGTAGAACGTGCTGAGCGTGCTGGTGTTCAGGCGCACCCGGCTGGTCGCCGCCGCAGCGACGGTCAACAGCAGCATCGGATCGAGGGAGCGGGTCATCTGCGGCCCTCGGTCCAGATAGCCGCTGCCCAGATCAACCGGCGTGACCAGGCGATCACCGATCCACAGGGTGTCGTAGCCAAGGTCCTCGAGTCCGCGGACGAAAGCGCTCAGGGCGGGGGCGTCGCTGACGGCGGGCCCGACAACAGGAATCACGAAACCGAGCTGCATTGCGTTGAGCCTCCTCGGGCGAATTCCTTCGCCACTGTTGATGTCTGACAGCGGCGAGCCGGTGGTCCATCGACCAACCAGAGCGCACGGCATTCTGTTCGCCGACTGCTTGGTGACCCCCGGGGGCAGCTGGGTCAGCCCGTGAACTCGTTGACGCCTAGGGCGAAGTTCCCGTGGCCGATCCCGTTGCCGGCGAGGCCTACCGTGAGCACTCCCGCTCCTTCGAGCCAGTGCGCCATCTTCAGGCCGCCGACGTCCAGCGGGCGCAGGCCGAGGCTCTCGATGAATGCCGCCACGTCCGCCTTGGCCCGCGGGTCGTCACCGGCGAAGAAGACGTCGGGCCGGCCGTTCTCCAGAACGCCACGGAAGATGGTGTTGAAGGCCTTGAACACGCTGGCGCTGGCCGGGGCCACCTTGGCGACCTCCTGCGCGATCGAGGTCGCCTCGCTGTGGGCCAGGCCGTCGAACGCGGCGTTGAAGGGATTGCTGATGTCGACGATGGTCTTGCCCGCGAGGGCGTCTCCGTACTGGGCGACGGTCGAAACGACACCGGCGTACAACACGGCCGTGATGACGATGTCCCCGGACGGGACGGCACCCCACTCGCCCGTCGTCGTGCCGCCGCCCAGAGCCTTGGCCAGGCCCTCGGCCTTGGAGCGATCACGTGCCATGATCTCGACGGAGTTGCCGCCCGCTACAGTGAGCGTGCCGATCGTGCGGGCCATGTTCCCCGCACCGATGAACGTGATGCTGCTCATGAGGTGTGCCTCTTTCTCTGTGCTCGAGGCGCCTGTTCTCCAGGCGCCGCTCTGACTTGTTCGTGCGTGGTTCAGATAGCGGTGGTGCCGCCGTCGGCGACCAGTTCCAGACCGTTGACGTAGCTGGAGTCGTCGGAGGCGAGGAACAGGGCGATGCTGGCTATCTCTTCGGGACGGCCCATCGTTCCGCGGGGGATGAGGGACTCGAATGCGGCCCTCGTCGCCTCGTCGAACAGCTCTTCCTGCTTGGCGGTGCCGACCTGGCCGGGGGTCAGGACGTTCACCCGGATCTTGCGGTCGCGCAGCTCGTTGAGCCAGACACGGGCCCAGGCCTGCTGGACGGATTTGCTTCCCGCGTAGAGGCTCCAGCCGGGGAAGGCGCCGAGGGACGCGTTGGAACCGGTCATGAGGATCGAGCCGTGGTCGTTGATCAGTGGCAGGGCCTTCTGCACGGTGAACAGGGTTCCGCGTGCGTTGAGCGAGAAGGAGCGTTCGAACTGTTCCTCGGTGATCTCGCCGAGGACACCAGGTTCGCCGAACCCGGCGCCGGCCCACAGCACGTCGATCGAGCCCTTTTCCCGCTTGACGGTGTCGTACAAGCGCTCCAGGTCGTCCAGGTCGGACGCGTCACCCTGGACGGCGGTCACGTTGCGGCCGATCAGCTTGACGGCGTCGTCCAGCGCTTCCTGCCGCCGCGCCTGGATGAAGACATACGCTCCTTCCTCGACGAACAGCTTGGCCCCGGCCAGCGCCAGGCCGGTGGATCCACCGGTGATCACCGCGACCTTGCCATCGAGCTTTCCCACGGTCACTCCTTTGAATTGATGGGTTTCCGAAACGGGAACGGAAGAGGCCCAATTATTGATGTGCTCATCCTGGTTTTAGGCCTGCCATCAAATGCCGATCCCGAATTCTTGTACCGATTTCCCTCGGCTGTCATGAACGATGCCATTGGCCGGAACGGGTGTCCAAGACCTGTTTCAGCCGTGGTGATACCCTCGAGGCATTGCCGGACCTGGAGGGCCCCCATGGATCTGGACCTGCGCAAGCTGCGCTACTTCGTCGCCGTCGCCAACAGGCTGCACTTCGGCCGCGCCGCCGACGATCTGCACATCGCGCAGCCGGCGCTTAGCCGGCAGATCCGCGCGCTCGAACAGGATCTCGGCGCCTCCCTGTTCACCAGGGACAGCCACGGCGTCACGCTGACCGACGCGGGCCGACAACTCCTGGACGACGCCGGTCCGCTGCTCGCCTCCGCGCACGCGGTCCGGCGCCGGGTGTCCGCGACCGCCCGTGGCGGCCAGCGGCTGGTGATCGGTTTTCGGGCCGGCATCCCGGTCATTCCCGCGGCGCGGGAGTTCGGTGGCCGCCATCCGGACGTGGTCGTGGACGTGCAGCGCATGGAATGGGACGACCAGGTCCCGATGCTGCTCGACGGCCGCGTCGACGTCGGCTATGTACGGCTGCCCATCGACGAGACCGGCCTGCGCCTGACTCCCCTCTACACCGAGCCGCTCATGGTGGCGCTGCCCGCCGATCACCGGTTGGCCGGCAAGGAGGAGGTCACCGAGGCCGACCTGGCCGGTGAGCCGCTGATCTGGCATGCCGACGCGAGCACGCAGCCCACCAGGCGCCCGCACCCCGACTCCGGGCTCCGGGTGCGCGGGGTGGAGGAGAAGCTCGAGCACGTCGCGGCCGGCCGCGGCATCTCGTTCGTGGGGCGTTCGGAGACCGTGTTCTACTCACGGCCGGACATCAGCTACGTGCCCGTCTCGGACTTGGCGCCCGACCAGGTATTCATCGCGATGGCGGCGTCACGCACCTCGCCGATGGCCGACGACTTCTTCGCCGCGGCTCAGGCGACGGCTGAGATCACTGCAGAATGCGGGAACTACGAGATGTGGCAGATTGTGACCGACGCCGCTTCAAAGCGCGGTTGAGCAGCTCGGCTGACATCAGGTTCCTCACTCGACCGGTTGCTTTGTGCTCTGGAGGCCTGCGGGCTATTGTGACCGCCGTGCGGAGGGTCACATACCTGCGTGCTCAAGCCCGAGAGGTGGAGAATGAGCGACGCAGATCGTGTGATGGACGGCGCGGAGCGGTTCGAGGCGGACGCGGTCGCGCGCGGATCTCGACGTTGAGATCGTCGAGCATCCGGAGGCGCAGAGTCTCGCAGAGGTAGCCGATCTGCTCAGCGTCGAGCCGGGCGACATCGTGAAGTCGCTCGTCGTGAAGCGGCACGACGGAAGCTTCTTGTTCGCACTGATCCCCGGCGGCCGCAAGATCTCGTGGCCGAAGCTCCGCGCGGCGGTAAGCGTCAACAAGCTGCGGATGTCCGACGACGGAGTGGCCCTCGACGCGACGCCGGGCCATCGTCCACGCCGCCCGGTACCCGGTCCGGCACGGCGATCGTCCGCAGCTCGCAGCCGCGTACGCCGAGGAACGCACAGCGCAGCGTTGCCTCCTGTGCCGCCGGGACGGTGACCAGGAAACCATCTGAGCCGCTACACGCTCTCAGCCAGCGAATTCGTTGGAACGCCGACCGGCCCGGCCTGCATGGGGTAGCCGTTCGGGCGGCCGGTTGGCCTCTTGTCCACACCGTTCCCATGTCTACGGTGTAGACATGGGAACGACCGCCGACCGCCTGGTAGGCATTGCCCGCGACCTCGTCATCGCCGAGGGGCCCGCCGCGGTGACCATGCGCCGGGTGGCTGCCGCGGCCGGAATCACCCCGATGGCGATTTATCGCCACTATGCCAACCGTGAGGCGCTGCTGCGGCGCGTTGCCGACGAGACGTTCGGCGACATCTCGAAGCGGTGGGCCGACCGCCAACCGGGTCCCGGCAATCTCATTGCCGACCATCTTGACGATCACCTCGACTTCGCCCTCGGCCAGCCGAAGCTGTACGACTTCGTCTTCACAGATCCGCGCGAGGGCGCACGTCGGTTCCCCGACGACTTCCGCGACGGCGGCTCGCCGTCGCTGTCCCTGGTCACCGACGCGCTGCGGAACCAGGGCTTCGGCGACGGCGACGGCGACGATCTCCTGGAGCTGGCACTGGCCTTCGGGGCCCTGATACACGGCCTCGTGCGGCTGTACCACGGCGGCCGCATCGCCATGTCCCCGGCCGGGTTCCGCGCGCTCTGCCACCGACTAGTAGGGAGGACGCTCAATGTCCACAATTGAGCCCGCATCGGCACCGATGCGGGTGCCGGACGCACCGGCCGGACGAAACAGATCCCCCATGATCGCGGACGGACGCGACCACACCCGGGCCGACGCCGGTACGCCGCTTGTGCCGACGCTGGATTTTGACCGCGACGGCGACGCGGCAGGTGACCGATGAACGCGGCGCGCTATGTGACGAGCATGATCGATGCGTTCGACCGGTACGGCGACCGGACCGCGTTGGTATCGGCGGACCGGGGCATCGGATATCGCGAGCTGCTGGCCGTCACCTACCGGCTGGCCCGGGCGCTGCGGACACAGGGAGTAGAGCGCGGCAGCGGCGTCGTCTGCCTCGTCACCAACACCCCGGAGGCGCTGTACCTACGGTTCGCGTGCCATGTGCTGGGCGCCCGGTACGTCGCCGTACAGCTCAATGCCCTGACCGAGGATCTCGAACACATTCTCGCCGACGCCGACCCGGCCGTCGTCGTGTTCGACCCCCGGGGTACCCCGCCGGACCAGCCCGTTCCGCTGGTCGCGGAACGCGCCGGCGTGCGGCTCGTTCTCGCGCTCGGTCCGGCCGCGGCGACGACCGACCTCCTGGCGCTGGCGGCGACGCAGCCGGCAACGCCGATCGCCGTCGCGGCCGAGGAAGGCGACGTCGCCGGCATCTGCTACACCAGCGGAACGACCGGCACCCCCAAGGGGGTGGCGTGCACCTTCGCAGCCCTCGCGGCGGCGTCCGAGGCCAGCGCCCGGATGGCGGCCGGCCTCCCGCTGCCGGACGGACTCCGGTTCATCGCCGCCACCTCCATCGCCTACGCGGTCGGTGATCTCGCCGTGCAGATGCTCGTCCTCGGCATTGCGGTGGAGTTGCACGAAGTGTTCGACGCGGGCGCGTTCTGGGCAGCCGTACGGCGTTCGAGTCCGGTCGCCACCTTCCTGTACCCGCCGCAGCTCTACCAGTTGCTCGACCATCCCGCCGCGCCCACCGGGCCAGGCAGTGACCTCGCCCTGGTCGTGTATGGCAGCTCACCCATCGCGCCCCGCCGACTGCGCCAGGCGATCGAGCTGCTCGGCCCGATCTTCCTGCAGGGTTACGCGCAGACCGAGGTCACCTCGGTCACCGTCCTGACGCCCGAGGATCACCTGGCGGCGGTGACCGACCGGCCACAGCTGCTGGCTTCGGTCGGCCGCCCGGTGCCCGGCTGCACGATCTCCATTGTGGACCCGAAGGGGCGCGACCGGGCGCCGGGAGAGGTGGGGGAGGTCTGCGTACGCTCGGCGTCGGTGATGACCGGGTACTGGCGCCAGCCGGAGCTGACCGCCCAGGTCATCCGGGATGGCCGACTGCACACCGGGGACCTCGGCTACCTCGACGACGACGGTTACCTCTACCTGGTCGGCCGGCTCCGGGACATGATCATTATCAATGGCCGGAACTGCCACGCGGCGCCTATCGAGGCCGTCCTGACCGGTCATCCGCAGGTGCGGCAGGCGGCCGTGGTCGGCGTGCCCAGTGACGAGACGGGTGAGGCGGTCCACGCGTTCGTCGTACGCGCACCGGGCCGTCCGATGGGCGCGACGGGACCAGGCAACCAGGCGGAGCTCGTCGACGCGGAGCAACTGCGAGCCCTCGTCACGGACCAACTCGGCGTGCTACGTGCACCGGCAGCGGTCACATTCGTCGACGACATACCGCTCACCGCCGCTGGCAAGCCTGACAAGAAGGCTCTGCGGGCCAGCCTGGACGCGACGCTGGCGGGTGCGCGGTGAATACCTCATCGGTAGTCGAAGCCCCGCCGGTACGGCGGCTCCAGCTGACGGAGGTGGAGCGCGACGCGCTCGGCCGGCTCGTCGACGCGTTCACCGCCACCGACCGGTCAGCGGATCCGCTCAGCTTCGCCGAGCGGGCGCCCGCGTACGCCGTACGGCTGCCGGAGCGGGTGCGGGAATTCCTGGGGCAGGTTCGCGCGGACGAGGCGCCCGTGTCCGTGATATCCGGACTTCCGCTCCAGGCCCTTCCGCCGACGCCGCTCGACTGGACAACGGCCGCGGCCGGCGTCGGTCGACGGGAAGAGCTGTTGCTGGTGCTGTGCGGTCTGCCGCTCGGCGAGCCGTTCGGCTGGGCGGCGCAGCAGGGCGGGCGGCTCGTACACGATGTCTGTCCGTCCCCGGCGATGGAACAGTCGCTGACGAGCGCGTCCAGTGCGTTACCGCTGTCGCTGCACACCGAGGACGGGTTCCATCCGTGCCGCGGCGACTATGTCTCACTGCTGTGCCTGCGCAACCCCGACGCCGTACGGACGACGTTCGTCCGGCTCGGGTCCCTCGGTCTTCCCGAAAAACTCCAGAAGATCCTTCAGGATTCCAGGTTTCGGTTCCTGCCGGACGACGCACACGTGGGCGGCGCCTGCGCCGAACGTCTTCGCGCCGACCCGGACGGTACGGGGCTCGACCCGATCATCTTCGGCCCCCCGGAGCACCCGTATCTGAGGTTCGACGCGGACTTCACCGCGGTCGAGGACGGCGACGACGAGGCAGCCGCAGCGATGGCGGACCTGGACGAGCAGCTGAGCGCTGCGACCGAGTCCATCGCGCTGGCCCCCGGCGACCTGCTGTTCATCGACAACTACCAGGTCGTGCACGGCCGGGCGCCGTTCCGGGCCCGTTATGACGGAACCGACCGCTGGCTCAAGCGGCTGAATCTGATTCGGGATCTCCGCCGGATCTACGCCACCGCTGACACCCGTTCCCGGATCATCCGATGACCGCCCATCGATCGATGAGCGACGTGGCCGCCATGGAGCTGCGCGCCGTAGCCTACGACCATCCGGACGCCGTCGCGCTGGTGTCCTTGCTGCAACGCCACTACCTGGCGGTTTACGGTGAGGAGGACCCCCGGCACGGGGATCCCGGTGAGTACCTTCCACCGCGCGGTCTCTTCCTGGTCGGCTACCTCGACGGCCGTCCCGTGGCCTGTGGTGGTTGGCGCGCGAAGGACGCCGGCAGATGGGGCTTCCAGGATGGCGACGCCGAACTCAAGCGCGCATACGTCGTCGAGGAACTGGCCGGCCTGCAGATGCTTGGCGCTGCCCACAGCATCCTCACGGCGGTGGAGAGCGCGGCGGTTCGCGCGGGACGCCGGCGCGCGATACTGGACGCCGGCGTCAAACAGGTCACCGCGTTGAGGTTCTTCGAGCGGGCCGGATACACCCGGATCCCGAACTACGGGGTCTACCGCGATGACCCGCAGACCGTCTGCTACGCCAAGGCTCTGCGATGAGCGCCCCGGTGGGCGCCCCCGGCCCGAGTGCCGCCGCCACGCCGGCGACGGTGGCCGGGCTCGTCTTCCGGCCGCTGGCGACGTTGCGGTCGTTGGCCAGGTACGGCGATGCCGTGGAGCTACCCCTCTATTCGGGGCACCGGCTCTTCATCCTGAGCAGTCCCCGACACGCCGAACACGTCCTGGCTCGCCATCAGGACAACTACGTCAAGGCCTTCACCTACCGGTCGATGCGGGCAGTGCTCGGCACCGGGCTGCTGTCCGGTGAAGGCGACACCTGGCGCCGCCATCGCCGGCTGCTGCAACCGGTGTTCACCCGCCGCAATGTCGCGGGCTTCGCACCACAGATCGTCGACGCGACCCGGCGGATGCTGGACTCCTGGGATCGACATCGCGACGGCACGCAGATCGAGGTGTCCGGAGAGGTCAACGCGCTGGCCCTGGACATCGTCGGCCGAGTTCTGTTCAGCACGGACATGACCGGCCGCACCGGCGAGATCGCCCACGCCCTCACGTTCCTGCTGCCCGCCGTCGCGATCGGCACCTACCTGCCGTTCCTCTGGGGGCCGCGCAGCACCCGGGCGATCCAGGCGGCCAGCGGACGCTTCGGCGGACCGCTCGCCGCGATCGACAGGCCGGTGCGCCAGCTCATCGCCGAGCGGCGGGCGACGCCCACCGTCGATGGACCGGCCGACCTGCTGGACCACCTGCTCACCGCGCGTGACGAGGGCCAGGCGCGACTGACCGATGCGGAGATCCGCGATGAGGTGACCACGTTCATGCTGGCCGGGCACGAGACGACGGCGACGACTCTCAGCTGGTGCCTGGCGCTGCTGTCGGCCCACCCGGCCGTTCGGGACCGTTTGGAACATGAGGTGGACGCGGTCCTCGCCGGCCGCGAGCCACAGGCCGCCGACGTGGAGAAGCTCAGTTGGACCACGGCCGTCGTGAACGAGGCGTGGCGGTTGTACCCACCGGTGTGGACCACCGAGCGGGAAGCCGTGCGGTCCGACGTGATCGAGGGGATACCGATCCCCGTGGGCAGCACCGTCGCGGTGCCCGCATACCTGGTGCACCGCAACCCCGCCATCTGGCCCGACCCCGAGCGCTACGACCCCACCCGCTTCCTGTCCGTCGCCGACCGCGACCGCTACGCCCACATCCCGTTCGGCAGCGGCAGGCGTGCCTGCATCGGCGCCGGCTTCGCGCAGCTGGAGGCGGTGCTGGTGCTCGCGATGATGACCCAACGCTACCGGCTGGAGCTGACCGCCGGGCTGCCCCGCCCAAGGGCCAGCGCCACCCTTCGCCCAGGTCGACGGCTGCCGATGCGTTTGACGCGCCGGTCATGAACCCTGAAAGGACGAACCTAGATGAGCAGCCTTGCCGTCAGCCGGGAACTGCTTCTCGGTTGGCTTGACGCTCCGTCGACAGAGCGTGGCGTGCGGTTCCACGTGGATGGACGGGACTGGTCGCGCCATACCTACGAGGATCTGGCGGAGCGCGCGTTGCGCGCCGGCGCCGCCCTGGCCGACGCCGGGGTACGCCGCGACGAGGTGGTACCGCTGGTGCTGCCGTCCGGCCCGGACTTCGTCGCCTGCTTCTTCGGACTCCTCGCCATCGGCGCCACCCCGTCGGTGCTGCCACTGCCCGCCGCGCTGCAGGACACGGCGGGCTACGGGACGCAACTGCGGGCGATCGCCGCTGCGGTGCGACCTCGGTTCGCGATCGCGTCGGACGACCACCGCGACGCGTTGCTGGCCGGCGTCCACCAGGCCGGCCAGGAGACCACCGTACTGGCGCCGAGCTACGGCGACGCCGGGGCGGTACCGCGTGCGCACGGGGAACTGGCCGTCCTCCAGTTCACGTCGGGTTCGCTGGGACGCCCGCAGGGCGTGCGGATCACCGTCGACAACCTGGCCGCGAATCTCCGGATGATCCAGCGCTGGCAGGGCATCACGGACCGCGGCGGGGTCTCCTGGCTGCCGCTCTATCACGACATGGGTCTCATCGGTGGGCTGCTGACACTGGTGACCCTGCAGACGGAACACGCGATGATGCGGCCCGAGCAGTTCGTCCGCGACACGCGGGGCTGGCTCGCCGAGTACGGCGGTGGCCGGTACGCCCAGATCTTCATGCCGAACTTCGGCTTCGAGCGTGTCGTCGACCGGGTCGCCCCGGACGATCTGGTCGGGCTCGACTTCTCGGGCGTCACGTCGGTGGTCAGCGGGGCCGAACGGATCAACCCGGCGGCGCTGGCGCGATTCGCCGCGCTGCTGCAACCGCACGGCTTCGACAGCCGCGCGCTGACCCCCGCCTACGGGCTCGCCGAAGGTACCCTCGCGGTCACCGGCGTACCCCGACACGAACCGGTGCGGATGGTCCGCACCAACGCTCCGGGTCGGAGCCTGGATGACAAGGTCGAGGTGACCGGGAAGGCGGTCCTCACCACCGACCTGGTGTCTGAGCCGTGGGCCTGGCAGGTGAGCTGCGGTCGCCCGCTCGAAGGCCTGCGGGTGGAAGTGGTCGATGAGGACGGGCAGCCCCAGCCGGACGGTGTGTTCGGGGAGATCTCCGTACAGGGCCCTTCGGTAACCGTCGGCTACGCCGACGCCACGTCGCGGGACGGCACCCGACTGGTCGGGGGGTGGCTGCGCACGGGCGACGCCGGCTTCTTCCACGACGGTGACCTGTACGTCGTCGGCCGCCTCGGGGACAGTGTCAAACTCCGTGGGCGCAGCATCTTCGTCGAGGACGTGGAGCTGGATCTGCGCGTCCGTACCGGAATCGCGCCCCGCAACCTCGCCGTGGCCGGCGGCATCGTCGACGGCCGGCCGACGTTGCTTGTGGTGGTGGAGCGGGAGCTGGGTGACCAGCTCGACGTGGTCGTCGAGGCGGTCCGTGCCTTCACCGGGTCCGCCGTCCGGGTGCTGATCCTGCGGGCCAGGCGCGGCACCATCCCCTTGACCTCCAGCGGCAAGCCCCGCCGGCGTCTGCTGTGGCGCCGTCACCTCGCCGGGCAGTTGACCGGAGAGTGGCTCGGCGACCCTCCGGCGCCGATCCGCGCCGACACCGACACCGACATGCAGAACCGGGAGGCAGGCCGTGAGCCCGTCGCACGCTAGCGCCCCCGCCGCCATCTCCTTGACCGGCGAGGCGCCGGACCGGCCGCTGTTCGCGGATGGTCCCTTCGGCCCTCGCGTGGACGCCGCCCGGGCACGAGCCGCGGAGTCGATAGGCGCCGCTTTCGCCCCGCACGCGGCGGCCGACGAGCGCGGCGTGTTTCCGCGCGAGGTGCTTGCTGACCTCGGGCGCAGTCGGTTGTTGCGGCAACGCTGGCACCCGGGCCCCTTCGGTGACGCCGGCCTCGGTGTGATCATTGCGGAGGAGAGCGGCCGGTACGGTCATGCGGGCCTGTCGGTCGGAGTGAGTCTCTGCCTGGAGACGGTCGGTTCGATCCTCGTCCGCTATGGCGCCTCACCGCTGTTGCAGGAATATCTCGACGGGCTCCTCGACGGGAGGCTTGTCGGTTGCTTCGGGGCCTCCGAGCCGACCGGCGGTTCCGACCTCACCGGCATGCGCACCGCCGCCCGGCGGGTGCCCGGCGGCTGGCGGGTGACAGGTGAGAAGAGGTACCTGTCGCTGGGCCTGGTATGCGACTTCGCGCTGCTGCTGTGCCGGATCGAGGATGATAGTGGCGAAGCCAACGGCGGCCTCGGCGTGTTCGCCGTACCCGCCTCGGCGTTGTCGATCCGCAAACGGCTGCGCAAGGTCGGTACCGCGGCACTGGACACCACCTGGATGACGATCGACGCCAGGGTGCCGGACGAGGCACTCGTCGGTCGGCCCGGCGCGGGTCTCCTCGTGGCGACCTGGGGGCTGAGCCACGAGCGGCTGTCCATCGCCGGGCAAACCGTCGGCGGGGTTGCCGCGGCCACCGGCCTCGCCACCGCACATCTGCACAGGCGGGAACAGTTCGGCCGGCCGTTGCTCCAGCACCAGGCGCTCCGGTTGCGGCTGGCCGACCTGTCCGCACGGCTGCTGTCGTTGCGGTTCGCCGTCTACTCGGCGGCGCAGGGCATACCTGTCACCGGCGCCTGTGGACCTCGGGAGACCGCCGCGCTCAAAGTCACCGCCACGCGTTTTGCGGAAGAGGCGATGAGCGAGTGCATGCACCTGTTCGGCGGTGCCGGTTACCTCGAGGACGAAACTCCGCTCGGCCGAATGTGGCGGGACACCAGGCTGGGCCGAATCGGTGCCGGTACCGACGAAATGATGTGGGAGTTAGTGGCCAGCGGCATGATTCCCGATTTCGTTGGCTACGACGAACTAGTGGACCTCGGATGAGGACGTACGCCTTCCGCGCCCAGCCATCAACCTCCGAAAGGTGAAGGACATGACCACACATGCCGTCCCGGTGACCGAGGCTGACGTCATGTCGGCACTCGATGCGATCTACCTGGAGATCAAGCGGGTCCGCCGGGAACTGCGACCGGAGGACCACTTGGTACAGGACCTGGACATCGATTCGCTGACCGCGCTGGAACTGTTGATCGCGCTGGAGGCTCGCTTCAGCGTCAACCTCTTGAACGACCCCCGCGCATCCACTGTGGCCACAGTTGCCGAACTGGTCGACGTCATCCGTCGCCAGGTCGCGTCACGAGAGCCCGTGGAACAAGGTACTTCCAAAATCCCCACGATTTCCCGTCATGCTTAGTAGTGCTTTGTTAAGTTGGGGCCTGTCCGGACTTTTGTGGGTGGATCTTGATGTGATCGATGTTTTTAGTTGTCGTTGATCCGGTCGCTGTACTGCTCGGCGAGGGCGTTGAGGACTTGTCCCCAGGCGGGGATTCGGGCGGCGATGTTCTGGCCGGCTCGTCGTTTCTCGGTGACGACGAGGTAGAGGACTTTCATCGCGGCTTGCTCGGTGGTGAAGTGGCCTCGCAGGCGGGTGGCTTGCCGGAATCGGCTGTTCAACGACTCGATCATGTTGGTGGTGTTGATCAGCTTGCGGATCTCCACGTCGAAGGCGAGGAACGGGGTGAACCGTTCCCAACTGGTCCGCCACAAGCGGATCACCGCTGGATACTTGGTGCCCCAGGTTTCGGTGAACTCCTCGAAGCGCATGCTCGCCGCGTCGATCGCCGGGGCGGTGTAGATACCGCGTAGTACGGCAGCCGCCATTAGCTGTCTGACCAGGGCGGACGCCGCGGGTGGGGCAGGGCCCCGGCAAAGTCGCGAGGTGCCCGGCTTGATGGGGTTGGTGTAGACGCGCCTGCGCTGGTGGTAGCAGGGCGGGCATGACCGGTTCAGATGATCATCGAGGTTCCTACGCCTTGTCGATCGTCCGAAGTGAGTCATGCCCGCCCTGCCATCATCGCTGATCTCGTCCTTGTCCGATGCACCGGCGGTCACCGTGCCCGAAGCCGTTGCTGGGTTGCCCGCGGCTCTGGCGGGTCTGCCGGATCCTCGTGCCCGTCGGGGTGTGCGGCACCGGCTGGTGGTCGTGGTGACGGCGGCCGTCTGTGCCGTGGTGGCTGGTTACCGCTCCTACACGGCGATTGCCGAGTGGATTGCCGACGTGCCCGCTGCGACCGCGCTCGCGCTGGGTATCGCCCCGGACCGGCGCCCGTCGGAGGCGATGGTCCGCCGGTTGTTGCAGGCCGTGGACCCGGACCTGCTCAGCGCGGTCATCAGCGGCTGGCTCGCCCGCCGGACCGTGGCCACACCATCTGCGGGCAGGCGGGCGATCGCCGTGGACGCCTAGCCCGCCGAGCCCGTCGGGGAAGTGCACCCGGGCCAGGCCGGCGTCGAAACGGGCGCGCAGGAAGTCCGGCCGGTCGGTGCTTGCCTGATTGTTCTTCGCGAGCAGTTCCTCGACCCGGGTCTTCAGGTCGCCTCGGACCTCGAATCGATGGTCGCGTCGGCACTCATGCGCTTCTCGCCTTCGCTTGGCGCTTGAGCTCGTTGCGAGCTAGCGCGTTCTTGTGTACTTCGTCTGGGCCGTCGGCGAACCGCAGGGTGCGGATCCCGGCGAACGATGCGGCCAGCGGGAAGTCCTGGCTCAGTCCGCCGGCGCCGTGTACCTGGATGGCCTTGTCCAGGATCCACTCGACGGTCTTCGGCGCCGCTATCTTGATTGCCTGGATCTCGGTGTGCGCGCCCTTGTTCCCGACGGTGTCCATCAACCAGGCGGCCTTGAGTACGAGTAGCCGCAGCTGCTCCACCCGCACCCGCGACTCTGCGATCCAGTCCCGGACGACACCCTGTTCGGCGAGCGGCTTCCCGAACGCGACCCGATCAGAGGCGCGGGCGCACATCAGCTCGATGGCGCGTTCGGCGACGCCGATCGATCGCATGCAGTGGTGGATGCGGCCGGGGCCGAGTCGTGCCTGGGCGATGGCGAACCCGTCCCCCTCGCCACCGATGAGGTTCGAGGCGGGGACTCGTACGTCGGTGAACTCGAGTTCCGCGTGGCCTCCGTGGTCGCGGTCGTCGTATCCGAACACCTGCATGCCGCGTTTGATCGTCAGGCCGGGGGTGTCGCGCGGGACGAGGATCTGGCTCTGCTGGCGGTGTCGCTCGGCCGACGGGTCGGTCTTGCCCATCACGATGAAGATCTTCGCCTCGGGGTTCATCGCCCCGGTGATCCACCATTTGCGGCCGTTGATGACGTAGTCGTCGCCGTCGCGATCGATGCGGGTGGCGATGTTGGTGGCGTCGGAGGATGCGACGTCGGGTTCGGTCATCGCGAACGACGAGCGGATCTCGCCGGCGAGCAGCGGTTGCAGCCATTGCTTCTTTTGCTGGTCGGTGCCGAACGTGGAGAGAACCTCCATGTTGCCGGTGTCCGGGGCGGCGCAGTTCAGGGCGGCCGGCGCGAGGTGGCCGCTGCGCCCGGTGATCTCGGCGAGGGGAGCGTACTGCAGGTTGGTCAGGCCGACGCCGTGCTCGCCGGGCAGGAAGAGGTTCCACAAGCCTCGGACGCGGGCCTCGGCCCGCAACTGCCTCAGGACCGGGACGGTGGACCAGGCCCAGGGATCGTGTAGGGCCGCGAGTTGCTCGGCGAACACCGGTTCGGCTGGGTGGATCTTCTCATCCATGAACGCGAGCAGCTTCTCGCGCAGCTCTTCGGTTCTGGGATCGAACGCGAAGTCCATCAGTTGTGCTCCTTCAGCGAGGTGAGTCCGGCGGCGATCAGGGGCTCAACGATGGTGCCGATGGTTTCGAACCCCTGGCCGACGGTCTGCCCGTGGGTGTGGCGGTAGTGGATGCCTTCGAGGATCACGGCGATCTTGAAGTAGGCGAGTGCGAGATGAAAGCCCAGCCGCGACAGGTCCCGTCCGCTGGCTGCGGCATAGCAACGGAGGATCTCGGTGTCGGTGATGAAGCCCGGGGCGGTGCAGGCGTCGGTGACGACGTACCCGCCGTCGAGCGCGGGCATCCGTTGATAGACAAGCAGCAGCGCGACGTCGGTGAGCGGATCCCCGATGGTGGCCATCTCCCAGTCGATCACCGCGGCAATCTGGTCGTCGCGGTCGACCAGCAGGTTGTCCAGCCGGTAGTCGCCGTGCACGATGGCGGGCGCCGACCCGGCCGTCGGCATGTTGGCCTCCAGCAGCGCGTGCAACTGTTCGGCGCCGGCGAGGTCCCGGCTGCGGGAGGCGTCGAGCTGTTTGCGCCAGCGTCGGACCTGACGGGTGAGGAAGCCGTCCGGGCGGCCGAAGTCGCTGAGGCCGATGGCGGCGGGGTCGACGCGGTGCAGCGCAGCGAGGGCGTCGACCATCCGGGTGGAGATGGCGTTGACGCGTTCCACGCCTAGTGGTCGCAGCTGTACGGCGTGGCGGTACGGCGTACCGTCCACCCGCTGCATCACGTAGAACGGAGCGCCGACCACGTCCGGGTCCTCACACAGCGCGAACGTTTGCGGTACCGGCACGTCGGTGCCCTGCAGCGCGCTGATCACCCGGTACTCGCGGGTCATGTCGTGGGCGGTCGCGAGGACGTGACCGAGCGGCGGCCGACGTACGATCCACCAGCTGCTGCCGTCGGTGACCTCGTAGGTGAGGTTGGACTTGCCACCCGCGATCACCCGTGCCCGCAACGGCTTCCCACTCGCAGCCGTGCCGGTGCGCTGGAGGAACGCCTCGAGCTTGGCCAGGTCGAGTCCCGGAGGGTTGCCCGCTGCGAGGTCGTCGCCGGCGAGTTCGCGGCCGGCTGGATCCACCTTTTCACCCACGGTCAGTGCGCCAGCACTGAGACGGTCTCGGCCACGCACACAGGCTTGTCGCCGCCATCCCGCTCGATGGTCACCCGGACTGTTGCCTGTGCCCCGTTGGCGCCCTGGGTGAGCGCGACAAGCTCGGCGCCGGCGCGGATTTTGGAGCCCACCGGAACCGGCGACGGGAACCGGACCTTGTTCGACCCGTAGTTCACGCCCATTCTCAACCCGTCTACCTTGTAGATCTCCCCGACCAGCTTCGGTACCAGCGACAGGGTCAGGTAGCCGTGGGCGATGGTCGCCCCGAACGGCCCGGACGCGGCCCTGTCCTGGTCGACGTGGATCCACTGGTGGTCACCCGTTGCCTCGGCGAACAGGTCGATCTGCTGCTGGGTGACGGTGTGCCATTCGCTGTAGCCGAGATGGGCTCCGACCGCCTGCTCGAACTCGTCGAGCCCGTGGAATCTCTGCATTGCCTACTCCTGCGAGAGGGGTGATGTCCGTACATGTGCCGTCATGAGCGCGAAGAGCCGCAAACGTGCGGTCACGGCATTTCAGTCGCGTGGTCCGCCAGCGACGTAGATGACCTGACCGGAGACGAACGACGCGTCCTCGCGCGCGAAGAAGGAGACAGTGGCGGCGATGTCGTCGGGCTGACCGACGCGGCCAACCGGGATCTGCGCGGCAGCAGCGGCCTTGAAGTCCTCGAACGGGACACCGACCCGGGCCGCGGTGCCTGCGGTCATCTCGGTCTCGATGAAGCCGGGCGCGATCGCGTTCACGGTGACCCCGAACTTCCCGAGCTCGATCGCCAGCGTCTTGGTGAAACCTTGCAGCCCGGCCTTGGCGGCGGAGTAGTTCGCCTGCCCGCGGTTACCGAGCGCGGAGACGCTGGACAGGTTGACGATCCGGCCCCACCTGGCCTGGGTCATGTACTGCTGGGTTGCCCTGCTCATCAGGAACGAACCGCGCAGGTGCACGTTCATCACCGCGTCCCAGTCGGCGGCGGTCATCTTGAACAGCAGGTTGTCGCGGGTGATGCCGGCGTTGTTCACCAGCACGGTCGGCGCGCCGAGTTCCTCGGCCACCCGCGCGACGGCCTGGTTGACGGCCTGCTCGTCGGCGACGTCAACACCGACCGCGAGGGCCTTGCCACCGGCGGCCTCGATCGTCTCGACGACCGGCTTGCCGGCCGACTCGTCCAGGTCGAGCACGGCCACGGCGAAGCCGTCCCGGCTCAGCCGTCTGGCGACGGCGGCGCCGATGCCGCGGGCGGCTCCGGTGACGATGGCGGTACGACGGGTCGCGGTCACGGAATCTCCTCAAATTGGGGGGATGGGTGTGTGTTCACAGACTCAGAACGTGCCGAGCAAGCTGCGTTCGTGTGGTGTGGACGTCGACGTGCAGGATCGTGCGCAGGCCTGCCCGCCCTGCGCCCTCAATGTTCGCGACGGCGTCGTCGATGAACACCGCCGCACCGGGTTCGACATCGAGCAGTTTCAGGGTGTGCGCGAAGATGTCCGGGTTCGGTTTACGCATCCCGACCTCGCCGGAGATGACCACCGGGTCGAACAACGCGTCGATCCGCTCCCGCGGGTAGGTGTTGCCCCAACTGTTGGACAACAGGGCGACCCGCACGCCGGCGGACTTGAGCTCTTCGACGAGGTCGAACATCAACGGGTCCGGTCGCATCTCGGCGAACAGTGCCTGCAGCAGCCCGTCGGGGGCGACCGGTCCACCGTTGGTGGCGACCAGCTCCGCGGCGAACAAGGAATCGAACTGCGCGGCGGCAAGCTCACCGGTCTCCAGACGGTGGATCGGTGTACCCTCGGGCGCCGAGCGGGACATCCACGCCTTCAACGCCCTGGAGAACGACGCCGGGTCGATCCCGTCCCGCTGCAGCCAGGCCGCGATCGAGTCACGCACCGGGTTGGTGAGGACGCCGCCGTAGTCGAAGACCACCGCAGCGGCGCTCACACGCTCGTCGTACGTCATCTGCTCCTCCTTGGCCGGCTTACCGCCACACCCCTGTCGCTGGCGTCGGCGCCCGCCACGGTCACACTCCTCCGGTCAGGGTGAGTCCACCGTCAACGACCAGGATCTGCCCGGTGACCCAGGCGGCGTCGTCGGAGAGCAGGAAGGCGATCGCACCACCGACGTCGTCCGGAACACCGAGCCGCCTGAGGGGGTACGCGGAGGCGACCTCGTCCTCCTTGCCCTCGTACAACGCGGTCGCGAACCTGGTCTTCACCACCGCGGGAGCCACACCGTTGACCCGGATCCGTGGCCCGAGTTCCACCGCAAGCTCGGCGGTGATGTGCGCGAGCATCGCCTTGCTGGCTCCGTAGAACCCGATTCCCGGGGCCGGTTTCAATCCGGCGACCGAGGAGACGTTCACGACCGACCCGCCGTGCTCACCCATCCAGGCCCGGTGGGCCTGCTGCACCCACGACAGCGCGGCCAGGCAGTTCACCTCGAAGATCTTTCGCGCGGCGTCGAGGTCGAGGTCGACCATGGGCCCGTAGACCGGGTTGATGCCGGTGTTGTTCACCAGCATGTCGACGCTGCCGAACGTCTCGATCGTCCTGGTGATCGCGTCGCGCTGGTGGTCCACGTCGTCGCCCTTGCCGGCGACCGCGATGGCGTTCTCCGGCCCGCCGAGCGACTGCACCGCCGCGTCGAGCGCTTCCTGCCTGCGGGCCGTGATGCACACCTTCGCACCGTCGGCGACGAGCCGTTCGGCGACGCCGAGGCCGATGCCGCGGCTGGCTCCGGTGATGATGGCGACCTTGCCCTCGAACCTGTTGCCCATCAGGACAGCCTCTCCAGCACCATGGCCATGCCCTGGCCGCCGCCAACACACATCGTTTCCAGGCCGAACTGCTTGTCGTGGAACTGCAGCGAATTGATCAGCGTGCTGGTGATCCGGGCCCCGGTCATCCCGAATGGGTGGCCGACCGCGATCGCGCCTCCGTTGACATTGAGCTTGTCGAAGTCGATGCCGAGGTCTCGGGCGGAGGGGATCACCTGCGCGGCGAAGGCCTCGTTGATTTCGACCAGGTCGATGTCGCCGATGCTCATCCCTGCGCGGGCCAGCGCCCGCTTCGACGCCTCGACCGGGCCCAGCCCCATAATTTCCGGCGACAGGGCGCTGACGCCGGTGGAGACGATCCGGGCCAGTGGGGTGAGCCCGAGTTCGGCGGCCTTGGTGTCGGACATGATGATCACGGCGGCCGCCCCGTCGTTGAGCGGGCAGCAGTTGCCGGCGGTCACCGTGCCGTCCGGTCGGAACACCGGCTCGAGCTGGGCGACCTTCTCCAGCGTCACACCCGCCCGCGGGCCGTCGTCCTTCGAGACGGTCGAGCCATCCGGCAGCGTCACCGGGGTGATGTCGCGCGCCCAGAAACCGTTTGCGATCGCCTGCTCGGCCAGGTTCTGGCTACGGACCCCGAACGCGTCCTGCTCCTCGCGGGTCACACCCTTGAACTGGGCGACGTTTTCTGCGGTCTGCCCCATCGTGATGTAGATATCCGGCAGCTCACCCCCGGTCCGCGGGTCCGCCCAGGTCTGGCCGCCGCCGGCGAACTTCTCGGTACGGGTCTTCGCCTGGGCATAAAGCGGGTTCCTGGTGTCAGGCAAATTGTCGGCGCTGCCCTTGATGAAACGGCTCACCGTCTCGACACCGGCGGAGATGAACACGTCGCCCTCGCCGGCCCGGATCGCGTGCATCGCCATCCGCGTGGTCTGCAGACTCGACGAGCAGTATCGGTTCACGGTGGTGCCAGGCACGTGGTCCATCCCGGCCAGCACCGCCACAACCCGGCCCATGTTGAACCCGGACTCGCCCCCGGGCTGGCCGCAGCCAAGGATCAGATCGTCGATGTCCGCGGTATCCAGTTGCGGCACCTTCGCCAGCGCCGCCTGGACCATCTGCATAGCGAGGTCGTCAGGCCGCATCTGGGTCAGGGAGCCTTTGGTGGCGCGGCCGATCGGCGAGCGGGCGGTGGAGACAATGACTGCTTCTGGCATGGGGTGTTCCTTCGACAGCACCGGGCTAAGCGTTTGCTTAGGAGCTAAGCGATTGCTTACCCTGGCGCAGTCACGGCATCGCCGTCAACACCCCGCACCAAGAAGGAAGGTTATGAGTCGGATCACACAGGGCCCCCACCCCGCCGATGGCACCGCGCCGAGCGGACGGGCGGACACTGCTCGTGCCCGGCTCATGGCCGCCGCGATCGAGGCGTTCGCGGCCAAGGGCTTCCATGGCACCACCACCCGGGACATCGCCGCAGCCGCCGGGATGAGCCCTGCCGCCCTCTACGTGCACCACAGGTCCAAGGAGGACCTGCTTTACCTGCTCTCCCGCGCAGGGCACGAGGAGACACTGCAGCTGGTCCAGGACGCCATCGCCGCCTCCGACGATCCGAGGGAGCAGCTCATCACCCTGGTTCGAGACTTCGTACGCCACCACGCGATCAGTCACACGAGCGCGCGCATCGTCAACTACGAGCTGCATGCGCTCACCCCGGAACACCTGCGAGAGATCAGCGCGATCCGCAGGGACATCGACGCCGGGATGCGGCGTGTGATCGAGGCTGGCGTGCGAACCGGCGCCTTCACCACCCCCGATCCACCGATGACTGCGCTCGCGCTGCTCTCCCTCGGGATCGACGTGGCCCGCTGGTACCGCGACGACGGCCGCTGGAGCCCTGGCGATGTGGCCGACCACTACTGCGAGCTCGCCCTGCGGATGGTGGGCGCCGAGGCTTGAGTGCCGTGCTGGGCCTTGACGTGCCGCACCGGCGAATCCAGGTCGAACGGCATCGCCATCGCCTCCCCGGCCGGGCGCGGGCCGATCGCACCGCCCGCCTGGGCCAGTCGCGGTCCGGCCGGGCGATCGCCCCCTCCATGCGTCCGTCGTCACGCTGTCGGGAGCGGGAACTGCCGTAGGGCTGAGGTGCTCCAGCGACTCCGTGGCTGTGACCTTGCCCACACCATCGGGCCTTGACCGGTGTGGCGCGCTGAAGACACGCTTCGTATTACGAAGTTACGGCGTCCGGCAAAGGGCTCGCGGCGCTGAAGCGTCCGCCCTCAGCCCCGCCTCGCGAGAGCGGCAGCAGAACTTGAGGAGATCCCGTGACCCGCAGGTTCGAAGGCGGAACCGCTCTCGCCACTGGCACCAGCCGGGGCATCGGCATGGCCATCGCGCGTCAGCTCGTCTTCGATGGCGCCCGGGTCGTCGTCACCGGCCGCAACCAAAAGGCGATCGACCGGGCGGTCGCTGAGCTTGGCGGAATCGATCACGCGGTCGGTGTCGCCTGGCCACGCCGACGATGTCGACCACCAGGTCGAGACGGTCAAGCGTGGGATCGACAACTTCGGCAGCGCCGCCGACCTGCTGGTGCAGTCGTCAAGACCAGGTTCGCGGCTGCCCGCTGCGAGGGCCGTGAGGACGAGGTCGCCGAGGCGTACCTTCTCAAGCGACTCGGCGCGCCGCAGGACATCGGCAGCGTGGTCGCATTCCAGCTCTCCGGCGAGGCCGCCTGGGTCGCCGCACAGTTGCTCGTCGTCGACGGCGGCCCGCTCCTCACCGGCGGCTTGTGATGCGGGACATCGCCGTGAACGGAGCGGGATGGACCTGCCCGGCCTCGACCTCGCCGCGTTGCGGAACTGGTTCGCAGGCATGCGGGCGGCGGTGGCGGACGCCGAGTTGTCCGCGACGCTGATCGCCGAACACGCGGTGCCGGTGTACTCCGCGCCCCTGACTCAGCCCTCCTTAGAGACGAGTAGACCTCATGACTTATCCCGTTCTCCACGGCCTCCGGTTGCCGGTCGTCGCCGCCCCCATGTTCCTCATCTCCGGACCGGAGTTGGTGATCGAGGCCAGCAAGGCAGGTGTGCTGGGATCCTTTCCGGCCCCGAACTGCCGAACCCCCGAGGAACTGGATCGCTGGCTGGGGACCATCAGTGACGCCCTGACCGACGGCGGGACGCAGAAACCATGGGCCGTCAACCTCGTCACCCACAGCAGCAACTCCCGGCTGGTCGGCGACCTGGAGCTGGTGGCGGAGCACAAGCCCCCTGTCGTCATCACCGCGCTCGGCTCACCGCGTCCGGTGATGGAGGTGGTCAAGGGGTATGGCGGCACGGTGATCGCCGACGTGGTCAACCTCAAGTTGGCGCACAAAGCCGTGCAGGCCGGGGCCGACGGACTGGCCTGCGTGTCGGCAGGCGCTGGTGGCCACACGGGTCACCTGTCGCCGTTCGCCTTTGTGTCGGCGGTGCGGGAGTTCTTCGACGGGATCGTCGCGGTCGGCGGCGGCATCGCTGACGGCTACGGCGTTGCCGGTGCTGTCGCCTCCGGTGCCGACCTGGTCTACGTCGGCACCCGCTTCCTGGCCACGAAGGAGAGCATGGCCCCGGAGGCCTACAAGCAGATGGTCGTAGGCCACGGCGCGGACGACCTCATCGTCAGCAACGGGATCACCGGCACGAACGCGTCCTGGCTGCGGCCCAGCCTGGTCGCCAACGGCCTGGACCCGGACAACCTGGTTCCGCCGGAGAGGCGCAGGTACGGCACGGGCGAGGGCCACAAGCGCTGGAAGGACATCTGGGCGGCCGGACAGGGGATCTCGGTGATCCGCTCGGTCGAGCCCGTGGCCGACGTGGTCGACAAACTAGTCGAGGACTACCGGGCCGCCCTCGTCCGACTGAGCTCGGGCCTTCCGGTCTGACCGACCCGAGGCTGCTTGTTGTCGACGGCGATCAGGTCTACCTCGAGCTCCCTGTCGGCGTACGGCGGCTGGTCGGCTTGCCCTCCGACGCCCTGCGTGACCAGCGGGGGTTGACACCCCTGACTTCGCAACTCATAGTGATCGAACGCGGCCGTGCCGGCCAGACCCCGGGGAGACTCATGACCTTCGAGATGATCGGCTACAGCGTCGAGGACGGGATCCTCACCATCACGCTGAATCGGCCCGACAAGATGAATGCCATCACCTCGCCAATGCGGGAGGAGCTCATCGAGGCCTTCGCCCGCGCTGATCGAGATCCCGAAGTGCGTGTCATCGTGGTGACCGGCAGCGGCAAGGCCTACTGCGCGGGCGCGGATGTCTCCGGCGGGACCAAGACCTTCGATCCCCAGGCTCGTGGCTGGGCGGACAACGTCGAGGAGTTCCGCGACGGGGGTGGCCAGATCACCCTCCAGATCTTCTCCAGCACCAAGCCGGTGATCGGGGCGATCAACGGTGTCGCCGCCGGTCTCGGCGCCACCATGCTGCTCCCGATGGACATCCTGATGGCTGCGGAGACGGCGCGCATCGGGTTCGTGTTCGCCCGTCGAGGCCTGGTGCCCGAGGCGTGCGCCACGTGGTTCCTGCCGAAGAGGGTCGGCCTGTCCACGGCGGCCGACTGGTGCTTCACCGGACGGCTGGTGTCGGCGCAGGAGGCGCTGGAGGCAGGTCTGCTCAGCAGCGTTCACGCACCCGAGGACCTGCTGCCCGCGGCGTACGCCAAGGCCCGCGAGATCGCCGACAACACCGCTGCGGTCGCGGTCGGCATGATCCGGCAGATGCTGTGGCGCTTTGCCGGTTCGCAGCACCCGATGGACGCCCACCGCGTGGATTCCAAGATCAACTTTGCCCTCGGGCAGTCGGCGGACGTGGCCGAAGGCATCGCCGCCTTCCTCGAGAAGAGGTCGCCCGAGTTTCCGGGCCGGCTCCCGGATGACGCGCCGTCGGCCTACCCGTGGTGGGAAGAGCCCTCGTTCAAGCAGCGACCGGCGACTCCGTCTGCTGCTTCATAATTCGTAGGAATAATCAATCGAGGAGGTGATCTGATGACCGGGTCCGTCTGGGTCCTTGGTGGTTACCAGTCAGACTTTGCCCGCAACCTGACGCGGGAGGGCGGTGAGCTGTCCACCCTCACCGCCGAGCTGCTCGACGGGGTCTTCGACGCCACCCGGCTCGACCCCGCGCTGGTCCAGTCGCTGCACGTGGGAAACGCTTTCGGACAGCTGTTCACCGGCCAGGGCCAGCTGGGAGCCATGCCGGCGACCGTGGACCCGCGCCTGTGGGGGATCCCCGCATCCCGCCACGAGGCCGCGTGTGCCTCCGGGTCGATGGCCCTGCTCTCGGCCACCGCCGAGCTCGAGGCCGGCCGCTACGACGTCGCCCTGGTGCTGGGCATCGAGATCGAGAAGACCACGGACACCGCGACCGGCGCGCGCCACCTCGGCGCCGCAGCCTGGATCGGCCACGAGGGCGAGGACGCCACCTACATGTGGCCCTACATGTTCTCCTCTGTCGCCGACGAGTACGACCGGCGTTACGGGATCGACAACGCGCACCTGCGGGCCATCGGCGAGCTCAACCTGCGTAACGCCCGGAGTAACCCCAACGCCCAGACGCGCGGATGGGACCTGACGCCGAAGAGCTTCACCGAGGACGACGTGGCCAACCCGGTGGTCGAGGGCCGGCTGCGGCGGACCGACTGCAGCAACATGACCGACGGCGGCGCCGCGGTGATCCTGGTCAGCGACCGCTTCTTGCGCGCACACCAGGACGTGGCGGCCCGCCCCCGCGCCCTGATCTCGGGCTGGGGCCACACCACGGTCAGCCTGGACCTGAAGCAGAAGCTTGAGCGGAGCGCCGGCGCGCCCCATGTGCTCCCGCATGTACACACCGCCATCCAGGGCTCCTTCAAGCGCGCCAGCATCGCGGGGGTGGAAGAACTCGACCTCGTGGAGACGCACGACTGCTTCTCCATGAGCGAGTACGCGGCCATCGACCACTACGGGGTGACCGAGCCCGGCGAGAGCTGGAAGGCGATCGAGAACGGCGACCTCGAGAAGGACGGCCGCATCCCGTTCAACCCCAGCGGCGGACTGATCGGCGGCGGTCACCCGGTCGGGGCCACCGGCGTCCGCATGATGCTCGACTGCTTCAAGCAGGTGACCGGCCAGGCCGGTGACTATCAGATCGACAACGCCTCCCGCGTGGGGGCGCTCAACTTCGGCGGCAGCACCGCCACCACGGTGGCCTGGGTCGTTTCCGGTGGCGACGCAGCAGGAATCTGAGGAGAAACCCCTTGGAACTCGAACTGGTCAACCGCTACGTGACCAACCTACCTGAGGAGGACGACCACCCCTACCGCACGGGAGCGTGGACGCCGCAGACCGCGGAGTGGAACGCCGTCGACATGGAGGTCGAGGGAGAGATCCCCACCGACCTCGACGGTGCCTACATCCGTAACACCGAGAACCCGCTCTACGCCTCGATGAAGATGTACCACCCGTTCGACGGCGACGGGATGCTGCACATCGTCGGCTTCCGTGACGGGCGCGCGTTCTACCGCAACCGCTTCGTCCGCACCGACGGCCTGCTGGCCGAGATGAAGGCCGGGGAGGCGCTGTGGGCCGGTCTCGCCGAGCACCCGTCGCTGACCAAGGTCGACTACGGCTGGGGAGCCCGCGGGATGCTCAAGGACTCCTCCAGCACCGATGTGGTCGTCCACAACGGCGACGTGCTCACCACCTTCTACCAGTGTGGCGACCTCTACCGCCTCAGCGGCACGACCCTGGAGGCCCTCGGCAAGCAGGACTTCCATGGTGCACTTCCCCCCAAGGACGGCATCTCGGCGCACCCGAAGGTCGACGAGCACACCAACGAGATGATGTTCTTCAACTACGGCGTCGAGGCGCCGTACATGCACTACGGCGTGGTGGACGAGAACAACAATCTCGTCAACTACTGCGACATCCCGCTGCCCGGTCCGCGGCTGAGCCACGACATGGCGATCACCGAGAACTACTCGATCCTCAACGACTGCCCACTCTTCTGGGATCCTGAGGCGCTCAAGCACGGCAAGCACGCCGTGCGGTTCTTCCGGGACACCCCGACTCGGATCGGGGTCATGCCCCGGCACGGCAAGACCGCCGACCTGCGCTGGTTCGAATTCAAGCCCACCTACGTCCTCCACTGGCTCAACGCCTACGAGGACGGCGACTGGATCGTGCTCGAGGGCTACTACCAGATGAATCCGGCGCCCACCCCGCGCCCCGGCGCCAGCGGCTACGAAGCAATCTTCCGCTTCCTGGGCATGGATCAAAAGGATCCCCGGCTGCACCGGTGGAGATTGAACCTGCGCACCGGCGAAACGCAGGAGTACGACGTCAGCGACGTGCTCTGCGAGTTCGGCATGATCAATGGCCGCCACGTGGGCCGTCGCCACCGCTACTCCTACTCGGCGCTCCGCGAGCCCGGCATGTTCCTGTTCAACGGCTTCGTGAAGCAGGACGACGTCACGGGGTCCATCGAGAAGGTGAAGTTCCCCAAGGGCGTGTTCGCGAGCGAGACCGCGGTCGCCCCCAAGGTCGGCTCGACCAGTGAGGACGACGCCTACGTCGTCACTCTCACGACCGACCTGGTCAACGACCGGTCCGAGTGCCTGGTCTACGACGCCCAGGACGTCACCGCCGGTCCCGTCGCGCGGATCAGGCTGCCTGAGCGAATCAGCAGTGGCACCCACTCGACCTGGGCGCCGGGCTCGGCCATCGCCGGATGGGACACCGCCGACAACCCGCTCCACGCGGTCCGGGTCTGAGGGGCGCCGAGGTGAGGCTCTTCAGTACGGAGGCCGTCGAGCAGTTCCTCGCCGACGGCTGGTGGACCGGCGACACGTGGGCCGACCGCTTCCGTCGCAACGTGGCGGAGCACGGCGAGCGCACGGCCGTCGTCGACGCTTCCAACAAGAGGGCGTTCATGGGGCAGGACCCCAGGCGGCTGACCTGGCACCAGCTCGACCGGGCCGTCGATCGCGCGGCCGAGGTCATGTTCCGGCACGGCATCCGCGAAGGCGACCGGGTCGGTGTCCAACTCCCCAACTCCGTCGAGCTGATCATCACCTACCTGGCCATCAACCGGCTCGGCGGCATCCTGTCGCCCTATCCGATGCCCTACCGGCGGCACGAGATCCGGCAGCTGGCGGAGATCGCCGAGGTCAACGCCCTGGTCACCACCACCGGCTTCGGGGGGCGGGACCTCCAGCCCGACATCACCGAGGTCGCCCGGGAGGTCGGCGGCGCCGCCGTCTTCGTGTGGCACGCCGGGAGCGACGGCGACGGCGTGCCCGTGGACTTGGACCGGGTGCTCGGTGACGAGGAGCCGGCTGCCGACTACCGAGACTACGTCGACGGACTCGAGCAGCACCCCAACGACTGCGTCCTCATCATCTTCACCTCCGGCACTACCGGTGTCCCCAAGGGGGTGCCGCGGGCGTCGGGCGACTCGATGGTGGCCGCCTTCTCCCTGGCGCAGTCACCCAACCTCACCTACGAGGACACGATCCTCAATCCGATGCCGATGGTGAACGCCGGCAGCATCTCGGGGATCTTCCTTCCCTGGCTGCTCACCGGCTGCACCCTCGTGCAGCATCAGCCGTTCGATCTCCAGGTGTTCGCCGAGCAGATCGAGCAGGAGCGCGTGGTCTACAGCGTGGTCGCGCCGACCACCCTCAACGACATGGTCACCAGCGACCTGTTCTCCAAGTACGACCTGACCTCGTTGCGTGCGCTGGGCTCGGGGTCGGCCCCGATCAGCGGATGGGTCATCGAGCGGCTGGAGAAGGACCATGGCGTCGAGGTGATCAACTTCTTCGGCGCAACAGAGGGCATGCAGCTGACATCTGACCGGGACACGGTGCCCGACCCGGCCGTGCGCGGGCGCTCCATCCCGCTGCCGGGCAGCGCTCGGTTCGCCTGGCGCACCCGGCTGGGCCGGGCCACCCGGATCAAGCTCGTTGACCTCGAAACCGGCGCGCAGATCAACGAGCCGGGGATTCCGGGCGAGCTCCGGGTCAGATCGCCCAACCTGTTCTCCGGATATCTCAACCAGGTCGAGGATCCCTTCGACGAGGACGGATACTACTGCTCCGGCGACGTGTTCGAGCTGTCCACCGAGGAGCCGGACATGCTGGTCCACGTCGACCGCAAGAAGGATCTGATCATCCGCGGGGGCGTGAACATCTCCGCGGCCGAGATCGAGTCCCTCCTGATCTCGCACCCCAAGGTGGGAGAGGTCGCCGCCGTCGGGCGCAAGGACGCGCGCCTGGGCGAGCGCACCTGCGTCTTCGTGGTGCCCCGCGACGCCGACGACCCGCCCGAGCTCTCGGAGCTGATCGCTCACCTCAATGCCATGGGAGTCGCCAAGTTCAAGCTGCCCGAGTTCCTTGAGCTCACCGCTGCGCTGCCGCGCAACCCGTCGGGCAAGGTCCTCAAGCGCGAGCTGCGGAGCCTCATCAACGACACGGCCAGCGCTGTGTGACCCGGCGTCGCCGCCCCACCCCGCACCAAGGAGCATCATCGTGAGTACCCCGTCCCTTCCCGAGCTGCGCCAGGTCGTCCTCCTCACCGGTGACCTCGAGGGCACCCTCTCGACCATCCGTTCGGCGTTCGGCGTCCCGGCCGGGTTCCGTGACGTGGAAGGCATGGGCGCCGTCGGCTTCAACCACGAGGTGGTCGGCTTCGACCGGACCTACCTCGAGGTCTGTGAGCCCAAGGACCCGGAGTCGCCCCTCGGCCGCAAGACCGCCGAAAAGGGCGATTCGGGTTTCATGGTGGTCGTCCAGGTGCCGCACGCGGACGGCATGCGGCAGCGGGCCGACGAGCTCGGGTTCTCCCCGATCGTGGCCAAGGAACATCACGGCAACCCGCTGAGCCAGTGGCACCCGCGCGACTTCGGCACCCTGGCGGAGTTCGACGAGATCAGGCCCGCGACCAGCTGGCACTTCGCCCCCGACGTGTACGACGCGCGCAGCACGTCGGTTGTCCTGGACATCAGCGCCGTGCGGCTGTCCGTACCGGATCCGGCCGCAATGGCTCATCGCTGGGCCACCGTGGCCGGCGGAACGGTCAACGACAACGGGACCTCCGTCGACCTCACCGGCCGGACCGTCCACTTCGCCGACCTGCCCGGGTCTCGGGGACTGAAAACCGTGGAGTGCGTGGCCAGGGACCGCGGGCGAGTGGGGGAGACCCACCGGATCTGCGGCGTCGACTTCGTGCTCGTCTGACCGGTCCGATCCACCTCCGAAGACTGCGAGGAGAGAACGCGATGAAGGCATGGCAGGTCGCCAGCCTCGGTGAACCCACGGCTGTGATGAGGCTTGAGGACGTGCCGGTGCCCGAGCCCGGGCCCGGGCAGGTGCTCGTCCGGGTCGGGGCGACCGCGCTGAACTTCCCCGATGTGCTGATGTCGCGGGGCGACTACCAGCTCAAGCCCGACCTGCCCTTCACCAGCGGCATCGAGGCCTGCGGCACGGTGCTCGCCTACGGCGAGGACGTCTCGGGTTTCGTCCCCGGCGACCGCGTCTTCGGGCTGACCGAGCTCCCCGCCGGCGGGTTCGCGGAGGCGGCGCTCCTCGACGCGGCCGTGACGTTCCCCGTGCCGTCCGACCTCGATGACGCCGAGGCCGCCTCCCTCTTCGTGAGCTACCAGACCAGCTGGTTCGCCCTGCATCGCAGGGCCCGGCTCGCAGCGGGGGAGACGCTGCTCGTCCACGCCGCGGCCGGTGGCGTCGGGAGCGCGGCCGTCGAGCTCGGCAAGGCCGCCGGCGCTCGGGTGATCGCCGTGGTGGGTGGCCGGGAGAAGGCGGCTGCTGCCGGAAACCTGGGTGCCGACGTCGTCGTCGACCGCTACACCGAGGACTTCGTCAAGGTCGTCAACCAGGTCACGGACGGCAGGGGTGTCGACGTGGTCTACGACCCGGTCGGCGGCGAGACCTACACCCGCTCGACCAAGTGCATCGCCTTCGAGGGCCGGATCGTCGTGGTGGGATTCGCCGGTGGCGAGATCCAGACTGCCCGGCTCAACCATCCCCTGATCAAGAACTACTCGATCCTCGGCTTCGTGTGGGGCCGGTACCGCCGGACCTACCCGGAACTGGTGCGGGAGTGCAACAACGAGCTGACACGGCTGGTGGCGGAGCGGAAGATCCGCCCGCTGGTCGGTGAGCGCCTGCCGTTTGAGGAGATCCCCGCCGCCCTGGATCGGTTGGGCGCGGGCAAGAACATCGGCCGCCTCGTCTTCGTGGCCGACCGATGAGCCGCGACTCGGGGACCGCGCACCGTGACCACGCGACGTACGACGTCGTGTTGGAGGTGCGCTGGTGGGACCAGGACCTCCTCGACCACGTCAACCACGTGATGATCGTCAGCTATCTCGCCGAGGCGCGCACCCGCTGGCTGGGCCACCACGCGGTGACCGAAGGGGTGCCTGACTTCCGGCACCCGCGGGTCGTCGTCAAGCTCGAGGTGGAGTACGTCCGCGGGGTGACGGCCGGACGGCCCCTGGTCGTCTCGATGCACGTGTCCCGCGTCGGCGGCGGCTCGTACACCGTCGCCTATCGCGGGCACCAGGACGGGACGACGGCGTTCCGGGCCTCCACCGTCCTCGTCCCGACGGCGGGGGACGGCTCGACGAGGAAGGTCACCCCCGCCGAGCGTGCCTACCTGGCTCAATTCTCGGGGAGCCGGAGCGAGCTGTCGTCGTGACGTCCGGGGCCGCGCTCCCGATCACGGCGGGCCGGCAGAGCACCGCGCCCAGCCCGGTGACGGCGGCGACGGCGAGCAGAGCAGCCTCGACCGAGACGAGGTCGGCGGCGAGTCCGTCCATGGCGCCGGCGACCGGTCGTGAGCCGATGAAGCCCATCAGCCAGAAGGCCATCACCCGCCCGCGCAGATGGTCGGGGCACGCCTCGTGGAGCAGGGTCGTGACGCTGGTGAGCGCGAGCGTCATCCCCAGGCCGCCGAGGGCGAACCCGGCCATCGAGACGGGGACGGTGTAGCTCAGGGCGAGAAGCGCGAGGCTCGCGGCCATCGTCGCCAGGCCCAGCGGGGCGAGGCCCTGGTCGCCGAGCCGGCGCCGCAGGGGTCTGAGGACCAGGAAGCCCGTGGCCGCGCCGGCGCCGAAGGCGGAGCCCAGCCAGCCCACCAACGCGGCTCCGCCCCCGAGTTCGTGAGCGATCGATGGTGTGAGCGTCATCGACGGATCGGCTCCGAATCCCACCGCGGTGACCCCGAGCAGCAGGGCCGCGACCGCCCGGTTGCGGCGGACGAACTGCCAGCCGGACCGGATGGAGGTGTCCTCGCCCCCGTTTCGCGGCGCCGGATCCGGCAGGCGCAGTGGCACCATCGCCACGGCGAAGCCGAGGCTGCCGGATGCCGCGATCACGAGCGCGACCCCGGGCCCCAGGCTCGAGTAGACGAAGGCACCGATCGCCGGGGCAGCGGCACGTGCCACCAGCAGGGGCAGGGCGTTCAGGGCGACGGCGTCGCCCAACTCCTCGGGGCGCACCAGGGAGGGCACGATCGATTGGATCGCCGGACCACCCACGACCAGGCCGACGCCGACGCAGAGCGAGCTCGCCAGGATCGCCGCCAGCGGGACATCGTTGCCCATCACGAACACGGTGATCGCCAGCGCTCCCGAGCCGAGTGCGCTGACCAGCCGGCCTGCGACGATCTGTTGCTTCAACTTCCCCCGGTCGGCCCTGGCTCCGGCAAGGGGGGTGAAGAGCAGTTGGGGAAGGAACTGCACCGCGGTGACTGCGCCGACGAAGAGCGCCGAGCCGGTCACCTTGTAGGACACGATCGCGGCGACCACGCTGTGCACCCAGACGCCCACCGACCACAGGATCTTGCCCCAGAAGTAGGGCCCGAAGGGGGCCGTGAATAGCAGCGGCAGCCAGCCCCTGCTCTCGTCCGCGGCCCGCGACTTGCGCATGTCGTCTCCTGACACTGTGAGCGATGCCGCATGACCCACGGCGAGCGCCGAATTCCTGCATCTACGGGAGGCTCGACGGAAAGGAAGACGCGGTAATAGGGTGGGTATCGGTGGCAGAATACTATGAGTTCAAGAGTTAGGAGGGGGTGGCAGATGGTCGCGGGCACCACTTGGGCGGTACAGCTCGCCCGCATCCCTGGGGAGCGGGTCGAGCCCGAGGACTTCGCGCTGCACGAGGTGCAGGCGCGGGTGCCGGCCCCTGGCGAGGTCGTCGTACGCACCGATGCGCTCGGCCTCAACGCAGGGCTGCGACACCGGCTCGGCACCGGAAGGTCCACCACTCTCGGCCCCGCCCTCGAGGTGGACGACGTGCCGCGCAGCGACGGGGTGGCCACGGTCGTCGCGTCGGACGACCTGTCGCTCCCCGAGGGGAGCAGAGTCGTGGGCCTGCTGCCGTGGGCCGAGCTCTCCACGATGCCGGCCCGCGAGCTCCTGCGCGTCGACCCCAGGCTCTCCCCCGAGGAGCTGCTGACGATCCGTGGCCATGTCGGGCTCACCGCCTACGTCGCGCTCACCCGGGCGGGTGCGGTGAAGCCGGGCGAGACCGTCTGGATCTCCGCCGCAGCCGGGGGAGTCGGGGCCTGCGCCGTACAGCTTGCGCGGGTGCTCGGCGGCAGGGTGCTCGCCAGTGCGGGTGGGCCGGAGCGGGTGCGGTTTCTCGCGGACGAGCTGGGCGTCGAGCACGCCCTGGATCGGACGGAGAACCTCGCCGCCCAGCTGGACGAGGCGGCCCCCGACGGCATCGATCTCTACCTCGACCTTGTCGGCGGGGACCACCTCGATCTGGCGCTGCCGCGCCTACGGGAGCGCGGGCGGGTGGTGCTGGTGGGCCGAGCGGCGGCCACCCCGTCGAGCACCATCACCCTGGACCACCCGGCAATGATCCGCCGCAGGCTGGGAGTGCTGGGGATGTCAGTGACCGATCACCCCGACGCCCTGCCCGACCTGCTCGACCTGGTCGATGGCGCTGATCCCGCGTTGAGGGCGGTGTGCACCGTCTGGCACGGTGCGGCTGCCCTCGGCGAGGCCTTCGCGGCTCTGTTGCGAGGCCGGATTCTGGGACGTGCGATCATCGACCTGCGTCACGATGCCGCAGACGATTGAGTGACGATAGGGCAATCACCCCCATGAGGAGATCATTTGATGGGCATCGTCGAGGGAGGAATCGACACGGGTGTGGGCGCCAGCCGGACCGGGGCCGCGCTGGGGATCATCTGTGACCACTGGAGTCTCCTGATCATCCAGCGCATCTTCCTCGGCGAGCGGCGCTACCAGGACATCCGGGAGTCGATCGGCGTCTCGGACTCGATCCTGGCCGACCGGCTCAAGCGACTGACCGACGGCGGAGTCCTGGTGAAGGCGCCCTACATTGACGGACGGGTCAGGTACGAGTACCGCCTGACGCGGGCCGGCATGGCCACCTGGCGCATCTACGTCGCGGCCTACACGTGGGAACGGCGGTGGCTCGACTGCGGCAGCGACCCACGTCCGGAGCTCCGCCACGCCCTGTGCGGAGAACTCGCCGATCCTCAGGTCATCTGCGCCAAGTGCGACCTGCCGGTGAAGGGCCGGGACCTGAGCTCGGTCAACGCGAGCAAGACGCTGGGCTACGTCGGATCGGCGCCGCGGCGGCACCGGCAGTCTCGGACCCTGCAGCGGGTGACCTCACACGGCCTGTTCCCCGACACGATGGAGCTGCTGGGAGACCGCTGGAACACCGCGATCGTGTCGTCCGCGATCATCGGGCTGCGCCGGTTCACCGACCTCGAGCGATTCCTGGGCATCCCTCCGACGGTGCTCTCCGCGCGGCTTACCCGCCTCGTCGAGCTCGGTGCGCTCCGAGCCGAGGCGCTCGCCGGCGGTGGACGCAGTGTCTACCGATTGACCGACAAGGGCGCCGGCTTCGGCGTCGTACTCATGCAGATCGTCCGGTGGAGTGACGAGCACATCGGGTCACGGGCCCACAAGTCGCTCGAGATCACCCACGACCCGTGTGGCCGGCTCCTGCTCCCCGAGTTCGTCTGTGGGGCCTGCAGCGAGCGACTGAAGCGCACGGAGATCCGCTTCGAACTTCTTAATTAGGACCGGCGCCAGGCCGGCTGGTCTCATCTGAGCAGCCCTTGACTCGACTCACTTCGTAAATCATAGTGAGCGTGTGGCAGCTCACGCATACGTCTACGACGCGATCCGTACGCCGCGGGGCAAGGCATCTCCCGCAGGCGGCCTGGCGCAGCACTCGTCGATCGACCTGGTGGTCCTGCTGCTGCACGAACTGGCGCAGCGCGCGGGACTCGACCCCGTCGACGTCGACGACGTGGTGCTCGGTGCTGCGCGCCAGCACTTCGACCAGGGGTCGAACATCGCTCGGGTGGCGCCGCTGATGGCGGGATGGCCGGAGAGTGTCCCCGGCACCACCATCAGCCGGGCCTGCGCGTCCGGCCTCGAAGCGCTCAACACCGCAGTTGCCCGGATCAAGGCGGGCGACGCTTCGTTGATCGTGTCCGGTGGCGTGGAGTCCCTCTCGCGGGTCCCGATGTTCTCGGAGAAGAGCCCGCTCTGGAACGACCCCGTAGTCATCAACACGGTCGGGGCGGTACACATGGGCATCGCGGCGGACGTCGTGGCCACCCAGGAGGGCTTCGATCGGGAGGAGCTTGACGAGTTCGGGCTGCGCACCCAGCAGTTGGCCGCCCGGGCGCAGGCCGAAGGGCGATTCGCCCGATCCCTCGTCCCGGTGCCCTCGAAGGTGGGCGGCGAACCGCTCGCGCATGACGAGCAGGTGCGCCCGCAGACTACTCTCAAGCAGCTGGCAGACCTTGAGCCGGCGTTCGTGGAGATGGGCGCCGAGGGTCAGGACGCGATCGCGCTCTCTCGCTTCCCCGAGCTCGGCCAGATCCGCCACGTCCACACGCGCGGCACGTCGCCCTCCCTGGCCGACGGAGCCGGACTGATCCTGGTCGGTGACGAGTCCGCAGGCGCCCGCCTCGGGCTCGAGCCGCGCGCCCGTGTGGTGGCGACCGCGGTCCGGGCCGTCAATCCCGTCCAGATGCTCACGGCTGGTCAGGTCGCGACCGAAGCTGTGGTGGCGCGCGCCGGGCTGTCGCTGAACGACATCGACCGCTTCGAGTTCGCTGAGGCGTTCAGTGCGCTGTGTCTGCGTTTCCAGCGCGACCTCGACGTCGAGGACGAGCGCTTCAACGTCAACGGCGGCACGATCGCGGTCGGCCACGCCTTCGGGGCGACCGGGCCGTTCCTCGTGGCCAACCTCATCGATGAGATCGAGCGGTCCGGCGGGCGCTATGGGGTCGCCTCCATCAGTGGTGCGGCCGGCATCGGCGTCGCCACCCTCGTCGAGCGCGTCTGTTGAAGAGTTGGAGCATGGGGACCATCAACACGACCCTGCGCCCATGGCGGGACCGGCCGGCGGGCGAGGCTTTCGAAACCGCAGCAACCGTGGCCGTTACGGCAACGGCCCGCCCGGCAGTTGGAGGTGGTGATCCAGATCGTCTCCCGCCTTGTGAAGGGCGAGAAGGTCGACTGCGACGACGAGACCCTGCAGACCGAGGGCCTGCCGCTGCCGCCACATGCTCTACCGCCGGTCGCGAGGAGCGGGCGCTCATCCAGGACTGCTTTGCAGTAGGTGTCGACGAGGTGTGCGTGGTGCCCACGACCGCGGGTGACCCCGGCGGCCCGCGCAGGCTGACGGCCGTGGCCGAACTGTGCAGGGATTTTCTTCGGACTTCACTTGACGCCGCGTCCGGCGACACTCATGCTAGCTCTCAAATAAGTAGTGACATGGGTCTCACTTCACGAAATGCCCCCCGTGCTCCGGCACGACACCTGATCGGGAAGACCTCCGGATGAACCTACTCAAGCGACTGCCGCACTCATTGGGCCTTCTGCTCATGGTGTGCGCCCTGACCTACCTGATGATCCTGCTTGTTCCGGGCGATCCCGCGGTCACCGCAGCCGGTGAGAACGCGACGGCCGAGCAGATCGCGGCGACGCGAGAGCGGCTCGGGCTCAACGACCACATCGTCGTCCAGTTCGGACGGTGGCTCGGCGATGCGCTCACCGGTGACCTTGGAAACTCGCTGCAGGGTGGAGCCTCCGTCTCCGGCCTGATCGTGGACCGCTTCCCGGTCACCCTCGGGCTCGCCCTGGTCTCCATCGTGCTCTCGCTGCTCATCGCGGTCCCGATGGCGGTCATCGCCGCGACCCGCCAGGGGAGCGTGATGGACCGGCTGATCACCCTCGTCGCAAGCGTGGGCATCGCGGTCCCGACGTTCTGGCTCGGACTGATGCTGGTGATCGCGTTCGCTCTCTACCTGCGGGTGCTTCCGTCCTCCGGCTACGTGCCCTTCACCGAGTCGCCCACCGACTGGCTCAAGCACATGGTGATGCCCGCCTTCACGCTGGCGGCGGCGCCGGCCGCGGAGATCGCCCGGCAACTGCGGGCCTCGATGATCGACACCCTCGAGCAGGACTACGTGCGCACCGCGACTGCCAAGGGCCTCACCTGGCGGACGGTCGTGCTCAAGCACGCCCTGAAGAACGCGGGCGTTCCCGCCATGACGATGGTCGGCCTCCAGTTGACCTTCCTGCTGGGCGGCTCGGTGATCGTCGAGCAGATCTTCGGGATCCCGGGCCTGGGCGCGCTCTCAATCACCGCGGTGCTGCAGCGGGATATTCCGGTCATCCAGGGCGCCGTGCTCGTCGCCGCTGTGGCGGTGCTGGTGGTCAACCTTTTGGTCGACTCGTCATACCGGATCTTCAACCCCAGGGTGCGCTGATGAGCAACACACTTGACGGAACCGTGGAACCGCCCGTCGACGTCTGGGCGGAGGCAACGGCCCGGGAGATCGAGCGCGGCGCGTCCGCCGTCCAGGAGAGCTCGATGCGCCGTACGACGCCGTGGCGGCACTTCCGTACCCGCTTCGGCCGGCAGCGCTCGGGCGTCGTGGCTGTGGGGTTCCTCGCCTTCGCCACAGTTGTGGCGATCATGGGCCCCTACGTGACCCCCCACGACCCGAACGTCCAGAACCTGCAGGCGATCCTGCAGTACCCCAGCAGCGCGCACTGGCTGGGCACCGACGACCTCGGTCGCGACGTGCTCTCCCGGCTGATGACCGGGACCCGGGTCTCGCTCGTGGCGGCGACGCAGGCCACTCTGATCGCGGTCGCCCTCGGTGTGCCGCTCGGGCTGATCTCCGGCTTCTTCGGCGGTCGGGTGGACCGGGCGATCATGTTCGTCAACGACGCGATCATGGCCATGCCGGGCCTGCTCCTGGCCATCGCGATCGTCGGGATGCTCGGTCGCGGACTGACCAACGCGATGATCGCGATCGGCATCGTCTTCGTGCCGCGGGTCCTCCGTATCGTCAGGGGCAGCGTCATGGAGATCAAGGAAGAGACCTACATCGAGGCCTCGCGCAGCATCGGAACCCCGACGGGCAGGATCATCCGGCAGCACGTGCTCCGCAACGTGCGCTCGCCGCTGATCGTCGGGGTGTCGCTGCTCACCGGCCGGGCGATGCTCAACGAGGCCAGCCTCAGCTTCCTGGGCCTGGGTGCCGAGTACCCCGAAGCGAGTTGGGGCGCGATGCTCGGCCGCGCCCTCCCCTACGTGGACAGGTCGCCGTTCCTGATCGTGTTCCCCGGCATCGCCATCGCGCTGGTCGTCCTTGCCTTCAACGTAGCCGGAGATGCGCTGCGTGACTCACTTGGTCGCGAGACGAGGAAGGACTGATGAAGACCATGGACAAGACCCAGACGGGTTTCGCTCCGACCACGGCGCCCATTCCAGGTGAGCAGCCCATCGTCTCGGTGGAGAACCTGTCCGTGGAGTTCGTCACCGATCACGGGTGGCAGCGGGTGCTCAACGACGTGAGCCTGGAGATCAAGCCGGGCAAGGTCCTGGGCGTGGTCGGCGAGTCCGGCTCCGGCAAGAGCGTCTCGAGCCTGGCCATCATGAGCCTGCTGCCGAGGACGGGTGCCCGCATCTCCAGCGGCAGCATCGTCGTCGACGGCATCGACATGAGAACGCTGGGCGAGCGTGAGCTCAGCCGGATCCGTGGCGAGCGGATGGCGATGATCTTCCAGGAGCCGATGACCAGTCTCAACCCGGCCTTCACCATCGGTGAGCAGATCGCCGAGACCGTCCGCCGGCACAAGAAGGTGGGGCGCAAGGCCGCGTGGCAGCGCGCGATCGAGGCTCTCGACGAGGTTGGCATCCCCAGTGCCTCGGACCGCGTGCACCGCTACCCGCACGAGTTCTCTGGTGGAATGCGGCAGCGCGCCATGATCGCCATGGCCATCTCCTGCCAGCCCAAGGTCCTGATCGCCGACGAGCCCACGACCGCGCTCGACGTGACGATCCAGGACCAGATCCTGCAGCTGCTCCGGACCATGTGCGAGGACCACGGGCTGGCGATGATGTTCATCACCCACAACATGGGGGTGGTCGCCGACATCTGCGACGACGTTGCCGTGATGTATGCCGGGGAGATCGTCGAGCGCGGTGAGATCACCGAGCTTTTCGACCGGCCCCGTCACCCCTACACCGAGGGCCTGCTGCGCGCCGTACCCCACGTCTACGACCGCAACGAGCTCATCTCCATCCCGGGGACCACCCCAGCTCCGTGGGACATGCCCCAGGGCTGCCGATTCTCGCCCCGGTGTCCCTACGCCGTCGAGGCCTGCGAGACCGCGCCGCTCCAGCTGCGGCGCGTCGAAGACCGTCTCACCAGGTGCCTGCGCGCCGACGAGCTCACCCTCGGGAGGATCAAGTGACGACCGCACCCGTGTTGGAAGTGCAAGACCTCAAGGTGAGCTTCTGGGGAAAGCGCAAGCCGTTCCGCTCGCCCGTCGAGCTGCGTGCGGTGAAGGGCGTCGACTTCTCCATCGCCCGCGGAGAAACCCTCGGGCTCGTCGGTGAGTCCGGCTCTGGCAAGTCCACCGTGGCCCGCGCCCTGATGCGGCTCATCGAACCGACCACCGGCCGGGTCGTGCTCGAGGGGCAGGAGATCACCCGGCTGAAGGGCAAGGCCCTGCGCCGCGCCCGCCAGAACATGCAGATGGTCTTCCAGGACCCCTACTCCTCCCTGGACCCCTCCATCATCGTGGCGGACAGCATCGGCGAACCGCTCGAGGTCCACCACGGGTTGCGCGGCAGAGAGCGGGATGCCCGCATCGTCGAGTTGCTGGAGCTCGTGGGCCTGGCCGCCCACCACGCCGAGCGCTATCCTTACGAGTTCTCGGGCGGGCAGCGCCAGCGCATCGCGATCGCCCGCGCCCTCGCGCTCAACCCCTCCATCGTCGTCTGTGACGAGGCGGTGAGCGCCCTGGACGTCTCGACGCAGAACCAGATCATCCGCTTGCTCGAGCGCCTACAGGAGCAGCTCGGCATGGCGTACCTGTTCATCTCCCACGATCTCGCGGTCGTCCGCCACATCTCCGATCGCGTGGCCGTCATGTACTTCGGCGAGATCGTCGAGCTGGGAGACGTCGCGGAGGTTTTCCAGTCACCCAGGCACCCGTACACCGCCGCGCTGCTCGCTGCCGTGCCGGTGGCCAACCCCGTCGTACAGCGGAGCCGGGTGAAGGCGCCCCTCACTGGGGAGATCCCCGACATCGCCCGTCCCCCAGTGGGCTGTGCCTTCGCGTCCAGGTGCCCCCTGGCCACCGAGCGCTGCCACACGGAAACCCCGGAGTTTCAGCAGGTCGGAGGCACCCAGGTGGCGTGCCACTACCCCCTGGTCACCGCCTGAGTTCCCTTTCCACCACCACCCGCACCGAGAGCACAGGCGAGGTGCCGGCGGGTGAGTCCGACGGCACCTCGCCGTGTGTCAGCCCGGTCTCGAGGGGCAGAAGCCGAGACCGGGCTCCATTCCTGACGATTGAACGGAGCGTGAACCGTGGACGCCGAAGACTTCACCGCGGTGCTGGACGCCGTACGAACCTTCGTCCGCAACGACGTCGTTGCCGCAGAGGATGAGATCGAGGAGGGCGATCGGGTTCCCGACCGCATCCGGCAGAAGGCCGCGGCCATGGGGCTGTTCGGGTATGCGCTGCCCGAGGAGTTCGGCGGCATGGGCTTCACCATGTCCGAGGACGTGCAGCTCGCGTTCGAGCTTGGCTGGACCACGCCGGCGCTCCGCTCCATGTTCGGCACCAACAACGGGATCGCCGGGCAGATCCTCGTCAACGCGGGCACCCAGGTGCAGAAGGAAATGTATCTACCTGGTCTCGCCTCGGGTGAACGGGTCGCGGCTTTCGCCCTGACCGAGCCCGAGGCCGGATCCGACCCGAGCGGCCTGCGGACCCGGGCTGTGCGGGACGGTGACGACTACGTCATCTCCGGGCAGAAGCGGTTCATCACCAACGCGATCGACGCGCACCTGCTGATGGTGTTCGCCCGCACCGGTGACACCACCGGACCCGACGGGATCTCGGTCTTCGTCGTTCCGGCGGGCACCGAGGGGGTCACGGTCGGTCTCAAGGACCAGAAGATGGGCGGGCGTGGCGCGCCCACATCGGAAGTTTTCTTCGACAACGCCCGGGTGCCGGCGGAACACCTGGTGGGAGAGGTGGAGGGACAGGGCTTCGGGGCGGCCATGCGGTCGCTCCACCGAGGCCGCCTCCACATCGCCGGCCTGGCCGTGGGCATGGCCCAGCGCCTCGTCCACGAGAGCCTCGCCCACGCCAGCACCAGCCGGCAGGGCGGTCAACGCATCGCGGACTTCCAGCTCGTTCAGGCCATGCTCGCGGACAGCGAGACGGAGGCCTTCGCCGGTCGCGCCATGGTCCTCGATGCCGCCCGTCGCTACGACGACGGCTCGGACCGCCGGCTGGCCCCCTCGATGTGCAAGCTTTTCTGCACCGAGATGCTCGGCCGCATCGCCGACCGCGCGGTCCAGATCCATGGCGGGATGGGCTACATGCGTTCGGTTCCGGTCGAGCGCTTCTACCGGGACGCCCGGCTCCTGCGAATCTACGAGGGGACGAGCGAGATCCAGCGCCTCATCATCGCCAAACAGATGCTGCGGAGAATCGACCAGTGCGCCTGAAATCCATTATCTAAACGTAGGATGCGGCGATGGCGGGTCGAGGACGGCCAAAGGCCGAGTTGGTGCTCAGTAATATCGAGAGGGAGACGTTGCTGAGTTGGTCGCGGCGGGCAAAGTCGGCTCAGACGTTGGCGTTGCGGTGCTGGCGCGCCATCCCCGCTTCCACATGCACGTCACCCCGACCGGCAGTTCGTGGGTCAATCACGTTGAACGCCGGCTCGGATTCCTGGCCGATCAGATGATCCGCAGCGCCGCCAAAAGCGTTGCCGCCCTGAAGAACGACATCCGGGCCTGGAACCAGGACCCGAAACCGTTCGTGGAGACCAGGGCCGCCGAGGACATCCTCGGGCCCCCTCGCCAATTATTGTCAATGAAATTTCAGGCGCAGGGCGCCGGACCTCATGTGGTAATTGCATCTGTAATGACGTCCGTTCACCACCCTGATGACACGCGTCTGCATCGAGGAGTTCACCGTGACCGAGCCTATCGGCCCCCCCCACCGTTCCGTGCTCCGCATGGTGGTCCTGGCCGGCCGTGACATCGCCGCCGAAGCCGCCCGGGCCGAAGCGATCCTGGCATCGCGGAGCAATCTCCACGACCCTTACATCGCCGATCTCGGCTTGATCGACGAGATCCTGCCGATCGGCGACACGCCCGTCCAACTGCTCCAGCCCCTGATGCCGATCTCGAGGGTCCACCGCTGGCTCGAGCGCAACGACGGCGATGCCGGGTACCTGGTCGTGATCCAGACGGAGGACGCCGAAGGCATCGTGTCGCGTTGCGCCCGCGCTGGCGTGCGGGTGACGTTCGACGGGAGGTTCGGCGAGAGCCGCGTCCTGCAGCTGCACGCCGGCGACATCGGCATCCTCGTCGAGATCGATCAAATGCCGGACCTGAACACCTGGCACTGGCCTCCGGCGGAGGGTCAAGGGGTCGCCGCCGAGTTGCTCGCCGTGGACTGCGTGGTGCCCGATCCCCAACGCTCGGCCGGCCTGCTGGCCGAGGTGTTGGGCATCGCCGGTCACGACGGAGGAGAGCTTCTCCGGTTCGATCACCGCGAGCTGCGGTTCCACCGCGGTGAGGTCTCCGGCATCCGCGCGTTCGACCTTCGGCTGACCGACCCGTCCGCCGCGGAGCGGGCCTTCACCCTGTGTGGCACTGAGGTTCGCCTCATCCACGGCGACATCACCGAGAGCGGGGCACGATGACCACGAGAGCGATGGCGTCCACGGAGACGGTGGGATCACTGCTGGCGGCGTCCATAGCCCGCGCCGGAGACCGCGTCGCGATCCGCAGTCACGGCCACGTACGGACGCACCGCGAGCTCCTCGACAACGCGTCGCGCTTCGCGCACGCGCTCACCGCGGCCGGCCTCGCACCCGGGGAGCGCGTGTGCCTGATGGTCGAGGACCGGGTCGAGGCTCTCGAGGCCTACGTCGGGGTGTTCTTCGGCGGCTTCGTTCCCGTGCACGTTAACGATCGCCTGCAACCACCCGAGGTCACAGCGATCCTCGAGCGTGCCACCCCGCGTGCGTTCGTCCACACCGACGGACGACTCGACGTGGTCTCGGCCGTGGCGGGCCTCGGTGGGCACGACGGCCCACTGATCGTCACGATCGGGGACGAACCGCTGCCAGGCGCTGTCCGCTACCACGACCTGGTATCCCAGGGATCCACCGTTCCCCCCTTCGTCGAGCGGCAGCCCGACGACGTGGCGTTCATTGGTTTCACCAGCGGCACCACCGGCTTGCCAAAGGGTGTCGTGCACACGCAGCAGAACCTGCTGCGGATCATCCGCCACATGCCGGTCCACTGGGGAATCGGCCCGCGCAACCGCTGCGCCGTCACCGGCACCTTTTCTTTCGTGTCCGGCATCTGGGGGGTGATGCTGCCCCACCTGTACCTCGGCGGAGAGCTCTCGTTCATGAACCACGCCGCACCCGACGCCTGGGTCGACCGGATGGTCCGCGAGGGCAGCCAGATGACGTCGGTCCCCTCACCGCTGTCGGAAGGATTCGTCGACGCAGTGCGTGCTCGCCCCGAGGTGCTCCGCACGCTGTCGACCGTCATCCACTCCGGGTCGAGAATGGAACCCCACTGGCGACGAGCGCTCGTCGAGCTGGTCGGTCCTGGCTTCGTCGAGGCGTACGGGATGACCGAGACGGGCGCCCCCGTCACCCGGACCGTGCCCGAGGACTGGAGCGACACCTGCCGAGCGGACGATGTCTTCTCGTCGTCCGGCCGTCCGAGCCACATCGCGGAGGTGGCCGTGCTCGACGCGAGCGGGCGACATCTCGACATCGGCAGCACCGGTGAGCTCGCGGTTCGTTCGGACACCTTGTTCGCCGGCTACTTCCACGACGACTCGCTCACTGAGCAGGCTCTCAGCGACGGATGGTTCCGCACCGGCGACGTCGGACACGTCGACCGGGCGGGCTACGTGTACGTGACCGATCGCGCGAAGGACATGATCGTCAGCGGTGGCATGAACGTCTTCCCTGCTGAGGTCGAACGGATCCTGAACCAGATGCCAGGAGTCCGCGCGGCCGCAGTCTTCGGGGTCCCGCACCCCCGGTGGGACGAGACCGTCGTCGCGGCCGTCGTGCGACGGGATGGGCACGTGACCGAGGACTCGGTCATCAGCTGGGCGCGGGAGCACCTGGCGTCGTACAAGAAGCCCACTCAGGTTCGCTTCCTGGACGAACTGCCCCTGAACGCGAGCCAGAAAGTCGACAAGGTTCGGCTGCGATCCACCTGGTGACACCACCGCGCCGCACCTCGGTGCGGCGCGGTGGTCACGGATCGGCAGGCCCCTCAGAGGTCGGCCAGCACCTTGTAGACCACGTCGTCCGGGTACTTCGCACCACGTGGGATCGCCGCTACGTCGGGGTAGACCGCGCCGTGCCCCCAGGTCTCGCTGGAGGGGTACTCTCTGCACCACTCCATCACGAGCTGACGACGGGCGATGCGCCACTCGCCTCCACGGCGCTCGAACAGATCGATGCAACGCGACTGGGTCTGGACGTCGAACAGGCCGCCGTTCAACAGGCGCCGGTTGGTCGTCGTGATGTAGGCCTCGGAGACGGCGGAGTCACCGCGCAGGTCGATCACGTGGTTCGTGACGGCGTGCGTCATCAGCGTGCGCGGGTCGGTGATTCGGTCGGCGATGCTGTCGATCCACTCGTGCGCATTGCCCAGGAACTTACCGAGATGGTCCTCGACCGCGTCCGGGTGGTAGCAGGCGTGAAGGGCGTCGACGTCGCCGCGATCGCACGCCCGCATGAAACGGTTGACGACCTCGGTGATTTCCATCCGGTCGACGGCGGCGGTGATGCGTGGGTCCACTGGTGTTCTCCTGATGCTCTCGAATCCTCGTCCGACGAACGCCGGATCGGACCCGCGCACGGTGGCGTGGGTCCGACCCGGCCGCATGTTGGCGTCCTCGCGGGCTACTTCGTAATGCCCACGCCGCGGAACTCGACCTTCCCGGTCTTCCACTCCTGCAGCCCAACGACCTTCTTGCTGCTCGCGATTGCACTCACCGACTGGAACAGGACGATCTGGCTGGCCGGCGGGTGCTCGACGAACTCGTCGGCGAGCTCAGCAAGCAGCTTTGCCCGCTTGCCGGGGTCGCTCTCGGCCTTTTGCGCCTCGAACAGCTCGATCGCGCGGTCCGTGGCCATGTTGCTCGGGTTCTGAGGGCCCTTCGGCATGTAGAGCAGCGCCAACGTTGCGGTCGGGTCGTTGCGGCCGGTCCACCGGACGTTGACCGCCTGGGTCGTCTTGTCGACGGACAACTGCTGACCGAGAGCCGACGACTCGATCTGGTTCAACTTCGTCCGCACGCCGACCTTTTTGAACTGATCGGCGAGCACCTCGCTGATCCGGGCCGACGGCCCCGGCGCGTTCGTCAGCTCCATCTCGAAGCCGTCGGGGTAACCGGCCTCCGCCAGCAGCTTCTTGGCCCTGTCCGGGTCGTGCTGGTACTGGGGCGCGTTGTTGCTGTGCGCGAAGTAGCCTTCGGGGAACGGCTGATTGGTCGCCTTGCCGTAGCCGAACAGCAGACCGTCGACGATCTCCTGTCGGTTGATCGCGAGGTTCAGTGCGAGTCGGACCTTCTCGTCCCTGAGCGCCGGGACGTTGTCTGGGTTCAGGATGATGTTCTGGAAGCCCAGGTCGTAGCCCTCGAGCACGTTTAGCCCGGCCCTCTTGGCCGGATCGATCTCGGCCTCGCGGATCTGCCCGGCGTGGGCACCTCCGCTCTTGATGGCGTTGAGCGCAGCGTTCGTGTCGGACATGAAGACCATGACGACTCCCGCGAGCTTCTGCGCGTCCGGTTCCCAGTAGCCGTTGAACTTCTTGACCTTGAGCTCGGCCCCGACCTTGTACGCTCCGTCGAGCTCGAACATGCCCGTACCCACCGGCTTGGTCCCCGCGTCGCCGGCCGCGATGCTCTTCGGGCTCATCATGGCGCCTGCCCGGTCGCTGAGCTTGAGGACGATACCGACGTCCGGCTTGCTCAGCACGAACTTCGCCGTGAGACGGTCGACTACTCCGACGTTGTCGATGCTTGCGAGGTCCGCTTTGACGAATGAGCCCTCGACCGTCTTGCCGTGCTCGATGTTCGCCTTGACCGCCTCGGCGTCGAAGTCGGCGCCGTCCTGGAACTTCACCTTGTCGCGCAGCTTGAACGTCACCTCCTTGCCGTCAGCGGAGAACGACCACGACGTCGCCAGACCAGGGATCGCTTCACCCGCGGGGTTGACGTGCACGAGTCGGTCGAAGATGAGGAACAGCGGCACGTTGGCGAAGCCGGAGTTGACCACGTGGGGATCGAGCGTTCCGGGCGCGTTGGCGTAGACGTACCGGAGTACGGCGTCCGGGTCGTTGGCACCGCCCTCGGCGCTGCTTCCGCCGCCACCGCAACCGGCAAGGACGATGAGAAGCGCGCTGACGGCAGCCAGGAGCGGCGCGCGTCGTGCGCGGCGTCGCAGAATCATGGTTCTCCTTCATCGACGGGTCGAGTGCCAGTGAGACGAGGCTCACCACGGTACCAAGCACTATGAGTTAGAGAGTTAGCCCGCGTCAATGAGCCTTTCCGAGTAACGGTTCGTAAGCGTTGAGTGATCAGGTGGTGCGCTCGTGTTCGGTGTGGTGATCTGCCAGGGACAGGCGCCGATGTTGCGTAGGGCCTTGAAGCGGTCTTGAGCAGGGAGTTTGCGCGTTTTCTGATAGCCCGCAGGTCGTAGTTGGCAGTACTGAAGGTCTTCCGTACGTCGTTGAGCCCGTCGCCGGCGGGTTTTTTGAACGCCACGATCACGGTCTCGGCCTCGCCTTCGTAGCCCAGATCCGCCAACTTCCGGAGATCATCTTTGATGGTGGTGAGGGTGGGCAGGAGTTCAGGGTGGGTGCGCAGGGCGGTGGTGTGGTAGCAGGGCGGGCATGGCTCACTTCGGACGATCACTAAGGCGTAGAAACCTCGATGATCATCTGAACCGGTCATGCCCGCCCTGCTACCACCAGCAAGGGCGCGTCTACACCAACCACATCAAGCCGGACACCCTTCACGACTTTGCCGGAGCCCTGTCGGGCGTACCGGGGAAGTTCAGATCGGCCACGTCGCTGCACCGTGAGTAAGTCGCTTCCCTGCCCGGAAAGGCTCAAGCAGCTCGCTGTAATTCCTCTGATACGAGTCAGACCTGACGGAGCGAGTCCTAGTTAACCGCTCTGATACTACAAGTTGCGAAGTCGTGACCTCAGGGCAGCCGCGAACAGGACAGATAGTCCCGTTCAGGACCCCTGAACGCGGGCCGAACCGTCCGAACCAGGGTTCACCAGGGCGGTCCTCGCGGTGACCGCGATCTGGCCTCGCTGCTTCAACCGCGTAGCCTGGGCGAGCGAGGTCGTGCGAATCCGACCGACCTGCACGCGAATCGTGACCGGGGCACCGGTATGTAGAGCACGCTCACCGCGAGCGAGACGACGACTCGCGGATCGGCGAAGGTCGGACTCGCCGCCAGCGCTTCCTCCAGCGGATCAGCGCCTCGGCCGGCAGCCGGACGGGCACCAGGTGTGCTTCACTGACCCAGCTGGTCCTGGTCGGCCCAGGGGGGCGTCGACGACCACCTCGAACGTCTGCGCGTCACCCCCGATGCGCCGGCGGCTCGGTCTTGCCGGCTGACACGAGCTCGAAGTCGACGCCGGCGAGCTCGAACCTCTGCCCTGCCCGGGAGGGGTCCATGGCAGCAGACGGCGCAAGTCTGGTCTTCAATGCCGGTAGCGCCCCGCCATGTTCTGCGTCGTTATCCCACTCCCAGCCCTGTCCGGCAACGGGCTGGCTCCGGGGGTCGCAGCCGACACGACCCGGGCGGGCGCGGGCACCGCGAGCTGATCGGCGACTGTTGCCAGCAGCACGGCCCCAGTTCCGTCCGCAAGGGATGGCGGGGTTCCGCGGGCGTGGATGCGCAGGATTCGCTTCACGTCAGGAAAGTGGGCCAGCCTCCCGCGCGCTTCTGCGTTCACGCCACGAGCGGCGCTCGCCAGCGTGCTGGGATGCACGCCTGAAAACATCATGAGCTGCGAAGCCGGGGCAGTTAGGACGACCGGCACTCGCGGAGCTCGAACCGCGCTTCGCGGCGTCGCAGGCGTTGCTCGCAATGGGTACAGCGGTACTCCGGCAACAGCTTGCGGCCGCACGCATCGTGAGAGATCTCGATCGAGGCTGGCTCGCCGGTCCGCAGGTTCTCGTCGGCCCAGCGGACGATCTGGATCAGAATCGCGGCGAGGTCGCGTCCCTTGTCTGTGAGCCGGTAGTCGCTGCGGCGATTGCTGCCCGCCAGCTCCTGCACGCGCAAGATGTTGAGCTCGACGAATCGCGACAGGCGCGCGGACAGCACGGTCGGCGGAATGCCCAGGAATCGCTCGAAGTCACTGAACCGCCGGATACCGATGTGAGCGGCGGACGCAAGGGCCGTGTTCCACCGATCGCCGAGAATTTCCATCGTCTCGGTGCGAAACGCGTAGGGATCGCTCCCATCGAGCGCCAGCGTTCGGTTCTGGCGATGGCGGCGCGGCAGAGCCGAGGCGTAGCTCAGCGTGGCACCCGAGCGCGTCACCGACGTGTCCCGGGCCGTCACGGGCAGGTCGCACTTCCCGCAGATCAGCTGCGGGTGGGCCAGGTGCCCACATTGCGAGTGGATCAGGACGGGCCGCAGACCGTCGATCGGGTCGAGCCAGCTGTTCTCCCAGCTGTGCGCCGCGACGAAGATCCGCCACGTCGCCTTGCCCGTGGTCGTCAGGCGGTACTCGTACCGGACCCGACCGTCCTTGTAGGGCGTCTTGGCCAGCAGCCCACCCTCGGTCAGCGTCTTCAACCGGTTACTCAGGATCGAGTCGGAGGCGTTGATGGAATCATGGATGTCCTGGTACCGGCGCTCACCGAGAAAGACCCGCTGCAGGATGTACAGCGTCCAGTGATCACCGAGGAGCGCCAGCGCGCGGGCCGTCAGGCTGGCGACGGGCGGCGACTCCTCGGATCCCGCCTCGGTCCTAGCGATGTCCATCTGCACATCCTGTCGTCGGGGGCTTGCCGGCGCGAGCATACTCAGCGGCGACGATCCGGCGGCTGCGATCCGAACGAGCATCGACGATCCCACGACCGAGCGAGCCACCGCGGAACAGTCCGCAGAAGGCCTCGGCAGCCGCGCAAGCCCGTCGGCCACGGTGGTCTCCGAGACCAGCGGATCGACCCCGTCCGCAGTCCTGACCAGCTGCTGAAGTCCCTCTCGGAGTTCGAATGGTCGGTGATGGAATACCAGGTGGACGCGCACGCCGTCGGAAACCGGCTCGGCCAGCTGCGCCCCAGATCTCCCTGTCAGTCCAGCACCACGTCGGCGCCGAGCCTCCGCAGGAAGTCGCATCGAGTGAAGCCGGAGGCGTTCACGATCAGGCGCGCCCCGAGGCGACCGGCGATCTGCACCGTGCAGCTGATGAACTCCGCAAAGCGAAGCAGTCGTCGACAACGACGGACGCGCGAAACAGAGTCTATGGCGATTGTCTACCACACGCTGCACTGGCCATCGCAGCGGCCGGTCGGCTCGCCGACCCGCGTCCTGGCGTTCAGCATCAACCCGACGCATCTGGCTTCGGTACCTGTAGCATGATCCCATGGCTTACCGTGTCGTTCAGTGGGCAACCGGATCGCTTGGGAGGACCTGCCTGCGCGCCGTCCTCGACTCGCCGGACCACGAGCTCGTGGGCCTCTACGTGTACGGCGACCAGAAGGTTGGCAGGGACGCCGGCGACATCGCTCGCCGCGAGCCCACCGGAGTCGTCGCTACTCGAGAGATCGAGGAGGTGCTCGACCTCGACGCCGACGTCGTGATCCACACTCCGCGCCTCCAGGTCCCCTACGAACTCCACGACGACGACATATGCCGGCTGCTGCGAAGTGGCAAGAATGTCATCACGACCGCGGGTCACCACTACCCACGGACGCACGGCGAGGCACGCGTGCAGATGTTCCAGGAAGCCTGCGAGGCCGGCCGGAGCAGTCTCTTCGGTGTGGGCGTGAGTCCCGGCGTCATCGGCGAGCGCATCGCGATGACCCTGGCCAGCACAAGCCTGGACCTCGACGCGATCTCGGTGAGCGAGTTCGTCGACGCCAGCGGCATGCCAAGCCCCGACTTCGTCTTCACGGTGATGGGGATGGGGACCGATCCGACGGTCACAGATCTTCGCGACGGCCCGCTGCCGGCGCTGTACCGGTCCCTGTACTCCGAGACCCTCGCCTTCATGGCCGACCGGCTCGGGATCGCCGACTACACGATCGAAGACGACCACCACTTCGAGGTCACCGACCACGACCTGGCGATCCGAGCCGGCATCATCCCGACCGGAACGATTGCTGCGACCGAGTGGCGGTGGCACGTCGTCGCCAAGGGCAAGCGCCGGATCACCCTCGAGATTGTCTGGGCGATGGACAGCAGCATCGACCGCTACGTCGGTCGGCCGCACTGGAGCCTGCGCATGACGGGCCGCCCCGAGGTCAGCATGTCGATCGACCTGCACAACCCCGTCGACAGCACGCGCAGGACGACGGCCTCGCAGTACATCGTCGCCGGGATCGTCATGCAGTCGATTCCGACCGTCGTCGATGCCGCGCCCGGGGTTGTGGAGCCCTCGATCTTCGCGCTGAATCCGGTGACGGTGGTCGACCCGCAGCCCTGATCCGGCGGGACGATCAGCGCGACAACGACGTCCGACGCTCGACCGCCGGCTGACTACTCCCTGTCGAGCCGATCGACCACCGTGGCCACCGGATCGACCGAGACGATCATCTGCAGGCCCTGACCAGCCGCCCAGATGTCCTTCCCCTTCTTCTGACCGATGCCGCCGCAGCTTTGGCCCTCCGGCGCTGGTCAGGTTGCCCGGGTCGAGCCCGTTCGCGATCAGGCTCGGCCGTAGCCGAACGCATCCGTGCCGGTGATCCCGGAGCTGACGGCGAGGTCGTCCGGACCGTGGTCGACGACCATCTGCTTGTACGCGTCGGGAGCCATGCTTTCTGTGGCCGCCAGAAGCGCGTGCCCATGTACACCAGATCGGCGCCCGCCGCGATCGCGCCGGCGACGTCTGCGCCGTCCGTGATGCCCCCGCCCACGAGCCCGTCGAAGAAGTCCCGCACCGCTGAGATAAAGACGAACGGGGAGAGATGCCCAGTGTGGCTACCAGCGCCCGCTGACACACAAGCCAATCCGTCAACGCCGGCGTCCGCCGCCGATCCATAGCCATCGGAGACGTGCTCAGCACAACGACCAAGGGGGTGCCGACCGTCGTCGAGACAACGCAGCAATCCACGTTCAGCGACCGGACTCCGACACATGGGTCGCGCCCGCCACTGAGCTCAGTACGACCACTCGCCGGAAGCCGCCGATCACGGGCAGGTCACGCGCAGCAGGTCGGTTCGCCTGCCAGACGTAGCTGGCGGCGACCTCGGTCGAGTGGATCGCCGTGCTCACCCCCGAGCGTAAGGTTGCGGGACGGGCTCGGTCCTCCGCTCAGGTCGTGCGGAGGGTCGTGACCTGCAACGCCTTGGCCTGACTGCGCTCGTACCGTGCGGGGTCGAGCGCGTAGCGAGCGCGTGCGCGGATCGCCCGAGCGTCCGTGTCAAACGTCCGTTCCCCGCGCTCCATCGCTCGCAGTCCTGCCGCAGCGATGTCGGCAGGCGCCTCCTTCGACCCCTCGACGTGATCGGCCATCCGCGTGTCGACGGACCCCACGATCAGCGCCGTGACGCTCGTGCCCTGCGGCTCCAGCTCGGCACGCGCGATCGTGCTCAGGAACAGCGCGGCAGCCTTCGCCGGCGAGTACCCGCCCATGAACGCAGTGGGAACGGCGCCGGCGATCGACAGGACGTTGACGATCGCCCCGCCGCCCTGACGCGCGAGCACCGGCGCGAAGGCCCGAGTCATGTTGAGGACGCCGAAGTAGTTGACCATCATCTCGCGATGCGCGGCCTGGGGATCGCTGCACAGGACCAACCGGTCGCGCGCATGGAACCCCGCGTTGTTGACGACGATGTCGACGTCGCCGCACTGCTCGGCGCACTGCGCCACGACGTCGGCGTCGGTCACGTCGAGCCGTACCGGGACGACGGCGGCGTCGTTCAGCACGCGACCGACCGATTCGGTTTCACGGACTCCGGCGTAGACCTTCGACGCCCCACGACGGAGGAGCTCTTCGACGAAGGCAAGGCCGATGCCGCGATTCGCTCCCGTTACGATCGCCACTGAGCCCTGGATCTGTGCACCCATGCGTGCTCCTACCTTTCCTGTCGAGCTATCTGCTGGTCCGCCGGCCGGCGCCGAGGCGGCAGCGGGAAGAAGCCACTGGTGCGGGCGACGTACGCGGCATACTCCTCGCCGCGGCGGCGCGCCATCCGCCGTTCCAACAGTGCCTTGCCGTTGCGGTTGATGAGTCGGTGCGTCATGTAGGCAGGGCAGACGACGGCCAAGACGCCGATCCAGTGTCCGCACGCGATGGCCCACAAGCCGAACATGACACAGCTGTCACCGAAGTAGTTCGGATGACGGGTCCAGCTCCACAACCCGCGATCCATGACCCTGCCGGCGTTGTCGGGATCCCCCTTGAACCGCGTGAGTTGCAGGTCACCAACGGACTCGAAGACGATGCCGAACACCGCGAGCACGACGCCGCACCAGCCCACGATGTTCATCCCGGAGCCTTGGTACATCGCGAGCTGGATCGGGATCGACACGAACCACATCACGCGGCCCTGCGGCCAGAAGATGGTTCGAACGACGTATGGGATGAGCGCCCCCTCGCGGCGGCGCATCAGCGCGGTGTAGCGCGGGTCCTCACCATGCCCCCGGCTGCGCAGGAACAGATGGGCCGCGAGCCGCAGGCCCCAGACGCTCGTCACGGCGAGCATGAGCCAGCGGCGGGTCGGGTCACCGGCCGAACCGGACAACCCGACCGACACCGCGGCCACCACGACGAACCCGGTCCCCCACACGACGTCGATCAGCGACCAGTCGCGACGCCACAGCGACAGCACCAGACAGCACGCCATCAGGCAGGCGATCGCGAGCGCCGAGACGGCCAGATTGACGGCGAGATCGCCGATCTGCAAAGACTTCATGCCCACCGTCCGTCCGGGGCGCCAGCCACCCGCGTCTTGTTCTGGCTACGCTATTCATAGTAGGTAGACCCGACTTGTGCAACCCGTCAGGCGAATCGCCGTAGTGGTTAAATCCTGCAAATTCAAGCCATTCATCTGGTCATCCCTGAAGGAGTGGGGCCGTGTCAGCCCTTCAAGCAGGGTTGATAGTGACCGGTTTTTCCTGCTTCCCGGCTCGGTGCCGATATACGCCAATCGAGGGGTCGGAGTCAAGGCTTGCCCGTAGGTCGCCCCACCGGGGCTCGGCGTTGACGCCAGCGATGTCAGCGGCCAAAACGAAGTGGCTCTGGCTCGGATTCCGTGAGCCAGTGACTCGGCGTGACGGCTACGGCGGGTGACAGGACACGGCGGCGGAGTAGGTCGAACTTGGCGCGACCGATCTGGCGTCTGACCATTTTGATGCGGTTGGTCTGCCCTTCGACGGCTCCGGAGCTTCCCGGGCAGGGTGAGTCCGGCGGTTACTGCGGCCAGGTCGCGTTGCAATCCGGTGGGCGGGGCATCACGGACGGCGCAGGCGCCACCGGCGCGATCGCGGCAGGCGCCGATCTGGTGTACACGGGCTCGCTCGACCCGGACAACCTGGCGAGCGCCGGAGGGCCGTAGCTGCGGCGGCAACGGTCAGAAGAAGTGGAAGGACATCTGGGCGGCTGGTCAGTAGTCGTCCACGGCGACGCTCTGCGACCGGCGGACCGGGCCGAGGATCCTGCGAACTCCGCCCCGGGCGCCTCGGGCGAACGCGTACGCGGAGCGGTGGGTGCGTACGGTCCGCCGTGAGTGCCTCGACCGGATGCTGATCTACAACAGGCGGCACCTCCTCGCCACCCTCGGGGAGTACGTGGCTCACTACAACGACCACCGGCCGCACCAAGCCCGGGGCCAACAACCGCCCAACCCCACCGACATAGCGCCACGACCGGTCGCCGACCTGACGGCCGCACGAGTGCGCCGTAGGAAGACCCTCAACGGGCTAATTAACGAATACTCCCAGGTGGCGTAGCTCTGACCGATTTTCCGAGCGGTACAGCATGCGGACCTGCTGAAAGGGCTGGCGACCAGCCTGGCTGGCAAGGTGGTGGTCGACTGCGTCAACCCGCTCGGCTTCGACAAGCAGGGTGCCTACGCGCTTGTGGTTGAGGCGGGATCGGCGGCCCAACAGGCGCAGGCGCTGCTGCCGAAGAGCACCGTGGTCGGTGCGTTCCACAACGTGAGCGCAGTCATGCTCGACGACCCCGAGACCGCCTCGGTCGACACCGACGTTCTGTGCTGGCAGACGTGCGGGAGGCGGCCGACATGGTGCGGGATCTCGCCAGCTGCATCCCCGGCGTACGAGGCGTGTACGGGGGCCGGCTGCGCAACGCAAACCAGGTCGAGGCACTCACCGCCAATCTCATCAGCGTGAACCGCCGGTACAAGGCGCACGCAGGGATCCGGATCACCGACATATGACATGGCCGCTCCGAGCTCTACGGTCGGCCGACCAGCATGGGGCCCACCGTGCCATGGCCGTCATCGTCGCAGGCCGGGACCCTGACGTGGTCAGCACGGCGCTGGCCTGCGGCGCCGCGGTGGCCGGCTGCACGGCGGGTACCGGTCTGAATCACGAGGTGGGCGAAGCCCTCACCTGCGCGGCACAGGCCAGCCCGGGGCACGGCTGGCCATCGCCATGGCTGACCTGCCCTGCGCGTCACCGCGATGGCCGTGATCGATTGCACTGCCCTCTGGCAGACCGGAGCGATGATCGAGATCATGGGAGTCGCGGTCATCCTGCAAGGGCGCCGGAGAATCGGCAGCGCCTGACCGTCAAGACGGAGGGGTCCGACGCCTGGCGGCGTTCTGGCGACGAAGGAGATGCATGTGCTTGTCGGCGTTGTCAACGAGACGAGGCGTGGAGAGACCCGGGTGGCCGCAACCCCCACAACCGTGGCCCAGCTGTTGAAGCTGGGTTATCAGGTGGTGGTGGAACCTGCCGCTGGGGAGTCGTCGAGCTTCCCAGACGAGGCCTACGTCTCCGTCGGCGCGTCACTGGGGAATCCGCTCGCCGCGGACGTCGTGTTCGGTGTGAACGCGCCGTCGGTGGAGCTGCTTGACGCGCTCCGCCCGGGAGCGACGTGGGTCAGCCTGCTGGCTCCGGCGTTGAACCCCGCGCTGGTGGAGGAGCTGGCGCGTCGTCCGATCACCGCGCTGGCGATGGATGCGGTACCGCGAATCTCCCGAGCGCAGTCGCTGGACGTGCTGTCCTCGATGGCGAACATCGCGGGGTACCGAGCTGTGGTGGAGGCAGCACACGTCTTCGCTCGGTTCTTCACCGGTCAGGTGACCGCTGCCGGCAAGGTGCCACCGGCGAAGGTGCTGGTGGCGGGTGCGGGTGTCGCGGGGCTGGCGGCGATCGGCGCCGCCGGCAGCTTGGGCGCCGTCGTCCGCGCCACCGATCCCCGCCCAGAGGTGGCCGACCAGGTGCGTTCGCTGGGCGGGGAGTACCTCGCGGTGAAGGCGCCGGACGTGGAGGTCTCGGCCACCGGTTACGCCAAGGAGATGTCGGAGGACTACAACGCCCGGGCGGCTGCCCTGTACGCAGAGCAGTGCAAGGACGTGGACATCATCATCACCACGGCGTTGATCCCAGGGAAGCCGGCACCGGTGCTCCTCACCAAGGAGATGGTGGCGAGCATGAAGCCGGGAAGCGTCATCGTCGACATGGCGGCGTCGAACGGCGGGAACGCGGAGGGCACGATCCCCGGCGAGGCGGTCGTCACCGAGAACGGCGTGACGATCCTGGGCTACACCGACCTCCCCGCTCGCCTGCCCACCCAGGCGTCGCAGCTGTACGGCACCAACCTCGTCAACCTGATGAAGCTGCTCACGCCCGGCAAGGACGGCCAGCTCGTGCTCGACTTCGACGACGTGGTGCAACGGTCGATAACCGTGGTCCGGGACGGCGAACTTACCTGGCCGCCACCGCCCGTGCAGGTCTCGGCGGCGCCGGCCGCGGCAGCTGCGGCGGAAAAGTCAATGGAGTCGCAGGCGAAGCAGCCCGTGCCGACGTCGCGCCGCGTCGCGATGGTGACGGCCATCGGGGCAGTGCTGTTCCTGGTCGTTGCTCTGGCCCCGCCGGCGCTGCTAGGTCACCTGACGGTGTTCGCGTTGGCGATCGTGATCGGCTACTACGTGATCGGTCACGTGCACCACGCGCTGCACACACCGCTGATGTCGGTGACCAACGCGATCTCCGGGATCATCGTGGTCGGCGCGTTGCTGCAAATCGGTCATGGCGAAACGTCGAACCGAGCCCTGATCACCGGGCTGTCATGCGCCGCGATCCTGCTGGCCAGCATCAACATCTTCGGCGGCTTCGCGGTGACCCGCCGCATGCTCACGATGTTCTCCCGCAGCTGAAGCCGCACCCGAGTCCTGGAGCTTTCACGACATGACTATCGAGACCGCGGCTCAGTCCGCGTACATCGTGGCCGCGCTGTTGTTCATCCTGGCGCTGGCCGGCCTGTCCAAGCACGAGACCGCCAAGGCGGGCAATGCCTTGGGCATGGCCGGCATGGCGCTGGCCTTGGTCGCCACCATCGCGCTGGCCGTCGACCACGGCATCGGCGGCGTCGGCGCGAGCCTGCTCGTCGCGGCCACCCTGGTCGGTGCCGTCATCGGCCTGGATCGGGCAAGGCGGGTGGAGATGACCGGCATGCCCGAGCTGATCGCGCTGTTGCACTCCTTTGTCGGCCTCGCTGCCGTGCTCGTGGGCTGGAACGGTTACCTCCAGGTCGAAGGCGACCTCGACGGCGCCGAAGCTCACGCGCTTCGGGCCCAGGAGATGCTGGGGATCCACCACGCGGAGGTTTTCATCGGCGTCTTCATCGGCGCGGTCACCTTCACCGGATCGGTTGTCGCGTTCGGGAAGCTGTCGGCACGGATGAAGTCCGCCCCGCTGCTGCTGCCCGGCAAGAACGCGCTCAACGTCGGCGCCCTGGCCGCGTTCGCGTTGCTCACCGTCTGGTTCGTCCTCGACCCGCAGCTCTGGCTGCTCGTCGTGGTCACCGCGATCGCGCTGGCACTGGGCTGGCACCTGGTCGCCTCCATCGGCGGCGGTGACATGCCGGTAGTGGTGTCCATGCTGAACAGCTACTCCGGCTGGGCTGCCGCCGCATCTGGATTCCTGCTGGAGAACAACCTGCTCATCGTCACCGGCGCGCTGGTCGGCTCCTCCGGTGCCTACCTCTCCTACATCATGTGCCGCGCGATGAACCGATCGTTCCTGTCCGTCATCGCCGGCGGCTTCGGTATTGAGAGCACTGCCCCGGGGGAGGTGGCCCAGGGTGAGCACCGAGAGGTGACCGCCGAGCAGGTCGCCGAGATCCTCGCGGAGGCGGACTCGGTCATCATCACCCCCGGCTACGGCATGGCGGTCGCCCAGGCGCAGCACGGCGTCGCCGAGCTCACTCGCAAGCTCCGCGAGCGGGGCATCCAGGTCCGCTTCGGCATCCACCCGGTAGCGGGGCGGCTTCCTGGCCACATGAACGTCCTGCTGGCCGAGGCGAAGGTCCCCTACGACATCGTCCTAGAGATGGACGAGATCAACGACGACTTCGCGCAGACCTCCGTCGTCCTGGTCATCGGCGCCAACGACACCGTCAACCCTGCTGCCGCCGAAGATCCCAGCAGCCCCATCGCCGGGATGCCCGTCCTGAGTGTCTGGGCGGCAGGCCAGGTCGTGGTGTTCAAGCGCTCGATGGCCACAGGCTACGCCGGTGTCCCGAACCCGCTCTTCTACCGGGACAACACATCAATGCTGTTTGGGGATGCCAAGCAGCGCGTCGAAGACATCCTCGCGGCGCTCACGACGCGCAGCGCGACCGGCCCGACACTGACCGCTGCCGGTTAGTCAGCATGAAGCGTCCGGCTCCAGTTCCGCACCTGGTGGTTGATCTCGTGGGTCGTCCACGCTGTGGCGGATGGAGTCACACCGGAAAGGAGCCGGTCGCCATTGGTCATCAACGAGTATCACCGAGCCGCCTGATCCACCTGCAAATCCGCAGCTGCCAGCCTGAAACAGAGTTATGGCACCGTACAGGAGGCGTTGACGATCCTGGCGCCCCACACGCCTTCCGGCTTGCGGTCCGCGGGGCGAAACCGCCCGGCGGTCGGACACGACAAGGGTCCGCCGCTGCGGGAACATGTAGGCATGATCTGGATCGAAGACAAGCCGGGCGTTCGCCTGCGCATTCTTGCCAGGTCCCTCGACGAGGCGGAGTCTCGCGTTATCGAGGAGTACGGAGAGGGGCACGTCATCTCGATCTGGAACGAGGAAGATGCATCGAGACCGCGATAGTGTGGCGCGTTGACCCCGGGGGGCGGCCTCGTAGCCTTGCGGCGTCGGCCTGTGCCGCCTGCGCCGGCACCGTGAGCTGGTCGCCCGGAAGTGGACCTACCCGAAACAATGCCCGGGCGCCCGCCGATACGGGCGGAGATCCGCGCCCGGGCGCTGCGCCTGGCCGGGGAGAACCCGACCGGGGAGAACCGGATTTTCTGGCCGCCGAGCTGGCGCTGCAGCACGGCGATCTGGTGTCGCAGCGTGAGGATCTCGACGTCCTTGTCGTGATCACTGCGCAGCAGCATGCGTAGCAGCGCGAACGCGCTCGTAACACCGAGGTAGGCCAGCCGAAGCAGCAGGAAGCGGCATCATCGCGTAGTCACCGACACGGATGGTCGAGGGCGAGGTGCTCGCAGGGGTCGCGATCGGCCATTACGGCCGTGACCGACCCCGACCAGAGCGGATGACATTTCCGGCAGGCACAAGGTCGCGGCGCGGTTCACGGGCGTGTCGTCGGGGCCGGTGGCGACGGTGCTGGCGAGCATGCATGGTGACGGGCGGGATCCGGGAACGTGCGGTTGCGGCGATGGTTGGCCGCCTGTGTGCGGAGGTGATGCCGTTCCTGGTGTTGCGTACCGCTGATTGGGTCGGGCCGGTGCAGGATCGGACGCGGGCCGAGCGGCATGTGCGGGATCTTTACGACAAAGGCCACCGCGATCGCGGGTGGCCTTTGTCGTTGTTGTCGTACGCCGTAGACGCGAGCGACTGCGTAAGCATGTGCGGCGCTAGTGGCGCACTGATTGCGCTGTCGTCGCGGTCAGCACCACGGGTCGCAGGTGCGCGGATCGTGCGGGCCGCTGCTGTCCGGCACGGGCAAGGGGATGACGTAGCCCTTGAGTAGCCTTTAGATTGGGTTCACGTTATCCACTTCGGATTGTTGATCTGCAGTAGCGGTGTGCGTCAGGCGGCGGTGACTAGCCCTGCGCGGTCGTCCTGGCGTGCGGCGAGCAGGCCGGCCGCGAGCCCGCCGCAACCGGTAAGGAGCAGCAGGCCGGACAGGTACGTCGCCCACGGGCTGATGCCGCTGCCGACGAACTCCACCACGAGCCACACCCACAGCACCGGGCCGACCCATCGCGGATGCACGTGCGAACGGAAGTGGGCGATCGACAGCAGCAGGATGCCCACCACGGTGCCGACCACACCGATCACGAGGAACGGGACGATCAGGGCCGACTGCTCCTGTGCGGCGATCAGTTGGGAGTAGGCGTCACGATGGGCAGGCTCGTCGGCCATCACGAGCTGGGTGATCGTCCAACTGCCGGCGACGGTGTGGCCGAACGCGCCGAGCACCCCGAACACGCCACCGATGATCGTGAGCCGCGGGAACCTCGGCCGCAGCCAGGCGACCAGCCCCACGATCGAGACCGCGAACGGCAGTTGGGACCAGAGGAACATCTGGGCGGCGGCCGACGCGCCCGCACGTGCGTCAGCGATCGTGGCGAGCCACTGCGCCCGGTCATCGGGCAGCTCGGGCTGCAAGGCCATGAAGCCGACGCTGAGCAGGGCAAACGCGAGGAGGCAGACCGCTACGAGAAGCCGAAGGTGTCGTGTCATGGGCGACAGTCAAGTCTGACCGACCCGTCGCTGTAGTCGGCCGAAAGTGGTCGGCACATGTCAACTCCGGACTGATGTCTTCGACATCGCCGTCCCCTACGGTTGACCCCCATGGACGTGTGGTGGCGCCGGACAGTCGATGCCGGCCTGTGTCTGGCCGTGCTGGTCACGGGCATCGCCGAGGTGTGGCTTCCGCTCGAATCGCGGCAGGGCGACGGGGATCCGCTCGCGACGAGCGTGCAGGTGCTGATCGTCGCGGCTTCGCTGTGGTGGCGGCGCTCCCACCCGATCCCGACGACCGCCGTGACGCTCGCCGGGCTGTGCGTCTCGGGCCAGTTTGGGTTCCTGCTGTTCTTCGGGCAGTTCGTGCCGGTCCTGATCGCTGTCTTCTCGGTGGCGCGCTATGGCAAGGGACGCGAACCGTGGATCGGTGCGGCTATGGTCGCCGCGGCCCTCATCTACGCCGACCTGTTCATTGAGCTGCTCGGCGGGCTCAACGAAATGCTGTACCACTGGGGTGTTGTGAGCGTCTGCTTCGCCTTCGGGCGCTGGCAGTCCATCATGGCCCGCCGCGCCCAGTCGTCGCAGCGGCGGGCGGTGGCGGCCGAGGTCGCCGCAGCCGAACAGGCGGCACAGGCCGTCATCGAGGAACGCACCCGCATCGCCCGCGAACTGCACGATATCGTCGCACACGCGATGAGCGTGATGGTGGTACAGGCAGGCGCGGCCGAACAGGTGGTCACCGACGACCCCGACCGGGTACGCAGTACTCTCGCCACTATCCGACGCACCGGCAACGGCGCCCTCGCTGAAATGCGACGGGTGGTCACCATGCTTCGCGACACCGACGAGGTCGGCCTGCTCTCACCCCAGCCGGGGCTGTCGGGCCTGCAGACACTGGTCGACGACGCTCGGAAATCCGGGCTCCCCGTGGAGTTCGCCGTGACCGGCGCGCCGCGGGCACTGCCCGCCGGCCTCGACCTCGCGGCCTTCCGGATCGTGCAGGAGGCGCTGACCAACGCGCGCCGTCACGCCAACGCCGCCACCGAGGTCAGCGTGGGGGTGACATTCAGCATCGACGAGCTGCGCATCGACGTACGTGACGACGGCTGCGGGCGTCCGGGCACCGCTGGGCCCGGACACGGCCTGATCGGAATGCGAGAACGTGCGGCGCTGTACGGCGGGACGCTGCAAGCCGCGCCACTACCCGACCGCGGGTTCGCCGTCGCCGCCGTTCTTCCCCTGGAGCTGGCATGACCCGTGTGATGATCGTCGATGACCAGGCGCTGCTGCGGGAGGGTTTCCGCCTCATCCTCGAACGAAGCGGCATGGAGGTGGTCGCCGAGGCCAGAGACGGAATCGAGGCGGTCACCGCCTGCGCCGAGCACCGACCCGACGTCGTCCTCATGGACGTACGGATGCCCCGGCTGGACGGCATCGAAGCGACCCGGCGGATCGTGGCGCAGCAGCCCGACGTCCGCGTGATGGCGCTGACCACCTTCGATCTCGACGAGTACGTGTACGGCGCGGTGCGGGCGGGCGCCAGCGGCTTCCTCCTCAAAGACGTCCCTCCCGATGACCTGGTGCACGCGGTGCGCGTCGTGGCCCGGGGCGAGGCGATGCTCGCTCCCGGACTCACCCGCCGGTTACTCGACCGGTTCGCCGCCGCGCCTTCCACCAGGCCAGCTCCGCTGCCCAACGTGACCGAACGAGAAGCGGCCGTGCTGCGACAGGTCGCACGAGGTCGATCGAACACCGAGATCGCCAGCGCACTGTTCCTCAGCGAGGCCACGGTCAAGACCTACGTCTCCCGCCTGCTGACCAAGCTGAACCTCCGCGACCGCGTGCAACTCGCAGTCCTCGCCTACGAGTCAGGCCTCGTCCAGGCCGGCGACCGAGGCTGGGGCGCATAGTCAGCCACATCGCGTACGACAGCCTGTCTGAGCGAGACTGCAAGATCAAAAAGGCCCATCAAATCCGATATGCGCTGCCGGTAGGGCTCGTGAAGTCGGTTCGGCTACGCTGCCTGCGAATACTCGTTGATCAATCCGCTGCGGATCGGTTGTCATTGGACGCGGGCACCGTTCAGGTCAAGGACATGCGGCGAAGGGTTCGGTGGCCGCTAATCCAGTGAACGATGCGGCCGGTGATCGTGGTGCACCTTGGGGCCGAGGACGCGTTCCAGGGCGGATCTGCGTCAGTAGGCCACGTATGCGGTTGGACACCCGGGTGGTTTCGCCGGCGAGGTCGTCGTCGAAGCCGACCAGGACTTCCAGCTCGGCCAAGGCATCGTCGCCGGTGTCGACCCGGCGCAGCGTGTGGGGCAGGGTGCGGGCGGCGTCAGCGATGACGTAGGCGTCGCGGGCGTCGGTCTTCGCGTTGCCGGGGTGCAGGTCGGCGATGCGGCGCATCGCCAGGCCGGGCAGGTAGGCCACCTGATGCCCACACGCCCGAGCGACCACGACTGGCAGGGCGCCGATCGAGGCGGGCTGGTCAACCACGACCAGGACCTGACTGTGGCGGGAGAGTTCGTCGAACAGTGCGCAGTCGGGCCTCGGTGTTCGGCAGCGGCGCGTCGTGCAGCCGCTTGCCGTCCGGAGCCAATCCGACCGCATGATGATCGCCCTTGCCGACGTCCAAGCCGAGAAAAACGCCGTATCCGTCGCGCACCGCACCCGCCTGCACGTATCGTTCCGTGGCCTCGGCCGCTGGTCCAGGCGTCGGACTGCCGGCAGCCACGTTACGAAGAGACCTACCCCAACACGGGTAGCCGTGTCCCTATCAGCGGTCCGCCGACGCCACCCGACCCGGCGACAACACCCCCGGATCATCCACACGACAGGGGCAGAAAGTCATACCGGGCCGAGCGACCGAGGGGTCCCCGGCTGGGGACGATCAAAAAGACCTCCGATCTCCTCAACGGTCAAGTGGCGGGGTTGGTTGGATGGCGGAATGGACTACCGAAAGCTCTTCGCGGACGTGCATCGACGGCCGGGGATGTTCACGCTGGACGGCTCGTTTCACGACTTCACGGTCTTCGTCCGGGGCTGTGAGGCCGGCAACGACTGGCAGCTGCTCGCAGGCTTCCGTGAGTGGCTGGTTACCTGCTGTGGGCACGGCGACAACCTGATCTGGGAGGCGCTGGTGTTGCACCAGGCGTTCCCGGACGGGCCGCCGCAACGCGAGCAGCTTGAGGCGGATGCTGAGCTCAACCGGGTGGCTGTCAAAGCGCTATTTCGGCTGCTTGACGAGTATCTGCAGCGACGAACAGAGCATGGCGGCCTGGCCAAGATCTTCGATGAGTACGTGACCTGGAAAAAGGCATAGGGCTGGTCGTGATTCACGCGGCGGCGGTGACCTGCCGCGCTGCGAATGCCTTGGCAGGGTCGTATCGCTGGCCGGTTACCAGGCAGTGATGCAGGCAGCCAAGGAGCCGGTTGAACAGGTTGCGTAACGCGGCGGGGTGCCGGTCGCCGTGGTCGCGTCGGCGTTGGTAGTGCTGCTTGGCAGGTTCGGCGTGGTTGGCGGCGACGAAGGCCCACAGAAATCCGGCAGCGGCGAGCCGGTCATTCTTCACCTTGCGGTGGGTGATGGAGATGCTGCGACCAGACGCGCGGGTGACCGGAGCCGCGCCGGCATAAGCCTTCAAGGCGCGGGCGTCAGCGAACCGGGCGCGGTCGTCGCCGATCTCGGCCAGAACGCGGGCGCCGGTCCGGTCGGCCAGGCCGGGAAAACTGGTCACGATCGCATGGTCGGGGTGCTGGCGGAACGCTTCGCTGACCGCCTCGGCAAGCTGGTCGACACTGGCGCACTCGACGTTCAACGTCGCCAGCAGTGCCAGCGCCTGGGTGCCCATCGCCTCCTCCACGACGGTCGGCTGGCGCAATTGCGGACGACGCAGCGCCTGCTGCAGCTCGGCGGCCAGGTCCTCGACGCCGCGTTGGCGGCCGCTGCGGCGCAGCGCGGCCGCGATCCGAGTCATGGACGATTTCGCAGCAGCTGCCGGCGTGGGTGCGATGGCCAGCACAGCCCGGGCGCCTGCACTGGTCAGGTTGCCCTTCCTGCCGTTGAACGCGGCAAGGAACGTCGGGAAGTACTCCCGCAGCAGCGACCGCAGTTCGTTCGATGCCCGGGTCCGTCGCCAGGTGGCATCCTGGTGAGCCCGGGCCAGCACGGCAACCGCCTGAACGAGTTCGCTGTCGTTCGGCAGCGACCGGTGGGCGTGCGCGTCGGTGCGCAAAATGTTGGCCAGCACCACCGCGTCGGCGTGGTCGGACTTCTTGCGCGACACCGAATACCGCTCCCGGTAGCGCGCCACCGCCATCGGGTTGATCGAGTACACCCGACGTCCGCTCGCACGCAGCGCCGCGACCAGCAGCCCGCGTGGGGTCTCGATCGCCACCGGGATCGACTGGTCGGCGCTGTCGCCGGCAGCAGCCAGCATCTCCACCAGCGTGGTGTATCCGTCCACGTCGTCACCGATACGCGCCTTGGCAACCAGCTGGCCACGCTCGTCGATCAAAGCGATGTCGTGATGCCGTTCCGCCCAATCGATGCCGCAGTACACCGTCAACTCGTACTCCTCCCCACCTGCCTGGTCAGTTGCACAACCCTGACGGAAACGCGCGGCGCCCTAATGACGAGGCTCTGTGGCCTACCCTCCGATGAGCCGTTCGCGATCCCAGCGACCCGCACGGTCCCGGTCTTCGCAGTCAGAGCTCGTCGGCTCCCGGTATGCGAGGTGTTCGCCGTGCGGGCGGGCTGCAACCACGATCAACATCTTGCCAAGGTCATGAGGTGGTCCGGCATTGCCGAGATCCGCCGGTCTTGCACGAGACCTGAAGCGGTCCAGAGGTGTGCGGGCATGTCCTCGACGAGCCGGACCACCACACGAACGGCTCGCCGAGCCCACGCTGCCGATCTTTTTGGAGACCTTCAGAGGCCAGGTAACGGGCAGGCATCCCGTGGACCACGGCGGGCCGTTCGGGACTCATTAGGTAACGGGTTGGAGAGGAGGACTGGGCCGGAACCGCAGACGATGCGCGCCGTCTCTTTCCGCCAGAGCTTTCGCGTGGGGGCAGCTGGTCAGCAGCGCGTGCAGGCGGAGTCTTTTCTGACGCTCCAGCTGAAGGTGGTACTGCCCTGTCCGCCTCCAACGGCCGTGACCGTGACGGTGTAGCCGCCTATGGTGCTGAGTGTGCCGCTGATCAGGCCGGTCGAGGGGCTGATGGCCAGCCCAGGAGGCAAGCCGGTCGCCGACCAGGTGTACGGCCCGCTCCCGCCGGTGGCCTGCATCTGCAGCGCCACGGTGTCCAGTTTTAGCATGCTTTGGGTGCCCGGGTTGGTGACCGTCACCGCCCCGCTCGGCGGGGGTATGGGAATATCCGGTGGCGGGCACGTCAGCGATACCGGCTGAGACCCTGTCGTTCTGGTGATGAACTCCGGAGTCCCCGAAAGGTATTGGATGGTGGCGGTCGCTCGACCCGAGTAGTAGCCCGACTCGCAGAGCGTGCCCGGGTTGGTGACGCCAAGAGTGAACAGGGTTCCGTTGTTCTGCCAAACCTTTGTACGGCCGTTCACTGTTTGGCCGGGGCCGCCGACCAGCCCGTGGTAAAGCAACTCCACGGTGAGGTCGACGCGACGCACTGGGCCGTCGCACTGGACCTTTGCGCTGTAGATAACGGTCTTAGAGTCATCCTTGCCCGGTGGGTTGTCCGGCGTGATCCACCCACAGTAGTGACCGTCGGAAACCGCGGCGGACGCCGGTGCGGCGAAGCCCAGGGATGCGATGACCATGGCAGCCGCTGCCATGGTCAGCAGTAGGCGGGATCTGCTGCGACGCAAGAGTTCCACATGTATCAATGCATGGTCGCACGGAGGCGCCGGAGCCGGCAATGGCCGAGCCTTCGGTGCCCGCGGCTGGAGCCGGACGGCCCGGAGCCGCGGTGGCGCGACCACGGCCCGATCGTGCAGGCCCCGGTCACCCTCCCGGTCCGGGTCAAGGGAGCTACTGGAATCGTGTGGTGGAGCACTGGGGACAGCGCAGGCTGGACGAGCCGACGCCGTCGGAGATCGAGCAGTTGGCGGAGTACGTCAAGACGCACTTGTGGCTCGGCGGAATGCTCGCGGAGGCCGAAGTTGCTGATGGTTTCATTTCGGCGTCGGACAACCCTTGTACGGTGCCAAATCTCTGTTTCAGGCTTGTGAGCTGCGAATTTGCGAGTAGTTCAAGCTGCCCGGTGGTACTCGTTGATCACGCCGCCCAGGATGCGGCGTCGCCGGATCGGCTTGTCGATCGCGACGACCACGCCGGGGTCGTAGTCGGGTGGATGCTGGTCCAGGCTCTGGTGCGGCCGGTGCCGGTCGAAGTGGTCCTCATAGTCGCGTAACACCGGTACGCCGCTGGCTCGCTGGTCCCCGTACCCGGCCGCTGGTGGTCGACGCCAAGGTCTGCGACGCGCGCGGCTCATGGTGGCTGGAGGAGTCGTTCCGCGGCCATTGAGCCACCGCCGTGCGTACGGCGACGCGGGGCGGCGTAACCGAAATCAGGGCGGCGCAGTGAGTCCAACCAGTATGAGACCGGCTCTCTCTCAGCTGTCGCTGTCTGCCGTCAGGTGTTTCGCCGCCGTCGTGACCAGCAACGCGGGGATCGCGAAGGCGACGGTTAGGCCAACCCGGATCATCACCAGGCTTGCCATGCCGGGCGTGCGGACGGTTACCCAGCGTCGATTGTTGAACAGTAGTGCGAGGACCATCACGAAAGCGACGGCTGCGGCGATTGTCAGGTCCACGGTCGGGTTGAACCCGGCGAAGCCAGGCGCCAGGAACCGCTCACCCCAGTCGCGCATCAGCAACTCGTACGCCGCGACCGGATCCGGCACTGTGCTCAGATACGGTGCTGCGTTCCAGGTCAGCGTGAGTTGGTGGCCGTAGGGCGCGTCGACTGCCGCTGCGGTCAGGACCGTCGAAAGCGCCACGCCCAGGCCAGCGGCGGCGTCCGCGCAGCTGGCCTGGTCCCGGCCGGCGCTGCCGGCGCCTTTCGCCGACACCACGATCAGCCGGCCGAGGTGGCCGAAGAACCCAATCACCAGGCCTGCTATCAGCAGGACCAGCATGACGACCGCGAACACGACGATGATGACGCCGAGGACCGGCGCGACGTACCGCGCCATCACCGCACCGATGAACGCAAAGACGCCATACACATAGGCCAGCACCAGCAGCATTACGGTACCAACCCACGCACTCGCAGTGAGCCAACGCCTAGCCCGCAGCTTCTCAACGAGCAGGTACAGTCCGACGAGGACTGCGATGCCGGCGCCGATCATGAGCATTGCGGCGAGGAACGGGATTAGCCAGTCGATGACCCGGACTACGAGCCGGTACAGCCAGACGCCGAGCCGGACCAGCCCCACCAGCGCCTCTAACGCCCAGGTAAGCCCAGGAATCGCCAGCAGCCCCAGCGCAAGCGCCGACACGCTCACGGTAAACGGCCGCCACCGCCCGACCCTCATACAGCACACCAGCGCGGCGGCCAGCACCACCGGCGCCGCGTAGAACGCGACCATTGACAGGTAGCGCTCCACCGTGCTGACGGTCTGGCCTTCCAGCGGTGGCTTCACCACCGTGTTGGCGAAAGTGGCGACGTGGTCCAGGGCACGGTCGCCCGGCTGCCAGTGCGTGTCGATGCCGGCCAGCACGACGAAGAACTCCGGCAGGGTAGCGATCAGGAACAGCATGCCGAGCAGCACCACGACTGGAACGTGCCGGAGGCGGAAGCCGAGCCGCTGTTCGAACGTCACGGCGGGGTCCCGCGGCGCTGCGCTGGCATGCCCGACGGCGACAGCGGTGCGCGATCCATGGGTGGCGGCCATGCCGGGCCTCCGGTCTCGACTCGGCAGCGAGAACTGACTGTGCCTGCAGGTCTTTCGGGAGGTTAACCTGTTCGGATCCCCTCTGCGTTTATGCGCTGCTTATCCGACACGAAGAGGCGGCCAGCCTCTGCCTCCCGCGCCGGATCCATGATCCGAAACAATTCGGCGGGCGTGGACGCGGGCAACCCGGTATCGCCAACCGACCTGCTGCCCTGGCCCAGAGGTTTGATGGATTGTTCAGGGTGGCCGGTGATGGGCTGCGTAGGTACCTCGGTGGCGGGGGAGGGTGGGTTGCTCGGCGCGGTGCGGGTCGCGGTCCACGAGGCGTGCGATGGCCGGTGGGAGGCGTTGAACCGTCTGGTCGAGGTGCTGATCGAGGTCGATTCCGTGGGCAATGAGGTGGTGGCGCGGTCGGCGTTGGCGTTGGTCGCTGGGCTACCGGGGCTGGTGGTGCGGCTTGACGAGCACGCGCGGTCGGCGCCGTGGTACGCCCATTACCAGGAGCCGGCGATGCAACGGGTGTCGGAACGATTTTCCGGCTTCGTCGTTGGGTGCGCCGAGGCGGACGGAGGCGCACCGCCAGAATTCGATCACGCCGAAAAACCTCGGGGCTCTCGTCGTTCGGTGAGACGGTCTTGACGCTGGTGCCGTCCCAGTCCGGGTCGGGTTCGCGGGCGTCTTGCTGCGGGCTGTCGGAGCTCGGCCGTGGCGTCGCGGCCCTTGCGTCCGGTGAGGCTGCCGCAGAGCCGTGCCACGGCCGACGTGTACGAGCGGGGCCGGGAGCCCGAGCAGCCGACGGCCGCCCGGGCTCCCGGATCGTGATGCGTTCGTCACGGGTACATCTGCGTGACGGTGAAATTCATCGATTGAGCAAAGAGGCTGACACCGGTCGGGCTGTTGGGGTGGAAGGACTGCTGCGACGCCGGGCCGTCCGGGGTGTCACCCGGCGACTTGTCCGTCACGATGCCGTGGATGCCCGCCGGCGAGCCGCAGGCCGCCTTGCCCGCGAACTCGTCGATCGGGTCGGAGTAGTACGCGATCGTCGCGCCGTGCGCGCTGTTGAAGTCGCGGACGACGTCCAACTGCTCGTCACGCAGCAGCACGCTCATCTCGGTGAGCCACACCCGTTCCTCGTCGCTGAGGACGAGCTTGAGGGCGCAGAGCGGGTCGCCGCCGATCTCGACGAGCTTCGGGTACCCCATGAGCATGATCTTGGCGTTCGGCGCCTTCTTGCGGATCTCCTCCAGCACCTTCGTGTTCGACCGGGGAACCGTGTCGGTGATGCGGCGCCTGGTCGACACGTCCACGGTGTCCGTCTCGCCCGACAGCTTCGCCTTGAAGCAGTCCAGCGGGCCGGCCATGAAGACGCACTCCCTGATCACCGGGCCGAACTTCGCGTCGTTGCCGCCGATCGAGATCGTGACGAGCGTGGTGTTCTCGTCCAGGTAGCCCTTGTCGAGCTGGGACACCTCCAGGTACTGGCCCTTGCCCCGTTCATTGTCGGCGTTGCGGGGCTCGTTGCTGACGGTACGCAGCGGCAGGATGTTCTCCGTCTCCGCGCCCGAGCAGGCGATCAGGTGGTAGTCCATGTTGACGTCGTGCTGCTGGCTCGTGATGTCCGCCCGCGGCCCGATCGGCGTGGACGACCCGGGCAGCACCGCCTTGCGCGACCACGCGTTCTTCGAGCGGTGGCAGCCGTTGCGGAAGGCGTTGTTGCTGTTGTTGTCCGTCTCTCGGTAGTAGTCCGAGCCGTTCACCGGCGAGGCGCCCTCGCCCGACGAGAACGAGTCGCCGAGCGCCACCACCTGGTGCTGCGGCTTGCCCGGCAGCGGGATGAACGCCGCCGCGTCGAAGGCCACGTTCTCCTGCGGCCGGCCCAGGGCCAGGTCGCCCTGCCCGCTGGTCGGCACGTCGTCCCGCAGCTGCGCCAGCTCCTCCGGTGTCAGGTCCGACACCATGTTGGTCAGCTCCACCTTCGGGACGTTGTTGAACTCGAACACGCCGAGCGCCACCCAGCGGTTCGCGTACCCGCGCTGCTGGACCATGCGGGTCCTGACCACGCCGTTCTTTGTCGTGATCTTGTACGCCGCCTGCTGCGTGGTACCGAGGTGATCGGGGATGTGGACCATGACCCGCATCCAGCCGTTCACCGTCCGGTCCAGCGTCCACGTCCCACTGACGTAGAGGTTGCTGCCCGGCTGGCGGGTGTGCGTGAACCAGTAGTGCGCGCCGTACCCGCCGCCGACCTGGTGCAGGTCGATCTTGCCCGGGTACTGGAGCGTGCCGTTCTGCGTCTCGCCGGCGAACCCGTGCGTGAACGTGCCGCTGTTCGTTCGTCGGGTGCAGAACCAACCGGCCTCGTCACGGCGTGGGCTGACGACCTCGTTGATCACGTCGTCGACCACGAGCGCGTTCGCCGGCAGGTCGGTGCCGCACTTCGGGTAGTAGCTCACCCCGGCGGCCGGATACGCCCAGCCGGGGTCGTACCTGATGGCGGCGTTACCACAGTCCAGACAGCCCGGTTTCCAGTCCGCGGATTTGTTGTACCAGCACTTGAGGTCCCGTTCGCCGATGACGTTCACGTGGTGGCACGGGCCGGCCGGCTCGTCGATCACATCGGGCGCCGTCGGCGGGAGGTTGTTGCCGTAGTAGCAGTCATTGGACTGGTCGCAGAACGTCTGGAGGTGCGGCTTCACCCGCGCGCGCCCGTCGTTCGTGCTCCACCACGCGTACCGGTAGCCGTCGGTGTAGGTGTCCGGCTTCTCGATCGCGTTGAGCGGGTGTCCGGCCCAACCCATGATCTTCTCCGGGTACGGCCAGTGGCTCGGGTGCCGCGCGTCGTCGTAGGTGAACTCCAGGAACGCCTTGCGGTTCGCCGGGTACCGCGGGTTGGCCGGGTTGTTCGCCCAGCCGACGCCCCACGGCCCGTCCGTGCTGCCCTGCGGCGCGTAGAACCCGGTGTTGTAGGCCCACACCGCGAAGAACCAGCTCTCGATGTACTGCGGGTCGCCGCCGTTGACCTTCATGTTGTACGCGTGGACCTGGTTCCACTTGTCCTGCAGGATCCGCAGCGACTGGGAGATGTTCGCGGCGAAGTCCACGGTGATGGCCAGCTGATGGTCGTACGGCAGCGGGACCTCGTTGGGCTTCTGAAACCCGGGCTTGCGCATGCCGTCGGTGACCTGCCCGACGCCGTAGCCGCAGTCGGACTTGTCCCAGCGGATCGTCCAGTCGTCGCTCGTGTCGGCGTCGTAGATGTCCAGCCCGTAGTAGTTGCCGATGAGCGGGTTGCCGAACTCGCCGGGCAGGACGTGCGGCGAGGCCTGCCACAGGTTCGACTCCTGGGCGAGGATGCCGAGCATGATCTGTGCGGGCACGTGGCCGCCGCCGTTGAGCGGCCGCATCGGGAACCACTGTTCGACGTTGTAGCCGGGCAGGCCGGACTGGTTGAAGTTGTTGCCCCGGTTGAGGATCAGCGCGTCCTGCACCGCCATGTCGACGACCCACTCGATCTCCCGGGCGCGCGGCTGGTACACCTGTACCCGCACGTCGTTGCGAGGGATCGCGCACCAGGCGGCCGTGTCGACCGGGTCGTGCAGCGGTGTCGCCAGCGTCGTGGCACCCGGTGCCGACCGGGCCCGCCCCGGCGTCTTCGGGTTCGCCCGAGCGCCGGCGTCGCCCGACGTCGGCATGGTTGGCGCGACCGCGAAGTTTACGCTGCGACCGGTCGCCGGCACCTTGGCCTTCATGGTGAGCGACCGTTGGCGGCGGCCGTCCGCGGCCTGCGCCGCCCGCGGGTCGGTCGTCCACTTGATGTCGTCCAGCAGCAGGTCACCCTCGCTAGACATCTCCGCCTGCAAGGTCGCGTCGAGCTTTGTGACACCCGTGGGTAGCTTGTGCACCTTGCCGGGGGTACCGGTGATGCCGACCCGACCGCCCGCGCCCTTGACCACGTTCATGTCGGTCGTGCCGCCCTCGGCCAGCGTGGCCGTCGCGCCGGACTTCACGACGGTCCGCTTGACCCGGCCGGCCTTGCTGTCGGCATCCATGTACACGACGGCGTCGCCGTTGGCCGCCAGCCGGAACGGCACCCCGGTGGTCCTCGCGACGGCCGACCGGCGACCCTTGCCGTCGACCTTGACCAGCGCGCCGTTGTCGGCGGCGATGATCTCGTCCTTGACCGGTAGCGCCGAGGTGAGCTGGCCCGCCACCTGGATCGGCGCGGCCACGGTGCCGGTCGCGGCGTCGAGCTGCGTCAGGCGGGTCTTGCCCGAGCCGGTGTCGCCGCCGGTGAACGTACTCAGCACGACGTTCTCACCGGTACCGCAGCCGGGGCTGAAGTACGCGAGGGACGCGTGCGCGGCCACCTTCCGGACGGACTGGTCCTTGAGGTCCACGACCGCCACGAAGGCGCCGCGGTCGAACAGGTCGGGCTTGTTGGTGTAGGCGCGCGGCGCGTACGTGACGACCAGCCGCCGGCCCGACTCGGTGAGGCAACCGTTGCCGATCCACTGGTCGGTCTCCAGCCCCGGCTCGCTCAGCGTGGCCGCGGTCGTCCAGCTGTAACCGGAGGCCGCCGACGCCACGAGCACGTGCAGGCCGGTCATGTCGCCGGAGAGGGTCCAGGCCCGGTCCTGCGACGTCCGCCAGCCCTGCTTGAGGGTCGAGTCCCGCTGAGCGGGCGGTATCGTGGTGGACGCCACATCCTTCGGGGGCGGGTCCGGCGCCGCGGCGGCCGGCGCGGGGAGCGCCACGAGACCGCTGGCGACGATCGAGGCGGCGGCGAGCGCGACGGTGGCGTTGCGACGGGCGGCGCCGGGACTGAGCCCGCGCGGCAGCGCGGGGCGGGGCGGTGATGCTGACACTGCGGTTCCTCCAGGATGGCTTGGGGTCGATGCAGTGTCGGAACCGCGCTCACCGTCGGCGCATCACGATGTCATCGTGGGCGTACCGCGCCGGCGTCACGGCACGGCCAAGGGGGCATCACGAAACGTGCTTCGAGCGGCTCCTGACGGTCGCGCGCGAGGAGAGCCGGCGCCGCGCGATCGACGCGGCGATCGTCGCGCTCGAGGCCGCCGAGCGGCTCTGGCGTGGCCCGGCGCTGGCCGGCATCGCGCAGGGCTCGCTCAGCATCTCGGTGACCCGGCTGGAGGAGCTGCGCGTGACCGGCGTCGAGAGCCGGATGACGCTCGAGCTCGAACGCGGCAACCACGTCGCTGTCCTGCCCGACCTGGCCGCGCTGGCGCAGGCGTACCCCCCGGGGGACCGGCTGCACGGCGAGCTGGCATTCGCGCTGTACCGCGACGGGCGCGTGGCCGCCGCCCTCGAGGCGCTCGACCGGGCGCACCGGATGTTCGTCGAGCAGTTCGGACTCGGACTCAGCCGAGAACTCCGGCTGTTGCGCCAGCAGATCCTCACCGAGTCGCGGCAGCTCCAGTCGGTCCGCTCGTTCCTCGCCTGGCGGTCTGCGGTGCCCACGCCGATGGCGATGGCGATGGCGGCATGACACCGCGCGGATGACCTGACGATGCGGCCGCAGTGCGGCGACGCCGAAGGATCACCCCCACGACATGCAGCCCGACTGAGGAGGACAGCATGAAGGTAGAGAAGGTCCGGAAGCATCGCCTGGTGCGGACGCTGATCGCCCTGGTGGCGTTCATGGGACTCGGCGTGGTCACCGCGGCGGTACCGGCGTCGCCGGCGCTGGCCGCGTGTTCGGGCGCCGGCTGTCACAACGTCAATCCCGACGGCCAGTGCAGCGGCACCCGGTACGGCTGGACCGGCGGCGGCTACGACAGCGGACTCGGCATCGTCGTCGTGAAGTCGTCCGGCTGCAGAGCGGCCTGGGCACGCCTGCAAAACGACCAGTACCTCCGCTACAACGGTGGGACGTTCACCGTGCGCATCGAGCGCCGGGTGTGGTCGTCCTACGGCTACTGGTACGCGGGCAGCCTCAGCAAGCAGTTCCCCTCCACCAACGGCGGGGTGTGGACCAACATGCTCGAGGATCTCGACTCCTGGGACGAGCACCAGGCCTGCTTCAACTTCCTGGGCGGCGCCTGGACCTGCACCCCCTGGATCAGCTGAACAGCAGGCGGACGTCAGGGTCCCCCGGCGGCGCGGGGGCCCTGAGATCCGTCATCCGGCCAGCTGGATGTCGACCCGGGGGAACTGCGGCCTCGCCCGCCTCGCAGCTGAACCGCCCCGGTGCTGGTAGAGGCCTCGGGATCGTGCAGTGCGTCTGGTTCGTGAGCATCGCGACGATTGCGGCACCGAGTGGGAGGCGATCGGGTCGATCGCGGCGAAGCTCGGGATCGGATCAGCCGAGACGCTGCGCAAGTGACTCCCGGCGGCACGGCGGCCGGACCGGGGTCGGGGGCGAGCAGCAGGGTCACCTGCTCCGGCGGCACTCCACCGGCGACGAACCAGCGGGCGAACCGGATGGCGTCGTGGACAGGCCCGACGAGGCTCCAATCGGCCCCGGCTGCGCATCTGTCGATGCCGACAGCGACCACCTGGACATCGCGGGAATCGAGGTCGCGACGGGGCGGCTCGAGAGGCATCCGGTCATCATTCCCCGCCGTGGCGGTCATGCCGAGCGCCAACCGGGAAGCCGGCCGCCGGGTGCGTCCCACATAGACGTATGGCCCTCGATCGACGTCGGTTTGTCTTGTTAGCCTGCGGCTGTGGAGCTGCGCCTACTTGGCCCCGTCGAGGCTGTCATCGACGGACGGGTCGTGCCCGTCCGACGCCGTCAGGAGCGACGGCTGCTCGCCATCCTCTCGATGCGACCGGGCCAGTTCCACTCCGCGGAGCGACTCATCGACCTGCTCTGGGAAGATCGGCCTCCGGCCCAGGCACGAGCGGGCCTGCAGGCCATGATCTCGCACCTGCGGTCCACGCTGGAGCTGGGCCGATCGATGGAGCCCGCGTTGCTCGCCCGACCCAACAGCTACGCACTAGAGATCCGGGCAGAGCGGGTCGACGTGCACCGGTTCACCGCCCTGGTGGCCGAGAGCAGGGGCGTCACCGACGCCGATCAGCGCATCGCGATGCTCAGCACCGCGCTCGGTCTGTGGCGGGGCGCCGCCCTGGCCGACGTCTTCGACGACGCCCAGCGGGGCCGGCTCTTCCCGGATCTCGACGAGGCACGACTGACCGCGCGGGAAGAGCTGCTCGACGCGCGCCTCGACGCCGGCCAGCACCGGGAGATGCTGGCACCGCTGCACGAGCTGATCAGTGAGGCGCCGACACGCGAGCGCCCGGTCGAGCTGCTGATGCTGGCCCTGAGCGGGATCGGTCGTCGCACCGAGGCCATCGCGGCCTACGCCACCCTCACCGATCGGCTCGCCACCGACCTCGGTGTCGCTCCCGGAGAGCAGATCCAGGCGACCTACCGGGCGCTGTCACGCGCCACCGCACCCTCGGACGCCGCGCCGACCTCTCCCGGCGGGCCGGCGCAGCTACCGCTGCCGCCGGGGCACTTCGTCGGCCGCGGCGCCGAGTCGCGTCAGCTCGACCGCCTGCTCGCCAACGCGGCAGCGCCGCAGGTCCTGATCCTCTCCGCGGTCGTCGGCACGGCGGGTGTCGGAAAGACGGCGACCGCCATCCGGTGGGCGCACAGCGTCCGGGACCGCTTCCCGGACGGGCAGCTCTTCCTCAACCTGCGGGGTTACTCTGCCGGCCGGCCCATGCGCTCGGCGGAGGCGCTCGGCGCGCTGCTGCGGGGTCTGGGCGTGCCGGCGGCCCGCATTCCGGCCGATCCGGAGGAGGCATCGGCGCTCTACCGCACCGTCGTCGCCGATCGCCGGCTGCTGATCGTGCTGGACAACGCCCTCGACGCCGAGCAGGTGCGGCCGTTGCTGCCCGGGTCCGCGGACAGCCTGGTGGTGGTCACCAGCCGTGACCGCCTGACCGGGCTCGTGGCCCAGCAGGACGCCCACCGCCTGACCATCGGACTGCTCCCGGAACCGGACGCGATCGAGCTGCTCACCGTCCTGCTCGGTGCCGACCCGCGAGCCGCCGAACGCGACGCGATCCGGGACCTCGCCCAGGTCTGCGGTCGGCTCCCGCTGGCCCTGCGGATCGCGGCGGCGCTGCTGCACGACGAGCCTGACCTCGCGGTATCGGCGTACGTGCGGCAGTTGCGGCAGCGGAGCATCGCCGCCCTGGCGATCGACGACGACCCGAGCGTCGCCGTGCAGACGGCGTTCGACCTCTCCTACACCCGGCTTCCCGGCGAGGCCCAGCGGATGTTCCGCCTCCTCGGCACCGTTCCGGGGCTCAGGCTGTCGGTCGACGCGGTCGCGCACCTGGCGCAGACAACCCTGGACGCGGCCCGTCGGACGCTGGCCCGACTCTTCTCGGCGCACCTGCTGGAGTTCGACGACGATCGCGTCGCGCTGCACGACCTGCTGGGGCGCTACGCGGGCCAGCACAGTGCGCGGCAGGCCGGCCGGCCGGAGGCGCAGACCGTCCTCGCCCGCCTGTTCGCGTGGTACCTGGTCCGCGCGCAGGCTGCCGGTGACCTGTTGGCGCCGGGGCGGGTCCGCCTGGAGCTGCCGGCGGGCCTGGCGGCCGGTGACGCCGGCCTCCCGGACCGTGACGCGGCACTGGCCTGGCTCGAGGCCGAGGAGTCGAACATGGTGGCGCTGATCAGGGCGGGCGCAGACGGCACGTCGAGGGCCGCTGCCGCCCTGCTCGCCGACCAGCTACGAACGTACTTCTGGGTCACCCGCAATTCACTGAACTGGCTGCTCGTGGCGCAGGCGGCGCTGCACGCGTCGGGTGGGGACGCGTACCCGGCCCTGCGGGCGTCGGCACACATGAGTCTGGGCAACGTGTACCACCTCACGGGCAACCAGCTGGTCGCGATCGCGCACCAACGACGGGCGGGTCACCTGTTCCGCAGCGCCGGACACGCGCAGGGCCAGGCCGCCGCGGCCGGCTCGCTCGGCGCGGTCTTCGGCGACCTCGGGCAACTGGCGACGGCGGCGGCCTGCTTCGAGCACGCGTTGCGGCTCAACGAGCGGATCCGCCACCGTTACGGCATCGCGGTGATGTCGAGCAACCTCGGGACGATCTACGCTATGGCGGGTCGACTGCGGCTGGCGGTCGAGCGACTCACCGCCGCCATCGTCATCCACCGGGAGGACGGCGGACGACCCAACGAGGCGGTCGTCCTCACCAACCTCGGCCTCGTGCGCATCAGCCGGGGTGAGTACCCGGCCGCCCTGGGCGATCTCCACGCAGCGGTGCGGACGGCCCGCGAGGTCGACATGGCGTCGATCGAGGCGAATGCGCTGGCGGGGATCGGCCAGATTCACACGCTACGCGGCGACGTGCCGGAGGCGAGGTCGGCGCTCGCCGCCGCGCAGCGTCTCGCCGACCGTACTGACGACTGGCACTGCAAGGCGTCGATCGACATCGCCGAGGGGTGCCTGCTCCGGCTGACCGGCGACCCCACCCGCGCGGCGGCCCGGTACACCCGGGCCGCCGAGTGGGCCAGGTCGGCGCGCACGTTGGCGACGGAGGCCGAGGCCCTGGTCGGCCTCGCCGCATCCGTCGCGGAGCGGACGCCGCTGTTGGCCAGCTCCTCCCTGGAGCGGGCGGTCACGTTGGCCCGACAGTCCGGCGCCGCGGTGATCGAGATCGACGCGCTGGCGGCGTTGGGCGAGGTCGCCCGGAGGCACGGCGACCCCGTGCAGGCGGCCCGGCTCGCCGGCGAGGCGGCACATCGCGCGGAGGCGATCGGGGCACCCCTGGTACGCGCCCGCGCGCTGATCACCCTGGGTCACCTGGAGGACTCCTCGCGGGCCTGGCAGGAGGCGCTGAGCATCCTGGATCCGCTCGGCACTCCCGAGGCGGACATCGTCCGGGCCCTGCTGGAGCGGCACGACGGCCGTCCGGTCGGCGTCGCGGCCGGATAGCCGACCTTCCTTCGGGGGCGGGACCGGTGCCCGGGTGATGGCAGTTCGGTGAGCTGACCCAGCTCGACCAGGGTTGGCTCGACGAGAACACCACGCTTGTCGTGCTCACCATCCGCGGCAGCGACCTGAAGTGGACCGACGCGCTGATCGCCTGCGCGGCGGCGAGCAACTGCGCCTCGCCGGGGTTTGTCCGCCAGGGTGATCCGAAGCCGCTCCGTGACATGATCACGGACCGGATCAACGGCTCGGAGGAGACGGACACGGCGCGGGTGATCCAAGAGATCCGCTCGAAGGCGGCCAACGCCGTGATCCTGCTGGCCGGATATCCGCAGGTCTTCACCACCGGCAGCCAGCACCAGGTGCCGAACTACCAGCCGCTGCCGGACATCGGGGGCGTCGGGTTCAGCGCAGACGAGGCCGCCTTCCTCACCGAGATGGCCGGGAAGCTGGTGATCACGATCGGGTCGACGTTCGACCTGGCGGTGAAGACCAACTACGTGGACGTACGGGGTGACTGGGCCGACCACGAACTCGGCGGGCCGCTGCTGAGCGAGTCCTACTTCAACTCGCTCTGGGTCTCCGGTGAGTGAGTACTACACCCAGCAGGGCGCGGACGACGAGGACGGCGAGCCGCCGACGTCGAAGGACAGTCCGCACTCCGGGCATCCCAACGTCGCCGGCTTCGTGGCGTACGGACGGGCGGTGTCCAACCGTCTCCTACCGATCGGCTACACCTGGTAACACCGCGCCCGCACGGATCCCGTCCCCGTTCGTCGGGGGCGGGACCCGTGTCGTCTACCGCGTGGGCGTTGCCGCCGCCGCGATGGGCGCGCGATGCGTCGGCGATGTCCGGCACGCCGAGCATTGAGATGTCAGTCCAGGCGGCGAGAGGACCAACGACATGCGAATGGGCACCAACAGATTGAAGCGCGCGGCTGTGGCCGTGACCGCCGGTGTGGCACTGCTCACCGGGCTCCCGGCGGTGCCGGCACAGGCATCCGGCTCGTGTTCGTCAGGTAGTCCGGCCGCGCTGTGGGGCGCGTTCAGCCTCCAGGTGCGGCGGACCACGTCCTGCACCTACTACGCGCGGTTCACCATCTCGTCGGCCAACCCGAACTACGGCGCGGGCGGCACCTGGAGCTTCAAGATCGAGCGTCAGGTCTACACCTCGTACGGCTGGATGATCACCGATTCCAGGTCCAGGACCATGCTCTGGGGTCGCCCGGACTACTACGACACCGCCACGGTGGACGGCTACCCGGCCAGCTCCGGCAACCTGGACCAGCATCACGCCTGCTACTCGGTCGACGGCGGGGGCTGGACGTGCACCGCGTGGGCTGACCTCTGAGCCCTGCGCCACTTCGGGGGGTGTGGTGCCCGGACGGGCACCACACACCGAGGTCCGGAGGGGTCGCAGCGCGCGACCCCTCCGGACCGAGGCGGGTGCTACCGGGTCGCGGGCTGGTGCTCCGCCTTTCAGGGCGGGGGTGAAGGTCCGTGCTGGGAGGGCCGCCAAGGCCCGAGTAGTGCCTTAGACCGGGTGGTTCTGCTGCTCGATGTACTGACGCACGGTGCTCAGCGGTGCTCCGCCCCCATGGAGCCCGCGGAGTACGCGCCTGACCAGAGCTTGTTGGCCCGGTAGTAGTGACGCGCGAGGTCGGGGAATTCCTGGCGCGTCCGCCGACTCGTCTACCAGTGCGGATGCCTTCAAGATCTGCCATAGACCAACATGGGACACTCGGTCTCGTGCAGCTTCGTTACAACTTCCGGGTCTATCCGGACGCCGTTCAGCGCACCGCGTTGGCGAGAGCGTTCGGGTGTGCCCGGGTGGTGTTCAACGACGGGCTGCGTCTGCGTCAGCAGGCACGCGAGGCTGGCGAGGAGTACGTCTCGGACGCCGACCTGTCCAAGCGGGTCATCACCCAGGCCAAGGACACCCTGGAACGGGCGTGGTTGGGTCAGGTGTCCGCCGTGGTCTTGCAGCAGGCACTCGCGGATCTGAACGTGGCGTACCGTAACTTTTTCTCCTCGGTCACCGGCAAGCGCAAGGGCCGCAAGGTGGCACCGCCGCGGTTCCGGTCCCGCAAGGACAACCGGCAAGCAATCCCAGCATCCGTGCTGGCACCGCGCGGCGAAGCGGTAACCCACCCGGACGCCGCGTGTTCCACGCGCAGCGTGGAGGGAATCTCCGTCCTTTAGGACGGCGAGGATGTCAAACGTTGTCGATCGAGCCATCGGCGCCCAGGGCCGTCGCGTGCAGTTCCAACCGGTAGCTCGAAAAGAGGCCGGACACCCGGCCCGAGGTGCAGTTCGCCGGGCCGATGCTCCCGCTCTTGACGACCGCGCCGTTCTGGTAGTCACGGACGCGGAAACTGGCGCCGATCGTGCCACCGCAGACCGTGTAGTCGATGAAGTGCCCGATGTAGCTGGACGGGATGTAGTACGTCCGGCAACTGGTCGACAATCCGCTCACCGAGCAGTAGTCGCTCGTCGCCAGCGCCGGGGACGCGACCAGCAGCGACGCCGCCGCTCCCGCGACCGCCGCGGCGGCCAGGCCTCTGCGGGCCCGTCTGGTGATTTCCACCGTGCCTCCTGATGGGTGTTCTCAGCCCCGCGAAGTCGGGGACGCTTCGTTTGGTTGCCACGGCGTACGGCGCTGCCAAGGAAACGCCAACCCGTGCTGGGCAACCTGATGACCAGGCCGTGCGCGGGGTGCGGTCGGCATGGAGGTCATCGCATGGAGTTCCGGATCCTCGGCCCGCTGGAAGCGTCCGTCGAAGGAACGCCCCTGCCGCTCGGCGGACGCCGGCAGCAGCGGATCCTGGCCGTGCTGCTGCTGCGGGCCGGCCGGGTGGTCCCGGCCGACAGACTGGTCGACTGCCTGTGGCCGCTGCGGCCGCCGGCCACCGCGGCTAGTCAGATCCGCAACTGCGCCGCGGCCCTGCGCCGCCAGCTCATCGCCGGCGGCCTGCCCGAGCGCTCGCTGGTACGCCGGCCGGGCGGTTACCTGCTGACGGTGGAGCCCGGCGCGCTGGACCGGACCCGGTTCGACGACGAGGCCCACCGGGCTCGGCGGGCGCTGGCCGCGGGTCGCGCGGCGGAGGCCGTCGGGTCCTTCCTGCGGGCCGAGAACCTGTGGCGCGGACCCGCTATCGCCGGTCTCGCCGATGGCATGCTGGAGCCGGAGGCCATGAGCCTGGAGGAGTCGCGGCTGCAGGTGATCGAGGAACGGCTGGAGGTCGAGCTGAGTCTGGGCCGGCACGCACGGGCCGTACCGGAACTCACCGCGCTGGCCCGGACTCATCCCGGCCGTGACCGCCTGCAGGCGGCCTTCATGGTCGCGCTCTACGGCAGCGGGCGGGGTGCCGACGCGCTGGCCTCCTTCGACCGGCTGCGCTCGTCGCTGCGCCGTGAACTCGGCCTGGAGCCGAGCCGGCGGCTGCGGGACCTGCGCCAGGCCATCCTCACCGAGGACGAGGCCCGGCTGCCGCCGATGGGCGGGTGGGGGCCGGCGCGTGACGATGAGCCTCATCGGCGGGCATCTCCTCTTCGTCCGCAAGGAAGGTGACGAGATGCAGCTTGGGCAGTCGAGACATCAGCAGAGCATCGTCACCGCACCGACCGCGGTCCGCGCCACGCCCGATCGAGTCGCCGGTGGCGAGCGTCGCTCATGTCTGAGGGGTGATTCGTTTCGTACTGAAAGTGCTGTGGCTCATCTTCGGCGGTGGCATCGTGCTGGCTGTCGGGTATGGCTTCGCCGCGCTGATCTGCTTCGTCCTGGTCATCACCATTCCGTTTGGCAGCGCGACGCGGGGATCATGCCGCAGTCGATGTGCTCCTGCAGGCGGGCGCCGACGTGGACGCCCGCGACGGGGAAGGGCGGACGGCGTTGATGCACGCGATCGAAACGCAACGTGCAACGGGTCATCGCGGCTCTGCTGCTGGCCGGCGCCGCGATCGACCCCGTCAGCCTCGACGGGATGACCGCGTTGCAACTGGCTCGTGGCTGGCAAGGCCAGAACGTCCATTCGGCCCCCATCGCCACCTCCCGAGGTGGCCCGGCAGAGGGAGCCCGGAAGATGATCAGCGAGAGCTGGGCTCGCCACGGGCGCGTGGCGTCTCGGACAGCTGTTGGCGCGAGGTGATGCCGAGTTTGCGCGAGCAGACCGGCCACGCGCAGCTCAGAACGGATCTCCCGGTGGAGTTCAGCGGTCGGGCACGAGTGCCTGGCGCGAGCGGCGTTCGAGCGGTGGTGGGTTCAGCAGGACCTGGAGCGGGGCCGCGCACCGCTCGAGCACTCCACGACGCGGCGTGTTGTGCAGCCGATGCCGCAGCAGCGGCACACCGTCACCGTCGAGGGCGCTCAGGGCGCTCGGTCGGCCGGCCATGGCCAGCAGCAGTTGCTCGGCCGGGCCACGCACCAGCCGGCCCGTGCCGTGGTCCCAGTCGGCGTCCGGCGCCACGAGTCGCAGCCCGTGCAACCGCGAACCCACCGCGTAACCGGGTGAGGGCCGATCCGCGAGGTGCCGGAACGCGACCCGCAGGTGGGGCTCGTCGACGTCCCGGCCGATTCCCAGCGGCAGGCGGATGTCGAGATCGTGCAGGACGACATCCGTCAGCACCGGGTCGTAGCCGGAGCGGGGAATCGTGGTCCGCGATTCCGCGCGTTCGGCCAGCGCGGCGATGATCTCGCTGGTCGACGCCCGGGCCGCCCGGCGGGTGAGCATCACGTTCCAGCGGTCGAAGTCGGCCCCGGTGGCGACAATCGCCAGGTAGATCTTCGCCTGACCGAAACGGAGGTACGTGGTCAGGTGGGCGGCCACATCCCGGACGGTCCACCCACCGCACAGACTGGGGCGGCGCAACTGGTCCGAGTCGAGGCCGCGAAGCAACTCGGCCATGCGACGCCGCTCTCGCACGATCAGATCGAAAACACGCACGGCATGAGGTCTACGCCATAAGCACGACGGGCGACCTCTCCGAGTTTGCCACGCGTCGCCGACCGGGGCGGATGCTCTCTGGACAACCTTGGCGAGGCATTGACTGTGGCGATCTCGCCCGTTCGGCGATGCTCAGCAAGTTCTATTTCACCGTGTCTACGGCAACGCGTGGACCCGCGGCGACGCCTCCGTGGTGATCTTCCTCGGCCTTTTCCCGAAGCGGGTCCCAAAGGGCCGGCCCCGGCGTTGCGCGCTGCTCAACGGCTTCGGCGAGTACGAGCTCGGGACCGTACCGCGAGCACGCGTTCGGCTCGATACGGCCGCGTCGAGATGCAGGCGAGATGCAGGCGCGGCGCCGGCTGGTTCGAGCACGAATGGCGTACTTACGGCTACGACTTCCCCAGTGTCGCCGATCGGCTCGGCATGCTCGACGAGGGGGTGCAGATCATGCGGCAGATGTGGACGACCGGCACGGCCACCCTCATGGGAAAGCACTACCAGGTCGACGGTGCGTTCTGCCGGCCGCTGCCGGCGCAGGAGGGCGGGATCCCGTTGTGGATCGGGGGCGGCGGCGAGAAGAAGACGCTGCGGATCGCGGCCAAGTACGCGCAGTACACGCACTTCGGCGTGTTGCTGGACGAGTTCGCACACAAGTCCCAGGTCCTGGCCGAGCACTGCAAGGATGTGGGCACCGACTTCGACGCGATCGTCCGGTCAATCACCCTCAACGTGACAATCGGTGAGACCGAGAAGGAAGTCGCCGACAAGGTGGCCTGGACCCGGGCCCACTACGAGCCGCTGCTGCCGGCCGAGGAGCTCGAGCCCCTCATGCGTTACTTCGCGGACGGCCTGGTCGGCACGCCCGAACAGATCGTCGAGCGGCTGGCGAAGGCCAGCCAGTCCGGCCTCGGTTATCTGATCGTCCGATTCGTCGACGCGGCCTACGACCGGACCAGCATCGACCTGTTCGCCAACAAGGTGATTCCGGAACTGGTCTGACGGCCCGTAGCCGAAAAACGCTTGTCACCCCACCGTGTGATGTTCGGTCTTGTCGCTCTGTCAAGTGCAGCGGAGAGGCTACGGAGGGTAGGCCTCGACGTCGTAGTGGCGCTAGACTCCCCGGCCATGGGACTACTCACCTTCAACATCAACGTCACTGTGGACGGCTGCGTCGACCACCAGGAAGGGATCGCCGACGACGAGACGCACGCCTTCTTCACCCGTCTCTTGGACGAGAGCGGGGCGATGCTGTGGGGCCGCGTCACCTACGAGATGATGGAGGGCTACTGGCCGGCAGTCGCCCGCGGTGACGTGGAGGCGCCGCCGGCCATGCGTGAGTGGGCGGCCAAGCTGGAGGCTCAACCCAAGTACGTGGTGTCGTCGACGCGCACGGACTTCCCGTGGACCAACAGCCACCACATCACCGGCGATCTGCGCGAGGGCGTGCAGAAGCTCAAGGACGCGACCCCGGACGGGGTGCTGATCGGAAGCGGCAAGCTCGCGACCGAGCTCGACCGGCTGGACCTGATCGACGAGTACAAGCTGCTTGTTCATCCCATGATCGCAGGCCACGGCCCGACGATGTATCAGGGCGGGCTGCCGGCCACCCGCCGGCTCGAGCTGCTCTCGGCCGAGCCGCTGAGCAACGGCGTGATGTCCATGCACTACCGCCGCGCGCGCTGAATCACCGAAGTCCACTCTCCGGGCAGCACATGGGCGCCGCTTCTCTCCGCAGCGGAGGAGCGGCGGCTTGATGTGTGCCGCGATCGGCGTAACCCCGCACCGCACGGGAAGAGACGTGCGGACGACGGCGGGGGTGGGAGGTTGGCCGTGCGGCGTCTGTCACGCCGCCCCGTGCGGGTATTCAGGTGGAGGGATGATCGCCATGGCGCACATCGATCTCGGACTCGACGAGAAAGAGTTTCCCGGCATCACCGGACCGATGCACTACCGCCCGGAGACTGCGGCGCCGCTGAACGAGCTGGCCGAGGTGCTGCTGCGCGCGCCCCACTCGCTGCCGCCGGGTGAGCGGGAGCTGATCGCCGCGTACGTGTCCGGGCGCAACGAGTGCACCTTCTGCTGCTCGTCGCACTCGGCGTTCGCCGCCGTCCAGCTCGACGGCGGCATGACCCTGGTCGACCAGGTCCGGGCCGATCTCGAGACCGCCCCGGTCCCGGCCAAGCTGCGGGCCCTGCTGCGGATCGCGGGGGCGGTGCAGATCAGCGGCCGGGAGGTCACCACCGACATGATCGCCGCCGCCCGCGCGGAGGGCGCCACCGAAGTGGAGATCCACGACACGGTGCTGATCGCCGCGGCGTTCTGCATGTTCAACCGCTACGTCGACGGGCTCGGCACGTTCGCGCCGGAGGACCGGGACGCCTACACCCCGATGGCCCACCAGATCGTCGAGTTCGGCTACAGGCGCTCGGGTGACGTACGACCGGTGGGCTGAGCCCGGCGCAGGCACCGCACGTTGCGAGAACATCAGGCGTCACCGCACCGTTACGGTCAGGCCATGGCGCACGCCCGAACCGCCGTGGTCCTGGGCGGCAGCGTCGCCGGCCTGATCACCGCCCAGGTCCTCAGCGACCGCTACGACACCGTGACGGTCATCGACCGGGACACCCCGCCGGACGCCGCGCTGCCCCGCCGCGGCGTGCCGCAATCCCGGCAGCTGCACGTTCTGTTGGCCCGCGGGCGCCTGGCGCTCGACGAGATCTTCGCCGGGTTCTCGGGCGACCTCACCGGCGCTGGCGCCCCGCTGGTCGACCTCAACGAGGAGGTGCACTGGTTCAACGACGGCTACCGGATGCGCCGGGCGCCCTCCGACCTGGTCGGCGTCGGCGCCAGCCGCCCGTTGATCGAGCACGCCATGCGCGCCCGGGTGCGGCAGCTCCCCAACGTCGAGCTGTGCCCGGGCATCGTCGCGACCGGCCTGCTGACCGAGGCCGACGGGAACCGCGTCCGGGGCGTGACGGTGACGCCGTACGGCTCGGAAACGGTGTCGGATCTCCCGGCGGACCTGGTGGTCGACGCATGCGGGCGGGCGACCCGGACCCCGGTCTGGCTCGCCGGGCTCGGCTGTCCGATCGCGCGCGAGGAGCGGGTGCCGGTGGACGTCACTTACGTCAGCCGTTTCTACGAACGGAACTCCGGCCACCTCGGCGGTCTGTCCGGCCTGCTGATCAACGCGGTGCCCGGTCGCCCGCGTACGGGGATCGTCGCCGTCCAGGAGAACGGGCGTTTCGCGGTGGCGCTCAGCGGGGTGCTCGGTGAGCAGCCGCCCGGCGACGACGAGGGCTACGCCCGGTTCGCCGAGTCGCTCGGCGTGCCGGAGCTCACCGAGATGATCCGGGCGGCGGTCCCGGTGACCGAGCCGGTGCGGATGCGCTATCCGGAGAGCGTCCGCCGCCGCTACGAGAGGCTCGGCCGGTTCCCTCGGGGATTCCTGGTGACCGGCGACGCGTTGTGCAGCTTCAATCCTGTCTACGGCCAGGGCATCACGGTGGCCGTTCTGCAGGGCCTGATGCTGCGCGACCTGTTCCGTTCTGGCGGCGACCCGGACTGGCGGCGCTTCTTCCGGAAGGCCGCCCGGATCATCGACGGGCCGTGGTCGATCTCGGCGGGGACCGACCTCCGGTTCAGCGGCGTGCTGGGCGGCGGACGGCCAAGGTGCGGTTTGTGAACGCGTACGTGCCCCGGCTGCACGCCGCTGCCCGTACCGATCCGGCGCTGGGAAACGCTTTCCTCCGGGTGCTGAACCTGGTCGACGAGCCGGCCCGGCTGCTGCGTCCGGCCGTGGCGGCGGCCGTGCTCCGGGCCGGCGGCCGATCGGCGCGCGGCCCGATGCCCGGCGACGCGGGCTGGGCCTGACGTGGCCCTACCCGCGGTTCGGTACTGACGGCGGTCACCGCGCGCGGCGGCGGCGGACCTCGAGGACCGCGATGCCCGCCAGGACGATCACGTTCGCCCCGAGCGCCACCGCGGTGAGCGGGTCGAGGCCGCCGGCGACGTGCTGGTGACCGCCCGCCTCAGGCGCCCCGGACTGTTCGCGGGCCTCCGCCTCGTCCCACCCGGCCGGCTGCGCCGCCATTCCGACACCGAACGCGGTGCTGCCGGAGACCTGGGTGAGATTCTCCAGCTCGAGGTGGTACGCGACGCGGTAACTGCCGGTCGGCAACATGCCTATCGGCTGCGACACCTCGGCCCCCGCGACCCGCGGCGCGCCCACGGACATGACCTGGCCGTCGGCGTTCACCACGGTGACGTGGACCTCGCCGGGCCGGACCGGGGCGGGGGCGCTCAGCCGCACCACAGCCGGCCCGGCCGACATCGACGCGCCGTCGGCCGGCCAGGTGGCGACGTCGATGCGGGCGGGGGCACGGAACAGGGGAGCGGCCAGCACGCCGACGGCCACCGTCAGGATGACGATCGCCACCGCGCGCCGGATCACGACGGCTCGGGCCGCCATCAGACGGTCGCGGGAATCCGTTGCCGGGACCCGCCGCAGTTGCACGCCGCCGCCATCCGCTCCTCGGGGGTGGGGCCAGGGGCAAAGCAAAGTCAGGTGATCATGTAGACGTGCTGTTCAGCGGTGGGTTCGCTGTATGAGGCCGGCGCATGGTCGCGGCCTTCCTAAGTGGATGATGAAGGTTCTCTACGCCAGCATCGTCTGCAAAGAAAGGCCGCTCGTGGCAGTCTCCCATGCCCTGACCGTCGCCGTCGCCGACGGTGGCGCCGACATCGACGTCTCGGACGTGACCGCGTTGTACGAGGTGTTCTGCCAGGTCAGCGATCCACGGAAGCCTCGGGGAGTGCGTCACGGACTCCCGGCGGTGTTGACCATGTTGGCGTTGGCGGTGCTCTGCGGGGCCCGCAACTTCCGTCAGGCCGCTGACCGGGTGGCTGAACTGCCCACGCTGCTGCTGGCCGCCGCGGGTGCTCGCCTGGACCCCCGTCTCGGCAGGCGGATGCCGCCCAGCCGTGACACCCTGCGCCGGCTGGCCGAGTCGATCGACGCTGCCGCCACGGACCCGCTGCTGTGTCAGTGGATAGCCACCCGCATTCCACCCACCGACGGCGGGCGACCCGGCCTGGCCCTGGACGGCAAGACCGTACGGGCCTCCCACGACGGCGACCCCGCCGACAACGTGAAACTGTTCTCCGCGATGCGATCACGACACCGCCGTCGTGATCGCCCAACTCCGGGTGCCCGATGACACCACCGAGGTCACCCAGGTTCAGACGTTGCTCGACCCGGTCGAGATCGCCGGCACGGTGATCACCGCCGACGCCGCGCACCCCTCGACCGAGACCGCCGACTACCTGCACCAACGCGGCGCCGGTTACGTGTTCACCGTCAAGGGCAACAGACCCACCCTCCTCGCCGCGATCTGGCAGCGCCTACCCGCCGCGACCAGCGACACCGCCGCCCACACCCACCGCGAACACCACTCGGGACTCATCATCGAACGAAGGATCTGGACCGCCGACGCCGCCGGCATCGATTTCCCCGCCGCCGCGCAGGTCTTCCGGATCCGCCGCGACACCTACGACCTGACCGGCCAACGCCTGCGCAAAGACATCGTCCACGGCATCACCAACCTGACCGCCCAGGCCGCCACACCCGCCGACGTCGCCGACTACACCCGCCGACACTGGGGAATCGAAAACAAGATCCACTGGGTCCGGGACGTCCTCTTCGCCGAAGACCACCATCACGCCTGGCTCGGCACCGTCGCCCACACCATGGCCCTGTTCCGCAACCTCGCCATCGGACTGATCCGCCTCGCAGGCCACACCAAAATCAAGGAAATCCTGGAACGGCTCCACGGCAACAAACTCCTGATCCTGCCCCTACTCGCCGCATCCCGGACATGATCAACCGACTTTGCTTTGCCCCTGGGTTCCCGCCCGTGACAAGCCGGTAAATCATGACCCGGAACGCGCCACTTGAGGCGGCCCCGTGTGTCGTAGGCGACAGCCTTGGTGCTGGTGGTGCCGATGGCGACGCCGACCACCACGCCCCGAGATTCACCCGAGCCGGCCACGACGCTCACCCCTCGCACCGGACCGGCGGGCCGCCACCCGGCTGCGGGGCGGCTGCGGGTGACGGTACCGAGACGGCCGGACCCCGTACGGCGATCGAATCACGGGCCTCGGCCGTTACCGGAAGGTTGGAAAGTGCGGCGATAGTCGTTGGGATTCGCAAATAGCGTTGACCTCTTCGATTGTGTTACATCGCGGGATCTGGGCCGCGCTATTTCATGCTGCGCTTATTCGCGCTAATGAGACAGATTGGCCAGTTTGGAGCGCTGCGCGCCTGGCGGGGCTCCCGGAAAACGGCGACGGCAATATGCTCCCCGACAGCCCCCTTCCACTGTCAATAGACATACGCAAATATTTTCTCCTCCATTCCGGGCGGCGTGCGAAGCGGAGTTCAGGAATGGGGCTGCCGCAGAGTGAGGATGCGCCACTATTGGGGGACACATGGCCGTCGTCGTAGTGCTCGATATCGATGAAACTCTGCGCGAGCAGCACAGCCTGACAATCGAAGTCCGCTCGGACGACGCCGGTGTGCCCGTCGCGGTGGCCGCGCTCCGGCAGGCTCTGCTCCGGCTCGAAGCGACGGGAGCCGGCGGGGAGCCGGTGGGCCCGGCCGCCGTCTCGTCACCGATCGCCTTGCCCGGCGCGCAGCTCCTCGTGATCGACTTCGGCCCGCTCCCCGCCGAGCTTGTCCTCGCCATACCGGAGCTGCTGGCCCGGCAACTGCGCGCTGCCGGTGTGCGCGACGCTCTGGTCTCGGTGGCCCGGCGCGGCCCGAGCCACGACATCGAGGAGTTCGGCATATCCGCCCGGGCCTACCTGCGCGGGCCACTCGGCGCGCCGTTCGGCGACGTCCCGTGCCAACTGCCCCCGCCCCTGCTGAACGTGGCGCTCGACTGGTTGCACGCCGAGCGCGGACCCGCGGACGAGCTGAGCGCGGTCGTGCTCGGCGTGCGGGTTCCGCTCACCGCCGAGGCGGCCGGCGCGGCCACCGCCGCCGTGCTGTCCACCCTGCCCACAGCCATCGCGGTGACCCTGCTCGCCGGCGACCTCACCAACCGGCTGGTGGCCGCGACCGTCGGCGGCTACCACGACGTGCTACCGGCGGCGGCGTTCACCGTCGCGCCGCCGAGCGCCGACCCAGCCGACGCTGGCGACCTGGCCGGGCCGATGCACCGGCTGCGCGACAAGCTGCACGCGCACAGCGGATTGCTGGCCTGGGCCGGAGTGAACGCCGAGCCGGACAGCCGTCGGGTGACCACGCCAGAGTGGTCGCAGCGGCTCCCGAGCGACGGAAAACCGGTGACCCGGCGGCCCGGGGTGGAGATGCTCGCCGACGCGCTCATCCCCGACGCCATGTGGTATCAGATCCTCTCCGCCGGGCACCTCGACCGGCTCGGCGGCCTGCCACCCGGGGCGACGCCGCTGCCCGGCCGGCGCGCCGAGTTGACCGTCGGGGACGCCGAGCAGTGGCTGCCGGGCCACCCCGACGCCCTCGCGGTCCTCGCCCGGGGCCGCGAGCTGCTCGCCGGCTGCCTGGTCGACGAGGCGCACGCGTGGCAAATGACGGCCGCCCGGATCCGCCGTGCCACGCCGCCCGCCGGTCGTTGACCGGACCGGGCGGGACGGTCGGCGTACCAGGGGTGTACGGCGACGTGAATGCCGATCAACGTGAGACGGTGCTGGATATGCTGCGACGACGTCGCTCGCCGCAGCAGATCGGTGCTCGGCTGCCGGTGCAGTTCCCGGACACGCCGGAGATGTGGGTGTCGCACGAGACGATCTACAGGCGATTTATCTGCAGGCGCGGGGTAACCTGCGTGCCGAGTTGACTCGGCAGGTGGCGTTGCGGTCGGGACGGGCCGCTCGTCGTGCCAGGGCGGTGCCAGCCGGGGCGGTGCGTTCGGCCCGACCGTGGATCGCTGACCGGCCGGCCGAGGTCGCTGACCGGGCGGCGCCCGGGCATTGGGCAGGTGACCTGCTCGAGGGCGTCCGTCGGGGTGCACGCGGTTATTCGGCGATCGCGACCCTGGTGGAACGCGCCACCCGGGTTCGTGATCCTGGTCGGGTTGCCCGAGGGCAAGGTCTCCGAACACGTCGTGTCCCAGTTGAGCGCGGCGATGAACTGGCTACCGCAGCGGTTACGGGCCTCTCTGACCTGGGACCAAGGCGTCGAGATGGCCCGGCACCGTGACTTCACCATGAACCGGACCGTCCGCCGGGTGTATCGGCGTCCGGTCCGGGTATACGGGCGCGGTTGTCGCCCCGACAGGAGGTTACGGTGGAAAGTCGAGCCAAGGCGATGGGTCACGCGATTCATCCCATGCTGATCGTGTTCCCGCTCGGGCTCCTTGCTACGTCGGTCATCTTCGACATCCTTTATTTGATCACCGACCGAGTGGGATTCCAGATCTCCGCCGCGTACACCATCGCGGGGGGTGTCATCGGCGGCGTGGTCGCCGCCCTCTTCGGCTTCATCGACTGGAGGGCCATCCCATCCGGCACCCGGGCCAAGCGGATCGGCGCGGTGCACGGCACCGGCAACTTGGTTGTCGTGATCCTGTTCGCGGTGAGCTGGCTGGTGCGTCTGTCCGGAAAGAACTGGGAACCGAACGCCGCCGCGCTGGTCCTGAGCTTCGCGGGCATCATCCTGGCCGTGATGACTGCCTGGCTGGGCGGGGAACTGGTCGAGCGGCTGGGCATCGGGGTGAGTGACAACGCCGGGGTGAACGCGACCAGCTCGCTGCGCCGCGCGCCGACGCGCGGTGCCTGACCCCGGCACCACGCCGGCCGGCCGATTTACTGCGGGCGATGGTGTCGGGCAGGCGGGGCAGGCTCTTGGCGCCGTTTTTGACGCGCCAGGCAAAATGCGCGCCGGCGGCGGTGAATCGGATCTGGGGTGTACCCGGTTGGTGAGCAGGACCAGCACCAGATCCCGGCCGGGGTCCACCAGGAGCGACGTGCCGGTGAAACCGGTGTGGCCGAAGGCGCCGCCCGCCGCCAACGGGCCCATCCAGTGCGGGTCACCGATGCGAACGCCGAGGCCGTGGCGGAAGCCCGGGTCGATGCCTGCGGGCAGCTGATCGCGGGTCATCTCCGCCACGGTGTCCGGCCGGAGGACGCGGACCCTGTCGACGGCTCCGCCCTGCCGCAGCATCTCGCCGAACCGGGCGACGTCGGCGGCCGTGCCGAACAGGCCGGCGTTGCCCGGCCTGACCGGCACCGGCTTCCGGCCCGACCCCGTCCGCGCGGCCCGGGCCGCGGCCACCGAACACCAGCCCGACATCGGTCGTGGCGCCGTTCCGCCCAGGGACCACGAGTTCTCGTCGTGGACGCTGCCACGCAACATGAGGGGCCAACAGATCCGCTCCTGCACCAGATCGGGGAGCCGTCGGCCGGTGACACGTTCGGCCAGCAGCCCGGCGACCATGAATCCCACGCAGGAGTATTCAAAGGTGATGCCGCGGGTCGGTCGACCAGCGGGGCGTGCAGCAACGCCCGTACCCGGGATTCGCGGTCCGGCCAGTCAGTCCACAGCTGCAGCAACGCCGGCAGCCCGGAGGTGTGGGTGAGCAGGTGGCGTGGGGTGATACGGCGCCGCTCGCCGGCGCGTCGAGGCCAAGTCGACCCTTCTCCACCAGGGTGAGCAGGACGGTCGTGGTGAACAGCCTCGTCACCGAGGCGAGATCGAAGATCGTGTAGTCCAGGGCGGGCTGGCGGGCTTCCGGTGCGACCGGGGCCTGCGGCGGGCGGATCGGTACCCGCTACAGCCGCAAGGACCGCAAGGTGACCTACAAGTGCGCCGAACCCACGGCGCGGTGCCGGACGGTCACCGCTGACACCATCGACGACGCGGTCGCGGACCTGTTCCTGCGAACCATGACCCCGCAACCCTGCTACCGGAGCACGACGTCGAGGCGGTGCGCATCGGGGTGCGCTGGCACACCGGAGCCAGCGACGAGCTCACCGTCGAACGGCGCGGCCCCGGCCGCACACCGCCCGAAGCCCTCGCGATCGTGCGCGAGCACGGCGCGACCCACAGCAACATGCAGATCGCGAAGATGCTCAACGACGTCGGCTTGCGGACGGGCAAGAACCTGCGCTTCACACCCCGGCACGTCGCCGGGGTCCGCGGCGTCTACAAGATCTTCACCCTGCGGGCCGTGGCCGTGCAGGACGGGGAGATCAGCGTCACAGGCCGGGCGACTGCTGGGCATCCCGGCGGACGCGATCTACAACTGGCTGCGCCACGAGCAGGTGCCCCGCCCTGGTACGGGCCGGACGGTGGTGCATCCCGTGGGACGCCCAGACGCAGCAGATCTACCGGCAGAAGATGGCCGACTCGTTCCGGCTCAAGCCGAACCCGCCGAGGGCATAGCGATAGGGCGACCAAGCGCGCCGCCGGGCAGCGAGGAATCGACGCCCTTGGTTGTAAGGGGAAAGGCTCCTAACATATTGGCGACCCTCACTGTCGTCTTTCCGGACGCGACACCTCCCCTCCCGACGAAAGGGAAACCGATGAGAGCAACACGCTTTGCGGTGGCCGCGGTGGCCGCCCTCGCCATCGTGGCATCGCCTGGTGCCGCCCAAGCGGCCACCATCACCACGCCGTTCCACGCCGACTCCGGCGACGCCTGCCGCTACGGCGCCACCGACGGCACGCTCGGCTGGCAGTTCGGCCCCACCACCTCACCCCTGCCCGTCACCGCCGTCGCCGTCAAGGGCAAGCTCACCGACCGGCCGCTGCCGGCCGACTCGACCATCGTCTGCTTCGACGACCACTACAACAGCAGCGCCACCTTCGTCGCCTACTCCGGCAGCGTCGAGGTCGCCCGGCAGACCCGCACGGCCAACAACGGCACCGTCAGCTTCGAGTTCACCCTCGGCAACTCGACCCACACCGCCAGCATCAGCCGCGTCGTGATCCAGGTCTGCCGCAGCCCGATCATCACCCTGCCGCCCAGCTACTGCGGCACGGCCGTCACCTACCTATCGCCGCCCATCGGCTGAGCAGCGCCACGGGCGGACGCGAGCTCCGGAAGCCGCCCCGCCCGTGGACCCGACGTTCGCCGAATCGACAGGACTAATCCTCACCCCCGACGAACTATCCGACATCAACGCCGCCGCTCGCGGCGGCGGCAACGACATCGTGCTCGACGCCCTGCTGCTGCGCCTGCACACCGAGACTGCCTGCCGGCGCGGCGGCGCCCTCGCGCTGCGCCTCCACGCTCGGCGGGGTGCGCGTCAGCGCCAGTTCGAGTTCAGCCGCCTTCGTCTGGGCCCGACACCCCGACATCTCTTCCGGCCGCCTTGTGCCGCGGGCACCGCTTGCACAACCCATGCTGGGTATCGACTGGCTCGGGCGGAACGGCTAGGCTGCGTCCAGGCTTCCATCGACGCAGGGGGATGTCGTGTCGCGCCGTACCGGTAAGCCCTCCTATCAGCTGTCCGCGCCTGACACGCGCCGCCGCCGTAAGGCACGCGTCGCTGTCGTCGTCGCGACGATTGGGCTCGCGGGTGTTCTGGTGGGAGGCGCCGCCGGTTACACGGCCAATCGACCGGACGGCGTCGAGTCGGCTGTCGCTGACATACGCGAGGCCGAGGCGAAGCGCGACAGCCAGCAGATAGTCGAGTTGACGGCAACGGCCCGCCGCCTTGGTGAGGAGATCTCTCCCATTCTCACCGCCCTGCGCGCGGACACGCCAACCAGTGGGCAACCGGGCCCCGAACAGGCCCGCCAGTGGCAACAGACCATGCTGCGAGCGGCGGAGCCGTTCGCCAATCCTCCGTCGGGCACTACCGCGACCAACGTCGCGCGCGGTGGGCTGCGCAGCGCCGTGGAGCAGGCGTCCCTGGCGGTCGAGTCGTATCTCCTCGCCGTCACCGGGCCGCCCACCCAACGAACCGCTCTGACGGAACTGGCGAAGCGACAGGCAGTCCAAGCGGCGGCCTCCTGGTCCGTCGCGGCCACCCAGCTCGATCAGGTCAACATTGATGCCGGCCAAGGCCATCAACATGTCTACCTGGACACCAGTCCCGGCGGCGGCGCCTTCACCTCCGACGGCGCGGCAGAAGGCTCGGGCGGGTGACGGATCGCCCGCGCCCTGCAACCTAGCGGGCCGCGTGGCTGCGCCATCGCCCGGTCCGGGCCTTGACGCTGCAACCATGCTCGACGGGCAACGATTCCACCGCGCGCACAGTCGGCGTCGTGGCGAGAATGTGCGCGCTCGTCTGAAGTTTGCGCAACCAGGGATTGCCGGCGAGCGAAGGTTCGGCCGCTCTCTGAGCGCCGGTAGGAAAACGCACCCGCTTGCATGTGCTCGTCGGGTTTCTCACCGGATCGCGCGGTGTCTGCGGCGCTCCGGAGGCCGTACTCGACCCGGGTTGTGCTCGACGCTGCGGAGGACTACTCGTACGGGTCCTTGGGGGGGCGGTCACCTGTCGCCAGGAATCGACGTCAATATAGGGGATCTCTTTGTCGTTGCTGGGGTCACGGGTGACGCGGTCGGTGTAGCGGCCGGTGACCTGGATCCAGGTGTCGTTGGCCAGACCGGTGGGCGCGTTGCCGGCCATCCCGAGCTTGGCGGGTCGGCCGTCGGCGGCGCAGCAGGACAGGATCATGCGGGCGAGGATGGGTTGTCCGTTGGGTCCGGGGGTGATGAAGCCGGTGAGCTGGACCCGGCGGTTCCCGCTTGGCCAGCGGCGTTTTCCTGACCCGTTCCACCGAACCTGACCTGCCAAAATCACTGTCGATATCCGCTCTGGCGGGAGGCACGTGCCACGGCGGATCCGCCCGGCGCGGCGCCTACTTCTCGTAGGCGCCGCGCGTCGGCCAGTGCCACATTTGCCTGTTGACCGCACCCGGCCAGGGCCTGATTCATCTCGGCAGCGACATCCGTGCCGCGCGCGACGCATCCCAGCTTCCGGGCCAGTACGGGCAGGCGATGCTGTTTCTCGCCACCGGTTTCGGCCTGGTACCCGCGCTGATCGGGGCGTTCTGGGGCGCGCCGCTCATCGCCCGGGAACTGGAGTCCGGCACACATCGACTAGTGTGGAACCAAAGCGTGCCCCGCCGCCGCTGGCTCGCGGTCGAGCTGGCGGTTCTCGGCCTTGCCAGCATGGCCGTCGTCGGTACGCTCAGCGCGCTGCTGACCTGGGCGGCGGCCCCGGTCGACCAGGCAGCCGGCGACCGGTTCAGTGCGATCCTGTTCGGCGCACGCGGTATCGCGCCCATCGGGTACGCCGCCTTCGGCTTCACCTTCGGCGCCGTCACCGGGCTCCTGGTACGGCGTACCCTGCCGGCGATGGCGTTGGTGTTCCTGGCCGTGATCGCCGTGCAGTTCGCCGTACCGAACCTCCTGCGACCGCATTTCATGCCGGCCGAGCAGTTCACCGTACCGATGAGTGCCGACGCCATCAACCAGGCTCGGAGCTTGGGAAGCATCACCGGCAGTCCGGTCGTCGGAGGGCTGGAGATACCGGACGCCTGGGTCACGAACACCAGCAAGCTCCTGACACCTGATGGCCGGCAACTGTCCGACGCCGCCTTCAACGAATGTTTCAGCAACGCCCCGAAGACCGGCGCCACCGGCAGGTTCGGTGACACCGCGGTGTGCCTCGGCAAACTCGACCTCTACGTCGACATGGCCTACCAGCCCAACCGTCGCTTCTGGCCCTTCCAATTGATCGAATTAGCCCTGTATCTCGGTCTCAGCGCGCTCCTCGCCGCCCTCGGCCTGTGGCGTATCCAGCGCCGGGTCAGCTAGCCGGGCCGAGCGCGCTACTTTCGACAGATCCGCGCACTGTCGGTGGCAGCACCAGGAGTCGTAGTCGTTACACAGCGTCACTTGACTATTGGCGAGACCGGCCCGTGGTGGGGCCGGTCATGGCCGTCCCAGTGGAGCCGGTCTCGTCTGTCATAGCCACCCTTCGAGCCACGCACCACCATGCGCCTGCCGCTAGCGGCTTCGTCGGTGACGGTGGCTATCCTGCAGCGATGCTGACGCAACGCCTTGCGGTGATCTGGTGACGACGTACCGACGTCGCGGGCATTGGCGAACAACTTCGGGCGGTAAGCGGCACTGGGTGGTCACCCACAACGTGAGTCGTTCTTCTGCCAGGGCTTCCGCGCCGCCTCGGCGGAGCTATGCGAGATCGCCATCACCTCCAACGCCGCCCCGCAGTGCGGTGGGGTGGATCGCCCCGAACGCCCGCTGCCCCCTCTGCGGCGCGTCGGTCTACTTCTACGCCAATGAGCATGGCAGCCGCGTCTTCTTTGATGATGTGGGACCGCCGTGGCCCAAGCATCCGTGCACCGACCACCCCGCGCGGCACGTGACCACGGTGGGCGGTCGCCAGGCGCCGAGCCTCCGTGACTTCAGCATCGCGCAGAGGCCGGGCGAGTTGCGCGATCGTCGATGGAAGCCCTACGCGGTCAAGGACATCACGATCGAGGACGGCCAGCCGCGGTTCACCCTCCAGCCGCTCAACGGGGCTGGACGAGGACCTCGTGGACAGTCTCGGAGCTGTTGCCCCTGCGAGCGGGCGACCTTGTCTTCGTGCGGGCGCAGCAGATGTCCTATTTCGACAGAAACACGTGCGAACCCACAGTCGTCGAGGACGCCAGGCGTGCCGCTGCGATCGCTCAAAGGTTGATCACCGAACGGGATAAGGAGCATGTCTTGGCGACGATTGCCGCGCAAGTCGCGGCAGGTCAGATGGCGCCGGACGAGATGGCGGATGTGACGGTCGCCGTCCAGGCCGCCCGAACTCGCGGCGAACTCGCCGACGCACTCAAGATCAGAGTCACCGACCTGAAGGTCGCGCCGCCTCGCTCCGGCGACCTGTGGCTGCTTGCGACCGCGTTCGTGCTTATGGTCGTGGCGACCAGCGCTGCCGAAGGCGGACGCTCCTTCCTGATGATGCTTCCCGGGTTGCTGCTCATGGCGACGGCGGTCTACCGGCTCAACCCGCATCTGGAGCGTGGGCCCAGGGTCGTCCTTGCCGTGTTAACAGCCCTGGTGGCGATCTGTCCCGCCGGCGTGCTCGGCGGTGCGATCCAGGTCGAGATCCTCCATCGCTGACCGCGGTCATAAATTACGAGAGCCTCGAATCCGATACGACGGATCGCCGCGATCTTGTCGGCCCAGCTGCTCAACTTGGTGATCTTGACGATGTCGCCGGTCTTCGGGGCTTGGGGTCAAGGTTTGAGTGCAATCGTTAAGGCGCGATGAGTTCCGCGAGGCGTTGGGTTGGGGTGGCCCATCCCAGCGTCTCGCGGGGTCAAGTTAACGGCTGATCTTGGTTGTTGAGGTGGTCAGTCGTTGGCCGGGGTGAGCCGGCCCTCGAAGGCGATCTGGACGGCGTTCAGCGGTGCCTTCCAGCGCATGGTCCATCGGCGGCGGCCCGCGCCGGTCAGGTCGAGGCACATCAAAGCCATGTATACGCACTTGAGGGCTGCTTGTTCGTTGGGGAAGTGTCGCGGCGCGCCGGAGCCATCCGCTCGTACGCGAACAGCAGGACCAGCGCAACCCTGCGGTTACCGGTGTATGAAAAAACCGTCCTCGGCGAGCACCGACGCCAGCTCCGCGCGGCCGTGGATGCCGAGCTTGCCGTACGCCCGCTGCAGATGGTTTTCCACCGTCCGGGTGGACACCGTCAACGCCTGCGCGATCGCCACGGTGTCCATCCCGTTCGCAGCCAGCTCGCTGACCTGCTGCTCCCGGCGAGTCAACACCGGCGCGGACTTCGGCTCGGGCAGCCATTCCGGCCACGTGCCCTGATGCTCGCCGAACAACCGTTGGGCGCGGCGGGCCAACGCGTTCGTTTCCCGGCCGCCGCGGAACATCGCCCCGGTGGCGGCGGCCTCCAATGCGAAACCGCGATACCCCAACTCCTCGAACGCGGCGCTGACCCGGTTCATTTCGCGAACGTCCCGGCGGGCCAACGCGGTGGCGTGACCAGCGAGGAGCGTATAAAGCTTCCCGTCCGTGCCCGCCGCGATCTGCTGCAGCCGGGCGGCTGTCGCCGCAGATGGGTTGAGTCGCATGTCGACGTGCAGGAACTCCGTCGCCATCAGGAGATTGCCGATCGCCGCCGCCTCTGCCGCCCGTCGACGCAGCACCGCACTGGCGCCGCTGCGGTCACCCGATATGACCAGCGACCACACCTCGCCGAAAGCACCGTAGTCGGCCGCCGACGGGGCGTTGTCGGCCTGAGCGAGCCGGCCCAGCAGCTCACGGGCCTCATCGACGAGGCCGAGCTGCGCCGCGACGCCGGCGCCGATCGCCAGGGTCATCTCCCGGAACCGGAATCTGGGGTGGTCGTCAGTCAACGCACGGGCCTCCCGCAGCCACTGCGCGGCCTGTTCGGTCCGGCCCTGGTAGTAGGCGCAGATCCCACCCGCCAGGGCGAGGATGCCCACTGCGGCCGGTGAACCGTGCTCGACAGCGTCACGGTAGTAGCGCTGCACCGCCTCGGCCGCCTGTCGGATCTCACCGGTCATGATCAGCGCCTGTACGTGGCAGGCGTGGGTCATCGCCCGCATCGTCGGCCAAGCCCCGGGCAGCCCGGCCTGATCCGCGGTGAGTTCCACGATCGCCTGCGCCGGCCGACCGATGAAGAGCAGGAGCTGCGGCCGTAGTGACGCGATCGCGGTGGCCAGGAGCGGATCATGGGGCGGGTGGCGCAGCAGGCGGGCCACCATCTCGACCGCCTCATCCGTCCGGCCGTCAAAGACCACGACCAGCGCCTCGGCGGCCAGCAGGTCACTGGACGTGTCCACCGGTAACGTGGCCTTGGCCTCGGCGATGACGTCGAGTGCTTTCTGCGGCTCCCGGAAACCCCAGAAGAGGTTGACCGCGCGGAGTGCGGCCACGTTCGTCCGCTGCGTCGGATCGGTCAGGTCCCGGTACACGTCGGCCAGCCATCGCTCCGCCTCGGCGTACTCGCCGCGGGCGACCAGTGCACGGCCCAGCCGCCAGGCCCCGGCGGGCGTACGGACCTGGCGGGCGAGTTGTTCCGCCACGGCCATGTCCTGGCGGAGCAGCGCCTCGTCGGCCGCCGCCAGCACCTCATCGTCGGGTACGTCCAACTGGGCGTCCAGACGCCACCGGACCGCGCGGATCCGATCATCGGGCCGGGCGGCCATGACCGCCGTGGCTAGTTCGGTCCGGATCCGTCGTGCCCGCAGCGCTCCGGTGCGGGCACGTACCGCGTGGGCGTGCAACGGGTGGGTCACTGTGACCTGCGGGGAGCGTGCCGGCTGGTCGAGCTGGATGAACCGGTGCTCCTCCAGCCGTTCGAGCACGGGCACCGGGACCAGTCGCTCGATCACCTCGACCGGAACCGGATCGCCGTGGGCGACATACCGCAGCGCGTCCAACTCCTCCGGCGAGAGCGTTTCCAGTGACGCCGCCGCCGTGTCGCTGAGGTAGGCGTCGCTTGGTATTTCGTGGCGCCAGGTCACGATGCCCTCGTGGACCGTCAGGGCGCCGTTGTCCACCGCACCGCACAGCACCTCGCGCAGGAAGAGCGGGTTGCCGCCCGTGGCCCGCCACAATCCGTCCAGGGTGAGACCGTCTGGAGGCGCCCCCAGGGCGGCCTTGACCAGTTGCTTCGTCTGCGACCAGGCGAGCGGGGCGAGATCGATCCGAGCGAGCCGGCTCCACCGGCGTAGCACCTCGACTGGTAGCTTTCCGACCGCCTCCGTCCGGGTGGCGAACAGCACCCGGGCTCCGGCGTGAATGACCAGGTGTCGAACCACTGCGGCGGACGGCTCATCCAGCCAGCTCGCGTCATCGACGCCGAGGACGATCGTCCGTCCCTCCGCGACCTTGAGTAACGTCCGCGCGACGGCCTGCGGGATCTCAGTGGAGCCCGCGAGTGACCTGCTCGTCTCCGGCAAGAGGTGGTGGACCGCCCCGAACGGGACGTCGCGATCCGCCGGCGTGCTCATAATCCGCACGGCATGGCATGAGCTGGCGGCGCACCGGTTGAGCACCGCCTCGACGAGGCGACTCTTACCCACCCCGGCGTCACCGGTGAGCAGCACGCCATGCAGGCCATCCGCCAGTAGTTGCCGGACTGTCGCCTCCACGTCGGTGTCCCGACCGGTCAACGGCCAGCGTCGCCGAACGTGATGGGCGGCGATCGTCGCAGCACGATCAGGGTGCGTCTGGCTTCCCGGTGGCGCCGGCTGGTTGATGAGCGACCATCGGCCCGGTGCTGCTGTATTGGCCATCAGGACGTCAGCCGTTCATGGCTTCGTCGAAGACCCAGACCACCGGACCTCCAGCCGTGCTCAGGCAAGTAGTTGCCGGCCATCAGGGCGGGCGCGGCCAGCGTATCTGACAGCGACGAGCTGCCGAGCGGGCCCTAAGCCCGGATCCGCTCGACCGTTCGTCTGCCCACCACCCGCACCAGCTGAATGTGACTCACGCCACACAACTCTGAGTATTCGCTACTCAGGCGCCAGCCAGGAGCGCCAGGACACCATCGGTGTCGAGTCAGCCTGGGCACGCCCCACCCCACTGACCAGCCACAAGGGATCACCGAGTTCCTCGGTTAGGAGAGAAAGTTGGATCATCTGAATGTCGTACGGAACCCAAAGTCAGGCCACAGCGCGGGGCGGGTTTGGGCCGGCCCAGGGTGATTGCGTAGCCGCCTGGCAGGTGCTCTCCACTTGTCCGTCACCTCGATGAACCTAAATATTTCGAGCCGGACGTGGCTGCCCAGTCGCAGGCCGGGCAGCCCTGGTGGTCGGAAAGGTGTGCTCGTCCAAGCGACAGCAGACACGCTGACCAAGGAGTACTGGGCGCTTCGCACCATCTACGCGGCCCGCTACCTGGCCGACGAGACCCACCAGCAGCGCATCGCCCGGTAAGTCAACAAGGGTGAGAACCTGCACGCGCTGCGCCGGTCACTGGACGCGCGGCATGCGGACGACGACGACAGACTGAATACACGCCATCGTGGACAACGGTTCGGGATACCACCCGACGTTCTTCCTGATCGGGCTGACTGTCGTCGGAGACGAACCGGTCCGGTAACGCCGCGAGTCCGAAAGGCGCCGCGCCGGCGGGAGTGGCTCCCGCCAGCGCGGCTCCGGCGGCTCAGATCGTGACGCGGCGCGTTCGCGTACCACGGCGAGTTTCTTCGCGGCGGAGCTGGACCTGGGTCAGGGCTCCGAGCGTTTCCGCGAGCTGTCGGGGCTCGGAGAAATGCGATCTTGACGCGAGCGGTGGGGTCGGTGAACAACACCTTGCGGCCCTTGAGCAGCCAGCAGATCGACTTGAGTCCCTGCCCTGCGGGCGAGCGCGCGAAGCAGAACTCGACGGCGGCCATCGCTGCCGGAGCGCTCTGGCAGACGCGGCATTTGCGGCGCCGTCGGGCGATGGCACCGGGCTTCCTGGGGGTCATGCCGGAGGCAGGGAACGGTTGCGTCCCAACCGGGGAGTCACCGAACAACTGCTCGGCCTCGGCCTCGGCCGGCGGCACCCGCGGTACGTCGTGGTACGGCTTGCTCGGCCGGTTGAAACGCCCTCTGAGTGCAGGTGATCACCGCAGCCCACACGAAGTGGATTTGCCTGTTCACCGGGCTGCAGCCAACCCAAGCACCGCCGGCGGGTCGGGCATCCGGCGCATCATCCGAATCAACGTCATCTGAGACACCGACGCCGCAATCCGATGCGCCAACCGGGTGCCCGGTCAGGCAGCCGCCGGGATATGTCTGGCAGCACCGCGTACGGGGGACCGGCGGGGCATGTTCTCGCCCGGGTCATCCGGTGAGGTCCGTCGGCGGGGCGCGCTCTCGCCGACGGACCTCACCGGAAGACGGAGCCTACGGTTTGCGGGCGAGGAGCCCGACAAAGGTGTGATAGGTGTCGGTCTGCTTCGGAGCGGGCGTACCCGGCTCTGGACGCCACTCGGCCAGCGGCACCAGCCCCGGATCCAGCAGCGTCAGCCCATCGGCAAACGAGAGGATCTCTTCGTCGGTACGCCAGCGGCCGGTGCCCAATGACTCGTTGAAGACCCGCTCGACCTCGCGGGCCTTGCGGGAGCCCTCTGGGTCGCGCTCGGCCGGGTCGCGGAAGTGCGAGATCGCCACGTAGCTGCCGGAGGGCAGCGCGTCGATCAACGCCGCCGCCACCGCTCGCGGATCCTCGTCGTCACCAAGGTGGTGCAGGATCGCGAAGAGCAACAATCCGATCGGCCGGTCGAAATCGAGGAACCGGCGTACGTCCGGATGGTTGAGGATTTCCTGCGGTGCCCGAACGTCCGCCTGGATCACCGTCGCGGTGCCCTCCGCGGCGAGCAGGGCCCGTCCGTGTGCCAGAACGATCGGATCATTGTCCACATACACCACCTGAGCCTTCGGGTTTTGCTCGGTGGCGACCTCGTGCACGTTGCCCTGGGTGGGCAGCCCTGATCCGATGTCGAGGAACTGGTCGATGCCCGCCTCGGCGACAAGGAAGCGAATCACTCGACGCAGAAAGGCCCGGTTCGCCTGGCCGGCTGCCGGCCCGTCCGGTGTGATCCGCAGGGCCTGCTCGGCGACCTTTCGGTCGGCCTCGAAGTTGTCCTTGCCCCCCAAGAAGAAGTCATAGACCCGGGCCACGCTGGGTATGCGGGGGTCGATGCCGGGGGGTGCCGCCTTGTCGCGGGTCACAGGCGTCTCCATTCGATTGGGCTTGAGCGCAGGCTGAGGTCTGCGGGCGGTGCCGGCGTTGCGGCGAGTGTAGCGATCGGGAGGGTTGAGTTTTGCCCCGGCTGGTATCGCTCCCAGCGGCTGGCTGTCTACCTCAACCGCTGACACGCCCACCGGGTCGCCGGGCCGCCGCCGAGTGATTCAGGATCGGTGGGCTGCCACGTTGATGACGTTGCCGTCCGGCGCGCGGACGAAGAACCGGCGCACTCCCCATTGCTCCGTGGTTAGCGGGTGCACGATCTCGTAGTCGAGCCGCTGTGCCTCCGCGTAGGCGCCGTCCACATCGTCCACCTGCACCGAGATGACCGAATCCTCGGGTGCGGACGCGTCGCCGGAGACGAGCTGCACGTTCGCGCCGGTGTCGGGCGAGGTGTAGCGGGCCACCCAGCCCAGGTTGAACTCCTCGGTGCTCAGCCCGAGATAGTCGGTGTAGAAACCCTTTGCGGCGCTGATGTCAGCCACCGCAAGGTTGGCGAGAACGCGGACGACGCGCATGCGGACCTCCTGCTCGGACTGGGGCGCTCCCGATTATCCCTGCGGCAGACGCGCGTTCCGTGATTACTGAGGTAGAGGGGCGGTGCCGGCACACGGTTGGCTAGGACATTTGTCCTGGATGGCCCGATGCCGATCATGGCCGACCGTCATGATCATGCGTCTGATCGACGGATAGCCCGCGGTGGCCTGCTCCGTAACATCAGCGGCGATCACGGTCAAAGACGGAGGACACCATGAACCAGAAGCTCCAGGCCCGCGCGTTCGAGCGGGTGGCGCCGACCCTTCAGCCGGGGGAGCAGCCGATCACCGCGACCCGGGCGTTGGTCGGGAGCTTCTCGGCCAGTCGGTTCGGAACGGCCGTCACGCATGGGCTGATCCAGGCGGCTGCCGGAGCGACGGGCGCCGCGCTGGCGCGGACCAGGAAGCAGTTCCTCGTGCTCACCGACCGGCGACTGATCTTTCTGCCGCAGACCTTCTTCGGCGGGCCCGGTACAGGTGTTCTCGGCGACGTGTCCCGGGAACACGTCGCGCTCGCCGAGGCGAAGATCGGCGTCGTGAGCCTGCTGCGCATCGCCTTCGACGGTGCGGGGGACGGCGTCACCCTGACCTTTCCCCGGGTGGACAAGAAGAACGCCGAGGCCCTCGCGGCAGCCCTGTCGCCAGCGCGGACAGCCTGATCGGGCCCGGCCCGCGTCGTGGGGGCCGGGGCCGACACCGACTTCGCGCCGATCGTGGCCTCGCCCCTGGCTCAACCCGGCCGGCCCACGACCGGGCCGCGCCGGGCGCTCGTGGTCACGAACGCCCGGTACGACGACCTGGCCGGGCCCCCACCACAGGTGGGCGCTGGACCGTGTCCCGTCGATGTCGTCTCGGCGGTAGTAGGTAGGGGAGTGGCTGCTGGCGCAGGAGGGGAAGCGCGGTGACGGTCCATTGTGAGTCGGGCCGGTCGCCGACCGACGTGTGAGATGCGTTGGCGATCATCGATTTATTCCTGCATCGTCGTTTTATGGCAGGCGACTCCTCATCCTCGCTGTTCCGCCGTCTGCGGCCGGGTCTGCTGGCCGCCGTCGTGCTGTTGACGGCGGTGCTCGGAACCGCTTTGAGCGCCGCACCGGCGGCCGACGCCGGAACCGCGGCGCCTGCCGCGTATCCGGGGGTCGCCCCGGCGCCCGGTGGGGCTGCGGTGTCCGCCGCGGCGCCGCCGACCGGAACCGCGCCGCCGACACCGACCACGGCGCCCAGCACGCCGAGCACCTCGCCCTTTCCGCCGAGTGCACCCACGAACCTGACCGCCAGCGAGGTCAGGACCGGGTCGGTCACCCTCACCTGGACGGCCGCTACGCCCGGCTGTTGCGCCATCGTCGGCTACGACATCGCGTACTACCAGGCGTTCGACGACCTCATCTACAGCGCCAGCGTCGGGACCGTCACCACCACCACGATCACCGACTACCTCCGCCCGGGCAAGCAGTACTCGTTCCGGATGTCCGCCCGGGACAGCCTCGGACACCGCTCGTCCTCGGCGGACACACTGACCGTGGTCACCCCGGTGACGGACACCGGCCCGGACACCACCCCGCCGAGCGCCCCGCAGAACCTGACCGTCGGCGAGGTGACCGCCTCGACCGCCACGCTGTCCTGGTCGCCGTCGACGGACAACGTCGGCGTGCTCGGGTACAACGTCTACAAGTTCGATGGCTTGTTCACCTCGACGCTGATCGCCACCGTGCCGGGAACGACGTACACGACGTCGCTGCCCCCGTCGCTGCCGCTGCGGAACTTGTACTACGTACGGGCTCGGGACGCGGTGGGCAACGTGTCGATCGCGTCCAACACGGTCGCCCTGCCCACCACGTCCACTCCGCCGACCCCGCCGCCCTCGACCTGCCGGGTGACCTACCGGAACCAGTCCGAGTGGCAGGGCGGTTTTGTGGCCACAGTGACGGTCCAGAACGTCGGGGCGGCACCGATCGACGGCTGGATCGTCACCTTCAGCTTCCCGGGAGACCAGCAGGTCATCTCGGGGTGGAACGCCACGATCGGCCAGACCGGTGCCAGCGTGACCGCCCGTAACGTCGACTGGAACCGCGTCCTCGCCCCAAACGGCTCTGCGACCTTCGGCGTCCAGGGGCGGTGGAGCGCCAGCGACGCGCCGCCGACCGGCTTCTCGCTGAACGGTGCTCCCTGCACGGTGGGCTGAGCGCGGTCTGAGGGGCGCCGGCCGCGTCCCGGCGCGGGACTTCGTCGCGACCGCCGCCCGGGGGGCGACGACGGTCCGGTAGTCCGCGGGCGGGGTCAGCGAGGGATTTGATCTGGCTCGACCCGTCCCCCTGTGAGAAGGAGTCTCGTGAGCACAATGTGGGCAACACCCCACCGCCGCCGCAGGGCCCTGATTGGGGCTGCCACCGCCGGCATTCTCGCCGTCTCCACCACGCTCGGCGGCACGCCCGCGCCCGCCTCCGCCGCGAACACGCTCAGTATGCGGGGCGCCGATGTCTCCTCGTTGCAGCGCAGCCTGGATCTGGGCGCCAAGTACTACGACGCCGGCGGTGTCGTCCGCGGCCCACTGGACATCCTGAAGTCCGTCGGCGTCAACTACGTCCGACTGCGCATCTGGAACAACCCGATCAGCGGCTACAACAATAAGAGCAGGGTGTTGGCCCAGGCGAGGGCGGCCAGGGCGAAGGGCCTCAAGGTGCTCATCGACTTCCACTACTCCGACACCTGGGCCGACCCCGGCAAGCAGTACAAGCCGGCCGCCTGGGCCGGCCACAGCCTGAGCCAACTGCGTACCGACGTGTACACCTTCACCTACGACGTGTGCTCCAGCCTCAGGGGGCAGGGCACCCCACCGGACAGTGTGCAGATCGGCAACGAGATCAACGTCGGGATGCTGTGGAACGAGGGCAAGGTCGTCAACAATGACTTCGCCCCGCTGGCCGGCCTGTTGAAGCAGGGCTACAACGCGACCAAGGCGTGCGGCAGCGGCATCCCAGTGATGATCCACACCGCAGACGCAGACAGCAACGCCAACGCCCGATGGTTCTACGATGGCATCCGCGCCCAGGGTGTGCAGTGGGACATCACGGCCCTGTCGTACTACTGCGTGTGGCACGGCACTCTGTCGAACCTCTACAACAACATCGTGGACCTACGCGCTCGCTACGGCAAGCCGGTGGTGATCGTGGAGACCGCGTACCCCTTCACCCGGAACAACGCGGACGGCGAGCCGAACGCCATCGGCGACGCGACCTGTGACGGCATCAGCGCGACCTGGTCCGGGCAGGCCCAGGAGTTCGACTGGGTCCAGAACACGGCCCGCAACGCGGGGGCCATCGGTGTCTTCTACTGGGAACCGACCTGGTACGCCGTCAGTGGCAACGGCTGGGACCCGGCCAACATCAACGGCACCGGAAACCAGTGGGACAACATGGCCGTCTTCGACTGGTCCGGGCGGGTGAACCCGGGGGTGCGATGGACGCCCTGACCGTCGCCGGACGCGCGCCGGCACCAGCTCCTGGCGCGGCCGGCGTCAGAGGGGTAGGGCGATGTTGTCGACCCCGCAGTGCTCGGCGACCACACTGCGCCGCCGCCGCGACGAGTGGATCGAGTTGGGGGTCATGGAACAGTTGCGGCTGATCGCCCTGCAAGCCGCGACCCGAGTCGCCGGGGGATGGGACGGGGTCGTGCAGCGGCGCAGGACCGAGGAGCAGTCAGTCCCTCCGCCCGGGAACCACGACGCCGGACTCGTACCCGAGCACGACGGCCTGCGTCCGGTCTCGGAGTCCGAGCTTGGCGAGCACCCTGCTCACATGCGTCTTCACGGTTGCCGGGCTGATGAACAGATGGGTCCCGATCTCGTCGTTGGTGCGGCCACGGGCCAAGTGCCAGAAGATCTCCCGCTCGCGTTCCGTGAGCGAGCTGATCGCTGCCAGCGACTCGGCCGAGGGGGCGGTGAAGCGCTCGACAAGGCGTCGCACGAGCTCCGGCGCGAGGACGGAGTCCCCCCTCGCGGTGACCCTGATCGCGTGGATGAGGTCGGGAGGGTCGATGTCCTTGAGCAGGAAGCCACTCGCCCCTGCCCGCATCGCAGAGAACACCAGCTCGTCCTCGCCGAACGTCGTGAGCACGAGCACGCGGGTCGCGGACCCGCCCTCGACGATGCGTCGGGTCCCCTCGATGCCATCGACCTCGGGCATGCGGATGTCCATGAGGATGACGTCGGGGTGCTCGCGGTCGACGACAGTCACCGCCTGAAGTCCGTTGCTTGCCTCGCCCACGACCTCGATGCCCGGCTCGGAGTCGAGGATCAGCCGCAGCCCGGTGACGATGAGGGACTGGTCGTCGGCAATCACCACCCGCACGGGCCTGCCGTTCCCAGAGCCCGATCCTGCATGCCCGCCAGTTGCGTGGTTCATGCGGTCACCTTGATGGGCACTGCGGCTTCGAGGCGGAAGCGACCCGGCGGCCGCGTCGTCCGCAACCACCCACCACATGAACGTGCCCGCTCTTCCATCCCGATGAGGCCGAATCCTAGATCACGCGAACCCTGCTCGCGGCGGTCACTCGCCCCGGCGTCGTCCACCCGGTTGTCGATGATGATGTGCACGAGGCCGGCCTTGGACTCGAGCCGCACCCGCACGTCTCCCGATCCGTGACGGACGGCGTTCGTCAGGGACTCCTGGACGATGCGGTACGCGGCCAGATCCTCGGCGGGGCCGAGAGCTGGCAGTTGGTCGTCTCCGTCCAGACGCACGTCCAGTCCTGCCGAGGTGAGCTCGTCGACGAGGCCGGCGACGTCCACCAGGCGTGGTGTCGGTCCCGTGCCGAGGGTGCCGGGTTCCTCGCGGAACAGCGTGACGAGAGTGCGCAACTCGTCCATGGCCTCCTTGCCCGTCGACCGCGCGGCCCGGAGGGCCAGACGTGCCCGAGTCGGGTCGCGGGTGAACGCGTGGTCCGCGGCGCCCAGCTGCATCACCATGACGGCGAGCGAGTGACCGAGCACGTCGTGCAGATCCCGAGCGATCTCGGTGCGGCTCGAGGCGATTGCCTCGCGGGTGTGCCGCTCGCGTTCGTTGATGAGCCGAAGGTTTTCCGCAACGACATGGTCGCGACGTTCGAGACTGGCGCGGACGGTATACCCCGCAGCCCATGGCGCCCCCACGATAACGGTCGTGAGCAGCAGGCTCGGCACGTCCGTCGGATCGTTGATGAGCACGCCCACCCACGTGAAGGCGAGCGCCAGGGCAAGGCCGGCGAGTTGCTCCCATCGATGCCCGTGCCTCGCGACGGAGTAGACGGTGAGGACCAGGGCCAGGATCGCGGCATAGCCCTCACTCGTGACGTCGTGCTCCAGGCCGTCGCTCACGAGCAGGACACCCCAACCGAGTGCCACGGCCGGGAGCGGATGGCTCCGGCGCGCCGCCACCGGAAGGGCCACGCACGCAACTCCCACCAGCGCGACCCATCCGCTGCGCTGCAGGCCAACCTGGAGGGCGCCGAGCGCAAGGAGGCCGAGTGCCAGTGCCACGTCCTGGCCGACGGCGTGCCGGTCCGCTCTCACGATCGCAAGGCTAGGACAGAGGGGTAGGGGAACACGTCGCCCTCACGGTGGATGAGCCTACGTCGCGAGGGGTATGCGGCCCGCTCCCGTCGGCGCGTTCCTGACGCCGTGAGGGCGACGCGCGAGCCGTGGGCAGGTCCCTACGGTCGGAAGGTCCGTTCCACCCCGCTCACGGAGGTCTCGATGTCCAGCTCCACGTCTCGCCCGGCGATCTGTCTCACCGCCGGTGCCGCCCTCGGGCTCGCCGGCGTCGTCCTCATGCCCCGGCTGGTCGGCTCCCAGGTCGAGAACCTCGAGGTGATCGAGGCGCACTCGGGGCGGTTCCTCACAGCGTCGGCGCTGACGTTTGTCTCGGCGATCCTGCTCGCGGTCGGCTTCGCGCTGCTGGGAGGCGAGCTGGCCCGTGGTGGCCATCGTCGGGCAAGCGTGCTGCTGTTCCTCGGCTCCGTCGGGTGGTTGCTCCACACGGCGGTGATCGCGGTCAACGCCGTGATGTCCGAGCTCGCCTCGTCCACTGCGCGTGCCGAGATGGCCGAGCTCGCAGACCAGATCTTCGCGGGTCCGGTGTTCCTGGGGCTGCTCATCCCGATGATGCTGGCCACCGTCATCGGGATGATCGGCACCGGCATCGTCCTCTGGCGAACTGGTCGTGCCCCCGCCTGGATCGGCGCGGTCATCGCGATCGCCCTGTTCCTCGACTTCGTCACGCCCGAACAGCTCAGTGGCATCCCGATGTTCGCCCTGCTCACGGTGGCGTTCGGTGCCTTGACCGCACGGAAACCTCTTGATCGTCCCGCATCGCACGCGATCCCGGCTGACGCAGGCCGATGAGTAAAGCCGACGTCACTCGATGCGCCGGATGTTGGTCCACCTGGTCCAGCCGCGAACGGTCCGGCGCCACCACACGTCCATGGGGGGTCAACCGTAGGCGACGGGATGTCGAAGACATCAGTCCGGAGATGACATGTGCTGACCCCTTTCGGCCGACTACAGCGACGGGCCGGCCAGACTTGACTGTCGCACATGACACGACACCTTTGACTTCTCGTAACGGTCTGCTTCCTCGCGTTTGCTTCGCTCAGCAACGGCTTCTTGACGATGCAGCCTGAGCTGCCCGATGACCGGGCACAGTAGCTCGCCACGATCGCCGACGCACGTGCGGGCGCGTCGGCCGCCGCCCAGATGTTCCTCTGGTCCCAACTGCCGTTCGCGGTCTCGGTCGTGGGGCTGGTCGCCTGGGCCGGCCGCGGGACCACTTTTTCGACCGGAAGGACCACCATGTCCGCTGCCGACCCGCTGCTTGATCTGCCCTTCGACGCCCAGCTCGACCCAGACGAGTTCCTCCGCGCCGCGATGCGCTGGCACTTTTCGCCGGAGACCGGGTCCCCGTTCTGGCTTGAGTGCGCCCGCAGCCTCGACTTTGACCCGCTCACCAACGTCCGTACTTTCGACGACCTCGCTCGCTTTCCCAACGTCGCCAGCAGGCTGCGCTTCGCCCGGGTTGAGGACCTGATCCCGCGCGGCTACGGCACGCGCCCCGACGTCGTCGGGGTGTATGAGAGCGGCGGCACCACCGGAGCGCCCAAGCGCGTGGTGCTGCTGCGGGACTGGCTGGACCGGCTCGTGGCCTGGAGCAGCGCCCAACTGGACACGCACGGAGTACCACGAGGGGTGAACTGGTTGTGCGGCATTCCGTCCGGGCCGCACATGGTCGGGACGGTCATCGCCCGGCAGACTGCGTACCGGGGCGGGCTGGCGTTCCACATCGACCTGGACCCGCGCTGGGTGAAAAAGCTGATCGCGGATGGCCAGTCCGCCCAGGCCGGCGGGTACGGAGAGCACCTGGTCGAGCAGCTCGCCTGTGTCCTGCAGACGCAAGACGTCGGGGTGTTGGTGATCACTCCCCCCGTCTTGGAGCGACTCGCCCGCCGCGACGACCTGGTGAAGCTGGTCAACGACAAGGTCCGGGCGATCAACTGGGTCGGCACCCAGATGGATCCGGACACCCGGCACCTGTACCGCACCGAGATCTTTCCGAGCGTCACGCTCTACGGCGGCTTTGGCAACACGATGATCCTCGGCAACGCCAGCGAACGGCCCGGGCTGACCGATGACGAGCCGTGCGTCTACGACTCGTTCTCGCCGTACATAACGTTCCGAACCATCGATCCCGAGACCGGCTGGACCGTACCTTACGGCGAGCGCGGCCAAGTGGTGATGAACCACGTCAGCAAAAGCCTGTTCCTGCCGAACAATCTGGAGCGCGACTACGCTACCCGGATCGCACCACTGGACGGCCGGGTCGGCGACTCCGTCGCGGACGTGGCCCCGGTGGCCACGTTCGACAACCAGACCGTCGTGGAAGGTGTTTACTGATGGGCCCGGCCGCAGCCGCCCCACCGCGCCTCATCGTGTTGGACGCACTAGGGCCGGGCGGGGCGTACCAGGCCCGCCGGCGCATCACCGTCCCGGACGTCGCCGGGACGCCGGTGGCCGAGCTCAGCATGGTGCCGAAGCTGTACGTCGTCCGTGCGATGTCCGCGCTGCGCCGTGCCCGGAGCCTGGCACCCCCGGAACGGTCGGCGGCCCTCGCCCGGGCCGGGGAGATCTTCGCCGGAGAGACCATCGACGGGCTGACGTTTGCCGAGTACGAGCGTATGGTCAGCCGGGTCTCCGGGGTGCCGCTGACGGTGGTGCGTTCGGCGACCGCGGCGATCGTGGACGCCACCGCCAAGGCGCACACCAGCGCCCACCAGGCGCAGCCGGTGGGCGCGGTGGCTGGTTGGCGGGACCCGGCCACCCGGGCCGGTTGCGCGGTATGGACCCGGCGTGGCTCTGTTTTCGCCGTCCACGCGGCCGGCAACCACCCGGGCCCGCACTCGCTGTGGCCTGAGGCGTTGGCGCTCGGGTACCGGGTCGCGGTACGCCCGTCGCGCCGGGAGCCGTTCACGCCGCATCGGCTGGTCACCGCACTGCGCTCCGCCGGATTCGGCGCTGATCACGTGGTCCTGCTGCCCACCGAGTACGACGCGGCCGACGAGATCCTCGCCAGCGCGGACCTCGGCCTGGTTTACGGCGGGGACGACGTGGTGCGCAAGTACTCCGGCGATCCGCGGGTCCTCCCGCAGGGCCCCGGCCGATCCAAGATCCTCCTCACCGCCGACGCGGACTGGCGGGAGCACCTCGACACGATCGTGGACTCGGTCAGCCACGAAGCCGGCGTCGCCTGCATCAACACCACCGCGGTCTTCGTCGAGGGGGACCCCGCGCCGCTGGCCCGAGCGATCGCCGAGCGCCTGGCCGCCCTGCCCACCCTGGCACCGGAGGATCCCAAGGCGGCGCTGCCGGTGCAGCCATTGGCAGCCGCCCGGGCCATGGAGCACTACCTGCACGCACAGGCCGGCGACGCAGTGCCGTGGCTCGGCGGCACCGGAATCGTCGACGATTTGGGCGACGGTAGCGCCGCTCTGCGCCCCGCCGTCTACCAGGTCGACCGTCCGGACGCTCGGCAGGCTGGCATCGAGCTGCCGTTCCCCTGCGTGTGGGTCGCTCCGTGGACACCGGAGGCCGGCACCGGACCGCTACGCAACACCCTGGTGCTGACCGCGATCACCCGGAACGAGTCGCTGATCGACGAGCTGCTGGACGAACCCACGATCAGCAACATTTACCTGGGCGACCACCCGACCTACTGGATCGAGCCGGGCGTGCCGCACGACAGCTACCTCGGCGAGTTCCTCATGCGTACCAAGGCGGTCATCCGGAACTGAACTGCAGGACCGGGCCCGCCGCGAGTGGCATGTCGAGAACCGCGTCCACCACGTCCGGGGTCTGCTGACACCAGCAAGGGTGCGTCTACACCAACCATCAAGCCGGGCCCCCACGGCAATGGCGGGGCCCTGCGTCTGCACCAACCCGCCCAAGCCGGACAGTCGCTGCGACTTGGCTGAGGCCCTGGGTGATTCCCGACCGGGTCGTCCTGCCTCACCAGGGTCAGCCCGACCGGCCCGGCGTCATCCCACAGTCTGCGCGTTTCTGCTCTCGACGCCAGCCTGAGCGAGGCTCGCGTTGTCGGCGGTGATGAATTCCAGGGCCGCGTCGATCAACTCCCCGTGCCAGGTGACCGGTTGCGACCAGTGCACAGCACCCTGTGCGTCGGCATCAAGAACAATTCGACCGTGGCGGGCGCCCAACTGCTCCAGCTCGCCTGTGAACCCACCCACCACGCGTGGACAGGGGTGCGGACCTGGCTGGCGTCCTCGCCGAAAGTCGCGTCTCTGATCCAGTGCACGCTGTTCTCGATGGTCCAGTCTGCACGGGCCCAGGCGTCTCGTTGACCTTGTAATAGCGCAATTGTTAGCGTTAACTACGCTCATCCACTTCAGATGGAGTCTGGCACCCATCAAGGAGAATCAATTGAGTTTGCGACAGCATAGGTCACATTCCAGGCTGAGTCGGACGAGTAGAGGTGTCGCGGGCCTGGCACTGGGTGCGCTTCTCTCGGTCTCGTTCGCAGCGACGCCCTCGCACGCTGCCGAGGAGAAGCTCAACGAGGGTCTGGTGCACCACTTCGCCCTCGACGAGACCAGTGGGACGACGCTGGTCAACTCGGGTAGCGCGGGCTCGGCGGCGAACGCCACGCTCGTGCATCCGGAAAAGGCGACCTTGACCGGGAAGGGAGTCAAGTTCAACCCCGACTCCTACGGGAGCGCCCTCGACGGTGCGTACGTGGCGCTGCCGAAAGACATCACCGCCGGCATGTCGAACCTCACCGTCGACTATGACGTGTGGGTTGACCCGGCGAACGTCGGCGAGCACCAGATGTGGGGCTTCGGCGCGAAGTCCGGCTCGTGCGATGCCGACACCGGCGCCCAGGGCTCCATCTTCGCGTCGAACACCCAGCGGTTCCGCGTAGCGGTGGGTTCGGCGAACCTCCAACAGACCCGGGTCCGCATGCCCGAGGGAGCGTGGACGCACGTCACCTACGCCCAGTCACTGAACGCGAACGGTACGAGCTGGACCGGCAGGCTTTACGTCGACGGCGTGCTGCACGCGACGTCGACGAACCTGACCACGCCGCCGTCGGTGAACGCTGCGGGGACCAACTGCAACTTCCTCGCTCGCTCGCAGACGTCGGGCCACTACTCATTCCGCGGAACGATCCGGGACTTCCGGGTTTACGACCGGGCAGTGAGCCTCGACGAGACACTCGCCCTGGCGGAAAGGACCGTCTCCACTGGCGTTCACGCCGATGCAGACGCCATCGACCTCGGCCTGACCAGTGCGATCGTACGCGACATCACTCTGCCCAAGGTGGGCTCCGTGGCGGGCTCGGCCATCACGTGGACGAGTTCGGACCCGTCGGTCGTCGAGGTCTACACCCCGCCAGCCGTCGCCAGCGCACGCAAGGTTGCGGTGACCGGCAGGATCACCCGACCCGCGCAGGGGCAGCCGGACGCGACAGCCACGCTCACGGCGACTGTCCGCAAGGGCGCCAATGAGGTCACCACGCGGGAGATCCCCATTGTGGTGAAGGCCGGGTTCGATGACGCGCAGGCGGTCGACCGTGACAGGTTCGACCTGACCCTGTACGCCACCGACGACGTGCGCGGAAACATCGACCTCCCGGCCAACGGCGAGTTCGGATCCAAGATCACCTGGAAGTCGACCACCGACCTCGTCACCCCGACCGGTGAGGTGACCCGCCCGGCCTTCGGCCGTGCGGATGTTGCCGCCACCCTGACGGCGACCATCACCAAGGGTTCGGCCTCGCAGACGAAGTCGTTCCCGGTGACCATCACCGCCATGCCGCGCTCCGAGGAGTACGAGCGGTACTTCATGGGGTACTTCAAGGGCGAGGGAATCGCCGACGGCGAGCAGATCATGTTCGCAACGTCCAACGGAAACACCGCTCTGGACTGGACCGGTCTGACCGGAGGCTGGCCGTCGCTCGTCTCCCAGCTGGGCGACCAGGGCCTTCGTGACCCGCACATCGTCCGCTCACCCGACGGCGACACGTACTACATGATCGCCACCGACCTGAACTGGTACGACCAGGGCGGATACGCCATCAACGACACCCAGTACATCGAGGTGTTCGAGTCGCACGACCTCGTGCACTGGACTCCTCAGCGGCACGTGAAGGTCGCGCCCGACAACGCGGGCAACGCCTTCGCACCCGAGTCGCTGTGGGTCGAGGAGATCGGCGCCTACGTCGTGTTCTGGGCACAGTCGCTGTGGAACGACCCCGTGAACCGCACCGGTCAGGGAAACGCGCAGATGTGGTACACCACGACGCGCGACTTCCAGACGTTCTCCGGTCCCAAGGTTTGGCAGAACCCGACCCCCAAGTCGCGGATCGACACGACCGCGATCCGGGTCGGTGACTACTACTACCGCGTGACCAAGAACGAGGCTGGCAACCAGGGCTCCGATATCTTCTCGGAGAAGCACACCGACTTCCTGGACAGCAACGTCGACAACTGGACGTTGCTCGCTCCGGCTCTGGGGCGCACGACGTGGGTCGCCAACCAGGGTTACGAGGGGCCGGTCGTCTTCAAGGCCAACCCTGGTGACACCTCCTGCCCGGGCCAGTTCTACCTCTGGGGTGACCGGTACACGAACGGCGGTGGATACCAGGCCGCGTGCCACGAGAACATCGAGGCCCCGACCTGGAACGCCAAGGCGATCACGATGACCAACGCGGGTGTCGTCCGTCCGCGTCACGGCACCGTGATCCCGCTCACCGTCCGCGAGTGGAACGACATCCGCAAGATCCCGAACAGCGACGTCACGACCACCACTGAGGTGGCTGTCGAGCCGTACGCGAGCGGGGCCCAGACGACCACGGCCACCGCCACGGTCAAGGCAGCTGACGGGTTCGAGACCGGCGGTCAGGTGCGGTTCAGTATCGGCTCGTGGTCGAAGCTCGCCCACCTGAACGACGGCGCGGCCACGGTCACGCTGCCGACGGGTCTGCCTGCGGGTGCCCGGACGGTCAAGGCCGAGTACCTCGGCTTCGACTACCTGGAGGCGTCGGAAGGCACGGCGTCGTTCAAGGTGCCCACCGGCCCGGCCGCCGTCAAGGTCCAGGCGAAAACCGCGCCGGCGTCGGTTGTCCGCGGGGACACGTTCAAGCTGAACGTCACTGTTGGGCCAGCGGGCGGGCAGAAGCAGAAAGCTCCGACCCCGACCGGCGAGGTCACCGTCACCTTCGGCGGCACCGTGCAGGTCGTGCCACTGACGGACGGCAAGGCCATCGTCACACTGCAGACTGCCGATCTGCCGCGCGGAAACTACACAGTCCACGTTGCCTACTCCGGCAACCCGACCTACCAGCCCTACGCCGCCAACTACCAGAAGTTGACGGTGCGGTAGCCAGCATAAAAGCACGCGGACTCGGAGGCACCCCGAGGCGTGCTGAGATGAGCCACAAAAAGGAGCGGGCGAGATCGATTGATCTCGCCCGCTCCCTACTGCGTTGCGGTCGGCCCACTGCGCCTGCGGCAGTAGGCCTCCACAGCATGCACCGCCGCCCGTGCACGCGGCCGTGAGGCGACCGGAGCCCGGTTCCACCATCGTGCTCGGCACCAGCGGCGCGCGGATACGCCGCGACGTGCGGCTGTCACTCAACGAGCGCACGGTCAGCGGCGTCATCCGGGACTCACTCGGACAGCCGGTGCGGGGCGCCGAGGTGTGGCTCGCGCACCGCAAGCTGCCGACGGTGCGGATGACCACCGCAGCGGACGGGGTGTACCGGTTCACCAAGGTCCCCGAGTCCGATGTGGCCACGTACGTCTATGCGAACGTCACCGGCTGCCAGCGTGACGGGCGGCTCTACCTGCCGACGATCATCGGTGGCGACGCGGTCAACGACATCACGGTGGTCGCCCCGATGGGCGTGGTGGACGGCGCCACCGTCGGCATCGAAGACGCCGACTCCTCGCACGCGGGACGCGATATGCCGCTGACGCCGACCGGCTGACAACGGTGGGGTGGGGTGCCCGGCGTTGACCGCCCCGCACCCCACCGCCGGTCAGCCCCGGGCGATCGTCACAGTGGAAATGCGGCATCCTCACGTTCGAACCGTTGCGTTTGCGGGGTGGTGGCAAGCGGTGGGCATGGGAACTGCAGGCGGTGGAGGAGACCAACGTGTTGTTCGTGGGAGGACGCCAGGTGGACTGGCTCGCCGAGGAGACCGTGCTCCGGCCCGGCCAGCCTGTCGTGTTCCTGCGGCTGACTGCTCTGGTTGGTGGGTGACCCGTGGTGGATGTTCCGGAGATGTATGCCGACGAGGTCCGTCACCAGCGAGACGCCCTGTGGCGAATGGTCGACGAGGCTTCGGCCTTGGCGAGGGCCGGTGACCTGCCAGGTCTGCGGTCCCACGCCAACGAGATCCGGCGTGCGCTGGAGGCCGGCAATAGCATTGACCGCACCGGTGGGCATCTGGACTCGAACGCCGGTGACATCTACGCGGCGCTGGATGACATCTACGACGCCGCACTTCCCGTGCAGAGCCCCAACGATCCGGCGGACGTCCTGGATGCCCCATGGCCGACCGCCAGCCGCAGAGCCCTGCTCGCATCCATTGTGGACCATCCGGGTTGGCCGACGCCGCCGCTCGAGCCCCTGGCGGACCGGGCAATCGCCGCCGCCGATGTGCACCTGCTGCGCCTGCTGGTCCTCACTCCGCTGGGCCGCGCGCGTCGGGAGACCGTGGTGCGGGTCCTGGACGCCCTGCACGAGGTGGAGGCGCTCGATGTCGAGATCATCGAGCGGGCGTTCACCGACGACGAGTACCTGGGACACGCCATAGTCGGACGCTCCCCGGCGGACAGCCCCGCAGCCTGTGCGCCCGCCGTGGGCGACTACTTTGACGAGTTGGCCTGGCGCCTGACCTCGCCATCCGAGCCCGAGTGGGCCGCGCTACCCGAGGTGCTGGTGCCACGAGGCCTGCGGTTCGTGCTCCGGGCCTTGGAGCGACGAACGGATCGCCAGATGGCCGCGCGCCTCGGCGCCGCCGAGTTGACCGATGGTGAGCGGACGGCGCTGGTGGAACACCTGCGGAACCGCCCAGTTGAGCAGCGGCGGTACGCATTCGAGCTACGACTGCCGGCGGGTGACGCCGAGGTGCTGCTGCCACTGCTCGGGCTGCCCGACGCGGCGCCGTTGCTGCGGCTGGTGCAGGCGGCCCCCACAACGGAGGCGATGCGGCAGGATCGGAGCGCCATCCTCGCCGCTGTGCGACAGGCCGGCGACGACGGTGCGCGCCGGCTGCTGCAGCTCTGCCCGAGCGAGATCGTCTCTGCCGCTCTGGGCTGGAACCGCGCAGCCGTCTCCAAGCGAGTCAAACAAAACGCGTTGGCGGGCATCGCCGCTTTCGGCCTGTTGCCGCTCGCCGACGACGAGACGGTGCTCGACCGCTACCTGGCACTGCGGGAGGTGGCGAAGCGGGGTCCGAAGTTGGGTCCGAACCGCAGGCACAGCCACGCCGCCGCAGTCGCTGTCTCCCTCGACCATCTCGCCCAGGTGGCCGCTGTCCCGGACGCCGGTCGCCTTGAGTGGGACTGCGAGGCTCGTATCGTCGCTCCGACGCCCGGCGACTGGCACCTCGGCGACTACACGGTTGCGCTGCGGCTGTCCGGTGCCGAGCCGCTCATCACGGTCAGCAAGGCAGGCAAGCAGCTGAAGTCGGTGCCGGCCGCCGTACGCGCCGACCCGTTGTACATCGAGATCCGCGAACACCGGGAACGGCTACAGGACCAGGCCCGTCGCATGCGTACCGGGTTGATCGAGCGACTCGTCGCCACTGGCGGCACCCTCGCCCCCGATGAGCTCGCCCGCCTGCGGAGCCTGCCAGCCGGCGCGGTGATGCTCCCTGCGTTGATCTGGCAGGACCAGGCCGGCATGATCGGCTTGCTCGACGAGGTCGACCTCGACGGTCCGGTCACGGTGGTGCATCCGATGCTGATGTACGAGCGGGGCCTGCTCGCCCGCTGGCAGGCGAAGGTTGTCCAGCACCGGATCCGACAACCGGTGAAGCAGGCTTTCCGCGAGCTGTACCGGTTGACTTCGGCGGAACGCGACGCTGTTGACGTGTCGCGACGGTTTGCTGGACACACGGTCGACGGCAAGGTGTCGGGTCAGCTGCTGTCCGGGCGCGGCTGGTCGACCCATGGCCAATATGACAAGCATCAGGCAACACGGCCGGTTACCACCGAGATCACGGCCGCGCTGGTCTGCGACCTGCAGGGCTACTTCGGCGGGGGAGAGGTGGTCGTCGGCGAGCTGCGTTTCCTGACCGCCGGATCGGTAGTCCCCCTGGCCGACGTGCCGCCGGTAGCGTTCTCCGAGGTCATGCGGGACCTGGACCTCGTCGTGTCGGTGGCCGGGATTGACCCGGCGGGGTACGCCTCTCCGCTACACGTGGCGAGCCGGATCGAGTTGCTGGCCAGCCTGATCGATGATCTCGGGCTGGCTCGAGTGACCATCGACGGCACGGCGGCCGTGGTCCGTGGCTCGCGGGCCACCTATCGCGTGCACCTGGACAGCGGTAGCGTTCACGTCGAGCCCGGCGGCTACCTGTGCGTGGTCCCAGCCTCGTTCGGTGGCACGGCCCATCCGAGCCTGTTCCTGCCGTTCGCCGACGAGGACCGGATGACCAACATCATCCTCAGCAGGGTGCTTCTGCTCAATGAGGACGAAAAGATTGCCGACCCGACGATCCTGGCCCAGCTTGGTCCGCCGGCCTGAGCTGGGCCCGTCGGCGTTTGGCCGGGGACCCGTGGCGGATCAATGCCCGTTGTGCTGCATCGCCTGTTCGCGAAGGGCGTGGATGAGCGTCGTGACGTGGGGTCGGTCGCTGCGGCTGATCGCGGCGACACCGATGTGCCGGATCGGCCACGGCGACGTGATCGGGACGGTGCAGAGGCCAGGGATCTCCGGGGCGAGCGCGATGGAGGGGATCAGGGAGATTCCCATGCCTGCGGCGACCAGTGAGCGGGCGAAGAAGTAGTCGGTCGTGGTCCCGCGCACTTCCGGGTCGAAGCCGGCGCGTTCGGCGTAGCGGCGCAGGTATGCCTCGGTCTTCAGGCAGCCGAGCACCCAGGGTTCGGATGCCAGCTCGGCGAGGTCGAGCGCGTCGCAGTTGGCGAGTCGGTGCCCTTGTGGCAGGACGACGTGCAGGGGGTCTTCCAGGAGCGGCGTCCATTCCAGGTTGGAGCTCGGGCCCGGCCCAACGGGTAACGGGCCGTCGAAGTGGTAGGCGAGGGCGAGGTCCACGGCGCCCTGGCGGACGAGCGGCAGGGTGTCCTCGGGTTCGCCCTCCCTGATGTGGAGCACGGTGCGGGGGTGGACTGCCGTGAGTCGGCTGAGAGCGGCGGGCAGCAGCAGTCTGCCGCCGCTGGTGAAGGTGGCGACGGTGAGTTGAGTGCGGCCGGTGCTGAGCTGCGCGACCTGTTGTTGGGCGTGTTCGAGCTCTGCGGCGACGGATTCGGCGGCGCCGACCATGATGTGGCCGGCCTGTGTGAGGGTGACGCCGCGGGTGCTGCGGGCGACGACCTGGGTGCCGAGGCTGCGCTCCAGGGCGGCCACCTGCTGGGAGACGGCCGAGGGGGTGAGGCGGAGAGCCGTGGCCGCCTGGTTGAAGCTGCCGTGTTCCGCCACCGCCCGCAGGACGCGGAGCCGCTGCACATCGATCAACAGTTTTCCTTAATGCCTATCCAGTAGGTCGACACTTCCGCTGATGACAATAGGTCTCCAGGATGGGGGCATGCAAAAGATCTGCGTCATCGGCGGAAGCCGGTACTTCGGAAAGCTCCTGGTGAAGCACCTGCAGGCCGCTGGTCACGAGGTCACTGTGATCAATCGTGGCTCCACCTCGCCGCCCGCCGGCGTCCAGCACCTCGTTGTCGACCGAAACGACGAGGCCGCCCTGACGGCCGCGCTCGGCTCTCGCACCTTCGATGTTGTGGTGGACCAGGTTTGCTACACCCCGGTGCAGGCCGCAATCGCCGCCCGCGTCTTTGCCGGCGACACCCGGCGCTACGTCATGACCTCCACGATCGAGGTCTACGACCCCGCGACCGCCGCCCTGCCGGCCGTGCCCGCAGGGACGCCGGTACCGGAGGAGATCGTCGACCCGGCCACCTGGCTGGTGGCCATGGACCTTCCCTGGCACGACGACGCGTACCTGGAGGCGCACTACGCCGAGGGCAAGCGCCAGGCGGAGGCCGTCTTCGCCCGCGCCGACGGCTTCGAGTTCGCCAGCGTGCGCAGCGCCCATGTGCTCGGCGGTGGCGCGCAGGAGTTCACCGGCAGGCTGGCACACTACGCCAAGCGCATCACCCAGGGTGAAGAGCTCACTGTGCACGCGAACGCGCTGCCCACGGTTTTCATCCACTACGAGGAGCTGGCAGAGCTGCTGCTGTGGGCGACCACGGCCGACTTCACCGGCCCGGTCAACGCCAGCTCCGACGGCCCGCTCGATGTGCACGACCTCGCCGCGATCATCGCCACGCAGGTAGGCCGGGAGCCCGTCTACCGGATCGTCCCGGCGGGCGAGAAAGCTTCGGCGTTCTCCTTCGACCGCCACTACGCCATGAGCAACGCCCGCGCGAAGAAGCTGGGGTTCCCCTTCTCTCACACCACCGACTGGTTGCCCGGCGCCGTTGCCGAAGCTCTCACCACCGAGCCGTCACCCACCGCCGCCTAAGGAGCTTGAACCACCATGCAGTACCGCACCATTGCCCATACCGCCGTCAGCGCCATCGGCCTCGGTGCCATGCCGCTGTCCATCGAGCACCGCCCGGACGAGACGCGGGCGATCGCCACCATCCACGCCGCCCTCGACGCCGGCGTCACGCTCATCGACACTGCCGACAGCTACCACTGGCACGCCGGCGAGGTGGGCCACAACGAGCTCCTGATCGCCCGCGCCCTGGCCCGCTACGGCGGTGACACCTCCGGCGTCCTGGTGGCCACCAAGGGCGGCCGTGGCCGCCCCGGCGACGGCAGCTGGACCGTCACCGCCACCCCCGCACACCTCAAGCAAGCCGCCGAAGCCTCCGCCAAGCGCCTCGGCATCGACGCGATCGGCCTGTACCAGCTGCACAAGTCGGACCCGGCCGTGCCCTGGGCGGAGTCCGTCGGCGCACTGCGCGAGCTGCTCGACGCCGGCACGATCCGCGCCGCGGGAATCTCCAACGTCACCACAGCCCAGATCCTCCAGGCGCATCAGATCCTCGGCGACGGACTCGCCTCCGTGCAAAACCAGTACTCGCCCGCCGTCCGCGACAGCGAGCTTGAGCTGCAGCTGAGCACACAGCTGGGGCTGGCCTTTTTGCCCTGGAGCCCACTCGGCGGCATCTCGCGCAGCTCCCTGGACGGCCCATCCGGCCCCACCTCCATCGGCACCGCTTTTCACCACCTCGCCGCCGAGCGCGGTGTCAGCCCACAGCAGATCGCCCTGGCCTGGCTTCTCGCCCGCTCCCCGGCAGTGATCCCGGTACCGGGAGCCAGCCGTCCGGCCTCCATCACCGACTCGGCCAGGGCCGTGGATCTCACGCTGAGCACGGAGGAGCTGGTGCAACTTGAGGACGTCCTGCCGGGCTGAGGTGCGGGTCACGGATCGCTTGCCGACCTTGACCGCGCGGTCGTCTTGGACGAGACCTGGCTGTAGATCTCCATCGTGATCGAGATAGGCGATCAGTGATCGGGTGGTTCGCGTTGCGCGAAGACGGTCACCGCGGCTGCGAGGGCCGTCCTGGCGATTCCCGGTGTGGTCAGCTCAACGTGAACGTCGCGTCGTCGACGTCGAAGGCCGTGGCGCCGTTGCCGGCCGTCTCGCTGGCGACGAAGCTGACCGTCGCGGTGCGCTCGATCGTCGCCGTCCCGGTCGACATGGTGTATTGCCGCCACTGCGACCCGCCGTCGAAGGTCCACCTCGACGGCGTCCGACTGCTCGACGGCGACGCTCACCGCCTGGGCGGCCGCGACCGGGTCGAGCCCGAACTCCCGCAACCCGGTCCGGATCTGCTGGTGGGCGTCCGGCGCCATGCCGTCGGCGAGCACGGTGCGCGCGTAGCTGCGGCGCTCTTCGTGTCGGTCTCTTCCTTGCTGAGGGTGGCCGGCCCAGGGTGGGCGGATCGAGAGGCTGCGGGTGTGTCGGGCGACGGTCGGCCCGCAGCGTTGACCAAAGGGCCGCGCAATGGGGCGCGCGGTGGCTGTCTGCTCTGCGCAGCCGTCGAGAGGGCCACCGTGATTCATGGGGGCCATCTAGAAAAGTGGTCATCCTCTATTTTGAGCCCCCTGAATGAACGAGGTGACTCCCTGAAGAACATCGAAGGGACTCATGAAGGTGACCCTCATGAAAAGTGTCAATGGGGGGGATAGGTGAGTGAGCCATTGAAAATCCCCGATGGCAAAACATCGAAGGACCTGCATGTTCAGCTACGCCTTGAAACGTATCGATGTTCGCGTCCGCCGCGCTCGTCGTCCTCCACTTCGAGCACGACCGCACCGCACCACCTGATCACGCAGCGCCACGAACCGTTACTCAGAAAGGTTCATTGACAAGCTGGGAACGGCCTGAAAGGGTCTCGCGTACAACGAAATTCATTCGACTTTTCTTTGGGTCTGACCATTAGGGAGAGCACGGTGATACGGAAAAAGCCTCTTGCGCTGACACTTGGCATGTCATTGCTCATATCCATGGGTGGAGCGGCTAACGCGTCCGCGACCAGCTCCGGCGAGGAGCGCTTCCAGCCGAGCGTTACCTACGATCTGTCGGTGACCGACGCCGAGCGCGACGCGATCCACGCGGAAGTCGAGGCGTTGGCGGGACGCGTCAACAGCGCGCGGGCGGGGGACGGCACCTACGACCCGCTCAGTCTGGTCGGGGCGATGCTGGACGGGTCGAGCTACGACTCCATCTCCCGGGGCGGCACGGCCGCGACGGCGTACCCGTTCCCGGTCAGCAACACCGAAGCCAACCAGAACGAGTACGACCGCAAGGTCGCCAAGCTCGCCTGGGTGGTCAAGCTGGCCACCGACCTGGGTTTCCCGGTGGTCGTCCAACGCCAGCCCGACAAGTACGTCTACGCAGAGATCGGTGACCCGGACGCCCCGGAGATGGTCATGGCCTTGAGCCACCTCGACTCGCCGACGGCTTCCGTCTCGCCAGCCCAGCTGGCGCGCTGGCGGGACGCCGATGGCAACCTCGGCGCTCCAGGTGCCTACCACTCGCCCTATGTCCAGGACGGCTGGGTCTACGGGGCGGGCATCCAGGACGACAGCGGTCCGACGTTGGCGACGCTGCTCGCGGCCAAGGCGCTGCTCGAAGCGGGGTTGCCCCTCGACCGACGCATCCGCATCGTCATGGGAATTTACGAAGACGGCGGTCCCGGAACCCCCTCGACGACGAACACCGCCACCTTCCAGTCCATCCCGTACAACTCGAACCCGAGCTTCTACGACAACTGGGCCTACAAGAACCTCAACCGGGAAGAGATCCCGATCGCGGCCTACACCTCCGACTCGCGGTTCCCGGTCATCGTCGGCAACTCCGGATCGGTGACCCCGGCGGTGTCGATGAGCTTGTCCGCAGACAACACCAAGGCCTTCCGGCTGACGGATGCCACCGCCGGCGTCACCCTGCGTGAAGGCGACCCGACGCTCAAGGACATCGCCTACGGCAGCACCACGCAGATCGCCTCGCGGGCCATCTTCACCCTCGACGTGGCGGGGGCCGGCTCCGCCGAGCGCGACCGATTCGTGTCGGCGATCACCGCTGCCGCGACCACGAAGGGTTGGCTCCCGGCTGCTCCCCGCACCACGCCCAAGGTGCAGACCACGATCACCGGCGACTCGCTCACGCTGGAGATCAACACCGATGTGGCGATGGAGATGCCGACCCCGCAGTACGGCAAGAATGCCGTCGTGTGGGGAATGTTCCTCCTCTCCAAGGGACTCGGCGCATTGGGAAGCACGGCCGCCGACATGCAATTGAAGAAGGCCGCCGACGGCATCGCCGACCTGTTCTTCCGTGACGGTGTCGAAGGCGAAGCCTATATCGGCAAGTACATGGGCATCCCGGCGAGCCTGTTGCGCAACCCGAGCAACGGCACGCCGAACCTGACCCTTGCCCTCATGGCAGGCATCAATTCAGAGACCCCGACGAGCTTCTACACGGACGCCTCCGGCAGCCTCAGCATGCCGATGTATGTGCGCAGCATGCACGTCACTGCGGCTGACTCCGGCCAGGTAACCGCGGCGGTCACGGCCGCCTTCCAGGCGAAGGGGTTCACCATCGGCAACCTCGGCTCGCCCGTTGGCGCCGGGTTGTATGTCACTCACGACAACCCGCTGACGGCTCTTCAGTTCGGGAGCTACCAAGCCTCGATCAACCGCAACCCGGAGGGGTTTGCGGATCCATATTCCCTCATGGACGTGGTCTATCCGCAGGGCACGACCGGTGGCACCCTGGCCAGCAATTTCCGCAACAAGATGACCGCCTTCGGCGCCGTCATCCCGGGTAACGAGCGCTGGTGGCACACGGCCAACGAGCGGATGAAGGTCGACTCGGCAGTGCAGATGACCAAGATCATGGCCGATGGCATGCTGGAGATGGCCCGGTACTCCGGGCCCGCCGGCGCCAAGTTCATGGGGGCAAGCATCCCGGGGCTGAACGCCGACCGGGCGGACCTCGACCTGCTCGACGTCACGATCGGAACCTACAAGGACGCGTCGGCCGCTGTCGGCACGAGCCAGTTGGGCACCCAGGCCCTGCTCGGCGCCACCTCGTTCAACATCCCGATGTGGAACGGGCGCGGCAACTCGGCCCCGACGGCGTCGGCTTTCGCACTGGGGCACGCCCCGGGAGGGGTCTACCTGCCCCTGACCGACACCGAGTACCTGAACAGCACGTACGTGGCGCCGATGCGTCTGGAGTTCAAGGTGGAGCGCCCCGAGCATATGTCGGACGCGGCCTGGGCGAAGTTCGTCGCCGGCGGCTACGGCGACTTCCAGTTCAACATTCTCGTCGGCGACGCGGTTGTGCCGCTGGCCGTTCCTGCGGGGCAGAGTGCGGACAAGTACTTCTCCTCGCGCATCTCGGCCAACAACCCCGACGCCATCTACCTGTCGGTCAACCTCGCGATCACCGATGCCCCGTACACCGGGGTGCAGCCCATCCTCGCGGATTCCAAGACGGACCTGTACACGGTCAATCCGACGTACCTGGCCTCAAACCCTGATCCGTTCCCCGGGCGCGGGGCCATCGAACAACGGGGCTTCTTCGTGTTCGGTGATGGGCAGAAGAACGCGGAGTTCTCTTCACCCGACGCGGTCTACGTGACAGTCGCCAACGCGGTCATCGATGCGAAGCCGTCGGCGGTGGTGAAGAAGTTGAAGGGCAACAAGAACGAGTTGACCATTACGGTGAAGCAGACCCACATCGACGGCGGCGAGTCTCCTGCGACGGCCACGTTCACCATCGACAACAACGCTGCTGGCACTTACACCGTCGGCGATTACAACGTTTACGTCGACACCAAGGGCAACACCCAGGTGCGGTCGATCTCCATCGTGTGACGCGTGTGAACCGGAAGTTCAGCGTGCGCACGAGAGAACATGCGCGGTGCAGGGCCCCGGCAAAGTCGTGAGGGTGCTCGGCTTGATGTGGTTGGTGTAGACGCGCTCGTGCTGGTGGTGGCAGGGCGGGCATGACTGGTTCAGATGATCATCGAGGTTCCTACGCCTTGTTGATCGTCCGAAGTGAGTCATGCCCGCGCTGCCATCATCGCTGATCTCGTCCTTGTCCGATCATGCCCGGCCCAAAAGCCCAGCTCCTGGTACTCCAGCAGGAGATCCGTTCGGGCCTGTGGTGGCGTGTGGTTTTGGCCGTGGCCAGCAAGCAGCCACGTCGAGTCTCAGTGGTTGTGTGGACCTCAAGAGATGCGGCGGTGGCTGCCGCCTACAGAATAGACGCTCAGCGATGGTCTGAGCTGTTCGGCGAGTTGATGGACACGGTCGAGGCGCGCTTCACCCGGCCTGAACCGCGGTCGGTGCCGGCAACCTTGCAGCAGCACCGTGTTGTCGCCCTCGAACGTGGTGAAGACATCGGTGTCCGCTTTGAGACTGGGTAGGCGGTTCTCGGCCAGGTAGCCAGCGCCGCCGCACGCCTCGCGGCACATCTGGATGGTGCGGCTCGCGTGCCAGGTCTGCGCGGCCTTCAAACCGGCAGCCCGGGGCTTGAGCTCCCGCTGTCGGTGCTCGTCGACCGGCCCGTCGCCGCCCTGCACCTGACTGAGCGCGGTGACCAGGTCGGTCTGGGCGAAGTGCAGCGCGTACACCTTCCGGTCAGCGTCGGGCGTGCCGAACTGGCGGCGAATGCCGCCGTAGCGCACTGCGATGGTCAGTGCTGACTGGGTGGCCGTGGACGTTGCGCCGCGAACGCCTCGACGCATGGGTCAAGCAGGCCAGCACGCACCCATCGCGGAGATCCGCTCATTCGCCAATGGACTCCGCAGGACTGGGCCGCGGTGACCTCCGGCCCGACCATGACCTGCAGCTCCGGAGCGGTCGAAGGCGCCGTGAGCTGACCCTGGACAAGGTTGCGGAGGCCGGGTACAGTCCCCGTGAAATCGATTTCACGCATCACTCCGTGGACGAATTCTATCAGCCCCGCAGCACCAACGCTCACGTGGCGTGCAGCAAAAGGAGTACCCAATGAAGTTGTTTAAGGGCACGGCATCACCGAGAGTGGGCACGGCACGACGTGGCGTGCAGGCCGTGGGCATCGCGGCCGTCGCCGTGCTTGCGCTGAGCGCATGTGGCGCTACGGGCGGAGGTAACTCGTCCGGCAAGAGCGCTGGCGGCGAGTTGACCTTCTCCAACTGGCAGTTCCTCGAGGACGGCAAGGGACCGATCCTCTGGGACGCGGTGAAGGGCTACACCGGTCCCGACGGAAATGCCTCGCTGACGAAGATCGAGATCCCGTTCGCGAACTACGCCGACAAGCTCAGCACCGAGCTGGGCGCAGGCGGCGGCCCGGACGTGATGGTGCTGCAGGACAGCCAGTTCGCGTCGCTCGCCGACGCCGGGGTGCTCGAGCCGCTCGATGACATCGCGAAGGAGTTGGGCGACTCGCTGAACGGCACCAACAAGGCGGGCTTCTTCCAGGACAAGCAGTTCGGTTTTAACTGGGAGCGACCGACCTACAACACGGTCATTTACAACAAGGACCTCTTCGCCGAGCTTGGCCTGAAGGTCCCCACGACGTTCGACGAGTTCCTCGCCACCGCGAAGACCATCAAGGAGCAGCGCGGCATCGCCGGCTGGGCCGGGCGCCACCAGACCGCCGAGATCGACGGCTGGACGCTCGAGATGGCGAACTGGATCTACGGCTTCGGCGGCGAACTGAGCGACGGCAAGGCGCTCACGATCGACGCCCCCGCGAACGTCAAGGCGGTCGAGGCCTTCCTGGAGACCTTCAAGTCCGGCGTCGCGCCGATCGGCGACGACGCGTCGACCTTCCGCGCGAAGTTCGGTCAGGGCCAGGTCGGCATGTTGTTCGAGAACTCGGGCGTCGCGACCACCCTCACGAGCAATCCCAAGAACGCGATCAACGGTCAGAACCTGGGCTCCGCGCCACTTCCCATGGCGAACGCAGGCTCCAACTCGCAGCTGATCGTCGCCGTCAATGCGGCGAGCAAGAACAAGGAGGCTGCGAAGGACTTCGTTCGCTGGGTTCTCGGCGAGAAGGGACAGACCGCCCTCCGCGCCGGTCTGGGTGCCTCGGCGATGGCCACTGATGTCGAGCCCGCCCCCGAGTTCCTCAAGGCGAACCCGTGGGCCACTCAGTTCCTGGAGGCCGCGAAAACCTCGCGCTCGACCCTCGTCGAGGGTTTTGAGACCGAGAGCAAGGTTGTCTGGCGTGCGTTCCTGACGGCTGTCGAGGACCTGCGTGTCAACGGCGGTGACGTCGCGGCGAAGCTTGCCGGCGTGCAGAAAGCGCTCAAGGCAGAGCTCAGCTGATTTGCGCGGGGGTGGGTGGTTGCGTCGCCCACCCCCGCCCAACGGAAAGGACCACGATGGTCACGAACACGGCCGAGAGGGCGCAGACACCGCAGCGTAGCGCGCGGTCCGTGAATCGGCGGCGCGGCAGCGGGAAGCTCTCGCTCTTCATCGAGCGTAACGGCGCATATCTCTTCCTCTTCCCGGCGATCGCGTACCTGGCGATCTTCACCGTCTATCCGCTGATCCGCGGAGTTCTGCTGTCGTTCACCGCGACCAAGCTGGTAAATCCCTCCGGCGGTCGGTCCGTCGGTCTGGACAACTACGAGTACCTGCTCGCCAGCGACAAGTTCTGGGCGTCGGTCGGCACGACCCTGCTGTACACGCTCTTCACGGTCGTCTTCGCCGTCGGCATCGGCACCGCCGCGGCGCTATTGCTGAACAAGCCGTTCCGCGGGCGCGGCCTCGTCCGCGCCATCGCCACTGTCCCGTGGGCCGTGCCCACCGTCGCGGCCGCCCTGATCTTCGTCTGGATCTACAACAATGAGCAGGGCATCCTCAACGGCACCACGACGGCGCTCGGATTTGGCCAGCACGGCTGGCTTGTCGACCCGCGATACGGACTCTTCTCGGTAACCCTCGCCACGGTCTGGAAGCTCACACCACTGGTCCTGCTCGTCATACTGAGCGCACTGCAGAGCGTGCCGCACGAGCTGCGCGAGGCCACGTGGGTCGACGGCGCCTCGCCCCTGCAGTCGTTCCGTGCCGTCACCCTCCCGCACATCATGCCGACGATTCGTGTCATCACGCTGCTGATGACGATCTGGTCGATCCGCCGATTCGAGATCATCTTCCTGATCACGGGCGGTGGGCCGCTCGACAAGACCAATACCCTCGTCGTCAACGTTTACCGCACCGCCTTCCAGGACCAGAATCTCGGTCGCGCGGCCGCGATCGGCGCGCTCGGTCTCGTCCTCTCACTGCTCGTGACGGTCGTCTACTTCGTCATCGAGCAGATCCAGGAGCGTCAGGAGAGCCAGCGATGACCACCTCTCTCACCTCAACCAAGCCGCTGGGTCGGCGTGGAGTCCTCGCCCGCATGGGCAGCCTCGGCAAGGCCACCCTCATCACGCTGTTGGTCGTCTTCACCGGCTTTCCCGTCTACTGGATGCTCGGCACGTCGCTGGGGACCGAGCAGTCCCTCTACCGCGACGGACAGCCTCTGCTCCCGGAGTTCGCGAACATCGGCCAGTGGGGCACCTTCCTCTCGGAGGTCCCGATCCTGCGCTGGCTCGGCAACTCCTTTGTGATTGCTGCGGGGACGACGGTCCTCAGTCTCGTGCTCGCAACGATGGCGGCATACGCGCTCAGCCGTTACCGCTTTCGCGGGCGAGGCGTTGCCGGCTTCATCTTCTTCAGCACTCAGATGCTGCCAGAGGCACTCATCATCGTGCCTTTGTACGCGATCTTCGCGGGCGCGGGCCTGCTGAACAGCCACTGGGGGCTCGTGCTCGCGGACACTGCATTCGTGATGCCGGTGAGCATGTTCATCATCAAGAGCGGCATCGACAAGATCCCCTACGAGATCGAGGAATCGGCGCGAATCGACGGATGCTCGCGCCTGCGCATGCTGTTCACGATCGTGCTGCCGCTGATCCGCCCGAGTATCGCCGCCGCTGCCGTCATCGCCTTCTTCGATGGCTGGAACGAGTTCATGTTCGCCAACACGTTCATCTCGGATTCGAACCTGTGGCCCGCACCCGTGGGACTTGCCTCGTTCCTCGGGCAGTTCTACACGCCGATGAATGTCGTCATGCTGTGCGCGCTGCTGTTTGCGCTTCCGGCGATCATCTTCTTCCTGTGGGCTCAGCGCGGCATCGTGTCCGGCCTGACAGCAGGATCCGTCAAGGGCTGACAAGCCGCAACCGAAGGAGTCTCGACCATGTCGGAAGCGTTCGATCCGCTGTTCTCGGTGCACGACCAGATCGCCGTCGTGACAGGCGGTTTCGGCCAGATTGGTGCCGAGTTCGTCAAGGCGCTGCACGCACGCGGCGCTCGCGTGGCGGTGACCTCGCGCAGCGAAGTGATCGACCCGGCGGCGAAGCTCGGATTTTCCGTCGACGCCGACCGGCTGATGGCGGTCACGATGGACATCACCGATCAGGCCAGCGTGGAGGCGGGCTTCGATCGGATCGTGCAGACGTGGGGTATCCCGACGATCCTCGTGAACAACGCCGGGCTCGACACCCAGCCCAGCGCCCCGCCGGAGGTGTCCGGGCCGTTCGAGCAGTTCCCCGCCGAGGTGTTCCGTGAGGTCGTCGACACCAACCTTGTCGGTACCTTCTTGGTGACGCAGGCAGCCGGCCGACGCATGGGCGAGGCGGGGCTCGAGGGATCGATCATCAACATCGGCTCGATCTACGGGATGGTCTCCCCGGTGCAGGACATCTACGCGTACAAGGCGGAGGACACCGGCATCCCGTTCATCAAACCGGTGGCCTACTCCGCCGCGAAGTCGGGGCTTTACAACCTGACGCGCTACTGCGCCACCTATTGGGGCAAGGCGGGCATCCGGGTGAACACGCTGACACCATCCGGTGTGCGACGTGACACGCAGGACGCGAAGTTCCAGGCGAACTACACCGCGCGCATGCCGATCGGCAGAATGGCGGAGGCCGACGAGTACAACGGTGCCCTGATCTTCCTCGCCTCCGGTGCGTCGCGATACATGACCGGGGCGAACCTCGTCGTGGACGGTGGGTGGACCGCATGGTGACCGGCATCTTCGGCGACCGTCTGATCGTCGCCGCGCCGACGCCGATCCGGGCCGACGAGAGTCTCGATCTCGACGCGTTTGCGCTGATGGTGGACGGCGATATCTCGCGCGGAGTCGAGGGCATCTACGTCGCCGGTTCGTCCGGCGAAGGCCTCCTGCTCAGCACCGATGAGCGGATCGCGCTCACTCGGTCCGCCGTGGAGGCGGCGGGCGAACGGATCCCGGTGTACGCGCATGTGGGTGCGCTGTCGACGCGGGAGGCGATTTCGCTCGCGGGGGCCGCACGCGAGGCTGGCGCAGCGGCGATCTCGATGATTCCGCCGTTGTACTACAAGTATTCGACGGCGGAGGTCGTCGCTCACTTCCGTGCCGTCATCGATGCGGTTGACATCCCCTTCATCCTCTACAACATCCCGCAGTTCACTGGCCGCGACATCTCAGAAGGCGGATTTGAAGGCGTCCTCGAACTGTCCCAAGTGGTTGGGATCAAGCACACGTCGCAGAACCTCTACGGCGCGGAGCGGCTGATTCAGCGGTATCCCCACCTGACGCTCATCAACGGCTTCGACGAGCTGTATCTGCCGGCACTCTCCATCGGCGCGAGGGGGGCGATCGGGACGACGGTCGGACTGCAGATCGAGCTGTTCCGGTCGCTGAGAGCGCGCCACGCTCGCGGGGACGTCGACGGGGCGCGCACCGTGCAGACCCGGATCAACGAAACGGTCCAGGCGCTCGTCCAGGAGGGGGTGTTCGCGGCTGCGAAGTACCTCGCAGGCAAGCAGTCGACGCCGCTGGGCACTTGCCGACGGCCGCTCCCGGGGCTGGACGACGACGCCCGACGCCGACTGGACGCCGTATGGGACAGACTTCGAGACAGCGTGCGCAGCACGTCGACGGAGGATGCGCTGAGCTGACCGCTCGAAGGGGTGTCAGAGCAGGAACCTCAGCGCGGCACACATCCGTTCACGTCACCATCCGTCCCGGCGTACTCCGGGCAGAGAGGCACTGATGGCCACCATCTATGAGGTCGCGAAGCTTGCCGGAGTCTCGCCGGCGACCGTCTCACGTGTCTTCAATGGAGCTGCCGTCTCAGAAGAGAAGGCGCAGGCGGTTCGCGAGGCGGCTGGCAAGCTGCGGTTCACGCCCAACCGCGCCGCGCGCACCCTGCGTAAGCAGAGCACGGAGGTGATCGCGTTGATCATCCCTGACATAGAAAACCCCTACTTCACGGAGATGGCACGCGGAGTGGAGGACGTCGCGCAGGAGGTCGGTTACTCGGTCGTGCTGTGCAACTCCGACGCCCGCATCGAGAAGGAGAACTCCTACCTGCGCATCGCGATAGCCGGAAGCATGGCTGGGGTCATCATCGCGGCCGCGTCGGACCACCCCGATCTCGATGACGTTATCGCCGATGGTCGGCCGGTCGTTGCGGTCGACCGTCGCTCGGGCTACGACGTGGACAGTGTGGTGATGGACAACCGGACAGCGGGCCGAATCGCGACGGAGGCGCTTCTCGATGCCGGCTACCGCCGCATCGCCTGCATGACCGGTCCCGACAACGTCGAGACCGCGGTCGAGCGCGCGGAGGGGTGGCGTGACGCAATGACCGCTCGCGTCGATGTCGATCTCACCGGGCTGCTGCACTACTCCAGCTTTCGAGTCGAGGGTGGACGGGAGACTGTCGCTTCGCTGCTCGACAGCCCGTGGCTGCGGCCTGATGCCATCGTCGCGGCGAACAACCTCCTCGGTGTCGGAGCGCTGCAGGTTCTCACCGAACGCCGTCTGACACCTCCCGACATCGGCGTCGCCGTCGTCGGTTCGCTACCGTTCACCACGCTCACTCCCGATGTCGTCACCGTCGTCCGGCTGCCGGCGCGGGATATGGGCGGCACGGCGGCGCGATTGCTCCTGGAACGCATCGAGGGGAACACCGATCCGGCCCGCACCGTGGTGCTGTGCGGCGAGCTGCAGCGCGCGCTGCTCGGGCGTGACGCGACGGAGGTGGTGTCGTGACGCGCTGCACCCTCGGCGTCGACATCGGCACATCGAGCAGCAAGGGCGTCCTCGTCGACGAGCGCGGGCAGATCATCGCGTCGGCCACCATCGCGCACGACGTCGAGCGTCCACACAGCGGATGGGTCGAGATGGACGCGCATGTCTGGTGGGCAGAGTTCGTCGAACTCAGCCGCCGCCTCGTCGCCGAGGCGTCTGTGCACGACGTCTCCGTGGTGGGCGTGGGCGTGAGCGGCATGGGTCCGTGCGTGCTGCTCGTCGACGAGCAGGGTGAGCCGGTACGGCCAGCCATCCTCTACGGCGTCGACACCCGTGCGACTGCTCAGATCGAACGGCTCACCCGCGAGCTCGGCGCTGACGAGGTCACCCGCATCGGAGGATCCGCGCTGACCACCCAGGCCGGCGGGCCGAAGATTGCGTGGATCGCCGACGAGGAGCCCGAGGCATACAGCCGCGCTCGGCGGTTGTTCATGCCCGCGAGCTGGCTTGCCTTTCAGCTCACCGGGTCGTACCTGCTCGACCACCAGTCGGCCAGCCAGGTCTCTCCGCTGTACGACGTCGAGTCCGAGCGTTGGCACGAAGCGTGGTGGCAGCGGTACGCGCCGGGAATCGAGGCCCCGCCGCTGAGATGGGCCCAGGAGATCGCCGGGACAGTGACCGCTGACGCGGCCAGCGCCACCGGCATCCCCGAGGGCACGCCGGTGATCACCGGCACGATCGACGCCTGGACCGAGGCGGTGAGCGTGGGGGCGCACCGGCCGGGCGACCTCATGTTGATGTATGGCACGACGATGTTCCTCGTCGCCACCGGCACCACGACCTTGCGCACGCCCTCCATGTGGACGACCGTCGGCGCATTCCCGGGTACGCGCAACCTCGCCGGAGGTCTTGCGACCTCGGGTGCGCTGACGGCCTGGCTGAAGCAGCTGTCGGATGCCGACTACCCCACGCTCCTCGCCGAGGCCGAGGAATCGGGTCCGGGCGCCCGCGGCCTGTTGATGCTCCCGTACTTCGCCGGTGAGCGCACGCCGATTCTCGACCCGGCGGCGCGTGGCGTCATCGCGGGACTGACTGTCACGCACGGCCGTGGCGACCTGTACCGGGCTGCGCTCGAGGCGACCGCGCTGGGTGTACGCCACAACGTGGAGACGATGCGGGCCGCCGGCGCCGACATCCGTCGCATCGTCGCGGTGGGTGGCGGAACCCAGGGATCGCTGTGGCTGCGGGTGGTGTCGGATGTGACGGGCCTCGTCCAGGAGGTACCCCGGATCACGATCGGCGCCAGCTATGGCGCCGCATTCCTCGCCGCGGGAGCGGTCGCGCCGGACGGTGCGGCTCCCCGCATCGAAGACTGGAACCCCGTCGAGACGGTCGTCGAGCCGGACGCGGACCGCGCCGCGCTCTACGACCACCTGTTCGACCTGTACCTCGACCTCTATCGGGGCAGCAAGGACGTCGCGCACAGCCTCGCCGCCCTGCAACGCACGGAAGGAACCCCTGCATGAGTACCTACACGATGCCCGCGAAGACAAAGCGGCCCGCCAGCGCACCAAATACCGCCTATCTCATCGCGAGCGGCGACCTCCGCGAGTCGGCCAACAGGGCCGGCTGGCCAACGCAGGCGCAAATGGAGGCCGACGTGACGGCGGCTCTCGCGGAGCTCGGGTGGAGCGTCGTGCGCGCCAACGAGGTCGACCCTGAGACGGGGCACGGGTTCATCTCGAGCCAGCGCATGGGGCTGGAGGTCTTCAAGAACATCCCGACAGATGCCCCGCTCATCGTCGCCGAGGCCGTGTGGCAGTACTCGCACCACGTGCTCGCGGGGCTCCGCACCCACGAAGGCCCGATCCTCACGGTCGCGAACTTCGCGGGGGCCTGGCCGGGCCTGGTCGGTCTCCTCGGGCTCAACGCCGGCATGACCAAGATGGGCAGGGAGTACTCCACGATCTGGTCGGTCGACTTCACGGACGACTGGTTCAGGCGTGGGCTCAAGGAGTGGACCGAATCCGGGCGCATCACCCACGACGACTCGCACGTGCGGCCGCTTCCCGCCCTGCCGGACACGCCAGAGGTTGAACTCGGCCGTGCCCTCGGCGACCAACTGCTCGCCGACAAGGCCATCATCGGCGTGTTCGACGAGGGCTGCATGGGCATGTACAACGCGATCTTCGACGACGAACTGCTCAACAAGCTCGGCATCTACAAGGAGCGCCTGTCGCAGTCGGCGCTGTACGCCGAGATGCTGACGGTGGCCGACGCCGAGGCCGACGCCGCCCGCGACTGGCTGACAGGCAACGGCATGACCTTCCGGTTCGGCACCGACGAGGCCACTGAGCTCACCGAGGCGCAGGTGCGGTGGCAGCTGAAGATGTACATCGCGGCGCTGCGTATCGCCGACGATTTCGGTCTCGATGCCGTCGGAATCCAGTACCAGCAGGGGCTCAAGGACCTCGTACCAGCCTCCGATCTCGCCGAGGGCATCCTGAACTCGACAGAGCGCCCGCCGGTGTTCTCGCGCGACGGTTCGCGGGAACTGTTCGCGGGCCGTGCGTTCCCGCACTTCAACGAAGCGGACGAGGGCGTCGCGGTGGACGCGCTCGCCACCGACCGGGTGTGGACGGCGATGGGCCTCGTCCCCGACAACACGCTGCACGACGTGCGCTGGGGCGAGGACTACGACGGCCGGTTCGTGTGGGTATACGAGATCTCCGGTTCGGTGCCTGGCTCGCACCTGGGCGGGTGGGACAAGGCCGAGGGCTGGCGCCAGGGCCCGGTGTTCTTTCCGGCCGGAGGTTCGACCATCAACGGCGTATCGAAGCCCGGCGAGGTCGTGCTCTCGCGTGTCTTCATCGCCGACGGGATCCTGCAGGCCGACATCTTTAGGGGCAGCGTGATCGAGCTGCCCGCCGAGGAGACGCAGCGGCGCAAGCATGCCACGAACCCAGAGTGGCCGATCGCGCACGTCGTGCTGCACGACATCAGCCGCGACCAGTTCATGGCTCGCCATAAAGCAAACCACGTCCAGCTCGTCTACGCCCCCGATGCCGAGACCGCCGGTAAGGCGCTCGTCACCAAGGCCGCGATGTTCGACCGCATTGGCATCAAGGTCAACCTCGTCGGACGCGTTGACGGGCTCTGATTCTGACGCCTCTGAGAGGCCGTCTGATTCACGTATTTTGGGCGTGTTGTGGTTGTAGTCGTCTCGCCGGGCTTGACGTCGACGTCAAGGGCGGCGCCGCCATGGCGGCCCCACGGAAGTACCCGGACTACCGCGTCTACGGCGTCCGGAAGGTGTGGCTTGAGCTGAACCGCCACGGCGTGGCGGTGGCCAGGTGCACGGTCGAGCGGCTCACGCGCGAGGCCGGGCTGCGGGGGCTGCTGCGGGACAGGTCCCCGCGGCCCGCGCGGCCCGCGCCCGCACGCCCCCGGTGACCTCGTCCCGTCTCCATCAAGCCCGGTGCGGGACAGTCCTGTCCGGGCCGTTGTCCGGGACGGCCGCACCGACGCTGGTGACCCGTTGCGGGGCTGTCCTGGACAGGATGGCGCGGTTGCCGGCCATCACCCACGGATATCTGATGGATGTCAGCGAGGCAGTCACAAGGATCGCCTCAGATCACCGATTGCAACGAGGTGAACAGCATGAACGAGAAGACGATGGGCTACGAGCCCCCCGCGCTGGTCGAGGTCGGCGACTTCACCGAACTCACCCGCATCACCAACGCTGGCGAATGGTCCGACCTGTGGGGCGGCTGGTGGGACCTGTAAGTCGCGCCGACCTACGGTAAACGACTAACGCTCGACAACTAACGCACGTCGAAGCCGGATCAACGCGCCGGGGTGGTCGGCCAACTGCACCAGGGCTGACCACCCCGGCGTCATGCGTCTCACGCGAATCTTGCGAAGGGAGTGGGCATGCGGTTCATTATCCTTTCCGACCACGAGGCGTCGCAGGCCCTGGCCCAGCGCCACGGCGCAGGACAGACGATCCGACATCCGTCCGGACGGCCGTGGATCGCCGGCCACTGGGAGCACGACGACATTGTCGTGGCCCGTGCCGGTGACCGGGCCCTGGTGCTCCTCGGCCGGACCGCCGAGACCGGCGAGAGCCTCACCCGGCGGCTCGACGCTGTCCGAACCGTGGCCGACCTGGATGCCATCGCCAGGAGTGTGCCGGGCTGCTATCACCTCATCGGATCGATCGGCGGGGTCACCCGGGCACAGGGCAGCTTGTCCAACCGCTACCAGCTCTTCAGTGGAACCGTCGACCGGGTCGCGGTCGCGGCTGACCGTGCCGACACGATCGCCGCCCTGACCGGCGCCGGAATCGACGAGGAAGCCGTCGTGCTCCAACTCGTTGCACCGTTCGGGCCGCCGTGGCCGTTGCGTGAGCGATGTGTCTGGCAGGGCGTCGAGCAGTTGCCGGGCGGGCGTTTCCTCGTCCTGGACGGCGATGACCCGGTCGCCCGTACCCGCCGATGGTGGACACCGCCGGAGCCGCAGCTGTCATTGGCCGACGGCGCGCAAGCCGTGCGGACAGCATTGGTTTCGGCCGTTGCCGCGCGCGCCCCGGGCGGTGGCGGGTCGTTCAGCGCTGATCTCTCCGGCGGTCTGGACTCGACCAGCCTCTGCTTCATCGCCGCAGCCGGCGGGGCAGACCCGACGACGTTTCGCATCGCGCCACTCGACGAGTCGAATGAGGACGAGCGGTGGGCGGGATGGTGCGAGGAACAGCTGCCGGGCAAACATCTGGTGATCCCGGGCGAAGAGGCGCCCTCCTGGTACGAGGTCGCCGACGATGATGACGTCGAAGGGCCGTTTCCGTTCGTCCGCACGCGGGCACTGGCCAGTTTCATCGCCGCACATGTCGGGGCCCACGGCTCCCGACGCCACCTTCAGGGGATCGGCGGCGACGAGCTCTTCTCCGCCAGCACGTTGACCCTGCATGACCTGGCCCGGCGCCATCCCACCGCCGCGGCGCGGCAGATCCTGACCACCAAGGCGATGCGTCGCTGGTCGGTCGCCACGACAACGGGGTTCCTGCTCTCCGGCGTGCCCTACCACCGGTGGTTGGCGCGCAGCGGCCGGCGGCTGACCGCGCCGCCCGGTGAGATGACGCACGCGCACTGGGAGATCGCCACGACCCTTCCGCCGTGGATCACCGCGGACGCCGCGGACGTGGCGCGACGCCTCTACCGGGAGGTGGCCGCGAGCCGACCTCGACCGGAGGCGACCCCACCCGCGCAGCACGAGATGATCCGGATCACCCAGTTCAATGGAACCGCCGCGCGGCGCAGCTCGCGGGTCGCGGAGCGCGACAGCGTCACGCTCGAGAACCCGTACCTCGATGACCAGGTGCTGAACGCGGCGCTGTCGGTGCGGTTCGCCGATCGGATGGTCAGCGGCCGGTTCAAGCCGGTGCTCGGCGAGGCGATGCGGGGCATCATTCCCGACGGGTTGCTCGACCGGCGGACCAAGGGCGACTACAGCGCCGAGCAGTTCGCCGGCCTGCGCCGCCACCGCTGCGATCTGCTCGCACTCTTCGACGACGCCGAGTTGGCCCGGATGGGCCTCATCGACACCGATCGGCTGCGCGCCGACGTCTTCGGCGTCCTGCCGAACTCAAAGCCATTGATCCCATTCGAACGGACCCTGTCCTGCGAGGCCTGGCTACGCGATGTGGCCCGAGCAGCCTAAGGAGGAGAATGAGATGAGTCTTGCACTGGCTCCAGAAGTGACCGCAGCCGAAACCAGCAACGGTCTTGTGCTGCTCGACCAGCGGTCAGGCCGCTACTGGCAGCTCAACGGCACCGGAGCGGTGACTGTGCGGATGCTGCTCGACGGCCGAACGCCCGACGGCGTCGCGGCCGCCCTCCGCGAGCGGTTCCCCGACTGCGCGCAACGCGTCGAATCGGACGTGAATTCGCTGGTGGGCGCGCTGCTCGACGCGAGGCTGGTGCAATCATGCCAGCCGGAGTGATGCTCGAGCGTCCGACGACGCCGCCACTATCGCTCGTGCCGGGCGCTGTCGTCGCCGCCGGACTGGGCCGGGTGCTGGCGCGGATCACACCTCGCCGGCTGCGGGAGGTGCTGGAGTTCGCCCGCCGCGGCGCACGCCCGGCGACCGAGGCGGAGGCCGCCCGCGCCCGCAACGCGATCGTCGCGGTCAGCCCCCGCTGCCGGGGCCAATGGTGCCTGCAACGGGCGATCGCCACAGCGCTGCTGTGCCGGGCGGGGGGCACCTGGCCGCAGTGGTGCACCGGCGTGCGGACGGATCCGTTCCAGGCGCACGCCTGGGTCGCCGTCGACGGCCGGCCGGTCGGCGAGCCCGGCTCCGACATCGACTATTTCCAGGTGATGATGGTGGTGCCGCCGGTCGGGCGGGACGTGTCATGAGGGTCATGTTGTGCACCTACGGAAGCAGGGGCGACACCGAGCCCTACGTCGCTCTCGCCTGTGCGCTCAATGCCGCCGGCCACGAGGCGATCCTCGCCGCACCCTCGACCTACGCGGGTCTCGCCGCCCGGCACGACGTGGAGTTCGTCGCCCGCGACGCTGGGCTCCTCAACCTCATCCACGACCCCCGGATGCGCAGGCAGATCGAGGATGGCAGGGCGACGGGGCCCAACCCCGCCCTGGCTCTGGAGATCCGCGATCGGCTGTTCCCCGCCCACCTCACCGGTCTTCTGGAGGCCGCCGCGGACGCCGATCTGGTCGTGCACCGAGCCGACCACGGGCACCACATCGCCGAGAAATTCGGGGTGCCCAGCGTGCTCGGCCTGCTCAACCCGCACGGTGTGACCTCGGCCTACTACCCGACCGTCGAGGCGCTGGGCACCGCGGCGCCCGGACGGGGCCATGACGGGCCCAGCCGCGAGAACCTGCGCAGCCATGTGCGGGCACGGCTTCGGGGCGAGCCCGCCTCCACGAGGGGGTGCGTCGAGCGGTGGCGGAAGCAGGACCTGGGATTGCCGCCCCGGGCGGGCATGCACGACCGGTTCCATCAGGTCGACAACCGCCCGGTCCCGGTCCTGCATGCCTTCAGCCGGCACCTGGTCGAGTCGGCGCCCGACTGGCCGCCATGGGTCCACAGCACCGGTTACTGGTTCCTGCCGACCGATTCGGCGGCGCCCTCGCCGAGTCTGGTGCGATTCCTGGACCAGGGCGCAGCGCCGGTCTTCTTCGGCCTGGGCAGCCTGGTGGGCACCGACCCGCAACGGACCGGCCGGATGGTCGTCGAGGCCGCTCGCCGCGCGGGGGTGCGTGCGGTGGTCGTGGCCGGTGCCGGCGGCATCGCGATCGACAATCCACCCGAGACCGATGATGTCCTGGTCGTCGACGACGTGCCGTATGACTGGCTGTTCCCCCGGGTCCGCGCAGCTGTCCACGCGGGTGGTCTCGGCACCACGCACCACGCACTCGCCGCGGGCCTGCCGCAGGTCGCGCTGCCGTTCCACGTGGAGCAGATGAGTTGGGCGGCGCACCTGCACGCCCGGGGTGTCGCGCCACCGCCGATCTGGCAGCGCGACCTGAGCACCACCGCGCTCTGCACCGCCGTACGAGCCTGCCTCACCGATCCCGGCCTTACCCGCGCCGCCCAGGCGCTGGGCCGAAACCTGCGCGGCGAGGGCGGGGCCGCCGCTGCGGTCGAGGTCCTGGAAGCCACCTACGGTCCGCGCCATCGAAGAACAGGAGAGGCAGCATGAGTACGCTCCGCGAGGCAACAGAACTTCGCGTGCTGATCCGCTCCGCGGCTGCCGGCGACGACGCGGTCGCGGAGGCCATCTCCCGGCTGGGACCGGCCCGCGTCGCGGCGACCCTGGTCGACGAGATGGTCAGCCGGGCGGACCTCGGCGAGGTCGGCCCGCTGCCGGGGCCGGTTACGGTCAGGTTCGATCTGGACTTCGACGGTCGTACCCTGGCGCACTCGGTGTCCTTCAAAGAAGGACGAGTGCGCCACGGTGACGCCGGCCCCGACGCCGCCCGACCGGTGCTGGTCGAACTGGAGCTCGTCGCGTTGGCCAGGGCGGTGTTCGGTGGGCCGATGGCTCCCCACGCGCTGTGCCGACGGATCGACTGGGGTGATGTCGACGACCCGCGGGAGTTCATGGTCGGCGTCGCCGCCGCTCCCGTGGTGCAGCGGTTGCTGCGCGGCGCCGCCGGCGAACCCGCACGGCTCGACGAGCTGGCCCTGGTCAACGGCTCCGACAAGTGGGGTCCGCACTTCTACACTCCGATCTACGAACGACACTTCGCCCCGCTACGCGAGCAGGAACTGACCATTGTGGAGTTGGGCATCGGCGGATACGCCCATCCGGGCAGTGGCGGTGGTTCGCTGCGGATGTGGAAGCGGTACTTCCCGCGGGCGCTGGTCTACGGCGTCGACATGTTCGACAAGAGCGCCGCTGCCGAACAACGCGTGTTTCCCATCCAGGGCGACCTTTCCGATCCGGACTTTGTCGGCGGCCTGGCGGGGAGGCTCGGCCCGCTCGACATCGTCATCGACGACGGCAGCCACGCCTGCGCCGACGTGATCCTCGCCTTCCACGCGTTGTTCCCCGCCCTTCGCCCCGGCGGCCTTTACGTGATCGAGGATCTCCAGACCTCCTACTGGCCCTCCTACGGCGGCAACGCGACGAACCTCCACGACGCCAGCACGAGCATGGGTTTTCTCAAGCAGTTGCTCGACGGCCTCAATTATGAGGAGCACGACGGCGCGGGGAGTTCCAGGCCGACTCGGTTCGACAGCATGCTGGTCGGCGCGCACTTTTACCACAACATCGCGGTGCTGGAGAAGGGCCGCAACGCCGACGGCCCGATGCCCGGCTTCGTCAGGCAGCGCCCGGTGACCCAGGTCGGCCGGGCCGACCGGCGGGAGGTGACGGCGTGAGCGCCATCGTCGCCGAGTCGCTGCGCAAGGCATACGGCGGCGTCGCCGCGGTCGACGGCCTCGACCTCAGGGTCGCGGCGGGCGAGATGTTCGGCTTCCTCGGCCCCAACGGCGCCGGCAAGTCGACGACGATCGCCATGCTCTGCACCCTGACCCGCCCGGACCGCGGCCACGCCAGCGTCGCCGGGTTCGACGTCGTGCGGTCGTCCACCGATGTACGCCGGCGCATCGGCCTGATCCTGCAGGAGAGCACCACCGACGGCGATCTCACCCTCATGGAGAACCTCCGGCTCCACGCCCACCTCTACGGCCTGCCCCGCCGTACGTTTCCCGCCCGGGCCCGGCACCTCCTCGACCTCTTCGGTCTGGCGGACCGGCGCGACCGGCTCGCCAGGACCCTCTCCGGCGGCATGCGCAGGCGTCTCGAGATCGCCCGGGGTCTGCTGCACGAGCCGGCGGTGCTGTTCCTCGACGAACCGACCGCCGGCCTCGACCCGCACAGCCGGGCCGGCGTCTGGGATCACCTCCACGCGCTTCGCCGCGATCGCGCGCTCACCGTCTTCCTGACCACGCATCATCTGGAGGAAGCCGAACGCTGTGACCGGATTCTGGTGCTCGACCGGGGCCGCGCGGTCGTGCGGGGCACACCTGCAGAGCTCAAGGCGACGGTAGGCGCCGACGTCGTGCGGCTGAACACCGCGGACGACGCCCGGGCGGCGATGCGGATCCGGCGGGACTTCGCGTGCGACGCGACGGTGGACGCGCAGGGCGTCCGGGTGGTCACCGAGAACGGCGCGGCCCTCGTACCCCGGCTGTGCGCGGTGCTCGACACGCCCATCAACGCGGTGCAGGTCTCGCCGCCGACGCTCGACGACGTTTTCCTCCACTACACCGGTCGCGCGGCCAAGGACGGTGATCAATCCGCATGAGACCGCAGACTGTCACGAGAAGCAGCACGATCCCGCCGGGCGATGGCGCCGTGCCCACGGGCGGGTCGCTCACGCGCGAGCTCCGGGCGGTCTGGGCCCTGTGGCAGCGGGAGATGCTGCGGCTCATGCGCAGCCGGGCGCAGGTGGTGATGGCCCTGCTGAGCCCGCTGCTGTTTCTCTTCCTGCTCGGGCCCGGGCTTGACACCATGCTCGACACCCCGGCCACGGGCGCCGGAGGAGCGGGCCCGGGCAGCTACGTGGCGTACCTGTTCCCCGGAATCTTGATCATGGCTGTGCAGATGCCGGCACTGCGTGCCGGCGGTGCCATCGTCCGCGACCGGGAGGCGGGGCTGCTGCGCGCGACCCTGGTGGCGCCCGTGCGCCGCGACACACTGCTCGTCGGCCGGTGTATGGGCGGCGCGAGCGCCGCGGCGCTCCAGGCCGCACTGCTGCTGATCCTCGGACCGCTGGTGGGGCTCCCCGCTGACCCGGGCCTGCTCCTGCTGCTCTTCGGCGCGTTGTGGCTGGTCGCCTTCTCCCTGACGATGCTCGGCGCGCTCGCCGCCGTGCTCGTCCGCCGGGTCGAGACCTTCCAGGCGATGCTCGGCCTGGTGACCCTGCCGCTGGTGATGCTTTCCGGCGCGCTGTTTCCGGTCGGTGCCCTGCCCGGGTGGCTGACGCCGGTCATTCTGGCCAACCCGCTGACCTACGCGGTCGACGCGGTCCGCCGAATGGCCTCTGTGGAGGGCATCGGTCCTGCGGCGAGCGGCCCGACCTGGGGTGGCTGGCAACCGCCTGTCGCTCTCGAACTCGCCGTCATGCTGCTGTTGGGCCTGCTCGCACTCGTGGTTGCCGCCCGCCGCTTCAACCGGATGGACTGACTGTTCATCTCCTCGTCCCGTGTCGTCGCGATGTCGTGCAGGCCTTCATCATTCAGCGAACTACCGATCGCGGATGAGTGTCAGCGCTGGCTCCTGTCCCGGGCAAGCCATTGTGTGCCAACAGGAATGCTTCGGTAGTCTCGGACACAAGTCCGGACAGGACAGTGTCGTCCCGCCGAGCCATGCGGGACGGTCACGCCCGCACGCCTAACGCGGGGGGCGGCAGATGTCAGACGATGACGTCGCAATCGACATGACGGGCGTCGAACGGTTGCTCCTGCAGTTGCGCCGGCTCAAGCAGGAGTCCCAGCTGACCTACCGCGAGCTGGAGAGCCGTGCCACCGCGGTCGGCGACGTCCTGCCCCGCAGCACCCTCGCGAGCGCGCTGCGCGGGCCGGGCCTGCCCCGCCGCGAGGTTGTCGCCGCCTATCTGCGCGCCTGCCTCAACCCGACCGACGCCGAACGCTGGCTACGCGGATTCGACCGCCATGTCGCCGCGAACGGCTACGAGCCGCGCGGTGCGGGGCCCACGGTCGGGGCTGACGTCGCGGTCGAGGCGAGCCCAGGTGGGCTCGTGGCCTCGTCGGGCACGCGAGCCGCACCGCTTCCGAGGCAGCTTCCGACGCTGGCGCGACACTTCGTGGGCCGGCGGTCCGAGCTGGTCCTGCTCGACAAGGCCCTGCTGGCCGAGGACAGCGGAGTCGTCGTCGTGTCGGGAATGGCGGGTGCCGGCAAGACGGTGCTCGCCGTGCGGTGGGCCCATGCCGCGGCATCGGCGTTCCCGGACGGTCAGATCTTCGTCAACCTGCGGGGGTTCGGGCCGCAGCCGGCGCTGACGGTGACCGCCGCCCTTGGGCATCTGCTGGGCAGCCTCGGCATCCCGGCCGACCAGGTGCCATCCGACGAGGAGCAGGCGGCTGCGCTGTTCCGGTCGATGACCGCTGACCTGCGGCTGCTTGTGGTGCTCGACGACGCCCGGGACGCCGACCAGGTGCGACCGCTGCTGCCGGGCGGCCGACACGCGCGGGTGGTCGTCACCAGCAGGGACCGCCTGCTCGGCCTGGTCGTGCGAGACGGGGCGGGCACCGTTGACGTCGACGTGCTCGACGAGCCCGATGCGGTCGACCTGATCGGTCGGGTCGTCGGCCCCGACGTGCTCGCGGCCGAGCCCGCCGCGGCCCGCGACCTGGCCCGGATCGTGGGCTACCTCCCGCTGGCGGTCCGCATCGCCGCCGCCGACCTGCCGAGCGGCGTCGCTGACCCGATCGCGACCCGGGCCTGCCAGCTGGCCGACGGCAGCCGCCTGACCCACCTCGAGACGCGCGGCGACCCGGGCAGCGCGCTGGCCACCGCGTTCCGTCACTCCCACAGTCGGCTCGAACCCGTGGCACAGCGGCTGTTCGCGCTGATCGGGCTGCTGCCCATGACCGAGTTCGACCGGTCGGTGGCGGCGGCGCTGCTCGGCGTCCCGGCCAGCGTGGCCGAGCCTTTCGTGCTGGGTCTGGCCGACGCGCACCTGCTCACCGTCGTCGGGCGCCGGGTATTCGTGCACGACCTCGTGCACGAATACGCGGCCGACCTGGTCGTGCGAACGGCTCCCCGGGCCCAGCGCGAGGCCGCGGTGCGCTGCGCATACGGCTACTACCTGCGCCGGCTACTGGCCGCTGGGCGGCTCCTGTCCCCGCAGTTGATCCAGGTGGAGAACCACGGCGGAGAGGTGTTCGGCGATCCCGATGACGCGATCGCCTGGCTCGACCAGGAGTATGAGCACCTGCGGGCCGCTGCTCTGCTTGCCAGCGACCGTGGCGTGCCCGACATGGCTTGGCGGCTGGCCGCCGCGCTGCGGGTGCGGTTCATGTCTCATCGGGACATGGACGGTTGGTTCGCCGTCACCCGGGCCGGGCTCGCCGCCCTCCGCGCTCACCGTGCCCGAGCCGGCAACGTCCTGCGGGTCCGGGCGTTGCTGCGCACGAGTCTCGCCCTGGCCCATCTGTTCCTTGGCGAGCCGGCCGAGGCCATGGCCAACGCGCGGTGGGGGGTGCGGTCCAGCCGCCAGGCTGGCTGGCTGCGGTGCGAGACGTCGGCCCGGTCGATCCTCGCCGTCCAGCACTCCCGCATCGGGCACATCCGGGCCGCCGAACGACAACTGATGCACGTACGAAACCGGCAGCGGGCGGCCGCTGACGCGTCCGGGGCGGGGATCGCGCTCAACAACCTCGGTACCGTGCGGATGCTGACCGGCCGGCTCGACCTGGCCGAACCCGATCTGGAACGGGCGCTGGCGCTGCAAACCGCTAACCACGCCCGCCGGGGGATCGCCTCGGTGTTGATCAACCTCGGTCATCTCGAACTTGAGCGGGGCCGGCTCGGCTCGGCCGGGGAGCGGCTGACCGGGGCCATCGATCTCTACGAGCGGCTCGGTGATGTGGAGGGGCAGGCTGCCGCGTCCGGATACCTGGCGGTCGTGCGCGTCTTCCAGGGCGACGCGACCATCGCCCGCCGGATCGCGGTGAGCGGTCTGCGGGCCCTGCGCGGCCTCACCGATCCGCACGCGCAGGCGTTGCTGCTGTGCGGCCTCGCCACCGTCCGCCGCGTGATGGGGCAGCACCGGCTGTCGATGACCTACCTGCATCGGGCCTTGCGACTGTCCCTTGTGGCCACCTCGGCTCAGCCCTACGTGGAGGCGCTCATCGGTCTGGCCCACGGCCACCTGCGCCGCTGCGAGCTCGATCTGGCCGGTGCCTGGGCGACGCAGGCGCTGGAGCTGGCCCGCGAGGCCGGCTACCGGGGCTTCGAGGGGATGACACTCGGTGTCCAGGCCGCGATCGCCGCCGGCGCCGGCGACCGGGCGGGCGCGGCGCGGCTGGCCCTGGAGTCCGCCGACATCCTGCGCGAACGCGGGTTCGGCCTGGCCCTGGCCCACAGCCTGATCGTCCATCGCGAAGCGACCGGCGATGACGGCGACGCTGAGGAGATCGAGACCCTCCTGGCCGAGGCCGCGGAGAGCTTCCGTTCCAGCGCCGCATGGTGAGGTTCATGCCGGTCGGCAGCGAGCGCAGTCCAGCAATTCACGCTGGCCGGTGGTGGGGCGAACTGCCGGGCGCACCAACTGATCGGATCGCCGCCCGAGGTGGGCGGTCACGTCGGAACCGGCCGGCACCGGTGGGTGTCGGCCGGCTCCGCAAGGCGTGACGTCGGCTATCCGATCTGAGCCCCGGGTGCCGACACCGGCGGTGGCAGCTCGTCGAGCGGCACGGCGGGGTCGGCCAGTCGGTCGAGGTCGACCGGTTGGGCTGCCGCGACGAGCCGCCGGATCGACGGGACGACGTCCCACACGTTGACGTTCATGCCGGCGAGCACCCGCCCGCCGGCGGTCCAGAAGGCGACGAACTCGCGCTTGGCGACGTCGCCCCGGACGACGACCCGGTCGACCGCCCCGGGCGGGGCGTGTCCGACGTACTCCATGCCCAGGTCGTACTGGTCGGTGTAGAAGTAGGGCAGGTCGTCGTAGCTGACGGGCTGCCCCAGCATGGCGCGGGCCACCGCGGCGCCGCCGTGGAGTGCGTTGGCCCAGTGCTCGACGCGCAGGCGCCGGCGCAGCACGGGGTGGTAGGCGTTGGCGACGTCACCGGCGGCGTAGATCTCCGGGTCGGCGGTGCGCAGGGACGCGTCGACGACGATTCCGTTCTCGACGGCGAGGCCCGCCGCTGCCGCCAGTTCGGTGTTCGGCCGTACGCCCACGGCGACCACCACGGCGTCGGCGGGCACCTCGGTTCCGTCGGCCAGCAGGACCGAGGAGACTCGACCGGTGCCGCGGATCTCGCGGACCTCGGCGTCGAAGTGGAAGGTGACGCCGTGGTCCCGGTGCAGGTTGGCGAACACCCGGGCGATCTCGTCGCCGAGCACCCGGCGCAACGGCAGCGCGGCCGTTTCGACGATGTCGACGGTGGCGCCGCGCTGCCGGGCGGCGGCGGCGACCTCCAGGCCGATCCACCCCGCTCCGACGATCACGATGTGCGCGCCGTCGACCAGCGCCCCGGCGATTCGACGGCTGTCGGCGAGGGTGCGCAGCCGCAGCACCCCGTCCAGGTGGACGCCGGGTGCCGCGAGGTCGCGGGGTCTGGCGCCGGTGGCCAGCAGCAGCTTGTCGTAGCGGATCCGCTGGCCGTCGGCGAGTTGGACCTCCCCGTCGGAGCGATCGACGGCGACGGCGCGGGCGGCGGTGCGCAGGTCGACGTCGTGCTCTGCGTACCACCCGACGTCGTGCACGTACACGCTGTCGGGTTCGGCGCCGCCGGTCAGCAGACCCTTGGACAGTGGTGGCCGCTCGTACGGTCGCTCTGGCTCGTCGCCGAGCACGACGATCCCGCCGTCGAAGCCCTCCTCCCGCAGCATCTGCGCGGCTCGCGCGCCGGCGAGCCCGGCTCCCACGATCACGAACGTGCCGTTCTTCGACATCGGTCCAGCTCCTTTCGAGGTGCGTCGATCAGCGGGTGCCGACCCCGGTCAGGGTGAAGAACTCGGCGCGCGAGCGGTGGTCGTCGCGCAGGGCGCCGAGCAGGGTGGAGGTGATGGTGCTGCTGCCCACGGCCCGGACGCCGCGCAGCGTCATGCACAGGTGTTCGGCTTCGATGACCACGCCGACCCCGCGCGGGCGTAGTTGGCTGGTCAGCCAGTCGGCGATCTGTTTGGTCAGGCGTTCCTGGACCTGCGGGCCGTGGGCGAACAGCTCGACCACCCGGGCCAGTTTGGACAGTCCCAGAATGCGTTCGCCGGGCAGGTAGCCGATGTGCGCGACGCCGACGAACGGCAGCAGGTGGTGTTCGCAGACCGACCGGATCGGGATGGCCCGGGCCAGCACCAGCTCGTCGTAGCCTTCGTCGTTGTCGAAGGTGGTCAGCTGGAACTCGCGCGGGGTGAGCAGCTCGGCGTAGGCGCGGGCCATCCGGCCCGGGGTGTCGGCGAGCCCGTCGGCGGAGAGGTCGACGCCGAGCGCGGCCAGGAACTCCGCCGCCGCCCGCTCGGCGGCGGCCGGGTCGCGGCGGGGACGCTGGTGCTGCACCCGCAGGGCGGTGACACTCACCTCAGCGACCTCCCACACCGAGGGCCGCGAGCGCGGCCAGCACGAGCGTTGCGGCGGCGAACAGGCCGTGGCCGATCACCACCGGCACGGGGAACCGGGACTCGGCGGTCCCGGACCGGCGCGCGGGAATCCAGCGGGCCAGCATCGTGAACCCGAGCAGCGCCACCGGCAGGAGTGCCCCGAACGCGACCCACGCGAGCACGTCGTTGTCGACGGCCAGGTAGGCGATCCACAGCACCAGCCCGATCACGGCCAGGGTGAAGTGGCCGAACACCAGGCCCGGCGCCAAACGGCTGCCGCTTCCCGGTCGGTGGCCTCCGTGGCTGATCCAGGTGCCGAGCATGACGAAGCCACCGACGGCGGTGATCAGCCAGGTGACGAGTGCGGCGATGGCCATCAGGAGTTCTCCTTGTCTGTGCTGTTGTAGCCCTGCGCCTGGGTGGTCTCGTCGGCGACGCGCACGCCGTACCGGTAGGCCAGTTCGCCCCCGAGGTAACCGGCGACGGTCAGCCCGGCGAGGCTGATCGCCGAGAGCGCCAGCGGTCCCGTGGCCACCGGACCCGGCGGGCCGCCGCCCCGCAGGGCGAAGTTGACCGCGTACGCGCCGGTGACCGCGAGGTTGATCGCCATGTGGACGAGCGCGGTGCGGAAGACCCGGGTGCCGGTGGGGATGGCGAACAGGTCCAGGAAGCCGGCGAGCGCGGCAGCGAGCGCGCCGACGACGCCCAGCCCGATGAGCCACCGTGCGCCGTCGGCCAGGCCCTGCGGTCCGGATGCGAACCGGGAGGCGAGGTCGAAGGCGAAGCTGGCCACCCAGGCGCCGATCGGCACCGCCACCAGCGCGGGATGAAGTGGGTGGCCGTAGCGACCGGCCAGGTTGCTCACCGGATGCTTGGCCTGATCCATGGGTCGCACGGGAACCCCCAGGTGATTTTCACCAACGCTGATTGGTGATAGCGATCATGCTGCCCCACTGCGTCGAGAATTTCAATAGCCATCGTTGGTGATAACCTTTCGGCATGAGCACGGGGGAGCGCTGGAGCGCGATGGCCGCGCTCGTCGACCGGTCCCGACGGGCGCTCTACGACTACGTCTGCCGGGCCGATCACCCCGTCACCCGGGAGGAGGCGGCCGAGGCGCACGGCATGTCCCGCAACCTCACCGCGTTCCACCTCGACAAGCTCGTCGAGTCCGGCCTGCTACGGGCCCACTACCAGACGCCGGCCGACCAGCCCCGGGGCCGCGGCCGGACGCCGAAGGTCTACGAGGCGGCCGGCGACGGCGTGGCGATCACCGTTCCCGAGCGGCGCTACGAGCTCATCGCCGAGATCCTCGCCGACGCGGTCGCCGACGACCCGCACGACGCCCCCGAGGCGGCACGGCGGCATGCCCGGCAACGCGGCCGGGACATCGGCGCACGGGTGCGCGACGCCGGCGAGGACCTCATCCCCGCGCTCGCCGGACTCGGCTTCGAACCCGAGACGCTCGGCGACCATGTGCTGCTGCGCAACTGCCCGTTCCACGCCCTCGCCACCCGGCAGACCGCCCTGGTGTGCGGGCTCAACCACGCCTTCCTCGCCGGCATGATCGACGGTGCGGGACGTACCGACCTGCTGCCCCGGCTCGCGCCGCGTCCCGGGGCGTGCTGCGTCCGGTTGGACGGCCTACCGGAGCACTAGCTGCCCCTCGCAGAGGCACCGGTCACGGTGAGATGCGGACCTCGACCGAGCTGCTGAACACGTCGTTGATGCCGCTCCCACTTCCTCAAAGAACGGCCACTGCACGGGTCGTCATCGCGTAGCCAAGTCCAAGGTCTCGTTCACGTCCGCCGTGGCAGGGTCTGATCGATCTGACCCGTCGCGATCAGCAAATTAGTGATGAGGGTGCCCACCTCGTGCGAATTCGGCACCCCGGTCGTCGCTGTGCCGTCGGTCAGTGTGCAGACCCAGTCGGACGTTGTTCAGTCGCATTCGCATCTGGTCTCGCACACTTTCGGACACTCTCGTACGGCTTTTCCGTTGACGCTGCTCGTGGCCTGCTGCAAGGTCAATGGTGTTCCGCGCACCAATTTCGACCAGTGGGAGGGAGGTGAACACAATGATGAAGGGCGGCGACTGCGCTTCCTGAGTCCCGGCAAAACCGAAGCTCGTGGGGGTCGGGGCGGCCGTTGCGACAGCCGCGACCGCCCCGATTCCTCTGGAGATATCCTGGTGGCTGAAAACGCTGGAAACACGTATCCGCTGACTATGGGGCAGTTGTCGCTCTGGCAGGACGCCATGCGTCGCCCCGCCAGTCAGCGCTGGGAATCGAATATGAACCCGGCCTGGGACGTGCCGCCAGGGGTGGGCACGGAGAAATTCAAGTGGGCACTTGCCGCGCTTGTGGATCGGCACGAATCGCTACGAACGCGGTACCGTGTGGCCGACGACTCCAGCGGCGTTGAACAAATCGTTGCCGCATCTGCTCCGGCTGCATGGCAAGGAACAGTCGAGCAGGAACAGTGGTCGGCCATGGCTGCTGAGCAACTTCGGCGGCCGTTCGACCTGACCGAGCAGGCGCCGTGGCGAGCCTGGGTGGCGCTAAAGGACGGATTGCCGTGCCAGGTCCAGCTCGTCATCCACCACCTTGCCGCTGACGGCGCGGCCTTGGCGGTCCTTGAGCACGACTTCCGGTCCCTGATCGAATCACCACAGGCAGTGCGGCCGGCCCCCACTCCTCGAGGGCTGGCAGCACGTCAGCGAGAACCGGCATACGCAGCGAGGCTTGCGGCTGCCGCCGATTATCGTGAACGAACGACTGCTGCGGCGTCACCGGATGCGGGGATTGTGCGCCAGGGTCTGCTGCGCGCGTGTGCACACACCGGCATCCCCTTCAGTCTTGCGCGGCAAACCGCACAGAAACTCGAAGTAACGTTACCCAATCTGCTCTTCGCAGCGTATTTTCAGGCTCTTGTCGGCATGAGCGGTGCAGCTTCACCACTGCTGTTCCTGCTGTCCGCGAACCGGCTGGAGCCCTCGGTGCGAAATCTCGTTTCATCGATGACCCAGTGGGTGCCCGTCCGTGGCACCGAGAACGCGGACCGCCCGTTCTCTGCCGTTGCCGCCGAAATGAACATCAACGGGATACGCGCCCTTCAGCACGGGATAGTCGACCCTGCTGCGGCCGCGCCGTTGGACTACGATCGGGGATACTTCTTCACGTTCGTCTCGCCGCCTGCCGGAGTTCCCACCGCCACCGGATGCCTTGGGCGGAGCCGGGTCGAGTGGTTGCCGCCACGAGGGTACAGCGGTCCGAGTTTCTACGTCGTCGCCAGCGTCTTTCCTGAAGTCAGTCTGACCCTTCGTGTCATGCGATCGGGCTATGAGCGGGAAGATCTGGAGAGATTTCTGCTCACCATGACGGAGACGTTGCGGCAAGCGACGGCACGATGAGTCAAAGTCTGTGGCGCCACCGCGATTTCATGGTGCTCTGGTCCGGGCGGACGATGAGCGAAACCGGCGATGCGATCTCACTGCTGGCCATCCCCCTGCTTGCTGTCACCGTTCTTGACGCCACGGCAATAGAGGTGGGCGTGCTAACCGCGACAAGGATGGCCGCCTATCTGCTGATCTCGCTGCCGGCCGGAGTATGGGTGGACCGTTGGCCGAAACGCAAACTCATGGTCACCTGCCATCTTCTGCGAGCCGGGCTGGTGGCCACGGTTGCCGTGGGCGCCTGGACGGGTTGGGTCACCATGGCGCAGCTGTGGATTGTCGCGCTGCTCTCGGGCGTGTGCACCGTGCTCTACGAAACCGCTCACCACAGTTGGCTGCCGGCCATCGTGCGGCCCGACCAGTTGCTCGATGCCAACGGGAAGATGAGCACGACCTACTCGGTATCGATGATTGCCGGGTACAGTGCCGGCGGTGCGCTGATTTCGGTAATCGGTGTAGCGAGAACGGTGGGGCTGGATGCCTTGGCGTACGTCGCCAATGCCTTCACGCTGCTGTTGATCCACCGTGATGAGCCGCAGCGGGCCGTGGTGCGCGAACGCCATTTCCGCCGAGAGTTGGCCGAGGGTCTCTCGTATGTGTTCGGTCATCCCATCATGCCGAGGCTGGTCGCGGCGGCCGCGACGCTGAACCTGTTCAGCCAGATGATCTTCGCTCTCGCAGTGCTGTACCTGGTGCGGCTCGTGCAGCTGTCCGAGGGCCAGGTCGCGCTGACTCTTGCCTTGATCACCATCGGCGGTGTCAGCGGTGGGCTGCTCTCGGGGCGACTGGCCCGGATAGTGGGCACGGCGAGGATCATCTGGGCGGCACCGCTCGGACTGGGCTGGCTGGTTCTGCTCGTTCCCGTTTCGCAACCAGGCTGGGGAATGCTGACGTACACCGTTGGCATGGCCGGGCTCAGCGCGCTGTTCGCCATCTACAACGCAGCATCGGTCAGTTACCGCCAACGGGTCTGTCCACCGGAACTGCTCGGCCGGATGACGGCCTCGGTGCGGTGGGTCATCTTCGGGGTGATGCCGTTGGGCGCGCTTCTGGGCGGCGCGCTGGGCTCCTGGATCGGCGTCCGTCCGACCATGTGGATCGCTGCGGCGGGGGTGTGGGCGTCTGGACTGTGGGTGCTCTTCTCACCTCTGCGGCGGATGCGTGACCTGCCCGCCGACACTGCCCAGAAGCCGAAAGAGGAGGCGATGAAAGTTGGCTGACATGCCGTACGGGCAGCGGATTCTCGCGTGGTCCGGCAGTGGATTTCCCGCGGATCGGTTCGTCGCCGTCGGCGGCGTGCGGCTGCCGGAGGAGCCGGATCTCGGCTGGCTTCAAGACCGACTCAACGCCGCCGTGCGCCGGCATCCGGTGCTCGGCACCGGCCCGGTGCCACTGGTGAACGTAGACGATGTCTGGGCGTCGGCGGCGGCGGCAAGCTATCCGCCAGGGTCCCCGTGCCTCCTGTGGGCGTACGTGAACGGCTCTGATCTCCTGCTCGTAGCGCACCACACCGTGTCTGACCCTTGGTCAATGCGCATCCTGGTCGGTGACGTGCTTGCGGGCGACCGAACGTCGGCGCGGTCCTACCGACACGACGTGTCGGTGAAGCACCTCAAACGAATGTTTCGGGCGGTCCCGTTCTGGAAGCACACGCTCGTCGACGTCCCGCCGCTTACGGCGGACGGTGGCTCGGGCATGCCCGAGACCACACGAGAACTGCGGATCAGGACGGATATCACGGCGGTCCAGGCGGATGAGGTGGGCCGTGCGGCGCGAAGCACCGCGTTCGTGGTGCTGTTCGCCGCATTCGCCCAAGCTCTGCAGCCGTTGAGCGCAGGCAGAGATCTGCTCATCCCGGTGCTGACCTACGGGCGCGACCGGTCCGAATGGGACACCGTGGGCCTCTACATGAACGTGCTGCCAGTGCGGCTGACCACAACCGACCTGCCCGCCGTGCAGCACGCATTCATTGCGGCCTACGCCCAGGAGATTCCCTTTCCGGTGCTCTTGGAGACGTTGCCTACTGCCGGCGCCGCCTTCGCCCGCGGTGGCCCGGCCCTTGCTCAGTTCGAGGTGATACAGGTTCAGGCCGACGACAGCATTGAGCCATTGACCATTCCCGCCGGCCTCGATCTGGGCGGGCCGATACTTCCCGTCAACGGGCTCGCCTTCTGGCTGGAACTCGGCAGCGGCGGCATCTACACGGTTTGCCTGCGCTACCGGAATGATCTTTATCGTGAGTCAGTGATGCGGGCCCTCATCCAGCGGTTCGTCGACAGGTGGGGAGATCTGTATGCAGCAGCGAGCTGAGCTCCAACGCAGGCTGATCAAGCTGTGGAGCGAGAAACTGGGTGTTCCCACGGTCACCGCCGGTGACAACTTCTTCGCCCTCGGCGGCGACTCCCTCCTGGCCGCGGACCTGCTGATGGACATCTACGAGGAGTTCGGGATAGAGATCGACGCGGCAGTCCTGTTCCTCAAGCCCACTATCGCCGATCTTCTCGACGAGGTCTCGACGGCATGAACCTGGTCCCCTCAACCGACGTGGCGGCCATCGACCTCGCACGGATCGACCTCAGCGACCCGGGGCTGTTCGCCCATGGCGACCCGCACGCGGTATGGCAGGCAATGCGCCAGCGCGAGCCGGTGCGGTGGCAAGCTGTCAACAACACAGGCTTCTGGGCCGTTTCCACCTTCGACGGCGCCGACAGGGTCCTTTCGGACCATGCCACTTTTTCCTCGACGGGTGGCGTCGTGCTCAACATGCTCGGCCGGCCGGAGCCGGCCCAGGGGCAGCAGTTCTCGGCGACCGATCCACCCGAACTCGCCCGAATCCGCAGCCCGCTACAGCGGGAGTTGGCGATGCGGGCTGTCCAACAGCACGCAGCCTCCATCCGGGAACATGTCCGAGATCTGCTTGGATCACACTCCGGAAGCTTCGACTTCGCGGCCGCCATCGCACCGCTGCCAATGGCCTTCCTTGGGCCGCTCATGGGTATCCCGGCCCAGGACTGGCCCCTGATCGCCCGCCTGGTGGCAATGTCGGTCGCCGAACACGACCCCGACACGGCGGTCGAAGGGGGTCCCCAGGCGACCCTCGACCGGGGTCATCGCGAGCTGTTCGCCTACCTGCTGAGTCTCTCGCTGGAACACCGTCGGCGTCCACGCGGCGACCTGGTCGATGCGCTACTGGCGCTGCCGCTCAGCGCCGGGGGAGTGGTCGCAAACTGCTACAGCCTGATCCTGGGGGCCGCGGCCGCGATCGCTCACGTTCCCACCGCGACACTCGCCGAGCTACTACGCACCGCCCAGTACCCGACGTGGGCCGCGCAGCGCGCTCTCCTGCCCAGCGCAGTAGAGGAAGCGATCCGCTGGACCTCTCCCGCCGGGCACTTCCTGCGTACGGCCACCCGGGACACGTCGATCAACGGAAAGGCGATCGCCGCAGGAGACGCAGTGGTGCTGTGGATAGGCTCGTCCAACCGCGACGAGCGATTTTTTTCGGATCCCCACCTGCTGGATCCGTCCCGCCGTGGACAGCGCCACCTTGCCTTTGGCGCCGGTGCGCACTACTGCGTCGGGGCGGGGCTCGCGCGGCTCGCGTTGAGGATCGTCTTTGAGGAGATGTTTCAACGGTTTGCATCCTTCGAGCTTGCCGGCGACATCGTGCACGTGCGCTCCACGTGGCTGGCCGGCATCAAGAGCCTTCCAGTGGTAGGCAGGCCGCGGTGACCAACGATGTGTTGGCGATGATCCAGGCACGGATGCGGGAAGCCCCTGGCGCCATCGCGCTCGCGGACCTTCAAGGATCAACGACGTACGCGGATCTGGATCGCCTGTCGGGCTCCATAGCGAGCTATCTGGAGGCCCGGAAGGTGGCCGTGGGCGAGCCCGTTGGCGTGCACGCCCCCCTGTCCCGATGGGCGATCGCCGGGATGCTGGGGGTGTTGCGGGCCGGAGCACGATACGTGCCTATCGACATGGCCTTTCCCGTTGACCGGCAGCAGCAGATGAAGCTACACAGCGGGGCGCGTATCCACCTCACCCAGGACCTGATCGCGGCGCTGCCCGAACGAGAAGCGCCCTGGCGAGACGGCCCGCACGCCTACACGATCTTCACCAGCGGCTCGACCGGCAACCCCAAAGCGGTGTCAGTCTCACGGGCGGCGTTGAGCTACTCGACCACAGCCCGGATCGACTACTACCGCGAGCCACCACGCCGGTTCCTGCTGTGTTCGTCCATATCGTTCGACAGTTCGGTGGCGGGCATCTACTGGACGTTGTGCACGGGCTCGGCACTCATCATCCCCAGCGACAGGCCAGCAAACCTGCCCGCCATTCTGAAGGCTGGCCGGGAGTATCACCCGACCCACGCGCTCATGGTGCCCTCGCTCTACCGGCTTCTGCTGCGCTCACCGATTGAATCGCTTACGACGGTGATCGTCGCCGGGGAGACCTGCCCGCCAGAACTCGTGCGGCAGCACTTCAACATCGTGCCGCGGACCGACCTGTACAACGAATACGGCCCAACTGAGTGCACAGTGTGGAGCACCGTGCACAAGTGCACCCCTGGCGAAGATCCGGTCCCCATCGGCAGGCCTATCCCCGGAACGGCGGTATCCATCCAAGATGGCGAACTCGTGATCTCCTCGCCGGGAGTGGTGAACGAGCAACGCGAATACCGTACCGGGGATATCGTCAGCCTCGGCGACGACGGTCTGCTCCGCTATCACGGTCGCGCTGATAATCAACTCAAACTGGGCGGAATGCGCATCGAGTCAGCCGAGATCGAGAGCGCCCTGCTCACTATCCCCGGGATTGCCGATGCTGCCATCGGCGTACACGAATCGCGGGTCGCCGCCTTCCTCACCGGGTTACCGAGCATCGACGAAAGGGAGCTGAGAGCCCATCTGCTGCAGCACCTTCCAGCTGTCGCGGTACCCAGGGCGTTCCGGCTCGTCGCCCGCCTGCCAGTGCTTCCCAACGGGAAGCTGGACCGCAATGAGCTGGCCAACCGCGCGGAAGAGATCTTCGGTGGGGTGCCGTCACGCTGACGCGGACCTCACGCCAGGCGCGGTGGCGTCGGTTCTTGGCGGTGCTCGGTGCCGTGCGGTGGGATGTACGGGAGGAGTTCCGCGAGCTTGGCGGTGTTGCCGAGCCGGGTGAAGATCGCGCTGGCTTCCTCGAACGCCCGTTGCGCGGCCAACGGCTCGGTCTGCGCGTACGCCTTGCCCAGATTTGTGAGCGCCGTGGCCTGCATCGAATGCCATCCGCGGGTGCGCCAGATCGCTACCGATTCCTCGAGGTGGCCGATCGCCCGTGCGGGGCTGCCGTCGGCCAGCTCTATCTCGCCCAACACGTCCAGCGCCTGGGCCAGGTGGTGGCTCATGTGGTACTCACGGCTGAGCGCCACCGACGTCTCGGCCGTGGTGCGCGCGGCCGGATCACCGCGCTGCAAGTCCAGCCGAGCCAGTGCGAGCAGCGTCAAGACCTCGGTGTACGTGTCGTCGTAGTGACGCGAGATGCTCAGTGACTCGCGGAGCATGCCGTGGCTGCGTTCGAAGTTGGCGAGCTCGCGATGGGTGATGCCGGAGAACTGCAGGACGGTCGCGACCCAGCGCGGATTGCCAAGGGCTCGTGCCTCGTCCAGTGCAACGGCCAGGCCAGCGGCGGCGTCGTCGAACCGTGCCTGCTCGTAGTGGGCGACTGACAGCGCCAACCGGGCCCGGATCCGGCCGCCCCGGTGCTCCGAGCGGGTGGCCAACTGGAGGGCACGGGTGGCGTAGGTGATTGCGGCGGGGCGGTCGCCCGCCGCGGTGAGCGCCCAGGAGCACATCACGGCGGCGTCGCTCATGCCCTGCTCGTGCCGCAGGAGGGTGAACATGTCCAACAGTCGGAACGCCTCGTCGTGCAGTCGGGACATCGCGTCGCCGTCGCCGCCGTCGGTGATCCACGTGGTCACGTCGATCAGGCCGCGTAGCATGACCGCCTCACCGAGCAGGTTGCCCGCCGCGTGGCACGCAGACATGACCTCGGTGTTGGTGTCGACCCAGTCGCTGTACATGCCGCGCACGTCGAAGTACTTCTCCATGCACCCGGCCAGGTCGAACGCCACGTCGTCGAGGCCGAGCAGACATGCCTGCCGGATCAGGGACAGCAGCGCCGCCCTCTCGGCATCGAACCACAGGCCCGGGTCGATACTCGGCGTGTACCGCTCGACCCAGCCCAGGACCGGGCGCGGCGCGGATCCGCTGATCGCCGCGTAGCACGGCCCCGGGATGTGTCCAGCCATCCGCTCGGTGAGGGCCAGCCAGCCACCGAACCCGCGGGTGAGCGCAGCCGCAAGCGACTCACCGGTCTCCTCGACCTCGGCGCGCTCCCGAGCGAAGATCCGTACCAGGTCGTGGAAGCGGTAGCGCTGCTGCCCGGCCGCATCGGTGTCGGCGGCGGTGAGCAACTGCGCATCCACCAACGCTTCGGCGTGCTCGACGCCGGTGTCCAACGTCGAGTCGAGCATGGCCGCGGCGAACCAGGCCGGAAAGTCCGGCAGGTCGAAGAGGCCGAGCAGCCGGAACAGCCGCCGTGCCGTCGGGTCGAGCCCTTGGTAGCTCAGGGCGAGCGAGGCGCGGACCGCCAGGTCACCGGCTGCCAACTGGTCCAGGCGGCGTTGCTCGTCGCCGAGCATCGTGGCCAGGTGTCCGAGGTGCCATTTGGGCCGGGCGGCGAGGCGTGCCCCGGCGACGCGCACCGCCAGTGGTAGCCCACCGCACAACGCGATGATCTTCGCCGCCCCCGTGTGCTGTGCGGCCACCCGCTCGTCCGTGGTGATGCTGGCCAGCAGCCGGATCGCCGTCGTAGGTGCAAACACGTCGAGGTCGACGCGGCGGGCACCCTCGATGCCGGTCAGCCGTGCCCGGCTGGTCACCAGGACAGCGCAGGTCGCCGTGCCCGGCAGCAGGGGTCGGACCTGGCTCTCTGTGGCCGCGTTGTCCAAGACCAGCAGCACCGAGCGATCGGCGAGGCGGGTGCGGTACAGCTCGGCACGTTCGGCCTCGTCCGCCGGAATTGCTTGGTTTGGTACGCCCAGCGCGCGCAGAAACCGGGCCAGGACGTCGCCGGACTGCAACGGCGACGCGTCGGCACCGCGCAGGTTCACGTAGAGCCGACCGTCGAGATACCTGCCGGCCAGCCGATGGGCGACGTGGACGGCGAGGGCCGTTTTGCCGACGCCACCCATGCCGCTGATCGTCGCGATGGCCGGCGCCTGGTGGTGCCGGCCGGTACGTGTCGGGCCCGACAGGTGCTCGTACAGCGAAACCACGTGCTCCTCGCGGCCGGTGAAGTCGGCGATGTCGGCGGGCAGCATGGCAGGCACGGATCCACCGTCCGGTGCGGGCTGCGGCACGTCGTGCGGGACAGGTGCCGCGCCATCCGGCCGGGCCGTTGCGGCGGCGAGCGCATTGCGCGCCGTGACCCACGTGGCGACCACCGCCCCGTCGAGCCCGCAAGCCCGGACGAACGTCGCGACGATGTCGCTCCTGGGCAGGCTGGCGCGGGCAAGCATCGAGGCGGTCGTACTCGCCGGCAACACCTCACCGGCGGCCTCCGCCCGGCGGGCCAGCTGCCGGTATGACAGATCAGACCACGCCCGCAACTGGCGGAGAGCGGCAATGAACTCACCTGGCCCGGTGATCCCATTCGGGCTCGGCAAACCACCAACATGCTGAGTCATGCGTCCCCCGCAACGACGTCGCTCTGTAGTTGATCACCCTAGTCCCCGGGTGGTTGTGGAGCCAGTGGCGTTCAGGTCTGTCCGAAAGGGACCCGGATGCTGCCTCCACCGGTCTCGGCGACGGGGTGATCGTCGGGCCGGCGTGGCCGTGGTGGCGACTCCGGCCGCACCCCACCGGTAGGCGAGATCGGCTATTCGAGGTGGAAGGTGGCGGAGCTACGCTCGGCGCTCGAACTCACCGCTTCCACGTAGAGCAGTCCGTCGCGGTGGCGCACATATCGGCCCGGGAAGTTCTGTGACTCCAGGGAGAGCCCGGCGCTGGCGGCCAGGCCGGATTGACGACGGAAGCTCGCGTCGTCGCCGAAGAGGGTCGAGCCGTCGTTCTGCTCGACGTACAGGGCGAAGCCCCGGTGACGCAGGTAGTACCCCGGGAAGTTGGTCGACTCCAGCGACACCGATCCGCCGCCGGCGAGGCCGGTGACGATGCGGAACTGGGAGTCGGCCAGGTTCGACACGTTCGGCTCGACTCGGGCCCGGTAGTCGTAGTGCCGAATGTAGCTGCCAGCCAGATCATGTGAACGCAGCCGAACCGGTGTGGCCCCGTCGGGCACCGGGATGCCGAAGTTCGGGGTGCCATCGGCGTTCCAGTAAAGCTTTTGAAGCCTTGCCCGCCGGTTCGGGTCATTGAGCGGATCGCCGGTGATGTCGCGGTAGTTGCGGTCGTGATAGACCAGGATGTCGCTCTGCCCGTCCTCCGAGACGGTGAACGAGTTGTGGCCGGGGCCGTACTGGCCGGTGGCCGCGTTGCTGGCGAACACCGGGTTGGCGCTCTTGCTCCAGGAGGCGGCGTCGAGCAGGTTCGCGGTGGCGGAGGCGCTCAGCATCCCGAGGCAATAGTTGGCGTCCGTGGCGCTGGCCGAGTAGGTCAGGAAGACGCGGCCGTTGCGTTGGAGCACCGCCGGTCCCTCGGCAACCCGGTAGCCGCGGGTCTCCCAGTCGTACGTCGGCACGACCAGTCGGGTCACCGTGCCCGTGATCTGCCAAGGGTTGGCACCCATCCGGGCGATGTAGACGTTGGAGTTGGTGGATATCCCTGGCTCCTGCTGTGCCCAGGTCAGATAGCGCACCCCGTTGGCGACGAAGGTCGAAGCGTCCAGGCTGAAGGTGTCCCAGGGTGTCGTGATCCGGCCGCGTTCGGTCCACGAACCGGTCAGCGGATTCGCGCTGGCGTTCTCCAGCACGTACATCCGGATTCGCCACACGTCATCGGTCCGGCCCGCGGCGAAGTAGACGTACCACCGGTTGTTGATGAAATGGATCTCTGGTGCCCAGATGTGGGCGCCCATCTCTCCGCTGGTGTGCCGGTTCCAGATCGTCATTTCCGCCGCCGTCGCCAGCCCCTGCAAGGTGGTCGCACGTCGCAGCACGATCCGGTCGTACTGCGGCACTGTCGCGGTCAGGTAGTAGTAGCCGTCGGTGTGCCTGACGATGTGCGGGTCGGCCCGCTGGTTCACCAGCGGGTTGGTGTAGTTGACGGCCGGTGCGGCGTGCGCCGGCCCGGCCACCGGCAGGCTGGCCGACACGGCGAGCACCACCAACACCGCGGCCACAACCGACCGTAGGACTCGGGGGCCACAGCGGCCGGCAGGCCCCGAGCCGACGGCTCGGCGGGTAACTGGATCGGTTCGGTGGAGCGGCAGCGGCATCTGTCCTCCGTGCGGTTGGATGGTGGCGTTGACCGGCGCGCTGACCAGGATGATGCCGGCGCGGGTCAGCAGGGCGAGCGAAGCGAGGTGACTGGGTGGCGAGGCCTGGGTCCGCCCGGGGTACGTCCCTTCCCGAGGTTCTCGATCAGTACGGATATCCAGGAATGTTGAGCCGCACGCTGTACAGGCCGGAGTCGTTCCTCGGGCCCGAGGTGATGTAGAGGGTCTGCCGGTCCGGGCCGCCGAACGCCACGTTGGTCGTACCGGAGGTGCCGGACCGGATCGTGCCGAGCTGGGTGCCCGCGGGGGAGTAGACGTGGACGAGAGCGTCCGAGCCCGACGCCCAGTACACGTTGCCGGCGCAGTCGATCGTGACGCCGTCGGGACCGCCGAGGTAGCTCACGAAGACGCTGCGGGCGCCGGTGCTGCCGTCGGGCTGGACGGCGTACTTGTAAATCTTGTTCTCGGAGTAGGCGCCCACGTACAGCGCGGTCCCGTCCGGCGAGAGCGCGATGCCGTTGGGCTGGCGCAGCCGGTCATCCACCAGCGACACCTGACCGCCGGAGACGCGGAAGACGCTGGTACGCCCGCTCATCTGGTCTGAGCGGTTGCCGCGCTGAAAGTTGGGGTCGGTGAAGTAGACAACGCCATCCGAGCGGACCGTGACGTCGTTGGGCGAGTTGAACGCCCGGCCCTGATAGTCCGCTGCGACGGTGCTGCGGGCCCGGTCGCTCAGCCGGTACGCGGACACGTTTCGCTGGTCGTGGGTGGCCGCGATGATCTGCTGGGCGTCGGCACTGAGCGCCAGGCCGTTGCTGCCGGCGTTGGCGATGAACGTGTCAAAGGTCGCCGGCGGGGTGAACCGGCGGATCGTGGACGGCTGGACGTTGTACGGCCCGGTGCCGGCGGCCATGTCGGACATCAGCAGGTAGCCGCCGTCGGCGACCCAGACCGGCCCTTCGAGGAATGAGAATCCACTCTGGATTTTTGCGGCCGACACGGAACTGGCCGGCAGCGGTGGGCCGTATCCGGTCCCCGTCGGGCAGACCCCGGGCGGTGCGCCAGGCGGACCGGCGAGCGCGCCACCGGCCGCGGTGACCGCAGCGTGAGCGCTAACATGGCCAGCGCTCAAGGTCTCCCGGGGCGTGGCGGCGGCACCGGTGGGGAATGTTGCGGTGCTGAGCGCGAGGCACAGACCGGCCAGCGCGGCAATGGTTGGACGCCACGTCATCGAATGCTCCAATCGGCATCGGCGGTCCCGAAGACCGGCGGTCGACGGCGTGCGTGGTCGCGCGGGCCGGCGCGACGTGGGGATGCGGGCCGTCTCTGTGTGTCTGAGGCAGCATAAGTTACAAACTGGCGGCCGCACCGGTTTTTCCGCCGTTGATTTCGGCAGAGATCCGGGATAACACACAAAGGCGCTGGTCGATGTGGGTGAGTGGCTTCGCCGAGGACGATCGGCAGGCGGGAACGGGATTCTTCGACCAATGCGCGTGGTTCGTGCGCGCGCTCGACCCGCTCAACGGGCTGGCCGTCGACGGTGCGGTATCGCACCGCGAGTCAAGGCGGAGGCGCAGGAGAGCGAGCCGTGCACCTTTTCGGACTGGCGGCGCTCGCCGTGGCCGGGGCTGTCGTTGGTCGGGGGCGGACAGGCTAGTTTGCTCGGATGAGTCTCCTCGATGACGTCGCGAGGCGTGACAGTTGGCGATGCTGGGTGTGCGACGAGCCGGTCGACGCCGACATGTCGGTGAACGACCCGCGGGGTCCCAGCGTCGACAGCCGCACCGCCGACAAGAAGGTCAAGGTCGCCGAGCGACTCGCGCACCGTGCCTGCAACACCCGCAAGGGCGCGGTCAAGGTGGTCATCGCCTGGCCGGACCGTCTGCACGTGGTGGAGCCCGCGCCGCTGATCACCGTCGCCGAGCGACTCGAACGCAAGGGTGGCCGCGAGTTGGTCGCCCGCTGCCCGAGCAGGAAGGACGCCCAGGCGGCGGCGGACTGGCTGGTCGACCGGTTCTCCCGGCTGGTGCCCGGACTGCCGGTGACCGCAAGCGTCGACGCAGGCGGCGGACAATACCTCGTCACCCTGGCCACCGGCCGCCGTTGACCGGCGGCCCTGGGTCGGCAGGGAAGGGCCAGTAGGCCGCGGAGTGCCGGTAGAGCGAGGCTCGCCGGACCAGCCAGAGGTTCCGCGTGGCAACGTCCATGAGCGCATCACCCGCGGCTTCGACCGCTCACGGTGGGCCGACGACGCGAGGTCGCCGGCCCACCATGCCTGCTTGCTACCGGAATGCGGGCCGGTGCTCTGCCCTTCAGGGTGGGGGTGAAGGCCCGCGCTGGGAGGGCCGCCAATGCCTGAGCAGTGCCTTAAACCGGGCGGTTCTGCTGCTCGATGTACTGCTTGATGATGCTCGGCGGTGCGCCGCCCACGGAGCCTGCGAAGTACGAGCCCGACCAGAGTTTGTTGGCCCGGTAGTAGTGCCGCCGCAGGTCGGGGAACTCCTGCCGTAGCCGGCGGCTGGATACGCCCTTGAGGCTGTTGACCAGTTTCGACAGGGCGACCTTGGGTGGGAAGTTGAGCAGCAGGTGGACGTGGTTGTTCTCGCCGTTGAACTCGACCAGCTCGGTCTCGAAGTCGCGGCACACGTCCCGCATGATCTCCTCCATTCGGGCGAGGTGCTGGTCACCGAACACCTGATGCCGGAACTTTGTGACGAAGACCAAGTGGGCGTGCAGGGCGAACACGCAGTGTCTACCGGTGCGTATGCCTTCGATTTCAGCCATAAACCATTGGTACGGTGCGTTCGTGCAGCTTCGTTACAACTACCGTGTGTGCCCGACGCCCGGCCAGCAGATTGAGCTGGCTAAGGCGTTCGGGTGTGCCCGGGTGGTGTTCAACGACGGGCTGCGCCGGCGCTGGCAGGCACGCGAGGCGGGCGAGAAGTACGTCTCGGACGGCGAGCTGTCCCGGCGGCTGATCACCGAGGCGAAGCTGACCCCGGAGCGGGCATGGCTGGGCGAGGTGTCGTCGGTCGTCTTGCAGCAGGCACTCGCAGACCTGAACACGGCGTACCGCAACTTCTTCGCCTCGATCAACGGGAAACGCAAGGGGCGCAGGTTGGCACCGCCTCGGTTGCGGTCGCGCAAGGACAACCGGCAAGCAATCCGGTTCACGAAGAACTCCCGGTTCAAGGTCCTGGACAACGGCCGCCTGCGGCTGCCGAAGATCGGGGACCTGGACGTGCGCTGGTCGCGTTCCCTGCCGTCCGACCCGTCCAGCGTTGCGATCGTCAAGGACGCGGCGGGCCGGTACTTCGCCTCGTTCGTCGTGCAGAGCACCGAGGACGAGACGCTGTCCCCGGCCGACTCGGAGATCGGGATCGACCTGGGCCTGACCCACTTCGCGGTCATGTCGGACGGCACGAAGGTGACGGCGCCGAAGTTCCTGCGCCGTGCGGCCCGCAAGCTGCGGCGATTGCAGCAGGATCTGTCCCGCAAGCAGCGCGGGTCGAACAACCGCAAGAAGGCTGTCGTGAAGGTGGCGAAGGCTCACGCGAGGGTGGCCGATACCCGGCGGGACTGGCAGCACAAGCTCTCGACACGGATCATCCGCGACAACCAAGCGGTGTACGTCGAGGACCTGTGCGTCGTCGGTCTCGGCCGGACCCGGCTCGCCAGGTCCGTGCACGATGCGGGGTGGGCCGGCTTCACCGGCATGTTGGAGTACAAGGCCGCGAGATACGGGCGCACGTTCGGCCGGGTGGACCGGTTCTTCCCGTCCACCCCCATGTGCTCGGCGTGCGGACGCATCAACGAGAAGATGGCGCTCAATGTCCGAGCGTGGGACTGCCCCTGTGGAGCAGCCCACGACCGGGACGTCAACGCCGCCATCAACGTGTTGGCCGCCGGGCAGGCAGACAACTCAAACGACCGTGGAGCGCAGGTAAGACCAGCAGCGATGCTGGCACCGCGCAGAGAAGCGGTAACCCACCCGGACGCCGCGTGTTCCACGCGCAGCGTGGAGGGAATCTCCGTCCTTTAGAGCGGAGAGGATGTCAACGAACCCGCAGCTGCTGGTGGTCTGCCGCGGCGGGAGCGTAGGTCGGGTCACCGGAGTAGGCGACGTGGACCGGGTACACCCCTGCTGACAGTCCGGTGGTCGGCAGTTTGATGACGGCCGCACCGCCGATCAGTGAAACCACCTGCGTGGTGCCGCCGAAGGTGACGGCGATCTCACCGGTCACCTTCGGAGCCTTCTTGTGCTGGGACTGTGCCCGCACATCGACGTTCAGCTCGAACGTGCCACCACGGGCGATCGACGCAGGTGCGGCTTTCGCCTTCACGGCGACTCGTGCCGTGCCCGGGGGCGTCAGGGTGACCTGGGTTGAGCCTGCCTTGGTCGGGTCGACCACTGACGTCGCCACGACGGTGAGCGACGACGCGGTCTCAGCAGCGGCCACCGAGAGTAGACCGTCCGCGGAGATGGTGGTGCCCGCCGAGGTTGCTCCCCTGACCGACCACGTCACCGCCGGGCTCACACCTTCGTTGGTCGTCACCTGAGCGCTGAACTGCCTGACCCAGCCCTTCGTCAGATTCTCAGTCGTGGGTGTCACCGACACCGAGTCGACCCCCGACCACAGGTAATCCCGGGCGAAGATGGTGAACAGCTGGCTCGCGGTCATCGCGTCGTGCGCGCCGGCGACCTGGGTTGTCTCGGCAGCGAATCCTCGAGCCCTGAAATTGTCCGCGATGGTGTTCTGGGCGTTGAGGTTACCCTCGAAGACACCATTACCGAGGAACACGAAGAGGTCATCATCGCCGACCGCGCCCGCGATGTTGTCGTAGTCCTGCGCCGTGAGGGACGGATTACCGGAGAAGTGTCCGTAGAACCCGAAAGTGGTCGGGTAGCCCCGGATGACGTGGGCGCCCGTCATCCCGCCGTACGAGAATCCGGCGTAGGCGCGCCCCGCACGCTCGGTCGAGACGTTGTAGCTCTCTTCGATGAGGGGGAGGATCGTCTGGACCAGATTGTTGGCGGCGTTGGTCTGGTTGTAAGAGGCGAAGCCGAGGCTGGTGCCCGTGAAGTGATTCCCCATGGTGACAACCACCGTGGGCTCGATCTCGCCCCTGGCCGTCATGTTGTCCAGGATGTTCGGGACATTCGCCGGGACCATGAAATCGGTCTCGTCACCGAAGATGCCGTGAGCGAGGTACGCAACCTTGTACGGCTCTGCACGATTGGCATCGTAATTGGCCGGTAGGTAGACGCCGAGGTAGTGGCCGCTGTCACCCAGAATCGTGGTGTAGGGAACGTACGTGACCGTGCCCCGCTGCGAGCGGTCCGCCACCGGCAGCTCGTATTCCGCACGTTCCTTCAGCACCGGGTCGTTCTGCTTCTCGGCGTACGGCACGTACACGGCATCGAGAACGTCGTTGTTCCTGACACGGAACGAGGACTCGCCAGACGGTCGAGGGTTCGTCGAGGCCGGATCCCAGATGCGCTTGTTCACCCAACCCTGAGTCGGGTCCCAGACCCGGTACCAGTAGCTGAGACTTCCGGCGTGCAGCGGGACCGAGACCGACCAGTATCCCTTCGGATCCTTGGTCATGTCCCTGAGAAACTCGGTGCCGCCAGCGTGGTACCGCCCCGGCTGCCACGCTTCCGGCTGATACCGCGTGGTGCCGGTATTGACGTCGAGCAGGGTCAGGTCCCCGGCAAGGCGGACCTGTGTGGCATTGGGATTGTGGTAGACGAACTTGACGGTGTATCCGGTCGGTGAATCGCGATCCGCCCTGACGGTCGCGCCTTGCACAATCGCGGACTCGCCTGCGGCGGCAGCTGGCGCGGAGACGATGGCGCCCGCACCGAGTGACATGAACGCGAGTAACGAGATCGCACGCCTGAGCCTGCGTCCTGCGATCGCTTGCCTCATCTGGGCATACTCCTCTGCAGTCTTTCCTGGTGGTCTTGTTCGGACACTGGCAACTGAGAGACTCCCTGTCTCGCCTCGAATCGATCCCGTGTCGCGTGCTCGGTTGCCCGTTGGATATGACCCGGTTCGGCACTCCGTGGACCCGCTTGCGCTGCTAAATCGAATTAGCAGGCGTAGTGTGGCTGTGCACGCTCTTCACTGTCAAGGGGCCACCCAGGGGTCATCGCGGTGCCGCCTGGCGAACGGCCGCCCTGCGGTCAACGAGGTAACGGGGGCAGCGCCGGGCTGTCGAGCCACGCGGCGAACAGGCCGTCCAGGGGCTCGCGGGCGAAGCGCTGGGCGTGTGAACGGAACTGCTCGGTCGTCACTGTCGCGTGCTGGTGCTCGGCAACCCAGGCTCGCAGGAGCGCGAAGAACGACTCGTCGCCGATCCTCTTTCGCACGGCATGCACCGTGAGCGCGCCACGCTTGTAGACCAGCGGGTCGAACATCCGGTCGACGCCGGGGTCCGCGACGATGACGTCGCTCGGGTGATCCGCGACGCGCGCGTACCACTGCGCGGCCAGCGCGTCCGCCGGCACGTCGCCGCAGACGCCGGACCACAACCATTCGGCGTACGTGGCGAAGCCCTCGTTGAGCCAGATGTGCCGCCAGTCCGCCACCGTGAGGCTGTTGCCGAACCACTGGTGGGCCAGTTCGTGCACGACAAGCCGTTCGTGCGTGCGCTGCCCGTCGACGTGGTTTCGTCCGAAGACGGCCATGCCCTGCGCTTCGACCGGATCGTCAAGTTCGTCGTCGGCGACCACGACGACGTACTCCCGGAACGGGTACGGCCCGAAGAGCCGCTGCAGCACCGACATGATTTCGCCGTGCCGGCCGAAGTCGTGGGCGACGTCCCTGCGCAGTGCGGGCGGGATCGCCGCGCGCTGCACCACTCCGCCGGCAGCCAGGTCCACCAGCTCGTAGCGTCCGATCTGGACGCTCATCAGGTACGGCGAGGTGGGCTCGTGCCGCTCGTACACCCAGGTGGTGCTGCCCGCGCCACGCCGCCGCAGGACGGGATCACCGGTCACCAGGACCGTGTACGGGGAGGAGGTCGTGACCGCCACCCGGAAGGTGGCCTTGGCGCCGGGCTGGTCGTCGCACGGGAACCACGACGGTGACCCGTTCGGCTGGCTGGCCACGAGCGCCCCGTCGGTCAGCTCTTCCCACCCGAGTTCGCCCCAACGGCCGGAGATGGGCACCGGCTGCCCCGCGTACCGGATGTCCACTCGGAAGGTGTCCCCGGCGTCGATCGGCCGCTCAGGCTTGACCTGCAGCTTGTCCGGCCGGTGGAGGTATTTTGCCGGGCGCCCGTCCACCCGGACGTTCTGCACGCGGAGCCGACCGAAATCGAGCGTGAACCGCGACAACTGCTGCACGGCCACCGCGGTGATGTCGGCCCGGCCGCCGAGCCGGTTCGACACGACCCGGTAATCGAGGTCGAGGTCGTAGTGCAGCACCCGGTAGCCACCGTTGCCGTGCTCGGGCAGGTACGAGTCGCCCGAGCGTTCGGCACCGGGCGTGGCACCGGGCGACGCCGACGCCTGCGGGCTCATGCCGGGCCAACCTCGAACAGGCCCCCGGCTACGGCGCCGTCGGCATGCCCCGGCGTGTGCCGCTCGGTGCCGGCGGTCATGCTGGCCGCGCGACCGGCGCCGGCCAGGTCGCGATCGGGTTGCCCAACCACCGGCTGTCGGACGGAACGGCGTCGCCGCGGGTCACCAGCGAACCGGGTCCGACGGTGGTCCGCGCGCCGATGCTCGCGCCCGGCAGAACGATGCCGTGCGGGCCCAGCGCGGCTCCCGCGCCCAGTACCACCTCATCCATGCTCATCACACGATCATGGAACAGGTGGGTCTGCACCACACAACCGCGGTTCACCGTGGCGCCGTCGCCGAGCCGCACCAGGTCGTACTCGGGCAGCCAGTAGGTCTCCAGCCAGACGCCCCGGCCGATCTTCGCGCCGAGCGTGCGCAGCCACAGCGTGAGTAGCGGCGTGCCGGTCGCGAAGCGGACGAGCCACGGCGCGGCGAGGACCTCGACGAACGTGTCGGCGAGCTCGTTGCGCCACACGAAGGAGGTCCACAGCGCGCGCTCGGTGACCCGGAACCGCCCGACCAGCAGCCACTTGGCAGCCGTCGCGATGGCGGCGGCGGCGATCGCCGCACCCAGCAGCACCGGCCCGGAGGCGAGCGCCGCCGCTCCCCACCCGGCGGTTCGCCACACGAACGCGAGTACGGCCAGAACGCCGACCGCCAGGGCGGCGGCGACCATCACCGGGACGATCCGGCACAGCTCGATCGCGGCCCGGGCCAGCTTCAGCCGAACCGGCGGGTCGAAGGTGCGGCTGGTGTCTGCGGCCTCCACGGTGCGGCGCAAGGGCATCGGCGGCGCGCCGAGCCACGACGAGTCCTTCTTCGCCTTGAGCGGCGCCGACGACAGCACGCCGACAAGCCCACGCTTGGGCACCGATCTGCCCGGTGCCGCCATCCCGGAGTTGCCGAGGAATGCCTGCTTGCCAATACGGGCCGGAGCGACACGCAGCCACCCGTGGCTCAGCTCGTACGTCGCGACCATGGTGTCGTCGGCCAGGAAGGCCCCATCGGCAACCGTGGTCATCGTGGGCAGTGCGAGCACCGTGGAGGCCTCCACTCCGCGCCCCACCTTGGCCCCCAGCAGCCGCAGCCACACCGGTGTGAAGAGGCTGGCGTAGAGCGGGAACAGCCCGACCCGGGCCATCCCCATCAGCCGCTCGGTCGTCCAGACCTGCCATGCCACCCGCCCCTGCACGGGGTGGTACCCGGCGCGCAGGCCGATGCTGAGCGCCCGGACGGCCCCGAGCACCAGCAGCGCATAGCCCACGACGTAGGCGACGGTCGCCACCGCGACGGCGGCCAGCACAGCACCGACTGCCGGTCGGACCATGAGCGTCCAGCCGAGCAGGGCGAGCGCCGGCAGAGCGGCGACGACCGGCACCAGCCCCAGCAACTGGGCGGTCATCCCGTACGCCATCGGCCAGAGGCGTGCCCCCGTCCGCGACCGCGGGGGACGCTGCCCGGGCCACCCGGCCGAATCCTTGGCAGCGGGTGCGGCCGGCGCACCGGCCCAGAGCTGGTTGGCTGGCACGGCGCCGGTCACGGTCGAGCCGGCGGCGATGCGTGCGCCCTTGCCGACCCGGGCGCCCGGCATCAGGGTGCTGCGGGATCCGACCCGGGCGCCGGCGCCGACACGGACCTTGCCGATGCGGACGACATCGCCGTCGACCCAGTGGCCAGACAGATCGACCTCCGGCTCGATCGCCGCGCCGCGGCCGAGCTTCAGCAGGCCAGTGACCGGCGGTGCGGAATGCAGGTCGACGTCGGCGCCGATCTGCGCGCCGAGCGCCTTGGCGTAAGTGATCATCCAGGATGCTCCGGCGACGCTGGTGGCGCCGGTCAGCTCGGCGAGCCGTTCGGCGGCCCACAGCCGCAGGTGCACGTTGCCCCCGCGCGGGTAGCTGCCCGGGCGCACCCCGCGGAGCAGTAGTCGCGCTCCTCCGGCGGCCACGGCGATCCGGCCGAGCGGGCTGAACAGCAGCGCCCAGCCCAGCGCCACCCACCACCAGGACACCGTCGGCGCCCAGGGTGCCGGAGCCAGCAGGGCGAGGACGTTGCCGAGGGCGGCCAGGATGGTCAGCCAGCGGAGCCCGACCAGCGCGAGCATCGGCACCATGAGCACGGCCTGGATCAGCCCAGCGCGCCGGGGCGTCGGCTGGACCTCCCGGCGCGTTGCCACCGTGCTGTCGAGCGCGTCGAGCACGGCCGCGAGCCGCGAGAGCTCGGGGTGAAGGTAAATGTCGGCCACCGAGACCCGCGGGTGCCGACGTCGGATCCACGCCACCAGTTGCGCGGCGTTCAGGCTGCCGCCGCCGTGGTTGAAGAAGTCCGCGTCCGCCTCGGTGGGGCGTACGCCCAGAATCTCCGCCCAGCCGCCAGCGAGCCAGGCCTCAGTCGCGGTCAGCTCACCCGCGACGTCCTCAGCGGTGACCAGCGGCCAGGGCAGCGCGGCCCGGTCCACCTTGCCGGACGTACGGGTGGGCAGCGCATCCACCACGGCCAGCAGCGGAACTAGCGCGGCCGGCAGTTGCTCACGGATCCGCAGCGCCGCCGTCGCGGCGTCGAATGCGACGCCGTCCTGCGGCACCACGTACCCCACCAGCAGTTGATTGCCCGCGGCGGTCCGCTGCACCGCCGCGGCAGCACCGGCGACTCCCGGCAGTGCCTGCAGTGCGGCGTCGATCTCACCCAGCTCGATCCGGCGTCCGCCGAGCTTGACCTGTTCGTCGCCGCGGCCGACGAACAGAAGTCCCTCGGGTTCCGCCCGGACGATGTCCCCGCTGCGGTAGGCCCGCTGCCAGCCGAGCGCGGGCAGCATCGCGAACTTGTCGGCGTCCTTGCCCGGGTCCAGGTAGCGGGCGAGTCCCACCCCGCCGATCACCAGCTCGCCGGTCTCGCCCATCCCGACCGGAGCGCCGGACCCGTCGACGACCGCGAGCTCCCAGCCGGCCAGCGGCAGCCCGATGCGTACCGGTCCCTCGCCGGTCATCCGCGCGGCGCAGGCGACCACGGTCGCCTCGGTCGGTCCGTAGGTGTTCCAGACCTCGCGGCCCTCGACGGCCAGGCGCTGCACGAGCTCAGGCGGGCAGGCCTCCCCACCGAAGATCAGCAGCCGGACGTCCTCCAGCGCCTCGACCGGCCACAGTGCCGCGAGCGTCGGCACGGTCGACACCACGGAGATGCGCTGCTCGGCCAGCCACGGACCGAGGTCGACGCCGCTGCGGACGAGCGACCGCGCGGCCGGCACCAGACAGGCGCCGTGCCGCCACGCCAGCCACATCTCCTCGCAGGACGCGTCGAACGCCACCGACAGCCCTGCCAGGACCCGGTCCTGCGGGCCGATGGCCTCATCGGCCTCGCCGGCGAGAAACAGTTGCGCCTCGGCGTCCACGAAAGCCGCCGCCGCGCCGTGGCTGACCGCGACACCCTTCGGGGTGCCCGTCGAGCCGGAGGTGAAGATGATCCAGGCGTCGTCGGCCGGGCCGGGCCGGCCGGTCCGGCCCGCGGGGGTACGGCGAAGCGACACCGTCAGCCCGTCACCGAGCACCGCGGCGACGCCCGCCTCGGCGAAAACGAGCTCGGCGCGTTCCTCGGGATCGTCCGCGTCGACCGGCACGTAGGCCGCGCCCGCCGCGAGCACACCGAGGATCGCCAGGTACAGCTCGGCCGTACCCGACGAGATCCGGACGCCCACCCGGTCGCCGCGGCCGATCCCGTGCCGGGCGAGCGACATTCGTACGGCCTCGACCTCGTCGGCCTGTTCGCGGTACGTCAGTGCCGTGGCGCCGCTGTCGAGAGCGTGGGCGTCGGGGTGTGCGCGCACGGTCTCGTCGAGAATGTCGACAAGTGTGCGGCGGACCGGGGCCGAGGAGGAACGGAACACCGCGAGGGCCGCCGGTGCGGTGCCCATCGGCGGAAGCGTGCCCGGCCGCGAATCAGTCGTCATGGTCACCGGGCGTGCACCATCTTCACCTCGCGGGTCGGCGTCAACCAGGCGTGCGGCATGCGGACCCGCCCTGGGTAGCCCTCAACGCTACGTCGCACCAGCGAAAAGTGGCCGCGACGCAGCGGATTCGTGTCCACCACCACAGTGCGTCGCGCGGGAACGCCGGTCGGCTGCAACGTACCGCCGGCTGGCCAACACCGATGCCGCCCGCCCGAGCGCGATTGCGGCTGCGACCGCTCTCCCGCCAGAGGCTTGGCACAGAGCGGTGCCGTCAACCTGACAGGCCCGGGCCGTAGGTAGCGGCCCGGGCGTTTCCCGGCGGTCAGACGATCTCGATCACCGCGGCAGTCCACATGAAACCGATGCCGGCACCGATCGTGACAAGGCGGTCGCCGGACTTCAGGCGGTTCGTCTCGTACAGGTGGTTGATGCCGGCGAACTGGTCGCAGTTGCCCATGTGGGCGTAGTCCAGGCCCCACTCGTAGGTGGTGGTGGCCGGGTCGAGATCGAGCGTCTTGTAGAAGCTCCACTCCGCGATCGGCCGGATCAGCGTCGCGTGGACGAACCACTGCGCGTCCTTGAGGGTCATCTCGGCCTCGTCGAGGAGCTGCTCGAGCACCCCGGCCACCTTCTGACCCACCAGGCCCACGGCGTCGTCGTACGCGTCCTCGTTCTTCATCAGCCAGTCGTCCTTGCGGGCGGTCAGGTTCACCGGCTTGCCGTCGTCGAACGGCGTCCTCGACCACGGCTCGGGGCCGCGGTAGAGCGGCTCCAGGCTCGGCTCGGTGGCGCTGACCGTGCTGATCACCTTGGCGAATCCGCCGCGCTTGGAGATCACAGCCGCGGCGGCACCGTCGCCGAAGACGGTCTGGTCGTCGCTCGTCCACCGGTCGATGAACGGCAGGTGGAAGGCGTCGCCCGAGGTGATCAGCGCGGCGGTGGCCGACGGGCGGGCGACCAGGTGCGAGGCGGCGAGCTCGATGCCGCCGAGCAGGCCGTTGCTGCCCTGGCGGATCTCCATGGTGACCGAAGCGCCGTTGGCGCCCACGGTCTCCTGCTGCACGTAGTGCGCGGGGCTCCAGAACTCCCGGCCCTGGTGTCCCACGTACGCGTGCAGCACCGCGTCGAAGTCCTCGGGGCGGTGCCCGGAGCGCTCCACCGCCTGCCGTCCCGCCGCGGCCGCCATCACCGGGCCGGACTCGTCGGGCCCGGCCACCCGGACCGCGCGGATTCCGTTGGTCTCGGCGGCGGTCGCGTCGTAGACGCCGTCAGCGACCGCCTGCTCGGCGGTGTAGACCTCCTCTGGCAGGTGTACACCGAGCCCGGCCAGATAGATGTTGTCCCAACGCACAGCGCCTCCTTGTGGTCGCACCATTTGCACCGAGCATGGCGGGCGCGGCTCGACCGGCCCTTGAGCGCGGCTCAGCGTCGGCTGAGGACGACCGGCACTCGGCGCGGCGCGCCCGAACCGGGTACCCGATCGAGGCACCTCGCGAGTGGGGTGATCAGCGCGGCCGGCCCCGGCCGGGCGGCCGCCGCGCCGTCCGGTGCGGCGCCGAGGACAGCAACCCGTACCGCGGCCGGCACGGCTGCCCTCGGGTCGGTCGTGCTGCCGGGGCCGTGCGTTGCGGCAGGGGGACCGGGGCGGCCGACTCGCCCACACTGATCAGTCCTTGTGCGATCCAGCCGGCGACCCGCCGGATCACGATGCCCAGGGTGGGCCACAGGCGCGCCATGCCGTGAGGTTGCCGTAGCGCGGTCCAACGCCTCTGGAGCGCGGGCTCGCCCAAGGGCCGCTCCAGAGGCGTAGGCCACGGTGGAACCCCTAACGACGGGGGAGTGAATCGTGAGCCGGGACGAACCTGGAGTGGGCGTCGCCAGGGCTGAACCGCGGCGCCCGCTCAGGCGGGGGCGCAATGCTGCCGGGTCACCGCAGGAGGCTCAGCACGAGCACGACCGCCCCCAGGGTGAAGAACAGGGGGAAGTCCGGTGGCAGGATGCCGCCGAGGTGCCGGTGAAAGCGCAGGACCAGCATCAGGCCGAAGAAGCCCAGGGCGTACGCGGCACCCAGCACGGCGGCCGACGGATGCCACCACCCGAGGACCAGCAACGTCGCTGCGGCGGCGTCGAACGTCCCGATGAGCAGGACCAGCCAGCGCTCCGGCCGGAAGCCGAAGTGCTTGGTCAGCGGATCGATGCCGGCCTCCATGCCGATGAACATGGCCAGCCCGTGCAGGACGAACTCCATGACGAGGATGGCTGAGCAGACAGTGGCGATGATCCGCACCTGTGGCCTCCTAAGCGGGTAGCGGGCCGGTCGGGCATTTGATCGATGAATCCCGATGTAGGCTGCCGTGCCCGGACTCTCCTTCGCGTGCCGGGCAAGATCAGGACGACTTGATTAGATCAGTGGCCCGGAAAAAAATCAATGCTCTTGACAAAGAGCAGTGCTCCCTAAATGATCGGTCTGTACACCGGCGCAGGACATATCCGTAGGTAAGGGCGAAAGGAAGCGCCATGAGCGAGCAAGTCCAGGTCGCAGCCGGGCGCGAGTCGGCGTTGCACCGCCGCCGCTGGCTGATCATGTCCGTGGTGTCAGTCGGTCAGTTGATGATCGCGCTCGACACCACGGTCGCCAGCGTGATGGGCCCGCAGCTGCAAAAGGATCTCGGGCTCTCCGCCACCGGCCTGCAATGGGTCTTCAACAACTACATCGTGCTGTTCGGCGGCCTGTTGCTGCTCGGCGGCCGGCTCAACGACGTGATCGGGCGCCGGCGCATGTTCATCGGCGGGCTGGTGCTCTTCGCGGCCGGCTCGCTGCTGGCCGCGATGGCGAACACCGACACGCAGATCATGGCCGCCCGGGCGGTCCAGGGCATCGCCGCGGCTGGTCTCTCCCCGGCCTGTCTGTCCATCCTGGTCGTCGCGTTCAAGGACCCGACCGAGCGGAGCAAGGCGTTCGGCGTCTGGGGCGCGGTCATCGGCGTCGGCGCCGGTCTCGGCACGCTGCTCGGTGGCGCCATCGTCGACGTCAACTGGCGGCTCGCGTTCTACATCAACCTGCCGATCGCCGCAGTGCTGCTGTTCGCCGCGTTCGCGCTCATCCCGGGCGGTGCCCCGGTCGGGCCGCGCCCCAAGGCGGACGTGCTCGGTGGCCTGACCGGCACGCTCGGTCTCGGCGCGTTGGTCTTCGCCATCGTGAGCGTCAACGACCACGGGTGGACCGGCACGCGCACCCTGGTGTCGTTCGCGATCGCGGTGATCATGTTGCCGGCGTTCGTGGTGATCGAACAGCGGGCGGAGGCGCCGCTGCTGCCGCTGCGGCTGTTCCGCCTGCGCGGGGTGGTCGCCGGCAGCCTCGGCGAGTTGTTCACCGCCGGCGTCATGATCCCGTGCTTCATGCTGCTGCCGATCTACATGCAGAGCGTCCTCGGGTACACCCCGCTGGAGACCGGCCTGGCATACCTGCCGACCACGCTCGCCATGATGATCGTCGCGGGACCGCTGTCCAAGGCGATCCCGAAGATCGGCGCCCGGGTGCCATACGTCATCGGCGCCGTCCTGCTGGCCGTCATGCTGGTCCTGCTGCTGAGGACGCCGGTTGACGCGTCGTACTGGTCGGTGCTGTTCCCGATCACCACGCTGCTCGGTGTCGGCCTGGTGCTCTGCCTCATCCCGACCCCGACCGTCGGCACGTCCGAGGCGACCGAGGAGGACGCCGGCACGACGTCGGCCTTGCTCAACGTCTCCACCCAGGTCGGCGGTGCCCTCGGCCTGGCGGTCGCGGCCACCGTGCTCCAGCACCGCATCACCGAGTACGCCGCAGACGGCCGGGTCGGCGCGGACGCGCTCAACGACGCCCTCCAGGCGGGCATCGCGACCCTCTTCGTCTGGGTCGGGCTGAGCCTGCTCACCGGCATCATCGGCTTCCGTGGCCTGCCGCCACGGGCGCCGGCGGACACCGCGACCGGCACGGACACCGACCGCCCCTCGGTCCCGGTGGCCACCTGACCGGCGGCACGTGAACGACCAGGCCCGGCCAACACCCGGGCCTGGTCGGCGTCCGCTCGGGCGGGGCGAGCAGCCCGGTGAACCGGTGCGGTTCCAGTCAGATCCAGCCGGCGTCGCGGGCTATGCGCACCGCGTCGACCCGGGTGCGGGCGCCGAGCTTCGCCGTGATCGACGTGAGGTTGTTGCGGATCGTGCCGATCGACAGGTGCAGCATCGACGCGATCTCCCCGGCCGAGTGACCGTGCGCGGTCTTGGTGAGGATCTCCGCCTCGCGCGGGGACAGCGGGTTGAAGCGGCGCTCGTTGAGCGCCGCCAGGGCGATCTGCGAGTCGACCACCCGGCGTCCCGCCGCGACCTCGCGGACGGCCGCCGCCAGGGTGGTCGGCGACGATCCCTTGAGGATGAATCCGGTCACCCCGGCCTCGATGCTGCGTTCCAGCATGCCGGGCTGTTCGATGCCGGTAAGAATGAGGGTGCGGCAGGTCGGCAACTGAAGGTGCAGTTGACGGGCCGCGCTCAACCCGTCCAGGCCGGGCAGATTCACGTCGATGATGGCCACCTGTGGACGGTGACTGAGCGCCGCCGACAAAATCTTGTCGCCACGTGCCAGTTCGACGACGACCTCGAAATCTGGCTGTAACTGAAGAAGAGCGACCAGGGCCCCTCGAATCATGTGGACGTCCTCGGCCAGCAGAATCCTCAACTGCGGCGATGACAACATGGGCCTCCGTTCTGTCATCGACCCGGGCGGGACAGCACGGCCCCGTCACTGTGTGCCTGATTGGACAGCCAGCCCCTGGCCCTGCGAGCCGCACACGACCTGCTGTCAGTCGCCGACACCGCGTTCGCAGACCGCAGGGACCAGGACACCGACCGCGGACACGGCCGCACCGAGCAGCGCACCCGGCGGGTCGCCGCCCGTTGGCACCGGGCCGTCGAAAACTGGGCGCGAGCTGCAACTGCCCGCGCGAGCGTTTTCCAGCTCCGGACCGGCACCGCGACCCGCGCGCTGGCAACCTTCCGCGAACGAACCAGCCATCAGCACGGTCCGGTTCGCGGGACGCGCGACCATCGCCCATAACCGCCGTGACCTCGGTGACCCGCGCCGTCTACCGCATTTAACAAAACCGACCTGAACCGGGCAGAAAGGAATAACGGCGGGGCCATGGGCGGGATAGGGGAAAAATGGGCAGAACCAAGGTGACGCGAAGACGGGCCCGGCGTGCAGCCCGGCCCGCTCGCGCAAGTTTCAATATTCATTATGGTCAGTAGATCACGGACGGCGGGCCCTGTCGGCACCCCATTGTGTTGACTTGATGACAGAAATCTCTGTGGGGCGCCGGAGCTCCGGCGCCCCAGGTGCGAGCTATGCCATGGCGGTCAGGACCGGGTCCAGCAGCGGCCGGCCGCCACTGAGAATGACTTCCTGGAGGCGGCGCAGGCGCGGGGCCGGCTCGACACCGAGCTCATCGATGAGCAACGTGCGAATGCGCTGGAACTCCTGCAGCGCACCATTGATCCGGCCGGACTCGTACAGCGAGACCATGTAGTGGGCGGCGAACCGCTCGTTGATCGGGTGGCGGCTGGAGAGCGTGCGCAGCTCACCGACGATCTCGTGGTGCCGCCCCAGGTGCAGGTCGGCGTCGATCCGCCGGCTGAGCGCGGCCTCCCTGGCGTCCTGAAGCGCCATCGCCTCCAAGCCGAGCAGCGGGCCGATCTGGACGTCCGACAGCACCGGCCCGCGCCACAGGTCCAGTGCCGCGCCGAGCAGCCGGCTGGCCATCCGGCGGTCGCCGTCCTCGGACGCCCGGGTGCCCTCAGCGGAGAGCCGGCGGAACTCCTGGGCGTCGGTGACGGCGTGGCTCAGCGAGTATCCGCTGCGGTGGGTCACCAGGATCTCCCGGGAGCCCGTCGGGTGCCGGCCGTCGACCGCCTTGTCGATGAGTCGGCGCAGCTGATGGATGTAGGTGTGAATGGTGGTCGTCGCACTCTGCGGAGGATTGTTTTCCCACAGTTCCTCGAAGAGATCCGACTTAGTCACCAATCGATCCGGGTTGAGAGCCAGCAGTGCGAGTATTTGGCACGGTTTCGCGGCACTCGGAACGATTGACGTCTCGTTGTGAGACGCGGACAACGGCCCCAGCAATTCAATTCGCACGGCCCCCCCAGTCTGTGCAAACGCAACTTCGGTCGAGGGAAAGCCTGCCGAGAGGACGAGTTTTGTGCCAGTGACGGGATCATCGCAGCACGTGAAAATCTCACGGAACCGGTTCCTCCGGTCGATCAACGTCCTGCTCGGGCGGCCTCCGTGGCGAGCTCGGCGCGCAACTCGGCACGCAGCTGCCGGGCGAACTCGGCCATCGCGTCGCCAGCGAAGTAGAAGTGCCCGCCCGGAAACAGGCACTGCCGCAGCGGCTCGACGGTCTCCTCCTGCCAGGCAGGCAGGCTGCTCAGCGGCGCGAACGGGTCGTCGATGCCGCCGAAGACGGTGACCGGGCAGGGCAGCGGCGGCCGGCCCGCCGCGGGCCGGTAGGACGCCACCGCCTCCAGGTCGGCCCGGACGACCCGCAGGAACTGCTCGCGGAACTCCGGGATCTCACCGATGCGGGCTGGCAGCCCGCCCAGCCCGACCAGCGTGGTGAGCAGGCTCGTGTCGTCCAGCCTGGTCAGTTCGGCCGGCCCGGCGACCGGGGTGGCTGGCGCGCTCCGGCCGGAGACGCCCACCCAGAGCGGCGGCCGGCCCTGCCCAGCCAGCCGGCGGGCCACCTCGCCGGCCACGATCGCGCCCATGCTGTGGCCGAAGAGCGCGTAGCGGCCTTCCGCCTGCGGCGAGACGTCGGCGAGCACCGCGTCGACAACCCGCGTCATGTCCCGGAACAGCCGCTCGCCGTGCCGGGAGCCGCGTCCGGGCAGGTCCAGCAGCAGCACGTCCCAGTCGTCCGGCAGCAGTCCGACCAGCGGGTAGTAGGCCATCGCAGAACTGCCGGCGTGGTGCAGCAGGAGCAGGCGGACGGCGGGGTCGTCGACCGGGCGCGGACGGATGAACGGCCTCACCGGACGCCTCCCGCCGCCGCGCTGACCGGCTCCGCCGCGGACCGGGCCGCGATCGTCGTCGCCAGCTCGGCGAGCAACTCGGTCAGCGGCCGGTCGACGGCGAACTCCGACTGAATGTCGGGCGTCGCGTAACGGTTCTCGACACTGCGCACGAAGAGCATCGCGGTGAACGAGTCGCCGCCCAGGTCGGCGAAGGTGGCCGCGAGGTCCAGCTCGTCGGCTTTGAGGGCGGCCGCCAGCTCGTCGCGGAGGAAAGCGACGATCGCGTCGGTGCCGCTCAGAGCGGCCGTAGCGGCCGGCAGCGGCGTCACCACCGGCGCCCCCGCCTCGAACCCGCCGGGCCGGGGCTCGTCGACCCAGTACCGGCGCCGCTGGAACGGATAGGTGGGCAGGTCCGGAAGGTACCGGGCGCCGCTCGCCCGCAACGGCTCCCAGCGCAGGTCGACACCGGCTCGGAACACCTGACCGAGCGCGTCCAGGAACACCTGCTCCGCCCGGGCCGCCTCGGCCGGAACGAGGACCACGCGCCGCGTACCGAAGCTCAGGACCGCCGCCTCCGTACCGGCGCGCTCACTGCTGGACCGCACCGGTACGGCCAGCGCCGTCAGGGCGGCGAGCAGCCAGCCGGTCGGATCGCCACCGGCGTCGGCGAGGCCGGGGAAGCGATCCGCCAGCCGCCGTACGGCGTCGGCCAGCGCGGCCGGGTCGCCGGTGTGCAGCAGCACCTCGCGGGGCACGTCGGTGACCGTGGCGGCGGGCCGGTCGACGGCGTTGCTGAGCGCCCGGGCCAGCTCCCGCGGCGCGGCGCCGGTCACCGCGATCCGGTACGCCATCGGCGCGCGCCCGGCCCGCACCGTGTGGCAGATCGAACCGACCGTGCGGTCGTCTGCGCGGTAGAGCCGGGTGCTGACCGAGGCGGCCAGCGCGCGCAGCGCCGGCTCGCTCCGGGCGGAGAGCACCAGCAGCTCGGGTCGTCCCGCCGGCTCGTCCGGCTCGGTGGGCGCCGGCGCCGACTGGAGCACGACATGCGCGTTCGTGCCGCTGAGCCCGAACGCGCTGATCCCGGCGAACCGCTCGCCGGTCCAGTCGCGTGGCTCGCGCACCACCTCAAGGCACTGCCGGGACCACGGGATGAACGGGTTCAACGGTCCCTCGCCCGGTGGCACGTCGGCGACGAGCCGGCCGTGCTGGAGCATGAGCACCACCTTGATCAGCCCGGCCATGCCGGCCGCCGCCTCCAGGTGACCCAGCCGTGCCTTGACGCTGCCCAGCCGCAGCGGGTCGCCGGACGGCCGGCCGGGCGCGAACACGCCGTCCAACGCCGACGCCTCGATCGGGTCGCCGAGCGAGGTGCCGGTGCCGTGCGCCTCCACGTAGGAGACCTGCGCCGGCGCGACCCCGGCGTCCTGGAGCGCGGCCAGGATCACCTCCTGCTGGGCGGGGCCGTTCGGCACGGTGAGCCCGGACGACGCGCCGTCGTGGTTGACCGCGGTGCCGCGCAGCACCGCCAGCACCGGCCGGTCCTCGGCCAGCGCGTCGTCGAGGCGCATCACGACCACGGTGGCGACGCCCTCGCCCCGGCCGTAGCCGTCGGCGCCGTCCAGGAACGGCTTGGACCGGCCGTCCGGGGCGACCGCGCGGCTCTGACACAGCGACACCATCAGCTGCGGCGAGAACAGCAGGTTCGCGCCGCCGACCAGCGCGTACCGGCATTCCCGGCCGCGCAGCGCCCGGGCCGCCGAGTGCAGCGCCACCAGCGACGACGAGCAGGCGGTGTCCATGGTGACCGCCGGGCCGCGCAGCCCGAGCGCGTAGCTGATCCGCCCGGCCGCGAAGCAGTGCCCGCTACCGGTGCCGAAGTACGGGTCGAGCCGCTCCGGGTCACCGTCGGCGAGCCGTTGCCCGTACTCGGCGGCCATGATGCCGACATAGACGCCCGCGTCCAGCCGCCCGCCGCGGCGGACCGCGACGCCGGCCCGCTCAAGTGCCTCCCAGGAGGTCTCCAGCAGCAGCCGCTGCTGCGGGTCCAGCGACTCGGCCTCCCGGTTGGAGATGCCGAAGAAGTCGGCGTCGAAGCTGGCCACGTCGCGCAGGAAGCCGGCCCGCCGCACGTACGACCGTCCGGCCCGGCCGACCTCGGGGTGGTACGCCGCGCGCAGCCCCGGCCGCTCGGCGGGGATCTCGGTGGCCGCGTGCCCCGTGCCGCTGAGCAGGTCCCAGTAGGCCTCGGGTGTGCTGACCCCGCCTGGGAACCGCAGCGCCATGCCGACCACCGCCAGGGGGGTGTGCCGCTCCCGCTCGAGTTCGTGGATGCGTGCCCGCAGGCCACGGGACTGCCGTAGTTGTTCCTCGACCAGGGCGCGCAACTCCGTTGAATCCACGTCGCTCCTCGCTTCTCGCTGGGCCTCGCGGCACCGGTGCTCGATTACGGCGGGACCGTACCGACGCGTACTTGAGACCGCCTGAGGTCAGCGCGGTGCAGCAATCGTCAAGAACGGCTCAAGGGGGCCCGGACAGACTCGGCCTCACCGACAGCAGGAGGCACAGTCATGACCCGCAACACGGTGCAGGGCATCCTCGGGTGCATCGGCGGCACACCGCTCGTCGAGCTTGACGGCCTGCTGCGTGACGTCCCGGCCCGGGTGTTCGCGAAGCTCGAGCTGGCCAACCCGGGCGGCAGCATCAAGGACCGTACGGCGCTGAACATGCTGTTGCACGGCATCCACAGCGGCGAGCTGGTCCCGCACCGGTCGGTGGTGATCGAGTCCAGCTCGGGCAACCTGGCCGTGGGCATCGCACAGATCTGCCGGTACTTCGGGTTGCGGTTCATCTGCGTGGTGGACGCCAAGACCACCCAGCAGAACCTCGCGATCCTGCGAGCCTTCCAGGCCGAGATCGAGCTGATCGAGGAACCGGACCCGGCCACCGGCGAGTTCCTGCCGATTCGCCTGCAGCGGGTCCGCGAGCTGATGGCGCGCGAGCCGCACGGCTACTGGCCGAACCAGTACGCGAATCCGCGCAATCCGCAGGCGCACCACCGCACCATGCAGGAGATCGTCGACGCGCTGCCCGGGGATCTGGACTTCATCTTCTGCGCCACCAGCACCTGCGGCACGTTGACCGGCGTCACCGAGTACGTCCGGGAGCACCGGATGGGCACCACGGTGGTCGCGGTGGACGCGGTCGGCAGCGCCATCTTCGGCGACGAGAGCCGGCGGCGGCTGATCCCGGGCCACGGCGCCTCGGCCCCGCCGCCGCTGCTCGACCCGGCCAGCACCTGGCCGGTCGTGCACGTGTCCGATTTGGACGCCGTGGTCGGCTGCCGGCGGCTGATGGCGCGGGAGGCGATCCTGGCCGGCGGCTCCTCCGGCGCCGTGGTGTCGGCGCTGGAGCGCTACCGCGACCAGATCCCGGCCGGCGCCACCTGCGTGCTCGTCTTCCCGGACCGCGGGGAGCGCTACCTCAACACGATCTATTCCGACACCTGGGTTCGGCAGAACTTCGGCGAGGTGTCGCACCTGTGGAAGGAATCCGGGATCGCGGCCGCCGGGCGGCTGTGACGACCGGCAGGCAATCGACGAGAGGGACGACGATGCGGATCTCCGCTCTTCCCGACGGTCTTCCGGCCGTCATCAGCAACGACAACAACGGCGCGATCCTCGACACGGTACGCGACAACCGCGCCGCGATCCGGTCGCTCATCACCGAGAAGGGCGCGGTGCTGTTCCGCGGCTTCGACGTCGGCGGCGTCGACGGGCTGCACACCCTGGTGCGGACGCTGTCCGGCGAGCCGCTCGACTACACCGAGCGGTCCTCGCCGCGCAGCAGCCTCTCCGGCAACGTCTTCACCTCGACGGACTACCCGGAGAGCGAGGAGATCTTCCTGCACAACGAGTGCTCGTACCAGCAGCACTGGCCGATGAAGGTCTACTTCTACTGCATCACCCCGTCCACGACGCAGGGCGCCACCCCGTTCGCCGATGTCCGCAAGGTCCTCGAGCACATCGACCCGGCGGTGGTCGAGGAGTTCACCCGGCGCAAGTGGTCGTACGTGCGCAACTTCGGGCCAATGGGTGGCACCTGGCAGTACTTCTACGACACCGACGACCGGGCCGAGGTCGAGCGGTACTGCGCCGCACAGAACATCCAGGTCGAGTGGATCGGCGAGGACGGGCTGCGCACCCGCGCGGTGCGCGACGCCGTGCACCGGCACCCGGTCACCGGCGCTGAGGTGTGGTTCAACCACGCCACCTTCTTCCACGTGGACACGCTGCCGGGCGTCTACCGCGAGGAGATGCTGGAGATGTTCGGCGAGGAGAACCTGCCGACCAACAGCTACTACGGCGACGGTGGCCAGATCCCGGCCGAGGTGACCAAGCACCTCCAGGAGGCGTACCGGGCCGCCAGCACCCGGTTCGACTGGCAGAAGGACGACCTCGTCGTCATCGACAACATGCTGACCGCGCACGGCCGCGAGCCGTACACCGGCGCTCGGAAGATCGCCATCGCCATGGGCGAGGCGTCGAACACGGCGGTCGAGGCGCCGTGACCACGTACGCCGGCCCGGCGCTCGTGATGCGGCCGGCGCTCCCGGACGACCTCGACGAGATCACCCGGATCGAGGTCGGGCCGGAAACCACGCCGTACATCGGGGTCACCGGCCGGGAGTACCACCTGGCGGCCCGCGCCGACGCCGACCAGGAGCACCTGGTCGGCGTGGTCGGGACGACCGTCACCGGTTTCATCCTGCTGGCCGGGCTGCGCGACGGCGGCGGCCGGATCGAGCTGCGCCGGATCGTGCTGGCGCACGAGTTCCGCGGCCGCGGGCACGGCCGGGCGATGGTGCGGGCTGCAGTGGCCCATGCCCACGAGCGGTACGACGCCCGGTCCGTCTGGCTGGACGTCAAGCCGGACAACCACCGGGCGCTGGCGCTCTACACCTCCGAGGGCTTCCGCCCGGACGGCACCATCCCGGATCCGCAGGAGCCCACTGAGGTGCTGTTGCTGATGACGCGGCCGCGCGACGACCGCGCCGCTCGAACCGAAAGTGAGGACTGAGGATGAGGGAGAAGCTGGCGCTCGTCGACCCGGACGCGACCGGGTCGGCGTTCACCGCCGGTCACGCGGGCGACGCCGGATGCGAGCGGTGTGTGGCCGAGCTGACCGAGGCCGGGCACGACTTTGTCGGGGCGTTCGCCAAGCGCGACTACGAGCGGTTCATCGGGCACTTCATCGGCGCCAACGCCACCGGCCTCGGCGCCGACGGGACCGTCGGCATGAACCGCGACGCCTGGGGCCGGATCCTGCAGGAGTACTTCGAGGAGCCGACCTGGACGCTGACGGTCACGCCGATCAAGACGGTGGTCCAGCAGTGCGTCAGCGGCCAGATCCTCGAGGTGGTCCGCTTCGACTCGGCCGAGATGACCATCACCTTCGTGCACGCCACCTGCTGGCTGCGCGACCACGGCACGTGGAAGGTGGTGCTGCAGACCGAGGCCGGCCCGTTGCAGGACACCCAGGCCCTGCTGGACCGCGTCGCCGAGCAGCAGGCCGAGGTGGCCCGGTCATGACACAGACCCTCCCCGCGCGGGCCGACGGCGGGCCGGCGCCGGACCGCCGGAGCCGTCCCGAGTTCCACGGCTCGGCGGTGGCCGCGTTCCGGGAGTCGGCCGCGGCCCATCCCGGCCGCGCCGCGGTCGTCGGTGTCGACGCCACGCTCACCTACGCCGAGCTGGACGACCGCAGCGACCGCCTGGCCACACTGCTGGCCGCCCGAGGCGCCGGGCCGGAGCGCGCGGTCGGCGTGCTGCTGCCCCGCACCGCCGACCTGATCGTCGCGATCCTCGGCATCCTCAAGACCGGCGCGGTCTATGTGCCGTTCGACCCGGAGCAGCCGGCCCAGCGCCTCGGGCGGATCGTCCGCGACGCCGCGCCGGTCACCACGATCACGCACGCCGACCTGGTCGACTCGCTGCCCGAGGGGTCCGGGCCCGACCCGGTGCTGCTCGACCGGACCGACTGGTCCACCGTGGAGCGCTCGGAGCCGGCCGTCCTGCACCCGGACAACCTCGCGTACATCATCTTCACCTCCGGCTCGACCGGGCGCCCGAAGGGCGTCGAGGTGTCGCACCGGGCGCTGATCAGCTTCCTGAACGGCATGGAGCAGGGCGGCTTCTTCGGGCCGCCCGGCGTCCGGCTGGCCTGGAACGCCTCGGTCGCGTTCGACGCCTCGGTGCAGGAGTGGGTGCGGGTCTTCCGCGGTGACACGGTCGGCGTGCTGACCGACGACATGCGGCGCGACGCCGAGGAGTTCGCCGAATTCATGGTCGAGCGCGAGCTCACCGAGGCGGACATGACACCGTCGCACGCGCAGATGCTCATCGAGGACCTGGTCGACATCGCCGGCCCGGAGCGGCACCTGCGGCTCTTCATCGCCGGCGAGGCGGTGCCGCCCGGCCTGTGGTCGCGGTTGCAGGCGCTGATCGGCGACGGCGTGGTCACGGCCATGAACCTGTACGGGCCGACCGAGGCTGCGGTCAACGTGGCCGGCACGTTCATCCGGCCCGGCGAGAGCCCGACGATCGGCCGCCCGCTCGCCGGGGTCGAGGCTCGCGTCGTGGACACCGAGCTGGTACCGGTCCCGGACGGCACGCCTGGCGAGCTGTGCGTCGCCGGGTCCTACCTGGCCCGGGGCTACTCCGGCCGGGCCGGGCTCACCGCCGCCCGGTTCGTGCCCGACCCGCTGTCGGCCGACGGCGCCCGAATGTACCGGACCGGCGACCGGGTGGTCCGCCGGGCCGACGGGACGATCGAGTACATCGGGCGCACCGACGACCAGATCAAGATTCGGGGACACCGGGTCGAGCTCGGCGAGATCGAGTCGGTGCTCGCCGATCACCCGGACGTCAGCCGCGCGGTGATGCTCTACCAGCGCGGGGACGACGGCGGGCGGCTCTCCGCCGTGCTCCACCTGCGGCCCGGCGGCGACCTGAAGGCCGTCCGGGCGTACGCGGCCGGCCAGTTGCCGACCTGGATGCAGCCCAGCGACTGGGCGGTCGTCGACGCCATCCCGCTGACCGTCGGCGGCAAGGCCGACCGCAGTGCCCTCATCCGCCGGCTCACGTCCGCCGAGGACGCCCCGGACGGTTCTGAACCTGCCAAGGAGACGCAGATGAAGGTCGACGCCACGAACACCGTCCGCGAGGTGTGGTGCGAGGTCCTCGAGCTCGAGAAGGTCGACGACGAGGACGACTTCTTCGTCATCGGCGGCCACTCGCTCAGCGCGATGCAGGTGGCCAGCCGCCTGCGGGCCGGCCTGGGCGGGGTCAAGATCCCCACCCGGATGCTGTTCGAGCACCGCACGTTCACCGCCTTCACGGCCGCGGTGAACGAGCGCCTGAACAGCGCGGCGGTGTCGGCGTGAGCCGCTGGACCGTGCTGGTCAACCACGAGGAGCAGTACGGGCTGTTCCCGGCTGGCCGGCCCAGCCCCGGCGGGTGGCGCCCGGCCGGCTTCGAGGGCACCGAGGAGGAGTGCGTCGCGCACGTCGACCAGGTCTGGACCGACCTGCGCCCGCTGTCGCTGCGCCGCGCCACGGCCGGGCAGTCCGGCAGCTAGGAACCGGGAGGCCGGCCGGCCGATGCCCCCTCAGCGACGGCCGGCCTCCCCAGCCGCACGACGACCCAGGAGCTGATGAGAAGCATGTCCCAGGTAGCACCATTCGCGATCATCTCCGGCCGGCAGGTGCACGACGCCGTACACGGGCGCGAGCGCGAGGTCACCGAGCTGATCGAAAGCGCGTACCGGCTGCACGGCGAGGGCGAGACGACCAACCCGGACTCGTACTTCCTCCGCTTCCCAGACCGACCACGGGACCGGATCATCGCCCTGCCGGCCTCGGTCCGGGGCAAGGTCGGCGTGCACGGCCTCAAGTGGATCTCCAGCTTTCCGGACAACGTGACGGCCGGCATCCCGCGCGCCTCGGCGGTGCTGGTCCTCAACGACTTCCACACCGGCTACCCGATCGCCTGTCTCGAGGCGTCGATCATCAGCGCGGCGCGGACGGCGGCGTCTGCGGCGTCGGCGGCGGTCCGCCTGTCCGCCGCGCGCGGCCGCACGCCGCGCCGGCTCGGCGTGGTGGGCGCCGGGCTCATCGCCCGCTACACCTACCACTACCTGCGGGCCAACGGACTGAACTTCGAATCGGTCGGGGTGCACGACCTGTCGGCGGAGCACGCCGCCGGGTTCGGCGACCACCTGCGCCGATCCGGGGAGCAGGACGTGGTCCGGCACGACAGCCTCGACGGGCTGCTGGCCGACAGCGATCTGGTGCTGTTCGCGACCGTCGCCGGCGAGCCGCACGTGACCGACCCGGCGCTGTTCGGCCACGCGCCACTGGTGCTGCACCTGTCGCTGCGCGACCTCGGCCCGGACGTGATCCTGAACGCCTGGAACGTGGTCGACGACGTCGAGCACGTGATGAAGGCCGGCACCTCGGTCCACCTCACCGAGCAGCGGGTCGGCCATCGGGACTTCGTAGCCGGCACGCTGTGCGACGTCCTGGCCGGGCGGATCGCCCCGCCCGCGGACCGGCCGGTCGTGTTCTCCCCGTTCGGCCTCGGCGTGCTCGACCTGGTGCTGGCCAAGCACGTCTACGACCAGGTTGCCGCCGACGGCGGGCTGGCCACCGTCCCGGACTTTTTCTACGACCTCCAGCGGTACGGCTGAGCGCCGATCACGACGGCCCCGATCTCGAAGGCAAGGATCGAACATGAGACTGGTTTCATTGAGCGAGGTGCTGCCCGGCGAGCCCGTGACCAACCGCGACATGGCCGAGCGCTTCGGCCTGCACGAGCGGTGGCTGGACTCCGTCACGGGCAACCGCACGCGCTACTTCTGCCGGCCGGACAGCCCCACCGGCGTACCGAAGACCACCGGAGACCTGGCCACCGAGGCGGGGGAGCAGGCCCTGGTCCGCGCCGGTGTCGACCCGGCGGCCATCGACTTCCTCATCCTCTCCACGGCGTCCCCGGACCACCTGATGCCGGCGACCGTCAACCTGGTCGCCGACCGGCTCGGCCTCAACGACCTGCCGACCTTCCAGCTGACCTCCGGCTGCGCCGGTGCGTTGCAGGGCCTCTACACCGCCCGCGCGCTGCTCACCTCGGGCCTGCGCCGCGGCCTGGTCATCGGCGCCGACACCTGCCGCAACATGCTGCCGCCCGGCGACGCCGCGGTCCAGCTGCGCCCGGCCGAGATGGTGAACTTCGCGATGTTCGGCGACGGCGGTGGGGCGGCCGTGGTGGAGGCCGGCGAGGACGGCCCGGGCCTGCTCGTCGAGCACCTGTTCCTGCGCACCGTCGGCAAGGGGCGGGCGCCCGCCCAGATCGTGCGCTGGTATGGCGCCGCCGGCGCGCCGCAGGAGACCGGTGAGCACGGCCGCGTGGTGCGCGAGGCGATGAGCGAGGAGGACTACAAGGCCATCGAGCAGCATGTGCCGGAGGCCGCACGGGCCATCCTCGACGAGCTGGTGGCGGTCACCGGATGGCGGCTGCCGGACGTCGAGCACGTCCTCACCCCGCAGCTCAACGGCGTGATGACCGAACGGATCCGCGAGTATCTCAGCATCGGCGAGCAGCAGGCGGTGTCCTGCGTGGCGGACACCGGCAACAACGGCAACGCGTTGCCGTTCATCCAGCTCAACCGGGCGCTGCGGCGCATCCGTGGCGGGGTGGGCGAGGGCGGCCGGATGCTGGTGGCGACCGTCGAATCGTCGAAATGGGTGCTGGCCGGCATGGCGCTGCGCCACCGGCCCGAGGGCAACTCCAATGTCTATTGACCACGGTGTCCCGCCCGCTCCGGCCACCGGCCGGGTCGCGTTGGCCGAGTTGCGGGCCACGCTCGGCGCCACCCCGCCGGACCTCGCGGCGGTCCGCGAGCTGCTCGGCCGGGTGCCCGACCCCCTCGATCTGGAGGCGGCGGGCCGCCTCCTGCACGGCGCCCGCGGCCGCGCCGCACTTGCCGGTGCGGACCTGCCGCGGACGACCGTGGCCCTGCTCGGCAGCTCCACTCTGGACGCCCTGCCTCCGATGATCACCGCGGCGGCGCTCCGCCGCGGGATCCTTCCCGAGGTCCGGATGGCCGGGTTCAACCAATGGCAGCTGGAGATCGCCGCTGGCGCGCCGGAGCTGTCCACGCTGCGCCCCCGGCTGGTTGCCTGTCTGCTCGACGACGCGGCGGTCTTCGACCGGGTGGCCGACCCGGTCGACCTCGACGAGGTCGAAGCCCGTTGCGTCGCCTTTCCGGCGGAGGTGGCCACCTGGGCCGCCGCCGCCCGCGAGACGCTGGGCGGCCTGACGGTGCTCGGCACCATCCCGCTGAGCCCGCTGCGGTCGCGCCGGCTGGTGAGCTACGCCGCCCGGGCCCGGCTCGCCGCAGTGTGGTCGCGGATGAACGCCGAGCTGGCCGGGCTGGCCGCCGACCTGCCGTCGGCCGTGGTCCTGGATTTCCCGGACCTGGCCGAGACGGCCGGCGGCATCTTCGCGAGCGACCGGATGCGCCACGTCGCGGGGCACGTCTACACGCCGGCCTACCTGCTCGCGTACGCCGAGGAGTTGTCCCGGGTCGCCGCCGCCGACCTGGGCCGGTCCGCCAAGTGCCTGGTGCTGGACCTGGACAACACGGTCTGGGACGGCGTGGTCGGTGACGTCGGCACCGCCGGGCTGCGGGTCGGCGGCAGCTATCCGGGGACCGCGCACACCGAGCTTCAGCGGCTTGCCCGCGACCTGTCCGCACAGGGCGTCCTGCTCGCGGTCAGTTCCAAGAACGACGACCCGGTCGCCGTCGAGGCGCTCGACACCCACCCCGAGATGCTGCTGCGCAGCGAGCACTTCGTGGCCCGACGGATCGACTGGGAGCCCAAGGCCGGCAACGTCCGGGCCATCGCCGCCGAGCTGAACCTCGGCAGCGACGCCTTCGTCTTCGTCGACGACAACCCGGTCGAGCGGGAGCTGATGCGCCGGATGGCGCCCGAGGTCGCCACCGTCGAGTTGCCCGACGACCCGGCGGGTTACGCCGCCGCGCTCGCCGCCCGCGGCGACTTCCTGGTGCTGTCGCTGACCGACGAGGACCGCGACCGCACCACCCTGTACCGCGCCCGGACCCGGCGCCGGCAGATCGAGCAGCAGGCGACCAGCCTGGAGGATCACCTGGCACAGCTCGGCTCGCGGCTCACCGTCGAGCCGCTGACGCCGATGAACGCCGGCCGGATCACACAGTTGTTCGCCAAGACCAACCAGTTCAACCTCACCGGCGTACGGTACGGCGCGGCCGAGGTGGACCGGTCCGGCACAAACGGCGCGCCCACCTTCTTCGCGGCCCGGCTCAGCGACCGGTTCGGCGACCACGGGCTGATCGCCGCGATCGCCCTCGGCCGGGCCGCGGACGGCGCCTGGACCGTCGGCAACTTCGTGCTCAGCTGCCGGGTGTTCAGCCGCGGCGTGGAGAGCACGCTGCTCGGCCTGGTGCTGCGGTCGGCGGCCGCGGCCGGGGCGCCCGGCGTCACCGGCACGTTCCGGGCGACCGACCGCAACGGCCGGTTCGCCGGCCTCTATCCGTCGCTCGGCTTCCGCCCCACCGCCGCTGCCGGCGAGTTCCGGCACGACCTGGCGCGGCTGCCCAACCTGAGTCCCTTCATCGAGATCACGCATGAATCGGAGGTGTTCCGTGCTGGCTGAGGACCTGGTGGTCGAGGTCATCACCGACCTGCTCGACCTGCCCGGCACGACCCTCGCGGCGGGCACTCCGCTCGTCGCGGTGGACGGCTGGGACTCGGTCAACGCGCTGCGGGTGCTGGTGTACCTGGAGCGCGAGACGGGCCGGCCGCTCGACTACGAGCGGTTTGCCGCGGCCGCCACGGTCGGCGACCTCGCGGAGCTCGTCGACCGGACCGGCGCGGGGACGCCGCGATGAGCGCCGTGGAGGAGACGGACGTCCTGATCGTCGGCGGCGGGCCGGCCGGCGCGCTGCTCGGCTTCCTGCTGGCCCGCCGCGGCGTCGGTGTGCTCGTGGTCGAGAAGCAGACCTCCCTGGAGCGCGACTTCCGGGGCGAGACCGTGGCCGCGCCGTCGGTCGTGACACTGCGCCGGCTCGGCTTCGGCCCGGCGCTCGACGACCACGGCTTCCTGCGCACCGAGGGCGTCACGATGCGGATGGAGGGCCGTCGGGTGATGCACGTCGACTACCGGCGGTTCGGGCTTGGCGAGGTGCCGGTCGACATCCCGCAGCCCGCGCTCATCGCGATGTTCGCGGACGCGGCTGCGGAGTACCCGACGTTCGAGTACCGCTTCGGTGTCTCGTTCACCGGCCTGGTGCGCGACGGCGACACCGTCACCGGCGCCCGCCTGCGCAGCCGCGACGGCAAGACGACCGAGGTACGCGCCCGGCTCGTGGTCGGCGCCGACGGCCGGTTCTCCAAGGTGCGGCACGCGGCCGGCATCACCGCCGACGTGCAGCACATGGCCCGCGACTTCCTGTCCTTCAAGCTGCCGCGGCCGGCCGACTGGGGCCTGCAGGCAGAGCTCGTCGTCGACCGCGACCGACACCTGGTGGTGCTGCCGACGTTCCCGGACTTCCTGCGGATCGGCCACAACTTGCCGAAGCGAGGGCTCGGCGCGCTGCGCAAGGCAGGCTTCGCGCCGTTCAAGGCGGGCATCATGGCGCTCGACCCGCGGCTGGCCCCGGTCGTCGCGGAGCACCTGAACTCGTGGGACGACACGTCGTTCCTGGAGATCTTCACGGCCGAGGTGCCGGAGTGGACCCGGGACGGCCTAGTCCTGATCGGCGACGCCTCGCACACCTGCACGCCGATCCTCGGCCAGGGCGTCAACCTGGCCATCCAGGATGCGGTGGTGATCGCGCCGATCATCGCCAACGCCCTGTCCGGCGCCGGCCCGATCCCCGCCTCGGCGTTCGCCGCGTTCGTCACCGAGCGGCGCCGCCACAAGGCGCACGTCACCAGCTTCCAGCGGCTCCAGGAGAAGGCGCTGGCCACTGGCAGCACGCCCGGTGTGCTGCTGCGCCGCGCCCGATACCGGCTGCTCGACGTGCTGCCGCTGAAGTACCGGATCTTCGGCGGCGTCCTGAACGCCCCGCACGGCATCGACCCGGTCGACCTGGCCCCGGACGCCGGCGGCACCCGGCAGGGCCTCGGCGTCTGACTCACCCAGCCCTGCAACTCCGTTCCTCACTTCGTCGACATCGAGGCGGTCCCGTGATGCATGACAACGACCCTGCCGGCGACCCGACCCAGCTCCTGGCCGTGGTGGGCATGGCCGGGCGGTTTCCGAACGCGCCCGACCTGGACGCGTTCTGGCAGCTGCTGGCCGACGGCGGCGACGCCATCCGGCCGGTGCCGCCGGAGCGCTGGGACGCCACCGCCCAGCTCGACCCGGAGCGGGCGGTGCAGGACGTCGGCGGCTTCCTCGACGGCGTCGACCAGTTCGACCCCGGCTTCTTCGGCATCTCCCCGCGCGAGGCCGCGGACATCGACCCGCAGCAGCGGCTGATGCTCGAGGTGGCCTGGCGGGCGCTGGAGGACGCCGGCCAGCCGGCCGCGGCGCTGCGCGGCACGCGTACCGGCGTGTACGTCGGCGCGTCCTGGCACGACTACGAGATCCTGCGCAAGGAGCGGGGCGCAGGCGCCACCCAGCACAGCACGGTGGGCAACGCCCTGGACGTGATCGCCGCCCGGGTCTCGTACTTCCTGGGCGCCACCGGCCCGTCGCTGGTGGTCGAGACCGGGTGCTCGTCGTCGCTGGTGGCTCTGCACCTGGCCGGCCAGGCGCTACGCACCGGCGACATCGACGCGGCCCTGGTCGGGGGAGTCAACCTGATCCTCGCGCCGGATGTCTCGATCGGGCTGACCCACTTCGGCGGCCTGTCCCCCGAGGGCCGGTGCAAAGCGTTCGCCGCAGACGCGGACGGGTTCGTCCGGGCCGAGGGCATCGCCGGGCTGTATCTCAAGCGGCTGGACCGGGCGATCGCCGACGGCGACCGGATCCAGGGCGTGATCGTGCGGACCGTGGTGAACAACGACGGCGGCGGGGACAGCCTGGTCACGCCGAACCCGGCCGGCCAGGAGGACCTGCTGCGCCGGGCGTACACCGAAGGTGGCATCCCGCTGGACCGGCTCGCCTACGTCGAGGCGCACGGCACCGGCACCGGCCGCGGCGACCCGGTCGAGGCCGAGGCGCTCGGCCGGATCGTCGGCCAGGCGCGGAACGCGTCCGCCGGCCCGCTGCCGATCGGGTCGGTCAAGACGAACATCGGGCACACCGAGGCGACCGCCGGCCTGGCCGGGCTGCTCAAGGTGCTGCTCGCGATCCGGCACCGCACCGTGCCGGCGACCCGGCACCGCGGCGAGCTGAACCCGGCCATCGACTTCACCGGCCTGAACCTGCGGGTGGCCACCGGCCCGGTCGCGCTGCCCGACGAGCCGCTCTTCCTCGGCGTGAACTCGTTCGGCTGGGGCGGCACGAACGCGCACGTGGTCGTCGCTGGCCCGCCGCGCGACCCGGCCGGCGCCGAACCGGCGTCCCCAGCCCTCGGCGTCCCGGCCGTGCTGCCGATCTCGGCGCACTCGCCGGCCGCGCTGCGCGACCGGGTGCGGGACGTGCACGGCCTGCTCGCGCACGGCGCCGACCCGGTGCAGGTGGCCGGCGCCCTCGCGCACCGCGCCGACCACTTCCCGCTGCGGGTGGCCGCGCTCGCCGTGGACACCGCCGCGACGCTGGAGCGCCTCGACGCGTGGGCCGCCGACGCGGACGCCGACGTCGACGGGCTGGTCACCGGCCGCGCCGAGACGGTCGGTCGGGTCGCCTTCGTCTTCCCAGGCCAAGGCTCGCAGTGGGCGGCGATGGGCCGCGACCTGTACGCCGCCAGCCCGATTTTCCAGTCCGTGGTGGACCGCTGCTCGCGGGCGATCGCGCCGCACGTCGACTGGGACCTCGCCGAGGTGCTCTCCGGCGCGGCCGGATCCGCCTGGACGTCGCGCGTCGACATGGTGCAGCCGGCCCTGTGGGCGATGTCGGTGGGGCTCGCCGAGCTGTGGCGGCACGCCGGCGTCACCCCGGATGTGGTGGTCGGGCACAGTCAGGGCGAGGTCTCCGCCGCGACCGTGGCCGGGATCCTGTCCTACGAGGACGCCGCCCTGGTCGTCGCCACCCGCAGCGCGCTCGCCGTGCGGGCGTCCGGCCGCGGCCGGATGCTCGCCGTGGCGCTCGATCCGGAGTCGGCGCGGGCGGCGCTCGCTGGGTTCGAGGACCTGGTGTCGCTCGCCGTGGAGAACGGGCCGGACTCCTGCGTGCTCTCCGGAGACGGGGACGCCGTGCTCGCGCTCCGCGAGATCCTGGAGGCGGACGGCGTTCACTGCCGGCTCGTCGACGTGGACTACGCCTCGCACAGCCCGCAGATGGACGCGCTCACCCCCGCCCTGACCGCGGCGCTCGGCGCGATCACCCCAACCGGCGGGACGGTCGAGCTGGTCTCGACGGTGCGGGCGGCCATCATGTCCGGTCCCGAGCTGGACGCGGCGTACTGGGCCGAGAACCTGCGCCGGCCAGTGCGCTTCCTGACCACCGTGGACGAGCTGATCGACCGGGGCGTCACGCACCTGGTCGAGATCAGTCCGCACCCGGTCCTGCTGACCGCGCTCGAGCAGATCGCCGTGCGGCGCCCGGCCCCGCCCCGTGTGCTGACCACCCTGCGCCGGGACGCCGGGACCGTGGACGACCTGGCCGGGGCGTTCGCCGCCGCGTACGTGGCTGGCCTCGCCCCGCACGCCTACCTGCCACCGGGCCGGACCGTCCGGCTGCCCGGCGTTGCCTGGCAGCGCACCCGGAACTGGACGGAGGGCGCGCGTCGCCGCACCGGCCGGCTCGGGCTCGACGTCGCTCTCGTTCCGTCGGCCACCGAGCCCGACCTGTGGCAGGGCGACCTGGAGCTCGGCATCGGCAGCCAGCCGTGGCTCGCCGACCACCAGGTGCACGACGCGGTGGTGGTGCCCGGCGCGGCGATGCTCGCCATCGCCCTGGCCACCGGCCGGGCCCGGACCGGGCAGGAGCCGGCCGTGCTGCGCGACGTCCGGTTCACCGCCGACCTCACCCTGGCCGGTGACGCGGCGGCGCAGATCGGCGCGCTGTGGCGCGACGACCTCGCCGAGGGCGGCTCGTTCACGCTGTGCTCGCTGTCGTCCGACGGCTCCGGCTGGACCACCCACGCGACGGCCCGGGCGCAGCAGTCCGCCGGCACCACCCCGGTGCCCTTCCCGACCGGGCTGGCCGCGCAGAGCCCGATCGAGGCGGTGGAGTTCTACGAGGCGTGCGGGCGGCGCGGGCTGCGGTACGGCCCGGCGCTGCAGGGCGTCCGCCGGGTGTCGGTCGACGGCGCCCGCGCGCTCGGCGAGCTGGAGCTGCCGGCGAAGTGCCGGGCCGGTGCGACGGCCGCCCTGCACCCCGCGCTGTGGGACGCGGCCCTGCAGGTCAGCCTCGCCGTCGGCGAGGGCACCGCCACGGTGGTGCCGACCGAGGTGGAGCGGGTCGAACGGCACGCCGGCACGGCGCTGACAGCCGGTTGGTCGTACGCCGAGCGGCGCGACGACGGCCGGTACGACGTGCACGTCTTCGACACCGAGCGGCAGCCGGTGCTGAGCATGATCGGGCTGCGACTCCGGGAGCTGACGCTGACGGCCGGCGACGACCTGGACGTGGCGCTGCTGCACCGGCTGGCGTTCCGGCCCGCCCAGTGTCCCGAGCCGGCGGAGCTCACCGGCCGGTGGCTCGTCGCCGGGACGGGCCCGCTGGCCGTCGCTCTGCCGGGGGAGGAGCTGACCGACCTGGCCGCCCTCGCCGTGGCGGAGCCGGCCGGCGTGGTGTTCCTCGTCCCGACCGCCGAGCCGGAGCAGCGTGCCGCACTGGTCCGTCTCACCGAACTGGCCCGGGCTGCCGCGGCACTGCCCGCGCCGCCCCGGATCGCGGTGGTGACCACCGGCGCCCAGGCGGTCACCGAGGTCGATCTGCCAGATCCGGGCGCCGCCCTGTTCTGGGGCTTCACCCGCGTGCTGCGCCGCGAGCACCCCGAGCTCGCCCCCACGTTGATTGACGTCGGCGCGACCGGCGAGCCGGCCGCGGTGGCGCTCGCCGTCGCCGCCGAGCTGGCCACCACCGGCGGCGACGACCAGGTGGTGTTGCGCGGCGCGGACCGCTGGGTGGGTCGAATCGTGGCCGGCCGGGCGGAACCGGACGAGGCCGCGCCCGAGTGGCGTACCCCGGCGCAGCCGTTCCGCCTGGTGCCGGCCCGGCCGGGTCGCTGGGACGGCCTGGAGTTCCGGCCGCGGTCCCGGCGCGCTCCGGCCGACGGCGAGGTGGAGTTGGAGGTGACCGCCGCCGCGCTCAATTTCATCGACGTGATGAAGGCGATGGGCACCTACCCGGACCCGGTCGGCGGCGAACTGCTTGGCGGCGAGTGCGCCGGGCGGATCACCGCCGTGGGCGCCGGCGTCACCGGGCTCGCCGTCGGTGACCGGGTGGTCGCCTGCGCGTTCGGCTCGATCGCCTCACACCTGACGGTCGACGCTGGACGGGTGCGCCCGCTGCCGCCCGAGATCGACGACGCCGACGCGGCGGCGCTGCCGCTGGCGACGCTGACCGCCTGGTATGCGCTGGCCGACCTGGGCCGGGTGCGGGCCGGCGAAACGGTGCTCGTGCACTCCGCCGCCGGCGGGCTGGGCCTGGCCGCGATCGGCGTCGCCCAGTATCTCGGTGCCGAGGTGCTGGCCACCGCGGGCACCGCGGAGAAGCGCGACTACCTGCGCGGCATCGGCGTACGGCACGTCTTCGACTCGCGCGACCTGTCCTGGGCCGACGAGGTGCTGACGGCCACCGGCGGCCGCGGCGTCGACGTGGTCCTCAACTCGCTCACCGGCGCGGCGATCGACGCCGGGCTGGACGTGCTCGCCGAGGATGGCCGGTTCCTCGAGGTCGGTAAGAAGGACGTGTACGCCGGCCGCCGGATCAGCCTGGCCGCCTTCCGCAAGTCGGTCACCATCTCGGCGGTCGACCTGGCCGGCCTGATGGACCGGCGTCCGGAACGGTTCGACCCGCTCCTCACCGAGGTGTGGGACCTGGTGACCACCGGCAAGCTACCGCGGCTGCCGGTGACCCGGTACGACTTCGTCGGCGCCGCCGACGCGCTGCGCACGATGGCCACCGGCCGGCACATCGGCAAGCTGGTGCTGGTGGACCCGGCGACGGTCACCGCCGTGGCCCCGGAGCCGATGCCGGGCGGCCGGTTCCGGGCTGACGGCAGTTACGTGATCACCGGCGGCCTGGGCGCGCTCGGCCTCTCGCTGGCCGAGTTCGTCGCGGGGCATGGGGGCGGATCGCTCGCCCTGCTCGGGCGGCGGGCGCCGGACCAGGCTGCGGCGGACCGGATCGCCGCGCTCCGAGCCGCGGGGTGCGACGTCCGGGCGTACTCGGTGGACGTCACCAGCCGCGAGGCGCTGGCCGGGGTCCTCGACCAGGTCCGCGTCGGGCAGGCGCCGATCCGGGGCGTGGTGCACGCCGCCGGTGTGCTCGACGACGCGACGGTCGCGACCCTGCGCCCGGAGCAGATCGAGCACGCGGTGGCGCCGAAGGCGGACGGCGCGCGGCACCTGGACGCGCTGACCGCCGGCGACCCGCTGGACCTGTTCGTGCTGTTCTCCTCGGCCGCCGCGCTGGTCGGTAACGCCGGCCAGGCCGGCTACGCGGCCGGCAACGCCTACCTGGACAGCCTCGCCGAAGCGCGTCGCCGCCGCGGCCGGCCGGCACTGTCGGTCCAGTGGGGACCGTTCGCCGACGTCGGCCTCGCCGCGCAGGACGGCAACCGCGGCGACCGCCTGTCCGAGCGCGGCATGGGCAGTTTCCCGGTCGCCCAGGCGTGGCCAGCCCTGGCCCGGTTCCTGCGCGACGGCGAGCGGGTCGTCGGCTACGTGCCGCTGAACGTGCGGCAGTGGTTCGACGCCTACCCGGACACCGCGGCGCTGCCCAGCTGGCAGGAGCTGCGGGCCGAGGGCGGCGCGGCCGGCGGCGCGGACAGCAAGGTGTTCCTGGATCGCCTGCACGGCGCGGCGCCGGACGACCGGGTGCCGCTGGTGGAGGACAAGGTGCGCGAGCTGACCGGGCGGGTGCTGCGCATCGATCCGGGCGCCGTCGACCAGCAGACCCCGTTCAAGGCGCTCGGGCTCGACTCGCTGATGAGCCTGGAACTGCGCAACCGCCTGGAGTCCGCGTTCGGGCTGAAGCTCTCACCCACGCTGCTCTGGACCTACGGCACGGCCGGCGCCCTTGCCTCGGTGCTGTGCGAGCAACTCCTCGACATCGCGACGGAAACGGAACGAGTGCAGTGACGACGACACCGGGCGGCCCAACGCCGCTGAGCCGTGCCCTGGACACCATCCGCAAACTCCGCGGGCAACTCGACGAGCTGGGCGGCCGCCAGCCGATCGCCGTCATCGGCGCCGGGCTGCGCCTGCCCGGCGGGATCGACACCCTGGACGGGTACTGGGACGCGCTCACCGCAGGCCGCGACCTGATCCGGCCGATCCCGGCGGCCCGCACCGAGCCGTTCACCGACGAGTGGGCGACGCTGCCCCGCCAGGGCGGCTTCCTCGACGAGGTGCTCACCTTCGACGCCGCGTACTTCGGGATCAGCCCACGCGAGGCGAGCGCCCTGGACCCACAGCACCGGTTGTTGCTCGAGGTGGCGGCGGAGGCGCTGGACCACGCGGCCACCCCGCCGAACCGCCTGCGCGACCAGCGGGTCGGCTGCTATGTCGGCATCACCCACCAGGACTACCGGGACTGGGAGCCACGGACCGCGGACGCCTACTGGGCGACCGGTAATGGCCACTGCTTCGCGGTCGGTCGGGTCGCGTACGCGCTCGGCCTCACCGGCCCGGCGGTGGCCGTGGACACGGCGTGCTCGTCGTCGCTGGTCGCCCTGCACCAGGCGGTGGCGGCGCTGCGGGCCGGCGAGTGCGAAACGGCGCTGGCCGGCGGCGTCAACCTGATCCTGTCGCCGCGCTCGACCCGGCTGCTCGGCCCGGAGATGGGCGCGCTCGCCCCGGACGGCCGGTGCAAGGCGTTCGACGCCCGCGCCAACGGCTTCACCCGCGGCGAGGGCTCCGTTGTCCTGGTGCTCAAGCGGCTCGACGCCGCGGTCCGCGACGGCGACAACGTGCTCGCCGTGGTCAAGGGGTCCGCGCTCAACCAGGACGGCCGGTCCTCGGGTTTCACCGCGCCGAACGTTCTGGCGCAGACCGCACTGCTGCGCGCGGCGCTGGCCGACGCCGGTCTCACCGCCGCCGACGTCGGGCTCGTCGAGACCCACGGCACCGGTACGGCCCTGGGCGACCCGATCGAGATGGAAGCCCTCGCCACCGTGCTCGGACGCCCGCGCGGCACGGACGCGCCGCTGCTGATCGGGGCCGCCAAGACGAACTTCGGTCACCTCGAGGCGGCGGCGGGCGTGCTCGGCATCCTCAAGGCGGTCCTCTCGCTGCGGAACGCCCAGGTGCCGCCGCTCGTGCACTTTGGCACACTCAATCCGCGGATCGACCTGAGCGGCACCGCGATCACTCTGCCCACCGAGGTGCTGGCCTGGGACGAGGCGGCCGGGAACCGGCACGCCGGGGTCAGCTCGTTCGGCATGAGCGGCACGAACGCCCACGTCATCCTCGGCACCGCCGAGTCGGCCGGGGTGACCCCGTCGACCCGGCCGGCGCCGGACGAGGTGACCGGTTTCGAGATCGGCGCGCACACGCCGGAGGCGCTGCGTACGCTCGCCGCCCGCTACCGGGACCGGCTGGTGACCCTCGACGAGGCGGACTACCCGGCCTTCGCGCACAGCGCCGGACCGGGCCGGCCCCGGCGCCGGGTGCGCGCCTGGGTGGCCGCCGCCGACGCGGGCGCCGCGGCGGACGCGCTCACCGCCCTCGCCGCCGGCGAGCCGTCGCCCGCGGTGCGCGATCTCGCCGTGGACGCCGAGCCGCCGGCACCGGCGCCGGCCCGCCGGGTCGTCGACCTGCCGAGCTATCCGTGGCAGCGGCAGCGCTTCGCCCCGAAGGTGGACGTCGTCACCGCGCCGACCGCTTCGCTGAACGAGCTGGCCTGGGTGCCGCTGCCGGAGCGCGACGACCGCCGGCCGGTCGTGGTCCTGGGTGACGACGCGGAACTGACCGGGCTGCTTGAGTCCCGGGCCCGGGCGGCGGGCCGCGTGGTGCTCCCGCTCCGCGAGGCGAGCCCTGCGGAGCCGGCCTGCGTCCTGCTGGCGTACGCGGCGCCGGCGTTGCCGGCCACGACCGGCGACGTCCCGGCGATCGACGCGACCGCGGCCCTGTGCGCGGCGGTCACCGCCGCGCTGCGCGACGTGCCGGCCAGCCATCGGGTCGTGCTGCTCACCAGGGGCGCCCGCCGGGTGACCCGCGACGACGAGGTGCCGGCCACCGGGCACGGCGCGCTGCACGGTCTGGCCCCGGTGCTGGGCCTGGAGTCCGCCGCGTACGCCGGGATCGCCGACCTGCCGGCCAGCCCGGGCGAGGCCGACATCGATGCCCTGCTGCGGGCTCTGCCCGACGGCGGACCTGAGGACCTGCTCGCGGTCCGCGACGGGCGGGTGCTCACCGGACGGCTCCGGGCCGCCGCTCCCACCGCCACGGCTGACCGGCCGCCACTCCGCGCCGACGCGACCTACCTGGTCACCGGCGGGCTGGGCGGGGTCGGCCGAGTGCTCGTCGACGACCTGGTCCACCGCGGCGCCCGGCACCTGCTGCTCCTCGGCCGGCGGCGGGAGGACGGCCTTCCGTCGGCCGCGGCCGACCTGCTCGCCCGGCTGCGGTCCGAGGGCGTCGATGTGCGCTACCGGTCGGCCGACTGCGCGGACCCGGTGGCGCTGGCGGAGGCCCTGGCCGCCGACGGCCGCCCGGTCGCGGGCGTGCTGCACGCCGCGGGCACGATCGAGCGCACACCGCTGTCCGAGGTGGATGGTCCGGCCTTCGCCGAGGCACTGCGCGCCAAGTTGGCCGGCGCCTGGTGGCTGCACCTGCTCCTGGCCGACCAGCCGCTCGACTTCTTCACCGTCACCTCGTCGGTGTCAGCACTCTGGGGCGCCGACGGCTATGCCGCGTACGCCGCGGCCAACGGCGCCGCCGAACTGGTGATCCGGCACCGCGCCGGCCTGGGGCTGGCGGCCACCACGGTCGCGTACGGCCCGTGGGCCGGCGACGGCATGGTCGACGCCGACGATCTCGCCGACCTGGCCCGCGGCGGCGTGGGCGCGGTGCGGCCCGAGCACGGCGCCGCAGCGCTGGCCGCCCTGGCACAGGGGGCGGAGTCGTCGATCGTGTGCTGCCCGGCCGACTGGGCCCGGCTCGACGCGGTGCTGGCCGGCCGCCACCCGCGCGCCCTGCTTCGCGAGCTGGTTCCGGCCGCCGAGCCGGCTGCGGAGCCGACCGCCGCGGTCTCCCTGCGGGACCTGCCCGACCTGGCCCGGCCGGGCGCCGCCCGGGACGCCGTGCGGGACGCGGTGGCCCAGGTTCTGGGTTTCGCGTCGACCGCCGAGATCCGCGACGATCAGGGCTTCTTTGACCTCGGGCTGGACTCGATGATGGTGATCGACCTGCTCGACGCACTCGGTGCGCGGTTCGGCATCCGGCTGCAGACGGCGGACGTCTTCGACCACCCGACGGTGGCCGACCTCGGTGTGCTCGTCCTGGACCGGGCGACCGGCGCGGCGGCAGCCGAGGCGCAGCCGCTGCGCCTTGCCGAGCCGCTGCTGGCGGCGCCTGTTCAGCCCGAGCAACTGGCCGTGTTCCCGGCCGGTGAGCCGATTGCGATCATCGGCATGGCCGGCCGCTTCCCCGGCGCCGACTCGGTCGACGAGCTGTGGGACTTGCTGATCGGCGGCCGCGACGGCGTCGGCCCGGTGCCCGCCGACCGGTGGGACGGCGCCGCCCTGCACGACGCCGATCAGTTGCGTGCTGGCACCATCACCACCGATCAGGGCGGCTTCCTGCGCGACGTGGACCGGTTCGATGCCGCTTTCTTCGACATCCCGGGCCGCGAGGCGGAGAGCCTGGACCCGCAGCAGCGGCTACTGCTGGAGACGGCCTGGCACGCGTTCGAGAACGCCGGCCTCGACCCGCGCAGCCTGCGCGGCGGCCGCACCGGCGTCTTCGTCGGCATCTCCAACAGCGACTATGCCCGCCTGCTTGAGCGCGGCGGCCTGGACGGGCTGGACGCCTACTTCGGCACCGGCACCGCGCTCAACGCCGCGGCCGGCCGGCTCAGCTATCTGTACGGGCTCCAGGGGCCGGCGATGGCTGTCGACACCGCGTGCTCGTCGTCGCTGGTCGCGCTGCACCTGGCGATCCGATCGCTGCGTGCGGGGGAGTCGCAGACCGCGCTGGTCGGCGGGGTCAACGTCATCGCCGCCCCGACCGCTTCGGTGGCGGTCAGCCGGGCGCACATGCTGTCGCCGACCGGGCGCTGCCGCACCTTCAGCGCTGAGGCGGACGGCTTTGTCCGCTCCGAGGCGGTGGCGATGGTGGTGCTCAAGCCGCTCAGCGTGGCCCGGCGCGAGGGCGACCGGGTGCTCGCGGTGCTGCACGGCAGCGCGGTCAACTCCGATGGTGCGTCGACCGGGCTGACCGCGCCGAACGGGCGGGCGCAGCAGACGGTGATCCGGTCGGCGCTGGCGGACGCCGGAATCGACGCCGCCGAGGTGTCCTATCTCGAGGCGCACGGCACCGGGACGGCGCTGGGCGACCCGGTCGAGGTCGCCGCCGCCTGGCAGGTCCTCGGCTCCGGCCGCAAGCCGGGCACCCCGCTGTACGTCGGCTCGGTGAAGAGCAACGTCGGCCACTGCGAGTCCGCGTCCGGCATGGTCTCGCTGGTCAAGACGGTGCTCGCGATACGGCACGAACGGCTGCCGGCCGACCTGCACTGCGCCGAACTGAACCCGAAGATCGACTGGGCGGACATGAACGTCCGGGTGGTGGATGGCGCCATGCCGTGGCGGGCCGTGGGCGACCGGCGACTGGCCGGCATCTCAGCGTTCGGCTTCTCCGGCACGAACGCGCACGTGATCGTGGGCGAGGCGCCGGCCGAGGAGCGCCCGCCGGCCGTACGCCCGCCGTTCGTCCTGCCGCTGTCCGGATCGGACGCCCCTGGCCTGGACCGGGTCACCGCCGCCTGGCGCGACGCGCTCGCCGGCGACCCGTCCGAGGAGCGGGTGGCGCGGCTGACCGCGGTCGCCGGCTCCGGGCGGGCACACCTGCGCGCCCGCCGCGCGGTCGTGGGTCGTACTGCCGCGGAGTTGCTCGCCGGGCTGGAGAAGGCGCCGCCGGAGGCCGGCACCGGTCGGCCGCCGCGGGTGGCGTTCCTCTTCTCCGGGCAGGGCAGCCAGTACTTCGGGATGGCCCGCGAGCTGTACGAGACCGAGCCGGTGTTCCGGGCCCGGTTCGACGAGTGCGACGCCGTCGTGGCCCCGCATCTGGGCGCCTCGCTCACCGAGCTGCTCTGGACCGGCGCCGACCCGGACCGGATCAACCAGACCGCGGTGACCCAGCCCGCGCTGGTCGCCCTGCAACTGTCGCTGGTCGCCCTGTGGGAGTCCTGGGGAGTCACCGCGACCGCCGTGCTCGGCCACAGCGTCGGCGAGATCGCGGCCGCCGTCCACGCCGGCGTGCTCGACCTGGCCGACGGCCTGCTCCTGATCAGCCATCGCTCGCGGCTGATGCAGCACTCCACCCCGGGCGCGATGCTGGCGGTGACGGCCACCGAGGCCGAGGTCGCCGAGCGGATCGGCGGCTACGCGCTGGACGTCGCCGCGATAAACGGGCCGCGCGCCGTCGTGGTGGCCGGCTCGGCCGACGCCGTCGACGCGTTCGCGGCGGCCTGCAAGGCCGACCGGATCGGGGCGCAACGCCTGGTCGTCTCGCACGCCTTCCACTCCCGGCTGATGGAGCCGATGCTCGGCGAGCTGCGGTCCGTCGTCGCCGCGCTGGAGCACCGGCCGCCCGCGCTGCCGATCGTGAGCAATGTGACCGGCCGGCTCGCCGAGGGCTACGACGCCGACTACTGGACCCGGCACGTCCGGCAGCCGGTGCGCTTCGCCGATGGCATCGAGGCGCTGCGCGAGCTCGGGGTCGACGCGTTCGTTGAGATCGGGCCGGGACGCACGCTTACCGGCCTGGTGTCGGCGGGCGGCCTGCTGCCGTCCGGCGGCGCGCTGCCGTCGATGCGCCGCGGCGCATCGGACCGGGCCGTCCTGCTCGAGGCGGCCGCCCGGCTGTACGAGCTGGGCCAGCCGATCGAGTGGGCCGCGGTGCAGGGCCGGGCGGCCGGGCCGGCGCCGGACTACCCGTTCGCCGACACCCGGTTCTGGGTGCGGCCGGGCCGGGCACAGCCGTCGCCCGCGCCGGCCGTCAACGGACCACACTGGGGCGTCGAGGTCCAGTCGCCCGCGCTGCGGGCGCGGGTCTTCGAGTTCCCGCGCACCACCGGGTTCCCCGCCTACCTCACCGACCACCGGCTGTACGGCACGGTGGTCACCCCGGCCGCGTCGCACCTGGCGACCGCGCTGTCCGCGCTGGCCGGCGACGGCGCCGCGCTGACCCTGACCGACGTGGTCTGCCCGCGGGCGCTGGTCGTCGCCGAGGACGAGGAGTACCGGGTGCAACTGGTCGCTGACACCGCGACTGGTCACCTCGCCGTGCACAGCCTGCTCGACGCCGAGCGACGGCAGTGGCAGGAGCACCTCTCCGGCCGGTTGGCGGGCGGCGACGGTGTGGGCCGGCCGGCTCCGGCGGAGGCGGAGCGGGCGGCGTTCGTCGCCGACGCCGAGCGGCACATCCCCGGGGCGGCGTTCTACGCCTACTTCGCGGCGCTTGGCTACACCCTCGGCCCGTCCTTCCGGTGGATCGCCGACGTGTGGATCCGCGGCGAGGAGGCGCTGATCCGCTACGCGCCGCCCGCGCTGCCCGACGATCCGGCGTCGTACCAGCTGTATCCGGGCCTGATCGACTCGTGCTTCCAGAGCATCGCCGGTTTCCTGGTCGACGACCGGGCCGCCGAGGCCGCGTCGCTCGCCATCCCGTTCTCGGCGGCTCGGATCGCCTTCCCGGCCGGGCCGAGGCCGGCCGGCGAGCTGTGGGGAAAGGTCCGGGTGCGGTCGGCCGAGCCGCTGGCCGGCGGCCGCAGCCGGGTGGACGCCGCCGACCTGCACCTGTTCACACCCGGCGGCGAGAGCCTGATGGTGGTGGACGACTTCCGGGTGCGGCACGCGCCGCGCGAGCTGCTGCGGCAGAGCCTCCGCGAGGAGCGGTCCCACCTGTACGCCGTCGACTGGACCCCGATCGAGGTCCCGGAGCGGCCGGCCGGGCGGCAGTACGTCGTCGGGCTGGTCGGCGACGGCCCGTTTGCCGCCGACCTGGCCGCCGCGCTGCGCCGTGCCGGGCACACCGTCGACCCGGACGGCCCGACCGACCTGGTGGTGGACGCTCGCTGGTCCGCACCGGACGGGGTCGAGCCGCTGGACGCGGTCCGGGAGCTCGCCAGGTCGCTGGGGGACACCCGGCCGGCGGTGCCGTACGCGGTGCTCGGCCCGGCCGGCCCGGCCGGGGCGCCGCTGCGCGAGGCGTTGTGGGGTCTGCTCACGGCGCTGGAGGCGGAGGAGCCGGACCGTCGACTGCTCCGCGTCGAGACCGACCGCGACACCGTGGATCGGCTGGTGGCGACGCTTGTCGACGCGGTTGCCGGCGGACTCGCCGAGCCGCGGCTGCGCGTGCTGGCCGGCGACGTCACCGGTGCCCGGCTGATGCCGACGCGACCGCGGCCCGCGGGTCGCGGCTGGCCGTCCGGAGTGCTGATCACCGGTGGCCTGGGCGCGCTCGGCCTGAGCACCGCCCGGATGCTGGTCGAGCGGGGGACCAGGGCGGTGACCCTGGTCGGGCGGTCCGCGCCGGGCGAGGGTGCGCGGCTGGTGCTGGACTCGCTCGCCGAGCAGGGCGTCCGGGTCGAGGTGGTGCGCGGCGATGCCGGTGATCCGCGGGTGTGTGCCGAGGCGGTGGCCGTGGCCGATCGGCTCGGCCCGCTGGACGCCGTCCTGCACCTGGCGGGGACAACCGCCGACGGGGCGTTCGCCACGGCGGCGCCGTCGACCTACGATGCGGTCTTCGCCGGCAAGGTGGACGGTGCCGCAGCCCTCGCGGGGGCGCTGCGGGGCCGGAACCTGAGCGCGTTCGTGCTGTACTCCTCGGTCTCCGCGGTGCTGGGCTCGGCCGGGCAGACCGGCTACGCCGCGGCCAACGGCTACCTGACCGGGCTGGCCGAGTCGCTGCGGGCCGAGGGTGTTCCGGCGGTGAGCGTCGCCTGGGGCCCGTGGGTGCCTGACGGCGACCGCGGCCTGGCCGGCACCGAGGCGGTGCGGCGGGCGGCCGAGCGGTTCCAGGTGCGGCCGCTGACCGATGTGGATGCCGCGCCGGTCCTGGCGGCGGCGCTGGACAGCGACGTGCACCAGCTGGTGGCGGTCGCGTTCGACGCGCCCCGGTACGCCCAGTTGGTGGCCGGTCATCCTCGGGCGGCCCTGGTGGCGGCGTTGGCGGAGCCGGTGGCCGCCGCGCCCGTCGATGCCGCGGTGCCGCAGCAGGGCTGGCTCCAGGACCGGGTGGCCGCCCTGGCCGAGGCGGACGCGCCGGCAGTGCTGCGCGACGCGGTGGCGACGATGGTGGCCGAGACGCTCGGCAGTCCCGCCCCGGTGGACGAGCACCGCGGCTTCGCCGACCTTGGCCTCGACTCGATCATGGCGATCGACCTGCGGACGCGGCTGGCGCACGGCCTCGGCCGGGAGCTTCCGGCGACGGTGGCGCTCGACCACCCGACAGTCGTGGCCCTGACCGCCTACCTGGCCGGGGAACTGTCCGGCGCCCGGGCCCCGGTGCCTGCGGCCCGGCCGGCCGAACTGCACGACACGGTGCTGTCCGAGCTGTCGCTCGACGCCCTGGTCGCCGCGGCCCGGGAGGACCTCGCCGCCGGCTGGTGAGACACGACGGAGCCCGGTCACCGCGACGGTGACCGGGCTCCTTTGTGCAGAGTTCAGCGGCCGGCGAGCGCGGCGACGCCGCCGACCACGTCGGACCAGAGTGCCCTGGGCAGGATGCCGTGCCCGTACCCCGGGAAGGTCATCAGGCGGGCGTCCGGGATGGCGTCGGCGGTGGCCTGGCCGCCCGCGACGTCCCAGATCTTGTCCGCCTCGCCGTGCACCACCAGGGCCGGGATGCGTAACTCGGCGAGCTGGGCACGGCGGTCCCGGGAGGCCATCAGTGCGGCCTCGTGCCGCAACCGGCCGGCCTGGTCGTAGGCGCGGTCGAAGGCGATCCGGCCGCGCTCGCGCAGCCAACGCTCGTCCATGTCGTATCCGGGTGAGCCGATCAGGTCGAACAGGTCGACCATCAGCTGGCCGGCACCCTCCCGGTCCTCGACCGGCCGGTCCTGGAGTTTCTGCAGGCGCATCGCGGTGCGCATGGTCAGCCGGCCGATCCGGGGCGACGCGGTGGCCGAGATCGAGGTCAGGCTCAGCACCCGTTCAGGGTGCTGGATCGCGATCTGCTGCGCGATCATCCCGCCGAGCGAGATGCCGACGACGTGCGCGCGCGGCCAGCCCAGCGCGTCGAGCACGGCGACCGCGTCACCGGCCATGTCCGGCAGCCGGTACGCCGCAGCGCCCGGCCGCAGCATCATGCGCATGATGGTGGGGCGTCCGGCCTCGTGCAGGTGGGTCGAGGCGCCCACGTCCCGGTGGTCGAATCGGGCGACGGTGAAGCCCCGGTCGGTGAAAACGCCGCAGAGGTCGTCGTGCCACATGATCATCTGCATGCCGAGGCCCATGACGAGCAGTAGCGGCTCACCGTTGGGGCGGCCGAGGCTCTCGTACGCGATCTGAATGCCACCCGGGCGGCCGGCGTGCGGCGACACCGCCGTGCCGGCCAGGCGGGCATGCCCTGGTTCGGTCGTCATCCCTGCAGGGTCCTCCGCGCCGCTTGAGCCCGGGTCGAGCGGCCGGGTCAAGCTGCGCTCCAGCCCCGGTACATAGCGTGAGCAGCACAAACAGTTTGCTAGTCGAAGGGGTCACAATGGACGATCAGAAGGTCACCGTCCTCGCCGTGCTCGATGGCGGCCCGGCCGACATCCCGGTCACGATGCGCACCTGTCACGTCGCCGGCGACGCGGACACGATCAAGCTCCAGTGGCTCAACGGGTACGAGCATTTTCACCGTACGGCCGCGGGTCCGGACGGTCCGGCCGTGTTCGCCTGGGTCGCCCGGACCCGGATCGCCGAGTAGCGGCCGACTCCGCGAACTGCGGGTCGGCCGGGATCCGGGCGGTCACGACGAAGCGACCGTCCCGGGGGCCGACGTCCAGATCGCCACCCACGATCTCCATGCGCTCGGTGAGCCCGGTCAGTCCGGTGCCGTACGAGAAGGGCTCGCTGAGCGTGCCGCCCACCCCGTCGTCGGCGACCTGCACGACGAACGTGTCGCCCTCGTCGGTGACCGTGATCGAGCACTGCTGGGCCGAGGCGTGCCGGATCACGTTCGTCGTCGCCTCCCGCACCACCCATCCGGCTGTCTCGTTGGCCAGTTGCGGCAGTGACAGCGGGCCGGTCACGGTCACGGTCACGCCGCAGGCGGTCAGCAGGGCCTCGGAGCTCTCGGTCTCGACCCGCAGCGACACCGTGCGATAGCCGGACACGGCCGCGCGCACCTCGGCCAGAGCGCCCCGGGCGGTGGCGCTCACCTCGAGGATCTCGGTGATCGCCCGGCCTGGATCGCGGCCGACCATCTGGGCGGCGATCTCGGCCTTCAGGGTGACCGCGGAGAGCCGCTGGCCCAGGATGTCGTGCAGGTCGCGGGCGATGCGCAGCCGCTCCTCGGCGACCGCGAGGTAGGTCAGCTCGGCGCGCGCCTCCTGCAACTGCATGGACGTCTCGATCTGCTTGTAGACGGCCACCTGGACGGTCCCGACGATCACCAGGAGCACCAGGAGCACGACGACCGAGTTGCGCTCGGCGTGCAACATGAACTGGGCGATGAGGGTGAGTGACCCGATAAGCCCGACCAGGAGCGCCCGCCACCACTGCAGCGGAAAGTTGATCAGCAACATGATCGCGGCGAAGACACCCAGCCCGGAGAGCCAGTCGTAGTGCAGTGCCGGGATCAGCAGCCCGCCGAGCACCAGGGTGAGCAGGACGGTCACCGGAGCCCGGTTGCGGTGCATCTGCGGGGTGTTGCGAATGATGACCCGGCAGTAGCCGGCGGCGAAGGCGATCAGATTCAGGGCGAGCCAGATCGAGCTGCTGCCGATCGCACCGACCGGATAGGCGAGGAAGAGTAGGCAGGAGAGGCCGAAGAACCGGACTTGCATACCTCGTCGTCGAAGCGTCCAGTCGTGGCGGAAGACGCGCATCGACTCATTCAACCACCAGGTACATGGTGGATGTCTGTACAGAAGTTGACGTCTTGTGAACCGGGTGTCGCCCGGCGTCACGGAAGGCTGCGGCCAGCCGCTCGCCGGCCTCGGTGGCGGTCGTCGTGCCGGCGTCGACCGCTGAAATGAACTCCTCAGCCAGCGTAGCGACCCTGGCGTCGGCATCGAAGCCGGCCAGAACGGCGGTGCGTGCGGTGGACCACATGCCGGCCACGTCCTGCTCGCGGCGCCGCCGCCGCACCTCGCCCGCGGCGGACCGCTCGGCGAACCGGTCGGTGATGTGCTCCCACAGCTCGGCGACGCCGCTGCCGTCCCGGGCGCTGCAGGTCAGGACCGCTGGCGTGGTGCGGTCGCCGCCCCGGGAGACCAACCGCATCGCCGTGGACAGGTCTCGGGCGGTGGCCTTCCCGGCCGCGACCCGTTCACCGTCCACCTTGTTCACCGCGATCACGTCGACCAGCTCGAGCACACCCATCTTGACGCCCTGCAGCTCGTCGCCGGTGCCGATCGCGGCGACTAGCACGAAGGTGTCGACGAGCGCCGCGACGGCGGTCTCCGACTGGCCCACGCCGACGGTCTCGATCAGCACAATGTCGTAACCGGCAGCCTCGACCACCGCGATCGCGGCCCGGGTGCCCGGCGCCACCCCGCCGAGCCGTCCGGCCGACGGTGAGGAGCGGACGAAGGCGTCCGGGTGTGCGGCCAGGCCGCTCATCCGGGTGGCGTCGCCCAGCAGGCTGCCGCCGGTGCGCTCGGACGACGGATCGACGGTCAGCACGGCGACCCGGCGCCCACCGTCGGCGATCATCGTGCCGAGCCGGTCGATGAGCGTCGACTTCCCGGCGCCCGGAACGCCGGAGATGCCGATCCGGTGGGCGCGGCCGGTGTACGGCGCCAGTTCGGCCAGCAGGGCGCGGGCCGCAGCCCGGTCGTCCGGCCGGGTCGACTCCACCAGGGTGATCGCCCGCGCGACGGCCGCCCGGGAGCCGGCCAGCGTCTCGGCGGCGCTCACCACGCCCGGCCGGCCGCCGGCTCGCGTAGCAGTTCCAGCAACCGCATCGCGACGCCGGCCAGCGGCGTGCCCGGACCGAAGATGTCCACGGCGCCGGCCGCGCGCAGCGTCTCGTGGTCGGCTGCCGGGACGACGCCGCCGACCACCACGAGGATGTCCGGCCGACCCAGCTCGGTGAGCGCCCGGCGCAGCTCAGGCACCAGGGACGCGTGGCCGCCGGCGAGCGAGCTGATCCCGACCACGTGCACGTCCGCGTCGACCGCCTGCCGCGCGACCTCGCCCGGAGTCTGGAACAGCGGTCCCACGTCGATGTCGAAGCCGAGGTCGGCGAGCCCGCTGGCGACCACCTTCTGGCCCCGGTCGTGACCGTCCTGGCCGGCCTTCGCGACCAGCATCCGCGGCCGCCGACCGGTCGTCTCGGCGAACTCGGTGGTGGCGGCCCGTGCGGCAGCGACGGCGGCGTCCGAGACGGTCCCGCCCGCATAGACGCCGGAGACCGTTCGGGGCGTGGCGGCGTACCGCCCGAACACCGATTCCAGCCGGGCCGACATCTCGCCGACCGTGGCACCGGCTCGGGCCGCCTCGACGGCGCAGAACAGCAGGTTCCCCGGGCCGGCGTCGGCGCCGGCGGGCGTGGTGGCGGCCCGCGCCAACGCGTCGAGCGCCGACCTGCAGGCGGCCTCGTCGCGGTCCATCCGCAGCCGCGCCAGGCGGTCCTGCTGTGTCCGCCGGACCGCCGCGTTGTCGATGCGCAGCACCTCGACGGCCGGCTCCTGCTCGACCCGGTGCACGTTGACGCCCACCACGGGCCGTTGCCCGGAGTCGATCCGCGCCTGTGTCCGGCTGGCCGCCTCCTCGATGCGCTGCTTGGGCAGTCCCAGCTCGATCGCGCGGGCCATCCCGCCGGCTGCCGCGATCTCGTCGAGGTGGCTGCGGGTCCGGTCGATCAGGTCGGCGGTGAGCCGCTCCACGTAGTGGCTGCCGCCCCACGGGTCGACCACCCGGGTGGCGCCGGTCTCGTGACGCAGCACCAGTTGGGTGTCCCGGGCGATGCGCGCCGAGACGTCGGTCGGCAGCGCGAGCGCCTCGTCGAACGCGTTCGTGTGCAGCGACTGGGTGTGTCCCTGGCCGGCGGCCATGGCCTCGATGCAGGTGCGCGCCACATTGTTGTAGACGTCCTGCGCGGTGAGCGACCAGCCGGACGTCTGACAGTGCGCCCGCAGGCTCAGCGCCCGCGGATCGGTCACGCCCGCGTCGCGGGCCAGGCCGGCCCAGAGCATCCGCCCGGCCCGCAGCTTGGCGACCTCCATGAAGAAGTCCATGCCGACCGCCCAGAAGAAGGACAGCTGGCGGGCGACCCGGTTGACGTCCAGCCCCGCGTCCCGTGCGGCCGCAAGATATTCGAGACCGTCGGCCAGCGTGTAGGCCAGCTCCAGATCGGCCGGCGCGCCCGCCTCATGCATGTGGTAGCCGGAGATCGAGATGGAGTTGAATCGCGGCATCCGGGCCGAGGTGTAGGCGAAGATGTCCGCCACGATCCGCATCGAGGGCCCAGGCGGATAGATGTAGGTGTTGCGGACGATGAACTCTTTGAGGATGTCGTTCTGGATCGTGCCGGCCAGCTTCTCCGGCGGCACGCCCTGCTCCTCGGCGGCGACGATGTAGAGCGCGAGGATCGGCAGCACCGCGCCGTTCATGGTCATCGAGACGCTGGTGCGGTCCAGCGGGATGCCTCCGAAGAGCACGCGCATGTCCAGCAGAGAGTCGATCGCCACCCCGGCCATGCCCACGTCGCCGGCGGCACGCGGGTGGTCCGAGTCGTACCCACGGTGGGTGGGCAGGTCGAACGCGACCGACAGGCCGGTCTGCCCGGCAGCGAGATTGCGCCGGTAGAAGGCGTTGGACTCCTCGGCGGTGGAGAACCCGGCGTACTGCCGGATGGTCCACGGCTGCGTGGTGTACATCGTCGGGTAGGGACCGCGCCGGTACGGCGGCTCGCCCGGCAGCCCGCGCAGATCGAGGCCGGCGACCTCCGCGGCGGTGTAGTGCCCGGCCACCAGGATGCCTTCCGGGGTCTCGGCCGGTGGGCCGGCGACCGCGGAGGCACCGGCGTCCGGCTCGCCGAGGTCGATCCGGGTGAAGTCGGGGATCACTGTGCCGCTCCCAAGTCGTCGAGGAGGCCGTCGAGTCCGGCGACAACGTCCTGCCCTTGCCGGAAAGGGCCGTCGGCGAAGGTCCGGATCCTCCGGACGCCGATCGCGCGCAACCGGTCGACGGCCGAGCGGATGGCCTCGTCGCCGACGCTGCCCGTCCCGCACAGCAGAGCGACCGGCGCCGGCCCGGCGGGCCACCCGGGCACACCGGTCAGGCCGCCGGCGGCGAGCACCTGCCCGGCGAGGCCGGCGTCCGAGCTCGCGGTCGCCGAGTCGAGCAGGACCAGCGGGATCTTCGGTGAGCCGGCCGCCTCGGCCCGGTCGCGGACCCGCTCGAAGTCTGCCGCGTGGCGATGGCCGGCGGGGGCCGCCGCGCTGCGGGGCCGCTCCTCGTCGAGCGCGACGTACCGGTTGACCCCGACGATCGTGCGGCTCAACTGGCGTACCTGCTGCCGGCGTTGCTCCGCGGTGGCCGCCAGGCGCTCGGTCAGCATGCCGTCGGCCAGCGAGGCGACCGGGCCGCCGTTGCTCTCCAGCTTCTGGAACCAGTCCCACCCGGCGGCGGCGAGGTCGCGGGTCAGCCGTTCCGCGTACCAGGACCCGGCTGCCGGATCGTGCACCCGGGCGGCCTGCGCCTCCAGCCGCAGGATCGCCTGGGTGGTACGGGTGAGCCGCTGCGCCTGCGCACCGGACCGGCCCAGGCAGGCGTCGAACGGCCGGACGGTGAGCGCGTCGGCGCCGCCGGCGACCGCGGCGAACGCGGCTACCGTCGTCCGGACGAGGTTGTTCCACGGTGCCCGGGCGGTCATCATCGCCCGTGAGGTGACGGCGTGCTGCCACTGTCGGGCCGGCGCCACCCCGCAGACCGCGCCGACGCGTGCCCACAGCAGCCGGGCGGCGCGCAGCTTGGCGATCTCGACGAACTGGTCCGCGCCCACCGCGTACCGGAACTCGATCTGCTCGAACGCCGCCTGCACCGGCAGGCCGCCCTCGGTGAGCGCCCGCAGGTAGGCGACCCCGGTGGCGAGCGCCGAACCCAACTCGTCGGCCTCCCCGCCGCCCACGTCGTGGAACGCCGTGCCGTCCACGACGATCGACCGCAGGCCCGGCCGGTTCGCGCACCGGCCGGCGAGCGCGGCGAGCATGGCCAGGTCGGGCGTGCCGCCCTGGCGCACGGCCAGGCCGATCGGGTCGGCGCCGAGGTTTCCGCGCACCGGTTCCGGCTGGGTGAGCAGCGCCTCCGCTGCCTCCGCGTTGCGCTCGCCGGCCTCCAGCACGATGGCGGTGCCGGCGGCCCGCAGGGTGGGCAGGATCGCGCGCAGCACCGCCGGCTCCGGCGACTCGAGCCAGACCGACGTGACGCCGGCCGCGATGTCGGCGGCGAGGGCCTCGCCCAGATCCGGATCGGTGGCGTCGTGGTGGGGCCGCACGTCCCAGCCGCCCGGCGTCGGCGGCGTGCCCAACGCGGGGGCGGGCGGCCCGGCCAGGTGCAGCGGCGCGATGGTGGTGCCGTTGTCGGTCGTGGTGGCGAGGAGCCGGTCGACGTCCTCGGGGGCGTGCTGCGGCCCGGCCCGGCCGGCCTTCTGCAGGACCGCCAGGGCCATCGTCCGCCAATGGTCCAGGTCATCGGTCATCGGGTGCTCCTCGTCGGGATGGTCCGCACCGACCATGGCGGGCGGCGCTCGACTCCGGCTTGAGCGGCTCGGCCGCAGTGGCGCTCAAGCGCTGGACCGTACGGTCGGTGGCGTGCCGCACACGATGACCGCAGACCTGTTCCCGGCCGGCGTCGTCGCCGTCGAGGCGTTCGACGACGCCGAGCCGGCGCCGCTCTTCCCCGAGGAAGAGCGGCTCATCGCCGGGGCCGGCTCGAAGCGCCGCACCGAGTTCGCCACCGCCCGCCGCTGTGCCCGGGAGGCCCTGGCGGGTCTCGGCTGCCCGCCCGCCCCGGTGCTGCCCGGTGAGGGGGGCGCCCCGACCTGGCCAGCCGGTGTGGTCGGCAGCATCACGCACTGCGTCGGCTACCGGCTGGTCGCTGTCGCACCGGCCTCGACACTGTGGACGCTGGGCGTGGACGCCGAGCCGAACGAGCCGCTGCCGCCGGGCCTGCTCGGCTGCGTCGCCTCCGCACCGGAGCGCGTCGCCGTCACCGCCCTGCTGGCCTCCGACCCGTCCGTCCGCTGGGACCGGCTGCTGTTCTGCGCCAAGGAGGCGGTCTACAAGGTCTGGTTCCCGCTGACCCGGCAACCGCTGGACTTCACCGGGGCGGTCGTCACCATCGACGCGGCCGGCCGGACCTTCGACGCCCGCCTCACGGTGCCCGGCCCACGGCTGGACGGCCGCGAGGTGACCGGGTTCACCGGCCGCTGGCTGGCCCACCGGGGCCTGCTCGTCGCGGCTCTGGCCACCCTGGTCCGCGACCCGGCGACGACCCGGGCCGGCTGAGCCGAGCGGTGGTGCGCGACCGGGCGCTCCGCCGGCCGGCCGGCGCTGCCCGGCGACGCGGAGCCGGGACCTGGAGCGCTACCTCCGGTTCGGGATCGACCTGATCGTGGCCGGGTTGAGGCGTACGCGGCGTCAGGCGGTAAGGCCAGCCAGCGTGGCGGCCTTACCCAGCTGGAAGGCGAAGAAGCCGCGCCGGTCCCGGTCGACCGAGTTGGTGAGCTGGCCGAAGAGCTCGGCGTTGACCGCGCCGCAGAGCATGAAGAACATCGCCGCGCTGTCGGCGACGAGCCGCGGCGGCATGTCGTCGCCGAGCCGGGCCGCGACGGCGGCCAGTTCCTCGGCGTACTCGCCGGTGAGCGGCTCGCCGAGCTCCAGGAGCCCGGCCCGCAGCGCCTCCTTGAGCACCCGCCCGATCAGCAGGATGACCCGGACGCCGGGCCCGATGGTGTCCTCCGGCGCGCGGTAGCCGGGCACCGGGCTGCCGTAGATCAGCGCCCACTCGTGCGGCGCCGCCAGGGCCCAGTCGCGGACGGCGTGCCCGACGGCGAGCCAGCGCTCCAGCCCCGGCTCGGCCTTCTCGGCGGCGCTCTCGGCGCTCTCGCCAAGCGCGTCGTACGCGTCGATGATCAGCGCGGTGAGCAGGTCGTCGCGGCTGGGGAAGTAGCGGTAGACGGCGGACGACGCCATGCCCATGTCCCGGGCGACGGCGCGCAGCGACAGGTTGGAGCCTTCGGCGGCCAGGTGGCGCCAGGCCACCGCCTTGAGCTCCTTGACCATTTCGGCCCGGACCCGGGCGCGGACCCCCGACGCCTTCATAGTGATCGACCGTAGCACATCGAGAGCACTGCTCTGATTCGGAGCGCTCGACCTTGACTGGGGTCCATGTCCGAGGATCCTCGGACATGGCTGACGCCAACGGATCGGCGGTTCGGTGATCGGCGTGGGGCAGTCCTGGTGCGGGGCATCCTGAGACGCGTCATCGCTCACCAACCAGAGTCTCGAGGGACGGGCGTGGCTCCGGCGTCATCAGCACTCTGGTGGTGCCCAGCGAGGCGCGGGCCACCGGGCGGACGACCGTTCCTGGCACCGGCCGGAGTTGGAACCGGGAGGCGACGGAAGCGACCGTGAGCACGAGTTCGGTCAACGCGACCTCCTCGCCGATGCACTTGCGGTTGCCGGCCCCGAACGGCAGCAGTGCCGCCCGGGCGGCCGGCGACGGTGTACGCCACCGGTCCGGATCGAAGCGCAGCGGATCCGGGAAGACGTCCGGGTCGTGGTGCCGTTGGTAAGGGCTGAAGAGCACCGTCGCGCCCCGGGGCACCGGATGGCCGGCAAGTTTCGTGTCGCAGGTCGCCACCCGCGTCAGCAACCAGGCCGGTGGAAAGAGCCGTAGCGCCTCCAGCGCGACGCGCTGCGTCTGCGGCAACGCGGCCAGGTGCGCGGGCTGCGCCGGGCCGCCGGCGAGCACGTCGTCCACCTCGGTGTGCACCGCCCGCTCCACCTCAGGATGGCTGCCCAACAGATGGAATATTGTCGTCAACGCCTGTCCGGGTGGCTCGGTGCCCCCGATGAGCAGCGTCATGACCTGATCGTGGATTTCCTCGTCGCCGAGCGCGGAGTCGCCGTGCGCCTGGACGAGGATCGACAGGACGTCGCCGTGATCCTGCCCAGAGTTGCGATACGCCTCGACGGTGCCTTCGATGATCCGGTGCATCGTCGCCCGGGCCCGCTCGAAGCGCCGGTTGACCGGCAGCGGCAGTTCGTGTGCCCAGGACACCGGGACGATCATTCGCTGGTACACCCCGCGCATGATCACCGGCAGGGCGGCGACGACCTCCGCGACGGCCCGTTCATCGAGCTGCGAGCCGAACATCGTACGGGCCGCGCCGCGCAGGGCCAGGGTGTGCATGGTGTGCCCCACGTCCAGGGGGCGGCCCGGGCGCCACCCGGCGATCTCCGACTCGACCTGCTCGCTCATCAGGGCGGCGTAGCCGTGGATCCGTTGTGCCGCGAAGGCAGGCTGCACGAGCCGGCGCTGCCGGCGGTGCGTGTTGAAGTCGGAGCTGACCAGCCCGTCGCCGACGATCAGCCGCGCCTTTGCGAACAGCGGGCCGCCCTTGTCGAAGGTGCGCGGCTCGTGCAGCACCTGGGCCACCGCCGCGGCGCCGCAGGCCAGGAAGGCTCGCTGTCGGCCGAGCCGCAGGGTCATCACCTCGGCCTGGCCGGTCGTCTCACGCAGGAACGCCAGTGGTCGACGCCACAGTTGCATGGCGTGGCCGGCCAGCGGCAGCCCGTGTGGAGCCTCGGGCGCCGACGCGCCGATCATGACTGTCCGGCGTGGAACGGGCAGCCGGTCGAACCGGGCATCCCGTCGTCGGGTGCCGCCGGCCGTGTTGCCCGTATCGGGCGCTGGGTCAGGGTCATCGGCATCGGCCCCGGGCCGAGCGTGGCTTCGGGTAGGCGCCTGCGTGGGGCACCCGACGTCATCCGTATCGACCAACGGCTGGCGATGGTGGCGACCAGTAGTCTCGCCTCGTTGAGCGCGAACTGGTCCCCGATGCACTTGCGGTTGCCCATGATGAAGGGCTGCATCGCGTTCTGGGTGACCGAGTCAGCCCGCTCGGGCAGCCAGCGGTCGGGGTCGAAGCGCTCCGGATCGGTGAACAGCTCCGGATTGTGGTGCAACAGGTACGGGCTGAGCAGAATGATGCTGCCCTGGGGCAGGGGGTGCCCGCCGAGTTCGGTGTCCCGAGTCGTCGTCCTGGTCAGGAGCCAGACCGGCGGCCGGAGGCGAAGCGTCTCGCGCAGGACCCGGTCCAGGTAGGTCAGCTTCGGGATGTCCTCGAACGCCGGCGACCGGCCACCCAGCACCTCGTCGACCTCCGCCTGGAGCCCTCGCTCCACCTCGGGGTGCTCGCTGATCAGTAGCAGCGCCGAACTGATGGCGTTGGCGGTGGTCTCCATGCCGCCCGCCAGCAGGGTCATCACCTGCTGGTGGACCTCGAACTCGGACATCGGCTGACCGGTATCCGGGTCGACCGAGTTGATCAGGATGGACATGAGGTCGCCGTGGTCGACGCCGGACTCCCGGTATTGCCCGATGGTCTCCTCGACGACATCGCGCATCCGCTGGTGGGCCAGCTCGAACTGACGGTTCTCGCGGGTCGGCAGCTTCTCGAGCAGAGCCGTCGGGGCGACCATCCGCTTGTACACACCGCGGTTGATGATCGGCATGCACTCCTGGACCTCGTCCGCGGCGTGGTTGCTCACCGGGTTGGTGAACATGGTTCGCGCGGCGATCCGCAGCGTCACCCGGTGCATCTCGTCGCGGATGTCCACCTGCTGCCCATCACGCCAGCCCGCGAGCAGCGTGTCGATCTCGTCCCGCATGACCTCCGCGTACCCGGGCATCCGCGTGCGATGGAAGCCCGGCTGCATCATTCGCCGTTGCCGGCGGTGCGGCTCCCACGTGGCCGCGAACAACCCCTGGCCGACCAGTTCGTCGGCCTTGTCGAACAGCGGCCCACCCTTGTCGAAGGTCCGGGGCTCACGGAGCACGCGCTGGATCAGGTCCGGGCTGCACACCAGCACGGCTGGGCGTCGGCCCAGCCGCACTTCGACGAGGTCGCCGTAGCAGGGAAGTTCGGTGAGGAACTGCTGCGGCCGGCGGGCCAGCGGAATCGCGTGACCGAGCAGCGGCAACGCGTTGGGCGCTACGGCATAGCGCGCGGTGCGCGCCGGACCGGACGAGGTGATGCTCACGAGGAGGCTCCCTTCGTTGGTTGACGAGGCGGGGGTGCCGGCGCGGCCCGGAAGCGGTCTATCGGAGCGGACAGGCTGAGCCAGCCGGAGGTGCTGCCGTCCCACACCGAGCCGTCGCCGAAGTAGCGCGGCGTCAGATACTCGAACTCCTGGCTTCCGCCGATCAGGTGGTCCAGCCCGGACAGGTACGCCCGGACGTCCCGGTCGTTGCCGTGCGGGCCGTTGAGCACCTCGTCACGGGCGGCGATGTAGGCGCGCTCGTGGTGCTCGACAAGCTCGCACAGTCGGTCGACCGCCTCCTGCTGGCCCAGCCCCTCGTGCTCAGACAGGACGCGCATCGTGGTCATGGTGTCGCGGTCGGCGTACTCCTTGCGCCACGACAGCAGGTCGTTGACGATGATGAGTTGCCGCATGCCGTGGTGGTGCGCCTTGTCGAACACGCCCTGGGCGGCCAACTCGCTCATGTCCACTTCGGCGGCGTACTCGGTGAACAGTTCGAGGAACTCGCAGCCGAAGCTGCCCATCCGCACCCGCATGCAGGTCTCGAGATCGGGGACCCGGCCGGAGAGCTTGACCGAGATCTCGGTCGCGCAGCCGTCGAGGAACGACTTCAGGCTGCGCACCAGCCGGGTGACCTGGTGCGGGCTCATGCCTGGCCGGATCCGCCGCCAGAGATCCTGAGCGGCCCGGCCGTACGCCGTTGACGCCGCACCGCCGCTGCCGTCCGTCCCGACGTCGGCCATGATCGCTGAGAACGCCTCGCGAGCGGCATCGGAGTCGGCGCCCAGCGCCGTCTCGTCGGAGACGAAGCTGTCGATGACGGTGACGAACTGGTACCAGTCGGCGATGTTTTGTGCTCGGGCCGGGTCGGCGTACGGAACGGTGATCGGGCCGTAGATGCCGTTGCGCTGGCGCAGGAAGACCAGCAGCATCGCTTCGTCGGCGAAGCACTCACCGAGCATCCGGCGTACCCAACCGTTGGACACGATCTCGATGCGCGCGGCCTGCGGATGATAGGAGACCGGCAGCAACCGTGGCAGCGGTGGCAGGTAGAAGTCATCGGGCTCGGTCGTCCGCAGGGTCGCGGACAGGACCGTCAGCGATGTCTGGGTCATGTTGGGCAGTGTCCTGCGTTGCCCTAAAGAAGCGCTTAGGCCGAACCGTTGCCGGACCGCCGGTCAACTGCCGATGCCGCAGAGCGGCGCTCGTCAGGACGCCGCGGCCGACTGCCCACTGCGGTTGCCCGGGCTCGTGGCGTGCCCGGGGCGGCGGGTCAACACCCGGGGGCCGGCCTTGGTGATCGCGACGGTGTGCTCGGAATGGGCCGTCCGCGAGCCGTCCGCGGACCGGATCGTCCACCCGTCCTCATCAAATTTAATCTTGCCGGTGCTGCGGCAGAACCACGGCTCGATCGCGAGCGTCAGGCCGGGCTTGAGCTTCATGCCCCGGCCCGGGCGGCCGTCGTTGGGCACGTGTGGGGCCTCGTGCATGGTGCGGCCGATGCCGTGCCCGCCGAATTCGTCGTTGACCTGGTAGCCGTAGCGGTGGGCGACCCCGCCGATGGCGGCGGAGATGTCGCCGAGCTGATTGCCCGGCCGCGCGGCGTCGATCCCGGCCTCCAGCGCGACCTCGGTGGCCTCGATCAGCTTCAGGTCATCCGCGGCGGGAGTGCCGATGATGACGGACAGCGCGGAGTCGGCGACCCAGCCGTCGACCCCGACCGCCATGTCGATGCTCAGCAGGTCACCGTCGCGCAGGGCGTAGTTGCGCGGTAGGCCGTGCAGCACGGCGTCGTTGACCGAGAGGCACAGGACGTTACGGAACGGGCCCCGGCCGAACGACGGCGTGTAGTCCCAGTAGCAGGACTCGGCGCCACGCTCCTTGATCCGGCGGCGGGCGTGGTGCTCAAGGTCCATCAGGTTGACCCCGACGGCGGCAACCTCACGCAGCTCCGCCAGCAGTTCGCCGACGAACTGGCCGGTCACGGCCATCCGATCGATCTCCTCGGCGGACTTAAGTTCGATCACGATCAGCCCTTCCCTCTCGTTGCGGTATATTTATACCACGCTGGTCGGGGCGTCCGGCGGGTCGGCATTGCCGGCCTGCGAAGGCGGATCTATCCTGCTCACATGGTCCGCCCACCGCTCACGCCCGAACAGATCGCAGCGGGGCAACGTCTCGGAGCGGCGCTTCGGGTCGCGCGAGGTAACCGCAGTCCCGTCGAGGTGGCCCTGGCGGCCGGCATCTCGCCGGAGACGCTGCGCAAGATCGAGGTGGGCCGGCTCCCGGCTCCCGCGTTCGGCACCGTGGTCTGCCTCAGTGAGGTCCTCGGCGTCGCGCTCAGCGACCTCGCCGAGGTGTGGCTGGCCGACCTACGCCTCCGCGAGGCGTCCTGAGGGCTGGTTGAGGCCACCGCTCCTGCTTCCACCGCAGTTTTGCGGCTCAGCCCCGGTGGCTGCGATCGGAGGCTGGAAGACGTTCACGCGGGTGGCGAACCCGGACGCCCGGCAGTGCGGCGACCACGCACCCCAGTGCCACGAGCCCTGGTCGTAGTCGCACGGGTTCCGCCGGCCACGGACGTCCGGAAAGATCCACGACGACCTCGTCAGCTCGCCCCCGTACATCTGATGTCTGTGGGCCTGAAGCGGCGCCCGTCGGCTTCCTTCCGGTGACCCACGCTGCGGCGCCGCATCGGTCCGCTGCTGCGGCTCTGGCAATGCGCTGTGCTGACCGGGTCAGACGGTGGGAATTCCACCCATCGATCGACCGTTGCCTATTCTGTGGCTCCGGAGTAACCTTCGCGCAACACATCAGACGTCTGGCTGACTCAGGGCCTGGCCTCGGCCTCCTCAGCGAGGTCGGCGTTGGCGCCACCAAGCGGGTAGTTGTTGTCACGCTTCGGGGTGGCCGGATCGGTCACCGTTTGGAGGATCGATGTCAGACCTGACCCGACGGCAAGCCCTCAGGATGGGCGCGGCCGGGGCGGGCGGCGCCCTGCTGCCGCTGCCCTGGACCGCCGTGGCCCGAGGAGACTCGGTGGCGCCGCCGCAGGTGCTGGCCGCCGGGGACCTGGCGCTCTGGTACGACAAGGCCGCCGGCACCGACTGGCTCCGTGCGCTGCCGATCGGCAACGGTCGGCTCGGCGCCATGGTCTTCGGTAACGCCGACACGGAACGACTTCAGCTCAACGAGGACACCGTCTGGGCCGGCGGCCCCCACGACCCCAGCAACCCCAGAGGTCTGGGGGCGCTGCCGGAGATCCGGCGGCTGGTCAACGCCAACCAGTGGACCCAGGCCCAGGACCTCATCAACCAGAACATGATGGGCAACCCCGGCGGTCAGCTGGCCTACCAGACCGTCGGCAACCTCCGGCTCGCCTTCCCCGCCTCCGGCGGGGCGTCGCAGTACGACCGGCAGTTGGACCTCACCACCGCGACCACCTCCGTGACGTACGTGATGAACGGCGTCCGATACCAGCGTGAGGTGTTCGCCAGCGCACCGGACCAGGTCATCGCGATGCGGCTGACCGCCGACCGGTCCGCTTCGATCACCTTCACCGCCACCTTCGACAGCCCGCAGCGCACCACGGTGTCCAGCCCGGACGGCACCACGGTCGCCCTCGACGGTGTCTCCGGCAACCAGGAGGGCGTCACCGGCGCGGTTCGCTTCCTCGCGTTGGCGAACGCCACCGTCAGCGGCGGTACCGTGTCCAGCTCCGGCGGCACCCTGCGGGTGACCAACGCCACCAGCGTGACCCTGTTGATTTCCATCGGCTCCAGCTACGTCAACTACCGCAATGTCGGTGGCGACTACCAGGGCATCGCGCGACGGCACCTCACCGCGGCGCGGGCCAGCAGCTACGACCAGCTGCGCAGTCGGCACGTGGCCGACTACCAGGCACTGTTCGGGCGGGTCAGCCTCGACCTGGGCCGCACCTCCGCGGCCGACCAGACGACCGACGTCCGGATCGCCCAGCACAACAGCGTCAACGACCCGCAGTTCTCGGCGCTGTTGTTCCAGTTCGGCCGGTACCTGCTGATCTCGTCCTCGCGGCCCGGCACCCAGCCGGCCAACCTGCAGGGCATCTGGAACGACTCGCTGACCCCATCCTGGGACTCGAAATACACGATCAACGCCAACCTGCCGATGAACTACTGGCCGGCCAACACGACCAACCTGTCGGAGTGTCACGGCCCGGTGTTCGACATGGTCAGGGACCTGTCGGTCGCTGGCGTCCGCACCGCGCAGCTGCAGTACGGCGCTGGTGGCTGGGTCACCCACCACAACACGGACGCGTGGCGAGCCACCTCGGTGGTGGACGGCGCTTTCTGGGGCATGTGGCAGACCGGCGGCGCATGGCTGAGCACATTGATCTGGGACCACTACCTGTTCAACGGTGACATCGAGTTCCTGCGGGCGAACTACCCGGCCATGAAGGGCGCCGCGCAGTTCTTCCTGGACACCCTGGTGACCGAGCCGACCCTCGGCTACCTGGTGACCAACCCGTCGAACTCACCGGAGCTCGGCCACCACGCGAACGCCAGCGTGTGTGCCGGCCCCACGATGGACAACCAGATCCTGCGGGACCTCTTCGACGGGTGCGCCCGCGCGAGCGAGATCCTCAACGTGGACAGCACGTTCCGGGCCCAGGTCCGGGCCACCCGGGACCGGCTCGCGCCCATGAAGGTCGGCTCGCGCGGCAACATCCAGGAGTGGCTCTACGACTGGGTGGAGACCGAGCCCAACCACCGGCACATCTCGCACCTGTACGGTCTGGCCCCCAGCAACCAGATCACCAAGCGGGGCACGCCGCAGCTGTTCGAGGCAGCACGGCGGACGCTGGAACTGCGCGGCGACGACGGAACGGGCTGGTCGTTGGCCTGGAAAATCAACTTCTGGGCCCGGATGGAGGAAGGCAAGCGGGCCCACGACCTGATCCGCTACCTCGCCACACCCGCCCGGCTCGCGCCCAACATGTTCGACCTGCACCCGCCCTTCCAGATCGACGGCAACTTCGGCGCCACCGCCGGCATTGCCGAAATGCTGCTACAGAGCCACGCCGGCGAACTGCACATCCTGCCCGCACTGCCGCCTGCCTGGCCGAGCGGCCGGGTGACCGGCCTGCGGGGTCGGGGCGGGCACACGGTCGGTATCACGTGGAGCAACGGGCAGGCCAGCGAGGTTCTCATCCGGCCGGACCGCGCCGGGGCTGTCCGCCTGCGCGGCCGGCTCTTCACCGGCAACCTCACGGTGGTCGACACCGCCGACGGTACGCCGGCCCGGACCACCCGGATCGAGACCGACCTCGTCGAGGTCACCGTGCAGGCGGGGCGTACCTACCGGGCCACCAGTTCGGGCAGCACCACACCGACGCTGGAGCAGAGCTTCAGCAACGCCGGCATCACCAACGACACCAACACCGGCGCCGGGAACTTCGACGGCAACGGGGCCACGCTCTCCGCACAGGCCCTGGCCCAGGCCGGCGTCACCCCGGGCAGCACGGTGAGCCGCAACGGAGTCAACTTCCGCTGGCCGAACGTCAGCCCCGGCGTCGCCGACAACGCCATCGCCTCGGGGCAGTCCATCAGTGTGACCGGCACCGGCCGTACGCTCGGTTTCCTCGCGACCGGCACCTACGGGGCCGTCTCGGGGACCGGCGCGGTGGTCTACGCCGACGGCACGCGCCAGACGTTCACGCTCAGCACGCCCGACTGGTACGGGGGACCACATGCCGGCGGGACCGCCGCCGTCGTGACCGCGTACCAGAACCGGCCCGGCAACCAGCGTCAGGCCACCGCCGCCTGCATCTACTACGTGGGGGTCGCCTTGCAGAGCAAGGCGGTGGCCCGGGTCGAGTTGCCCAACATCAGCGCGCGGCCCGCGGCCAACGTGCCGACGATGCACATCTTCGCCATCGCGATCGGGGCCTGACGGGTCGGAACCTCCGTGCCGCAGGAGTATCCGCGCTCGCACCTGTCCGACCGGGACAGGCGCGAGCGCGGATACCGCGTCTGCCGTCCTCAGACCAGGAAATGTTCCCGCATCCTCGCGCCCAGATTGATGTCACCTACCGCCCGAGGGCCAGCGGGGTCGTGCACGGCGAGGGTGTTGTTGCGGCGCATCAGCTCACGGACCGGAGGTGGCAGCCGGGGAGGGTCGTCCAGGGCGGCGAGGACCTGTCCGGCGCTCGTGATCAGTCGATCGGCGAGGGCGGCGGCGTCGGTGTCCACCCGCACCCGGCCGTACTCCCAACCAGCGGTGGTGAGGTCAAGCACCTCGAACACGCGCGTCAGGAGCGGATTCGGGTCGGTCACCCGGTCGAGCCGGCGCGCCTGGCTGCCGAGGACCGCCACGGCGGCGGTCACCTGCGCGTAGGGGTGAAAGCCGGACGGCAACGCGAACAGTGGCCACCGCAGGGCCGGACCCGCCTCCCTCCACAGCGGCCGGTAGTTGCGGCGGTGCACCAGGAGCCGTCGGCCCGTCCGTCGGTGTACGTCGTGGGCCTGGGCCTGTAGGTCCGCGTGGGCCTCGTCGGCGACCTGACTCACGATCCGGGCCGCGACCACCAACCCGTCGTCGCTGTGCAGCGTTCCGGTGAGCGCTTCGACCTGCTCGGAAAACCGGATCTGCGTGTGGGCGCCGTATCGGTGCTGGACGTCCTGTAGCAGCGCGTGCTGTCGGCCGGGATCGAGCTGGACCCGCCCACCTCCCAGCAACCGCCGGAGCCAACGCATGTCGCCTCGTTTCAGCAGAGCCGTCGCCGATCGCGGCAATGTTAGTGCGTCGGACCTCCCTCATGTGCCGAAGGGGTGGCTATTCGGCCTTTCTGACCATGATGGAGGTCAGGGGCGACGCGGCGTGACCAGTCCCGACTCGTACGCCCACACGACCAGCTGGGCACGGTCGCGGCAGTGCAGCTTGGTCATCGCCCGGTTGACGTGTGTCCGACCGTCCGCGAAGGGGAGCCGGCATGACCGTCGGCTCGCTGCTCACGGCCGACCTTGTGATCACGGTCCTCGCGGTCGCCGGGTGGCTGGGCGGCGGTGCCGCGTCGGCTGCCCGGCGCCGTCCGCTCGCGCTGGGGCTGGCCGCCTTCGCGCTGCTCGCCACGCTCGCCCGCGCTGTCACGATCACCGCGCTCGCCCGCGCCGGCTGGTGGTTCGCGGCGGAGAAGGTCCTCGTCGCCGCTCCACTGTCGCTCGCGGCGGTGGTCGTCGCCGGATCGCGGCTGCTGCGGCCCCGGGGCGACATCCGGTCCGTCGCGGTCCCGCTTCTTTTCGCCGGGTACGCCGTGAGCGGCGGCCTGCTCGTCACGGTCCTGCACGGCTATCCGGCGTCTGCGGGCGTAGGGCTGCTCGCGGTCGCCGGGGTCGTTGCGGCGACCGCCGTTACGTGGCGCGTGCTCGGCCGGCGTCCGTCCCGGACGGTGTCCCGGGCGTCTCTCGTGGTGGCGGTCGCGGCGCTGGTGACCGGAACCGAACTGACCGCCGCCCCGGGCGCCGCTCCCGGCGTACCCCATGATCATGAATGTCGGGATGTGCGGGCCGTGGGCGAACCGACCAGGCGGTTCACCCTGACGGCCGGGACCGCCACGGTGAGCGTGAGCGGCCGGGACGTCGCGGCGTGGGCGTTCAACGCGCAGGTCCCCGGGCCGGAGTTGACCGCCACCGTCGGCGACGTCCTGGAGGTGACGCTGCACAACCGGGACATCGCGCGGGGCGTCACGCTGCACTGGCACGGGTACGACGTGCCGAACAGTCAGGACGGGGTGCCCGGCGTGACGCAGGCGGCGGTGTTGCCCGGACAGGAGTTCGTCTATCGGTTCCGTGCCGAGCAGACCGGGACGTACTGGTACCACACGCACGCGGTCTCGTGATCCTGCGTGCCGGGTTTGGTAATTAGTTGCCTGGGGCAATAGGGGGGCGACGACAAATCCTCTGGAGGACGGCTCTCGTGGAAGTTTCGGGTTTCTTCACCGCAATCATCATCGGCCTGATCATCGGCGCGCTCGGCCGGCTGGTCGTACCGGGCAAGCAGAACATCCCCATCTGGCTGACCCTGCTCATCGGTGTGGTCGCCGCGATCCTCGGCACGCTCGTCGCCGGCGCCCTCGGCGTCGCGGACACCAGCGGGGTCGACTGGATCGAGCTGCTTATCCAGGTCGTCTTCGCCGCCATCGGTGTGGCGATCGCCGCCGGCGTCTACGGCCGCCGCCGCGTGCACTGATCTTCGCGCCATTGCCCGGCCCGATCCCGTTCAACGGGATCGGGCCGGCGCCCGTTGTGCGGGCGGACGCCGCGGTCCGGCGCGGGGGAGCGGCAGCACACGTGCCAGGGTGTTCTGGGCAGCGGGAACGGCCCGATGCTCCCGTATGACAGAGTGGTCCATGCCCTTGAGTGCGCATCACCTCAGAACGTCGATCGCCGTGTCGGACATTCAGAAGGCAGTCGCGTTCTACGAAGGCAAACTGGGGCTACCGGCGCTGCAGTCCGGCCCCAGCGCAGCCGTCGTCGACGGCAGCCGCGTCTACGGTTCTGGTGGCGGGCCGGCGCTGAACGTGTACCAGTCGGTCACCGCCGGGAAGACCCCGGCGACACTGGCGACGTGGTACGTCGACGACATCGACCAGATCGTTGACGAGCTCGCCTCGTCCGGCGTCGAGTTCATCCGCTACGACCAGTTGGAACACGATGCCAAGGGGATCACTGCGCGGGCCGGCGGTGGCCGTATCGCGTGGTTCCAGGATCTGGACGGCAACACCTTCGCCCTCGAAGCCGACGTCTGATCCCCGGTCGGGGGATGCGGCAGGCCGGTGGCTCGGGTGCCAGCAGGCCTGGGTAGTTTCCCTGTCATGAGTGAGGACACCTTCCGCTCGGTGGAGATCGAGCGAACCAGCGTGGGGAACTACGTCGCGCGGAATGTTCGCGGCGGGTCGATGTCGTTCGGCACGGGCGAGGACGCCAGCTTCACGCCGGTGGAACTGCTTCTGGCTGCCATCGGCGGCTGCAGTGCGGTAGACGTGGACTACATCACCAGCCGCCGTGCCGAGCCGATCCAGTTCTCCGTCGAGGTGACTGGCGACAAGATCCGGGACGAGGCCGGGGGAAACCGGATGCAGAACCTCAGGGTCGAGTTCACCGTGACGTTCCCGGTGGGCGCGGACGGCGACAGGGCGCGCGAAGCGCTGCCCAGGTCACTGCAGCAGTCGCATGATCGACTGTGCACCGTCTCCCGTACCGTCGAACTTGGCACTCCCGTCTCGGTCGTCGAGGCTGCTGGATCCACCAGGGACTGAGGTGGCGTTGCGCGCCCTGAACGGGTTGACGTTGCGGTCGGGTGATCGTCTCTGAGCACGTCTGACGGATCGAGGTTGAGGGTATGGGAGCGCTCCCGTAACATACCTGATGCGGCCTGTTAACGCTCACAACACTGAGCCCCGTCAATGTGTTGGCCGCCATCCCGTCAGGAGGGTGTTATATGGCCAGATCCAAAGCCACCAATGTAGGCCTGATCTCGGCCGGCGCCGCTTTACTGGTGTCGGCGACGGTTGTCGTAGCGCTGCCGGCTGGGGCCGCGGCCGCGGGCTGCTCGGTGAACTATGCCGTGTCGTCGCAGTGGCAGGGCGGGTTCGGTGCCAACGTGTCGGTCACCAACCTGGGTGATCCGTTGACCAGTTGGACGTTGACGTGGTCGTACGGCGCCGGGCAGACGGTGACGCAGGCATGGAACACGTCGTTGACGCAGAGCGGCTCGGCGGTGACCGCCAAGAACGTGAGTTACAACGGTTCGGTCCCGACCAACGGTACGGTGTCGTTCGGCTTCAACGGGGCGTGGGCGGGCAGCAACCCGGCGCCGACGAGCTTCGCCCTGAACGGTGTGACGTGTACCGGTAGCACGACGCCGACGACCCCACCCCCGACCACGCCACCCCCGACGACGCCCCCGCCGACGACCCCACCCCCGACGACGCCGCCGCCGGGCACGTGCAACCTCCCGTCGACGTACCGCTGGTCGTCGACGGGCTCGCTGGCGAACCCGAAGTCGGGGTGGGTGTCGCTCAAGGACTTCACCGTCGCCCCCTACAACGGTCGGCAGCTCGTCTACGCGACGACGCACGACTTCGGGTCGAGCTGGGGTTCGATGAACTTCGGCCTCTTCACGAACTACTCGGAGATGGCGTCAGCCAGCCAGAATACGATGAACTCTGCCACTGTCGCGCCGTCGCTGTTCTACTTCGCGCCGCGCAACATCTGGGTGTTGGCCTACCAGTGGGGTGGCACGGCGTTCTCCTACCGGACCTCGACCGACCCGACCAACCCGAATGGGTGGTCCGGGGCGCAGCCGCTGTTCACCGGAAGCATCTCCGGTTCCGGCACCGGGCCGATCGATCAGGCGGTCATCGGTGACGACCAGAACATGTACCTGTTCTTCGCTGGCGACAACGGCAAGATCTACCGGGCCAGCATGCCGATCGGGAACTTCCCGGGCAGCTTCGGCTCCAACTACACGACCATCATGAGCGACTCGACGAACAACCTCTTCGAGGCCGTTCAGGTCTACAAGCTCCAGGGCCAGAACCGGTACCTGATGCTCGTCGAGGCGATCGGCTCGCAGGGTCGCTACTTCCGTTCCTTCACGGCCGCCAGCCTGGGTGGTTCGTGGACGCCGCAGGCCACGTCCGAGAGCAACCCGTTCGCCGGCAAGGCCAACAGCGGCGCCACCTGGACCAACGACATCAGCCACGGCGAACTGCTGCGGACCAACGCGGACCAGACCATGACCATTGATCCCTGCAACCTGCAACTGCTCTACCAGGGCCGTTCCCCCAGCTCCGGCGGCGACTACGGCCTCCTGCCGTACCGGCCGGGCCTGCTGACCCTGCAACGCTGACGGCCAGGACACTGGTCCACCTCGGGTGCTCCGGCCCGTGATCGGGATCGAGTGGAACTAACGGGCGGGCTCGGTGAAGACCGAGCCCGCCCGCGGTCCCTGCGTTTGCTGACAGCGTTCGGCCACGAAGGACTGAGCTCGAAACGGCGAACTCTTCATCGGGACGGACCGGTGGCTGGCCGATGAGTTTGGGATGATGCACCGGTCGACCTACCGACATCACCTGACTCGAAGGGAGCACCGCGATGGCAAAGGTCATCTCCACGCTGTTCATCTCGGCCGACGGTGTGGCCGAGATCGACCCTGATTGGCACTTCCCGTACTTCGACGAAAACATGGGTCGCGCCGTCTCCGAGGACTACGACGCCGCTGACGTGCTGCTCATCGGGCGCGAGACCTACGGCAGCTTCGCCGGAGCCTGGCCCGAGCGTGAGGCCGCGGGTGGCGACGACGCACCGTTCGCCAAGCAACTCGGGGACGTTCGCAAGGTCGTCGTCTCGCGCCAGCCGTTGGAGTTCTCCTGGCGCAACTCGGAGCTGATCAAGGGCGATCTCCTCGAGGCCGTCTCCGCGCTCAAGGCCGATGCCGGCAGCCGAGGCATCCTCATCCCGGGGTCGATCTCCGTGGTACAGCAACTGCTCGCCGCAGGGCTGGTCGACGAGCTGCGCCTTCTGGTGCACCCGGTGGCAGCGCGTAAGGGCCGCAAGCTGTTCGACGAGGGCGATGCGGCCTACCACCTGCGACTGGTGGCAACGGAGGTGTTCCCGACGGGCGTACTGCGAGTGATCTACGCGCCGGGCGCGGCACCGGGCAAGGCCGGTTACGACGATGTCAAGGACCAGCTATCGGCAGACAACTAGTTACCGTCGCAAGGAGGCCGCTCACGGGTCCAGGCCGTCCTGGGCCCGGCTGTTGGACGACATCGGCGTTCCCGGTGCGCCGCAAGCACGGCACGCTCCCACTCCCCGGAACAGGATTTAGTGAGGGCCATCGATATTGACGTGGCGCGTCGGCGGCGACAGGATCTCGGCATCACCACCACCGTGATCCCCGCTGGGAGACGCCATGACCCGTCCTCGCCTGCCCCTCCTGCGGGCAGCCACCCGGTTGGCCGCACTCGCCGCAGCCACCGCGGGCGTGCTGCTCACCGTCGCCGCACCCGCCAGCGCCGCCGTGCCCGCCGGCCGCTACGTCTCGCTCGGCGACTCGTACGCCGCCGGTCCGCTGATCCCCACCCAGGTGGACCTGAACTGCCTACGGTCCAACCGCAACTTCCCGTCGCTGGTCGCAGCGTCCGCCGGCTCGTCGTCGTTCGCCGACGTGAGCTGTTCCGGGGCCACCACGGACGACATCCTCTACGGTGGCAGCGGCCAGCTGGGCATCGCGGTGCCACCGCAGCTCAGCGCGGTCACCTCGAACACGGCGCTGGTGACGGTGCAGATCGGCGGCAACGACATCAGCTTCTCCGGCATCATCGGCGACTGTGCGGAGGCGAGCCTCAGCAGCCCGCTCGGGTCCCCGTGCAAGAACCGGTACACCGCCGGAGGCATCGACCAGTTGCAGGCGAGGATCGTCGCCGCCACACCGAAGGTGACCGCCGTGCTGCGGGCGGTCCGCCAGGCCGCGCCGGGCGCGCGGGTCGTGGTGCTCGGGTACCCGGCGATCCTGCCGGACACCGGTTACGGCTGCTGGCCCGTCGTCCCGATCGCCTACCAGGACGTGCCGTACCTGCGGGGCATCGAAAAGTCGCTGAACGCGATGTTGGCCAGCGCCGCTGGCGCCAACGGCGCCACCTACGCCGACGTCTACACCCCGTCGATCGGACGCGACGCGTGCAAGGGCAGCGGCACCCGGTGGGTCGAGGGACTGGTGCCACAGAACTCGGCCGCACCGTTCCACCCGAACGCTCGGGGCGAGCAGGGCATGGCCAACGCTCTGCTCGCCACGTTGAACAGCTGACCACACCGCAGTCGGTAAAGCCGGCCCCGTCGCGCAGCGGGGGGAGTAGTTACCCGTAACACCCAGTCTGGCGTGGCGGCCGTGGCCGCCACGCCAGACGTGCGGTGTCAGGAGCTGGTCGGGGTCAGCCGATGCGGCAGGTGACCGTCGGCCAGGTCCAGTTGCCGTTGGCCATGACCGTTATCCCGAAGTTGTTGCCGTTGCCGTTCGGTCTGGCGGTGACGGTTCCGCTCGTGCCGCTGACGGAGGCGTTCCAGCTGTTCTGCAAACTCTGGCCGCCGCCGAGGCCGAGGGTGACGACCCAGTTGTTGGTGCCGCTGACCGCGACGTTGAGATTGAACCGGTCGCCCCACTGCTGGCCGGCGGACAGCGTCGCGTTGCAGTTGCCGTTCCCCGGCGGGTTGGTGGTGGTGGTGGGGCCCGGGTCGCTGCCACCGCCTTCCCTGACGGTGATGTCGGAGCTGCCGCTGCTCTGGTAGCCCTCGGTGGCCATGATCTGGTAGCTGTGGTTGCTGCCGAGGTTCAAGCCGGCCCGGGCCCAGGCGTCGAAGTGGTTGGCGGTGGTGATGGTGCCACTCGAGCGCTTCTGCTGGCGGACGCTCCAGTACTGGTAGAACGTCTGGTTGCCGTCGATCGACGGGGCGTTGACCCGCTGGCTGCGGAGGATGTCGTAGGTGCCGCCGTCAGTGGTGACCGTGCCCATCCGGGTGGCGCCGCTGCTCGGGTTGTAGCTACCGAAGTTCTCCACCACGTAGTACTCGATGAGCGGGTTGCGCGTCCATCCGTACAGGGCGAGGTAGGTGTTGTTGTTGCCCGGGTTGTAGCTGCCCGAGTAGGTGACCGTCCGTCGGTTGCCGGTGGCCCAACCCTTGCCGCCGACCCAGTTGTTGGTGCTCCTGTCCCAACTGCTGGAGTATCGGCCGTCGGCGCGCAGCGTCATGCTGGCGTTGCCGCTGTCCTTCCAGAACGAGAAGTAGTAACCGTTGTGCGTGCCGGTGGTGTTCGAGCTGACCGTCCGATCGGCCTCGGCGTACGCGTTGGTGGCCGTCATCGTGCCCGCGACGGCCAGTACAGCGGCGCAGGCGGCGCCGAGGAGTAGCCGGATTCGGCCGCGCCTACTCGTTCTGGTGGGGGTGTGGTGGGTGTCGATCATGTGCCTGTTTCCTCCTCGTGACGGCTGGCGGGACGCCAGCAGCGCGGCACGACCCGGCAGGCTGTCGGTGGCCGGGTGACGGCCATCGGGCAATCGGCGTCGCACCGTGTGGTGGTGGTTGGCCGGTCGTCCTGCGCGACGACCGGAGGAGTGGGTCGCGGTGGCTGGCATTGACGGTGATTGAACGCCGTCGATGGGGACCGTATTAACACGGCCGTCGACTTGTCAATATTTTCCGGAAACATTGGGGCAGTCTCGTGCTGGCGGCCGATCTCGCGCAGCAAGGTATCAACACTGGTCATTAGTCGATCAGGGTTCAGGGCGATGACGCCAGCGCCCCGAGGTGTTGATTGCGATCCCGGGTACGAGCCGCCGAAATTTCCGGAGATTCTCTCGGACCGAAATCAGCGGTGTCGGCGGGCATTGAGCCGGGCGGCTTGGCGTGTCAGGTGGTCGCGTTCGGCGAGGTTGGTGGCCTTCTGGGCCGCCTCGGCGTACAGCCGTGCCGCCGTTGCCGCATCGCCGTCGCGCTCGTGCAGGTACGCCGCCACCGCCGCGTAGCGGGGCAGTGCGTCGTTCAGCGCCGCGAGCGCCGCCAGGCCGGCGCGCGGGCCGTCGGCCTCGCCGACGGCGACCGCGCGATTGAGTCGAACGACCGGGCTGTCGGTCAGGCGCGCGAGTTCGTCGTACCACTCGACGATCTGCACCCAGTCGGTCTCCTCGGCGGTCGGCGCGTCAGCGTGCAGTGCCGCGATGGCGGCCTGGGCCTGGAACTCGCCCAGCCGGTCGCGGGCGAGGGCCGCCTGAAGGATCTCGACGCCCTCGGCAATCGAGGTGGTGTCCCACCGGCGGCGATCCTGCTCGGCGAGCGGCACCAGGCTGCCGTCGAGCGCGGTCCGGGCGGCGCGTCGGGCATGGTGAAGCAGCATGAGGGCGAGCAGCCCCGCCACCTCAGGGTGGTCGATCGCGGCCGCGAGCTGACGGGCGAGCCGGATGGCCTCGGCGGCGAGGTCGACGTCGCCGGAGTAGCCCTCGTTGAAGACCAGGTAGAGGACGCGCAGCACGGTGGCGACGTCGCCGGGCTGGTCGAACCGCACTCCGGAGACGGTGCGTTTGGCCCGGCTGATGCGCTGCGCCATGGTCGCCTCGGGCACCAGGTAGGCGTGGGCGATCTGGCGTGTGGTCAGGCCGCCGACGGCGCGCAGCGTGAGCGCGACCGCGGACGACGGCGTCAGCGACGGGTGGGCGCACAGGAAGTAGAGCTGGAGCGTGTCGTCCACCGCTGGCGAGGGCCCGGGCGCTGGCTCCTCGTCGGCGAGGTCCTCACGCCGGCGGCGGGCGGCGTCCGACCGGGTCGTGTCGAGGAACCGGCGCCAGGCCACGGTGACCAGCCAGCCCTTCGGGTCCCGGGGTGGGTCGTCCGGCCAGACGCGGACCGCCTCGACCAGCGCGTCCTGCAAGGCGTCCTCGGCCGCCGCGAAGGTGACTCCGCGGCGGACGAGGACGCCGAGGACGCTCGGCGTGAGGCTCCGGAGCAGGACCTCGTTCACTGCGGAGGTCACTCCGTGATGGTGGGCGGCGCGGTCAGGAACGGACGCACCTCGAGCCACTCGTGGATCGGCCTACCACCCGCCCCAGGGGCGGCTGACAGCTCCCCGGCCAGCTCGATGGCGCGCTCGTAGGTGTCGACGTCGATCACCATCCAGCCGGCGATGAGGTCCTTGGTCTCGGCGAATGGGCCGTCGGTGACCGGCGGCCGGCCCTCACCGTCGTACCGGACGAACGTTCCCTCGGGCGCGAGCGCCTGACCGTCGACGAACTCCCCGGTCCCCTCGAGCCGGGCCGCGAAGTCGTTCATGTACTGCATGTGGGCCGAGATCTCCTGCGGAGTCCACCGGTCCATGGGCACGTCGTTGACCGCCGCCGGCGCGCCGCGGTAGTGCTTGAGCAGCAGGTACTTGGCCATTGTTTCTCCTCGATGCTGGTGCGACCCATCGTGGTCACGTTCACCCCGGGGACGGAGCCAGTCATCAGTTCTCGACATGGCTGTCGGGCACGAACTGGCGTAAAACTTGATCGGTTCCAAAATAGTAAGCTAGTGTTCGTCAGGTGATGTCCGACTTCGAGGCGCAACTGCGGGCCGCCTCGCTGCGCGTGACCCGGCCCCGACTGGCGGCGCTCGCGGCGTTGCGCGACCACCCGCACGTCGGCACCGACGAGGTGATCGCGTTGGTACGGGCGAATCATCCCACGGTGTCCCACCAAGCGGTGTACGACGTGCTGCGTGTGCTCACCGATGCTGGTCTGGTGCGGCGTATCCAGCCTGCCGGCGCGACCGCCCGCTACGAGTCCCGGGTCGCGGACAACCACCACCATGTCGTGTGCCGCTCCTGCGGCGCGATCGCCGACGTCGACTGCGCCGTCGGTCACGCCCCCTGTCTCACCGCCCCGGTCGACCACGGTTTCGTGGTCGACGAGGCGGAGGTCGTCTATTGGGGCACCTGCCCCGACTGTGCGACCGACCGCATGCCCCAGAGATCCGCAAGCTCGGAAGGAAGTACATGAGCGACACCCAGGACAACGGCCCCATCAGTGCGCAGGGCGTGGACCAGAAGGCAGCGGCCGGCTGCCCGGTCGCGCACGACTCAGTGACCGCGCACGGCAGCGAGAGCGAGAACCCGGCGATCGACTCGCCGACCCCGAAGACCGGCGGTCGTCCGCGCACCAACCGGGACTGGTGGCCCAACCAGCTCGACCTCTCGGTGTTGCACGCCCACTCGCCCAAGGGCAACCCGTTGGGGGAGAGCTTCAGCTACGCCAAGGAGTTCGCCAAGCTCGACGTCGAGGCCCTCAAGCGCGACATCACCGAGGCCCTCACCACCTCGCAGGACTGGTGGCCGGCCGACTTCGGCCACTACGGCGGCCTGATGATCCGGATGAGCTGGCACGCCGCCGGCACGTACCGCATCGGGGACGGTCGCGGTGGCGCCGGCGACGGTGGTCAGCGTTTCGCTCCGCTCAACAGCTGGCCGGACAACGCCAACCTCGACAAGGCCCGCCGGCTGCTCTGGCCGGTCAAGCAGAAGTACGGCCAGAAGATCTCGTGGGCCGACCTGATCGTGCTCGCCGGTAACGTCTCCCTGGAGGCGATGGGCTTCAAGACCTTCGGCTTCGGTTTCGGTCGCGAGGACGTGTGGGAGCCCGAGGAGATCTTCTGGGGTCCGGAGGACACCTGGCTCGGCGACGAGCGCTACGCCTCCGAGAAGGAGATGATGGCCGGCGTCGGGGCCACCGAGATGGGTCTCATCTACGTCAACCCGGAGGGGCCTCGCGGCAACGCCGACCCGCTTGCGGCGGCGCACTTCATCCGCGAGACCTTCGCCCGGATGGCGATGAACGACGAGGAGACCGTCGCCCTGATCGCGGGTGGCCACACCTTCGGCAAGACCCACGGTGCCGGCGTCGCCGATGGTCACGTGGGCGCGGAGCCCGAGGGGGCCCCACTGGAGGCGCAGGGCCTCGGCTGGCTGAGCACCCACGGCAGTGGCAAGGGCGGTGACACGATCACCAGCGGTCTCGAGGTGACGTGGACCGACGTGCCGACGCAGTGGAGCAACCGGTTCTTCGAGATCCTCTTCGGTTACGAGTGGGAGCTCACCACGAGCCCCGGCGGCGCCAAGCAGTGGGTCGCCAAGGACGCGGAGGCGATCATCCCGGACGCCCACGACGCGTCGAAGAAGCACAAGCCGACGATGCTCACGACCGACCTGTCGCTGCGCGTCGACTCGGCGTACGAGAAGATCTCGCGCCGCTTCCTGGAGAACCCCGACCAGTTCGCGCTGGCTTTCGCCAAGGCCTGGTACAAGTTGCTGCACCGCGACATGGGCCCGATCGACCGCTTCCTCGGGCCGTGGGTCCCGGAGGCCCAGCTGTGGCAGGACCCGGTGCCGGCCGTCGACCACGAGCTCGTGGGTGACGCCGACGTCGCCGCCCTCAAGGCGAAGGTCCTGGAGTCCGGCCTCACGACCGCCCAGTTGATCTCCACCGCCTGGGCCTCGGCCGCCAGCTACCGGTCCACCGACAAGCGCGGCGGCGCCAACGGCGCCCGGATCCGCCTCGAGCCGCAGCGCAGCTGGGAGGTCAACCAGCCCGAGCAGCTCGCGACGGTCCTGGAGACTCTCGAGGGCATCCAGCGGGAGTTCAACTCCGCCGGTGGCGCGAAGGTCTCGTTCGCGGACCTGATCGTGCTGGCCGGCTCGGCCGCCGTCGAGAAGGCGGCGCGTGACGCCGGCGTCAAGGTGACCGTGCCGTTCCGTCCGGGCCGCACCGACGCCACGTTGGAGCAGACCGACGTGGAGTCCTTCCGGGTCCTCGAGCCGCGCGCGGACGCGTTCCGCAACTACCTGCGCCCGGGCGAGAAGACCCAGCCGGAGGTGCTGCTCGTCGACCGCGCCTACATGCTCAACCTGACCGCGCCCGAGATGACCGTCCTCATCGGCGGCCTGCGCTCCCTCGGCGCCAACACCGGCGGTAGCCAGCACGGCGTCCTCACCGATCAGCCGGGCGTGCTCACCAACGACTTCTTCGCCAACCTGCTCTCCCCGGGCACCCGGTGGAGCGCGTCGAAGTCCGACGAGCACGTGTACGAGATCCGCGACCTGGCCACTGATGAGGTGAAGTGGACCGCCACCGCGGTCGACCTCATCTTCGGCTCCAACTCGCAGCTGCGGGCCCTCGCCGAGGTCTACGCCAGCCAGGACGCCCGCGACAAGTTCGTGAACGACTTCGTGGCAGCCTGGACCAAGGTCATGGAGCTCGACCGCTTCGACCTTGCCTGACGGATTTCCACCGACGAGCCCCGGTCGATCGACCGGGGCTCGTCGGCCTCTGCAGGTCCATGAACCGGTACGACCAGCTAGCCATCGACGGTGTTCGCGGCTAGGCGGTCACTGGCGCGGCCTCCGGTTGCCCGTCGGATGGTGCCTGGTCGTATGCGTGGCGGCGGACGCCGCGCGTCAGTAGGTAGCCGATCATCCAGAACTCACCGATCGTCGCGGGAGCGACCAGAACGTCGGCGATGCCCTGTGCGTCAGGGGCGAGGTATCCGATGAATGCGCTGAGCAGGTATCCGATGCCGCCGCCGACGAGGATCCAGCCGAGCGGGCGGGGCATCCAGTTCGAGCGGAGCACGCAGCGTCCCATGGGGATGAGCCAGAGGCCGAAGAACAGCGCTCCGACGCCCCACAGGTTGCCGCTGGTCAGGTAAAGAATTTGGACGGTGGCCGCCGCGTCGCCGACCGGGTCGAGCGCGAGGTCGACAGCCGTGGCGAGCAGTGCCGCGGGCGATGCACGCGTTTGGCAGTCTGCCGCTCGGGTTCGCGCAGGAGATCTTCAGCCCGTCGTCGGCTGGCGGGAGCATGGAGGACGACGTCGCGGAGGCGGACCTGGCCGCGATGGCCGAGGCGCTACCGCACCTGACGGCCATGGTGGCCGCCGAGATCCACGACGTCACCGACCCCACCCTCGGTTGGTGCGACGGCCAGACCGAGTTCGAGTTCACCCTCGACCTGCTCCTGGACGGGCTGGAACGCCTCCGCGCCTGAGGGCGAACGAATCCGAGCGGAGGAACGGCCGGAAGGGAAGGTCCACACTCTCCTGTTGGTACTTGAAAAATCTGAGGAACGGTGGGGTTCGATTGTGCAGTGGCGCTGCGGTCAGTTGACCTCTTTGGCCAGGAGGTCGCCGACGGCGGCGCGGACCGGGTCCGGGTTCGCCCAACTCCAGTTGGGGTGCGCGCGGTTGGTGAGCAGGGCGAGCACGAGTTTGCGGTTCGGGTCGACCAGGAGCGAGGGGCCGGCGAAGCCGGTGTGGCCGAAGGTCCGGGTGGAGGCGAGCCTGCCCATGAACCAGCTCTGGTTGAGGACGACCCCGAGGCCGTGGGCCGAGGTCCGGTTGGGCCGCTCGGGGTCGACGGCGGGCTTCCCGGCGTTGTGGTTGGTGAGCATCCGGCGCACGGTCGCCTCGGCGAGGATCCGCTTGCCCTTGTGGGTGCCCCCGTCGAGGAGCATCTGACCGATCGCCGCGAGCTCGCTGGCGGTGGCGAAGATGCCGGCGTGACCGGCGATGCCGCCGAGATGGTTGGCGACGTCGTCGTGGACGGTGCCACGGAGCAGGCCCCGGGACGAGCGGGCGTCGGTGGCGACGAGGCGGCTGGACCTCGCGCTGGTGGACATCCAGGTCTTGGGGTTGAAGCCGGTGTCGCGCAGGCCGAGCGGGCCGGTGAGGTTGCTCCTGAGCGCCTGGTCGAGCCCCTGACCGGTGACCTTCTCGACGATCTTGCCGGCGACCATGAGCCCGACGCTGGAATAGCGGAACGTGTTCCCGACAACGGCGCCGGAGACCAGCCCGGTGGTGAGCACGGCGTTCCAGCGGGCCTCGTTGTCGGGAAGGCCGGTGACCTTGGCGCCGACCGGAAGACCGCTGGTGTGGGTGAGCAGCATCTCGACGGTGATCCGCTCCTTGCCCGCTCCGGTGAAGGCGGGCAGGTAGTCGCGGACCGGCGCACCCAGGTCGACGCGCCCCTTGTCGACCTGCTGCAGCAGCAGGATGGCCGTGTACACCTTCGTGACCGAGGCGAGGTCGAAGATGGAGTCGGGGAGCATCGCGACACGCTGGCTGGCCGTGAGGAGCTTCGGGCCCGCGTCGTAGCGCAGCGCCTCCCCGACAGCGGTGTGCACCGTCGTCTTCCCATCGACCAGGACGACAGCGACCGCGCCGGGGAAACCCTTGTGCTGAACGGTCTGCGGTGTCGCGGGCAGGTGTCGCCGAAGCAGCGCGGTCACGTCCTGCGCGTAGCGGGCCTGACCGGCTGGCGCGGCACCGCCGTTCCCGGGCGGAGTGGCGGTGGGTGCGCCGGACGGCGTCCGGAAGTTTCCGGCCGAGCCGAATCCCACCCTGTTTCCGGCGGCGTCGGTCGCGGTCACCGCGTCGCCGGGACCGGCCAGACCGGGGTCCGGCGCGCTGTTGTCACCGCAGCCGGTGAGGGCGGAGGTTGCGGCGGCCAGGCCGGCCCCGAGCAGAGTACGACGCGCAACGGGCATGCCGGAGATCGTGACAGGCGGCATTGACGCGCGCCAACCGACCCACCCGAACGTCGATCGGATCCACCGCATCGTCCGACAGATGGTCACCTAGCGGACACGGTCGGTTGACGTCCGGCGGGTGTGTGCGACGATCGGCGTGCGTCACGCCGAACGACCGTCCACCGGTCTGTCCCGCGCCCCGTTCGCTGGCAGACACGGGGGAGGGCACCACACCATCCCCTTGGAGAGCACGATGTCCCTCTCCCCGTCCCGGGTCTTCGCAGAGCTCAACGCGGTGCGACCCCCCGACCAGCCTTCCCCGCTGATGGGTACGGCCGTCGTGGTGGGCGGCAGTGTCGCCGGCCTGCTGGCGGCCCGGGTGCTGTCCGATTACGCCTACAGCGTCGTCATCATCGACCGGGACGACCCGCAGCTGCCCGGCGCGCGGGCCGGCGTACCCCAGGGGACGCAGCTGCACGCGCTGCTGCCCGGCGGCCTCCTGCATCTGGAGCGGTTGTTTCCGGAGTTCCGCGAGCAGGCACTGGCGCGCGGGGCGGTCGAGGCGCCGCCCGCGTCCAGGCGCAACTACCTCGACGGCCGCCTGAAGGTCGTCGTCCCCGACGACGCCGACAGCCTGGCGGGCAGCCGGCCACTCCTGGAGGGACTGATCCGCCAGCAGGTGCTCCGACTGCCCAACGTCAAGACGGTAACTGCCCGTGCCACCGGTCTCGTGTTCGACGGCGCCGCGGTCACCGGGGTCCGCTGCGACGTCGGTGGGGTGCCCGGCGTCGAGAGCGCAGACCTCGTGGTGGACGCCATGGGGCGTTCGAGCAAACTGTCGGACTGGCTGGAACGGGCCGGCTGGGAGCGGCCGGTCACAAGGCGGATGGCCGTGCACCTGAACTACGCGACCGCCCTGTTCCGACGCCCGGCGGTGACCCCGGCCTCGACGGTCGTCCTGGCCCTGAACACGCCCAGGATGGCGGCGGACGTGGCCGGTGCCGCGTTCTTCGCCATCGAGGACGGTCGGTGGATGGCCATGATGGCCGGTTACGGCGACAACCGTCCGGGCCGTACCGGGGAGGACTTCGTCCGCCGCCTGCGAAAGCAGTTCCCGCCCGAGTTCGGCGACGTCGCCGGCCAGGAGATGCTCGGCGACGTCCAGACCTACCACCATGCCGACAGCCGACGGCGCGACTTCCACGCGCTGCGGCGGTTTCCGGCCGGGCTGGTCAGCGTCGGCGACGCCGTCGCGTCGTTCAACCCGGTGTACGGGCAGGGGATGACGGCGGGGGCCCTGCACGCGGCCTGCCTGTCGACGTACCTGCGGTCCGGCCCGGATCTGACCGTGCCTGCGCACCAGTACCTCGCACTGCAGAAGGTCGTGGTCGACGCCGCGTGGTCGATATCGACCTCTGCCGATCTGGCGCTGCCCCACGTCGACGGGCCCTACCCGCGTGGCCATCGGATTACCAGCTGGGCCAGCAGGCAGATCATCGCCGCGACCGTCACGGACGTGACGACCGCGCGACGGTTCAACGAGGTCGTTTCCATGCAGGAGCATCCGCGCTCGTTGACCCGGCCCGGCGTGCTCCTCGGAGCCGTGCGCGCCAACCGGCGCGCACGCTGACCGCCCTCGCGGCCAGCGCCGCTCGACTAGCGGGGGAGCTTGCGCAGGATGTCGACGACGAAGCGGTGGTCGTCCAGCTGCGGCAGTCCGGAGACACCGACCCAGCCCACCACGCCGGTGCCGCGAACGCGCAGCGGCACCGCGCCACCGGCCGCCGCGTACCGCGAGGCCGGCAAGCCGAACTTCTCCGTCAGCGTGACCTGCTTGTCCTGGCACAACCGGGCCATGTACAGCGACGAGTGCTCGAACCGCATCACCACCCGCCCCTTGCGGCGCAGCCAACCGTCGTTGTCCGCCGTCGACCCGGGCAGGCCACAGTGGAACAGCTGGCGCCCGGCCCGCCACACCCCCACCGACACCGGCAGCCGCTGCTCACTCGCGGCGGCGACGGCGAGCATCCCCAGCTCGTACGCGTCCGTCTCGGACAGGCCCGCAAGCTCCAGCTCGCTCTCCTCGCGCAGCAGCTCGTCCAACGTCGGCCACGGGTCACGGTCAGCTGACATGTTGTTCTCCTCGTCGTACGGGTGGTCACCAGGCGCAGGGCGCGTAGTCCTTCAGGAAACAGCCGTACAGGTCCTCGCCCTGCTCGCCGCGAACGATCGGGTCGTACACCCGGGCCGCGCCGTCGACCAGGTCCAGCGGGGCGTGGAAACCCTCGTCCGCCAGCCGCATCTTCGTCGGGTGGGGACGTTCGTCGGTGATCCAACCGGTGTCGACGCTGGTCATCAGGATGCCGTCGGTCAACATCTCCTCGGCGCTGGTGCGGGTCAGCATGTTCAGCGCGGCCTTGGCCATGTTGGTGTGCGGGTGCCCGGGCCCCTTGTAGCCACGGCCGAACTGCCCCTCCATCGCCGACACGTTCACCACGTACTTCCGGCGGGCCCGCGCCGCGGCCATCGCCGGACGCAGTCGGCTGACCAGGACGAACGGCGCGGTGACGTTGCACAGCTGCACTTCGAGCAGCTCGACCGGGTCGACCTCCTGCACCCGCTGGACCCAGCTGTTGACCGAGTCGAGGTCCGGCACGAGACCCCCGGCGTCGATGGCCGTGGACGCCGCGATCCGGTCCGGTGAGGCGGAGCCGCTGGTGAGTGCCAGCGCGGTGAGCGCGTGCGGGGTGAGCGCGGTCGACTGCGCGGTCAGACTGCCCACCGGGCCGCTCTGGCCGTCCGGCTTCGCGAACGTGATCAGCTCCGGCAGTGGGCCGTCCGGCAGAGCCGCGGCCTCCGCGGCGATGAGCTGCGCGTACGCCCCGGGGGAGCGGCGAACGGTCTGCGCCGCGTTGTTGATCAGGATGTCGAGGGGGCCCTGGCTGCTGACCGAGTCGGCGAGGGCGATCACCTGGGCGGGGTCGCGTAGGTCGATCCCGACGATGCGCAGGCGGTGCAGCCAGTCCCCGCTGTCGGGCATCGCGGCGAACCTGCGGACCGCGTCGTGCGGGAACCGAGTGGTCACCGTCGTGTGTGCGCCGTCGCGCAGCAGCCGCAGCGCGATGTACATGCCGATCTTCGCCCGGCCGCCGGTGAGCAGCGCACGCCGGCCGGTCAGGTCGGTACGGGCGTCGCGGCGTTCCCGGTTGAGCGCGGCGCAGGACGGGCAGAGCTGGTGGTAGAAGGCGTCCACCTCGCGGTAGCGCTGCTTGCAGACGTAGCAGCCGCGCGGATTGTGCAGGAAGCCCGCCGTCTCACCGGCGGCGGAGGACGCGAGCGGGATGCCCTGGGTCTCGTCGTCGATGCGCCCTGGAGCGCCGGTGGCGGTGGCCTCCGTCACCGCCCGGTCGGCCGCGAGGATGGCATCTCGCCGTTCCTCACGTCGCCGCTGCTTGATCACCTTGTAGAGCCGGGCGGTGGCCCGCTGCACCCGCACCACGTCGGGGTGGTCGGGGGGCAGGGCCTCCAGCGCCTCGAAGACGCTGAGGCAGGCCTCCAGCCGGTTTCGGTCAATGCCATCTTGACCGTTTTCGGTAATGTTGTCCACCGTCATGCGTCTTTGTCTCGTCCCGTATCCCGTGCCGGATCCAGCCGGCCCACCCCAAGTCCGACCCGAAACTGTACGCGGATGCACCCCACGTGCGCTGCTCGGCTTCGTCAGCGATGGGCTACTGGCGGCCAGTCTGGTGGACCGGCGGTCGTCGGGGCCGTGCACGCGTGGGGGATGCTGGGTCCGTGCAGATCACGACCCTCGGTCCATTCGCCGTCGACGGCCGGCCCGTTCGGGGCGAACGGCTCGCGGCGGTGATCCGCGCGCTCGTCGACGCGCGTGGGCGGGCGGTCTCCACGAGCCTGCTCGTGGACGCTGTGTGGGACGGCGCGCCACCCGACGACGCGACTGGCGCCGTTCAGGCGCTCGTGTCCCGGGTGCGCCGTCTCGGGCTGCCCGTGGTCGCGGTGCCGGGCGGATACCGTCTGCCCGCCGAGGAGGTCACCGTCGACGCGGTCGAGGCGCGCGCGCTCGTCGACCAGGCGCGGACCGTGCTCTGGTGCGGTGACGCCAGTGGCGCCCGCAGCTTGGCCGATCAGGCGCGTGCGCTGTTCCCCGAGGTTCCGGAGCTGGTCACCGCCGAGGACACGCGCCTGTTCGCGGATGTCGCCGCCCTGCGCGCGCAGGCGGCACTCGCCGGCGCGGGCCCGTTCGACGAGGCCGACCTGAGCCGGCTCGTCGCGCGTACGCCGCCCGACGAGCCGTCCGCCGCCCTGCTCGTCCGGGTGCTCGCCGCCCAGGGGCGGGAGGCGGAGGCACTGGAGGTGGTCGAGCGACTCCGGGCCGAACTGGCCGACCGGTACGGCACCGACCCGTCGCCCGTGATCACCCAGGTCCACCTGGCGCTGCTGCGCGGCGAGCTGACCACTCCGGTCGCCGAGGCGCCGCCCCGGCAGCCGACGCGGATCGCCCTGCCCGCCGCCTGGCGCCGGCCGATGACCGCCCTCGTCGGCCGGGAGCAGGACGTCGAGACCGTGGGCGAGGCACTCACCAGTGCGGCCCTGGTGACGATCGTGGCGACCGGTGGCGCGGGTAAGACCCGGCTCGCCGCCGAGGTGACGCGCTGCGCGGCGGCGGCCGGGCAATCGGTACGCGTGATCGAACTCGCCGGCCTGCGCTCGCCCGACGAGGTGCTTCCCACGGTGCTCGCGGCGCTCGGGGGCGCGGACACCTCGGCGACCGGCGGCAACCTGGGCCTTGAGCGGCGGGTGCTCAGCCCCGAGGAACGGCTACGCGCCGTGGCACCCGACCTCGACGGGTTGGTCGTGCTGGACAACTGCGAACACCTCCTCGACGCGGTGGCGACCGTCGTCGCGGACCTGGTCGCGGTGACCTCGCCGGAGGTCACGGTGCTCGCGACGAGCCGCGCCCCGCTGGGCCTGGCCGGCGAGCTGGTCCACCGGCTGACCGCGTTGCCGGACACCGACGCGCTCGCTTTGGTCGAGTCCCGGGCGCGGGCCGGTGGTGCGGTGCCGACCTGGGACACCGAGCGGGTGCTCGCGCTGTGTCACCGCCTCGACAACCTGCCACTGGCACTCGAACTGGCCGCCGCGCGACTGCGGCACATGCCGATCGACGATGTCCTCGCCGGGCTGAGTGACCGGTTCGCGCTGCTCGACGACGCCCTGCGTGGCCTGCCGGAGCGGCACGCGAGCCTGTGGGCGATGGTCGACTGGAGCAGGGAACTACTCACCGCGGGCGACCGTGAGTTGCTCCAGCGGGTCGCGGCCATCCCCGCGCCGTTCACTGCCGACCTCGCCGCTGCGGTCGCGCAGACCCCGGACGTACGGCGCGGCCTGGCGACTCTCGTCGAACAGTCCCTGTTGACCCTGCTCGAGGGGGACGGTCCGCCCCGCTACCGAATGCTCGAGACGGTCCGTGAGTACGGCGAAGCCCGGCTCGACGCTGCGGGTGCCCGGGGTCCGGTCATGGCAGGCCTGGTCGGGTGGGCCCGGGAGCAGGCCGTGGCGCTCGCCGGCCGCTTCGTCGGCCCCGGCCAGGTCGAGGCGCTCCGCCGCTGCGCCGCCGAGCAGGACAACCTGGTCGCGGGCCTGCGGTGGGCGCTGGGAGAGGACGACGAGCCCGCCTCGGTCGACGTCGCCACCGCGCTGTTCCACCTCTGGTCGGTGCGTGGCCTGCACCTTGAGGTCCTCGCGTGGGCGCGCGGGCTGCTGAACGTCGACAACCCGGAGCGACGGCGACGGTCGGCGATCCTGCGGGGCGGGGCCAGCGGCCGGCCGCTGCCCAACGCCGACCGACTCGCCTGGACGTGCGTGGTGATCAGCGTGAACGCCGGCATCAGCGCCGATCTGCGGCCCGCCGTGCTCGCCCGGCGGGCCCTGCGGACGCTCCAGGCCGAACGGCCCGCCGAGGTGTCGCCCCGGCTGACCGCACTCGCGTCGGCGTTGCCCGGCTTCGACGCGTCCGATCTGGAGCAGAGCATGAAGAGCGCGACCGAGATGATCGCGCACCCGGACCCGTACGTGCAGGGCCTCGGGCTGTTCGCGCGCGCGGCGGTACGGGAGAACGGCGGCCTGCCGGAAGCGTCGATCAGCGACGCCGAGCAGGCGTACCACCGCTTCGAGGTTGCCGGTGACCACTGGGGTATGGCGATGGCGGCGGGTGCCGTCGGGCAGTTCCTGGTACCGGGCGGGGAAGCCCGGTCGGCCGAGTGGCTGAAGCGCAGCGTTCAGCACATGGAACTGGTCGGCGCCGCGCAGGACGCGCGGTCGATCCGGGTCCGGCTGGACGTGCAGCTCGCCCTCACCGGCGACGCGGAGGCGGAGCGGCGACTCAGTGAGACGGCCGCACCGGGTCAGGCCGAGCAGATGGACGCCGCGCAGGCGCTTCTCGGCCTGGCGCACCTCGCCTGGCAGCGCGAGCGCTACGACGAGGCGCTCGCCCACGCCGACGAGGTGCCTCGCATCCTCGCCGGGTGGGCGGGGCCGCCGCAGCCGCGCGTGATGCTCCGGGCCGCGGTGGCGATCCTCCACCTGAGGGTCGCCCAGGCCCGGCAGGTGTCGGGGAACGACGCCGACGTCCAGGCGGCCGCGTTGCTGTCGCTCGCCCGCGACGATGCGCTGACCTCAAGGGATTTGCCGGTGATCGGGGCGTGGGCATCGGGCGGCGCGGAACTCGCGGCGTACCGGGATGACGTCGCCACCGCCCGCGAACTGGCCGCACTCGCGAAGCGGATCGGCACCCACATCGAGATGTTCTTCCCAACCGGGACCGGCGAACGGCTCAGCGCCGTCCTCGGGGACGAGGAGCAGCGTGAGCCGTTACTGGCCGCGTGGCGCGAGCGGCCGCCCGCTGTGGCCGTCACCCGGATCCGTGAGCTGATGGACGATCTGCTCGCCTGACTCAGATCTTCTTGCGGTACGCGCGCAGCGCCAGCGGCATGAACACCGCCACGAAGCCGGCGCACCAGGCGAGCGTCCACCACACGTGTGAGCCGAGCGGTGTGCCGAGGAACAGTCCGCGCACCGACGCCACCAGGTGGGTCATCGGGTTGACGTCGACGAAGGCCTGCATCCAGCCCGGCAGGGTGTCGGCGTCGACGAACACGTTCGACGCGAAGCTCAGCGGCATGATCAGCGCGAACATCAGGCCCTGCACCGCACCCGGGGTACGGACCTCCATCGCCACGAGGACGGGCAGCCAGCTGAGGCACAGCGCGAACAACACCGCGAGCAGACACCCGGCGATCGTCCGGAGTGGGTCGGTGTCGATCCGGAAGCCCATCAGGTAGCCGATCGCGAGGGTCGAGACCGTGACGATCACGTACCGGACGACGTCGCCGAGGACCGCGCCGACAAGTGGTGCGGAGCGGGGGATCGGCAGCGACCGGAACCGGTCGAAGATGCCCTTGGAGATGTCGGTGTTGAGGTTGACGCCGATCGCGATGGCGCCGGTGGCGATGGTCTGCGCCAGGATGCCGGGCAGCAGGAACTGCAGGTAGTCGTGGGTCGATCCGGCGACCGCGCCGCCGAAGATGTACACGAAGATGATGAGGAACAGCACTGGTTGCAACGTGACGTCGATGAGCGCCTCGGGCGTACGCCAGGTCTTGATGAGGCTGCGCTTGGCGAGCGCCAACGAGTGCCGGACCAGCCGGAACGGCCGTGGGTTCGGGGCGGCTGCCGAGAGCCCCAGGGTCCTCGTGGGTGAGTCGTCGATCAGAGTGCTCATGCCGCGACCTCCGTGGGGCGGGTGGTGTCGTCAACGGACGCCGTACGCCCGGTGAGGGTGAAGAACACCTCGTCGAGGCTCGGCAGGTGCAGGGAGAGTTCGGTGACCGCGATGCCAGCGGTGGCGAACCGCGCGACGCTCTCGGTCAGCGCCGCGTCGTCGGTGACCGGCACCGCGAGCACGCCCTTGCGGATCTCGTCGGCCTGCGCGCCGGAGCCGACCTGGGTCAGGATCGCCGCGGTCCGGGGCAGCTGCGCCGGGTCGGACGGCCGGACCTCGAGTGTCTGCCCGCCGACCACCCGCTTCAGCCCTTCAGGTGTGTCGTGCGCGATGACCCGGCCATGGTCGATCACCGTGATCGCGTCGGCGAGCGCGTCGGCCTCCTCCAGGTACTGCGTGGTGAGCAGCACCGTCGAGCCGTTGCCGACCAGCGAGCGGACCACGTCCCACATGTCCTCGCGTTTGGCCGGGTCGAGTCCGGTCGTCGGCTCGTCCAGGAAGATCACGTCGGGGGAGCCGACGAGGCTGGCGGCCAGGTCCAGTCGTCGCCGCATGCCGCCGGAGTAGGTCTTGGCCTGTCGGTTCGCGGCGTCGGTCAGGTCGAACCAGTCGAGTAGTTCGGCCGCGCGTCGCCGGGCGCCGGTGCGCCCCAGCTCCAGCAGGGTGCCGAACAGCTCCAGGTTCTGTCGCCCGGTCAGGTCCTCGTCGACCGAGGCGTACTGGCCGGTGAGTCCGATGCTCTGACGAACGCGCTCGGCGTCACGCACCACGTCGAAGCCGCCGATCCGGGCGGTGCCGCCGTCCGGGGTCAGGAGGGTGGTGAGGATGCGTACGGCGGTGGTCTTGCCGGCGCCATTGGGGCCGAGCACGCCAAGCACCGTCCCCCGGGGCACGGCGAGGTCCACGCCCTGCAGCGCCCTCGTTTTCCCGAAGTTCTTGACGAGGCCCGCGGCCTCGATCACCAGGTCAGCTGTCATGCCCAACAGCGTGCGCGGACCGGCTGACACCGCTCCGACACGTCACCGACACGGGCTGACACCGGGACCGTCGGGTGGGCGACCAGGTTAAGAGGATCGGGATCTTTCGGACAGGCGTGCATGTCTGTGCCGTTGGCGGAGTCGCGATATGCTGGCCGTGGCAGCGCGCCTGCCAGCGCCCGATGTGGTGGCCCACGCCTGACCACATGCTGGGGCCAAGAGTCTCCGACTCCGCGCCGTTGTGTCGACTCCCGGCGTGCCGGCCACGCCGCCTGTTCGGTGGAGTGCGTGGGCCTGCACCGGAGGCGCCATGACTGATCGCAACCCCCGGCGGACCCCGACCCCGGGACGTGCCCGTAAGCGCGCCATCCGGGAGCAGGCGGCCCGCGCCGGCGTCGCCTACACGGAGGCCGCCCGGCAACTCGAGTCGGTCGGTCTGCAACCCGGTGAGACCCTCTCCACGTACGGGCGGACGATCTATCCGACCGGCGTCGACCCACACCGCCAGCTGCTCGTCGAACGCCGTGAGCGGCGGTCCTTCGAGGAGCGGGTGTCGGACACGCGGCGGGCCGCGGCCCTGCCGCACGGCCGCGCCCAGCACCTCGCCGAACGCTTCCCACCCAGCCGTGGCCGTACCGGGGTGGGCCTGCTCTACCACGGCGAGGGCCGCGAGGAACTGCTGGCGATGCTGTACATCGTGGTCGCGGCCGAGTCGCCGGGGCTGCTGCCCGACGTGGGGGACCTCGCCTGGATCGCGGAGCTGGGCGAGGACACCGCGCTCGACACGGCCTGCGCCGACGTCGACCGCGAGGCCCGCCGGCTGCTCGACCGGGAGCCGCTGGTGCTCTGGTCGATCCTCGAAAAGGCGCTGGCCATCGCCGAACGCAGCACGGACCGGCAGATTCGCCAGGAAGCGATCCGGCAGGCCGCGCTCTTCCGCACGATGATGACGCCACGTGTGGGGTACGCGGGTGAGCCGTACGTGGAGGGGCTGCCGACCGTCGGTGTCCGGCAGATCCTCGACGCGCTGCTCATCGTCGCCGACGACGGACACGCGCCGGGCACCCGAGTGCGCCTGCTCACGAAACCGAACGAGGCGCGTTCGGCCACGATCATCGGTGCACAGTGGGGCTCGTCGGGTCCGCCGGTGGGCTATCTCGTGTGGCTCGACGGAGCGACGGCACCGCTGTCGGCCCGCGCCGGCGACCTGGTCGTACTGGCCGACCAGGAGCCCTTTCCCCGGTGAGCCCGGAGCGACCTCGTTGGTCAGCCGGCCGGTGCGGTCGCCGCCTCCGTAGCGCTCTCAGCTCGGCAGGCGGCCCCGCGTGACGCGGGGGCTCCGGCTCAGGCCGGAACCCCCTGTGTCGTTCTGTCCTGACGCCCCTGACCGGTCAGGGCGCCCACGGGGCGGCGATGTTCCAGGTGCTGTCGGCGGCCCACAACGCCGGCGTGTTGTACGCGTCGCCGCCGGCACCGTCGCTCAGCCAGACCTCCGAGTTGTAGTGCCGCAGGTATCTACCCCGGAAGTTGTACGACTCCAGCGATACTCCGGTGCCGGTCAGTCCGACGCGTGGGCACCAGGTGGCGTCGGCACGCATGAGCGCGGAGCCGTCGTCCGGCGAGTTGCGGACCCGGGAGCTCTGGTGGCGCAGGTACTGCCCGGAGAAGTTGACCGACTCGAACGAGTAGCAGCTGCTGTCGGCCAGACCGGGCCGCACCGTGTACGTGGCGTCGGCCTTGAGCAGGCTGGAACTGGCGGCGTCGACCACCTCCGTGTAGGCCAGGCTGTCCTGATGGCGCAGGTACCGGTTGGTGTAGCCGGGCGTGGTGACCTGCAACGACCGTCGGGTGTTGACCGGCAGGGCGACGGGCGCCGAGCTGCCGATTGTCTTTGCGGCGTTGATCAGTGCGGTGTTCGCGGCGCGGACCCGCGCCTGATCCATCTTGATCACTTGTCGGTCGTAGGTGAGGAAGCCGTTCAGCTCGCCCTCCAAATCGGTGATCTCGGTGTATACCGAGGCGCTCAGCCCCTTGCCGAGCATCAGGTTCTGGCTGCCCTGCACCAGCCCCACGTACCGGTCCGTGAGCGCGCTCGAGCTGGCCTGCCACTCGTAGGCGAAGAAGCTGCCGTTCGGGCTGTACTCGTGGCCCGGCGTGTGCAGGCCCAGACCGCCGAACTCGCCGAGCACCGCGATCCGGCTGCTCGACGGTACGGGGGAACCCGGTCCGAGGTAGACGTGCCAGTCGTCGATGTCACCGTTGCCGGGGTTGCCGAGGGACTGGCAGCAGTTGTGGCCGCTGTGCGGGTTGACCAGGCGGGTCGGGTCCTGGTTCTTGATGTTCTGCGCGACCCTGCGGGTGTCGGCCAGGGCTCGCTCACCCCAACCCTCGTTGTAGGGCGTGTACGCGATCACGGCGGGGGAGCTGCGGTGCTCGTCGACGATCTCGCGAGCCTCGGTCTCGAACTGCGCCTGCTGGGCGTCGGTGGGGTTGATGTCCTGCGCGGTCATCGACGGGATGTCCTGCCAGACCAGGAGGCCGAGACGGTCTGCGTGGTAGAACCAGCGCTGCGGTTCGACCTTGATGTGCTTGCGCACCATGTTGAAGCCGAGATCCTTGTGCTTCTGCAGATCGAAGGCGAGGGCGGCGTCGGTCGGCGCGGTGTACAGCCCGTCCGGCCAGTAGCCCTGGTCGAGGGTGCCGACCTGGAACACGAACTGCCCGTTGAGCTTGGGGCGCAGCACCCCGTTCACCAGGCCGGTGGTGATCTCACGCATTCCGAAGTAGTGCGTGGTCCGATCCACGGTGGCAGCTCCGGAGTTGCGGAGGGTCACCCGGAGGTTGTAGAGGAACGGGTCGTCGGGTGACCAGCGGCGAGCATTGGGCACCGGCACGCTGAACTCGGTGAAGCCACCGGTGGCCGAGCCGACCACGGTGCCTTGGTTCAGCGCCTCGGCGAGCACGCTGTGGCCGCTCACGTCGCCCCGGGTGAAGACCCGGACCCGCAGGGTGTTGTTGGCGAGGTTCGGGTAGACGTCCACGCTGCTGATGGAGGCCGTGGGCACCGGCTCCATCCACACCGTCTGCCAGATGCCCGAGCTGGGGGTGTAGAAAATCCCGCTGGGTGTCTTGGTCTGCTTGCCGATGGGGGGCAGGCTGCCGTTCTGCCGGGTGTCGGTGGGGTCCCAGACCTTCACGACGATCTCGTTGGCTCCGGCGGTGAGCTGGGGGGTCACGTCGAAGGTGAAGGCGTCGTAGCCGCCGGTGTGCGCACCGACCCGGATGCCGTTGACCCAGACGGTGCTCTGCCAGTCGACGGCGCCGAAGTGCAGCAGGGCCCGCCGACCCGACCAGTTCGCCGGGATGGTGACAGTGCGCCGGTAGAACAGGTAGTTGCGGTTGTCGTTGGCGGCCCGTTGGATGCCGGACAGTGCGCTCTCCACCGGGAAGGGCACGTTGACCCGCTCGGGCAGGTCCGTGCCGAACTGCGGGGCGTCGTCGGTGCCGGACTGGCGGAGCTGCCACTCGCCGTTGAGATTGAGCCAGTCCGGCCGCGTCATCTGCGGTCGCGGGTACTCCGGCAGCGGTGTGCCGATCAACGCCTGACTGGTCCAGGGGGTGGTCAGTGGCGGCGTCCTGGGAGGGGCGGCCTGTGCTGGCCGGGTGGGCGCGGCGAACAGGCCGGCGACCAGGGTGAGGATGACCAGCAGAGGCAGGGCGGGGCGGATGCGGACCTGTCGTGTCATGCCGTCTCCGGGGGGCGAGTCGCCGCGGGCGGTGCAGCCGGGCCCGAAGCGCGTTGGCGGTGGGCATCGGGTGGTCACGTGACGAGGGACGGGCGCCACGGATGGATGTCGGTGGGATTCCCGTGGTCAAACAATGGCGGTTTGATTGACATCCAGCACCACCTCTATAACGTTATAGAGGTCTGCCGGGCATCCCGTCAATCCTTGCCTGTCAATGTCTTGCAGATCGCCAGTCGGATTCGCGGAGGGTCGGTGGATGGGCGTCAGCCTGAAGGACATAGCCGAGCGCGCCGGCGTCTCGCTGGCCACGGTCTCGAACGTGGTCAACGGGTACCGACCCGTGGGGGAGCGGACCCGGCAGCGCGTGCAGCAGGCGGTCGACGAACTCGGGTACACCCCCAACCTCAGCGCCCGGCACCTTCGTCGGGGGCGTACCGGCCTGATCGCCCTGGCCATCCCGGAACTGAACAACCCCTACTTCGCCGAGCTCGCCGAGATCGCCATCTCCGAGGCCGCCGGGCTCGGCTACACGCTCGTCATGGAAAACACCGCCGCGGACCGGGAGGCGGAGCTGGCCCTCCTCGATGGCTCCCGGCGGCACACCATCGACGGCCTGATCCTCAGTCCGGTGCGGATCGGCCGGAAGGAGGTGCTGGCCCGGACCGCCGACAGTCCGCTCGTGCTGATCGGCGAGGGCGTCTACGACGTGCCGCACGATCACATCGCCATCGACAACGTGGCCGCCAGCCACGCGGCGATCCAGCATCTCGTGGCGATCGGCCGCCGCCGGATAGCGTTCATCGGCGCCACTCTGGGCGGTGACCGGCAGTCGGCGCATCTGCGTGTACGCGGCTACCGGGAGGCCCTGGCCGCCGCCGGCCTGCCGTACCGCCCGCGGTTGGTCGCCCGCACCGACGCCTTCGGCCGACTGGACGGCAAGCGGGCCATGCGTGACCTGCTCGCCCTCGGTGACCCACCGGACGCGGTGTTCGGCTACAACGACCTGGTCGCCCTCGGCGCGCTGCGGGCGTTGGCCGAGGCCGGTCGCCGGGTGCCCGACGACGTCGCGGTGGTCGGGATCGACGACATCGAGGAGGGACGGTTCAGTACCCCGACCCTCACCACGATCGCACCGGACAAGAGGGAGATCGGGCGTCTCGCGGTGCGCCGCCTCATCGCCCGTATCGAGGGCGCGGAGGTCGCGGCGCCGCTGACCGTGCAGACGCCGTTCCGGCTCATCCGACGGGAGAGCACCGGCACGCCGGGCGGGTGACGACCGGTCGCCCGAGATCCATAGCGCCGGTGGTACGACCCAGAGAGGATGACCCGCAACATCCACGGATCTCAATATGATGACCGCTATCTCGAATGAGGTGCGCTCACGAGGCGTGCCATCCTGATGCGGAGGAAATGCATGGTTCGCTGGCGTACCCTCACCGGCCTGTTGGCCACCGCCCTGACCGCGGCCAGCCTCACTCTCGCCGCGCCGGCCGCTGCGGCCGACAACCCGATGACGCCGAACGTCGTCGGCGGCACCCGAGCAGCCCAGGGCGAGTTCCCGTTCATGGTGCGGCTCTCGATGGGATGCGGCGGGGCGCTGTACAGCCCGAGGCTGGTGCTCACTGCGGCACACTGCGTGGGCGCGACCGGCACCAACACCAGCATCACCGCGACGCTCGGGGTGGTCGACCTCCAGTCGTCCAGCCGGATCACCGTCCGGTCCAACTACGTCTACCGGGCTCCCGGCTACAACGGCTCCGGCCGGGACTGGGCGCTGATCCGGTTGGCCACCCCCGTCACCGGGCTGAGCACACTGCCGATCGCCACCACGACCGCCTACGACAGCGGCACCTTCACCATCTCCGGCTGGGGTGCCGCGCGCGAGGGTGGCGCACAGCAGCGGTACCTGCTCAAGGCCACCGTCCCGTTCGTCAGCGACTCCATCTGCAACTCCAACTACGGTGGCGACCTCATCCCCGCCGAGGAGATCTGCGCCGGCTACGCCAGCGGCGGTACGGACACCTGTCAGGGTGACTCGGGAGGCCCGATGTTCCGCCGCGACGCCAGCAACGCCTGGATCCAGGTGGGCATCGTCAGCTGGGGCAACGGCTGCGCCCGGCCCAACTACCCGGGTGTCTACACCCAGGTGAGCTACTTCGCCTCATCGATCGCCTCCGCTGCGGCGAGCCTCGGCGGCTGACCGTACGACCGCTCGGGCGGCCCGGACGACGATGTCCGGGCCGTCCGCTCGTGCCGTCATCGACAGGTGAGCGCCGAGTGGGCCACCCGACAGAAACGGCGGGCCGCGCGTGCGACGCCGGTCGATGCGGCCATGATGTGCCGGTGAAGATCCTGTCCATTCAGTCGTCGGTCGCCTACGGTCACGTCGGCAACTCGGCGGCAGTCTTCCCCCTGCAGCGGCTCGGGCACGAGGTCTGGCCGGTCCTGACGGTGCACTTCTCCAACCACACCGGATACGGCGCGTGGCGTGGTCCGATGTTGGCGGCGGCTGACGTGGCCGAGGTGATCGCGGGCATCGCGGACCGTGGTGTCCTCGGCGGCGCCGACGCGGTGCTGTCCGGCTACCAGGGCGACCCGGCCATGGGCGCGGTGATCCTGGACGCGGTGAAGACGGTCAAGGCGACCAACCCGGCTGCGGTGTACTGCTGCGACCCGGTGATGGGCGACGCCGGTCGCGGGATGTTCGTCCGGCCGGGCATTCCGGAGTATCTGCGGGACACCGTCGTGCCGCGCGCGGACATCATCACCCCGAACCACTTCGAGCTCGACTTCCTCGCCGGCCGTAGGACGAACTCGCTGGCCGAGGTGCTCGACGCGGTCGACGTGGTGCGCGCGACCGGGCCGCGGCACGTCCTGGTGACCAGCGTGCTCCACGGCGACCTGCCGCCGGACTCGCTGGAGGTGGTGGCCGTCTCGGACGAGGGCGCCTGGGCGGTGACCACCCCACTGCTGCCGATCAACCCGAACGGCGGCGGTGACGTCACCGCGGCGTTGTACCTCGCGCATCTGTGGACGACCGGCTCACCCGCGACGGCGCTGGAACGCACCATCGCCTCCGTCTTCGCCGTCCTCGAGGCGACCCTCGCGGCGGGCACCCGGGAGATCCAGCTGATCGCGGCACAGGACGTGATCGCCGACCCGCCGGCCCGGTTCACCGCCCGACGGCTCCGCTGACGGCGGGTCGACAACAAGCGCCAGCGGGTCGAGGACCACGCGCGCCGGCGGCGGTCAGCGGCCCTCGGGGACGACCATCTCGCCGAGCAGCGACCAGTCCTCCTGCGGCACGGTGGCGTTCACGATGCGCGGCGTCTCGGCCAGGTGCGGCGGCAGGGTCTCCTGTGCCGTGCGGAAGTGGGCGGACTGCACGTGGGCCGCACCGGCCTGGTCGTCGCGGAACGCCTCGACCAGCACGTACTCGGTCGAGTCGTCCAGGCTGCGGGACCAGTCGAACCACAGGCAGCCGGGCTCGGCCCGGGTCGCCTCGGTGAACTCGGCGGCGATCTGCGGCCACCGGTCGGCGTGCTCGGGCAGGACCCGGAACTTGGCGGTTATGAAGATCATGGCCTCAGGCTACCCAGAGCGCCCGACGTGCGGGTGGGTCAGCCGTCGACGTCGGTCGGTCGGGCGCGCGCGACAACCTCCTCGGGGCTCAACGGCGCCTTCGGATGGTGTGTGAGGCACAGCGGCGTACGGACCTTGACGAACGAGAACCCCTCCCCGGCGGCGTAGAACTCGCCGCTGTTGAGCAGGCCGATGTCCGGAAGCCGCCCACCCTTGGCCTCGGCGAGCTGACGGGCCGCGTCGATCTGCGCGGGTGCGTTGAGCAGCCCGAAGAACTGTGTCGTCGCGTTGCCGGAGATCTGGTTGTGCAGACCCTTCGGCGCCTGGGTGGCGAAGACCAACCCGAGCCCGTACTTGCGGGCCTGCGAGGCGAGCGCGATCGAGCTGGCCGTGCAGGCCGTGGTGCCGGTCGACGGGGCGAGTGTCTGCGCCTCGTCCATCACGAACAGCCCACCCAGCGGCCGGTCGCCGGCGGGGTGCCGCTTGATCCAGGCGAAGAGCGCCATCTGCAACTGGTTGACGAAGCTCTGCCGCTCCTGGTCGGATGTGAGACCGACGAAGCTGATCACCGACACCCGAGCTCGTCGTCCCGGCGACGGCGTCAGCAGCAGCCCCGGGTCGGCCGGTGCGCCGACCCCGCCGAAGAGCGGATCGGTGACCATCGCCGCCTTGAGTGCCTCCGCCAACTCCTCGGCGAGCTTGCCGGCGCGGGCCAGCCGACTGACCCCCTCGGGCAGGTCGGTGAGAAACTCCGTGAAGCCGGGCAGGCCCACCATCCCGCTTCGCGCGTACGCCTGGAGGGCCTCGGTGAGGACGGCCTTGCCCTGCTGGGCGAGCCTGCTCGACCGGTCGACACCGGCCCGTGGCGCGAGCGCCGCCACGGCGGAGCGGACCGCCTGGTCGAACTCGTCGGGCCAGTCCCGCAGCGAGGTGAAGTCGGGCAGCGGCTGGAAGCTCAGCGGCCGACCGGCGCTGACCCGGGGTGTCCACACCACCACCTCGGTGTGCGCGAGGTAGTCGGTGGCCCGTTCGGCGTCGCCGGGACCCCAGCCGCTCGGCGGCTCGGGCCACGCCTCACCGAGCCGGGCGAGGTCGTTGTTGGGGTCGAGCACGATCGCGGAGACACCCTCCCGGGCGCACTCCTCGACAAGCCGGCGGATGAGCACCGTTTTGCCCGAGCCGGATCCGGCGAACACGACGGCGTGCCGACGCAGCGACTCCAGGGCCACCGTGAACGGGTGACCACCATCGACGGTCTGCCCCAGCCCGACCGCCCGACCTCCGGCGTCGACCACCTCAGCGGTCACGGGCACGGCGGCCGAATCGGTCGACGGTCCACCGGTCACGTCGGCGATCGGCGCTCCCGTCGCGTCGGGACCGGCGCCGCCCGGCACTGGGCCGGCGCCTTCGGGCGCTGCGCCGGGTCCGGCGCCTTCGGGCGGGGTGCCCTCGCGCGACCCGTCGGACCCGGGCAGGACTGCCCGGAACAGCTCGGTGCCGCTGGCCGGACGACGGGCCACCAGCCACTCCTGCAACGCCGTGGACGGCTCGGCCGCCATCACCCGCAGCGCCGCGAAGACCCGTAGGTCCGCCTCCGTCACCCCGCAGCGGAGGCCGCCGGCCGCGTCGAAGCCGGTCAACACCTCGGTCGTACGCTTCCCGGTCGGCCACGGACCGTTGCGCAGCAGGATCAGCCGCCGCTGCGGCAGGTCCCGGTCCAGCCCGGCCATCGTGCACGCGGCCTTGACCCGGGCGGTGACGGCGATGGCGTTGGGGTGCGCGATGGCCCGGAAGCACCAGTGCGCCTCGTTCTCGGTGGCCTCGTCGAGCACCTCGATCAGCCGTCCGTGCAGCGCGGGCTTGCGTCCGGGCGGCGGGTCGTACTTGTAGGTGGCGCCGGTCGGCGCCTGCTCGGCGATCCAGGCGGCCAGGCCGGCGGCGAGCAGCGTTGGAATGTGCTCGTCCTCGCCCGCCGGGGCGACGGCGGCCGACACGTCCGCGGCTGCCACCAGCTCGGCGAACCGTGCGTCCAGCTCGCGCAGGCGGCGCTCGTCCGTCGTCGGGTCGCCAGGCACGCCGCGGACGGTTGCCGTCGTCGGCGTCGAGTCGGCGCCGTCGATGAGCCGGTCGAGCTCGACCACCTCGTCGCGGTCGCGGCACCAGGCGACATGGCGGTCCACCCGGCGCAGCAGGGCGCGTGGCGTCAGGGTGGGTGCGTCGGCGAAGGCGGCACGGGCGATCGGCCAGGTGGGGTGGGGTGGCACGAAGTGCGGACCCGCGAACGCGGCGGAGAGCCGCTTCGCCACGATCGCCTGGCCGATCTCCGAGGTGGGGATCCGGTCCGGCAGGGTCGCCTCACGGAACCGGTCGCCGACCGGGGTGGGCACGGTGCGTGTCATCAGCACCCAGGTGTCCGGCAGACACGAGACGACGACCAACGTGCGGCGGGTGACGTCGCGGAGCTTGAGCAGGCCGTCGGCGATCGGGCCGAGCACCTTGGCCTGGCCGTCCTCCAGCCCGTTGTGATGGTTCAGCAGTGACGTGCTGGTCTGGGCGAAGAGCGTGTCGAGCTGGTCCACGGCGATGACCGTGGGATCCAGTGTCAGGGCCATCAGCCGGGAGATGTCCTGCACGATCTGCTGCGGGGTCCGGATCGTGGCGCTCATGCCCCACGCCGTCCGCGCGGCCGGGTCGCCGGGCTCGGAGATCAGGTGGGCGTAACCCACGTCCTGCGCCTCGAAGTCGATGGCACCGTGCAGGACGAGCGCCCGGGCGGTGTCCTGGGCGTCCCGCCCGACCTCCCGATCGCGGGCACGCAGCGCCCGGATGAACACGTCGAGCTGCTCGCGGGTCACCGGTCGGGCGCCGGCGACCGCGTCGCGGACGTCCACCGGCAGGCCGAGCTGGGGGGTGAGTCGACGCAGGAAGGTCTTCAGCTGGGTGCCCCAGCCGACATGGTGGCGTCCCATGCCCTCCACCAGGGCCAGGGCGACGCTCTCCCAGAACGTCTTGCCGCTGACCATGTCGACCAGGAAGAAGTAGCCGCCGTCGCGCTGGATCCGTTCGCGGACCGCCCCGAGCAGGTGCGTCTTACCGGCGCCCGCGCGGCCCTGCATGGCCACGCCGAGCGGCACGGTCGTGTCGTCGGTGCGGGCCCGCCCCACCCCGCGCAGGATCTCCGCGACCACCTTCTCGTGCAGCTCCGGCACGTTGTGTGGGCTGGGTCGCCAGACGTCGTCGGGGGTGACCGCCGGGTTGAGACTCACCGCTTCCAGGGCGGCCCGCTGGTCCTCGGAGATCACGCCGGGCCGATCGCCAGGGCGTGGTTGTCCTCGTTCCCGATGCGGACGGCCGCGGCGCGGTCCCGTGGGGTCAGCGACTTGGTGTTCGCCACCGGGATGATGCGAACGTCCTCCCGGCCGAGCATCGCCCGCAACGCCCCGTCCAGGGCGGTCCGATCGGTGTCGGCGAGCCGGTCCCGGACGTCGGCGAGGCCGACCCAGGCGCCCGGCGCCGTCGCCAGCTCCCGGTACGCCGCGCGAACCAGCGCCTCCACGTCCGCCGCTGCCGCCGTCGGTGCGGGTGCCGGTGCCTCCTGTCGAGGCTCGCTGGCCGGCGGTGCCGCTGCGTCGGTCTGCTTGAAGAACTCGCCGTGGCTGACCCGGAGCCGGTCCAGCGAACGATGCAGATTGGACAGGACGACGAACAGGGACCGGGTCGCCGAGCCGCCCTGCCTCGGCGGCGCGGAGGTGTGCAGCTGACGGACCACCCGCCAGCCCTCCTCGGTCAGCTCATGGGCGAACGGTCGGTGCGTCCGATCGGTGTCGACAAGACCCAGCTTGACGAGCTTCTCGTTGTCCTTGCCGGTCAGCGCGAAGCCGGCCAGCTCGCGCAGCTCGACGTTGGTGAGTCGGCGCGCCTCGACCATCAGCACCACGAGGGCGTTGATCTGGTTCGGCGTCAGGTGGGGGACGTCCGCCGGGCTCGTCATGATCTCTCTTTTCCGTGGGGGTGCGTGCCGTCCGTGCGTCGTCGCGCCAGCAGCCGACGGATCCCGTCGACCGCCGCCGACGCGTCGGAAAGCACCTGTTCATTGGTGAAGCGGAGCACGTCCAACCCGAGTAGTTGCAGCTGCACGTCCCTCCGCCGATCGTTGGCGAAAGCGATTCGCCCACGATGCTCCGGGCCGTCCACCTCGACCGCAAGACCCTCAGCGGGCCAAAAAAGATCCAGACGGTACGTCGCACCCAGCACGTGCCACTCGTACGTCTGGTTCCACCGCCGGCCCCGCGCCCAGTCGTGTGGTGCGAGCGCGCGTTCCAATGCCTGCTCCGCCGCGCTGTCGCCACGTGGCACACCCGCGATCGGTGGCCAGGCCAGCACCGTTGACTCCGGCCCGGCGACCGGGTCGATGATCCGATCGGCGGCGTCGGCGAGCGCGGCGAATTGCGCCGGCACCACCAGCGGCACCGATCTGACCCGGTCGGCGTGGCGCAGAGGTCCGCCGGCCAACCACACCGTGAAGCCGCCGTGCCGCACCAGCCACTCGGCCGCGGCCACGAGCGTCCGCTCGGCGTCGGGGCCCAGGTCGGGCAGAGCGACGAGGAGTACGCAGTCCTCCCGGTCGTAGGACGCGGCGATCACCCGGGCGAGCCCGGCGGCGCGTACCTCCGCAGCGAAGCGGGACCGGCCGGCGGGCTGGCGGGGACCGCGCAGACCACGCTCGGCGAGGTCTCCGAGAAACGGGCCGAAATGCCGGGAGTGGGCGGCGGTGCGGGCTGCGAGGGCGCGCACCGCCGCCACACCGAGCGTGCCGTCTGTCTCGAAGCGGTCGGCTCCCGCCAGCCAGCGCGGAAACATCGCCAGCGCTGCGGTGTCCAACTGGTCGAGGAGCGCGTCCACGAGGTCGCCGAGCGGACCCACGACCGTGGGCCGGTAGTGCATGACCGCAGGCGCCGCCGGCGGCAACGGGTCGAGTGCCACCCGCAGCAGCTCCGGGTCGGCGCCCGGCAGATGACTGACCCGCCGCATCGGAGGGGCGGCCCACCACGCATCGTCGGCCTCGCCGTCGGCCCGGACGGGATGCGCCATGCCGGCACCCTACGACACGGGCATGCCCGACCGGTGGCCCGGCACCGGCGGTCCGGCTGACGATCGCGCGGTTCGCGCTGGTCAGCCTGGATCTGGACGACGAATCTCTCAGGTGGGGCGGGTGCCCGGGCGAGGGGAACGCCGGGCACCCGCCGGCAGCGAGTCGGTCAGTGTGGTGTCAGCCCGCCGTGCAGGAGCGGATCTGCGGACGCCCGTTGCTGTTGCCGTTGGTCATCGTGGTGAAGCCGAAGGTGCTGCCGCTGCCGTTGGACCGCACGGTCATCACGTTGCCGCTGCTGTCCCAGGTGGCGTTGCCGTTCCAGACGGTGGAGACCCGCTGCGGTGCGGTGATGGCCACGACCACGGTCCACGTGCTGGCGCCACTGACCGTCACCGACGTGTTGTACCGGTCGCCCCAGACGTTGGTGGTCGTCGCCGCCGCGGTGCAGGTGCCACCGGCGGGCGGCGGGGTGCCAGTACTGGGCGGCGGGGTGGTGCCGTCGGGCGCGACCGCGCGACCGGTGGACGGCGAGATCATTCCGGGACACAGGTTGCGGCTGGTGAGGTTGGCCATGATCTGGGGGATCGCGTCACGGGTGTTCTGTATCCCGTCGTGCATCAGGATGACCTGACCGGCTTGGAGGCGGCTCGCGTTGGACACGATCTGGCTGACGCTGGCGCCGTTCCAGTCCTGTGAGTCCACGTCCCAGATCACCTGGCGCATGCCGAGCGAGGACGCGACGGACTGCAGAGTCGAGTTGGTCTCCCCGTACGGCGGCCGGAACAGCTGGGGCCGACTACCGGTGGCCGATTGGATCGCCGAGCTGGTCTGAGACAGGTCGGACTGCATCTGAGCCTGGCTCATCGAGGTCATGTGGGCGTGGTTCCAGCTGTGGTTGGCGACCCACATGCCGGCGGCCACCTGTGCCTGGGCCGCCGACTGGTTGTTCTGGACGTTCTGCCCGACGTTGAACATCGTGGCCCGTACGCCGTTGGCGCGCAGCACGTTCAGTAGCGCGCTGGTGCTGCCGGTCGGGCCGTCGTCGAAGGTGAGGCCGACGTAGCCGTTGCAGGTGGCGGCGCTCGACGGGGTCGAGGTTGCCGCGAGGACGATGCCGCACATCGCAACGGCGGTGCTGAGGACGGCCAGTAACGCGCGCAACCGCCTCGACCGCTGGGCCGTGCCGGGGGGGACCTTGCTCATTTGATGCCCCTTCTCGCAGGCCGGCCGTGACCCCGATACGTGGGCAGCACGGTCCGGGCAGGTGTGGGTGAGTGGGGAGGTCAAACCGAAGACGGCACCGCGCCGATTGCATTGACCTCAATGGATCGGAGTATTGCAGCGAGATTTCTGGCGCGTCAACAAGTTCCGGAAGCACTCCGGAACAAGATGGGACGGCACGTGAGGTCTGACTCCGTGTTCAGGCGGTCCTGTCGAGCTGCACGACTCTCCTGACACCGAGACCGATCACGTCGATCGAGGCAGCTCCGGGCGGCATGATCCGGAAACCCACCGGAAATACCGACGTTGACTCGAGGCTGGAGGCGACAGCAGGCCGACGGGATGAGGTGGCGAGATCCCGTAATAGTAAAGAGTGTGAACAGAAGGTGTTACAGTCACCTGCATCGATATCCGGCCGAGCTCTCGGCCAGTGAGGTCCAGGAATGGAGTGATCACATGACGAGACTGCGCGCGCTGGTCGCGCTGGCGGCTCTGATCGTCGCCAGCGGGTTGGTTGCCGTCATCCCGTCGACCGCCGCGTCGGCGGCGGCCTGTTCGGCATCGTGGCAAGCCTCGGCTGTCTACTGGGGAGGTGCCCAGGTCTCGCACAACGGCCGCAACTACCAGGCGAAGTGGTGGACCCAGAACGAGGCGCCGCCGGGTACGACCGGCGTCTGGGAGGATCTTGGAGCGTGCGGAGGAGGCACCACGCCGCCGCCCACCGGGGGGACCTGCAACCACCCGAACTGGGTCGCCGGGACCTGGTACACCGCCGGGACGATCGTGCGGTACACCAACGGCCTGTACTACATCGCCGAGCACGACAATCCCGGCTACGACCCCGTCATCAGCACCTGGTACTGGGAGCCATACGCCTGCAGCGGCCAACCGCCCACCAGCCCGCCGCCCACCAACCCGGGAGGCTTCGTGGTCACTGAAGCCCAGTTCAACCAGATGTTCCCGGGTCGCAACTCCTTCTACACGTACTCCGGGCTCGTCTCCGCGCTCAGCGCCTACTCGGCGTTCGCGAGGACCGGCAGTGCCACCGTCCAGCGTCAGGAAGCCGCGGCCTTCCTGGCGAACGTGCACCACGAGACCGGCGGGCTCGTGCACGTGGTCGAGCAGAACACCGCGAACTACCCGCACTACTGCGACTACGGCCAGCCCTACGGCTGTCCCGCGGGGCAGGCTGCCTACTACGGGCGCGGGCCGATCCAGCTCAGCTGGAACTTCAACTACAACGCCGCTGGGAACGCCCTCAACCTGCCACTGCTGACCAACCCGTGGCTGGTGCAGACCGATGCCGCAGTGGCCTGGAAGACCGGGATCTGGTATTGGATGACCCAGAATGGACCGGGCAGCATGACCGCCCACAATGCGATGGTCTCAGGCGTCGGGTTCGGTGAGACGATCCGCAGCATCAACGGCTCGATCGAGTGCAACGGCGGAAACCCCGCCCAGGTGCAGAGTCGCGTCACCAGGTACCAGCAGTTCGTCGGCATCCTCGGCGTGCCCGCCGGGGCCAATCTCTACTGCTGACGCGCGGCCGGGCCTCGGCGCACGTCGCTGAGCGGAGTCGAGGCCCGGCAGGACGCCCGTGGTGGGACGGTGCCCGGGTGACTTCAGCCCCGGGCTTTCCCGAAACCTTTCGTCGCTGCGCTGAGACGCACGTGTGACGCACGTGGACCTGTTACCGCTAACATGGTCAACCTGCCGGATCGGGTCTGAAGCACCGGGCCGACCGGGACATTCGACCAATGACTGGGCGGGGTGTGGGTGCAGGTGAAAGCGCCGGGACGGGTCCGATGACGGCCGACGTGGCGGTGCAGCGACCCGGCATCATCGACGCGCACCATCATCTCTGGGTTCGGGCACGGCACCCGCAGCCCTGGATCGATCCGCACACCATGGCCGCGATCGACGACGACTTCACCCCGGTCGATCTCGCCCCGACGGCTCGGGCCGTCGGAGTCACCCAGACCGTCGTCGTGCAGACCGTCGCCGTCCGGACGGAGACGCCCGAGCTGCTGGGCATCGCGGCCGACGACCCCCTCATCGGCGGGGTCGTCGGCTGGGTCGACCTCACCGCCGACGACGTCGGGGATCGCCTCGACCGGCTCCGGGCGGCAAGAGGCGGCCAGCGGCTGGTCGGGATCCGCCACCTCGTCCAGTCCGAACCTGACCCGTCCTACCTCGACCGCCCGGACGTGCGGCGGGGCATCGCCGCGGTCGGCGCCGCTGGCCTCGCCTTCGACCTGCTGGTGCGAGACCACCAGCTGCCCGCAGCCACCCGGCTCGTCCGTGACCTGCCGCAGATGCGGTTCGTCCTGGACCACCTCGGCAGGCCTCCGTTCGGGCACGCCGGCCTCGGCGACTGGCCCCGTGACCTGAGGGCGCTCGCCGCCGAGCCCAACACGACGGCGAAACTCTCTGGCCTGGTGACCGAGGTGGACGGGCCGTCCTGGACGACGGCGGAGCTGCGGCCCGCCGTCGAGCACGCGCTCGACGTGTTCGGACCGGACCGGCTGATGTTCGGCTCGGACTGGCCGGTGTGCCTGCTCGCCACCTCGTACACCCGCTGGGTCGAGGTCCTCGCCGACCTGCTGGACCCGCTGCGCGACGACGAGCGTGCGGCCATCTGGCGGCAGACCGCCCGCCGGGCGTACCGGCTGTCCGCGTCCTGACGGTCCGCATGCGCGGTCCGCCTCTTCCCGCCGTGATCGTCGGTCCTGTGCGGACCGTGACCCGTCGGCAGCGTACTGGCGACAACGTGTCGGCCTGGGCCGTCCCCGTTCCGCCGCAGGTTGTGCCGGGTTGATCAGACGTATCCCCTCGGCGGCTCGGGAAACGACGATAAAACATAGCCCCAAGACCTTGGCAACACAGGCGAACGCGTGGCATCGTAACGCCTGATTCAGGGAAACATCCGACCTATCTTCGCCGGCGGTGTGGGTATGTGCGTGCCCGCCCCTCCCGTCCGAGGCGGCTCGGTTGCTCACAGGTGCTCGGCTCGTTGGGCGGGTCCCCCGTCGCGTGCCGGAGCCACGCATGGGAGGTGAGGTCCGGCGTGAGTTTCGTCGAGGCGACCGCCGGCACGCAGCGCGAACTCAGCGACTGGTTCCGGGAACGGATCTCCCACGCCGTCTCCGAGTTCACCGCGGCCACCGCGCTCGTCGTCCTGTTCATCGCGTTGGCCTTCGCCAGTCCCTATTTCCTGACGGCGGACAACCTGTTCAACATCGGGGCGCAGACCGCGGTGATTGCCATCATCGCCACGGCGCAGACGGTGGTCATCATCACGAAGGGCATCGACCTGTCCGTGGGGTCGGTCGCCGCGCTTTCCGGCGTCGTGGGAGCGATGGTCGTCCGCGACCTCGGCTTCCCGCTCTGGGCGGCGACGGTGGTCGCCATCGGCGTCGGCGCGCTGGCCGGGCTGGTGAACGGGCTGTTGGTGACCGTGGCCCGGATTCCGCCGTTCATCGCGACGCTGGGCACGATGTCCGTGGGCCGTGGTCTCGTCTTCATCATCACCGGCGCAGTCGGCGTCTATGGCCTGCCCCGATCCTTTCAGCTGCTCGGCAACGGGGAGATCCTCGGCATACCGTTCGCCGTGGTGATCACTGTTTTCGTCGCCGTCGGGGTTGCCTTCCTGCTCTCCCAGACCCGCTTCGGTCAGCACACCTACGCGATGGGTTCCAATCTGGAGGCAGCCCGCCGCGCCGGCATCCGGGTGGGACGTCACCTGAGCGGGGTGTACGTGCTGGCGGGTGTGCTGGTCGGGTTGGGCGGCATGATCGCCGCCTCCCGGGTGAACTCCGGCCAGCCGAACTATGGGATCTCGCTGGAGCTCGACGTCATCGCCGCCGCCGTCATCGGCGGAGCCAGCCTGTTCGGGGGGCAGGGCCGGATCGTCGGGACCATCATCGGCGCGTTCCTCATCGCCCTGGTGCGCAACGGTGCCGTCCTGCTCGACATCAGCATCCACTACCAGCAGGTGATCGTCGGCCTGATCATCTGGGCCGCCGTCTACTTTGACCAGTATCGCCGCCGGCGGCTGGAGTCACGGGGCTGACCTGCCATTCCGAGAGTCCGAACGAGGAAGGACACACCATGGCACACACCACCACCAGCCGGCGGACGCGAGGACCCCTCCTGCGCGCACAGGCCATCCTGGCCGCCGCCGCAGCGACCGCTCTCCTCAGCGCCTGCGGCGGGGTCGCCGTTCGCGACGGCGGCGACGGCACGACCAAGGACGCGAGCGGTCCGTTGAAGCTCGCGGTCGTCCCGAAGGCCGTCGGGGCCGACTACTGGAACACGGTGAAGGCGGGCGCGGATTGCGCCGCGCAGCGCGCGGGAAACGTCACCGTCCAGTGGGATGGGGTGACCACCGAGACCGATGTCGAGGGCCAGGTCAACCTGATCCAGAATTTCGTCACCAAGAAGGTCGACGGCATCGTCTACGCGGCGACCGACTCCCGCGCGTTGGCACCAGCCACCGACCAGGCGCTCGCCGCCAACATCCCGGTCGCGATGATCGACTCGGGCACCAGCCCGCAGCCGTCGAACGTGCCCCTCTTCGCCACCGACAACCGTGCGTCGGCCGTCGAGGCGGCGAAGCTGCTCGCCACCGAACTTGGCCCCGGCAACCACGAGGTGGCGCTGGTCGAGTTCCAGCCCGGATCGCAGACCAACACCGAGCGGGTCGACGGCTTCAAGGCCGGCCTCGCCCAGTTCCCCAACCTGAAGCTGGTCGGCCAGCAGCCCAGCCGCAGCGATGTCAACGAGGCACGACGCGTCACCGAGAACATCCTCACCGCCAACCCCAACCTCGCCGGCGTCTTCGCTGCCAACGAGCCGAGCGTGCTGGGTGCCGCGCAGGCCATCAAGGCGGCGAACAAGTCGGGCAAGGTGGTCATCATCGGCTGGGACGCCGCCCCGGACGAGGTCGCCGGGCTGCGCAACGGTCAGATTTCGGCGCTGGTCGTGCAGAACCCGTTCAAGATGGGCTACTTCGGCGTCGACAAGATGGTCCGGCACCTCCGGGACAAAGCGCCGCTTGCGTCGGCGGACACCGGCGTCACGTTCGTGACCAAGGAGAACATCGACTCCGCGGAGATCAAGGCGGTGCTCGAACCCAGTTGCGCCAACCCCCCGGTGCAGTGATGGGCGCTACCCCAGCCGCCACCGCCGGCAGCGCTCAGCAGCCGACCGCCGAGGAACCACCGGTCCTCGAAGCCCGGGGCATCGTCAAGCGGTTCGGGCACGTCGAGGCGCTGCGCGGCGCCGACTTCACGGTCCACCGGGGTGAGGTCGTGGCGCTGATCGGCGACAACGGCGCCGGGAAGAGCACTCTCATCAAGACGCTGTCCGGTGTGCACCCGCCCGACGAGGGCGAGATCCGGGTGGGCGGTCGTCCCGTCCACTTCGCCACCCCGGTCGACGCCCGGCGCGCGGGGGTGGAAACCGTCTACCAGGATCTCGCTGTCGCCGACGACCTCAGCGTGGCCGCCAACCTGTACCTCGGGCGGGAGATCCTGCGCTCCGGGCCGCTGCGTCGGCTGGGGCTGCTCGACAAGCGCGCGATGCGGCAGGGCGCCGCCGCGGCCCTCAACGAACTCGGGGTACGGATTCCCCGGGTCACCACCCCGATCGCGATGTTGTCCGGTGGGCAACGGCAGTGCGTCGCGGTGGCCCGCGCCATCATCTGGGCGACCAGCGTGGTCATCCTCGACGAGCCCACCGCGGCACTCGGCGTCGTTCAGACCGGGCGCGTGCTGGACGTCGTCCGGCGTGCCCGCGACGCCGGCATGTCGGTGGTGCTGGTGAGCCACAACATGCCGCAGGTGCTCGAGATCGCCGACCGCGTCGAGGTGCTGCGCCTCGGCCGGCGGGCGGCCCGGCTTCGCGCGGACGAGGTCACCACCGACGACCTGGTCGCGGCGATGACCGGGAGCACCACCGCGCAACGGGACGAGCAGTGACGGTGGTCGCCTAGCGGGGCGGGTGGGCGGTCACGACCGGGCGGCGGTGTCGAGGCTCGCGTCACCGTCGTCGGGTAACCCCTGCAACGACTCCTCGACCCCGATCAGGTGGTTGGCCATGCGGGTGCGGGCCCGCTCCGGGTCGCGTGCCACGAGGGCCTTCAGGATCGCCACGTGCTCGTCGTGGGTACGCCGGTCCGCGCCCTCCTCGTGCAGGCTGCGCCAGAGCCGTCCGCGTACGGTGCGCCCGGCGAACGCCTCGATCAGGCCACCGAGCACCGGATTCCCGGCGTGCACGGCGATGATCCGATGGAAGGCGATGTCGATCTCGATGATTCGCTCGTGGTCCTGCGGTGACTGACCGACCATCTGGGCCGCCTCGTCGAGCAGTGCCCCTGCCTGGGCGAGGGCCTCGTCGGTGATCCTGGTCGCCGCCAACCGGGCGGCCTCACACTCCAGCAGCCGTCGAACGGTGTGGATGTGCCGTGGGTCGCCCTGGCCCTGGAAGTCCACCACGAAGCCCATCGGGGCCAGCAGTTGCGGCGCGTCGAGGTTCGTGACGTAGGTGCCGTCACCCTGGCGAATGTTGACGATGCCGAGGATCGACAGGGCCGACATCCCCTCGCGTAGCGATCCCCGTGAGACGCCGAGCGACTCGGCGAGATCCTTCTCGACGGGCAGCCGATCCCCGGGCTTGAACGACCCTTCGAGGATCATCCGCTTGATCCCGTTCACCACTTCGTCGGTGCGAGACATGACACCTCCTAGCGGCCGGCGGGGGTGGCCGTCCCACCTGCGATCACGTACGGCTCCGGAGATGACACGGTAGTCGGCTCTGCCGCAGCCCAGTAGTCGCCGTCGGGGAACCGGTACCGCGCAACTGACTCGGGACGCATCTGGGTGGAGTAGCCGGGCCGGCTGGGAAGAACATATCCGCTGCCTGACCCGGCGTCCCGGACGACACACGGATCGGTGAAGTGCTCGTGCAGGTGGTCGACGAACTCGGTGACACGGTCGGTGAGATCCCCCGAGATCGCGACGTAGTCGAGCACCGAAACGTGTTGGACCATCTCGCACAGCCCGACACCGCCGGCGTGTGGGCAGACGGGGACGCCGAACTTCGCGGCGAGGAGCAGCACGGCGACGATCTCGTTGATGCTGGCCAGCCGGCCGGTGTCCAACTGGCAGAAGTCGATGGCCCCGGCCTGGAACAGCTGCTTGAACATGACCCGGTTGTGGCAGTGCTCGCCGGTGGCTACCCCGATGGGAGCGACGGCGCGGCGGACGGCCGCGTGGCCCAGGATGTCGTCGGGGCTGGTCGGCTCCTCGATCCACAGCGGTGTGAACTGGGCGAGGGCCTTGACCCACTCGATCGCCTGACCGACGTCCCACACCTGGTTGGCGTCGATCATCAGCTTGCGGTGCGGGCCGAGGATCTCCCGGGCGATCGTGCATCGGCGGATGTCGTCGTCGAGACTGGCGCCCACCTTGAGCTTGACGTAGCCGTAGCCGGTGTCCACCGCCTCCTGGCACAGCCTGCGCAGCTTGTCGTCGCCGTAGCCCAGCCAGCCGGCCGAGGTGGTGTAGGCGGGGTAGCCGGTCCGGTCGAGTTCGGCGAGACGGTCGGCCCGCGTGCTCTGCTTGGCGCGCAGGATGGCCAGAGCCTCGTCCCGGGTCAGCGCGTCGGACAGGTAGCGCAGGTCCGCGATGTCGACGAGCTGCTCGGGGGACATGTCGACGAGCAGCCGCCAGAGCGGCTTGTCGGCAACCCGGGCGACCATGTCCCACGAGGCGTTCAGCACGGCCGCCAGCGACAGGTGGACGACGCCCTTCTCGGGCCCGAGCCACCGCAGCTGTGAGTCGGAGGTGAGCAGGCGGTAGACCGCCCCCATGTCGGCTGCCATCGTCGCCACATCCAGGCCCACGAGGCGCTGTGCCTGGTGGACCGCCGCCGCGACGACGATGTCGTTGCCCCGACCGATGGTGAAGGTGAGGCCGTGACCCGCGAGCGGCGCACCCGCGCTGTCGACGCCGTCGGTGTGCAGCACGACGTAGGCCGCCGAGTAGTCGCCGTCCTTGTTCATGGCGTCAGACCCGTCGGCGGTCAGGGAGGTGGGGAAGCGGACGTCCTCGACGGTGACGGCAGTGATCTGCGGCATGCGCTCCTCGCCCGGCTCTAGGCCCAAAGATCAGATGATCACGAAAAGTATACGGAGGGTCGATTCGGTGCGTCAACGAGGTTGATCACCCTCGGGCCGTATACATCTAATGTTTTCGACCTCCTGCTCGGCTGGGGGACCCGCGCACTCTGGCACGGCGAGCGAAGTGGACACCGTGAAGATTGGATGTTCGCTCCTGGGCACCGTTTGCCGGCGGAGTGTGCTCGACGTTCGATGCATCCATTGACCTGATAGATCGAATCTTTGTCGCAGCCGCCCGGGTCGGCTGGACGAGTCTGGTGACGGTCATCACCAGACCGGCCGCCGACACGCCGAAGACCGACATGTGGTGTGTGACAACGGCTGCGTCCCTATATATGGTGTCGAGCGCAGCTGGTTCGGCCGCGTCATCCGATGTGGTCGAGGCAAGAGGGAACCCGGTGAAAATCCGGGACTGTCCCGCAGCGGTGAGTGGGAACGACCGCCGTCATCAGCACTGGGCCACCAATCGGCCTGGGAAGCGACGGCCAGTAGGAGACCGGCGAGCCCGGTCGTGTCCGCGAGTCCGAAGACCTGCCAGCGCGCCGCACACCCGCACCCGGGTGGGCGGCGGTCCGAGGCCGCGTGGGACGGCTGACGCCACCTGACCCACGCCTCGCTGGCGTGTGTCCGCCGGTGTCTGTCTTCTCGCGTCCGAGGGCCATCAGGTCTCGAACTCGCGAGGAGTGAGTGGTGACAGTCACCGAGGTAGTCCCGGCCAGCAGCGACGCGACCCTGCGGCGCACGCCGATGCAGGTCCGCAAGCGCGACGGCGCCACCGAATCCGTGGACGTGAACAAGATCGTCCGGGCGGTCGAGCGGTGGGCTGACGACCTCACCGACGTCGACCCGATGCGCGTCGCCACCCGCACGATCAGCGGCCTGTACGACGGCGCGACGACGGCCGAGCTGGATCGGCTGTCCATCCAGACGGCGGCCGAGATGATTGGTGAGGAACCGCAGTACTCGCGCCTCGCCGCCCGGCTGTTGGCCGGCTACGTCGACAAGGAGGTGCGTCGGCAGGGCGTCACCTCGTTCAGCGCGGCGATCCGGGTCGGCCACGCCGAGGGCCTGATCGGTAACGACACCGCCGCGTTCGTCGCCGCACACGCCACGATGCTCGACGACGCCATCGATCCGGACGGCGACCGGAGGTTCGAGTACTTCGGCCTGCGCACCGTGTACGACCGGTACCTGCTGCGCCACCCCACCAGCCGGCTGGTGCTGGAGACCCCGCAGTACTGGCTGTTGCGGGTGGCCTGCGGGCTGTCCCGTACGCCGGACGAGGCGGCCGACTTCTACCGACTGATGTCCAGCCTGGCCTACCTGCCCAGCTCACCGACGCTGTTCAACTCCGGGACCCGGCACACCCAGATGTCCTCCTGCTACCTGGTCGACTCCCCGCTCGACGAGTTGGACTCGATCTACCAGCGGTACGCCCAGGTCGCCAACCTGTCCAAGTTCGCCGGCGGCATCGGCATCGCGTACTCCCGGGTCCGGTCCCGGGGCGCGCTGATCCGCGGCACCAACGGGCAGTCCAACGGGATCGTGCCGTGGCTGCGCACGCTGGACGCGAGCGTCGCCGCGGTCAACCAGGGCGGCCGACGCAAGGGCGCGGCGTGCGTCTACCTGGAGCCGTGGCACCCGGACATCGAGGAGTTCCTCCAGCTGCGGGACAACACCGGCGAGGACGCCCGGCGTACCCACAACCTGAACCTGGCCAACTGGGTCCCGGACGAGTTCATGCGCCGGGTCGAGGCCGACGAGATGTGGTCGCTGTTCGACCCGCACGAGGTGCCCGAGCTGCCCGACCTCTGGGGGGAGCGGTTCGACGCCGCGTACCGGGAGGCCGAGACGCAGGGCCGCTACGTGCGGCAGGTCCCGGCGCGGGAGTTGTACGGAAAGATGATGCGGACCCTCGCCCAGACCGGCAACGGGTGGATGACCTTCAAGGACGCCGCCAACCGCCTGTGCAACCAGACCGCCGAACCGGGCAACGTGGTGCACCTGTCCAACCTCTGCACCGAGATCGTCGAGGTGTCCAGCGACGCCGAGACCGCCGTGTGCAACCTGGGTTCGGTGAACCTCGCCGCCCACCTCGGCGACGGCGGCATCGACTGGGAGCGGCTACGCGCCACGGTCCGTACCGCGGTGACCTTCCTCGACCGGGTCATCGACATCAACTACTACCCGACCCGGCAGGCGGCGGCGAGCAACCCCCGCTGGCGGCCGGTCGGGCTCGGGCTCATGGGCCTGCAGGACGTGTTCTTCGCGCTGCGGCTGCCGTTCGACTCCCCGACCGCGCGAAAGCTGTCCACCCAGATCAGCGAGGAGCTGTACCTGACCGCGCTGGAGACCTCCGCCGACCTGGCGCGCCGCTTCGGCGCGCACCCGGCGTACGGGCAGACTCGGGCCGCGCGGGGTCAGTTGCAACCCGACCTGTGGGGCGTCGAGGGCACGCAGACCGCGCGCTGGGCCGCCCTGCGGGAGCAGGTCGAGGCGTACGGGCTGCGTAACTCACTGTTGGTGGCGGTCGCACCGACCGCGACCATCGCCTCGATCGCCGGGTGCTACGAGTGCATCGAGCCGCAGGTGTCCAACCTGTTCAAGCGTGAGACCCTGTCGGGGGAATTTCTCCAGGTCAACACCGCTCTGGTACGCGAGCTGAAGGCCCGTGGTCTGTGGACCGACCGGGTCCGGTCGGCGATCAAGCGGGCCGAGGGGTCGGTGCAGGACATCGCGGAGCTGCCGGCCGGCGTCCGGGAGTTGTTCCGCACCGCGTGGGAGCTGCCGCAGCGGGCGCTGATCGACCTGGCCGCCGCCCGCGCCCCGTTCATCGACCAGTCCCAGTCGCTGAACCTGTTCCTGGCCGCACCGACCATCGGCAAGCTCTCCTCGATGTACCTGTACGCCTGGAAGGCCGGGCTGAAAACCACCTACTACCTGCGCTCGCGCCCCGCCACCCGGATCCAGCAGGCCACCGTCACGGTTGTCGCGCCGGTGGCGACCGACGCCGACGCCCTTGCCTGCTCCCTGGAGAACCCCGAGTCGTGCGAGGCCTGCCAGTGAGCGCCGCCGACACCACCGCCGACAGGAGGACCACGCACATGCTGCTCGACCCCGGAATGGACCTCACCCTCCGCCCAATGCGCTACCCGCACTTCTTCGACCGGTTCCGTGACGCCATCCGCAACACCTGGACGGTCGAGGAGGTCGACCTGCACGCCGACCTCGCCGACCTCGACAAGCTGTCGCCGGCCGAGCGACACCTGGTCAGCCGGCTGGTGGCGTTCTTCGCCACCGGCGACACGATCGTCGCCAACAACCTGGTGCTCAACCTCTACCAGCACGTCAACAGCCCCGAGGGCCGCCTCTACCTGTCCCGGCAGCTGTTCGAGGAGGCCGTGCACGTCCAGTTCTACCTGAACCTGCTCGACACGTACGTGCCCGACGAGACCGAGCGGTTCGCCGCCTTCGCCGCCATCGAGAACATCCCCTCGATCCGTCGCAAGGCCGAGTTCTGCTTCCGCTGGATCGACTCCCTGAACGACCTGCGGGAGCTGCGGTCCCGGGAGGACCGACGTACGTTCCTGCTCAACCTGATCTGTTTCGCCGCCTGCATCGAGGGGTTGTTCTTCTACGGCGCCTTCGCGTACGTCTACTTCCTGCGCTCCCGTGGCCTGCTGCACGGCCTGGCCTCTGGCACCAACTGGGTGTTTCGCGACGAGTCCATGCACATGGCGTTCGCGTTCGACGTCGTCGACACCGTCCGCGGCGAGGAGCCGGACCTGTTCGACGACGACCTCGCCGACCAGGTTCGGCAGATGCTCACCGAGGCCGTCGAGTGTGAGGTGCAGTTCGCCGAGGACCTGTTGGGCCACGGCGTGCCCGGCCTGACGTTGACCGACATGCGGGAGTACCTCCAGCACGTCGCCGATCGCCGTCTCGCCCAGCTGGGCATCGCGCCGCACTACGGGTCCAGCAACCCGTTCGGTTTCATGGAGTTGCAGGACGTCCAGGAGCTGTCCAATTTCTTCGAGCGGCGGGTGTCGGCGTACCAGGTCGGGGTGACCGGCACGGTCGCCTTCGACGACGACTTCTAGGAAGGGCTGACCGATCCGGAGTCCTGGCGTCGCTTGGTGAGCCACCGCATGACGTGCAGCGGGTGCGACGCCGGCTCCGGAATCGGGTGGAAGACGTGTTCCACCTCGCCGTCGGCGATGATCAGGGTCAGCCGCTCGTACAGCGTCATGTCACCCGCGGTACGGGTCGGCAGGTGCAGTGCGGTGGCGAGGGTCAGCCTCGGGTCGGGGATCAGCGGGTAGGGCAGCCGCAGCCGGTGCGCGAGTTCCCGCTGATACCCGGTCGACTGCGCGGACAGGCCGTACACCCGGGCAGCGCCGGCCGCGCGGAGTTCCGCGTGGTGGTCGCGGAACCAGGCGGCCTGCTCGGTGCTGCCCCGGGCGCCGTGGACCTCCAACAGCCCGTTGGGCAGGTCGACGCCCGGCCGCCCGGTCAGTGGGTACACGAAGATGACGCTGCGCCCGACGCCGAGCGCGCCGAGATCGACCGGGCGGCCGTCGGTGCCGTAGAAGGACAGGGGTGGCAATCTGGTGCCGACCAGCGCGGCGGGATCGGCGCCTGGTGCGTGACTGCCGGGTACGACCTGAGTCGCGGCCGCATCAAGGCGAGCATCCAGCGCCTCCCGCTGGGCAGTCAACTTGCCGATCCGTTCCTGCAGGTTGGTGATGGTGCTGCGGTACGTGGCCACCGCCGCCGCGCACACGTCGGTGTCCTCGGAGCCACCGGCGATCGACTCCACGAACGGTCGGGTCTCCTCGACGGTGAGGCCGAGTGCCATCAGCTCGCGAATCTGTGTCACCAGCCGCACGGCGATCGTGTCGTATTCGCGGTAGCCGTTGCCCAGCCGCCGGGGCACGACCAGCCCGGCCGACTCGTAGTACCGCAGTGCCCGGACCGTGGTCCCGGTCCGGCGTGCCAGCTCACCCACCTGCATCCCGCGACCCTAAACCCGCACCCTGGGGTACGGGTCAACGTGTTCATCGTCGCGGTGGCACGGCCGCCGTTTCGTGCCAGTCTGGCTGCGAAAAGGCATCTTGATCAGGGAGTTTGTGATGACGGTAATCAGTCGGGTGCGTGGTCGGCAGATTCTCGACAGCAGGGGGAACCCGACCGTGGAGGCCGATGTGGTTCTCGCGGACGGATCGACCGGCCGGGCCGCCGTTCCCTCCGGCGCGTCGACGGGAACGAACGAGGCGGTCGAGCTGCGCGACGGAGACCGCACGCGTTTTCACGGCAAGGGCGTCAGTACGGCTGTCGCTGCGGTCAACGGCGAGATCGCCGAAGCGGTGATCGGGTTCGACGCGGAGGATCAGGCGCTGATCGACGAGACGATGATCGATCTCGACGGTTCAAAGGACAAGGGTCGATTGGGCGCCAACGCGATCCTGGCGGTGTCCCTGGCGGCGGCGAAGGCGGCGGCGGTGGCGCACCGGCAGCCGCTCTACCGCTATGTCGGTGGCGTCGGCGCCCGCCTGCTGCCGGTGCCGATGATGAACATCATCAACGGCGGCGCGCACGCCGACAATCCGCTCGACTTCCAGGAGTTCATGATCGCGCCGGTCGGTGCGCAGACCTTTGCCGAGGCGGTCCGGATGGGCTCGGAGGTCTTCCACACCCTCAAGGCGTCGCTGGCCGTGGCCGGTCACAGCACCAATGTCGGCGACGAGGGCGGCTTCGCGCCGAACTTCGCGAGCGCTGACGAGGCGCTACGGTTCGTGCTGCGCGCGATCGAGGACACCGGCTATGAGCCCGGGACCGACGTGCTGATCTGCCTCGACCCGGCGAGCTCGGAGTTCTTCCATGCGGGCGTCTACGACTACGTCGGCGAGGGACGCCAGCGCACCGTCGAGGAGCACATCGACTACCTGCTCGACCTTGTTTCCCGGTACCCGATCAGCTCGATCGAGGACCCGATGGCCGAGGATGACATTGCCGGCTGGAAGCGGCTGACAGCAGTGGCGGGAGAGCGCGTGCAGTTGGTCGGCGACGACGTCTTCTGCACCGACGTCGACCGGCTTCGCGACGGGATCGAAGGCGGCTACGCCAACGCGATTTTGGTCAAAGTCAACCAGATCGGCACGCTCACCGAGACCCTCGCAACGGTGGACGCCGCCCACAAGGCGGGGTACCGGGTGGTGATGTCGCACCGATCCGGGGAGACCGAGGACACCACCATCGCCGACCTGGCGGTGGGCGTCGGCTGCGGGCAGATCAAGACCGGCTCGCTGTCGCGCTCCGACCGCACGGCCAAGTACAACCAGCTCATCCGCATCGAGGAGGAGCTCGGTGACCGCGCCATCTACGCCCGGAGCCGTTGAGGGCACCCGGCTGTGCGGGTGCCCTCTGGTCAGGTGGTGGGGCACGGGTCGAGGCGATCAGCCCTCACGGTCGACGGGCACCGTCACCGTCGGCTGGCGCAGGCGACACACGTACGCGCAGATGGGCGGGCGACGAGCCGCTCGGCGGGAATCGGAAGGGCGCACCGTTCGCACACGCCGTAGCTGCCCTCGTCGACCCGTCGCAGCGCACCGTCCAGCTCGGCCAAGCGTCGGCGTGCCGCGTCCAGGACGGCGGTGAGCTGTGCGCGTTCGAAGGCGATCGTGCTGCCCTCGGGGTCATGCTCGTCATCGGCGTTGGACGACCGGGATGCCTCGAAAAGGCTCCGTAGGTCGCCGTCCAGGGCGGCGGCCTGGCTTTCGGTCTGCTGGCGCAGCCGCAGCAGTTCTTCGCGGATCGCGCTGGAATCCCTGTTCATGGCCGTTCCACCATACTGCGGGATGCCCCTACGAGGGTGCGGCAGCGCGGGCGAAGGCATCCGGTGACCCGGCTGCTGGGATCAGCGCCGCCTGTGGGCTGTCCGCTGCGCCGGTGATCCGACGCTCGCGCTGTGTTCTCCAGTTCGGATAGTGGCGCGGGCGCCGTCCCGGTGGGACCGTCCGTGCCCGTCCTCCCGGTCGATGCGCAGCTCCCGCTCCAACTCGGCGATGACTGCCCGCAGGTCGTCCAGCCGTTGTGTGATCGCGATGCGGTCCACCTCGTCCGGTACGCCGTCGCCGTCCTCGTCGTACCCGGGGGCCAGGCGTTCGGTCATCTCCAACCGGCGCGCCTCCTCCATCGAGTTGACGATCACCGCGATGAGGATGTTGAGCAGCAGGTTGACGGTGATGACCACGTAGCTGACGTAGTAGAGCAGCGTCCACGGCGAGATCGCCATGCCCTGCTCGATGAGGTCCGGCAGCGTCTCCAGCGACAGCAGCACGAACAACGTCAGCAGGGATCGGCCGATGTCGCCGTACTCCTCCGGGTACCTGCTTCCGAAGATCAGCCACCCGGCCATGCCGTACACGTAGAGCGTCACGACGGCGAGGGCGAGAAAGCCGCCGACGCCCGGCAGGCTCCGCCACAGCGCGGAGACGATGGTCCGCAGGCCCGGCGAGAACCGCACCAACCGGACCATGCGGGCGACCCGCACGACGCGGAGCAGTGCGGGATCCCCGTGCAGGCCCGGTATGAAGATCGCCGCGATCACCACGAAGTCGAAGACGTTCCAGCTCTGCCGGAAGAAGTCCTGCGGACGCTTGCCGTAGGCCGCCAACCGGACGCCGATCTCGACGACGAAGACGGTACGGAAGAAAAACTCCAGCCAGTGCAGTGCCGTGCCTGCCGGGGTCAGGCCCCGGTACGTCTCCAGGCCGAGGACGATCCCGTTGGCGAGGATGACGGCGACGATGCCGACCTCGAAGGGGCGCGACCGGGCGAGCCGACCGCAGGCGTCGACCAGTCCGGGTCGGCCGTGCGCGGGTGCCGCCGACTCACCCCGCGGGACGGGTACGCGTGCACCACTCACCAGTCGCCCGGCCCGATGGTGCGTGCGGAGGCCGCCGGTCCGGCCCACCTCCGGCCGGCGTCGTGGCGGTGCGGGCGGCGTGCGGACATGTCCATCACCCTAACGAAGCGCCCGACCCGCAGCCGACCGTCATGCGCTCGGCCCCGGGCGGGCGACCCCGCCCGGGGAAACCGATCGGCTGGGCCGGCCTCGCCGACCTGCTGGAGGCCTCGGTGTTCGAGTTGCAAGGGTATGTACGGGCGGCTCAGCCGTGATGGTGGTGGTGGCTCGGCAACGTGCGGGGGACCGACGCTTCGGTGCCGGGCTCCACGATCACGAACTGACCCATCATGCCCTTGTCCTCGTGCCGAAGAATGTGGCAGTGGTACATGTAGGGCGTCTTCGGGTCGGTGTGGTGCCCGAACTGCACGGCGAGCCGTACCGTCGACTTGCCGGGAATGAACACCGTGTCCTTCGGACCCTGCAGGTAGGCCGGCGGCTGCCTCCCGTCGATGTCCAGGATGCGGAATGCCACTTCGTGGATGTGGAAGTTGTGGGCGTAGACGCTGTTCTGCACGTGCCAGATCTCGCTCGCGCCCGCGGGCACCACCTCGTCGATGCGGGCCATGTCCATCTCCCGCCCGTTGATCGCGTCGCTGCCGTTGAGCCGGAACGTGCGCTCCCGAGCGCCCGCGGGTGCCTCGACGCGCGGGCTCGCGGCCAGCCGCTGCGGCACCGACGGCCCGGGCTTGAGCTGGCCCGCCGCGACGAACTTCAGCAGCTCGTAATCCCCTTCGTCGATCCCGTTGTCGCCGGCGACGCTGCGCAGCACGACCTCGTCGCGCGGGGCGAACTCGACCAGCACCTCCAGCCGTTCCCCTGGGCTCAGCTGCACGCGGTCGACCGTCACCGGCGCCGCCAACAGGCCGGCGTCGGTGCCGATGACGTGGAACCGTCGCCGGTCGGCAAACTCGACGTTGTACATTCGCGCGTTGGAGCCATTGAGGATGCGCAGCCGCACCAGCGTCGTGGTCACCTCGAAGTACGGGTCGTAGACCCCGTTGACCAGGATCTGGTCGCCGATGAGGCCCCACGTCGGCTTGGAGTCTTCCCGCAGAACGCCGTTCGCGTCGAGGGTCTTGTCCTGCAGGATGAGCGGGACGTCGTCCACTCCGTACGTCGAGGGCAGGTCCAGTGCGGCCGTCGCCGGTTCATCGACGAGAAAGAGGCCCGCCAGCCCGCGGTACACGTGCTTGGCGGTGCTGCCGTGCGGATGCGGGTGGTACCAGGAGGTGGCGGCCGGCTGGTCGATCGTCCAGTGTGGGGTCCAGGTGGCGCCCGGCTGGATCGTCTGGTGCGGGCCGCCATCCATCACCGCGGGCAGCCGCATGCCGTGCCAGTGGACCGAGCTCGGCTCGCCGAGCTGGTTGTGCACACGCATCGCGACGCGATCGCCACGCGTCGCGCGGATCGTCGGGCCGAGGAAGGCGCCGTTGAAACCCCACGTCGTCGTCGGCTTTCCCGGGAGCAACTCCGCCTGCCCGGCCCGCATCGTCAACGAAAACCGCTTCGTGCCGTCCGCCGCGACGGCCGGATCCAGCAGCGGCGGCACCCTCAGCCGGTTGGCGAAGGTCAACCTGCCGGCGTTTCCCTTCGAACCTGCACCCGGGCTCCCGCATCCGGCAACTGCCGCCAATCCGGCGAACACAAAAAGATCGCGACGCTTCATACAGATGATCTTTTCCGGCCCGGCGACGCGCGACAACGGGGATTCAACCCGGGCAACACCCTGACAGTTCGATGCGGTGAGCCCCTACTGGGCCGGCCCCTCCCAAGATCGATGATCCGTGCCGACCGCGATCAGTCGGTGCCGCGGTGGCGGTCTCGGGTGGCGGGTGCTCGCCGGTCCGGCGCGGGCGCTGCCCCCGATCGGTTCGGGGCAGGGGTGGTCGGGTCGGGCCGCACCTGCGCGACAACCTCGCAGAGGTCGCGCAGCGGGTCCACCGCCTGAGCCGAGCAGGCGACCTGCTGGAGCAGCGCCCGCAGCGTCGCCGACTCGGCCGGCGCGAGCGCGCCCAGCAGGTGTGACTCGACCTGCCGCAGCGCCAACCGCCGCTGCTCCCAGGCCGCGCGGCCGACCTCGGTGACGTCCACCAGCCGGCTGCGCCGGTCGGCCGGGTCCGCCCGACGGGCGACGAACCCGGGCCGTTCCAGGTCGTCGATCAGGTACGTGAGGACGGTGCGGTCGATGCCGAGCTCCTCGGCGATCGCACCCTGGTTTCGGGCTGGCCCGTTGATCGCTGCGGTGAGCAACTGGTAGCCGCGGGGGCCGCCGGGGAAGTCGGTGAGGGCGTGCTCGGCCGCCCGGACGTAGCCACGGAAGACGACACCGAGCATCCAGCCCAGGTCGTCGTCGAGCGGATCGGGCCGGTCCCGCGTGTCAGTGGCACCCGTCATGCGTCGACAATAGCGCAGCGCCACAGACCTTGTCGGCAGCAGATGTTCTGTATGGCATAAGGTTGAGGCTATGACGCATCGCCAGAGGCGTCGCGTGAATCGGGAGGCTCGCAGATGAGCGACTACGGCCACGACCTGGTCTTCGGCTCCTTCGTCACCCCCAGCGGTGGCAATCCGGACCGCACGGTCGGCGTCGCCGTCCTGGCCGAGCAGGTCGGGCTGGACCTGGTCACCTTCCAGGACCACCCGTACCAGCCCGCATTCCTCGACACCTGGACGCTGCTGAGCTTCGTCGCGGCCCGGACCAGCCGAGTGCACGTGGCGGCGAACGTGACGAACCTGCCGCTGCGCCCGCCGGCGGTGCTTGCCCGCAGCGTGGCCAGCCTGGACCTGCTCAGCGGTGGCCGGGTCAGCCTCGGCCTCGGCGCGGGAGCGTTCTGGGATGCCATCGAGGCGATGGGTGGTCGGCGGTTGACCCCCGGGCAGGGCGTACGAGCGCTGGAGGAGGCCATCGAGATCATCCGTCAGCTCTGGGACGCCGAGGCGCGCGGCGGAGTTCGTGTCGACGGCGAGTTCTACCGGGTGGTGGGCGCCAAGCGCGGCCCGGCTCCGGCACACGCGGTGCCGATCTGGCTGGGCGCGTACAAGCCTCGGATGCTCCAGCTCACCGGTCGTCGGGCCGACGGCTGGTTGCCCTCACTGGGCTACCTCCAGCCCAGTGACCTGGCCAAGGGCAACGCGACCATCGATGAGGCCGCCCAGCAGGCCGGGCGCTCACCCCGGGACGTGCGCCGGCTGCTCAACATCTCCGGCCAGTTCTCGGCCGTCGGGAGTGGCCCGCTGAACGGGCCCGCCGAGCAGTGGGTGCAGGAGCTGGTCGAGCTGGCGCTGGGGGAGGGCGTCAGCACCTTCATCCTCGCCAGCGACGACCCCGACGACCTGCGGCGGTTCGCCGGCGAGGTGGCCCCCGCAGTCCGCGAGCTGGTGGCGGCCGAGCGCGACCGCGGGGCGGCACCGGAGCGTGAGTCGGCACCGGAGCCGGTGGCTGCGCCGCCAGTGCGACCGAGCCGCGCGACCGTGACCGGCGGCGCTTTCGCCGTGGTGCCGACCCCCGACGACGGCGTGCGGCGCAGCGACCAGGACGTCTGGGACGAGTCGACCCGGCCGACCGGGCCGGTGCCCGACCCGAACCGCACCTACACCCCGCACGAGCAGGCCACCGGGCAGCACCTGGTGCAGATCCACGACGGCCTGCGCGCCGAGCTGGCCCAGATTCACGACCTGATCGAGCAGGTGGCGGCCGGCGAGATCGACGCCGGCGTGGCCCGCTCCCACATCAACACCATGACCATGCGGCAGAACCGGTGGACGCTCGGCGTCTACTGCGAGTCGTACTGCCGCATCGTCACCACCCACCACACGATCGAGGACCAGTCGCTCTTCCCCCGGCTACGTGCGCGTGACCCCCGACTCGGCCCGGTTGTCGATCGGCTGGAGCAGGAGCATCACGTCATCCACGACGTGTTGGAGGGTGTCGACCGGGCCCTGGTCGCGTATGTCGGGTCTCCGGACGGCCTCGCCGAGCTGCGGGCCGCGGTGGATCTGCTGACCGACGCCCTGCTGTCGCACCTCAGCTACGAGGAGCGTGAGCTGGTCGAGCCGTTGGCGCGGTTGGGCATCGGCTGATCATTACGGCACCCCACCGCGGTTCGGGGTTGCCCGGGTCCGATCTGAGAGCCTACTCTCGAAACATGTCTCTCAAGAATCCGTACGGGGATTTCGAGATCACCGAGCCGCAGGCGCTGCGGGCACTGGCCCATCCGGTCCGGCTGGCGATCCTCGAGCACCTTCAGCGGCACGGCCCGGCGACCGCCACCGGGCTCTCGCCGCACGTCGGCGCCACACCGTCGGTGGTCAGCTGGCACCTGCGGCACCTCGCGACGTTCGGCCTGGTCATCGACTGGGACGGTGCCACCAGCAAGCGGGAACGCTGGTGGCAGGCGGCAGCCCGAGGCTTCCGCTTCACGATGCCCGACGGCGCCGAGGGGCAGTCCGCCAGCCAGCAGCTGCGCGGCGAGATGTTCGCCCGGAACGCCGAGGCTCCGCAGCAGTGGCTGCTGCACGAGGAGCCCCGACTGGACGACGAGTGGCGTGCGTTGGCCGGCATGGCCGACACCCGATTCGTGGCCACCGCCGACGAGTTGCGGCAGCTGGAGGAGTCGATTGAAGAGCTGATCGCTCCGTACGTGCGGCGTAAGGAGGAGTCCCCTCCGGACGGCGCGCGGGTCGTCCGGATGTTGCGCTACCTCCTGCCCGAGACTGGCGACGACCCGGCCGCGTCATGACCGTCACCGCCACCGTGCCCCCGCCGGCCGTGCACCGCGACCGGCGGTTCCGCACCTTCTGGATCGGCGAGACGATCTCCCAGTTCGGCGACCGGATCAGCGAGCTGGCCCTGCCACTGATCGCCGTCTCCCTGCTCGCCGCGACGCCCGTGCAGGTCAGCGTCCTTACCGCGTTGATCTGGCTGCCCAACCTGCTGGGCCTGTTCCTGGGTGCGTGGGTGGACCAGCGCACCCACAAGCGGCGGCTCCTGATCATCGCCGACCTGATCCGCGCGGCGGTGCTGTTCAGCCTGCCGGTGGCCTACCTGTTCGACGCGATCACCCTCACCCAGCTCTACCTGGTGGCACTGCTCACCGGCGCCGGGGCGGTGCTGTTCGCCATGGCGCGTCAGGCCTTCTTCGTGGCCCTGGTGCCGCGATCGGCATACGTGGACGCGACCAGCAAGCTGAGCATGAGCAGATCCCTCTCGTTCATCGCCGGCCCGGCCGTCGGCGGTGGGCTCGTCCAAGCGCTCAGCGCGCCGCTCGCGATCGTCGTCGACGCGGTGTCGTTCCTCGGCTCCGCGCTGCTGCTCGGTCGCATTCCGGTCACCGAGTCGCCTCCGCCGCCGCGTCGGTCGTCCACTCTCGGGATGGTCCGCGAGGGCCTGGTGCTGGTGCTGCGGCACCCGGTGCTGCGTGCCGCCCTCGGCTGCACCAGCACGGTCAACTTCTTCACCTTCATCTCCGCTGCACTGCTGGTGCTCTACGCCAGCCGTGAACTCGACCTGTCAGCTGGCGCGATCGGCATCGCCTTCGGCTTCGGCGCGCTCGGCGGCCTGGCCGGCGCGGCGCTGGCCCCACGGATCTCGCGCGCCATCGGGCTGGGCCGTACCGCCATGATCGGCGTGGTGCTCTTTCCCGCCCCGCTGGCGCTGACCGCGCTGGTGTCCGGACCCACCTGGACGAAGGTTGCCATGCTGGCGGCCATCGAGCTGGTCTCCAGCGTCGGGGTGATGCTGATGGACGTCAACCTGAATGCCCTCATCACCGCCGTGACGCCCGACGACGCGCGGGGCCGCCGCGCCGGGGCGTACAGCGCCGTCAACTACGGCATCCGACCGCTCGGCGCGTTGGTCGGTGGTGCGTTGGGCGCCACCATCGGGCTGCGGCCCACGCTGGTCGTCGCCGGTCTGGGTGGCGTGCTCGCCGTGTTCTGGTTGCTCGCGTCGCCGGTGCGCCACATCAGGACCCTCGACGACCCGGTGGCCTGATGGCACGGTGGCGCTTGAGCAGACCGCCGCGGGCGGGGCTTGACCCGACACCGCGGGCGGCGCTCACCTCGATGAGTGTGATGCCTCAGCGGCATATTGATGACTCAGAGGCATCACACTCATCGGACTGACCGCGCGGCGTGGCCCCGACGGCAGTCCAGCACATCGCCGGCCCGGGACCGACCGACACCCACCCGGGGTGCAGGTCAGGTGGTTTCCGCGACCAGCAGCCGGGCCAGCTCGGCGGGCTGGGAGAACATCGGCCAGTGGCCGGTGGCCATCGTGAGCAGTCGCCAGTGGTCGCTGGTCAGCAACTTGGCCACGGTGTCGTTGGGCTCCGGCCCGTCGAGCAGGCACTTGATGTACGTCGTCGGAAGCTCACCCAGTGGGCGGGTCAACACCGCCGGCTCGGTCAGCGTGGCGCCCGGGTGCGGAGTGGAGTTCTCGATGAACCGTGTCACCTGCTCATCGGTGAGCCCTTGGCCGTCGAGGTCGGCCGCGCCGGGCGGCGGCGGCCAGTAGCCGCCGTTGTCCGCGATCAACGACTCCAGCGCCGCCGGGCCCTGCCACCAACCGGAGGCGAACGAACCGCCGTCGACCGGCACCTCCGAGTCGACGAAGACCACCCGGGTCAACCGGTTGCCGATCCGCTCGGCGGCCTGACCCACCGGGATGCCCGAGTAGCTGTGCCCGACCAGCACCACGTCGCGCAGGTCGCGGCGCTCGATCTCGTCGACGATGTCCCGCACGTGGGTCTGCTGCCCAGCGGGCACGCCCTGCTTGTCGGCGAGGCCGGAGAGGGTCAGTGGATGGGTGCCGTGGCCGGCCGCCCGCAGTGGCGGCACCACCTCGTCCCATGCCCACGACCCAAGCCACGCCCCCGCCACCAGTACGAAATCAACCATGGCCCGGGACCCTAGCGCCGCCCTGCGACACGGGTGGTCGACATCGCGTCCACCCAGGCCAGCCGGGGATCCTTCTCGGTGGGCAGCGTCAGTCGAGCGGCGGGGCCGGAGGGCCGACCAGGGCGGCGAGCCGCTTCGGGGCCAGCATGCGATAGCTCTCGGTGAGCAGCTCGTCGACCTCCTCCCAGTCGGTGTCCGCGTCCAGGACCATGCCCATCACGTTCGGGCCCCACTGTGGTTTGTAGAAGGGGTGCCCACTGCCCAGGAGCCCGGCGATCTCATCGGGTGGCGACCGGAAGATCAGCAGGCAGGCGGGCTCGTCGACCTCGGCGGCCCGGGCGTGGGCCACCTGTCGGTCGGGGTCGACGGTGAGCACGTGGGCGAAGGTCCGCTTGCGGATCCGCCAGCGCGTGCCCACCCAGGCGGGCTCCTCGTAGGTCTCCGGCAGCCCGAGGCAGATCGGCCGCAGCCGGTCGAGGACCTCGGGCGGGACGTCTCCGGGTTCGGTCACGGACAGCGACCCTAGCCGGCCGGTGTGACAAGTTCCGCTCGTCGAACGGCGCCCGGGCCGGTGGTGCGCGCCCTGTCGATCCGCCAGGATGGGCCGGGGGCGACCTCGGGCCGTCGTCCTGGCCCGATCCACCCCGTGCCCGCTGAGGAGTGCCGTGCCGTCCACCCTGCTCTCCCGCCGCGACCTCGATTTCCTGCTGCACGACTGGCTGCGGGTGTCCCAACTCGTCGAGCGTCCCCGCTACGCCGAGCACTCCCGGGAAACCTTCGACGACGCGCTGGACCTCGCCGAGCGGGTGGCCACCGAGCAGTTCGCCCCGCACAACCGCGCTGCGGACCTCGCCGAGCCGACCTTCGACGGGCAGCGGGTGCGGCTGATCCCGCAGGTCCGCGCGGCGCTGGACAGCTTCGCCGAGACGGGCCTGCTCACCGCCGGGCTGGACGCCACGGTCGGCGGCCTGCAACTGCCGCACGCGGTCACGGCGGCCTGCTTCACCTGGTTCCAGGCCGCCAACGTGGCCACCTCGGCGTACCCGTTCCTCACCCTGGGCAACGCCAACCTTCTGTTGACGCACGGAAGCGCCGAGCAGGTGGACACCTACGTCCGGCCCATGCTGGACGGCCGGTTCTTCGGCACCATGTGCCTGTCCGAGCCGCACGCCGGCAGCTCACTGGCTGACATCACCACCCGCGCCGAACCCCAGCAGGACGGCACGTACCGGCTCTTCGGCACCAAGATGTGGATCTCTGGTGGCGACCATGAGTTGGCCGAGAACATCGTCCACCTGGTGCTGGCCCGGATTTCCGGCGGTCCGCCCGGGGTGAAGGGCATCTCGCTGTTCATCGTGCCGAAGGTGCTGGTCGGCGCGGACGGGTCGCTCGGTGACCGCAACGACGTGGTGTTGGCCGGGCTCAACCACAAGATGGGCTTCCGGGGCACCACCAACACGCTGCTCAGCTTCGGCGACGGCGGGCACACGCCGGGCGGCCGCGCCGGTGCGGTCGGCCACCTGGTCGGCGCGCCGCATCAGGGTCTGGCGCAGATGTTCCACATGATGAACGAGGCGCGGATCGGGGTCGGGGCAGGCGCCACCGCGCTGGGTTACACCGGCTATCTCAAGAGCCTGGCGTACGCCAAGGAGAGGCCGCAGGGCCGTCCGGTCGGCGCGAAGGACCCGGCCGCCGCGCAGGTGCCGATCATCGACCATCCCGACGTACGGCGGATGCTGCTGGCACAAAAGAGCTACGTGGAGGGGGCGCTGGCGCTGGTGCTCTACTGCGCGCGGCTGCTCGACGAACAGAAGACCGCGCCCGCTGACGCCGACCGCGAGCGCGCGCACCTGCTGCTGGATGTGCTCACCCCGATCACCAAGAGTTGGCCGTCGCAGTGGTGCCTCACCGCCAACGATCTGGCGATCCAGGTGCTCGGTGGTGCCGGCTACACCCGTGACCACGACGTGGAGCAGCACTACCGGGACAACCGGCTCAACCCGATCCACGAGGGCACCCACGGCATCCAGGCGCTGGATCTGCTCGGGCGCAAGATGACCATGCAGGGCGGTGCGGGTCTCGCCCTGCTGACCGCGACGATCGGGGACACGATCGAGCGGGCCCGGAAGGTCGGAGGCGAGGCGGCTGGTCTGGCGGGCCGGCTGGCCGGCGCGGTGGACCGGGTAACCCCGGTCACCCGTCGGCTCTGGGCCGACGGGGACCCGGTGCTCGCGCTGGCCAACGCCACCGCCTATCTGGAGGCCGTCGGGCACGTGGTGATCGCGTGGATGTGGCTGGAGCAGGTGCTGGCGCTGCCGCCGGAGGGGGCCGGCGACGCCTTCCACGCCGGCAAGCGGCAGGCCGCACGCTACTTCTTCACGGTCGAGTTGCCCCGGACCGGTCCGCAGTTCGACCTGTTGGACAGCCGGGACCGGACGACCCTCGACATGCGCGCGGACTGGTTCTGAGCGGCGTCACCGTCGGCGGGTCTGGTGGTTCACGGCCTGCCGTCCCTTGACCATGCCCAAGATGATCACGATGACCAGCGCGATCAGACCGATGATGATCAGCCAGCGGACCGCCTCAAGGAACAGCCCGAGCAGGATCAGCACACCGGCGACGACGCCGACGACCCAGAGCAGTGCACGCATGTCCACCTCCGGTAACCGGTCGCGCTCGCAGCGGCGACCCCCCGTGCCACCTTCCCGATTCGGCCGCCACCATGCCCGCGACGTGAGAAGCCAGTCGCGCTCGACTGAACGGCGGGGCCGGCGCCACTCAGCCCGCGGCGCGTGCCACGTAGACGGTGTTGGCGGACTCGCCGCCGGTGAGCGGGTTGGCGAACGGCACGACGTGCGCCCGTACGCTCGCGAACACCTCGGTGAGCGCTGTGGTGAACTCGGTGTCTGGCGGGTCGTCCGACCAGAGCGCGAAGACTCCCTCCGGGCGTAGCAGGGCGGCCAGCCGGCGCAACCCGGCCGGCGGGTAGAACGCCGCGTGGCTCGGGTGCAGGACGTTGCGCGGGGAATGGTCGACGTCGAGCAGCACGGCGTCGAACCGCCGGCCGGGCACCTCGGTGTCGAAGCCGGTGTCACCGGCCACCGCCGCGAAGAAGTCGGCCTGCACGAACCGGGTCCGCGGGTCCTCGGCGAGCCCCGCCGCGAACGGCAGCAGCCCTTGCCGGTGCCAGTTGATCACGTCCTCGATGGCCTCCACCACCAGCAGCGAACGCACCCGCGGGTCACCCAGCACCGCGCAGGCGGTGTATCCCAGCCCGAGACCGCCGACCACCACGTCGAGCGAGCCACCGGCCACCTCGGCGAGACCGAGCCGGGCCAGCTCGATCTCCGCGACCGGAAAGAGGCTGGACATCAGGTACTCGTCGCCGAGCTTGACCTCGTACACCTCGACCTGGAGCGCCGGATCCCGGCGCCGACGCAGGCTGATTGCGCCGATCGGGGTCTCCCGCCAGGCCAGCTCTTCGAAACGCGCGCCCACGGGTGCCCTCTCGCCGTCGGATTCGTCCACGGATGGTACCGGTTGCCCCGTGACGGCCACGCAGGGTCCGCAGGACATCGACGCAACGCATATTCTGTGCCCGGCCGATCCACCGGAAGGGACCTCATGCCGTCGCGGCAGGACCAGCTGCACTCCTACCAGTTCAGCATCCAGCGGGCGGTCGCTGCCCTGGTCATGCGGGAGACCGATCCCGCGCAGTCGCCGTTTCGGCGACTGGCCGGCGCCGGCCTGGCCAGCGTCCTGGTCGCGGCGATCGGGCTCGGTGGTTCGGCGCTCTACGGCCTGTTCGCCGGTGGCGGCAACGGGTGGCGCGACCCGGGCGCGGTGATCGTGGAGAAGGAGTCCGGCGCCCGGTTCGTCTATCGCGAGCAGAAGCTGCACCCGGTGCTCAACTACGCCTCGGCGCTGCTCATCGTCGGCGCGGACAGGTCGAAGACCGTGCTGGTCTCCCGACGCACGATCGACGGTGTGCCGCGCGGGCTGCCGCTGGGCATCGCCGACGCGCCCGATTCGCTGCCCGCCCCCGGCCGGCTGGCCACCGCGGCCTGGACCGTCTGCTCGACGGTCCCGGCCGGCGCGGGCGGCGAGGCCCCCCGTTCCGCGCTGCTGATCGGCACCGAGGCCGACGGCGGTCGGCCGCTGGGCGACGACGCGTTGCTGCTGCGCCACCCCGACGGCGGGCTGCACCTGGTCTGGCACCAACGGCGCTACCTCGTCCGCGATCCCAGCAGGGTGCTGGCGGCGCTCGCCACCACCCGGGCACAGGCGGCGCCGGTCGCGCCCGCCCTGCTCAACTCGCTGCCCGCCGGCACCGACCTCGCCCCGCTCGCCCTGCCCGAGCTGGGCCGGCCCGCCACGCGGGTGCCGGGCGCGACGATCGGCACGGTCTACCTGGTGAGCAATTCCGGTGGCGGCCGACAGTACGCGGTGGCCCTCGACGCCGGGTTGGCCGGCATCACCGAGCTGCAAGCGGGGCTGTTGCTGGCTCGCACCGGGCAGGGTGAGCCGGTGTCGATGACGTTGGGCCGGTTCGCCGCGCTGCCCACGGTGCCCGATCTCGCCCCGACCGGCCCGAACGCCCCGCCGCCGACCCCGCCCCGGCTCGCGGTGGGCCGCGACGGGGCGCTCTGCACCCGCGTCGCCGACGACGGCGGGGTTGGTGAGGTGCGCTGGGGCGTACCGCTGCGGGACCTGACGGCCGCGCCACGGACCGCGCCGACCGGCGGGGCGGTGCTGGCTGACCATGTGGTGGTGGAGCCGGGTCGCGGCGCGGTGGTCGAGGCCGCCGCGGCGCCCGGGGCGTCCGGCGGCGCGGTCTCCGTGGTCACCGACCTGGGCCGACGGTTCGTGCTGGCCGACCCCGAGGTGCTCGCGATGCTCGGCTACCGCAATGTGCGACCGCTGCGGCTGCCGGCCGGGCTGGTCAGCCTGGTGCCCGCCGGTGCCACCCTGGACCCGGCGGCCGCCCGGGCCGTCGCCGCGCCCGACTGAGGGTGACGCGGCCCGACCGGGATTTCGCGGGTTGTCAGTCGGCCGGCCGGCGCAAGATGCTGACCGCGAACGGGGCGTCGTCGCGCCACGGGCGCAGGTCCCAGGTGGCGAAGCGCTGCTCCACACGCAGCCCGGCGGCCACCGCGTCGGCGTCGAACGCGGTGAGCGGGTAACCGCGCTCGGTGCCGAAGCCCACGGCCAGCACGCCGTCGGGCCGCAAATGCGCGGCGACCCGGCGCAGCACCTCCGGTTCGGTGCCGACGGCGACGAAGGTGAGGACGTTGCCGGCCAGCACCGCCGCGTCGAACGGCTCCGCCTCACCCATCGCCGGGAGGTCCAGCTCGGCGAGGTCGGCGACCAGCCACGTCGGGCCGGGATAGTCGGCGCGGGCGGCAGCCACCAGCGCGGGGTCGGCGTCCACCCCGACCACGGTGTGCCCACGCTGGGCCAGCACGGCACCGACCCGGCCGGTCCCGCTGCCGGCGTCGAGAACCCGTGAGCCGGGCGCGACCAGGGTGTCCACCAGTCGGGCCTCGCCGGCCAGGTCCGCGCCCTCCGCCGCGAGCTTCCGGAACCGGTCGATATACCACTGCGAGTGCTCGGGACCGGTGTCGGTCGCCCAGCGGGTCGGGTTGGCCATGGGGCCACCGTAACCGGGCGGGTGGGGGCCCGGCAGGCGACCCGGGACGGCGGCGGTCAGGGCAGCCGGGCCACCGTGATGAACTCGTTGTAGGTGAAGACCCGCCCGAGCGGCCGGGCGAACGGGAACGAGAACTGCCGGGTCACGGTCAGGCCCAGCTCCTGGCAGGTCTGCGCCGCCTCGGCGAAGCCGACGAACCGGACGTGCGAGGCGTCGCTGGCATACCCGCGCTCCTGCGGGGTGATGAACACGGCCTGCCCACCCGAACGCACGTACGGCAGGTAGGACGAGATGACCTGGCACGCTTCCTCGGCCGGCAGATGCTCCAGCAGGTGCGCGGCGAGCAGCGAGTCGAACGCGCCCGGCCGGGCGTGCGGGCTGTCCTTGAACTCCTCAACCGTGTACGCCTCGAGCCCGGCGGCCCGGGAGTGCGCCACCGAGGTGGGGTTGTGGTCCACGCCGACGCCGTTGCCGTCCAGGTTGGCGAGGTTGCGACCCAGGCCGGAGCCGACGTCGAGGGTGTTGCCCAGATTGAGCCGGCGTAGGTTCCACCGGTAGGGCGCCTGCACGTCGAGCATCTGCTTCCAGCGGGCACCACCTAGGCGCTGCAGCCGGTCGGTGTAATCCTCGCCCGCTGTTTCGGTCGGACGGCTCCGTCGTGGCTGGCTCATGCACCGGCTCCCTCAGCTGTGCCAGAAAAGGACGTGCCGATGGTACGGACACGAAGGCGATTGTGGGGGGTGTCACAGCCCGAATTTTCCGGACTGTGACGCCCGATCCGCTCAGCCCTTCTCGCCGATCCGGAACCCTCCTCTCGAAGAGTGCATGCCGGATTCAACACCTTCGATAGATCAATGACAAGACATATGGCGATTTTTTGTTATCCTGTAGCCCAGTGCTACCGGGATGTGACTCATGGTCAACTGGGTTGTCTCTCTCGCCGGGCCTCGACGGATCAGCCTCGAGCCCTGCCCGCCGGATCCGCTCGGCCCCGGCCAGGTCCGGGTCCGCACCTGCTACTCGGGCATCTCGGCCGGCACCGAGCTGACCCTCTACCGGGGCAGCAATCCCCGGCTCAGCAAGGACTGGGACGACGCCGCCCGGATGTTCGTCCCCCGACAGACCCCGGTGCCCTACCCGCTGATCGGCTTCGGCTACGAGGAGGTCGGCGAGGTCGTCGAGGTGGCGCCGGAGGTCACCGACCGGCACCCGGGGCAGCTCGTCTGGGGCATCTGGGGGCACCGGGCCGAGGCCGTGCTCGCCGCCGAGGCGGTCCGTCCGCTGCCCACCGGGCTGGACCCGCTCGCCGCGGTCTTCGCCCGGCCCGGCGCCATCGCGCTGACCGCCGTGCTCGCCGGTGACCTGCACCTCGGCGACTGGGTCGGTGTCTTCGGGCAGGGCGTCATCGGGCTGCTCGCCACCCGACTCGCCGTGCTCTCCGGTGCCCGCGTGGTGGCCGTCGACCGGGTGTCCGACCGGCTGGAGCACGCCACCCGATACGGCGCGGCATCCACCGTGGACGCCGGCTCCGAATCCGCCGCCGCCGTGCTGCGTCGGGCCACCGACGGCCGAGGCGCGGACGTCTGTCTGGAGTTGTCCGGCACGTACCCGGCGCTGCACGAGGCGATCCGGTCCACCGCACACGCCGGCCGGGTCGTGGCCGCCGGCTTCTACCAGGGCCAGGCCGACGCGCTCGGCCTCGGCGAGGAGTTCCACCACAACCGCATCCAGTTGGTGGCCGCCCAGGTCTCCGGACCCACCCCCGCGCCGAGCATGGCCGGCCGGTGGACCGGGGACCGGGTGGCGCAGACCTTCATGGAGCTGGTGGCGGACCACAGCGTCGACCCATTGCCGCTGGTCAGCCACATCGTCGACGCCAGCGCGGTCGCCGACGCCCTCGCGCTGCTCGACCGCGGCGCCGGTGACGTCCTCCAAGTGGTGCTGAGGTTTCCATGACCACCATCGCGCTGGCCTGCCAGGAACAACTCCTGCCGGGCGCCAACCTGATCCAGAAGTACGCCCTCGCGGCAGCCCTCGGCTACCAGGGCATCGAGCTACGCGGACGCGGCGACCTCGCGTTCGCCCACCGCCTGCCCGAGCTGCGCCGCGCCCGCGCCGCCGGGGTGGTGATGCCCACCGTCTGCGTCGAGATGGACCACTTCATCGGTGACTTCGACCCCGCCCGGTCCGCCGACGCCGTCCGCAACCTGCGCTCCCAGCTCTCGGTGATCGCCGAGCTGGGCGGCGTCGGGGCGATGACCCCGGCGGCCTGGGGGATGTTCTCCCGGCGGCTACCGCCGTTCGAGCCGCCGCGTCCCCCGGCCGGCGACCGGCAGGTGCTCCTCGACGCTCTCGGCGAGTTGGGAGAGCACGCCAGGGCCGAGGGGGTCACCCTCTTCGTGGAACCCCTCAACCGCTACGAGGACCACATGGTCAACCGTCTCGACGAGGCGGTCGCGCTCTGCGCCGCACTCGGGCTGCCCTCCGTCCGGGTGGTCGCTGACACCTTCCACATGAACATCGAGGAGGACGACCTGCACCGCGCGCTACGCGCCGCCGCGCCGTACCTCGGGCACGTGCAGGTCAGCGACTCCAACCGGTACCAGCCGGGTGCCGGGCACCTGGACTGGCCGGGGCTGGTGCGTACCCTGCTCGAACTGGACTACCGGGGCTGGCTGGCCCTGGAGTGCCGGCTGCGCGGCGACCCGGTCCGGGCCCTGCAACAGGCCGCCACGGTGCTGCGACACGCGCTGCCCCGGCGGGCCGCCGCATGACCGCTGGCGCCGCTGCGGCCCGCACCGGGGGACCGGCCGACCTGGTTGGGCTGCGCCAACTCGCGGTCGACACGCTCGACGCCAACTGGGAGCACGACCATACCGTCCCCTCGCGCACGCTCTACCCGCACCAGTGGAGCTGGGACTCCGCGTTCATCGCGATCGGGCTGGCCCAGGTCCGCCCCGACCGAGCCTGGCGGGAGCTGGCGAGCCTGTTCCGGGCGCAGTGGGCCGACGGACGGGTGCCGCACATCGTGTTCAACCCGGCGATGCGGGTCGGCGCGTACTTCCCGGGGCCGGAGCTGTGGCGCTCGGCGAACGCCCAGGGCACACCCACCGTGGACACCTCCGGCCTGGTCCAGCCGCCGGTGCACGCGCTCGCCGCGTTGCTGGCGTACCGGCGGGCACCCGACCCGGCCGGCCGGGCAGCGCTTCGCCGGCTCTATCCCGCACTGGTCGCCCAGCAGCGCTACCTGGCCGACCGGCGGGACGTGGCCGGCGACGGGCTGGTCTGCATCGTGCACCCGTGGGAGTCCGGGTTGGACAACAGCCCGGCCTGGGACGAGCCGATGGCCGCGGTCCCGGCCGAGGCTGCCGTCATGCGCGCGTACCGTCGGCATGACACCAGGCACGCCGCTGCCGCGCACCGCCCCACGGACCTGGACTACGCGCGCTACCTGGCGATCGTCGCCGCCTACCGCGACCACGGCTACTCCGACCGTGACCTGGCCGGCGGCCATCCGTTCCTGGTGGAGTGCCCGCTGTTCAACGCCGCGTTCGGGGCTGCCGAACACGCGCTCGCCGAGATCGCCGCGCTCCTCGGCGACGACCCCGGGCCGCACCAGGCCCGCGCGGCCCGGACCACCGAGGCACTGGTACGACGGCTCTACGACCCGACCACCGGCACGTTCCAGCCTCGCGACCTGCGCACCGACCGGCTGGTCAGTGCCCGTACCGTGCTCGGGCTGACGCCGCTGATCCTGCCGGACCTGCCGGCCCGACCGGCCGCCGCGCTGGTCGTCGAGGCCCGGTCGGCGCGTTTCGGGGTGGCCCGGCGAATGGACCGGCCCTTGCCCACCTACGACCGCACCGCACCCGACTTCGAGCCGTTGCGCTATTGGCGCGGGCCGAGCTGGCTGAACATCGGCTGGCTGGTCCGGCGCGGGCTGCTCACGCACGGGCATCCGGAGCTGGCCGCCGGGCTGCGCCGCTCGATGATCGGGCTGGTGGTCGGGGCCGGCTGCCACGAGTACTTCCACCCCGACACCGGCGCCGGGCTGGGCTCACCGGCGTTCGCCTGGACCGCCGCGCTGCTGCTCGACCTGCTGGCCGACGAACCCGCGCCCTGAGCCTCTCTCGTGGCGCAGTTTGCCGACGCCGACCGGGGGTAACCGGCCGAGCGTGACCGACGGCGACGGGTTTCCGTACTTCATCGACGCGGTGTCCCGGCGGTCCGGCCTGCCGAACGAGCAGGCCGCCGCACTCGCCCGCGCCGTGCTCCAGACGATGGCCGAACGAGTGACCGGCAGCGCGCCCGTCGACCTCGCCGGGCCGCTGCCGGACCAGGTCGACGGCTACCTGAGCGGTCCGGCGCCGAATCCGACCGGTTACGTCGGTCCTGCTCCGGATCGGGCCGGCTACGTCGGTCCTGCCCTGGACCCGGCCGGGGTCGTCGGCCTGGACGCTGGTGTGGACGGGCTGGACAACGGGGTGGGCTTGGAGGTCGGTGGCACCGCGGCGACTCCACCGCCGGCGGACGCCGGCCCGGCGGAGTTCCTTCGCCGCGTGGGACAGCGCGCCGGGGTGGACCAGGCCACCGCCCGGGCCGGAACCGGGGCCGTCTTCGCCACGTTGCGGGAGGCGATGACCGTACGGGAGTTTCGGGAGATGGTGGCGCGACTGCCACACGACGGCGTAGGCGGGGCCGCACCGCCAGTTTCATGAACCTGAGTTAGGCGTCGGCCTCGGGCAGTTTATCCGGCTCGGTGACCCAGGCGGAGAAGACCGGCACCCCGTGCCACGGACTGGTGACACCGTCGGCCCGGGTGTCGGTGGCAACGGCCACCACGGCGTACGGGTGGCCAAAGCGCAACTCGGCGGTGCGGGCCACGCCCTCCGGTGGCAGGCTGGTCAGCCCGACCATGCCGGTGACTGCCGCTGCCTCGAAGCCGTACCGGCCGAACCGGGCCATCGCCACCTGTCGCGCCTCGAAGTCCTCCGCCGGCAGGCCCGTCGCCCTTGCCAGCGCCGCCGTCGCGGCCGGGAAGCCGAGCGCCGGAGCGGTCAGGTCGTGCTCGCTCTGGGCCGACCAGCAGGGGAGCACGGCGCTGTGTCGTTCTTCGCGGCCGTCGCTGGCTCGGGTCCGGACCCGCTCCTCGCTCAGCGTCCACAGCGGAGCGTCGCCGAGCGGCAGGTCGAACAGCGAGCGACTGCCGGCCGGCGGTGCGCCGTTGGCCGCGCTCGGGCTGAGGTCGTACGCGACGGCCAGCACCTCGGCCGGCGGCACGTGCGGTGCGGCGGCCACCGAGAGGACCACCAGCCCCGCACCGTCGGTCGTCTGGGTCGGCGCGGCGTGCACGATCACGTCACCGACCTGCGTGGTGGACACGATGGCGCACCGATGGCCATGGCTCGGGCTACGCAGCGCTCGGTGTAGCCGGCGTGCCCACGGGCTGCCGACGCCGAGCGCGCGGGCGTCGGCGACGTCGAACGGGGTCGCCCAGGAGACCCGGGTGGCAAGTGCGCTGGCCAGGGCGAAGACCACGTCCGGCCCGACCCGCAGTGGGAACGTCTCGATCAGGCCGAGGGTGTGTTCGCGCGCCCAGGCGTCCAACCCGGCCTGATCGGGCAGCACGCCGACGTCGGTCGTCGTGGGCAGCGCGGCCCGCCAATCCGCCGCTCCGCCGTCGCCCTGACCCGGTCGGTGCCACAGCGCGCTGGCGGACGCGACCAGCGGATGCGGCGCGTCCAGCAGGGCGCGGGCGGCCTTCGCCGCGCTGGCGAGTTCCGCGCCCAGGGCTTTCGACAGCGACGAGGCCACCGGGTCGGCTTCGGGCGTCGCCGCGGCGCAGACCGCGAGTAGCAGCCAGGCACCGAGCGGGGAGGCGACGTGGTGCCGGTCGCCGATCGTGGCGTGCAGCCGCGCGGCGTACGCGGAGAGCGGCCCGTGCAGGTCGGTCGTCATGCCCCCACTCTGCCCGCCGGCCCGGCTCACGACCACAACTCGAACGGTTCGTCGATCTCCTCGCCGGCGAGGAAGGGGGTGATCAGCCGGGGAAGCTGCCCGGGGTAGAACCGTTCCTGGCTGGCCACCACCTCCGGCAGCGGCCACCAGTGGAATCCGAAGTAGTCCTCCCGCTCGTAGTCGAGCCGGTGCGCCTCGTCCACGTCCGGGCCGGGGCCTGCCAGCCGTACGGTGACGACCACCTCGTCCTGGACGTGCCGCGACTGGCGGTGCAGGAAGCTCGCCCGCCGCCGCCAGGTTGGCGCGCCCACCTGGTCGACGGTGACGACGATCCCGGTCTCCTCGCGAAGCTCCCGCACCGCCGTGTCGCGGTAGGTCTCCCCGGGGTCCATGCCGCCGCCGGGCAGTTCCCACCAGGTGCCCAGCCGGGGATGGTCCGGGTCGTGGGTGTGGAACAGCAACACCCGGTCCATGCCGTCGGTGACCACCACCCGGACCGCGCGCCGCTTGAGGATCGGCAGGTCGCGGGGCAGCTCAGGCATCAGTCCGTCGGAGTCCGGGCACCGACGATCTCGGTGTGACCCAGCCGTACCGGGGTGCCACCGCGCAGCGAGTTGGGGATCTCGGCGATCGAGTCAACCCGCTCGACCAGGGCGCGGAGCACCTCCGGCGGGGCGTCGCCGTCAATCCGGACGTCGTAAGCAACCTCCGTGGACACCGCCGGGTCACCGGTGAAGTCGCCACGCACCGTCACCTCCACGCGGTGCAGGACGAGGCCGGTCGCCCGCGCCTCGCGGAACAGGTCGTTGGAGACGCAGCCGGCAACCGCGAGAAAGAGCAGTTGCCCGCCGTTGAACCCGAGCCCGCCGCCGCCGGCGTCCGCCGGCCGGTCCACCACCAGGGTGTACGCCCCGGCGGACCCGAGCGCCGTCGCCGTTGCGGGCAGACTCCTGGTGCGCACCTCGATGGTCATCGCACCAGTCTGCCCCAGCAATGCCCACGCGGACGGCTGGCACGGCGGCGGGTAGGCTGCGCGCCGTGGCTGGTCTGTTGAGGAATGTCGCGGCTCGCATCTCCCGGGTGGGCGCGGCGATCCCGTCGCCCCGGCGCACCGGGCCGGCCCCCGCGCAGGTGGCCCGCCGCCGTCAGGTGAGCGCGTTGCAGCGTCGGGAGCTGACCTACGCCCCGGAGCGGGACGGTCAGGCGGACCCTGGCGAAATCGTCTGGACGTGGGTGCCGTACGAGGACGACCCCCGACAGGGCAAGGACCGGCCGGTGCTGGTCGTCGGGCGGCACAGCCGGACGCTGTTCGGGCTGATGCTGTCCAGTCAGAGCGAGCGGGACGGGCAGCGGCACTGGTTCGCGCTCGGGCCGGGTGAGTGGGACCGCGACAACCGGCCGAGCTGGGTCCGACTGGACCGGGTGCTCACCATGCGCGAGGACAGCATCCGCCGCGAGGGTGCCGTGCTGGACCGGCCCCGGTTCGACCGGGTCGGGCAGGCGTTGCGCGCCAGCTACGGCTGGCGCTGACCGTACCTTTCGGAGACCCGTCGGTGGTCAGGCCGGCTCGCGGCTCGGGCCGACTGCGGCGCCCTGCGCGTCCGGCGGCGGGTACGGCTGGTCGGCGAGCAGCCGGGCCAGGTGTGCGGTGTTGAGCGCCAGCGCCTTCGTGGTGCGGCCGGTGGTGTCGGGCTTGGGGCCGGCGTCGCGGTAGTCGACCTTGTGCAGTGCCTCGCCAACCCAGTAGGTGGCGGCGGCGGCCGCGACGGTGAACCCGACCTCGTTGAGCGCCCCCTGCACCTCGGCGATCGTGTGGTGCGCGCCGTCCTCGTTGCCGACCACCGCGACGCCGGCCACCTTGCCATAGGTGAGGAGGCGCCCCTCGTCGTCGGTCTCGGAAAGCTCGGCGTCCAGGCGTTCCAGGACCATCTTGGTGACGCTGGCGGGCTGACCGAGCCAGATCGGCGTGGCGATGATGAGGATCTGCGCCGCCAGCAGCTTGGCCCGAATGGCGGGCCAGCCGTCGCCGTTGCCCTCATCCGTTGACACCCCGAAGCGCACGTCATGGTCGACCACCCGGACCAGTTCGCCCTCCACGCCCTGCGTAGCCAACTCGGCGAGAACCTCCCGACCGAGTTGGTCGGAGCTTGACGGCGCGGGCGACGGCTTGAGGGTGCAGTTGAGTACGAGGGCGCGAAGGCTCGCCACGTTGGTTCCTTTCGGCCGTCGTATGGGGGTACCGCCTCCCCATACCCGGGCTGCGTCCCTGAACACCTCTCGAGCGGGCCATCCTGGCCCGCCTGGCGACCGGTGAGGCGACGGTCAACGAGTTGGCGGCGCCGTTCCCGATCAGCGTCCAGGCGATCTCCAAGCACCTCGCCGTGCTGGAACGAGCCGGGCTGATCGTGCGGACCCGCGACGCGCAATGGCGCCGCTGCCGGCTCGACCCGGCGCCGCTGCGGACGCTCGCCGAGTGGGTCGACCAGTACCGCCGACTCTGGGACGACCGTTACGACACCTTGGACGACTACCTACGCGACCTGAAGGAGACCCATGAGCAAGCTCCCTGACCTGACGATCGACCTGCCGTCCGACCGGGAGATCACCCTCACCCGGTCCTTCGACGCTCCGCGCGAGTTGGTCTACGCCGCGCACACCCAGCCCGAGCACCTGAAGCACTGGTGGGGGCGGGGCAACCCGCTGGACGTCGAGATCGACTTCCGGGAGGGCGGCCGCTACCGCTACGTCGAGCACGCCGACGACGGCAACGACTACGCCTTCCGGGGTGAATTCCGGGAGATCGTCGTGCCGGAACGCATCGTGCAGACCTTCGAGTTCGAGGGCATGGCAGGCCAGGTGGCGGTGGAGACACTGATCTTCACCGAGCAGGACGGGCGCACGGTCGTCACGGGCACCATCCGCTTCGACACCACGGAGGAGCGCGACGGCATGGTCGACTCCGGCATGACGCAGGGCGCCGCCGAGTCGTACGCCGCACTGGACCGGCACCTGGCGACGCAGCGCTGACCCCGGCGGTCGGCTCGTCAGGCTCTCGGTGGTGCCGTGGGTCTCCGACCAGCGGGCGCTCGACGCTCGACGACCTCAGCGACTGGACCCGCCAGGCTGGTCGCTCTCGCCGACGCGGCGCTGCGCGACCTCGACCGGCGACCGCATCCGTCTACGGCGGAAAAGGCAACGGCAAGGAGGTGTAGACACTCCTTGCCACCTCCAACATATACCGCACCCGGGGTCTTGCGGCAAGACCTGGGTTGTGCTGCAGAATCTCCAACCGAAGCCCAAAACTGGGGAAATCGGGGGATTCCATGATCGACGTGATCATTGCCGGCGGTGGACCGACCGGCCTGATGCTGGCCAGTGAGTTGCGGCTGCACGGGGTGCACGTGCTCGTGCTGGAGAAGGAGACCGAGCCGACCAGGTACGTCCGAGCGCTCGGCCTGCACGCGCGCAGCATCGAGGTGCTGGACCAGCGCGGTCTGCTGGAGCGGTTCCTCGCGCTCGGCAAGCAGTACCCGGTTGGTGGTTTCTTCGCCGCCATCCCCAAGCCGTCGCCGGGCGGGCTGGACACCGCACATCCCTATGTCCTCGGCATCCCGCAGCCCAGCACCGACCGCCTGCTGGCCGAGCACGCCAGTGACGTCGGCGTGGAGATCCGGCGCGGTTGCGAGGTTGTCGGGCTGAGCCAGGACGACCAGGAGGTGACCGTGGAGCTGGCTGACGGCACGCAGCTGCGCTCGCGCCATCTCGTCGGATGCGACGGCGGTCGCAGCACGGTGCGCAAGCTGCTCGGCGTCGGCTTCCCCGGTGAACCCAGCAGGGTCGAGTCGTTGCTGGGCGAGATGGAGGTGGGCGTACCACCGGAGACGGTGGCCGACGTGGTGGCCGAGATCCGCAAGACCCACCTTCGGTTCGGTCTCGGGTCCCTCGGCGGGGACGGGGTGTACCGGGTCCTCGTGCCCGCCGAGGGGGTGGCCGAGGATCGCTCGGTCCCGCCGACCATCGAGGAGTTCAAGCAACAGCTGCGGGTGTACGCGGGCACCGACTTCGGCGTGCACTCACCGCGCTGGCTCTCCCGGTTCGGCGACGCCACCCGGCTGGCCGAGCGCTACCGGACCGGCCGGGTGCTGCTGGCCGGCGACGCGGCGCACATCCATCCGCCGACCGGGGGGCAGGGGCTCAACCTCGGCATCCAGGACGCGTTCAACCTCGGCTGGAAACTGGCCGCCCACATCAACGGCTGGGCGCCGGAGGGGCTGCTGGACAGCTACCACACCGAACGGCACCCGGTGGCCGCCGACGTACTGAACAACACCCGCGCGCAGATGGAACTGCTGTCACCCGCACCGGGGCCGCGATCGGTACGCCAACTGCTGTCGGAGCTGATGGACTTCGAAGACGTGAACCGGTACCTGATCGAGAAGATCACCGCGATTGGCGTCCGCTACGACGTCGGCGAGGGGCACGATCTGCTCGGCCGCCATATGCGGGACGTGCGGCTGAAGCAGGGGCGCCTCTACGAGCTGATGCACGGCGGCCGCGGACTGCTGCTTGATCAGACCGGCCGGCTCTCGGTCGCCGGGTGGGCGGAGCGGGTCGACCACGTCGTCGATGTCAGCGAGGAACTGGACGTGCCCGCCGTGCTGCTACGGCCGGACGGCCACGTGGCCTGGGTCGGCGACGATCAGACCGACCTGCTGAGCAAGCTGCCACGGTGGTTTGGGGCACCCGCCAACTGAGCGCGCCGGACCGGTCAGCACTCCGCCAGGCGAGCGCTGTCGACCAGTTGCCGGGGTGACCGGGCGCCGCCGAGGCTCTTCGCCTGGTACATGGCCGCGTCGGCACGGCTGAGCGCGTCGGTGAGCTGAGCCGGGCCGGTCACCGGGGCGAGCCCGACGGACGCGGTGACCCGGACACTGCACGCGCTCAGCCGGATCGGCGCGGCGACGGTCTCACTGAGACGGCGGGTGGAGTGCTCGATCCAGCGCCGGTCGACGGTCGGGCTGGAGAGCAGCCCGGCGAACTCGTCGCCGCCGAGGCGGGCGACGAGGTTGTCCCCGGCGAAACCAGCGAGCCGTTCGGCCACACTGATCAGCACCTGGTCGCCGGCGGCGTGCCCGTATCGGTCGTTGATCTGCTTGAAGTCGTCCAGGTCGAGCACGACGGCGATCAACGGCTGACCGGCCGCGTCGGTGAGCAGGGCGGCCGCCAGGCGGTAGAAGGCACGGCGGTTGGGCAGCCCGGTGAGCGGGTCGTGGCTGGCGGCGTGCCGCTCGGCGGCCAGCTCGGCTTGAAGGTGCCCGATTTCGGCCTCGGCGCGCAGCGACCGTCGGCGTAGTTGCCAGGAGGAGAGCAGCGCGCCGGCCGCGCAGATGCCGGAGGCGACACTCATCGGATCCGGCACGAACCCTCCCATCGCCGCGACCGCCTCCAGCCTTCGGTCGACGCGGCACGCCGCGTCGGGCCCAGTTTTCCCTGCTGGTTGCCCCAATCGGGGTAACGCAAAGTGAACGGATAAGCACCGGTCACGTGCGTTATCATGCTCGCCGTCCGGTGCAGATGCAATAGCAGATGCACGTGCAGAACGGCCCACTGTCGATACCGCACCCCTCGCCGTCACCGCTCCTCCCACGGCCACCGGCGGGCTCGTGAGCAGAAAGACGCCCCCATGCAGCAGCCGCCCAATGGCGTACCGATCCACCAGTTGCCCCCGCTGAGCTGGCAGAAGAGCCGCCGCAGCAACCCCAGCGGCAACTGCGTCGAACTCGCCGAACTGCCCGGGGGAGCGGGCATCGCGGTCCGCAACTCACGACATCCGGAGGGGCCAGCGCTGATCTACACAGTGGATGAGATCGCCGCCTTCGTGCTCGGGGCGCGCGACGGCGACTTCGACCACCTGATCAACTGAGTGTCCCGAGGGGGATCGTCCCGGCGGCGGGACTGAATCACCGGTCCGGAGGAGTTCACCTCACTGTCGGTCCATGGCATGCTTACACGTCGGCCGGGCCGGGGTGCCCGGCCGCGATGGGTCGGTATCCGGAGGTCCGCACGTGACGATGGTTCCCGCCGAGGGTGGCCCGACAACCGGGCCGACCGTGCTGCGCATGCTGCTCGGCGCCCAACTGCGCCGTCTGCGGGAATCCAGCGGGGTGACCCGAGAGGGCGCCGGCTGGGAGATCCGCTCCTCCGAATCCAAGATCAGTCGGATGGAGCTGGGCCGGGTCGGCTTCAAGGAACGCGACGTTGTCGACCTGCTGACCCTCTACGGCGTCACCGAGGAAGACGAGCGCGAGGCGCTGCTCAAGCTCGCGCGGGACGCCAACAGCCCTGGCTGGTGGCACCGCTATGGCGACGTGTTGCCGACCTGGTTCCAGTCGTACCTGGGCCTGGAGGCCGCAGCCGCTCTGATCCGTAGCTACGAGGTGCAATTCGTGCCCGGCCTCCTGCAGACCCGGGAGTACGCGCAGGCGGTCGTGCTGCTCGGGCACGGCGCGGCCGGTCCGGCCGAGATCGATCGACGTGTCGCCCTGCGGATGCAGCGCCAGCAGTTGCTCCACCGGGAAAACCTGCCCCAGCTCTGGGCCGTGGTGGACGAGGCAGCGTTGCGCCGTCCGATCGGCGGCGCCGAAGTCATGCGCGGCCAGTTCACCGCGCTCATCGAGGCGACCAAGTCACCCAACATCCGGCTCCAGGTCATCCCGTTCGCCGCCGGTGGCCACGCCGCGGCCGGTGGCGCCTTCACCATCCTGCGCTTCGGTGACCAGGAGCTGCCCGACATCGTCTACATCGAACAGCTCACCAGCGCCATCTACCTCGACAAACGCGATGACCTGGATTACTACGCGGTAGCCATGGAACGGCTCTGTGTCGAGGCCGAGCCGCCGGAGCGTACGCCGGAGATCCTCGGCCGCATGCTGGACGACCTCTACCCGGCCTGACCGTCGAACAGGACGGCGGTTGCCCCTCAGGTGGCACTAGCCAGGCCGACCGGGAGTCCGGCGACGTGATGGCGGCCGCCTTCCCGACCATCCCTGCTCGTCCCGACCCGGCAGGCCGCCGCCGTCGCCCTGCGCCGGCTCGCCGACCGCATCCAGCCGCGACCGCTGCCCGCCCCCACTGCTCCTGACCTGGTCGAAAGTCATTTTGGGTACGCACGGGACGAACAGCGTGGGTCCGGGCATGGTGGGTGGTCGAGTCCGGCATCGCCAGGCAGACTGGTGAAGCCATGTCGCCCTTCATGCCTACCCTCCGTCTCCACGACCGCTACGTACTGCACGAGCGGATCGGTCTCGGCGGCATGTCCGAGGTGTGGCGGGCCGACGACGACGTGCTCGGCCGACCGGTCGCGATCAAGGTCCTCGCCGGGCAGCTCGCCGCCGACCCGCAACTGCGGGCCACCATCCAACGCGAGGCCCGCGCGGCCGCCCGGCTGACCCATCCGCACGTGACCCAGGTGTACGACTACGCCGAGGCGAACCTGGCCGGCGGCGCCGTGGTCCCGTACCTGGTGATGGAGCTCGTCGACGGCCACAACCTGGCCGACCGGCTGCGGACCGGGCCGCTGCCCTGGCCGGAGGCGGTCCGGGTGGCCGGGCAGATCGCCGCCGCGCTGGCCGCCGCGCACCGCATCGGCGTCGTGCACCGCGACGTCAAGCCGGGCAACGTCATGCTCACCGACACCGGCGCCAAGGTGCTCGACTTCGGCATCGCCGCACTTGGCGGGCTCGACGGCCAGTCCGGCGAGCCGCTGATGGGCACACCCGCCTACTTCGCCCCGGAGCGGCTGGCCGCCGGCCCGCCCGACCCGGCCAGCGACGTGTACGCCCTCGGCGTGCTGCTCTACCGCACCCTCACCGGGCGGGCGCCGCTGCCCGTGCAGAGCTGGGAGGACGCTCTGGAGGTGCACCGGCGCGGCACTCCGGTGCTGCCGCTGCGGGTGCCCGGCCTCCCCGCCGACATCGCCGAGCTGACCGTCGCCTGCCTGGCCACCAACCCGGCCGACCGGCCGAGCGCCGCGAACCTGGCCCGCCGCTTCGGCGCCGGCCAGCCGGTCGAGCCGCCCACCGAGCTGCTGCGCATCCTGCCGGCGGCCCACCCTCCCACCCTGATCGACCGTTCGGTGGCCCGCCCCGCGCCGATTGCCGCCGTGCCGGCACGCCGCCGATCGCGCCGACCCGTCGCCGTTCTCGTCGCGGCCGGCCTCGCCGTGCTGGTCGGCCTCGGCGCACTGCTCGCCCAGGGCCCCCTCGGCACGCCGGACGCACCCGGCTCGTCCCAGATCGCCGCCCCGCCGTCGGCCTCCGCCCCCGCGCCCGCACCCACGACGCAATCGCCGACGCCGACGACACCGTCCTCGCCGTCACCCCCCGCCACCACCGCGCCTCCGACCGTCGGGCAGCAGGTGCCGGTCAGCCTCCGGGAGGTGACCAGCGAGTTCTCCGCCGTCCTCGCCGCGGCGGTCGCCCGCGGCGACGTCGAACGGAAGACCGCCGAGGATCTGCGCGACGACCTCGCCGACCTGGACCGCCGCACCAGGGACCGGGCCAAGCGCGTCGCCGACCTACGGAAACGCATCGCCGAGTTGGTGGAACGTGACCGGCTACCAGCGCAGACGGGCGCCCAGCTCGACGCTCTGCTCACACAGGCCGGCAGCTTCTCCACCGGCCGTACGGACAACTGACAGCTTCGTCGATGCCGCTGGCATGATGTCCCGATGCGGACACGTCTGATCTTCGTGCGACATGGCGAGTCGCTCCACCAGCTTGACGGAATCGTGGGTGGACCACGTGGTTGTCGGGGCCTCACCGCCCTCGGCCACGAGCAGGCACACGATCTGGCCAACCGGCTCACCGGCGACGTTGCTAGCGACACACCGGTGGCGGTCTACTCGTCCGTGCTGCGCAGAGCCGTCGAGACCGCGCAACCGATCGGCGCGGCGTTCGGCGTCCGACCCGTGGCCGACTGTGGTTTGTGCACCTGGCACACACCCCCGTACGCCGACGGCCTGCCGACCACCCGCTTCCGCACGGAACACGCGGTGGCCGGTGGCGGTGTGTTCCGGCCGTTCGAGGAGGGCAACGAGAGCTGGGCCGAACTGGTGGTCCGCGTCAGCCGCGCGATCATGGAGGTCGCACACCGGCACCGGGGCGCCACCGTGGTCCTGGTCGGCCACAGCGAGACCGTCGAGGGCGCGTTCCATGCGCTCGCCGCACAGCCGATCTTTCGGGCGTTCGACCTGGACGTCCCTCCGGCCTCGATCACCGAATGGACCACGGACCACGACCCGGGAGGCTGGCCGCCGGCCCGTTGGACGCTCCGCCGCTTCGGCGACACCGGCGGGTGGGCCAAAGCGTGATCCGGATCGATGTCGCCGGCATGGCATGGTCGTCCAGCGGCTCCCGCCGGCCGTAGTGTCACCGGCATGACGACAATACAGACGCACACCCTCGCCGTACCCGGCGTCGACCTGGTCTACGACGTCCGCGGCCCGCTACCCCCGGCCGGCGGGCGCCCCGCGTTGCTCATGATCGGCCAGCCGATGACGGCGGAGGGCTTCAACGCGCTCGCCGCGCACTTCACGGACCGCACAGTCGTCACCTACGACCCGCGTGGGTTGGGCCGGAGCATCCGCAAGGACGGCCGAACCGACCACACGCCGCAGCAGCAGGCGGCCGACCTGCACCTGCTGGTCGAGGCGCTCGGCACCGGCCCGGTCGACGTGTTCGCCAGCAGCGGCGGCGCGGTGACGGCACTCGAACTCGTCGCGACCCACCCTCGCGATGTCGTCACGTTGGTAGCGCACGAGCCGCCGATCAACGCGGTGCTCCCCGACGCCGAGGCGGCCGAGCGCGCTCGCGCCGGCTTCTACGAGGCGTACCAGGCGAAGGGTTCCGGTGCCGGCATGGCTGCGTTCATCGCGATGACCTCGTGGCAGGGCGAGTTCACCGATGCCTACTTCGCCCAGCCCGCGGCCGACCCGGCGATGTTCGGCATGTCGACCGACGACGACGGCACCCGCGACGATCCGCTGCTGTCGAAGAGCTCCTGGGCGATCACCGACTACCGTCCCGAGGCGAGCCTGCTCACGGCGGCACCGACCCGGATCGTGATTGCGGTCGGTGAGGAGTCGGCGGGGACGTACACCGCGCGTACGTCCCTCGGCACGGCGGCCCTGCTCGGCCAGCAGGCCGTGGTGTTCCCGAGTCACCACGGCGGCTTCCTCGGTGGAGAGTTCGGTTATGCGGGCAAGCCCGAGGAGTTCGCGACACGGTTGCGGGAGGTGCTGGACGCTGGCTGACCGCGCGTGGGCCAACCGCGCTACTCGGCCCTGAGCTGCTCACGCAGGATCTCCGCGTGCCCGCAGTGCTGGGCGAGCTCGCGCAGCACGTGCAGGTACACCCAGCGCAGCGGCAGCGGGCCGCGCCGGTTGCCGCGAAGCACGTCGTCCAGGTCCAGAGAGGACGTCGCCCGACGGGAGGCTTCGCAGGTCTCCCGGTGCGCTCGCTGGATGGTGGCGATCGTGTCGTCGTCGTCGAGGATGAACGACTCGTCCGGCGTCGCGGGAATGCCGATCTCGGCGCGGGACCGGCACGTGACGGCCTCGTCGAACCAGACCTTCTCGACGAACGTGGTGTGCTTCACCAGACCCAGCAGCGTGGTCCGGGACGGCACCAACGATCGGCGCGCCTGCTCCTCGGTCAGCCCGTCCAGGTAGCCGTTGAGTGCTCTGCGGTGCTCGTCGATGAACGCCTCGAACTGCGCCTTAGCCGGCTGGTCGATGACGTCGTCGGCGAAGGTCCTCGGAAAGGAAGTCATCCGCGCAGCATCCCAGGGATGGGTCCGACACTGACAGCCCGTTCACCCGATGCGGGCGCTGGCCACCTCGCCTGGGTTCGTGCCCGCACGCACGTACACCGCGCCCTCCGGCGTCCAGACCCCCGACCGGCCCGCCGCCTCGGTGTAGCCGCCGCCGGTCGACCCGGCGAAGCTCGCGACCGCGACCCAGACCCGGTGCGTGGTGGCGGTCCGGTGCGCCCGCTGCTCCGTCACGGCGGCGTCGCGCGCCAACTCCAGGGCGCCTGCCGCGTAGACGTCGATCCCGAGCGCCGCGGTCCGCGCCGCGTGCACGGCGACGCCGGTGTCCTTGCAGATCCCCAGCCCCACCCGCCATCCGTCCACTGTGAGCACGGTCGGCGTGTCGCCCGGCCGGAACCGGCGCGACTCCGCGTCGCCGAGCCACATCTTCCGGTACGCCACCGTCACCCCGGCACCGGTCACCGTCAGCATCGCGATGTGGTCACCCGCGACCGGTGCGCCGGCCAGGGCCAACGCGCCCGTCTCGGCGCACGCCTCGACCAGCGGCGCCAACCGCGCGTCGTCGACCGACACGACCGGCGCGTCCAACTCGTACCCCGTCAGCGACAGCTCTGGAAAGATCACCACGCGGGCGCGCGCCGCGCGGACTGCGGCAGCGTGCCTCCGCGCATTCTCCGCGACATCCCGGGGTACGCACAGTGGCTGCGCCACCGCGAGCCGTAACAGGGTACGGTCCGGCGCGGCCACGCCGATGCGGTCTTCTTTCAGGATCACTTCGTACGGTGGGCGCATGATCCGAACGTCCCACGCCGTGTTCGCCACCGGAACCCCCACCGCCGCAGCGGAACCGCCGCAGGGCGGAATCGTTGGGTATGTCACTGACCTGGTGGAACGGCTCGGCGGCCCGGGTGCCGGCCTGGCGGTGGCGCTGGAGAACCTGTTCCCGCCGATTCCCAGCGAGGTGATCCTGCCGCTGGCCGGCTTCGTCGCCGCGCAGGGCCGGATGAGCCTGGTCGGTGCGATCTTCTGGACCACGCTGGGCTCGGTGGTGGGTGCGCTGGCGCTCTACCTGATCGGCGCGTCGCTGGGCCGCGACCGGATGCGCGCCATCGTGTCCCGGCTTCCCCTCGTGAAGCTCAGCGATGTGGACCGCACCGAGGCGTGGTTCCTCCGACACGGCGTGAAGGCCGTCTTCTTCGGCCGGATGATCCCGATCTTCCGGAGCCTGATCTCCATCCCGGCCGGGGTGGAACGCATGCCGGTGAGCACGTTCCTGCTGTACACCACGCTGGGCAGCCTGATCTGGAACACCACGTTCGTGCTCGCCGGCTACCTACTCGGGGACAATTGGCATCTCGTGGAGGGATACGTCGGCACGCTCCAGAAAGTGGTGATCGTGGTCTGCGTGGCGGCGGGCGCCTGGTTCGTCGGGTCCCGCGTGCTGCGCGCCCGGCGTGCCCCCCGCACCGCCGAATCGGCCGGTCCTTCGTCGAGCCCGTCGAACAGTGGGTCGGACTTTAGCGGTGGGTCTGACTGGAATGGTCGGCGTGACATGAATGGTGGGCCCGATCCGCGTGGTCGCGGCACGCTCTATCGGAGCGGGTCGCGGGCCTCGGACGAGCGCTAGCCTCGGTCTTTCACTTGGACGTCAGCCGATAGCCGGGATTCGATGAGTTCGATTCGCGTGGTTGATGGCGTTTTGTTGGTATGCCAAGAGTCCGGCGCGAGGCCGGGTTCCTCCGTGCTGCTGGTCGAGGCGTGAGTTGTAAGGGTCAGCCGGTGGGCCGGGGCAACGCCATAAGCTTGCTGAATGCGCTGGTCAGGGCATCGGTCCAGGGCCAGTTCGCGGCGATAGCGACCCGGGTCCGCCGAGCGGTGCGGGTGATCCGGGCAGCGACGTGCAGCAGCCGGTAGCGCAGCTTCTTCGGTTCGGCGGTGGCCAGATCGCCGTCCAGTAGCAGAGCCTGGGTCCAGGCGAGCAGGTCGATGCCGGTCAGCGCGAGTTGGAGCCAGGCCTGGTTGATCGCGAAGATCCGGGACGGGAACCGGCCGAAGCCGGTGTTCTTGCCGGTGCGGATGCGGTCTTCGACGCGGGCGTGTGCCCGATGCCGGGCCTCCAGGTGCTGGATACTCCCGGTGCCGGGCGGGGTGTCGGTGGCCACGACCTGGTGCCGCCAGCCTTCGATGGTGTCGAACAAGCTCAGTTGGGCGCCGGGGTGCGGGCGTTCCCGGCGGACCAGGAACCGGGTGCCTTCAGGCCAGCCTGCGGCGTCGAACAGGCCGGTGATCTCGCAGACCTCGGCATGTTCACGCAGGTCACCACTGGTATCAACGGCGGGGACCCAGCCGGTCGCGGCCCGGATCGCAGCCCTGACTGGTTCGGTGATCGCGGCACCGACACTGAATCGGATGTCGAGGTGGTGTTCGCGTAAGGACCTGATGTGGGCGAGGAAGCCGTGACTGGAGCCGGCCGAATCGGCGCGGAGCAGGATCGGGGTGCCGTGCCGCTGAGCGTCGGGGATCTGGGCGAGGGCTTGGTCGAGGACGGTGATGTGGTCGGTGGTGGTGTTCGAGCCGGCCCGGCCCTCGCGCAGCAGGCCGGCGAGGGCTTCGCCGGTGTTGTCCAGGAAACACAGCAGCGGATGGAAGCCGAAGGTCTTCTTCCACGTGCGGGTGGCCGATTCCTTGTCGGAGTGGCAGATCACGATGGTCGCGTCGATGTCGAGGACCAGGCCGTCGACCGGTTGGCCGGCGACTGTCGGTTGTGGCAGGTCGCCGCGGGTGTCGGCGTGCTGGGCCCAGGCGATCTCGCGGGCATGAGCTCGGGCGGCCCGCAGCTCGGCCAGCATCGTGGCGTCGAGCTGCGATAACAGTCGCCACGCGGTCGGGTCGGACGCGATCGGCCCGAACAGGGCCGCCTGGTCACGCAGTACCGCCAGATCGGCGATGGCCTCGCCCCCGTCAGCGAGCATCACGGCGAGGTCGACCGCGATCCGGCCCGGGTCGTGCCCGCGCTGCCGCTGCCGCTGCCGTAGCCCGGCCAACGCTTGGCTGAATGCGCTGGTCAAACCAGTCACGTCAGCGAGATCGGCGATCAGCCGGGCACCGGCGTGACCGACCACGCCCCGCCCGTCCCCGGTCACCGTGATCTTCGGACGTGTTGCGGTAGCCTTCACCCAGCAAGTGCCTTCCGTGACGGGTTAACAGGACTCTCGACAAGCCCTATTTTCCCTGATCAGAAGGCACTTCTGCGTTTCCGGCCCACTCCTTGGACAACCCTTAACGAAGGGCCGAGGCTAGAGCGGTCAACCCGTTGTGCGTGATCGACTCGGTTTCCGTGATACGGGGGTGTCCGGACGGGCCGGATACCGCGGTTTCCGTGAAGGTGAGTGGGTCATGCCGGGGGAGGGTGGATTGGGCTCGCAGGCGCGTGGTCGTGTGGGTGGTTTGTCCGGTCGAGGACGGTTCTGGGTGGTGACCCGTCGCACCCGTGGGCCGGAATCATGGCCGGCCCGGGGTCGTTACATACCCTGACGATCGCAGCACCACCGGCCCACCACCCCCGCCCCGCCGGGGTTGGAATGCTGGGGCCCGCCCGGTCGTTGCAGTCCCCGCGAACGACCACCCGGCCACCGCCTTCACGAGGGTGCCGATGGATGGGCCGCCCCTGGAATGACCCCGGCCCTCCGGTCGTTACACCTGAACCCCGGCGCCACGAGTCCCCGCCCGTAGGCCGCCCACCCCCAGACTTTCCCCCGGTATGTGCAGCGCCGGACGAGGTGCTCACACCCGCACCACCGTTCCCCCGATTGGTGAGGCGGGTGTTCCTACCCCCGAAGGAGTTAAATCCTCATGAACACGATCATTCGTAAGAGCGTGCTGTCTGTTGCTGGTCTCGCGTTCGCCGGTGGTGTCTTCGCCGGTCCGATCGCCGCCCACGCTGCCACCCCGGATGCCAAGCCGGTTGCGGTTGCGGTGCAGACGGCCAAGCCGCAGGGCGAGCAGTCCCGGATCCCCCTGAATGATGAGCAGATCGCGAACGTCAAGGCGATCATCGCCGCGACGAAGAAGGCCGGCCTGCCCGAACGCGCCGCGGTCATCTCGATCGCGACGAGTTTCCAGGAGTCGAAGCTGGAGAACCTGGGCCACCTCGGCGACCGCAACGACCACGACTCGCTGGGCCTGTTCCAGCAGCGTCCGTCCAGTGGTTGGGGTACTCCGGAGCAGATCACCGATCCCGAGTATTCGACGACCGCGTTCCTAAAGGGTTTGAAGCAGGTTGACGGGTGGCAGGACATGCCCCTGACCAAGGCCGCGCAGACCGTGCAGGTCTCCGCCTACCCGGATGCCTACGCCCAGTGGGAGCAGCAGGCCGCCGACCTCGTCGCCCAGCACTGGAACAGCTGACCCACCGCACCGCAGAACACCGAACGCTGGCCGGCACCCCACCCGGGGGTGCCGGCCAGCGGCATACCCACACCCCGACCCCGCCGGGTGGTAGCGGGTGACGTGCTGGCCGATAAACAGGGGCCGCCCATCGGCGGTTGCCCGTAGATCTTGGACAGTTGCCGTTAGCAGTTAACGGAAACTGTCCAAGATCTCGTGCGGCACGGCGGGGCATGGTGGGGGGAACAAGGTGGGGTGCCGGCTGGTTGTGGAGAGTGTCGGTGTGACTCAGTGTCCCCGGGCCTCACCTAATATCGCCCTCGCGGAATACCGTTCGGCTGGAGCCGCGTCGTGCCACTCGCCGAGAGGCGACCTGCACACCGACACCAGCGCCGCCCCCGGCCCACCGGCCGGGGGCGGCGCTGTCTGTACCGCCGCGTGCACCGGACGCCCATCGAGCCTGCGCGCCGCAGCACACCGCTCGTCGGGCAGGGGCGGCACAATGCTCGCGTGACTGACGCTCAGCCCTGGTCCGAGCAGCCGGGCGTACTCGTACTCCCCAGCGGAGCGACGGTGCGTGGTCGTCGCGTCGGTGCGGCGACCTCGCCCGCCGACTTCGCCCTGCTGTTGGCACCTGGTCCGGAGCCTGCCTGGGCGCACCGACGGATCCGGTGGCCCGATTTCTGGGTACCGATCGATCGGCTGGATGCCCTCGACGCCTTGCAGGTGGCGCTGCGGCGGGCGCACGACGGTGAACGCGTCGAGGTGGCCTGCCGAGGTGGAGTGGGGCGCACCGGGACGGCGTTGGCCGCGCTGGCGATCCTCGACGGCCTGCCGGTCGAACGTGCGGTGCCGTGGGTTCGGGCGGGCTACCACCCGAAAGCGGTGGAGACCCCCTGGCAGCGACGCTGGCTGCACCGGGTCGCCTGAGCAGCGCCGCCGCGCAGGCTCTCAGCCTTGGCGGGCCGCCGCTGGCTGGTGGACGTACTCCCGCAGGTGGTTGGCGGTGAGGGTGGCCGCGGCGGCGCGCATTGACCGACCGGGGCACGCCGGGCGATCTTGTTGACTAGGGTCGGGCACATGAGAGCTGCGCTGCTGGCGGTCACGGCGTCCGCCATCCTGCTCGCTCCCGCGCCGGTCACCGCCGCGGGAGCGTCCGCCGGGTCGACCGTGCGATGCCCCCGGGTGCCAGCGCCGGCGATGTCCCGTCCGCCCCGGCCCTCGCCCCCGCCCGCCGTGCCGGAGCAGCGGGCGGTCGGCGGCGCGGCGTTGGCCACGACCGGCCTGGTGGTGCCGGCCGGCGTCGCCGCACCACCGGGGGTCACCGCCACGTCGTGGCTGGTCGTCGACCTGGACAGCGGCCAGGTGCTCGGCGGCTGCGGCCCACACGAGTACGGCACCCCGGCCAGCGTGCAGAAGCTCCTGCTGGCGGCCACGATGCTGCCCCGGCTGGACCCGAAGCAGACGGTCACCGTCACCGCGGCGGACATGGACATCGAGCCCGGCTCCTCCGCCGTCGGCCTGGTCGAGGGCGGTCGGTACACCATCGAGACCATCTGGCTCGGGCTGTTGCTCAACTCCGGCAACGAGGCGGCCAACGCGCTGGCTCGGCTCGGCGGCGGCGGAAACGACGCGACCGGCGGGGTACGCGCCATGAACGAGCAGGCGCACCACCTCGGCGCGCTCCAGACACATGCGGTCACCCCGTCCGGGCTGGACGGCAAGGGGCAGTTCACCAGCGCGTACGACCTGGCGCTGATCGCCCGGGCCTGCTTCGCCGAGCCGACCTTCCGGCGGTACGTGCTGACCGAGCAGGCGACGATCCCGGCCCAGCCGAAGCAGCGCACGAAGGGTTTCCAGATTCAGAACGAGAACCAGCTCATCTACCGGTACCCGGGTGCACTCGGCGGAAAAACCGGATTCACCGACCTGGCCCGGCACACGTACGTCGGTGCGGCGGAACGCGACGGGCGACGGCTGGTGGTGACGTTGCTGGGCGCCGAACCGGCGCCAAAGCGCGGCTGGGAGCAAGGTGCGGCCCTGCTGGACTGGGGCTTCACGCTGCCCCGGGACGCCTCCGTCGGCCGGCTGGTCGAGCCGGGCGAGCTGACCGCTACGCCGTCGGCGGCGCCGTCCGTGCTCGCGGCACCCGGTGCGTCCCGGCCGGCGGCGGCCAGCGGGCCAGGGCGTACCGGCTCGGGGCGGCTCTGGTCGGTGACCGCGTTGAGCGGCGCGGGCGTGCTGGTGTTGTTGGGCGGGCTGCTGTGGCGGAGTCGCCGTCGGTTGACCTGACGGATCGACATCCGGCGCTGCCGTCCATAGACTCCGGTCTTTCTGGCACCACGAGTCCAGGAGGATCCCTGTGTCGAGTGAACTCGAACCGCGAAGCGGTGTGGCGGCACCCCGCCGGCCGGTGCGCGCCCTGACCCGCCTCGCGGGGGTGACCGTGCTCGCCGGGGCGCTGGTCGTCGGGGCGTCCGCCACCGCGGTCGCCGCGCCCGGCCCGTCGGCCGACGCCCTGACCGCGTCCGTTGGGTCGCCCGCCGCTTCTGACACCGCCACCCGACCGCCGCGCACCACCCACGGGCCGTGCGCGTACACGGAGACGCCGGACGAGCCCGCGGCCCGGCCGGTGCCGCTGCCGCCCGACCCGCGACGCACCCCGGCCCGGGGCAGCGTCCGGGTGACGTTGGCGACCAACCACGGGCCGATCGGGTTGACGCTGGACCGGGCCGCCGCGCCGTGCACCGTACAGAGCTTCCTGCACCTGGTCGGCAAGCGCTTCTACGACCGCACCGGGTGCCATCGGCTCACCGCGTACCCCACGCTGAGCGTGTTGCAGTGCGGTGACCCGTCCGGCACCGGCGAGGGCGGCCCGGGCTACCGGTACCGCGACGAACTGCCGACCGACCTGCCGCCGGCACCGACCGACCCGACCGGGGAGCGCCGGGTCTACGCCCGCGGCGTGCTGGCCATGGCCAACGCCGGACCGGACACCAACGGCAGCCAGTTCTTCCTGGTGTACGCCAACTCCGCGCTACGCCCCAACTACACGATCTTCGGCGAGGTCGACGGGGCCGGTCTGGCCACCCTGGACCGGATCGCCGCCGGGGGAGTGGCGCCGACCGCGGAGGATCCGGCGCCGGTCGACGGCGCGCCCGCGCTGCCGGTGACCATCCGCGAGGCCGTCCGCTCACACCACCACCGCTGACCGTGCGGCGCGGTGGGTGACCTTCGGTCGCTCATCGCGCCAGCGGGTCGGGTAGCCCAGCCGGTAGGCCTGCCGGCCGGAATTCTCGGGAGTTGATCGGAATCGATCCAACCGGATTCTGACGCAGTTTCGGCCGTCACGCCGAGCGAGGCGGCCCGGTCGACGGGGCTGCGGTGCTGTCGCGCACGACAAGTTCTGTGGCGAGCTCCACCCGCGGCGAGTCGATGCCCTCGCCCTGGGCCAGGCGCAGCACGGTCCGTGCCGCCAACCGTCCCATCTCGACCAACGGTTGGCGCACGGTGGTCAGTGGTGGTGAGGCCCACCGGGCCTCCGGCAGATCGTCGAAACCGACGACGCTCACGTCGTCCGGCACGCGTAGCCCCCGGCGCCGGATGGCTTCGTAGACGCCGAAGGCCATCTGGTCACTGGCGGCGAAGATGCCGGTCGGCGGATCGGCGAGGTCGAGCAGTGCGGTCCCGCCAGCGAACCCGGAGGCGTGGTAGAAATCGCCCGGGTAGATCAGCACGTCGTCAACCGGCACCCCGGCGCTTTCCAGCCCGGCCCGGTAACCGTCGAGTCGCGCACGGCTGCACAGCAGGGTCGTCGGCCCGGCCACGAAGCCGATGCGCCGGTGCCCGATCGACAGCAGGTGTTCGGTCGCGGCGAGCCCGCCGGCCCAGTTGGTGGCGCCGATCGTCGGCACGTCCATCGCCGGCACGCCGGCCGGGTCGACGACCACCACCGGCACGTTGAGGCGGCGTAGTTGCGCGTGCAGCGGCGGGCTCAGGTGCGAGGTCACGAAGATGACGCCGTCGGTGGCCCGGGTGCGCAGGTTCTGCAACCACTGCCGGGCCGCGGTGGGCTGCCGGTGGATCGCGGAGACGACCGTGCCGACGCCCGCGCCGTGCCCGACATCCTCCACCCCTCGGATGATTTCCACGGCCCAGGGGCTGTCCAGGTCGTTGAAGACCAGGTCGACGAGGCCGGCGCGGCGGACGCTGCGGCTGGTGCGACGCCGGTAGCCGTGGTGGCGCAACAGCTCCTCGACCCGCTCCCGGGTGTCCGGGGCCACATCGGAGCGACCGTTGAGCACCCGTGACACGGTCGGCACCGACACCCCGGCCTCCCGCGCGATCGCGGTGATGGTCACCCTGCGTCCGTCGTCCGCGCCCACCCGCGTCTCCTTCACACCGAGCCGGAAGAACGACCACAAGACGTCGCCAACCGAGTGTCCCGAAACGGTGTGCCCGTTCCACGCGTCATCTTGCCTCACGGGTAGGGGTTGACAACACGCCAGGTCGGTTCGAGATTCGCCGGAGTTGCGGAAAAGTTCCGGAAGCCTATCGGGCGCCTTTCGTCGTCCGGCTCGGCGGTGTCCTTTGACGGGTCCCGGGTCGATTCAGCGATCTTGCAGGTTCGGTCGCCATTTTGCGCGACATGCCCCTTAGGTCGGGGCAGAAAAGTGCAAGATCGCGCAAGCGGGGGCGGGGGCTGGGGCAGGGGTGGGCTGATAGACAGGACTGGTGCGTACCTGGATCGTCGTCGTGCTTGCGCTCGCCACGCTGCTCGATGGCTGTTCGCGGTCGGAGCCTCGCCCCGCGCCGCAGCCGACGCCGGTGAGTCCCACCCCCACGCTGACCCCCGCCGAGCGGCTGCCGGGGTTCGTGGTGCTGACCGACGTCGACCCGCGCATCCAGGCCGACATCCGGTACGCGACTCCGCACAACTTCGTCGGCCGGCCGATCACCGCCTACCACGAGCCGCTGTGCCTGCTCACCTGGCAGGCGGCCGATGCGTTGCGCCGCGTGCAGGACGCCGCGCTGGCCGGTGGGCACAGCCTCAAGGTGTACGACTGCTACCGCCCGCAACCGGCGGTGGACGACTTCGTCACCTGGTCGAAGCGCCCCGGTGAGCAGCAGACCAAGGCCGAGTTCTACCCGGACGTGGCCAAGAACCGGCTCTTCGCCGAGGGCTACATCGGGGCGCCCACCGCGCACAGCCGGGGCAGCACTCTGGACCTGACCCTGGTCGACGAGCCTGCCGCCAGCCAACCTCCGTACCGGGTCGGGCAACCGCTGGTCGCCTGCACCGCGCCCCGCGGTCAGCGCTTCGCAGACAACAGCATCGACATGGGTACGGGCTTCGACTGTTTCGACCCCCGGGCGCACACCGCCGACCCCCGCATCACCGGGACGGCGCGGGACAACCGTCGGTTGTTGCAGGGGTTGATGACCGACGCCGGGTTCGTCAACTACGACCGTGAGTGGTGGCACTACAGCCTCCGCGACGAGCCGTACCCGGACACCTTCTTCGCCGCCCCGGTCGCCCGCTCCTCGGTCGGCTGACCCGGGGGTGCGGCGCCGCAGCCCGGCCCTGCGGCCGCCGACGCCATCCGGCAGCCCCAACACCCACCGATACGTCCCGGCCAGGGCGATCCCCGACGTGACGGGTCACCGTGGCCGGGGCCCGGCGGCCCGACCGAACCGGGCGGCGACGCCCCGGATGACGGCGCACAGCTCCGGCGGGTCGAGCACGTCGAAGTCGACCTCCAGGGTGCCGAGGAAGGCGGCCAGGTTGCCCAGCGACTCGCCGCCGGTGTGCAGCAGGCAGGCCCGCTGGTCGATCGCCTCCAGCAGACCCGCCGTGCTGGGGATTCGCTGCGCCATCGTCTCGGCCGAGGCATGCAGGCGTACCCGGGCGGGGTGCGGCCAGGCGGTGGAGCCGACGCCGCGCAGCACGTGCGCGACCGCGTCGCCACCTGGCGGCTCGCGGGGCGCGAAGCGCGGGCCGGTCGGCACCCGAGGCCGGATCCGGTCGGCCCGGAAGGTCCGCCAGTCGGCCCGGTCGGTGTCCCAGCCCAGCAGGTACCAGCGCCGGCCGGTGTAGACCAGCCGGTACGGCTCGACGTCGCGGACGGTGGCCGTGCCGTCATGCCCGGCGTAGTCGAAACGCAGGCGCTCCCGACGGTGCACGGCGGTGGAGACAGTGGTGAGCGTGTCGGCGTCCACGGTCGGGCCGCCGCCCGCGGCGGAGACCGTCGCCGTCCGCAGCGCGTCCACCCGGTGCCGCAGCCGCGACGGCAGTGACTGTTCCAGCTTGGCCAGCGCCCGCAGCGAGGTCTCCTCGATGCCGGTCACCGAGCCGCCCGCGGCTGCCCGCAGCCCGACGGCCACCGCCACGGCCTCGTCGTCGTCGAGCAGCAGCGGTGGCAGCGCGGACCCGGCACCGAGGCGGTAGCCTCCGGCGACCCCCGGGTGGGACTCGATCTGGTAGCCCAGTACCCGCAGCCGCTCCACGTCGGTGCGTACGGTGCGGGTGGTGACCGCCAGCCGGTCGGCCAGCTCCGCGCCGGACCACTCCCGACGGACCTGCAGGAGGGTCAGCAGCCGCAGCAGTCGCACGGACGTCTCCACCATGTCCGCGAGTCTGCCAGGCATCGCGGATGCTCACCTTCCGCAATCACTTGTCCAGCAGCGCGTACTGCCGCGCCGCACGGTCCGCCGCCCCTCGGCGCGTCGGGGACCGTTCAACTCGCCACCACCCAGGGTGACGGTGTGGGGTGTCGCTCGCCTCCCGATCCGCGTCCGCCTGAGAGAGGACTGGCGCACCGCAGAGGGTCGGGCCGGTTATTCGGTTGCCCGCCCCGCGACGGCCTGCTGAACTACCCGAAACCGTCACCCAACCTCCAGGGAGTAACAATGCGCGCTGCGTCGATGTCCGGCCAGAAGGGATCTGTCGCCTACCTGAAGGACCTGACGCTGCGTGAAAACCCTGAACCTCGGCATCCTGGCTCACGTCGATGCCGGTAAGACCAGCCTGACCGAGCGGCTGTTGCACGACGTCGGTGTGACCGAGCAGCTCGGCAGTGTCGACGCGGGCAGCACCCGTACGGACTCCCTGGCATTGGAGCGGCAACGCGGGATCACCATCCGCTCGGCTGTCGTCTCCTTCGTGCTGGACGACGTGACGGTCAACCTGATCGACACTCCCGGTCACGTGGACTTCATCGCCGAGGTCGAGCGGGTGCTTGGCGTGCTCGACGGCGCGGTGCTGGTGGTCTCCGCCGTGGAGGGGGTGCAGCCGCAGACCCGGGTGCTGATGCGGACCCTGCGCCGGCTGCGCATCCCGACGTTGATCTTCCTGAACAAGGTCGACCGGGCCGGGGCGGACCCCGAGCGGGTCGTACGGGCCGTCGCGGAGAAGCTCACCTCGACTGTGGTGGCGATGGGCTCGGTGGCGGCGCCGGGGACCCGCAGCGCCCGCTGCACGCCGTACGGCCCCGCCGACGTCGCCTTCATCGACCGGCTGCTCGACCTGCTTGCCGGGCAGGATGACGTGCTGCTCGCCGACTGGGTGGCGGACGCGTCGTCGCTGCCGTACTCCCGGCTGCGCCGTGAGTTGGCGGCGCGGACCGGCCGCGCGCTGGTTCAGCCCGTGTTTGCCGGCTCGGCCATGACCGGCGCCGGGGTGGACGCGCTGATCGCCGGGATCACCGAACTGCTGCCCACGGTCCAGGGCGACGTCGATGCCCCGGTCTCCGGCACCGTGTTCGCCATCGAACGGGGCCCGGCGGGGGAGAAGATCGCCCTGGTCCGGCTCTTCGCCGGCACGATCCAGGTCCGTGACCGGGTCCGCGTCGGCGCCACCGACGCAGCGCTGGTCACGGCGATACGAGTCGTCACGCACGGGGCCGATGCCGTGGCGTCGTCGGTCAGCGCCGGTCACATAGCCCGACTGTGGGGCCTGACGGACGCGCGGATCGGCGACCCGGTCGGCGTACCTCCCGAACGTGCGGGCGCGGACCGCCACTTCGCGCCGCCCACCCTGGAGACCGTGGTGGTGCCGGCGCGCTCCGTCGACCGGGTCGCGCTGCACGCCGCGCTCACTGAGCTCGCCGAGCAGGATCCGCTGATCAACCTGCGGCAGGACGACCGGCAGCACGAGATCAGCGTGTCGCTCTACGGCGAGGTGCAGAAGGAGGTCATCCAGGCCACCTTGGCCGACGACTTCGGGGTGGCGGTCACCTTCCGGGAGACCAGCACGGTGCACGTGGAGCGGGTGTGCGGCCCCGGCGCGGCGGTCGAGGTGATCGCCGTGGCGCCCAACCCGTTCCTGGCCACCGTCGGGCTGCGGATCGCCCCGGCGCCGACCGGCGCCGGGGTGAGTTTCCGGCTCGGCGTCGAGCTGGGCTCGATGCCCCCGGCCTTCTTCGCCGCCGTGGAGGAGACGGTGCGCCACACCCTTCGCCAGGGCATTCACGGGTGGGAGGTCCTCGACTGCGAGGTGACGATGACCCACGCCGGGTACTGGGCGCGGCAGAGTCACTCCCACGGCACCTTCGACAAGAGCATGTCCAGTACGGCGGGGGACTTCCGCAATCTCACCCCGCTGGTGCTGATGACCGCGCTCAGCAGTGCCGGCACGCAGGTCCACGAGCCGGTGCACCGCTTCCGGCTGGAGGTGCCGGGTGACGTCCTCGGCACCCTGCTGCCCGCGCTCAGCCGGCTGGACGCGGTGCCGACCCACACCACCGGCCAGGGCGCGTCCTACCTCGTGGAGGGCGAGATCCCGGCGGGTCTGGTGCATGCTCTGGAGCGCCGCCTACCCACGCTCACCCGGGGTGAGGGCGTGTTGGAGACCGAGTTCGACCGCTACCGACCGGTGCGTGGTCCCGCCCCCACCCGGGCCCGCTGGGACCACAATCCGCTGGACCGCAAGGAGTATCTGCTGGCGGTCGCCCGCCGGGTCGGCGGCCGGTAGCGGCGATATCCATTGCGGACGCGCCGCGGCCCTCCTACTCTCGTCGGTGCAAGGTCAACCGACGACACACCGAGGGAGTACGCCATGTCGCGACGCGTCCGCACCGATGCCGCCTGGCGCCTGCTCCCTGCCGGCGCCCCTGCTCTCACCAACGCCAAAACCCGTGCCTACCGACCATTGCGGGGCCTTGAGCCGGGGTGGCGCGCCTGACGTCGACGCTGACGCGTCCGCCGGCCGCCCATCCCACGGGGATCGGGCGGCCGTTTCGTATCCGCGTACCGCCGTCGGACCCCGGGCGGTCGGCGCATGATCATTAACGGTCACCGTTCGACGGTGGCCACAGCACGACACAAGGAGACCACCATGGGATTCACCCCCCTCGCCGGCACCCGGGCACCGGTCCGGGTCTGGACCGACCCGTACGCCATCGAGCCGCAGGCCGCCCAGCAACTGCGCAACATCGGCGCGCTGCCCTGGGTGCAGGGCGTCGCGGTCATGCCCGACGTGCACTTCGGCAAGGGCGCCACGGTCGGCTCCGTGATTGCGATGCGGCAGGCCGTCTCGCCGGCCGCCGTCGGCGTCGACATCGGCTGCGGGATGTCGGCGGTGCGTACCTCGTTGACCGCCGCCGACCTGCCGGACGACCTGGCCGGGCTGCGCTCCGCGATCGAGGCCACCATCCCGGTCGGCTTCGCCCAGCGCAAGGACTCGGTCGACACGCGTCGGATCCGGGGCCTGGAGCAGGCCGGCTGGGACGACTTCTGGAGCCGGTTCGCCCGCCTGGACCGGCGGGTGGCGCAGCTGGAGACGCGGGCGCAGCGGCAGATCGGCACCCTCGGCGGGGGCAACCACTTCATCGAGGTCTGCCTGGAGCAGGGCGGCGCCGACGAGGGCCGGGTCTGGCTGATGCTGCACTCCGGGTCCCGCAACATCGGCAAGGAGTTGGCCGAACGGCACATCGGGGTGGCCCGGGGGCTGCCGCACAACGCCGACCTTCCGGACCGGGACCTGGCCGTGTTCCTCGCCGGGACGCCGGAGATGGACGCGTACCGGCGGGATCTGTGGTGGGCGCAGGAGTACGCGCGGCGCAACCGGGCGGTCATGCTGGCGCTGCTCTGCGGCGTGGTGCGTGAGCACTTCCCGCAGGTCGGCTACGACGAGCCCATCTCGTGCCACCACAACTACGTCGCCGAGGAGAGCTACGACGGGGTGGACGTGCTGGTGACCCGCAAGGGCGCGATCCGGGCCGGCCGGGGTGACCTGGGCATCATCCCCGGGTCGATGGGCACCGGGTCGTACATCGTGCGGGGGCGGGGCAACCCGGACGCGTACTGCTCGGCCTCGCACGGGGCGGGGCGGCGGATGTCGCGGGCGCAGGCCAAGCGGACGTTCAGCACGGAGGATCTGGCCGCGCAGACCGCCGGAGTGGAGTGCCGCAAGGACGCCGGGGTGGTCGACGAGATCCCCGGCGCGTACAAGGACATCACCGAGGTGATGGCTCAGCAGGAGGACCTGGTCGAGGTGGTCGCGCACCTCAAGCAGGTGGTCTGCGTGAAGGGTTGACCGGCCCGACAGGCCGCGCGGGCCGGGTGACCGGCCCGCGCGGCACCTGCTCAGTAGCCGGCGAAGACCCGGCGCAGGTCGTCCAGGGGCACCGGGCCCGTCACCCGCACCCCCTCCGGGGTGTTGGCGGGCCCGAGCCGGCCGACCGCCAGCCGCAGCCACGCCTCAGCCGGGGCGGTCAGCTCGCCGTCGGGCTGCTCCGGCGCGTCGACCAGCTCGACCTTCTCGCCCAGCCGCAGCCCGTACGCCCGCTCAGGTGCGTGCAGCCGGACCAGCAGGGTGGCCTCCCGGCCGGCCAGCTCCTGCGGCCGGCTGGTCCAGGCCAGCATGCCGCCGACCTGGTCGAGCAGCAGCGACACCGCCTCCGGCGTCACCGCCGCGAACGGGTTGAACGCCACCTCGACGTCCCACTGGTGCAGGGCGAACTCACTGAGCCGGAACCGGCCCGCGGTGGCCAGGTCGACCGGTTCCGGCAGGAAGCCGAGGTCGATCCGCAGCGAGGCTCGGGTGTCGACGTCCAGCGCCTCGTACGCCTCGACCAGCCGCTCGTTGGCGGCGAGGAACCCGGCGGCGTGCTCAGCCGGGGACATCGCATCCCAGCGCTGCCAGACGCCGCGGTTGAAGTCCCCGTCCAGGCCGGGCGCACCGGTGCGGGCGGCGTCCAGCGACGCCAGGCTGATCTCGGCGCCGCTGCCCAGGTGGCTCAGCACCTGGGACACCTGCCACTCGCTGGCCCCCGACGGCTGGAGCAGGTCGTCTTCCTTGAGATCCCGGACGAGCGCGGCGAGCTCCTCGTGGCCCGCGCGCAGAGCAGTGATGATCTGGTCAGCAGGGGTTGCCATGGATCTCCTCAAACGGACTTTCGACGATGGTCGGGACATTACCGGAAGCGCCCGCCGGCCAGCCCACCCCCGGTTCGGGGCGGTCCGGCCGGCACCCGCGGCGATCAGCACACCGGTGGTCAGCCGCCGGGCGCGAGGACCACCGGTACGGCCATCGTGTTGATCCGCGAGCCGTCGCGGGCGGACACCTCGTACACCTCGACCGTGCCTTTCTGCTCCCGCGCCGTGTGCCAGCCGACCACCACCCGGTAGCCGCCCCGGCAGCCGCTGCCGCAACTGGCGGTGCCGAATCCGGCGGCCACCTCCCGGCCGGCGGCGTCCAGCACCCGGACGCTCACGGTGGCTTCGAAGACGGTGGCGGTGCCGGTGACGACGAGTGGGGCCCAGACGCGCTCCCCGGGAATCGGGCCGGTGACCACGATCGGCGGCAGCAGGTCCGCGTAGTCCGTCCGGTCGACCGGGGCGGCGTCCTCGACGCGGACCTGACGCACGGTGGGGAACTGGGTGAGCGTCCACACCACCTGCGCCTCGCGGAGCCGCCGCTGCACCGGGCCGTCGGCGGACGGGACCCGCAGCGTCGCCATGCCGTCGGTGATCCGGGTGACCTCGACGCCGGCCGGGACGAGGGTGGTCAGCCCGGTGGCGGCCTCCGCCGGCGTGGGTCCGGCGGCCAGCTCGGTCAGCGCCAGCCGGGACGTCGCCACGGTGGCCGGCCGAGCCCGCCTGGTCGGAACGAGCTGCCCGGCGCGGACGAACCACAGCTCGATGGTCACGGTGTCACGGGTCGTGGTCCTGGCCGGCGCAGGCGGGGTGGTCGTGGGTGACCGGGGCGGGTCCGCTGACGGGGTCGGATCCGCACGTTCCGTCGGTGTGGCGCTCGACGTCGCGGTGCTCGACGGTGCCGCGCTCGACGGCGCAGCCGTGGGCGCCGGGCCGAGCGCACCCGAGCGTGGGGTGCCGCACCCGCCCACGAGCAGTGCGGCGACGAGCACCGACGCGGTCACCCTGTCGGCGCCTCGCCGGCTCATCGCACACCCTCCACCGCTGTGCCGCCCCCGGTGTGCCGCTGCTCGCCGTCGTCGCCCGGTGGCGCGGCGGGACCGTGCGCCGGCAGTTCCAGCCGGAAACGGGCGCCGGCGCCGGGTCCGCTGCGTACGCTCAGCACCCCGCCGAGCAGGGCGGTGTGCTCGCGGGCGATGGCCAGCCCGAGCCCACTGCCCGGCGCCGAGCGGGACGGGTCGACCTTGTGGAACCGGTCGAACACGCGTGGCAGGTGCTCCGCCGCGATGCCCGGCCCCTGGTCGGTGACCTCGAAGACGACCAGCGGGCCCGCCCCGGTCACGGTGGCCCGGATCTCGCCGCCGCCGTGCTCGATCGCGTTGGCGACCAGGTTGGCCAGTACGCGCTCCAGCCGACGCGGATCGGTGCGCAGAGTGACCGGCTCGCCGCTGACCCGTACTCGCTCCGACCAACCGCGCGCGGCGAGGATCCCGTGCAGCAGCGCCGACGCGTCGACAGGCCCGATGGCCGGCTGCTCCTGCCCGGCGTCCAGTCGGGAAATCTCCATCAGGTCCTCGACCAGTCGGCGCAGCCGGACCACGTCACCAACCAACAACCGGGCGGCCGGCCGGGCGTCGTCGGGCAACTGGTCGAGGTGCTCGCGCAGCAGCGACGCCGCGGCCACCAGCGCGGTCACCGGGGTACGCAGCTCGTGGGCTACATCGGCGGTGAACCGCCGCTCGCGGGCCTGCGCGGCCGACAGTGCCGCGATCTTCGACTCCAGTGCTTCGGCCATCTCGTTGAACGACGCCGCCCAGACGCTGAACTCGTCGCGCCCGCGTACCGGCAGGCGGGTGGCGAGCAGACCCTCGGTGAGCGCTCGGGCGGCCCGGCTGGCCCGACCCACCGGCTCCAACGTGCGGCGGGCCAGCGCGTGACCCACCCCGGCGGCGAGCAGCACCACGAGCACCCAGCCAGTCACCAGCGCGGTACGGAGCTGACCCAGGTCGGTGGCGACGTCGTCCTCCACCGTGAGCACGTACAGCTCGGCGGTCGAGCCGGGAATGCGCCCGCCGACCACCAGCAGCCGAGGACGCTCCGTCGGCGCGGAGCGCTGGTAGCCGAGCTGCCCGCCCGCGACCGTGGCCCGCAACTCGGTGCCCAGCGCCGGGGCGTACGCGGGGTGCGAGGGACGGCTCGGACCGTCGACGAGCACCACGTGCCGGCCGCTGGCCTCGAAGCTGGTGAGCAGCTCGGTGCTGCGCTGCTCGGTCAGCGGCAGGAACTGCCCGGCGAGGACGAGTTGGTAGCGGGCGTCGGCGGCCGCCTCGTGCAGCGACGCGTCCAACCAGGACTGCCGCAGCAGCAGCCCGGTCCCGCCGGCGAGCAGCCCCGCAGAGACGCCGGCGACCAGGACGAACGCGATCGTCAGCCGGCGCCGCAGGCGGCCCGGGGTCACCGCGCGTCCGGCCATCGCCGGCCCTCCCGTCAGCCGGTGGACAACTTGTAGCCGGCGCCGCGCACGGTACGCACCAGCCGCGGCTGTGCCGGGTCGTCCTCGATCTTGGCGCGCAGCCGCTGCACCGCCACGTCGACCAGTCGGGAGTCGCCGAGGAAGTCGTGGTTCCAGACCAGGTCCAGCAGCAGCTCCCGGGTGAAAACCTGGCCGGGCCGGCGGGCCAGTTCCAGCAGCAGACGGAACTCGGTGGAGGTCAGCGCCACCTCCCGGCCGTGCCGGCGCACCACGAAACTGCCCGGGTCGATCTCCAGACCGCCGACCTCGATGATCGTCGACGCGACCGGCGCGCTCACCCTGCGCAGCACCGAGCGGACCCGGGCCACCAATTCGGGCAGGTCGAAGGGCTTCCGCAGGTAGTCGTCCGCGCCGCACTCCAGCCCGACCACCACGTCGATCGTGTCGGTACGCGCGGTCAGCATCAGGATCGGCACCTGACTGGTCCGCCGGATCTCCCGGCAGACCTCCAGGCCGTCCAGACCGGGCAGCATGATGTCGAGCACGATCAGATCGACCGGGCGGGCTCGCCACGCCGCCAGGGCCTGCCGCCCGTCGGCAGCGGTGTCGACCCGGAAGCCGGCACGGCGCAGACCGAGGGCGGTGACCTCCCGGATGGAGGCGTCGTCCTCGACCACCAGCACGCGGCCCTCCATCACCTGAGGGTAGACCCGCCGCCACGGTGCGCAGTCCTGGCGAAACGGTCGGTCTCAGATGCCAGGCGGCCCCTCTGCCACGGACCGTCCAACCGCTACGGTCGGGTGATCTCCGGCACCCCTGAACCAGCCACACGAGAGGGCACGACGTGCAACGTCACGGCTGCGTGATCCGACTCCGCCCCGACCAGCGGGAAACCTACCTGCGGTTACACGCCACCGTCTGGCCGAGCGTCGAGCAGACGCTACGCGAGGCGAACTTCCGCAACTACACGATCTTTCTCCACGACGACCTGCTCTTCGGGTACTACGAGTACGTGGGTGACGACTACGACGCCGACCTGCGGCTCATCGCCGCGGACCCGCAGACGCAGGAGTGGTGGAAGCTGACCGACCCGTGTCAGGAGTCGCTCGCCGAGCCCGGATCGGGGCACTGGTGGGCCCCGATGCGAGAGGTCTGGCACCTGGCCGACGAGGCGGTTGGCGAGGCGCCTGACCGGGCCCAGCAGAGCGCGCGCGGCTGAGGCTCGCCCGGCCGGACGGCAGCGAACCATCCGGCCGGGCCCGCCGTCGCCCCTGTCACTCCTGCCACTGGTGGGCCACGTCGAGCACGACCCGGCTGTGTGTGCCGGGGCCGGCGAGCACCAGCACGCGGAACGGCAACCGGGCCCGTACGCCGACCGCGAAGGTGCTGTAGCCCTCGAAGCTGCCGCCGAAGACGACATCGCGCAGCGTCGAATAGCGCAGCAGGTTCGCGACGTGCTCGCCGACCGCGTAGGGCACGGTGCCCTGGTGGGCGGCGTCGTACGCCGGAGCGCGCAGCGAGACCCGCAGCAGCGCGCCCCCGGCGGTGTACGGCGACAGCGCCAGCCCTTCGCCCTCGGTCCACGTCTCGCCGTAGCCGATCGCGTAACCGTCCACCGGGCCGGCGAACTCGAACACCACCCGGTCGTAGCAGTCGTGCTGGCCGGTCCGTACATCGGCCAGTGGGGCGTCGCTCAGCGAACCGGCCGTCTTCTCCGCGCTGCCCCAGGTGATCCCGCAGTACGCAGACCCGGTCGTGCTGGCCGCCGCGGTGCTGCTGCCCGCGCCGGCGACCAGCCCGGCGAGTACGACCGCCAACGCTGTCAGTGCGCTCCTGATCCTCATGGTGGTTTCTCCGTTCGATGGTCGGGGCCACGTCGCGGCGGCGCTGCCGGTGACCCTCTGCCGCCACCGTCGTCCTGCTTCGGCACGGGCACTTCGCTGCGGCGTAACCGTCGAGTAACAGCCGATGGCCTCGCCGGTATGGCGCTTCCGCTGAGATCTGCACCCGCCCACGCGATCCCACCATGCGATACGGTGCATGGCATTTCGACACGTCCGAGGTGGATCCATGCCTGCTGTCGTCGCTCTCGTCCTGACCCTCGCCCTCGCTCCCGCGCCGTCTCCATCGGTCACCGCGGGTCCGGTCGGTGACCTCCTCGGTGGCGTCGGCCGGATCGTCGACGACCTGCTGGGCGGCGGCGGCACGCCGAGCGCGGCGCGGACGCCGACCGCCACCCCGACGAGCCCACCATCGGCCACCGACCAGCCCAGCCCGGCGGCGCCCAGTGCACCCCCCGCGTCCGCTGGGTCGTCGGCCGGCGTCCGGCCCTCGCCGGCCAACGCCCGCCCCGCCGGCGGTGGAGGCACGGGCGCCCGCGAGGCCGCCGTGCCCCCGAGCAACGGTGACACCCCCGCCCCGGTTGCCCCGCCGACGCTCGCCAACCCCGCTCGCGGCAGCTGGCCGCCCGTGTCCTACCTGTTGGTCGCGGCTGCCCTCGCGGTGCTGGCGCTGCTGCTCCTGCGCCGCCGCCCGGCGGTCGCCGCACCGGGCCCCTCCGTCGCACCCACGCCGGCCCCCGTTCCCGAGCCGGATCCCGGCCCTGCGCCGGACAGTGTGAGCCGGCTGCCGACCAGCCTCAACGCCATCTACGAGATGGGCCGCCTGGACGAGCGACTCGCCCAGGAGCGCGGCCGCCGCACCTGAGACACGGCCTTCGGTCGTTCAGTCCGCCGACCAGGCACCTTCGCGCGGGCGGCTGGTCACTCAGGCTCGGGCGGCCACTGGTCGTTCAGACCGGGTCGGCCAGTTGGCGCTCGATGGTCACGGTCGTCCCCTCGGCGGTGGAGACCAGCCGCACGTCGCCGTAGGCGTTCATCAGCAGCGCACCGCGTCCCCGGTCCATGGCCGGTCGGCGGTCCCGCCAGGTGCCGAAGTCCCGTACCGAGATCCGGATCAGGCCACCGCCCACCTGAACCCGCAGGCGCACCTCCGGGCGGCTGGGCTGCTGCGCGTGCTCGACAGCGTTGTTCACCGCCTCGGACGCGGCGAGTAGTAGATCTTCCAGCAGATCCGGGTCGAGGTCGAGGTCGCCCAGCGTCAGCCGGACATCCCGCCGCATCGCCGCCGCCGAGGTGGGTGCGCAGGGATACGTCCATCCGACGTCCAGGATGTCGCCCAAACCGTCCGGTTCGGTTACGGCTTCCGCGACCGCGGACGCGTCGCCGACGGGCTCGACCGCCGGAGCCGACGTGACGGCGGTGATCGCGGCGGGTCGCGCCGACGCCGACGCCGCGGCGGCGTTGACCGCCGGTGGGGTGGCATCGGCGGCCGGGTCGCCGCGGTCGCGGGCCCGCCGGATGGCGGCCCGGATCCGGGCGATCAGGTCGGCCGCGGCGAACGGCTTCACCAGGTAGTCGTCGGCGCCCAGGCTCAGGCCCTCCACGCTGGCCTCCCCACCGGCACGGGCGGAGAGCATCAACACCGGCAGCGCCCGCGTCGCCGGGTCCGCGCGCAGCCGGCGCACCAGGTCGAAGCCGTCCAGCACCGGCATCATCACGTCGGTGAGGACCAGGTCCGGCAGTTCGCGGCGGACCTCGTCGAGGGCCTGCCGGCCGTCGGTGACGGCCCGCACCCGCCAGCCCTGCCCGGCGAGCAGTCGGCTGAGGTACGCCCGCATGTCGGTGTTGTCGTCGGCGACCAGGATTCGTGCCCCGACCAGCTCATCCCTGGCCAGCGCGGACGCGCGGTCGGACTCGGTCAGGCCGCCGCCCGGCTCGGTGAGCCAGCCCATCGCCTCCTCGACAGCGGCGCGGGCCGCGTCTCCCCGCCCGTCCGGCGACGGCCCGGTCACCGTCGTGCGGCGTGCCGCCGACCAGGACAGCGCCACGGTGAACGTGCTGCCGACGCCCACTCGGCTCGTCACCCGGACCTCACCGCCCTCCAGGCGGGCCAATTCGTGCACCAGCGCCAGGCCGATCCCCGTGCCCTCGTGGCTGCGCGAGCGGGCGCCCCGCACCCGCTGGAAGCGTTCGAAGAGTTTCGGCAGGTCCCGTTCGGCGATGCCGATGCCGGTGTCCGCGACGGTGAGGCGTACCCCCTCGTCGTCGGCGTCGAGGGAGACCCGGATGCGGCCGATGAACGTGTACTTGAGGGCGTTGGACAGCAGGTTCGTGACGATGCGTTCCCAGTTGACCGGGTCGACAGTGACCGGCCGGGGCAGCGGCGGACAGATCACCTCGAGAGTCAGCCCGGCCCGCTCGACGGCGGCCCGGAACACGCCGGCGAGCTCGGCCGTGAGCGTGGCCAGGTCGACCACTCGGGCGTCGCTGCGGGCCCGCCCGGCCTCCAGGCTGGAGAAGGTGAGCAGGCTGTTGACCAGGGTCAACAGTCGGGTGGCGTTGTGCCAGGCGGCCTCCACCCGATCCCGCTGCACCGGTGCCAACGGCGCGGTGGCGTCGGCGAGGGCATCGGCCAGCGGGCCGAGGACGAGAGTCAACGGGGTACGGAACTCGTGGCTGACGTTGGCGAAGAAGTCGGTCTTCACCCGGTCCAGTTCGGCCAACGCCTCGACCCGGCGGCGCTCCTCCTCGTACTCCTGGGCGTTGCGCAGCGCCACGGAGATCTGCTGGGCCAGGAGTTGGTCGAAGGCCCGGTACGCCTCGTCGAGCCCCCGGCTGGGGCTGACCCCCGCCAGCAGGACGCCGAGCGGCTGATCCTCGTCGCCAGAGGGCAGCGGCAGCGCCAGCGCGGTGCGGACCAGGTCGTCCCACGGGCCGGCGGGCAGTGGCAGCCGGTCGGCGACGTCGGTCACCTCGGCGGGTCGGCCCTCGGCGGCGTCCGGCAGCCCCCAGGCGTACGCGGCTGGGCCCGGGTCGGCCAGCTCGACGGTGTGCGGCAGTGCTCCCGCGTGCCCCTGGTCGCCGCCGGTGCAGGCGACCCGCCGCAGCACCGCGCCGTCGCGCAGGTAGATGGCGGCGAACGGTACGTCCAGCGGATTGCTGACGATCACGTCGATCAGCCGGGCGCTGGTGGCGTCCACGTCGACGGTGCGCCCGTCGCCGGGAACGGACAGGTCGCGCAGCAGGCGCAGCCGGCGTTCGCCGACCACCTGCTCGGTGACCTCACTGCACACGGTGAGCACGCCGACGGTGCGACCGTCGTCGTCGCGGGCCGGGGCGTGCGAAACGCTGAAGTACGCCTCCTCGCGGTAGCCGGCCCGCTCCAGCAGCAGCCGCAGGGCGGGGACCCAGCTGGCCACCCCGGTCGCCATGGCCTGCTGGACCAGCGGGGCCAGCACGTCCCAGCCCTCCGCCAAGGTCACCCGCACGTCGCCACCGAGTGCGGCCGGGTGCTTGTCGCCGATCAGCGCGGAGTACGCGTCGTTGTAGAGCTGGGAGAAGCTCTCACCCCAGAGCAGCAGCATGGGGTACCGGGAGGAGAGCACCACCCGGACCGCGGCGCACAGGCTCTGCGGCCATCCGGTCACCGGACCGAGCGGCGTACGGGCCCAGTCCAGTTCCGCCATCAGCCGGCCGGTGTCACCGCCGTCGCTGAACAGGTCGGCGCTGGGTGGTGTCACGCTCGACCCGGCCCCATCGCAAGCCCCCGTTCCGGGCCCGATGACCCCTGCTGCATTACCTACCCATCCTGGCACCTCTACTCACCTTTGCTGACGCCGGTACCCACCGTCGAACCGATGATGGTTCGGGACGAACGACTGATGCTCAAGGAATTGATATCTGTAAGTGTCTCGGGTATCTCTCCAACCCCCGAGGAGCCCCCATGAGAGGCAGAACGCTGAGCGCGGGAATCGCGCTCGCCGTGTTCGCCGGAACGACGGTGACGCTGGCCGCCCAGCCGGTGACCGCGTCGCCCACGACCGCGACGACGATGGCCCGGCCGATCGCCGCGACCGCCGCCGCGCTGGCAGCACCCGACATCTCCGTCACCAACGTCCAGGCGCACCTGACCCAGTTCAGCTCCATCGCCACCAGCAACGGCGGCAACCGACGAGCCGGGTCGGCCGGCTACACCGCCTCGGTGAGCTATGTGAAGAGCAAACTCCAGGCGGCCGGGTACACCGTCAGCGAGCAGAACTGCTCCAGCTGCACGTACCCCTCGAACAACCTGATCGCGGAGTGGCCCGGCGGCCCGACCGACCAGGTGGTCATGTTCGGCGCCCACCTGGACAGCGTCTCGGCCGGCCCGGGCATCAACGACAACGGCTCCGGCTCGGCCACCCTGCTGGAGAACGCGCTGGTCCTGGCCGCACAGAACCCGACCATGACAAAGAAGGTCCGGTTCGCCTGGTGGACCGACGAGGAGCAGGGGCTCAACGGCTCTCGGTTCTACGTCAACTCGCTCACCACCACCCAGCGCGGCTACATCAAGGGCTACTACAACTTTGACATGGTCGGCTCGACCAACGGTGGGTACTTCATCAACCGGGTCACCTCCACCACCGCAGCGCCGCTGAAGGCGTACTGGGACTCGCTGGGGCTGCAACCGGAGGAGAACGTCGAGGGCCAGGGCCGCTCCGACGACTACTACTTCCAGCAGGCCGGCATTCCCACGTCGGGCTACGCGGCGGGCGCCAGCGCCCGCAAGACCAGCGCCCAGGCGACCAAGTGGGGCGGCACCGCCAACTCCGCCTACGACTCGTGCTACCACCGGTCCTGCGACACCACCGCCAACGTCAGCGCCACGGTGCTGAACCGGGCGGCGGACGGCGTCGCGTACGCACTGTGGCAGCTCGCGGTGGGCGGCGGCACCCCGACCAACGACTTTTCCGTCGCGGTCAACCCCACCACGCGCACGGTGGCGCAGGGCGCCAGCACCACCACCACGGTCGTCACCGCGACCACCGCCGGCTCGGCGCAGTCGGTCAGCCTCTCCGCCTCCGGCGCGCCCAGCGGGGTGAGCGTCTCGTTCAGCCCGTCCTCGGTGACCTCCGGCGGCTCGGCCACGATGACCCTGACCGCCTCGGCCAGCGCGGCCACCGGCACCTTTACCGTCACGGTCACCGGCACCGGCTCGGTCACCCGCAGCGCCAGCCTCACGCTCACCGTGACCGGCACCGGCGGCTGCGCCGGCGGCCAGGTGATCGGCAACGGCGGCTTCGAGAGCGGCAGCACGCCCTGGACCGCGTCCTCCGGCGTCATCACCAGCTCCAGCAGCCAGCCGGCCCGGACCGGGTCGTACAAGGCGTGGCTCGACGGGTACGGCAGCACCCACACCGACACCCTGTCCCAGTCGGTGACCGTGCCGGCCGGGTGCGCCAGTTACACGCTGTCGTTCTGGCTGCACGTCGACACCGCCGAGACCACCAGCTCCACGGCGTACGACAAGCTCACCGTGCAGGTGGGCTCGACCACGCTGGCCACGTACTCGAACCTCAACGCCGCGGCCGGCTACGCCCAGCGCACCTTCAACGTGGCCGCCTACGCCGGGCAGACGGTGACCCTGAAGTTCACCGGCACCGAGGACTCCTCGTTGCAGACCAGCTTCGTGATCGACGACGTGACGCTCCAGGCGAGCTGACGTGAGTCGTCGGGCGGAGGGGGGAGGGGGCAACCCACCCCCACCCCCTCCGCCCGACACCTAGTCAGGCTCATCTATCTCTGGTAGAAATCCTGCAAGGCCGGCCCCTGTTTCGCAAAAATCCCACCCTCACGCGAACAGGAGTGCCATGTCACCCACCCGATCCACCCTGCGCCGCCGCGTGCTCACCCTGCTGGTGGCCACCCTCGCCACGGTCGGCACTGCGCTCGGTCTCGCCGCCCCGGCCTTCGCCATCAGCCACTCCAGCGCCACCTCGCAACTGAGCGCCGCCGGCGTCTCCTGGACCTCCAGCGGCAACTGCAGCAACCGCAACGTCGCGACCTGCACCTCGTTCGACGGCGTCCGGCAGGCCACCATCAGCGGCATCATCACCTTCAAGCGGGCCAGTGGCTGCGCGGTCACCATCACCGCCGGGACCGAGGTCGGGCACGCCGGCGGCACGTACAGCCACTGGAACGGCTACAAGCTCGACATCGCGCTGAGCACCTGCATCCAGAACTACATCTCGGCGAACTACACCTACGTTGGCTACATCGCCGGCTTCGGCTACCAGTACCGAGCCCCCTCGGGGAACCTCTACACCAAGGAGGGCAGCCACTGGGACATCCTCTTCTACAGCTGTGGCGGCTGCTGACCGCCGAGCGCCGAGGCGGGTGCGCGGACGGCGCTGACCGCGTACCCGTGCCGGGGCCGCCGCCGGAGCACCGGCGGCGGCCCCGGCCGCGCGTGGGTCAGGGGAGCTGCGGGTAGAGCGCGGCCACCTCGGCGTGGCCCGAATCGGGAATACGACCCGGACGCGGGCACGGCCCCGCCGGTGACGCCTCGTATCCTGTCCGCGAACATCCGCACGAGCCGAGATGGGAGACGGTGTGAGCAACCAGGCCGAGACGTTGGAGTTCCAGGCCGAGGCGCGTCAGCTCCTCCAGTTGGTGGTCCACTCGATCTATTCGAACAAGGACGTCTTCCTGCGGGAACTCATCTCGAACGCGTCCGACGCGCTGGACAAGCTGAGATTGGCCACGCTCGTCGACAAGGACCTCGTCGCCGACACCGACGACCTGCACGTCGCGCTGGAGGTCGATCGGGACGCCCGCACCCTCACCGTGCGGGACAACGGCGTCGGGATGACCCGCGACGAGGTGGTCCAGCTGATCGGCACCATCGCCAAGTCGGGCACCGCCGAGTTGCTGCGCCAGCTGCGCGAATCCGCCGACGCCCCCGCCAAGCAGGACCTGATCGGCCAGTTCGGTGTCGGCTTCTACGCCGCGTTCATGGTCGCCGACCGGGTCACCCTGCTGACCCGCAAGGCCGGCGAGACCGGCGGCACCCGCTGGGAGTCCACCGGCGAGGGCACGTACTCGATCGAGGGAGTCGACGAGGCGCCACAGGGCACCACGGTGACCCTGCACCTCAAGCCGGCCGACACCGAGGACAACCTGCACGACTACACCGCCGAGTGGACCATCCGGGAGATCGTCAAGCGATACTCCGACTTCATCGCCTGGCCGATCCGGATGAGTGTCGAGCGCCCCGGCGCCGACGGCGCGGACGTCACCAGCGAGGTGCAGACCCTCAACTCGATGAAGGCGCTCTGGGCGCGGCCCCGCGACGAGGTCGACGCCGCTGAGTACAACGAGTTCTACAAGCACGTCAGCCACGACTGGGCCGACCCGCTCGAGGTCGTGCACATGAAGGGCGAGGGCACCTTCGAGTACGAGGCGCTGCTGTTCCTGCCCAGCCACGCCCCACTGGACCTGTTCTCCCCGCAGGGCCGCCGTGGTGTCCAGCTCTACGTCAAGCGCGTCTTCATCATGGACGACTGCGAGGCGCTGGTCCCGACCTACCTGCGCTTCGTCAAGGGCGTGGTCGACGCGCACGACCTGTCGCTGAACATCTCCCGGGAGATCCTCCAGCAGGACCGGCAGATCCAGATCGTCCGCCGCCGCCTGGTGAAGAAGATCCTCGCCACGGTCAAGGACCTGAAGGCCAACCACTCCGAGCGCTACCGCACCTTCTGGACCGAGTTCGGCGCGGTCGTCAAGGAAGGGCTGATCGACGACACCGACAACCGCGACACCCTGCTGGACATCCTGTCGGTGGCCTCCACCCACGACGCCGCCGAGCCCACCGACCTGGCCGGTTACGTCGCGCGGATGAAGGACGGCCAGAGCGACATCTGGTACGCCACCGGCGACTCCCGGGCTGCCATCGAGAACTCTCCGCACCTGGAGGCGTTCCGGGCCAAGGGCCACGAGGTGTTGCTGCTCACCGATCAGGTCGACGAGGTGTGGGTCGAGCGGGTCGGCGCGTACGACGGTCGGCCGCTGCGCTCGATCGCCAAGGGCGAGATCGACCTGGACACCGACGAGGAGAAGCAGCAGGCCGAGACCGAGCGCGAGCAGCAGCGACAGGAGTTCGCCGCGCTGCTCGACTGGCTGGGCACCACCCTGACCGACAGTGTCCGGGAGGTTCGCCTGTCGTCCCGGCTGACCACGTCACCGGCCTGCGTCGTCGGCGACGCCCACGACCTCACTCCGACCCTGGAGAAGATGTACCGGGCCATGGGGCACGAGGTCCCCCCGACCAAGCGGATCCTGGAGATCAACCCCGGTCACCCGCTGGTCTCCGGGCTGCGCAAGGCCCACGAGCAGGGCAACGACTCCGCAGCGTTGACCGAGACCGCCGAGCTGCTCTACGGCCTGGCGGTGCTCGCCGAGGGCGGTGAGCTGACCGACCCGGCCCGCTTCACCCGGACGCTCGCCGACCGGCTGGCGCGCACCCTGTAGGAGGCGTGCCCCTCCGGCCGGCGGGCCGCCCCATGAGCGGGCCCCGCCGGCCGGTCACGGCCCGTCGGCGTCCGTGAGCCGACGACGGATGCGCTCCGCGTCCGGGTGTCCGAGGTCGTCGAGGATGCTCAACGCCGTCCGCCAGCTCCGGGCCGCCCCGGCCGGGTCGCCGGCCTCGGCCTGCGCCTCGGCCAGGTGCCCCAGCGTGTCCGCCTCGTAGTACCGGTCCCGGAACTCCCGGTACAGCTGCACCGCGTGCCGGTACGAGCCGACCGCCTCCGCTGGTCGCCCCGCGCGGTGCTGCGCGTACCCGAGGGTGTCCCAGGTCGCGGCCTCACCGTGGCGGTCGTCGTACTCCCGCAACAGCGTCAAGCCCTGCCGACACGCCTCGATCGCGGCGTCGTGCTCACTCAGTTGGGCGCGGTACCAACCGATCGCGTTCAACGCCATCGCCTGCCCGTAACGGTGCCCGGCGGTGCGGTACAACGTCAGCGCCGCCTCCGCGTGCTGGACCACCTCTGCGCGCCGGCCCTGCCGGTCGGCCATCTCAGCCAGGTCCAGGCAGGTGTGCCCCTGGTTGGCCGGGTCGTCGAGGGCCCGGAACAGCTCCAGTGCCCGCTGGAGCTGACCAGGTGCCTCGTCGAGCTGGCCCAGCCGGGCCTGGGCCCGGGCCAGACTGCGGTGCGCGTGTGCCTGCCCGGCCGAGTCGCCGCTGCGGCGCGCGGCGACCAGCGCCGTACGCTGCACCGCCAGCTGGTCGTGCCAGCCGCCCTGCCGGTCCAGGAAAATGGTCAAACTCCAGGCCAGCTGCCAGGCGTGCCGGTCGAACCCGCTGGCCGCGCACCGCTCGACCAGTGCGATCAGCACCTCACGCTCCCGGGCGAACCACGCCGTCGCCTCGTCGTGGTCGCTGACCTTTTCGGGTCGGACCCCGACGACGGCCGGCGGCAGCGCGATCGGGTCCCAGTGCGGGTGCAGCAGCACGGCAGCGGTGTGCGCGCTGTGCAGGTAGTGGTCGAACAGCCGACCCCGCGCCACAGCCCGGTCGCCGACCGGGTCCTGCTCGCCGGAAAGCTCGGCCGCGAAGGCCCGCAGCAGGTCGTGCATCCCGTACCGGTCCGGGCCGCGCTCCAACACCAGGTGCGCGTCGGCGAGTTCGGTGAACGCCCTCCGGACCTCGCGGCGCTCGACGCCGGCGAGGCTGGCCACGGCCGCCGTACTGAGCGGCACGTCCGTGCTGCCGCCGACCAGCCGGAAAAGCCGGGCGGTCGGCCCGGTCAACAGGCGGTACGACCAGGACAGCGCCGTCCGCACGCTGCTGGCGTGGTCGCCCGCGTCCAGCCCGTCCAGCCCGCCGTCGGTACGCAACTGCGCGCCCAGCTCGGCCAGGGAGAGCTGAGGCCGGACCACCGCCCGGGCCGCCACCACGACCAGCGCCAACGGCAGCCGGTCGCAGAGCCCGACCAACTCGCCGACGGCCGCTCGTTCCATCTCGGCCCGCACCCCGATCCGCGCGTGCAGCAGAGCCTCCGCGTCCGCGGCGGTGAGCAGGCCCACCACCAGCGGCTCGGCGCCCTCGGTGGCCACCAGGCCGGTCAGCCGGTCCCGGCTCGTCACCAGCACCAGGCAGTGGGCGGACCCGGGCAGCAGCGGCCGGACCTGCGTGGCGTCCCGGGCGTTGTCCAGCAATACCAGCATCCGTCGGCCGGCCAGCAGGCTGCGGTACAGCGCCGTCTGCTCCTGCGGGTCGAACGGCAACTCCCGGGGCGACACCCCGAGCGCCGCCAGAAACCCGCGCACCACCTGCTCCGCGCTGCGCACCACGCCGCTGTGGCTGTAGCCCTCCAGGTTGGCGTAGAGCTGCCCATCGGGGAAATGCTCGACCACCCGGTGCGCCCAGTGCACGGCCAGCGCCGTCTTGCCCACCCCGGCCAGCCCGGAGATCACCGCCACCGGCACCGCACCGGGATGCGCCTCGGCAGCCGTCCGTAGCGCGTCCAGTCGGGCCAGCTCCGCCCCCCGTCCGGCGAAGCCCCGGACGTCCGAGGGCAACTGCGCCGGGACCGGGTGGGCCGGGTCGAGCCGCGCGACGGGGCCGGCCGCAGTGTGCGTCAGGGTCGGCTCGGCGGGGGGCGTCGGCACGGTGATCTCACCGCGCAGGATGGCCTGGTGCAGCTGGCGAAGCTCGGCGCTCGGGTCCGCGCCGAGCGCGTCGGCCAACTGGTCCCGTAAGCGGGCGTAGTACACCAGCGCCTGTGCGCCCCGCCCGGCGGCGGCCAGCGCGTGCAGCAGCGCGGCGGCGACCGGTTCGTCGAGCGGGTGGTCGTCGGCGAGCCGGGTCAACGGGTCGATCACGGCCTCCGGCTCACCCCGGCGCAGCAGGCTGCGGGCCCACTGCACGACGGTCTCGGTGTGCCGGCGGTGCCAGTCCTGCCGGACCCGGGCCGCCCACTCGCCGGGCAGCCCGGCCAGCGGCTCGCCGCGCCACAGCGCCATTGCCCGGCGCAGCAGCTCCGCCCGCTGCGGGTCGTCGTCGGCCAGCTCGTCGGCCCGCTGCCGCAGCGCGTCGAAGTGCTGTCCGTCGACCGTCTCCGGCGGTAGGTCCAGCAGGTATCCGCCGGAGCGGCGGACCAGCGCGTCCGGCGCCCCGGCGGCGGTCAGCACCCGGCGGATCCGGGCGAGGTAGACGTGCAGGTTGTGCCGGACCCGGGGCGGCGGGGAGTCACCCCAGACCCGATCCACCAGGGATTCCGCGCGAACCGGCCGGCCCACGTCGACCGCCAGCGCGGCGAGGACGGCGCGTTGCCGGGCCGCTCCCGCGTCGATCAGCTGGCCGTCCGTCCACACCTCGACTGGCCCGAGGACCCGAATCTCCATGAACCGCTGCTCGCCCCCGTGCCGCCGGTCGGCCAATCCGGCCGGCACGGCCGGATTGAGGTTCCGGCAGGAATCCGTCGACCTTCCGCGCAGATCATCGTAGGCACAGCGACATCTCTCAATCCGATGTCGGCAATTCGACTCACGGCCGACGCGGTCGTGACGAGACCCGGAGGTCACTCACGTGCGAAGCATTCGGCGAAGGCTCACGTCCGCCCTGGTTGCCGCGGTTGCCCTGACCGCCGCGTTCGGCGCCGCCCCGAGCCCGGCCCAGGCTGCCAACTACGCCTGCCCCTCGAACCTGCTCTGCCTCTACGCCGGGATCAACTTCTCCGGTGATGTGTTCTACCTCGACGGGCCGTACAACGGCTGTAACGACGTCACGCTGCCCTCGTACTTCCGCAACAGGACCCAGTCGATCAAGAACAACCGGGCGTCCGGCACCGTCTCCACCTTCTGGGACAACGCCAACGCCACCGGCCTGCTCGGCTACCAGCACGCCTACGGCTACCGGGCGAACCTGGCGTACGACTCGGCCGCGATTGGTGGCACCTGGAACCTGCGCATCGAGGCCGTACGGGTCTGCTGAGGGCCGGAGTCCCGGTGCGGGGCAGGGAACGGAGACGCCACGACGGCGCCGGTCGGAATCCAACGGGGGGATTCCGACCGGCGCCGTCGCGAGGGTCAGCCCGGGTAGTAGCAGACGTTCGGGATGACCGGGCCACCGTTGACCCCGAAGATCGCGAAGCCCATCCACGCCCGGGTCTGCGGGCCGTACTCGCCGTCCTCGGCGATGTTCGCCCACGCCCAGGTGTCGTTGATCTGGCGCTGTGCGTACAAGACGGCGTTGCGGGTGTTGGTGCCGTACTGGCCGTCGAGCCTCAGCGACTGGGAGTAGCAGTTGTTGAGCGCCTCCTGCAACACCTTGACCGCGCTGTTGGAGTTGCCGTATTTCAGGTAGCAGGTCTTGTTACCGTCCTGCCAGCCGAGGGTGGGCACGTGCATCTCCGCGCCACCCTGGTAGCCGCCGACGCGGTAGTAGGTCAGGCTGGTGCACGTGCTGGCTGCCTGCGCGGCGGTTGGCGTGAGCGCGGCGAGGCCGGCGCTGGCCAGCACGGCCAGCAGGGTGGCGGCGGCGCTGCGGCGCCCGGTGCGGTTCTGGTGGATCGGCATGGTCTCCTCCTGGGTGGGCTCGGCTGCTCGGGTCAACCCGGCATACCTGGGAGCATCGCGACTGCCGATCTACCGTTTCTTGCTCGAACGTCAATTCGCTACGACGCCTGATCCGCAACGGTCCATGGTGACCTGGCCAGCCGCGGCGAGCCCGACTGTCCGTGCCCCGACGGACCGCCGTCACGCAGCGGAGGCGGACGCCTTCGGCTCTCGGTGCGACGCCACGGGGCCGGCGTTCCAGCCCCAGCGGGGGGCCGGTACCGCGCTCTCCCCGGGTCGGCCCGTCCCGTCCCCGTCACTGTCGTCGCCGTCGATGGTCATTTCGACCGAGGCGGGCGTGCTGCGGGCCAGTCGCAGCGACTGCTCGGCGCCGTTGCGGGCCGTGCACGGCCCGGACTGCCCGGCGCACTGGAGGTTGCGGCAGTGCCCCTCGTCGTCCGGCTCGTGGGCGCTGAGCACGTCGATCGCCAACTGCCAGAGCAGCGGGTCGGTCACGTCGTGCGGGCGCTCGGCGCTGCGGCTCGGTCGGTTGCTGGTGTCGTCGTCGGACATGGTGGGTCCCCCCTTGGCAGGCTGTACCCCCAAGGGTCACCCGTCAGCCGCGGGCTAAACCGCCGGCCTGCTGTGATGTGTCTCCGGTCGCAGCTCGGACGCCCGAACACGGCACGCATACCGGTCAATCCGGTAACAGCGGCATCTCGACGCCCGGATCCCGGCCGAGCAGCACCGCACGGGTGAGCGCCGCCGATCCGAACCGGTCGCGGACCGCGTCCACCGCGGCGTCCAACTCCGCACCTGGGTCGCGGTGGAACGGCAACTCCGGCTGCACCGGGTTGTCGTCCAGATTGCCGATCGAGACACCGATCAGGGTGGCACCACGGCGATCAATCTCGGGCAGCGCGGCTCGCAGCAACGCCCGCGCGGCGGCGAGCAGCGGGGTCGTGTCCGCGGTCGCCTTGCCCACCGTGTGCGAGCGGGTGGCCCGGGTGTAGTCGCCGAAGCGCAGCCGCAGCACCACCGTGCGACCGGACCGCCCGGCCGCCCGCATCCGCCGGCTGACCCGGTCGACCAGGCCGGCGAGAATGGCATCCAGCTCCGCCGGGGCATGCGGGGTGCGGCTCAGCGCGTGCTGCGCGCCCATCGAACCGCGCCGTCGGCCGACCTGCACGGCCCGGGGGTCGTGATTGTGTGCCAGGGCGTGCAGGTGTCGGCCGGCCCCGGCTCCGAGCAGTGACACCAGCGCGGCCTCGCCTAGACGGGACACCTCCCCGACGGTACGGATCCGGTGTTCCCGCAGCTTCGCGGAGGTGACCGGGCCGACGCCCCACAGTCGCTCAACCGGCAGCGGGTGCAGGAACGCCAACTCGGCGTCCGGTGCTACCACCAGCAGCCCGTCCGGCTTCGCCACCCCGCTGGCAACCTTCGCCAGGAACTTCGTGCGGGCCACGCCCACCGTGATCGGCAGGTGGACCCGTTCACGAACCTCCTGGCGCAGCCGCTCGGCGATGTCGGCCGGCGGCCCGACCAGCCGCCGCAGGCCACCCACGTCCAGGAACGCCTCGTCGATGGAGAGCCCTTCGACCAGCGGGGTGGTCTGCCGGAAGATCTCGAAGACCGCGCGGCTCGCCGCCGTGTACGCCGACATCCGGGGCGGCACCACGATCGCATCCGGACACAGCCGGCGCGCCTGCTGCCGCCCATCGCACTGCGTACGCCCCGCGCCTTCGCCTCGTAACTGGCCGCGAGCACCACGCCGCCACCGACGATCACCGGTCGCCCGCGTAGGCGCGGGTCGTCGCGTTGCTCGACCGACGCGTAGAAGGCGTCCAGGTCGGCGTGCAGGATGCTGGCGCCGGGCGACACGTACACATGTTCGCATGGCACCCGGCCGTCGCGGCAGTGAGCTGGGCGAACGCCCGATCAGTCGAGGCAGAACTCGTTGCCCTCCGGGTCGGCCAGCACGAGGTGACCGGCACCCAGCGGGGGAGCGGGTTCGTGACGATCGAGCCGGGTGGCGCCGTGCGAGGCGAGTCGTTCGGCCTCCGCCTCCAGGGCCGCCATCCGCTCGTCGCCCGTGAGCCCGGGTGCGGCTCGTACATCGACGTGGACGCGATTCTTCGTCTGCTTGTGCTCCGGCACCCGCTGGAAGAACAGGCGCGGCCCCGAGCCCTCGGGGTCGACCACCGCCGACGCGTCGTTGCGGTTCTCCGGCGGCACACCCATTGCTTCCAGTGCCTGCTCCCATGACTCGAAGTCGCCGGGCGGGGGCTGCACCTGGTAGCCGAGCGCCTCGGCCCAGAACGCCGCCAACGCTGCCGGGTCGGAACAGTCGAACGTGATCTGCACATCGCGGGCCATGTCAGCTCCCTGCTCGGTGATCTGGTCGGTCCTGAGCCCAGCCTGTCGTCAATAGCGGACAGGGTCGTTCCGCATTCTGTGCGACGATCGGCGCGTGACCGTCGAGGCAACGACCGAACGGGTGCTGCGGTTGCTGGCGCTGTTGCAGCGGCGACCGTCCTGGACGGCTGCCGAGCTCGCCGCCGAGCTGGGGGTCACCGGCCGCTGCGTGCGCCGCGACGTGCAGCGACTGCGGACGCTCGGCTACCCCGTGCACGCGACGGCGGGCGTCGGCGGCGGCTATCAGCTCGGCGCGGGCACCCGGCTGCCGCCACTGCTCCTCGACGACGAGGAGGCGATTGCGACGGCGGTTTCCCTGCGGTTCGCCTCGGGAGGCACGGTCGCCGGAGCGGGCGAGGCGGCCCTGCGGGCGCTCGCGAAGCTCGATCAGGTGATGCCGTCACGGCTGCGCGCCGAGGTGCGGGCCGTGCACGGCTCCACGGAGACCCTCCTCGGCCCGGTGGCCGAGATCGACGCGGACCTGCTGGTGACACTCGCACGGGCCTGTCGAGACGCCGTGCGGGTCCGCTTCCGCTACGCCGGCCGTGACGGTGGGGAGCGCGAGCGGACGATCGAGCCGATTCGGATGGTCACGACAGGCCGCCGCTGGTATTTGATGGCCTGGGACGTCGACCGCGACGACTGGCGCACGTTCCGCCTGGACCGGATGAGTGCGGCGGTCGCGACGACCTGGCGCTTCCGGGCGCGCGAGCACCCGGATCCGGTCGCCTTCGTGCAGCGGTCCATGACCGAGGCGCCGTACCGGCATCTCGCCCGGGTGCGCGTGCACGCTCCGGCCGACCGGGTGCGGGAACTGGTCCCGCCTCAGGTGGGGCGTGTCGAGGACGATCGCGACGGGTGGTGTGTGCTGGTCGTCGGCGGAGAGCGGCTGGACTGGCTCGCCGCGCACGTCGCCCGCCTGAGTTACGAGGTGGAGGTGCTGGAGCCTCCGGAACTGCGCGAGGCCGCCGCTCTGCTCGCCCGCCGCCTCGCGGCGATGGCCGGTGCGACGTGGGAGCGTAGCGTGTAGTGACGCAGCGACACCGGGCTGCCGTCGGGGGCGGTCCATGGTGCCGTGCTGGTGCCGGTGCACCGCCAGCCGGCGCGCTCGTAGAGGGCGACGGCCTCGGCGCTGCCGGAGGTCACGTCCAGCACCAGATCCGTCCCACGCGCACTCGCCCACTGCCGGGCCCGGTCCAGCAACGCGCTGCCCAGCGCCAACCCTCGGGCGCGCGGTATCACGAAGAGCCGAGCCACCTCGGCCGTCGGCCGGGCAGGCGGCCCGTTCGCTGGACTGGGCACCCGGTGCACCGCGACGTGTCCGACGATTGCCGTGTCAGCGTCGACGGCGACCCACGCGCGCGCCGGGTGCGGCTCACGTAGCCACCGGTGCGGGTCGGCGGGCCAGTTCAGGGGGTACCGGTCGGCCTGGTGAACTGTCGCGAGCCCCGCGACGCAGCCGTCGAGGTCGGTCAGGCGTCGCCGACGGATGCGGGGTTGGATCACAGCTTTTCGAAGGGGCGGGCGTAGCGGAACTCACCGCGGATCGACTCCCGCCACGCGCTCAGCGGGCGGGCCTGGAAATACTGCGGGCCCCACGGCTGCGGCGGGGTGACGCCCACCTCGACGGCGGGCCGGAACCCGAACCGCGGGTAGTAGTCGGGGTGCCCGAGCAACACCATCAGCGGCTCGTCGTGGGCGTCGGCCGTGCCGAGCACCGCGTGCATCAATGCCGAGCCGACCCCACGCCGCTGCCAGGTGGGCAGCACGCCGAGCGGCCCCAGCCCGAGCGCCACCGGCTGACCGGCCACCAGACCGCGGGTGGCCACCACGTGCCCCACCACCAGGCCGTCCGGGTCGGTCGCCACCAGGGAGTACGCGGGCAGCCAGCCCTCGTCGGCGCGCAGCGCGTCGACAAGCGTCGCCTCGACCGGTACGCCCCCGCCGTCCGCCTTGGCGAAGGCGGCGGAGTGCACCGCCCGGATGGCATCGACATCGGTGGGCGTCTCACGTCTGATCAGCACCGCGCCACCATAAGGTGTGCCTGTTGTGGGCTCCAGGCGTTTATCGCGTCGAAGGCCGATGACGCAGCCTCCTCGGCCCAGGCCAGGCCGGTCCGGCCGCGCCGGTCAGGACTCGGACGGGGAGATGTTGACCAGCCAACTGATGCCGTACGCATCGACGCACTGGCCGAACTCCGCGCCCCACATCTGCTTCTCCAACGGGACCGTCACCGAGCCGCTCTCGGAGAGCTGCTTCCAGTAGCCGGTCAACTCGTCGTGGTCGTCGCCGCTGAGACTGATCGTGATGTTGGTGCCGGGTTGGTGGGCCATCCCGGGCGGGAGGTCCGAGGCCATCAGCGTGAAGCCGCTCGGCGACTCGAGCTGACCGTGCATGATCTGGTTGGAGAGCCCCGGGTCCTGGTTACCGAATTCGCCGAACGTGTTCACCGTCAGCTCGCCACCGAACACGCGGTGATAGAACTCCAACGCCTCGCGTGCGGTGCCGGGGAAGTTGAGGTACGGGTTGAGTCGCGACTGCACAGCGTCCTCCTTGGTCCTGGTCAGCGGTCATCGTCGCAGCCCGGTGGAGGGCGGACAACGAGGCGCGCCCAGGTTTGCGCCGGTGGTGCGCCGGGCGGCGGTGCGGGTACGCCCCCGCCCCGCCGCCTTCGCCGTCGTCGAATCAGCGGTGCCGGAACGACTGGCGGACCGACCCGCCGACGACCGTGCACCACGTGCTCGTGCTGAGCTTGCCGTTGCGGGGCAGGCCGTGTAGCGCCTGCAGATCCTGCACGGCCGCCCGGGTGGCGTGGTCGTACGCCCCGGTGACGGTGACCGCGTATCCCTTGGTGGCGAGGATTTCCTGCACCGCCGTGACCGGCGCGCCGGTGGCGTGCTGGTTCAGTTCCGGCACCAGCGTCTCCCAGGTCGGCGTGGTGAGGGTGGCGTCCACGTCCACCGGAATGCCGTTGCGGGCCTGCCAGTCCTGCACGGCCGCCACGGTCGCGGCGTCGAACGTGCCACTGACCGTCACCGCGTAGCCCCGGTGTGCGAGCAGGTGCTGCACCACCCGGACCGAGGGGGAGTTGACGAAGCGCCACAGGTCCGGCCAGCGGCGCGCCGGCACGTCACCCAGCTTGGTGCCGAGGGCGGCGTGGACCCGTCGGCGCAGCTCGGGGAACTGCCGGTAGAAGGCGGCGCCCGGGCATTCGGTGGTGCGGAAGTCCCAGTGGCCAAAGATGTCGTGCGCGTGCAGCCCGTACTGCCGGCAGATGGCGACGCAGAGCGCGACCAGCGAGTCGGTCAGGGCCTTCGGCGGCGTCTCGGTGACGTAGGTGCCCTCGTTCTCGATGCCGATGGCCCGGCCGTTCTCGCCCGGGCAGTGCGCCGAGATCATTTGTCGGTCGCCGGCTTCGAGGCGCTCCAGGCTGCCCCGGCGGCCCTCCAACACGTAGCCGCCGCGGCTCACCGTGAAGTGCTGGCCGGTGTCCGACCAGCCGTTGCCGTCGATGTGCAGGTCCTGGCAGTCGTGGGCCAGCTTGACCGCCTGCTCGCGGGAGTAGTCGGTGACGTTCGGGAACGCCATGTGATGCACGATTATCTTGTTGGTGGCGATGGCGCTGACCGACAGCGGGTCCTTCGGCGGGCGGGCATCCCACTCGGCACAGCTGATGATCCAGTCCAGGTCGGTGCCCGGAGCGGCCTGGGCCGTGCTCGGGAAGGCGAGTTCGCTCCCGACGACGGCGACCGTGGCGGCGCCGAGGCCGGCCCGCAGCAGCGTCCGGCGATCCACTTCGGATTGGTCGACGTGCATGACATCTCCTCCTGCGGCCGGCGGCGGGGGGATGAAAAGTAGCTCCAGTGGCCGCACGCACACCGGAGAATATTGCCAAGTCTCGCCCGCGCGCTAGAGGGCTTACCGCACCCCATCCAGTCGGCCCGCGAGCGGCTCGCGTTTCCGCGCCTCGGGTCGGGGGTAGGTCGTGGCGGACCGTCCCGGCTGCGTGTAAAGGAATGACCAGATGAGTGACAACGTCAGCGACGCGGTGGGCGACGCCCTCCGCTCGGTGATGCTCTTCCTGCCCAAGGCCGTCGCCTTCCTGGCGATCCTGGTGGCCGGATGGCTGATCGCCAAGGCCGTGCTCAAGATCGTGGAGAGGGTGCTCGAACGGGTGGGCTTCGACCGCGCCGTCGAACGCGGCGGCGTCCGTCGGGCGTTGAGTCGCTCCCGGTACGACGCCAGCGACATCGTCGCGAAGCTCGTCTACTACGCGGTGCTGCTGTTCACCCTCCAGCTCGCCTTCGGCATCTGGGGGCCGAACCCGATCTCCGACCTGCTCGGCGCGGTGATCGCGTGGCTGCCCCGTGCCTTTGTCGCGATCGTCATCGTCGTGGTGGCCGCTGCCATCGCCAGCGCGGTCAAGGACATCATCAGCGGCGCGCTCGGCGGCCTGTCGTACGGCCGGGTGCTGGCCACCATCGCCTCGGTGTTCATCCTCGGCCTCGGCGTCATCGCCGCGCTGAACCAGATCGGCGTGGCCACCGCGGTCACCACTCCCGTGCTGATCGCCGTGCTGGCCACCATCGGCGGGATCCTCGTCGTCGGGGTGGGCGGTGGCCTGATCCGTCCGATGCAGAGCCGGTGGGAGGGGTGGCTGACCCGCGCCGAGCAGGAGTCGCCGCTGATCGCCTCGCACGCCCGCGCCTACCGGGCCGAACGCCGCGACGCCGAGGCCGAGGCCGATCTGGCCCGACGGTCGACCGCCGCCACCAGCCCGGACACCGAGCCGGCCCGACCGCCGTTCGTCGTCACCGATCCGGAGGCCACCCAGGTGGTGACCCGACCGACAGGCCCGGAGGCCACCCAGGTGGTGCCTGCGCCCGCCGACTCGGAGGCCACCCAGGTGGTGAGCACCGGCGCCGGCGGCCAGGTGCCCGGCCAGCGCACCAGCGATGACAGCGAGGCCACCACGGTCATTCCGTCGATCGACCCGAACCGGCGCTGACCCGCGGCGGCGGCAGCGGGGTGGGGTCCCTTCGGGGATCGCACCCCGCTGCACGTTGTCCGGCGCGCCGAAAGCGCTGGCCGGCGCGGCGATGCCCGTCTAGCATCGCGGGCATGACCTGGCAACATTGATCCAGCACTGTAGGCCGAACCCGTGGGCCGCCACGGGCACCGCACATCCGGTGTCCGTCCGCACCCCCACGGGAAGGCCCCATGATCCGCATCGCCTCGCGCGTGCCCGACCCGGCGGTCCGCCGGCTGACGGCCACCCTCTACGGGTACGCGTTCCTCAGTGACCTCGTCCTGCTCTACCCGCTGTACGTGGTGTTCTTCGCCGACACCGGGCTGTCGGTGGGCCAGATCTCGTCGCTCTTCGTCATCTGGTCAGCGGCCGGCATCCTGTTCGAGGTGCCGTCCGGCGCGTGGGCCGACGTGGTGTCCCGTCGGCTGCTGCTGTGCCTCGCCCCGCTGGCGACCGCCGCCGGGTACGCGCTCTGGGTGCTGGTGCCGTCGTACCCGGCGTTCGCGGTCGGCTTCCTGCTCTGGGGCGCTGGTGGAGCGTTGGTCTCCGGTGCACTGGAGGCGTTGGTCTGGACCGAACTGGACCGGCTCGGCGCGGTCGGCCGGTACGCCCGGCTGCTCGGGCGTGCACGGACGGCGGGTGTGCTGGGCGTGGTGGTCTCCGGAGTGCTCGCCGGTCCGGTGCTCGCCGTCGGCGGGTACCCGGCGGTTGCGGTGGCCAGTGTGCTCACCTGTCTGCTCGCCACGGCGGTCGCCGCCCGGTTTCCGGAGGCTGTCCCACCAGCCAAACTGGACGACGATGGTGACCTGGGTTGGTGGGACACGCTGCGGGCCGGGGTGGCGCAGGTCCGCACCCGCCCGCCGGTGCGGGCAGCCGTGCTGCTGGTCGCCGTGGTCGCCGCCGACTGGGGCGCCCTGGACGAGTACACCCCGCTGCTGGCGCTGGACACCGGTGTCGGGGCGCGGGCCGTGCCCCTGCTGCTCCTGCTGCTCTGGGCAGGGGTGACCATCGGTGGGCTGCTCGCCCCGGCAGGGGAGCGGCTGAGCAGCCGGGGTTACGCCGCTCTGCTGGGCCTGGTCGCCGTCGCGCTGGCCGGGGGTGCCCTCATCGGGCATCCGGCCGGGTTCGTGCTGCTCGCGGTGGCGTTCGGAGCCGCGCAACTGGCAACCGTGCTGGCCGACGCGCGGCTCCAGGCCCGGATCACCGGCACCAGCCGCGCCACCGTCACGTCCCTGGCCGGGATGGCCACCGACCTGCTGATCATCGGCACGTACGCCTGCTATGGCCTCGTCGCCACGGCGGCCGGCAACGCGGTGGCGTTCGCGGTGACAGCCGGGCCGTACCTCATCGTGGCCCTGGTGCTGCTGAGCGGCCGGCGGCGCCCTGCGGCCGTGCCGACCGGCGTCACCGCGGCTGCCGTGCGCGGCCCGAACTGACCGGGTTCAGCTCCGCGGCCTGCTCAATTGTCGGCGTCGCCGTCAGGGCTGGTCGCCGTCGAGGTAGACCCACCGGCCGTCCTCGCGAACGAACCGGCTGTGTTCGGTCATCGTGCCGGGTCGGCCCGCGTCCCGGTAATGGGCGTGGAACGTCACCGTGCCGGCGGTGTCGAGCAGACCGCCCCGTTCGGTCTCGACGATCTCCAGTCGGGTCCACCGTTGCCCCGGCTCCAGTTCGAGGAGGGCGGGCCGGGTCGAGGAGTGCCAGCTGCGCAGCAGGTAGCCGGTGTCGCCGAGGGCGAAGGCGCTGAACCGGGAGCGCATCAACGCCTCGGCCGTCGGTGCCTCCGCGTCGCCGCCGTGCACCGGGGCGCAGCAGTCCGCGTACGCCCGGCCGGAGCCGCACGGGCAGGCCCGTCCCGTCGTCGCGTCCACCCGTCGTCGTGCCGCACCCTTACCCACGTAACCATCCTCCCCCCACCCCCACCCCACCCCGCACTCCGGGTCCCCACCCCTCCCTCCGCGCGATCTTGCACTTCCTGTCGCCGCACAAGCCAGCAAAAGGCGCAAAAAGGCGACACAAACTGCAAGATCGCGCGGAGGAGGGGGTCAGAGCCAGCCGGAGCGGCGGAAGAGGCGGTGGAGGGCCAGGGCGGCTGCCGCCATCAGGGTGAGGGCACCGGCGTAGCCGTAGCGCCAGGCCAGCTCGGGCATGTGGTCGAAGTTCATGCCGTAGATGCCGGCGATGCCGGTCTGGGTGGCCGCGATGGCCGCCCACGCGGCGATCTTGCGCATGTCGTTGTTCTGCTCCACGGCGAGCTGCGCCAGTCGCGACTGGACGATCGAGGTGAGCAGGTCGTCGTACGCGGCCACCCGATCGACCGCCCTGCTCAGCCGGCCGTCCACGTCGACGAACCAGCGGCGCAGGGTGCGGGGCGGGCCGTCGGGTTCGAGCAGCGTACGCAGGGGCGCCTGCAACGGCAGGACCGCACGCTTGAACTCCACCACCTCCCGCTTGAGCTGGTAGATGTGCTGGATGTCGGCCTTGCGGTCGCGGGCGAACACGGCCTCCTCGACCCGTTCCAGGTCCCGCTCCACGTGCCCGGCCACCTCCAGGTAGGAGTCGACCATCCGGGCACAGACCGCGTACGCCACCGCCCACGGTCCGGCGGCCAGCAGCGTGGGGCGGCGCTCGAGGTCGGCGCGGACGCTGCGCAGCGCCCCGGCGGCGCCGTGCCGCACGGTGATGGCGAACCGGTCACCGAGCAGCACCATCACGTCCCCGGTGTCGATCACGTCGGAGGTGTCGGTCAGCTCGTCGTGCTCCACGTACCCGGCGGTGCGCAGCACCAGCAGCGTGACCGGCCCGTGCCGCTGCACGGTGGGCCGGTGCCCGTCGGCGAGTGCCTGTTCGACGGTCAGCTCGTCGAGGCCGAAGGTCCGGCCCACCGCGGCGAGCACGGCCGGGCCCGGCTCGTGCAGACCCAGCCACACGAAGGCGTCGCGGACGTGCCGGGCGCGGGCGTACGCGTCGGCGTAGTGCTGTTGGCCGGGCTCGCGCCGACCGTTGACGTAGACGGCGCAGTCGACCACCGCGTCCGGGTTGGACCGGCGGGGGGTGGCGGAGTCACCGTCGACCCGGCTGAGCAGTCGACGGGCCAGGGCGCGTACGCCTCGACCGGCCCGGTCCCGTACCGGTCGCTGATCCACCGCGTGCCTCCCCGTCGCCCGGCGCACCGCCCCGATCACGGTGCCCGCAGGGGATGGTGTCACCGCATTCTGCCGAGCAGGGTCCGGCTCCCGACAGGCGGGCGGTCCGGCTCAGGCGGTGCGGGTGGCGAAGACGACGACGTTGTCGACGTAGTTGCCGGTCGCGGCATCGAACCGGCCGCCGCAGGTGATCAGGCGCAGCCCGGCGGTGTCCGCCGGGCCGTAGACCAGCGTGGTGGGAAAGTGCTCCTTGGGGTACGCGCGGACGTCGTCCACGGTGAACGTGGCGACCTGTGCGTCGGCGCGGGTGATCTGGATCTGCTGGCCGGCGCGGAGCCGCCCGAGGTCGAAGAAGACCGCCGGGCCGGCCGGGGAGTCGACGTGTCCCACCAGGACGGCGTTGCCGGTCTCGCCAGGGCTGACCCCGTGCCGGTACCAGCCGGCGAGGGTGGGCCGATCCAGTGGTGGCACCTCCAGCACCCCGGCCGCGTCCGCGCCGACCGGGACGACCTCCGCGCGTATGCCGATGGCGGTGATCTGCACCCGGACCGGCGCGGCGCGTGACAGCGGCGCCAGGTCCGGTGCGGGGTGGGTGCGGCTCGGCGCGTCGGCCGGCGGTCGTGGTGGCCGCGCCGGGTCAGCGCTGAGGCCGACGGTGATCAGCCCCAGCCCGGTCACGCCGAGCAGAGCCACCACGGCCGGTAGGGTTCGCCGCCACCACACCTGGGAACCTCCGTACGGGATCGTCGGGGTGCCCGCGCCGGTGTCACCGGTGCGGGCACCCGTCCTCAGGGATGGAGCAGCCGCCGATCAGGCGACAGTGGACACCGGACGACGCCGGCGGATCAGGATCACCGCGCCGGCGACGGCGGTGCCGAGCAGCGTGCCGCCAGCGGCCAGAGCGCCGTTGTCGCGGTTGTCGCCGCCGGAGCCGGCCGGTGCGCCGCCGATCGGGGTGACGGCGAACGTGGCGCTGCCGGCCGAGCTGCCGTCGCCGCAGGTCGCTGCCACCGTGTACGTACCCAGGGTGAACCCGGCGGTGAAGAGTTCGGCGCTCAGTCCGCCGCTGGCGGCGGCCGTGGTGGATCGGACGTTCTGGTCGCGGTTGGGGCCGGTGACCCGGAAGATGGCGTCACCCGACTTCGGGTTGCAGGTTGTGGCCGTGAGCACGACGGTCCCACCGACCGGTGTGGTGGCCGGTGACACGGTGGTGTCGGCCAGTGCGGCGCCTGGCAGCAGGAGCGTGCCGAGGCCCACGCCGAGCGCCGCCGAGCAGAGTGCTGTTGAGAGCTTCATACGCGTCTTCCCTCACTTTTCGTCCGCTGACTGCGTGGGACGCCGTTCGGGTGGCCAACTCCGTGACTAGCACCGGTGTGGCCAACACTAGGTGGGTTGGGTCCTCGATCAGGTGAAAATGAGAATTCCCCGTTGCCGTCACGTGTCCACCCGAAGGCGGGGAGAGCTGCGCAAAGGCCCGGACGGCCCGACCTGCACCGGTGCTCCGATCGATGTCTCGTTCTATCCGCCGTCTGACCCCGAATCTTGGCCCGCGGGTACTTCCCGGGGAAAGCACCGCGTCGGGTGGCGGCGCGCGGCCGACCGCGACGGTGTGGCAGCGTGGTGCGGTGACCGACTCCGTGCCGCTCGACGTCGACCTCGCGTTGCTCGGTGGCGGCGGCGCGGCGTCGTTGCTGCTCGCCGCGCTGGACCGGCACGGTGTCCGCGACCTGCGGATCGCCATCGTCGACCCGGTGCGTCGGCGCGGCCAGGACCGCACCTGGGCGTTCTGGGGCCACCCGGACACCGACCTGGACCCGCTGCTCAGCGCGAGCTGGCAGCAGGTCGAGGTGGCCACGTCGGCGCGGCGCCGCGTCCTGGACCTGACCCCGCTGCGGTACGCCATGCTCCGCTCCGGCCCGGTCTACGACCGGGCGGCCGAAGCCGCACGCCGGCTGGACGCCACCCGGATCGTCGCCCCCGCCGACACGGTGACCGACGACGGCACCCGTGTGCTGGTGCGCACCGGGGACGGGCACACCGTACGGGCCGGTTGGGTGCTGGACTCCCGTCCCCGCCCGCCGGCGCGAGCGGGGCGGACCACCTGGTTGCAGCACTTCCGCGGTTGGTGGCTGGAGGCCGACCGGCCGGTGTTCGATCCGGCGCGGGCGGTGCTGATGGACTTCCGTACCCCGCAGCCGCCCCGGGGCGTCTCCTTCGGGTACGTGCTGCCGGTGAGCGACCGTTACGCCCTTGTCGAGTACACCGAGTTCTCGCCGTGCCTGCTCAGCGACGCCGGGTACGACGCGGCGCTGGCCGGCTACCGGGACCTGCTCGGGCTGGATCCGGCCGGGCTGCGGGTGCGTGAGGTGGAGAACGGGGTGATCCCGATGACCGACGCGCCGTTCCCGGCCCGGCCCTCGCCCCGCGTGGTCCGGCTCGGTACGGCCGGTGGTGCGACCCGCCCCTCCACCGGCTTCACGTTCTCCGCCATGTACCGCCAGGCCGACCAGGTGGCCCGCGCCCTCGCGGCCGACCGGCCGCCGGTGCCCGCGGCGGCGTACCCGCGCCGGCACCGCTGGATGGACGCGGTGGCCCTGCGGGCGTTGGACCGGGGCCGGGTGGGCGGTCCGGACTTCTTCGACCGGCTGTTCGACCGCAACCCGGCCGAGCGGGTGCTGCGCTTCCTCGATGGCGTCACCACCCCGGCCGAGGAGGTCGCGATCATGAACTCCACCCGGCTGCTGCCGATGATCGCCGCCACCGCCGGTGACGCGGCGCACCGCGTCCGCGACCGGCTGCGCCCCACCCGGCCCGTGCCGGCCATCCCGGCCGCCGTCGTCGGCGCCCCGACCACGGGTTCCGCACCGGGCGGTGGCGCACCACCCGGCTGACCTGCCGCCCGATCCGGCGCGGCGGTGCCCCCGAGCGGGGAGTACGACGTGACCGCCCGGTAGGTTGCCGGGCATGGTGGACGCGGCGGCCGGCAGAGGCGTGCAGATCTGGACCGACGGGGCCTGCAGTGGCAACCCCGGGCCGGGCGGCTGGGGCGTGCTGCTGCGCTACGGCGACCACGAGCGGGAGTTGTGCGGCGGCGAGGCCACGCCCACCACCAACAACCGGATGGAGCTGATGGCGGCCATCCAGGCGTTGGAGAGCCTGAACCGACCGGTCACCGTGGAGCTGCACACCGACAGCACGTACGTGCGCAACGGCATCACCAGCTGGCTGGCGTCCTGGAAGCGCAACGGTTGGCGGACCGCCGCCAAGCAGCCGGTGAAGAACGCCGACCTGTGGCAACGGCTGGAGGCGGCCTGCGAACGGCACGAGGTCACCTGGCTGTGGGTCAAGGGGCACAACGGTCATCCGGAGAACGAGCGGGCCGACGGGCTCGCCAACAAGGGCATGACCGAGGCACGGTCGGCCGCGCTGGCCAGCCGCTGAGCCTGCGTCAGCGGGTCGCGTCCGGATGCCCGGGCATGCTCGATCCGCCGCCGCTGCTGCCGGACGAGCCGCCGGTCATTCCTGAGCTGTTGTCCTCGGTCACGATGTCCGGCCGTACGTCGGTGCCAGCCGGTGGGGGGACCTCGGTGTCCGCCTCGACCTGCACCAACGGCACCTGGCCGGCCTCGTCCTCGCTGTGCTGCGGGTCGCCCGGCAGCTCACCGTCGCGCTTTCGGTAGCCCACGCCGTGCCCCCTGTCGATGCCGGTCCGCGTCGGCGCTGGCTACCCGGCGTCGTCCGGGCCGAAACCTCGCGCTCAGCGGCGCCGGCCGCGGCGGGTGGGGGCGTTGGCCCGGGATGGTTGTCGTAGCGGGGTGAGCGGCAGCGCCGTCCAGTGCGGTGGCCGAGTGAGCGCCGCCGGCAGCCCGCTGCGCGCGTCGCCCCGGGCGGCATCCAGCTGGGTCTGGTGCAGGAAGAGGGTGGTCCGCAGGTCCGCCCCGCGTAGGTCGGCCCCGCGCAGGTCCGCGCCGGTGACGTCGGCCAGGCTCAGGTCGGCGCCGCGCAGGTCCGCGCCGACGAGCAGCGCCCCGCGCAGGTTGGCCCGGCGCAGGTCGACGCGGCGCAGGTCCACCCCGAGCAGGTGCGCGCCCCGGCGGTCGGCGCCGCCAGGGGCGCGGGCCGCGTCGCTGGCCCGGGACAGCAGCGGGTTGATCCGGTCCCGGTGTGCGGCGAGGTCCACCGTGCGTAGCCGCGTCGGATCACCCTCGGTGAGCGCCACCGTCTCGGCGCGGGCGCGCTCCAACTCGCCGAGCAGGTCGGCCGGCGGGCGCAGCGCCACCGCCTCGGTGAGATACCAGAGCAGTTCGTGCAGCGGTCGCAGCACGGCGAACGCCTCCGCCATCGCCGGCAGCGTCTCCGGCGCGTCCCGCCAGTCCCGCCCGCCGAAGGTGACCTGGGCGACCTGCTGACCGGCGCCGAAGCAGTCGAACACCGTGCAGCCGGGAAACCCGCGTTGCCGCAGCTCGGTGTGGATGCCGCAGCGGTGGTCCGGGCGCAGGTTGGGGCAGGGCTGCCCGGCCGGCTTGTCGATGGCGAAGTCCGCCGACGCGGCGAAGGCGGGCACCACGCAGCACAGCCCGAAGCAGCGCTCGCAGTCGGCGCGCAGCTGCGCCGACCCGGGCGGCGGTGTGGTGCTGGATGACACGCCGACGGTCCTCCTGGCGATCAGGGTGGACCACCATTGTTTCCTGGGCCGGGCCGACCGGGCCTGGCGGGGTCACCGTGCGTGCGTGTCACCGGCCGTCGCGGGGCGGGGCGCCGGGGTACGGGCGTGCATGACGACGGCGATCGCGAACAGCGCTCCGCCGACGACGAAGGCGCGTCGTTGCCGGCCGCCCCGACCAGCCCACTCGGGCATCCGGTCCCCTTCCGCCGTCGGTCGGCCTCACCGCCGCCCGATGATCACCGGAATTCGGAGGATAACTGCCCCGCTTTGCTGTGCGCTGTCCCGTTCGGGACCGCCCAGTTCGCCGCCGGGGCCAGCTCCACCGCTCATGGGGTGACGGTAACGGAGTCATGTGAACCCGGAGGGTGGCGGGCGCGGGGGCGAACGCGAGCAGGCGGCGCTGGTGTTCGGTGTGCGGTTCGCGCACATCGTCCGGGCGTCGGCCGCGCCGATGCGCTGACGACGCCCGCCGGTGGTGGTCAGACCGACCGCCAGTCGTCGTTGGTCAACGCCGCGGCCTGGGGGCCCATCAGCAGCATGCCGCCGTCCACCGGCCAGGACGCGCCGGTGACGTAGCTGGCGGCCGGGGAGGCGAGCAACGCGACCACGGCGGCCACCTCCCGGGCGTCGCCGGGCCGTCCCAGCGGCACGCCGGGCCGAACCTGGGTGAACGGGTCGACATCCTCCTGACCGGTCATCGGCGTGGCGATCTCACCGGGGGCCACGGCGTTGACGGTGATCCCGTCGGCGGCCAACTCCTGCGCCATCACCCGGGTCAGCAGCCCGAGCCCGCCCTTGGCGGCGCAGTACGCGGCGGAGCCCACCCGGGGCGCGTGCTCGTGCACGCTGGTGATGTTGATGATCCGTCCACCGGCGCCGGTGGCCCGCATCCGTCGCACGGCCCGCTGGGCGCACAGGAAGGGCGCGTCCAAATCGACGGCGAGCACCTCCCGCCACTGCTCCCACCCGGTCTCGACGAACGGCGTCGAGCCGCCGGTGCCGGCATTGTTGACCAGCACCCCGATGCCGCCCAGCCGGTCGGCCAACTCGTCCACCACCGCCGCCGCGTCCGGCAGCCGGGTCAGGTCCACCTCGGCGACCTCGCAGGGCCGCCCGGTCGCGCGGACCTCGGTGGCCGTCCGCTCAGCGCCGTCCCGATCGCCGTACCAGGTGATGCCGATCTCGAAGCCCGCCTCGGCCAGCGCGACCGCGCAGGCCTTGCCGATGCCGGAGTCCGCGCCGGTGACCACGGCGATCCTCGGGTAGTTCTCGTATCGCTGGGGCATGTTCCGCCACTACCCTGACCGCACCGGCTCAACCGGGTGTACCGGTGGACGCGGTGGGTAGCCGCCGGGTATGGAGCTGGTCCAGGAGTCGCCGTACCGGTTCCGAATCGACCGGGAGGCACCGATGCGGGTGCCCGGGGTGGTCTTCGCCCTGCCGGAACTGCTGCCCGAGGTCGGCGCGGACCGCTCGCTGGACCAGGTGGCGAACGTGGCCACGCTGCCCGGCATCGTCGAGGCGTCGTACGCCATGCCCGACGTGCACTGGGGTTACGGCTTTCCGATCGGTGGCGTCGCCGCCACTGACGTCGCCGCCGGCGGTGTGGTCTCGCCCGGCGGGGTGGGCTTCGACATCTCCTGCGGGGTGCGACTGCTCACCGCCGAGCTGGACCGGGCGGAGCTTGCCCGGGTGCTCGACGCGCTGATGGGCGGCCTGGACCCGGCCGTCCCGCGCGGCATGGGCCGGGGCGCGGTCTGGCAGCTCGCCGACCGGGCCGAGCTGGACGCGGTGCTGCGCGGCGGCTCCCGGTACGCGGTCGAGCGCGGGCACGGAGTGCCCCGGGACCTGGCTCGTTGCGAGGACGGCGGCGTGGTGGCCGACGCCGACCCGGCGCAGGTCAGCGACCGGGCTGTGCAGCGCGGGCAGGGTCAGGTCGGCAGCCTCGGCTCCGGCAACCACTTTCTGGAGGTGCAGGTCGTCGAGGAGGTGTACGACGAGCCGGTCGCGGCGGCGTTCGGGCTGCGGCTCGGGCAGGTCTGCGTGATGGTCCACTCCGGGTCCCGGGGGCTGGGCCACCAGATCTGCACCGACCACGTGCGGATCATGGAACGGGTGATGCCCCGGCACGGCATCGAGGTGCCGGACCGGCAGTTGGCCTGCGCACCGGTGGAGTCGCCGGAGGGGCGGGCCTACCTGGGTGCGATGGCCGCTGCGGCGAACTATGCCCGGGCCAACCGGCAGCTCCTCGCCGAGGCTGCCCGCCGGGTCTTCGCCCGGGTCGCCGGTACCGGCCTCGATCTGGTCTACGACGTGTCGCACAACCTCGCGAAGATCGAGGAGCACGAGCGGGACGGCGGCACCCGGCAGCTCTGCGTGCACCGCAAGGGCGCGACCCGGGCGCTGCCGCCGGGGCACCCGGACCTGCCGGACGACCTGCGCGACGCCGGGCAGCCGGTGTTCATCCCCGGCTCGATGGGCACCTCGTCGTACGTGCTCACCGGCGTCGCCGGCAACCCGGCCTTCGCGTCCACCTGTCACGGCGCCGGCCGGGTCCGCAGCCGGGGCGAGGCCACCCGGGCCTCGCGTGGGCAGGATGTGCGGCGTGACCTGGAGGCGCGGGGTGTCGCCGTACGCGGCGCGTCCTGGAAGGGGCTGGCCGAGGAGATGCCGGAGGCGTACAAGGACGTGTCGGCGGTGGTGGAGGCTGCCCAGGGTGCCGGGCTGTGCCGGTTGGTCGCCCGGCTCACGCCGCTCGGCGTGGTCAAGGGCTGACCGCACCGGGCCGGCATCGCCCGTTCAGACGGACCGAGCGGGGCCGTGGTGACGTCGGCGCTCAGACCCGGAGCCGTGGATAGGAATACAACGGCCTGGCACCGCATGCGCACCGACATCGAGGACCGGCATCCGCGATGCCAAGCACGGCGCCGCGCTGCGGCACCTGCCCTCTGCCACCCGCGCGGCCAACACCGTGTGGATGTGGGGCGCGCTACTGGCCGTCAACATCTCCGCCTGGCTACAGGAACTGGCCGGCCTCGACACCGGTGACGGCCGCGGCCGGGCACATCTGGGCGCCCTGCGCCACCGGCTGCTCACCGTGCCCGCCCGACTGGTCCGCCACGCCGGGCAGACCACCCTCCGGCTACCCCAGTTCACACCTCTGCTATCCGCGGATCCGGGTCAGACGTCCAGGGTCACCGCGCACGACCAACCGGCGCCGTCCGGGCCGACCCGCAGCGCGTGCAGCGACACCGCCTTCGGCACCGCGCCGACCAGCTCCACCGCGTCCGTGCTGGTCGACCGCCAGCGCGCCCGCAGGCCGCCGTCCTCGGTCCGTACGTCGCAGTCCAGCGGCAGGGTGCCCTCGGTGTCCAGCCGGAAGATCACCTCGTCCAGCAGGCCGACCAGCATGTCTCCGTCGTCGCCGGGCGGCAGCTGGAACTCGGTCTCCCCCTGCGGCCGGGCGCCGCTGGTGTCGGCGAACGTCTCGACCAGCGCGGCGACCGCCTCGGCCAGGCACCCGTCCCGGTCCGGCGCCCACGCCTCGATCCGTACGTCGGCGGTGTGCGGCACGCTCCGGTGCCCCCGTCGCGTCGAGCGCTGCATGCCTCGATCATGCCGGTCGGTGGCCCCGCCCACCGCCGGATGCGCCCCCGGGCCGTACGGGACCGCGACCTGTCGGCCGACGACGTACTGTCGCCGGATGCGGATCACGCGATTCACCCACTCCTGCGTCCGGGTCGAGCACGACGGCGCGGTGCTGGTCGTCGACCCGGGCACGTGGAGCGAGCCGGCCGCCCGCCGGACTGCCCGAACCTTGGCTACCTGATCGGCGGCGAGCTCTACCACCCGGGTGACGCCCTGCACGTGCCGGACGAGCCGGTGCGCACGCTGCTCGTCCCGGCACAGGGGTCCTGGCTGCGCCTCGACGAGGCGATCCGCTTCGCCGGGGCCGTGAACGCGGCGGCGGCGTACCCGATCCACGACGCGCAGCTCAACGAACGCGGCCTGGCGAGTGTCGCCGGCTGGTTCGCCGAGACGATCCCCGGCTACCGCCACGTCGTTTCCGGCGACACGGTCTGACCGCTTTCGCCACCGACCGTCGGGGCGCGGAAATGGGGCGCGGCGGCGGTGAGCACCGCGGCGGTCGTTGGGGCGGCCCACCCGTCGGTCAGCTCGGTCACCAGGGTGGCGACCAGCCGGGTCATGGTCGGCTCGGCGCCCGGGTGCAGCGCCTCGGCGACGATCAGCACGGACGAGGTGCCGGCTCGCACGGCGGACCAGCCGCTCTGCCGGTTCGTCCACCGCCGGGCGTGCGCGCGCCCGGCGGAGTCGACGAAGGTCACCTCACCCGGTTCGGGATGCTCGGTGTCGCCGGCGAAGCTCAGGTACGCCTCGTCGCCGTGTGCCGGCCGGACCACCAGGTCGCCATCGACCCGGTCCAGGTCGAGTGCGGCGACCGGGATGGCGTAGGCGGCCGAGACGGCGTTGCAGAGGTCGACCAGTGGGTGCACGCGTGGCAGTTCGCCGTCCAGGCGTAACCGGCGCAGCAGCGCCTCGGCGGCGCACCGGTACTTGGTGGGCCGCAACCCCATGGCGGCGTACGCCCGCCGCCACGCCTGGATCTCCGGAAACCCGCTCTCGGCCCCGCCAGCGGTCAACCGCCGTCGGGCCTCGGTGAGATAGCCCGTCGTACGTCCCGCCGCGTCAGCGGTGGCGGTGATGCCGGACGCCAGCACCACTCCGGCGACCAGATCGGGGTATGCGTCGCGAAGCTGCGGTGAATGGTGAAACTGCACGGTGGTCCTATCGGTCGCTGAGGGCGAGGGTCAGGCCGAGCGCGACGAAGGTGCCGGCGGCGGATCGGCGCAGCCAGTCGGTGGCCCGGGGCCGGGTCAGCACCCGGTCGCGCACCCGGGCCGCGAAGATGCCGTAGCCGCTGAACACCACGAAGGTGAGCAGCATGAACACCGCGCCGCAGCCGAGCATCGCCCGGGTCGAGCCCGACCCCGTGGTGCCCACGAATTGCGGCAGGAACGCGACGAAGAACATCGTCGGCTTCGGGTTGAGCAGGTTGACCAGCACCCCGGAGACGATCACCCGGAGCGCCGAGCGGGGTGGGGCATCGGTCGTCACCGCGAAGGCGCTGCGGTCCCGCGCGGTGGACCAGGCCAGCCAGAGCAGGTAGCCGACGCCGAGGTACTTGACGGTCTCGAACGCCGTGGCGCTCGTCTGCAACAGCGCGGCCAGCCCGGTCATGGCGGCCAGCAGGTGCGGCAGCGTGCCCAGCGTGCAGGCGAACGCGGCCAGTACCCCGGCCCGCGCGCCTCGGGACAGGCCGGCGGAGAGCGTGAAGATCACCCCGGTGCCGGGGGTGACCACCACGATCAGCGTGGTGATCAGGAACGGGATGGTCACGGTCGTCCTCTGGCGGAGTTGGCAGGTCTGGCTCCTGTTCACTCTGCTGCCACAATGGTCCGATGGGCAGAGCCAAACCGACGGTGTCCGAGGGGTCCATAACCGCAGGATCCGACTTCCTGCACCTGACCATCGCCGACGCGCCGCCGGGCGGGCGCGCCGACTGGCTGACCGACCAACTGCGGCAGGCCATCGCGCACGGGCGGGTGCCGGTCGGTGACCGGCTGCCCCCCACCCGGGTGCTCGCCGCCGACCTCGGGGTCTCCCGGGGCGTGGTCACCGAGGCGTACCAGCGCCTGACCGAGGAGGGGCACGTCGCCGGTCGGGGCCGGGCCGGGACACTGGTCGTCGCCGCGCCGGCCGCGACCACACCCGCCCCGGCCGCCGCGCCGGCACCGGTCGCGACCTTCCCGCCGGCACCGGGCACCGACATCTTCGACGCGGTACGCGCGGCGCCCGCGACCATCGACCTGACGCCCGGCGTACCCGACCTGACCGCCTTTCCCCGCGCGGACTGGCTACGCGCCGAACGGACCGTGCTGCGCCGCCTCGCCGCGGCCGACCTCGGCTACGGCGACCCGTGCGGCGCACCCGCGCTGCGGCAGGCCGTCGCCGCCTGGTTGGCGCGCAACCGCGGTATCAGCGTCGACCCGGTCGAGGTGATCATCGTGGCCGGCGTCTCCCAGGCGCTCGGGCTGCTCGCCCAGGCACTCACCGCCGCCGGCGTCGACCGGATCGCGGTCGAGGACCCGGGCTCGCTCGGCGTGCGGCAGCACCTGAACAACTGGCGGATGGACACCCCGCCGATCACCGTGGACGACGCCGGGCTGCGGGTCGACGAGTTGGCCGCCAGCGCCGCGCCGGCCGTGATGCTCACCCCCGCGCACCAGTTCCCGACCGGCGTGGTGCTCGACGGCGACCGCCGCCGCCACCTCGTCGCCTGGGCGCGGGCCGGCGGTCTGATCATCGAGGACGACTACGACGCCGAGCACCGCTACGACCGTCCACCGGTGCCGGCGCTGCGGGGCCTGCTGCCCGAGCAGGTCTGCTACGCAGGCAGCGTCTCCAAACTGCTCGCCCCCGCGCTGCGGGTCGGCTGGCTGCTCGTGCCGCCACGACTGCGCCCGGCGGTGGTGGCCGCCAAGCGCAACGCCGACCTGGGCAACGCCGTCCTACCGCAACTCGTGCTGGCGGAGCTGATGGTCTCCGGCGCCTTCGAGCGGCACCTGCGGCTGCTGCGGCGTCGACACATCCGTCGGCGGGACGCGATGATCGCCGCGCTGGCCCGCGTGCTGCCGTCGGCGACGGTGCACGGCGCCGCAGCCGGTCTGCACCTGATGATCACGTTGGGCGACGCGGTGGTCGACACCGAGCTGGCGGCGGCGACGCTGACCCGCGGGGTGAAGGTGCAACCGCTGTCCTGGCACTGCCAACGGCCCTACCGGCCGGGTCTCGTGCTCGGCTACGCTGCCCGCACCGCCACCGAGATCGAGGACGGCGTCGCCGCGATCGCCGCCGCCCTCAGTCATGGCCAAGGGTCCTGAGCACGAAGAATGGGTGCCAACCTGAGCGTCCCGGGCTGGCCGGCGGTTGACCGGTCAGCCCAGGAACAGCTGGACGAGGACCAGCACGGCGAGCAACGCCGGCCCGCGTGCGCCCTGACGCAGCAAATCGACCGGGATCATCCCGAAGGGTGTGTTGACCGTCGCGCCGCCGTAGTTGATCGGCGGGCGGGTGCCGGCCCGAAACGCGGTGAGCACCACTCCGAGCGCCAGCGCCGGTGCCAGCCAGGCCGGCCCAGGGTCGACGGTCGGCAGGGTCAGCAACCACCACAGGCCCGCGCCGACCGCCGGTACCACCACGTGGATCCCCCGCAGCAGGGCGTCGCTGCCGCCGAGCGCCCGGCGCAGCCCGGGTGAGCGGCTGACCGACCGCAGGCCGCCGGTCAGCCGGTTGGCGGCGAGGTACGCGAACACCACCTGCGTGGCCCCGGCCAACCCGGGCAGGGCGAGCGCGGCAGCGTACTGGACTCCGATCAGCGCCGCCCAGATCAGCACGGCGCTCGGGTGGCGGCGCAGCCGGCGTACGTCGGCCTGTAGCAGCGCCCACCAGCCGGGGCCGGGCAGGAACCGGCGGCTGCGAACCCGGCCGATCCGGCGCCAGCGCCGGCTCTCCACCAGGCCGGTGAGCAGGCTGGGGTCCAGCAGGATCGTGGCCGTGGCGGCGGCGTTGGCGAACTGGGCGCCGGTGGTCAGCGTGGCGCGGTCAACCCGGGGCAGCGCGCGTACCGCGAGGATCGTGCCCACGACCGCGAGCGGCACCGCGACGGCGACCAGCGCGACGGTCGGCGTCGTCGCCGGCCGGGGCAGCCCGTCGCCGAGACGACCGACGAGCACCACCAGAGCGGTGACGACGGCTGCCGCCACTATCGGCGCCGCCCCGGCCGGGGCCGGCCACCGTCGGCCCGCCCGGCTGCTCTGGGCGACGACGCTGAGCGCCAGCGCGGCCGCACCCCACCCCGCGCCGGCCGCGGCCGCCCAGCTCAAGGCGGCCGGCTCGCTGACGCCGCCGAGCGCCGCCACGGCCACCCCGAGCACCGCGGTGCCGGCCGCGGCGCCCACCAACAGGATGCCGAAGCGCGGCGCCAGCCAGGCCCGCCGGTCGACCGGCGCGCTGGTCGCCCAGCTCTGCGTGGCCGGGGTGACCAGCAGCGGGCCGAGCGCGTGCAGGCCACGCCAGGCGAGCCCGGCGCCGGCCAGCAGCGCGGCGACCGCCAACCACCACCGCACCCCCGGCTCAGCCTGCCCCACCGTGGGCGACTGAAGCAGGTCACGGCTGGCGCTGATCGCGAACCAGCCGTACATGCCCACGAACAGGACCATGACGTACGCGTCGCCCAGCACGTCGCCGAGCGAGTGGTCGTGGTGTCGGCTGCGGGCCTTGCGCAGGTGCGTCCGCAATTGCCGGGCGGTGGGCACCCCGCTCGGCGTGTCGGCGATCGTGGCCGGTGGAGCGGTCACCGGCCGATCTCGATGCGCTCGTCGACCACCGCGTCGATCAGCTCCGGGTCGTGCGAGGCCAGCAGCACGGCCGTGCCGGCGTCGCGTTCCCGAAGCAGCCGCTCGGCGAGCCACTGTCGCCCGCGTACGTCCAGGCGCTGCTCCGGCTCGTCCAGGATCAGCACCCGGCGTGGCCGTACGAAACACGACGCCAGCGCCAGCCGGCGGCGCTGCCCACTGGACAGGGTCACCGGCAGCTGGTCGCGGGCCGGCTCCAGACCCAGCTCGGCGAGGACCTCCTCGACCGGCTCGGCGTCACCCCCGTGGGCGTACGCGACCAGCTCCAGGTGCTCGACCACGGACAGGTCGGGGAAGAAGTCGATGTCGTCCAGGGCGGCCGCCACCAGCGCCCGCACCTGCGGGTCGGTCTCGTCGGCCCGGCGGCCCTGCACCAGCACCTCGCCAGCGTCCGGCCGGTCGGCGCCGACGACACAGCGCAGCAGGGTGGTCTTGCCGCTGCCGTTGGGGCCCAGCACCACCGCGATCCGGCCCGCCTGGAGGGTGAAGCTCACGTCGTCGAGCACGACCAGGTTGCCGAAGTTGCGGCTAAGTCCCCGTACCGAGAGCGCGTCCACGATCACAGAGTCTCGCAGACCCGTGCCAGCGACCAACCTGAGCGACCTACGTCACGCGGTCGGTGGCATCGTCCTCAAGTCGGGCGTCGGCGGCGGTCTGCCCCAGGTCGTCGGCGACCTCCTCGGCCACCGTCGCTGCGTCCGCCCAGTGCCGCCGCGCGTCGGCGCGGTCGCCCAGCGCCGCGCAGGCGTCACCCAGGTAGAGCAACGTGCGCGCCAGGCCCGGCGTGGGCCGCATCTCCTCGCGCAGCCGCCGGCTCTCGGCCAGCAGCTCGTACGCGGCGCGCGCCTGCCCCGGCGTGCTGGTCAGCAGTGTCGCCCCGGCGTTGAGCAGTGCCGTCGCGCGGCTGGTCGGGTCGTTGACCGACTCGTACTCGCGCAGCGCGGCCCGCCACGCCTGGGCGGCGTCCAGGTGCTCGCCGAGCGCGGCGTGCACGAGCACCAGGTTGGTCAGCGCCGCCGCGTAGCCGCGCGCGTCGCCCACCGACCGGAACGTGTTCGCCGCCCGCACCAGGTGGTGGTGCGCGGGGTCCAACTCGCCCCGGGCCAGCTGCGCCGCGCCGAGGCCCAGGTCGGTGAGGGCGTGCCCGGCGCGGTCGGCCCCGGACCGGTGCCGACGGGACATCTCCAGGTGCTCGACCGCGTCATCGAGCTGGCCCAGGTCGAGCAGGGCCAGCCCGAGGTTCATCCGAGCCTGGGCGGTGCCCCGGCGCCCGCGTTCGTGCACCGCGAGGGTGAGCGCGGCCGCCGCTCCCTGCGGGTCACGCCGCCGTCGCCGCAGCACACCCAGCTCGTTGTGTGCCCACCCGGCGATCTCCGGTCGGTCGTCGGCGGTCGGGGTGGCCAGCACCGTACGGCAGACCTGCTCCCACTCGTCGAGCCGCTCGGCATACGCCAGCCATCCGCACAGCGCCACGGCCAGCCGGAACCACCACCGGCGCACCCGGCGGGGCAGTGTCTCGGCCGCGCCGGCCGGCACCCGCACCACCGCCAGCAGCAGCTCCTGGTGCAGGTCGAACCAGCCGTACGGGTCGTCGTCCAGCGGCAGCGACCACTCCCGGTCGGGTGCGGAGCCCAGCACGGCCAGGCTGGCCGCGTGTCGTTCGGCCCAGCGGGCCAGGTGCCGCGTCAGGCGGGCCTGTGCGGCGACCCGGGCCCGGGCCGGATCCGCGTCGCGCAGGTGCAGTCGTGCACTGCCGGCGAGTAGGGGGCGGACCTCGTACCGGTCGCCGGGCGCGCCCACCACGAACGCCGCGGCGGCCAACTGGTCGAGCAGCGCGGTCACCCGCTCGGGGTGCCGCCCGGCGAGCGCGGCGATCGTCGGCCGGTCCACCGGGGCGGGGACCAACGACATCACCCTGTACAACCGGCGGGCCTCGCGGGTCAACGCCCGGTAGGCGGTGTCCCGTTCGGTGATGAGACGGGCGGCCGGCGAGACGGCGAGCCGCTGGTGCGGTGGCGTCTGAACCGCGCGGCGCAGCGCGTCCAGCACGTCGGAGTGCCGCCAGCCGTGCTGCGCGGTGCGGTAACCGAGCGCGCGGATGGTGCGCGGCTGCCGCCCGCAGAGGTCGACGATCTCGCGTACCGCCGGGTCGGTGCGCGGGTCGGCACGGCGGACCCGGGCGGCGGGCGCGGCCCCGCCCGCGGTCGCGAACAGCTCCACCGCCTCGGACGTGCCCGGTTCGGCGATCCAGTGCGCGACGACACCGTCCACGCCGACCAGCGCCGGGCCTCCGGCGAGCAGCAGGCGGCAGGTGCGTGCGGTGGGCGGCAGCAGCGGTCGGACCTGGTCGGGACGGTCGACGTTGTCCAGGACCAGCAGGATCCTGCGACCGTCGAGCTGACCGCGTAGCGCGTCGGCGGCGGCGGCGAGCGCGTCCGGCCGGCCGGACGCCGGCGGCGCGGTGCCCAGGATCCGGGCCAGCGCGGTGAGCACCTGCCGGGCCGAGCGGGGTCGGGCCCGTGGCCGCAGGTCCAGGTAGTACTGCCCGTCCGGGAAGTCCTCCCGGCACCGGTTGGCGGCCTGCACGGCACACGCGGAGGTGCCCACCGCACGCCGGCCCAGGACCGCCACCGCGTGCTCCCGGGAAAGCAACCCGAGGATCGTCTCGACGTGCTCGCCGCGACCGGTGAACTCCGCCGTGTAGGGCAGGGTCGGCGCCCCGGTGGTCGGCGTGGTGAGCACCTCCGTTGGTTCGGGGTCGACCTCCCGGCCGGCCCGGCGGCGGCGCACCTCGTACACCACGTAGCCGACGAAGCCGAGGCCGCCGACGACGGCAAGGGCGATGCTCGCCGGCCCGAGCACGCTGGCCGCCAGCTCGGAGAGCAGGTTGCTGGCCAGGTTGCTGGCCAGGTTGGCGAGGACGCCGCCCACCAATCCGCCGATCCCGACCAGCGCCGGCCAGCGCGGGCTGCGGCGGGCGCGGCCCGGCCCGGTCATCGGACGCCCCCGGAGACGAGCCCGGCGACCAGGTGCCGCCGCGAGAGCACGACCAACACCACCGGCAGCACCGAGGCGAGCACCGAGCTGGCGGCCAGCGCGCCACTGTTGCTCACGAAGCTGCGGGTCTGCTCGGCCAGGAAAGGCCCGAGCGGCGAAGCCTCCGGCCCGCCGAACAGCCGACCCACCACCAGGTCGTTCCAGACCTGGACGAACTCCAGCACCGAGACCGCCACCACCGCGGACAGGTTGTGCCGGGCCAACCGGCGCAGGGTGTGCCACCACCGGCGCCCGCCCAGCCGGGCGTCGCGGACCTGCTCGGCCGGCAGGTCGGCGAACGCGTTACGCAGCACCAGCACCGCGAACGGCACGCCCAGCGCGATGTGCACCAGGGCCAGGCCCCGGGCCGTGCCGGAGGAGAGCACCAGGCCCAGCACCTCGTTGACCGGCCCCGCGATGACCTGGACCGGCACGACGCTGGCCGCCAGCAACAGCAGCCCGGTGGCCTGCGCGGCCGGCCCGGTCAACCAGGCCAGCGGGTACGCGGCCAGCAGCGCCACCACCAGCACCGTGACGGTCACCGAGCCGGCCAGGAGCAGCGTGAAGCCCAGCGTGTGCCACAGCTCCGTGCCGGTGATCACGTCGCGGTAGGACTCGTCATCCGGCGGCGCCGACCACCAGCCGCGCGCGGCGGCGTCCACCCTCCCGTGCGCCGACGTGGCGACCAACACGGCCAACGGCACCAGCCACGCGACCGCGGCACCCGCCGCGAGCAACCGGAACACCCGCCGGGGCGGGGCGACGGGCCCGGGCTCCGGGGCCGCCTCGACGCTCGGCGGGGGCCAGGCCTGCCGGACGAACAGCGCGGCCACCATGATCCCGCCGACGACCGCCACCAGCCACACCACGCCGAGAGCGGCGCCCTCGCCGGTGGTGGTGCCACCCGAGGTCTGCCAGATCCGTAGCGCGAGCACGGAGGCGTCGTCGCGGACCGAACCGGGGGTCATCACCAGGATCAAGTCGAACGTGCGGCTGGTGCCGACCGCCACCAACGCGAAGACCACCGCGGTCGTCCGCAGCAGCAGCGGCCGCCACTGCGCGTCCCACAGCACATGTCGGCGCTTCCCGCCGTAGGCGCGGACCGCGTCAGCGAGACTCGGCGGCACCGCGTCCAGCGCGGAGCGGAAGACCAGCACGGCCAACCCCACCCAGGCCCAGACGAACGCCGACATCAGCGCGACGGTGACGAGCCCTGGCCCGAGCAGCTGCGGCGCGTCGTCGGCCGAGCGGCCGGTCAGCCGGGTCGCGACCAGGGTGGCCAGCCCTCGGCTCGGATCGGGGTCGTACATCAGCCGAAAGGTGACCCCGGTGACGACCAGCGGCAACGCCACCGGCACCAGGAGGATCAACCGGACCAGGCCGCCCTCCTGGGAGCGGCGGGACGCGACGGCGAGCAGGTAGCCCAGTGCTGTCACCACCGCCGGCACCAGCAGTGCCCAGAGGACCGTCCGGCCGACCACCGCGCCGGTGCTTGGCGCGGCGAGCGCGGTCCGGAAGTGCGCCGCGCCGACCCAGTGGCCGGCGGTGGTGACGCTGGCGTGAATGGTCCGAAGCACCGGCCACAGCACCAACCCACCGAGCAGCACCGCGGCCGGCAGCAGCAGTGCCGAGGTCGCCCCCGCCGCCGGATAGGCCCGGCCCCGCCGGGGCGGCCCCACGTCGTCGAGGACCGCCAGCTCGCCGAGGACCCGGACCTGACTCATCGGCCGCCACCCGCGCTGCGGGCCGCCGCGGCGAGCTGACCGGTGGCGCGGCGGATCGCCTCGTTGGCGCCGACCCCGTCGGTGACATCGGCGAAGAAGCCCTGCATGATCCGCCAGATGCCGACACCGTCCGAGCCGGTGAACGCGCCGGGCAGCTGGTCGGAGAGATCGAAACGCAGAGTGCCCGGGGCCCGCATCTCCTCGACGAGACTCCGGCCGACCTGGTCGGTGTAGCTGTCGATCGAGACATTGGTGTTGGGCGACAGGTAGCCGCCAGCGCGTAGCCAGGGCTGGAACGAGTCGGCCCTGGTGAGCCACTCGACCAGCTCGACCCCGCCCCGCGCGTCGGCGAACACCACCGCCGCGTCCCCGCCCACGATCAGTGGGCGGCCGCCCGGCTGGGCGCCCGGGAACGGGAACGTGGTCGGTGCCTGCGGGCCGCGCTGGAACGGACCGACGATGTCAGCGGTGAAGTCGGCCCCGAAGAGCATCACCGCCCGCCGGGCGTACACCACCTGGATCACCGACTCCTCGTACTGGGTGAGCAGGGCGCGACGGCCGCCGCCGAGGAACGCGCCGTCGACGCTCCAGAGCTCGGCGAGTCGGTCCAGGGTGTCGCGCACGCCCCTGCCCTGCCAGTCGGCGTACGGCCCGGCGAGGGTGTTGTAGTCGTCGGGCGCCACGTCGGCCAGGACGTTCTCGAACCAATCGGTCAGCACCCAGCCGTCCGCGGCGCCGATGGCCAGGGGTGCCGGACCGCCGTTGCGCCGAGCGAGCGCGCCGAGCCGGCGGGTCATCCCGACCAGCTCGTCCCAGGTGGCCGGCGGCTCGGGCAACATCGACCGCAGGTGCCAGACCAGCGACTTGTGCGCCGCCTTCACCCAGACGCCGTAGCGCTGCCCCTCGGCGGTCAGCAGATCGCCCAGTTCGTCGGGTACGGCGTACTCTGCGGACGGACGCACCGGGCTCAGCCAACCACGCTGGGCATACTCGGTGACCAGGCCGGGGCGGGGCAGGATCGCCACGTCCGGGCTGGTGCCGGCGAGGTGCCGGGCCCGCAGGAACGCGTCGATGTCGTTGCCGGCGCTGACCACCTGCACCGGGGCGGGGTAGCCGGCGACAACCTGGCGGAACCGGTCCAACTCGCTGGTGCTCCAGACCACCGCGACCTGCACCGACCGGGCCCCGCCGGAGCAGCCGGCGGCCAGGGCGGTGGTGCTCGCGGCGGCGGCGCGCAGCAGGCTACGGCGACTCAGCCGGGCGGTCGTCGTCATCGGGTCGCCCCGCTCGGCTCGGTGACCAGCTCGTGCCGCAGGGGAATCTCGGCCAGGGTGGCCGGGTCGGAGGTGCAGACCAGCACCGCCACCCCCGGGGCTCCCGGTGGGGAGAGCCGGGGCATCAGGTCACCGAGACGGCTGTCGCCCGCCGAACCGGCCGGCAGGTCGATCACGAGCACCTCGGGCAGGCAGGCCGCCGCCCGGGCGAGCGCCACCCGGAACCGCTGCGCGGCGGAGATCTGGTGCGGCAGCAGGGTGAGGGAGAGCGCCAACTCGAGCCGGTCGACCACCGTGGCCGTCCAGTCGTTGGCCACCTCGTGCACCCGTTCGCGCTTGCGCTGGCCGTACTCGATGTTGCGGCGCACGGTGAGTTGCGGCAGGAGCGCGCCACCGGCGGGCACGTAACCGATCTGCCGGCGCGGCGGCGGCAGGGCGGTGACGTCCCGGTCGCCGACCAGGACGCGGCCGGTCACCGGGGCGGCGAGCCCGGCCAGCACCCGGGCTACGGCGGTGCCGAACCGGGCCGGCGCCACCAGGGCGGCGAGTGTGCCGGCGGGAACGTCGAGGGTCACCGGCCCGGTGCCGGGAACGGCGACCAGTGCGCGTAGCCGTAACGTGACCCTCACCTCCGGTGACCGCTGATGCCCGTCCCAGGGTGGCACACGACGGCGACAATAGATGCCCCACGCGCCTCCACTGTGGAGATGCGAGACCTGCTCAGTTGACGGCGTAGAGCGCGGCCAGTCCGGCCGCCGTGGCGGCCAGGCGTTCGCGCAGTGCGACGGGGGTCAGCACCTCGATGTCGGCGCCGAGGCGCAGCAGATCACCGTGGGCGTGGGTGAGCGACTCGATCGGCAGCACCGCGGTCACCCAGCCCCGCGCGTCCGGTGGCCCGGCGCTGGCGTCCATCGCGGTCACCACCGGATCGCTGCCGATCTCCCGCAGCCGCTCCCGCCCGCCGGGGGAGAGCCGAACCGTGGCCTCGTCGCGGTGCAGTCGGGCCCGGAACTGGACCACGTGTGCCCGCCACCAGGCCGGCAGGTCGAAGTCGGCGGGTCGGTCGAACTCCTGCGTCAGCGGGGTCAGCGCGAGGATCTGGTTGACCCGGTAGGTCGCTGGCGCGCCCCGGCCGGGCTGGTCGGCGACCACGTACCACCGGCCACCCTTGAGCACGAGGCCGTACGGCTCCAGCACCCGGGTCACCTCGCCGTTCCAGCCGCGGTAGCGCACCTCGATGCGGTGCTGCCGCCAGACCGCCTCGGCCGTGCGGGCCAGCTCGGGGGAGGCGTCGCCGTCGGCGTACCAGCCGGGGGTGTCCAGGTGGAAGCGTTGCTGCAGCTGGGTTGCCCGGTCGCGCAGCGGCTCGGGGAGCGCGGCGTGCAGCTTGAGTCGCAGCGCGGCCACCACATCGCCGTAGCCCAACTCGTCGGCGGGGCCGGGTAGCCCGGCCAGGAAGAGCCGCTCGGCCTCGTCGGCGGTCAGCCCGGTCAGTCGGGTCCGCCAGCCGTCGACCAGTTGGTAGCCACCGGCGTGCCCGGCCTCTCCGTACAGCGGGATGCCGGCGGCGTGCAGCGACTCGACGTCCCGGTAGATGGTGCGCGGGGAGACGGCCAACCGGTCGGCGAGCTGCGCGGCGGTCAGCCGGCCGTGCGATTGAAGCAACAGCAGGACGGAAAGAAGTCGACTGGCCCGCACTTCACTGACACTAGCTGTCAGGGGAGCGGTCGTACCGTCCCGGCATGGCTTTTCGCGACAAGGAACTGAGAACGCCGGGACCGATCATGGTGGACGGTCGACAGCTCAAGCGCTACCACATCGACCAGCCCGAACGGCCGATCGAACCCGAGGTGGAGAAGGCCGCGTACGACCTGCTGCCCGCGCTGCTGGCCGACGTCGTCGACGACGGCACCCCGGCCGCCGGGTGGGTGGTGCTGCACCGGGGCGCGGACACCGGCGCCTACCTGCTGGCGTACACCTGGGTGTGGGACAACGCGTTGGAAGTCCGCGTCGCCGCGGCCGGGCAGTCCGCACTGGACTGCCCGGACGATGATCCGGCACACTTCGTCGAACTTCGCCGCCCCGCGGTGGGCTGCGTCTGGGAGTTGGCGGTGCTGGAGCACGAGCGGGCCGCCTGGGTCCGGCACATGCTGTTGCCGGAAAGCCCCGATCTGATCAATTATCTGCACGATTCGCGAGCGGAAGGGCCGGTGGGCCGCTGATGGGCGACTTCGACTTTTTCAAGGGCACCTGGAACGTCGTGAACCGGCGGCTGCGCAAGCGGCTGGTGGGCTCCGAGGAATGGGAGGAGTTTCCGGGGGTGTCGGTCGCGCACGGCTTCTTCGGCGGCGGCGGCCACTTCGACGAGATCGCCTTCCCGACCAAGGGTTCCTCCGGCGCCACGATCCGGATCTTCGACCCGGCGCGCGAAGAGTGGTCGATCTACTGGATGAACAGCGACAACGGGGTGCTGGAGCAGCCGCCGATGGTGGGCCGCTTCGTCGACGGGGTGGGCCGCTTCTACGCCGACGACCAGCATGAGGGTCAGCCGGTCCGGTGCCGGTTCATCTGGTCGGACATCAGCGCGACCACCGCACGCTGGGAGCAGGCGTTCTCCACCGACGGCGAGCAGACCTGGGAAACCAACTGGATCATGATTTTCACCCGAGCGTCCGACCAGCTCAGCGAGACGGCCGCAGTGGTGTCGCGGTAGCTTCCGGCCATCCGGGTGCGGTGTTAGTGTCCGTGCACCGCCCCGGATGGAGGACCGCCGATGGCCTCCGACCACGTCGACGTGCTCATCGTCGGAGCCGGCCTGTCCGGCATTGGCGCTGCCTGCCACCTGCGCCGCGACTGCCCCGACAAGACGTTCGCGGTGCTGGAGGCGCGGGACGCCATCGGCGGCACCTGGGACCTGTTCCGCTACCCGGGCATCCGGTCCGACTCGGACATGTTCACCCTCGGCTACTCCTTCAAGCCGTGGACCGCCCCGAAGGCCATCGCCGACGGTACGACCATCCGCGAGTACGTCCGGGAAACCGCCCGCGAGTACGACGTGCAGCGGCACGTCCGCTTCGGCCACCGGGTGCTGCGCGCCGAGTGGGACAGCGCCAGCGCCCGGTGGACGGTGCACGCCCAGCGCACCGACACCGCCGAGACCGTGGTGCTGACCTGCTCGTTCCTCTTCGCCTGCGCCGGCTACTACCGCCACGACGAGGGTTACACCCCACCCCTGCCCGGTGTCGACGCCTACGGCGGGCGGGTGGTGCACCCGCAGCACTGGCCCGACGACCTCGACCACACCGGCAAGCGGGTGGTGGTGATCGGCAGCGGTGCCACCGCGATCACCCTGGTGCCGGCGATGGCACAGCGGGCCGCTCACGTGACCATGCTCCAGCGCTCACCCACGTACGTCATGGCACTGCCCTCGCGCGACCGGCTGGCCGACGCGCTGCGGCGCTGGCTGCCGGCGAAGGCCGCGTATCCGGTGGTGCGCTGGAAGAACGTGCTGCTGTCCACCGTCAACTTCCAGCTCAGCCGGCGTGCGCCCGGCCTGGTGAAGCGGATGCTGCGCCGGGCCGCGCGGGGCCGGCTCCCGGTGGGGTACGACATCGACCGGCACTTCTCACCCTCCTACGACCCGTGGGACCAGCGGCTGTGCGTGGCACCCGACGGTGACCTGTTCGCGGCCGTGCAGCAGGGCACCGCCTCGGTGGTCACCGACACCATCGACACCTTCACCGCGCACGGTGTCCGGCTGACCTCCGGCGCCGAGCTGCCTGCCGACATCGTGGTCACCGCGACCGGGCTCAACCTGCTCGCCCTTGGTGGCCTGACGCTGCGCGTGGACGGCACCGACGTCGACCTCGCGAGCACTGTCGCCTACAAGGGCATGATGCTCTCCGGCGTGCCGAACTTCGCCCTGACCATCGGCTACACCAACGCGTCGTGGACGCTCAAGGCCGACCTGGTCGCCGGCTACGTCTGTCGGCTGCTGCGCCACCTGGACCGCACCGGTCAGCAGGTCGTCACCCCGCTCCCACCGCCCGGCGCCGAGCGGGTGCCGCTCATCGGCCTACGCTCCGGCTACGTGCTGCGCGCCGTCGACGCGCTGCCCAAGCAGGGTGCGACCACGCCGTGGCGGCTGCACCAGAACTACCCCCGCGACGTGCTGCTGATGCGGCACGGCCGTCTCACCGACGAGGGTGTGCGGTTCACCGGCGCTGGCGAGGTGACCGTGTCCGCCGACCCCCAGCGTCCCGTCCAGACCCGTCCGGCCGCTCGTCGGTAACAGCCAGGAGAGGAGCATCTTCGTGCAGAGGTTCGACTTCACCGGCGCAACGGCCGTGGTCACCGGCGCGGCCAGCGGCATCGGTGCGGCGCTGGCGCACGCGCTGGCCCGCCGGGGCAGCGACCTGGTCCTGCTGGACCGCGACGCCGAACGGCTGGACGTGGTCACCGCCGCCATCCGCGCCGACCAGCCGGGCCGTCAGGTGCACACGTACCTGGTGGATCTCGCCGACGTGACGGCCACCGCGCAGGTTGCCGCGGAGATCGGCCAGCGGCACCCGCGTGTACGACTGCTAGTCAACAACGCCGGTGTCGGCCTCGGCGGCCGGTTCGACCAGGTGACGTTCGACGAGTTCAGCTGGGTGATCGACGTCAACTTCCGGGCCGTGGTGCAGCTGACCCACGCGCTGCTGCCCACCCTCCGGGCGGAGCCTGGCGCGCACCTGGTCAACATCTCCAGCCTGTTCGGGCTGATCGCGCCGGCCGGGCAGACCGCGTACGCGGCGAGCAAGTTCGCCGTGCGTGGCTTCACCGAGGCGCTGCGCCACGAGTTGGTCGACGACGGCATCGGAGTGACCTCGGTGCACCCCGGCGGGATCCGCACCCGCATCACCGAGAACGCCCGGATCGGCAGTGGCGTCTCGCACGAGGAATACGCGGCCGGCCGGGCGCAGTTCGAGAAGCTGCTCACCATCGCGCCGAAACGGGCCGCCGAGGTGATCCTGCGCGGCGTCGAGCGGCGTCGGGGCCGGGTGCTGATCGGCTGGTCGGCGAAGCTGCCCGATCTGCTGGCCCGGGTCATGCCGGCCTCGTACAACCGGTTGTTGGTCACCGGCCTGAACCGGGGCGTTGCCCGTCCGGCGCCGCCCACCCCCGGCGTGCCCGCGCAACGCGCCGCCGACGCCGACGACCCTGCCCGCGAGGTGGCGTGAGCGACGACCGGAGACGGTCACCGCAGCTTTTCAGACTGTGCTCAGCGGCGCCGGTGGCCGTGGGTCAGCCCCTCGATCACCAGGGTCAGCCCGGCGCCGACCAGCCAGACGTCCTTGGCGAGCCCCGTGCCCTGCTGGGTCGGGCGTATGCTGCCCGGCTCCCGCATCCCCGGCGTCTTCAGGTAGAGCTGCATCAGACCCGCGCCGAACGCGGTCAGGCCGAGCCCGACCAGGGGCGCCGGGACGAAGGGCGCGAGCAGCGCGGCCCCCAGCGCGATCTCCGAGTACGACAGCAGCTTGGCGAAGCGCGGTGGCTCCAGTTGCCCGAGCTGGGGCATGGCGGCGACCGCCATCCCGTGCATGCCCTCCGCGGCGGCGCCCTCCAGGTTTCGCTTGCCCAGACCTGAGTTGAGGACGTACGCGCCGATGCTGAGCCGCAGCGGCAGATGCGCGAATTTCATGGTCACTCCCGATGGCCGTGGTCGAATGAGGCCCGCGTACCCCGGACTGCCCGCGATAACCTGCCGGTCGGCTGGGCTGGCTGTGGTGGTTGTGGTGGTCGCGGTAAGTTCCCCGGGGGGCCATTGCCGAGCCCGTGGCACACTCGCCCGCCCGGCACCCGGCCCTGCCGCAGACCACCAGCAGGAGGCGACGTGAGCCAGGAAGTCCGGGGAGTCATCTCCCGCAGCAAGGGAGCGCCGGTCGAGGTCACCACCATCGTGGTGCCCGATCCTGGCCCCGGTGAGGCCATTGTCCGGATCCAGTCCTGCGGCGTCTGCCACACCGACCTGCACTACCGTGAGGGTGGCATCAACGACGACTACCCGTTCCTGCTCGGTCACGAGGCGGCGGGCATCGTCGAGCAGGTGGGGGAGGGCGTCACCGACGTCGCGCCGGGCGATTTCGTGGTGCTCAACTGGCGCGCGGTCTGCGGGGTCTGTCGCGCCTGCCGCCGGGGTCGCCCCTGGTACTGCTTCAACACTCACAACGCCAAGCAGCGGATGACCCTGACCGACGGCACCGAGCTCGCCCCGGCGCTGGGCATCGGCGCCTTCGCGGAGAAGACCCTGGTGCACGCCGGGCAGTGCACCAAGGTGGACCCGGCTGCCCGACCGGCTGCCGTGGGTCTGCTCGGCTGCGGGGTGATGGCCGGGCTGGGCGCGGCGATGAACACCGGCAACGTCACCCGCGGCGACTCGGTCGCGGTGATCGGCTGCGGCGGTGTCGGGGACGCGGCGGTTGCCGGTGCGGCCCTCGCTGGTGCCACGACGATCGTCGCGGTGGACACCGACAGCCGGAAGCTGGACTGGGCCCGTAGGTTCGGCGCCACGCACACCGTGAACGCCTCCGAGACCGACCCGGTCGAGGCGATCCGTGCCGCCACCGGTGGCTTCGGCGCCGATGTGGTGATCGACGCGGTGGGCCGACCGGAGACCTGGAAGCAGGCGTTCTACGCCCGGGATCTGGCTGGCACGGTGGTGCTGGTCGGCGTACCGACCCCGCAGATGCAGATCGAGCTTCCGCTGCTGGACGTCTTCGGGCGCGGCGGTGCCCTCAAGTCCAGTTGGTACGGCGACTGCCTGCCCAGCCGGGACTTCCCGATGCTCACCGAGCTGTACCTGCAGGGTCGACTCGACCTGGACGCGTTCGTCACCGAGGAGATCGTGCTCGACCAGGTCGAGAACGCGTTCGCCCGGATGCACCACGGCGACGTGCTCCGCTCGGTGGTGGTGTTCCCGTGACCGCCCGGATCGACCGCGCGGTCACCGCGGGCACGTTCTCCCTCGACGGGCAGACGTTCGACGTGGACAACAACGTCTGGGTGATCGGCGACGACAGCGAGTGTGTCGTCCTGGACGCGCCACACGACGTTGCCGCGATTCTCGCCCTGGTGGGTGAACGGCAGGTCCGGGCGATCCTGGCCACCCACGCCCACGACGATCACGTCCGGGTGGCACCGGAGCTGGCCGAGGCCACCGGCGCGCCCGTGCTGCTGCACGCCGCCGACCGGGTCCTCTGGGACCTGGTCCACCCGCACCTGCCGCCGCACGGCGAGCTGCACGATGGGCAGAGCATCGAGGTGGCCGGCACCGAGCTGCGGGTGCTGCACACCCCAGGGCACAGCCCCGGCGCGTGCAGCTTCCATGCCCAGGACCTGGGCGTGGTGTTCACCGGCGACACGCTCTTCGCCGGCGGTCCGGGTGCGACCGGCCGCTCGTACAGCGACTTCGGGACCATCATCCGGTCGATCCGCACCCGCCTGCTCACCCTGCCGGCGGAGACGATCGTGCACACCGGCCACGGCGACGACACGACGATCGGCGCGGAGGCTCCGCACCTGGAGGAGTGGCTGGCCCGCGGCCACTGAACCAGGTCCCCCCGGCCACGGCCGCTCCCTCCTGGGCAGCCACAACGCATGGATTGAGGTTTCCGGCCGCCGTCACGTTCGGTAACTGTTGCGTGGGTTGAAGCAGAGCAAGGGCTGCCTGGATGGGCATGGCCCGTGGACTCCGGAAGAGCACGCTCCGTCACCGTCGTCTGGCGTCGTCGGCCACCGGCCGGCCTGTCCGATTCGCCGAGCGTGAGCGGGACCGCACTTCACCGGGCTCGGGCATTTCCGGAATGCCCGACACCTGCGCCTGGTTATGTCCCCCGTACCGTCGGAGCCCAAACCCTTTCCGCGGTCATCTCCCGAGGAGTGTTCACCCCGGAGCGCTCCGCACGATCGAAAGGGCAACCATCGTGAAGGTCGACTTCACTCGATGGCTCCCCGCCATCGCCAAGGATTCGTACCGCAAGACCGCGCTGAGCGTTGTGGGTGTGGCTGCCCTCGGCGGCCTGGCGCTCGCACCGACTGCCGCCGCGGCCCCGGTCACCTCCGGGCCGCACGAGGGCGCTGTCGCCGCCATCGACCTTGCCACCGGCAACGCCGCCACCTCCGCACGTCAGGAGGACCGGCCCGTCGAGTCCGGCCTGACCACCGGCTCCGCCACCGGCAAGCCGCCGGCCGGCAAGCCGAGCCGCGCCGAACTGATCCCGCACGGCGTCGAAGGCGCACAGTCGCGCGTTCCGCTCGACGACGCGCAGCTGGCCAACGCCCGGGCGATCGTCGACACCGCCAGGAAGACCGGCGTCGGTGACCGGGGCGCGGTGATCGGCGTCGCCACCTCGCTGCAGGAGTCGAAGCTGTACAACCTCGGCCACCTCGGCGCGTACAACGACCACGACTCGCAGGGCCTGTTCCAGCAGCGCCCGTCGTCCGGTTGGGGCACGCCCGACCAGATCACCGACCCGGAGTACGCCGCCACGGCGTTCTTCACCGCACTCAAGAACGTCGGCGGCTGGCAGGACCTGCCGCTGACCGCCGCCGCGCAGACCGTCCAGGTCTCCGCCTTCCCCTACGCGTACGCGCAGTGGGAGGAACAGGCGGCGGACATCGTCCAGCAGATGTAGTGACACCCACGACACACGCCGGCCGGCCCTCGTTCAGGGGGCCGGCCGGCGTCGTTGTGTCCGCGTACCTCAGCAGGCGGGGTAGAGGCGGCGGGTGCCGACGCCAGCGGCGTACGCGTCCCGGTCGCTGAACCGGCAGCCATAGTCGGGTCGGGCCACCACCGCCGGGTCGGTCACGTTGTCGCCGGCCGGGCGCTTGCCGGTGCGTACCCAGGACACGAGGTCATCCCAGGCGGCGCCGGCCTCGGCCGGGGTGAACTCGCAGTGCTGTGTGGCCCGGATGGCCCGCTGGACCACCATCCTGCTGCGGCCGTGCCGCGCCACGTCCGTGGCGTACGCCTGCTCCATGCTGAACGGCACGAAGAGGTCACCGAGGCCGTGCAGGCTGAGCACCGGCGCGGTGGGCCGACCGGCGATCCGTGGCACCTCGGTGAGCGTCGGCAGGAGCCGCTGCACGACGTTCTCCGGGGCGACCCGCTGCACGGTGGCGTTGACGTCGACCGGGCTGTTCGGGGTGTAACGGGTGAGCAGATTGGTGGAAAGCTGACCGGGCCGCTCGGCGGGGGAGACACCACCACTGGTCACCGTGATCGAGAAGAGGAAGTCCTTCCAGACCGCGAACGCGGCGTCCGCGCCCGGGCGCGGCCCGCCGGAACGGTTCACGGTGATCGCCCGCAACTGCTTGCCCCGGTCGGTGGTGGTGTCCGGCCCGTTGGGGGACAACCCGGCCAGGCCGAGCGCCACCTGGATACGGGGCACCGCGTTGGTCAGGTAGTCGTCCGGCGTGGGGTAGGCCGGCACCCCGGCGAGCGCCTGCGCGACAAGGTTGTAGTCCAGGTAGAAATCGAGCAGGGTCTGATCGCCGAGCACTCCGCACATCGGCAGCGCCCCGTCGTAGTAGCCGGGGTACTGCTCCAGCGAGCGACCGATGACGTACCCACCCATCGACACCCCGGCGAGGTAGGTGTGATGGGGTCGGCGGACCGTCCGCCCGAAGTGGTCGGCGAGATCCCTGGTGCCCAGCACCCCCGAACGGATGTCGAAGCCGTTCCGGTCGTACGAGGACGACGCCCAGGCGTACCCCTGTTCCAGGAGGCGCTGACGCATCCCGAAGCCCGGCGGCTCCGGCGTGAGCACCGCGCCCTGGCCACGGTAGCCGTGCGCCCACAGCACCAGGTCGCCGTTCCACCGGGCGGGAACCTCGATGATGTACCCGGCGTGGCGGTGCACGCCCTGACGTACCGTCGTCGGTTTGCCGCCCACCATCAGCGGGGCCAACGGCGGATTCTCGATGGTGTACCCGGGCAGCGGCTGGCCGCCCGTCGGGTCGTGACCGGTGGCGCTGGCCGGCGCGGCACCGGCCAGCCCGACCGCAAGGGTCAGCGTCGCGGTGGCAGCGAGCAGACGGCGGAGGGTACGAACGGGTGTGGACAGCATCAATGCTCCCCATCGGGCGGATGTCGCCCGGGGGCGACCAGGCGGGACGGTTGCCTACCGGCCGGTAGCGCACTGAACCTAGGACCGCCGTCGACCAGTGTCAATGGCTGCGCTGATCGGCCGGTCAAGCGGAACTGTCCGGCCGATCAGACCAGGCCGTACGCCTCGACGCGGTCGGCTCTCCCCGCAGGCGGCTCGGTGCTGGGGTGCCGGTCGGCTGGTTCGGTGGGCGGCTGGGTCGGCTGGGTTGTCGGGTCGGCTGGTCGACCCTTCCCGTCGGCCACGTACCTGTCGTTCGTCGCGACCGCGCCGCCGTACCCGGTTGCGTGGGCCGGTGTGCCGGTCGGGTTGACTGGTCGCCGTGAAAGAGTCGATCTGGGAGGCGGCCCGGGCGTCGCGCAGCTGGCTGGACGCAGCGAACGGCACCGGGCAGACCGAACTGACCTGCCGCATCCTCAAGCTGACCGAGGAGGCGGGGGAAGCGTCGGCTGCCTGGATCGGTCTGCTCGGGCAGAACCCGCGCAAAGGCGTCACCCACAGCCGCGAGGACGTCGCGGCGGAGTTGGCCGACGTCGCCTTCACGGCGTTGGTGGCCATCGAGAGCCTGGGGCTGGACGCACAGACGGTCCTGGACGCCTGCGCCGCGAAGGTCCGCTCCCGCCTCGCGGCGTGAGAGCGGTCCCGCCGTCCCGGCTCGCTCGGTCGCGCGGCTGCGCTGTCCGCCTGGTCGCTCGGGCTGCTCGTTTCGGGCTCGTCCGGGTCGTCCGGGCTCATTAGGTCACCCGGTCGCCTGGCGCGTGCCCGGTCCGTCGCACGCATCAGTAAGCCACATCCGGGATCCAGGACCAAAAGGGGCTTTTGTCTGGTCTATGTGCGCCGGTACGGTCGCCTTGTTCGTGATCGACTCGGTTTCGGTGATGTCGGGGTGTCGGGGCGTCCCGGATACCCCGGTATCCGTGAAGGCGAGTGGATCACGTCCGGAGAGGGTGGTTCGGTGTCGCGGGCGTGAGATTGTATGGGCGGTTTGTCCGGTCGGGGGTGTCTCGGGGTTGTGACCGGTCGCACCGGTGGGCCGGAATCATGGCCGGCGCGGGGTCGTTACATACCCTGACGATCGCAGCACCACCGGCCCGCCACCCCGCCCCCTCCGGGTTGGAACGCCGGGCCGCAGGGTTGGAATGCCGGGCCCCGCCCGGTCGTTGCAGTCCCCGCGAACGACCACCCGGCCACCGCCTCCACGAGGGTGCCGTTGGATGGGCCGCCCCCGGAATGACCCCGGCCCCCCGGTCGTTACACCTGACCCCGGCGCCACGAGCTCTCCGCTCGTAGGTCGCCGACCCCCGGACGCCGAGCCACCGTAGGCGCCCACCCCGCAGACCCTTTCCCCCCCCTTGTACATGCGGCGCCGGACGAGGTGCTCACACCCGCACACCACCGACCCCCATCGGTAAACGGGTGTCCTTACCCCCGAAGGAGCTAAATCCTCATGAACACGATCATCCGTAAGAGCATGCTGTCCGTTGCTGGTCTCGCGTTCGCCGGTGGTGTCTTCGCCGGCCCGATCGCCGCCCACGCCAACCCGGTCGACGCCAAGCCCGCCGCCGTCGCCGTGCAGACGGCCAAGCCGCAGGGCGAGCAGTCCCGCATCCCCCTGAACGATGAGCAGATCGCGAACGTCAAGGCGATCATCGCCGCCACGAAGAAGGCCGGTCTGCCCGAACGCGCCGCGGTCATCTCCATCGCCACCAGTTTCCAGGAGTCGAAGTTGGAGAACCTGGGCCACCTCGGCGACCGCAACGACCACGACTCGCTGGGCCTGTTCCAGCAGCGCCCGTCCAGTGGTTGGGGTGCCCCGGAGCAGATCACCGACCCCGAGTACTCCACCACCGCGTTCCTCAAGGGCCTGAAGCAGGTTGACGGGTGGCAGGACATGCCCCTGACCAAGGCCGCGCAGACCGTCCAGGTCTCGGCCTACCCGGATGCCTACGCCCAGTGGGAGCAGCAGGCCGCCGACCTCGTCGCCCAGCACTGGAACAGCTGACCCCCACCGCACCACCACCGCACCACCCGACCGCTGGCCGGCACCCCACTCCGGGGTACCGGCCAGCGGCGTTTCCTCGGCAGGTCGCGAGGACCGTGGAGATCTTGGACAGTTTCCGTTATCCGCGAACGGAAAGTGTCCAAGATTCGCGTCGGCGACGTAGCGGAGTGGCGTGATCGGCGCGGAGTGATCCGATCGGCTGGCGGGTACGTACCTCCTGGCGGGGACCGGCGGAGGGACGAAGGATGGCCGCAGTGGGGCACGGCACGGAGAGTGCACCGGGAGAGGAGCCGGGACCTACCGGGGACGCGGCATCAGGTCGGCGCTGGTCTGTCGGTGCTCGCCTGCTGGTGGCTGCGGCGGCTGTCGTGCTGCTTCTCGGCGCGGCGGCGGTGGCCGTGATCGTTGCTGCACCGCATCGCCTCGGCATGACCTACTCCGAAGCAACCGACGGTGCCCGACCTGACGGTGCCGGCCGTCCAGGTGGCATCGCCGAGCAGACGATGACCGCGCCGCTGGCAGGTCGGCAGACAGGCACCTTTGTGCTCGCGGATGGGCTGTCCTCGTTCGACCTGCGGGTGGCCGATCTGGGCGACGACCTCTACCGGATCAGCAGCCCGGCCGGCTCGGGCGTGGCGGCCCGACCGGCGGTGCTGGGGGAGACCGTGCGGCTCGGCCTGGTGGAGACCGGTGCGTCCGGGGCGAGGGCCGTGCGGGTGTTGCTCAACGAGCAGGTCGGATGGCGGCTGCGGTTGGTTGGTGGGGTGAGCAGCCAGGTGCTGGATCTGACCCGGGCCCGGCTGCTGGGCGTGGAACTCGCCGGCGGATCGGCCCGCACCGAAATCTTCCTACCCCCGATCAGCGCCGTCAGCGAGGGCAGCGCCGCCAGCAAAGGCAGCGCCGCCAGCAAAGGCAGCGCCGCCAGCCCGACCAGAGGCAGCACCGGCATCATGACTGTGCGGCTCACCGGCGGGACGAGCCAGCTCGACGTCCGGGTGCCCGGGGAGACGCCGGTCCGGGTTCGGGTGGGGGCAGGCGCTGGCTCGCTCGTCGTACGCGACGAACGCTGGGACCGGGTGGCCGCGGGTGCGGTGCTTGGTACCCCCGGATGGGACCGTGCGGCCGAGCGGGTCTACCTCGACCTGGTCGCGGGCGCGAACAGCGTGACGGTGTCATCCAGCACCCGGTGAGCCCCGGTCATTGACCCTGCCGGAAGCGTCGCGGCCGTGGGTGGGCGTGAGCGTACAGTCGGGGCGGTGGAGCGTACTGAATCAATGCTGGCGCAGACCCGGCCACCTGGTGTGGCCGACCTCGATCCCGGCAGCGTGCTGCTGCCTGGCCACGACGTGCCGTTGGGTCGGTATACCACCGTGCGGCGGTTGCTGCCGCAGCGCCAGCGCCGGATGGTTGGCGCCTGGTGTTTCGTTGACCATTTTGGCCCGGACGATGTGGCGCAGCGGCCCGGCATGGAGGTGCCGCCGCACCCGCACACCGGCCTGCAAACGGTGACCTGGCTGCTGGACGGTGAGATTCTGCATCGGGACAGCCTCGGCAACGTGCAGCTGATCCGGCCCGGTCAGCTGAACGTGATGACCTCCGGCAACGGCATCGCCCACTCCGAGCGGTCGCCGGCCATTCATCCGCCGGTGATGCACGGCGTACAGCTCTGGGTGGCACTGCCGGACCCGGCGCGAGCCGGGGCGGCGGATTTCGCGCACCACGCTGACCTGCCGCGCTGGCGTAACGGTGATCTTGACGTCACTCTGCTGGTCGGCGAGTTCGCCGGGGAGCAGTCGCCGGCGGTGGTGCACACTCCGCTGGTCGGTGTGCAGCTGGAGCTGACTGGCGAGGCGCCGACGACGCTGTCGCTGCGGCCCGATTTCGAGTACGCCGTGCTGGCGATGTCCGGTTCCGCGGAGGCCGCCGAGGTCGGGTTCGAGCCAGGGTCGCTGCTCTACCTGGGCTCGGGCCGCCGCGAGCTGACCGTGCGCGGCGGGGCCGGGGCCCGGTTGCTGCTGCTGGGCGGTACGCCGTTCGAGGAGCCGTTGGTGATGTGGTGGAACTTCGTCGGCCGCTCGCACGAGGAGGTTGCCGCCGCCCGGGAGGACTGGATGGCCGGGGACCCGCGCTTCGGTGTGGTCGCCGACGATGCGGCGCCGCCGCTGCCGGCACCCGCCCTGCCCACGACGCGCCTCAAGACCCGCGACCGCACCGGTGGCCTGCACGGCTGACCCCCCGCCCGCTGGGGACCAGCACATCCGCGTGTGACCGACGGTCGCCCGGGTAGTCGTCGGCATGCCGACTACTTTGATCAATCCGTTGGAGGACCGGAAGCGGCTGGCCCGCCGGCTCGCCGGCAGTGGGCGAGGATTCGCCGAGCAGTACGGCTTCCACGTGACCAACAACCCGGCGAGCCTGTTCCAGGTGCTCTACCTCTCGGTGCTGCTGGCCCGTCGTGGCGACTTCCGCCGGGCGTTGGACGGGGCGCGGGCGATGCGCGACGAAGGGTGGGACAGTGCCGCCCGGCTGGCCCGTTCGCTGCACGAGGACCGGGTACGGGTGCTGCGCGCCAGCGGTCAGCGTGGCGACGTGAACGCGCTGGCCGACGTGCTGGGTGACCTCGCTCGTACGGTGGTCGAGCGGTACCGGGGCGATCTGCGCCGGTTGCGGGCGTTGGCGCACCATGACCCGGTCCGGGAGCGCTCGCTGCTCGCCGAGCTTCCCGGCGTGGACGATCAGGTCGTCGACCTGTTTTTGCGCGAGGCGCAGGCGCTGTGGCGGGAGGTGGCCCCGGTCGCCGACCGGCGTGCGTTGGCGGCGGCCCGCCGGCTCGGGTTGGGCAGGTCGGCGGATGACCTGGCCGGCCTGGCCAGCGGAGAATCGGAGCGGCTTGCCTGGTTGGTGGGGGCGCTGGCTCGGGTGGAGCTTGAGCATCGGTATGCGGAGGTGACGGGCCGACCGTGAGGTGCCCTGGCCCACACTTCGCCGAAATCTGACCAAACGGAGGATGTTCTGTCGTATGGTTGGACCCGGCAGTGCTGGCCGCTCGGTTCGAGCGGGCATCTACCGCCTGGTAGGCCGCGACCGGTTCGGGAGCGGTTCACCGCCTGGGCAGGCTTACGTGGCGCCCTAGGTCGCGGTTCGTGACCAGGGGCGCCCGCCTGCCCCGGCGTTTCGTGCAGCCCCGCCCCGTGTCGCCCCCGGGGGTCGGCGCGCCCGCTCAGCAGGCCAGACCAGACACGGCCGCTCAGTGGGCCAGACCAGCCAGCAGGTTCACGGTCGCGGCGATGATGAACGCGCCGAACAGGTATGACACCAACGAGTGCCACAGCACCGTGCGACGCATCTCGTTGCTGGTCAGGTTGGTGTCGGAGACCTGGAACGTCGTCCCGATGGTGAACGCGACGTACGCGAAGTCGGAGTAGCGCGGCGGCTCGGGCTGGTTGAAGTTCACCCCGCCGTCCGGGCCGGTGTAGTAGATCCGGGCGTACCGGGCGGCGAACACGGTGTGCACCACGAACCAGGAGAGCACCACGCTGAGCACGCTCAGGCCGCTGTGCAGTTCCCGGCGTATGCCGGGTGGCGCGCTCTGCGCGCTGGCCACGACCAACCCCACGGCCAGCAGGCTGGCCAGGCAGGCGATGAGCAACAGGACGTCCCGGATCGCCCGGTTCGGGTCCTCGTGTACGGCCAGCCGGGCGGTTCGCGCGGCGTCCATCGGCCAGAGCTTGTGCCAGACCAGCGTGAGCCAGCTCAGCGCGCCCACGGCCCAGCCGGCCAGCGCGGCGATTGGCAGTGGCAGCAGCAGCGCGAACACGCAACCGGCGATGACGCCGACCGCTGCCACCACGGCGAGCTGGGCCGCGGCGGGGAAGCGCACGTCCACTGGCCGGACTGGCGGGCCGGTGGGGTTCATCGGCGACACTCCCGTGTCAGAGTTGTGGCCGCCACCGCTGGGTTAGTCCTTGCTGCTTCGCTCCGCGAAGCGGCCCTAATCGGGAGGAAGTAGGTCTACTTCCGAGTTAGATGCCGCGTAGATGCTGCGAGACCCGGTTGTGCTTCTTGTCCCGGGCCTGCTCGGCCCGCTGTGCGGGGCTCACCTCGGGCGCCGCCTCGATCCCGGCCGACCGGGCCACTTCGGTGCCGTTGGCGTAGTCCACCGGCGGCAGGGCACGCAACGCCTTCAGCACGTCCGGCGGGGCACCTTCCCGTTCGGCCTCGCGGACCACCTCGTCCTTCTCGGCCGGGTAGTCCAGGCTCGACAGGTACTGCAGGACGTCCGCGTAGCTCGCCATGGCATGGGCTCCCTCGGGGCATCGACGTGGTCACGACCGGCGGCGGTTACCCGCCCGCCAGTCGGTCACGCCCGTACGGGCGGAGGAAACCCGGCTGTTTCCACTCCGCGGTCGCGGGGTACCCGCAGGCGCCGACGCGAGCCCGAGGGAGTAAGCGATGAACTACGACACCTTCATCGACCAGGTTTCCCAGCGCACCGCGACGTCGTCCGAGCGGGCGATCGAGCTGACCCGGGCCGTGTTGGCGACGTTCGCCGAGCGGCTGACCGGCGGTGAGGTCCTGGACCTGGCCGCCCAGATGCCCCAGCCGCTGCAACTGGTCCTCAAACCGAGCCCGAGCACCGAGCAGGCGGACCGGTTCGGGGCGGCCGAGTTCGTCGCCCGGGTCGCGTTGCGTGCCGGTGTGGAGGAGTCCGCCGCCCGGGATGCCGTCCGGGCGGTTTTCACCACCCTGCGCGAGGCGATCACCGGCGGCGAGTTCGATGACGTGGCGACCCAGCTGCCGCGGGATTACCGGGGATTGGTGGAGCAGGCGATGGCCCCGGGCGCGACGCTGCGCCGCGCCTGACGGTGCCACCTCCGGAGGGGCGTGCACAGCGGTTGGTCAGGGCAACCACCGATGTCCCGCTTGGCGTGGCGATTCAGCCTGGCCTAACCTTGTCGTGCGAGGGGAGTACTTCCCACGAACCATTCCGGTCAGTACGGCGCGCCCGGCGCGCCTCGGGTGGTTGCCCATCAGGTGAATGGGTGAAGGAGACCTCGAACATGACGGTGTTCGAGGAGACCCCATGACCGAAGTGTCATATTTGTCCGCCGCCAGCGAGTTGTCGTCGGTGGGCACGCCCACGCTGTGGGTGGTGACCATCATCGGCGTACTCCTGCTGCTGGTGCTGGATTTTCTGGTCACGCGGCGCCCGCACGAGGTGTCCATGCGGGAGGCCATCCGCTGGTCGGCGTTCTACATCGCCCTGCCGCTGGCGTTCGGCGGCTGGCTCTGGTCCCGCTACGGCTCCCAGCAGGGCGTGGAGTACCTGACCGGTTACCTGGTGGAGAAGTCGCTCTCCGTCGACAACCTTTTCGTCTTCATGCTGCTGCTGGCCGCGTTCGCGGTGCCGGCCGTGCTCGCCCAGCGGGTGCTGCTCTACGGCATCGCTGGCGCTCTGGTGCTGCGGGCGATCTTCATCGCCCTCGGCGCGGCCGCGTTGCAGACCCTCGACTTCGCCTTCCTGCTCTTCGCGATCATCCTCATCGCCACCGCGGTGAAGCTGCTGCGCGATGCCATGTCCGGGCATCAGCAGGAAGTCGACATCAACAAGATGCGCTCGGTGAAGCTGCTGCGCAAGATCATGCCGGTGGTCGACGACTACCACGGCACCAGGATGACCGTCCGGCAGGGCGCGAAGCGGGCACTCACGCCGTTCGCCCTGGTGGTGGTCGCGGTGCTGACCACCGACATCGTCTTCGCGGTCGACTCGGTGCCGGCGGTCTATGGCATCACCGAGGACCCGTACCTGGTCTTCGCCACCAACGCGTTCGCCCTGCTCGGCCTGCGGGCGCTCTACTTCGTCCTGCACGCGGCGCTGAGACGGCTGGTGCACCTCAGCTACGGCCTGGCCACCATCCTGGCGTTCATCGGCCTCAAGCTGGGTCTGCACTGGGCGCACGGCATCTGGGACAGCGTGCCGCAGATCCCCACCCTGGCCTCGCTCGGCGTGATCATCGGTGTGCTGGTGGTGGTCACCCTGACCAGCCTGCGCGCCACCCGGGGCGACGGCGTGTCCGACGAGCGCACGGTCGTCACGGAGCGGCACTGACCGCGCCCCGCCGAGGCGACGAGGAGGTACGCGGGAAAGCTCCCGCCCCGCCCAGCATGGGTGGTACGACTGGGCGATGGGAATCGTGTCACCGGGTTTTCAGGGTCGGCCCCGAACACAGGAGCCGGCCCTGCCACCCGGTCAGTATCTGACCGAGGACTTCCCGGTGCTCTCGGCCGGCCCCACGCCCCGGGTGCCACTGGACACCTGGGAGTTCGTCATCTCCGCCGAAAATGGCAGCGAACACCGGTGGTCGTGGCAGGAGCTGATGGCCCTGCCGCAGGAGACGCCAATGGTGGACATCCACTGCGTCACCCGCTGGTCCAAGCTCGGCACCACCTGGCAGGGCGTCGCACTGGACACTCTGCTCGCCGACGTCGACACGGGAGCGCACTTCGCGCTCGCGCACTCCTACGGCGGGTACACCACCAACCTGCCGCTGGACGACCTGCGCGGCGGCCGGGCCTGGGTGGTGCACGCCTTCGACGGTGCGCCGCTGCCCGCCGAGCACGGCGGGCCGGCGCGGCTGCTGGTCCCGCACCTGTACTTCTGGAAATCCGCCAAGTGGGTGCGCGGCCTCCGGCTCAAGACGATGGACGAGCCGGGGTTCTGGGAGACCGCCGGCTACCACGACTACGGCGACCCGTGGCGCGAACAGCGGTATCAGGGTGACTGAGCGCGCCGTGGCGACGAGCATGCCATCCCGCGCACCCATCCGGTGGCACGTGGCCCGGCTGGTGGAGCGCCGGGTGGAGACACCGACCGCGCAGACCCTGGTGCTGGAGCTGCCGGACTGGCCGGGGCACCTGCCGGGGCAGCACGTCGACGTGCGGTTGACCGCGCCGGACGGCTACCAGGCAGCACGGTCGTACTCCATTGCGGGGCCCGTCGTGGACGGCCCGGGCGGCCCGCGCATCGAGGTGACCGTCCAGCGGGTGCCCGACGGCGAGGTGTCCCCGTACCTCATTGAGGTCTTTGGTGAGGGCGACCCGGTGGAGGTCCGCGGACCGCTCGGTGGCTGGTTCATCTGGCGGCCGGAGGAGACCGCGCCGGTGCAGCTCGTCGCCGGTGGTTCCGGGATCGTGCCGCTGATGGCGATGATCCGGTCCCGGCGGGCCATCGGCAGCAAGGCGCCGTTTCGGCTCATCTACTCGGTGCGCACCCCGGGCGACGTGATCTACGCCGACGAGCTGCGCCGCCGGATCCGCGACGACTTCGGCCTGGACATCGCGTACGTCTACACCCGCGAGGCACCCGAGGGTTGGCGCGGTGAGCCGCACCGGATCGGGCTGGCGGACGTCAACACGCACGGCTGGCCACCGGACCTGCAACCGCTCACCTACGTCTGCGGCCCGACCGGGTTCGTGGAGACCGTGGCCGACCTGCTGGTGGGCCTGGGTCACCCGTCACGGCGGGTCAAGACCGAACGTTTCGGCCCCACCGGCTGACCGCCCGCTCGCTCCCGCAAGGTCGAGGAGATCCGATGACCGAGATGTCGTACCTGGACGGCAACATGCTCGACGGCCCGATGCGTGAGCTGTTCACCGTCGACCTGAGCACCGCAGTGGGCCGCTGCGAAAACTGCGGGATGACCGGCTCGATGGCCAGTCTGCACGTCTACTCGCACGCCCCGGGCCTCGTCGCGCGCTGCCCGTCCTGCGAACAGGTGATGCTGCGACTGGTCCGCGGGCCCGACCGGGCCTGGCTGGACCTGCGCGGCACCACCTTCCTTCAGGTCCCGATGCCGATGGAGCAGCCGTTCCCCCGCCCGCTGTGACGGGTCGGCCCGGCCGTGTCAGGGTCCGGCGACGGTCCTGATCGCGCGTATCGCCTCGGCGACTCCACCGGACCACGGTGTGCCGTGGCCCGGTAGTACCCACGATGCCTTGACGCCTTCGAGGCGGCGCAGCGACGCCAGCGCCTGGTGGGGGTCGTCGGTGAAGGGTGCGGGTTGCGGGCCCCGCTGTCCGGTCAGCACGTGCCGGGTGGTCATGGCGTCGCCGACGAAGATGGCGTCGGCCACGGGCACGTGGATGGCGATGCTGCCGGGCGAGTGGCCGGGGACGCCGATGATGCGTGGTGCGCCGGGCAGGTCGAGCACCTGGCCGTCGTGCACGACGACGACCTCGGTGAGGTGAGTGGTGCGAAGCCCGCCCCTGCGCATCGCATACCAGAAGAAACCGACCGTTGCGCCGAGCTTCATCTGTCCCCACGAATTGTCGACTTTGACTTCGCCTCGCGCGCGGGCGGCGTCTGCCTCGTGCACATAGACCGGTACGCCGTGGTCGCGCCGGAGCCGTTCGGCGAACCCGAGGTGGTCACTGTCGCCGTGGGTGAGGACGACACCCCGGATGTCGTCCACCGAGCGGCCCATGTCGGACAGCTCGGCCCGCAGGTCGCGCCAGTGTCCGGTCATGCCTGCGTCGATGACGGTCACACCCTCGTCCGTGTCGACGAGGTAGGCGGCCACGATGTCATTGCCGATGCGGCGCACGTGCGGGGCGAGTCTCATCGCAGCACCGGTGCCGGGATTGCTATCGTCTGCATGATAGCTATGCTACGTAGCCATGATGGCTATGGTCAATAGCCATGGATTGACCCCGCGATCCGGAGGGAACTGGCATGCCGACGCCTGATCGGACCTCCCTCGAAGCTATCGTCCACGCCGGACGCGACATCCTGGAGTCAGCGGGTGTCTCCGGCCTGACCATGCAGGCCGTCGCCGACCGGGTCGGCGTGCGCGCACCGTCGCTGTACAAGCGTGTGCGCAACCGTGACGACCTGGTCCGCCTCATCACCGAAGCCACCGTCCGCGACCTCGGTGAACGACTCGCGACGATCGGTGCCGACACCGATCCGCGCCGCGACCTGGCCGAGTTGGCCCGGGCCTTTCGCGCGTTCGCGCACGCCCGGCCGAAGGGCTACCAGCTGATCTTCGCGCCGAGAACCGACCTCGCTGGGCCCAGCAGTGACGCCCTTACCCACGCCATCGAGCCCGTGCTGCAGGTAGCCGTGAACCTCGCCGGCGAACACCACGCCCTGGACGCCGCGCGCACGCTCACCGCGTGGGCGAACGGATTCATCAGCATGGAATTGGCCGGCGCCTTCAAGCTTGGCGGCGACATCGACCAGGCATACGAGTTCGGCATCGCCCGTCTCGCCGACGCACTGGCCGGATGAGCACCGCTCGATGGCGTGATACGCCGCTCGCGGTCCGGCTGGTCGTGTCTGTCGCCGTGCTGGTCTTCGCCTACGGCACCGGGGTGCATGTCGTCCAGTTGCTCATGCCCCAGTTCGGGCCGCAACTCGCCCTGCCGGGGTGGCTCACGGTCTACTTCATGTCCCTGACGCTGTGGGATCCGTTGGCGGCGCTGCTCCTGGCAGCTCGCCGGGTGGAGGGACTGGCGCTGGGCTGCACGGTCCTGGCGACGGACGCCGCCGCCAACTGGTACGCCAACCATGTGCTGGACCCCGCGGTCGGCGTCACTGCGGGCCGGGTCGGGCAAGCGGTCATCACCGCGCTCGCCGTCGCCTTCGTCGCACTCACCCCGTGGCTGACTCCGTGGTTCGTCCGTTCCAAGATCCAGCGCTGCCGGCGAATACCCGGGTGCGGGCGAACCCGGGTATTCCCTAGGCTTCCGGCCCAAGGACGGACACGAACGTCCGCATCGGATCGGAGATGAGCAGAGCGATGACGTCTCAACTGTTCGCGATCAGCTTTGACGCGAGCCAACCCGTACGGCTCGGGCAGTTCTGGTCCGGGCTCCTGGGCCGGGACATGGTCGATGATCCACACGACGGCGTCCTGCTCCTGCCCACGGATGACACCGGGTTCCGCATCCGCTTCGCCCCGTCGGAGCAGCCGAAGGTCGTCCAGAACCGGATGCACTTCGATCTGACGAGCAGTTCGCTGGAGGACCAGCGGCAGACGGTGGCCAGGGCACTGGAGCTCGGCGCACGGCACATCGACATCGGTCAGGGCCCGGACGACGATCATGTGGTGCTCGCCGACCCCGAGGGCAACGAGTTCGATGTCATCGGGCCGGGCAACAGGTTCCTCGCCGGCTGCGGGTTCATCGGTGCGCTGGCCTGCGACGGATCGCAAGCGGTCGGGTACTTCTGGAGCCAGGCGCTCAGGTGGCCGCTGGTCTGGGACCAGGACGAGGAGACCGCGATCCAGTCGCCGAACGGCGGTACGAAGATCAGCTGGGGTGGTCCACCGCTGATGCTGAACGGTGGCAGAGATCGGGTGCGTTTCGACCTCGCTCCGGGTGTCGACGTCGATCGGCAGGCCGAGGTCGACCGTCTGCTCTCCCTCGGGGCGACCCTTCTCGACAACGGCCAGGGCGAGGCCGCCCGGGTGTTGATGGCCGATCCCGACGGCAACGAGTTCTGCCTGTTGACGCCACGGTAGCCGCCGTCGGGGCTGCGGCAGGGCGGTCCATCTTGATGTCGTTGCCGTTCAAAACGGCGTTGACCACGAGGTATTTCTGCTCTTGCCTCGACTCTGCATACTTGCGGCATGCCTGCTCGGCGTAAGGAACCACGGCGGACGAACCTTGGCTACTGCCCAAGCTGCAACACGCCCGACGATCTTTCGACCGGCTATTGCCCGTCCTGCGGCATGAGCCTCACCACGAGATCGTTCCAGTACGAGGTTCGCGGGGCGAACGCGGCAGAGGTCGCGGAGGTCGCAAGGGAGTTGGAGAGACAGCGCCTTGCCAACCAGGGACCGTGGCGCGCGGGGCTGTTCTATCTGACGTGCCTTGTCACGATCACTGTGGTCATCTTGGCCGCATCGAAAATGGTGCCGCTCTGGGCGCTGCCGGTCGTCGTCATCGCCGCCCTCATCTCGCTGGTGGTCCTTGGCGCCCTGCAACTTCGTCAGGACGGCAAGGTCTCCGAGAAGAACTTGCTGCAACTGATCACCGCCGCGTTCCGGACCGCCCGCCAGATCGGTCCGGCCGGCAGTGGTCAGGGACAAGGCCCGGTCTAGGCGAACGCAGGACACTAGCGGCACGTGTCGCCGGGTCAACCCCGCAAGATCGTGCTCGATCAACGATGTAGTGGTCAGCGCGCTGCCGGATGCCACTACATCGTTGATCGAGCACGATCATGTCGCGGTCCCGTTGCCAACTGCCACCCCACCGACGTTTGTCCCGGGCTTTGACGGGAAACGGGCCGCAATGACGAAACCTCGTGTGGTGATCGTGGGGGCTGGGTTTGCCGGTTACCACGCGGCGAAGACGTTGAGCCGGATCGCCCGGGACCGGGCCGAGATCGTGGTGCTGAACTCCACCAACTACTTCCTGTACCTCCCGCTGCTGCCGGAGGTGGCGGCCGGGGTGGTCGAGCCCAGCCGGATCGCCGTGCCGCTGACCGGGACGCTCAAGGGCGTACAGGTGGTGATCGGTGAGGCCGACCACGTCGACCTGCAGAACCGCTGGGTCGGCTTCACCCAGGCCGAGGGGGAGAAGAACCGGCTGGCGTACGACCGGTTGGTGCTCGCCGTGGGCAGCGTCAACAAGCTGTTGCCCATTCCGGGGGTGACCGAGTATGCGCACGGCTTCCGCGGCCTGCCCGAGGCCGTCTACCTGCACGATCACATCATCCGGCAGATCGAGCTGGCCGAGCAGGCCGAGGACCCGGCCGAGCAGCAGGCCCGGTCCACGTTCGTGGTGGTCGGGGCGGGCTACACCGGCACCGAGGTTGCCGCGCACGGGCAGCTGTTCACCGACGCGCTGCACGCCCAGCGGCCACGGCTCACCGTCCGGCCCCGCTGGATGCTGCTCGACGTCGCGCCCCGGGTGCTGCCCGAGCTGGACAAGCGGATGTCGGTCACCTCGCACAAGGTGCTCATCCGACGCGGGGTGGACGTGCGGATGGGCACCTCGGTGGCCGAGGCGACCTGCGACGGGGTGAAGCTCACCGACGGCGGGTACGTGCCGACCTGCACCCTCGTGTGGTGTGTGGGGGTGCGCCCCGACCCGTTCGTCAACGAGTTGGGCCTGCGCACCGACCGGGGCCGACTGGTGACCGACGAGTTCCTCAACGTCCCCGGCTACCCGGAGGTGTACGCCTGCGGCGACGCCGCCGCCGTGCCTGACCTGACCCATCCCGGTGCGGTCTGCGGGATGACCGCCCAGCACGCGCAGCGGCAGGGCAAGCTCGCCGCACACAACATCGCCGCGTCGTACGGCTTCGGCCGGCGCAAGCCGTACAAGCACCACGACCTGGGTTGGGTCGTCGACCTCGGCGGCAAGGACGCGGCGGCGAACCCGTTGCACGTCAACCTGGCCGGGTTGCCGGCCAAGGCGGTCACCCGGGCGTACCACCTGATGGCGATGCCGGGAAACCGCACCCGTGTCGGGGCCGACTGGGTGCTGGACGCGGCGCTGACCCGCTCGGCGGCCCAGCTCGGACTGGTCCCGGCGAACGCGGTACCGCTGGAGAGCACCACACCCGAGGTCGCGACCCGACCCCGCTGACTTCCCCGCGCTCGCCGTCGGAAACCCGACATTGCGGACGGAACGCCGATCAGTCGCGCCCGCTGTCGTCCGCGTCGGTGACCGGGTGGGCGCCGGCGACGAACGTGTCGAGTGCGGCGGCGTGCAGGAGACCGCCGGGGACCGGGTCGCGTAGGGCGGCCACGGCCAGCCGGCCGACCGGCAGCCCGCCGGGCCGGGACGTCGCGGCCAGCACCAGGTTGCCGTAACGCCGGCCGCGCAACATCCGCCGGTCGCCGAGCACGCACACGTCGGCGAAGACCGCCCGCAACGTGGCCACCTGCACCCGCGTGCCGACAAGTGGCGGCAGGTCCGTGACGTTGACCAGGTACGACCCGCCGGGGCGAAGGGTGCGGGCCACCTCGGCGGCGAACTCGACGGTGCGGACGTGCCGAGGCATCCGGGCCGCCCGGTAGATATCGGCGATCACCAGGTCGTATCGGTCGGTTGGGGTGGCGGTGAGCGCGTCGCGGGCGTCGGCGACATCCACCTGCACCTCCGGCGGCAGCGGCGGCAACTCCCGGGCGACCAGCTGGACCACCGCCGGGTCCCGCTCGACGACCCGCTGCGGAGACCCGGGCCGGGTGGCGGCCAGCCAGCGGGGCAGCGTCAACGCGCCGCCACCGAGGTGCAGAACACTCAGCGGGGCTCCCGCCGGGGCCGTCAGCTCCACCGCCGAGGCGATCCGTCGGACGTACTCGAAGTGCAGGTGCCGCGGATCCTCGACATCCACGTACGACTGCTCGACACCGGCGGACAGCAGTGTGCGCCCGGTCCGGCGGACCGGATCGGCGACCAACTCCAGCCGGTCGGCGGCGCGGTTCATGACTGGCACGCTAGCCGAGCCCACGGCCCACCCCGGCCGTGGCCCGGCACGCCGACGGGCCGGCGGATCGGGGTCGCCCCCGGTCCGCCGGCCCGCCCATGTTGCTGTGGCAGGTCAGCCGCCGGCCATCCCGGCCCCCACCTCGTCGATCGCGTCGTCGATCTGGTGGGCGAGGTCCACGTCGAGCGCGGTCACCCCGTCGGCCTGGTTGGTCCGTACGGTCAACACGGCGGCCGTGTCCCCCGGCCGTCCGATGCTCGGGCCGCGGCCGGTTTCCTGGCGCAGCCGGTCGAGTCGGTCGAGCACCCGGTCCAGGTTGTCCGGCGGCAGCGCGACAACCCGGTAGAAGCCCTGGCTGTCGCCGGCCCAGTACGGCAGGTCGTCCAGCGCCGCACCGATCTCGTCCGGTTGCAGGGTGGGTGTGGTGGTGGAAGCGCCCACGAGGCCGCCGCCGGCCTCCGGCGGGTTGAGCAGGTCACGCAACCCGTCGGGTACGTGCAACGACTCGACCAGGTCACCGTCCTGCTCGGCGAGTGCGGCGATCGTCGCCTCCGCCTGGTACCGGGCCTGTTCCGGGGTGTTGCCGCTGATCCGGCCCACCTCGGCCAGGAAGCCGGGCAGGTCCTGGTGCCGCTCGATGCCGTCGACAGGCAGCACGTCGTGCAGCGATGCCGGCACCGCCGTGAGCAGCCGCTGCCGCTCGGCGGCCCCCAGGGCGAAGGCGAGGACGAGTACGGTCGCCTCGGTGCCCACCTTGGCCGTCTTGAAGTCGACCCCGGCCCGACGCCGGACCTCGTCGACCAGGTCGTGGTAGCCCACGGTGCGCACGCCGGGCGCGCCGCCCGGCGGGGACGGCTGAGGCCGCGGATTGTCGGCGCTGCCGACCGGCGGCGGCGCCGGCCCGCCACGCGTACTGTCCGGTTTGTGGCGTCCGGCCGGCGATGGGCCGGCTCGCTTGCCCTGGTCGAGGCTCGTGAGCTGCTTGGAGGCGCTCAGGCTGGCGCCGACCTCGCTGGGCTGGCGGTTCTGTTCGCGGGCCTGCCGGGCCAGAGCCCGGCGCCTCTGGTTGTCGCCCTCCATCTGCTTGCGCATGGTGGCACCCCTTCCGCTGGGGATCGTGGCTGCGTCTGTCGCCTTCCCGTCGTCCCGGGAGCCGAAACGGACGACGCCGGCCCGGTCGGCCCGGCGTCCGCAGCGCTTCATCCGGCGGGGGTGAGGGGTGCTCACCCACACCGCCCGCACCATCAGGTCAGGACCGGAGTTCTTCCGAGGTACGCGGAAGGAAGGCCGTCATGAAACAGATCGTCGAGATCGTCCCCGCCCGAACCGGCTGGTATGCACGCTGGCAGCTCAACCCCGAGGTCACCAGGTGTTACCCGGTGAGCCTGTGGGCGCTGCTGGAGGAGGCCGACGGGACTGGCCGCGAAGTGATCGGCATGGACTGCATCGGTCAGTGGCCCGGCGCCGACGACAACGAGGCGGGTGGGCAGTTCGTCCGCTACCTGTACCAGACGCCCGATTCGGGAGAGCCCGAGGACATCGACTCGACCCCGACTGGCGAGCTGCGCGAGAGCGGACCCCGGCTCCAGGCGATGACGGCACCCTAGACATTCCTCCGGCCCCCGACCCCAGGTCCCAGGGTCGGGGGCCATCCCCTTTCGCGGGGTGGCCGCCGGCACCCTGGTCGATCACCGCGCCCGGCGGTCGGCAACTGGGCCCTGCGTATACTTGCCGCACTGCAAACGTCCCATCCAAAGGTGGAGCGAGGGGAAGAACGGTGACGTTCAGCGTCAGCTACGTCGAGCGCGACGGCGGTGGCCCCTGCCTGCGGCTCGCAGGTGAGCTGGACCTGAGCACCGCCCCCGAGTTGACCGCCGCGATCGACCGACTCACCGCCGCTGGCGAGAGCCGGGTGCTGCTCGACCTCACCGACCTCGCGTTCTGCGATTCCACCGGGATGGCCGTGTTCGTCAAGGGGGACAATCAGGCGGCGGCCGACGGGGGTTGGCTTCGGCTCACCGGCGCCAATGGCCGCGTCGAGCGGGTGTTGCGGGTGACCGGCCTGGCCGACGTGTTGGGCTACGAACCGGAGTCGGTCGACCCCACGTCCCGCAGTGCCCTCTGATGGGCTAGATTTTCCCGCCAACGCGGTGACCGTCAGGTCCCGTCCCCGTCGACCCGAGGCAGGTAGTGATGGGCGCAGACAGCCCGCAGCCGGTACGCATCCTGGTGGTCGACGATGACCCGGGCGACGTGCTCATGATCGAGGAGGCGTTGGCGGATTCCGATGTCGCGAAGGTCATCGACGTGGTCAGCGACGGCGAGGAGGCGATGGAGTTTCTCCGCGCCGAGGGCCGGCACGAGCAGGCCCGTCGGCCGGACGTGATCCTGCTTGACCTCAACATGCCGCGGATGGACGGTCGGCAGGTGCTCGGCGCGGTGAAGCAGGACGAGGATCTGCGGACCATCCCGATCGTCGTGCTGACCACCTCCAACGCCGACACCGACATCGTCGGCAGCTACACCCTGCAGGCCAACGCGTACGTCACCAAGCCGATCGACCTGGACGACTTCAACGACGTGGTCCATCGAATCGACGAGTTCTTCGGCCGGGTGGTCGTGCTGCCGAAGCGCGTCTGACGCACCCCCACGCTCGCGCATGCTGAACATTTTTCCCGAACCCCCTCGGCGGCTGCGGTCGCAGCCGAGGATCCAGGTGGGGAAGTAACAGCAGCTGCCTGGGGGCGACAGTATGAGGTTCTCCGTCGTTGAGACCGGTTACGACCAGCGGCAGGTGGATTCCTGCCTGGATGAGCTGGGGATCCGGTTGTCCCGGCTCGCGACGCGGGCGCAGGGAGCGGCCGGGGCGGCCCGGGAGTGGGACGAGATCCGCCAGGAGGCGGCCTGGCTCAGCGGGCTCCTGCAGCGGCTGGACCTGGGCGACGCCACCGGCAGCCGGCACGCCGGTGACGCGGTGCGCCGCGAGGCCGCGGAGATCCTGGCCCAGGCTCGCTTCGAGCTGGACGAGGCCCGCGAAGAGGCACGGCAGGTGCGTGAGCGGGCGTACACGGAAGCCGTGCAGGCCCGGCGCGACTTCGAGGCGGCGCTGTACGCCCGTCGGCGACGCGAGGCGCGGGTGGACGAGATCCTCAGCCAGGTGGAGGTGGATCAGGTGCCCGCCGACACCCCGACCGCGGCTGCCGGCGTGCCGGGGCGCCGTCCGGCTGTCGCTGAGGCCGACGGGGGCGCCCGGCTCAGGAGGTGAGCGCCGCCGCGACGGTGGTCGCCCGCGGCTCGTGCTGGGCGTACGCGTCGGGGTATGCGGAGATCTGCACGGACTGGGCGGCGGCGGTGACGCTCATGTTCTGCCAGCCGGGGATCTCGTTGAGCGCGGTGTAGAAGGCCCGGGCGGCGTACGACGGGCGCATCAGCTCGGCCACCGTGCCCCAGCCGCTGCTGGGCCGCTGCTGGAACAGCCCGACCGAGTCGTGGTCGGAGCCGCTGCCCTGGTTGGGGTAGCCAGCCGACTCCGGGAGGACGTCGCTGGCCAGGTTGTAGAGGTTGCTCTCCTGCATGGCGGTCGCCAGTGCCACCACCAGGGCGCGGCGCGGCATCTTCAGCTCCAGGCCGACATCCACGATGATTTTCGCGTTGTCCATCTGTGCCTGGTCGAGGCCGGCGACCGGTCGGGGTCGGAGGGGCTTGACCGGCTTTTTGGGCGCCTTACGTGCGGCGGTGGGGGCGGCTGTGGGCTTCGCCGTCGGGCTGGGGAGCACGCGTGCCGGGGCGGCGTCGCGGTCCAGCGACCGGGAGGCGCGCTCGTCGGCGATGGTGGCACGGTCGGCCACCGCCTCGGCGAGCGGCTGCAGCGTGCGGGGCGTGTCGTCGTTGCCGGGGGAGCTGGCGACCGTGACGAGGCTGAGGCAGCAGGTGACACCGGCGGCCAGGGCCACCCGGACCGGGGTCGAGCTCAGCAGAGGGCGCCGGGGCGGCTCGGGGACGCGGTGACGGCCAATCGTCTGTTCGGTTGATGCGCCGTCGTCCGAACGGGTGTCCGGGTGCGCGTCGGTCAGCTTCTGGTCGGCGGGGTCGTCGGGATCCACCCGCCGAAACTAAAGAGTTGAATGCTCGATGCCATCGGCCCGTACGGTGGTATGCGTCACAAGTTGCCCCGATCAGCCCGACTTCAAGGGGTAAAAGTGGAGCGACTCTCATCAACTTCACCGAACGGGCGAGCCGGTTATTCCCGATTCGCCTGGCATAACGGTCGCCCCGTCCGGCGCTCCACGCGGAATCCGCGCACCCCTGCACGGTCAGCCATACGACCGATGCCAGCCCCACCAAACGGCCGCCAGCGCACCACCTGGTTTCGGGGATGGAGTGCGTCCCTGCGTCAGTAGTGTCGGCCGTTCTCCGCTGGCGTGACGGTCAGTCGGTGGCGGCTGGCGTCGCCGCTGGAAAACGGCCAGAGCCGGTCGGCGTACTCGACCAGGTCGGCCAGCTGATCTCGGCTCAGGCCCGCCGAGGAGATCTCCGCGTGCACGTCGGCCCGGTACCGGCCGTCGTCGTCGCGCCCCAGCTTCGCCGCCGCCCGCACCTGGACCGTGTGCGCTTCGTCGGTGATCTCCCCGGCCACCTCCACCGCCGCGTGATGCAGGCACGAGGCGAAGGCCGCGGCCAGCAACTGCTCAGGTCTCAGCCCCGTGCAGTGCGCCGCCAGCGGCGAGGCCAGCGCAGTGGAGAGTCCGCCGTCGTCGGTGCGTACGTGACCGCCCTCGGCGGTCGCTGTGGCCTCACGCAGCCAGGAACTCTGATCCGGCATCGCGTTCTCCCGTCGCTCACCGGGTCGGCTACCCGGCCGCCGCCTCGCGAAACGCCGTGGACCGTACGGTCAGCGCCCGGAGGCGCGGTTCGGCTCGTCGAGCACCGGCACCGCCTCGGTGGCCTCCGTCGCGGCGCGTTCGGTCCACGGGGATATCGGAGCCGGCCGGCGGGCCGTCGGGATGGTCATCGGCACGTACACCCGGGCGTCCACGGCCTCGGCCAGCACCAGCGCCGCGATCAGGCTGGTCGGGCGCTGCTCGGGGCCGTCGGCGAGGCAGGAGTGGCACAACTCGGCCACCTCCGGCGGGAGCCCGTCGATCTCGGGCAGCGGCTGCGGTGGCTGACGGCGGCGTACGCCGAGCAGTTCGTGGGTGGTGACCGCGTCGTACGGCAGACGGGCGGTGAGGCAGTAGTAGAGCAGGACGCCGAGGGCGTACATGTCGGCGGCTGGCGTGGCCGGCACCCCGTCCAGCTGTTCGGGCGCGAGGTACGCCGGGGTGCCCAGCACGATCCCCGTGGGCATCGGGTCCGGTGCGCCGGCGGGGACGGCGATGCCGAAGTCGAGCACCTTCACCCCCGCCGGAGTGAGTATGACGTTGGCGGGCTTGACGTCACGGTGCACGATGCCCTCCGCGTGCGCGGCGGCCAGGGCCGCGGCGACCTCCGCGCAGACCCGCACCGAGATTCGCCAGTCCAGCGGCCCGGCGCGCAGGTGCGCGGCGAGCGTCTCACCCTCGGCCAGCTCCATCACGATGTAGGGCATCGGGCGGCCGGGCCACGTCGAGGAGGTGCCGAAGTCGTGCACGCTCGCCACGTTCGGGTGCACCAGGCGGGCCGCCGACCGGGCCTCCGCCCGGATCCGGTCCACCGGGCCGTCCTGGTCGTCCGGACCGGGCAGGATGAGCTTCACCGCGACCGGCCGGTCCAGCACCTGGTCGTGCGCCCGCCACACCTCGGACATTCCGCCCACTCCGATGCGCTGCTCGAGCTGGTACCGCCCGTCCAGCGTGCGCATCGACCACTCCTCGCCCTCGTCCCGCCCGCTGCGGGTGCTCCGGTCGCGGTACCCGGGCTCCGAGCTGGGCAAACCGGCGCGGGATTCGAGAGCGGCCCGGCCCCGCGCACCCGCTGCGGCACGGCGCAGGTTGCGGTAGCTTGCGAGCCAGAGCTGATGTCACCGATTGTGTCGGCCCGGTCACCCGAGGGAGTGCTGCGATGAGCGAGGTAACCGTACGCTTCGTCGGCGGCCCCGCGGACGGCCTGGTCCGGCTGCTGCCGGCCGGGTCGGACGGCGCTCCACCACAGCGTTGGATCATGCGGCACCCGGATGGCACCGGTCCGGTGCAGCCCGGCCCCGACCACCTCTACGAACGCGACCGGCCCGACGACGCGGGCGGCTGGAGCATGCGGTTCCTGCGCACCGACGCGTACGGGGTGTCCGAGTGACCACGAGGCGGGGCTGAGGAGGTGGTGACGCCGGCGTCGCGTCGGCCGGGCCGCACAGCTGGCACACAGCTCCCGCAGGGGCGCGGCACAGACGTCGCGGCCACGATGGGGACATGGTCGTGAACGGGCAGGCCGCGCCGGGCCGGATCGAGCTGCGCCGCCCCGACGGCGAACCCGTCCGGGTGCTGGTGGTCGACGACGAACCGACGCTCACCGACCTGCTGTCGATGGCGTTGCGCTACGAGGGCTGGCAGGTCCGCAGCGCGGGCAACGGCATGGCGGCGTTGAGCGCGGCCCGGCAGTTCCAGCCGGACGCCGTGGTGCTCGACGTGATGCTGCCCGACCTGGACGGCTTCCAGGTGCTGCGCCGGCTGCGCGAGCACGCCCCCACCGTGCCGGTGCTCTTCCTGACCGCCCGCGACGCGGTCGAGGAACGCATCGCCGGCCTGACCGTCGGCGGCGACGACTACGTCACCAAGCCGTTCAGCCTGGAGGAGGTGATCGCCCGGCTGCGCGCGCTGCTGCGCCGCTCCGGCTTCGCGGTCGCCGCCCGGGAGGACGCGGTCCTCACCGTCGGTGACCTCAGCCTCGACGAGGACAGCCACGAGGTACGCCGCGACGGCCAACTGATCACCCTCACCGCGACGGAGTTCGAGCTGCTGCGCTACCTGATGCGCAACCCGCGCCGGGTGCTCAGCAAGGCGCAGATCCTCGATCGGGTGTGGGACTACGACTTCGGCGGCCAGGCCAACGTGGTCGAGCTGTACATCTCGTACCTGCGTAAGAAGATCGACGCCGGTCGGGCGCCGATGATCCACACGCTGCGTGGCGCGGGCTATGTCCTCAAGCCCGCCGAGTAAGCGCCGCCCGGTGCGGGCCGCCCGTCGGTGGCTGGCCGGCCGCTCCCTGCGTACCCGACTGGTGTTTGCCCTGGTCGCGCTGCTGGCGTTGGTCAGCGTCGCCATCGGTGGCCTCACCACTGTGGCGCTGCGGCACTTCCTGATCGACCGGCTCGACGCCCAACTGGCTCCCGCGACGGCCATGCGGGGCGACCGTCCGGGGCGGCCGGCCTTCCCGGGCAACGGACCGGGCGTCCCACTCGGGTTGCCGTCCGGCTCGGTGGTCGCCGAGATCACCGACGGCCGGGTGACGAGCGCGCGGACCCTGACCAACAGCCCGTCCAGCGACGATCCGTTCCCCGACGAGCAGTCCGTCCCGGTCGGGGAGGTCGCCACACTGGCGGACCTGCCGGTCGGTGCCGAACCGCGCACCGTCGACCTCGGCGCCCGCGGTGACTACCGGGCCGTGGCCCGGCAGTTTCGCGACGGCGGGGTACGCGTCGTCGCGATCCCGCTGGCCGGCGTGCAGGAGACCGTCTGGTGGATGGTCGCCGCCCAGGGCGGGGTGGCCGCCGTCGGGCTGGTCATCGCCGGAGCCGCCGGCGCGCTGATCGTCCGGGCCACGCTGCGCCCACTCAACCGGGTGGCCGCCACCGCCACCCGGGTCACCGAGCTGCCCCTGGACCGCGGCGAGGTGGCGCTCGCCGTCCGGGTCCCGGCCGCGGACACCGATGCGCGTACCGAGGTCGGCCAGGTCGGCGCGGCCCTGAACCGGATGCTGGGCCACGTCGCCGACGCGCTGGCCGCCCGGCAGGCCAGCGAGACGCGGGTACGCCAGTTCGTCGCCGACGCCAGCCACGAGTTGCGGACGCCCCTCGCGGCGATCCGCGGCTATGCCGAGGTTGCCCGGCGCGGCCGCGACGAGGTCCCCGCCGACGTGGCGCACGCGCTACGACGGGTGGAGTCGGAGAGCACCCGGATGACCAGCCTCGTCGACGACCTGCTGCTGCTGGCCCGGCTGGACTCCGGCCGGCCGCTCGCGGCGGACCCGGTGGACCTGACCGCCCTGGTGGTGGACGCGGTCAGCGACGCGCACGTCGCCGGCCCCGAACACCGCTGGCAGCTCAATCTGCCCGAGGTGGCGATCCGGGTGCCCGGCGACGCCGCTCGGCTGCACCAGGTGGTGGCGAACCTGCTGACCAACGCCCGGGTGCACACCCCGCCGGGCAGCACGGTCACCACCACGCTGGCCATCGACGCAGACAGCGCCGTGCTCACCGTCGTCGACGACGGGCCCGGCGTGCCGGCGCAGCTGCAACCGGAGATGTTCGAGCGGTTCGCCCGGGGCGACAGCTCCCGGTCGAGGGCGCACGGCAGCACCGGCCTCGGCCTGGCGATCGTCGCGGCCGTGGTGGAGGCCCACCACGGCACGGTCGGGGTGGACAGCCGTCCGGGTCGGACGGTGTTCACGGTCCGGTTGCCGAATCCCACAGCTGACGCATAGTTCGCGCACAACGTCGCGCCAGCCCGCTCGGCTCCGTCGATCTTGCACTTACTGCCTAGACATGACGCGCGAAAGGGGCGTTCCGGCGCCCGAAAGTGCAAGATCGACGGGGTCTGGGTTGTGGCGGAGCGGCGCTTGGTCTCGGCGGTGCCGGTGCTCGGGGCGGCCTGCACGCCTGGGCGGAGCGCCGGGCACCTCGTCGCATTCTGTGACCAGGCTGGGAGTCCGCCGATGTGCCCGGTACACGGATGACGATCAGCGTACGGTGAGGAATAAGTCCGGCCTTCTGGGTCAAAAGCCTCGCCGCTGCACACCCGGATTCGCCGGTGTCGAGACGGGCGAGGGCAAGGAGCGATCAGTGAGACATCTGGCCTACCTGGACGCGGGGTCCGGCAGCCTGATCGTGCAGGCGATGGTCGGCGGGGTGGCCGGTGCCGCGGTCGCTGCCAAGCTCTACTGGCGACGCCTGGCCGACCGGTTCCGCCGGCAACCGACCGACCAGCGGTGAGCGGGCCAGTCCCGGCGATGGCGATCTCACCCACGGAGGTACGGCCCGAGCCGGCCTCCTTCCGCGACCCGGCCAACCGGGTCTTCCACGTCGGCGACGAGGTGCTGCGCGGGCTGGACAGGCAGGCCGCCGAGCACTGGCGGGCGCTCACCGGCAGCACGTTCTTCCCGGCGCTCGTCACCGCACGCAAGGTCTGCGCCACCGAGGACGCCCCACCGGCACTGGTGCCCGTCGCGGCCGGGGCCCCGTGGGCCGCCGTGCTGCGCCACGAGCGCATCCCGTTCGTCTCCCACCCGTACGAGTGGTCGTTCAGCATGCTGCGCGACGCCGCGCTGCTGCACCTGGAGATCCTGCGCGCCGCGCTCACCGACGGCTTCACCACCAAGGACGGCTCGGCGTACAACCTGCAGTGGCGTGGCGCCGAGCCGGTCTTCATCGACATCGGCTCCTTCGAGCCGGTACGCGACGGCGAACCGTGGGCCGGCTACCGACAGTTCTGCCAGACCGTGCTCTACCCGCTGATGCTCACCGCCCACCTGGGCGTCGACTTCCAGCCCTGGCTACGCGCCCGCGTTGACGGCATCGAGGCCGACGAACTGCGGCCGCTCTTCGCCGGGGCCCGCCGGCTGCGCCCCGGCGTGCTGACCCACCTGCACCTGCACGGCGCCATGCAGCAACGCAACGCCGCCACCAGCACCAGCGACGTCCGCGACCAACTGCGGGCCGCCGGCTTCTCCCGGGAACTGCTGCTGGCGACCGTACGCGGCATCGAAAAGCTGGTCCGCCGGCTGGACCGTCGTCCGGCAGAGAGCCACTGGTCGGACTACCAGCGCACCTGCGGATACTCCGCACGGGATCGGGTGGCGAAGGAGCAGTTCGTGGCTGCCGCCGTAGCCGCTGGCGCTCGCCCCCGCCTGGTGCTCGACCTCGGTGCCAACGACGGCCGGTACTCCCGGTTGGCGGCTGGGCACGCCGACTACGTGGTCGCCGTCGAGCAGGACCCGGCCGTGGTCGACGAGCTGTACCGACAGCTGCGGTCCGAGGGGCAGCGGCGAATCCTGCCGCTGGTGCTGGACCTGGCCGACCCGTCACCGGGTGGCGGCTGGCGGGGCGTCGAGCGGGCCGGCTTCGCCGAGCGGGCGTCCGCCGACGTGGTGCTCGCCCTGGCTGTGGTGCACCACCTGGCGATCGGACGCAACGTGCCGCTGCCGGAGGTCATCGACTGGCTGGCCGGGCTCACCGTGCCGGGCGGCGCGCTGGTGGTGGAGTTCGTCCACCCGGAAGATCCGATGGCAACTCGGCTGCTCGCCAACAAGCCCGCCGGCCTCTTCCCGGACTACCGGCGCGACGCCTTCGAGACGCTGCTCGCCGCCCGGGGTCGGATCACCGACCGGCTGGAACTGCCCTCGGGCACCCGCACGCTCTATCGGACGGTGACAGGTGGCTGAACCGGCCGCCGCCGGCCTGCCAGCGCCGGACGACCGGACGCGCCCGGCCCTCGCGCGGTGGGACCGGGGCTGGCGGGTCGAGTTGAGCCGGCTGCTGGAGGTGGTCGCGCTGGTCGGGCTGGTGGTCACCCAGCCACTGCTGGACGTGCTCGGCCGCAGCCCCGACTTCTTCCTGTTCCACCGCGCCGACCCGACCCAGATCCTGCTGCTGGTCGCCCTCGTGGCAGTGGTGCCCACGGTCGGAGTGGCACTGCTCGGCGCGCTCAGCCGACTGGCCGGCCGAACCGCCCGCGCCCTCACCCACACCGGGCTGGTCGGGCTGCTGCTCGCCGCCCTGGCCGTGCAGGTGGGCCGACACGTGACACCGCTTCGGGGCGTACCGCTGCTGCTGGTGGCCCTGCTGGCCGGAGCCGCCGGCGCGGCCGCACACCGGCGGTGGCGGGCGCCGGGCCGGGTGCTGCGACTGGCCGCCGCCGGGCCGGTGGCCTTCGTGACGCTGTTCCTGCTCGCCTCGCCCACCTCGGTGGTGGTGCTGCCGCGCGGCGACGGCGGCGCGGCCGGCACCGCGCAGGGCGCGGGCCTGCACCCGCCGGTCGTCATGCTGATCCTCGACGAGCTGCCGCTGGTCAGCCTGCTCGGCGCCGACGGGCGGATCGACGCGACCCGGTACCCCCATTTCGCCGAGTTGGCCGACGGCTCGACCTGGTACCGCAACGCCACCGGGGTCAGCGGGTGGACCCCGAACGCGCTGCCCGCGATGCTCACCGGCCGCTACCCGGCGCGGTCGGTCGCCCCGCACTACTCGCAGTACCCGGACAACATCTTCACCGCCTTCGGCGGCCTGTACGACATCCGCGCCGAGGAGAGCATCACCCGGCTGTGCCCGCCCAGCCGCTGTGAGCAGCCGGTCACCCCGCAGCAGGGGCTCGGCGTGCTGGTCCGGGAAACCGGCAAGCTGCTCGGCCAGGTCGCCGGGCCGACGCCCACCCGGGTCGACCCGGAGGACTCCTACCGGGAGCAGACCCGGGCCGAGGCCGGCCTGGACGCCGCCGAGCCGGTGCCGGCCGACCCGAAGTTCCGCTGGGACAGCCTGGACGACAACCAGCCGGCCCGCTTCACCAGCTTCCTGGCCGGGCTGAAGCCGACAACCCGGCCCACGCTGCACTTCCTGCACCTGCTGATGCCGCACTCGCCGTGGGCGTACCTGCCGTCCGGGGCGCGCTACGACGCCCCCGACGACCTGCCCAACGACGGCACCGGCTGGGTCGAGCTGGCCCGGCAGCGGCACCTCGCCCAGCTCGGCTACACCGACCGGCTGATCGGCGAGACACTGCGGACCCTGCGCGCGAGCGGCCTCTACGACCAGGCTCTCGTCGTGGTGACCGCCGACCACGGGGTCAGCTTCCGCCCCGGGGCCCAGGGCCGGGGCATGGACGCCCTCAAGGCCGCCGCCGGCGAGGTCGCCTGGGTACCGATGTTCGTCAAGGAGCCCCAGCAGCAGACCGGCCGGGTGGACGACCGCAACTGGGAGCACGTCGACCTGCTGCCGACCGTGGCCGACGAGGCCAACATCCGGTTGCCCTGGCGGGTCGACGGCCGCTCCGCCCGGCAGGCCCCGCGCACCGACGGCACGAAGCACTTCTACGACCGCCCCGGCGAACCGGTCACCTTCCCGGGCGGGGTGCCCGCCCCGCCGCCGCTGCCGACGCCGCACCCTCTGGTCGGCACCGACGTGCGCGCCGGCCCGGCCGGGGGCAGTGCCCGGGTCGCCGACCTGGACGCCTTCGCGGCCATGGATCCGGACACCGGCACCCTCCCGGCGCTCGTCTGGGGGGACGTTCCGGACCGGATCCCGGACGGCACGCTGCTGGCGGTGGCCGTCAACGGCCGGATCGGGGCCGTTGTCCCGGTGGTGCCGGCCGACCCCGGCGGACGCCGGTTCGCCGCACTGCTCACCGACGACAAGCTGTTCCACGCCGGCACCAACCAGCTCGACGTTTTCCAGGTCGCGACGGACGGTACGCTGCGACGCCTCGCGCTGTCCTGACCTGGTCTCAGATCCGTCCCGGGTGCCGGAATGCCGGGTTTGCCGTCGGCCTGGTCGGGAATCGGGTGACGCATGCCTCACCGGCGAACCACGGCGGGCGTTGTCCCCCGAGCCGCAATTACGGTAGAAGCGAAGGCAATTCAACGTAGATCTGCCGGCGAAGCGAGGAACCACATGACGGAAGTCAAGCTCGATCACCCCGGTGGGCAGCTGTCGATGCCGGTACATCCTGCGGTCGAGGGCCCCGCCGGTATCGGGGTGAGCAAGCTGCTGAAAGAAGCCGGGATGACCACGTACGACCCCGGTTTCGTCAACACCGCGGCTGCCTCATCCGCGATCACCTACATCGACGGCGACGCGGGGATCCTCCGTTACCGGGGATACCCGATCGAGCAGCTGGCCGAGAAGTCCTCCTTCCTGGAGGTCTCGTACCTGCTCATCTACGGTGAGTTGCCGACCGAGCAGCAGCTGACCGAGTTCACCGAGTGGATTCGGCGGCACTCGCTGCTGCACGAGGAGATGCGCCGCTTCTTCGACGGCTTCCCCCGTGACGCCCACCCGATGGCGGTGCTCTCGTCCGCGGTGAGCGCCCTGTCCACCTTCTACCAGGACAGCCTGGACCCGTTCGACTCCGAGCACGTGGAGATCTCCACGGTCCGGCTGATGGCGAAGGTGCCCACCATCGCCTCGTACGCGTACAAGAAGTCCATCGGGCAGCCGCTGCTCTACCCGGACAACTCGCTCGGGTACGTGGACAACCTGCTGCGGATGACGTTCGGCGTGCCGGCGGAGCCGTACGAGGTCGACCCGGTGATTTCGAAGGTGCTGGACATGCTCTTCGTCCTGCACGCCGACCACGAGCAGAACTGCTCCACATCGACCGTGCGGCTGGTCGGCTCCAGCAACGCCAACCTGTTCGCCTCGGTCTCCGCCGGCGTGAACGCGCTGTTCGGCCCGCTGCACGGCGGCGCCAACCAGGCGGTGCTGGAGATGCTCCAGAAGATCAACACTGAGGGTGGCGACGTCCGGTCCTTCGTCCGCAAGGTCAAGGACAAGGAAGACGGCGTCAAGCTGATGGGCTTCGGCCACCGGGTCTACAAGAACTACGACCCGCGGGCGGCGATCGTCCAGAAGGCCGCGCAGGACGTGCTGGGCCGGATGGCCAAGCCGGACCCGCTGCTGGACATCGCCATGCAGCTGGAGGAGATCGCGCTCGCCGACGACTTCTTCGTCTCCCGTCGGCTCTACCCGAACGTGGACTTCTACACCGGCCTGATCTACAAGGCCATGGGCTTCCCGACGAAAATGTTCACGGTGCTCTTCGCGCTAGGCCGGCTCCCCGGCTGGATCGCCCAGTGGCGCGAGATGATCAACGACCCGGAGACCAAGATCGGCCGGCCGCGGCAGGTCTACGTCGGCTCCGCCGAGCGGGACTACATCCCCTTCGCCGAGCGCTGACCTCCGCTTTTCGCACCACCGTCAGGCCGTCGACCCCACCCGGGTCGGCGGCCTGATGCCTTTCCCGGCGCCCGGCCTCGATCGACTCGGATTCCTTGAAGCCGGGCTATCCGGTGGCTGGGATGCCGCGACTTCAAGGAAACGGAGTCGATCAAGCCGAGGGCCCGCGCGAGGGGTCAGAAGGCGGAAATGTCCTGTGCTCGCTCGCTGCGGCTCAGTGCGCTGATCAGCGCGGACTGGCCGTGGCGGTGCGCGGCCAGCCGTACCAGCAGGTCGCGTACGGGGTCGAAGACTTCCGCCGGGAACGTTGGCGTGGGCACGCCGACGCTCACGGCGAGGTCGTCGGAGTGGACCACGATCTCCAACTGGCGGGTCAGCAGGAACTCGCTGCGCCGCAGGGACCAGCCCTGCCACGGGATCGGAACGACGTCACGGGCGGCCCCTCGCGAGAGCAGGTCGCCGACCTCCTGCAGCGCGAGGGCGGAGCGGGCGTGCAGGTCTGCCGGCCCTCGTACGGCTTCGGCTTCGTCTGGACCTGAGGCGACCGAGGCCTCGTCGGGAGATCCCTCGGTGACCCACGCGGCCCGCTCGTAGTGGCCGTCGGCGGACTCCAGGAGCGGCAGGTCGGTCGGCGTCGGTAGTAGCTCCGCCGCCCGTACCGCCTGACGCCCCAGGTGGCACGCCAGGGCTCCCACGGACAGGTGCGGCAGCGCGCTCGGGCTCGACCACTGCTCGGAGACCTCGGGGCGCCGGATCAGGTCCAGCGCGATCGAGGCGGCGATCGGGAAGGCGGCATCCAGGGCATCGACAGGACGAGGCATCCGCACATCCTGACAGGCTCGGCCGGTCAGCGCCGAACTCGCAAGCCCGAACTCAGGCGCCGGCTTCAAGAGCCCGGACTCAGAGGCCGACCCTGTAAGCCTGGCTTGCCCCAAATTCCAGCGGGTGTGGTTGGACCACCGGGGATGTGGGCTATGGTCGCGCGAGCCGCAACGACGACATGATCACCACCAGCATGGGCGCCACCCGCGACGACCAACTGGTCCTCATCGGCACCGACGACGTCAACAGCAGCCCGAAACCTGCCACTGCCGTTGCAGTATTAGGGCGCGGCGATCTCGCCTAACCACGTTACGAAACGCTACATTAGCTCTGGGACTTCGCAAAGCTATACGAATCGAAGGTTGTTCACTCGGCAACCCGCCCTAGTGTCTGACCAATCATTTGCGGCATTCGACTAGAATGGCCACGTCCGATAGCCGGAGAAGAGCGCTCCCGAGAGGGACAACGATGGGGAATTGGATCCTTGGTCTACTGGCCAACGTCCTCGCGGCGCCAATTGCATTCGCGCTCGGTTACCTTTATCGCCAACGCGAATGGATGGTAAGAAGACTCCGAGGGCTCGGCGAATTTATTATCTTCTCCCCGCGCGGTGAGACACTGGTTGTTTGTGGAAGTCAAGCGGCAATCGGGGACGTCAACCGAATCATTCGTGCGGGTGACGTCGCAGCCATGCTGGAGGTTTCCTTAGAGGCTTTGAATTACAATTCCTCCAGCCGTGTCACGGTCGCAACAGTCGAGGAGGTTGACTCTTCCGCGACCAGCAAGAGGGATTGCATCTTCGTTGGAGGGCCTTATGTAAACTCTTTCAGCAAGGCTGCCTTGCGCGCACTTGAGGCACAAGGAAAGGAATTGGTGAAATTTGATGCCTATACCGTTGTGGTCGCAGGCTACGAGCCTTCGACGCCAGTTCTGGACGGAACGCAGATAGTCACCGATTTCGGCGTTATATACACCTTTCCGAACCCAGCCGACTCGAAGAAGCGTGTGACCATCATCTGCGGTTCTCTACGTGTGGGAACTCTAGCCGCAGCGAGGACGCTCTCATCGCGAGAGTTCAAGCGGTCAATCCGTAAGGTTGGCCGCTCAGCTCATCACTGCACGCTTATTCGCGCCGACGTTGCCGAACGCGATATCGCCACGTCCAGGATAGTACATTCACTAACAAGGAATTTGGAATAATGACCACTGAACACCGAGGCGCCCCTCTTGGCATCGTCGAGGCAACAAAGGGTGCGAGTTGGTCCAGTGACGAGCGAGTGCTATTCGTAGAACACCTCGCACGGGAAGGGCTAGCGTTCTACCTGCTGGGGTCCAGACCTCACCTAGAGCACAAGTCCGCTCTTGTCGCGTTTTCTCGGAACAGCGACAAGGAAATCTCTCGGTTGGCCCCGATTTCAAGGTCCACTGGACTGGCACTAGGCATTTCTGCCTTTTTCGAGGAAGCGCTCGTCCGCTCGTCACGTGACATCTCGGTCATTGTGGAAAGCCTAAAGAACGCGGACTTTATTGGTGATATCAAGACACTGCTCCTGCGGTTCGACGGCGCACCACTACTAGGCCGTCACTTGTTAGCCGATATCCAGGTAGAGATCGTTCATGCGATCTCGTCATCCTTCGGCTCGACGATGCAAATTGTGGTATGCCCAACGCTCTATGCGGACGATGTGAGCGAAATCGGCATCTCCGACTTCGAAAGAGACCGCTATCGACAGGCCTTGTCGCAGATTGGCGCCAGCGTTTCGATATTTTGGAGTGGTCCTACGATCATGAGTGATCGCATTAGTCGTGGGGCCGTGGAAAGGGTAACAGAGCAATATCAGCGCAAGCCGGCCCTCTGGTACAACTTTCCTGTCAACGACGGCCGCGGTTACGAAAGCCGCTTGCGGTTGATCCCGCAAATAGAGGACGTGCAGCAAACTCTCGGCGGCTTCGATATGGTCGCCTTCAACCCCATGAGGCAGCTTCGACTATCGGAAATACCGATCATCTCAGCGATGCGGGCGATCCAATCGAGTGGCAGCGACTGGAGTGATATCACTCATACCGTTTGTATCGAGACTCTGGGGTTGGATGTAGGTGAGGTTGTTTGGTCGAATATCACCAGACTTGACCACAGAGATAGACTGTGGCCATCTATAGACGAAGCGATCGGTTTGGCCCTCAAGGGCAAGAAGTCTCCATACGCTCTGGAATTGAGGACGTGGCTCGATCAAGCTCCGTCGACTTGAGGAGGGAGCCCGGATGAATCTTTACCATGGGTCGCCGACGATCTCCATCGTCCTTCCAGCTCATAACGAGGCTAGGCACCTCCCTTCCACCATCACAATATTGAGCCGGTATCTGGAGGGCCTCGTAGAGCAGTACGAGATCCTGGTCGTGGACGACGGCAGTACTGACGGCACACACCTCACTCTTGTTGAAGACAACAGGGTCACCCTTATCCGACATCCCCTCAGGTTAGGAAAAGGCGCCGCGCTGCGAACGGGCATTACCGAGTCCGCGGGCATTTACGTCGCCTATACCGATGCGGATCTACCAGTGGAGCCGTCGTCGATTGGGCTGGCATTCCAGATCGTCACTGAGAACAACGCCACGCTCGCCATCGGTGACCGGCGGCATCCTGGATCTATAGTTATTGGAAATGCGACGCGCAGCAGACGCGTCACCAGCCGAATATTCAATATGTTCACCCGCGTGGTTCTGCTGCCTGAAGTACGCGACACCCAGTGTTGCATGAAGATGGCCCTTGGGACCTCACTGAGGTCAATCGTCAGAAATGTATCAACTGACGGCTACAGCTTCGACGCTGAATTGATCTACCTCGCCAAAAAAGCCGGCATGACAATCGCGGCGTGCCCCGTTGTGTGGCGCGACATTCGAGCAAAGCTAGGGCCGGTGGAGTCTCTCCTGTTGTTGCTCAGGATGATGAACGACGCGTGGCGGGTAGCGTCCAGAAATGGTCGCGTGGCCTGACCTGAATCAAGAGCATTCGGTGGGATCTTGACCAGGGCATGAGTTGGGTGACGAACCCGAGTTCTGGGGCAGGTGCTCCCACAGATCGCGGTGTAGACCGATCAGTTCGTCGCCACGGAGCTCCGCGCGGGCATTCATCGGACCGCTCCGCCACGGAGTTTCGCGCGGGCGCCGGTCATCGGACCGCTCCGCCGCCATCGAGCTCCGCGCGGGCGGTCGATTCAGCGCCGCCGCTGAGATGTTGTTCAAGGGCGTCGAGCCGGTCGTCCCAGGCGCGACGCTGGTCGTCGATCCAGCTGCTGAGCAACGACAGCTGATCGGCTCGAAGCCGGCAGGGGCGTCTGGTGCCTTCGCGTCGCTGCTCGACCAGGCCGCAGCGCCGCAGGACCCCGACGTGGTGGGAGATCGCCTGTGGGGTCAGGTCGAACGGTTCGGCGAGCTCTCCCACCGTCGCGTCACTCTGCGCGAGACGCGTCACCAGGGCGCGACGGACGGGGTCGCCGAGAGCGGCAAAGGCCGAGTCGAGATCGGGGCTGGATGTCGCGAGTGAGCGACCCCACCCTAAGGCAAATACTCGCTTGCGCAAAAGACCATTTGCAAAAGCCGTCGGGATGTCCCATCGCAGGGACACCCCGACGTCGGCGAGGTGAGAGTCGATCAGCGCAGGCCGGCGGCGGCGAGCAGGTTGCCCTCGGTGAGCGCCGGGAGGGCGCGGCCCTGGGACATGCGCTGCTCGGCGCGCTGGGCGGTGAACGCGGCGTCGGTGGCGATGGCGGCGGCGTAGCTGGCAGCGGTGCGCTGGGCGATCGCCGACCAGCCGTACTGGTCGTGGACCATTCGGCGGGCATGGCGGGCCATGACGCGGGCGTGGTTGGGATCGGACAGCAGCGCGTCCACGGCGTCGGTCAGCCCGTCGGGGTCGTGCGGGCGGAAGGTCATCCCGGTCACGCCCGGCTCGACGATCTCCGCGAGGCCGCCGGTGGCGGCGACGGCGAGGGGTGCGCCGGCCGCGGCGCCCTCCAGGGCCACCATGCCGAACGGCTCGTAGATGCTCGGCACCGCGAAGCAGTCGGACGCGGCCATCAACGCCGGCAGGTCGGTGCCGCCCAGGAAGCCCGGCATGGCGACCATGCCGCCCAGGCCACGGCGGTGCACCTCGGCCTCCAACTCGGCGCGGTACGGGCCGTCGCCGGCGATCACGGCGCGCAGGCCAGGGTGCCGCTCGCGCAGCCGAGGCAGCGCGGCGAGCAGGTGCTGCACGCCCTTTTCGTATACCAGTCGCCCGGCGAAGGTGACCAGCGGGCCGTCCCCGGCGAACCGGGCGCGGGCGGCGGCCACCGCCTGGGCGGGCACCCGCCAGCGGTGCGGCTCCACACCGTTGGCGACCACGTCGACCCGCCCGCCCGGCACGCCGAACAGTGCGCTCACCTCGTCGCGCATGTAACCGGAGCAGACGATCACCCGGCCGGACTCGCTGCTGAGCCACTGCTCGACGCCGTGGATGGTGCGGTTCATCTCCTCGGGCAGCCAGCCCTGGTGCCGCCCCGCCTCGGTGGCGTGGATCGTGCTGACCAGCGGGATGTCCAGGTGGTCGCGCAACGTCATCGCGGTGTGGGCGACGAGCCAGTCGTGGGCGTGGATGACGTCGTATGAGCTGGCCTGGGTGGCGCGTAGTGCGGTGCGGGTGAGGGTGTGGTTGAAGGCCATGGTCCAGGCCAGTAGGGAGTCGGTGGCGAGGGGGAAGGTGACGGGGTCTTCGGGGGCGCGCAGGATGCGGACGCCGTCGGCGTATTCCTCGAGGGGTGCGCCGTCGCTGTGGCGGGTGACGACGGTGATCTCGTGGCCGGCGGCGGCGAGGGCGACGGAGAGGGCGTGGACGTGTCGGCCGAGGCCGCCGACGAGCACCGGCGGGTACTCCCAGGACAACATGAGGATGCGGCGGGTCTGCGGGGAAACCCCGGGGCCGGACTGCGTCGGCACGACCGCGCCGGGCTGCGCGGCAAGACCGGACTGCGCGGGAAGGCCGGGCTGGGTCGGGAGCTGAGGCCGGGAGGTCAGGGTGGGCCGGTGGGTCCGGTCCTTGGTGGCAGCGAGCTGCTCGTCGACCCGCAGGGTCGTCACATCAATCTCCGTCCATGCGTGGTGGTGCGCGCCGGCGTCGATGGCGGCGGAGCGAGAGGGTGTAAGGGGTGGCCGAGGGCCTGGCGGGGCACGCGCGGACAACTTGTCCCCCCGTCAAGGAAAAGGCATCGAGCCCAAGAACGCACCACGAAACGGGGCAAGGTGACGGAGGACACCTGAGGGTGTAGCGCGGATCAGACAGGTCGATTCCGGTCACCTCCTGGAAGGATGGATTGGCGCGCCAGGGCCGGGGGCAATTACCGCCTGCGCGCGGGCGGCCTCCGCCGGTGTGCTCGTGGTGCAGTGCGCACATGACCATGGTCTGAAGGAGCGACATGCAGGTCTGGCCGGGCGAGCGGTACCCCCTGGGCGCCACCCACGACGGGATGGGCACCAACTTCGCCATCTTCTCCGAGGTGGCCGAACGGATCGAGCTCTGCCTCTTTGGCGAGGGGGACACCGGCGCGGAGCGCCGCGTCGAGCTGCGCGAGGTGGACGCCTACGTGTGGCACGCCTACCTGCCGGGCATCGAGCCGGGCCAGCGTTACGGCTACCGGGTGCACGGCCCGTACGACCCGGCAAACGGGCTGCGCTGCAACCCGCACAAGCTGCTGATCGACCCGTACGCCAAGGCCATCGACGGTGATGTGACGTGGGACCCGGCGGTCTACGACTATGACCTGGCGGAGCCGGAGCGGATGTCGGAGACCGACTCGGCGCCGTTCATGCCGAAGTCGGTGGTGGTCAACCCGTACTTCGACTGGGGCAACGACAAGCCGCCGCGCATCCCTTATCACCACTCCGTGATCTACGAGGCGCACGTACGCGGGCTGACCATGCGCCACCCGGACATCCCGGAGGAACTGCGCGGCACGTACGCGGCCATCGCCTCCCCGCCGATGATCGACTATCTGACCCGGCTCGGGGTGACCGCGATCGAGCTGATGCCGGTGCACCAGTTCATTCACGACAACCGCCTCGTCGATCTGGGGCTGCGCAACTACTGGGGTTACAACACCATCGGCTTCTTCGCCCCGCACCACGGCTACTCGGCGTTGGGCCACCTCGGGCAGCAGGTGCAGGAGTTCCGGGGCATGGTGAAGGCGTTGCACGCGGCCGGCATCGAGGTGATCCTCGACGTGGTCTACAACCACACCGCCGAGGGCAACCACCTCGGGCCGACGCTGAGCTTCAAGGGCGTGGACGCCCCCAGCTACTACCGGCTCAGTGAAGAGGACCCCCGCTACTTCGTCGACTACACGGGCACCGGCAACAGCCTCAACGTGCGCAGCCCGCACTCCCTGCAACTGATCATGGATTCGCTGCGGTACTGGGTGACCGAGATGCACGTCGACGGTTTCCGCTTCGACCTGGCCGCCACCCTGGCCCGCGAGTTCTACGAGGTCGACCGGCTGTCCACCTTCTTCGAGGTGGTGCAGCAGGACCCGGTGGTCAGTCAGGTCAAGCTGATCGCCGAACCGTGGGATGTCGGCCCCGGCGGCTACCAGGTGGGCAACTTCCCGCCGCTGTGGACCGAGTGGAACGGCAAGTACCGCGACACCGTGCGGGACTTCTGGCGTGGTGAGCCGGCCACCCTCGCCGAGTTCGCGTCCCGGATCTCCGGCTCCGCCGACCTCTACCAGGACGACGGCCGTCGACCGTTCCACAGCATCAACTTCGTCACCGTCCACGACGGGTTCACGCTCAACGACCTGGTGTCGTACAACGACAAGCACAACGAGGCCAACGGCGAGGACAACCGGGACGGCGAGAGCCACAACCGCTCCTGGAACTGTGGGGTCGAGGGTGACACCGACGACGAGGCGGTGCTCGCCCTGCGGGCCAAGCAGCGGCGTAACTTCCTGGCCACCCTGATCCTCTCCCAGGGCGTGCCGATGATCGGGCACGGCGACGAGCTGGGCCGCACCCAGCGCGGCAACAACAACGTCTACTGCCAGGACAGCGAGCTGGCCTGGGTCGACTGGGACAACGTCGACGAGCAGCTGCTGGAGTTCGTCCAGACGCTGACCGCGTTCCGGAAGCGGCATCAGGTGTTCCGGCGCCGCCGGTTTTTCACCGGCCTGCCGGTCGGTGGGCGAAATGTGGACGCCCCGCTGCCCGACCTGGCCTGGCACACCCCCGACGGGCGGGAGATGACCGGCGACGACTGGGGCAACGACTTCGGCCGCTCGGTGGCGTTGTTCGTCAACGGTGAGGGCATTCGCGAGCGCGGCCAGTACGGCCAGAAGCATCGCGACACGTCGTTTCTGCTCTGCTTCAACGCCCACGACGCGCCGCTGGAGTTCACCATGCCGGGCAGCGATTATGGCCAGAAGTGGGAACGGGTGATCAGCACCGCCGAACCCGAGCCGGACGACGCCTCGGTGATCAGCGCGGGCGGCACCATCCGGGTGCCGGACCGTTCCCTCGTGGTGTTGGAGAGGACGATCTGACATGGCGGTGCCCCCTCACACCGACAAGCCGACGACCGACGAGACCAACCCCATCCGGACCACGTACCGCGTGCAGGTCCGCCCCGGCTTCGACCTGGACGCCGCCGCCGGGATCCTCGACTACCTCGCCGACCTCGGCGTCAGCCACCTCTACAGCGCCCCGCTGCTGGCCGCCACCCCCGGCTCCGCGCACGGCTACGACGTGGTCGACCACCGGACGGTCAACCCCGAGCTGGGCGGTGAGGCCGCTCGGCAGCGGCTGCTGCGCGCGCTGCGCGACAAGAAGCTCGGGCTGATCGTCGACATCGTGCCCAACCACGCCGGTGTCGCGGTGCCGCCGGCCAACCCGGCCTGGTGGGACGTGCTGCGCCGGGGGCGCGACTCGGCGTACGCCGACTGGTTTGACATCGACTGGGACCGGGGCCGGCTGCTGCTGCCGGTGCTGGCCGACGACCCGGCGGCCCTGGACGACCTCAAGCTGGTCGACGGGGAGCTGCGCTACCACGAGCACCGCTTCCCGGTCGCCGACGGCACCGGCGACGGCAGCGCGGGGGAGGTGCACGACCGGCAGCACTACGAGCTGGTCTCCTGGCGTCGGGGTGACGCCGAGCTGACGTACCGCCGGTTCTTTGCCGTTTCCGGCCTGGCCGGGCTGCGCGTGGAGGACCCGGCGGTGTTCGCCGCCACCCACGAGCTGATCCTGCGCTGGACCGCCGACGGGGAGGTCGACGGCATCCGCGTCGACCACCCGGACGGCCTGCGCGACCCCGCCGGCTACCTGGCCCGGTTGCGGGCTGCCGCGCCGCAGGCCTGGCTCGTGGTGGAGAAGATCCTGGAGTACGGGGAGGAGCTGCCGGACTGGCCGGTGGACGGCACGACCGGCTACGACGCTCTCGCCGCAGTCGGCGGGCTCTTCGTCGACCCCGACGCGGAGGGCGACTTCACGGTGCTGGACACCCGCCTCGTCGGGCACCACACCTCCTGGGAGGACCTGACCCACGAGACCAAGCTGGCCGCCGCCACCCGACTGCTCGCCGCCGAGCTGACCCGGCTGGCCGTGCTCGCCCCCGAGGTGCCGCCCGAGCAGGCCCGAGCCGCGCTCGCCGAGCTGGCCGCCGCGTTCGCCGTCTACCGGGGCTACCCGCCGCACGCCGACCAGCACCTCGCCGCCGCCCGCTCGGAGGCCGGGCGTCGCCGACCCGACCTGGCCATCGCCCTGGACGCGGTCACCCGCCGGCTGCGCGACCCCGACGACGAGCTGGCTCGCCGCTTCCCGCAGTTCACCGGCGCTGTGATGGCCAAGGGCGTCGAGGACACCGCGTTCTACCGGTGGAGTCGGTTCGTCGCGCTGAACGAGGTCGGCGACAGCCCCGCCCACTTCGGGGTGCCGCCGGCGGAGTTCCACCGCTTCGCCTCCGCCCGGCAGGTCCGCTGGCCGGTGAGCATGACCACCCTCTCCACCCACGACACCAAACGCGGCGAGGACGTGCGGGCCCGCCTCGCCGTGCTCAGCGAGCTGCCGCAACGCTGGGGCGAGCAGGTCACGGCCTGGATGGAGTACGCTCCGCTGCCCGACCCGGCCTTCGCCCACCTGCTGTGGCAGACCGCCGTCGGCGCGTGGCCGATCGAACGGGAGCGGCTGCACGCGTACGTCGAGAAGGCCGCCCGGGAAGCGGCGGCCTCGACCAGTTGGGCGGACCCGGACCTGGCCTTCGAGCAGGCGCTGCACGCCGTGGTCGACCTGATGTACGACGACCCGAGCCTGCACGACGAGCTGACCGAACTCGCGGCGGCGATCACCCCGGCCGGCTGGTGCAACTCGCTCGGGCAGAAGCTGGTGCAGCTCACGATGCCCGGGGTGCCGGACACCTACCAGGGCACCGAGCTGTGGGACAACTCGCTCGTCGACCCCGACAACCGCCGCCCGGTCGACTTCGACGTACGCCGGGAGATGCTGGCGCGTCTGGACGACGGCTGGCGGCCCCCGATCGACACCGATGGCGCGGCGAAGCTGCTGGTGGTGTCGCGGACCCTGCGGTTGCGGCGGGCGCACCCGGAGCTGTTCACCGGCTACCGGTCGGTGCCGGGGCACGGACCGGGCGGCCGGCACGTGGTGGCGTTCGACCGGGGTGGCGCGATCGCCGTGGCGACCCGCCTGCCGCTGGGCCTGGCCCGCATCGGCGGGTGGTGCGACACAGTCCTGTCGCTTCCCATTAACGAGGTGAAGGACCTGTTCACTGGCCGGGTCTACAGTGGCGGGGAGACCCTTTTGGCCGATCTGCTCGCCGACTATCCCGTCGCACTGCTGGCTCCTCCCACCGCTTCCGTGGAGGCTGCGTGATGACCGAATTCACCGTGTGGGCGCCCGACGCCACCCGGGTCCGGCTGCGCCTGGCGGGCGACGCCGACCACGAGATGCGCGCCGCCACCGACGGCTGGTGGCGGGTCGAGGTGCCCGATGCCGGCCTCGACTACTCCTTTCTGCTGAACGACGACGAAACCCCACTGCCCGACCCCCGGTCGCCGTGGCAACCTGCTGGTGTGCACGGGCCGAGCCGACGCTACGACCACGCCGCCTACGCGTGGTCCGACAGCTCGTGGACCGGCCGGCAACTGCCCGGCAGCATCCTCTACGAGCTGCACATCGGCACCTTCACCCCGGAGGGCACCTTCGACGCGGCCATCGACCGCCTCGACCACCTCGTCTCCCTGGGCGTCGACCTGATCGAGCTGCTCCCGGTCAACGCCTTCAACGGCGAACACAACTGGGGGTACGACGGCGTCTGCTGGTATGCCCCGCACCAGCCCTACGGCGGCCCCGACGGCCTGAAACGGTTCGTCGACGCCGCCCACGCCCACGGGCTGGGGGTGATCCTCGACGTCGTCTACAACCATTTCGGGCCCTCCGGGGCCTACGCGCCGCGGTTCGGCCCCTACCTCGCCGAGCAGAGCAACAGTTGGGGCCGCTCGGTCAACCTCGACGGCCCGCACTCCGACGAGGTACGCCGCTACATCATCGACAGCGTGCTCATGTGGCTGCGCGACTACCACGTCGACGGCCTGCGCCTGGACGCCGTGCACGCCCTGCCCGACACCCGCGCGGTGTCGCTGCTCGAAGAGTTGGCGATCGAGGTGGAGTCTTTGTCGACGCACCTGGGGCGGCCGTTGTCGCTGATCGCCGAGTCTGACCTCAACGATCCGCGGCTGATCACGCCTCGGGAGGCTGGTGGGTTCGGGCTGCACGCGCAGTGGAACGACGACGCGCACCACGCGTTGCACACGTTGCTGACGGGGGAGCGGCAGGGCTACTACGGGGACTTTGGCACTTTGGAGACGCTGTCGGACGTGCTGACCGGCGGGTTCTTCCACGCGGGGACCTGGTCCAGCTTCCGCAACCGACACCATGGGCGGCCTCTGGACTCGCGGGTGCCTGGGCATCGGTTGGTGGCCTACTTGCAGAACCATGATCAGATCGGCAACCGGGCTACCGGGGATCGGATCTCGGCTTCGCTGTCGCCTTCAATGCTGCGGGTGGGGGCGGTGCTGCTGTTGACCGCGCCGTTCACTCCCATGTTGTTCATGGGGGAGGAGTGGGCGGCTTCTACGCCGTGGCAGTTCTTCACCTCGCACCCGGAGCCTGAGTTGGCTACTGCGGTGGCGCTGGGGCGGCGGCGGGAGTTTGCCTCGCACGGATGGGCTGAGGGGGACGTGCCCGATCCGCAGGATCCGGAGACGTTCGTGCGGTCGCGGTTGGACTGGGCGGAGCTGGACAAGCCTGAGCATCGGGAGATGTTGGCGTTCTACCAGCGGTTGATTGCCTTGCGTCGGTCTTCTCCGGATCTGTCTGATCCTCGGTTGCACGCCGTTTCCGTGCAGCATGGGGACCAGTTTTTGCTGATGCGGCGGGGGGACACGCTGGTGGTGGCGAACCTGGCTGGGCGGGGGCAGGGGGTGTCGTTGCCGGGGGTGGCGCGGCGGGTGCTGCTGGCGACGGGGGAGGGGGTCACGGTCATGCGGGACCGGATCCAGCTGCCGGCCGAGACTGCGGCCGTCGTGGCCTTGTGAGTTTTGGTCGCGTTAGGGCGGCCAGTCGTGCTGCTCGGCGATCAACTCAGGGAACGCATCGAGAGCGGCAGCATCCCGCCTGGAGCGCTTCTACCGACGGAAAGCGCCCTCACCTCCGAGTTTCGGGCAAGTCGCGGAGACGGCGAAGGTGTCGCTGCGGTCATGCAGGTCGCGGCGGCATGGGCGATGTTGGCGCGTCCGGCGAGGCGGAGCCAGGATCAGAATCACCAGCAGCGGGTGCCGACGACCCCGCAACCGGTGCGGGTCCGGCACCTCCCGCAGCCGGTCGAGCAGCGATCACGCCATGGACAACGGGTCAACCCCACCAGGGTCCACCGCGAGTTCGGCCTCCCACAGGCCCAGATCGGCGAGGTGGTCAACAACAGGGCTGACCGGGGAGGATGACGACTCGCACGCCGTCGAAACGCCATGGCAGAAGCGCTACGTCGCCCGCTTCGCACCGCCACCCGCTAACCCGCCGTCGATCTAGGGCAAATTCTCGTGAACGAAGATCAATTAGCTGAAATTTGTCCTAGATCGATGCGGTCTTATCGCATAGTCTGGCCGTTGTCGATGCCGGCCATCCGGGCGACGAGTTCGGCCCGGGACCGGATGCCGAGCTTGCGGTAGATGTTACTCAGATGGCCCTCGACGGTTTTCGGGCTCAGAAACAGCGCCGTAGCGACCTCCCGGTTGCGCGCGCCACGCGCTACATGCCGCGCGACCTGCAGCTCCTGCGGGCTCAACTGATCGACCGGCGAGCCGACCGACGGTACGCCCCGGCCCCCAGCAGCCCGCAGTTCGGCGGTGGCCCGGTCCGCCCACGGTGTGGCGCCCAGCCGGGCGAACACCATCCCCGCATCACGCAGCGGCCGCCGTGCCTCGGCCCGCCGTCCACTCAGCCGCAGGTGCTCCCCGTACGCGAGCAGCAGCCGGGCCTGCTCGAAGGGAGCCGGTACGGGACTGCCGTACCCCAGCTTCTCGATGGTCGGTTCGAGGCGTTCGTCGGCGTGGCCGAGGATGATCCGGCAGCGCGCGACGCCGATCTCCCCGGTCCGGTATCGCGTCCGCGCGACCCGCCGCTCGTACTCGGCCAGCAGTTGCTCAGCCGCGTCGGCGGCGCCGGTACGGTGCAGCGCCTCGATCAGGTCAGCGGCCCAGCAGATGATGCCGGGATGCCGTACGCCGGACGACTCAAGGCTGGCGCGAACGAAGTCGAACTGCGCCACTGCCGTCTCGTGGTCCCGGGCGCCCACCGCCAGCAGGCCGAGGGCCGCCGCACCGAAGATCTCGACGGACAGCAGCCCGGCCGACTGGGCGATTTCGGTCGCTTCCGCCACGTGCCGTTCGCAGTCGGCGGACCGTCCCATGGCCGCCTCGAACTGAGCCAGGAGCGTCAGCGCCCGCGCCTGGATGTTGTGGTGTCCCAGGTCCCCGGCCAGCCGGGCGGACTCGGTCGCGGTGGCGATCCCGGCGGCCCACCGGCCGGTACGGAACGCGAGATCGGCGTGCACGGTGTGACTGAACGACAACTGGTCGGGCGAAATGTTCCCGTCGTAGTCGTATTGGATCCGGTCGAGTACCTCCCGCGCCTGGTCGTAGTACTCCAGCCAGGGCAGCGCGAGCGCGGCGAATGGCAGCACTCCGGGACCGTCCGGAATTCGGGCCGTTACCTCCGCCAGCGGCACCCCGAACGGCTCCTCCGGGTCGGCCTCGGCCCGGCAGAACCGCACCCACCCGACGGAGATCCGCGCGGCCAGCAGCAGCTCACCGCCGATGGCCTCGGCTCGCTCGACGGCGTCGCGCGCTGCGGAGTCGGCCAGCTCGTAGTCGCCGCAGTGCAATGCGGACGCGGTCGCGTCGAGGCGCAGCCGCACCCCGAACTCACCGTCGAGCCTGTCGATCCGAGCGGCGTCGGCCATGAACAGTTGGGCTGCCCGGCGGGCGTCGCCGCCGGCGTTCCAGAGCGTGCCGAGGATTCGATGCGCGTGGGCCCGAGCCAGGGGATCCCGCGTCGCCGCCGCCGCTGTGGCAAGGTCGAGGGCCGCTGGCGACGCGGCCAGCAGCGCGGCCTGCGCCGCGGCCAGCAGGTGGGCGGTACGCAGCTCCGGGTCAGTGGTGAACTGTGCCGCCCGCCGGAAGACGATCATGGCGGTCTGCCACGCCCCCCGGTCGCGGGCAACGCGGCCGGCCTCGGCCAGGGCCACCGCGACCGCCGGGTCGGGGCCGGTGGCAGCCGCGGCGAGATGCCCGGCGCGCATCTCGGCGGCCTGGTGACCGGCCGCAGCCGCCGCGAGTGCCCGGTGCGACTTCCGGCGGCTCGCGGCCGGGGCCTCGTGGTAGATCGCCGCCTGCACCAGCGGGTGGCGGAACCCTGGTTCGCCGCCGAGGTGGATCAGGCCGGCTTCGTCGGCCGGTTCGAGGTCGTGAAGAGACAGTCCGAGCTCTTCCAGTGCGGCGCTGACGTCCGTCCAGCGCGGTTCCTGGGAGGCCGCCGCGACGACCAACGCCGCCCGTGTACGGTCCCCCAGTTCGGCGAGTGTCTTGCCGACGGTCTGCCGGATCGTGTTCCCGACTGGGAGCGGACGGGCGAGTACCGCGCTGGCCAGTGCGTCGGGGCCGAGTAGCCGGGGGATCTCCTGAAGCGCCAGCGGATTGCCGGCGGCGGTGGCGAGGACAGCGTCGCGGACGACTCGTTCGGTCAGTTGCGGCGCCGCGGCGGTGAGCAGCGCGTCGCTGGTCTCATAGTCCAGCCCGGCGAGCCGTAGGACAGGAAAGCCGGCCAGACCGGGCACCGGTGGGCCGGCTTCCGGCGGAGCACCCGCGGGCATCCGTACGGCGAACAGGAAGCCAATCCGGTCGACGGCCAGCCGCCGGGCGGCGAATGCCAGCGTGTCGAGGGATTCCTGATCCACCCATTGGGCATCGTCGACGACCACGAGGGTGGCCGCCTCGTCGGCTGCCGCAGCGAGTAGTGCGAGCGTGGCGACCCGCAGGGTGAGCCGACCGTCCCCGGCGGGCCAGGATGAGCTCCGGCCCAGGGCGAGGGCACGCTCGATCGCGCGCCGCTGCGACGCCGGCAGCCGCGTACGGTGTTCGAGCACCGGTGTCAGCAGGTCGACCAGGCCGACGAAGCCGATCTGCGTCTCGGTCGGCATGCCGGTGGTACGCAGGACCTGCATCCCCTCGGTGGCGTGGGCTGCCGTATCGAGCAGGGTGGTCTTCCCGATGCCGGCCTCGCCCGCGAGCACGAGTACTTCGACCCGGCCCGTACGGGCGGCCGCAACCACCTCGTGGAGCTGGGCCGACTCGCGCTCGCGACCCCGGACCATCGGCCAGACCCTAGTGGCCATGATCATCGGATGCCAACCCGATCAAGGGTTTTCCCGCTGTTCGGTAACGGCCGTGGTGCGGTTGGCTGTTGGAGATTCGGTTCAAGGGGGGAAATTTCAGTGGAGAAATGGGTCGGAGCATCCGTGCGCGCCGCTGGGCTGGCGGGTGTGCTCACGTTCGCCCTGGCGGGGTGCGGTGGCGGGGATGATGCAGGCACTGGGCCGGGTACGGCGTCGGGGGGTGGCGACTCGATCGCCGTTACCGCCGAACCGGTCGACACCTGTGCACTGTTCACCGCCGACGACTTCGCGTCGGTGGTGGGCAAGCCGGCCGGACAGCCGGAGAAGCAGGAGCCCCAGGGCTCGCTGCTGGGTGGCTGCACGTACCTCAGCAAGGACGTCACGGTGTCCGTCTATGTGACCGCGCGGCCCGGCAGGGAGTGGGACGACTCGGTGAAGGCACACGGCGACGTGTCGGTGAGTGGCGTCGGTGAGAAGGCGTTCTGGGCCGACAATGTCGGGTTGCTTGTCCAGCCGGCCGGGAAGCCGTACTTTCTGCAGGTGTTGGCCATGCCCGACCTGTCGAATCCGACGGCGTTCGGCAAGGAACTGTCCGTCGCGGTCGGCCAAGTGGCAGCCGACCGGTGAAGTCTCGACGGCATTTCGTACGCGGGGTGGCGCTGCTGACCGCCACCGCTGTCGTCCTGGCCGGTTGCACCAGCAAGGCCGGTGACCCGAAGCCGCAGAGCACCGGCGAACAGGTGTTCCCGACGGCGGGGATCGACACCGAGCGGATCGGTGAACCGGTCTTGGTCAAGGCCGGGGAGAGCAAGGCCGCCGCTACTCTCGCCGAGGCGGTGATGAAGGGTGGGCCGGAGGGGATCGCCGCGTTGGCCACCGCGGTCAACCTGGCCGGTATCACCATCACCGGAGCCGACGGCAAGATTTTCCGGCAGCCGACGAATCCCAGCATCGGGCAGGTTGTGCAGGCCGGTGAGATCGGTCTGCTCGCCTCGTTGCAGACCCGGGGGGACAGTCAACTGAGGATGGGACCGATGCTGGCTTTTGCGATCGGTGCGCTCGACCCGAAGGCGAAGCTCGACGAGAAGGCGATCATGAAGGGCCTGCTCGTCGATCTTGACAAGGCCGCTGCCGGTAAGAACGCCACGGACAAGTTCATCGCCTCGTTCGTCATCGAGTTGGAGAAGCGCAGCACCACCCCGCTGGACCTCGGCAAGGGGGTGGCCGACCCGGCGGAGGTCAGGCTCGGTCCGGTGAGCGCGACCCTGCTGTTGCTGCGGTTTACCGCCGGGGTGCGGGCGGCCTCCCGGGAAGAAGCGAGCGCCACGGCCGGTGGCGGTGGGGGAGGAGGGGTGCAGCCGGTGGCCATGGCCCGCGCCTCCGAATGCAATATGACCCCGGTGGTGGCCGCTGATGACTTCCTCTACGACCGGCTTGGGGATCTCGGACAGGCGGCGGGCTTCAACGCCGCGGCAAAAGCTGCGGCCAAGGCCGGTCTGAGCAAGCTCGGCGGGGACATTCTGGGCGTGGTCGTTTCAACGTTACTGGGTTTTATGAAACTCATCGTCTCCGGGGCCTTCTTCAAGCCGACCATGGAAATGTCGCCGAAAAAGCTGGAACGCACCCGGAGCGCGAGCCAGGACGGCGCGAAGTCCGTGGTGACGGTGACGCTCAAGTTCGACACCGAGGGCTGGGAGGTCGCCAACTGCTACCGCGCCATCCTCGCCGGGATTGGTCTGGACTTCTCCTTCAATGACAGCGGACCGGTGAAGAACGCGGAGGTCGAGTGGCAGCCCGGGAACGGTTTCAACGCCGCCTCCAACGGTCTACCGTTGGTCAAGATTGACCAGGCGACACCGGTCGGAGTGTCCTTTGTCAAGACGAACGATAAGGGCCAGGCTGCGGCGACCGTGATCGGTCACCGGCAGCCCCGGCAGGTGGGGGATACCGCCAAAAAGGTGGAGAAGACTTTCCGGCTGGAGGGCACCTACAACAGCAAGCCGGATGACTACTGGGAAGACCTCATGGAAGGGATGGGCATCATCGTCGGCGCGGCGATCGGTGGCCCGGCCGGCTGGGCAGCAGGTGCCCTCAAGCTGGCCCTGAGCGCCTTGGAGCGGGGCGGCTGGTACAACTTCGGCGAGACCTTCCCGGTCATCGACTATGGCGGCGATTATCGGATCAACACCACGCTCGGTGGGATCACTTTCGCCGGGCAGGTCTGCGGCGGCCCGGCCGGTGACTGGAAGATCAAAATGGGTGGCAAGATTCAAGGCGAGGGTGGCGGCTGGACCTACACCGGCGACATGACAGCCGCCATCAAACCGGATGGGACCGGCGCGGTCCTCGGAGTGCTCGACGGAACATCGAGCAGCATCCTGGGCTTCGGCAGGCTGAAGAGCTCCGCACCGTTCAGCGGAAAAGCGCGGGTGCACGACGCCGGTCAGACGGTTTGGCTGGAGATCCAGTTGGAAGGATCCGGTGCGGAAATCGCCGGACCGGGTGGTCTGATCGCCTCCGGCGGAGGCAAGGCGGGGACTTTCACCATCCCGGTAGACGTCGGCAACTTCTGCGGTTCCTGAGGAGGCCCACCCACTCGCACGGCCCCAGCGTTGTTCCTTTGTGTCTACTTTGATCATGGTTTGTTAGATGCCGTAGGCGGTGCAGGGCCCCGGCGTTGTTCCGGCTTGAGATGTTCTGTCCATGTTGGGGGCCGGACGAGGTTGGAGTTGTGGGACGAGCGCGACTTCTGATGATCTTTCGGGTGTCTAGGCCAGAAGATCGTCCCAGGAGTCGCGCTCGTGTCGTCATCTTCCCCGATCAGCCCTGTTGTTGACCACCTCGCCGATCTGGGCCTGTGGGAGGAAAACTCGCGGTGGACCCTGGTGGGGTTGACCCGTTGTCCATGGCGTGATCGCTGCTCGACCGGCTGCGGGAGGTGCCGGACCCGCACCGGTTGCGGGGTCGTCGGCACCCGCTGCTGGTGATTCTGATCCTGGCTCCGCCTCGCCGGACGCGCCAACATCGCCCATGCCCGCCGCGACCTGCACGACCGCAGCGACACCTTCGCCGTCTACGGCATCCAACGAACCATGATCAAACCGGACGCAACGGAACAACGCCGGGGCCGTGACCCCTGACCGAGGCAAGAGAAAGCTGAGCGAGACTGCTGTCCTGCCGAATTGCTCTTTTTAGGATCAACGCACCGCGCTCCGCGCGGTGCGGGGCGGCAAGCCCGGCCGGCGGCAAGCCGCCCCGGCCGCCTACGGCGCCGGGGCGGTGAGCCACCGAAAGCCGCCGGGACACCGCCCCACGGTCGGAGCTCAGTCCAGAGCGACTTCGCCCGGGAAGCGCTCACGAAGCGCGGCGACCGCATGGCGCAGGCAGTAATCAAGGCTGTTGCCGTCGAGCCTGATCGACGCACCTTCGAGCCGCTGGCCTGAGATCACCACTGTCTCGGGCTTGTGCTCCCGCTCGCCGTCAACCTTGACGAGCCCGATCAGACCCATCTCACCCAAATGCGCCAGCAACTCCGGCACGCGCTCGTCCCATCCCATCCACGGATGGGACCACGGAGGCCGCTACGGAAGCCAGCGGGTCGGCCTGGTCGTGCATCGGGGCTTCCGGCTGCCGCGCCAGTCCAACCCCAGGACTGGCTTGCCACCGGATCACCGGGCCGCGGCAGCTGCTCCACCAGGTCAACTGACCCAGCGCTCAGGGCGTCTCCAGGGCGTCAGGGCGTCGTCAGGGCGTCAAACGCCGCCCAATGTTGACCAAGAACGACCATCGACACCCGGACATAAAACCAGCTCAGAGCCTCGATCAGGTCTCTGAGCTGGTGGGCGACGGACGAGTCGACCTGTACGCCGGATTTTGTTCATGAGGGCTTGGCATGAACTCAGGGTCACCATTGCGACGCTCTACGGGTGTACCGTCTAACCGCGCAGGGATAGAGAACCGTAGCCGCTATCCCAGTCCTACAAGGGAGCGGGCGAAGGTGGAGTGAAGAAGCCGGACAGCATCGGTGCCAGGATCCGGTACTGGCGGATGCGTCGGGGCGGCATGACTCAGGCCGTCCTCGCTGGGCTCGCTGGCGTCACCCAGTCGTACGTGTCGCAGGTCGAGTCGGGACGGAAGACTATCGATCGCCGGTCCACTCTGGTCTCTCTCGCTGCCGCACTCCAGGTCACGGTGGCCGACCTGCTTGGCCAGGGCACGGAGTCAGGCGATCCAGCCCGCGAGAGCGCCGCCGAGTGCGTGCCGGCGATCTGGTCGGCCCTGATCGAGATCGAGGACGGCGAGCGCCGCCCGTCGACCTACACAACGGAACGCCTGGCGGCCGAGATCGCCCGCACCGAGCAGCTCCGCACCTCGTGCAACTACCCGGCGATGGCTCGTATGCTCCCAAACCTCCTGCTCGAAGCCGCCGCTGTGGGCGGCACCGTGCTCGTCCAAGTCGCCTACCAAGCCTCTACCTGTCTGCGGAACCTCGGATACCGGCACCTAGCCCTCAACGCCGCCCGGCTCGCCGGGATGGTCGCCGAAGACGCCGAAGACCCTGCGTGGATCGCGGCGTCCCGCTTCGCCTACGCACAAAGCCTGCCGATTGAAGCCGCACCACTCGCTGCCCGTGCCGCCGACCGGTCGCTAGTCGAGTTGCAAGCCGACGCTACCGACGAGCGGGTACGACAGATGCTCGGACAGCTCCACCTTTCGGCAGCGCTGACCTCGACGGTCAGTGGTCGCCTGGACGTGGCTCGCGACCACCTCACCGAGGCGGTCCGCGAAGCGGCGACGCTCGGGGATCCGGTCGACGGGGCCGGCTTCAACGGCTGTGGGTTCGGGCCGACCAATGTGGGACTCTGGGAGATGTCCATTGCGGCAGAGCAGGGCGAGTCGGGCCGAGTGATCGAACTGTCCCGGACGGTCCGACCGCAGGTGCTCGCGGCATCCATCCGGCAGCAGTCCTACTGGCTCGATCTCGGACGCGCTCTCGCAGACGGCGGTCGTCGGGACGTAGAAGCCCTCGCAGCATTCGTGCAGGCTGAGCGGGCCGCGCCGGTGCCGTTCGCCATCAACCCGCTCGCCCGCGATGCCGTGGTGACCCTGGCGCAGCGCGCCCAGCGTCGTGCCATCCCCGACGAGCTGCGCCTGCTCGCCGGCCGCATCGGCATCAACCTGGCGGCATAACTAGCAGTAATTACGCCATCACGAATCTGCCCTACTGTCCGGTTTGGGACGTGACCGCGTCCTGACAGGCCTGACGCGGCTGGTGGAGGGTGCATCGCCGCTGGGCATCTACCGGCGGAGGCGGGCATGAGTGGTCAGGACGATGGCGGTCCGGAGAGTAAGGGTGAGGCGGCCGAGCGGGAGGCTGCCAAACAGCGCCTCCTGGCGCAGGCCGAGGCGGAGCGCGTACCGGTGGAGGACACGACCCGTGCGGTCCCGGACCGGCGGTGGCGGCGTGACCAGCGATGACCTGCCGATCGGCCGGCGGGTGGCGCGCTGGCGGGTGCGGCGGTCGATGACGCAGCAGATGCTGGCCGACCGGCTGCGCAGGTCGAAGAGCTGGGTGGACAAGGTCGAGCGGGGCGTGCGCACCCTGGACCGGTACTCGGTGATTCAGGAGCTTGCCCACGTGCTGCGGGTCGACCCGGAGGTGCTGCTCGGCCAGCAGCGGAGCACCCCTGCCGGCACGCCGGACGGGGTGGACGACATCCGGGCCGCGCTCGCCCGCTACGACACTCCGCAGGCCCCAGCCCAGACGCCGGAAGAGCTGCGGCGGCAGGTCGGGTACGCCTGGTTGACCTACCAGCACGCGCACTACGGGCAGTTGGTGCGGGTGCTGCCGGGTCTGCTCGACGCCGTCCAGGGCGCGCAGACGGCGGAGCTGCTGGTGCAGGCGTACCGGATCACCTCGTCGGTGCTGGTGAAGCTCGGCGAGGCCGACCTTGGGTGGCTGGCCGCCGACCGGGCGATGGCCGCCGCCGGCGACGACCCGATCCTGGCGGCAACAGCGGCCATCTCGGTCAGCCAGGCGCTACGCGCCTCAGGCCGAGACCGCCTGGCCCTGGCCGCGACGCTCACCTCCGCGACCCGCGTCCTCCCGCCCCTCACCCACCCGACCCCATCCCGCCTCGGTGATCATGAGGTTGACGGGCTGTGTAGAGATCAAACCGCCCGTCAACCTCATGATCGTCGAGGTGGGGGCGCGCCCGAGGCGCGGCGGTCGGCGGGGGAGTGGGCTGTGGGTGGGACGTTGCTGCTCCAGGCCGCACTGGCCGCCGCTGGCTGCGGCGACACCTGCCGCGCCGACGAGCTGACCGACCGGGCCGCGGGGATCGCCACCCAGCTCAGGGGGTACGACGACCCGCACCGGACCAGCTTCGGACCGATCGTTGTCGACCTGGCGCGGGTGGTGCTGGCGGCGCAGCGGGGTGATGCCGCCGAGGCGGTGCAGCGGCACGCGGCGGTGATCCGGCGGGAGGCGTGGCGGCGGCTGCCGGCCGAGTATCGGGGCGCGTACCTGGTGGATGCCGCGCGGGCTTACCTCCAGGTTGGTGACCTGCGCGGCGCTGCACGTGCGCTGGTTGACGCGGACAGTGTCGCGCCTGCCGAGGTCCGGTGCCGGCCTCTGGTGCGTACCGTGATCGCCGACGTCGCCCGGGGCCACCCGGCACCGGCCGGCGTGGCGCGACTGGCGACGCTGGTCGGCCTCACCCGCTGATCGGCGGGGAACGTCCTTACACTGTGGTCGGTGATTCCAGTGAGCACCTGCGGGCCGCTCGATTGCCGGGACATCCGCGTCCTCTCTTGGGGTGCCGGCTGGGTATGAGGGTGAGATGAACTCGAAAAGGGCTGGGATGGAGATCGTTCCATTGGATGCCGCGACGACGGCTGGCGCGCAGGCGGTGGGCGGAAAGGCCATGGCTCTCGCCAGGTTGATGCAACGCGATGTCCGGGTGCCGCCGGGCTTTTGTGTCACCGTGGAGGGGATGGAGCGCATCGAGTCCGGCCCAGCTTGGGCCGAGCCCGTCATGGAGGACGACTAGGTCAACCGCTCACAGCGTCGCCCCCCCGCCCTGCCGGATGGCCGGTGCGGCGACGCGGTTCCATTGTGGAACGCTACCCAGTCGCTGCCCTCAGGGCGAGAGCATCAAGCGCGTCCAGGTGGTCGCGTCCGTGGTGAGCAGAAGGTGATCCGGCTCGCCGGTGGTGCCGTCGTCCCGGCCGAAGAGCCAGGCGTACCCGGGCGCGACGCTGATCGAGCCGACGAGCGGCCCGTACTCCCGGGCTAGCGTGAAGGTCCGCCCGTCGTCCCGGCTGACCAGGAGTCGCGCGAGAGGCCTGGACTCCGTGCCTCCTCCCGCTGTGATCGCCAGCAGGGATCCGTCGGAGCCGGCCGTGAGGTCCCAGTGCGCCCGCACCGGCAGGTCGGCGCCGGTGTTCGTCCAGGTCTTCGCACCGTCCGTGGTTCTCAGCAGCCGCATAGAGCCGCCCGCGGTCAACGGCTCGGTCAGCAGGTACCCCTCCCGGTCGTCGAGCCCGACGAACGCCACCACAGACTCGTCGGCCCCCACCTCCCAGGTGGTCCAGGTCGCGCCTCGGTCGCCGCTGCGGGCGACGGTCGCTCCCGAGGAGCTCGAATTCAATCGGTACGTCGCCCAGACAGTGCCGTCCGGGCTCGGGTAGAGGCTGAAGAGTGGATGCCCCGAAGGTGCTTTGCCGGCGAGCCGGTACACGGTGCCGGTCGACGGATCAACCGCCAGTGGCTCCTGCACCGCCCCGCAGAAAAACCCGCAGAAGACCGCCCGGGCCGTCGCCGGGAACGAGGGAACCGCCACGATCGCCTGGTCCCCGTCCCGCCAGGTACGGCCGTAGTCGGTGGAGAGGCGGCGCAGCCCAGCGTCGCTGACCAGGTAGGACCGGTCACTGAGGATGGAAAACTCGAGATTCCCGAACGTCGAGGGAGGGCTGGCCTCGCATCTGGTGCCCCGGAACTGGGCCGCGTCCCAGTCCGACCAGCTCCGGCCACCGTCGTCGGTTAAGGCGAACCGCAGGACACAGCCGTCCCTTCGCACGTCGACGCCGGAGTCCGGGCCGGTCAGCGTGAAGTCGCCGGAGTGGTCGGGCCGGGGTGCCGGTCCGACCGGCAACACCGGGTTGGTCCGGTCCGATCCGGCCACGAGCGGTACGGCCGCCACGCCGGCCAGTGCGACCAGGGCGGTCGCCACCGCGGCGACCGACCGATGCCGGCGGGACCGGGCCGTGGACCGCAGCTCGTCGAGGGGCGGCTGCCGGACGGCCTCGCTGATCCTGTCAACGTCGAATCCAAAGAACTCACGACCGGACATTGGTCCTCCCGCTATCCGTGACATCGGTGGGGTCGGAGTCGGAGAGCAGCACGGCCAAGGCCTGCCGGCCCCGGGAGAGCCGGGACTTCACGGTCCCGGCCGAGACGCCCAGCGTGGCGGCGACCTCGTCCACCGGCAGGTCGACGAGGTAATGCAGGGCAAGGGCTTGTCGCTGCCCCTCGGGCAGCCCGCGCAGCGCGGCGAGCAGGGCGAGGTGCTCCGGCGAGCGGTCGGCGACGGCCGGCGGCGGGCCGATTCGACGCAGCAGCCGATCGAGTACGCGTCGGCGCCGGTAGCGGCTGCGGGCCTCGTTCACCGCGACGCGGCGCAGCCACGCCTCCGGGTTCTCCAGCTCGGCCAAGCGCCTCGGTGCGACCAGCGCCTTGGTGAATGCCTCCTGGACCGCCTCCTGCGCCTCGTTCAGATCGCCGGTCACCGCGTACAGCTGGACCACCAGGCGTCGGAAACAGCCGGCGTAGAGCCGGGAGATCAGATCACCGTCGGACACCGTCACCCCTCTCTTCCCACCAATCCCACCAACGGGGAGGGAGGAAGGTTCCGGTGAGCGACCCGATTATGTCGGTCGGCGGGATCCTTCGAAGAACTTGATGCTGAATCCGGTGTCGGTCGTCGGACCGGGCACGTTGGTGCCGGCCTTGGCGCGTACGGTGATCGCCGAAGTCGCCCGGGGCCACCCGGCCCCGGCCGGCGTGGCGCGACTGGCGACGCTGGTCGGCCTCACCCGTTGACCGGCTGCTGGCTCGATGGGGGAGGGGCCGACCAGGTCAGTCGGGGCATACTCGGTATGCTCTGCGGCCATGCGACCTGGTGACCGCACGGTGGCGCTCGTCTCCGTGGTGGGCGGACTCCTGCTCGGCCTTCTCGACTTCTGCTGGATCAAGTGGCTGCCGTTCCCCTTCGCCGAACTCGGCAACTCCACCGCGACCTGGGCGGTCGCTGCCTTCTTCTTCGGGTACTGGGTGCGGTCCGGGCGGCTGCGTTCGGCACTCGGTGCCGCCGTCCTGCTCGTCGTCGCGGTGCCCAGCTACTACCTCGCGGCGGCGCTCCTGCAGGGCGATGACCTCGCGGTGCTCTGGGCACCGTCGTCGCTGGTCTGGATGTTCTTCGGCGTGCTCGCCGGAGTGGTCTTCGGCACCGGTGGGACCTGGGCGCGCGGCGCGGGGTGGCGGCAGGTCGTCGGGATCGCGATGCCGGCCGCCGTGTTCTTCGAGGAGGCGGCCCGGTTCGCCGGTAAGGCGACCGACCCCGACTACGGGGCCAGCGCGTGGTGGAACGTGGCCATCGACCTTGCGCTGGGCCTGCTGATCGTGGTGCTGACCGGTGGGTCGCCTCGTCGGCGGGCGCTTGCCGTCGCGGTGGCCGTGCCGCTGGCCGGCGCGATTCTGGTGAGCTTCGCGGTGGCCAGCGGGACCGTCTCGTCGGCCGGTTGGTAGTGCTGACGCGCAGCACACCGCCAACGTCCGACGAGCCTGTGGGGTGCGGGGGGCCTCAGTACGGCAGGTCGATGCCCTGGCGGCGGGCGAACTCGCGGTGGGCGGTGACGACCGTGTCGATGAAGTAGGCGGCCATCTCGTCGGCCCGCAGCACCTGGGTCGTTTCGACCTTGAAGTTCTCGTCGCAATAGTGTTCGGCGGAGCTGACGCGGGGCTGCGCCACGAGAGCGTCCCGGAGGAAATCCACGGGCTCGTCCCCAGCGTCGACGATGAACTTCACGCCGTCGCCGAAGCTCAACTCCCAGTGCAGCCCGTCGGCAGTACCGATCCAGAGTTGTCGGCAGAGCGCGGCGCTGCTCTGGGCGAAAGCCTCCCGCATCGAGCTGTCGTCCGAGCAGATCGCCGGCAGGACGCTCGGGGTGCGGCCGATGGCCGCGGCGACCGGGGGGAAGCCGGCGAGTCGGTCGACGCGGTAGAAGAAGTAGCCCGGGTCGCCGGTGGGATCCTCGGACTCGATGCCCGGCACCGCGTACGCGGGTAGTTCAGATGTCATCGGTTCATGGTCCTTCGTGGTGAACGCGTCGGGGGCCGGGCTGGCGGCCCGGCCCCCGACGAAACCCGGCTAGCTCAGCGGGAAGTGGACCTGCGCGGCGTCGCGCGCGCCCTGGTGGACGTGGACAGCGTCTCGCCACACTGGTCGGCGCCGGTCGTTAAGGCGTCCGGATCATTCGAGGAACTTGATGCTGAACCCGGTGTCGGCCGTCGGGCCGGGCACGTTGGCGCGGTGGTAGGTGGTGTTGCCCCACCAGCAGAAAGTGCCGGTGTGCCAGTACCGGTTCGCCCAGGAGTACGGGGTGCCCTCGGGTGCGGCGTGGAACATCAGCGGGAACCTCGGCCCGGCGGGTGGGCTCGTGGCGATGTCGCCGTTGAGCCGCACGAAGCTGTGGTGGCCAGGCCCGTTCTGGGATCCCAGCCTGCCATCATGGAGCCGAACAGGCAGCCGTTCGACTTGACGCCCACGCGGGCGTGGGGATAAGCGGTGAACCAGCAGCGCCTGTCCGGGCATGTCGAGGCTTATCGCGGCGTACACATGAAACCAGTTGCGGACGGCGGTGTTCTCCACTTTCACGGCGGCGTCCATCAGTTCGTTTTGGCCCGGCCAGTCCGACTGCGCCGGTGCTGGCGTGCTTGACGCGAGCGGCGGTTGCGGTGCCGCCGACGCGGCGTCGCCCGCGGCGGGTAGAGCGAGCGTCAAGTCGGGCCTTCGCGGCGCATCACCGCCGCACCTGGCGACCCGGGACCTGGCGGTTCCGCAACCACTACGCGGACAGCGCGGCCTTTGTCCGGTTTATGCGCGGTGGCGTGGTCGGCCTGATCATGATCGACTCGGTTTCCGTGATGTCGGGGTGTCAGGGCATCCCGGATGCCCCAGTATCCGTGAAGGCGAGTGGATCATGCCCGGGGCGGATGGTCTCGGCCTACTCGGTGCTCGATCGGCCGTGACCACGCAGCGCCCCGAGCCGAGGTGCGCCTGGCGGCAACGGCGCCGCGATCGAGGGCGGGTTCGAGCTACCGCAACTGGCTCAGCTCAACGTCGAGGACCAGGTCTTCGTCACGGCGTTCGTGCGGTGCCACGGTTCCATCAAGGAGATGGAGCGGATCTTCGGGGTGAGCTACCCGACGATCAAGTCACGACTGAACCGGATCACCCAGATGCTCGACTTCGTCGAGACCGATCCGGCGCCGTCGCGGGCCGACATCATCGATCGGCTGCGCCGCGGCGAGATCACCGCACAACAGGCGCTGACCGAGTTGGACGGTGGCACATGATGCCGCAGTTGGTGACCGTCCGGGTCGCGCGCCCGACGGGTCGTGCCGTCCGGCTGTGGGTGCCGGTGCTCCCCGTGGTGCTCCTGATCCTGGCCGCGCTGGGGGCGGTCGTCGCGTGCCTGGTGTACCGCATCGAGGTGATGCGGGCATTCGGCACCGGCTGGCGGCTTCTCTGCGCGATGCCGGGCACCCGGGTCGACGTCCGAGAGGGCCGTACGGGTGTGCTCGTCAGTATCCGGTAAGGAACAACAGGAGGTTGCTATGAAACGACCAACGCAAGGACATCCTCGACATGCTGGCCGAGGGGAGGATCACCGCAGACGAGGCCGAGCAGTTGATCGCCGCGCTGGAGCGGGACCAGCCGCCGGTGGCCGCGAGTGCCGACATCCGGCCGAAGGCCAAGGCGAAGTACCTGCGCGTGCTGGTGGACACCACCGACAACGGCGAGCCGGGCCGGGTGAACGTCCGGGTGCCACTGCAACTGCTGCGAGCCGGCGTACGGCTGGCCGCGCTGATCCCCCCGCAAGCGCTGGCCCAGGCTAACGCGGAGCTCGCTCGATCGGGCGTTCCGCTCGATCTGTCCCAGCTCAAACCCGAGCAACTCGAGGCTCTGATCGCGCACCTCGACGAGGTGGCCATCGAGGTCGACCAGCCCGACAGCAAGGTACGTGTCTTCTGCGAGTAGCCGCCCGGTGGCTTCTCCTGCCTCCAGGACTCCTCGGCGGCGGAGTGCCACTGTTCGGCCGGTTCCCTGGACGGAGGTCCGACGTTGCGGGCCTGCTGACCCACGAAGGGTCCAACCGTGAATCCGGCTCACCGTGGGGGCGGGTCGTACACAAGGGACAGTAGAGGTCGAGATGCTGATCATCGCCGAGGAGCGGGCGACGTACCCACCGGACGGTCGGATGCCCAACCTGGAGACCGACGAGCAGGCTTGCGACGAGATCCTGACGCGGATCACGCCGCTCCTGCCCACCGATCTCCGGGGCGAGACGGTCGGTAGGTTGTTGACCTGGTCTGCGAGCACCCTGCTGCTTGATAGCAATTTCGCGACCTGGGCCGAAGCCATCACCGCCGCGAAAAGGTATGCGCAGGGCGAGATCGCGGGTGCCACCGACAGTCAACGGCATCGTGACGAGGCCATCGGCGGCGACGATCTGGCGAAGCTCGCCACGGCGGTGCTGAGCACGGGGCGGACCGACGACCCGCAGATCCAGCTGCGCGACAAGAGCCGCCAGTGGGCCAACTGCGGCATGGCCGCGTTCCAGATCCGTGAGCAGTTGCGCAGCAAGGCCGGCGACCCCGTCCGCGTGTCGACCCAGACCTATGGGGCTGGGAAGGGCGCGGCGCTCAAGCAGGCACTGCTCGTCCGGCCCGCCAGCGCGGAGATCGTCCTGCTGCTCGAATGCCAGTTCCCCCAGGTGCACAACTTCATGATCGAGGTGGAACCCGAACCCGCGTTTGAACGTCGCCGCCGCGCCCTGCTTATCGCTGTGGGCGGTGATCAGGGTCGCGTCCAGGTCGATGACCACCCACCCGGCCAGTAACGTGCCCGCCACACTCAGCCAGGGGAATCCATCCGGCCTGCGGGCCAGCAGATCCCAGACCCGGGCCCGGACCTTCGCCCTGGCTCAGACGCTGCCAGGAACTCGACATGCTGTCGAAGACAGAAGCCGTCGCCTCCATGCTGAATCGGCATGCACACGTTTGTGGGCGGGAACCCTTCCGATATCGCCTGGGCGCTAAAGTGACGTCGGTCAGGGCAGAATCTCGACGTACCCGTCGCTGCCGTGCACGCGGATCCGCTGCCCATCGGCGATCAGCCGGGTGGCATCGACCACGCTGACGACAGCGGGTAGGCCGTACTCGCGTGCGATCACCGCGCCGTGTGTCATCAATCCTCCGACCTCCGTCACCAGGCCGGTGATGGCGACGAAGAGGGGCGTCCAGCTCGGGTCCGTGTGGGTGGTGACGAGGATGTCACCCGGTTCGAGATCAGCCTGGGCCATGTCCAGGATGACGCGGGCGCGCCCTTCGATGGTGCCGGCAGAGACCGGTAGGCCGACCAGGGCGCCGGTCGGAACGTCGTCGCGTCGGTACGCCCCGGTGATGACCTCGCCATCCGAGGTCAGCACCCGGGGCGGCGTGAGCGCCTGGTACGACCGGAACGCGTCCCTGCGCTGCTGGACGAGCTCGCCATCGACCTGGTTCGAGCGCACGACGTCGTGGAGCTCCTGGAACGTGAGGTAGAAGATGTCCTCCTTCTCGGGGAGCACGTTGGCCTGCACGAGGCGCTCGGCCTCGTCGAGCAAGGCCTGCTTGTAGACGAAGTAGCGGCTGACGATGCCGTACTTCGGGTACTCCCGATAGCCGATGAAGGTCCGGACCTGGTCGATCATCCGCTTGGTCTCGTCGGCCTTCTGCTCCCCGTCCGGCAGTGCCCGCAGGCGTTCGAGCACCTCCTGTTCCTTTTTCTGCGCCGCCTGCCGCCCCTCCTCGAAACGCCGCGCGGCGGCGCCCGGCTCGAAGAGTTTGATGTTGTCGAGGATCAGGGGCACGAGCGTGGTGGGACGTTCGCGCCAACGCGGCCTCGTGATGTCGATCTCGCCGACGCAGCGCATGCCGTACCGGTCGAGGTAGGACTCGAAGGCGTCACGCGCTTCGGTCCCGCCCGCGAACTTCGGCAACTCGTCCAGGAAGTCGTCGTCCTCGACGCCCCGCAGGAACGCCACCACCTCCGGATGCGGGCGGATCACGTCGGCGACGTCGAGCAGCGCCAGTCCCATCTCCGACGTGACGTTGCCGGGGGCCGACAGCGTGAGGGTGTCGGCCGCGTTCTTCTCGCCCAGCCATTCCCGCAGCTGGTCGTTGAGCCACCAGGTGGCCCCCATCCCCGCCATGATCGCCTGCATGCTCAATGGATCACTGAGGTTCCGCTTGTGCTCCTGGAATGCCTCCAGCAGGAAGTCGAACAGCGCCACTCCGGTCAACGTCGCGATGTCGCGCCGCAGGGCGGCGATGGACGTCTGGCTGCGCTCGACCAGCTCGGAGACGATGGCCGGATCGGTCTCGATCGGGGCGGGTGCGCCGCCGACCGTCGGACCGACGGGACCACCGTCCGGGAGCGTCGGGACGAAGTCGGGGCGGTCGAGGACGATCTCCAGCGCGTCCCTGATCAGCGGATCGGACCTCCCCATCATCTCCAGGAAGCCGGCGCGGCTCGTCGGCGATGCGAGCAGCCGGGTGGCGTCGACGAACAGCCTCCCGCCAGCCTCGTGCGTCGACGCTATGGCCGTCAGCTGCCACATGGAGAGCCCCAGTGGCTTCATGGGGTCGGTCATCATCTGCTGGTGACCGACGGAGAGGTAGACGTGGTTCCCCCCGTCGCCAGTCGCGGGGATCGGGAACAGCGTGGTGATCGGCCGGCTCTGGACGATTTGGAAGTCGTCGTCGACCAGGCACCATTCGATGTCCTGCGGGCGGCCGAAATGCGCTTCGATCCGTCGCCCGAGCTGGACGAGCCGCACGACCTGCGCGTCCGTCAGCGCTGGCTGCTCCTGCCGCTGCGGGTCGATCGTCACTTCCTGAGTCCCGCCAGTGGGCAGGGCGTGGATGGCACGCTGTTTGGCAGCGACCGTCCTGGCGACGATGCCGCCGTCGCGGACCGTGAAGACGTCCGGGTTCACCAGGCCGGAGACCAGGGCCTCGCCGAGACCGAAGCTGGCGTCCACGGTGGCGAGCTTCCGGTTGCCCGTGACAGGGTCGGCCGTGAACAGGATGCCGGCCGCAGCCGGGAAGACCATCTGCTGCACGACCAACGCCATGTCGACCGTACGGTGGTCGATGCCGTTCCGCAGGCGGTAGGTCACAGCCCGCTCGGTGAACAACGACGCCCAGCACCGGCTGACGTGCTGGAGGATCGCCGCCGACCCCAGGATATTCAGGTACGTGTCCTGCTGCCCCGCGAAGGAGGCCGTCGGCATGTCCTCCGCCGTGGCGCTGGATCGCACGGCGTAGGCGGCCTGTTCTCCGAACTGGGCGAGCGCGCGGGTGATTGCCGCCACCAGATCGCCAGGGATGGCAATCCCTTCGATGGTCCGGCGGATCTCCGCACTGAGCGCGCGGATCGCGTCCCGGTCATCCGGCTTCAGGCGCGACAGCTGATCGAGCCGATCGTTGATCGGCGCCGCTTCCGCCATGATCCGCCGGAAGGCGGCCGTCGTCACGCAAAAGCCAGCCGGTACGCGAATGCCGTCGATCCGCGACAGCCCGCCCAGGTGTGCGGCCTTGCCGCCGACGACCGCGACCTGCGTCTCGTCAACCTCTTCAAGATCCAACACGTACTGCTCGATCATTTCGATACCTCCCAGGCTGCCGTGCTCCGTTGCATTGCACTGGCCGACCGGTCGCCGCGTCCCCCGAACATCGACAACACACCCACGTCGTGCCCCCCATTTCCTCGCCGGTGCTGAGCCCGGCCGCCGATTCTGCGGCAAGACCCGGGTCTTGCCGCAAGCCCCCCAATGCGCTATACGTTAGAAGTGGCAGGGAGTGCGATCTTCCTGCCTTTGCTTTGTCGCCCGGCGCGGGCATCCCCGGCGGCACTGCGAATGGTCCAATAAGGCCATCGTGGTGACGCTTCGCTGATGGAGGAACGCGTGGACGGTGTGGAACTGCTTCTCGCTGCCTTGGCGCTAGGTGCCACGACGGGGGTTACCGACGCGACCAGCGCCCTCGTGCGGGATGGCGCCGTCAACCTGCGGGGTCTGGTGCGGCAGAGGCTGACCGGCCGTGGCCAGGAGGCGTTGCAATCGTTGGAGGTGGACGGGTCCGGGGTCTGGCAGGTCCGCCTCGCCGAGGATCTGATCCGCGTCGGCGTCGACCGGGACGAGCAGATCCTCAGCATCGCGCGGGACCTGCTGGCGCGCGCCGAGGCGGCCGGCGGACGGACCGAGATCGGGCATGTCGACCTGCGTGGGGCGCAGGGCGTCCAGCTCGGCAGCACCAACACCCAACACAACAACTACTACTGAGGCGGTCGGGCAGATGGGCAGCGGCCAGCCGGACGATCGCCGGTCGCGAGATGTCGACGCCCGCGACGCCCGGGGCGTGCAGGTCGGCGACAACAACGTCCAGCACAACAACTTCGGCCCGGTGGTGCGGTCGGCCTACCTGGCGGAGGTCCGCCGGATCGCCCCGGCCCGGCTGCTGAGCCGGGAGGCCGACCTGGCGCGGCTCGCGGCCTTCTGCACGGGCGACGGGCCGGACGCGTACCTGTGGTGGGACGCCGCTTCGGGGGCCGGCATGACGGCGCTGATGTCCTGGTTCGTGCTGCACCCGCCGTCGGGCGTGCGGGTGGTGTCGTACTTCGTCGCCGCGGGCCGCACCGAACGGGAGAACCGCGCCGCGTTCGTCGACGTGGTGCTGGAGCAGCTCGTCGAGCTGACCGACGGATCGATGCCGGCCCACCTGACCAGGTCAACGCGAGAGGCGCACCTGTTCGGCCGCTACACGGAAGCGGCCGAGGCGTGCGCACGGCGTGGCGAACGACTGGTGCTGGTCGTCGACGGGATCGATGATCGGCGGAACGCGTCCGGCGTCGCGGCGCTGTTGCCGGACCGGCCGGTCGGCGGGTTGCGGGTCGTGCTCGCCACGGGCATCGGTTGGCGGGTCCCCGCCGACCTGCCACAGCATCACCCGTTACAGAAGTCGAGCGGTCCCAGACTCCTGTCGCCATACGTGGGCCCGGCGGAAGAGGCCCGGCTCAGGGCGGAGCAGGCTGGGCGGGACGACGAGCGTGGTCGGCGGGAGGCAGAGCGGCAACGCGCCGCGGACGAGCTCCGGGATGCGCAGCGGCGGGCCGACCAGTGGCGCTCGGCTGAGGCGGCGCGGACGACTCCAGCGGCCCGGTTGGCGGCCGTCCGGCGGGCGCTGGTGTTCGTCGGCGGTTGGACGGGCGCCCTCGTGTTCCTCGCCTGCCTGGCCGGATCCTGGTATGACCTGCGGGTCGCGGGCATCCTGAGCGCCCAGATCGTGGTGGGCGGACTGGGGGCCACGCTCGGGCTTGTGCCGGCCGCGTTCCGGCTCGGTGCCGCATACGATCCGGCGCCGCGGTCGCCCGCCGCCTGGTTTGCGTCACCCCGGGTCATGGTGGTCCGCGTGGGCGCCGCGCTGACCTTCGGCTGTGTGGCCGGGGCAGGCGCGGCCGACTACCTCGACGCCCGCCATGACCGGCTGTTGGAGCGGTCCCTCGGCATAGGTGGGGCCCTGCCCTCCTTCGGGGAAGGGGTGGCGTTCATCTTCCTCGTGCTGGTCGCGCTCGGCTGTGGGTTGGCCGGCCTGCACGTCGCCACCGCGGCCGTCGGTCCGTGGCAGGAACGGCGCCGGGCGGAGGAGCGCGCGCACCGGGCAGCCACCGACGCGGTGGCCGCCGCGACCGAGCAGGAGGCGTACGCGGCGATGGCCGCCGACGCGATGTCCGTGAACCCGGCGGATCGGACCCAGGCGTACCAGGATCTGCTGGCCCGGCTGGCGGGTCGGCCCCGGCGTCGCCCGCCGCGCTGAGACCCGTGAGGAATTGATCATCTCTCGCACATCGGCTAGCGTGCGCGTCCGTGAACCGCTCTCGAATTGCCACCGCGCTGCTGATCCTTGCCGCCACGACGGCTCTCACCGCCTGCGGTGACCAAGACACGGCGACGACCGCCGGATCCACGCCGCCTGCCCCCACGGCCGCCGCCGCAACCTCAGCGGACGCCTCCCCGACCGCCGCGCCGGCCTCGTCGGTCGCGACGGGCGCCATGAGCGACAAGAAGCTCTGCGAGACGGTGAAGAAGGCCAGCGACGAGATGAAGGCGGAGGTCCTGAAGGCCGCCATGGCTGGTGAGCCGTCGGCCGCGGATTACAAGAAGATCCTGACGGAGCTGGAACAGAAGTTGACCACGGCAGCCTCGACCGGCGGTGACACCAAGCTGGTCGCCGCCCTGAAGGAGTTCGGCGCCCAGGCGTCCAAGGCCGCAGCGGCGGCGGACCCGGCAACCGCTGCCGACAACCCGGCCTTCGAGAAGGCCGGCAAGGACATCACCGCCGCGTGCAAGGCGGCCGGGATCAGCGTGATTTTCTGACCATAGTGGTCTATTCATCGTCGGACGGCCCCTCTCTCAGGCGAGGGAGCCGTCCGACAATGAACGTGCAGGGGCGTTGGTCAGCCGCCAGCGAGGCGATCTGGTTCCCAGGCGTTCATGAAGTCACCATGCATGGACGACGGCTTGCCGGAGGAGAGGCCGCGCACCAGAACTGGTTACTCCCGGCGTTCTTCGGGGTGTCCACCTGCCTCTTGGCGCAATGCCGTTCAGTTAAGGCATCAGGGCTGGTCAGCGCGGTGAGCTGACGAGGGGTCGACCGGGCATCGGTGCATTCTGCGACTCTGTGCCTGCGGCGAGACCTTTCTTCGCGCTGGGCGGCTGGATGGCCCTGCCGGCCTCCGAGGACACCGGCCTCCTGCTCGCCGCGAACGCGGTCAGCGAGGGCTACTTCACCCGCGAGTACGGCCTGCTCTACCGCAAGTGGCCCGGCCAGGTCACAAGCCAGGCTGCGCACCGGGAACCGGCCGAGTACCAGGCGCGCATGGGAATCATCGAGGCCAGAGCCAACGCCCTGGCTTCGATGATCCCGCACGGCTTCGCCGGTAGCGCTACGGCGTAGCCCGGGTAGCACGTTGCGCCCCAACAGCTTCTGCTCGACCCGGTCGGCCACCTCGTCGTGCCCGGCCCCGCGGAGCAGCCTCACCACCCGATCGAGGGTGAGATCCGCGCCGCCGACGAGCTGGTGCGCCGAGTACAGGTGACCTCGGACGCGGTGGATCGTCTCCAGCGCCTTGCTTAACTCGCCGAGCGCTTCGACGGTCGTGTCATCGACCCTCGCCTGCCGGGAGTGTTCCTCGTCCACTGATGTGTCATGACCTGGTATATCGCCCGACTTACCCCTGTCTCTTCTCGTTTGAGCTGGCGAGGCTGAGGGGCTGGCCCGCGGTGCACCAGCTGGGCTCGGTGTGGCCACTGGTCATCGTCTTTCACTTGAGTGGCGGATTTCGGGGAACGGAGTGCGGGTAAGCCGTTGTGCCGCTCGTAGAACTCGCCACCTGACCTGATCAAAGACGGTTAAAACCCGAAGGAGTTGAACGGCTCTGGGTCAACACGGAAGACACGGGTGATGTCGGCCAAGGCGCCGGGACGGTGGGGGCGGATGCGTCCGGCCGCAGCCAGGACAGCAGCCGACATCCCGCCGAGATACAAGGAACCGAGCGCCTGGATGTCCATCGTGAGGTCAGGCCGCGCATTAGTGGGAGAACACGTTGCGCCCTCGGGGGTAACTACCAGGTGCCAGACGCCAGTGTTGCCCGGACACATGGTGTCAGCATCGATGGCGATCGTCAGATCCGCGGTGCTTTCGTAGGCACGCGCGGCCAAGGCGGTCGGTAGGTCCAGGATGCGAAGCCACAAGTTGTCAGACTGCCGAGTGATCCGCATCGCGCGTGGATTGCGCAGTAGCCAGCGAAGCGGCTCGTCGATCGGCCGAGACGGTGTCACGACCTTTCGGGTGAGATCGAAGTCGGTCAGAAGCATCCACATCGCGCGGTAGGCGTCCGAGCTCACCGCCTGGAAGCCGTCGACGACGAGCGTTCCGGCGTGTTCCAGGGCCGGCGACCACGGCAGCCGGAAATTCGCAACGCCGTCAAGCTTGCCTTGCGGATTGCGATGCACCAGATACCGCATCGATCCGTCAGAGCCGGCGGGGTCATCCGTCAGACCCGCCCACTGGTCGGGCTGGGGGGCGAGTTCACCGACCTGACGATGACGGATCTGCTCGTGGATCTCCGGCCAGGCCAGCCGCGCCGTCGCGGCGTCCACCAGCTCCAGAGAACCCGACGCCGGCTTTCGATCGATGAACATGGCATCGCTGCGTTCCAGCTCCCATCGAACACGCATCGTCGCCGGAGAAAACCCGAAACGTCCGTAAATTCCGCCCTCGCTGGCACTCAGGGCCGCCAGCGGCTCGCCACGCCCGAGGGCCTCGTCGAACATCGCCTGCATGATGCCGCGGAGGAGTCCCTGCCGGCGGTGGGTCGCGATCACCCCCGTCGCAGTGACACCGCCGAGCGGAACGGGACGCAGGCCGGGGGCGGTTATGGCCAGCGAGACCATCGCCGATCCGCCCACCAGCTTCCCGTCAACGAAAGCGGCCTGGGGATGGAAGTGATCGGCCATCACCTCGTCGGCCCAGCACTCCAGCTGCTGATCGGTCGCCGGCTTGTTCGGCTGAGGCCATGCCTCGGGGCCGCCGTGCCACGCTGCCGGTGCCGGCTCCCAGTTCGGCAGTCCGTTGGCGAACGGCAACACCTTGAGGTAGTCGACTGCCTCGGCTCGGGTTATGGGTCGGATCTCGATCTTCACGGCCCGTATCTTTCAGATCCACCGGGGCTGGTGCAACGAGGATTCGGAGCCCCACCACACGCCCCTGGCTATGACCACAGGCTGCGAAGGCAAAGTCCACAACCTCCACGTGCTGCTCCGGGGCCGGCAGCACCTGCCGCCGCAGGGCCTTCGCCCCCAAGCACACCGAAGACCTTGGAAACCCGACCTCGGCAGCTTGCTCACCAGCGACGAGCCATGACCCCCTCTGGCGTCGCCTTCGACCACGAGCAGGCCCGGCGGGAAAGGCTTGACGGTCGACGGGTCTTTTACCCGCGAGCCGTAGTAGATGCGCATGCTCTTGAAGGGGTGCCTGCATCAATTCACGGGGGAACGAATTAAGGTTCGACCGAGATGGACGGCGACAGCGCGCGGAGGAAGTCGGGCGCGTCGAAGATCTCGCCGGCGGAGGCAACGCCGCTCGTCCTCGTCTGGCCGGTGAGAATGCGGCGGACCGCCTCGACCGCCAGGGGCGCGCTGACGGCGTAGATGTCCTGGCCGCTGGCGACGACGCGTCGCTGCGTGTCGCCGGAGCGCACGATGACGTCGACCGTGAACGTCTGCGCGGACCGGCCGAGCGCGTCGATCGCGACCGGTGCGTTCCCGGCGGCCAGGCCCGTGGCGGCGTCGGCGGTCATGTACGTGCGCACCTCGGAGATGACCAGGTGGCTGGGGACGGTGACGACGTCGGTCATGGTGAACTCGCCGAAGACGCTCCGGCGGCCCAGCGGCTCGGGAAAATCCCACTCCATCCTCGGCAGGTCGTGCTCGTCGACGTAGTACTCGAGCCGGCCACCGGTGTAGCGGACCCGGCGACCACCGCGCCGCTCGCGAGAGACGGTGCCGGCGGCGAGGGTCCCGGCCGTGGGATGCCAACTGCTCAATCCGTACGCGATGTGCGCCTCGTCCGCCGACGTCCAGTCGCCCATCGCCGCCGTCACCAGCAGATCGCCGAGCCCGCCGAAGAACGCCATCGCCGGGACCACCGCGACGCTCGCGGTCCGGGCACGTTCGGCGAAGTGCGTGAACGTGTCGACGTTGGCCTCGATCTCGGCCGCCACATCCACGTACGGGATCCTGGCCCGCAGGGCAGCCTCGATCACCGGGGCGGCGGTCGAGGCGAACGGGCCGGCGCAGTTGATGACCGCGTCCGTGCCCGTCAGCGCCCGGTCGAGTGAGGCCGGCTCGTCGACCGACGCCACCCGGTATTCGAGCGACTCCGCCAGCGCCCGGAGCTTGCCCTCATCACGACCGAGGAGGAGTGGGACGAACCCGCGTTCGCTCAGCTTTGTCACCACGAACCGTCCGGTGTGTCCATACGCCCCGAACACCGCCACGCTCTGACTCATCGGTAGGTTCCCCTCAGAAGATCGACTACGGAGAGCCTCCCAGCGGCGGTCGCCCTCGACGAGTGTCGGGAACGCCATACCCCGTACAGTTTCGGACATGGGCACCATCGCGATCGCCGCCACCGACGGGATGCTGCACTTCGAGGTGGCCATGGCCTGCGAGGTCTTCGTCCACGACCCGTCCGGTCTGGGACACCCGTGGTACGACGTCGTGGTCTGCGGCCCAGGCCCGGTCCGGATCGGCCGCTTCCTGATGGAGCCGGACGACGACTTGGACCGCCTCGCCCACGCCGACACCGTGATCATCCCCGCCGTGGCGGACATCGACGCGGACGTACCCTCCGACCTGCTCGACGCCGTCCGTGCGGCCCACGAGGCGGGCGCCCGGATGGTCTCGCTGTGCACCGGTGCGTTCGTGCTGGCCGCCGCCGGGGTGCTGGACGGGCTGCGCGCCACCACCCACTGGGCCCACACCGAGGCGCTGGCCGCCCGCTACCCCCGGGTGCGGGTCGACCCGGATGTGCTCTACGTCGACAACGGCACCGTGCTCGCGTCCGCCGGCAAAGCCGCCGCGATCGACCTGTGCCTGCACCTGATCCGCCGCGACCACGGCTCAACGGTCGCCAACGCCGTCGCCCGCCGCCTGGTCGTGCCCCCGCACCGGGCCGGCGGTCAGGCCCAGTTCGTCACCACTCCGGTGCCCGCCCGCGACGACCACCGGCTCGCCACCCTGTTCCCCTGGGCGATGGAACGGCTGGACCAGCCGCTGACCGTGGAGGACCTGGCCCGCCAGGCGAACATGAGCTCACGCCACCTGGCCCGCCACTTCAGGTCCGCAACCGGCACCACCCCGCTGCAATGGCTGTCGACGCAGCGGATCCGTCGCGCCCAGGAGTTGCTGGAGAACAGCGACGACAGCATCGACGTCATCGCCGAGGCGGCCGGCATGGGCACCGCCACGACACTGCGCCGGCACTTCCACCGCACCGTCGGCGTGCCTCCGGACGCCTACCGGCGTACCTTCCGCAGCGCCTGACGGCACCGCCCCGACCCGGTCACCCCGGCCGTTCCTGCTCGTCACCGCGGCTTCCGGGGGACGTCCCCGAAGCGAGCACGTACCGCACCGGGACGGTGATGTCGTCGAGCACGGGGCCCAGTTGCCGCTCGCGGAGAGCCTGCCGTCGGCCAGCGGTATTCGACTGGTGACGCGGCACGCGTACCGCTCAGAATGTCCGCTATGGCGAAAGAGCACGTGCTGGCGAAGGTCGAGGCCGACCTGCGGCGTGGGCACGTCCACCCCGCGATGCAGCGGCTGTCGAGCCTGAACGCCGCGTACCCCGACGACCTGGAGCTGCGCGATCGGCGTGCCGCGCTGTACCGGCAGGTGGGCAACGTGGCCGAGGCGGGGCGGTGGGGGTTCCTCAGCGAGGACGCCAGCGTGGAGGAGATCACCGCGTTCGAGAGGTCCTGCCCGGGGGCCTGGCAACGCCTGCTCGGTCTGAAGGTGACCGGGGACCCGACCGAGCGGCTCGGCCCGGTGGCGGGCGCGCGGCTCGGTCGGTTGGTCGAGCAGGCCGGGCAGGAAGGCCCCACCCCGGTCGCTTGGACGGAGGGCGGGCCCCGGCCCGGGGAGGCCGGCTCGTGGCAGGACGATCTGGGCTGCCTGGTGGCGGCGGTGATCGGTCTGATTCTGGTTGCTCTGACCGTCGTCGGCCTGATCACCGTGATCCGGTGGGCGCTGTAGGCCGCCGGGCTTGGAGGACACGTCGCCGATCGTGCTGCTCGCATCGGACGTTCTGCTGCGAACCGGGCACAGGCGTCACATGTACGGCATAACGTCACGGTGGCGGCACCGCCGCTCCGCCGGCCCGCCGGCGGTCACGCCGACCGGACGGGATCGGACATGGACCGTGTCGACACTGTGCTCCTGCCGGAGCTGGACGGGCCGGTGCCGGCGACGCTGCCGAGCACGCTGGGCCTGCTGAGCCTGGCCCTGGGCGTCGGCGCCCTGGTCGCGCCCGGGCCCCTCGCGCGACTGATCGGGGTGCACGACTCCGCAGCGGCGCGGGCGGTGATCCCGGCCGTCGGCGTGCGGGAGTTGGGCAGCGCCGCCGGCCTGCTCAGCGGCCGTCGCCCGGCCGGCTGGGCCTGGAGCCGGGTGGTCGGCGACGCCATGGACCTGACCCTGCTCGGCCGGGCCCTGGCGGACCGCAGTGGTGAACAGCGCCGCCGGCTGACACTGACCAGCGCCGCGATCGCCGGCATCGCCGCCGTCGACGTGCTCGCCGCCGTACGGATCGGGCGGGCGCGACGCGCGCGGGCCCGGTTGATCCGGATGGAGATCGCGGTGACGGTGAACCGTTCACCCGCCGAGGCGTACCGGTTCTGGCGGGACATGGAGAACCTGCCCCGGTTCATGGCGCACCTGGAGTCGGTGCGCGCCGACGACCTCCGCCGTTCGCACTGGATCGCCCGCGGCCCGGCCGGTCACCGCGTCGAGTGGGACGCCGAGATCATCGACGACCAGCCGAACAGGTCGATCACCTGGCGTTCGCTGCCGGGCACCCGGGTGCCCAATGCCGGGCGGGTGCGGTTCGTGCCCGCGCCCGGTGACCGGGGCACCGAGGTTCGGGTGGAGTTGCGCTACGCGCCGCCGGCCGGCGCGCTCGGCCGGATGGTGGCGAAGCTCTTCGGTGAGGGACCCGAGCAGCAGGTCCGCGACGACCTGCGTCGGTTCAAGCAGGTGCTGGAGACGGGCGAGGTCGTCCGCTCCGAGGGCAGCCCCAACGGCATCTCCGTACGCCAACAGGCCATGCAGCGCCCCGCCCAGCCGCTGCCGCCGTCTCGCCGCCGCTGACGCACCCGAGCTCCGAGAGGGACCGAAAATGAAGGCCACCGCCTGGATGGGCACCGACAGCGTCAAGGTGATCGACGTACCCGACCCGAAGATCATGAATGCGCGGGACGCGATCGTGAAGATCAGCACCACCGCGATCTGCGGCTCCGACCTGCACCTCTACCACGGCTACATCCCCGCCATGCGCAAGGGCGACATCCTCGGCCACGAGTTCCTGGGCGAGGTGGTGGAGGTTGGCCCGGAGGTCCGCAACCTCAAACCCGGCGACCGGGTGGTGGTGCCCTTCCCGATCGCCTGCGGACACTGCTCGTCCTGTCAGCGCGGCCTCTACTCGGTCTGCGAGAACTCCAACCCCAACGCCGGCATCGCCGAGAAGATCATGGGCCACTCGCCGGCCGGCATCTTCGGCTACTCCCACCTGCTCGGCGGCTACGCGGGCGGTCAGGCCGAATACGCTCGGGTGCCGTTCGCCGACGTCGGCCCGCTCAAGGTGCCCGACGAAATCCCCGACGACCAGGCGGTCATGCTCGCCGACGCGTTCCCGACGGGCTACATGGGCGCCGAGATGTGCGACATCAAACCCGGGCAGGTGATCGCCGTCTGGGGCGCCGGGCCGGTCGGGCTGCTCGCCGCCGCCAGCGCCCGGCTGCTCGGCGCGGAGCGGGTCATCGTCATCGACCGGTTCGCGTACCGGCTGCGGCTGGCCGAGGAGCACATCGGCGCCGAGACGATCAACTACGAGCAGGCTGACGTGCTGAACACGCTCAACGAGCTGACCGCCGGCCGAGGGCCCGACGCGTGCATCGACGCGGTCGGCCTGGAGGGCCACCACGGCAATGCCGCCGTCTACGCGTACGACCGGGCCAAGCAGGCCACCCGCACCGAGACGGAACGGCCGTTCGCGCTCCGGCAGGCGATCCTCGCCTGCCGCTCCGGAGGGGTGGTCTCGGTCATCGGCGCGTACGGCGGTTTCGTCGACAAGTTCCCCATGGGCGCGTTCATGAACCGGTCGCTGGTGATGCGGACCGGTCAGTGCCACGTCCAGCGCTACACCCGGCCGCTGCTGGAGCGGATCCAGCGCGGCGAGATAGACCCGAGCTTCATCGTCAGCCACCGGATGCCGCTGCGTGACGCCCCGAAGGGCTACAAGATCTTCCAAAAGAAGCAGGACGACTGTACGAAGGTGCTGCTCACGGTCTGACCGGGCGGATGACGCCGCGTCGCGTACGGTGGCGGCGACATTCGGAGGCATCGGGACCGCCCGCTGGCCGAGGCGGCGGAGCTGCTGCGCCCCTGGATCACCAACGAGTACGAGCACGACGGCCTGCGGGAAAGCGAGGGCCGCGTCCTCGACCGGCTGATCCGCCTGGTTCGCGGCGAGATGTGAGGCCGTGTCCGCCCGATGACGCACAGTCCGGGTCGACGCGTGACCCCGTTTGCGGCCAGGGAGCCGGGGAACTCGCCCCGTTCGTCCGCCGGCAGGCCTGACGGCCGGTCGAGGAGACGGAAGGAGCGGGTCATGGAGTACGAGCAGATGATCACCACGGTACGGCGGCGCGCGGACCTCGGGGAGAACGAGGCCGTGCGGTCCGTACAGGCCGTCCTGTCGGTGCTCGGCGAACGGCTCGCCGGACAGGAGGCCGACAACCTCGCGGCACAGCTACCGGAGCGGCTGGACACGTCCGTCACCCGTAACCCACAGGGCCGCCGGTGGGACGTCGGCGAGTTCCTGAAGCACGTCGGCGACCGGGAGCAGGTCGCGGACGCGGACCAGGTGCGTCAACACGCCTCGGCGGTGTTGCGTACCGTCGCCGAGGCGCTCAATGACGACGAGCGTCACGACCTGCTCGCTCAGCTTCCCGCCGGCATCATCGATCTCTTCGGTGTTCCCACCCCGCGCGGCTGAGCACCGCCCCCGGCCGCAACGCGCCCGGAGCAGGTCGGTGTTTGGTCAGGTCTTGCGGACCGCGCTGGTGAAGCCGGCGATGAAGAGGGTGGCGAAGCTCCAGGCGAGCAGTTGCAGGATCCAGCCGGCGATGGTGAGGGTCTGACCGGCAGCGGTGTCGGTCGGTTGGCAGCGGTCCCGGGCGCCGGTCTTGAGCAGTGGCGCGCCGAGGTCGAGGCCGACACCGATCTGGTCGATGGTCGTGCAGGCGGTGGCAGCTCCGCTGGTCAGCGGCTTCTGCGTGAGGCCGCTGTGGTGGCCGCCGACGACGCTGAGCGCGACGGCGACCGCCAGTGTGGCGAGGAGCAGGAGCAGGGCGCGCCAGGGCTGGTAGCCGTAGCCGAGGGTGATTCCGATGAGGCGACCCCAAAAGCGTTCGGCGGCGCTCAGCCCGGCACGCTGGAGTTGGTCGCGGCGTTGGGCGATGAGGATGGTGCGGGCGTCGCGGTCATGGCCGGCGGCCCGGTAGGCGGCGGCGAGATGCTGGTAGGGCTGGGCGCTGTAACGGGGCGTGTGCTCGCCCAGCAGGGTCAGCCAGCGCCGCAGTGACGCCGGCCGTGGCAGCCCGCTGTAGGTGAGCCCTTCCAACTCGACGAGCGGTCCCGGGCCCGGTGCCGTGCGGGCCACCCGATCGGTGTCGAGGCGGAGAGTCCCGCCGACCCTGGCCCCGGCCAGCACCAGCACCACCACCTCGTCACCGCCGCTGGTGGCACTGAACCCGTCATTGAGGAGCACGTCCTGGTCGACCCGAAGGCCGTTCAGGTCGAGGGCGGGGCCGGTCGTGTTCTCCAGTTGCGCCCCACCGCAGGCCAGGAGCCCACCGATGTGGGCGCCGGCCAGGCCGACGCCGCCCCACGCACTGGCGCTGCTGGCGGTGAAGCCATGATCCAGGGCCAGGTCCCGGTCGACGGTGAGGCCGTCGGCGTCGAGGACCGGTCCGGCGGTGTTCGTGAGCCGCGCACCGCCCGCGCTCAGCGAACCGATGTGCGCGCCGATGAGCCGGATGGTGCCCTGCTCGCTGGCGCTGGTGGCGCTGAAGCCGTTGCACAGCAGCACGTCCTGGTCGACTCGGAGGTTGTCGGCGTTGAGCGCCGGGCCGACGGTGTTTTCCAGCCGTGCCCCACCGCAGTTGAGCTGGCCGCCGATGTGGGCACCGAGCAGCCGGACGGTGCCGCGCGCGCTGGGGCTGGTGGCGGTGAGGCCGTCATTCAGGAACACGCTCTGGTCGACGGTGAGGCCGTCGGCGTCCAGGGCTGGTCCGGTGCTGTTCTCCCACCGCGCGCTGCGGCAGTCCAGCGTGCCGACGCGGGCGGCGGCGAGACGAATGGTGCCGGCGATGGCGTCAGCGCTCACCGTGCTCCCCTCGAGCGAGAACACCCTGGCGGCACAGCGTGTGGCCTCCAGTGCCGCGTCCGCTGAGCCGGGCGCCTGCTCGATGCGGCACCCGCTCAGGGCGACCGCCGACAGGCGGGCGTTGCGCAGGTTGACACCGTCGGGCAGCAGGCAGTCGCGCAGTTCCAGTGCCAGGTCACTGGTGACGTTCTCCAGGTCGATCTGGCCGACGATCCGAGCCCCGCGCAGCCGCAGGCCGTGCGGGTCGGGCTCGCTGACCAGCAGGCCGCGCACCAGCTCACGGATGACCGAGGCCGAGATCGCGTGGTCGTCGCCCCAGGAGCGCATCGCCTCCTCGTCGACCGGCCCGTCCCCGGCCAGGTCGAGCACCTCGCCACGGGCGACGGACTCGATCAGTCGCTGCTCCACCGGACTGCGCGTCGCGCTGTTCGTATCCCGCACCCGCTGGGCGCCCACTGACGTCATGGCACCCATCATCAACGACGGGTACGCCCACCCGGGACAGGCCGGGGGAGTGGCGCCCGCTCAGGGGATCGGCCACTCGTGCACCGGCCGGTTGCTGTGCATCAGGTCCACGTAGTGGCGGACCACCTCGCGCAGCGCCTCCGGCCGGTCCAGGTGGTCGGCGGACTCGAACCGGTGCAGCGTCTCCACCTGCCAGGTCGCGCCGTTGCGGCTGGTCAGGCAGCGCTGCTCGATGATGCCGAGCAGCCGGTCGCGTTCGGCCGGGTCGAGCCCCCACCGGTCCAGGCCGTGATGCGCCAGCGGCAGCAACCGGCGCAGCACCAGCTCGGTCACCGGCAGGTAGCCGAGGCCGGGCCAGAAGACCTGCGCGTCGATGCCGTGCCGGGCGCAGCTGGTGAAGTTTTCCTCCGCGGCGCTGAACGACATCTGCGACCACAGTGGCCGGTCCGATTCGGCGAGGGCGCGGACCAGCCCGAAATAGAAGGCGCCGTTGGCGATGGTGTCCAGCACGGTCGGGCCGGCGGGCAGCACCCGGTTTTCCACCCGTAGGTGCGGCCGGCCACGCGACACGTCGTACACCGGGCGGTTCCACCGGTAGACGGTGCCGTTGTGCAGGCGCAGCTCGGCGAGCTTGGGCACCTCGCCGGCCGCGAGGGCCTGCATCGGGTCCTCCGGATCGCAGACCGGCAGCAGCGCCGGGAAGTAGCGCACATTCTCCTCGAACAGGTCGAACACATTGGTGATCCAGCGTTCGCCGAACCAGACCCTGGGGCGTACCCCCTGGGCTTTGATTTCTTCCGATCGGGTGTCGGTGGCCTGCTGGAACAGCGGGATGCGGGTCTCGCGCCACAGTTCCCGGCCGAAGAACAGCGGCGAGTTCGCGCCGACCGCGACCTGGATGCCGGCGACCGCCTGGGCGGCGTTCCAGTAGTCGGCGAACTGGGCCGGGCTGACCTGCAGGTGGAACTGGGTGCTGGTGCAGGCCGCCTCCGGGGTGATCGTGTCGGCGGTGACCGCCAACCGTTCCACGCCGCTGAGGGCGATCGACAGGTCCTCACCGCGGGCCGCGAAGATCTGCTCGTTGAGCAGCTTGTAGCGGGGGTTGGCCGAGAGCGTCTCGGCGGTCAGATGCTCCGGGCGCAGCGTCGGCAGAATCCCGATCATGACCATGTGCGCGCCGATCGCCCGGGCCTTCACCTCGGCGGCGTTGAGGCTGGCCCGCACGTACTCCTCGAAGTCAGCGGTGCCGGTGCCGGTCAGCCGGCGCGGCGGCACGTTGATCTCGATGTTGAACTGGCCCAACTCGGTCTGGAAACTCGAATCGGAGATGGCCGCCAGCACGTCGGCGTTGCGCATCGCCGGATTCGACGCCTCGTCGACCAGATTCAGCTCGATTTCCACGCCGGTCATCGGCCGGTCCACGTCGAAGCGCGACTCGCGCAGCATTTCGGCGAAGACATCCAGGCAGCGGCGGACCTTGTCGCGATAGCGGGCGCGATCCTCTCGACTGAAGGTTCGTACGCTGACGTCCTCGCCCATGGTCACCACCTTGTCACCGCTGGTCCCCCCTAACCTCGCACGTCCGCGGTGGGCGGGGATAGACCCGATGGTCCCTTCCTACCCACCTGCCCGCCCTGATAGCCCACTCAGGCCGCCCCGATAGCATTACGGCCCTGAGAGGTGGTGGCGTGCGGATGCGCGAGAAAGTGACCCGGCTGTTCGTCGCGGCGGCGATCGCCGAGGCCTGCTCCTGGCTGGCTCTGCTGGTCGGCATGCTGGTCAAGTACGGCCCGCCGGGCAACGAGCTGGGCGTCAAGATCTTCGGCCCGATCCACGGCGGCCTGTTCGTCGCGTACGTCCTGCTGGTGCTGGTCGTGGCCCGGCTGCACCGGTGGAGCCTGCTCGCCACGGCGGTGGCCCTGGCCAGCGCGGTGCCGCCGTTCGCCACCCTGGCCTACGAGCGTTGGGCCCGCCGCCGGGGGATGCTCGGTGTCGACCGCCAACCGGCCCGCGAGCCCGCCCCGGTCGGCTGAGCGCCGACCGGGGAAGAGCCCGGGCGCTCAGATCAGGTCAGCGCGGAGCAGGCCGCGATGCCGGCGAGCAACACCAGGCCCAGCACCGCCTGCAACAACAGCGGCGGCCCGAGGTGCGACCAGAGCGTCGCGGTACGTGGGGTCAGCAGCTGCCCGGTGGTGAGGTTGACGATCCGCTCGATCCGGGGTGGCAGCTCCGGGTCGCGTTGCGGGCGCAGGGTGAGTTGCACCTGGTCCGCCGGGTGCAGGGCGCTCTGCGGCAGGTGACCGTGCAGCTCCACCTCGCAGAGCTGACCGGCGGTGTTGCGCAGTCGCACCGGGGTGACCAGGTATTCCGGGCCCTGCTTCAGCTGCTTCCAGCGTCGGCGGGTGCCGCCACCGCCGAAGGAGAAGAGCGCGCGCAGCAGCAGAGCGGGTAGCTGGGCGATCGCCGCTGCGGCGAGCACCGCCACCAGCACCGGCTGACCGATGCGCACCTCCCGGGTGTAGCCGTCGAGCAGGCGGATCAGCCGTCCCGTGACGATTCGTTCCGTCGGGTGCGCGATCCGTCGGATTTCGAGTCCGCTGTCCATCCCCACCACCGAGAGTCCGCTTGTGTTCACTGATCGTATCGACGTCCTCGGTTGAACGACGTGAATGAAACCTGGTCACGGGCTCACGGCTGCGAGGTGACATCCCGGGCGACCCGGGTAAGCGGGGGGCCGAGCTGGAAAGGGGTCGAGCATGCAGCTGTCCTTCCTGCGCCCGCTCTACGACCGTCCCGGGCCGTGGTGCTCGGTGTATCTGGATGCCTCCGCGGACACGGAGGACGCCCATCCCGCCCTGGACCTGCGCTGGCGAGCCTTGCAAAGTCGGCTCATCGAACAGGGAGCGGACGAGGCGAGCGTCGCCGCGTTGGACCGGGTGATCCGTGGGCACGACCCGATGGTCGGGGACTACGGTCTGGCAGTCTTCGCCAGTCACGGCCGGGTGGTGCTCTCCGAGTATCTGTCCGCGCCACCACTGCGCGATCTGGCCAGTTACGGGCCACTCCCGCACGTGATGCCGCTGCTCGCCCAGCGCGGTGAGCAGGTGGCCTGGGTGCGGGTGCTGGCCGACCGGACCGGGGCGGACGCGATGGCGGTCAGCGCCGGCGGGGTGCCCCGGCGGGCGCACGTCGCCGGCCGGGACGAGTTCCCGCTGCGGCGGGCGAAGCCGGGCGGTTGGTCCCAGTCGCGCTATCAGCGGGCGGCCATGGAGGCGTGGCACCAGAACGCTGGCGACGTGACCGCGGCGACCGTGGACCTGGCCGACCGGGTCGGCGCGGACGTGGTGGTCGTTGCCGGTGACGTCCGGGCGACCGGGATGATCGCCGCCCAGATGCCGGAGCGGTGGCAGGACCTCGTGGTCCGCACCGACGCCGGGTCCCGGGCCGGCGGCGCGGACCTGACGATGCTGGACGACCTCACCGTGCAGACCATCGCGGAGGTCGCCGACCAGCGGATCGCCGCCGCGCTGGACAAGTTCGGCGTGCAGGAGGACGTGGGCGGCGGTCTCGACGCGGTCGTCTCGGCCCTGCAACGCAACCAGGTCGACATGATGATCATTGTGGATGACCCGTCGGCCAACGGTGAGTTGTGGATCGGCCCCGAGCCCACCGAGATCGCCGTCGACCCCGGGCAGTTGGCCGCGATGTCGGTGGCCGACCCGCAGCGGGTACGCGCCGACGCGGCGCTGATCCGGGCGCTCGTCGGCACCGACGCGGCGCTGACCGTGCTGGGCCCGGACGAGGCACCCGAGCTCACCGACGGTGTCGGAGCGGTGCTGCGCTACGTCGACCTCGGCACACCGGGGCGCGGCAATGGCTGAGCGCCGTGTGGCGGACGTCGTGGTGGAGCGGCTCCTGGCGTGGCGGGTGCCCCGCGCCTTCGGGTTTCCGGGCGAGGCGATCGCCCCGCTGGTCGACGCGTTGGACCGCACCGGCGGGGAGCCGGCGTTCATCCCGGCCCGGCACGAGGAGACCGCCTCGTTCATGGCCACCGGGCACGCCAAGTTCACCGGCGGCATCGGGGTCTGCCTCGCCACCCAGGGGCCCAGCGCCGTCCAACTGCTCAACGGCCTCTACGACGCCAAGCTGGACAGCAAGCCGGTGGTGGCGATCGTCGGGGAGGACATCTCCGGGCCGCTCGGCGGCGCGCACCAGGAGATCGGGTTGAGCCGGCTCTTCGGCGACGTGTGCAACCAGTTCGTCGAGCACGGCCGCAGCCCCGAGGACGTGGGTGCACTGCTGGACCAGGCGTTCCGTACGGCGGCGGCGACCCGCAGCCCGACCTGTGTCGTGCTGCCCCGGCAGTTGCAGGAGGCCCTGGTGCCCGACCTGCAGTCGTACGCCGCCGGGGTGATCTCCGCGACCCCCGGTGAGCCGCTGGCCCGGGTGCTGCCCCACGAGGTGGACCTCGACGCCGCCGCGCAGCTGCTCAGCGGCGGTCAGCGCACCGCGATCCTGGTCGGCCAGGGCGGCCGGGACGCGGCCGCCGAGATCATCGAGATGGCCGACCGGCTCGGCGCCGGGGTGGCCACCTCACTGCTGGGCAAGCCGGTGCTCGACGAGCGGCTGCCGTTTCACACCGGGGTGCTCGGCGAGGTCGGCACACCAGCCGCGGCCGAGCTGATGGGCGGCTGCGACACGCTGCTGATGGTCGGCACCAACGACCCGTGGACCGACTACCTCCCGATGCCTGAGCAGGCCCGCACGGTGCAGATCGACATCGACGGCCGCCGGATCGGCAGCCGCTACCCGGCCGACGTGCCGCTGGTCGGTGACGCCGCCGAGACGCTGCGGGCGCTGCTGACCCGGGTGCACGGTCGGCCCGAGCAGCGGTGGCGCGCCACAGTGGAGAGCTCGGTGGACCGGTGGCGGGAGGTCGCCGCCGACCGGGCCACGGCGCCCGCCGACCCGGTCAACCCGCAGCTCGTACTCCAGGAGCTGTCCACCCGGATGCCGGGCACCGGCGCGGTCGCGGTCGACGTCGGCTCGGTCCTCTACTGGTACGCCCGACACCTCACCCTGCCACCCGGGGTGAACGCGCACCTGTGCGGCACCCTCGGCTCGATGGGCTGCGCACTGCCGTACGCGGTGGCCGCCAAGCTCGCCGCCCCGGACCAACCGGTGATCGCGTTGGTCGGTGACGGGGCGATGCAGCTCAACGGGCTCGCCGAGCTGATCACCGTGTCGCACCACTGGCAGAAGTGGCGGGACCCTCGACTGGTGGTGCTGGTGCTCAACAACCGGGACCAGAACGGCATGGGTGGCGGGCGGGAGCTGTCGTCCGACCCGACCCACCGCCGCCCCGACGTGCCGTACGCCGGTTGGGCCCGGCTGCTCGGGCTGCACGGTCTGCGGGTGGACCGCCCGGAGCTGGTCGGCGCGGCCTGGGACGAGGCGCTGGCCGCCGACCGTCCCTGCGTACTGGAGGCCGTTGTCGACGCGGGGGTGTCGTTGGCGCCGCCGGAGCCGGCGTTCGCTGACCTGCGGGGCCTGTACGCCGACGGTGCCCCCGCCCGGAAGGTCCGGGAGCAGGTGGAGGCCACCGCGAACGCCCAAGATCTCGTTTAGCGCCGCGGCTGGGGTTCGCAGGGGCGCCTGGTCGCCCCTGCGGGCCTCTTTTGCTCTGCTTCAACCCACGCAACGCCTTATGCCTCCCAGCGTTGCGTCCCGTTGAAGGAGAGCAAAGGGCACGGGCTCGCTGGTGTCGTCGGTGCGCATGGCCCCGGAAGTGCCCGCCCTGGCCTGGGCGGAATCCGAGCGACCGAACGCCGGTGATGACCGGCGCACCCCAATGAGCAGCGGAATGTGCCGCCGGGTGGGTGATGTTCCGTTTGAACCCCATCGGGACGGGAAGCCGGGCCGCGTGGTGAGCGAACGAGGCAAGGTGGGGCCGGTGCACAAGGTGCACAAGGTGCTCACGGCCGATGGCGCCGGTCTTGCCGGCGACCGGGTCGTGGCTGCGGGCAGCACCGCCCGGGTGCTGGTCGCCGCCACCGCCCGGGCGCTGCGGGGGGAGGACTGCGCCGACCTCGGGCACACCGGGCCGACCTCGCGGTTCCCCGGCGCTCCGGAGCCGGTACGCCGCGCCGCGGTCACCCGCGCCGCCGGTCGGGTCGCGATCACCGTGGCCCAGGTCGACGAGGTGGACGCCGCCCGGGTAGCCCACTGGTTCGTCGACCAGTACCCCCGCCGGCGCTACCCCGGAGTGCTGATCGGCTCTCCGCACGGCGCGACGGCACACCTTGCGGTGGCTCTCGGCGTGCCCTGGTTGCCGGCCGGCTTCGAGATGTCGGTGCACTGGTCCGACGGCGCGGTGGACCGCCCGGCGGACGCCCTGGAGCACGGCGCGGCACTCGCCACCCGGCTGCTCGCCGGCAATGCCGACCTGCACCTACGCCAGGTGCACTGCCCGGCCAGCCGTGGCCCGTTGAGCGGGGCGACGGTGTCGTTGGCCGCCGCGTTCAGGGCCCTGCCGGCCGCGTACGCGCAGTTCCTGGCCGACCGGCTGCTCCCGGGTGCCCCGGTGCTGCTGGTCTGCGACGCGCGCACCTGGCCGGTGCTGGAGCGCGGTGTCGGGCACAGCTTCCAGGTCGGTTGCCCGGCCAGTGGGTTGGACCCGGTCGACTTCCACCCGGACAGCCAGGTGCTGCGGCAGGTGCTGCGCTCCGTCGGCGGCGATGCGGCCCGGTGGGAGCCGCCGGAGGTGTCCGTACCGTCGGGTTACGCCGAGCACGGCGTCGACTCAGGCTTCGAGCTTGCCGCGCGGGACTGGTCGGCACGGCACGAGCACCCGCTGCACCGGGTGCTGGTGCCCCGGCCGGCGGCGCTGAGCGCGGGCGTGGCCGACCTGTACCGGCGGTGGCTGCGCGGCGCAGGCAAGACCGGTAACCGGTTGGTGGTGGAGTGCGGCCGGCTGCTCGACCCGTGGCAGGTGGTGCGGGCGGGGCTGGTGCCGTACTGGTGTGAGAACGCCACCCGGCGCAGCGTCGACGAGGCCGAGTGGTGGCTGGCCGGCAGCGAGGCGTTCAGCTCGGTGGACGTGTTGCCCGAGCCGCCCGGGGTGCGCTCGCCCGCCCTGGCGGGGTTGCCGCAGTGGCTGGCGGTGGCCGGGTTCGGGCGGCGGCGGCGGGCCTTGGACCGGACTGCCGCCCGGGGGTACCCGGTCACCTCGGTGCCCACCCGCCGGGCCACCGAGGTTCTGCGTGCCCAGCCGTACGACCTGCCCGCGCCGCCCCCGCTGGGGGTCGCCGAGGCGTTGGCCGTGCTCCGCGACAGCGGCGGCCACCAGGGGTTGCTGGTCTCCTGAGGCGGAGCACGCCGAAACATCCTCGCGAACCCGGGGTCCCGTGATTGAGTACCTACGGAGCGGGAACATCGCTGGCTGCGACGGCCTGAATGCGCTGCGTAGAGGCGGTGTCGCCCGCTTGGCATCCCAGTCACTGACCCACTTTTCCGGCCCGGTGCGTGGCTCGACCACGCGCACGACCGGTTTCCCGATCCGGGCGGGGGACCTTCCTGAGGGAGGCGCGGATGTTCGGACAGACGAGCACGACCACGACCACAACACCACCACCCACCGATCGAGGTCTGGAGGATCTCGACGCGGCGGCACTGGCGTACGCGGCCCGGATCGCAGGGCTGCCGCCGGAGCGGCGGGGGGAGGCCAGGGAGGACCTGGTGCGCTTCGCGCTGCCCTTCGCCGGCCGGCTGGCCCGCCGGTACCGGGGACGTGGGGAGCCACTGGAGGACCTCGAGCAGGTGGCCCGGCTGGGGCTGGTCAACGCCGTCGACCGGTATGACCCGGAACGGGGCTCGTTCACCGCGTACGCCGCGATCACCATCGTGGGGGAGATCAAACGGCATTTCCGGGACCGCACCTGGGGCGTACACGTACCCCGCCGGCTGCGTGACCTGATCCTCGAGGTGGGCCAGGCCACTGCCGCACTGACCAGCGAGCTGTCCCGGGCGCCGTCGGTGGCCGAACTGTCGGCCCGACTGGAGACTCCGCAGGAGGAGATCCTCGCCGCGCTGGAGTCGGCGGCCGGCTACAGTCCGGCCTCACTCAACGCCCCGGTGGGCGGGGAGAGCTCCGCGGAGTTCGGGGACCTCGTCGGCGAGTCGGACAATGCGCTGGAATCGGTTGACGACCGGGTCACGGTGAGCGGTCTGCTGCACCGATTGCCCTGGCGTGAGCGGCGAATCCTGGCGATGCGTTTCTACGGCAACCAGACCCAGGCGGAGATCGCCGCCCGATTCGGCATCTCGCAGATGCACGTGTCCCGGCTGCTGTCGCGGGCGCTCACCTGGCTGCGTCAGGCGATGCTCGCCGATGCGCCGCCGCCGTGGCAGAACGGTGCCGCCGAACCCGACCCCGGCAAGACCCGGATCTCCGTCAAGCAGAACGGCGACCAGGTGGTGGTCGAGGTCGGCGGCGAGGTCGACCGCGACGGCGCGGACCAGTTGCGCCGGGCCATGCTGGAGGCGGTCACCGGCCAGCCCAGCGAGGTGGTCGTCGACCTGGTCGGCGCGGGTGGTTTCGACGCCGGCGGGATCGCCGCGCTGATGGCCGGGCGGGATGCGGCGGAGCGGACCGGGGTGCCACTGCGGCTGACCCGGGTCCAGCCCGCGGTGCGCCGCTCGCTCACCGCCGCTGGCCTGGCTCCCGCCCGGGACTGAGCCGCCAGGCCCGGGGAACCGCCCGACAGCACGCACGCGCCCACCGACACGATGAGGGCCGACACCCACCGGGGTGTCGGCCCTCTCGGCGTACGCCGGTCAGCGTTCCTCGGGCTCGTCGTCGCTGTGCGGGTGGCGCCAGCGTTCGTGCGGCTTCGGTGCCTCCTCGGCGTCCTCGGGAGCGTCGCTCTCCTCGAAGCTCGGCCGGCGGATGCCCTCGGGCTCCGGCACCTCCACCGGCCGGGCGCCGGATTGGGCCACCGGCTGGAACTCGACCGCCTCGCGGGCACCGTGCGCGCCCTCGGCGGCGGGCGATTCTGGCACGTGGTGCTCCGTGTGCAGTTCCTCGGCGAACTGCTGCGGCGGCTTCGTGGTGCGCTGTGGCAGGTCGCGGCCCAGATCGGCGACGAACGGGCCGTACTTCAGGTCGAAGGCGGGGCGCTCGGAGCGGATCCGGGGCATCTGGTCGAAGTTGCGCAGCGGCGGTGGGCAGCTGGTGGCCCACTCCAACGAATTGCCGAAGCCCCACGGGTCGTCCACCGTCACGACCGCCCCGTACCGCCAGGACTTCCAGGCGTTGTAGATGAAGAACAGGGTGGACGCGCCGAGGACGAACGAGAAGATCGTGGAGATCGTGTTCAGTCCGGTGAATCCGTCGGTGGGCAGGTAGTCGGCGTACCGGCGGGGCATGCCCTTGGTGCCCAGCCAGTGGTGCACGAGGAAGGTGCCGTGGAAGCCGATGAACATGGTCCAGAAGTGCGCTTTGCCCAGCCGCTCGTCGAGCAGCCGGCCGGTCATCTTCGGCCACCAGAAGTAGTAGCCGGCGAAGAGGGCGAAGACCACGGTGCCGAAGACCACGTAGTGGAAGTGCGCGACCGCGAAGTAGGTGTCGTGGGTGTGCCAGTCCGCCGGCGGGCTGGCCAGCAGCACCCCGGTGAGCCCGCCGAGCAGGAAGGTGACCAGGAACCCGATGGAGAACAGCATCGGTGTCTCGAAGGTGAGCTGGCCCTTCCACATGGTGCCGATCCAGTTGAAGAACTTCACGCCGGTGGGCACCGCGATCAGATAGCTGAGGATGCTGAAGAACGGCAGCAGCACCTGGCCGGTGGCGAACATGTGGTGCGCCCAGACCGTCATGGACAGCACGGTGATGGCGACGGTGGCCAGCACCATTCCGGTGTAGCCGAAGAGTGGCTTGCGGGAGAAGACCGGAATGATCTCGGTGATGATGCCGAAGAACGGCAACGCGATGATGTACACCTCGGGGTGGCCGAAGAACCAGAACAGGTGTTGCCAGAGCATCGGCCCGCCGGTGGCCGCGTCAAAGACGTGCGCGTTGAGCAGCCGGTCGGCGGCCAGCGCCAGCAGTGCGGCGGCCAGGAGCGGGAAGACCAGGATCACCAGCAGGCTGGTGAAGAGCATGTTCCAGGTGAAGATCGGCATCCGGAACATGGTCATGCCGGGCGAGCGCAGGGTCAGGATCGTGGTGATCAGGTTGACCGCGCCGAGGATGGTGCCCAACCCCGAGACGACCAGGCCGAGCACCCACAGGTTCGCGCCCAGACCGGGGGAGTGTGCGGCGCTGCTCAGTGGGCTGTACGCGGTCCAGCCGAAGTCGGCCGTACCCTGCGGGGTGAGGAAGCCCCCGACCACCATGAGCCCGCCGAACAGGAACAGCCAGTAGGCCAGCGCGTTGAGGCGGGGGAACGACACGTCCGGCGCACCGATCTGGATCGGCACGATGAAGTTGCCGAACCCGAAGGCCGCCGGGGTCGCGAACAGCAGCAGCATCACCGCGCCGTGCGAGGTGAAGAGCTGGTTGTACTGCTCCGGGGAGAGGAACTGCATCCCCGGGCGGGCCAGTTCGGCCCGCATCACCATCGCCTCCAGGCCCGCCAACACGAAGAACCCGAAGGAGGTCAGCAGATACAGCAGACCGATCTGCTTGTGGTCTGTGGTGGCGAGGAACTTGGTCAACGAGTTGCCGGGGACCGGTGCTCGTACCGCTCCGGGGAAGCCCCCGAAGCGGGCCGGTGCCAGGATCGCCGGGCCCCGATCGCGGCCGGGTTCCGTGGTTACCCGCTTGGGCATGGCTACTCACCCCGTCGTGACGGCAGAAAGGACGGGCAAGGCCTACCCGACCCTCTCACCATGTAACCAGGCCAGAGCGGAAAATTCGGTCAGATCGCTGGTACCGGCTGCAAGCACCTCGAACGCTCAGGTCACCGGCAGCATCGCCCAGACCGCCTTGCCCTGACCGGCCGGCACGCTGCCCCACTTCTGGGCCAGCTCCCTCACCAGGAGCAGCCCGCGCCCACCCTCGGCGTGCAGGTTCGTCCCGCCCGGCCGGGCCTTCGCGCGGCTGCCGTCCACGACCGCCAAATGCAGGTACGGCCGGCGCAGGGTCACCGTCACCTGCATCGGCGTGCCGGCGTGCCGGACCACGTTGCCGACCAGCTCGCTGAGCACCAACGCGGCCGGGCCCGACGCGTCGGGCAGATTCCACCGCGCGCACGCGTCGGTGACCAGCTCCCGGGCACGCCGGCAGGCCTCGGCCACCGGCTCCAGCCGGGTCCGCATTCGCAAAGTGCTGGTCGAGCCTGCCACCAGGGTGGCCTCCGCGCAGTCCGCGGACACCGGGACCACCCGGCACGTGGTCGACTCGGCCAGCCATCGCGCGGCGACCGGCGACGGGGCGCAGAGCACCACCGGCACGGCCGGCCACTCCTCGGCCCGACGGGCGGTCGCGGCGAAGACGGACAGCGCCAGCCGGTCCTTGACATTCACCTCGGCCAGGTCGACGATCAGCGCCTCCGGCTGATCGACGAGCGCGTCGGTGAGCGCCTGGTGCACCGACCGCATGCTCCCCAGGTCCAGTGCACCCTTGAGCCGGACGATCGCCACCGGTGTCGTGGTGTGCACGTCGCAGGTGATCCGGCTCGACATCGGCGCCTCGATTCGCTGCTGGGTCGGGATCTGCCAACTACCCGACGCCGTGCCGGACCAAACCGGACCGAGCAGGTCACGGCCCGCAACGGCAGGTCACGGACGGGGCCGCCCGGTCAGGGCGCCCAACGCGATCAGGCCGACGCCGAGGCCCAGGTGCAGCCAGCCGTCGGCGTTGTTGACCGGTAGCACGTTCGCCCCGGTGTCGTGGTCCACCGCCAGCCCGTACAGCCAGAGCACCAGGTAGACGGCGCCGCCGCCGATCAGGAACGCCCGAGCGCCGGTGACCGTCCGCGCCAGCACCAGACCCGCCACCCCGAACGCCAGGTGCACCAGGTTGTGCAGCACCGACACCTGGAAAACGCCGAACAGGTACGCGCCCGAGCCGTGGCCGGCGAAGCGCAGGGCGTCCATGCCGCTGGTGATCCCCGGCACGAAACCGAGCGCGCCGACCAGCAGGAACAGCACTCCCGCTGTTGCCGCCGCTCGGCGGACCGGCGGCTTGCCGTCGGCCGGGTTGGGTCGGGCCCGGTAGTGGGCCATCGATCCGACCATCACCGGCTCCTCGCTGCGCGGCGGGCGTGAGCGCTGCCGGGCTACCCGCTGCCGCCGCCGACAAACCGCGGCTGCCGCTCCGGCCGCGGCGACGGTCAAGCCGCGCTTACGGATCCTGCCCCGTTGCCGGTCAGGCCGGTAGCAGCCGCGGCGCGCTGGCCAGCCGACGGACCCGCTCATACAGCTCGACGTAGCGCTGGGCCATGACCGCGGGGGTGAACCGCTGCGCGGCCACCCGCCGGCACTCGTCGGAGTCGAGCAGGTCGGCGGAGCATACGAGATCAGCCAGCTCGTCTTCGTCGGTGGTGAGCAGCCCGGTCCGGCCGTGCTCGACCAACTCCGGAAGGCAACCCCGGGCGGTGGCCACCACCGGTGTGCCCAGGGCGAGTGACTCGACGACCGCCGTGCCGCCCGGCTCCTCCCAGCGCAGCGGGAACAGCGACGCGCGGGCGCTGGCGAGCAGGTCGTCCCGGTCCTGACCGGCCACGGTGCCGACCCAGCGGACCAGGTCCCCGTCGACGTGCGGCGCCACCTCGTCGAGGAAGAACCGCACGTCCGGGTTCTGCCGGGCCTCGTCGCCGGCCGCGGCCAGATCGGCCGGCCGATGATACGGGCCGACCGGCCCCGCCAGCACCAGCGGGATACCGACGCGATGCGCGAGCCGGGCGCCCACGTCCTGCCCCTTGCCCGGATTGATCCGGCCCAGGACGAGCAGGTGCTCGCCCTTCTCCGGCCGGGGCCGCCGGTCGGCGTCCACGGCGAGCGGGGTGGACAGGTGCACGTGCCCCACCGAGTGCCCTCGCAACGCCAGCGGGGCCCGGGCCAGCTGCGACGCGGAGACGCCGTTGACCCGAACCCGGTCGCCGCCGTCCAGAGCGCCGTAGAGCGCCGGGTGCTTGGCCAGGTCCCAGTGCAGGGTGTGCAGGGTCGGCGGGCCGGCCGGCCCCAGCGCGGCGAGAGTGGCCAGCCCGACCGCTTCCACGTGGTCGTGCACCAGGTCGATGTCGTCGCGGGAGTGCAGCTCACGGACCACCCCGGCCAGGTGCGCCTGGGCGATCCCGCAGACCTGGTTGTACGGCCGCTGCAACGCGGCGAACTGCCCGTCGGCGAAGACCGACATCTGCTCGTCCACCGGCAGGTCGCTGCTGCCCACCGAGGCGAGCACCACCCGTACGCCGAGACGCCGCAGCTCCGGCACCAACGTGGCGATCACGTTCTCGATGCCGCCGTAACCGGGCGGTGGCACGGACAGCCACGGGCCGGCGTTCATCAACACGGTGAGGCTCATCGTGCCCGTCCCTTCCGGCCGCTCACGCGGCGGCCACCCGCCTGCGGGGCACCCGGTGGCGCAGGTCGGCCAGCGGTGGACGCTCCTCGATGGACACGTCGCTGACCACGATCTCGCGGTCGAGGTTCGGCAACGTGTCCGAGCCACCGCGACGGAACTGGGTCAGCAACGCCTCCGGTGCCAGCCCGGGGGTCGCCCAGCCGCGCCGCTGCAACCGGGACCAGGCGGTCAACATGATCTGCGCGGACATCCGGCCGAGGGCCGCCGTGTCCTGGTGCCGGTGCTGGCGCTCACCGAGGTCGACCTGCGCCATCGCGTCCAGGCCGACCAGGTCGAGCAGATCGATCATCATGGCCGTCTCCACCCCGTACCCGGAGACGAACGGCACCCGGGCCAGCACGTCCCGGCGGCCCGCGTACTCGCCGGCGAGCGGCTGCACGAAGCCGGCCAGCTCGGGCCAGAAGAGGTTGAGCAGCGGTCGGGCCATCAGCTCGGTCACCCGGCCGCCGCCGTCCTGCTCCACGCTGGCGGTGCCCACCAGGGGTCGGTGATAGAACCCCTTCACGAAATCGACCGACGGGTCGGTCAGCAGCGGGCCGAGCAGCCCACTCACGAAGTGCGGCCGGAACTCCCGCAGGTCGGCATCGATGAACGCCACCACGTCCCCGTCGGCGGCGGCCAGACCGGCCCAGAGCGCGTCGCCCTTGCCGGTGAGTCGGGGCAGCCCCCGGGTCATCGCGTCCTGGCTGACCACCTCCGCGCCGGCGGCACGGGCCACCTGCGCGGTGCGGTCGGTCGAACGTGAATCCACCACGATCAGCTCGTCCACCAGAGCGACCCGATCCATCAGATGCTCCCGGATGGTCGACACGATCGCGCCGACGGTGGCCTCCTCGTTACGCGCCGGCAACACCACGCTGACCCGGGTGTCTCCCTTGGCGCGCAACAGCCGACGCGTGGGCCAGTCCGCCGCCGACGTCGTCCGGTACGTAGCCCACGCCTCCACCACCGGTGAAACGCTCGATGTCGTGTCCCGCACGGGCACCCCTCCGTTCGTGCGTGGAAACCGAAATTGGTTGTTCCCATTCCCCATCACGCGCTAACCGCATTGCTGGCAACAGCTTGATCACAAAGGTGACGCCAATATGTTCCCGGGGGATGAACGTTTGATTGCGCACACCTGCGGGGACTGCTCCCATCGCATCTGAAAGGTCTTCGAAGGGGTGGCGGATGCGTGCATGCCGGGTGGGTCTGGTCGGGGCCGGCGGAGTGGCACAGCGTCACGCGCGGGTGCTGGCCGGGTTGGAGGACGTGGAGTTGGTCGGGGTCACCGACGTCGCGCCGGCGGCGGCGTCCGTGCTGACCGCACAGTACGGGGGGCGCGCCTGCGCCGACGTCGCCGACCTGCTGGCCACCAGTCCGGACGCCGTGTACGTCTGCGTGCCACCGTTCGCGCACGGCCCGGCCGAGGAGGCGGTGATCGAGGCCGGGGTGCCGATGTTCGTGGAGAAACCCGTCGCGGTCGACCTGGGCACCGCCGAGCGGATCGCCGACCAGGTCGCGCGCAGCGGGCTGCGCACCGCCGTCGGCCACCACTGGCGCTACCTGAACGTGCTCGACGAGGCCCGTGAACTGCTCGCCGACCGCCCGGTGCGGATGGTCAGTGGCGCCTGGCTGGACAAGGTGCCCCCGGTGGCGTGGTGGTCGCGGCGGGACCGCTCCGGCGGCCCGGTGGTCGAGCAGGCCGCACACGTGCTGGACCTGATCCGCGTGCTGGCCGGCGAGGTCACCGAGGTGACCGCGTACGGCAACGGCACCCCGCCGCCGGTCGACGGCGCCGACATCGACTCGGTGACCACCGCCGCGCTGCGCTTCGCCGATGGCGCGGTCGGCACCCTCAGCGCGGCCTGCGTGCTGGGGTGGAAGCACCGCGCCGGCCTGGAGATCCTCGCCGACGGGCTGGCTCTCGCACTCACCGAGGACGGCCTGTCGATCCGCGACGCCGACGGTGAACGACACGTCCCGGCCGACCCGGAAGCCGCCCGGGTGGCGGTGGACCGGGCCTTCATCGACGCCGTACGCGGCATCGGTGACGACGTCCGCGTCCCGTACGCCGAGGCCCTGGCCACCCAGCGGCTGGCCCTCGCGGTGGCCGACTCGGCCCGCACCGGCGCGACCGTGCGGCTCGCCACCCCCACCGGTCCGGCAGTGCTCAGCGCGGGGGTGACCGCCGATGCGTGACAAGGTGGTGGTGGTCACCGGCCCCGGCCGGGTCGAGCTGGTGGAGCAGGACGCCGCGCCGGTGCGCCCCGGCACGTTCCGGGTCGAGACGCTGTTCAGCGGGGTCTCCGCCGGCACCGAGCTGAGCTACGTCAAGGGCACCAACCCGTACCTGAACGTCACCTGGAACGCCGACCTGGGGCTGTTCCAGCCGGGCGCGGCGAGCACCCCGTACCCGGTGAGGCGGCTCGGCTACATGCAGGTCGGCCGGGTGGTGGAGAGCGAAACCCTGGCCGTCGCGGTGGGCACGGTCGGTGCGATGACGTACGGGCACCGCACCGGCTGGCTGGCCGACCCGGTCGCCGAGCGGTTCGTGGCGCTGCCCGACGACCTGGACCCGCTGCTCGGCGTCTACGTCGCGCACATGGGCCCGATCTGCGCCAACGGTCTGCTGCACGCCGCCGGCGACCTGCACGGCGCCGACGTCCGCGCGCTCGGCGACGGGGTTCGCGGCCGGCGGGTCGCCGTGGTCGGCGCCGGTGTGGTGGCGTTGCTGACGGCGCTGTTCGCCCGGCGCAATGGCGCTGCCTCGGTGGTGGTGCTCGATCCCACCCCGCAACGCCGCCAGGTCGCCGAGGCGCTCGGCCTGGAAACCCTCGACCCGGGCGCGGACGACCCGGCGGTGGTGCTCAAGACCCGCTGGGCGCACACCACCGGCGACCGGGGCGCCGACGTGGTGTTCCAGTGCCGGGGGCAGGCGTGGGCGTTGCAGCTCGCCCTGCGGCTGCTGCGGCCCCAGGGCACCGTCATCGACCTGGCCTTCTACCAGGGCGGCGCCGACGCGGTCCGGCTCGGTGAGGAGTTCCACCACAACGGGCTGTCCCTGCGCTGCGCGCAGATCGGCCGGGTGCCGCGCGGGCTCGCGCCCACCTGGGACCGTGAGCGGCTCTCCGCCGAGACCATCGACCTGCTCCGGACCTACGGGGACGTGATCCGCAAGCACCTCGTCTCGGCGGTGGTGCCGTTCGACGAGGCACCCACCCTGCTCACCGACCTGGCCGACCGTCGCCGCCAGGAGCTTCAGGTGGTGCTGGCCGGATGACCTGGCGTCGCAGCGCGCTCGCGGGGTGACGGGCCGGGCTACCGTTCCCGGCATGAGCACCCCGAAGGACCGGCCGGTCGGCAGCACCCCGAAGGACCGGCCGATCGGTCTGATCGCGCTGCTGCCGTACCTGCGTGAGCACCTCGGCACCCTGGTCGTGGTGGGCGCGCTGTCGCTGCTCGGGGCGGGGGCGTCACTGGCCCAGCCGCTGCTCACCCGGTCGGTGCTCGACCGGGTGAGCGACGGCCTGGGAGTGTCCCGGCTGGTGGCGGTGCTGGTGGCGCTGGTGCTGCTCGGCGCGGCGATCGGCGGTCTGCGCAACTACCTCCTGCAACGCACGGCCGAGGGGCTGGTGCTGGGCACCCGGCGGCGGCTGGCCGGGCACCTGCTGCGGCTGCCCATCGCCGAGTACGACCGCCGCCGCACCGGCGACCTGCTCTCCCGGGTGGGCTCGGACACCACCCTGCTGCGGGCGGTGGTCACCTCCGGGCTCTTCGAGACGGTCACCGGAGCGGTGATGGTGCTGGGCGCGGGCACCGCCATGGTGCTGCTCGATCCGCTGCTGTTCGGCGTCACCCTGCTCGGGGTGGGGCTGGGGCTGGGCTTCGCGGCCACCTTCGCGCGGCGGGTCCGGGCGTTGGCCCGTGCCGCGCAGGAGCGGGTCGGCGAGATGACCTCGGCGGTGGAGCGTTCCATCTCGGCCGCCCGGACCATCCGGGCCAGCCGGGCCGAGGCCCGGGAGACGGAGACCGTCGCCGGCAGCGCGCGCGAGGCGTACGGGGCGGGGCTGCGGGTGGCCCGGGTGCAGGCGGTGGTCGGGCCCATCGGCTCGGTCACCGTGCAGGGCGCGTTCCTGCTGGTGCTCGGCATCGGCGGGGCCCGGGTCGCCGCCGGGGCGATCACCGTCGGGGATCTGGTCGCCTTCGTCATGTACCTGTTCTTCCTGGCCCTGCCGCTGGCCCAGGTGTTGAACGCGTACACCCAGTTGCAGTCCGGCCTGGGCGCCCTGCAACGGATCGAGGAGATCCTCGCCGTGCCCGCCGAGGGCGCGGACGATCGGCCGGTGGCCGCCACTGCGACGGCGATCCCGCGTCGCCCCATCCCGATGATCGAGTTTGACCGGGTGGGGTTCGGCTATCCGGGTGGCGAGTCGGTGCTGCACGAGGTCAGCTTCGCGGTGCCCGCCGGCACCCGAACCGCACTTGTCGGGCCCTCCGGCGCCGGCAAGTCGACCCTGCTGGCCCTGGTCGAGCGTTTCTACGAGGTGAGCGCCGGCGCGGTCCGACTGGACGGCAGCGACGTACGGGACCTGCCCCGCGACGCGCTGCGGGCCCGGCTCGGCTACGTCGAGCAGGAGGCCCCCGTGCTGGCCGGCACGCTGCGGGAGAACCTGCTGATCACCACCCCGGACGCCACCGAGGACCGCCTGCGCGACGTCCTCGACGAGGTCAACCTGGGCCACCTGGCGCTGCGCTCTCCGCAGGGCCTGGACGTCCAGGTGGGGGAGGGCGGGGTACTGCTCTCCGGGGGTGAGCGGCAGCGGCTGGCCATCGCCCGCGCGCTGCTCGCCGGCCCACCGGTGCTGCTGCTCGACGAGCCGACCAGCAACCTCGACTCGCGTAACGAGGCGGCGCTGCGCCGCGCCATCGACGCGGTGGCCGTCCGCCGAACGCTGCTGATCGTGGCGCACCGGCTCGCCACCGTGGTCGACGCCGACCAGATCGTCGTCCTCGACGGCGGCCGGGTGGTGGCCGTGGGCACCCACGCCGAGCTGACCGCCACCGATCCGCTCTACCGGGAGCTCGCCACCCACCAGCTGCTGGTCGGCTGAGTTCGTCCCATCGGGTCGACAAACCGGGCGGCCGGGCCGCGCGAGCCCGCTGGAATCGCGTACCGTTGCCGCTCATGGGTGTGTCGCAACGGTTCAAGAGCAAGTTCCGGCGCTTCCTTCAGCGCCCCGGCTCGACCGTGGATCTTGCTCCGCTGGAGAAGCTGCTGCCGGCGATCGAGGCGCGCGAGGATGACCTCGCCGCGCTCGACGACGCCGAGTTGACCGAGGCCGCGGGTGCCGCCACCGGTTACGAGGAGATCTGCGCAGTCGGCCGCGAGGCCGCCCGCCGTGGCCTCGACCAGCGGCCGTACGACGTGCAGCTGCTCGGCGCGATGGCGCTGCTCTCGGGCAAGGTCGCCGAAATGGCCACCGGTGAGGGCAAGACGCTGACCGCCACGATCGCCGCGTACGGGCACGTCCGGCTCGGCAACGGGCCGGTGCACGTGCTCACCGTCAACGACTACCTGGCCCGCCGCGACGCCCAGTGGATGGAGCCGGTCTACCTCCTGCTCGGCCTCACCGTCGGCTGGGTCAACGAGGCATCCACCCCGCAGGAGCGGCGCGACGCGTACGCCTGCGACGTCACCTACGTCTCGGTCAGCGAGGCGGGCTTCGACTACCTGCGCGACCAGCTGGTCACCGACGTGGACGACCGGGTGCAGCCCGCGCTGGCCACCGCGATCGTCGACGAGGCCGACTCGATCATGATCGACGAGGCTCGGGTGCCGATGGTCCTCGCCGGCGCGGTGCCGGGCGAGCAGGACCCGGTGCACGCCGCCGCCGGGCTGGTCCGTGGCCTGCGCAAGGGCAAGCACTACACGGCCTCCGAGGACGGGCGGAGCGTGGCGTTCACCTCCGCCGGCCTGGCCGCCGTCGAGGCCAAGCTCGGCATCGACCTGTACGACGAGGAGCACGTCGCGCAGCTCTCCGCGGTCAACGTGGCGCTGCACGCGCACGCCCTCCTGCACCGTGACGTGGATTACATCGTCCGGGACGGCTCGGTCGAGCTGATCGACGAGATGCGCGGCCGGGTCGCCCAGCGCCGCCGCTGGCCGGACGGGCTCCAGGCCGCGGTCGAGGCCAAGGAGGGCCTCGACGCGACCGCCGAGGGTGAGGTGCTGGGCACCATCGCCGTGCAGGCGTTCCTCGGGCTCTACCCGAAGCTTTGCGGCATGACCGCCACCGCGGTGCTGGTCGGCGACCAGCTGCGGGAGTTCTTCGGCCTCGAGGTCGCGGTGATCCCGCCGAACACGCCGTGCGTCCGCGAGGACGAGCCGGACCGGATCTACGCCACCCGGGCGGAGAAGGACGAGGCGCTGATCGACGAGATCCAGCGCTGGCACGCCAAGGGGCGGCCGGTTCTGATCGGCACGCTGGACGTCAAGGAGTCCGAGGGGCTGGCCGCCGGGCTGAACGCGGCCGGGGTGCCCTCCCTGGTGCTGAACGCCAAGAACGACGACGAGGAAGCGGCGATCATCGCCGAGGCCGGCGCGTACGGTGCCGTGACCGTCTCCACCCAGATGGCCGGCCGGGGCGTCGACATCCGACTCGGCGGCAGCGACCAGAGCGACCAGGCGCGGGTGACCGAGCTGGGCGGGCTCTACGTGATTGGCAGCGGCCGGCACGACAGCCGCCGAGTGGACGACCAGTTGCGCGGTCGGGCCGGCCGGCAGGGCGACCCGGGCGGCTCGGTCTTCTTCGTCAGCCTGGAGGATGACCTGGTCGTCCGGCACGCCGCCGACTCGGTGCCGGCGTCGCCGCGGATGAACGCCGACGGCCTGGTGACCGACGATCAGGTGGACTACGCGGTGGAGCACGCCCAGCGGGTCGCCGAGGGTGTCAACCACGAGATCCACCGCAACACCTGGCGCTACAGCGTGGTGATCGAGCAGCAGCGCAAGGCCCTCGCCGCGCGCCGGGAGCGGCTGCTGACCAGCGACGTGGCCGCGGTGATGCTGCTCGAGAAGGAGCCGGACAAGGCGAGCGAGATGGACGAGGACCTGCTCGCCCGGGCGGCCCGCTCGATCGCGCTCTTCCACCTGGATCGGCTCTGGGCGGAGCACCTGGCCGAGTTGTCCGAGGTCCGCGAGGGCGTGCACCTGCGGGCGCTGGGCCGGCTCGACCCGCTGGACGAGTTCCACCGGGCTGCGGTGCCGGCGTTCAACGACCTGATCCCGGAGATCGAGGCCCGCACCATCGCCACCTTCCTCGAGACCGAATTCGATGAGGACTGGCAGCCCGAGGATGGCACCCTGGTCCGGCCCACCGCGACCTGGACGTACCTGGTGCACGACAACCCGTTCGGTTCCGAGCTCGACCGGCTGATCGCGTCGATCGGGCGGCGGCTTGGCGGCGGCTCGCGCTGACGTAGGCCCGCCGGGGCCTCTGTCGCGCGTCCACGTGCGGCAGGGGCCCCGATTTACGCCGTTTCGACCCGCGTTTCCCAGGGTAGTAGGGCTGGTCGGTCAAGTCGGGAGAGAGCAGACGGATGACACAGGTGACGATGCCCGCTGGGCGGGCGCGAGAGTGTGCGAAGGCTGCGGACCGGTGAACCTCGACACGCGGGACCCGGTGGTGCAGAACCTCGGCGTCCTGGAAACCGCCGCGCTGTTGCGGGAGTTGACCGCCGGCCTGATCGCGCTGACCGATTTCGATGAGGCGCTGCTGGCGCTGGTCCGGGTCACCCGGGACGCGGTGGCCGGGGTGCGCTGGTGTGGGTTCACCGCCCTGCGCGCTGGCGAACCGGCCGGGGTGGCCGCCTCCGACGAACGGCTGGCCGGTCTGGACGACCTGCGGCACGGGCCGGACTCGCCGGCGATGAGCGCGATCCGACGCCGCGAGATGATCCTCGCCGTTGATTTGGCCGGTGAGCCTCGCTGGCCGGCCTGGACGGTGCGCGCCCGCGATCTTGGCGTACGCGGGGTGATCTCCGCGCCGGTGGACATCGACGACCAGGTGATCGGCGCGATCAACCTCTACGCCGCTTCGCCGGACCTGCTGACCCCGCAACACCAGTTGACCGCGATGCTGCTCGCCGAACACGCCGGGCTGCTGCTGGCCGCCGTCCGTGACCGTAGGCGGCAACTCGCGCTCGCCAGTGAGCGGGACGCCTCGCTGCTGCACGACGGGGTGGTAGGCCAGGCCGTCGGCGTGATCATGACCCAGCGTGGGTGCCCGCCGGCCGAGGCACTCGAGGTGCTGCGTACCGCCGCGACGTCGTTGGACATTCCGCTACGCGAGGTGGCCGAGCGGTTGGTCCGGACGGTCTCCCGCTCCCGCGACACCTGACCACCCCGCGCCCCCTGTCCGTGCGGTGGCCCTGTCCGTGCGGCGCGCCCGTCCGTGCGGCGCGCCCGTCCGTGCGGTGCGCCCGTCCGTGCGGTGCGCCCGTCCGTGCGGTGCGCCTGCGGTGATCGACTCGCGTTCCTTGAAGGCGGGGTGTCGGGGCTTCTTGGGCGCGGTTTCCTGAAACGCGAGTTGATCAGGGCGTGTGGTGTCCGTCAACACCGTTGCGTTTAGCGTTCAGTTGCTGGGCCAAGGAGGCACGGTGAACTCCCGACACCCAGGTCCGCCACTCCAGCGCGCCCCGCCGCGTCGATCTTGCAGTTTCGGTCGCCGAGATGCGTGGAATGCCCCGTAAGTCGAGGCAGAAAGTGCAAGATCGCGAGAACGGGGCAGCCCGGCCCCGTCGATCATGGAGTTGTGGTGCCTGGTCTTGGCCTCATAACGGTGTCGCCCATCAACTCCATGATCGACGAGGCGGTACGGGTTGACGAACAGCCGCTCCGCCCTAACGCAACGGCGTTGTGGTGTCCGTTCGTCCGGTCAACGGCGAGTCGGGCGGCATCGTTTCGCCCCGACCGACCCCGGGTAGCACTCTGGTCAGGTGAGCTGCGCCGACCCGGGGGAGGACCGATGCAGAGCCGGCTGCGGGTGCAGGGACACCCGATCCAACCGATGCTGGTGACGTTCCCGCTCGGGCTCTTCGTCAGCGCCACCGTCTTCGACCTCACCGACGTCGTCGGCGGGCCCGCGTTCCTCGGCGAGGGCGGCTACTGGACGGGCATCGCCGCGCTCGTCGCCGCCGCGCTGACCGCCGTAGCCGGCATGGTCGACCTGTGGGACGTGCCCGGCGACCGCACCCGCCGTACCGCCGTCGCCTTCAACCTGGCGAACGCGGTGATGGCCGCCATGTTCCTGCTCACCTGCCTGGTCCGGTCACACTCCCCGCAGCGCGGCGCGTCGGTCGCGATCCTGGTCACCGAGCTGGTCGCGCTGGCCGCCGGCGGAGTCGGCGTGCACCTGGGCGCCCGGCTGATGCGTCAGTTCGACAGCGGCCGGGCCGAGGCCGGTGGCCTGGACGCGCTCGCCGGCTCCACCGGCGAGATCGCCCGCCCCTGACCCGAACTGCCACCCCGACTGCTCGACCTGCGAGCCGGTCTGCTCGACCTGCGAGCCGGTCTGCTCGACGCACGAGCCGGTCTGCTCGACGCACGAGCCGGTCTGCTCGACGCACGAGCCGGTCTGCTCGACGCACGAGCCGGGCCTGCTCGACGCCCGAGCCCGGCGCCCGGCCGGCCGGCTTTGTGCGCGGGGTCGGCATCGGTGCTGCTGGTCGGTCTACCCTCCGCGGATGACCTCATCTCTGGGCACTCTCCCGAAGATCGGCGCGCCCGCGACCCGGGCCCTGCACGGCGCCGGCTACACGGCGCTGCGGCAGCTCGCCGGCGTCCCCCGGGCGGACCTGGCCAAGCTGCACGGCATGGGACCGAAGGCGCTCGGAATCCTCCAGGCCGCCCTCGAAGAACACCAGCTCGGCCTCGGCTGAATCCATCGCTCACGCCCCGCTGGGCGGCGGCAAATGGGTTGCCGGTCGGGTGACCGGACGCGAGGCTGACCGCCATGACCGCTGAGCGTGACGCCGAGGAGTTGATCGCGGAGGCTGTCGCCGCACCCGTGGATGGTTGGGGTTTCGGCTGGCTGGCTGGCCGGGCCACCGAGGAGCGTCCACCCTGGGGGTACGCCCGGCTCGTCGCCGACCGGATGGCGCACGCCGACGCGGCGCTGGACGTGGACACCGGCGGCGGGGAGGTGCTCGCCGATGTGCCGCGTCCGCCGAAGCTGCTGACGGCGACCGAGGCGTGGCCGCCGAACGTCGAGGTCGCCCGACGGACCCTGCGTCGGGTCGGCGCGTCGGTGGTGGCGGTCGCACCGGACGGGCCGCTGCCGTTCCGCGACGCCTCGTTCGACCTGGTGGTCAGTCGGCATCCGGTGCGTACCGACTGGGTTCAGACGGCGCGGGTGCTGCGGCCGGGCGGGACGTTCCTGTCGCAGCAGATCGGGGCGGGCACCATGCGAAAGTTGAGTGAGGCGATCCTCGGGCCGCTGCCGCCGCCGAGCCAGCGGCACCCCGAGCAGGCGGCCGCCGAGGCCGAAGCCGCTGGCCTGCGGGTGATCGACCTGTGTCGGGCCACCCTGCGGGCGACCTTCTCCGACATCGGCGCGGTGGTCTGGTTCCTGCGCAAGGTGATCTGGACGGTGCCCGGGTTCACGGTCGACCGCTACCGCGCGCCACTGCGCGACCTCCACCACCGCATCACCGTCGAGGGCCCCTTCGTCGCCCACGCCCAACGCTTCCTGATCGAAGCCACCCGCCCCTGACGGACAACCGCCCCTGACGGACATCCGCCCGCGTCGATCTCGCACCTTCGGTGCCCGCAAAAAACCGTCTACCCGGGCAGTTCGACCACCGAAACCGCAAGATCGGCGGGGGTGGGGTCAGTGGGGGTGGGTTTGGCGGTGGGTTGCCAGGACGTCGGCGCCGAAGTCGCTGGCGGGGCGGCGCAGCACGGTGTGCGCATGGTTGCCGTCCGCGCTGGTGTTGTCGTACTCGATCAGCAGGTCGTCGCCCTGCACCCGGTAGTAGTGCCGCCGCCCGGGGTGGGTCGGGCCGGCCCAGGCGAAGTGCAGCGGGCCGGCGTCCAGTCGAGCGGCCTCCCAGATGGCCAGCTCGGGCGGCAGCCGGTCCAGGTAGAGCGCGACCACCTGGTCGAGCAACGCGCGGCCGGTCGGCCCCAGCCGGTCGGCCGGCACGCCGAGCGGCTCCAGCGGCGCGTCGACCCGCCCACGGGTGGCGCTGATGATGTCCGCCGGCGCCTCGTCGGCGATGATCGCGGCGGCCCGCTCGGCCGGGCCCAGCGCGTCGAGCAGGGCCCGGGCCAGGTCCTCCTCGACGCCGAGTGGGCGGGAAACCGGGCGGCCGGCGTACCGGACCGCAGCCGGGTTGGCGCCGAAGAAGATCGGCGCGGGGGAGACCTGGCCATCCACCACGGTCATGTTCACCGACAGGTGGTGTCCTTCGATCCGCCACGCCCAGCGGTCGTCGCGCGCCGGGTCGCCGAACACGGCCACCCGGTAGTCACCGCTGTGTCGCCCGCGCTGCCAGCCCTCGGCCCGGTCCAGCACCTCCTCCAGCGAGATGATCGCCATTGCCTGTGCGTACGCCGAAGGGCTGAGCGCGGTGGCCAGCAGCCGGTGCGCGGCCTTGCGACCGGCGACGTCCAACTCGGCGAGGCTGACGCCGGGTCGGGGTCGGGGCCGGTACTCCAGCCAACGCCGGGTCGCCTCGTCGTCGAACGGGTGCACGGCGCTCTCGCGGGCGGCGGGGTCGAGCGCGGCCAGCAGCGTGGTGCCGGCGGCGCGCATCTGCTCGGGCAGGGGATCTTCCACCGAACCTGTATACCGGCACGTCCGCGCCGGTGTCAGCCGGAGTGAGGTTGACCGGCAGGCCGGCGTCGAGCTCGCGTCCCAACAGGTGGAATTACCTACTAAACCTATAGACTTTGCCGTCTAGAGTACGAGGGCACCCCGCCGAACGACCCGCGAGGAACCGCCATGACCCATGACCGCCCGGAGCCCGACCTGCTCACCGTCGCCGCTCGGTGGGCCGACCCGGCCGGCTGGCCGGTCGCGCTGCGCTTCGATCCCGTCGAGCGTTGGTATGCCCGCCTCGCCGTCGGCGACGACCACGAGGTGTGGGCGCTGAGCTGGCTGCCCGGGCAGGGCACCGACCTGCACGACCACGGTGGCTCCTCCGGAGCGTTCCGAGTCGTCAGCGGCGCGCTCACCGAGGAGACGGTCAGCGCCGGCCGGCTCCGCCCCCGACTGCTGTCCGCCGGCACCGGTCGCCGCTTCGGCCCCCGACACGTGCACCAGGTGACCAACCAGGGTCCGGCACCGGCGGTCAGCGTGCACGTCTACCGGCCGGCGCTGCTGCGGATGACCCGCTACCAGCTCCTGAACGGGCGACTGCGGGTCGCCGAGGTCGCCGAAGCCGGACGGTCCTGGTGAGCACGGCGAGCCACGATCCAGCTCCTGTCACCGGAAGGAACCGAGAATGCAGGTAACCGCCGAGCGCCGTCCAGCCCCTGTGCCGCCGCCGGGCTCCCGGGGCATCGACGAGATCCTGGCCGCCGCGCGTGCCCGGCTCGACCGGTTGGACCCGGAGCGGGCGCACCTGGCGTACCGGGCCGGAGCGCTGCTGGTCGACATCCGCCCGGCCGCGCAGCGGGCCGCGCACGGCGTGGTGCCGGGCTCGCTCGTGGTCGAACGCAACGTGTTGGAGTGGCGCTTCGATCCACGCTGTCCGGCCCGACTGCCGCAGGCGGTCGACTACGACGTACCGGTGGTGATCCTCTGTCAGGAGGGCTACACCTCGTCGCTGGCCGCAGCCGCCCTGCAGGACGTCGGCCTGCACCGGGCCACCGATGTGGCCGGCGGCTTCGCGGCCTGGCGGATCGCCGGCCTGCCGGCCCTCGGCCCGACCCCGCTGCACCGCACCTCCCCCCTCGCGTCCCCGGTCAACGCCGGGTGGGCGCGCCACTGACCGTCACGCCCTACCGGGCGTGGCGGTCGTACCGCCACTCAGGAGGCACCATGTCCGTCGTCGCCATCCCCACGCGCCGCCACCCGGGGCCGCGCCCGGCCCGTCCCCGCACCGGCCCGACCCTGACCATCACGCTCGACCTCGCCCCCGGGCCGCTGAGCCCCCGGCTGGCGCGGCTGGTGCAGTTGCTCGGCGAGCTGGCCGAGTCGGGGGAGGGTCAGCTGCGTACCGTCGAGGACGCCGCGCCGGGGCCGCGACCGGTCCCGAGCCCCGCCGCCGGCGAGGCGTCCGCCGACGCCGACCAGGTCCACATCCTGGCCGGCTCGCGGATGGTCCGCCGGGGCGACCGGGTCGTCCCGCTGACCCGCATCGAGTACGAGCTGCTGCTGTTCCTGGCCGAGCGGCCACGTCGGGTCTTCACGCGTCTCCAGTTGCTGTCCAGCGTCTGGGGGTACGAGCACGCGGTGGCCCGGACCGTGGACGTGCACGTCCGTCGGCTGCGCGCCAAGTTGGACGGATCGGAGTTGGTGACCACCGTCTACGGGGTCGGTTACCGGCTGGCTGACGAGGCCCGGATCAGCGTGGACCACAGCCGCTGAGCCCTGCTCCGACCGTCTGGGTGAACCGGGCGGGGACCCCCGTATCGGGGCATCTCGGTGACTCTGCTGTAATCATCAGGCTTCGTACGCAGAGCGAGCATCTGGCTCCGATGAGTTCGTCAATTGTCACATTCATGCAACGCAGCCGCCTCTTGACCCTCGCCCAGGCGCCGGGAAACATCGATGAAGCGGCGTCCCGGGCCGTGGGGAAGATACCCGGACCAGCCCAAGGAGGACCATGTCGGTCAGCCCTGCCTCGTCGCGCGCCGGATGGCATACGTCCCAGCCCGCGGTGCCCGGTCGACCTCCCGGCGGCCAACGTCGCCCGGCGAACACCGCTGCGCCCGTGCTCACCGTGACGCTGTCCATCCCGCTGGCCTGTGAGGAGTCGCTGACGCCAGCGGCACGTCGGCTGCTCGATGCCGCCCGCGAGATGCTGGAGCGGGGCGAAGGCGTGATCATCGGGTCGGTCCCGGCCGAACGCCGCCCCGACCAGGCGCCCGCCAACCGGGCGCCGGCTCGGGCGCTCAGCCCGACCATCCCCGCACTGCACATCCTCGCCTCGTCTCGCTCGGTGCTGCGCGACGAGGACCCGCTGCCGCTGACCCGGTTGGAATTCGACCTGCTGCTGCACCTGGTCGCCCATCCGCGCCGGGTGTTCACCCGGCTGCAACTGCTCAACGCCGTCTGGGGCTACGAGCACGCCGGCGTACGCACCGTCGACGTGCACGTGCGTCGGCTGCGGGGCAAGGTCGGCGTGGACGTACCTCTGGTCACCACCGTCTACGGCGTGGGTTACCGGTTGGCCGACGATGCCCGGGTCACCATCGACCGCACCAGCTGACCGGCGTCACCGACCCCACCCGGCGCGGGGCAGGATGGTTCGGTGCGCATCCGCCCCATCTCGCCCGACCTGCTCGTCACGGAGCTGACCGGCCGGCTGGCCGACACGGCGACCCGCGCCGCGACCGCCGCCGCACGGCTGCGGGTGGCGGTGGACGGCGCTCCCGCCGCCGGCGCCAACGAGCTGGCTGCCGCGCTCGTCGACCCGTTGCGTGCCCGGGGCCGACCGGTGCTGCACGTCCGCGCCACCGACTTCCTCCGCCCCGCGTCGCTGCGCTTCGAGGTGGGCCGCACCAACCCGGACTCCTTCTACGAGGGCTGGGTCGACGAGGCCGGGCTGCGTCGGGAGGTGCTCGACCCGGCCGGCCCGGGCGGCAGCGGGCGGCTACTGCCCTCGCTCTGGGACGCCGACGCCGACCGGGCCAGCCGCGCCCGTTACGTCGACCTGCCACCCGGGGGCGTCGTCCTGGTCAGCGGCCCGCTGCTGCTCGGTGGCGGCCTGCCCTTCGACGTCACCATCCACCTTCAGCTGTCGTCGGCGGCGCTACGTCGGCGTACCGAACCGGCCCAGGAGTGGGCGCTGCCGGCCTTCGACCGGTACGCCGAGGAGGTCGCCCCGGCGAGCTTCGCCGACGTGGTGGTGCGGGCCGACGACCCCCGCCACCCCGCGCTGGTGGAGCCCGACGGCGACGCCTGACAGCCGTCGGAAAGTCGCCGGTTTGTTCGGCCGATCCGGCGGGTACTCGCCCGGCTCACAGAGCGCGGGTGATCGTCCGCGCACCGCAGCGACCGTGACCGGGGCCTGACGCCGCCGGCACCCGGTTCACCTTGAGCCCACCGGCTCAGGAAGGCAGGCAGTGATGCTCGTCCACGACACGGTCGGTACGACCCGTTCCCAGACGGAGATCGACCAGATTCGGCGCTCCCTGGAGGCACGTTACGACGAGCTGACCGCGGAGTACGACCAGGCCGTGCTGCAGAGCCAGGTGCTGCGGCTGGTGGAGGTCGGTGACACCGCCGGCGACGACCAGGCCGACAGCGGCACCAAGACGGCCGAGCGGGACACCGCCCAGTCCCTGTTGCGCACCATCCTCGACCGCCGCGCCCAGTACGAGCGCGCGCTCGGCCGGCTCGAGGAGGGCACCTACGGCTGGTGCGAGGGCTGCTCGGCGGCGATCCCGGTGGAGCGGCTGGAAATCTTCCCGTCCGCCACCACCTGCGTGACCTGCAAGCAGAACCGCGAGCGGCGGGCGGCCTGAGCGAACGCCACCTACTGTTCCCCGCCCGCTGAGGCGACCGCGCACTACCACTACTCCAAACGGGAGCTGGCCGACTGGGCACCGACGCTCCGGGAGCTGGCCGACGAGGCCGGCCAGCCCCACGTACTGATGAACAATTGTTACCGCGACTACGCGCAGACCAACGCGCAGCACCTGACGGCGCTGCTGGGCGGGGACAGCTGGGGGCGGGCTGGTTCGGTTGGCTCGGGTCGGCATGCTCACCCGATTGGGGTGGGGCCGACTCACCCACTCCGCCGGCAGGGTGAAGACGGTGGGTACGGCCGCCCGGCGCGGCCGACGCCCGGAGACGACACGGAGGTGACGGGGATGACGGTTCGACTGGTGACGGATCGACGGCGCGGTGCCGTCCTGCACGTGGTCGGCACGGCCGACAACGCCCGGCGCGCCCCTCAGGGCAGCCCGGTGCGGGCCCGCCGTGGCCCGGTGGGGCCGCCACGCCGCGCCGACGACCGACGGTGGGACAGCACGGAACGGGGGTCGACCGATGGCTGACACGATGATCTCAGCGTTCGAGTCCTCGCTGGACAAGACGAACCTCATTCTCAAGGACATCGAGAACGCCTACGGCTGGCCGAAGGAGCAGCGCAACCAGTCGTACGCGGCCCTGCGCACGGTGCTGCACCTGCTGCGCGACCGGCTGCCGGTCAACGAGAGTGTCGAGTTCGCCCAGCAGTTGCCGGTGCTGGTCCGGGGGATCTACTTCGACGGCTGGGTTCCGTCCGACGTGCCGATCAAGCTCAACCGGGACGACTTCCTCTACGAGGTCCGTCAGGGCTTCCCGTACGACGCGGAGGGCGGCCCGGAGCGGGTGACGCAGGTGGTGCTGGACACCCTGCGCCGACACGTCACCCAGGGCGAGTGGCAGGACGTGAAGGACACCATGCCCAAGGATCTCGCCACGATGATGCCGTGACGGCCTGAAGACCTGAGCCCGCCCGACGACCCGTTGGGCGGGCTCAGCCGTTGTGGATAGAAGCCCACCACCACGAGTGAACCGTCCGTGTCGCCCCGGTTCGACGTCTACGGTGAGGGTTAGAGAAGATCGCGCGCGGGGTACCACCCGCAGCACGACGAACCCCGGCGTACGGCGGGGCGGCACACCCGAGGGAGTTCCAATGGCACTCAACGATGACGATATGCAGACCACGGGCGGCGGCGGCGCGGAAGGCCCGGCCGACGGTGGCGCGACCCCCGGTCAGCAGGACGGTGGCGCCGATGGCGGCGCCGAAGGCCCGGCTGACGGCGGTGCCACCCCGGGTCAGCAGGACGGTGGCGCTGACGGCGGCGCGGAGGGTCCCGCCGATGGCGGTGCCACCCCGGGTCAGCAGGACGGTGGCGCTGACGGCGGCGCGGAGGGTCCCGCCGATGGCGGTGCCACCCCGGGTCAGCAGGACGGTGGCGCTGACGGCGGCGCCCGGTAGCGACACACCATGATGCACCTCGACCCGCCGGGCGGCCACGGTCGCCCGGCGGTTCCGTCCGCACACGCCGCCGTAGGGCTGGCCCGCTGCGTCTCGGTCGAACCCGCCAAGTTCGCCGCCGCGCACTGGGGACACACCCCGCTGCTGTCCCGCGCTGCCGAGCTGCCCGACCCGTCCGGCTTCACCGACCTGCTCAGCCCCGCCGACGCCGACGAGCTGCTGAGCCGGCGCGGTCTGCGTACCCCGTTCCTGCGCGTCGCCAAGGACGGCCAGTTGGTCGCGGCGGCGCGCTGGACCGGCGGTGGCGGCGCGGGAGCCGAGATCGGCGACCAGGTTCTCGACGAGCGGATCCTGGAGCAGTATGCCTCCGGCGCCACGCTGGTGCTGCAGGGTCTGCACCGGATCTGGCCGCCGCTTGTCGACTTCGCCCGCGACCTGGGGCTCGCGCTCAACCAGCCGCTGCAGATCAACGCCTACCTCACCCCGGCGGGCAGCCAGGGATTCGCCACCCACTACGACACCCACGACGTGTTCGTGCTCCAGGTCGACGGCCGCAAGCACTGGCGGATCCACCCGCCGGTGCTGCCCGATCCGTTGGAGAAGCAGCCGTGGGGTGGCCGCGCCGACGAGGTCGGTGCCACCGCGCAGGGCGCCGCCGCGCTGGACGTGGTGCTCGCCCCCGGCGACGCCCTCTATCTGCCCCGGGGGTGGCTGCACAGCGCGCAGGCGCAGGACGCCAGCTCGTTGCACCTGACCGTCGGCATCCGTGCGCTCACCCGATATGCCCTGGTCGAGGAACTGCTCGCGCTGGCAGCCGAGGACCAGCGTCTACGGGCCACCCTGCCGTTCGGCACCGACGTCGCCGATCCGGACGCCATCGAGCCGGAGCTGACCGAGACGGTGGAGGCGCTGCGGGACTGGCTGCTGCGCGCCGACCCGGGCGCGGTCGCCGCGCGGCTGCGGCAGCGTGCCTGGCCGGCGGCCCGCCCGGCGCCGATCCGACCACTCGCCCAGGCCGACGCGCTGGCCACCCTGGACGCCGACTCCCGGGTCACTTTGCGGCCCGGCCTGCGCTGGCAGTTGGTGCCGCACGATCCGGAGACGGTGGCGGTGCGGCTCTTCGACCGCACCATCACCCTGCCGGTGAGCTGCGAGCCGGCCGTCCGCGCCCTGCTCACCGGCACCGTCACCCGGGTTGGTGACCTGCCCGGCCTGCCCGACGACGCCGACCGGGTCACCCTGGCCCGTCGGCTGCTCCGCGAGGCCGTACTGGTACCGGCCTGAGCTACCGCGCGAGTGTGGTCAGCATTTCTCGCAGCCAGGCGATCTCCGTGCGGCTGGTGGCGGTGGCGATGCGAAAGAGCCCTCGGCGGAAGGGGTCGTGGGGAAAGTCGTCAGCGCGCAGCGGTCGGTTGCCGTCCCAGAAGAAGCTCGCTGGCTGGGTGAGGAAATCGAGCCGGCGGTGCAGGACGGCCGCTTGAGCTGCCGGGTCGTCGAGATGTTGCAGGAAGGCCAGCAGCGTGAACCAGCGGTTCTCGTCGGTGATGAAGAGCTCGTCGGGTGTGCGGAGCTGACGCAGCAACTCCGCCTGTCCGGCCGGGCTCAGGATCAGCACGTGCCGTGGTGCCGCCACCTGGCCAGCCTGCACGTCCCGACGGAGCAGGCCCGCGCGTTCCATCCGCTTGATCGTCGGGTACAGCGTCCCGTCCGCGATCGGCCGGACGTGGCCGGTAAGCGCCGCCACCCGTTTGCGTAGCTCGTATCCGTGCAGCGGGGCGTCGGCCAGGAAGCCCAATATCGCGAACTCCAACACCGTGCTAACTTACCTCGGCAACGGAATACCTCGAACACGAGGTATCAGTCAGGAGGTACGTGATGCGTGGCGCCCAGGTCCGACCAGATGGCACGACGATCCGTTGGGTGGAACTTCCCGGCGCCGAACCCACTCGGGTCTACCTGCACGGGCTCGGCTCCTCCTCACCGGCGTACTACGCGGCGGTGGCCACCAACCCCGCCCTCGCCGGACGGCGCAGCATGCTGATGGATCTGCTCGGGCACGGCATCAGCGACCGGCCGGCCGACGCCTCGTACACACTCGAGGAGCACGCCGACCTCGCCGCTACCGCGCTCACAGCAGCCGGGGTCAGGGCCGCAGAGGTGATCGCCCACAGCATGGGCGGCGCCGTCGCCATCGTCCTGGCCGCCCGCCATCCGCACCTTGTTTCCGCACTGGTTCTCGTCGACGCCACCCTCGACCCGCAGCCTCCGGGCGTCGGCATCGGAGCCCGCTACACCGAGGAGCAGTTCGTACACGGCGACGGCCGATCCGAGACGCTCACCCAAGTCGGCGCAGCCTGGGCGGCGACGATGCGGCTCGCTGGTCCGGAGGCGCTCTACCGCACGGCGGTACACCTCGGCCGTGGCAGCACCCCCGCCATCCGTGAGCTGCTGCTCGAGCTGCCCGTGCCGCGCACCTACCTCCACCCTGCCGACAACGAACCGATCGGTGCGCGCGCCCTGACCGACGCCGGCGTGCGGCTGGTCGCCGTGCCAGACAGCGGCCACAACATCATGCTGGACAACCCCGACGGCTTTGTCGCGGCCACCGTCGCGGCATTGCCGGCGTAGCGCACGCTCCGGATCCCCGATCACGGTCGGGCTTGCATCGTCGGCGGGGTGGCTGACCGACCACCTGACCGGCTCTTGTACCGCTCAGGTGATCAGCGGCCGAGGACCAGCAGCAGCACGGTGGTCAGCAGACCGGCACCGATCACCACGGTGATCGGGCGGGGCCCGAGCACCGCGTGTCGGCGGTCGGCCAGCACCCGGGCCGGCACCAGACCGACCAGCGGCCCGAGCAGCGTCACCACCAGCGCCAGCACCGGTAGTCCGACCGCCAGGTCGCCGCCGTACCCGACGCCGAGCGCGCGGGCACCGGCGCCCAGCGCGTACGCCAGCACACCGCCGGCCACCCCGCAGAGCGCCAGCAGCGGGTTGACCGAGCCCGGCAACTCGCCCGGCTGCCCGGCCCGGTCGAGCAGGTCCCGGGCCCTGGCGAGCAGCAGCACCGGGTCGGTGGCCCCGCTGCCGTTCGCCGGGGCGGGTGGGCCGCCGAGCCGGCGGGCGCCGAGGCGCGTGCGCACCTGCTGCCACAGGTGGGCCACCTCCGCATCGACCCGTTCCTGCTGCTCACGGGCGGCGACGAGCTCCTCCTCGGCGCTCTGGAGCTGCTCGGCCGCGTCGGCGACCGCCCGCTCGGCGGCAGCGCACTGCCGCTCGTGCCAGGTGTGCGCCTCAGCATGCTGCTCCCGCACCCGGGCGGTCAACTCGGCCAGCCGCCGCAGCTGCGCCGCGTACGACTCGCTGGTCACCGGTTCATTCATCGCGACGGTCCATACGGGATGATCACCTGTCCGGTGCGGTGGACTGCCCGGTCGAAGAAGAGTCCCCGCCACGGGCGGGGATACCAGTCCGGGCCGCCGGTGCCCGGGTAGAGCGAGGCGCCCAACTCGCCGCCATGCGCGTCCAGGGCCACCCAGGCGCCGATCTGGTCGGTGCGGGCGGCCGGCCCACCCAGGTCGGCGCGCATCCGAGCCACTCCCCGCCACCAGGCCAGCACGTGCGTCCGCCGTTCCGGCCCGTCGTGCAGGATCCGGCGCAGCTGCTCCAGACCGGTACGTCGGCCCGCGCGGGCGGCCAGCGCGCCGGCTGCCGCGTCGACCGCGAACAGCAGCAGGTAGTGCGGGGTCCCCGGCCCGGTCAGCCCGTCGGCCGTCTCGGCCATCAGCTCGCCCACGGTCTCCTCGTCGTACCAGGCGGCGTCGTCGGCCAGGTCGTCGTAGAGGGCGCGGGCCATCGGGTCGGCGTCCGGGTCGAGGCAGGCGATGGAGAACCTCGCGGTGCCCGGCGGGTGCTGGCGTGCCAGCGACCGGGCCGCCGCGTCCAGCACCGCGCACGCCTCGTCCACCCGCGTGCCGAGCACCGCGAGGTTGCGCCCCGGGGCACGCGGCAGCCGCAGCGCCGCCGATCGGGACTGCACGTCGATGATCTCGCCGAGCAGGGCCACCGGGTTACGCGGCACGGTCCCGTCCGAGGGCACGGCGAGCGCCCGGAAATCCGGGGCGTCGGCCAACCGGGGGATCGCGTCGCCGTCGAAGAGCCGGGCCGGTGCCGCGTCGGCCGGGCGCATCCGCCACAGCCGGTGCTGCAACCCGCTCCACGTCTCCCAGTCGCTGGCCGACGGGATCCGGGCCACCTCGTTGCCCTCCACCATGCCCGACTCGGCGTTGACCACCGCGTGCCAGCGGGGCAGCGACTGCGCCGCGTCGTTGCGCTCGGCGAGGATCCGTAGCGCCTTGGGCAGCGCGATGCGCAGGGTGAACTGGGCGACCAGCGCGGGGCGGCCCCACAGCGCCTCGATGCCCCGCACGTCCTGGGAGGCGAGCACCAGGTGGATGCCCTGGGACCGGCCGCGCCGGGCCAGATCCTCCAGCAGGTCGGCCGCCTCCCGGGCGACCACGTCCCGACCGGCCAGCAGCATCTGGAACTCGTCGACCACCGCGACGATCCGTGGCCAGTGCCCGGTCGGGTCGACCGCCCGCAGCTCGGCCAGCTTGGTCACCTCGTGCTTCTTGGCCGCGTCGGCGCGTCGGCGCAGCTCCTCGGCGAGGAAGCGCAGCAGCGCCAGCCCGAACTCGCGGTCGGTGTTGACGTTGATGCCGACCAGACGCATGTGCGGCAGCCAGCTCGGGTCACGCCGGCCCTGCGCGAACCGCGCGAAGGACACGCCCTCCTTGAAATCCAGCAGGTAGAACTCCAGCTCGGCGGGGGAGTAGCGGGCCGCCAGCGCGCCGATCCAGGCGAAGATCAGGTTGGTCTTGCCGGTGCCGGACGGCCCGCCGATCAGCGCGTGCGGTGGATAGTCGCCCAGCGTCAGCCGCACCGGCCGGCCCTGCGGGCCCTCACCGATCGGCGCGGTCAGCCCGTCGGCGGAATCCTCCCGCCACATCAGCTCCGGCGGGGGCAGCAGGTCGGCGAACGGGGTCGGCGGTGGGCCCGCGTTCACCCGGGCGGCGATCTCCCGGCAGGTCTCGGTGACCAGCGTCGCCGGTGGCGACGGGTCCAGCCGGACCGCCAGCCCGGCCGACCCGCCGATCCGCGCGCCGGACGCCCCGGCCACCACCCGGGTGACCGTCGGATCCTGCGGCAACGGCAGACCGTGGACCACCAGGTGCACCCCGCAGGCCGCGCCGGCCCGCGCCACCCGTTCCAGCTGCCCGCGTTCGTGCCGGTTCAGCTCGTCACCACCGAGCAGCACCGCCACCCGCCACGGCTCGGGTCGTCGGCCGGTCGCCGTCGCCAGTTCACGCAGCGAGGCGTACTCGCCGGCGAGCACCGTCTCGTTGATCCGGCGGATCTGCTCCACCAGGTCGTCCAAGAGCGGACCCAGCCCACCGGGGCCAACGAAGGTGAGCAGCCCCGCCGTGCCCAGCGGGGCGAACCCGGCCAGGCCGCCGCCGAGCTGATCCGGGTCGTACCCGATCAGCCGTACCGCCCCCGGGTCGGCGCGGCCGACGGCGCGCAGCAGCAACGCGGACACCACCGCGTCGCAGCCGGCGCGATCGTCCCCGGCGAGATGTACGTGCCCGGCGTCGAGCAGCGGCACCAGCGCGGGTACCGGGTCGACGCCGTCGATCCGGACCGTGCCGACCCGCAGCGCGCCGGGCGACTCCGCCCGGCGGGCGGGCGTCGGTGCCCAGCCCGCCCAGTCGGCCCCGGCGCAACCCGGCGCCTCCTGACGGGCGGCGTCGGCGGCCCGCCGGGCCAGCTCGGCGATCCGGGCGGAGTAGCGGGCGTCGATGTCGGCGACGCGGCGGTCCCGCTGGGCGCCCACCCGCTCCGGCACGGCGGACGCCGCCCGCTGGACCCGGGCCAGCCGTTCCCGCCCGGCGGTCAGTTCGGCCTGGGCGGCGGACAAGCGGGTACGGGTGACGCCCAACGCCTCGGCGAGGGCGTCCCGGATCCGGCCGGCCAGCTGACCGCGCCGGTCAGCCATCGGAGCCCCGACGAGTCGGCGCGTCCCGCCAGGGGCTGCCCGAACGCGGCGGCAGCCCGCCGGAGCGCTGCCCACCGGCGTCCCCCGGCCGCTGAACCGCACCGCCGGGTCGTGGACCCATGCCGGTCGCCCGGCCCGCGTCCGCCGGCTGGCCCGCTCGCGCCGGTTGCCCCGCTCCTGTCGGTTGCCCTGCGCCCGTCGCTCGGCCCCCGCCCGTCGGTTGTCCGGCCCCGCCCGAGGGCAGGTCCCGGCCGAGCCGGGCGAGCAGCAGCCCGGTCGCGACGCCGGCTGTCACCGCGGAGTCGGCGGCGTGCGGCGGCTCCCCGGAGGCGCGCGGCGGCGGCATCCGGCACACCCGGGTCAGCAGCGTCTCCAGCACCGGCGGCGGCAGCCCGGGAAGCAGGTCACGGACGCGCCCGCCCAACTCCCCGCGCAGCCGGCCGAGGTCGGTGGCGCGGGGAGGATGCCCCAGCAGCTCACCGGCCAGCTCGCGCAGCAGCGGTGGCGCCAGCGCCGCCATGCCCAGCCCCACGTCGGCCGGGGCGCGGCGCAGTTCGGTACGCAGTCGGTCCCGGTCCCCGGCGCGCACCCCGTGCACGACGCGGCGCAGCAGCTCCTGGGAGTCGTCCAACCGCTCGTCGGGTTTGTCGCCGCCGCCGCCGTCGCGCCCGCCGGTCAGCTCCGCCACCCGCACCGACCACCAGCGGCGCAGCCGGACCTGCTCGGCCGACTCCGGTGCCACGGCCCTCGGCGCGGCCGACGGCGGTGTGTCGTGCCGGGGTTCACGCGGTTGCGGGCGGGGCGCCGCAGCGCCGTCCGCGGCGAGCCCGATCGCCGCCAGGTACGCCGACAGTTGTTCCTGCGCCACCCGCAGCGCGTAGCCGGCGCTCTCGGCGTGCTCGGTGGCGGCGGACAACTCGGGCACCCCCATCGGGTTGGCCGACTCCTGCCGTACCCAGCGCAGTCGCTCCGCGGCCAGGCCGAACTTCTCCAGCGCCTGCCCGAGCAGGGCCACCGGGAACTCCTCGGTGGCGGCACGGACCTGCCCGCCGACGTCCTCGATGATGGACATGGCGGCCTACAGGGTGGCGACGTAGAGCTGCGCCTGCTCCACCGCGACAAGTGTCGCGGCGAGACACTCCTCCAGCTCCTGGCTGGCCTGGGTCAGCGACGCCTGGGCCGCCTCCACCGTCTCGTGCCCGCTGCCCTCCAGCGCGCCGGCCAGGGTCTGCTGCGCCTCGGCCAGTTTCTCGCCGGCCGCCTGCACGGCTGTCTGCCCGTCCCCGATCTGTTGGAGGGCGACATCGATGGCAGCCTTCAGCTCGGCGACGCTCGCCACGGCGGAACCTCCTGGGGGCGGGGAGATCTCCATTAGAGCCTATCGGCGGTCACGAAAGAACATCCGCCCTGTCGGTGTTCCTGTCCGCCTGTCCGGTAAACCCCCGGAAGTGCCGGGAGTCCGTTCTGTGGGAGTCCCAGTGCGAGAACTTCTCAGTTGTTGGTGGGGGTCTCGCGGAGCCAGCGCGGACCGTACACCTCCGCGCCCAGCGCGGTGACGCGGCCCCGCAACTCCCGGTCGGCGGTGACCACCAGCCGGCGGCGACGCGGCGCCCCCTCCACCAGCTCGACCACCGTGTCGTCGCCGGAACCCGCGGCGGAGACCACCCGGACGCCCTCGGTGCCCGGCACGTCCCGCGCGGCCCCCTCGACCACCAGCACCACTTCCACCGGGGCAGGCAGTCGCGCGGGCAGCCCGACGGTCGCCACCGGCGCCAGGGAGTCGCGCAACCGGGCTGCGGCGCCGGCGCGGTCACGCCACCACCCGTTCGGGCGAGAGCCCACCACGTTGGCGCCATCCACGATCAGCAGCGGGGTGTCATCCATTCCGCCAGCCTGCCACCAACGGGCGGCCCTGGCCCGATGCCACTCCCGGGCTGCCGGTGCTCCGCCATCCGCGGCGTTTGTCGGCCCGCGCGTCGGGTAGCCCCTGCCGACCGTGCCGCGCCCTACTGCGGAGGAGAGACATGATGGGACCCGGTGACATCGGCTCCGATCCGTGGGACGAATTCCTGGCCAGGTACTTCGGCCGGGGCGAGGGAGGACGCCGACCGCCGCACCGGGTCGACATCACCCGGCTGATGACGGCTGACGCCCGGGAGATGCTGGCCGACGCGGCCCGGCGGGCCGCGCAACGCCAGAGCAGCGACCTGGACACCGACCACCTGCTCTGGGCGGCGCTGCAACGCGAACCTCTGCGCGACCTGGTACGCCGGGCCGGCGCCGACCCGGACACCCTGCTCAACGCGCTCGGCGGAAAGGGCGACGGCGCGCCGCGCGGGGAGGTGCCGCCCAACCTGTCGTTGACCCCGGCCGCCAAGCGGGCGCTGCTCGACGCCCATCAGCTGTCCCGGGCGATGGGCGCCAACTACATCGGCCCCGAGCACATCCTGATGGCGCTGCCGCTCAACCCGGAGTCGCCGGCCGGGCGGATGCTGGCCGCCGGCCGGATCCAACCCGAGTCGTTGCAGGCCGCCAACGCCGAGCGCGGGCCGATGACCGGGCCGAAGCCGGATCGCGGCACTCCCACCCTGGACCAGTACGGGCAGGACCTCACCGACCTGGCCCGCGCCGATCAGATCGACCCGGTGATCGGGCGGGCCGACGAGATCGAGCAGGCCGTGGAGATCCTGTCCCGGCGTACCAAGAACAACCCGGTGCTGATCGGCGAGGCCGGCGTCGGCAAGACCGCGATCGTCGAGGGGTTGGCCGAGCGGATCTGCGACGGTGACGTTCCGCAGACCCTGCTCGGCAAGCGGGTCGTCCAACTCGACCTGGCCGGCCTGGTCGCCGGAACCCGGTACCGGGGCGACTTCGAGGAGCGGCTGAAAAAGGTGATCGACGAGATCCGGGCACACCGGGACGAGCTGATCATCTTCATGGACGAGATCCACACCCTGGTCGGGGCGGGGGGCGCCGGCAGTGAGGGCGGGATGGACGCGTCCAACATGCTCAAACCCGCGCTGGCCCGGGGCGAGCTGCGGGTGATCGGCGCGACGACGCTGGACGAGTACCGCAAGAGCATCGAGAAGGACGCCGCGCTGGCCCGGCGCTTCCAGCCGGTGCTGGTGCCCGAGCCCAGCGCCGACGACACGATTGCCATCCTGCGCGGGCTGCGCGACCGGTACGAGGCCCACCACCAGGTGCGCTTCACCGACGAGGCGCTGGTCGCCGCCACTGAGCTCTCCGACCGGTACGTCACCGACCGGTTCCTGCCGGACAAGGCCATCGACCTCATCGACCAGGCCGGCGCCCGGGTGCGGTTGCGTACCCGCACCCCCGCCTCCGACGTGCGGGAGTTGGAGCAGCAACTCGACGAGGTACGCCGGGACAAGGAACAGGCCGTCACCGACGAGCAGTACGAGCGGGCCTCCACGCTGCGCGACCGGATCTCCGAGCTGGAGGAGGAGATTCGCCGCGCGAGCGGCGACGACGGGTTGTCCTCCTCGCAGGTGCCCGAGGTGGGTCCGCAGGAGATCGCCGAGGTGGTCTCCCGGGCCACCGGCATCCCGGTCAGCCAGCTCACCGAGGAGGAACGGGACCGGCTGCTCCGCCTGGAGGGGCACCTGCACCAGAGGGTGGTCGGCCAGGACGACGCGGTCACCGCGGTCGCCGAGGCCGTCCGTCGCTCCCGAGCCGGGCTGGCCGACCCGGAGCGGCCGATGGGCAGTTTCCTGTTCCTCGGTCCGACCGGCGTCGGCAAGACCGAGCTGGCCCGCGCTCTGGCCGAGGCGTTGTTCGGCGAGGCGGACCGGATGGTCCGGGTGGACATGAGCGAGTTCCAGGAGCGGCACACGGTCAGCCGGCTGGTCGGCGCCCCACCCGGGTACGTCGGCTACGAGGAGGCCGGCCAGCTCACCGAGGCGGTGCGTCGTCGCCCGTACGCGGTGGTGCTGCTCGACGAAATCGAGAAGGCCCACCCGGACGTGTTCAACATCCTGCTCCAGGTGCTCGACGACGGGCGGCTGACCGACAGCCAGGGCCGCACGGTCAACTTCAAGAACACCGTACTGATCATGACGAGCAACCTCGGCTCCGAGCTGATCACGGGCAGCCAGCGCAGCGTCGGGTTCGGCACCGGCGCGCCCGGCAGCGAGCAGGAGCGCGACGAACTGCGCGAGCGGCTGATGCGCCGCCTGCAGGAGAACTTCCGCCCGGAGTTCCTCAACCGCATCGACGAGGTCATCATCTTCCGCCGGCTCGAGGCTGCGCAGTTGCGCGACATCACCGCGCTGCTGCTGGAGGAGACCCGCCGCCGCATGCACGCCCAGGACCTTCAGGTGGAGTTCACCACCGCCGGTATCGACTGGCTCGCCGAGCAGGGCTACCAGCCGGAGTTCGGTGCCCGCCCGCTGCGCCGGGTGATCCAGCGGGAGGTCGACAACCACCTGTCCCGGATGCTGCTGGAGTCGGCGATCTCACCCGGGCAGAAGGTCGTCGTGGATGTCCGTGACGGCGCGCTCACCTTCGACGTGATCGCGGGGGAGCGGGGGTATACCGCCGCCACGACAACACACCCGCGATGAGCGGGCCAGCGCGCCGAGGCGAGACCGAAAACCCGCAGGAGCCCGCGAAACCCCGGGACGAGGACGACCATCCCGACCCGATCCTGGCGCCGCCCACCGCGAACCCCCGCAGGACGCGGGTGCCTGCGGAGGGCCTGCACCCGAAGACCGACCAGGACGACCCGGAGACGTCCGGGCCGCCGGCGAGAGGAGACCTGATGGTACGCGAAGCGCGGCTCGACCCCGAGGTGGAAGTGCTCTGGGAGGACTTCCATGCCGAGGTCAACGTCCCGTCCGAGCAACTGCGGACCTGGCTGCTGACCAGGGGTTCCGGGGAGGAGTCGTTCAGCCCGAACCCGAACCTCGACCTGCCCCAGCCGGGCCGGGAGATCCTCAAGGTGCTGAACAAACGCAAGGTTGATCTCACCCCGGAGGACATCGAGGTGATGCGGGAGGCGGTCGAGCGGATCCGTGAGCTGATGGACGCCAAGCCGCAGCGCGGCAACGCCGACGACAACTGGCGGCACTCGCTGCTCGACCTGGGACACGACCCGCTCATCGAACTCTGAGCGGTGCACGCGCGACGACGGTGCCATCCCGGGCAGGGACGGCACCGTCGCGTCGCGCTACTGGCCCTGGTCGGGCTCCATACTGGCGATGGTCAGCCCCGCCGTGTCGGCGGCGGCGTCCCGCTCCCCCCGGGTCCGGTCCTCCCGGCTGAGCAGGTTGGCGTACTCGGTGACGTCGGCCGGGTCGGGCACCGCCGGTAGGCGGCGCAGGAACGCCTCCACCTCGCGGGTGGCGGCGGTGTGCGCGGCGGCCGCCTGGCGCAGCACTTCGCGGTCGTCGGCGGGCGGGTAGAGGTCGGTCATGTTTGCCAGATACCCGGCCAACGGCGGTTCGCACCGCCACCGGCCGGGATTACCTCCCGCTCAGCACGGTCGGACCCCGCTGGCCTGCCGGACGCCGAACCCGGGGTTGCGCAACAGCCAGGCCAGGTACGCGGGATGCGGGGCCAACGAGTCCACGTACGCCGCCTTGGCCGTCTCCAACACCCGCTCGGCCTCCTGTGCGGCGGGGGAGTCCGGATGCCAACCGAGCAGCAGCCGCCAGCGCAGCGGTATGCCGGCCAGCCGACGGGTGACCAACCCGGCCACCGGGCGGAACGTCGCCTGACACAGCGCCACCGCCACGCCGGCGTCCACCAGGTCGACACAGCCGCGGATGTCGGTCTCGTACACCTTCCGGGGGGTGAAGCCGGCGCGGGCGCAGGCCGCGGCGAAGCAGTCGCCGAAGCAGCCGTCGCCCGGCGCCGCCACCCACTGCTCGTGGCGCAGGTCCGCCAGGCGCACCTCGTCCTGCGCCGCGAGGGGGTGCGTCTCCGGCAGCAGCACCAGCACCGGGTCGATGGCCACCTCCTGCCAGCTCAACCCGGAGCCGACCGACGGGCTGGCGTCGCCGCACACGCCGGTGAGCGCGAAGTCCAGTCGGCCGCCCGCCACCAACTGCGCCAACTCGTCCACCGACCAGGAGGCGTACGTGGTGATCTGGGCAGGGGGCTGCTCGGCCGCCAACCGGTGCACCAGCCGGCCCAGGATCGGGCTGTTCACCCCACCGAACCGGTGGCACGGCGGCGCGTCGCCGGCCCCGGCCAGGCGGGCCGCCTCGTCCTGCAGCCCCTTCATCGCCGGCAGCAGCACCCGGGCCCGGGCCAGCACCAGCTCACCGAGCGCGGTGGGCCGGGCACCGCGCCGGTCCCGGTCGAACAGCGGGCCGCCCAGTATCCGCTCGATGCGCTGGAGTTGGGCGGTGAGCGCCGGCTGGGCCAGGCCGAGCGCCGACGCCGCCTTCGTCACACTCCCCGTCTCCGCGATCGCGCAGACCACCCGCAGGTGACGCAGCTCCAGGTTCATACGGTGACGGTAGGACCACGCGTCAGCCGGCGGAATAGCCTGAGCAGATTGGTGATAATGAATGCAGTGGCGAGTGCCGCCGCTTCTCAGTCCCGGGGTGGCTCCGGCAGGTCCGCCAGGTACGTCGGCCGGCGGGTCACCGCGTCGAGCACCTTGTCCACCACGCCGACCGCCGGTTCCACGATCCGGTTCCACGGAGGGGTGGCCGGGGTGCCCGGGTGCGGTCGGGTCGGCGCCGCCTCCGTGGCGATCTCCAGCCGGTTGCCGAGCCGGATCAGCTCCTCCTCGGTCGCGGCCGCGCGCAGCCCGGTGACGAGCGCGCCCACCCCGTCGACGTGCTGGCGGACCCGCTCGGCGACCTCGGTCAGCGCCTCGTCCGTCACACCTTTCAGGGCGCTCAGCAGGCCGGCGTCGGCGCTGATCACGGCGTCCACCCGCTCGGTGGCGGCCGGCAGCGCGGCGCGTACCGCCGGCAGCAGGTACTGCTCCTCGGCGGACAGGTGCCGCGACAGCGCGGCGGTGAGCACCGCCAGCCCCTCCTGGGGCGTGGCGTCCGGGCCGGTCAGCTGGTCCAGCAACGCCAGCAGTTGGCGGTGCTCCCGGTCGAGGATGTCGGCGATGCTGCGACCACCGGGCCGGTAGCCCTCCTCGGGTGCGGGCACGGGCGGCAGCGGCGGCAGGGGAACGGTGGACATGATGCCCTCCTCGACTGGCGGGCGAAAGCTCCGGCAGGATTGTGTGGTCGTGGGCGGCGGTACCCGAACGCGGTCACGGCGAAACCATCCCGTCGATGCGTCGGCCCGTGCGCACCGGTACGCCGGCCCCTCCGGGCCGGTGCGCCGGCCCGTCGACCACCTCGGGCTGGTATGAAGAGGCGATGACGAGCGATGCCGCCTCCGCCCGACCCGACCCGACCGCAGAGGTCGTGGACCTCTGCCGCGACCTGCTGCGTATCGACACCACCAACACGGGGGACAACGACACCAGCGTCGGCGAGCGCCGCGCGGCCGAGTACGTGGCGGAGAAGCTCGCCGAGGTGGGTGTGGAGTCCGTCCTGCACGAGTCCGCACCAGGCCGGGCGAACGTGGTGGCCCGCATCCCGGGCACCGACCCGAGCCGGGGCGCGCTGCTGGTGCACGGCCACCTGGACGTGGTGCCCGCCGACGCCGACGAGTGGTCCGTGCACCCGTTCTCCGGCGAGTTGCGTGACGGCTACCTGTGGGGCCGGGGCGCGATCGACATGAAGGACTTCGACGCGATGGTGCTCGCCGTGGTGCGGCACTGGCAGCGCACCGGCGTACGGCCCCCGCGCGACATCGTGCTCACGTACACCGCCGACGAGGAGGCGGGCGGCGACTACGGCGCGCGCTTCCTCGTCGAGCGGCACCGGGAGCTCTTCGACGACTGCACCGAGGCGATCGGTGAGGTCGGCGGCTTCTCATACTCGGTCAACGACAGTCAGCGGCTCTATTTGATCGAGACCGCCGAGAAGGGGCTGGACTGGCTGCGGCTGCACGCCAAGGGCCGCCCCGGGCACGGCTCGATGATGCACGACGACAACGCGGTCACCGCGCTCGCCGAGGCGGTCGCCCGGATCGGCCGGCACCGCTTCCCGGTGGTGGTCACCGACACCGTGCGGGCCTTCCTGGAGGAGGTTTCCGACCTGCTCGGCGTCGAGCTGGACCCGGAGGACCCGGAGACGGCCATCGCCAAGCTCGGACCGATCGCCAACATCATCGGCGCGACCATCCGCAACACCGCCAACCCGACCCGGTTGAGCGCCGGCTACAAGGACAACGTCATCCCCGGCCGGGCCACCGCCACCATCGACTGCCGCAGCCTGCCCGGCCAGTCCGAGCTGCTGGAGCGGCAGCTGCGCGACCTGGTCGGCCCGGACATCGCGATCGAGTACATCCAGCGGCAGCCAGCGCTGGAAACCACCTTCGACGGTGACCTGGTCGAGGCCATGTCGGCGGCCCTGCGAGCGGAGGACCCAGGGGCGCGGCCGGTGCCGTACATGCTCTCCGGAGGCACCGACGCCAAGGCGTTCTCGCAGCTCGGCGTCCGCTGCTTCGGGTTCGCCCCGCTTCGGCTGCCCGCCGACCTGAACTTCTCGGCGTTGTTCCACGGCATCGACGAGCGCGTTCCGGTGGACGGACTACAGTTCGGCGTGCGGGTTCTCGACCGGTTCCTCCGGACCTGCTAGCCGTGTCCGGCAGTTGCCGCCGGCGCGCAACCTCCCATCGTGAAGGGACTGCCCCACATGACCGACCAGAACGGTGAGCTGGACGTCGCTCTCGAGCGCGTGATCGAAGCGGCCCGCCACCACCTGGCCGCCGTACGCGCCGCTCAGGGCCGCGTCGACGACGACGACGTCTGGCAGGCGTACGTGGCGTTGAACAACGCCTCCTTCGCGTACGACGAGCGGCTGCTCGACGCCTTCGGTGAGGTGACGCCGTGGGATGTCGACTCGATCGACCCGGACGAGGCTGACGAGCGCTTCGGCGGCGCCGACGGGGCCGAGGCCAGCGACCCGCACCCCCGGGTGATCTCGGTGCGCCAGCGCCGTGACTACCGGGTGCCGAGCGTCTCGGCGCTGCTGCGGGTGGCCGAGGCGGCCCGCCGCGAGGGCACCCCGGAGGACGACGAGCCGGCACCGGTGGAGGGCGTCGGCGAGGCGGTGCTGGAGCTGCTGCAGAGCGGCGACGGCTCACTCGGCGCGTTGGACGTCCCCGAGCTGGAACCGCTCGACGGGGTGGTCATGGTCAGCGAGGTGGGCACTCCGGTCGACCTGGAGTCGTTCGACGACGACGACGCCGCCGGCCCGTTCCAGCCAGCGGTCGACGACCGGCTGGTCGGCCGGCTCGATGAGCACCCGTTCCTGGAGCTCGACGACGACCACGACCACGACCACGCCGGGCACCAGCACTAGGCCGGGCACCAGCACTAGGCCGGGCACCAGCACTACGCCGGGTGCCGCCCGGGGCCCGAGCGGGCCCCGGGCGGCACCGCCCGGTTTTCAGTACGACAGGTCCGGCTGCGGCTGGTTGACCCTCCGACGACGCAGCACCACCTGCCGCGTGCCGTCCCGGTACAGCCGCACCCGGGCCAACTCCCATCCGGAGAACTCCGCCTGGATCGCCAACTGCGCCGCCGCGGTCAACCGGTCGACGTTCGGCGGCAGCCGCAGCGGCGCGTATTCGTAGTCCATGCCATCCATGCTGCCCAGCCCAGCGGCCGTTCGCCACCCTCTCCAGGGTGACCAACGACGCTGCCGTGGGCGGTTCGTGGTCGGGGCGTTGGACGAGACTTGGCGATCGACATCTGCCCGCAGGCGTACGCCGACGGGGTGCGCGCCGACGAAGGTGATAAGCGAGACCAACCTGCTCGGCGGCTAGTTCGGGTCGCTGGCGGCCGGGCCACCGGGCGAAGGCCCCGCTGAGACCTTTGTACGCCTGCGGCCTGGCTCTGCACAGCCCCACGCTTGTCCCCCGCGAGAGCTACCCGCAAGTGTCCACCGCACGGTGACGATTCCCGGTCCGCGAATCCATAGCGTTCCAGGTGACCCGTGGCGCTCCGGCCGCACCTCTCGAAGGAACCATCATGCGTGTGTTGAAGCAGATCTTGGCCGTCGTGGCGGTCAGTCTCGTCGGCAACCGGGCCGTCGCGGCGGTGCAGGGCAACCCCTGGCTCACCCTGGCCCTCGGGATGGCGACCGCCGTGGCCGCGCTCCTCATGTACGGGTGGGTGGTGCGCCGTACCGAACGACGTGAGGTCACGGAGCTGGCCCGGGCCGGGGCCGGCACCCGGATCGCCCGAGGGACGTTGATCGGGTTCGCCACGTTCGTCGCCGTCATCGTCAACATCGCCGTGCTGGGCGGCTACCACGTGCACGGCATGGGTTCGGTGACCGGCGTGGTGGGGCTGTTCGGCTTCATGGCCGCCGTGGCCGTGACCGAGGAGTTGCTCTACCGGGGCCTGCTGTTCCGTCTCGTCGAGGAACGCCTCGGGACCTGGCTCTCGCTGCTGCTGACCGGCGTGCTGTTCGGCCTGATCCACCTGCTCAACCCGGACGCCAGCCTGTGGGGCGCGACCGCCATCGCGGTCGAGGCGGGCTTCATGCTCGCCGCCTGCTACGCCGCCACCCGCAACCTCTGGGTGCCGATCGGGCTGCACTTCGGCTGGAACTTCGCCGCCGGGGGGATCTTCAGCGTCGTGGTCTCCGGAAACGGCGAGTCGACGGGGCTGCTGGACGCCACGATGTCGGGCCCGATGCTGCTCAGCGGCGGCGACTTCGGGCCGGAGGGCAGCCTGTATTCGGTGCTGGCGGGGCTGGTACTGACCGTGGTGTTCCTGTGGCTGGCCCATCGCCGCGGTCGCATCGTCCCGCGTCGCCGCGCGGTCGACGCGCCGGCGGCAGGCGTTACCGTCTCCTGATGGTCGACCTGCGGATGCTCCCACGCCGATCCGGGTGCTGGTCTGCGACGACCAGGCGCTGATCCGTACCGGCTTCGCGACGATCATCGGCGCTCAACCCCGACCTGGAGGTGGTGGGCGAGTGCGGGGACGGGCGCGAGGCGGTCGACCTCGCCGGCCGGCTGTGCCCGGACGTGGTGGTGATGGACATACGAATGCCGTTACTCGACGGCATCGAGGCGACCCGCCTGCTGGCTGGCGTCGGGGCGGCCCACCCGGTCAAGGTGCTCGTGGTGACGACGTTCAACCTCGACGAGTACGTCTACGAGGCGCTGCGCGCCGGAGCGAGCGGCTTCCTGCTCAAGGACGCCCCACCGGTGCAGCTGCTGCACGGCATCCGCACCGTCGCCAGCGGGGCCGCGCTGCTGGCGCCCGAGGTGACCCGGCAGCTCGTCGGCAGGTACGCGGCGCGCATCCGCCCCGCCGAGGGCACGCCGGACAACGTGGGACTGACCCCGCGCGAGTTGGAGGTGCTGCGCCTGATCGCCGACGGCCTGTCCAACGGCGAGATCGCGGCCCGGCTGGTGATCAGTCAGGAGACCGTCAAGACGTACGTGTCGCGCATCCTCACCAAGCTCGACCTGCGCGACCGCGTGCAGGCGGTGGTGTATGCGTACCGGACCGGGCTGGTGACGTGAACGGGGAACTTCGCCTGGCGCAGACGTTGGCGGTGGTAGATGTCACCGTTGCGCAGGTGGGCCAGGGCGAGCGGTGGGGACATTCGCCGTCAGCAGGGTCGCCAGCGCCGGCGCGGCCAGGGCGACTGCCCGGGCTTCGCCCGGGTCGACCACCAGCCCCCACGACGAGTCCGGCCAGTCCTCCAGCAAATCGGCGCAGGGCAGGGCGAGGAACGGCACGCCGTCCCCGGCGAACGCGGCGAGCGCCCGGGGTGAGGTGAAGACCGGCAGCAGCGGCGCGCCGGTCGCATCGTCGACCACCGTCCACGGGAAGCCGGCGTCCGCCGCCGGTTCTCCGGCCAGCGGGACGCACACCGTGGCGCCGGCCAGCACTCCGAGGTAGCCGGGCAGGTCGCGCCGGTCGGCGGCCGCGGCGAGCAGCGCCACCACCGGCGGCTCCGCCACCTCGACAGGTGCCGGTCGCGCTCCCCCGACAGGTGCCGGTCGCGCCGGTTCGGTGGGTGCCGACCGGGCGGCTGGCTCGGCCGGGCGCGCCGCCGATCCCCCGTGGGTGGCCGGTGGCACCGCTCGGCAGGAGAGCGCGCCCGGCTCGTCGGTCAGCACCTCGGCGGCGGTCCGGGCCACGAACACGCTGAGCCGCTCCACCTGGTCCGGAGTGCGCGGTGCCTCGTACCACCAGCTCGGCCCGTCGGTCGGGCGATGCCAGCCGAGCGCGGCCAGGCGTGCCTCGTCGTGGCCCGGGCAGACCACCCGCACCACCTCGCGGCGCACCAGCAGCCGGATCCCCCGCGGACCGGCGGAGAGCTCCAGGTCGGTGTCCCGGTCGCAGCGGGCGACCGTGTTCCGCAGCCGCGTGACGATGTCCGGCCAGGTCGGCGACGTCACGCCGGTGAGCCCGGCAGCCGGTCGTCGAGCCGTCCGATCCGGGCGACGGTCTCCTCCAACCGGCCCAGCGCCGAGAAGTCTCCGGGCTTGCCGAACAGGTCGGTGAGGCCCGTGCCGAGGGCGGCCTCCAACCCGTCGGTGTGCTCATCGACATGCTCGGTGGCCGTCGTACGGGCCCGCCGGTACGCGTCGAGCACCAGCTCGGCCACCCCCTCGGTCCCGGCGCGCAGGGCTGCGGGCGCGATGGTGAGGCCGGTCAGCGCGCCGGTGGCGTCGACGGTCGCCGAGACCAGGCCGCTCTCGTCGGTCGCGGTGCCGGACAGCTCGGCCAGGTTGTCGCGGAGCCCCGCGAACCGGCTTTCGATGTCGGCGATCCGCCCGGCGAGCGCGTCGAACGCGGACATCGGGTCAGTCATGAGATCCCTCCCCCGTGGACCGTGCGACCGGGTGGTGCCCGGTGGCCGGGAGATCGTATCGTCGGTGCGCTCGACACATGGGGGAGGAACGGCATGCCGCCGGATATCGATGTCGACGTGCAGGCGGTCCGTCGACTGGAGACAGCCGCCAAGCAGGTCGCCAGCTCGCTCGCCGCGCTGGAGAGTCAGATCGCCTCGGCCGGCGACGTGCCGTCGGACGCCTTCGGCCACCTGCCGTTCGCCAGTGACATGCTCCGCGCGAAGTACACCGAGCAGGTCACCGGTGGCGTGGAGTTGTTCGGCGTCGCGAATGCCGCGTTCGGCCGGGTCGCTGGCGCGCTGGCCGACACGGTCGAGGCGTACGAGCGCACCGAGCAGGACCTGGACGCCGGGTTCAAGGCCATCCAGTCGGGGCTGCCCCGATGAGCGGGCCGGCCGGTAGCGCCGTCCAACTGTGGAACGGCCTCGACAACGCGCTCTCCGGGGTGCAGGACGCGGTCGACAGTGTCTGCCGGACCCTGGCCTGGCCGCTCATCCAGGTTGTCGACATGGTCGACGGTGAGCCCGCGGCCCTGCGGGCGAAGGCCGCCGAGTGGGACGCGCTGGCCGCACAGGTGCGTGACCTGGCACAGGGGCACCGCGGCGTCCGCGAGGCCGCGCAGCCCGGATGGCGCTCACCCGCCGGCGAGGCGTACGGCCAGCGGCTGGCCGACGTCGAGCAGCAGATGCTCGACGTCGCCGAGCAGTTCGCCGCGACCGCCGAGTACCTGCGCAGCGTCGCCGACGGTCTGCAGACCGTGCACGACGTGCTCGTCGACCTCTGCGTCGAGTTCGTGAACTTCCTGCTGGTCACGCTGGTGACGGCGTTGCTGATGGCGCCGTTCACCGCCGGGGCGTCCTGGGCGGCCGGCATGGGCGTCGCCGTGACCAGGGGCCTGATCGTGCTCACCCGGATGCTGAAGGTCATCCGGCCGCTGGCGGCGCACCTGCAGAAGGTCATCCGACTGCTCCAGCGGGTCATGCTGCACCTGCGCAAGCTGCGCGACCACCTCGACAAGCTGGTCGACATGCAGAAGAAGCTGCGCACCGGCCAGAAGTACGCCGACAAGCGGCACGCCGCCGGCAAGGCCGACAAGTGGCACCACAAGTTCCTCGACCCCACCAAGGGCACGTACAAGCTGGGCAAGTCGGGTTCGCCGTTCGACATGGGCACCCTCGAACGGGCCGCCGCGCTGCGAGCGCACGGCGTCACCGACGGCGCCCGGGTGATCGCCCGGGACTGGGCGACCAACCTGCCGTGGAACGTGCCGAACTCGGTCGTCCATGGGGTCACCTGGGGGACCGTCGCGTTGACCAGCGGCCTCTCCGTTCCCGGCAGCGACCAGGTCGGCGACCAGATCGACCAGGCGGTGCAGGGCGGCGCCGACTGGATCGACCACAATGTCTTTGGTCAGCCGCCGGCAGGTCAGCCGGCGGGCCGCTAGGGAGGGAACGCGCGATGCCAGGGGAGCGAGGCCGTCTCGGTCGATTCACCGACGCGGTGCTCGGCGGCGTGCGGGCCGCCGGGGACAAGGCTCGTGAGCTGCGCGACGAGTTCCGCACCAGCGACGAACCCGAACGTGCCCTCGTCGCGCCGCTCCTGCCGGGTCAGGAGCTCCGCTACGTGGGGCTCGGCCCGGTCCGCGCCCCGCAGACGCACCAGGCCGGCCGACAGCTCGCCGACGTGATGGCCGACGAGCTGGTCGACTCGCTCGACCCGAAGGTGCTGTTCGGGCTGCTCAACATTGTCAACCCGGTGGTCTGGGTGGATGCGGTGCTGGCGCCGGTGCGGCTGGCCGCGGGCGTGCTCCTGCTGCCGGGCAACGCCGGCGCCCTCGCCGTCGGCCTGCCGCAGGCGGCCGAGCCGGAGCCGGGCCGCCCGCCACACCAGCCGGCGCAGCGTCAGCCCATCGCGCTCACCGAGGAACAGGAGGCGTTCCGGGCGCTGTTCCGGCTGAACCAGTACCGCCCGCTGGCCGACCAGCTCGCCGAGATCGCCTACCGGCGCCGGTACGTCTTCAGCGGCGACCTCGCCACCCTCGCCGGCAGTCTGCTGCTCTTCCTGGAGCGCTACACGGGCACACCGCTGGCGGTGACCGACACCCATCTCCACCTGCTGCGGATGGGGCTTCGCCCCGACGCCGACCGGCCCGACCGGCGCCAACCGCGGCTGCTGTGGAGCGTGGAGCGCAGCCGGGTGGCCCGGGTCGACTCGGAGCGGGGCATGGCCGGGCTGGTGCAGTTCTCGTCCACCATCTTCTTCGACGACGGCTCGTGGATCCGGCTCACCCAGCCCGCGCTCCGCGACGACCAGTCGCGCTTCCTGAGCGCGATCCACGAGATCCCCGGCCAGCGTCCGACGCCGTGAGCCGGCCGGCGGGTCAGCCGTCGCGCTCGGGGTAGCCCACCGGCACCGCGGAGACGTCGTCCAGCGCGGTGGTGATCTCCTCGGGAAGTGTGATGCGTTCCACTTGGAGCGCGCCGAGCAGTTGCCCCACCGTCCGGGCGCCGAGGATCGGTGCGGTCACCCCGGGCCGGTCCCGGATCCAGGCCAACGACACCTCCAGCGGCGACACACCCAGCCCGCCGGCCGCGGTCGCCACCGCCTCCACAATGCTGGAGCAACGCGGCTCCAGGTACGTGGCGACGAACCGCTCGAAGTGCGGCGACGCGGCCCGGGAATCCGCCGGACGGCCGTGCCGGTACTTGCCGGTGAGCACTCCCCGGCCCAGCGGTGACCAGGGCAGCACGCCGAGGCCGAGCGCGTCGCACGCGGGCAGCACCTCCCGCTCCACGCCCCGCTCCAGCAGCGAATACTCGACCTGGGCTGCGACCACCGGTGCCCGTCCCGGCCAGGCGGTCTGCCAGGCGGCGGCCCGCGCGGTCTGCCAGCCGGAGAAGTTCGACACCCCGACGTAGCGGACCTTGCCGCTGGCCACCGCGTGGTCCAGTGCGGCCAGGGTCTCCTCGAGCGGGGTGTCCGGGTCGTATCCGTGCACCTGGAACAGGTCGACGTGGTCGGTGCCGAGCCGGCGCAGCGACGCGTCCAGGGTGCGCAGCAGGTGCCCCCGGGAGCCGTCACGGCGCCGGCCACTGCCCGGGCGTAACCCCGCCTTGGTGGCGATCAGCAGTTCCTCGCGGGGAACGAGGCTGCCCAGCAGGGAGCCGATCACCGACTCGGCGTCACCGTCGCCGTACACGTCGGCGGTGTCGATCAGGTTGCCACCCGCGTCCAGGTAACTCTTCAGCTGGGCGGCCGCATCGTCGGCGTCGGTGTCCCGACCCCAGGTCATGGTGCCGAGCGCGAGCCGGGAAACCGCCAGCCCGCTTCGGCCGAGCGGTCGCTGTTGCATGGGTGAACCTTATTTCGAACCCGCCACCACCGATATCCTCGCTCCCGTCATCTCTGCTGGTTCTGCCGGTTCCGCCGACGGCGGGCACCGCTACGGACCGGGAATCAAAGGTGTCGAGCCGGTGATCGAGTCCGTTATCGGCATTGCGTAACCTGGTGCGACCTGTGCCACGGATGGGGGAGGACCAGTGCGACTCGGGCTCAGTCTCGGATACCAGACGGCGTGGAGCACACCGGCCGACCACCTGGCGCTGGCCCAGGAGGCGGACCGGCTGGGCTACTCGGTGGTGTGGGCGGCGGAGGCCTACGGCTCCGACTCGCCCAGCATGCTCGCCTGGATGGCCGGCCAGACCGAACGGATCGACGTCGGCGCCGCGGTGATGCAGATCCCCGCCCGTACGCCGGCCGCCACCGCCATGACCGCCGCCACCATCGACGCGCTCTCCGGCGGCCGGTTCCGGCTCGGCCTGGGAGTCTCCGGCCCGCAGGTCTCCGAGGGCTGGCACGGTGTGCGTTTCGCCAAGCCACTCGCCCGGACCCGCGAGTTCGTCGACATCGTCAAGCTGGCGATCGCCCGCAAGGAAGTGGCGTACGACGGCGAGCACTACACGCTGCCGCTGCCGGACGGCCCCGGTAAGGCCCTGCGACTGGGCTTCCACCCGCCACGCGAACACATACCGATCTACCTGGCCGCGGTCGGCCCGAAAAACCTGGAGCTGGCCGGCGAGATCGCCGATGGTTGGCTGGCCGTGTTCTACGCCCCGGAGTTCGCCGAGGAGCAGCTCGCCTCGGTCCGCGTCGGGCGGGCCAAGGCCGGCAAGGAGCTGGCCGGGTTCGACGTGGTGCCGTCGGTGCCCGTGGTGATCGGCGACGACGTGGCCTCCTGCGCGGAGCTCGTGCGCTGGTACGCCGCGCTCTACGTGGGTGGCATGGGCAGCCGCCAGCAGAACTTCTACAACCAGCTCGCCACCCGGATGGGGTACGGCGACGCCGCCCGCGAGGTGCAGGACCTGTACCTGGCCAAGCGGCAGCGCGACGCGGCCGCCGCCGTGCCGATGGAGTTCATCGACCGCACCTCGCTGCTCGGCCCGAAGGAGCGCATCGCCGAGCGGATGCGGGAGTACGCCGCCGCTGGCGTCACCACGCTGTCGGTGAGCCTGTTCGTGGCCGACCGGGACAGCGGCGTGCAGACTCTGCGTACCGTCGCCGAGGCTTTTGATCTTTCGGGAGTCGGCGAGTGACCTGGGTCGAGGCCATCGTCCTGGGCATCGTCCAGGGACTGACCGAGTTCCTTCCGGTCAGCTCGTCGGGGCATCTGCGGATCACCTCGGCGATCTTCTTCGACCGTGACGCCGGCGCGTCGTTCACCGCGGTCACCCAGCTCGGCACCGAAGCGGCCGTGCTGATCTACTTCGCGAAGGACATCTGGCGGATCACCCGGACCTGGCTGGTCGGCATCAGGGACAGGTCGGTCCGTTCCAGCCTTGACTACCGGATGGGCTGGTACGTGATCGTCGGCTCGATCCCCATCGGGCTGTTCGGTTTCCTGTTCAAGGACCAGATCAAGACCGCCGGGCGCAACCTCTGGGTCGTGGCGACCACGCTGATCGTGTTCGCCTTCGTGCTGGCGTTCGCCGAGTACTGGGGGCGGCAGACCCGCACCCTGCAGAACTTCCGGATGTCCGACGGCGTGGTGATGGGCTTCGCCCAGGCCATGGCGCTGGTCCCCGGGGTGTCCCGCTCCGGCGGCACACTCACCGCCGGTCTGCTGCTCAACCTCACCCGGGAGACGGCGGCACGGTATTCGTTTCTGCTGGCCATCCCGGCGGTGGTGATGTCCGGCGTGTTCAGCCTCGGGGACGTCTTCGAACCGTCCGCCCCGGGCACGTCCGTACCCACCGTGGCCCAGACGATCGTGGCCACCGTCATCGCGTTCGGCGTCGGCTACGCGGCCATCGCCTGGCTGCTGCGGTACGTCGCCCACCACACCCTGTACGTCTTCGTGCTGTACCGGGTCGCGCTGGGCACCCTCGTCCTGGCCCTGCTGATGACCGGCACGATCAGCGCCACCTGACCGACCCAGGTCGCGGCGCGGATCCCGCCCCGGTCCGGGGCGGGAAGCAGGCCATAGGGTGGTCAGCGTGGCGACCCTTCTGCTTCTGCGACACGGCCGGACCACGGCGAACGCCGATGGCGGCCTGGCCGGTCGGCAACCGGTCGAGCTGGACGACACCGGGCGGGCCCAGGCCGTCGCGGTGGGCGAACGGTTGCGGGCGGTGCCGTTGGCCGCCGTGGTGACCAGTCCGCTGATCCGCTGCCGGCAGACCCTGGAGTTGGCCCTTCCGCAGGCCACCCCGGTCGTCGAGGACGAGCTGATCGAGTGTGACTACGGCAGCTGGGAGGGGCAGCCGCTGAAGAAACTCGCCAAGGAGCCGCTCTGGCCGGTGGTCCAGCAGCGCCCCAGCGCTGCGGTCTTTCCGGACGGGGAGGCGATGGCGGCGATGGCCGCGCGGGCGGTGGCGGCCGTTCGTTCGTGGGACGCCCGGGTGAGCGCCGAGCACGGGCCCGAGGCGGTGTGGCTGGCGTGCAGCCACGGCGATGTGATCAAAGCCATTGTGGCGGACGCGCTCGGCGTACACCTGGATCTTTTTCAGCGGATCGTGGCCGACCCGGCGTCGGTGACCGCGATCCGGTTCACGCCCCTGCGGCCGTTCCTGGTTCGGCTCAACGACACCGGCGGTGACCTCTCCGCCCTGGTGCCGCCGCCGCGCAAACGGCGACGGCGGGCTCCCCACGCGGCCGATTCGGACGCCGCGGTCGGCGGTGGGGCCGGTGCGGCCTCGTGACGACGCGTCCGACCGCCCGGCACGCCGGTGCGCGCCACGTCCCGACAGCCCCGCCTGATCGTCGGCGGAGGCTGGCGGAAACCGGCGAACGGGCCGCCACGCCCGGGTATTGCCGCTGGTACGCCGGGCGCGCCGCCGCTGCGGCAATTCAGGTCGGTGGGGTGCGCGGTGCCATGGCGGGCCGGATAGGGTCGTGGGTATGACCCACCAGGTGCACGCCTTCGAACCGCCGGAGCGGTTCGTCGCCGGGACTGTCGGGGCGCCGGGGGAGCGCACGTTCTTCCTGCAGGCCCGCGGCGGCGGCAGGCTGGTCAGCGTCGCGCTGGAGAAGGTCCAGGTGTCCCTGCTCGCCGAGAAGCTGGAGGAGCTGCTCACCGAGGCGCAGCGTCGCTTCGGGGTGGACCTGCCCGAGCTGGCGCCGGTGGTCGGCGACAACGATCCACTGGACACTCCGGTCGACGAGGAGTTCCGGGTCGGGACCCTCGGGCTGGCCTTCGACGTGGACACCGCGACCGTGGTGATCGAAGCGATCGCCGCCGGCGAGGTGGAGCCCGAGGTCGAGCTGGGCGACGAGGACGACGAGGACTCCGACGACGACGAGGACGACGAGCCGGACGAGGACCTGGACCGACTCCGGGTCCGGCTCACCCCGCAGGCGACCCGCCAGTTCATCGAGCGGGCCCGGCGAGTGGTCAACGCGGGCCGGCCGCCGTGCCCGCTCTGCGGCCAACCGTTGGACCCCGCCGGGCACCTCTGCCCGCGGCACAACGGTTATCACCGGTGACCTCGTCCGGCCTCCAGCCTCGCCAGGACGGCGACGCCGCGCTGCGGCTGCTGCGTGACGGCGCGCTCGATCTGGAGGGTCGGCTGGTCGATGCGTCGAACACGACGCTGCGCGGCATCCTGACCCTGGACGGCGTCACCGCCCGCTGCGTCTACAAGCCGATCCGTGGTGAGCGTCCGCTCTGGGATTTTCCCGACGGCACCCTGGCCGGCAGGGAGGTCTCGGCGTACCTGGTCTCCCGGGCCACCGGGTGGGGTCTGGTGCCGCCCACCGTGCTGCGCGACGGCCCGTTCGGCCCCGGCTCCTGCCAGCTGTGGATCGACGAGCCGGAGGACGCCGAGCCGCTGGTCGGTTTCCTGCCGGCGGGGGAGCTGCCGCCACGTTGGTTCCCGATCGCCGCGGCCCGGGACGACGACGGCGCCGCGTACGCGCTGGCGCACGCCGACGACCCACGGCTGGCCCGGCTCGCGGTGCTCGACGCGGTGATCAACAACGCTGATCGTAAGGGCGGTCACGTGCTGGTCGGGGCCGATGACCGGATCTACGGCGTGGACCACGGGGTGAGCCTCCACGTGGAGGACAAGCTGCGTACGGTGCTCTGGGGTTGGGCTGGCAAGCAGTTGCCCCCGGACGCCGTGGAGATGCTCGACGGGCTCGCCGGGCAGGTCGCCGGGGCGCTCGGCGCGGAGCTGGCCGACCACCTGACGATCAGCGAGGTGGCCGAGTTGGCGTCCCGGATCGACCGGTTGCGGGAGACCGGCCGCTTTCCCCAGCCGCCGGAGGACTGGCCTGCGGTGCCCTGGCCGCCCATGTGACCCCGCTGTCATCTTGATCACCCGTGGGGCGCTCCGGCGTCGTCCTCGGGCTGGCTAGGCTGATCCCATGGAGTCTTGGGCGGGACACGAGGTGCCACGGCTGCCGGGCAGGAGCGAGCCGCTGGCCTTGTACGACTCGGCGCGGCAGGGTGTCCACCCAAGTGAGCCGGTGGACGCGGGGACCATGTACGTCTGCGGCATCACCCCGTACGACGCCACGCACCTCGGTCACGCCGCCACCATGATCACGTTTGACCTGGTGCAGCGGATGTGGCGGGACGCCGGCCGTCCGGTGCGCTACGTGCAGAACGTCACCGACATCGACGACCCGCTGCTGGAGCGGGCCGCCCGCGACGGCGAGGACTGGGTGGTCCTCGCGATGCGCGAGACGGCGCTGTTCCGGGAGGACATGGAGGCGCTGCGGATCATCCCACCGGCGCACTACGTGGGAGCGGTCGAGTCGATCCCGGACATCGCCGACAAGGTCGAGGTGCTGCTCAAGGACGGCGCCGCGTACCGGCTCGACGACGGCACCGGCGACGTCTACTTCGACATCTCCGCCACGCCCCGCTTCGGCTACGAGTCGAACCTGACCCGCGAGCAGATGCTGGAGATCTTCCCCGAGCGCGGCGGTGACCCCGACCGGGCCGGCAAGCGTGACCCACTGGACCCGCTGCTGTGGCGTGGGGCCCGCGAGGGTGAGCCGTCCTGGCCGGGCGGTGACCTGGGCCCGGGTCGCCCGGGCTGGCACATCGAGTGCGCGGTGATCGCGCTGAATCTGCTCGGTGACCGGATCGACGTCCAGGGTGGCGGCAACGACCTGCTGTTTCCGCACCACGAGGCGTCCGCCGCGCACGCGGAGCGGCTCACCGGTCAGGCGCCGTTCGCCGAGCACTACGTCCACGCCGGCATGATCGGTCTGGACGGCGAGAAGATGTCCAAGTCCCGCGGCAACCTGGTCTTCGTGTCCCGGTTGCGCGCTGACAAGGTCGACTCGATGGCGGTGCGCCTGGCGTTGATCGCTGGGCACTACCGCAGCGACCGCTCCTGGACCGACGAGTTGCTGTCCGTCGCGCAGGAGCGCCTGGACCGCTGGCGGCGGGCCGCCGCCGCACCCGCCGGGCCGTCCGGGGCTGAGCTGCTGGCCGGGGTACGCGAACGCCTGGCCGACGACCTGGACACCCCTGGAGCCCTGACCCTGGTCGACACCTGGGCCGAAGCGGCCCTGGCCGGTGCGACGGACGACCCGGCCGCCCCGGCCCTCTTCGCAAAGACGGTAGACGCCCTCCTGGGCATCCACCTCTGATCGACGGGGTGCCGTGCCGTGATCGACTCGGTATGCCTGAAGTCGCGGTGTCCGGGCCGGTGGACGCGCCGATTTTCAGGAAGTCGAGCCGATCCCAACCCCACCCCGTAGGTCGCGCGGTGGGGTTGGGGGTTCAGGTCAGCCCAGGACCAGGCCGGGGTTGGGGTCTGGGTCTGGGGTTGGGGCGGGGATCTGGTAATCCTCGGTGAGGGTCGTCATGGGGCCGGGCCAGGTGGCCTGGGAGACCTCAATCGGCTTGCGGTGCGCGTCGTAGGCGACGTGCAGCAGGTGCAGCACCGGGGTGTCCGGCCGGATCTGGAGCGTCTCGGCCTCCTCCCGGCTGGGCTGGCGGGCGCTGATCGTGTCGGTGGCGGAGACGTACCGGCGCCCGGTGACCTCCTCGGCCTCCTGGTAGAGGGGCCGGCCGAACGCCTCGGTGCGTTCCAGCGAGGTGCCCGCGGTGTTGGCGGGCAGGAACCAGGATGCGCCCACCTCGACGGGGGAGTCGTCGGTGCGCACGAGGTGCCGGCGGCACAGCAGTTCGGTGCCGTCGGGCACCCCGAACGCGTCGGCCACCTCGGCGGGGGCGGGGGCACGACCGACCGAGACGAGGTGCTGACGGTATCGGGCGGCGAGATCGGTGTGGTAGCCGCGGAAGCCGCCGTACCGGCCCCGGGAGAGGCGGTTGAGTCGGCGGCGGGTGCCCCGGACGTACGTACCGGAGCCAGGCTTGGTGATCAGGATGCCCTCGACCCGCAGCTGGTCGACGGCGCGTTGCACGGTCTGCTTGGCGACCCCGAACATCTCGGCGATGGCCGGGATGGACGGCAGCCGCTCGCCGGGCCCCCAGTCGCCGCGGCGGACCTGGGCCTTGAGCTGCGCGGCGATCTGTCGGTGCGGGAACTCCGCGGCCCCGGGATTGATCTGCACACCCGCCTCCTTGATCACGTCTAGGTTCCTAGGATGCCCTAGCGGGTGTGACGGCGCCACCCTGGACACGCGAAAACGGGCCCCCGGACCGTTAAAAGGTCCGAGAGCCCGCAGCAGACAGCGTTACCAGGAGCCGGCGGTGGGGCCGGCCGAACCGCCCCGACGACGCAGGTACTTCTCGAACTCCTGGGCGATCTCGTCCCCGGTCAACGGGGTGATGCCCTCGTCGCCGACCCGCTCCTCCAGCTCGCGAACGTACTCGCCGAGTTCGGCGTCCTGCTCGGCGGCGCTGCGCACCCGCTGCTCCCACTCGGCGGACTCCTCGGCCAGGTCGGCCATCGGCACCGGCAGGTCGACGACCTCCTCGACGCGGTGCAGCAGGGCGACGGTGGCCTTCGGGCAGGGCGGGTTGTTGGCGTAGTGCGGCACGTGCACCCAGAACGAGACGGCGTCCACCTCGGCGCGGGAGCACGCGTCGTGCAGCACGCCGACGATGCCGGTCGGCCCGTCGTACCGGGTGGGGGTGAGCTGGTAGCGCTCGGCGGCCTGCGCGTCGGAGGCGCTGCCGCTGATCGGCAGCGGCCGAGTGTATGGAACGTCGGCCAGCAACGCGCCCAGCAGCACGACCCGTTCCACCTCAAGGCTGTGGCAGATCTCCAGCACCTGCTCGCAGAACGTCCGCCAGCGCATGCTCGGCTCGATGCCGCGGATCAGCACCACGTCGCGTTCGGTGCCCTCCGGGCTGGCCACCATGAAACGGGTCGTCGGCCACTCCACCCGGCGGGTCTCTCCGTCGGCCATGGTGATGGTGGGCCGGCTGACCTGGAAGTCGTAGAAGTCCTCCGGGTCCAACTCGGCGATCTGCCGGGCGTTCCAGACCTGCTCGAGGTGCTCGACCGCGGCGGTGGACGCGTCGGCGGCGTCATTCCAGCCCTCGAAGGCGGCGATGGCCACCGGGGACCGCAGCACCGGCAGTCCGTCGAACTCGGTCACGCCGTCACCTCACCCTGCTCGTCGCGGCTGGCGCCGGGACCGTGCCCGGTCGTCAAACCGTGGGGCACGGCGGCGTCCCTGTTGTCCTTCACGTCCGCCAGCCTACGTGCCGGGCGGGGGTGCGGCCCGTCGGCCGCGCCGGTCGGCCGCGTCAGCGGCCGGTCATACACGAACGAACCGGACGGCGTGATTCCGCCGACACAATATGGGATCGCGTACCGGGGGGGCGTTGGGTGCGGCGGGGCCGCACTAATCTAAACGGGTGCGGACTTCGTTGATGGATGTGCTGGCCGACCGGATCCTCATCGCCGACGGGGCGATGGGCACGATGCTGCAGGCCGCGGACCTCACGCTCGACGACTTCGACGGGCTGGAGGGGTGCAACGAGATCCTCAACGTCACCCGACCGGACGTCGTGCGTGGGGTGCACGACGCCTACCTGAGCGCCGGCGCGGACTGTGTGGAGACCAACACGTTCGGCGCCAACCTCGCCAACCTCGCCGAGTACGACATCCCGCACCGCATCCGCGAGCTGTCCGAGGCGGGCGCCCGGATCGCCCGGGAGGCCGCCGACGCGGCCAGCACCCCGCAGCGGCCCCGGTTCGTGTTGGGCTCGATCGGGCCGGGCACCAAGCTGCCCACCCTCGGGCACGCCGACTACGCCACGCTGCGTGACGCGTACCAGGAGAACGCCGTCGGTCTGATCGTCGGCGGCGTGGACGCGCTGATCATCGAGACCTGCCAGGACCTGCTTCAGGTCAAGGCCGCCGTGGTCGGGTCGAAGCGGGCGATGGCCGAGCTGGGCCGGTCGGTGCCGATCATCTGTCACGTGGCCGTGGAGACCACCGGCACCATGCTGGTGGGTAGCGAGATCGGTGCGGCCCTGGCGGCGATCGAGCCGCTCGGCGTGGACCTGATCGGGCTCAACTGCTCGACCGGCCCGGCCGAGATGAGCGAGCACCTGCGATACCTGTCGCAGCACTCCCGGATCGGGCTGTCGGTGATGCCGAACGCCGGCCTGCCGGTGCTCACCGCCGACGGCGCGTACTTCCCGTTGAGCCCGGCGGAGCTGGCCGAGGCCCTGGAGCGGTTCATCACCGAATACGGCGTGGGGCTGATCGGCGGCTGTTGCGGCACCACCCCGGAGCACATCCGGGTGCTGTCCGAGCGGCTGCACGGTGTCACCGCCCCGGCCCGCGAGCCCCGGCACGAGGCGGGCGTCTCGTCGGTGTACCATCCGGTGCCGTTCGCGCAGGACGCGTCGGTGCTGATGGTGGGGGAGCGGACCAACGCCAACGGTTCCAAGGCGTTCCGGGATGCGATGCTGGCCGGTGACTGGCGGGCCTGTGTGGAGATCGCCCGCAGCCAGGCGCGCGACGGCTCGCACCTGCTCGACCTGTGCGTGGACTACGTCGGGCGCGACGGCACCCAGGACATGCGGGAGCTGGCCGGCCGGTTCGCCACCGCGTCGACCCTGCCGATCATGCTGGACTCCACCGAGCCGAACGTCGTCGAGGCCGGGCTCGAGATGCTCGGCGGCCGGTGCGTGGTCAACTCGGTGAACTTCGAGGACGGCGACGGCCCCGACTCCCGGTACGCGCGGGTGATGCCGGTCGTCCGCGAGCACGGCGCGGCGGTGGTGGCGCTGCTCATCGACGAGGAGGGGCAGGCGCGTACCCAGGATTGGAAGGTCCGGGTCGCGGCGCGGCTGATCGACGACCTGACCGGCCGGTGGGGCATGGACCGCGCCGACATCCTGATCGACGCGCTGACGTTCCCGATCGCCACCGGGCAGGAGGAGACCCGCCGTGACGGCATCGAGACGATCGAGGCGATCCGGGAGATCACCCGCCGCTACCCGGGGGTCAACTTCACCCTGGGCGTCTCGAACATCTCGTTCGGGCTCAACCCGGCGGCCCGGCAGGTGCTCAACTCGGTGTTCCTGCACGAGTGCGTGCAGGCCGGCCTGACGTCGGCGATCGTGCACGCCAGCAAGATCCTGCCGATGTCGAAGATCCCGCAGGAGCAGCGCGAGGTCGCACTGGATCTGGTGTACGACCGGCGCCGCGAGGGGTATGACCCGGTGCAGCGTTTCCTCGAGCTCTTCGAGGGCATCGACGTGACCAGCGCCCGGGCCAGCCGCGCGCAGGAGCTGGCGGCGCTGCCGCTCGACGAGCGGCTCAAGCGGCGGATCATCGACGGTGAGCGCAACGGCCTGGAAGCCGACCTGGACGAGGCGATGGCCGGCGGTCGGCCCCCACTGTCGATCATCAACGACATCCTGCTGGACGGGATGAAGGTGGTCGGTGAGCTGTTCGGCTCCGGGCAGATGCAGCTGCCGTTCGTGCTCCAGTCCGCCGAGGTGATGAAGACCGCGGTGGCGTACCTGGAGCCGCACATGGAAACCGTCGACGACGGCGGCAAGGGTCGCATCGTGCTCGCCACCGTGCGCGGCGACGTGCACGACATCGGCAAGAACCTGGTCGACATCATCCTGTCCAACAACGGCTACGAGGTGGTGAACATCGGCATCAAGCAGCCGATCAGCGCCATCCTGGACGCCGCCGAGCAGCACCGCGCCGACGCGATCGGCATGTCCGGCCTGCTGGTCAAGAGCACGGTCATCATGAAGGAAAACCTGGCCGAGATGGCCACGCGCGGGGTCGCGGAGCGCTGGCCCGTCCTGCTGGGTGGGGCGGCGCTGACGCGGGCGTACGTCGAGGACGACCTGCGGTCGACGTTCCCCGGGCAGGTGCACTACGCGCGGGACGCGTTCGAGGGGCTGTCCCTGATGGACAAGGTGATGACCGCCAAACGGGGCGGCGCACCGGTGATCGACCCGGAGCGGGAGGCGGCCCTCGCGGCGCGGCGAGCCCGCCGGGAACGGCAGCGGTCCATGGTCACCGAGTCGCTGCCGGAGCTGCACGACTCGTCGGTCCGCTCCGACGTGGCCGTGGACGTGGCGGTGCCCACCCCGCCGTTCTTCGGCACGCGGGTGATCAAGGGCGTGCCGATGTCCGACTATGCGGCGCTGCTGGACGAGCGGGCCACCTTCCTCGGGCAGTGGGGGCTGCGTGGCGCCCGCGGCGGGAGCGGACCCTCCTATGAGGAGCTGGTCGAGACCGAAGGCCGGCCGCGCCTGCGGTACTGGCTGGACCGCCTGATCGCCGACCAGGTGCTCGAGGCAGCCGTGGTGTACGGCTACTTCCCGGCGTACTCCGAAGGCAATGACCTGGTGGTGCTCGACGAGAACGGGCACGCGGAGCGCGCCCGGTTCTCCTTCCCCCGGCAGCGGCAGGAGCGCCGGCTCTGCCTGGCGGACTTCTTCAAGCCCAAGGGCGACCAGCTCGACGTGGTCGCGCTGCAACTGGTCACCGTCGGCCAGCCGGTCAGCGAGTACGCGGCCAAGCTGTTCGCCCGCAACGAGTACCGCGACTATATGGAGGTGCACGGGCTCTCCGTGCAGCTCACCGAGGCCCTCGCGGAGCACTGGCACCGGCGCATCCGCGCCGAGCTGACCCTGCCCGACGGCCGTTTGCTGGGCCACGACGACCCGACGGACCTGGCTGGCCTGCTGCGCAACGACTACCGGGGCTGCCGGTACGCGTTCGGCTACCCGGCCTGTCCGGATCTGGAGGACCGGGCGAAGATCGTGGATCTGCTCGGGGCGGAGCGGATCGGGGTGGAGCTGTCCGAGGAGTTCCAGCTCATGCCGGAGCAGGCCACCGACGCCATCGTGGTCCACCACCCGGAGGCGAGCTACTTCAACGCCAAGTAACGCCCACAGGTGCTCTGACGCGAAGATTCCCCTTCGCGTCAGAGGTTGGTTCGCTTCACGATGCCTTCTCCAGGGTGACGCTGTACCCCATGGCTTCGAGTTGATGGATGGCTCGTTTCTTGGATCGGTCCGGGTGAAGGCGGGTGAAGTAGTCGGCGCCGGGGTCGTCGTAGAAGGTGCCGGTGGTGCCCATGTGCCAGATCGCGATGAGCATGGAGTGCTGGATGGCCATGTTGGCCTTCTGCGGTCCACGGCGTGAGGCGATGCGCCGGTATCGGGCGCCGAGGTAGCTGCGCGGGTTCTGGGAGCACGCCATCGCCGCCGCCCCCAACGCTCCTTGTAGGTAGGGGTTGCCGGGTCGGGTTCGGCTGGACTTCACCTTGCCCGCCGATTCGTTGTTGCCGGGTGTCGTACCGGCCCACGAGGCCAGGTGCTTCGCAGTCGGGAAGCGAGTCATGTCGGCGCCGGTCTCGGCGATGATCACGTCGGCGGTCAGAATGCCGATGCCGGGGATGGAGCAGATCAGGTCACGGAAGCCCTGAAAGGGCTCCATCATCACCTCGATCCGCTCGGTGAGCCTGTTGATCGCTGCCGTATGCCAGTCGATCAGGTCCAGGTGCACGCGAGCGAGGAACGCATGGTGCTCGGTGAACCGGCCGTTCAACGCTTCGGTCAGCTGGGGGATCTTTGACCGGAGCCGACGCTTGGCCAGATCCGCGAGCGCGGCCGGATCCCTGTCACCAGCGATCAACGCCTCCAACATCGCCCGCCCAGACACTCCAAGGATGTCGGACGCGACCGCGGACAGCTTGATCCCGGCGTCCTCCAGCAACTTCTCCAGCCGCTGGACCTCCCGGCCACGTTCCCTCGTGATCGCCGTGCGTGCCCGGGTCAGATCCCGCAACTGACGGATCGGCTCGGGCGGTACGAACGACCCCCTCACCAGGCCGTGCGCACCGAGCTGAGCAAGCCAGGTCGCGTCCGCGACATCGGTCTTACGACCTGGCAGCGTCTTCACGTGCCGGGCGTTGACCAGCATGACCTCGAAGCCGGCGTCCTCAAGCAGGTAGTAGAACGGCTTCCAATAGTCGCTGGTCGCCTCCATCACCACACACGTCACCTGCTGATCGACGAGGTGGTCACGCAACGCGAGGATCTGGCTTGTCATCGACCCCCAGGTCGTGACCGTCTCAGTCGTCTTACGGCGACCAGCCCCCGCGATCCGCACGCACACCTTGGCGTCCTTCTTCGAGATGTCCATCCCGGCGCAGCGGGAGTGAACGACTTCCATCACCAGCCTCCTTCACACGCGGACCACGGCGTCCGTCGCGGGGAGGGCAGGGAGATTCGAAAGTCTGACGCTCGGGCTCACTGGCACCAATCCACGGTTCCCGTGGAAGCCCTCCGCCACCATGCTGACCTACAGGCTCATCAGCACCACAGAGCATTCGGGGTCGACCACGACGAACCCCATCACAATCCGCCCGAACACAGTCGGGCCGCAACCAGCAACCGGCGCCGAATCTTCGCACACCGTGGTGCGCCTCGAAGACGGCGCCGCGTTGCTGACCTGCGTCTTAGGCCATCTGTAGGACCGCTGAACCATGATCATGCCGTCTCCAGGCCGTCAACGGCTTCCGGGCCGTCCTTGGCGGCCTGGTCCTCACCGAACGTTGACCGGTGGTGTGGTGGGCCGGCAGCCGCCGGGCCGCGCGGTCAAGCGCCCGCGCGGCGTAGGGAAGCGCACGCCGGCTGCGTCGGCGAGCTGGCCGGCGGTCGTGGGGTTGCGGTTAGGGCGCCTCCGGCGGGGCGCTCCGGCTCCAGGATGGTCGGGGCTCCGTCGGCGGGTCGCGGTCCGTGCGTGGTGGCGGTAGGCCATCCCGCCTGCCGTCGTCCCGGGCGAGCCGAGCAGACCGCCCTCGACCCGCCAGCGTCCGAACCTGTGTCAAGGTCCGCTTGCCATGGCGGGCCGGGCGGCGGCCCGCTCCCCGGTGGGCGGGTCGACGGCACACGGGATGGCTTCAATAGTGGATCGGGGTCGAACCGCTCTATCCGAGTCTGGAAACAGGTTAAACCGGTCACAAACTACCCGGCCGACGAAGTTGACACGGCACCACTGCTTCAGGGATGACAATGGCGGGGGCGGGGGCGGGGGCGGGGGCGGAGGGTGTCCGGCGTCTCGGTGAAAAGTCACACCACAGTTCGATGCAATAAGTGAATGTTCAACTCTTCTTGCTCTTAAGAAGCATTCTTCGGTGGAGATTGGTTTTAATCATTCGTCCGTGGTGACCTGCTAGGAGGCTCGGAAATGAACGAGACGGCGAGCTGGCACGACAATTACGACGTGGTAGTAGTGGGCTCAGGCACCGGCCTGATGGGTGCCATCACCGCAGCGCGAAGAGGTCTTCGAGCCCTAGTGGTGGAAAAGGGCGCCTACTTCGGAGGCTCGACGGCAATGTCGGGCGGCGGCATGTGGATGCCGAACAACAAGGTGTTGCAGAATGCAGGCGTCCAGGACACGAAGGAGCGGGTGCTGACCTACCTGGACACGCTCGTCGGGGACACCGCTCCGCGCGCACGCAGGGAAGCGTTCGTCGAGCACGCTCCGGAGGTTGTCGACGAGCTGCTCGCGGCCACTCCGCTGAAGCTCGGCCACATGACCGAGTATGCGGACTACTTCGCGGACCTCGAAGGAGGGTCGGCGATCGGGCGGTCGGTCGAGTCGAAGCCGTTTAACATCAACACCCTCGGTGCTGAGGGCGTCGCCCGCATCCGCACCAGCGGCGCCATCGCCGCGCCGGTACCGATGCCCATCACGTCCAAGGACTTCAGGTTGATGAATCTGATGGCCCGTCGACCCCTGCAGGCATTCCCGACGATCTTTAAGCGGGTACTGCAAGGCGTCGGCGGCAAGCTGTTGAAGAAGGAGATGGCCGCGGGTGGCCGAGCTCTCGGTGCGGGGCTGATCGCCGGCGCGCGTCGGGCAGGAGTGGACATCTGGCTGAACAGCCCGCTCAAGGAGCTGGTCGTCGAGGACGGGAGGGTGACGGGCGTCGTCGTGGAGAAGGATGGTGAGCGCATACGGGTGGCGGCCAAGGGTGGCGTCATCCTAGCCATCGGAGGCTTCGACCACGCCGGGGAGAAGCGCCGCAAGTACCAGTCGCAGGCACTCACCGAAGACTGGAGCTTCGGCAACCCCGACAACACCGGCGACCTATTCGCGATCGCCGAGCAGGTGGGCGCGGGCCTCGATCTCCTGGATCAGGCGTGGTGGTTCCCATCGATTTCGCCGCTGACACCTGGGGCTGATCCGATCTTCATGCTGTCGGAGCGGTCGCTGCCGGGGTCGATGATCGTCGACTCCACCGGGCACCGCTTCTTCAACGAGGCCACCGACTACATGACGGCCGGCCGGGCCATGCTCGGCCTCGACGACGGCAAGGGCGACCACCTGCCGATCTGGTTGATCTTCGACCAGAAGCACCGGAACCGCTATCTGTTCGCCGGCTCAGTGATGCCGGGGATGCCGATGCCGAAGATCTTCTACGAATCAGGTGTGGTGGTGAAGGCGAAGTCGATCGCCGAGCTGAGCCGCAAGATCGGGGTGCCTGGGCTGGTCGACGGCGCCGCGCACTTCAACGTGCTCGCGTCGCAGGGCCAGGACGATGACTTCAAGCGTGGCCTGGGGCACTACGACCGCTACTACGGCGACCCCACAAACACGCCGAACCCGAACCTGGGCACCATCACCAAGGCGCCCTTCTACGCGGTGAAGACGGTGCCGGCTGACCTGGGCACGTGTGGCGGCATCACCGCCGACGAGTGGGGCCGCGCGCTGCACGAGGACGGTTCGCCGATCGATGGGCTCTACGCGGTGGGCAACGCCGCCGCGAACGCCTTCGGCAAGTTCTATCCCGGGCCGGGTGCGACCCTCGGGCAGGGTTTGGTGTTCGCCTATCTGGCGGCCAAGCACGCTGGCGAGCGTGCACGGAGCTTGGAGCGGGCTCGGCCAGGTGCAGGGTCAGAAGCTTAAGAGCCTCCGCCAGTAGGAGAGGGCGAGGACGTGGGGTAGTGGAACGGGCACGAAGTCGGTGATCATCGAGTTGTCTACACTCTGTGATCACTGGAGGCTTCGTGCCCGCCGTCGTTGATGTCAAGGACTGATGTGAGGTCGCAGCTGCCGTCGGTTTCCTGTCCGAGCAGGGGTGAGCCTGGATCGTCCCCGTGCCGTCCTCAGTTCTGACGCCCATGGGCGGCATATGAGTCTGTCGATTAGGTGCGTGGCTTCAGTGGCCGAGTCGGACAATAAGGCCATGCAGACACGGCGGGTGTGAGGAGCAATCATGGCGCGCAGGAAAAACCAAAGCATCCGACAAACGTTGATCCTTGCCTTCGGAGCGGGGGCGCTGACCGGGGCGGCTGGCGCGCTGACGCTGCGACGTCGCAGACGGGTATCGCAGCGGATGCCGCCCATCTGAACGACACGGCCGTGCCGCAACCGGACCGGCGTTTCGACGAACCCTCTCAGGGCTCGGTGAAGGCACCAGGATGGAACTTCCTCCGAGGCGTTGGAGCGCCCTTACCTCGCGGAGCGCGCTGCCTCGATCTTGGGGTAGTGCTCGTCCCCGTCCGGGTGACGAGTCCGTCGCCCTCGAGGTTGCGCAGCGTTTGGGTGAGCATCTTCTTCGAGGCACCGGGGATGGCACGCTGCACCTGGAAGTGGCGCATCGGCTCGGGGTGCTCGCCTAGGACAAAGAGCACCATCGTGACCCATTTGTTGCCGACCCGGCCTCGTCGACCGTCGCCGGTGTCGGTGCGGACAGGTCCCACTCCTCCGTCGGCGACGTGCCCGACACGTGCCCGATCTAGCGGTCAACACCGGCCAACAACACACCCAGCGCTGTCTCAGCCCCATCGCTGCGTACTACGCCACCAGTCTCACCGCTGCTCACCTGCAGAACAACATGTTGGCTCAACCTGGTTGAGCGCTGGTTCGCCGACCTGACCGAGAAGATGATCCGCCGCGGCGTGTTCCGCAGCGTCGGCGACCTCGTCACCGCGATCGAGGAGTACCTGCGCGTACACAACGACGACCCGAAGCCGTTCGTGTGGACCGCCGCCGCCGAATCGATCCTGGCCAAGGTCCGACGTGGACGAGTTGCCCTCCAACAAACGGCTAATCAAAACTGAGACAGAACACTAGCGTGCCAGTCTCGATCGGCTTCAGCCCAGTCCGACACTGCTTCACGAACCGGCTTCGAGCCATACAGCTCGGTCCTGCTGATGACAGCTGATTGCTCGGCCCGGTCGGGCAGCGCAGGTGCCGTTTCCGATCGTTCGGTGTCCATCGTCTCACTCCGAGCTTGTTCCGCCGTCCGCAGCATTGCGACGTAATCGTCGTAAGCAGCGGTACGCCGCTCCCAGAGCCGACCAAGGTGGAGCGACGTGCGCTGACCTCGAAGAGTCGCCCATGTCAGGACTATGTTGCCGCCGATGGCGGCCAGGGCCACAACCGACGCTTCGCTGAACTGCATAGATGTAATTTGACAGGGCGAGTCGAGCGGGTTGGGCCGCGCGAGACTTGGGCTGGGTGACCAATTGGGTGACGACGGAGGCGGGCCAAGGCGGACGTCGACGGACGATGGACGATGGCGATGGCGGACCGTGCGGGCAGCTCAACCGGCTACTCGCGCAGGTCATCGACCGGCGATGGTTCCTTCACACCGAAGAGGTCGGCCGCCAGATGGCTAGGTCCAGCATCAAGATCATGCCGTCCGTAGGCCGTCTAACGTAGGCCGATGGTGGCAACTGATGACCAACCATGACTAGTCCCGGTCCAGGTCAAAGCGTGTCTCGTCCAGTTCGGATGCCTATTCCCGGCAGGGGCATCAATACAACGCCAAGTGACGGGCTCAGGTGCCCTGACCTGCACTTCAGGTCGCCCGGAAGGCCGCTCAACCATGATCATGCGGTGAATCCCGGGTCGGCATGGCCGAGGTAGGTCGAGAGATCAGCGTCGGATGATCCATAACATGTCTGGCTAAACGGTCCTCGTGCGTCTCTACCTGCTCAGCCTGGCTCGTGGATGTCTTCTTCGAGGGTGTTCGGTTGGGACACCTCGGTGCAGGTCCCACCACGGGTCGGTAACGATAGGCTGTTCGTCCACCGGGTCATCGTTGCGTAGCTCGCGGAGGTTCAGGCTCGCGGGCCTCGAACCAGCGCTTGGCGGAACGCGGACCGGCGATCTGGTGCGTGGCGCGTTCAGCCGGCTTGGCCGGCCGCCCGCATTGGACACCCCGTGCCGACGCGCGCCTCAAGGTCGGCCCGCAGGGCGGCGAGTTCGGCCATCCGGGCCTCGATGACCCGGATCTTTTCCTCGAACAGCGCCGACAACGCCACCGCCTCGTCTGGTGCGTCGCGCAGTTCCTCACCGTGCCGCGCGATTTCCGCAAGCGAGAACCCGAGCGTCTGCGCCGTGCGGATGTAGTGCAGCCAGGCCACCGTCTCGGGTGGGAAGTCGCGATAGCCGTTGGACAGCCGTCCACCCGCGACGAGGCCAACCTTCTCGTAGAACCGAATGGTGTCCGTGGTTATCCCCGCTTGCGCGGCCAGTTCCCCGATACGCATGACACTCCGGCGAGTTGTGGGCTTGACCTTGGAGCCTACTCCAATGTCTACCGTGAAGCGTCGCTGCCGTGAGACCAGCAGGAGCCTCATCGTGATCCGTCTTTTCGCCCCTTCCAGCCCCGCCTATCTGCGCGTCGTACGCGCGAGTGCCTGGTACGACCTCGTCATCACGGCGGGATTCGCGACGCCGTGGACGTACGCGCTGCTGCACCGTGCGCTGTCGTCGCTGGGTAGCACCCTCGGGCTGGGCGTGCTACCCGCCCTCGACCCGATACAGACCCTGTACGCGAATCTGATGGGATCGGTCGTAGTCGTCTGGGCCCTGCTGCGCATCATCCAGCCGCTGCCGGTGCACGGACTGGCCGACGGCGTCGCACGCACGCTGTTCGCGATGTGGCAGGCATACGCGCTGGCCAACGGCGCCTTTCGGCTGTTGTGGGCGTTCTTCGTCATCGAGGTGGTATTCGGCCTCGTCCAACTCTTGCCGTGGTGGCAGAGTCGGCGCACCAACCCGTTAGACGAGCTCGCCAGGCCGACCGCTCGCCGCGAATGACGTCCGTGACCGTCGCCCCCGGCACCCATCCCCGACACAGCTTGATACCGCTGCTCCACCACGCTCAACTTCACCAACACTCGGCGGAGTTCACCCAGGCGCTGATACCGATCTGTCACGCAGGTCCCGAGACGGGACAGCCGGCTGCCGGCGAAGTGGACGCTCCTATTTTCCGCAAGCCCTGGGACGATGTCAGACCGGATAGTCGGTCCGATGAGCGTAGGTAAGCTGGCGGCTCGGTGCTCCACGGTGTGAGCACCTGGTTGAGCTTCATCTCGTCTTGGGCGTGCGCGGTCTGCACATCGGTCATGCCGTCACCTGGCCCCACGCACCAGCCGTTGTCGATGTAGCTGGCTTCGAACTCACGGTGGAGGAGCATGAACCGCTGGTCGATGGTGGCAGCGGCAGGGCCCTGTCGGGGGCAACACCGTTGCGTTGAGCGTTCGGTTGCTGGGCCAAGGTGGCACGGTGCACTCCCGACACCCAGGTTCGCCACTCCAGAGCGCCCCGCCGCGGGCGATCTTGCAGTTTCGGTCGCCGAGATGCGTGCAATGCCCCCTAAGTCGAGGCAGAAAGTGCAAGATCGCGACAAAGGTGAGCCTCGATCGCGACCCACCCAGGGAGCCGGGCATCGCCGATGTGCCAGTTGCGTCGGTCAGGTGTCACGAAGCTGGACAACGTCGTGGTGCGGGGCTGTGATGAACTCGGGAGGTGCACGGTGTGGATTTACGCTAGTTCAGTCGCGTCCACGTTTCACCGAGACCTGGCAGACCTGCTGGATGAGCTTCGCGTCCGCGGCGTCACCGAACCTCCAGCGCTGCTGGAGCGGGCCGCCGAGTGGGGCGATGTGGACTACACCTTCGGCGGCAGCATCAGTGTGACCCCAGCCCCGGCCCCCGCTGGGGAGGGTCGCCAACCGGTCATGGTGCGGCCGCACGTCTGGTTCGCCACGCACCCGCTGGTCCCCGGTCACGAGACGCAGCGGAGGTTGGACCCGAACTTCCACGGAACGGACGACGTGACCTGGCTGCTGTGTCAACGGATGGGTGGACGGGACCTCGCCGTGGGAGAGAAGGGCCCGGAGTTCTTTGTCGATCTTGCGCCGAGTCGGGAAGCGCAGGAGGCCGCCGCTCCCACCGTCGAGGATCTCGGGGCCATGCAGGAGCAGCGGTGCCAATGCGCGCCGGCAAACGACGATGACCGGCAGTGCGAGGGGCCGCGCGACCTGATCCGCGTGCGCGACGGCGACACCGTGCTCCAGGGTTGCTACGGTCACGCGATTGATGTCCTGAGGCGTGATTCGTCGGTCCATGCCGAACCAGGCACGACGCTCGGATACACCACGGCGGCGTTGGAGGCGGCGGCTCACGGAGTATCCGAACTCGGCGGGCCACGACGTCGCGACACCGCCCGTGAGAGGCAATCCGAACCCGCCTGCGGCAGTCGCGGCCTTCCTGATCCGTCCGCACGAGGAAACGGGCGTGCCACCTCCCCTTGGTGGCGCCGCCTACTGAGGTTGAGCCCTCCCCGCTAGCCCTGCATTCCGCACGTCGGTGATCGTGGGTGGGGTTCGGCGCGGCGGGTTGGTCGTGAGGGCGGCCGGTGGCAGCGTGCCGGGCTGTGAGAGAGCGTGCGCGGTACGGCGCGGTGCCGTCGGTGGAGAAGGCGTTGGGGTCGTTGCCGGTGGTCGCGGCGTTCGCTGCCCGGTTGCGGATCCGGGATGTCATCGATGGGTTGTGCCCGGTGGATGACCGGTCGGAGTTGACGCATGGGCAGGTGATCGAGGCCCTGGTAGCGAACCGGTTGACCTCGCCGGAACCGCTTGTGCGGGTCCAGGACTGGGCGGGCGGGTACGCGGTCGAAGAGGTCTTCGGCGTGCGGCCGCAGCAGCTCAACGATGACCGGGTCGGCCGGGCGCTGGATGCGATCGCGTCGCAGGTGGATTCGATCGTCGGGTCGGTCGGCGCGCAGGCGATCGAGGTGTTCGGGATCGATGTGTCCCGAATTCACTGGGATATGACGTCGTTCTCGGTGTATGGCGAGTACGAGCATGCCGAGCAGGAGTACGCCGTGCCGAAGTTCGGGCATCCGAAAGACCGACGGCCTGACTTGAAGCAGGTCCAGGCCGGGCTCGCGGTAGCCGCGGACGGCGGGGTTCCGGTGTTCCACCGGGCGTATGACGGCGGTGCGGGTGAGGTCGCCCAGGTGATCCCGATGATGAAAGCGTTGCAGGAGATCGCTACCACCCGCAGGTTGTTGATCGTCGGGGACACGAAGCTGGTCTCCTACAACAACCTGGCCGCGATGCACGCCGACAAGGTGACGTTCGTGGCGCCGGCGTCGAAGGTGTACGTCAGTGCCGAAACGTTGGCCGGCCTGGACCTGGACCTGGCCACCCCGGTCGACTACGTCGCTGCCCGTGACCAGGGCAAAGACCCCGCCACGCTGGGAACGTGGCACGTGTACGAGGACACCATGACCTTGGCCGGGCCCCGCAAGAAGGATCCCGTGCTCACCCTGCGCCGGGTGTTCGTGCACTCCAGCGCCCGAGCGCAGGCCGCGACGGTGGCCCGGGCCAAGAAACTCGACCGGGCCACCGACGACCTCGCCCGGCTGACCCGGGGCTTGGGCTCACGGCACTACCCGGATACCGCCGCGGTCGAAACCCGGCTGGCCGTGATCGCGAAGACCCGCCGGGTCGTCGCCTACCTGCGCACGACCACCGGCACCGATCCGGACACCGGCAAGCCCACCCTGAGCTGGCACTTCGACCAAGAAGCGATCGATGCCGAAGCAGCCGGCGACGGCTGGTACGCGCTGCTGACCAACCTGGAGGCCGACCAGGCCGACGCCGCCCAGGTCCTGCTGCACTACAAGGGCCAGGAAGCCGTCGAACGCCGCTACTCCGCGTTCAAGGGCACCCTCGCCGTCGCCGCGATCTACCTGAAGACCAACCGCCGGATCACCGCCATGATCACCGTGGTCTGCCTCGCGCTGCTCATCTTCAGCCTCATCGAACGCCAGGTCAGAGCAGCTCTACGCGCACAGGGCCGGACCACCGTCGCCGGCCTCTACGCCCGCCGGCCCGCCGTCCCCACCACCCGACTGATCTTCCAAGCCCTCGCCAGCATGAGACTCATCCCCGCGACCAGCGGCAACCCACACACCATCCCTCAACCCACACCCCTGCAACTCGAAATCCTCGACCTGCTCGACGTCAATCCGCTGGAATGGTGCTGACGATCGCCGACATGCGGAATGCAGGGCTAGCGACCCGAAGGCTAGGCGGCCCCACTGTCGGGGAAGGTTTCACGCAGCGCCGGGTCCAACGATCGGCCGGTCGTCGGCTCGATGAACAACTCGGCGAGCAGGAGGTTGGCGAGGTGGCTCGGGTTCATGCCGGACTCCTTGCCGCTGCGGGCCTGGAGCGCGCCGCCGAGGCGTAGCGCGGCCTTCACCGCACCGGCCGGGAGGCGGGCGACCCGGCGGCGTCGGCCGACGGCCTCCGCGATGCGCCCGATCATGTCGTTCCAGGTGAGATTCTCGTCGGCGATCGGGATGTCCGCACCGCTCGCCTGCTCCAGAGCGTCCACCGCGGCGTCGGCCACGCTGCGGGCCGAGGCCGCGGCGCTTCCGCCGGTGGGAACAGCCAAGGGTGTACGCGACCGCGCCCACCGGTCCAGCGGCCCGGACCAGTTGGGTAGCCGGTCACCGGCCCGACCGAAGATGAACGGCAATTCGAGTACGGCGACCGGCAGCTCCGGGCCGGCCGCCGACCGTCCCTCCTGGGCCTGCTCCAGGCGGCAACGGATGTACGTGTGATGCTCCGCGAGGCGCCACTGCGGATGCAGCCGGTCGAAATAGGTGTAGTACGAGCCCATGATGACCCCGCGGCTGAGACCTTCGAGGCGGGCGGCGGCGAACAGGCGTACCACCGGCTCGACGTTGTCTCGGCGGAACGCCGGGTAGATCGGCTTGGGCAGCGGTCGCTGCTCGTCGGTGCGGGTGGCGTAGACGACGCCGTCATGACCGGCGAGCAGCGGCCGCAGATCGTCGATCGAGGCGGATTCGACATCGAGCAAATGATCGACACCCGGATGGGCGGTACGCGCCACCGTGGTCGCGGCATGACCCCGCTCGCGCAGCACGTCCACGACATGAGCGCCGATCAGGCCACTGCCACCCACCACGAGAATTCGCACGCTGCATCGTCCACTCTGGAGTTTGGTGCTTGTCAAGCCGCAATGGGCATCAGCTGGTGAGTGGACCGACCCGGATGATCAGCCACACGCATTGATGCTGACAATCCCTGTTACGCGGGCGATGGCGGGTAGGTTCGACGTTGGACCGGGCAATCCGGGCTGGTGGACGCCGGTGAGCTGATTCGGGCCGCTGCTCAGACGAGGATGACGCGATCGATGCGATCGCGATGAACGGGGTTGAGGATGCCGGAACCGCGCGCCTTCTGGCTGGACGAGCAGTTCGACCGCGAGCACGCCGCCGACGGGTGTGGTCGCTACGAGGCCGAGGTGCTGAGCCGGATCGACGACTTCACCGACACCTGGGGCGACATCGCGCCGGTCGAGTTCGCCGCGACGGCATGGCGGGTGGCCAGTGAGCTGTCGCCCGGCTTCGTCCGCTGGCATCGGCGGATTGTCTCGGCGACCTGCGCGCGAAGCCCGTGGGACGGCAGCATGGTCTGCGCGGTGATGGTGATCTCCCGCTGGCCGGCTGAGCTCACCTGGACAAAACAGTGGCAGCGCGACCGTGGCTGGCGGGACTGGCCCCAGCTGTTCGGCCAGTACACGACACCGACCGAGCAGGACCAGACGCGAAGCCCGCATCTGCGGGCGATGCTCCAGGTGGAGGCGCCGGTTCCGCTCGACGATCTCCCGCCGGCCCCGGACGGTCCGGATGACTCCGTGGCGACCACGGCGCGCAGAGCCGTGGTGGTGCTGGCTCGGGAGCTCAACAACCTGCTTGCGCCGATGATCGGGCAACTCGACGCCGGCGTGCCTGCGGACTCCTGAAATCCCCACCGGCCGGTAGGGTCGTCCGCGTGGAACTGGACGACATCGCCTCGCGACTCGGGGTGCCCGTCGAGGACGTCGACCGGGTGCACCGGCTCGCCGGTGACGGGCCGTCGGCTCCGCTGCCAGGCAAGGCCGACGCTCCCGCGATCCTCGACCGGCTCGCCGTGCTGCCGGACGACGTCGCCGAGATCATGGCGGGCTGGCCCGACGCTGACTCTCCGTTGTGGACGCCCGAGCTGCGCTGGCTGCTCGACCGCTCGATCGCCCTGCTCCGCGCCGATCTCGGGGGCCACGTCTGGCTGTCGCCCGGTCCAGCGTTGCCGCGCGAGCGGGGCCTCGCCTGGCGGCATCTCTACGTGTACGCGTACCTGGCCATGGTCGACGTCGTCCGGGGGTACCACCGCGACCACGGCATCGCCGATGCTGTGTCCTGGCTGGCTCTCGCCGACCTGGGCCGCAACCTCGCGATCGATCGGCGGATGCACCGCGAGGGCTGGCCGATCATGCAGAGCTGGCTGACGCTGCACGTCCGCGGCAGCGTCTACGAGCTGGGCCGGTTGCAGCACCACCGTGGTGGCGCCACCATCGCCCTGCACGTCCCTGATGCGGGGCCGCTGACCCCCGACGCGATCGACGCGTCGCTCGACGAGGCCCGCGCGTTCTTCCCACGCCACTTTCCCGACGAGCGCTACGAGGCGTTCTCCTGCGGCTCGTGGCTGCTCGACCCGCAGTTGCTGGAATATCTGCCGGCGGATTCCAACATCGCGCGGTTCCAGCGGCGGTTCGAGCTGACCCCCTACGAGGAGCAGGAGGGGCCGGACGCCGACGTCGAGGTGCTGCGTTTCGTGTTCCGCACCCTGAGCACGCCCCTCGACGAGCTGCCCCGCCGTACCGTGCTCCAGCGCGCAATCGTCGACCACCTGAAGGCCGGCCGCCACTGGCAGTGGCGGCACGGCCGCTTCCCGATCTAGGGCTCTGCACAGCCGGCGGTTCGGTGGGTCCGGCCCGGCCGCCGACCAGGGCGGGCCGGACCCACCACCGGAGTCAACCGGTCAGCGTGAACCTCTCCCAGGCTCCGACCGTGGTGCGGTTGGCGATCAGAGACCCCGCACCGGCGTTCTCGGCGGCCACGATCTGGTTGTTGACCGTGGCGCGCAGGCTGACCGTCCCGTCGGAGTTCGTGATGAGCTGGAAGGTCTCCCACGCTCCGATCGTCGTGCGGTTCGCCACCAACGGTTCCGCGCCGGCGTTCTCGGCGCAGACGTACAGCCCGTTGGCGCGTGACCGCAGGGCGATGGCGCCGTTGCCGGCGTCCACTCGGTCGAACTGCTCAGTCGAGGCGACGGTGGCCTTGTTGGCGATCAGCGGGTTCGTGCCGACGGCCGACACGTACTGGCTGTTCACCTGCGCCCGCAGGCTGATCGCCCCGGTGCCGCTGCTGGTGCCGGTGGTGAAGGTGAACGCGTCGACGTCGAACAGGTAGCCGGACCCACCCTTGAACACCAGGTACAGGGTGGTCGTCGAGGCGGGCGGGTTGGTGATGGCGCCGGACACCTCGGTGAAGGTCTCCCAGTTGCCGGTCACCGGCACCGTGACGGTGCCCAGCAGCGTTCCGGTCGCCGATCCGGCCCGTACCTCGATGGTGCCGCCGGCGCCGGCCGACGACGCCCGCACGGTGAAGCGCGTCGCGTTGGCCAGGTTGTACGGCTGGTACGAGATCCAGTCGTTGTTCTCGATGAACCCGGCCGTGCGGCCGCCCTCGGCGCTGGTGTGGTCGGTGGCCTGGACACCCGACTGGGCGCCGAAGTGCTCACCCTGGCGGTGCTTCGGTTGCAGGGTCCTGATGCTGTGCGTGGTGAGCCCGCCGTTGTCGGTGTACGCGGCGTCGAAGACCCCGTAGATGTTGGCCGCCGAGTCGTGCTCCCCGTCGGTCGGCACGGTGATCGAGCCGCTGCACCCGTTCTTCGAGGTGATCTGGTGGGCGTGGCTGTCGTGGCCCAGCGCGTACGTCAGGCTGACCTTGGAACAGTCGATCGTGCCGTCCTGCGGGTCGCTGACGCTGATCTGGTACGGCACCGTGTCACCGAAGCTGAACAGCTGCCCGTCGGCGGGCGAGGTCAGCGTCACCGTCGGCGCGGTGTTGCCCACGGTGATGACCAGGCTCGCCGTGCCGGACAGGCCGGCCGGGTCGGTGACCTTCAAGGTGGGGGAGTAGGTGCCGTTGGTGGTGTACGTCTTCGTGGGGTTGGCCGCCGTCGACGTGGTGCCGTCGCCGAAGGTCCACAGGTAGCTCAGCGCCCCGCCCTCGGGGTCGGAGCTGCCAGCCGACGAGAAGTTCACCGTCAACGGGTTGGCCCCCGACGTGGGGTTCGCCGAGGCGACCGCGATCGGGCTGCGGTTGCCGCCGCCGATGTACTCGATCCGGAACAGCGCCTGGTTGTTCGAGCCGGTGCCGTAGTCCAGCACGTACAGGGCGCCGTCCGGGCCGAAGGCCATGTCCATGACCTGGGTGCCGCTCCACGGGAAGTTGGAGATCTCCCCGCGTGAGCCGTCGGCGTTGACCGCGATGGCCTTGATCCAGCGGCGGCCGTACTCACCGGCGAAGAACTGGCCGTTCAGCGACGCCGGGAACTTGATGCTGGAGTTGAGCGAGGCGTCGTACCGGTAGACCGGCCCACCCATCGGTGATTCGGAGCCGCTGCCGAACTCCGGGGGCGATCCGGAGTCGCCGGCGTACTTGATCCAGGCCGGCTTCGCCGCGGGCAGCGTGCCGAGCCCGGTGTTGCGGAACGAGTTGTTCGTCGGCCCGCCCGTGCAGTTGTACTTGGACTGCGACGGCCCGGACGGGAAGGTGTATTCATTGTATGTTTCCGCGCTCGTGTTGCTGCCGGTGCAGTACGGCCAGCCGAAGTTGCCGGGCGCCGTGATGCGGTTGAACTCCACCTGACCCTGGGGGCCCCGGCTGGAGTTGGTGCTCCCGGCGTCCGGGCCGTAGTCACCGAGGTAGACGACGCCGGTCGCCTTGTCGACGCTCATCCGGAACGGGTTGCGCAGACCCATCGCGTAGATCTCCGGCCGGGTGCCGGACGTGCCGGGAGCGAACAGGTTGCCCGACGGGATCGTGTAGGTGCCGTCCGCCTGCGGCTTGATCCGCAGCAGCTTGCCCCGCAGGTCGTTGGTGTTGCCCGCCGAACGCTGGGCGTCGAACTGCGGGTTGCGGTTGGTCCGTTCGTCAAGCGGCGCGTAGCCGGACGACTCGAACGGGTTGGTGTCGTCGCCGGTGGTCAGGTACAGGTTGCCGGCGGCGTCGAAGTCCAGGTCACCGCCGACGTGGCAGCACTGCCCACGGTCGTTGGCGACCTGGAGCACGATCTTCTCGCTGCCCAGGTTGAGCGTGTCGTCGGTGTTGAGGGTGAACCGGGACAGCCGTAGGTGCCCCTTCCACCGGTCCCAGTCAGACTGCGAGCCGGTGGTCGGGGCGTCCCCGGACGGGGTGCTCAACGTGGGCGAGTAGTACAGGTAGATCCACCGGTTGGTGGTGAAGTTGGGGTCGACGGCGACGCCCTGCAACCCCTCCTCGTCGTGGGTGTAGACCGACAGGGTGCCGGAGACCTTGGTGTTGCCGGCCACGTCGGTCACCCGCAGGACGCCGTTGCGGGCGGTGTGCAGCACCGAGCGGTTGGGCAGGACGGCCAGGGACATGGCCTCACCCAGCTCCGCCGAGCCGGTGGCGAGTTTGACCTGCTGGTAGTCGGAGGCGGGAATGACTGCCGCCTGAGCGGTGGACGGTGCGGCAACGGCCAGGGTCACGCTCGCGGCGGCGGTGAGCGCCGCGACGAGGGCCCGGGACCAGCGCCGGGGGTACGAGAACATGATCGTCCTTCCTCGACGACCGGGGGACGGGCGCGCGGGGGCGCACCACGACCAGGTGAGGGTGGTGGAGAGCGGCCGAGGGCCAGGTCAGCCGGTGACGAGGTCGAACTTCTCCCACTGACCGATGGAGGTCCGGTTGGCGATCAGCGGGGAGGCGCCCCCGTTGTCGGCGGAGACGTAACGGTTGTTCACCGTGGCCCGCAGGCTCACCGTGCCGTCGGAGTTGCGCACGAGCTGGAACGTCTCCCACGCGCCGGAGGTGGCCCGGTTTGCGATCAGCGCCGAAGCCCCGGCGTTCTCGGCCGCGACGAACTGCCCGTTGCCCTTGGCGCGCAGCGCCACGTTGCCGTTGGCGAGGTTGACCAGGTCGAACCGCTCGGTGGTGCCGACGGCGCTGCGGTTGGCGATCAGCGCGGTGGTGGCGTTGAGCGCGCTCACGTACTGGTTGTTGGCCCGGGCCCGCAGGCTGGAGCCGCTGGGCGGCGGGGTGGTCGTACGCGGCGAGCAGTCGGCCGTCACGGAGCCCGCGGCGACCTGGAGGCCGCCGAGCAGCATCCGGGTGAAGTTCGGATCGGTGTACGACGCCTCGGTGTGCCCGAGGCCGGTGTACCAGGCCCGTCCGCCGCCGTACGCCTTGCACCAGGTGATCGGGTGGTCGCCGCTCATGTTGCCGCCGCTGTAGGACGACTCGTCGAGGCTGGCCAGGACCCGCGCGCTCGACCGGGGGTTGGTGCGGTAGTTGTACCACTCGTCGGAGCGGACCCAGGTGTCGCTGAGGTGGGCGGTCGACGGGTTCGTCCGGTCCTCGATCCGCACGGTCGCGTTCTGGATCGCCGGGTGCGAGTCGAACCACGCCCCGACCAGCGCGCCGTACCACGGCCAGCTGTACTCGGTGTCGGCGGCGGCGTGCACGCCGACGTACCCGCCACCAGCGGCGATGTACGACTCGAACGCCGTCTGCTGGCTGGCGTTGAGGACGTCACCGGTGGTCGACATGAAGACCACCGCCTGGTACTGGGCCAGGTTGGAGGTGGTGAACTGAGCGGCGTCCTCGGTGGCGGTCACGGTGAAGCCGTTGGCCGAGCCGAGTTGCTGGATCGCGGCGATGCCGTTCGGGATGGACGAGTGGCGGAAGCCGGCGGTCTTGCTGAACACCAGGACCTTGGTCAGCGGTGCTGCCGAGGCTGGAGTCGGGAGGGTTACCAGGGTGGCCAGCAACACGGCCAGGCCGGTGACGAGCGCTAACAAACGGGGACGGGAACGCATGGTCTTGCTCCTCTGCTGAGCGTCGACCCGGGCACGCGCGCGGGCTCGCCGGGGCCGGGTTGGCGGTGGTACGGAGCCGGGCCGCCGATGCTCGGCTGAGATGGTGCGGGGTGGCGCGGTGTTGCCGTTCGGTGCTCCCCACCCGCCGAGGGGGGATCGTCATGTCGCGGCTGACAGCGCCAGGAGACGGCTGGTGTGACAGCGGCGACCGTTTGCGATGGCACCGCCGACGACCTGGACCCGACCAGTGTGGAGGGTCAGAGCCATCGACTTGTATCGCTGACGCAGTAAACCTCCGATGTCTACGCGGCGTCAAGCCCCGCTCGGCGGCGCCGACGAGGAACCCGGTAGGGCTGCCGGCGCGAGTGCCAGCTGTGTGATCTGGCGCAGGATCAGCGCGGTCTCGACGGTTCGGATGCCGCTCCGGGCGCCGATCTTGTCATTCAGGTACGCGTACAGCTCCTCGGTGCCCCGGCAGCGAACGGCCGCGACGATGTTCACCCGGCCGGTGGCCGCGGCGGCGAACTCCACCTCCGCGTGCGCTGGCCCGCAGCCTGTCGAGGCGCCGCCGCACCACGTCCTCGGACTGGCCGCACGCTGTCTGCAGTTCGGCGCGGCCGGGCCGGCCACGAGGCCGACGTGATCGGGCTAGTTGCCGGTGCCGGTCCGGCGGCCCTCGGTGGCCACCGCGGGAGCGGCCGCGGCGAGCGCGGTCCGGATGATCTCCACCAGGGGGATGTCCGGGTGCTCGACCCAGTGCTGGACTCCGACCCGCAGGATGGCCAGGAAGGCCGCGGCCAGGAGGCGGGAGCGCAGTGCCACGTCGGCGTCGGCCTCGGCCTCGGCGAGACGGTGGGTGAGTTCCGCGGCCAGCTCGCGCTCGATCGCGGCGTACGCCGCGACCTGGTGGGGGGCCAGGCCAGGGTGCCCTCGTAGCTTCCGGCGTTGGGTCAGCCAGGAAGGCTCAGAATCGCCGAAGACCTCCTCGGTGACGCGTTCGGCTGCCCGGCTCAGCACCCTCCAGGGCGGTTCGTTGACGGGCTGTTCGCGGATCAGCTGCAACAGCCGGTGCAGGCGCATGGTGTCGCCGTGGAAGAGCGCCTGTTCCTTGCTTGAGAAGTAGTTGGAGAAGGTTCGCCGGGAGACGTTGGCGGCGTCGGCGATCGCCTCGACCGTCACCGCGTCGATTCCCTGTTCGGCGGCGAGGTGTAGGGCCGCCTCGTGCAGGGCGAGGCGGGTCGCCGCCTTCTTGCGCTCCCGCAGCCCGGTGGTCTCCTCCATCGCTCCGACGGTACGTGCGGGTGACGGACTTCTCAATGCGCAAACTTGCCTGTTGGGCAAGATCGGTAGATGCTTGCTTGAGGCAACCAATATACGGCGTGGAGTGGACGTGGGCAGCCAGCTGGCGGGCGTGGCAGTCGCTGGAGAGCTGATCGATTCGGCTCGACCCGTCGACCGTCAGCCGCTCCGTCACGGCGCTCGTCGCGCACGGCCTGGTCGAGCGGCGGCCCGACCCGACCGACAGCGGCGGCGCTGAGCGGCGCCCTCGGCCCGTTCACCGGCGACATCAAGGTCGCCCTTGAAATCACGACAACCTGGAGGCCGCGCGATGAGCGCACCCACCATCACGACCGGCGCTGAGCCGATGACCCATCGGCGGACGCTGGAGGCGCTCAGTGGGCTGCTGCTCGTGCTGTTCGTCGCGATGCTCAGCAGCACGGTCGTCTCGACCGCGCTACCCAAGATCATCGGATCACTGAACGGCTCGCAGAACCAGTACACCTGGGTGGTCACCGCGACCCTGCTCACCGCGACCGCGACCACCCCGATCTGGGGCAAGCTGGCCGACCTGTACAACAAGAAGACCCTTATCCAGGTCGCCATCGTGATCTTCCTGGTGGGCTCGGTCATTGCCGGCTTCTCGCAGAGCGCGGGCCAGCTCATCGCCGCCCGCGCGTTCCAGGGCATCGGGGTCGGCGGTCTGCAGGCGCTCGTCCAGGTGGCGATCGCAGCCATGATCCCGCCGCGTGAGCGGGGCCGCTACAACGGCTACCTCGGCGGTGTCATGGCCGTCGCGACCGTCGGCGGTCCGCTGCTCGGCGGCCTCATCGTCGACACGTCCTGGCTCGGCTGGCGCTGGTGCTTCTTCGTCGGTGTGCCGGTAGCCGCCATCGCACTGTTCCTGCTCCAGGCCACCCTGCGCCTGCCCACCGCGCGACGCGAGAACGTCAAGATCGACTACCTGGGCGCCAGCCTGATCGCCGCCGGCGTCAGCGTGCTGCTGATCTGGATCTCCTTCGTCGACGGCTCGTTCGCCTGGGCCTCCTGGCAGACCGCGGCCATGGTGGGCGGTGCGGTCGTCCTGCTCGCCCTGGCGGTCTGGGTCGAGTCGCGCGCGGCCGAGCCGGTCGTCCCGCTCAGCATCGTGCGCCAGCACACCACCGCGCTGGCCATCCTCGGCAGCCTCGCGGTCGGCATGGCCATGTTCGGCGGCGCCGTCTTCCTCGGCCAGTACTTCCAGATCGGCCGCGGTTACAGCCCGACGGAGGCAGGCCTGCTCACCATCCCGATGATGGCCGGGGTCCTCGGCTCCTCGATCGTCGCCGGCCGGCTGATCACCAAGAGCGGAAAGGTCAAGCCGTACATCGTCGCCGGCTCGATCCTCCTCGTCGCCGGGTTCGCCCTGCTCGGCACCATCGACCACGAGACGTCGCTCGTCCTGGTCGGCGCCGCCATGTTCATCGTCGGCGTCGGCGTCGGCATGACCATGCAGAACCTCGTTCTCGCCGTTCAGAACACGGTCTCGCTCAAGGACATCGGCGCGGCCAGTTCCAGCGTCGCGTTCTTCCGGTCGCTCGGGGGCACCATCGGTGTCTCCGTGCTCGGCGCCGTCCTCGCCCGCCGGGTCAGCGACCAGATCACCCACGACCTCGCCGCCGCCGGGATCCCCACCTCCGGCAGCGCGGGTGCCGGCAGCAACCTCAACATCACCGCGTTGCCCGAGCAGGTCCAGGGCATCGTCCGGGCCGCGTACGGCGATGCCACCGGACACATCTTCCTCATCTCCGCCGCCATCGGGGTCGTCGGCATCATCGCCGCGCTCCTGCTCAAGCCGGTCACCCTGCGGACCAGCCTCGACCTGCCGGACGCCGCCACGGCGGCGGCCGTCGCCGCCGACGCGGTCGACGGCGCTCCCGCCTTCGACCAGGTGCACGTCGACGCCGACCAGGACCACGTGACCCGCCGACGCTGACGTCGGGCCGTACGACCCGGGGCCGCCGCCGTCCGAAGACGGCGGCGGCCCCGGTCTGTCCAGGCTCCGCAGGCACCAGCCGGGTCAGAGGTGACCACGGGGGCGGTCAGCGGCCGAGGACGAGGTAGGCGAGGCCGAGGACGCCTCGGTAGCCGCCGACGTACTGGCTCAACCGGTCGTCGAGTTCCGCGCGGACGTCGGCCGCGCGGGGATCCTCCGGGTACGACAGCAGCCACTCCTGGCGGCCCGCGAGCCAGGTGGATTCGAAGTCGTCCCACTCCCGTTGGTCGGCGGTGCTCAGGTGCAGCACCCGCCAGCCGCGCTCGCGGGCGGCTTCGACGAGCCCGGGGAGGGGCGTGACCTCCGTGCCGAAGATCTGCTCGACCTCCGGCGTCGGGGGACGTTCCCAGTACGCGTCACCGAACAGCAGCCTTCCACCGGGTCGGACCACGGTGGCGAGCGCGTCGAGGGCGGTGCCGGTGCCGCCGAAGGCGTGTGCCGAGCCGATGCAGAGGACCCGGTCGGCGGGCTCCTGCCAGGCCGCCGCTTCCCCCATCACGAAGGCGACGTGCCGGTTCAGCGACCGACCCGCGGCCAGCCGCCGCCCCCGGTCGAGGGCGGCATCGTCGGTGTCGACGCCGACGCCCCTCGTTGCGACCGGGCCGGACACACCACCGGCGGCGACCGCCCGCAGCAGCAGCTCACCCCAACCGCAGCCGAGGTCGAGGACGCGCGCGCCCGGGCGGACGTCGAGTCGCTGCAGCAGCACCGACGCGTGCTCCTGGGACAGTGGAGTGTTCCAGCGCATCCGGGCGTAGCGGCTGGCGGCGAGGTGGTCGGTTGACTGCATGCGTTGACGGTGCCAAGTCGTGATCGTCGGCGTGCGGCGGGTCCGGTGCCCGGGCGTACGGCAGGATCGGTGGCGTGGACGTGGGACGTGGGGGGCCGGTGCGGCGGCCGACCCCGCAGGAGGTGGCGGCAGCCGCCGGCCGGGGCCTGGCGGACGTGCTCGGCCCCGGCCTGCGAGTGCTGTTCTGTGGCTTCAACCCGGGCCTCTACTCTGCCGCCGTGGGGCTGCCCTTCGCCCGTAAGGGCAGCCGGTTCTGGCCGGCTCTGCACGGTGGCGGCTTCACCGACCGGGAGTTGCACCCGTGGGAGCACGATGAGCTGCTGCGGCAGGGCCTGGGCATCACCAGCCTGAGCAATCGGGCCACCGCCCGCGCCGACGAGCTGACGTCGGCGGAGCTGGTGGCCGGGGTCACGGGTTTGGCGGTGAAGGCCGAGCGGTACCGGCCGCGGTGGGTGGCCATCCTCGGGGTGACCGCGTACCGGATCGCGTTCGTTCGGCCCAAGGCCGGGCTGGGTCCGCAGCCGGACCGGCTGGGCCCGGCCCGGGTCTGGGTGCTGCCGAACCCCAGTGGCCTGAACGCGCACTTCCCGCTGCCGGCGTTGACCGCCGAGTTCGCCAACCTGCGGCGGGAGCTCGGCCCCTAGGGCCTTGTCAAAGGCCCTAGCCGTGCAGTGTGCCGGCCTCGGCGGTCAGCGCCTGGTAGTAGGGCTGCATCGCGGGGTGGTAGTCGTCGAACTCGGGACGGGGTGAGCCGTCCCGCGAGGTGACCAGCATGTCCAGGTAGTACTCCCAGCCGGCGCCTACCTCGGCGATGCTCTCCAGGCTGCTGAGGTGCTGGACGAACCGCAGCTCGGTGGTGCCGTCGGTCTCGGCCAACGTCAGCTCCAGCAGCCACGTGCCGTAGCTGTCGATCATCGAGACGGCCAGGTGCTGCTGTGGCTCGCACGCGTCGATGCGGACCTCACACCAGGGCTGCTGTTCCTCGTACGCCATCTGGACCCGGATGGTCCGTCCGGGCGCGGCGTCGCCCTCCCAGGGGCCGAACCAGCGGGCCGTGCGCTCCGACTCGGTCAGGCTGGCCCAGACGTCCGCCGCCGGGGCGCGGAACGTCCGGGTCAGCACGAGATCGTGGCCGGTGGCGGTGCGAAACAGGCGTCCGGCGGGTGTACGGGTCATGCCGTGTGCTCCCTTCGGTGCTCCGCCGGGCCGCGGCTGCGGCGCTCTCGGCGGGTGCGATAGACCTCGGTCTCCAACGCGTCGAGGTGCCGCTCCCACAGGTGGGGGGCGGCGAGCCCGGCGAGCCAGTCGACCAGCGGGGCGAGCGGGCGCGGATCGAGCCGGTAGATCCTCTGTCGGCCGACCATCTCGTCGTGGACCAGCCCGCTCTCGCGCAGCACCCGCAGGTGGCGGCTGATCGCGGGTCGGCTGATCACGAATCGCTGGGCGATGTCGCCCGCGGACAGCGGCTCGTCGCGCAGCAGGGTCAGGATGTGCCGTCGTACCGGGTCCGCGATCGCGGTGGCCACCTCATCCACCCCGGAAGCGTAACCCACAAGTTACGGTTTGGCGTAGTGGGGGCACCACCACCCGCATACCACCGCGTCGATGGTGGGCACATGATCACCTGGCCTGGCAGTCTGTACGACATGCCCGCCTTCCTTCGCCCCCGCATGACCGACTGGACGTTTGTCGTACCCGTGCTCGCTGCCCTGGTGCTGATCGTGACCTGGGGGCGGAACCTGCCTGGGCCGATCATCGTGCTGGTCGCGGTGCTGCTGGGTGGTGCGGTGCTCGCGGCCGTGCACCACGCGGAGGTGGTCGCCCACCGGGTGGGGGAGCCGTACGGCTCGCTGGTCCTCGCTGTCGCCGTCACCGTGATCGAGGTCGCCCTCATCGTCACGCTGATGATCAGCGGGCCGGAGAAGACCCAGTCGCTCGCCCGGGACACCGTCTTCGCCGCCGTCATGATCACGTGTAACGGAATACTCGGCCTGTCCCTGCTGCTCGGGGCGCTACGCCGTCGCGTCGCGGTGTTCAACCCGGAAGGCACCGGCGGGGCGCTGGCCACCGTGATCACCCTGGCCACCCTGAGCCTGGTCATCCCGACGTTCACGGCCCGGCCCGGCCCGCAGTTCAGCCCGGCCCAGCTCACGTTCGCCGCCGTCGCGTCGCTGGCGCTCTACGGGTTGTTCGTGCTGGTGCAGACCGGCCGGCACCGCGACTACTTCCTGCCGGTCGACAGCCAGGGCCGGGTGATCGACGCGGAGGAGCACGCGAAGCCGCCGACGAATCGCGCCGCGCTGGTCAGCCTGGGACTGCTGCTGGTGGCGCTGGTCGCCGTGGTCGGCGACGCCAAGACCGTCTCCCCGACCATCGAGGCCGGGGTGGCGGCGGCGAACCTGCCCCACGCGTTCGTCGGTGTCATCATCGCGCTGCTGGTGCTGCTGCCGGAGACCCTGGCCGCAGCCCGCGCCGCCCGCCGCGACCGGGTGCAGACCAGCCTGAACCTCGCGCTCGGCTCGGCCATGGCCAGCATCGGCCTGACCATCCCGGCCATAGCGATCGCCTCGATCTGGCTGGAGGGCCCACTGCTGCTCGGCCTCGGCGGCACCCAACTCGCACTGCTCGCGCTCACCGCGGTGACCGCGGTGCTCACCGTGGTGCCGGGCCGGGCGAACGTGCTGCAGGGCGGTGTACACCTGGTGCTGATGGCCGCGTTCGTCTTCCTGGCCGCCAGCCCCTGACCCACCCAGCCAGCCCCTGACCCGCCCCGCCAGCCCCTGACCCGCCCCGCCGGCCGTTGACCCGCCCCCGCCGGCTCAGCCGACGGCCGGCGGGTCGCCCGCGAGGCGGTCCGCGCGGGCGTTCAGATAACGCTGCTGCGCCAGGTTCGTCGACCGTGCCGCCGCCATCCGGTACGCCTCCCGCGCCGCGACCCGCTCACCGACCAGCTCCCACAGGTGGGCGCGGGCGGCCGGCAGCCGAGGGTCCTCGGCCAGCCGAGGGTCGTCGGCCAGGTCGGCGAGCAGGGCCAACCCGGCCGACGCGCCGCGACTCATCGCCACCGCCACCGCGCGGGTTGTCGGAAATGTCCAGCAGCACCTAGTACAGGGCGGTGCCCACCCCCACCCACCCTCTTTCGCTGATCATGAAGGTGTTGCCGCGACACGCCGGCATCGAGGGCAACAACTTCATGATCGACCGGGCCGGGAGGGGATAGGGCCGGGAGGGGGTTGTGGGTGGTGGCTAGGTTGGCGGGCATGACGACGGTGTGGGTGGTGGTAGGGCTTTTCGCGGTGGTGGCGGGTCTGGCGGCTGGGGTCCTGGTTCGGCGCGGGCGGGCACCGTCGAGCTATGGCGACGAACCGGCAGCTGGGCGGGATGCCCGGGCTCGGCAGCAGCGGTACGAGGCTGAGCGGCACGGTGAACAGGGTGACACGTGGCAGCGCGGCCGCGAGTCCAACGGCTGACCGATCACTGACCGTAGGAGCGGCGGAGGCGGTTGTTGATCAGGTAGTTGAGCCGGTGCCGCAGGTGTCCGAGGGTGCTCTCACTCGGCACCTCCCCGTCGGTGGTGAGCGTCCAGCGCAGCGCGCAGTCCTGGCTGGTCGGCGCGGCGGCCAGGTCGAAGCGGATCCGGTCGAGCGGCCGGTGCGGCCAGAGCGACGACCAGACCAGCAGCACCGGCGCGTACCCCGCCACCACCCGAGGTGGCACTTCGTCGTCCCGCAACTCCAACCAGGGCCGGCTGCCGGCCTCGTACGGGTCGCGCAGCGAACGCCACACGATGTGCGGCGGGGCCGGCTGACGGCGGAGCCTGCTGCCCAGTTCGTGCACCACGACCCTCCTCACCGGACGGCCAGACCCGCCCGGCCCATTGTGGCCGCCCAGCACCACGCGCCGCAGGGCCGTAGCCGTCGAGCGACCGTAGCCGTGAACCGTTCGGCGCTGGCGCACGTGAAACCGGTGCGTAGGCGTGGCGGTCGTATCCTCGGGGTACTGCGCAGCGTGAGCACCGACGCCAGGGGAGGGCACAGTGGGAGCACGGCCAGGACGTGAGGCCCGGGGCCCGTTGGCCGGCCTGCTGATCGCCGCACTGGTGTCCCTCGCCTGCGCCGGCGGTGGGCTGGCCGAGCCGGAGGGTGAGCGCCCGGTGCCGGACCGGTCGCAGGCACCCGCGGGGCCGAGCACCACCCGGGCCGACAGCACCACCAGCGTGGCCGAGTTCGAGCAGGACGTCGCCGACGCGCAGGCGATCGCCGAGCGGTACTGGGCGGCCCAGTTCAAGGCGTCCGGGCAGCGGTTCCAACCGATCCGGCGGATCACCCCGTACCAGCGGGCGGGCGAGGTGTCCTGCGGCGGCCAGCCGTTGCCCCGCAACAACGCCGTCTACTGCTCGCAGGGCGACTTCATCGCGTACGACGTCAACTGGTCGGTGGCGGCGTTCCGCCAGGTCGGCGACGCGTTCGTGTTCTACCTGCTCGGCCACGAGTACGCCCACGGCATGCAGGTGCGGCTCGGCATCAACTACAGCTTCACCATCCAGCAGGAGTTGCAGGCCGACTGCATGGCCGGGGCATACCTCGGTGACTCGGTGCGTTCCGGCGTCCTGACCCTGGCCGAAGGTGACCTGGACGAGTTCCGGGAGGGGGTGGCGGCGGTCGGCGACGACCCGGACCAGCCGTGGTTCGCGGAGGGCTCGCACGGCACCTCGGAGCAGCGCACCGACTCGTTCTTCCGCGGCTACGAGCGCTCACTTGAGGCCTGCGACCTGGGCTGAGCGGGTTGCCCGGATCACGTCGGCGCCCACCGTGACCGCCGGCGGTGGTCGGTCCTGGCAGGATCGCCGGTGTCCGCTACGACCCTGGAGGATCCGCTGAGCAGCCATTACCCCGCCGCCGTGCTCTTCGACATGGACGGCACGCTGGTCGACAGCGAGAAGCTGTGGGACGTCGCGCTCCAGGAACTCGCGAGGGAGTACGGCGGGGAGCTTTCTGCCGACGCCCGCCGGGCGATCATCGGCACCAGCATGGCCGAGTCGATGCGTATGCTGCACGACGACCTGGGGCAGCCCGAACGGGATCCGGCGATCAGCGCGGCGTGGATCAACGCCCGGATCCTGGAGCTGTTCCACACCGGGCTGCGCTGGCGGCCGGGTGCGTTCGCCCTGCTGCGCGCGGTCCGTGCGGCGGCGATCCCCACCGCGCTGGTCACCTCCAGCGGTCGGGCGTTGGTCGAGATCGCCCTGGACACCCTGGGCCGGGACAATTTCGACGCGGTGGTCTGCGGCGACGAGGTGGTGGCTACCAAGCCGCACCCCGAGCCCTACCTGACCGCGGCCCGACTGCTGGGCGTGCCGATCGAGCGTTGCGTGGCAATCGAGGACTCACCGACCGGGGTGGCCAGCGCGCTCGCTTCCGGCGCGGCGGTGCTGGCCGTACCGGCGGAGGTGGCGCTTCCGAGCACTGTCGGCGTACACCAGCTGGAAAGCCTGACCGGCGCGGACCTGGAGTTCCTCACCGGGCTGCTGACCGACCGCGCGGGCGCGACCGGCTGACGCGGTCGGCGCGCTGGCAGCCGAGGACACAACGGCCAGGCTGGACGGCCGAAGCCCCCGATCGCACCTGGCGACCGGGGGCTTCGGCGGTGCCGATCAGTCGTGGGCGATCGCGCCCAGGACGTTGATTCGAGCCGCCCGGATCGCCGGGAGCACCGCGGCCACCACCCCGATGAGGGCGGCGAGACCGAGGAAGACCCCCATCTGCCCCCAGGGCAGGATCAGGTCGGTGATCCCCTCGTCCTTCAGCGCCTCGACCACCGCGGCGCCGAGACCGGTGCCGACCACCACGCCGAGCAGCGCTCCGAACACGGAGATCACCACCGCCTCCACGGTGATCATGCCCATGGTCTGCGACCGGCGTAGGCCGATCGCCCGCAGCAGCCCCAACTCGCGGGTCCGCTCCAGCACCGACAGCGCCAGGGTGTTGATGATGCCGAGCACGGCGATCACGATGGCCAGCGCCAACAGGATCTGGATCATCGTGAGCAGCCCGTCCAGCTGACCGGTCTGCTGCTTGATGAACGCGTCCCGGTCGGCAACCGACACCTCGGGGCTGTCCGCGAGCAGCGTCTCCACCTGCGGCTGCACGTCGGACACCTGGGCACCGGGTGCCAACTGGATGAAGCCCTGGATGGGCTGCGGGATGGTGAAGTCCTTCGCCGCCGTCGCCGGCAACGTCACCGGGTTGGTCAGCTGGGACGCCTCGTAGATGCCGCTGACCGTGTACGTCCGCGACTCACCCCGGGCCAGCTGCACGTTCACCGTCGAGCCCACCGACCAGCCACGTGAGGTGGCGGTGTCCGAGCTGACCAGCATCTGGGTCGGCCCGAGCCGGTCGATGTCACCGGCGGTGGCCTTCGCGCCGAAGATCTGCCGCAGCGACGCGATATCGCTGCTCGCCGCGACCCAGGTGCTGGTGCCGTCCACCTTCGCCATGTCGCCGTACTCGCCGTCGACCAACTGCACACCGGGCAGGGCCTTGGCCCGGTCCAGCACCCCCGGGTCGAAGCTCGGCGGACGGGGGCCGCCCTGCACCCCGGAGATCACCAGCTCGGCCTTGATGGTGTCCTCGGCGAGGGCGCTGATGCTGCCCTTGGCCGAGTCGAGGATCACCGTGACGCCGGTGACCAGCGCGATGCCGACCATCAGCGCCGCGGCGGTGATCGCGGTGCGGCGCGGGTTGCGCCCCGAGTTGAGCCGGCCCAGCTTGCCCGGCACCGACCAGGAGAAGATCGCGCCGAGCAGGCTCACCACCGGCCGGCTGATCAGCGGGGTCAGCAGCGCCACCCCGATGAAGGCGAACAGCACACCGCCCAGGATGGTGGCCAGCGTCTGACCGTGGGCGTTGCCGCTCAGCCCGAGGAAGAGCAGCACCGCGCCGATGCCGGTGACCACCGACCCGGCCACGGTGACCTTCGTCAACGGCCGGTCCGGGGTCGCCACGTCCTGCATCGCCGCGATCGGCGGGATCCGGGACGCCCGCAGCGCCGGCAGCAACGCCGCCACCACGGTGATGATCAGGCCGACGGCGAACGAGCCGATCACCGCCGCCGCTGGCACACCGATCCCGGCCAGGGTGAGCCCACCGGCCAGCTTGCCGAACAGGAACGCCAGCAGCGCGCCAATCCCGATGCCGGCGGCCAGGCCGAGCACCGAGGCGATCAGGCCCACCGCGATCGCCTCCAGCACCACCGAACCGATGATCTGCCGCCCGCTGGCCCCGATGGCGCGCATCAGCGCCAACTCCCGGGTCCGCTGCGCCACGATGATCGAGAAGGTGTTGAGGATCAGGAAGGTGCCCACCAGCAGCGCCACCGCGGCGAAGCCGAGCAGGATCTTGTTGAAGAAGGACAGGCCCTCCTTCAGGCTGGCTGAAGCGTCCGCGGCCACCTGCTTGCCGGTCTTCACCTCGTAGTCCGCGCCGAGGGTGCGGCCCACGTCGTCGCGCAGCTTCTCGTCGGACACCCCACCGGCGGCCTGGACGGTGATGCTGCTGAACGTGTCCGGCGCGCCCAGCATCAGCCGCTGCGCCACCGGCGTGGTGAAGTAGACCTCGTTGACCCCGCCGATCGAGTCCCGGTCGCCGCTGTAACCGAAGACGCCGACCAGGGTGAAGTCCCGCTTCTTCGACTCGAACGCGGTGAGCACGCCGACCTTCTGCCCGACCTGCACCTTCGCTGCCGTGGCCAGCGACTTGTTGATGACGATCTCGTCGTCGGCCTGCGGCGCGCGGCCCTCACGGAGCTTCAGCAGGTCGCTCTCGCCGGTCCAGTTCTCGCCGAGCTGCGGTGGACCGAACGACGTGACCACCTTGCCGTTGCTGCCGATCACCCGGGCGCCGTCGGCGTTGACGATGCCGGTCGCCGAGGCCACCCCCGGCACCTGCTTGACCCGGTCCACGACGGCGGCGGGCAGCGGGGCGGCGGTCTGCTCGCCCTCCATCTCGCTGAGCTGCACCTTCGGCTTGGCCGCGACGTTCACGTCGACCTCGGAGAAGCCGTCGGCGAAGACCGAGTCGAAGGACCGGCCCAACGTGTCGGTGAGGACGAAGGCGCCGGAGACGAACATCACCCCGAGCACCACCGCCAACCCGGACAGGATCAGCCGGACCTTGCGGGCCAGCAGACTTTTCAGTGTCGCGCGGAACATCAGTTGCCCACCTCAGCGGGAGTGTCCAGCTTCTTCATGGTGTCCAGCACCGTCTCAGCGGTCGGCTCGATCAGCTCCGAGACGATCTGGCCGTCGGCGAGGAAGACCACCCGGTCGGCGTACGCGGCGGCGGTCGGGTCGTGGGTGACCATGACGATGGTCTGGCCGTGCTCGCGGACCGAGTTACGCAGGAAGTTGAGCACCTCCGCGCCGGAGCGCGAGTCCAGGTTGCCGGTCGGCTCGTCCGCGAAGATCACCTCGGGGCGGGAGACCAGCGCCCGGGCGCACGCCACCCGCTGCTGCTGCCCACCGGAGAGCTGCGCCGGCCGGTGGTCCAGCCGGTCCCGCAGGCCGACCGTGTCGATCACCGTGTCGTACCAGGCCGGGTCCGGCTTACGCCCGGCGATCGACAGCGGCAGCAGGATGTTCTCCTTGGCGGTCAGTGTGGGCAGCAGGTTGAACTGCTGGAAGATGAAGCCCACCTTGTCGCGGCGCAGCTTCGTCAGCCCCGCGTCACCCAGCCCGGTGACCGTCGTCTCACCGATCGCCACCGTCCCCCGGGTCACCGAGTCCAGGCCAGCCAGGCAGTGCATCAGCGTCGACTTGCCGGAACCCGACGGCCCCATGATCGCAGTGAACCGGCCACGTTCGAACTCCGCGCTGACCCCCCGCAGCGCGATGACCTGAGCCTCACCGCTGCCGTACACCTTCCACACGTCGTTCGCCCGGGCCGCGGCCTGCGCCTGCTGGCCTACCGTCGCGGTCACGTCATCTACCTCTTCCGTCTGTCCGTATCCACGCCGCCCCCCGATGGTCCGGCGCGACTGTTCCATCATCGGCGCTGCTCACGCCCATCCCGTCCGCCCGTGGGGGGACCCTGTGCGGATTTCCCGCTGCGGGTGCACCCCCATGCCGGATCAGGGTTGCCCCTGACCCGACGACCGGTCGACCGCATTTCCGCCCGGCGACGGGCGGCCGACCCGGACACTTCCACCTGACGCCACAGGAGGGTCAACCGCGCCACGCCATCCCCGGTCACGGTAGGTGACGACCGCAACGGTCGCCGTCCCCCCATGGAGGGATCTTCGAGTACGCCGGGTGAGGTATCCGGGCCGGCGGAGCTACGCCCGAGGGCGGACCAGCCCCGACTCGTACGCCAGCACCACCGCCTGCACCCGGTCGCGTAGCCGCAGCTTGGTCAGCACATGCCCGACGTGCGTCTTGATGGTGGTCTCGCTGACCGACAGCACCGCTGCGATCTCGGCGTTGGACAGCCCTCGGGCGACCTGCACCAGCACCTCGCGTTCCCGGTCGGTGAGCGCGTTGAGCGCTGCCGCCGGGGTTGCCGCCGGGTCTGGCAGCAGCTCGGCGAAGCGGTCCAGCAGCCGCCGCAGGATCCGTGGCGCCACCACCGCGTCCCCACCGGCCACCGTGCGGATCGCTGAGATCAACTCCTCGGCCGGCACGTCCTTGGCCAGGAACCCGCTGGCGCCGGCGCGCAAAGCACCTACCACATATTCGTCCAGGTCGAAGGTGGTCAACACCAGCACCCGCACCGGCAGTCGGGCGTCGACGATCGCCCGGGTCGCGGCCACCCCGTCCATCCGGGGCATCCGGATGTCCATCAGGACGACGTCGGGCAGCAGCCGGCGGGACAGCTCCACCGCCTCCAGGCCGTCACCGGCCTCCGCCACCACGTCCAGGTCGCCCTCGGCGCCCAGCACCATCCGGAACCCGGTACGCAACAGTGGCTGGTCGTCGGCGAGCAGGATCCGCACCGGCCGCGCCGAGGCCCCCCGATCGGTCATTTCGTCTCCCGTCCAGCCGACGTCGTGCTGCCGCACCGGTCATCCTCGCGTACGCGGGCCGGTGCGTCGCGGATCACCGTAGAGGCCGCCCGTCGCCCTGTCCCGACCGGAGCGGTACCGTTCCGGTCGCTTGCCGGGTCACCGGGGCGGACCGGAGGCTGCTACTCGTCGACGCCCGGGGCCACCGGGGCGGACCGGGAGTCGCGCAGCGGATCGGCGGTCGCCGCGGTGACGGGGAACGGCGGCGGGGTGCCGCCGAAGCTGGGGCACAGCGCCTGGTGGCTGCACCAGTCGCAGAGCCGGCTCGGCCGGGGCCGGAAATCCTGCCGGGCGGTGGCCTGCTCGATCGCCCGCCACAGGGCCACGACCGTGCGCTCGAAGCGGACCAGCTCGTCGGCGTCCGGCGTGTAATCCAACACCTCGGCGTCGCGCAGGTAGAGCAGTCGCAGCACCTTGGGCACCACACCGCGGGTGCGCCACAGCACCAGCGCGTAGAACTTCAGTTGGAACAGCGCCCGCGCCTCGAACGCCTCCCGCGGAGCGCCACCGGTCTTGTAGTCGACCACCCGCAGCGCGCCGTCCGGGGCCACGTCGAGCCGGTCGAGGTAACCCCGGATCAGCAGCTCGTCGTCGACCACCGCCGAGATCAGACTCTCGCGCTCAGCCGGCTCCAGCCGGGTCGGGTCCTCCACCGCGAAGTAGCCCTCCAGCAACCCGGCGGCGGACCGCAGGAACTCCACCGGACCGGCCGGCTCGGCGCCGTCGAAGAGCTCGGCCAGATCCGGCTGCTCGGTGACGAGCCGGTCCCACTGGGGGGCCACCAGGTCACCGGCGGCCGCCGGCGTGCGGGCGGGCGCCGGCAGGTCGAACAGGCGCTCCAGCACCGCGTGCACCAACGTGCCCCGGGCCTGCTCGACGGTCGTCCGCTGGGGCAGTCGGTCGATGCTGCGGAACCGGTAGAGCAGCGGGCAGGTCTTGAAATCAGCCGCACGCGATGGGGACAGCGAGGCCCGCACCGTCGGCGGCGCCTGCGCCGGGGAGGGGGGCTGGGGAGTGGTGACCGGTTCCGCCGTCATGTCGGCAAAGGTTAGGGCACCGGTGTGACACCCGACCGCCGCCCGCCCCGCACAGCGACGGTCCGTAGCATCGTTGCGATGGAGCAGACATCCCAGCCGCCGCGCCGACCCGACCGGCGCCTCGGCCTGAACGTCGGCCGGGTGTTCGGGGTCCCGCTGCACCTCAACGGCTCCATGGTCCTGCTCGCGGTGCTCATCGCCGTGCTGTACGCCGAGTTCGCCCGCCGACAGCTGGACCTGCCGCAGATCAGCGGCTACCTGATCGGCTTCGGATTCGTGGTGTCGCTGCTCGGCTCGGTGCTGCTGCACGAGTTGGGCCACGCCCTCACCGCCCGGCGGCACGGCATCGGTGTGCGCGGAATCACCCTCGAACTGCTCGGCGGCTACACCGAGATGGACCGGGACGCCCCGTCCCCCCGCGTCGACCTGCTGGTCTCGCTGGCCGGCCCCGCGGTCTCCGCGGTGCTCGGCGTCCTCGCGGTCGCCGCCACTCTCGCCCTGCCCGAGCGGACGCTGGCCCACCAGCTCGCCTTTCAGCTCGCCGTCAGCAACGTCATCGTCGCCGTGTTCAACAGCCTGCCCGGGCTGCCGCTCGACGGGGGCCGGGCGCTGCGCGCCGCGGTGTGGGGGCTGACCCGCGACCGGCACCTCGGCACCGAGGTCGCCGGGTGGGTCGGCCGCGTCGTCGCCGTCGGCACCGCAGCCCTGGTCCTGCTCCTCACCCTCGCCGACTACCTGGCGCCGCTGGCGCTGCCGCTGATGCTGCTGGTCGCCGTCACCCTGTGGCGTGGCGCCGGGCAGTCGATCCGGGTCGCCCGGGTCAGCCGCCGGTTCTCGCTGATCGACCTCTCCCGGCTGGCCCGTCCGGCGTGGCCGGTGTCCACCGGTACGCCCCTGGCCGAGGCCCAGCGCCGACGCGCCGAGGGTGGCCAGCCCGGCTCCGCCCTGCTGGTCACCGACTCCACCGGCCGCCCGGTGGCGCTGGTCGACCCGGCCGCCGCCGACGCGGTGCCCGTCGAACGCCGACCGTGGCTGGCGGTGGACGCCGTCGCCCGGTCACTGGGCACACTTCCCACGCTGTCGGTCGGGTGGGACGGCGAGCGGGTGATGGAGGCCGTACAGACCCACCCGGGCGCGCAGTACGTGGTGACGTCAGGCGAAGATGTCGTCGGCATTCTGCACATCGCGGACCTGGCACAGCTCCTCGAACCCAACCGGAAGATGACACCGTGACCGCAACTCCCTCCACCGTCCCGGCCGACCCCGCCACCCCGGCGCTGACACCCGTGCACCGTGGGCCGTTCCGGCCCGGCGACCGGGTTCAGCTGACCGACCCCAAGGGGCGGATGCACACCGTGACGCTGGAGCCCGGCAAGGAGTTCCACACCCACCGGGGCATCCTGGCGCACGACGCGCTGATCGGGCTTCCCGACGGCAGCGTGGTGACCACCTCCGGTGGCGGCACCGCGTTCCTGGCCCTGCGGCCACTCCTGTCGGACTACGTGCTGTCCATGCCGCGCGGCGCTCAGGTGATCTACCCGAAGGACTCGGCGCAGATCGTCGCGATGGGCGACATCTTCCCCGGCGCGAAGGTCCTCGAGGCCGGCGCCGGCTCCGGCGCGCTGAGCTGCTCCCTGCTGCGCGCCGTCGGCACCGAGGGTGAGCTGCACTCGTTCGAGCTGCGCGACGACTTCGCCCACATCGCCAAGCGCAACGTCGAGGCGTTCTTCAACGGGCCGCACCCGTCGTGGCACCTGCACGTCGGTGACGTCGCGCAGTGTCAGGAGACCGGCTTCGACCGCATCATCCTGGACATGCTGACCCCCTGGGAGACCCTCGACATGGTCGAGCGGTCGCTGGTGCCCGGTGGGGTGTTCATCGGCTACGTCGCCACCACCCCGCAGCTCTCCGAGCTGGTGGAGGCGCTGCGCGAGCGCGGCGGCTGGACCGAGCCGCGGGCCTGGGAGTCCCTGGTGCGCGACTGGCACGCCGAGGGCCTCGCCGTCCGGCCGGACCACCGGATGATCGCGCACACCGCGTTCCTCGTGTCGGCGCGCAAACTGGCCCCCGGGGTCACCGCGCCGCCGCGCCGACGCAAGCCCAGCAAGGGCACCGAGGCGTACGCGCAGCGCCGCCAGGACCTGCGTGCGGCGCAGGCGACCCGACAGGCCGCCGCCGCGCAGGCCGCAGGTGCGCAACCCAACGGTACGGGGGAGATGGACACGCCGTGACCATCGAGCTGGACGCCGGCACCGCCGAGCAGGGGGAGACGCTGGCATGAGCCGACCGGGTTACGGCGGCGGTGACCTCCCTGCGGTCTTTCCCGACTGGTCGCCCTACCAGGACCTGGAATCGGCGGCGCGGGCCTACCTGCGCGACCCGGACGTCGCCCTGGAGGCGCTCGGCGGCGTGCTGCGCGGCGCGTCGGTGCTCGGCTTCACCCTGGAACGCTTCGTCAACGAGGTCAACGGTGTGTGGCAGGAGGTTGTCGTCTGCGACGGCAGCCGGCTGATCCTCTGGCACGGCGAGGACGTGCCGCCGGAGGAGGGCCCACCGGGCTCGATGACCTCGTCGCTGCGGGTGGTTCCGGTGTCGACCGTGACCGAGGTCGGCTGCCGGCGGCGGCTCAACCGCTCCGACAGCGGCGAGATCCGGGTCGACAGCATCGACGTCTATCTGCTGCTCACCTCACTCGACGAGGCGCCGCCGAGCGAGGAGATGACCGGCGCTCCACGGCACGACGCGCTGCGCTTCGGCAAGACCCTCGACGACGGCGGGGCTGGGCAGATCGCCCGGCTGGAGGAGTTCGCGCGGCTGGTCGCCTCGGTGGTCGGTCGTCCGATGCTCTGAGGCGTACCCCTCCTGGCCCGGCCGGCGGGTGGCCTCAGTCTTCCTCGGCCTCCGGGCCGGCGACCTCGACACCGTCGCTGCGCACCACGTGGATGCAGTCGCCGGGGCATTCCTTCGCGGAGTCGATCACCTCGAGCCGCAGGTGCACGGGAACGTCGACCCGGCTGCCCGGTGCCATCAGCAGCTCACCGTCAACGCCCTTGACGTAGGCGAGGCCGTCGACGTCGAACTCGAAGACCTCCGGCGCGTACTGCACGCAGAGCCCGTCGCCCGTGCAGAGATCCTGGTCCACCCAGACCTGCAGTTGGTCGGTCGCGACCTCGGCCACCGGTGCACCCCCCATGTTCTCCTGTCCCACGCTTCGACGGTACCTGAACGCCAGTAACGGCCCGTCAGGCCACCCTTGGCGATCAAGGTTCGGTGACGAGGGTGTTGCATGGGACCGAATCGGCCTCATAGCGGCTAGTGTTAGGGCAGAACGTTCAAGCCCCCCGGGGAGGTGGGACGTGGCAGCACGCAGCGACGACGCGGACTCGCGCGCCGCACGGTGGGAGAAGGAAGCCCACGATCTCTCCACGCAGGTCGCGTTCCTTCAGGAGGAACTCGCCCTGGTGCGGCGTAAGTTGACCGAAAGCCCCCGACACGTCCGGCAGCTCGAAGAGCGGTTGGCGGCCACCCAGGCGCAGTTGGCGCGGCTGACTGAGAACAACGACCGGCTGGTGAGCACCCTCAAGGAGGCTCGCACGCAGATCGTGACGCTCAAGGAGGAAATCGACCGACTCGCGCAACCGCCGAGTGGCTACGGCGTCTTCCTCGCCAAGCACGACGACGGCTCGGTGGACGTCTTCACCGGCGGCCGCAAGCTCCGGGTCGCGGTCTCGCCCTCACTGGACGTGGCCGAGCTGCGCCGCGGCCAGGAGGTCCTGCTCAACGACGCGCTCAACATCGTCGACGCGTTCGGCTACGAGCGGGTCGGCGAGGTCGTGATGCTCAAGGAGATCCTGGAGGGGCCAGGCGGTGGGCCGGGAGACCGGGCGCTGGTGGTCTCCCACTCCGATGAGGAGCGCATCGTCCACCTCGCCGAGACGCTCATCGGCTCGACGATCCGGGCCGGCGACTCGCTCATGATCGAGCCCCGCTCGGCGTACGCGTACGAGCGGATCCCGAAGAGCGAGGTCGAGGAGCTGGTCCTGGAGGAGGTGCCCGACGTCGACTACGGCGACATCGGTGGCCTCCAGTCGCAGATCGAGCAGATCCGTGACGCGGTCGAGCTGCCCTTCCTGCACGCGGACCTGTTCCGTGAGCACCAGCTCCGTCCGCCCAAGGGCATCCTGCTCTACGGCCCGCCCGGCTGCGGTAAGACGCTCATCGCCAAGGCGGTGGCCAACTCGCTGGCCAAGAAGATCGCCGAACGGCAGGGCAAGGAGAAGCACACCAGCTTCTTCCTCAACATCAAGGGCCCCGAGCTGCTCAACAAGTACGTCGGCGAGACCGAGCGGCACATCCGGCTGATCTTCCAGCGCGCACGGGAGAAGGCCGGCGAGGGCACCCCGGTGATCGTGTTCTTCGACGAGATGGACTCGATCTTCCGGACCCGCGGCTCCGGTGTCTCCTCCGACGTGGAAAACACCATCGTCCCGCAGCTGCTCAGCGAGATCGACGGCGTGGAGGGGCTGGAGAACGTCATCGTCATCGGCGCCTCCAACCGGGAAGACATGATCGACCCGGCGATCCTGCGCCCCGGTCGGCTCGACGTGAAAATCAAGATCGAGCGACCGGACGCCGAAGCGGCCAAGGACATCTTCTCGAAGTACATCCTTTCCGGGCTGCCCCTGCACCCGGACGACCTGACCGAGCACGGGGCCGACCCTCAGGCCACCGTCGCCGCGATGATCGACGCCGTGGTGCTGCGGATGTACTCGGAAACCGAGGAGAACCGCTTCCTTGAGGTCACCTACGCCAACGGTGACAAGGAAGTCCTCTACTTCAAGGACTTCAACTCCGGCGCGATGATCCAGAACATCGTCGACCGGAGCAAGAAGATGGCCATCAAGGAATTCCTCACCTCCGGCCGCAAGGGGCTGCGCCTGCAGCACCTGCTCGACGCCTGCGTCGACGAGTTCCGCGAGAACGAGGACCTCCCCAACACCACCAACCCCGACGACTGGGCGCGCATCTCCGGCAAGAAGGGCGAGCGGATCGTCTACATCCGCACGCTCGTCTCCGGTGGCAAGGGCGCCGAGGCCGGCCGGTCCATCGAGACCGCCAGCAACACCGGCCAGTACCTCTGACCGTCCAGCGGCGGCACCGGATCTCCTCCGGTGCCGCCGCTGCGCGCGTCCGAGTCGCGACCACCGCCATCAGCGGGACTACGTTCCTTTGCGTTCCGGCTAGACTGCGGCGACTTTGCTGACCTACCGATCGAGGATTCCCGTGCGTGCCGACGCCACCGTGGAAACGCCAGCAGTGCCAGACACCACGGACAGCCAAGATCCGGTAAGCGCCTCGCCGGCCGCTCGGCGTCCCCGCATCGGTCTGCTGCTGGGCATACTCCTCGCCTGCTGGCTCGTTTCCTTCGCCGCGAACGCCGTCCACGCCGCATGGCTGCTACCCCCGGTGGTCCTGCTCGGAACGGCCAGCCTGCTGCGCTCCGGCCGGAGCCTGCTCGACCGGGTGGTGCTCGCCCTGGCCCTGCTCGCCGGCCTCACCGGCGCCGTCGGGCTGCTCTTCACCGTCTGGCCCTGGGGCCTGCACCCGGTGCCGGTCACCGGCCTGGCGCTCACCATCCTGACCCTGGCCGCTGTGCTGTCCCGGCGCACTCCCCGGCTGCCCCGTCCCGGCTGGTCCGACCTGGTCTCGCTGGCCGCCGCGGCCCTCGCCGCCGGCTACCTCGCCACCCCCTACCTGCGGGCCAGCGGCTTCGGTCAGCGGCTCAACCTCGCCATGGTCGGTGAGGACAACGGCCGCCACCCGGCCCTGTTCGACGTGATCGGCCGCCTCGGCGGATACCTCTTCCTCGACCCCGACACGGCCCGCGAGCACATCTTCTCCGGCCTGGTCCACTATCCGCAGGGTTGGCACCTCACCACCGCACTGCTCGACGGCTTCCTGCGCAGCGCTGGCGACCCGCCCACCGGGGCACGGCTCATGGACCACTACGTGCTCTGGTGCCTCGCCACCTTCGGACTGCTGCTGCTCGCGCTGATCTGGGCCGCCCAGCACGTCGCCGGTCCTCTGCACCCGCTACGCCGACTGGTCCTCGTCGTCGCCGTCACCGCGCTCGTCCTCGGCACCGAGCTGCCCCGGCTGCTGGTCGCCGGCTACCCCAGCGAGACGTTCGGGCTCAGCCTCGCGGCGATTCTCGTCGCCCTCGTCGCCCGCCCCCTGCACCGGCTGCGCGAACAACTCATCCTCGTCGGGGCGCTGCTGATCGGCATCGGCTTCAGCTACTACCTCTTCCTCTTCCCGACCGGCGCCATGGTGTTCTGCTGGCTGATCGCCGACCGGCGCCGGCTGCGTACCCGCACCGGCACCGTCGCCATCGTCGGAGTCCTCACCGCCGTGCTCGCCCCGCTGGTCGCCCTCATCGGCGTGCTCGTCGCCGGCCAGAGCGAGGCGCTCGCGGCCCCCGGCGGCACACCGCCGGTCGAGACCTACAACACCATCCTCGGGCTCGGCGCGGTCGTCGTCGCCGCCGTGCTCGTCCGGAGCAACCTCGGTGAATCCACCTGGCGGCGCTTCCTCGTCGTCCTGACCGTCGCCCTGCTCTTCTCCGCAAGCATGGCCGCCGTGAACCTCGCCAACGGCACCCAACCCGCCTACTACTTCGGCAAGACCGCGCACCTGGTTATCCTCGTGCTCATCGTGGGCGCCGCCGCGCTCGCCCGCCTGCTCCCGGTGCCGCCCGCCCAGAGCACCGAAACCGAGCCGCGCCGCCGCCCGATCACCGGTGCCCTCCCCGCCGTCGCCACCGCCGCCCTGGTGACGCTCGCGGTGCTCGCCGGCACCGGCCTGGTCGGTTGGACCGGTGGCTTCTTCCACCGCAACGGTGGTAACGGCACGTGGGCGAAGGACTGGGCCGGCCGCGACGTGCGGGCCATCACCCGCCCTGCATCGGTCACGAACGTCGCCTACCGGGCCTATCCCGCGATCCCCGGCACCGTCACCCTGGTCGTGGACAAGCAGGGCCTGCACGGCTACCGGGAGTCGATCTTCCTGTCCGCCATGCAGGGCACCAGCGGCCAGACCGAGCCCGGCATCTACTTCCAAATCTACGACGAGCCCGCCCGGACCGCGGAGATCCTGCGCCGCGTTCCCCGCCCGCTGCGTCTCATCGTGGCCGACCCGGCGGCCCAGCAGGCCATCGACGGGGCGCTCACGGCAGACCCGGCCCTGCGCGAAGGCCTGGCCGTGGTGCCGCTCAAACCCGCCACGCCCCGGTAGCCGCGCCGCGCCGACAGTCAGGGTCGCGCGGCGTGCCACCGGGCGGACTAGTCTCGATGGTGTGAGCGGCGGGCACGCCGGCTCCGTGGGCGAGCGAAGCGAGTGGTCGCATGACGGTACGTCGGATCATGGGCACCGAGGTCGAGTACGGCATCTCCGTGCCCGGACAAGCTGGGGCCAACCCGATGGTCACCTCATCGCAGGTGGTCAACGCCTATGGGGCACGTCCGGAACTCAACCGGGGCGGGCGGGCCCGCTGGGACTACGAGGAAGAGTCGCCGCTGCGCGACGCCCGTGGCTTCACCTACTCCGGAGCCGCCTACGACCCCGCTGAGGCGCTGGCCGACGAAGACCTCGGCCTGGCCAACGTGATACTCACCAACGGTGCACGGCTCTACGTCGACCACGCCCACCCCGAATACTCCACCCCGGAGGTCACCACCCCCCGGGACATCGTGCGCTGGGACAAGGCCGGCGAGCGGGTGATGGCCGAGGCGTCCCGCCGGGCCGCTACCATCCCGGGCAGCCAGCCGATCCACCTGTACAAGAACAACACCGACAACAAGGGGGCCAGCTACGGCGCCCACGAAAACTATCTGATGCGCCGGCAGACCCCGTTCGCCGACATCGTGGCGTACCTGACGCCGTTCTTCGTCACCCGGCAGATCGTCTGCGGCGCCGGCCGGGTCGGCATCGGGCAGGACGGCGGCCAGAGCGGCTTCCAGATCTCCCAGCGCGCCGACTTCTTCGAGGTCGAGGTCGGCCTGGAGACCACGCTCAAGCGTCCGATCATCAACACCCGCGACGAGCCGCACGCCGACGCCGACAAATACCGCCGGCTGCACGTCATCATCGGCGATGCCAACCTCTCGGAGATCTCCACCTACCTGAAGGTCGGCACCACCGCGCTTATCCTCACGATGATCGAGGAGAAGGCGCTCGGTGCCGACCTCGGCATCGCCGACCCGGTCAGCGAGCTGCGCGCCGTCAGCCACGACCCCGCCCTGTCACACCGCATGCGGCTGCGCGACGGCCGTCGGCTCACCGCACTCGACCTGCAATGGGCGTACCTGGAGCGGGTCCGGTCCTTTGTCGACGACCGCTACGGCACCGACGCCGACGAGCAGACCATCGACGTGCTCGACCGCTGGGAGAGCGTGCTGGACCGGTTGGGCCGTGATCCGATGCTCTGCGCCGACGAGTTGGACTGGGTGGCCAAGCTGCGGCTGCTGGAGGGCTACCGGGAGCGGGAGAAGCTTGGCTGGGGCTCGCACAAGCTTCAGCTGGTCGACCTGCAGTATTCCGACGTCCGGCCGGAGAAGGGCCTCTACCACCGCCTGGTCTCCCGTGGGGCGATGAAGACGCTGCTCAGCGACGACGAGACCCGCACCGCGATGACCGAGCCCCCAGAGGACACCCGGGCCTATTTCCGCGGTCGCTGCCTGGCCCAGTACGCCTCGGAGGTGGTCGCCGCGAGCTGGGACTCGGTGATCTTCGACGTGGGGCGGGAGTCGCTGGTCCGGGTGCCGATGATGGAGCCGGAGCGGGGCACTCGCGCGCACGTCGGGGCATTGTTCGATCGCTGCGCCAGCGCCAAGGACCTGCTGGAGACGTTGACCGGGGGTTAGTCCGGAAGCCGAATGCCCGTCGTGTGCCGCAAGCCGGCGCGCGGCGGGCTTTTCGTCGCCCGCGCGAGGTAAGTTCATCGCAGACGATCGTGGAGGAGGCAGCAGTGGCCACTCATGACAGCGGCGGCCAGTCGCAGTCCGGCAAGTCCCGTCAGGGCGAGGAAATCGAGGACGTCACCACCGAGGCCAACCCTGAGGTGGCCGAGCGGCACGCCGAGATCACCGAGGACGTCGACGACCTCCTCGACGAGATCGACTCCGTCCTCGAAGAAAACGCGGAAGAATTCGTGAGAGGTTACGTACAAAAAGGCGGTCAGTAGACAAACCGGCTTGAATTGGACATGCCACTTTCTTCGGACGACCAGGATGGCCGACGGCGTTGCCGCGACTGCGGGGAGTGGAAGTCGCTCGACGATTTCTGTTCGAGCAGTAAGCGCCCCAGCGGTCGCGGCAGCTACTGCAAGCCGTGCTTCAACCAGCGGTCGAAGGCCAGCTACGCGAAGCGAGTGAAGAAGGAACACGGCCGTGAGGTGCGTGAGGCGCGGAAGGTCCCGAGCAGGGTGGGATCTGCGCGATCTGTGGCGGCGCCGACCCGCAACATCTGGACCACGACCATCGCACCGGATGGGTGCGCGGGATACTCTGCTTCAACTGCAACGGTGGTCTTGGCCAGTTCCGTGACAGTCCGATGAGGCTGGCCAGGGCGATCACGTACCTGAGAGGAACCACGTGGCAGCGGGCTTTGATCCATCCGGGCGTCTACCAGATGTGTTCACCAACGCGGGGACGTCCTCCTTCACGACGTTTCTGAGCCGGGTGGCCCCCGAGATGCTGCCCGGCCGGCGACCGCTGCCACCGGGCATGGCCGCCGACCTGGCACCACACGCGACGACCATCGTGGCCATCGCGGCCGCGGAGGGCGTGGTGATGGCCGGCGACCGACGGGCGACCATGGGCAACCTGATCGCCCAGCGCGACATCGAGAAGGTGCACCCGGCCGACGCGTACTCGCTGGTCGGCATCGCGGGCACCGCGGGCATCGGGATCGAGCTGATGCGACTGTTCCAGGTGGAGTTGGAGCACTACGAGAAGATCGAGGGCGCGATGCTCTCGCTGGACGGCAAGGCCAACCGGCTGGCCTCGATGATCCGGGGCAACCTGGGCGCGGCCATGCAGGGGCTCGCCGTGGTGCCGCTCTTCGCCGGCTTCGACCTGGCTGCCGCCGACCCGGCGAGGGCCGGTCGGATCTTCAGCTTCGACGTGACCGGTGGTCCGTACGAGGAGACCGGCTACGACGCGATCGGGTCCGGGTCGTTGTTCGCCAAGTCCGCGTTGAAGAAGCGTTTCCGGGCCGGGCTGTCCGTCGCCGACGCGACTCGGCTCGCGGTCGAGGCGCTCTACGACGCGGCCGATGACGACACCGCGACCGGCGGACCCGACCTGACCCGGCGGATCTATCCGGTGGTGATGACCGCGACCGCCGAGGGCACCCACCGGCTCACCGACGCCGAGACGGCGACGATCGCCGAGGGCGTGGTCGCCGGCCGGATGGAGAACCCGGGCGGTTAGTCCCCGCCCACCCCACCAGCCAGCATCGACAGCACAGCGCCGTAAGGAGAACCGCCGCCGTGGCCATGCAGTTCTACGCCTCGCCCGAACAGATCATGCGTGACCGCTCCGAGCTGGCCCGTAAGGGCATTGCTCGGGGGCGCAGCGCCGTGGTCCTGAGCTACTCCGGCGGGGTGCTCTTCGTCGCGGAGAACCTCTCCAGCGCCCTGCACAAGGTCAGTGAGATCTACGACCGGATCGGCTTCGCCGCAGTCGGCCGTTACAACGAGTTCGAGAACCTCCGTCGGGCCGGCGTGCGAATGGCCGACCTGAACGGGCTCAGCTACGACCGCCGGGATGTCACCGGTCGGGCCCTGGCCAACGCGTTCGCGCAGACCCTGGGTGCGATCTTCACCGAGCAGTCGAAGCCGTTCGAGGTGGAGATCTGCGTGGCGGAGGTCGGGGCCACGGCCGCCGATGACGAGCTGTACCGGCTCACCTACGACGGCTCGGTCAACGACGAGCCTGGGCGGATGGCGATGGGCGGTCAGGCTGAGGCCATCACCGGCGTGCTGAAGTCCAACCACCGGCCGGACATGTCGCTCGGGGAGGCGGTCCAGGTCGCGGTGCAGGCACTGAGCAGCGTCGGCGGGGAGGGCGGCGCCGCCCGGACGATCGCCGCGAACCAGCTTGAGGTCGCGGTGCTCGATCGTCAGCGGGTCGGCCGGACGTTCCGGCGGATCACCGGTGCCGCGCTGACCGCGCTGTTGGATGGGAAGGCGGCGCCGCCGGCGAGCGACCTGCCGGACACGCCGAGCGTGCCGACCGGGGACGCGGGTAAGCCGACCAGTTCGGCGGGCTCCGCGGACCTGGAGGATCGGCCGGGGCAGGCCGACGGCTGATCGTGTGACAAAAGTGTCGGGGACCGCAGGTGCGGTCCCCGACACTCGTGTTTGTGGGCCGGGTCAGCGGCGCTGGAGCAGGGGCCGGGCGAGGGCCCAGTAGCCGGCGGCGACCGCGTTGAACACGCCCATACCGGGGGGCGAGTCGACGTTCGACGGGGCGACGCGGGCGGTCATCAGCTCGGCGATCACCCCGTCGGGCACGGTACGTTCGGCCTGGAGTTGACGGCGGCGGGCACCGACCCAGGACCGGTTGCGCCACAGCCAACCCCAGCCGCGGGTCTTCTGCCTGGTCCAACCGCCGGCGAGCGCGGCGGCGAGCATGGCGACCTCGGTGAGCAGCAGCATCGGGGCGAGCACCACCAGCGTCCGGGTCTGGTACGCGGTGAGCAGGGTGACCAACCGGTTGCGTTCCACCAGGTAGAGCTTCAGGTCGTTGCGGGAGAACTCGTAGTGGTGGCGCACGACGGCGTCGGGAACGTACTCCAGGCGCAGGCCGCGTTGCCAGAGCCGCAGGCTGAGCTCGGTGTCCTCGTGGTAGGCGAAGTACTCGGCGGCGAAGCCGTCGAGCTCCTGCCAACGCTGGCGGCTGATCACGAAGCAGCAACCGCTGAGAGACGGCACGCTGGCGCGTACGGCGTGGGCGGTGGCCGGCTCACCGTTGCCGCCGGCCCAGGACAGCCCGGTGAAGTGCAGCGGGTTGCCGGAGGTGTTGATCAGCTCGGGAGTGTCGGCGAGCCGGATGGAGGCCATCGCGGCGCCGACGCCCGGTTCGGCGGCGACCGCGACCGTCTTGGCGAGGGCGTCGGGGGCGACGATGGCGTCGGAGTTGACGAAGGCGAGCCAGTCTCCGGTGGCCTCGGCGGCGCCGACCCGGCAGCCGCCGGAGTAGCCGGTGTTCTGTTCGGGGCGGACCACCCGGACCTGGGGGAAGCCCTTGACGATGTCGATGCCGTCGCCGGTGCAACCGTTGTCGACGACAACCAGCTCGATGTCGACGTCGGTGCTGGCCAGGACGGCCCGAGCGGCGTCGACCAGGTACGGCTCGGTGCCGTAGGCGAGCATTACCGCGGTCACCTGTGGGCGGGTCATCGGATGCCTCCGGATACGGCAGGGGCGGCGGCCTCGGCGAGCGGCCGGGTGGGGGTGGTGGGTCGACGGACGCCGCCGCGCAGCAGCAGTACCGCCATGGTGGCGGACACGATGACGGAGCCGATGGTGTATGCCAACTCGACTCGCAGGGTGACCGGAGCCGGGACCAGCGTCACGGCGATCAGGGCGGCGACGCCGACGGTCCAGGCGAGGGCCTGGGCGCGGTGCCGGTCGAGGGCGAGCAGGGCCTGGCCGAGCACCATCGCCCAGAGGTAGGCGAGCGTGGCGCCTGCCAACCAGGCGAAGTCGCCGTGGCCGAGGACGCCGGGGGCGTCGAACAGTGTGTCGACCAGCCACGGGCCGAGCAGCACGGCACCGAGGGCTCCGGTGAGGCCGAGCGCGGTGACGATGCCGAGCGCCCGACGCAGCAGGCTGTGGAAGCCGGCCTGGTCGCCGGTGGTGGCGGTGGTGGCCAGGCCGGGCAGCAGTGACGCCTGCAGCGAGCCGAAGACGAACAGGGGGATGCGGACCAGCACGAGGGCGGAGAGCAGCGCGCCGGCGGCTGCGGCGTCGGAGGGGGCGAGCAGCTGCACGTTGATCACGCCGATGTTCACCACGACCTGGGAGAGCAGGCTGGAGGCGGTGAGCAGGCCGAGGCCGCGCAGCAGGGTGGCCCAGGCCACCGGTGGGCCTCCGCCGATGGTGCGCAGCACCGGTGGCAGGGTGAGCAGGACGCTGACCAGCGGGGCGGCGACGAGCACGAGCCCGTACCAGACGGGGGAGGTCACCCCGGCCAGCCCGAGCAGCGCGACCATGATGATGCGCAGGCCGCCGTCGATCCCGAGTTGGGTGCCGTACCAGGGGAACAGTTGCAGGCCGGAGAGGACGCCGCGGGTGGCGTAGGCGACGGCCATCGCCGCGAGTGCGCCGATCAGCACGGTGACCAGGTTGCCGTCACCGGCGAAGAGCTTGTCGGCGAGCGGCTGACGGCCGACGGTGACGGCCAGTACCAGCACGGCGAGCAGCACGGCGGCGACGGTGACGCCGCGGGCCAGCACCGGCCCCGGGGGCAGCCCCTGGCTGTGTCGGGCGGCGACGACCCGGGCGACCTCCTGCTCGATGGGCATGAACACGCCGATGCCGAGGGTGAACACGATCGACCAGAGCACCGACAGGGACGAGTAGTCGGCCTTGCTGAGGCTGTGGCCGGCGACTGCGAGGTGGACGTAGGAGGCGAGGCCAAGAAGACCCAGCCCGGCACCAACAGCGATGGTGCCGGGCGGGATCAGGCGTAGCAGGCGGCGGATCACCGGCGAATGAGCGCCAGCGTGAGGACGGCGAACGCGCGACCGAGGTAGATCATCGCCCGGGCGGGGGAGTGGCTGGGCGTGCCGGCCATCCGCTTGCGCATGGCGACCGGCACCTGCCGGATGCGGTACCCGCGCCGGGCGGTGTGCACCAGGGTCTCCACCGTGTCGCCGAGGTACTCGGCCGGGTACCAGGTGGCGAACATCTCGATGACCCGCCGGTTGGCGGCCCGGAAGCCGGAGGTGGTGTCGGTGAGTTTGGTGCGGGCGACCCGGGACAGCACGGCGGAGAGCATCACCATGGCCCAGCGGCGGGGGCCGCGGACGTTGTAGTCGCCCTCACCGGCGAACCGTGCCCCGATGACCAGGTCGTTGTCTTCGAGCAGGTCGACGAGTTTCGGGACGTACCGGGGGTCGTGCTGGCCGTCGGCGTCGATCTGGATGGCCACGTCGTAGTCGTGGTCGCGGGCGTAGCGGTAGCCGAGGCGCATGGCGCCGCCGACGCCGAGGTTGTACGGCAGTTTGGCGACGCGGGCGCCGGCGGCGGCGGCGACGGCCGCGGTGCGGTCGGTGGAGCCGTCGTCGACGACGAGGACGTCGACGCTGGGCAGCTCACCGCGGACCTCGCCGACGACCTCGGCGATGGAACCCGACTCGTTGAGGGCCGGAATGATGATCAAGGTGCGCTTGCCGTTAACCATCGCTGGACACCAGTTCGTCTCGGGCTGCCCGGTCCGCGTCGATCTGGGCGCGGAGCAGGGCGAAGTCTTCGGCCAGGGTGCGGGTCTCTTCTTCCAGCGCGCTGACCTCCCAGCTCAGGTGCACGCACACGAGCAGCAGGAAGACGATGCCGAGGAAGAGCACCAGGCTGACACCGGAGGCGACGCCGAGGAGCCCGGCGACGTTGTCGAGCAGCCGGGGGAACAGGGACAGCGGGATCACGACGACCAGTACGGCGAGCCAGAGCATGCCGTACTTCTCGCGCAGCTGACGACGGCGCAGCAACTCGACGATGGTGCCGAGGAGCAGCAGGCCGGTCAGGCCGGTGACGAGGGTGAGCTTCATGCGACCTTCCACGGGGCGGGTGGAGCGGGGGAGTCGAACGCGTCAACCAGGGCGCTGTGCCAGTCCGGTAGCGGCGGCAGACCCGCGGCAGCCCAGCGGCTGTGCCCTAGCACACTGTACGCAGGTCGGGGGGCGGGACGCGGATACCGGTCGCTGGTGGTAGGTCGGATCCGGTCCGGGTCCAACCCGGCCAGCGTGAACGCCGCGCGGGCCAACCCGTACCAGGTCGTCTGTCCGGCGCAGGTGCCGTGGTAGACGCCGGGCGCCGCGTGACCGGCCAGCGCCGCGTCGGCGAGCGCGACCAGCCGCTCGGCGAGCGTGTGGGACCAGGTGGGCTGGCCGTGCTGGTCGTCGACCACGTCGAGGTGCTCGTGCTGGGTGGCGAGCCGGAGCATGGTGGCCACGAAGTTCGGGCCGTGCGCGCCGTACAGCCAGGCGGTGCGGACGACGTACCCGTTGTCGGGCAGCAGCCGCGCGACGGCCTGTTCACCGACCAGCTTGCCGCGGCCGTACGCGTTGACCGGCGCGGTGGGCGCGTCCTCCGGGTAGGGGGTGTGCGCGTCGCCCGCGAGGACGTAGTCGGTGGAGACCTGGATCAGTCGGGCGCCGCTGGTCGCGCACGCCGCGGCGAGGTTGGCCGTGCCACCGCCGTTGATGGCGGTGGCCGCCGCCTCGTCGGTCTCGGCGCCGTCGACGTTGGTCCACGCCGCCGCGTTGATCACCACGTCGTGGCCGGCCACCGCGCTCAGGGCCGCGGCGGCGTCGGTGATGTCCAGGTCGGCCCGGGTGGCGGCGGTCACCTTGAGGTCGGGCCGGGTCGCCAGGACGGCGACCAGGTCGTTCCCGAGCATCCCTCCGGCGCCGGTGACGAGCACTCGGCTCATGCGGTCGGGGCCGACTTCAGCGGCTCCCACCAGGCCCGGTTCTCCTGGTACCAGCGAACCGTCTCGGCGAGGCCGCGGTCCAGGTCGATGCTCGGGGCGTACCCCAGCTCGTCGCTGATCTTGGAGATGTCCAGCGAGTAACGGCGGTCGTGGCCCTTGCGGTCGGCGACCGGGACGACCCGGTCCCAGCCGGCGCCGCACGCCTCGAGCAGCTGGCCGGTGAGCTCCTTGTTGGTCAGCTCGGTGCCGCCGCCGATGTTGTAGACCTCGCCGGAGCGGCCCTTCTGCTGGACCAGGGCGATGCCACGGCAGTGGTCGTGCACGTGCAGCCAGTCGCGGATGTTGCCGCCGTCGCCGTAGAGGGGGACGGTGCCGCCGTCGAGCAGGTTGGTGACGAACAGCGGGATGACCTTCTCGGGGAACTGGTACGGACCGTAGTTGTTGGAACAGCGGGTGACGACCACGTCCATGCCGTGGGTGCGGTGGTACGACAGGGCGAGCAGGTCCGAGCCGGCCTTGGACGCCGAGTACGGCGAGTTCGGGGCGAGGGGCCAGGTCTCGGTCCAGGAGCCCTCGTCGATCGAGCCGTAGACCTCGTCGGTGGAGACGTGCACGAATCGACCGGTGCCGTGGCGCAGCGCGGCGTCGAGCAGCGTCTGGGTGCCCAGCACGTTGGTGGTGACGAACGGCGCAGCCCCGGCGATGGACCGGTCGACGTGCGATTCGGCGGCGAAGTGCACGATCACGTCGTGCTCGGCGACGACCTCGTCGACCACGACCGGGTCGCAGATGTCGCCCTGCACGAACCGTAGCCGCGGGTCGTCGCGCACGGGCTCGAGGTTGGCCAGGTTGCCCGAGTAGGTCAGCTTGTCGAGCACGGTCACGAGCGCCGGCTCGATCGGCGGTACGCCCTCGGCGCTGCCGAAGGGCTTGCCCAACAGCAGTCGAACGTACTCTGACCCGATGAATCCGGCTCCGCCGGTGACGAGGATCCTCACGGGTCCGGAAGTATACGCGAAGTCCGGCGCAACTCCCGGGACGCGACCCCCCGCACGTTCGTGCCCGTGCCGCTAGGCTTCCCGGGTGCGTGGAATCCTACTTGCTGGCGGCACCGGATCTCGGCTCTGGCCGATTACCCGGGCGGTTTCGAAGCAGCTGATGCCGGTCTTCGACAAGCCGATGGTCTATTACCCGCTCTCCACCCTGGTGATGTCCGGGGTCAAGGAGATCCTGGTGATCACGACCCCGGACGACCAGGACCAGTTCCGTCGGCTGCTCGGCGACGGCAGCCAGTTCGGGCTGCGACTGGAGTACGTCAGCCAGGAGCGCCCGGAGGGCATCGCGCAGGCGTTCATCCTCGGTGCGGACTTCATCGGCGCCGAGTCGGTGGCGCTGGTCCTCGGCGACAACATCTTCCACGGCGTGGGTCTGGGCCGGCAGCTCGCCGCCCACGGTGACCCGATCGGTGGGCGGGTCTTCGCCTACCAGGTGGCCAACCCGCAGGAGTACGGCGTGGTCGACTTCGACGCCGCCGGTCGGGTGCTCTCGATCGAGGAGAAGCCGGCCCGGCCGAAGTCCCGCTACGCGGTGCCCGGCCTCTACTTCTACGACAACCGGGTCGTGGACATCGCCCGCAAGCTCACCCCCAGCGCCCGCGGCGAGCTGGAGATCACGGCGGTCAACGAGGCGTACCGGGAGATCGGGGAGCTGTCGGTGACGGTGCTGGATCGGGGCACCGCCTGGCTGGACACCGGCACGTTCACCTCGATGATGCAGGCCGCCGAGTTCGTCCGGGTGGTCGAGGAGCGGCAGGGACTGAAGATCGGCTGTGTCGAGGAGGTCGCCTGGCGGGCTGGTCTGATCGACGACGCGCAACTGCGCGCGCTCGCCGAGCCGCTGACCAAGAGCGGTTACGGCGACTACCTGCTGGGTCTGCTGGCCGACAACCACGGCGCGCAGGCCGGCCGATGAAGATCCGGGAGCTGAGCATCGAGGGCGCCTGGGAGATCACCCCCCAGCAGCACGGCGACCCGCGCGGCATGTTCATGGAGTGGTACCGCTTCGACCACCTCGCCGAGGCGGTGGGGCATCCGCTGCGGCTGGCCCAGGCCAACCTCTCGGTGTCCGCGCGTGGCGTGGTGCGCGGCGTCCACTTCGCCGACGTCCCGCCCGGGCAGGCCAAGTACGTGACCTGTGTGCGCGGCGCGGTCCTCGACGTGATCGTGGACCTTCGGGTGGGCTCGCCGACCTTCGGCCGCTGGGAGGGCGTCCGGCTGGACGACACCGACCGTCGGGCGGTCTACCTGAGCGAGGGGCTGGGGCACGGGTTCTGCGCGTTGACCGACGACGCGACGCTGAGCTACCTCTGCTCGGCCACCTACAACCCGACCGGTGAGCACGCGGTGCACCCGCTGGACGAGGAGTTGGGCATCGAGTGGCCCGCCGACGTCCCGCTGCTGTCCGCGCGCGACGACGCCGCGCCGACTCTGGCGCAGGCCCGCGAGCGTGGCCTGCTGCCGGAGTACGAGAGCTGCCGGCGGTTCGTGGCGAGCCTCGGCCCGGACGGAATGTCGCACTCAACCGGTATGTGACCGCGCTCGGGGCACGACCTGTGGTCTGACAGTGACGAACCGGGCCTCCGGGCGGCTAATGTCACACCATGGAGCGGCGAATCTTCGGCCTCGAGACCGAGTACGGCGTCACCTGCACCTATCGCGGGCAGCGGCGGCTGTCCCCGGACGAGGTCGCGCGGTATCTGTTCCGCCGCGTGGTGTCCTGGGGTCGGTCGAGCAACGTCTTCCTGCGCAATGGGGCCCGGCTCTATCTGGACGTCGGGTCGCATCCGGAGTACGCCACACCGGAGTGCGACTCGGTGACCGATCTCGTCGCCCACGACCGGGCCGGCGAGCGGATCCTGGAGGGCTTGCTCGTCGACGCGGAGAAGCGGCTGCACGACGAGGGCATCGCGGGTGAGATCTACCTGTTCAAGAACAACACCGACTCGGCCGGCAACTCGTACGGCTGCCACGAGAACTACCTGGTCTCCCGGCACGGCGAGTTCGGTCGGCTCGCCGACGTACTCATCCCGTTCCTGGTCACCCGGCAGTTGATCTGCGGGGCTGGCAAGGTGCTGCAAACCCCACGCGGCGCGGTCTACTGCCTCTCGCAGCGGGCCGAGCACATCTGGGAGGGCGTCTCCTCGGCGACCACCCGCAGCCGCCCGATCATCAACACCCGCGACGAGCCGCACGCCGACGCCGAGCGCTACCGGCGGCTGCACGTGATCGTCGGCGACTCCAACATGAACGAGGTCACGACGCTGCTCAAGGTCGGCACGGCCGACATCGTGCTGCGGATGATCGAGGCCGGGGTGGTGATGCGCGACCTGTCCCTGGAAAACCCGATCCGGGCGATCCGGGAGGTGTCGCACGACATCACCGGCCGGCGCAAGGTCCGGTTGGCCTCCGGCAAGGAGGTCAGCGCGCTGGACATCCAGCAGGAATATCTGGCCAAGGCCACCGAGTTCGTCGAGCGCCGTGGTGGTGACCAGGCCGCCAAGCGGGTGGTCGAGCTGTGGGGCCGGGTGTTGAACGCGGTCGAGTCGGGCGACCTGGAGCCGGTCTCCCGGGAGATCGACTGGGTCAGCAAGTTGCGGCTGATCGAGCGTTACCAGCGCAAGCACGACCTGCCGCTGTCGCACCCCCGGGTGGCGCAGATGGATCTGGCCTACCACGACGTGCGCCGCGGCCGGGGCCTCTACGGGCTGCTGGAGCGCCGCGGCGAGGTCGACCGGGTGGCCACCGACCCGGAGATCTTCGAGGCCAAGGAAACGCCGCCGCAGACCACCCGGGCCCGGCTGCGGGGCGAGTTCATCCGGCACGCCCAGGAGAAGCGACGGGACTTCACCGTCGACTGGGTGCACCTGAAGCTCAACGACCAGGCGCAGCGCACCGTGCTCTGCAAGGACCCGTTCCGGGCGTACGACGAGCGGGTGGAGCGGCTGATCGCCAGCATGTGACCGAGGTGCCGGCCCCGGCGGTGGTGTCCACCGGCGGGGCTGGCCGGTTCGGTGGGCTCCGCGGCCCGCCAGGTGAGCGGCCCGGTAAGCTGGGCGCGCCATGACGACTTCTGGACCTTCCGACCGCTCCGAGCGCGGCACCGAGCGGCAGAACTGGGTCGAACGCCGGCGGGAGAAGATCCGCGCCGAGGTCGACCGTAACCGGCGCGGTGAATACACCGTGCCGACGTGGGTGCTGGCCCTGGCGCTGGCGCTCATCGTGGGCGGCTGGCTCGCCCTGATCTATTTCGCCTGATCCCCGTGCTCCCGTCGCGCCCACCGGGCTCGTCAGGGGAGAAGGGTGACGGCGTGTCGGCCGGCGGCGGCTGCGGCCAGGAAATACGCGTGGTCGGCGTCGAGACCACGGCCCATGGTGGACAGCGGCACGGCGCTGGCGCGCAGCGCGACGTCGAGTCCGGTGGTGGGCACCCGGACGATCCGGTGCCGGGCCGCCAGGGGGGCCAGCGACGCGTCCACCTCGGCAGCCAGCGCCGGATCCAGGTCGTCGGGGACCACCAGCTCCGCCGGGGCGAGTGCCACCCGGCCGTACGCGGTGAGGCTGTGGTGCGACACGCCCCGGTGCCGGGGGCGGGGATCGGCGTCGGAGATGCGCAACGAGCCGACCGGCCGACCGCCCAGCGTGGCGATCGCGTTGACCGCCTCACCGACGGCGACGCCGGAGAAGCCCCACCGGGTGCCGGTGCCCAGGTTGCCCGGTCCCTGGGCCACGATGGCCACGTCGGCGTCCAGCACGTACCGGGCGGCGAGCAGGCCGCCGTGCAGGGTGGTGGCCTCCAGGTCACCGCCGAAGGACTGCCCGACGGTGATCGTGCCGGCCAGCTCGGCGCGCAGGCCCGCGAGGGTGCGGGAGAACCAGGCTGGCAGCGCCCCGCCGTCGGTGAGCAGGTACGCCACCCGCGCCTGCGGGGCGTCGACCCGGATACCGGCCAGGATCGCCGGCAGCGCCGAGTGCAGGTCGGCGGTGACCACCGGCAGACCGCCCAGGTCGTCCACATCGGCCAGCACATCGCGGTGCGGGGACGCCTCCTCGTCGACGCCGAGCAGGATCGGCTGCAACGGCGTGTAGCGGGCCTTGACCAGGTGCCCGGCGTCACGGGTGTCGCCGACGTCCGGCGGGTCCGGCGGCAGGCGGTCCGGCAGGGCGACCACCAGGGCGTACCCACCGGTGCCCAACCCCATCAGCAGCGCCCCGGCGTTGAGCAGCACCCGGTCGCCGGGCTCGGGTGTGCCGACCAGCTCGGGATAGGCCAGCGCCCGCATGCGTGTGCCGTCGGACAGGTCGACGTCCAGCTCCACCGCCCCGGTCCACTGCCGTCGCAGCGTCGCCACCGTCCCCGTACGCCATCGCACCATGACGGGCACGCTAGCCGCGCGGGCCCGCCGGTCCGCGCCCGGGTGCTGCCGTGGCCGTGGGTTCAGGGGCGGTCGGGCTCGTCGCCGGCGCCCGGGTCCGGCTCGGCCTGGGTGTGCCGGGCCCGGCCGGTGGCGCCGGGCAACGAGCGGGTGGGGTCGAGGAAGACGTAACTGATCTCCGGGTACCGCCCGGTGAGTCGCCGTTCGGCATCGTCGGCGGTGGCCTCGATGGCCGCGCCGGTGGCCTCGTCGTGGAAGTCGACCTTCGCGGCGACGAGGATGTCGTCCGGGCCGAGCTGCATGGTCATCAGGGTGTCGATCCGCTTCACCTCGGGCAGCCCGGTCAACTCCTGCTCGATCTCGTGGTGTAGCCGCTTCGGCACCGCTCGGCCGACCAGCAGCGACAGGTTGTTGCTGGCGAGGATCCCGGCGACCGTCAGCAGCAGGAACCCGATCAGGATCGACGCGAGGCCGTCCCAGACCTCGTCGCCGGTGGCGTGGGAGAGGCCGACGCCGGCCCCGGCCAGCAGCAGACCGATCAGGGCCGCGCTGTCCTCCAGGAAGACCGCCTTGACGGTGGTGTCGGCGGTCAGCCGCAGAAAGCGTCGGGGGGTGGTCTTCCAGCGCCGCGACTCGTTGCGGACCTGCCGCACGGCCCGGGCCAGGGAGATCGACTCGATGACGAACGACACTCCCAGCACGATGTACGAGATCAGGAAATCGCCGCTGTGCTTGTGCACGAGGATGGTCGTGATGCCGTGGGTGACGGCGAAACCGGCGCCGGCGACGAAGGTGAACATCGCGGCGAAGAACGCCCAGACGTAGCTCTCCTTGCCGTACCCGAAGGGGCGTCGCTGGTCCGCCGGCCGGGCGCCGCGGCGCAGCGCCTGGTAGAGCAGCGCCTCCGTGGTGGTGTCGGCCACCGAGTGCGCCGCCTCGGAGAGCATCGCCGCCGAGCCGGAGATCACCCCGGCGACCAGCTTGGCGACCGCGATGGCGAGGTTGGCGGCGCCCGCGACGACCACGGTGCCGACGCTCTCGCTCTCGGTCTTGTCGTCCGCTTGCGACATGAGAGTCACCCTATGTTGGTGACGGCGACGCGCTGGGGGAGTGGCCCGGAGTGAGCCCGATCCGAACAGATGTGCGGCACGCCCGCGCGGGTGCACGTCGCGGGCGCGTCGACTGCTAGCGTCTACCCGTGTCGCGGACCCGCACCGAACGCCTGGTCAACCTGGTGATCTGCCTGCTGTCCACGCGACGGTTCCTGACCGCCGCGCAGATCGCCGCGACCGTGCCCGGCTACGAGCACGATCCTGACGACGCGCGCGACCACGAAGCGTTCCAGCGCAAGTTCGAACGGGACAAGGCCGAGCTGCGCGAGCTGGGTGTGCCCCTGGAGACCGGCACGGCGAGCGCCTTCGACGCTGAGCCCGGCTATCGGATCGCCCACCGCGAATACGCGCTGCCCGACATCCTCCTGGAGCCGGACGAGGCCGCCGCGGTCGGCATCGCCGCACGGCTGTGGCAGCACGCCGGCCTGGCCGCCGCCGCATCGTCCGGGCTGGCCAAGCTGCGTGCCGCCGGCGTGGACGTGGACCCGCAGGCCACCCTCGGCCTGGAGCCGATGGTCACGGTCGACCCGGCGTTCACGCCGTTGACCGCCGCCGCCCGGGACCGCCGCGAGGTCGGGTTCGACTACCGGGTGCCCGACCGGGACGCGCCCAGCCGTCGTCGGCTGCAACCGTGGGGCGTGGTCTGCTGGCGCGGCCGGTGGTATGTGGTCGGCCACGACCAGGATCGGGAAGCGACCCGATGCTTCCGGCTGTCCCGGGTCGTCGGCGCGGTCCGGGTGACCGGCGCGCCCGGTGCGTACGAGCCGCCGGCCAACGTCGACCTGATCAGCCACGTGGCCCGCTGGTCGGGTCCCGTGGAGCGCACCGGCCGGGCCACCGTGCTGGCCGCACCGGGTCGGGCCGCCGGGCTGCGCCGCTGGGCGGTGGAGGTGACCACCGGGCCGGACGGCGACCGGCTGATCCTGCCGTACGCCGACCCGGACGGGCTGGCCGGCCACCTCGTCGGCTACGGCCCGGACATCCGGGTGCTCGACCCACCGGAGGTCCGCGAGGCGGTCATTCAACGACTCAAGGAGATCGCCGTCCGACACGACGAGTTGGCCGTCACCGGGGGTGCCCGGTGACCCGCCCGGCCGCCCGAGGCGGCTCCCGAGCGTCCGCCGATCGGCTGGCCCGGCTGCTCAACCTGGTGCCCTACCTGCTGGCCCGGCCCGGCATCGAGATCGCCGAGGCGGCCGGCGACCTGGGCGTGACCGAGCGGCAGCTTCGCGAGGACCTGGAGTTGCTCTGGGTGTGCGGGCTGCCCGGTTACGGTCCCGGTGACCTGATCGACATGGCGTTCGACGGTGACCGGGTGACGATCACCTACGACGCCGGCATCGACCGGCCGTTGCGACTCACCCCCGACGAGGCCCTCGCGCTGGTGGTGGCGCTGCGGATGCTCGCCGAGACGCCCGGGGTGGCCAACCGCGAGGCCGTCGAACGGGCCCTGGCGAAGATCGAGGACGCGGGGGACCTGGTCGGCGCGCCGGTGGCGGTCCGGCTGCCCGGGGACACCCGGCGGGTCGAGGCGCTGCGCGCCGCCGTGGAGGGCGGGAAGGCACTGCGCATCACCTACTACACGGCGGCCCGGGACGAGACCACCGAGCGCGTCATCGACCCGCTGCGGATGCTGATGGTCGGCGGCCGGGCGTACGTGGAGGCGTGGTGTCGGCGCGCGGAGGCGGTCCGCCTGTTCCGGGCCGACCGGATCGACGCGATCACCGAGCTGGCCGAGCCCGCCACCGTTCCGCCGCAGGCTGTCCCGCACGACCTCACCGAGGGCGTCTTCCGCCCCTCGCCCGACCTGCCGCTGATCACGCTGCGCATCGGTCGGGGCGAGCGGTGGATCACCGAGTACTACCCGTGCGAGCGGGTCGAGGCCGGCGACGGCGACCAGTGGCTCGTCTCCCTGCGGGTGACCGACCTGGGGTGGGCCCGTCGGTTCGTGCTCGGCCTCGGCCCGGACGCCACAGTGGTCGCCCCGGTCGAGCTGGCCGAGCAGGTGCGGGCGACGGTGGCCGCCGCTCTGGACGCGTACGCCGTGCCCACAGCCGCGCTCCGGCGGCCCGCGTCGGATTCCGGGCCGACCGACCTCGCGAGTCCGGTGGGCGTGCCGTCGGGCGACCCGGCAATGGCCGGCCGCACCCAGTAGGCTGACCGCCGTGCTGATCTGGATCGTGCTCGCGGTGGTGCTGCTCCCTCTCGTGGCGCTCGCGCTGGCCGTGCGCCCGGTGCTGACCCGGTTGCCCCGGCTACGCCGCGCCGCGGTGGCGTTGCAGCGGCGGGCCGCCGAGGCCGAGGCGCTGCGGGAGACCGCCGAGGCGTTGCAACAGCGTGCCGAGGGTGTCCAACGTCAACTCGACACCACGCAGCAGCGGCTCGCGTTGATCAAGGCCAAGCGCGGCTGATCGGGCCTCCGCCCGAGCGTGCGTCCGGCGACGGTTGACGGATCATCGCGCGTTGGTCAAGACTTCACCCTTCGGGCCGAACCACCACCACCCGGCGGGTGCCAGGCAGTCGATCCGCACGTATGATGGGCTGCGTACCACCCCTCGGACATAGAGCGACTGGAGCTTCTCATGGGTGCCCTCAGGCCGTGGCACATCGCTGTTCTCGTGGTTGTGCTGATCCTGCTTTTCGGTGCGAAGCGGCTCCCCGACGCGGCCCGTTCGCTGGGTCGGTCGCTGCGGATTATCAAGGCCGAGACCAAGAGCCTGCAGGACGACGACCGCGACCTCGCCGAGAAGGCCGACGCGCAGGCCGGCTACCAGCCGCTGCCGCCGCACGCCGGGCAGCAGGCGCCCTACGCCGCGCAGCCGCAGCAGGCGCCCTACCAGCCGGCACCGACGCAGCAGCCGGTCGTCGAACCGGTGCACCGCGTCCGCGACAACTGACCGAAGGGCCCCACCACCGTGGCCTTCGCACTGCGTAAACGCGGCCCGAGCACGTTCGAGCGGGCCTCCGACGGCTCGATGACGCTCATCGAGCATGTCCGCGAACTGCGCAACCGTCTGTTCCGCGCCTCCGTGGCGATCATGATCGGCTTCGGCGTCGGCCTCTGGCTGGCCAAGCCGGTGCTGCACCTGCTTCAGCAGCCCTACTGTGACCTGCCGCAGGCCAGGATTGTCAACGGCAAGTGTGAGTTCGTCCAGCTTGGGCCGGCCGACCTGTTCCTGCTCAACCTGAAGGTCGCGCTCTGGGTCGGGTTGATCGTCGCCGCGCCGGTCTGGCTCTATCAGCTCTGGGCGTTCATCGCGCCCGGGCTGCATCGGCACGAGCGGCGCTACGCCTACGTCTTCACCGCCCTGGCCGCGCCGCTGTTCGCGGCCGGCGCGGTGCTGGCGTACTTCGTCACGGCAAAGGGCCTGGAGTTCCTGCTCAGCATCGCGGACAGCGAGATCAGCACAACACTGGAGATCACCAAATACATCTCCTTCGTCACCAACCTGATCCTGCTGTTCGGTGTGGCGTTCGAGTTCCCGCTGCTGGTGCTCATGCTCAACTTCGTGGGCATCACGAGCGCGAAGCGGCTGCTCAGCTGGTGGCGAGTGGCGATCTTCGTGTTCTTCGCCTTCTCCGCCGTGGTCACCCCCACCCCGGACCCGTTCGGGATGACCGCTCTAGCGATCTGCCTCTCCGCGCTCTATTTCGGTGCGGTGGGCATCGCGTTCCTCAACGACAAGCGGCGTGGGCGCGGCAAGGAAATCTACGCGGGCCTCGACGACGACGAGGTGTCGCCGCTGGAGCACGACGCGGATCCGGTCGTGGCCGGGCAACGGGTCGACGCGACCGCGCCGATCGGCGTACCGGATCCGATCGCGCCACCGGCCCCGATCGAGCGGCGCTACGACGACATGACCTGACGGCCCCGCGCCAACCGTTCCGCCGACGCCGTCCCCGTTTCCCGGGGGCGGCGTCGGCGTCGTGTCGCGACCTCACCCCGAGCCTCGACAGCGGGACTGATCCTGACGGCACCCGCCCCTGTGAACGGCGGGTGTCCGACCGGTACGGTGCTGCCCGTGACCGCAGACGATCACCTGCCCGGCCCGGTCGCCGTGCTCGCCAACCCGACCGCTGGTCGGGGACGGCACCGTGCCCTGCTGCCTCGGCTGCTGGACGGGTTGGCCGCCGCCGGCCGGCCGGTCCGGTTGCTGCCGGCGTCCAGCCCTGCCGAGGCGGAGGCGGCCTGCCGTGCCGCGGTCGCCGATGGCGCTGGCGCCCTGGTGGCGATCGGCGGGGACGGCACCGTGCACCGGGCGCTGCAGGCGGTCGCCGGCACCGACGTGCCGTTCGGCCCGATCCCCGCCGGCACCGGCAACGACTTCGCGCTGGACACCGGTTTCCCGGCCGATCCGCTGGCGGCGGCGGACGTGATCGCGTCAGCGCTGCGCGACGGTCGCAGCCACACCCTCGACCTGGCCCGAATGGTCGGCGTCGGTGGCACCGAGCGTTGGTACGGCGCGGTCCTCGCGGCCGGGTTCGACGCGATCGTCAACGAGCGGGCCAACCGGATGCGCTGGCCGCGTGGCCCACGCCGGTACGACCTGGCGATCCTGGTCGAGTTGGCCCGGCTGCGGCCCCGCCGCTACACACTGCGCCTCGACGGGGTGCCGCAGGAGCTGGACGCGGTGCTGGTGGCGGTGGGCAACTGCCCGACGTACGGCGGCGGGATGCGGATCTGCCCGGACGCCGACCCGACCGACGGGCTGCTCGACGTGGTGGTGGCGGGTCGGGTCGACCGGCGGACCCTGATCCGGGTGAAGCCGCGCATCTACCAGGGCACCCACGTCAGTCACCCGCTCGTGCGCAGCTTCCGTGCCCGCACGGTGGAGCTGACCGCCGAGGGCATCACCACGTACGCCGACGGGGAACGTTCCCTGGACCTGCCGGTGACGATCAGCGCAGTCCCGGGCGCCGTGCGGCTGTTGCGTTGACCCGTACCGCGCCGATGCTGGCCGCGATGACCAGCACGATGGCGGCGCATTCCAGCAGGGTCAACGTCTGCCGCAGCACCAGCCACCCGGCGAGCGTGGCGGTGGCCGGGCCGAGGCTCATCAGCACCGCGAAGGTGGCGGTGGGCATCCGCCGCAGCGCCAGCAGCTCCAGGGTGTAGGGCAGCCCGGAGGCGAGCACCGCGAGGCCGGCGCCGAGCGCCAGCACCGTCGGGTCGAGCAGCACGGCACCGCCGTCGATGATGCCGAGCGGCAGGGTGACCAGCGCGGCGAGCGCCAGCGCGAGGGCGAGCCCGTCGGCGCCCGGGAACCGGCCGCCCACCCGGGCGCTCAGCACGATGTACGCGGCCCACATGGCCCCGGCGCCGAACGCGAAGGCCACCCCGGCCGGGTTCAGCCGGTCGAAGCCGCCCTGGCCGAGCAGCGCCACCCCGGCCAACGCCAGCCCCGCCCAGCCCCAGCTGGCCAGTCGCCGGGCGCTGAACACCGACAGCGCCAAGGGCCCGAGCACCTCCAGAGTCACCGCCGGGCCCAGCGGGATGCGTTCGATGGCCTGGTAGAACAGCGAGTTCATGCCGGCCAGCGCCAGCCCGAACGCGCCCGCCGCGAGCCAGGCCGACCGGTCGTGCCCGCGCAGTCGGGGCCGGCACACGACGAGCAGCAGCACCGCCGCGATCGTCAACCGCAGGGTCACCGCGCCGGCCACCCCGGTGCGCGGGAAGAGCAGCGCGGCCACGGCCGAGCCGAACTGCACCGACAGGGCCCCGCCGAGCACCAGGCCCACGGCGACGACGCCACCGCGCCGGGCCGGTGGTGTGTCCGGCGGGCTCGACGCGGGCAGCAGGGTTTCCGTCACGGGCATGACGGTAGGCGGGCAGCTCCGCCCGCCTTCCGGCGGTGTCCACCACACGAAACCGACCGCGCGCGCCGACACGGTCGTGGACGGTCGCCAACGCGGTGCTACCGGCGTACCGTCCGAGGTATGACCAGCGGCATGCGAAAACTGTCGATCTCCGTGCCACCCGACGTGGCTGAGCGCCTGGAGCACGAGGCCAACGCCAGCGCCTACGTCACGCAGGGTGTTCGGGACCGTATGCGCCTGGACGCACTGGACGCGGAGTTGGCCCACCAGGGCATCCACATCACCGAGCAGGGCGTGGCCGAGGCGCGCGCCCGCCGCGCCGCCGTTGAAGCCGAGTGGTCGCCGGAGCGCCGGAATGCCATCCGTGAGCGGGCACGTCAGCACGCACTGGACGTCGGCGCCGGCGCCGGCGCCTTCGAGCAGCCGGCAGCGTGACCGCCGAGAACGATCGACCGGTCCGGCTTGTGCTGGACCGGTCGGCACTGTTGGCCTACCTGGCGGGCTCGGTGCACGTCGGTGAGCCGCTGCACGAGGTCATTCAGGACCGCAACAGGTTCGGCGTCACCGCCGTGACGGCGGCAGAGGCCCTGGCAATGGTCAGCGACCCAAAAGAACGGGCGACCCTGCAGCGGCTGCTGACCCTGGACGCCTGCGAGGTGCTCTCTACCGAGGGGCGCTCCTGGCACGAACTCAGCTTCTGGCGCACGCTGACGGGCCGTGCCGATCTGGCCACCACCGCGTTGGCCGTCCTCGAACACGACGCCTCGATCCTCACCGGGGAGGACCGGTACGGTGACGGCGATCTACCGGTGATTCGCATCCCGACCTGACGGCACAGCGGCCGCTGAGGCCACTCCCGGGCGGGCCACGACGCGGGCCGGGCTGGTACCGGTCAGCCCGGCAGGGCGAGATCGAGCACGGCGCCCAGCCCGTTTTCCCGACCCGGGTCGGCGGCCGGGAGCACCAGCACCGCGCAGCCGGCGCTCACCGCGCCCGCGTCCGCCGGGGTGTCACCGACCATCAGCGTCTGCTCCGGGTCGACGCCGAGCATCCCGCAGGCACGCCAGAAGATCGCCGGATCGGGCTTGCAGCGCCCCACCTCGTACGAGAGCACGAACGCGTCGACCAGGTCGGTCAACCCCCAGGCGTCGAAGTGCGGCCGCAGGTCGAAACCGATGTTGCTGACCACCGCCACCGGCACCCGGGCGGCGCGCAGCGCGGTCAGCGTGGGCGCGGTGTCCGCGTACGGCAGCCAGCCCTCGGCAGTCAACAACCGCTCGTAGAGCGCGTCGGCGAAGCCCTCGATGCCCGCGTCGACGGTCTCGGCCAGCCCGGTGTACGCGCCCCGGTGGGCGTGTTGGTAGAGGTCCCGGTCGGCCCACAGCTCGGCCAGCCGGGGCGGCACCCGCGCTGGCAGTGGCCCGCCGGCGCGTCCGGCGGTGAGCAGCCGGTCGGCCAGCGACGTGGCGCGGACCCGGTCCAGGGTGACCCCGCACGCCGCTGCGGCCTCCAGCACCCACTGCCGGGGCTCCTCCACCTGGGCCAGGGTGCCGTGGAAGTCGAAGAGCACCGCCTTGACGGGCCGTCGGGACGCCCTGGGGGCGGCGGGGGCCTCGGCACTGCCCGGCGGACGGGTCTGGGGCGGTTCGGCATGGTCCGGCACGCCGTGCACCCTACCGACAGGCCCCGATGGCTCCTCCGGACGGCCTTGTGGGGTGTCGTGTCCCGGCACGCACTAATCTTGGTGCCATGTCGAGCCCCGCCGAGCGGTACACAGCGGCGCGCCGCCGGGCCGCGCAGGCCGTAGAGTTTCCGGCGTTGGACGAGTTCGCCCTTGACCTGGGGTTCGACCTCGACGATTTCCAGCGGAAGGCGTGTCAGTCGCTGGAGCGGGGCAGCGGCGTGTTGGTCTGCGCCCCCACCGGGGCCGGTAAGACCGTGGTCGGGGAGTTCGCCGTCCACCTGGCGTTGCGCGGGCGGCCCGACGATCCGGTGCCCGCCGACGACGCGGCGACCCGGCCGCCCCGGCGCAAGTGCTTCTACACCACGCCGATCAAGGCATTGTCCAACCAGAAGTACCACGACCTGGTCGCCCGGTACGGCGCCGAGCAGGTCGGCCTGCTGACCGGCGACAACGCGATCAATGGTGACGCGCCGGTGGTGGTGATGACCACCGAGGTGCTGCGCAACATGCTCTACGCGGGCTCCAGCACTCTGCAGGGGCTGGCGTACGTGGTGATGGACGAGGTGCACTACCTGGCCGACCGGTTCCGCGGTGGGGTGTGGGAAGAGGTGATCATCCACCTGCCCCCCTCGGTCACCCTGGTCTCGTTGTCGGCGACCGTGTCCAACGCCGAGGAGTTCGCCGACTGGCTGGTCACCGTGCGCGGCGAGACCGCCGTGGTGGTCAGTGAGCACCGGCCGGTGCCGTTGTGGCAGCACATGCTGGTCGGCAAGCGGATGTTCGACCTGTTCCACGACGCCGACGCCGCCCGCAAGCACGATGTGCACCCGGAGTTGCTGCGCTACACCCGGGAGACCGCGCGGCGGCTGGAGTTGGGCGAGGGACGCAGCGCGGGGCCCGGTGCCGGCCGGCGTGGCCCGCGCTGGCGTGGCCCACTGCGCCCGGACATCGTCGACCGCCTGGACCGGGAGGGTCTGCTGCCGGCGATCCTGTTCATCTTCAGCCGGGCCGGCTGCGCCGCCGCGGTGCAGCAGTGTCTCGCCGCCGGGCTGCGGCTCACCTCGTCCGAGGAGCGGACCGAGATCCGTAGGGTCGTCGAGTCCAGGGTCACCGCCATTCCCGGCGAGGATCTGTCGGTCCTGGGGTACTGGGAGTGGCTCGACGGCCTGGAGCGCGGCCTGGCCGCTCACCACGCCGGCATGCTGCCGGTGTTCAAGGAGGTCGTCGAGGAGTTGTTCGTCCGCGGCCTGGTCAAGGCGGTCTTCGCCACCGAGACCCTGGCGCTGGGCATCAACATGCCGGCCCGCTGCGTGGTCCTGGAGCGGCTGGTGAAATACAACGGCGAGGCGCACGTCGACCTGACCCCGGGGGAGTACACGCAGCTCACCGGGCGCGCTGGCCGCCGTGGCATCGACGTGGAGGGGCACGCTGTCGTGGTGTGGTCCCCGGAGACCGACCCACGGCACGTGGCCGGGCTCGCCTCCACCCGCACCTACCCGTTGCGCTCCAGCTTCCGGCCCTCGTACAACATGGCGGTGAACCTCGTCGGCACGGTCGGCGTGGAGCCGGCCCGGGCTCTGTTGGAGTCCTCGTTCGCCCAGTTCCAGGCGGACCGGTCGGTGGTCGGCCTGGCCCGGCAGGTGCAGCGCAACACCGAGAGCATCGAGGCGTACGGCGCCGAGGCCGCCTGCCATCACGGCGACTTCGACGAGTACTTCGCGCTGCGGGTGGCGATCGCCGACCGGGAGAAGGCGATTGCCCGGCAGGGGCAGACCCAGCGCAAGGCCGCCGCGGTGACGTCGCTGGAGCGACTGCGGGTCGGCGACGTGATCCGGGTGCCGTCGGGCCGGCGGGCCGGGCTGGCCGTCGTGCTGGACCCGGCGACCGGTGGGTTCGGTGAGCCCCGGCCGCTGGTGCTCACCCAGGACCGCTGGGCCGGGCGGGTCAGTCCCGGCGACTTCACCACCCCCGCCGAGGTGCTGGCCCGGATCCGGGTGCCGAAGCACTTCAACCATCGGTCACCGGCCGCCCGGCGGGACCTTGCCGCCGAGGTCAGCGGCACCGGCCTGGACCGGCACGGCGGCCGACGGGGTGGCCGTTCCCGGCAGGTGACCGGCGAGGACCACCGGCTCACCCAGCTCCGCACGGAGCTGCGCAACCACCCCTGCCACGCGTGCCCGGAGCGGGAGGACCACGCCCGCTGGGCGGAACGGCGTCGCCGGCTGGAAGGCGACACCGAGGAGTTGCGCGAGCGGGTCTCCGGGCGTACGGGGTCCCTCGCTCGGACGTTCGACCGGATCGTGGCGCTGCTGACCGAGCGTGGTTACCTCGCCCGCGACGGCGCGGTCACCGATGCCGGCCGGATGCTCGGCCGGATCTGGACCGAGGCGGACCTGCTGGTCGCCGAGTGCCTGCGCCGGGGAGTGTGGAACGGGCTGTCCCCGGCCGAGTTGGCCGCCGCGGTGTCCGTGGTGGTCTTCGAGGCGCGCCGCGACGTCGACGAGCGGGCGTCGCTGCCGCGCGGGCCGGTGGCCGACGCGGTGGATGAGACGCTGAAGCTGTGGGGGGAGATCGAGGCCGACGAGGCGGCGCGTGGGCTGACCGCGACCCGGGAGCCGGATCTCGGCTTCGCCTGGCCCGTCTACCGGTGGGCCCGGGGCGAGGCACTGGCCAAGGTGCTCGGCAGTGGTCACGAGATCGACGGTGAGATGCCCGCCGGGGACTTCGTCCGGTGGGCGCGACAGGTCGTCGACCTTCTGGGTCAACTTGCCGACTCTGGCGGCGCGTCTCCGGAACTGCGTTCCACCGCCCGACAGGCGATCGCCGCCGTCAACCGGGGGGTCCTGGCATACCACACCGCCGCCTGAAGATCACTGTCGGTCACTAGAACTGGCTAATCGACGCATCGGACGGTCACCGCGACAGCACCCCTCGGAAAGCCCGGGGGGTGCTGTCGTGCCTGTTCGAGGCACCCCTGATCATTGCTCGGGCACCGTCTTTACGCGCCGGTAACGAATGGGGAGAGACCGCCGTGGCGGAAATTAATCACTTTGAGTACGGGTGGATCACGCCCGCGCTGAGCTACGCGCTGTCCGTGCTCGGTTCGATCCTCGGGCTGGTCTGCGCGGGGCGTATCCGCACGGCGCGTACGACGGGCCAGCGGGCCTGGTGGGGCCTTCTGTCCGCCTGGGCTCTGGGCGGCACCGCCATCTGGGCGATGCACTTCATGGCGATGCTCGGCTTCGCCGTCGACAACACCCGCATCCGGTACGACGTGCCGCTGACCGTGGCCAGCACGGCCATCGCCGTGGTGGCGGTCGGTATCGGCCTGGCCATCGTGGGCACCGGCCGACTGAATCCGGTACGACTGATCGCCGGTGGCATCTTCACCGGTGCCGGTGTGGCCTCGATGCACTACACCGGTATGGCGGCGATGCGACTCAACGGCAGCCTCGGCTACGACACCCTCCGGGTCGCGCTCTCGGTGGTCATCGCTGTCGTGGCGTCCACCGTCGCGCTGTGGCTCGCGATGACCGTCCGCCGGGGGTTGGCGATCTTCGTCTCCGCGCTGGTCATGGGCGTCGCCGTGAACGGAATGCACTTCACCGGCATGAGCGCGTTGTCGGTGCACCGCCACGAACGTGTGGGTGAGGTGACGACCGGCGCCACTGGAAGCACGTTGTTGGTGCCGATCGTGCTGGCAGTGCTCTTCGGGGTGGTCGGTCTGCTCTACGCGCTGCTCGCCGCGCCGACCGACGACGATGTGGCTGCCGCCGCCTACCTGGACGGGCGGCGGGTCTCGGAACCGGCAGCCGCGACATCGACCCCTGCCCCGGATCCGGTCGGCTTGCGCGCCCGCTCCACCCTCGGTCAGCCGGGTACGCCGTTTCCGTCCCGTGGGGACACGCCGCCCCGCTGAGGCCGTGTCACGTGCGCAGGGACCATCCGTCCGCCGATCAGCCGCGCCCGGTGCGGGTCAGGCTGGCGGGCGACCGGGACGGCTGCGATCGATGGTGAGGGTGGCCAGCAGCCCGGGGTGGTCGGTCGCCCCGTGCATGGGCACCGACCTGCGGCAACAGAGCGTGATGTCGGCGGTCGCCATGATGTGTTGCAGTCTGCCGTCGTCGATCCGCTGATAGCCCGGCCGCTCACACGACCGCACGGTGCGGCTCCCGCCGGCCCGAAGGTTCAAGTCGCCGCTCAGCACGCTGGGCTCGTATCCCGCGCTCCTGCTGATCGCCGGCAGGATGGTGTCCAGCAAATGGCCACACTGGGCGAGTGCGACACGGTGACTGGTGGCAGCCAGGTGCGTGGTGCAGGCCAGCAGGATGCCGTCGACGTTGACGCAGAGCCAGGCGCGTTCCTCGGGGTCCGCGAGGTCCTGCGTCGGGTGGATCCCGCCGTACACGGCGCGTGGGGTGTCCGGCGCCTCCACGTGGGTCAGCAGCCCGACGCCGTACGGCTGGCCGTTGCGGCACCGGGTGTCGTCGCCGCTGGGGCGGTCGCCGGCGGCCTGGAACGCGGACACGACGGTCCGATCAGTGTGGACGGCTTCGAACACGCGCGCCAGGGCGGCGACGTCGCCCTGGCAGATCTCGTTGAGTGTGACCAGATCGGGTGCCTCGGCGCTGATCACCTCGGTGGCCGTGGCCACCGACCGGCCGGTGTAGCAGCCGGCGCGGCCGCTGTTGCAGAGGTTCATCTGGAGCACCCGCAGGATCGTGGGTTCGGGGGTCTCCATGGTGTCGGTGGAGACGGCCACCGGCGGTCCGGCTGGCGGTCCGGCCGGCAGTCCGGCGGCGGCGATCAGGCAGCCGACGGCCAGGGCTCGGCGCAGGAATCGGTACGAACGGTCGGCCACGCGGACTCCGGGTCGAGCAGGCGACAGTCTTCGCCGAGGTGCCGGTGATCTTACCGGCGATCGGTCGGCGACCGAACCCGCGCGGGCGGCCGAGGGGCACACGCCGCCTCGCGCGTACCCCTCGGGTTGCTCGGTGGGTGCGGACCGCCGCCGCACGCCCGGGTGCGATGTCAGGCGTTGCGGACGAGCCTCCACCGGTTGTCCGCGCTGCCGTTGTCCGAATCCTGTACGGCCTGCGCGCCCCAGGCGGTCGATCCGTTCAGGATCCCGAGCAGCTTGCCGCTGTTGACGTTGCGGATCCGGTAGGTGCCGTCGCCGTTGTCGACGAGGGTCCAGCGGTGGTCGGCGGTGCCGTTGTCCGACCATTGCAGGACCCGAGCGTTGTCGGCGGTGGACATGTTCTCCACGCCCAGCACCTTGCCGCTGTTGACGTTGCGGAACCGGACGGCGCTGCCGTCGGTGACGACCACCCAGTTGTGGTCCGCGGTGCCGCTGTCGCCCCACTGCACCGCAAGTCCACCGTCGGCGGTGGACATGTTCTGGATACCGAGGACCAGGCCGGTACCGACGTTGACCAGGCGGCTGCTGCCGCCGGTGGTGCCGCCGGTGGTGCTCCAGTAGACGGTGTAGTTGTATCCGTGGGCGTCGTGGAATGGGGCGAGGGGCACCGTGGACCCGTTCGCGCTGGCGGTGAACGCGAGCGAGGTGGTGCTGGTGCGGGTGATCGAGGAGACGGTGAGTGACGGCAGGGCGCTGAGGGCGGTGTTGCCGTAGTTGCCGGCCAGCACCGCCGGGCCGTACGTGATCGCGGCGACGTTGGCGTTGTCGTTGGCGGCTCGGACGGCGACCTGCATCGGCAGTCGTACGGTGATGGTGTCGCCGGCGGCCCAGGTGCGGGTGACCGTGGCGTAGCTGCCCGGTGTGGTGGCGATGTTCTCCACCGCGCCGTTGACGGCGATCGTCGCGCCGTTGGCCCAGGACGGGATCCGCACCCGGATGCTCCACGAGCCGCTCATCGACCCGGACAGCGTCAGGGTGGTGGTGTCACTGACCGGGTAGCTGGTGCTCTGGGTGACCGTGATGCCGCGCTGCGACCAGGTCAGCACCGACGGCGTGAACAGGTTCACGGTCAGCGTCGTGCCGTTGTAGAAGTAGATGGAGTCCATCAACCTCGTGTTGATCTCCAGGCCGGTGCCCTGGCAGCACCAGAACGAGTTGTAGTCGGTGCTCCAGGTGCCGCCGCCCCACGCCGGGCCCACGCCTCGACGCCCGCCCGGCCTGAGCGGGGTGAAGTACGTGATGTGGCCGTGGTTGTCGGCCGGGTTCTGTCCACCGATCAGGTGGTTGATCATCGCGCGCTCGTAGAAGTCGAAGTAGTCGGTCCGGTTCGGGTCGAGCAGCCACAGCTCCCGGGTCAGTTTGAGCATGTTGTACGTGTTGCACTGCTCGCAGGTGTCGTTGCTGAGGTAACCGGCGATCGCGTTGGGCGCCCGGAAGTGCTCGGCCTGGCTGTTGCCGCCGATGACGTAGGAGTGCGCGCCGACGGTGATGTTCCACGCGTTGCTGGCGATGTCCCGGTAACGGGTGGTCCCGGTGGCCTTGAACTCCCGGGCGGCGCCCACCCACTTGGGCACCTGCGTGTTGGCGTGCAGCCCGGAGAGCTGGTCCTGGTTGGCAGCCAGAGGGTTGAACACGGCGGTGTGGTCGAAACGCTGGGCGGTGGCGAGCCACCGGCTGTCACCGGTCTGCTGGTAGATGTCGGTCAACACGTCGTTCATGCCACCGAACTCGGTGCCCAGCATCGACTGCATCTGGCTGGAGCTCAACCGGGATGTCCTGGTGTCGACCCAACCCGCCAACGCCAGCAGCACCGTGCGGGCCTGCGTGTTGCCGGTGTAGCGCCAGACGTCGAGCAGCCCGGCGAGGGTCTTGTGGATGCAGTAGTAGGGCACGTTGCCGTTGGACAACGTCCGTGCCTCGAGCGCGGTGAAGTCGGACTCCGGGAAACCGGAGAGGTAACCCGCGCCGAACCCGGCAGCCCCGTTGTTCGCCTGGCACTTGGCCAGCTCGGCCACCATGTAGTTCGCCTTGTCCCGGCAGGTGGTGTCGCCCAGCACCGCGTACCCGTACGCCCAGGCGGTCAGGAAGTGCCCCTGCATGTGGGTCCGGAACGGGAAGTTCGGCGCGTCCCAGCCCCCGTTGGTGGCGGCACCGTTGGTGGACAGCCGGTGGTTGGCACGGAAGTTGTAGAGCAGGCGGTCGACGTCGACGAACCGCAGATAGTTCAGCGTCCGCGTCTGGTTGTCCATCCAGCGGCCGGTGGTCAGCCGCACCTGACCGAGGTCGAACGGATACGCCGAGACGCCGATGTCCGTACGGGCCGGCGGCACCACGGCCGCGGCCGCGCTTCCGGCGGCGATGGTGGTGCCGGTCGCGGAGAGCACCACGGTGGCTCCGGCGGCCTGAAGGAGGTGGCGGCGGCTGAGGGGCAGGGGTGACATGGATCCTCCACGGGAGTGCTACGGGGTGAGTCGGAAGGTGGCGTCCTGGCGGTCAGCGGCGCTGGAACTGCCGCTGAGCGGATCGATGCGCAACACGTAGTTGGCGTGTCGCAGGTAGCGGGTCGGGAAGTTGTACGAGCGGAACGACGTCCAGGCGGCGTCGGCGAGCCCGGCCGTCCGGTAGAAGGTGGCGTCGGCCCGGAACACCGAGGTGTTGTCGTTCGCGGCGAGCCGGACCTCGTAGTTGTAGTGCCGCAGGTAGGAGCCGGGATAGTTCACCGACTGGAAGGACACCCCGGTGGAGTCGGCGAGGCCGGGCACCATCCGCCACATCTGGTCCTGGTACGGGTCGAACGGGTACGCGTCCAGCCGGGCCACGTTGTCGGCGTGCCGGACGTAACGGTCGGGCAGGTTGGAGGACTTCAACCGGACCCAGTTCGGTGTCCCCCAGCGGGCGATCAGGCTGTTGTACTCCGCGTCCGTGATACCGATCATCGAGCCGTGCTTCGCGTTCATCGGCGGCGTGTAGTCGCGCTGGTTCATCGGGGTCCACGAGTTGCCCCCGATGGCGGCGCTCGACCAGGCGTAGTAGTCGTTGTTGACCGGGCCGTACGAGTCGCCCCACAGCCGCCAGCCACTGCCGTCGATCGCCTTGACCAGCAGCGGGGCCTCGATGCCGGTGCCCTGTAACAGCCCGCTGGTGTACGTGGTGAAGCTGTTCGGGGCACCGGTGCTGGACCGGGCGCCGTAGAGGTTCCCGTTGCCGAGATTCTTGTAGTAGAGGTAGGTGGTGCCGCCGTCGACGACGACGTCTCCGTCGAGGACGCCGAAGCCGGGGCTGAAGAACACCTGCGGCGAGCTGACCGTGTGGAAGTCGCTGGTGTAGTTGACCAGGAAGACGTCCTGGCCGTTGTTCGCCGAGTAGACGATGGCGTACTGGCCGCGGGCGGTGTCCCAGAAAGCGGTGGGGGCCCAGGTGTGGGTGTTCAGCGTGTGCATCCGGATCCGGCGGTATCCGGTGAAGCTCGTCAGGTCGGTCGAGTCCCACACGTGCAGGTACTGACTGTTCAGGCCGAAGTTGGTGCCCTTCAGGTCGGTGGCGAGCACGACGAAGGTGCCGTCCTGCTTGCGAAGGACGAACGGGTCCCGCAGGCCCAACTGGCCGGCTGTCGGCGTGACGACCGGGTTGTTCTGGTTGAGCGGCGTCCAGTTGAGGCCGTCGCGACTGACGGCGAGGTGCAGGCCGTAGTCCGCGCCCTGGAACTGGGGAGTTTCGGTGAAGTAGGCCATGACGTACGCGGTGTTCGCCGCAGCGTGGGCGGCATGCGGGAGACTCAGCATGCCGGTGGTGGCGGCAGCGGTGGACAGTGCGCCCAGGGTGAACGCGCGTCTGGTCAGCGGCACGGCAGGCGACCTTTCTGACAGCGGGACGGGTTGGTGGCCAGCGCCGCCCGGAACGGCAGCGCGTCAGAGCGGCCATCGATGGTGGTAGGCGTCCGCGCTGTCTGGTGTGGTGGTGCTGCCGCGCGGACTCCGCGTACGGCCAGGCTTATAGGGACATGTCGATGTGATCGCTAACATAGTTGTTCCGTAACATGCCCGCAACCCCCGCGTCGTCGCCTTGCCGGCTACGTCCGAAATGGACGTCAGTGGGGCTGATGACCCGGTGCGCCGCAGCGGTGAGTGGCGGGCGGTGACTCCGGGTGAGCGGCTGTCGTTCCGTTGACGCCCACATCGACCCTCAGTACCGTGCATCGTAACCCTTCGATGTCAGCACTGCTGCATCGCTGCTGCGGTGGGGTTACGCCGCTCATCTCGCGCAGACAAAAGCCCAGGTCAAGTGAGTAAGGGGGCGCCGTTGACCTTCTGTTAGCGATAACACCGAGCCCGACATCGTGCACGGCCCCCTCTCTGGGAGTAATTGTGAAGGTGACAAGAGGCACCACAAATCGGACCAACCGCAGAGCCAGACGCGCCATCGCCTGGCTGGCGAGCCTGCTCTGCGTCCTCGCACTGGTCCCCGGCACGGCCAAGGCCGACAACCCCATCGTTCAGCACATCTACACCGCGGACCCGGCGCCGTTGGTGCACAACGGCCGGGTGTACCTCTACACCGGACATGACGAGGACGGCTCCACGTACTTCACCATGCGGGAGTGGCGGGTGTGGTCATCCGCCGACATGGTGAACTGGACCGACCATGGCTCGCCGATGAATCTGGCGACTTTCGCCTGGGCGGACGCCAACGCGTGGGCTGGTCAGGTCATCGCCCGCAACGGAAAGTTCTACTGGTACGTGCCGGTACGCCAGCGCTCGAATGGGCAGATGGTGATCGGAGTGGGGGTGGCGGACAGCCCGACCGGGCCGTTCCGGGACGCGATCGGTCGGCCCCTGGTGGGCAACAATGAGATCGACCCGACCGTGTTCGTTGACGATGATGGTCAGGCATACCTGTACTGGGGCAACCCGGGTCTGTGGTACGTGAAGTTGAACGCGGACATGATTTCGTTCTCGGGTAGCGCAACCAGGATTCCGCTGACCACGGCGGGTTTCGGCACCCGTAGCGGGAATGCGAGTCGGCCCACCCTGTATGAGGAGGGGCCGTGGGTGTTCAAGCGCAACGGCTTGTATTACAACGTGTTCGCGGCGGAGTGCTGCTCGGAATTCATCGCGTACTCGACTGCTCCGGGTCCGACCGGGCCCTGGACGTATCGGGGGACGATCATGCCCCGGCAGGGCAGTAGTTTCACCAATCACGCGGGTGTCGTGGACTTCAACGGCGGTTCGTATTTCTTCTATCACAACGGGGCGTTGCCCGGTGGTGGTGGCTACACCCGGTCGGTCGCGGTGGAGAAGTTCACCTACAACTCCAATGGCACGTTCCCGACGATCACCATGAGCACCACGGGTGCGCCGCAGGTGGGCACGTTGGACCCGTACGTGCGGCAGGAGGCCGAGACGATCGCGTGGGGTTCGGGTATCGAGACCGAACCGTCCAGCGAGGGCGGTATGAACGTCGGCTGGATCGAGAACGGCGACTACGTCAAGGTCAAGGGCGTCGCGTTCGGCGCTGGTGCGACCTCGTTCACCGCCCGGGTAGCCTCGGCGACCAGCGGCGGCCGCATCGAGGTACGTCTCGACAACAGCAACGGCCCACTGATGGGCACCTGCACCGTGCCGGGCACCGGCGGCTGGCAGACCTGGGCCACCGCCACCTGCGCGGTGAACGGGGCGACCGGGACGCGTGACCTGTTCCTCCGTTTCGCCGGCGGCACCGGCAACCTGTTCAACATGAACTGGTGGCAGTTCGGCGGCGGCACCGGCGGCACCGGAAACCTGCTCACCAACGGCAACGTGGAGAGTGGCACGACAGGCTGGGGTGTGAACGGCAGCGGGACGCTGTCGTCGAACACCGCCGTCGTGCACGGCGGCGCCGGCTCACTGTCGATCACCGGCCGGGCCTCCGCGTGGAACGGCCCCAGCCAGGACGTGACCTCGAAGCTCACCAACGGCAAGAGCTACACCACGAACGTCTGGGTACGGTCGCAGAGCGGCACACCGTCCGCGAAGGCGACCCTGGCGCTGACCGCCAACGGCACGACGAACTACGTGCAGCTGACCCCGGCGGCGGGGGTGAACGCCAACGGTTGGACCCTGCTCACCGGCACGGCGACGGCGTCATGGAGCGGCACGCTGTCCAGCGCCACCTTCTACGTCGAGACGGCAGCGGGCACCGACAGTCTCCTCGTCGACGACGCCTCGTTCCAGTGATCTGAGGTGCCGGAGTCGTGCTTGCGCGGCTCCGGCACCCCGACCGCACGACCACAGCGACTCGCTCGCGACGCGGATCGTGACGACTTGACGAACGCCATGTTATCGCTCACAGTCGATGGTTGAGGGCGACGCACCTGTGGTTCACCGGGCGATCCTGCTGGTCGCACCTCGGAGCACGACGTCCGCCCAGGGCATGCCGGACGTCGTGTCAGGCCTCTCGTGCACTGCTGCCGTGACGGCGACCGGGCTCTCGCTCGTCATGGTCTCGCCGGTGTGGGACGACTCCGTGGCTGGACTGATGTCACCGACGTCGCGGAAGCAGATTCGGGCGCTGTACCTCCATCCCCGAACCACCACAGAGAAGGAATTCGGATGAATCACAAGAGAGCCCTGCGAGCGGCGGTGACCATCGCAGTCACTGGCGCCCTCGCCGCCGGCATGACGATGGCGCTGACCACCTCGGCCAGTGCCGGAACGACCCTGAGAGCGTCGGCGGCCGAGAAGGGCCGCTACTTCGGCGCCGCCGTGGCGACGGGCAAACTCTCCGACAACACGTATGTGACTGTCCTGAACCGTGAGTTCAACAGCGTCGTGCCCGAGAACGAGATGAAGTGGGACGCGACTGAGCCGCAGCAGGGCCGTTTCAGTTACACCGGCGGTGATCGTCTGGTGAGTCATGCTCGGGCCAATGGTATGAGTGTGCGTGGTCATGCTCTGTTGTGGCATGCGCAGCAGCCGGGTTGGGCGCAGGGTATGTCCGGTAGTGCGTTGCGTAATGCGGCGATCAACCATGTCACCCAGGTGGCGACCCATTTTCGGGGGCAGATCTATGCCTGGGATGTGGTGAACGAGGCGTTCGCTGACGGCGGTGGTGGTGGGCGGCGTGACTCGAATCTGCAGCGCACCGGTAACGACTGGATCGAGGCGGCGTTCCGTGCGGCGCGGGCGGCCGATCCGGGTGCGAAGTTGTGTTACAACGACTACAACACCGACGGGGTCAACGCGAAGTCGACCGGTATCTACAACATGGTGCGGGACTTCAAGTCTCGTGGCGTGCCGATTGACTGTGTGGGTTTCCAGTCGCACCTGGGCACTTCGCTGGCGGGCGACTATCAGGCGAATCTGCAGCGTTTCGCTGACCTTGGCGTCGACGTGCAGATCACCGAGCTGGACGTGATGACCGGTGGCAACCAGGCCAACATCTTCGGCTCGGTCACCCGCGCCTGCATGGCTGTCTCGCGTTGCACCGGCATCACGGTGTGGGGCGTGCGGGACTGTGACTCCTGGCGCGGCTCCGACAACGCCCTGCTCTTCGACTGCAGCGGCAACAAGAAGGCGGCGTACACCAACGTCCTGAACGCCCTCAACGCCGGCGTAGGCATCCCGACGACCCCGCCGCCGACGACCCCGCCGCCGACGACCCCGCCGCCGACGACGCCTCCGCCCACGACGCCTCCGCCCACGACGCCTCCGCCGGGTCCGGGTGGTTGCTCGGCGTCGGTGTCACTGAACTCGTGGACCGGTGGTTTCGTCGCCACCGTTCGGGTGACCTCTGGTTCCGCCGGTACGAACGGGTGGAATGTCAGCGTCACGCTCCCTGGGGGTGCGAGTGTCACCAACACCTGGAGTGCTACGGCCAGTGGCTCCACGGGCACGGTGCGGTTCACCAACGTGGACTACAACGGTCGGCTCGGCGCGGGCCAGGTCACCGAGTTCGGCTTCCAGGGCAATGGCAGCGGGTCCGGCATGACGCCCACCTGCACTGCCTCCTGACCACGGAATGAGTGACTGACCCGCCCGGCGTCGGCCGGTGCGGAGGACCGCTGTTGGTCCTCCGCACCGGCCAACCTGGTGTCGCGGCGTGCGGGTCGATCAGGAGTACGGAAGCCGCAGCACCGACTGGTTGCCGATGCCCACGGTGCTGGGGTTGTTGCCGATCGCCGACCAGATCTCCACCCGGACCGTGCCGTTGCTCAGCGCGCCCAACGTGCCGGTCGCCGAGAACAGGCCGGTGTTCTGGGTGTAGTGCTCGTAGCCGGGGACCGGGTCGGTGGCGAAGTAGCGCGAGGTCTCCACCCGTTCCCAACTGCCGTTGCCGGTGAGGTCGTAGGAGATCCGCACCTGCACGCCGTTGCCGACCGCCGTTGCGGCGTCCACGAACAGGTCGAACGCGGTCTGCCCGCCGGAATAGGCGAGGTTGAGGCCGGTCGCCGTGAAGACCTGCGCGTTGGTGGGCGTACCGTCGTGGTTTCCGTTGGCCGCCACGACCGTCGTCGTGGCCGCGCTGCCGGCGGCGCCCAACCCACCCCCGGGCAGCAGGTACCGCGTCGGATTGCCCGGGGTCGGCGGCGGGGTGGTCGTCGGTGGGGGGTCCGTGGGCGTCGGCCCCGGGGGTACGCCGCCGGCCGCGTTGCCGCCGCTCCAGGTGTACGCCCCGGTGGTGGCCGTCTTGCCGGCTCCCACGGTGAGGGTGGTGCCGTTGGAGAACGTCACCGTGATCGGCGAGGCGGTCGGGTTCGATGCCACGTAGGTGCGGGCCCCGTTGCGCGAGAAGACCGCCGACAGCGGGTGGTTGCCGGTCACCGTCGTGTCGACGGTGCCCAGGGCGGCGAGGTTGCGGATCCAGTGGAAGGTGTGCGCCCGGCTCTCCCCCTCCTCCGGGGTGTAGCCGGGGTTCGCGCGGAGGTTCGCCAGCGCCGCGTCAGCGTCGCCGAGGGCCTGGAACTGCCAGAGGATGTCCTGCCACACCGTCGGTTGCCCGCCGTTGTTGCGGACGAGTTCGGCGTAGTTCGTCCGCACGTACGCCGGGTTGTTGCCCAGGTAGAGGTGTCCGCCGGTGACCGGCAGCAGGTTGATGCCCTGGATCATCTCCGGCTCGCCGCTGAACCAGGTGGCGTACGCGCCGCCGTCGCCCCAGACCATGCCGACCGTCGAGTGCCCGAACGCGGCGGGGAAGTTCTGGTCACTGACGTCGAACCAGTATTCCTGGATGGCCGCGGCCTGGGTGGTGTACAGGAAGACGCCCGCGTCACGGACGGCGGTGTCGCCGGTCGCCTGCCCCCACTGGATCAGGGCGTTGGCGAAGTTCATCCCCTCCGACGAGGACTCCTGATTGTTGCCGGAGCCGAACGAGCCGTGCCCGGACGCCCAGTCGTGGCCGGCATAGATGTCGAAGTCACGCAGGTACGGGAAGCGGGTGTCGTCGCGGCGGTAGTTGTTGGCGTCGCGGATCAGCAGGTCCACCATGCCGCCGTAGCGGCTGGTGGCGGCCCAGGCCGGGTCGAACTTGGCCAGCGTCGCGGCGGCGGCGACGAAGTAGCCGTAGTGGAAGTGGTGGTCGTTGAGCTCCTGGTCGGAGCCGTACGACGCCGGGTAGCCGATCAGGGTGCCCCAGTCGTTGTTGTAGTAGAAGACCCTGCTGGTCTTGCCACTGGTCGCGGTGAACCAGTCGGTGAGCGTGCTGCGGATCGCGTTCAGCGCGCTGTCCCGCGTCGCGGTGTCGTTGACCAGGTCGGCGATCTCGGCGATTCGGGCGGCCCGGCCGAGCCCTTTGCCGGTCCAGTAGGTGTCGTTGCCGCGCTGGTCCATCGGGTTCGCGCGAGCGGCTGCCAGCTGGCTGGTGAGCGTCGCCAGGTCGCTTCCGCTGCCGTCGCCGACGGCCGGCAGCTCCGGCAGGACGCCCTGGAACTTCATGGCGGTGCGGAACTGGCTGACGCCGGTGAGCACCTTCATCCGGCCGCGCGCCGACGGGTAGGTCGGAGTGATCGCGGTGGACCCGCTCAGCGACTTCCACTGGTGCGGGTAGAGGCTGACCACGGTCTGCGTGGCCGTCCCCTCCCGGGCGGTCGTGGTGAACGCGTACGTGGTGGTCAGGCCGCTGGTCGCCGGGTTGTAGGCGTACGACACCTGGGTGCCGGTCACGTGGGCGTGCGCGTACCGGCCGTAGGTGGCGGCCAGGTCGGCGCGCTCCGCCGCGCTCGACGTCGGTGGCAGGAGGGCGACGGAGAAGTAGCCCCGACCGGCCAGAGTGGACGAGATCCGGCCCGCCGCGACGGTCCAGCTGGCGCCGGTGGGCGCGTACCCGACGTAGTCGTGGCCGTTGACCCGGAAGCCGATGGTGGCGCCGCTCTGGGACCAGACGTCGGGGGTCCCGGCGGTGCTGATCACCGCGTCGCCGCCGGTGGTCTGGAAGTACGCGAAGGGCAGGCCGTGGCCGATGGTGGCGCGCATGGTCCGCGTGCCGTCACTCCAGTGCGGGCTGACCGTCCAGTCCGTCCAACCGTCGACCTTGACCAGGGGTGCGCCGAGCCCGGCCACGCCGACCCGGATGTCCTGGACGTACGGGTAGTGGAACTCGCCGACGCCGGTCGCGGTGCCGCTGATGGCGGGCGTGGAGTTGGCGGAGAAGCCCAGGCCATCGGTGAAGGTGTCGTACGAGATCGGGTGGGCGTGCAGGGGCTCGCTGAAGGCGCAGTCGGTGCGCTTCCACAGCAGCGAGGACCACCAGTCGTTGGTGGGTATCGGTCCGGCGGGCGCGTTGGCGGTGGCGAACTGCCGGGGGTTGCTGGACATCGCGCCGCAGCCGCTGGGGAGCGGGCCGACCGGGGTGGTGGTGTAGCTGCCGGCGCCGACAGGCGCGGCTTCGGCTGCGCGGGTGACGGGGATCGCGAGGCCGCCGACGACCAGGGCCAGAGCGGTGGCGGCGGCCAGGGCCCATCGACGGTGGGGGACGGGAGGTTTCATGGTGCCTCCATCGCGCGCGCCGGGGTGCGGCCCGTGCCGGGTCCGACGCGTTGCGCCTGAATTGGGGGGAAGGTCGTGTGAGAGAGCGCTCTCACAGCCACGGTAGTGGAGCACTGAGATCCCCGTCAATGTGTCCAACCCGTTGCGTGCTGATGTCGCTATTTGCCAGCGCCCTCGACGTCGCTCAGCAGCGCGTCCGGCGCGCGCATCCGCCACGCGTCGGTCACGAGCTCGCTGAGGCGTTCGAGGTCGACCGTCGCCAGGCGCAACAGCACCAGAGGTAGGCCGTCGTAGCCGGGTGTGGTGAAGAAGACGTCCGGCTCGCCGAGCAGGAGAGCCTGCTTCTCGGCCTCGTCGCCGACGAACAGCACCGCGATGTCGAGTCGGATCACCCGCGGCTTTCCCGGTCTGCGCTCGGGATAGGACCAGACGAAGCCCTTGTCCGCCACCCGGAAGTCGAAGCCGTCACTGGCGATCTCCGCCGTGTGCGGCAGGGCCAGCGCCACCCGGCGTACGTCATCCGCGTCAGCCACCGGGGCACCTCGCACCGCGCACCATCCGCATGTGCCGAGATTACGCGGTGAGGCGGGTGCAGTTCACTGTGACAGACGCGCCAGCGGCAGTCGAGCGCCGCCGAGGCCGGCGGTCAGGCGTCGGTGCGGGCGGCGAGGGCGTCGACCAGGCGGCGGGCGGAGCCGGCCAGGTTCCACTGCTGGGCAAGCTCCAGCAGCCGGTCCGGGTCGACCGGGGCGGTCGGCAGCGCGGTGGGCAGCTCCGGCAGCGGCACGTCCAGGGCGACCCGGACCACCGTCGGCGCGACGCCCAGGTAGTCGCGTGCTGCGGCCAGCTTGGTGCGCAGGCCCGGCGCGAAGGACGAGTCGGAGTCGTCGAGTGCGGCCAGGATTCCGGCGATGCTGCCGTACCGCTCGATGAGCCGGGCGGCGGTCTTCTCGCCGACGCCCGCCACCCCGGGCAGCCCGTCGCTGGGGTCGCCGCGCAGCGCGGCGAAGTCGGCGTACCGGTCGGCCGGCACGCCGTAGCGGGCCCGGACCGCGGCGTCGTCGCAGTCGTCGAGCTTGGCCACGCCGCGCCCGACATACAGCAGCCGGACCGGCCGGGTGTCGTCGATGAGCTGGAACAGGTCCCGGTCGCCGGAGACCACCTCCACCGGGCCCGGCTGGGTTACCGAGAGCGTGCCGAGCACGTCGTCGGCTTCGTAGCCGGTCGCGCCGACAACGGTGATGCCGATCGCGGCCAGCACCTCCAGGATCTTCGGCACCTGCGGGGAGAGCGTGTCCGGAACGACCTCGCCACCCTGGGGGGCCACCCGGTGCGCCTTGTACGACGGCAGCAGGTCGACCCGCCACGCCGGCCGCCAGTCGTAGTCCATCGCGCAGACCATCCGGTCGGCGCCGCGCCCGCGGATCAGGGTGGCGAGCATGTCGAGGAAACCGCGCACCGCGTTGACCGGGGTGCCGTCCTCGGCTCGGGCGGCGGACTCCGGAATGCCGAAGTAGGCCCGGAAGTAGAGGCTGGGTGCGTCGATCAGCAGGATCGGGGATCGGTGTGCCACGCCGGACAGCCTGGCACAGCCCTCCGACGAACAGGGGTACGCCCGGGCCGTCGGTGGTGTCAGCGCCGCGCGATGAGGAAACCATCCTGCGAAGCGCGGTCACCGGCTGCCCGCGGTGACGGTGGGCGCGGCGGGACGGGGGTCGTCGTCCCCGTCGTGGTCGGTGAGGTCGCGCAGGCGCCGGACGGGGGAGAGCAGCAGCACCAGCGGCGCGCACACCAGGGTCGCCGCGAAGACGAACAGGGTGGCGCGGGCGCCGAGCGGGCCGGCCAGCGCGCCGGCGACCAGCCCACCGACCGGGATCGCGCCCCAGGACACGAACCGCACGGTGGCCATCACCCGGGACAACAGGGCGGGTGGGCTGGCGATCTGCCGATAGGTCCGGGTCGTCACGCTGAGCACCACCGTCCCGAGGGAGAAGACGATGCTGCCGGTGGCGAAGGCGGCGTACGCCAGCCAACCGGTGCCCCCGGGGATCAGGAACGCACCGGCGACCGTGGTGAATCCGGCGGCGATCAGCGCGCGGGCGGTGCCGATCCGTGTGGTGATCCGTGTGGTGAGCGCCGCCCCGACCAGCGCGCCGACGCCCTCGACGGCGAGCAGGACCCCGACCAGGCCGGCCGGGGCGTGCAGCTCGCGGACCAGGTAGAGCGGGAAGAGCGCGAACTGTGCGCCGCAGACGAAGTTCATCGCCGTGGCGGCCCACATGCTCGGCCCCAGCACCGGGTGGTACGCGACGAAGCGCCAGCCCTCGCGGATCATTTCACCGACCGGAGGCCAGCGGTCCGGTATGTCGAAGCGGCTGGCGGGCAGGGTGCGCAGCAGCGCTGCCGAGACGAGATAGCTGACCGAGTCGACGAGAAGGGTGGGCACCGCGCCGAGCGCTTGCACGGCGAGCCCACCGAGGGACGGGCCACTGAGCAGGGTCGCGGCATGGGTGGCCGAGGTGAGGCTGTTGCGCGACTGCAACTGCTCCCGTTCGACGATGCTGGGCAGGAAAGTCGAGTTGGCCACGTCGAAGAGCACGTTGGCGAAGCTGACCACGAGCGCGGTGACCACCAGGTGGGCGACGGTGAGGTGGCCCCACCACCAGGCCAGTGGGATGGACGCGACGGCGACCGCGCGGGCCAGGTCGGCACCCACCTGGGTGCCGCGCAGCGGCAGGCGTTGCACGATGACGCCGGCGGGCAGCCCGATCACGATCCAGGCGACGTAGCTGGCTGCGGCGACCACGCCCATCTGGAACGCGGAGGCGTCGAGGACGGTGAGCGCGGTCAGCGGCAGGGCCACCGCGCCGACCGCCGACCCGATCATGCTGGTCGTGCCGGCGGTCCACCAGCGCCAGAACACTCCGGCCCGTTCGTCGACGCGCATGTCGCCGGCCCCCGTTCGTCGAGCTGGTGCGTTCCAATTTGGAACGGACTATAGTCGAGCGGGAACGGACGGAGGAAGCAGGTGCGGCGAGAGGATCTTGCCGATGCGGACTGCGGCATCGCGCAGGCGCTCGGCGTACTGGGGGACTGGTGGACGTTCCTCATCGTGCGCGACGTCGCCGGTGGGACGACCCGTTTCGACGCGCTGCAGCGTGAGCTGGGTGTCAGCCGGCGGGCGCTGACCGAACGCCTCGCCGCTCTGGTCGAGCACGGCGTGCTGGAGCGCCGGCCGTACTCCCGACACCCACCGCGGTACGACTACGTGCTGACCGGGAAGGGCGAGGGGCTGTTGCCGGTGTTGATCGCACTACAGGACTGGGGGACGAGGCACCTGATGGGTGACGGTGAGGTGACCGCGACGGCCGCCGGCGGCTCGGCCGAGGCGCGCCGGGCGCACGACCTGATCGGGCGGCGGTTGCCCGAGGTCGTCCTGCCCGGCCCCGATGGTCAGCCGATCGCGTTGGCCGCGACGGACGCGTGGACCGTCCTCTACTTCTTCCCCGGGGCGTACGCGCCGGGAACCCACGGCTATCCGCCGGGCTGGGCGGAGATCCCCGGTGCCCGGGGCTGCACCCTGGAGTCGACCACCTACGCCAAGCGTCATCCCGACTTCCAGGCCGCCGGGGTACGGGTGTACGGGATCAGCACCCAGCGGCCCGACCAGCTCGCCGACTTCGCCGCGTACGCCGAGTTGCCGTTTCCGCTGCTGTCCGAGCAGGACGGCCGGCTGGCCGCGGGGCTGCTGCTGCCCGTCTTCCGCACCGGCGGGGTGACCCGGTTCAAGCGGCTGACGCTGCTGGTCGACCCGACGGCAGTGGTGCGGGCTGTGCAGTTCCCGGTCACTGATCCAGCCGGCTCGGTGCAGGAGATGCTCACCCTGGCCCGCGAGCACGCAAGGATCCCCGGCTGACGCTGGGCGTCGACCGGGGACCTTGCGGGCCGCATCGTCAGGCCGGGAGCGTCCAGCGCTGGTTGGCGCCGGCGAAGCAGTCCCAGATCTGCAGTCGGGTGCCGTCGGCGGAACTGTTGTCGCTGGCGTCCAGGCACTTGTTCGACTGCGGGTTGCGCAGGGTGCCGTTGGACTGCGCCTGCCAGACCTGCGCGCCGCTGCCGTTGCAGTCCCAGAGCTGGACCTTCGCGCCGTTGGCGGTGGAGCCGCTGGCGACGTCGGCGCACTTGCCGAGGGCGCGCAGCGTGCTGTCGCTGGCCACGGTCCAGGTCTGGGCGGTGGTGCCGTTGCAGCCCCAGAGCTGGATGGCGGTGCCGTTGGCGGTGCTCGCCGAGGCCACGTCGACGCACTTGCCGGCGATTCCGGTGATCCGGCCGGTACGGCCGGTCGGCGGCGGGGTGGTGCCGCCCATGATGGTGTCGTACATGGCGCTGACCAGCGAGGTCGAGTCGTTCCTGTCCTGGGACAGCTCCCAGTTCATCACGCCGCCGGCGTTGGCGAGTGCCCACTGGGTCTTGCGCTTGACCGTCGGGATGCCGTTGTAGCACTGCTGGGCGCCGCCGGCGGTGGTGCAGTCCCGGTTGGCGTTGGCGGGGTCCAGGGCGACCAGCGCCGTGTAGGTGTAGTAACCGGGGCGGCTGTAGAACGGGATGCCGAGCACGGCCTTGCTGGCCGGCAGGCCGCGGTTCTTCCACAGGTTGATGCTGTTGATCGACCAGTCGTAGTTGGCGTGCGGGCTGCCGCCGTCGTACGCCATGATGTTGAGCCAGTCGACCTGGCTGAACACGGCCGTCTGAACGCCCTGGACGCTGCCGCCCTCGGACACCACGGCAGCGGTGAGCAGCTTGCCGCGACTGTGCATCGCACTGCTGAGCTGCGTCATGAGCTGGGTGTAGTTGTTGGCCGAGGTGCCCGGGTCCGGGTATTCCCAGTCCATGTCGACGCCGTCCAGGTTGTACTGGTTGACGAAGTTGACCAGGTTGTTGACGAAGGTGGTCCGGCTGCCGGAGTTGCCCGCGAGGGCCTCGAAGGCCGAGTCGTTGCCGTCGTTCCAGCCGCCGACGGCGATCGACACCCTGACGTTGTTGACGTGCGCGAGGGAGACCAGCGAGGAAAGCTTGCCCGGGTTCTCCACCGCGCGCAGGCTGCCGTCGTTGTTGGGCAGCACGAAGGCGTAGTTGATGTGGGTGAGCTTGTTGTACTGGATGCTGGTGACGTCGCCCGCCCAGGAGGGCAGGTAGCCGACGCTCTTGAAGTTGTTCGGCAGCACCACGGCCTGCGCGGCGGTGGGGGTGACGGTGAGGGTGGCGCCGGCTGTGGCCAGCGCGAGCAGGCCGGCGGCGAGGGCGCGGCGCAGTGGTGAGGACATCGGGGGCCTTCCCGTGGGCAAGGGACGACACCCGCCCGCGCAGGTTGTCCACGGGCGGGAGGTGGGGACGCAGGGACGGGTGGGCCTCGAGGCAGCCAAATCTTAAAGAAGGTTAACTGTCCGCGTCAATCAACAACGATGGATTTCCGGGCCGCCGGCGTCGATATGGGGTTTGCCCAAACGACCGTTAAGCTGGGTGGTGTGGGAATCGAGGAGCTGTATCCGCCGGATCGGCTGATCGCCGCGGCCCGGGAGCCGATCGCCGCCGCCGGCTACGGCCCCGCGTTCCTGCACCGCACCGGCCACGGCATCGGTCTCGACGGTCACGAGGAGCCCTACCTGGTGGCCGGCAACGACCGGCCGCTGGAGGCGTTCTCCATCGAACCCGGCATCTACCTGGCGGGCCGGCACGGCGCCCGCATCGAGGACATCGTCGTCTGCACAACGGACGGCGTGCAACGGCTCAACACCACCCCCACGGAGCTCATCGCACTATGACTGTCGACCGGATCCTCCCCACCGACGAGGCCCACGACCTGCTGGGTCTCGCCACCGAGCTCGCCGACCGCGAGCTCGCGCCGAAGGCCGCCGCCTTCGAGGAGCGCGCCGAGTTCCCCCGCGAGGTGCTGCGTACCCTCGGCCGGGCCGGCCTGCTCGGCCTGCCCTACCCCGAGGAGTACGGCGGTGCGGCCCAGCCGTACGAGGTGTACCTGCAGGTGCTGGAGATCCTGGCCAGCCGCTGGCTCGCGGTTGCCGAGGCGGTCAGCGTGCACACGCTGTCCTGCTACCCGGTGGCCGGGTTCGGCAGCGACGCGCAGCGCAAGCTGCTGCCGGACATGCTCGGCGGCGAGTTGCTGGGCGCATACTGCCTCTCCGAGCCGCAGGGCGGCTCCGACGCGGCGGCGCTGAGCACCCGGGCGGTTCGGGACGGCGACGCGTACCTGGTCTCCGGCACCAAGGCGTGGATCACCCACGCCCGGACTGCCGACTTCTACAACGTGTTCTGCCGCACCGGGGGCCCCGGGCCGAAGGGGATCTCCTGCCTGCTCGCCGACTCGGGCACGGCGGGCATCACCCCGCAGGCGGCCGAGCGGACGATGGGGCTGCGCGCCTCCCCGGTGGCGCAGATCGCGTTCGACGAGGCCCGGGTGCCGGCGGACCGCCTGATCGGCGGCGAGGGGATGGGCTTCACCATCGCGATGTCCGCGCTGGACTCCGGCCGGTTGGGCATCGCGGCCTGCGCGGTCGGGTTGGCCCAGGCGGCCCTCGACTACGCGGTCTCCTATGCCCGGGAACGGCAGCAGTTCGGTCGGTCCATCATCGACTTCCAGGGGCTCGGCTTCATCCTCGCTGACGCGGCCACCCAGATCTCCGCCGCCCGCGCGTTGACTCTCGCGGCGGCCCGGCTGCGCGACGCCGGCCGCCCGTACGCGATCGAGGCGGCCAAGGCGAAGCTCTTCGCCACCGACATGGCGATGCGGGTGACCACCGACGCGGTGCAGGTGCTCGGCGGCGCCGGTTACGTGGCCGACCACCCGGTGGAGCGGTACATGCGCGAGGCCAAGGTGTTGCAGATCGTGGAGGGCACCAACCAGATCCAGCGGATGGTGATCTCCCGAGCGCTGGCGAAGGGCTGATAACGGTGCGTGGTGGTGCGGCTGCGGTGGGTCTACCGCAGCCGCCGTCCGCGCGGTGCGGCGGGCGCTTCATCGCCGTCAGGCGGTTTTCCCGGTAGGTTGCACGCCGTGGAGGAGATCGACCGCGCTATCGTCGCCGCGCTGACCGCTGACGGCCGCCTGTCGTACACCGACCTGGCCGAGAAGGTGGGGTTGTCGGTGTCCGCGGTGCACCAGCGGGTGCGCCGGCTGGAGCAGCGCGAGGTCATCAAGGGGTACGCCGCCCGGGTTTCGTTCGAGGCGTTGGACCTGCCGCTGACCGCGTTCGTGGCGATCCGCCCGTTCGACCCGTCGCAGCCGGACGACGCGCCGGAGCGGCTGGCCCACCTGCCCGAGATCGACTCCTGCTACTCGGTGGCGGGGGAGGACTTCTACATGTTGTTGGTGCGGGTGGCCAGCCCGACCGACCTGGAGCGGGTGCTGCAGGAGATCCGCACCTCGGCGAACGTCACGACCCGGACCACCGTGGTGCTGTCCACCCCGTACGAGAACCGGCCGCCGAAGATCAGTGCCGCGCAACCGATTCGGTCGCGGTCCCGGGTGCCGGAGGAGCCGGCTGGTTCCACCGCAGGATGACCTGCCGCTCGTGCTCGTGACCGAGCGCGCTGACCGTGGCGGTGTCCAGCCGCAGCAGGCCGCCGGCGGACGGGGGTAGGCCGATCCAGCGGGCGCCGAGCACCCGCAGGCTGTGCGCGTGGCCGACCAGCGCGACGGTGCCCCGGTCGAGCAGCGGGGTGACGCGGGCCAGCACGCGGTCGAGCCGTTCGCCCACCTGGGCGGGTGACTCGCCGCCGGGGCAGCCGTCGGTCCAGATGTTCCAGTGCGGCTGGTCGTCGTGGATGTCGACGGTGGTGCGGCCCTCGTACTCGCCGTAGTTCCACTCGCTGAGGTCCTCATCGACGGCGTCCACGGTGAGGCCGGCCAGCTGCGCGGTGCGCAGCGCCCGGGTGCGGGGGCTGGCCAGGACGGTCGTGAAGCGCCGCCCGGCAAGGAACGCGGCGAGGGTGCGGGCCTGTCGCTCGCCGTCGGGGGTCAGCTCCAGATCGGTGTACGAGGTGTGCCGTCGGGTGGCGCTCCAGGTGGTCTCGCCGTGCCGGATCAGCAGGAGCTCTCCCATGCCGTCAGTTAACCATCGAGGCCAGGTCGGCATGCGGTGGGCACGGACACCGCAGTCATCCCCGCAACCTATCTTCCTAGGACGCCTTACCGGGTGTGCCGACCGGCACCACCGGTTTCGGCACCCAGGGACCGGGCAAGCGAGGAAGGACAACCGCCAGACCGAGGAGGCGCAATGAGCTTCACCGAGAAGGCACGAAACAAGGTTGAGCAGATGGCCGGCGCCGCGAGGGAGCGCGTCGGCGACATGACCGACAACGAGCGGATGCGTGGCGAGGGCGCCAGCCAGCAGAGCGACGCGCGCGCCAAGCAGGCCGGTCAGAACGTCAAGGACGCTGGCCGCAACGTGAAGGACTCCTTCACGAAGTGACCTGAGCGGTCCACGGGTCCCCGGGCGCACCGTCGCCCGGGGACCCGTCGTGTGCGGCGGCTGATTCGGGGCCGAACCACCGTCGCAGCGCCTCGGTGACGTCGTCCGTCCCGGTGCCGGCCCAGGCCAGGTAGCCGTCGGGGCGGACGAGCACGGCGTCCGCGGTGATTCCGCCGCGAGCCGGGATCACGTCCAGCCGGTCGCGCCACGCGGGCGGCAGGGATACGCCGTCGGTGGTGAGATCGATCAGAGCGCCCCGGGCGCTTCGGAGTGCGTCGCGGACGGCGTCGGCGCCCTCGGTGAGTCGGGGTAGCAGGTCAGGCAACCAGGATCCGGTGAGCGGATGCGGGTCGGTGCCGCCCATGTCGTACGGGCGGTCTGCGCCGGCGAGCAGTGCGGCCACCTCGTGGCGGGTGTGGTCGCTGTCGAGCAGGTCGGTGAAGAGGCCCCGGAGCGCGGTGACGTCGTCGCCGGGGGCGAGTAGGGCGAGTTGGGCGCGGGTTTGCAGGGCGACGCGCCGGGCGACGGGTACTCGTTCGGTCTGGTAGGTGTCGAGCAGGTTGGGTGCTGCGGTGCCGTGCACCTGGGCGGCGAGCTTCCAGCCGAGGTTGAGGGCGTCGTTGAGGCCCAGGTTGAGGCCGGGGCCGCCGACTGCCGGGTAGACGTGGGCGGCGTCGCCGAGGAGCAGGATCCGTCCGCTGCGGTACGTGTCGGCCTGGCGGAGGTTGACGCCGGTGAGGGTGGTGTGTCGGTGCCGTGGTGTGGGCCGGTCCATTCCATCGTGGCGATCAGGTAGGCGCCGGTGGCTGCGCCGGGCAGTCGGGCAAAGGTGAAGATTCCGCCGGGGAGTCGGTGGTGGGTGAAGGGTCGAGTGTGGCCGCCGGCGGGAAGGGTGAGTGTGCCCTCGGGGTTGAGGCGGTCGGCGGGCAGGTGGGCGTGGCCGATGTGGGAGACCAAGCGGTGGTCGGTGTGGCCCGGGAAGGTGATGCCTGCTTGCCGGCGGACGGTGCTGTGGGCGCCGTCGGCGCCGATCAGCCAGCGAGTGGTGAGTTCGCGTTCGCCGTCGGGGGTGCGTACGTGCAGGGTCACCTGGTCGGGGGTCTGGCTGAGGGCGGTCAGTTGGTGTTCGCGGCGGATGTCGGCGTCGAGGGCGCTTGCGTGGTCGTGCAGGACCTGTTCGATGCGGTGCTGGGGTACGGGCAGGGTGTAGAGCGGGTTGTCGGGCAGCGTGTTCAGGTCGAGGGGAAGGCCGCCGAACTGGTATCTGGGTGTGGGTTGGGGAGCGTCTGGTTGCCCGGAGAGTGGTTGGTAGAGGCCGCGCAGGTGCAGAGCCTGGACGATCCGGCCGACGAGGCCGTTGGCGCGGGGTGTGGTGTCCGGTCGGGCGTTCTGGTCGAGGACGGTGGTGGACACGCCGGCGAGTTGCAGTTCGGCGGCCAGGAGTAGGCCGGCGGGTCCGGCGCCGATGATGATGACGTCGCTGGTCATGGTGTGTCCTCTCGGCAGGTTCTGTCAGTCTGGACTGACGGCAACTCTCGTCAGTCTGGCTTGACAAACTCACCACTGTCAAGCCAGACTGACGCCGTGGAGAGCGCAGAACTGGCCGACCGGCTGCGGTCGCAGGACCCGAGGGTCGGGCTGCGGGCGGTGGGTGCGCTGCACCGGCTGGCCGAGCAGGTCGAGGCCGCGGCGGTTGCCCGAGCCCGCGAGGCGGGTTGGTCCTGGGAGCAGATCGGTGATGCGCTGGGCGTGTCCCGGCAGTCGGTGCACGTGAAGCACGGGAGGTGAGCGCGGTGTTCGAGCAGTTCGCCGGAGAGGCGCGGGCCGCGGTCCGGGCGGCGCTGGAGGAGGCCCGGCAGCGGGGTGACCGTCGGCTGGGCACCGAGCACCTGTTGCTGGGGGTGCTGCACGCGCGTGAGTTGGCGCCGCTGGGGGAGTTCGGTGTTGAGCTGGGTCGGGTGCGGGCCACGCTCGCCGACCTGGACCGGGAGGCGCTGGCGGTGGTGGGAGTGGACGTGCGAGGGGTGGAGCGGGCGCCGGTGCCGCTGTCGTCCAAACGCACCCCGCTCACCTCGGGTGCGCGGTCGGTGTTGCGGCGTGCGGTGGGGGCAACGCGTTCTGGTGGGGGTCGGCGGATCACCCCGGCGCATCTGATGATGGCGATTGTGGATGCGCCGCATCCGGATCCGGCGGCTGAGGTGTTGAGCAAGTTGAACGTCGATCGGGAGGCGGTGCGTGTCCGGCTGCGGCAGCTGCCGGTCTAGGCGGGCGTTCCGGTGATCACGGAAGCGGCTGTGGCCTCGGTGTTCGGGCTGCCTACGGGACGCGTCGCACGCGTCTGCGACAATCAGCGCCGTGATAATCCGGCCTCGGCTTCGCCCGTTGTGTCTCGTGCTGATTGTGGCGGCCGTTCTCGGCAGCACCGCGTGCGCGGCCTCCCGGGCGGTATCGCCGGACGGGCCGGTCTTCGTCGGCCCGTCCGACTCTCCGGCCGTGCCGGCGGTCAGCGCCACTCCACAGCAGACGGTTCCCACTGTCCCGGGCGCGACGCGGGTGGGAAGCCGGCCCCCAGTAGTCGATCATGGGCCGCGGACCGGTAACCGGGTTGCGTTGACCTTCGACGCGGACATGACCGACGGAATGCTGGGCAACCTGCGTGCCGGTCGGGTGAAGTCGTACGCCAACCTGCGCATCCTCGATCTGCTGGAGCGGGAGCAGGTCCCGGCCACCTTCTTTCTGACCGGCAAGTGGGTGGAGCAGTATCCGGATCTCACCCGGCGGATCGCCGACAACCCGCGCTTCGAGCTGGCCAACCACACGTACGGGCATCTGGCGTTCACCGCGAACTGCTACGACCTGCCCCGGGTGCCCGCGAAGGGCATGACCGACGACGTGGCGAAGACCTTCCAGGTGATCACACCGTACGGGGGGCGGCAGACTCGGTACTTCCGTTTTCCGGGGCTCTGCCACGACGCGGCGGCGCTGGACGCGCTTGCTCCGCTCGGGCTGACGGTCGTCGACGGGGATGTGGTCAGCGGCGACCCGTTCGCCACCTCCTGGAAGCCGCTCGTGCGGGCAGTGCTGGACAACGTACGCCCCGGGTCGATCGTGATCATGCATGTGACCGAGGCGAACGCCGCGATGACCGACGAGGCGCTGCCGCACATCCTGGCCGGGCTGCGCGAGCGAGGGCTGGTGCCGGCGCCGTTGTCCGAGGTGTTGACCGCCTGACGGCCCGTCGCGCGCAGACCGCAATGTCCGCGTCACGCGGGCGGGCAGACCGAGGTACCGGGAACGGGCTCGCGCGACCTGTCACGGTTGAGGTCCCCTCGGACATGGAGTGAACGTGAGCTCCGGCATTGAGTACTACGAGGACCGCTTCCGGCGCGTCTACCTTGAGGACTTCGAGCCGTTGTTGGCGTACGCGCTGCGGCGCGTCGCGCATCCCGAGGACGCGGCCGACGTCGTTGCGGAGACCTTCCTGGTCGCGTGGCGCCGCAGGCATGACATTCCGGCCGACGGTGAAGCTCGCCTCTGGCTGTACGGGGTGGCCCGGCGTGTGCTGGCCAACCATCACCGGGGTGGCGTTCGCCGGCAGCGGTTGGGTGAGCGGCTACGTGAGCAGATCGTCGCCACGGTCGCCGCCGATCCGGGCAGTGAGGTGCCCGAACGGCTCGCTGTTCGGGCGGTGCTGGCGGGTCTGGGCGAGCTGGACCGGGAGGTGCTGATGCTCACCGTGTGGGAGGGCTTGCGGCCGCGCGAGGTGGCCGCGGTCCTTCGGGTCAGTCCCGCCGCGGTCCGGACTCGACTGTCGCGCGCGCGAGCCAGGCTGCGCGAACTGGTCGGTGACGACCTCGGCCCGCCTGGACATGTACTCGACGTGCTGACCGCAGCCACCCGGAAGGAGGAGAGATGACCGAGGAACACCTTGACCGGCTGGTTCGGGAAGCTGATCCCGCTCGACTGGACGTCATCGGGCACCTCAGTGGGGTGAAGCAGACCCTCCTGGAGGAGATCATGTCCGATTCGACGCTCGATCGGTTCGTGGAACCACCGCAACGGCAACCGCGGGCGGGGCGGAGAGTGCGTCGCTTCGCCAGCGTGGCGGCGGCGGTCGCGGTCCTCGCCAGCGTCCTGTCCGGGTCCGTTCTGCTGCGTGAGCCCGAGGAGGTCGGTGAGGCGGATCCCGCGCCCACCGCCGGTGCTCCGGTCGTCTACTCGCCGGTGGCGATGCGGGCCGCGGAGAAGAATCCGCGGCTGCTGATCAACCGGCCCGGTTGGAAGGCGGCCACCGTGTATGGGTTCACCCAGGAGCAGGGCACCATCGTGTTTCGCCGAGGCGATCGCGAGCTGGAGATGAACTGGTATCCGGCTGGTAATTACGCCGACCGTTACGCCGACCGTCTCAACGTCAGTCCGCCGAAGGCCGTGCAGGTCGACGGCTGGCCGGGGCACCTGTTCGAGTACTCCGCTGGTGACTTCGCGGTGATGCTCCGTCCCCGCGACGGTGTCTTCGTCGAGATGCGTACCGGGGGTGACTGGTCCCGGAAGGAGTTCGATCGGGTCCTCGCGAACGTCGTCCGGACGGATGCGCGTACGTGGTTGGGCGCGCTTCCGGCGGAGATTGTCACTCCCGAGCGGGTGCGGGCGCGGGCGGCCGAGGTGCTCGCGGACGTGCCGCTCCCGCCGGCCTTCGACGTGGCGGCCCTGGCTGACGTTGGCGTCAACGATCCCTACCAGTTCGGCGTCGCTGTGACGTCTCGGGTGGGCTGCGCGTGGATCGCGCAGTGGCAGCGGGCGAAGGCGAGCGGGGACGACGCCGCGGTGCGGCGGGCCGGCGACGCGCTGCGGAGCAGCCACGGGTGGCGGGTGCTGCACCAGATGAACGACCGTGGTGACTGGCCGGAGGTGTTCTGGGAGAACGCCGACAGGGTCGTCGCCGGGGCTGTGCCGGCCGGGTACCGCGAGGCGCTGGGCTGTGCCTGAGCGCGTCGGGCAGAACGGACGGCCCCCGGAGGCCAGCTTCCGGGGGTGCCGTCTTCGGTGGGTCAGTCGTCGCGGTGGTCTGCCCACCACTGCTGGCCGCCCTCGGGCAGGGTGTCGATCGGGTCGTAGTAGGCGTAGCGCTTGTTGAGCGCCTCCAGGTCGGCGGACTCGATGGAGGTGCGGTAGTTCTTGGTCCAGTAGGAGATGCCGCGCTCGCGGTCGTAGTCGGTGAGCATGTGCACCCAGCGCTTGCCGACGAACGGGACGTCGCAGACGATGCGGGGGGTGGCGTAGCCGGGTAGGTAGCCCATGATGTCGTGCTGGAGTTGCTGGGCGTGCCAGACCGGCACCCGCCAGTGTTCGGCGTTGGGGATCATGTCGCACATGTAGAAGTAGTACGGCAGGATCCCGGCTTCGCCCTGGAGCGCGAAGCAGAGGTCGAGCAGTTCGGGGGTGGTGGCGTTGACGCCGCGCATGAGCACGCCCTGGTTGCGGACGTCGCGGACGCCGACGTCGAGGGCGGTCTGGGCGGCCTTGGCGACCAGTGGGGTGAGCGACTGGGCGTGGTTGACGTGGGTGTGGATGGCGAGGTTGACGCCACGGCGGGCGGCGGTGCGGGCGACGCGTTCGAGGCCTTCGACGACGTCGGGCTGCAGCCAGTGCTGGGGCAGGCCCATGAGGGCCTTGGTGGCGAGCCGGATGTCGCGGACCGTGTCCAGTTCCAGCAGGCGCATGAGGTACGACTCGAGGTTGCGCCAGGGGACGTTGGCCACGTCGCCGCCGGAGACGACGACGTCGCGTACGCCGGGGTGGGCTTTGAGGTAGCCGATGTGGGCGTCGTAGCGGTCGACGGGCTTGAGGGTGAGTTTGAGCTTGTCCACGGCGGGGGTGGAGTTGCCGACGAGGTCCATGCGGGTGCAGTGCCCGCAGTACTGGGGGCAGGTGGAGAGCAGCTCGGCGAGGACCTTGGTGGGGTAGCGGTGGGTGAGCCCTTCGGCGACCCACATGTCGTGCTCGTGGAGGCTGTCGCGGCTGGCGTAGGGGTGTGACGGCCAGTCGGTGCGCCGGTCGGAGGCGACCGGGATCATGTAGCGGCGGATGGGGTCGGCGAGCAGCGCCTCGGTGGTGAGGGGCGCGAACGGCACCATCGTGTTGATCATTTGGGGTGGCACCAGCATTGACATGGTGGCGAGGGCCTGCTGGTCGGCCTCGAGGTCGGTGTAGAAGCTGTCGTCGATGAGGTCGCCGAAGACGGTGCGGAGCTGCTTGATGTTCTTGACGCAGTTGACGCGCTGCCACTGGGCGGATTCCCACTGGTCGCGGGTGATGTGACGCCAGCCGGGGAAGCGGGTCCAGTCGGGTTCGACCAGGGGGCGGCGGTGGTATTCGTAGGGCTGCCCGGCGGTCGGTACGGCGACCGGGGCGTGACGGGGCTGAGGGATGGTCTCAACCGGTTGGGTCTGGGTCACGGCCCCTCCTCGGTGTAGCGGATGTTCAACGGGCCCGAAGGCTACTGGAAAATATTCGGTACAGAAACTAGTCTGCCGTAAGTTTTCCCGTTACGCGAGCCTTGACCGGGGCTTCGAGCGGCTGGACAGGGGAGGTCGGCGTGACGTCACCGGTGGGACTGCACCGCGTCGTGCAACCGGCGGGGGTGCTGCCGCAGGCGGCTTGGCGCCTGGACGCGTCGGCGGCGATCGGGCCGAACGAGGTGCGGATCCGGGTGCAGCGGCTGAACCTGGACGCGGCGAGCTTCCGGCAGTTGTCGGAGAAGCACGGCGGGGACGGCGACGCGGTCCGCGCGGAGGTGCTGGAGATCATCGCGACCCGAGGGAAGATGCAGAACCCGGTGACCGGGTCCGGCGGGATGCTGATCGGCACGGTCGAGGAGGCTGGCCGGCGTTCCCCGCTCGGGCTCAGGCCCGGCGAGCGGGTCGCCACCCTGGTGTCGTTGACGCTGACCCCGCTGGTGGTGACCGACGGGTTGGCCCGCTGGGACGGGCGCAGCGAGCAGGTGCCCTGTGACGGGTGGGCGATCCTGTTCGCCCGTTCCATCGCCGCGGTGCTGCCCGACGACGAGGACCCCCAGTTGTCCCTGGCGGTGCTGGACGTGTGCGGGGCGCCCGCGTTGACCGCGCGGGTGGTGTCGCGCTACGTCGAGGATCGTCGCCGGGCCGGTGATCCGACGCCGGTGCGGGTCGCGGTCATCGGCGGGGCCGGTAAGAGTGGGTCACTGTCGTTGGCTGCGGCGCGGCGGGCGGGTGCCGCGCGTACCGTCGGGGTGGTGCCGGTGGCGGCGGAGCGTGACGCGCTGACGGCCGCCGGCCTGGCGTCGGTGGTGGCGTTGGCCGACGCCCGGGACCCGGTGGGGCTGTCCACGGCGGTGACCACCGCCCTGGGTGTTCCGGCGGACGTCACGGTGGTCTGCGTGGACGTGCCGGGGTGTGAGCACGGGGCGGTGTTGGCGACCGCGGACGGCGGCACAGTGATCTTCTTCTCGATGGCGACGAGCTTCTCCGCGGCGGCGTTGGGCGCGGAGGGGCTGGCCGCGGACGTGACGATGCTGGTGGGCAACGGGTACGTGCCGGGGCACGCGGAGTTGGCGTTGGGGCTGCTACGCGCCGAGCCTGGGGTGCGTCAGCTGTTCGCGGCGCGAGTCGCGGCAGACTGAGGTCATGACGAACCCCTCGACGTTGTACCGCGGCGGCGTGCTGCACTGCCCCGCCGACCCGAACGCGACCGCGCTTCTGGTGTCCGGTGGGCGGATCGCCTGGTTGGGGACCGACGGTGACGCGCCGCCGGCCGACCGGGTGGTGGAGCTGGATGGGGCGTTGGTGACGCCGGCGTTCGTCGACGCGCACGTGCACGCCACCGACACCGGGTTGGCGTTGTCCGGGCTGGAGCTGTCCGGGGTGCGCTCGGCGGGGCAGTTGCTGGACGCGGTGGCCGGGTTCGCGGCGGGTCTGCCGGCGGACGCGGTGGTGCTGGGGCACGGTTGGGACGAGTCGGTCTGGTCGGATGCGACGTTGCCGGACGCGGCGGCATTGGATCGGGCGGCCAGTGGGCGGAGGGTGTACCTGTCGCAGGCGTCGATTCATTCGGCGTTGGTGTCGTCGGCGCTGCTGGCGGCGTGTCCGCAGGTGGTGGAGGCGGCCGGGTACGACGCGTCGGGGTGGTTGCGTCGTGACGCGCATCATGTGGTGCGGGCCGCGGCGCAGGGGTCGGTGAGTCGGGCGCAGCGGGTCGTCGCGCAGCGGGTGGCCCTGTCGCACGCGGCGTCGCTGGGTATCGCGGCGGTGCACGAATGCGGTGGTCCGGAGATTTCCGACGAGGAGGACTTCACCGGCCTGTTGGGCATCTCCGGTGCGGGGTTGCCGGAGGTGTACGGGTACTGGGGTGAGTTGGGTGGTGCGGCGCGGGCCCGGGAGTTGGGTGCGGTGGGCGCCGGTGGTGACCTGTTCGCCGACGGGGCGTTGGGTGCGCGCACGGCGCACGTGTCGCAGGCGTACGGCGACGGTGACGGTGACGGCTGCGGGCACGGGTATCTGTCGGCGGAGCAGGTGCGTGATCACCTGCTGGACTGCACGGCGCACGGCGTGCAGGGCGGTTTCCACGCGATCGGTGACGCGGCGGTCGGCACGGTGCTGGAAGGGTTCGCGGGGGCGGCGCGGACGGTGGGCGTGGAGCGGTTGCGGGCCGCGCGGCACCGTATCGAGCACGCGGAGGTCATGACCAAGCGGTTGATCGCCGGGTTCGTGGAGTACGGGGTCGTGGCGAGCATGCAGCCGGCGTTCGACCGGTTGTGGGGTGGCGCGGGCGGGATGTACGAGGCGCGGTTGGGTCTGGACCGGTCGTTGGAGTCGAACCCGGTGGGTGCGATGCACTCGGTGGGTGTGGCGTTGGCGTTCGGCTCGGATTCGCCGGTGACGCCGCTGGACCCGTGGGGGTCGGTGCGGGCGGCGGCGGCGCACCACAACCCGGCGCAGCGGATGAGTGTGCGGGCGGCGTTCGCCGCGCACACCCGTGGTGGGTGGCGGGCCGTGCACCTGGATGTCGAGGGCGTCCTCGCTCTGGGTGCGCCGGCGACGTTCGCGGTGTGGTCGACGCCGGCGGGGGTGGAGCGGGGTCTGCCGGTGCTGCTGGCCGAGGACCCGGAGTTGCGGGGTCCGGAGGACCCGACGCCGTTGCCGGTGTGTCGGAGCCTGGTGCTGCGCGGTGAGGTCATCTATGAGGAAGGGTCGTTGTGACCGGGAAGCTTGATCTTGATCCGGTGCTGGTGGCGCGGGCGCGGGAGTTGGCGCGTCGGGCCGGGCAGCCGGTGGTGGACCTGGCGCGCAGCCACACCACGGTGTCGGTGGAGCGGGCGGTGCTGCGGCTGGCCGGGGTGACCGGTGCCGATCCGGACGGTATTCCGTGGGTGAACCGGCTCGTCGACGCGGTCGCCGCGGATGTGGGGCTGGGGCACGGGGTGGCGGTGCCGGTGTTCGACGCGCTGGTGCGTGAGGGCAGCACCGATGTGACGTTGTTGGCGCAGAAGGCGGCCGCCGGGTCGGTGCGTTTCGCCCAGCCCACCGGTCGGGCGGCGACGGCCCCCCGGTCGGCGGCGCGCAAGGCGGTCGGTGCGGGCATCCGGCGTATCGACCGGCGGCGCGCGGAACGTGACCGCCTCATCCAGCGTCACGGTGACCCGAAGCAGCGGCCGTGGATCTACCTGATCGTGGCGACGGGGGACATCTACGAGGACATTCCGCAGGCGCAGGCGGCGGCGCGGGCCGGCGCGGACGTCATCGCGGTGATCCGCTCCACCGGGCAGTCGTTGCTGGACTTCGTGCCGGAGGGTGCGACCCGGGAGGGTTTCGCCGGCACGTACGCCACGCAGGAGAACTTCCGGTTGATGCGCGCGGCCCTGGACGAGTCGTCGAAGGAGTTGGGCCGCTACGTGCGGTTGACCAACTACGCGTCCGGGCTGTGCATGCCGGAGATGGCGACCCTGGCGGGCCTGGAACGCCTCGACATGATGTTGAACGACTCGATGTACGGGATCCTGTTCCGCGACATCAACCCGGTTCGTACGTTTGTCGACCAGCGGTTCTCCCGGCAGGTGCACGCCCGCGCCGGGATCATCATCAACACCGGTGAGGACAACTACCTGACCACCGCCGACGCCGTCGACGAGGCGCACACGGTGACGGTGTCGCAGCTGCTCAACGAGTTCTTCGCGCACGAGGCGGGGTTGGCGGACTGGCAGTTGGGGTTGGGGCACGCGTTCGAGATCAACCCGGAGGTGCCGGAGTCGTTCCGGTTGGAGTTGGCGCACGCGTTGCTGGCCCGGGAGTTGTTCCCCGACGCCCCGCTGAAGTGGATGCCGCCGACGAAGCACATGACCGGCGACGTGTTCCGGGGCAATCTGCTCGACGGGTTCTTCAACCTGGCGGGCGCGCTGACCGGTCAGGGCATTCTGCTGGTGGGGATGATGACCGAGGCGGTGGTGACGCCGTGGTTGTCGGACCGGGACATCGCCTTGCAGAACGTGCGGTACGTGCTGGGTGCGGCCGGTGGGCTGCACGAGGACTTCGTGCCGGCGCCGGGCGGGTTCATCCGACGCCGGGCCAACCAGGTGCTCGGTGAGGCGCTGGACCTGCTGGAGCGCATCGGGGAGCAGACGTTGCTCACGGCGATCGCGGAGGGCACGTTCGGGATCATGAAGCGGCCCGCGGATCGGGGTAAGGGCCTCGACGGGGTCGCGGCGCACGAGGCGGACTACTGCAACCCGGCCACCGAGATCCTGGAGGCGGCGGCGTGAGCGAGCGAACCGGCAAGCACAGCAGCGAGGCGCAGAAGCAGATCGTGCGGCCGTACGGGGACACCACCGGCGACGGGATGGTGCAGGTGTCGTTCACCCTGCCGGTGAGCCACGACAAGCGGGCCGAGGGCGCGGCGACGCAGTTGGCCAACCGGATGGGCATCGACCCGGCGATGGTCGTGCACGCCAAGCCGATGGGTGACGGGTTCACCTTCTTCGTGGTCTACGGGCGGGTCAATCACCTGGTTGACCTGGACGCGGTGCAGGTGGTGGAACGGGACTTCGCGTTGTTGTCGGCGAAGGACGTCAACACGGTGATCAAGCAGCGGTTGCGGCGCAAGCTGTCGGTGGTCGGGGCGTGCATCGGCACCGACGCGCACACCGTGGGCATCGACGCGATCCTCAACGTCAAGGGCATCGCGGGGGAGAAGGGCCTGGAGTACTACCGGGAGTTGAAAGTCACCAACATGGGTGCGCAGGTCAGCGTGCCGGAGTTGGTGGAGGCCGCCCGGGTGGAGAAGGCCGACGCGGTGCTCGTGTCGCAGGTGGTCACCCAACGTGACGCGCACCTGCACAACACGCGGGAGATGTCCGCGGCCTTCCGGGAGGCGATGCCGGCGGGGCGGCGGCCACTGCTGATCGTCGGCGGTCCCCGGTTCGACGAGACGATGACCGACGAGTTGGGCGTGGACCGGATCTTCGGCCGGGGCACCACGCCCGGCGAGGTGGCCAGCTACCTCGTGCACGCCCTGATCACACAGCGGAAGGCGATGGCATGACCGAATCCAGGCTCGGGTTGACGGTGACGCACCGGCGGTACGTGCCGTACTCCCACGCCCACTACGCCGGCAACCTCGTCGACGGGGCGTACGCCCTCGCGTTGTTCGGGGACGTGGCGACCGAGGTGTGTATCCGCACCGACGGTGACGAGGGCCTGTTCGCCGGGTACGCCGACGTGCGGTTCCACGCGCCGATCCGCGCCGGTGACGTGGTGGAGGTGACCGCGCGGGTGTCCCGGGTAGGCACCCGCAGCCGCACCCTGGAGCTGAGCTGCGCGGTGGTGTGCCGGGGCCGCCCGGACCGTTCCGAGTCCGCCGCCGAGGTCCTGGACCCGCCGATCGTGGCGGTCACTGCGACCGGCACCGTGGTCGTTCCCGCCGCGTCGTGACCCTGGCGGTCTGCGCGGACGTCGGGTCCACGTACACCAAGGTGGCGGTGGTGGATCTGGCCGCGGGTGTGCTGGTGGGCGCGGCGTCGTCGCCCACCACGGTGGGCACCGACGTGCTGCACGGCCTGGACGCCGCCGTCGCGGCGGCCACCGTCGGGCTCGGTGTGCCCGACGCGCCGTGGTATGTGTGCTCGTCGGCCGGTGGTGGGCTGCGGCTGGCCGTGATCGGCTACGAGCCGCTGGTCACCGCGCAGGCGGGCCGGCGGGTCGGGTTGTCCGCCGGCGCGCACGTGGTGCACGTGGCGGCCGGTCGGCTCGGCGCGGCGGACCTGGCGGCGTTGCGGGCGGCCCGACCGGACGTGGTGCTGCTGGTCGGCGGCACCGACGGCGGCGACGCCGAGACGATCACCCACAACGCGACCCGGCTGGCCCGCGCCCGCTGGCGGGTGCCCGTGGTCCTCGCCGGCAACGGCGACGTCCGCGAGGAGTTGACCGGGCTGCTGGAGGCCGCCGGCGTGCCCGTGACGGGCGCGGAGAACGTCCTGCCGCGCATCGGGGTGCTCGCACCGGCGTCGGCGCGGGCGGCGATCCGTGCGGTGTTCCTGCGCCACGTCATCGGTGGGAAACGGCTGTCGAAGGGCACCCGATTCGCGCGGCTGGTACGGGCGGCCACCCCCGACGCGGTGCTCACCGGCGTGGAGGTGCTCGCCGACACCATCGGCGGTGACCTCGCCGTGGTCGACGTGGGCGGGGCCACCACCGACGTGTATTCGGTGCTCACCCCCGACGAGCGGGCCACCGGGCCCGGTCGGGAGGTCGCCGGTAACCTGTGGCGGGCCCGCACCGTCGAGGGCGACCTGGGCATGCGGTGGAGCGCCCCCGGGGTCGTGCGCGCGGCCACCGAGGAGCGGCTGCTCGCCGCGGGTGAGTCCGACGACCTGGCGGCCGCCGCGGCGCGCCGGGCCGCCGACCCGGCGTTCCTGGCCGTGGACGACGACGAGCGGGCCGTGGACCGGCGCATCGCCACCCTCGCGGCGACGGTGGCGTTGCGGCGGCACGCCCGGGGCGCGTCCACGGGCGAGCGGGCCGGGCGGGACCTGCGCGACGTGCGGCTGATGGTGGGTTCCGGTGGGGTGCTGCGGCACGCGCCGACGGCCGCGTCCGGGCAGGTGCTGGCGGCGGTCCTCGCCGATCACGCCGGCGGGTGGGCGTTGCCGCGCGCCGCCGCCGCGGTGGTCGACGCCGACTATGTGCTGGCCGCCGGGGGGTTGCTCGCCGAGGAGCATCGGGCGGCGGCCGGGGCGCTGCTGCGCCACCATCTCCGCACGCATTGAGACTCGCCGACCCGACACGCCGTGTCGCAACACACGACAGGCCGGGTGTGGGTTGACAACCGACGGGGGTTGGCACGTACCGTCTTTGAGTCCTACCACGGGAAGCGGCTGTTGTTCGCTTCGTCCCTTCGTCCGCTGGCCGAGCGACATTTTTGAGCGTCATCGTCGCGGCGGCCAGGTCCAGCGGGCGGGGGTCGGCGGGGCGGCGCGAACCGGCCGCGGTTACCGGTGTACGGGCAGGGTGAGGTGCACGGCCAGTAGACAACGGCCCGGCGGGGGCAGCCAGTCCGCGTCCGGTCGGTCCGAAGGTCGTCGTGCCCCATCCTCGCCACACCGGCCGGGAAGGGCCTGGGAGCATCGGGGCGCGGCGAGAGCCGCGCCCCGATTTGATGTCCGCTGGGGGGTCTGTGCCGGGCGGCCCGATGCGGCCGGCGCGGCCGCCAGCCAGGTAACCTTCGCCCCGTGATCGAGGTGAAGCGGTGACGACCCTGGACCGGGATGAGACCCACACTCCGGCGGTGCTGCCCCAGCAGCCGGTCGTGACCGGCCGGCCGGTGCCGCTGAGGGTCGCCGTGCCCTTGGCCGTGGCCGCCGGGCTGGCCCTGCTGGTGGCGTTCCCCCCGTACGGGGTGTGGCCGCTCGCGCCGGTGGGGGTGGCGTTGCTGGCCGCCGCTGTGCACCGTCGGCGGTTGCGCGCCGGCGCCGGTCTGGGCTTCCTGACCGGGGTGGCGTTCTTCGCCCCGCTGCTGGCCTGGACGAACCTGCACACCGGTTACCTGCCGTGGGTGCTGCTGTCGCTGCTGCAGGCCGGTTATCTGGCGCTGCTGGGCGCGGGCACCGCCTGGGTGTCGCCGCTGGCCGACCGGAGCCGCTGGGCGTGGCCGGCGCTGACCGGGCTGCTGTGGGTGGGGCAGGAGGCGCTGCGCGACCGCACCCCGTTCGGCGGGTTCCCGTGGGGGCGGTTGGCGTTCAGCCAGGACACCTCACCGCTGCTGCGCCTGGCCTCGCTGGGCGGGGCGCCGTTGGTGACCTTCGCGGTGGCGCTCGCCGGCGGGTTGCTGGTCACCGCCGCCTGGCGGGGCTGGGTCACCGCTCGCGAGACGCCACCCGACGACGCGCCGCACGCGCACGGCCCGCAGGGCGGGACGCCGGCGCGTCGGTGGGCTTCGGTGGCCGTACCGGTCGCTGTGGCGGTCGCGCTGACCGCCGCGTGCCTGCTCGTGCCGGTCGCTGCCGCCGGGTCCGGCACCACGGTCACCGTGGCGATCGTGCAGGGCAACGTGCCGCGGCTGGGCCTGGACTTCAACGCCCAACGGCAGGCCGTTCTGAACAACCACGTCGACGCCACCATCGAGCTGGCCGCGCAGGTCGCCGCCGGCACCCAACGTCAACCCGACCTGGTGGTATGGCCGGAGAACTCCAGCGACATCGACCCGCTGCGCAACCCCACCGCCGGGGCACGTATCTCCCAGGCGGCCGACACGATCCGCGCACCGATCCTGGTCGGCGCGGTGCTGCTGGGCCCCGGCGCAGGGCAGGTCCGCAACGTGGGCATCCTGTGGCAGCCCGGCACCGGCCCCGATCTGGACCAGCTGTACGCGAAGCGCCACCCGGTGCCGTTCGCCGAGTACGTGCCGCTGCGCAACGTGGCCCGCCTGGTCAGCGACAAGGTCGACCTGATCCGGGCGGACTTCGTGGGCGGGAGCACCCCGGGCGTGGTACGCGCCGGCCCCGCCGTGCTCGGTGACGTGATCTGCTTCGAGGTCGCCTACGACGGGGTGGTCCGCGACACCGTCATCGGCGGCGCGCAGCTGCTGGTGGTGCAGACCAACAACGCCACCTTCGACGAGGCGGAGGCCCGCCAGCAGTTGGCCATGGTGCGGTTACGGGCGGTGGAGCACGGCCGGCCGGCGTTGATGGCCTCCACGGTCGGGGTGTCCGGGTTCGTCGCACCCGACGGGCGGGTAAGCGATGCCACCGGGTTCAACACCCGAGAGGTCGTGGTGCGGCAGCTGCGGCTCGACGACGGACGTACCCTCGCCACCCGGCTCGGTTGGTGGCCGGAGGTGGCGCTCGCCGGGCTGGCCGCGGCGGCCCTGATCGGCGCGGCGGTGCTGCGGCGACGGCAGCGGGCCATGCCCGGATAGCAACAGCCGGTACGCCGGCGGGAGCGGAGGAACCGTGATCCAGGCGACCGATACGATCCGACGCCCGGATGAGGTACCCGGTGTGGGCCGGGTGCTGGTGGTGATCCCCACCTACAACGAGGCCGACAACATCGCCGCGATCGTGGGCCGGGTCCGGCGCGCCGCCCCAGCGGTGCAGGTCCTCATCGCCGACGACAACAGCCCCGACGGCACCGGTGCGATCGCCGACGCGCTCGCCGACGGCGACGCGCACGTGCAGGTGCTGCACCGCCAGGGCAAAGAGGGCCTCGGCGCGGCGTACCTGGCCGGGTTCGGTTGGGCGCGGGAGCGCCGCTACCAGGCGGTCGTGGAGATGGACGCCGACGGCTCCCACGCCCCGGAGGACCTGCCGGCGCTGCTGAACGCCGCCCGGGACGCCGACGTGGTGATCGGGTCGCGGTGGACCAGCGGCGCGCAGGTGCTCAACTGGCCGCTGCGGCGGCTGCTGCTGTCGCGCTGCGGCAACCTGTACGCGCGTCTCGCGCTGGGCATGCCGGTCTCGGATGCCACCGGCGGCTATCGGGTGTACCGGGTCAGCGCGTTGGACGCCATCGACCTGGGGTCGGTGACCTCGCAGGGCTACTCGTTCCAGGTGGAGTTGTCCCGGTTGGCGCACCAGGCGGGGGTGCGGATCGTGGAGGTGCCGATCACCTTCGCCGAACGGGAACGCGGGGACAGCAAGATGAGCCCCCGGATCGTGGCCGAGGCGCTGTGGCGGATCACCGCCTGGGGTGTGCAGGACCGGCGGCAGGCGGTACGCCGCAGCCTGCACGGCACCGCCACGGGTCAGGCGCGGTGGCCGTGAGCGCGGCCGTGTCATGCTGGATGGACGCGACGCGTCCGTGGTGTCGCGGGAATGGCGATGAGGTGAGATGCGCCGAGGACTGAAGTTCGTGCCGTTGGCCCTGTTGCTGGCGGTGGTGCTGGAGCTGGCGGTGTTCGTCGGTGTGGGGCGGGCGCTGGGGTTCGGGGCGGCGGTGTTGCTCGTGTTCGCCGCGTCCCTGTTGGGGCTGGTGCTGATGCGCCGCGAGGGAATGCGCGCCTGGCGTGGTTTCCGCTCCGCCGCCACCGCAGGGCAACCACCGGGTCGGCAGGTGACCGACGGAATGGTGGGGTTGGCCGGGGCGATGTTGCTCGCGGTTCCCGGCCTGGTCAGCGGGGTGGTCGGGCTGCTGCTGCTGGTGCCGCCGATGCGTCGGCTGGCCCGCGCAGGGGTGCAACGCGTCACCGAGCGGCGGGTGTCGTCGATGGTCGCCGGTGACCTGTTCGGGCCCCGCACCGTGCGGGTGCGCCAGGGTGCGCCGCAACCGACCCCGCAGCCGGAACAGCCGGTGGTGGTCGACGGCGGCCGGGCCATCGAGGGCGAGATCGTCGAGCCCGGTCGCCACTGAGCACAGAAATCACGGCGCCCCCGGGGAAACCCCGGGGGCGCCGTGTTCGTGCGTTCGCGCGGCTCAGGCGCGGCCGCGGCGGGTCCGAACCTCTTGCAGCCGCTCAGCGAGGATGTCCTCGAGCTCGGCGATCGAGCGCCGCTCCAGCAGCATGTCCCAGTGGGTACGCGGCGGCTTGGCCTTCTTCTGCTCCGGCTCGTTGCCGTCGACGAGTCGGGCGACGCTGCCGTCGAACTTGCATTCCCAGGTCATCGGGACCTCGGCGTCGACGGCGAACGGCACCTCGAACTGGTGGCCCTTGGCACAGAGGTACTCGCGGGTCTGACGCGGCGCGAGCTCCGTGTTGCGGTCGGATTCGTAGCTCACCGCGCCAAGGCGGCTTCCGCGCAGCATACGGTCGCCCATGATCGACTTCCCCTCGTTCGTGGTGCTGGTCTTCTGGGTGTAACGGTGCGTTCCCGTCGAGTCATTCCCGCCCGAGGGCGTGAGGCGTCCACGGGTGGGCCGAGGCCAAGGGTAGCCGGCCGGGACGGTCACCCGGCCAGGTGATCCCCAGGCGGGTCGCAACGGTGACGGGTAACCAGTGCCACCGGGGATGTTAACCGCCCGAGCGCGGCGAAGGTTGCGCCGGTGTCAGCTCCGATCAACGGGTGGCGTCGTCGGGAGTGGCGGCACTCAGCCGCGCCAGCGCCAGCGCCAGGTCGCTGACCTGGTCACCGAGCTGCGCTACCCGTCGCTGGGCCAGGTCCCGGTCGGTTTCGGCGGTGTCGAGCCGTACGGTCAGGGCGGTGACACTGCCCTCGGCGGTGGCCGCCGCCTGCCGGGCCGCGGCCAGTTCGGTGGTGAGCGTGTCGCGGTGGGCGGCCGTGGCGGCCAGCTCCGCGCGCAGCCGCGCCGCCAGCTCCGCAACCTCTTGTCGGGCGTCGTCGGCCTGTTGGGTGGCGACCTGCGCGCGGTCGCGGGCCCGGTCGGCCTGCTCCCGGGCACGGGCGGCGTCGGCGGCCTCGGCGCGAGCCCGCTCGGCGTCAGCGCGGGCCTGCTCGATCTGCCGCCGCACGTCCTGCACCTCGGCCTGCCAACGCCCGGCCCGCTCGGTCGCCTCGGCGGCGGCCCGGGTGGCCCGCTCGGCGTCGGCGCGCACCGCGTCACGCTCGACGGTCAGGTCGGCCACCCGCTGCCGCTCGGCGTCCCGCTCCGCCCGCAGGTCCCGCACCTCGTCGCGGGCCTGGTCGCGGTCGCGTTCGGCCTGGGTGCGCAGCGCCTCGGCGGCGCTGACGTCGTGCCGCGCCTGATCGCGGGCAACCTCGGCGCGCTGCGCCCGCTCGTCGGCCGCGGTGGCCTGTCGCACGGCCTGCTCGGCGCGCTGCCGGGCGTCGTCGGCGTCAGCGAGGGCACCGCGGGCCTGCTCACGGGCGCGCGCCGCGCCGGCCGCCGCGGTCTCGGCGTCGTCGCGGGCCTCGTCGCGTTCGGTCTGCGCCGCCGCGACCTCGGTCGCGGCCTCCGCGCGAACCTGGGCGAGTTGCCGCTGCACACCCACCGGGGACAGCTCGGCGTGCAGCGACTCGGTCAACGTCTCGACGATCTGGTCGAGCCGGTCCACCGCCTCCCAGGTGCGGGCCACCTGCCCGGGCAGACCGGGGGCGTTGCGGTGACGCATCCGGCTGTTGCGGGAGGCACGCTGGCAGGCGCCGTCGTTGTCCCGGCAGTAGCGGAACGGTCGGCCCGCGCCGATCCGTTGCGGCACCGGCTGTCCACAGTGGGCGCATGGGCGGGTCTCGGTGGTGTTGGGCTGGACGTCCATCGAGGGCGAAGTCTAGTGCCGGCACCTGGACGACACGTGCAGGGTCGGCTCGCGGCCCAGGCGGTCGCGTCGAGGGTGTAGCGGCGCGGACGCCTGGAGATGGCGGTCGGACCGGCACACGCCCGGCTCGCCGCCGGTGACCTGGCCGCCGCGCCGCTGGCCGCCGCGATGGTCCGCCGCCGCGACCGGGGACAGTGACCGTCGGCTCAGGGTGTGGCGACCGCCGCGCGGGACCGGTCCGCGGCGATCCGGACGGCCAGCGCAGCGAGGGCCGTCCCGGTCACCCAGCGCTGCACCCGCAGCCACACCGGTCGGCGGGCGAAGAACCCGGCCAACGCGCCTGCGCTGAGCACGATCAGCGCGTTCATGCTCAGCGCGACGGCGATCTGGGTCAGGCCGAGCAGCAGGCTCTGCATCGCCAGGTGCCCCCGCGTCGGGTCGATGAACTGCGGTAGCAGCGACACGTAGAGGATGGCGATCTTCGGGTTCAGCAGGTTGGTGACCAGGCCCATGGTGAACAGCCGCCGGGGCGGGTCCGGCGGTAGCGGTGCTGGCGTGAACGGCGAGCGCCCACCCGGACGCAGCGTTCGCCAGGCCAGCCAGAGCAGATAGCCGGCCCCGGCGAGCTTCACCGCCGCGTACAGCGTCGGCACCAGGACGAAGACGGCGGCCAGGCCGGCGACCGCCGCTGCCAGGTAGACGCCGAACCCGGCTGCCACCCCGAGCAGCGAGACCAGGCCGGCCCGGCGGCCCTGCGCCACCGACCGGGACACCAGGTAGACCATGTTCGGGCCGGGCGTGAGCACCAGCCCCAACGCGACCAGCGCGATGCCCAGCAGTGCACCCGTACCCACCATGACGATCCCCCCGTTCACCGATACCCGTACCGACCGTAGGTGAGGCGACCATCCCCGAGCAGGGCCAACGGGCAGGTCGTGGCCTGCCGAATCAAACCGGTCACCAGGGCGGAAAGCCACCTTGCGGGCGTCCGCCGGGAATTGTCACCGGACCGGGTGCGCTGACCGTTGCAGTGCGCGCGCCGTCCGGAGGCTGCGCGTTACGGTGGCCGGGGGAGGTGCCGCAGGGTGACGGAGGCATGGGACGCCGCGGTGGAGGCGCAGATTCGGGGAGCCGTGCAACGCGGCGAGTTCGACGACCTGCCCGGCATGGGCAAGCCGATCCCCGGCCGAGGCGCGCCGTACGACGAGTCGTGGTGGATCAAGAGTTTCCTGGAGCGTGAGGCGCTGCCCAGCGATCTGCTCCTGCCCACCCCGTTGCAACTGCGCCGGCGCATCGAGCAGGTCCCTGACGAGGTCCGCGACCTGCCCACCGAGCAGTCCGTACGCGATTTCGTGGGGCAGTTGAACGCGCAGATCGTGGCCTGGCTGCGCAACCCTGACGGCCCTCGCGTCGTGGTGCGTCCGGTGAACGCCGACGAGGTGGTCCACCACTGGCGCGCCCGGCGCGAGGTCCGCACGCCCGCCACCGAGCCGGTGACCGGTGTCGCGCCGGTCCGCCGGCCTCGCCACGGCTGGTGGCTGCGCTGGCGCCGCCGGGGCTGACCCCCGTCCCGTCAGCAACTCCCCGCCGGCCGCGTCCGAACTCGTTCCGAACGGATCCGAACGCCTGGTCCCGGCCCTGACCGCGCCAGCGCGGATACGGTCTGGGCCGGGCGCCTTGCTGACAGTCGGCGCTGGGACCCGACGGGGGCGAAGTGACCGAGCGCGCCGCGACGTACGCCGAGGTGTTCGCGGTGCGCGAGTACCGCTATCTGTTCGCGGCGTACCTGCTGTCCCTGGCCGGCGACCAGCTCACGGCCGTGACCGTGGCGTACCTCGTCTACAGCCGAACCGGCTCCGCCGCGCTCGCGGCGGCCGCCTACGCCAGTTCCTACCTGGCCTGGCTCACAGGCGGACCGCTGCTGTCCGGACTCGCCGACCGGTTCCCCCGGCGACGCGTCATGGTCGTGTGTGACCTTGCCCGCGTGGTGCTCATCCCGGCGGCGGCGCTGCCGGACCTCCCCGCGCCCGCCCTGGTGGTGCTCCTCTTCGTCGTCAACCTGATGCGGCCACCGTTCGTAACCGCGCGGGCGGCGTTGATGCCGGAAGTTCTCGACGGCGACCGATACGCGGTGGCCAACGGCGTGGACAACATCTGCGCCCAGGTCGTGCAGGTGGTCGGCTTCGCCGTCGGGGGGAGTCTGGTGGCGTTGCTGTCGCTGCGCGGTGCGCTGCTGGTGGATGCCGGCACGTTCCTGGTCTCCGCCCTTTTGATCACGATCGGCGTCCGTTCCCGCCCCGCGCCCCGACCGCCATTGAGCTCGACCCGCCGTGGCCGGGCGGCCGGTCTGCGGGTGATCTTCGCCGATCCCCGGCTGCGCTCCTACGTCCTCGTGCTGTGGACGGCCAGCGCCTTCACCTACGCCGCCGAGGGGCTGATGGCACCGCTCGCCCGACAGTACGGCGGCGGCGCCGGCACCGTCGGACTGTTGCTGGCGGCAGCGCCGTTGGGGATGGCCCTCGGTGGAGTCGCCCTCACCCGGCTTTGTCCACCGGCGGCCCGGCCACGACTCATCCTGCCTCTGGCCGCGCTGTCGGCCGGGGTGCTGGCGGTGACCTGGCTTGTTCCTCCACTGTGGATGGTGCTCCTGCTGTTGGTGCTGGCCGGCGCTGCGAGCGCTTTCGCCATCCCGCTGAACGCGTTGTTCGGCCGGGCGGTGCCGGCGGAGTATCGAGGGCGCGCGTTCGGGGTGGCCATCACCGGTCTGAGTGGGCTCCAGGGGACGGCGATGGTCATGGCGGGTCTGGCCGCCGACCGGTGGCCGGCCACCACGGTGATCGGGTTCAGCGGATTGTCGGGCGCGGTGGCGGTCCTCGCCTTCGTACCGCGGTGGCCGCGGCGACCTGCCTCCACGCCGGTGATGTTCGAGTTTCCGATCGAACAAAGCCGAACGACTTCGAACGCCGACAGCCCTACCGTCGAAGCGGGCGGCGGGCGACGCTGAGGTCACCTGGCGGGCACGGGGGCCGTCACCTAGGGGAGAGGAGAAGCGCATGCGCAGCGTCCGCAACCGTGGCATCAGCTGGACCTGACCGTGACGCGATGGGTGGTCGCCTCGCAGGCGACCACCCATCCCTCGACGGTGGTCCCCGCAGCGGCAGACTGTACTGATGTTGATCGAGTCACAGGCGTCGGACACCTTTCCGGCGCTCATCCTGCGCCCCTGGTGCGAGGACGACCTGGACGCGTTGCTGGCCGCGTACCGGGATCCGGTGCTGCGCCGGTGGACCCGTGTGCCGGTGGCAAACGCCGCCGAGGGCCGGCAGTGGCTGAATCGCACGCGGCAGGACTGGGACGACGGCCGGCGGTACAGCTTCGCCGTGCTCGAGGACACCGTGGACGGTCCACGGCTGGTGGCGAACGTGGTGCTCAAGGGGGTCACGCCCGAGCGGCCGGCGGCCGAGGTGGGCTACTGGACGGCGTCGTGGGCGCGCGGGCGCGGCGTCGCACCGCGGGCGGTCACCGCGCTCAGCCGGTGGACGTTCGACCGGTTCCCCGGGCTGGCGCGCCTCGACCTGCTGCACCAGGTGGACAACGTCGCGTCCTGCCGGGTGGCGCAGAAGAGCGGCTACCTGTTCCAGGAGGTGTTGGCGGCCCGGCCGCCCTTCCCCCTCGACGGTCACCGACACACACTCACCGCCCCCTGACCGAGGGCCGCTCAGTCCACCGCGGGATGCGAGTCGAGACGGTGTGTCGAGCCCGCCGCCAGGGCCTGGTCGACGTGCTGAATGCCCGCGCGGACCAGGTCGCCGTACTGGTCGTCCGGCAGCTGCGCGACGCGCATGCGAGCGGTGGCCAGGTGCTCGCGGGCCGGGCCGGCGTGACCCAACCGCCGGTGTACGTCGGCGAGGTTCAGGTGCAGCGACGGCAGGAAGCCCTGCACCTGAAGCGTGTGGTGGTAGTGCCGGGCACGGTCGTCGGTGAGGTCGGCCACGGCGGCGAGGGCGCGTTCGTCCCACACGAGTTCGGTTTCGGCGGCGTCCTGCAGGTCGGCGAGGTAGTGGGCGAGGGTGCAGCGGTGCAGGGCGTCACCGGTGGGGCCGATCTCGTCCCACAGCGAGGTCAGCAACTCGCGGGCCTGCGGTCGCGCACCGGATTGGCCGAGTTGCACCGCTTCGATGATGCGCGTCATGGTCGGGTCGGGGGTCGGCTGGTCGTCCATGTCGCCGATGCTCGGGCCTCAACCCGGTCGAGGGTCAAATCACCGCCGCTGTCCGGCGGCGGCCAGCCTGACGAGGTGTCGGTGAAGAAGCCGACCACCAGTGTCCCGTCGCGGTTGGGATGCGGTCCCGGCACGCGGGCGCCGCCGAGACGCTCGGTTTGCCGCAGCGCCGCCTCCAACTCGGGGTACGCCGAGTAGCACAGCGTCCGGCGTGGTGTCCCGCGCGGCCACCGACACCACCCGGGATTCCGCCGCCGTCGGTGCTCGTGTCGGGGTGGAGGTCGCCGGGAGCACCGAGATCGCGGTCGTCACCGCTTCTGAGCTGCGACGCTGCTGGTGGGCGACCCGAGGTGACGGTTCTTTTGAGTCGCCCTGGCCCCGCGAGGACGCTGACGCGTATCGGGCCTTGACGGGATCCACGTGCTGATCAGGTCGCACCACCGCCGGTTGAGCTGAACCGCATCGGGGGCCCATACGTGGGCGTCCACGTCCCACGCTGCCTGGTGTCGTTTCGTAGGAACGACTCAGGGACAGGGCGCTCGAAACCTCACCGCGTCGTCGCGTACCCTCCAGGCCCGTCCGTAGTTTCCAGACCAAACACAACCGTTTCTGCGAAACAGCCCCTGCTCGGATGGCGGGCAACCACGAGGGCGCGTCTGGAATTGACCTGCTTCGACGGAAGGGGTCGATAGACCGATGGTCGTAGAACACCGCGAGCGGGGTCCCTCACCCCACGACGTCGGCTTGACATCGATATCCGGCTCCGCCTATAGCTCGATCATCTGTATATTGACCCTCCATGGCGAGCATGCGGCGACCGAGTTTTCTGATTTTGTCGGCGCTCGCGCTGGGCCCGCTACACGGGTACGCGGTGATCAAGGAAGTGTCGCGGCTGTCGGGCGACCGGACGCAGCTCGCCGCCGGCACGCTGTACGCGGCGCTCGACCGGCTGAGCGACGAGGGCCTGATCGAGGTCGACCGTGAGGAAACCGTCGACGGCAGGCTCCGTCGGCACTACCGGCTGACCGATCCGGGCATCGCCGCACTGGCCGCCGAGGCCGAGCAGATGCGCCGCGACGCACGGATGGTCGCTCAGCGGCTCCGCGGCGCCGGCCCCGCTGGTGCTCCCCGCGCTGCCTGACCGACCCGCGAGCGGCATCGCCCTCACAGACCCCGAACACCGAAGGGATCAACATGCCCGACGACCTCCGCACCACGCGTCTGGCCCGCAGATACCGTCGGTGGCTGCTGTCCTACCCCCCGGAATATCGACACGAGCGTGGTCCGGAGATCCTCGCGACGCTGCTCGACGCCGCTGGCCCCGGCCGCTCGCGGCCGGCCGCTCGCGAGGCCGCCCTGCTGCTCCGGCATGGCCTGGGCCAACGTGTCGCCGAGTTCGGGCGTCGGGCGTTCGTGGTCGCGGCATTCGCCGCCGTGCTCGGCGGGCTGAATGGCATCGCGCTCGGGTCCTGGCTGGCCTGGCGGGACGTGGACTCGATGGCGCCGGACCGGACCACAGCGATCAACTTCGCGCAAGCGGTCCTGCCGGGCCATTTCGACGACGAAGTCGAATACTTCGGGCGGCAGACCTTCTGGAACCCGTACAGCAACGAAAGCCTGCACGGCGGCACCGGCGTACGTGTTGGCCGGGCGCAAGTGACCGGCACCGTGCCGCAGAACACCAGCATCGAACAGGTCGCCGCCGCCGTCACAAGTCAGATGCGCGCACAGGGCTGGCAGGACGTACGCACCACGGGCCGGAATGGGGCGCTGACTTCGCCCGGCGCGATCGCCGAGGTGGCCGGCACGCGCAACGGATACCTGGCCGCAGTGCAATTCACCCAGGCCGGCGATTACCAGCCGTCCCTGAGTTTTGCCCTGATGTGGGCCGAGCCGCCCGGCCACCTACGCGACACCATCGTCGGCGGTCTGGCCGGCGCTTTGTTCGGCGCCCTGGTTGGGCTGTCCACTGCCAAGCGCATGCGCCGGTACGGCCCCGGGATGCAGCGGCTGTACTCGCGACTCTGCCTCGCCACACTGCTGATGCTTGCCCCAGCCTGTCTTGGCAACATCCCCACCTCGACCGGCTCCCTGCTGGCCAACACCGATCGCAACGGCTCCGGCCCCGCGGTTTACTGGGGCGGTTTCGTGATCTACGGAGCCGAGCCGCTCGCGATCCTATCCCTGGTACCGATCCTGGCCATCATCGTCTGCTGCGTCTGGCCACACTCCGCAACCGTCCGCACTCCCACCACCGCCTAGGTGTTCTGCACGAACACCGACGGCGGCCCGTCGTTTATCCGGCCGCACCCGGTCCGGCGACGCGCAGCGGCCGGTAGCCGTCGGTGTCGAGCTGGGCGAGCTCGCCGTCGATGTCGACCGAGTGGGTGCCGTAGAAGTGCATGTTCTCGTGGTGGGTCGGCCAGATGTGCGCCACGACTTCGTCGTCGATGTCGCGGCCGGTCCGGCGCACCGCTGCCACGCCAAGGCCGTGGTACTGGGTGGACCAGCAGACGATCGCGTTGGTGGCCAAGGTGAGGCACCACATCTGCTCGGTTTGCTGCTCGTGGTGCCGACGCCGCAGTGCTCCCTCGCCGGCGTAGGCCAGGGAACGGCGCAGGGCGTGCAGGTTCTCGCCCTTGTTCAGCTGCCGGGAGATCCGCCGCCGGTACGTCTCGTCGGCCAGGTAGCGGGCGGCGTAGACCGTACGGTGCAGCGCTCCGTATTCCTTGATCGCGCTGGTCAGCGCGTTCTGCTGCCGCTTCGAGGAGCACAGCTTGCCGACCACCAACGCCGCGGTGGCGTGCCCGCCCTGCACGCTCGCGGAGACTCGCAGCAGGTCGTCCCACATGTCCGTGATTAGGTCCAGGTTCAGGCCCCGGGTCAGCCGCGCCAGTTCCTCCGCCGAGAACACATCCTGAGGCGCCACGAACCCACCGCCTAAGCATCGGCCGTCACCAAACGGACGGCACGCTATGGCTCGGGACAGACCTTTGATCAACCCTCAGTTCTTAGCGTTGTTTTGGTCTGGAACTACGGACGGGCCCTCCAGCGGCAATTGATGGTTTGTCGGTAACGATAATCCAATAAACTAGGCCTACAAAAGGGGCGTAACGTACACACACCATAATGACAGTTCTTGTGCGTAAGGATTCCGTATGGTGTATCTGTGATCTTCAAAGGTCTATGGCGCTGAGCCTTCGTCAGTAGTTGGCGCAACGTCGGGTGGCCGAGATCGGCCACCCGGGTGATCGGTAACGTTGTGTGACGAGCACCACCCAGCGGGGCGAGTCGCTCGACGTCCGCTTCTGGCTCCCCTCTGTGTCAAGAGGCCGCGGCGAGGGTTGTTCTAGGCTGGGGTCTGGCGGGTCCGGGAAGTGACTTCTCCGAAGAGCCGGCATGGGGATGTGAGCTGGTCACGCTGGAGTCAGTAGTCGTCTCCCGTTGTCCTCCCGGGCCCGTCGCCGTGGCCATCGTGGCGTCGTCGATCATTTGTCGGTAGACGATGTCGGACAAGCGTCGTTTCAGCGCCCGCATCGCTTCCATCGATGTCTTCCCGGCGGCTTTCTTCCGATCGAAGTAGGCGCCTTCGGTGGGGTTGCGTAGCTATGGTCCAGGACGTGTTGGGCGAAGGGCTCGTTGAACTCGATGTCGACGACCGACGCGGCCTCACGCCGTTGTTCTGGACGAACATCGCCCCGTACGGCGAGGTCCGGCTGAACATGACCAACCGGCTCACGCTGGGCGGCGGCGTGGCCACCGCCAACCCGGCCCCGGCCGGAGAAGATGACATCGAGCAGCGCCCGGCCGCCTGAACCGCGCCGGGTCCCGCTTCCACGGAAGCACGAGCAGAGGACACCGTCATGCCCCAGACCAGCACCGCCACCCACACCCGGGCGCTCGCCGCCGAGTTCGCGAGCGTGTCCGCCACCAGTCTGGCCGCCACCACCGCGGCGGTCGCCGCCGGCGACTGGCGCCAGGCTTCCGTCCAGGCCGACCACCTGCGCACCGGCGGCCGGCACCTGTACTACAGCGTCGTCCGCGACGCCCTGGACGCGGGCCTGGACTGGTGGCAGCTCGGCGAGCACCTGTCGGCCTGCCCGACACGCACGACATGCGACCGCAGTACGGCATCGCCATCGACGACCTCGACGAAGGCCACAGCCTCGCCCGGGAACCCAAGGTCCGCCAGCTGCGCGCCGCGGGAGAGCTCCTCGGCGACGACATCTGGATCACCGTCACCGTGCCTGGCGACTTCGAGGGCGCCATCGGCGACCCGACCGAGCACCTGGACGTGATCACCCAGTGGACCACCGTGGTCCTCACCGACGAGGAGCTGGTTTGGATCCGCGAGGCCATCGCTCTCAACGCCGAAGGTTCCGGCGGCGACCTCGACGATTTCGACGACGTCGACTTGGACCCGTTGCCGCTGCATTGAGCACCGACTGCCGACGGGCGTGCCCCGCCGATTCTGGGCGGCACGACCGTGGCGAAGGAAGATCTGGCGCTGGAGGACTACAGCCCTGGAAAGTCACGATAAGCAAGATCAGCCGTCATCGGCGGTAGTGCGCGGGACTGTCCGATTCTTTCTTACAGGCCCGTGACCCCCGTCAGCTAAGCGGCTTGCCGGGGGCGCGTGCCGGGGGCGAGAGCCGTGCCGGGCAGGGCGGCGCCGCGTAGTGTGCCGGCGAGCGTCTGCGTGCGCAGCGCGGTCCGCAGCAGCGCCCAGCCGATCAGGCCGCCGAGGGTGTTGGCGATCACGTCGTTGATGTCGACGGATCGGCCGTTGTTGAACAGGATGTAGGTGAGCAGCTGCGTGCTCTCGATTGCCGCGCTGGTCAGCGCGGTCAGCGCGGTGACGCGTCCCGCCGAGGTGGCCCGCGATGAGATGAGTGGCAGCAGCATGCCCAGCGGGATCAGCATCACGATGTTGGGCAGGGCGCTGACGTCCATGGTGAGCAGGGGGATCCAATTCAGCTGGTTGTGCCAGGGCATCAGGTTCGCGCCTTCGCCCCAGGTGATGTCGAGCGGGAAGATCGTGATGGACAGCACCGCCGCCGCGTACAGCGCCACGATGACACGGAGCGCTGCATGCCGCCCGGTGTGCCCTACCGCTCCGCGCCGCGCCCGGATGGTGAGGACGACGGCGTACGCGGTGAGCAGCGGCCCGAGCACAAGGGCGGCGCCGATCTGGAATGACACGTTCATGAGGGTCCTTGCAGTTGAGCGGCGGGCGCCGTCGGACGACGACGGGTCGACTCTGCCGCCGGCCACCCTGCTGCCGTATCTGCTGAAAGGCCGGTCCGTCGCCGGCCGGCTATGACTTTCGGCCGAGGTCGATCCGTCCGGCCTGCGGATATCCTCGGGCCATGCGGTCCTTGTCCCTCTCATCCGGTCGTGCGGCGGCCCTCGCCAGGGCGGGTGGCGTCATCGCGGCCTGCGCCGCGGTGACAGCGGTGCTGCTGGACATGCGGATGGGGACGTTCCGGCAGCCGGTCACCGGCGCCCCGCTGCTGATCTCGGCTGCCGCGGCCGCAGTCGTGCTGGTGCTGCTGGCGCGGCTGTCGGCGGCCGGCGTCGGCTGGGCCGCATGCGGGGTGGGGACAGTCTCGCTCGGGTGCTCGGTGGCGCTGCGCCTGCATGTGGACGGGGCGGGTGATCTCGGCCCGGCGGCCTCGTCCGCGTACGGGGCTTTCGAGGCCGTGGCGCTGCTCGTGATTCTGCTGATCTGCGCGCGCCGGGCCACACCGGTAGGGGCCGCGTTCGGGGCGCCCTTGCTCACCGCTGGCGTGGTGCTGCGGCCGGTGGCGATCCGAGCGCAGGAGGGCTCGGTGACTGTCGCGCTTTTCCTCGCCCTGCTCGCCGGCGCCGCGCTCGCCGCGGGGCTCACCTCCCGGCTGGTGGCGGCTGCGAGGGAGCAGCGGGATGAGCGGATCCGGCTCGACCAGCGGATCGGCTTCGCCCGCGACCTGCACGACTACGTCGCCCACCATGTGACGGGCATCATCGTCCAAGCCCAGGGCGCCCGGGCCATCGCGGCGAAGAACCCCGACCTGGTGCAGCCCGCTCTGGAACTCATCGAGCAGACCGGCGCCGAAGCGCTCGAGTCCATGCGGCGGATGGTGGGAGCCCTGCGCGACGAAGCCGGGGGCGGAGCCGGGGCCGGCGCGGCGGTTGCGTTGCCGGTGGACAGCGGGCTCGACGGGGTCCGGTCCCTGGTCGACGGCTTCGCGCTCCCGGATACGCGTATCCGGCTCGTCGAGCGGGGCCCGCTCGACGGCATACCGGCGGAGGTCACGAGCAGCATCCACCGCGTGGTGATGGAAGCCCTGACCAATGTGACCAGGCACTCCCACAGCTGCGACACGGTCGAGGTGCTGCTGACCGCCGTACCCACAGGAACGGTCGACGTCGAGATCCGCGACAACGGACACGCACGCCGCAGCACCCCGAGCAGCGGGAACGGTTACGGACTCCGTGGGCTGCGCGAGCGGGTCACTCTAGCCGGCGGAACCTTCCGGGCCGGCCCCAGGAACGGTGACCGGGGCGAGACCGGCTGGACGGTGGCGGCATCCTTCCCCGGCCGTGCGGCGGCATCCTCCGGCGGCGCGAGTGACTGCCGTGCCGAGAGCGGCGGGACCCGATGACGACGACCCGGGTGCTGATCGCGGACGACCAGGCCATCGTCCGTACCGGCATGGCCATGATCCTCGCGGCCGAGGACGGCATCGAGGTCGTCGCGCAAGCCCACGACGGCCTGGAGGCGGTCGAGCAGGTGGCCCGGCACCGCCCCGACGTCGTGCTGATGGACATCCGGATGCCCCGCCTCGACGGCCTGGAGGCGCTGCGGCTGCTCACCCGGCCCGGGGTCGTTCATGTGCCGAGGGTGGTGATGGTGACGACCTTCGACGACGACGAGTACGTGCACCGTGCGCTGCGGGGCGGCGCCTACGGCTTTCTGCTGAAAGACGCCGGGCCCCGGCTGCTGGCGGAGGCCGTCCGGTCGGCGGCCCTGGGCGAGGCGCTGATCAGCCCCTCCGTCACCGTGCGGCTGCTCCAGCGGTTCACCGAACCGGCTCGGCAGCCACTACGCCCACCCGGCGGAGCGCTGTCACGGCGAGAGGAGGACATCGTCGGCCTGGTGGCTCGAGGACACACCAACGCCGAGATCGCCACCGGCCTCCATATCAGCACCGGAACGGTCAAGACGCATCTCAGCAACATCCAGAGCAAGCTCGACGTCCGCAACCGGGTGGAGATCGCGGCCTGGGCATGGCAGTCCGGCCTAGTGCGATGAGCGGCGAGGGCCTATCCCGTGCAGCCTCCGGCACGTGCGGAACCCCAGTTCGGATGCCGTCTGTATGAAGGCCATCAGTGATCTTGTTCAGCGATCGATCGTTACCTGAACAAGATCAACAAATGACTACGGGGACGGCCAGTGCCGTCCAGAAAACCCGTCCAACAACCCGGCGCGTCCAACAAGGAGCCCCGGCGATTGTTGGCATGATCACCGGCATGGACACCGCCCCCGCCCCCGCCCTCGTCCCGGCCGCCGTCGCCGGTGACCTACTCGCCCCGGCGACACTGACCGGCGTCCTCGTCGGCTAAGGCCGCGTCTCCACCCGCGACCAGAACCTTGCCCGCCAGGAAGCGGGGCTGAAGGCGGCCGGCTGCGCCAAGTGCTTCTTCGACAAAGCCAGCGGTAAGAACACCGACCGGCCCGGCCTGCACTCCGCCTACGAGTACCTGCGCCCCGGCGACGCGCTGACCGTGGTGTCCCTCGACCGGCTCGGCCGGTCCCTGGAAGACCTCATCGGCATCGTCGCCACCTCAAACGCATGGGCGTCGGGTTCCTGTCCCTTGCCGAGAAGCTGGACACCACCACTCCCGGCGGGATGTTCATCTTCCACGTCTTCGCAGCCCTCGCCGAGTTCATCCGCAACATCATCGTCGCCAACACCAACGACGGCCTGGCCGCCGCCCGAGCCCGCGGCCAACGCCTCGGCCGACCCCCGGTGATGACACCCGAGAAGGTCGCCTACGCCCTCTCGCTGCTGGTCGAGCCCGAGCGTTCGCTGCGCTCGATCGCGACCCTGCTCAAAATCTCCCCGACCACCCTCTACAAGGTCCTGCCCGAACTGCTCACACCCGAGCAGGCCACGACGCGCCTGGGCAAACAGATCGACAGGCTGCCCGCCAACCCCCGCCCGGCACCCTCCCTCACCGCGTACGACCAGCTGCTCACCCAGCGACCCAGCCGAGAAGACTAAAGATCAACTAACTAAATGGTCCCCGCTGACACGAACGTTAGGAAACCCCCCTTTCGCGGACGCTCGCCGGAGGCGATCCACCGCTCGACCTTGGGCTTGTGATGCCAGCCACCCTCACACCGTCGACGCCGAGCGGCACTCGACAACACCGGGAAGCGCTGGCCTGCCCAAGCATCCGCTAGATCAACTTTTTGGCGGCTGGTGACACGTTTCTTACCAACACCCCCAGTGGTACGACAGGGGGATGAGGTGGACGCCGCCCGGGAAGCCCGACGTCGCGACCCAGAGATCGATCTCGTTCTCCAACTTCGCACGAGTGTCCCGCAGTCTTTCCTCAAGCCCACGCGGCGGCGCGCCCGTCATGCTTTCTCCATTCACTTTGTGCGGCCGTCTCGTGATCGGCGGCCAGGTTGGGCAGGCAGCAGTGACGCGTCAGGGCGTGGGCGCCAGCGATGCGGCCTCCCACGCGAACCCGTCCGGGTCGGTGAACGGCCCGGCACCGCCGCCGATCATGAGCCGGTGCGATCCGGTGCCGTCGGGAGCGACGCCGAGGTCCTTGGCAAGTGCACGGCGCCGGTACAGCGCCAGCTTGACAGGGTTCGACCCAGCGGCGAACTCGACGTACATGCGGGCAAAGCTCTTCGCCACGGCAAGGCCGCGCTCGACGTAGAACCGCTTGCTCGCGGCCACGTCCGCCACTCCCAGCAGGAGCACCATCTCGTCGATCTGCCGGGTGGCCGGGCCGGTGTCCTTCTTCGCCGAGGTCGCGACCTTCCAGATCGTCCCGTCCGGGGCCTGGACGACTCCGCCGTAGCCCCAGAGCGACTTCGCGGCAGGCTTCACCGACGTGGCGCCGGCGTCCAGGGCAGCGCCGATGAGGCTGTTGACGGTGGCCGGCTGGGACACCGTGAGCGCGAGCGTGAACCCACGGAAGCCGGTCGTCGGTGCCTCCGAGGCCCGCAGGCGTATCTGGGTGTCCAAACCGAAGGCGTCGGCGTAGAAGCGGTTGGCCGCCGTGGGGTCGGCCACGTCGAGGGTGACGGATTCGATGTTTGCCATGCCCATCACGTTAGGCGTGGCTCGGCGACCGGTGCTTCTTGATTCCTGACTGGTCCTGACACCTGTCGCAGGTGGTCGCGACGCCGGCCAGCATGGCCGAATCGATGACCGGACGGTTCAGCAAAGCTCCTGGATGCGGACCAGATTGCCGGCGGGATCGCGGAAGGCGCAGTCGCGGATGCCGTACGCCTGCTCGGTCGGCTCCTGGACGACCTCGGCGTCGCCGGCCTGCAGCTTTTCGAAGGCGCCGTCGAGGTCCCGGGTGGCCAGCAGGATCCAGCCGTAGGTGCCCTTGGCCATCATCTCGGCGACGGTCCGGCGCTCGTCGTCGGTGACCCCCGGGTCGGCGGCCGGCGGCGCCAGGAGGATGGAGGTGCCGGGGTGGTCGACGGGGCCGACGGTGATCCACCGCATCGTGCCCTGACCGACGTCGCTGCGGACCTCGAAGCCGAGGGCGTCGCGGTAGAAGGACAGGGATGCCTCCGGGTCGACATGCGGGAGGAAGCTCGTGTTAATGGTGATGTCCATGACGATCATGCTAGAGACGCGGCTTCCCGACACAGTGACAAGGTCTTCACTGTGGCCGAGGGGGTGGTCCCGATGACCATGCCGAATCAGGACCGGATGCGATTCGAGCGTTCCGAGCGCGGGAGGACAGCCGCTCGTCGGTGCGGCTGCGGGCAGCGCTGGCGGGCGGCACGACCCCTGACCCGCGTTTCATCGACAAGCTCATCGACGACGCGCGATCGAGCCCGAATTTGGGCCCGTCCAACTGGCAGCCTCGCGTGTTCGATCGGACCGGGTTTTCCGCCGCAGGCCGGCCACTGTCGGAGCGCGTCACGGACCGTAGCGAAAGCGAGCTAGGGTCGGCGTCCGGATCTGTCGCAATGAGTGCGCCGCGTGGTGCCGGCCGGCAGCGGGCCTGGGACGATCTTGCCATGGCGACCTATGAAATTGCGCTGGTGCTTCTCGTCGATTCCTCGGAGGCGGTACTCCTGCAGCACCGCGATGATCAAACTTCGGCTTCTCCGAACCAGTGGAGCCTGCCGGGTGGTCATGTCGAGCCGGGCGAGACGCCTGAACAGGCGGCGCACCGGGAGCTATTGGAGGAGACGGGCCTGAGGACGGGTGAGTTGCGTGCGTTGTGGAGCGGCCCACGTCCGTACGAGGCCGGCTTCCCGCACACGGTGACTGTTCACGTCTTCCGTGGCAGGACCGATGCTCGGCAACAGGATGTGGCGGTCGGCGAGGGCCGCGCAATGGTGTTCGTCCCGCGGGACGAGGTTCTCGACCGCGACCTGGCCGTGACGACCGCCGCAGTCCTGCCGCTCCATCTCTGCAGCTCCGGCGAGACGCACTGATTTGCCGGGATCAGCGCGGACGCGACCCAACAGTGGCTACGAAGCGTCATGGCAGTCAGGCCGCCCAGTTCTCGGGCATGCGGAGGACGGGACGTTGCTTCGAGCGGCAGTCGGCAGTCGGCTGGCAGCGAGCGGCGGTCGACTGGAGCGAGCGGCGCTCAACTGGCAGGGTCACGTATCCGATGTAATGGCGATTCGTCAGCTTCGTCGACCAGGCCGTCGGTGGCACCTGGTACCGCTACAGCCCGTCATGACGATCTACCCAGGAGATCTCTTCCCAAGGTGGCTGCTCGCGGCTCTCCACAGCAGCGGAAACGAACCCCTTCGTCACTGCTGGTGAAGCCGCTCGGCGTCCGCCCACATACTGATTCGCCCATGACCGGATGTCGATCGGGTGCCGTGCCGCGGGTGCCTTTCCGGCGAACGCAGAAACTGTCCCAACCGCATGCGCGAGGTGACGTCCGGCTCAGATGTGTGCCCTGCCGACGGGCTGACCGACGGGCGCGGTGCCGTCAAGCCATTGCGGGGAGGATGACCCGTTCCAGCACCGTGAGCGGGGTCCGCCACTGGTCGGGGTCGTCGTAGTTGCCGGCGGTGACGGCCACGGTGAGGTCCAGGTCGGGCAGGACGAACAGGCGCTGGCCGCCGTTGCCCATGCCGGCCACCAGCCGATGGCCCTCGATGGATTCGATGTACCACTGGTAGCCGTACTGCGCGCCCCAGGGGGTCTTCAGGCGTGGTTGGAGCATCGTTCGGATCCAGTCGGCGGGGACGATCGGCTGACCGTCCCAGGTTCCCTCGGCCACCACCAGCTCGCCGAGCCTGGCCAGGTCGCGGGGCGCGAGTCGCAGCCCGGACGCGGCGGAGGCCATTCCGTCCGCGCCGGTCATCCACTCGAAGCTGCCGATGCCCAGCGGCGCGAACAGCACGGCCTGCGCGTACTGCGGCAGCGATTGCCCGGTGCCGTCGGCGATCAGTCGGCCGAGCAGAGCCGTGGCACCGCCGCAGTAGGTCCATCGGGTGCCGGGCGGCTCGATGATCGGCCGCTCCAGGATGTACCGGTACCGGTCCGGCGCCAGCTCCATCGCGATCTCGGCGTTGGCCGGGCTGTTGTACGGGAGATCTTCGCGCCATTCCACGCCCAACGACATTGTCAGCGCGTGCTCGATGGTGAGCCGGGCATGCCGGGGGTCGGCTGCCAGGTCGGGGTACTGCGGGAACCGCCGCAGGAGCGGCTCCGCCGGCGGCGGGACCAACCCTTCGCCGAGCGCAATGCCGTACAACAGCACGGTCACACTCTTGGTGACGGACCGGATGTCGTGCAGCGTCTCGGGCCCGAACTCGACGACGCCCAGCGACTCGCCCCAGGCGAAGTCCTCGCCGGCCATGTAGTACTCCAGCAAGGTTTGACCACCGCGAACCGCCGCGACGGCGTGCAGACCGCCGACCTGGCCAGCTTGGAGTACTTCGTCGAGACGGTCACGCAACTGCGTCATCATGGGCACTCCGAGGGGATATCGGCCAGCGGAACAGCATGCTCGTTATACCGGAATTTCCGCTTTCGGAGCGGCCCGGGTGAGAGGGCCTAGCCCGGCCCGCCGCAGCGATGATTCGGTCGTGAGAGACGGCCACGTCCTGGCGCAGAGCCTCGACGTCAACGTCCAGAACCGTGCCGGCCCATTTTGCGTACCAGACCTTCGATGAGGTCGCTGTCAACGGCGCGCGGGGTGGTGCCGAGCACGAGCAGCACAACCCGCCACGTCCAGTGCGAGCTGCCGCCGCGCATCCGCATCTGCCGTGACATGGCGCGCCAGTCGTCCGGACATCCTCACGGTCAGTACGGCATCCAGATCGCCCGCCGCGTCATCAGACGATGATCGTGGATGCAGATCTCGCCGCCAGCACCATGCTCCGTGTGACTCACCGTGATTGCGGACGAGCCATGGACGCGAATACAAGACAGTTGGATTACGCGAGCCTGCCAGTCGAGAGGGCCATTTAGGTACGCGAGACGCACTTCACCCGGCCGTACGCGGGCTACGAGCGGCCGTACGCCGCGCGCGCCTGGGCGACCTCGGCGGCGGCGCGTTCACGCCAACGGCGTTGGGCCTCCCGGTTGCACGCCCGGCAGACCCGACGGTATCGGCCCGTGGCGTCGTCGAGCTCGCGGTCGTGGCCGTTGCGGCACTGCGGTGGCTGCGACCGGGTCCGGCAGGTCTCTGAGCGGCTGACCTGGCGCAGATGCGTCGGCTCGATGCAGTCGGCGACACCGCAGAGGTGATCGACGTCGAGGGTGGGGTCGTACCCGCCGACGAGGACCACGAACGCGGCGATGTGCGCCCAGGCCCGCCCGGCGACCTTCTGGTGGACCCCGCGTCGCTGACCGTAGCCGTGGATGACGAGACAGCCGTCGTCGGTGCGGTGCGAGCGCCCCAGCAGGTACGCACGCAGCGACTCCTCGGTGTGGTACCGCGAGAGACCCTTCACCGCCGAGAGCACGCCGTCACCGTACCCGCGCCGCTGTCACCCGGTGTGGCGTACCTCGGTGTCCCAGATCTGCGCCCACGGACGCCGCAGCCCTCGGCATACGAAGATCGGGCCGCCGTTCTCGTCGTTGTCCACCTCGACCCGCTGATCCACCCGCCCGGCGAGCGTGCACTCGTCGAACCACGTGTTCAGCCGGTCGGGACGGTCCCAGCCGACGGCGATGACCACGTCCGCGTCGGCGGGTGGCCGGCCGAAATCGACCATGCTGTTGTGCCCGGAGTACGCGCGGGGCAGGTCACGGGCCGGACCGTAGCGGGCCAGCGCACCGGCCTCGCCGTAGTTGCCGGTCAGGACGACCGCCCGCGAACGCTCCTCGGGCGGCAGACCACGGTGGACGGTGGCGACCGAGTCGGCGAACGCCGGCCAGCCGATGGTCTCGCCGGCGTCGTAGTTGACGTCGAGCACGAAACCGGGCAGCCGGTCGGCCGGCAGCACCGGCAGCAGCAGCACGATGGTGGGCAGGAGGAACGGCACCGCGCCCAGCGCGAGCAGGCCCCGACGCAGGCGGACTGACCCGCGCGACGCCCAGGCGACGGTCACCACCGCGCCGGCGGCGGTGAGGACCAGCAGCAGCGGCGCGTCGTAGTAGCCCTTGCCGCCGGCGATCAGCACGACGCCGACCACGACCAACCAGGACCAACCCACCGCCCGGTACGCCCGCCACGCCGGTCGGCGCAGGAGCGCGACGAGGCCGGCGATCCAGATCGGCACGGCGTACGGGCTGATGATGACGAACTGGAGGGTGAACGCGTTGAGGCGGCCACTGTAGGAGCTGTCGCCTTCGGAGATGGAGGCCGCCACACCGAGCTGCGGAAAGCCGTGCGTCGCCTGCCAGATCAGGTTCGGTGCGGCCAGCAGCACGGCGATCCCGGCGGCGGCGAGCACCCACCGGTCGCGCAGCAGCCGGCGTGGCCCGGCGATGAGCACCCCGGCGATCAGGCCCACGGCCAGCAGCGCGGGCAGCACCTTGCTGAGCATGCCCACGCCGAGCGCCAGCCCGATGCCCAGCGCCCAGCGGCTGTCGCCGGTGCGCAGCAACCGCACCGCACACCACGCCGCGGCCAGCCAGACCAGCAGGTCGACGGTGGTGGTGCTGAGCAGGTGCCCGCCGGCGAGCACGATGCCGGACAGCGCGGCCAGCACCGCCGCGAAGGTCTGCCCGCCCCGGCCGGCGCCCAGCTCACGGGCGATGGCGGCGACCAGCAGGACCGCGCCGCCGGCCAGCAACGCCGACGGGGTACGCAGCACCACCAGGTTGCCCGGCGCGATCGTGTCGAGCAGCCGGGCCAGCGCCGGAACCAGGGGGCCCTGATCGACGTAACCCCAGTCCAGGTGTCGGCCGGCGAGCAGGAAGTACAGCTCGTCGCGGTGGTAGCCGTAGCGGCCGGCGAGCAGCAGCAGCGTCACGCTGACCGCCCCGGCCACCAGCCATGGCCCGAGCGTGCGGGGGCCGGGCGTCGGTGGCCCCGGCGGCGGGGACGTTGGAGCCGGCTGGTGGGGGCGGTCGGTGGCGGTGGAGGGTTCGCTCACGCACACATCATCACCGATTCGCTGCGGTATTTCTCGTCTGCCACCTGACGTCGACCCCTGCGCGGCGTCCACCGCCAGGAAGCAGTGCGGCCAGCAGCCGGCACGGGCCCGTAGGAGGCGAGGCCCGTGCCGGCCGACGGTGATCACCCCCATCACCGTCTCCCGCCAGCGGCGGCTCAGCCGGATCGTGTTGATTTCCGGCCGTGCCGTCGTGGCGTGGTTTCACCCCGAACAACGCTCACGTCAGTACTGATCGAGCGTGTTCGTGGAGCACATCTGGAACTTCCTGTTCATCGGACGCGGCGGCCCCCGAAGCCGGCTGCACTGCCCGATCCCGACCTGTCGTTTGCGGCGGCCGAGGCCAGGGCAACAATCGAGGGGACCGTCGGGCGCTGAGGTCCTCGATCCAACCGAGGGCCAGAACCAGGCCGGTGAGGAGCACCAGGGCCACCACCAGGTAGCCCAGCTTGCCGAGTCGCCAGACCCCGAGCAGGTCACCGACGGCGAAGCAGACCGCGATGACGGCGTTGTGCCAGAGGTAGATGGTCAGGGCGCGACTGTTCAACGCGGTGACCAGCCGGTCGAGTGGCCGGATCCGGGCCAGCCAGGTCATCTGTGGGGACATCCGCAACAGCAGCAGCACGAATCCGAGCGACCAGAACGCCTGCGCCACCGGGATGTCGTTGAGGTCGAGCCCGGCGCCCGGGTGGATGACGAGCCAGCCGACGGCGAGTCCCAGGCACAGCGCCGCCATGGCCAGCAGGAACCGAAGTGGGAGCCGCTGCAGCTGACCGTCGCGGTGTGCGAAGCCCAGGAGCCAGCAGGCGCCGAACGTGGCCAGGTCGGTCAGTACCGAATCCACCGGTCCGCCCAGTGCCGGTGCCGCGGTCTGCAGCAGGACCACGCCGGCCAGCGGCGTGAGCACGGACCACACCGGCCAGCGTCGGTACAGCGTCAGCACCGCGGGGGAGAGGAGCACGAACCACAGGTACGCGACGAGGTACCACAGCACACCCGTGACGTCCGCCGCCCACGCATTGCCCGGTGGCTGCAGCACCGGGACCAGCCAGCTCAGCAGCGCCGGCCAGGCCGGACGGTCGGACCAGCCGTGCCAGACCATCAGGGGCAGCAGCACGATGCCCAGGGCCCACAGCGCCGGTAGCAGGCGCCGGAGCCGGCCGCTGACCGCCCGCTGCGGCGAGCGGTCGAGCGAACTGGCCATCAGGGAGCCGCCCAGCGCGAACATCACGCCCATGGCGGGGAAGGCGACGCTCAGCCAGGCGGCCCCGAACATGTGGTACGTGATGACCCGAGCCAGCGCCAGCGCCCGCAGCGCGTCGAACCAGCGGTCGCGCCCCTCGCGTCCGGCGGTCGCCGACGGGGACCGGGCGAGACGGTTGTCGTCCACGACGTCACCGGCCCGCTTGAGCTTGCGCCAGCCGAGCCGGGAGCCGGTCACCGCGGTCACCACGGACCGCGCCAGGACCACGTACATCAGCTGGCGGTAGGCGAACTGCTGGATCGGTAGGGTCAGCAGCGGGCGTATCCGTTCCCGGTCGAGCCGGAAGGCCACCGCGGCGGTCGCCGCCTGGACGACCAGCATCGCCACCCAGGCCACTGCGGTCTTCGTCGTGTCCAGGAAGAAGAGGCCGTAGAGGGCGAGCAGGTCCAGCACCGGACCGAGCAGTGGCAGCACCACGCCGAAGAGGGCGAGCATCGGCAGGCCGAACCGGCCGAATCGGCCCGAGGCGCCCCGATCGAACACCGCGCCCCGGTGCTTCCACATCGCCTGCATGGTGCCGTAACTCCACCGGTAGCGCTGCCGCCACAGCTCGCGCACGGTGGCGGGTGCCTCCGTCCAGGCGCGGGCGCGGTCCTGGTACACCACCCGCCACCCGGCGCGGAGGACCGCCATGGTGATGTCGGTGTCCTCGGCCAGGGTGTCACCGCTCATCCCCCCGACGCCGACCAGGGCACGGCGGCGGAAGGCCCCAATGGCTCCCGGGACTGTGGCCATGCAGCCGAGCCTCTCGTAGAACCGACGGTCCAGATTGAAGCCGATGACGTACTCGATGTGCTGCCACTGGCCGAGTAGCCGCCGCCGGTTGGCGACCTTGACGTTTCCGGCTACCGCTCCGATCCGCGGGTCGTTGAACGGCTCGATCAGCCGTCGGATCGCATCCGGTTCGAAGACGGTGTCCGCGTCGACGGTCACGATGATGTCGTGCGAGGCGTACAGGAGCCCGGTGTTGAGGGCGCTGGCCTTGCCCCCGTTGGGCTTGCGGATCACCCGGACGCTGTTTAGACACAGCGTGTCGACGAGGTCTGCCGTGCCGTCGGTCGAACCGTCGTCGACCACGATCACCTCGATGTCCCGGTGGTCGTTGGCCACCAGCGAACGGACCGTGGCGACTATTCCGGCCCGTTCGTTGTACGCGGGCACGATCACCGACACCGGTGCGTCGAATGTTCCCCAGGGCCAGCGGTGCGCCCGCCTGCGCCGGGCGAGCCGGCCGGCGATCAGGAGCAGCAGCAGCGTCCGGGTCAGGACGAGGACCCCGACCACCACGAAGAGCAGGGTGAGCCCGCGCAGGATCGAGTCCGCCAGCCGGATCGCCCACACCACGGGGGAGGCCCGCCAGCGGTCCATGGTCGACGTGGGGGCGTTGCCGACGAACGGAGCCGCGCCCTGCCGTGCCCGGTTCATCCCGTCGCTGACCGTGGTGAAGGTGTAGCCGCGCGCCTGCATCATCGGGATAAACCGGTCCAGCGCCGCGATGGTCTGCGACCGGTCCCCGCCAGCGTCGTGCAGCAGCACCACCGCACCCGCTCCGTCAGCGGGCGTCATCTTCCGCACGATCACGTCCACGCCGGGTCGGACCCAGTCCTCGCTGTCGACGTCGTTCACCACCGTCAGGTAGCCGAGCCGGCCAGCCTCCCGGATCGCCGGCCAGTGCGCGTCGTCGACGGCGCTGGGCAGCGAGGAGTAGGGGAAGCGCAGCAGACTGGTGCGCACGCCAGCCGCGTCCGCGATCGCCATCTGGGTCTGCGCGTACTCCATCCGTTGTCGCCATCCCGGCAGCAGGCTCACGTCCGGGTGGGTGAAGGTGTGCACGCCGAGTTCGTGACCCTCCTGGACGGACCGCCGTGCCAGGTCCCGGTGCCTGGCCACCTGCGAGCCGATCACGAAGAAGGTGGCCGGGGTTCGGTGTCGGTGTAGGACGTCCAGCACCCGGGGGGTCCAGACGGGGTCCGGCCCGTCGTCGAAGGTGAGGGCGATGGTCCGCGGGGGTAGGCGGTAGGAGCGGGGCTGGTCCTGCCGGGCATCGAGTACCGGCCCGCCGTTGAGGACATCGGCCGGGACGGTGCCCTGGTCCTCGGCCTCCCGTACATGATCGGGTCTGAAGCTGGCGTTGGCGTACGCCTCCACAAACAGCACGCAGATCACCACCGTCGCCAGTGAGGCGCAGACGAACCGGCTGACTCCCTGGCCGATGCGGCCGGGCCGACGGTCACCGGCGTGGCCGGCGGCGCGGCGGCGACGGTTCACCAGGATCATCCCGCCACCCATGGCGCGAGCTCAAGCGTGATCGGCCGGGTCGCGACGGGTCCGGGACTGGGTTCGGCCGGAGTGGACATGGTCGGCGAGGCGGTGACGGGCGGTGTCGAGCCCTCGGGCAGCGGGGCCGGCGGCGAGGTCGGGGACGAGGTCGGGGACGAGGTCGGGGGCATTGGGGTGGTGGACGGACGACCGGTCGGGAGCACGTCGGCCGAGTGGCTGGGTTCGGGATAGGTCGGGTTGATCGACGGCTCGGTCGTCGGCGCCATATCGTCCGGCGCCGGCGCCCGGTCTGCCGGAAGTTGTGGGCCATCCACGGTGTCTTCCGGTTCGGGGGTGAGGTTCTGATGCGGATCGCCGAGCGGCGGCGGCGCCGCGCGAGGCTGTTCTCCGGTCCGGTCGCCGACGAACAGTGGAGCGGGCTGCGCGGGCGCCGGCGGACCGGGGAGCAGAGCGGTCGCGGCCATCGGCAGGTAGCTCAGCGAGGCGACTGCGACCAGCACGCCCGCGCGTCGAATCCGGCGGCGGCGGATGCCAGTGGCGTCCACGAACACCGGTTCGATGGGTCGGGACAGGACAGTGGGCAGAACGTGCTGAGGGCGACCTGGCAACCCATCGAAAGACATGTGAACAGCCACCGGTCGAGGTTATGGGGAGCTTGTCGGTGTATGTCCTGATTCGAAGGGCAGGCGGTCCGGCAGATGTTTCGTCATTCGCATATCCCGAAATGTGGGCTGTGAACGGTCGAACGGAGCGATCGTCCTCTTGAGCGGCGAAACAGGACGAACGGTTGCAAGGTTCCGTTGCGGACGGACGCGCCACCCATCATGACCGGCGAAGCCGCCGCGTGAGTGCCCATAGGTCTCCGCGTGCAAGCGGTCTGATCAGGTGCGAAGATCAGCTTTGTCACTCGGACCGGAAGGACGACATGCGCTATCGCACTCTGGGCACCACCGGCACGGTGGTGTCGACCCTGTGTCTTGGCACGATGACCTTCGGCGCGGAAACCGACGAGGCCGGCAGTTTCGCCCAACTGGACCGGTTCGTCGAGGCCGGGGGCACCGTCATCGACACCGCCGACGTCTACTCCGCCGGTGTCTCGGAGGACATCGTCGGACGCTGGCTGCGGACGCGGCCGGACCTGCGTGACCGGCTGGTCATCGCCACGAAGGGGCGGTTCCCGATGGGCCCGGGGGCGAACGACGCCGGCCTGTCCCGGGTGCACCTCACCCGCGCCCTGGACGCCAGCCTGCGGCGGCTCGGCGTCGAGGCCGTCGACCTGTACCAGGCGCACGCCTGGGACCCGCTGACCCCCCTGCCGGAGACGCTGCGATTCTTCGACGACGCGGTGAGCGCGGGCAAGATCCGTTACGCGGGTGTCAGTAACTTCACCGGTTGGCAGTTGCAGAAGGCGGCCCTGCTCACCCAGCACCTCAACCTCACCCCGATCGTGGCCCTGCAACCGCAGTACAACCTGCTGGCCCGCGAGATCGAGTTCGAGCTGGTGCCGGTCTGCGAGAACGAGGGCATCGGGATCCTGCCGTGGTCGCCGCTGGGCGGCGGCTGGCTGACCGGCAAGTACCAGCGCGACAGCGTGCCCAGCGGCGCTACCCGGCTCGGCGAGAACCCGGAGCGCGGCGTCGAGGCGTACGCGGGTCGCAACGCCGACGAGCGCACCTGGCGGGTGCTCGACGCGGTTGGCCGGGTCGCCGGGGAACGCGGCGTGTCCATGTCGGCGGTGGCGCTGGCCTGGCTGGCGGCCCGGCCGGCGGTCACCTCGGTGATCCTCGGTGCGCGTACCACCGAGCAGCTCGACGACAACCTGACCGCCGCCGACCTGATTCTCGACGCCGAGCAGATGCGGTTGCTGGACGAGGCGAGCGCCCCGCCCGTGGGTGACTACCCGTACGGCGGGGCGGGTGTGCGGCAGCGCGCACGCGACCTGCCGACCGTTTCCGGACAATGACCGTCTTTCCCGAACCCACCGCTCCCGCTGGCAGCCGCACCGAGGTGTTCCTGCGCTACCTGGACTATTTCCGCGAGTCCATGGTGGAGAAGGTGTCGGCGTTGGCCGAGTCGGAGCTGCGGCGCAGCCGGCTGCCGTCGGGGTGGACTCCGCTGGAGTTGCTCAAGCATCTGCGTCACGTCGAGCTGCGCTGGATCGAGTGGGGTTTCCAGGGCCGGAATGTCGCCGAGCCGTGGGGCGACCGCCACCAGGACCGCTGGTACGTCGCCCCCGACGAGACCCGCGCGGACCTGGTGGCGGCGCTGCGCGCTCAGGGGGCGCACACCACCGAGGTGGTGACGGCGCACGACCTGGCGGAGGTCGGTGCGCCGGGCCCGCGCTGGAACGGCGCCGACCCGGCGTCGCTGGAGCGGGTGCTGTTCCACCTGGTCCAGGAGTACGCCCGTCACCTCGGTCACCTCGACGTGGTCGCCGAACTCGCCGGCGGCCCGACCGGAGAGTGAGGCCGACGCGACCTGATCAGCGGGCTTCGGCCCAGCCGACGAAACGCGGGGTCAGATTGGGAAGCACACCGTTTGGGTTGAGCGCGGTGAGATCGGCTTCGGCTGCCTCCTGAACCTTCGCCAGGTGGATCAACAGGCCCGGCCGATCCTCGCGGTACTCGCCGAGGAGGCGCAGTTTCGCGGCCGAGCACGGCCACAGGATGCCGCAGACCGGGCAGCGCCACGACGGCCGCAATGGGGAGTGCTTCGGACGCTCGGGCATCAGGCGACCCCCACGGGACCGTGACGCCGGATCGGTGCGGGTAAGCGGGTTTTCAGGAATTGAACGCTCGCGGCGGTGGTCAGGAGGACCACGTCCCCTGCCCTGAGCACGAGGCCGGTCATCCCCGCACCTCCGGTTGCGGCTTGTCCGGCTTCCGTGGCTTCTCGTCCTCGTCTGACACCGATTCCCCCTGACTGGCGTTGGGAAGGGGCCGCCCCGTGAGTGCTCGCCCGTCGGGGCGGCCCCGCTGCGAACGCGTCCGCCGGATTCGGGTCCCTGCCGGTCGCGCCGTCTACACAGCACTGTGCCGAGGGTTGCCGGACAATCACACAGCGTTGTGTAATCTCCTTCGGGCAGTTGTTTTGTTCAGGGGGAGGGTTGGCATGAACCACGCCTTTGTCGCGGCGCTCGCCGGAGCGGGTCACACCGCCGAAAGCCTCGCAGGTCGGATCGGCGTGCACCCGAAGACCGTCGCCAGGTGGGCAAACCCGGGGCACATTCCGCAGAGCCGACACCGGTCGACCGTCGCAGAGCTCCTGGCAAAAGACGCCGACGCGCTTTGGCCGGACGTCGTCCGTCGCCGCGAACCCGTGTGGTTCCGGCCGTGGGTCGACCTCGAACGCGAGGCGGTGACGCTGCGGTCGTTCCAACTGGCGTGGGTGCCCGGACTGCTGCAGACGGAGGCGTACGCGCGGGCGACCCTGGCCGGTGGGGTGCTGAAACCGGAGGCGGTCGCCGAATTCGCGGAGGCGCGAATCAGTCGGCAGGCGATTCTCAGCCGGGACAGCGGACCACTGCTGATCGCCGTGCTGGACGAGGGGGTGCTGAGGCGGCGCGTCGGCGACGACCGCGCCTTGATGGCGGTGCAACTCGCGCGCCTGCTCGGGTACGCCGAGATGGGCAGCGTGCAGCTCCACATCGTCCCGGCGGACGCACCCAGCTATCCCGGGCTCGACGGACCGTTCACCATTGCGGACATGCCGGACGGGTCGCGGGTCGCGCACGTCGACAGCCCTGCACGGGCGCAGATCCTCGATCAGGCGTCGGAACTTGTTAGCCTGGAACGACGGTGGGAGCGTATTCGCGGAGAGGCTCTGCCCCGAGGGCGTTCCTTGGCACTTCTCAGAGAAGCGGCAGCATCATGGACATGACCGGTGCGCGGTGGCGTAAGAGCACAAAGAGCGGCGGCAACGGCGGTGACTGTGTCGAGGTTGCCGACAACCTCTCCGGCGTGGTCCTCGTTCGGGACACGAAAGATCGCGACGGCGCAACGCTCACCTTCAGCCCGGAGTCGTGGCGTGGCTTCGTCGCGATGGCACGCGACGCCGGTTGACCGACGGCCCGATCTGATCAGCGGACGTCAGCGGGTTCGGCCGGTTGCGGTTGCGGGGCCGCCGGCCAGGTGAGTCGGCGTACGCCGGGGACGAGCGCAGTGCCCGCGCACGAGGCGAGCACCAGCAGGCCGGCGACCGCCAGCGGCACGGGCGCGCCGAACGCGTCGGCGGCCAGCGGCGCCAACGCGTACCCCAGTGGCATGGCGCCCAGCGACACCAGCCAGTCGTACGAGGTGACGCGGGCCAGGACGTCCGGCGGAAAGTGGTGCTGCACGACGGTTTCCCAGACCGGGTTGAGGTAGCCGAGGGCGGTCAGCGCCACGGCGTACGCGGCGATCACCGCTGGGGCGGGCGCGGCGACGGCGAGCAGGAACAGCGGGGCGGCGTAGCTGGCCAACCCGAGGTTGGCCAGCAGCACCGGCCGGTGTAGCCGGACCCGCCCGGCCAACAGCGATCCGGTGAGCATGCCGACCGCGCCGGCCTGCAACAACAGCACCCAGGTCGTCTCGCCACCGAGTCGGTCGATGGCGATGACCGGCCCGAGGGTCATCAGCACGGCGGCCGCGCCGTTCCACACGCCGTGCCCGAGCAGGCTGGTCCAGAACCAGTCGCGGGCGCGCACCTCGCCGAAGCCGTGCCGCAGGTCGGCGAGGACGGAGCGGCGGGGCACCGGCACGTGGCGGACCCGCACCAGCGCGAGCAGGGCGGCGCTGAGCGCGAACGACGCGCTGTCGAGGATGAACGCCCAGCCGGGTCCGGCGGCCCAGATCAGCGCGCCGGCCAGCGCCGGACCGGCGAGCCGGCTGGTGTTCGCGGTGATCCCCATCAGGGCGTTGGCCCGCTGCCGGCCGGCCGGTTCGACGGTGCCGGCGACCAGCGGGGACGCGGTCGGCATGGCGAACGCCGACGCGGTGCCGCCGAGCGCGGACGCCACGACGACGGTGGTCAGCGACGGGTCGCCGCCGAGCAACTCCACGCCGACCGCGAGCTGGGTCGCGCAGCGGACCAGGTCGGCCAGCAGGGCGACCCGGCGGGCGTCGAACCGGTCGGCGAGGACACCGCCGAGTGGCAGCAGGAGCAGTCGGGGAACCATCGCCGCGGCGAGGACGACGGCCAGCGCGCCGGTGGAGCCGGTGGCCCGCAGCACGGCCAGGGCCAGCGCGGCGGGCACCACCGCGTCGCCGAGGGTGGAGACGGTGCGGCCGAGGAACAGCAGCCGGAAGGAGCGGGTGCGCAGGGGGTGAACCATATCGGCAACATACTTCGACATCGAACCTTTCGGCAATGAATATCTCGGCACCGAGGTAAGCTGGCGCGGTGACCACCATCCCGGATGCCGTCGACCGGCACATCGAGCGTTGGCTACCCGTGGTGCCGGCCCTCGACGCGGACGTCGAGGGCGCGGTGACCAGGATGATCAAGCTGGTCCGGCACCTGCGGACGGTCAAGGAACGGGTCCTGGTCGACCTCGACCTGCAGGCCCACGAGTACGACACCCTGCACGCCCTGGCCGGCCGCCGTGGCCGGGCCGCACCCTCGGACCTCGCAGCGGACCTCGCGATGGCCCCCGCCTCGATCACGGCGCGGGTGGACGCGCTGCTGCGGCGGGGTTTCGTGCGCCGGATTCCCTCGACAGTCGACCGCCGGCGGGTGGACGTGGAGCTCACCGACGCGGGTCAGGCGGCGTGGCTCGGGGCAATGGAGATCCAGGGCGCAGAGGAGCACCGACTGCTCGGCGCGCTCACCCCGACCGAACGGCGACAACTCTCCGACCTGCTGCGTCGGGTGCTGCTCGTCGCCGAAGAGCCAGCGGGCGCGTGATCGCCTCGTTCTCAAGGAAAGCGGGGTGTCAGCAGCCGGCGGTCGATGCCGCGATTCCCCGGAATCCGAGTCGATCAACCGCACCCGAGGGTGACCGGCGTGACTGCGCATGCCCTGGCCGGAGCCCTGGCCGACGGCGGACGGCGGACGGCGACGGATCTTCGCGGCGATCGTGCTGGGTCGGCCAGCGCGGCGGCGGTCGCCGAACGGACCGGCCTGCCGGCGCGGGTGGTGCCGCGCGAACCGTCTGGTCGCCGAGGATCTTGCTAGCCTCGGCGCATGACCTCCTGCACGCCCGCCGACGGCCCACCGGACCTGTTGTTCCTGCTCTCCTGGGCCAGTCACGCGCTGCAGACCGAGTACGCGGCGGGGCTGGCCGAGCTGGGCATCTCACCGCGGGCGCACTATGTGCTGGCGCAGGCCCGCACCGGCGACCTGACCCAGCGGGAAATCGGCGAGCGGTGCGGCGTGGACAAGACCACGATGGTCGTCACGCTCGACCAGTTGGAGCGGGCCGGGTTGGCCGAGCGTCGCCCGGCGCCGACGGATCGGCGGGCCCGGCTGGTCGCGGTGACGCCGGCGGGGGACCAGGTCCTGCAGCGAGCGCAGCAGGTGGTTCGCCGCATCCAGGACGATCTTCTCGCTACCCTGCCAGAGCCAGACCGGGAGGCGTTTCTGCGTGCTCTCCTGGCGCTGGTGGACGGCCCGTTGGCCAACACCTCCCCGTACGCGCCGGGTGTCCGATCCGGTTGTTGATCCCAAAGCAGATAGTTCTGGACGAGACTATCTGCTACGGTCTCACTTGTTCTTTTCCCTGAACGAGGAGCCGTCATGAGTGCTACCGCTGTCGCGACCCCTGCCACCTCATCGCTGCGCCGCCGCGCCCTCGCCGTCGGCGCCGCCGTCGTGGCCTGCCTGGCCATCTGGGCGATCGGCGCGCTGGCCGGAGTTGACTACACCGTCGAGAATCCGGGTCAGCCCGCAACAGTCATCGGGGCTGGCGCGATTTTCGTGGTCTCCCTGGGCGTCGCACTGCTCGGCTGGGCGACGTTGGCCCTGCTGGAGCGGTTCGCCCCGCGGTTCGCCCGTCCTGTCTGGATCTCGCTGGCCGTCATGGTGACGTTGCTGTCCTTCGCCCCACTGCTCGGCACCGAGGCCACCGGCGGCGCCAAGCTGGCCCTCGGCGCGACGCACGTAGCCGTGGCGGTCGTGCTGATCGCCCTGCTGCCGGCCCGTCGCCGCTGACCGCGCGCCGTAAAGCCGTTGACCGGGCGGGGATGATCAACAGGTGACCATTACCGCCCGACCCACCTGGACGACCAGCACCAGCCAGCCCGACCACCCCGACGCGGTGCTCCTGTTGCGCGAGTACATGACCGAAATGGTGGTCCGCTACCACCGCCGCCCGGCCCTGCCCGGCGAGGTCGACGAGGCGCTGGCCGAGTTGCCCAGTGACGACCTGGCGCACCCGGGCGGGCTGCTGCTGCTCGCCCACCACGGCTCTGACCTGGCCGGCTGCGCCGGGCTGCGTTGGCAGTCGGGTTGGGCCGAGCTGACCCGGGTGTTCCTCCGCCCCGAGCATCGTGGCGCCGGTGGGGGCGCCGCGCTGCTGGCCGCCGTCGAGCAGCGGGCCCGGGTGGCCGGGGCGGATCGGATCCGGCTCGACACCCGCGCCGACCTGGTCGAGGCCCGCGCCCTGTACGCCCGGCACGGCTACGTCGAGATCCCGGCGTACTCGCGAGGCCCCTACGCCGAGCACTGGTTCGAAAAGCGGCTGCCGTGAGCGGTTGACGCCAGCCTTCGGACGCGCTAAATAGTAGGAGGAAGTTGAGTCGCTCCGGCTCAACTCATCACCTTCGGCCAGGAGAACCGAGGAGGCATGACCATGTTGATGCGTACCGACCCGTTCCGCGAGATCGACCGGCTCGCCGAGCAGTTCTTCGGTACGGCAGCCCGTCCCGCGATGATGCACCTGGACGCCTACCGCGACGGGGACCACTTCTACGCGGCGTTCGACCTGCCCGGCGTCGATCCGGACAGCATCGACTGCACCGTCGAGCGCAATGTGCTCACCGTCCGCGCCGAGCGTCGCCGGCCCGCTGGCGACGGCGTCGAACTGGTGGCCGCCGAACGCCCGATGGGCACCTTCACCCGGCAGCTGTTCCTGGGCGACACTCTGGACACCGACAAGCTGGAGGCGGGCTACGAGCACGGGGTGTTGACGCTGCGCATCCCGGTTGCCGAGCGCGCCAAGCCACGCCGGGTGACCATCACCGCCAACGGCGACGGGCGTCGGCAGATCAACGCCTGATCACGGTGACGGGTGGGATCGGCGCGCCTGCACGCCGATCCCACCCGAAACTGAGAGCCTTTTTCACATGGTGATCTCCCACGCTCCGGTGCTACCCCGCCCGTCCGCGCCACCCGCGCTGCCGAGCGGGCCGGTCGAGGTCACCGAGGCGTGGCTGCGCAACCGGCGGCTGTCCGAGCACACCCGCGACGCGTACCGACGCGACGTCACCGGCTGGCTCACCTGGTGCGCCGGCCGTGACCTGGACCCGCTGCGGGCCACGTTCCTGCACGTCAACGACTACGCACGCGCGTTGGAGTCCACCACCGGCGCCCGCAGCGGCCGACCACTGACCCCGGCGACCGTGGCGCGCCGGCTCTCCGCGCTGTCCAGTTGGTATGACTTTCTCGTCAAACTTGGTGGGGTGCCGGCCAACCCGGTCTCCGGCGCGGACCGGCCCCGCGTCGACCGGGACCACTCCGCGACCGTCGGGCTCACCCCCGAAGAGGTGGACGCCCTGCTCGACGCCGCCGACGCGGACACCAGCGCGACCGCCGTGCGCAACCGGGCGGCGATCGCGCTCCTCGCCGACCTGGGCCTGCGGGTCGGGGAGCTGATCTCACTGGACCTGACCGACCTCGGCACCGAACGCGGGCACCGCAGCGTGCGTTTCGTCGGCAAGGGCGGCAAGCAACGCCGTCGCGCCCTCACCCCCGGCACCGGGTACGCGGTGGACGCCTACCTGGCCCAACGGGCCGCCGCCACCGGCGTGCCGGTGCCGCAGCTGACCGGGCCGCTGCTGGTCACCGCCAGCGGCGCCCGGCTGGACCGGCACTCGGTGTTCCGGATGGTCCGGCGACTCGCCCGAGCCGCCGGCATCCCGGCCTGGGCGAAGCTGTCCCCGCACTCACTGCGGCACGCCTTCGCCACCACGGCCCGCTCCGAGGGTGTCCCCTTGGAGGACGTGCAGGACGCGATGGGGCACGCCGACCCGCGCACGACCCGCCGCTACGACCGGGATCGGCACAACCTCGACCGGGACCCGGCCTACGTGGTGTGGGCGGCCCGGTCCCGGCGTCGCAGCTGAGCAGCACGCCCCCGGCGGCGTCCATCCGCCGACCGCTCTCCGGTGAGTCGAGGACCGCGGTGGCGTCGACTTGTCGTTGCGGCGAGCGGCCTCAGCTCTGCGGACGGGGGCAGATGCAGAACGGCTGCCCGATCGGGTCGAGAAGCACCACCCACCGCTCACCACCGGGCTGGAAATCCGGCTTCGACGCGCCCGCCGCGACGAACTTCTCCTGCGCTGCCGCGAGGTCGTCGACGTAGAGATCGAGGTGGTAGCGCTTGTCACCGGCCGGATCCGGCCAGGCCGGCGGTCGATAGCCGTCGACCAGGCCGAAGCCGATCGAGACGCCACCACCGCTGATCATGGCGTACTCGGGTTGACTGTGGGTGACCTCCCAGCCGAGCGCCTGGTGGTAGAAGGCGGCGTGGCCAGCGGGGTCGGAGCTGTCGAGGTTGACCATTGCGAGGTCAGCAGAAACTGTCACGCCGGCAGTATGCCGTCGGGGTCCGACACCCACCGATCTCAGTGCGCCGGTCGTCGTCCAGCTCGATCAGCACCAACCTCGGCGCACAACCGTCCGTTCGCGCCGGCCGGTCAGCAGAGCAGGTCCAGATGGTGGTGGGCGTCCTCGGCGATCTCCTCGTGCCGCAGCCAGCGCCGCGCCCACAGTCGGGCGGCCAGCTCCGCCTGCTCGTCACCCCACGCGGCGTGCTCGACGAGCAGCGCGGTGGTCAGCGCGTACGCCAGGCGCAGCGCCAGGCCACGGGCGCCGGCGAGGACCGTCGGCGCACCGGGGTCGGCGGTCACCAAGGTGATGGTGTCGCCCAGCTGCGCGGCGGCGGCGGCCAGGGTGTCGGCCAGCACCGGCGACAGCGGCCGGGCCAGGTCGACGGCGGCGGCGAGCCGGCCCAGCAGCGGCGCCCCGGCGTCCTCCCGCGTCAGCGCGCGTAGCACGTCCAGGGCCAGCACATTGGTGGTGCCCTCCCAGATCGGCAGCACCTGGGCGTCGCGCAGCAACCGGGGCACGCCGGTGTCCTCCACATAGCCGGCCCCGCCGAAGCTTTCCACGTACTCACTGGCGGAACTGACGGCGAGCCGGCCGGTCGCCAGCTTCGCCAGCGGCGCCACGATGCGCAACTCCGCTGCGGCCACCGGGTCGGCGCCGACCTCGACCCGTCCGAGCAGGGCAAAAGCGTGCCCGGCCAGCGCGAACGCGCCCGCCGCGTCGACCGCGAGGGTGCCCAGGGTCGCCCGGTGCAGCGGCGAGGACGCCAGCGCGCCGTCGGCGACGTGCCGCACGTCGGCGTACGCCCGGGCGTAGGCGAGACCCCGTCGCATCCCGCCGGCCGCCGCCGCGGCGTTGTGCACCCGGGTCACCACCACCAGGGTCATCGCCCGGACCAGGCCGGGCACCGCCGGGTCGCCCAGCGGTACGGCGTACGCGTCGCGCAGACCGATCTCGGCGGTGGGCAGCGCCCAGGTACCGAGCTTGTCCTTGAGGCGGTGCACGGTGACGCCCGGTGCGGGTGCGTCCGGTGCCATGCCGCTGGCCAGCGGTGAGTCGGCCGCGTACCGGGGAACGAGGAACGGTGCGAGCACGCGGCTGCCGCGCCCGGCGCCCTCCGGTCGGGCCAGCGCCACCGCCATCGCCGCGTCGGCGGCGGAGCAGAACCACTTCTCTCCGGTCAGCCGCCACGAACCATCCGCCGCGGGTCGGCCGACCGTGCTCGACCGGCCCAGGTCGGAGCCGCCCTGCGACTCCGTCATCCACTGCCCGCTGGTGATCGCGGTGGCCGGGTCCGTGGAGATCAGCCGGGGCAGCCACGTGTTGCGGACCCCGGCGTCCACGTCGGGCATGCTGAGCAGCGCCGCAGCTCCGTCAGCCATCGCCACCGGGCAGGAGAACGTCGCCGACTCCGGCCCGTACAGGTGCAGCAGGGCGTGTTGCACGACCCGCGCGGCGGCGCCCCAGGTGCCGCGCGCGTCCGGCAGGTAGGGCAGCGCGACCACGGCGTGTCGGGCGGCGGCGGCGCGCTGCGCCTGCCAGCCGGCGGAGGTGTCGATCCGGTCGATCCGGGCACCCCACGGGTCGTAGCGGACCAGCGTCGGCGGGTGCGCCTCCGCGTCGGCGTGCGCCGCGCGCAGCGGCCCGGCGACGTCGGCGGCCAGGTCAGCGAGGCGGCCCTTCGCGGCGGCGTGCCCGGCCGGGCCGAGGTGACGCTCCAGCCAGGACCGCAGCAGGCCGTCACCGGCGTACGCGTCGACGGGGTGTGGTGGCGGCTGCACGAAGCGGCTCATCGATCGGCTCCTGGCACTGCTCGGGGGTGTGCGCCGACGGTAGACGATCCGTGGTCGATCCGAACAGGGCACACCCGTCCACCGGGCGCACCCAGTTTCCGGCTTGTCGTGCTCCGGCGCGATGGTGTTCTCTACGGTCGGTAGTCGTGGGTGCCGGCCAGCCGTGGAGCCGACCGGCCCGGCGTCACCGCCCGATGCGCACCGGGTTGGCCGTCGTCGGGTTCGGCGTGGCGCTGTGCTGCGTCGGGGTGGCCGGGGTGGGCGCCTGGAACCTGCAGACCGTCCGGCAGGCCGCCGGTCCGATCCGGGACACCGCCGACGGGTTCCTCAACGAGGTGGCCCTCGGCGACAGCGACAAGGCGTACGGGCGGCTCTGCGAGGACGCGCGCCGCCGGTGGAGCGCGATCGGCTTCACCAGTTGGGTGCGTACGCCGCCGATGGTGACCGACTACGAGATCACCGACGTGTCGGTGGCCACCCGCAGCGGGCGGCCGCAGGGCACGGTGACCGTGAAGGTGATCCGTGACGGCGGGCTCAGTGAGGAACGCCGCCTGCCGGTGGTCCGCGAGGGCGGACACTGGCGGGTCTGTGGTGACCCCTTCTGAGGCGGCCGGCCACCGCGTCGGCGTTCAGCGGTCGGTGGTCACCGGGCCGAGGTCGCCGCTGCGGTAGTGCCGGCGGCAGAGCACCTGGTAGCGCACGTCAGCGGTGTCGACCGTGTCGCCGATGACGACCTGCGCGCCCTCGCGGACCACCCGCCCGTCGACGACCCGGGCGTTGAGCAGCCCTTCCCGGCCGCACCAGCAGAGCACCTCGACCTGGATGCGGGCCACCTCGTCGGCCAGCTCGAACAGCCGCTGGGTGGCGGGGAACAGGCAGGACCGGAAGTCGGTGGCCAGGCCGAACGCGAACACGTCCACGTCGTAGCTGTCGACCAGCTCGGCCATCTGCTCGACGTGTTCGACGGTGTAGAAGCACGCCTCGTCGCAGATCAGGTAGTCGACGCGTACTCCGTCGGCCCACCGGCCGCGGACCAGGGCCCGCAGGTCCAGGTCGTCGGTGACTTCGACGGCCTCGTGCGCCAGCCCGATGCGGGTGGTGACCTGCGGGCCCAGCGACCGGTCGATGCGGGTGGTGACCAGCCCACGACGGCCCTGCCGGGCGTGGTTGTAGTTCATCTGCAGCGCCATCGTGGACTTGCCGCAGTCCATCGGTCCCCAGAAGAACTTCAACGCCGCCGCGTGCAACGGACGCCCGTCGAGCCCGCGCGCCGCCGCGCACCCGGCCGCGACGTGGTGCGGGCCGGCGAGCGGGTGGGCCAGGCAGGTCGGGGAGATGGCGGCGTCGTCAGTCACGGTCGGGCAGCCTATCTGATCGACCGGGGCCGATCCGCCCGGCGCGGCCTGCTCAGAGCACCCGCGGTGGGGTGTTCCCGGCGGCGATGATGGCCCGGCGCATCGGTACGGCCAGCAGGAGCAGGAAACCGACCACGAAGAAGATCAGCAGTGAGACCAGGCCCACCCGGTAGGAGGAGGTGAGCTGGAACACCAGGCCGAAGGCGAGCGGGCCGAGCCAGCTGGTGCCCTTGTCGCTGATCTCGTAGAAGCCGTAGTACTCGCCCTCCTTGCCGGCCGGGATGAGCTGGCTGAACAGCGACCGGCTCAGCGCCTGGCTGCCGCCGAGGACCAGGCCGATGGCCGCGCCGAGGACCATGAACGGCACCGGGGCCCCGGCGGGCAACCGGAACGCGGCGATGATCACGCCGGTCCAGAGCACCAGGCTGAGCAGCACGGTCTTCCAGGCGCCGATGTGCTTGGCCAGCGCGCCCAGGCTCAACGCGCCGCCGAAGGCGAGGAACTGCACCAGCAGGATCGTGACGATCAGGGTGCTCTGTTCCAGGCGCAGCTCCTCGGTGCCGTACTGGCTGGCCAGGGTGATGACGGTCTGGATGCCGTCGTTGTAGACCAGAAAGGCGAGCAGGAAGTACAGCGTCAGCGGGTACGCCTTGATCTCCCGCATGGTGCGGCCGAGTTGGCGGAACCCGTCGGTGAGCACGTTGCCGCCCCGGGTCAGCGCCGCAGCGGTGGGGCGTTCGCGCAACCAGCGCAGCGGCACCAGCGTGAACGCCGCCCACCACACTCCGGCGGAGACGATCGACCAGCGGGCCAGGTCCAGGGTGCGTTGCGGGTTGTCGCCCTCGTCGAGCAGGGTGATCGCGACGAGGTTGAGTGCCAGCAGCAGACCGCCGCCGAGGTAGCCCAGCGCCCAGCCGCGGCTGGAAATGCCGTCGCGTTCGTCGGGGCCGCCGAGCTGCGGCAGGAACGAGTTGTAGACCACGATGGCCGCACCGAAGGAGATGTTGGCGATCAGGAACAGCGCCCCGCCGAGCAGGTAGCGGTCGCCGGTGACGAAGGCCATCGCGATGGTCGCGCCGGAGCCGGTGAACGCGGCGCCGCCGAGCAGCCGCTTCTTGTGCACCGACCGGTCGGCGATCGCCCCGATGACCGGCAGCACGAACACGGTGAGGAACACCGACAGCGAGATCAGGTACGGGTAGTAGGACCCGGCCGCGACCTTGATGCCCAGCGGGTACACGAAACCGTCGCAGGTGTCCGCGCCCAGTTCGCAGCCGGCGGCCAACTCGGCGACGGTGGTCAGGAACGGGCCGAGGAACACGGTGATCACCGTGGTCTGGAACGCGGAGTTGGCCCAGTCGTAGATGTACCAGCCACTGCGCTCGCGGCGAGTGCTCGTCGGCGGCGGGGTGTCGTCCACCGTGGGGGTGACGGTCTCGGCCATCGGGGGTCCTTCGATGGTCAGGCGGCCCAGTGGCCGCGGCTGCGGTAGACGTCGCGCAGCACGCCGACGTGATCGGTCATGATGCCATCCACACCACGATCCAGTAAGTCGTGCATCTGGGCGGGTTCGTCGATCGTCCAGACGTGCACCTGCAAGCCGATCCGGTGGCAGTAGTCGAGGAACCGGCGGTCCACCACCGGCACCCGGCCGTAGTGCGGCGGCACCTGAGCGGCGACCACCGACGGGGGCAGCCGCAACGGGCGCCCGTGCAGGGAGGCGAGCCGCAGCCGGGCGACCCCGCGCATGCCGAGGCTGGTGGCGACCCGTCCTCCGGTGAGCGCGCGCAGCCGGGTCAGCCGGGCGTCGCTGAACGAAGCCAGCAGCACCCGGTCGGCGGCGCCCGCCCGGGTCACGGTCGCGACCGTCGGCTCGACCCCGCCGTCGGCTTTCACGTCGATGTTGAAGCGGACCTGCGGCCAGGCGCCCAGCACCTCGTCGAGCCGGGGTACGACGGCCGCACCGCCGACGCGTACCGAGGCGAGGTCGGCCCAGCTCAGGTCGGCGATGCGCCCCGTCTCACCGGTGACCCGGCGCAGCGTCGGGTCGTGGAAGATCACCGCCACGCCGTCCGCGGTGGCGTGCACGTCGGTCTCCACGTACCGGTAGCCCAGCCCGATGGCCCGGGCGAACGCCTCGGTGGTGTTCTCGTCGCCCTCGGCGGCACCGCCGCGGTGGGCGAACGCCAGCGGCGCGGGCGCGTCGAGGTAACCGAATCGGGTCAGCACGCGACGCAGTATGCCTGCCATGGGTGGACCGCAGGTGACCCCCCGTTTCCAAGAAACCGAATCGATCTCGTGGCGGCGTCAGGCTGAGTGGCGGCGGTGGGCGCGGCTGAGGTCGGCGGGGCGGCTGGGGTCGACGTGCCGGGGCAGGTCAGGCTCGTCGGGGCGCAGCGGAGCGAGGGTGTCGGTGAGCGCGTCGATGATCCGGTCGGTGGCCCGGCGGGCCGCGCCGGGGTTGCCGGCAACCGTCTCGCCCAGGTCGACGGGTGCGCCGAAGTGCACCCGGATCACCGGGCGGCGCCACAGCGCGCGGGCGATGCCGCGCAGCATTCCCCGGGGCGCCCGATAGGGGAGCACCTCGTGGGCGCCCCACTGGGCGACCGGGATGACCGGGGCGGCGCAGGCCAGGGCGAGCCGCGCGGCGCCGGTCTTGCCGCGTTCGGGCCACATGCCGGGGTCCAGGCCGATGCGTCCTTCCGGGTAGATGAGGATCACCGAGCCGCCCGCGACGGCGGTGGCGGCGGCGTCCAGTGCCCGGTGTACCCCGGTGGTGCCCCGGTCGACGCGGATGTGCCCGGCGCGGCGCATGGCGGCGCCGATCACCGGGGCGCGGAACAACCCGGCGGTCGCCATGATCCGGGGGGCGATGCCGCGGGTCTGGCAGGCGGCGGCCAGCACCACGGGGTCGAACGGGCTGATGTGGTTGGCGGCCAGCACCAGCGGTCCGCGGCGCAGGTGCGCGGGGACGTCGCCGGTGACCTCGATGCGGGCCAGCAGGCCGACCAGGGCCCGGGCCAGCAGCAGGGCGGCGCGCCAGACCAGCGGCGGCTGCCAGGGGGAGTGTGCCGTGTTCATCAGCGCGCCATCGTCGCACGTGGCGGCGGGGCCGCGGGGGCAGGTCGCCTGGTTGCCCGCGGCTGGGCGTCGGGCTGGGCCGGCGGCCGGGGTGATCAGGGTCATTGGTCCCGGGCCGGTTCGGGTCGCCTGCCCCTGCCCAACCCTCTACGACGAACAGTAGTATTTACTACGTCTCGTAGTATGAGTAGCTGGGGGTTTCAGGTGGACGCGTTGGACGTTGCCCGGTGGCAGTTCGGTGTCACCACCGTCTACCACTTTCTCTTCGTGCCGCTGACCATCGGCCTGTCCGTGCTGGTGGCCATCCTGCAGACGTTGTGGCACCGCACCGGCAACGAGCGCTACCTCAAGCTCACCAAGTTCTACGGCAAGCTGTTCCTGATCAACTTTGCGATGGGTGTGGTCACCGGCATCGTGCAGGAGTTCCAGTTCGGCATGAACTGGAGCGACTACTCCCGCTTCGTCGGTGACATCTTCGGCGCCCCCCTCGCCATCGAGGCGCTGGTCGCGTTCTTCCTCGAATCCACCTTCATCGGCCTGTGGATCTTCGGCTGGGACCGGCTGCCCAAGCGGGCGCACCTGGCCAGCATCTGGGCCGCCGCGATCGGCACCAACCTCAGCGCGTATTTCATCCTCGCGGCGAACTCGTTCATGCAGAACCCGGTCGGCTTCCGGATCAACCCGGACAGCGGGCGCGCCGAGCTGACCGACTTCCCGGCCGTGCTGACCAACAAGGTCGCCCTGATCACCTTCCCGCACACCCTGGCCGGCTCGTTCCTGGTCGCCGGGGCGCTGGTCGTCGCCGTCGGCCTGTGGCACGTGATCCGCAACCGCGACTCCGCCGACACCGGCGCCTACCGCTTCGCCACGAAGTTCGGCTCCTGGGTGGTGCTGGTCTCCGCCACGCTGGTGGCGATCACCGGCGACATCCAGGGCAAGATCATGACCGAGGTGCAGCCGATGAAGATGGCCGCCGCCGAGGGCCTCTACACCACCGAGAGCCCCGCCTCCTTCTCCGTGCTCACCATCGGCAGCCTCGACGGCAGCCGCGAGGTGTTCGCCCTCAAGATCCCGTACCTGCTGTCGTACCTGGGCACCGGCGACCCGAACGGCACCGTGCACGGCATCAACGACCTGCAGGCCCAGTACGCCAGCCAGTACGGCGCGGGCAGCTACACCCCGATCATCCCGGTCACCTACTGGAGCTTCCGCTTCATGATCGCCTTCGGGATGGCCGCCGCCGCGATCGCCCTGCTGGTCCTCTGGAGCCAGCGCAAGGGCCGCACCCCGAGCAGCAAGTGGCTGCTGCGCGCCGGGCTGGCCATGCCGGTGCTGCCGCTGCTGGCCAACTCGTTCGGCTGGATCTTCACCGAGATGGGCCGTCAGCCGTGGATCGTCTTCGGCGAGATGCTCACCCGCGACGGCGTGTCCCGCAGTGTCTCGCTGGCCGAGGTGCTCACCTCGTTCACCGCCTTCACGTTGATCTACGCCACCCTCGCCGTGATCGAGGTCAAGCTGCTGCTGCGCTACGCGAAGGCCGGCGTGCCAGACGTCAGCGACCAACCCCCCACCGACGACACCGACGACGCCGAGCGCCCGCTCGCCTTCGCCTACTGATCCCGGAGCCCATCGTGGAACTGACCACCATCTGGTTTCTCCTCGTCGCCGTGCTGTTCACCGGGTACTTCATCCTGGAGGGCTTCGACTTCGGCGTCGGCATGCTGCTGCCCGTGCTCGGCCGCGACGACCGGGAACGCCGCGTCCTGATCAACACCATCGGCCCGGTCTGGGACGGCAACGAGGTGTGGCTGATCACCGCCGGTGGCGCCATGTTCGCCGCGTTCCCCGAGTGGTACGCCACCCTGTTCTCCGGCTTCTACCTGCCGCTGCTGCTGATCCTGCTGGCCCTGATCGCCCGAGGGGTGGCCTTCGAATACCGGCACAAGCGCCCCGAGGCGTCCTGGAAGCGCCGCTGGGACGCGGCGATCGTGGTCGGCTCGCTGCTGCCGGCGATCCTGTGGGGCGTCGCCTTCGCCAACATCCTGCGCGGTGTGCCGCTGGACGCCGAACACGAGTACGTCGGTGGGCTGTTGAACCTGCTCAACCCGTACGCCCTGCTCGGTGGCGCGACGACCCTCGCGCTGTTCCTCACCCACGGCGCGGTGTTCATCGCCCTGAAGACCACCGGTGACATCCGCGACCGGGCGGGTGCCCTCGCGGTGCGCCTGGGCGTCGGCACCGCGGTGCTCGCGGTCGGGTTCCTCACCTGGACGTTGAGCATCCGCTTCAGCGCGGCCGCCGTCGTGCTCGCCGTCGGCGCGGCCCTCGCCCTGCTCGGTGGCCTCGCCGCCGCCCGGGTACGCCGGGAGGGCTGGGCGTTCACCGGCACCGCCGTGGCGATCGGCCTGGCCGTGGCGACCCTGTTCGCGGCGCTGTTCCCGAACGTCATGCCCTCCACCCTGGACGCCGCCGGCACGCTGACCACCACCAACGCGGCCTCCACCCCCTACACCCTGAAGATCATGACGTGGGTGGCGGTGATCTTCACCCCGATCGTGCTGGCCTACCAGGGCTGGACGTACTGGGTGTTCCGCAAGCGCATCGGCGTGGCCAACATCCCGCAGCACTGACCGGCGGGGTGCGGGGTCGGTACGCCGGCCCCGCACCCGGGCCGAAAATCGGTGGCCGGGTGCGGACCCGTCCCGCTACGGTGCGCCGATGCCCGCCACCGTGCACGTGCGCGAACTCACCGTTGACGACCTGGCCGCCGCCTGGGAACTGGGCCGGTTCGCCTTCGGGTTCGACCCGCAGCGACCACCGCACGCCACCGTCGCAGTGCCCGGCCTGACCCGCTACGGCGCGTTCGACGACACCGGCCGGCTCGTCGGCAAGGCCGTCGACCTGCACCACGACCAGTGGTGGTCCGGGCGGGCCGTGCCCGCGGCCGACGTCGGGGGCGTGGCGGTCGCCCCCGAGGCCCGCGGCCGGGGCGTGGCCCGCGGCATGCTCACCGCCCTGCTGCGCGGCGCCCGCGAGCGCGGCGCAGCGATCAGCGCGCTGTACCCGACCGTCGCCGCGCCCTACCGTGCCTGCGGCTGGGAGGCGGCCGGGGTGCTGCGCACGGTCGACCTGGCCACCGCCGTGCTACCCCGGCACCGGCCGGACCCCCGGTTGACCGTCCGCGCCGGCACGCCCGCCGACCTGCCCGCCGTCGCGGCCCTGTATGAGCGGGTCACCCGGCACCGCAACGGCATGCTGACCCGTCGGGGCGAGTTGTTCGACTTCTTCGCCGCCGAACGCGGCGTGCCCGGCGACGGGCTCACCCTGGTCGAGGACGGCGGTGACCTGGTGGGTTACGCCAGCTGGGAACGGGGCCGTGGCTACGGCGCCGACTCGGTGCTCACCGTCGATGAGGCCCTGGCGACCACCGCCGAGGCCGCCCGGGAACTCGTCGGCGTGCTCGGCAGTTGGGCCAGTGTCGCACCGACCCTGCGGCTGTGCCCCCTCGACGGCGACGCCGTGAGCGTCCACCTGCCGTTGGAGTCGGCCCGCGACCACGAACGGAACCTGTGGATGCAACGACCGGTGGACGTGGCCCGGGCGGTCGGCATGCGCGGGTGGCCCACCCACGCCCGGGGCGCCGTCGAGTTCACCCTCGCCGACGCGGTCGCCGAGTGGAACGCCGGCACCTGGCGGTTGAGCGTCGCCGACGGCGCCGGTGAGCTGACCCGGATCGGTGGCGAGGCGGACCTGCGGCTGGACGTGCGCGGCTTCGCGCTGCTCTACGCCGGCGCCGCCCGCGCCCGGTCGGTCGCCGAGGCGGGCCTGCTGCACGCCGCCGGCGCCGACCCGGACGCCCTGGACCTGTTGGGCGCCGCAGGCCCGGCGCAGCTGCTCGACTACTTCTGACCGACCGCCGCGGCAACGTCCGGGGGCGCTGCCAACTCGGCGTTCGCACGTTGGGTGACCAGGGTGAGGACCCGGGCGGCGGTGCTGGTCTCGTCGGTCGGGAGGTCCGCGTACAGCCGGGCGGTGATGCCCGTGACGGCGTCGGAGACGCGGCCGTGCAGGGTGTGGCCGGTGTCGGTGAGCCACACCTGCGGCTCCCCGGCATCCGTCGGCGTACGGTCGCCGACCTGGGCCAGCCCGGCGTCGACGAGGTGGGTGATCAGCGTGTGCACCGTCGGCTCGTCGACCTTGAGGGTGCTGGTGATCCGGTGCACGAGCCCGGTCCGTTCGATCGCGCCGGGGGCGAGGACGTTGAGGGTGAGCACCTGGCCGAAGCTGACCCCGAGCGGGGCGATGGCCCGCTCCAGCAGGGCCCGGGTGGCGTAGTGGGCCTGGCCGATGACCTGGCCGTTGAGGGTGGGAGCGGTGGACATGACGCCTCCTTTTGAGCGTTGGCCTGACCAACGTTGGTGCAGCCAACGTAACACAGATCGTGGGTCGGACCAACGATTCCTGGTAGACTTCGGCCCATGGAGTCCAGCGCCCCGCAGTCACCCGCCGGGCTCAGCACCACCCCGAGCTGGCTGCTCAACCAGACCGCCAGCCACGCCGCCCGCCTGCTCAGCGAGGGCTTCGCCGCGCACGACCTACGCGGCTACCACTACCGGCTGCTCGCCACGCTGGCCGAGGACGGCCCCGCCAGCCAGGCCGACCTCGGCCGACGCTGCGGCATCGACCGCAGCGACGTCGTGGCGGCCATCAACGACCTGGCCGGTCGGGGACTCGTCGTACGAGCCCCCGACCCGGCCGATCGCCGCCGCAACATCATCAGCAGCACCGACGCCGGCGCCCACGAGGCACGCCGGATGGCCGAGACCGTCGACCGGGTCCAGCAGGACCTGCTCGCCCCGCTGTCCGCCGCCGAACGTGACCAGCTCACCCGGCTGCTCACCCGGCTGCTGGACCACCACACCCGGAACTGACCCGACCCGTCAGCGGGCCTCGCGCAGCTCCGCCAGCCGGGCCTCGATCTCGGCCAGCTCCGCGCGCAGCTTGTCCGCCTGCTGCTCCGCCTCGGCCCGCTCCGTGCCCAGGATGTGCTCCACCGCCTCCTGAACGCCCGGCACGTCGACCAGCGCCACCATCCTCAACGCCTCGGCCGGCTTCACCACGTACGGCTTCGCGAGCGCCTTGGTGCCCTGCTGCGCGGCGACGGTCCACTCACCGTCGGCGTACGCCAGCGTCACCGTGAGGCCCGCGGGCCCCTTCGGCTTGACGGCCTTGACCACCCGCCGCGCCGGCGACTTCTCCGTCTGCTCCACCTTCGGCTCCTCCTGTCGCTGCACGGGCACCCGCGGCGTGTCCAACACGAACTCCGGTGCCGCCACCGCCGCCGACTCCTGCGGCTCCGGCTCCGGTTTCGGCTCCACCACCCGACGAGTAACACCCTTGGGCGCCACAGCCAGATCGGCGGGGGAGAACGGCAACTCGTCACGGCCGAAGCGCACCACCACGAACTCGTCGGACACCTCAGGGTCGGTCAGCTCAATCACCTGACCGACCTGACCGGCGATCTGCCCCGCCGCCGCGGTGAACACCACCCGTGGCTTACGCCCGGCCGCCAACGCCTCCCGGATGCTCTGCACCTCGCTAGTGGACAAACCCTGGCCGGCATCCATCACAACCCTCTTCCGTACACCTGTTTGATTGCTGTCTTGATACCAGCCCGCTGCGACACCCGCCGCATGGGGCTCGCGCCCGCTCAGCCGCCCAACGCCCGCAGCGCCCGGTCCGCGTGGTCGTTCATGCTGACCTCGCTGTGGATCACCTCGATGACTCGCCGGTCCGCGCCGATCACGAACGTCAGCCGCTTCATGCTCAACGGCCCCAACGGAAGCCGCCGCCTGACCCCGAACTGCTGCGCCACCGTCCCGTCCTCATCCGACAACAGCGGATAGTCGAAGCCGTGCAGCTGGGAGAACTCCGCCTGCTTCGCCACCGGATCCCGGCTGATGCCCACCCGCGACGCGCCCAGCACCGTGAACTCCGCCGCGAGGTCCCGGAAGTGGCAGCTCTCCGCCGTGCACCCCCGCGTCATCGCCGCCGGGTAGAAGAACAACACCACCGGCCCCGCCGCCAGGAACTCCGACAGCCGCCGCGGCGTGCCCGTCTCATCCGGCAACTCGAAATCCTGCACCACGTCGCCGACACGCACACCCGCCACCGCGCACCTCCGCTTCCCGATCGAACGCGCGGTGAGCGTAAGCGATCAGGCCCAGAGCGCCGCCACCTCGTCCACCACCACCGCGGCCTGCGCCCGTCCGGCCCGCGCCGCGCCCGCCCGCCGCGCCGGGTCCAGCACATTGCGGCCGATCGCCGCACGCGCCGCCGCGTCCGGCGTCACCACCACCACCCGCGACCCAGCGACCCGCAACTCGGCCACCTGCGCGGACAACCGCGGCATCGGTCCGAACGCCGCCGACGTCGGCGCGAACACCAGCACCCGTCGCGCGCCCGCCGCCAGATCGGCGTTCACGGACGAGCGCATCCCACCATCGACGTAGCGGCGCGCGCCGACCGTCACCGGCGGCCACACCCCGGGCACCGCGCAACTCGCACCCACCGCGTCGACCAGCGATACCTCGCTGTCGCGGTCGAACACCACGAACTCACCGGAAGACGCGTCCACCGCCGTGATCAGCAGCCGCCGCGCCGGCCACTCCCGGGCGGGGAGGCGGGCCTCGATCACCGCGCGTCGCGACGCCTCCGACGGGGTACGCGCCGCCACCGCCATCGCCCCGATCCGGGCTCGGGAGCGCACCACGTCACGGGTACGGCCACCGGCCCACACCAGCCGCGCCAGCGTCGCGAAACCCAACCGTGCCGCCACCTCGCTCGACGGCGGCACCAACTGCTCCTCGTAGAACTGCTCCAGGGGCAACACGGAACACACCTGCGCGCCGACCACCGAGCCCGCCGACGTACCCACCACCAGATCCGCGCCGGTGACCGGCACGCCCCGCTCGACCAGCCCCGCCAGCAACCCCAACTCCCAGGCCACCCCGGTCACCCCGCCACCACCGAGCACCAACGCCCGCGACATGTGACTCTCCTCTCGACGACCGACCCGCGCCGGTCACGGTAGCGTCGGCCCGGCTGCTTCGCAGCCATCGACAACTCCTTGGAGGACACCGTGGCACCCGTCACCGTCATCACCGGCGGCGGCCGCGGCATCGGCGCGGCCACCGCCCGCCGCCTCGCCACGGCCGGTCACCACATCGCCCTGTGCTACCGCCGCGACGATGCCGCCGCCAGCGCCGTCCTGGCCGACCTGCGCGCCGCCGGCACACCGGCCATCGCGGTACGCGCCGACACCACCGACCCCGACCAGGTCACCGAACTGTTCGACGCCGCCGCACAACTCGGCCCGCTCACCGGGCTGGTCAACAACGCCGGCGTCACCAGCCCCATCGGGCCCTTCACCGAGCTACGCGTCGACGACCTGCGGCGAGTCATCGACGTCAACCTCGTCGGCTACGTCCTCTGCGCCCAGCAGGCCGCCCGCCGACTGACCGACGGCGGCGCGATCGTCAACGTCTCATCGGCGGCCGCGACCCTCGGCAGCCCCGGGGAGTACGTGCACTACGCCGCAGTGAAGGCCGCCACCGACACCCTCACCGTGGGGCTCGCCAAGGAACTCGCCCCGAAGGGCATCCGGGTCAACGCCGTCGCACCCGGAATCGTGCGCACCGACATCCACGCCGACTCCGGTGTACCCGATCGCCCCGACTCTGCGGCCGGTCGCATCCCGCTGGGCCGTGCCGGCGAACCCGACGAGATCGCCGCCGCCATCGCCTGGCTGCTCAGCCCGGACGCCTCGTACGCCACCGGGACGGTGCTGCGCGTCTCCGGCGGCCTGTGACGGGGGTGCCGCACCCCAGCGAGCCCACCGCCCAGAAGCAGGCGGAGACGAACATCCCATTACCACCGCTGACCTGACCGCGACCGGGCGACGACACCGCTACCGCAGGTCCGGGGTGTGCCAGCCGCCGGCCAGCGCGTCGGCGTCCGCAGGCCCCCAACTGCCCTTCTCGTACGACTGCACGGCGGCCGGCAGATCCAGGATCGGCTCGACGATGCGCCACTCCTGCTCGATCGTCTCCTCGCGCGCGAAACGCAGGTGCTGACCGTCCATCGCGTCGTCGAGCAGCCGCTCGTACGCCTCCTGACGGCGACCGAGAGCCGCACCAAAGTCGACAGACAGGTCCACCGGACGACTCGCCACCTCGGCACCCGGGCTCTTCGCCTGGATCGAGATCGTGATGCCGTCACCGCGCCCGAGGCGGAACCGCAGCAGGTTCGCGACGGTCACCGTGCCATGCTCGGCCGGGATGAGGGAGCGCTGCGGCTGCTTGAACTCAACCACGACCTCGGTCGCCGTCCCCGGCAGGGACTTGCCGGTGCGCAGGTAGAAGGGCACGCCCGCCCAGCGGGGGGAGTCGACCGTCAACCGGGTGGCGACGAACGTCTCCGTGTTCGAGTCCGGTGCGACGCCCGGCTCGTCGCGGTAGCCGGCGTACTGCCCCCGCACGGTGGACAGCGGCGACAGCGGCTCGATCTGCCGCAGCACCGCGACCTCCGCCTCCCGCACCGCGTCGGTGACGTCGACGGCGGGTGCCTCCATCGCGATGAGCGCGATGACCTGCAGGATGTGGTTCTGCAGCACGTCGCGGGTAGCACCAACCGTATCGTAGAAGCCGGCGCGGCCCTGCGTGCCGAAACCCTCGGCGAGGGTGACCTGAATGTTGTCGATGTGCTGGTTGTTCCACAGTGGCTCGAACAACCGGTTGGCGAATCGGAAGGCGTAGAGGCCCTCGACGGCCTCCTTGCCGAGGTAGTGGTCGATGCGGAACACGCGCTCAGGGTCGAAGGCCGCCCGCAGCGTGTGATCCAGTTCGCGGGAGGATTCCAGGTCACGCCCGAACGGCTTCTCCACGATCACCCGGCCCCGGTCGGCCAGGCCGACGGCCGCGAGGCCCTCGACGACGGCGCCGAACACGGCCGGAGGGATCGCCAGGTAGAAGACCGGTCGCTCGGCGCCCCGCAGGCGCTCAGCCAGCCGCTGGTACGTGGCCGGGTCCGCGTAGTCTCCGGAGACCATCGAGAGGGTGTTCGCCAACCGGTCGAAGGTCTCGTCGTCGACCTCGTCGTCGACCTCGTCGATCGACTTGCGGGCCATGGTGACGAGCTGCTGATCATCCCAGGGGGAGCGGGCCACGCCGATCACCGGAACATCGAGACGGTCGCGCCGGGTCAACTCGTACAGCGCCGGGAACAACTTCTTCGAGACGAGGTCGCCGGTGACGCCGAACAGCACCACCGCGTCTGAGCGCATGTGCATGGCACTTCCATTCGATCATGGGAACCTGATCTTCCAAACCGGACAACAGCCCAGCCGCACCCCAGAATTCCCTGCACGCGGCGAACGCGAGGTCAGCGACAGCAGCACGCTGGCAAACCCTTACCTCAAAGAGGGTTTACCGTACAAGGCGTGGCACCGACAGCGTGCCAGTCTAATCGACGAGGATCGATCATGGCGAGACCTGGAGGCACCCACGCCGTACCCCGTCTGAAGCAGCTCGCGGGCACCGGCCGCGACGACCGATGCCCGCAACGCGCAACGACCCTCGGTCAGAAAAGCCTTCGGGCAAAAGCGGTCCCAGACCTTCTCCCAGAGCCGCACCTCTGCCTCGGCCAGCGGCAGCTCGGGGGAGTACCCGCGGGTAGGCGACCGGAGTGAACGTGGGCGGTGCCGTCGCCACCATCCAGTGAGGACGCGACCCATGAACCTGGCGGTTGATCAATCAACGGGGACCGGACCAGAGGTGGTGTGCCTGTCGATGTCTCGACGCACCCGTCCTATTGGCGGGCGGCTCCTACTGCGCCTACCTGGCTGTCGGCATCGCACGCCAACGACCCGACCTCGTGGAGGGCACCAGCGGCGAGATCGCCGAAGGGGTCTTGGGAAGGCCGAATTCGCTCGCTGACGTCATCGGTGAAGGTTCGATAATGCACATTATGTAAAGTAGAGCGATCTGACGGTCCCCTCGCCGCGGACGGAGCTGGTCAATCGCGCGTCAGTCCTGGCGGAAGCGCATCCTCGTCGGGTCGGACCAGGCGGGCGTTGACCAGCGGATTGCGCCGCAGGCCCGCGAGCACGGCGGCGCTGCCGCCAACGTCGGTCCAGGTGTCGTCCCAGAGGGCAGAGACGAGCCAGGAATGATCCGCCGGGAAGAACAGGTCGGGCAGGCGCCCGTCGCCGCGCATGTGACCGGTCCGCCACGTGAGGGCCTGCTCAGGTCCGGCTTCCACCACCACGTAGGACCAGCCCCAGTAGAGAAACACCTTCGGGGCGCGTGGGAAGACGATGTCATGGGCGCCGGTGTCGAGATAGCCCAGCCACCAGGGTTGGTCCGGGGTGCAGGCCGCCAGCTCGTCGACGACGGCGTGTTCGTGGGCGTCGAAACTGACGCCGTCGGGCGGGTAGAAGGTGCCGTACGCGTCGAAAACCGGTGGGATCGCGGTGGTGACAGACAGGCCGCCGGGTGCGGTGTGGCCGGCGATCCAGGCGACGTCGCTGGCCGTGCCGATCCGCCAGCTCCGCCCGTCCCCGCTGACGCCCACGCGGTCTGTCCCGGCCGATGCGTCGCCCGCATCGCTGACCCCGGCGACAGCAGCTGGTGATGCCCATGGAGCCCGCCCGGGTGGGCCTGCCGCCCGCCACTCATGCCCCTCGGGGCAGACCCAATCTGTGGGATCGTCAGGCTCCTTGTACGCGATAGGCATGCCGGGTCGACCACAGTCAGGGCAGGTGGCGACTGGCAACGGCATGCCGCGCACGATACGTGTCTCCCGGTCAGCGCCACCCGTCTTCGCACCAGTCCGGCCGCCGTGTTCCACCCTGTCAGGCCGTCCCGTGCAGGGCCGGGTGCGGCCCTTCTGGCATCCACTCCCCTCTCCCCGGGCTTTCGGGATACGCGAAAATGCTGCATAATATCCCTTATGCATGACAAACAGGACGAATCGCTCGGGGTGCTGATCGAGGAGTTCCTGACCGCCCGGGCCACCCGCAAGCCCTCCCCCCACACCCTGGCCGCGTACCGGCGGGACCTGCACGCGGTGGCGGCCCTGGTCGCCGAGGATGCCGCCACTCCCCTGTCCCCGGGCGCGCTGTCGATCACCGACCTCTCCCCCCGGGTGATGCGGGCGGCCTTCGCCCGGTTCGCCGCACCCCGGGCCGCCGCGTCGGTGCACCGGGCCTGGTCCACCTGGAACAGTTTCTTCACGTTCCTGGTCGCCGACGGGATCGTGGCCGGCAACCCGATGCCTGCCGTCGGCCGACCCCGGGCGCTACTCCCCCAGCCGAAGCCGCTGCGCGGCGCGGACACTCCCGAGGTGCTGCTCGCGTCCGCCGCGCGCGACGACGGTCGGCAACGCGACCCGTGGCCGGAACGGGACGTGACGGTCTTGGCGGTGGCGCTCTGTGCCGGGCTGCGCCTGTCGGAGCTGCTCGCGCTGCGGGTCAGCTCGCTGGCCGGTCGGCCCGGTGAACGGCGCGTCGAGGTGGCCGGCAAGGGCGGGCGGCCTCGGGTGGTGCCGATCGAGGCGGATCTGGACCGGGTGCTGATGGACTACCTGGACAGTCGGGCGCGGCGCTTCGGTTCGCGGTCGGTACGCCCCGACTCGGCGTTGCTGGTGGATCGGCACGGTGAGCCGCTGCGCCGCGGTGGGCTCCAATATCTGGTGGAGTCGTGTTACCGGCGGGCGGGCATTGGTGACCAGGTGCCGCGTGGGGCCCGGTTGCACGCGCTGCGGCACACCTTCGCGACCCGGTTGGCCGAGGACGGGGCGAGTGCGGCGGAGATCATGCGGTTGCTGGGGCATGCGTCGTTGGCGTCGTCGCAGACGTACATCGAGGTGACGGCCGGGCAGCAGCGCGACGCGGTCCGGGCCAACCGCACCAATCGGGCGCTGGCGGCGCTGGTGCCGGTGGATCAGGGGTGAGTGTGGTCAGTGGGCCCGCTGGTCGCTGTCGTTGGCGGTGGCGGGCAGTGGGCCGAGTACGGCGTTGATGATGTGGATGCGGGTGTTGGTGGCCTGGTAGTCGGCGCAGACGGCGTCAGCGCGGTCGGCGAGGCGGACGGTGGGACCGGTGCGGGTGACAACGATGGTGGTGCCGTCGAGGGTGGTGGCGGTGCCGACGTTCGCCAGGTCGCCGATTGAGTGGGTTCCTGCGATCAGATGTGCCTTCAGCAGGGTGCGCAGCTCGTCGGTGTGGCGGGTCATCAGGTCGTCCCAGTTGTCCTCGGAGAACTTGGCGGCGAAGGCGTCGTCGGAGGGCGCCAGGATGGTGACGCCGGTGCCGGTGGGCAGGTCGGTGAGGACGCCGCTGGTGCGCAGGGCCGCTTCGAAGGTGGTGAGGGTGGGGATCCACCGCAGCGCCTGGTCGACGGGTTGACCGGCGAGGAAGGTCGGGTTTCCGGGGTCGGTGCCGGTGGGCAGGGCGGCGCAGAGCGGGCCGGTGACCTGGGGTGTCGCTGGTCCCGTGTCCGCGCGGGGGGCGGCGGGGGCACCGGTGCAGGCGGTGAGGGCCAGCAGCAGGGTCGGCACGAGGAGGCGGAGGCGCCGGGTGGGTCGGGGGTGCCGCGGTGGGGTGCCGTTCGGGGAGGTGGGGTGCGACACGGCGGTCTCCACGGGTCGGGGGTTCGGTGGATGGGTTGTGCCGGCGGCGCGGGCGTGGTGCCCGCGCCGCCGGCACGGTGGCTCGACTATCTGGCGGTCACAGTGCCGCGCACTGGTTGGTGCGCGGGCCGTGCACGGTGTTGTTGACGCCGAGGTTGATCGGGGCGGGGCTGTTTGCGGTGCAGTTGAGCGGGCCGCGGATGGTGCTGCCGGCCAGCAGGGGTGCGTCGGTGCCGGTGGTGTTGCCGGACAGGGTGACCGGGCCGGCGATGGTGACGTCGATGATGGAGATCGCGTCGGTGGTGTTGGCGATCTGGACCGGGCCGTTGATGGAGCTGTCGGCGAGGAGGACGCCGGCGGCGCCGGTGGCGCTGACCGGGCCGCTGATGGTCGTTCCGGTCGCGACGAGTGCCGCGCCGGCACGGACGGTGACCGGGCCGTTGATGGTGGCGTTGGCGGCGCAGGTGAAGCCGGAGACGGTCAGTGGTCCGTTGCGTCGGCCGGTGAGGGTCGGGTAGATGCGTTCGCCGTCGGTCAGCTTCTCCACGCCCTTGGTGTCGAGCAGCAGCGGGATGAGGCCGCGTTCGGGCTGGTTGAGGGGCACGTAGTAGTCGTCGCCGGTTTTGATGACCTTCCAGCCGTGGGTGGCGATGCGCTGCGCGACTGTGGTGCCCACTCCCCCTGGCCCGTCGGTGCGGGCGCCGTTGTACTGCGCGTCGGTGAGCTTGTAGGCGCACGGCGCGTTGTCGAGGATGAGGTCGGCGCGGGGTGCGTCGAGCGGCGGCGGGCTGTCGCCGGGGTGCGGGGCGGGGTGGGCGGGGATCGGTCGGGAGCCGCGGAAGACGAGGCGGCCGGTGTTGGCGGCCTGGATCTCGATGGACTCGGCGCGGGAGTTGAGGATCTCGTCGCGGTCGGCGCGGTGGTAGTCGATGAACTGGTGGAACGTCCACAGCGCGGAGTAGGTCTTGCGGCGCCGGTTGTTGGCGGTGTTGCCCTCGTCGGGTCGGGTCTGGCCGCCGGAGCTGCGCAGTTCCAGCAGGGAGTTGGCGACGTTCTTGAGGCCGAGGGTGTTGCGCAGGATGGTTTCCTCGCTGAGGCCGACGTTGCCGCCGCCTTCGCAGCCGTAGGGGCAGGCCCACCAGCCGTCTTCGGCGCCCTTGGCGTACATGTGGCCTTCGATCATGTCCTGGGACTGGTCGAAGATGGGTTGGGCGACGTTCTGGTGGCGGGGCGGCAGCATCGGCAGGTCACCGGCGCGGGCGTTGCCGAACTCGTGGCCGTCGTAGCCGGCGACGGGTCGGTAGTCGCGGACCATCTTGATGTACGCGGCGGTCTCCGGCTGGCGGATCAGGGAGTAGTCGCGGTTGAGGTCCTGGCCGGTGGAGTTGCCGCGGGTGTTGGCGGCCCGGCCATCGCCGTTGATGGTGGGGACGATCAGGACGGTGGTGCGGCTGAGCAGGTCTGTGATGCGGGGGTCGGTGCTGAAGGCGAGTTGCCGGGCCATGATGAGGCAGGCTTCGCGGTCGCCCGGTTCGTTGCCGTGCACGTTGCAGTTGATGGCCACGGGTGCGGTGGCGGCGACGGCCGCCGGGGTCGCTGCCGGGGTGGGGTAACCGATGACCATCATGTTGATGGGTCGGTTCTGCAGGGTGCGGCCGAGTTCGACGATACGGACGCGGTCGCTGAGGGTGTCGATGGCGGCGGTGTAGGCGTACTCGTCGGTGTCGCTGGTGTATTGCGCGGCCCGGGTGGTCTCCCACTGGGTGCGCAGTTGCTCGCCAGGGGTTGCGGGGTTGCCCCAGGGTGCGGTGGTGGTGGCGACGACCGGGTCGGAGTAGGGCTGTTCGGTGGTGCCGGCGCGGGCGCGTACCCGCCATTGGAACGTGTCTCCGGGGTTGAAGCCGGCGTCGGCGAAGGTGGGTGCCTGTTGGTTGATCTGGCGGTTGGGTCGCCAGATGCCGGCGATGGTGGGTGCGCCGGTGGGGGTGCCGTTGGCGTCGACGGCGGTGCGTTCGATCTGGTAGTCGGTGGCGCCGTCAACGGGTTGCCAGGCGAGGGTGGCGTACCCGTCGGCTTGGCGGACGGTGAGGTCGGCGACCTGGTTCGGTTGCGCGGCGCTCTGGGCGTTGGCGGGGGTTGGTGCGGCGGCGAGGGTGATAGCGAGGAGTGTGGATATGGCGATGACGGTGGGTCGCTGGCGTCTCATGTGGCCTCCGACGAGTTGATCGTGGCGCGGTTCGACCAGCATGATCGTCGGAGATCGTCGATGCAATGATCTTGAGGGAATCTTGCGACTCGACACCGCCGGGTGGATCTGGGGTGACCGGTTTCAGCCGAGGTCGACGAGTAGGGGCCGGTGGTCGGAGATGGTGGACAGCGGAGTGGTGACCGCGCGTACCGGGGGGAGCTGATCGAGGGCGTGCCGGTCGGCGAGGATGTGGTCGAGTTGGACGCGGGGTTGCCCGGCGGGGTAGGTGGGGCAGCGGCCCAGGGGGCGCCAGCCGGAGATGAGCCGGGCCGCGCCGGCGGGCAGGTTGAGGTCGCCGAGCAGGACGCGGGGAGCGGGCAACGCGCGCAGGGCGCGGACGGTCTGCCGTAGTTGGCGGGCGTTCCAGCCGGGGACGAAGGACAGGTGGGTCGCGGCGACGGTGAGCGGGCCGTGTGGGGTGTCCAGGACGGCGGCGAGCACGACGCGGGGTTCGTCGTGCAGCAGGACGAGGCCGCCGCCGGGGCCGGGCACGTAGACCGGGGAGCGTACGGGTGCGGGCTTGAGGCGGGTGACCTGCCAGGTGCGCACCGGGTGCCGGCTGATCAGGCCGATGCCGTAGCAGGGTTCGCCGTGGCCGTCGTCGTCGTGGCGCAGGGGGCGGAACTGTTCGCCGGGGGTGCCGACGACGGCGGCGGCGAAGCGGTGGTGGGGTGCGTCGAGGGCGCGGGCGGCGATGGAGGTGAGGTCGAGGTTGCCGCTGCGGCTCTGGTCGCGGTCGACCTCCTGCAGGGCGAGGACGTCGGCGTCGAGGGCGCCGACGGCGGCGGTGAGCCGGTCGGGGTCGACGAGGCCGTCGGTGAGGGATCGTCCGTGCAGCAGGTTGAAGGTGGCCAGGCGCACCCCTGCACCCTACGTCCCCGTGGCAGGGTTGCCGGGTGCTGAAGGTGCTGCTGTGTTCGGTGCTGGTGTTCGTGGCGATGGGCGCGTTGGGGGTGTGGTTGCGGCGGGCGCGGGGTCGCTGACGTCTCGTACGTGGGTGGCGCTCGGCGCGCCTGCTCCGGTGCGCATTGCGGCTTCGTCGCTTCTTGATCTTTTCTTCATGGCTGGTTCCTACTCTGCGGGCATGTCGATCGCCATGGCCGGCCGTGACCGCACGGCGCGGCCCCTCCCTGATGCCTCATCTGCGCGCCCGGTGCCGTCACGACGGCGAGTGCTCGCGGGTGTTGCCTCAGCTTTGGCTGGCGCGGGGGTGGCTGCCGCTGGGAAGCGTGGCTACGATGCGTTCACGGCCGATGATCCTTTGCCGTTCTACGGCGGGTACGCCGCCACCGTTCACGCCGACCGTCGCACGCCGCCCAGGTCGTCTCACCTGAATGTGGTGTGGGGGGTGGACACGGCCAAGCAGCTGATCGCGCTGACCTTTGATGATGGGCCTGCGCCGAACTGGACGCCGCAGGTGTTGGCGATCCTGGCTGAGGCCCGGGCCCGGGCCACGTTTTTCATGCTGGGCGCGAACGCGCGCCGTTACGGCGATCTCGTCGCTGGGAAGCTAGCTGAGCACGAGGTCGGGAATCACACGTGGGCGCATCGGGATCTGGCCCGGATGACCGTCGAGGACAGTCGTGCGGCGATCAGCCGTGCTCATCACGAACTGGCCCGGCTGACCGGCCGGGAGCCGACCCTGTTGCGCCCGCCGTACGGGCACCTGGCCGGCAGTAGCATGCTGGCCGCGAACGAGCTGGGTTATCAGATCATTCTGTGGAATCGGCAGATGATCGAATCGGAGTACCCGGGCGACCCGGGGGGGTTGACGGACTACATCGTCAATGCCTGCACCCCGGGGACGATTCTCCTCGCCCACGACACCGGACCCGCTGACCGGCTGGTCGCCATTCAGGGTCTCGCGGGGATGATTCAGGGCCTGCGCCGCCGGGGCTTCGAGTTCGTGCGGGTTTCCGACCTGCTGGCCGAGTCGGCGACGCGCCGGTGACCCGCCGCACGTCGGACGTCGAGCTGCGGCGCGACGTCGGTTCCGCTGCGGGACGGCCGGTGACGGGTGACCGGCGGGTGGCCGCGTTCGCCCTCCTGGTCGTCGCGTTCGTCGCGTGGTGGCTGACCATCGGTCTGCCGACGGACATCACCGCCGCACTTGGCTGGATGTGGGCCGCCACCGTCTGCTGGAACATCCGGCTCCCACCGCGCGAGCATCTGCGTTTCGCACGCGACTGGCTGCCGGTGGCGGTGCTGCTGATCGTCTACGACGTCAGTCGGGGGCTCGCGGACAATGGCGCTACCCCTCACGTGACCGAGATGATCGCGCTGGACCGTGCCGTGTTCGGTGGTGAGCTGCCGACCGTGTGGTTGCAGCATCATCTCTACGACCCGGACACGGTCCACTGGTACGACATTCTGGCAAGTTGGGTCTATTTCAGCCATTTTGCGGTCACGTTGACGATAGCGGTGGTGCTGTGGCTTCGCGCCCGGCCGGTCTGGATCGCGTTCACCACCCGGTGGTTCGTGCTCACCGCACTGGGTCTGGGCACGTACTTCGCCTATCCGGCCGCGCCTCCGTGGTGGGCCTCCGTGCACGAGGTCGCACCACCGATCGTCCGGATCTCCACCCGGGGCTGGCATGCGATGGGGCTGCACGGCGCCGGGAACCTGGTCACTCAGGGGCAGACTCTCGCCAATCCGGTCGCCGCCATGCCCTCTCTGCATGCGGCTTTCGCTCTGCTCGCGGTGGTGTTCTTTCTCCGCCGGGTGCGCCGTCGGTGGGTGCCGCTGCTGCTGGCGTATCCGCTGGCGATGGCGGTGACCCTGGTCTACACCGGCGAACACTGGGTCGTTGACGTGCTGTTCGGCTGGGTGTACGTCGGTGCAGCGATGGCGCTTGGCGCGCTCGTGGATCGGGCGCGCTCAGGTCGCGGATATCGCCGGCAGGGTGATGGTGAACGTGCAACCGGCGCCGACCTGGCTGGCGACCTCGATCGAGCCGCCGTGGTCGGTGATGATCTGTCGGGCGATCGACAGGCCGAGGCCGCTGCCACCGGTGTGTCGACCCCGGGCCGGATCGCCCCGCCAGAACCGCTCGAAGATGTGGGGAAGCGCGTCGGAGGCGATGCCGCAGCCCGTGTCGACGATTCGCACCACGACGGTTCCCTGCGCGTGGTGGGCCTCCAGCGTGATTCGACCCCCGGCGGGAGTGGCCCGTAACGCGTTGGTGATGAGGTTGCCGATCAATTGGCGTAACCGATCCGGATCGCCGTGCACGGTGGCCGGCTCCGCACGCACGGCCAACGCCACTCGGTCGGCTTCTGCTCGGGATCGATGGGCGGTACGGCACGTCTCCAGCAGTTCCGCTACGTCGACCGGAACCCGGTGGTACGCCAACTGCCCCGCTTCCGCCAGCGCCAGATCCTGCAGGTCGTCGACGATCCGTTGCTGGAGCACCGCCTCGTCGTGCAAGCTGGCGAACAGTTCCGGCCCCGGCGCGATCACCCCGTCCTGGAGCGCCTCCAGGTAGCCCCGAAGGTTCGCCAGCGGCGTGCGCAACTCGTGGGCGACGTCGGCGATCAGCCGACGCTGGCGCTCCTCCGCCGATCGCAGCGAATCTGCCATCTGGTTGAAGGATCGGGCCAGCCCGGCCAACTCGTCGTTGCCCCGCACCGGCACCCGATTGGACAGGTCGCCGTCGCCCAGCCGATGGGACGCAGCGGTGAGTGTGCGAATCGGGCGCAACACTCGCCGGCTGAGCAGGGCGGTGCCGACAAGGGCAATCGTCATCACGACCGCCGCCGCCGCCAACAGCGGACCGATCGCCAGCACAGGTGTGGCGTAACCCCCCGCGCCCAGGTAGACCCGTACCGGCACGGGCGCCACGGCGCTGATCTGATCGGTGAACGCCTGGGCCAGACAGCCCTCCGACGATCCGACCGCTTCAGTCCGGCAGACCGCGACGCGCGCTTGATCCAGGTCGGTGCTCGCTCCCGCACGGTCGGCTTGCTGCCGGCATTCCGCAGCCACCATCGAACCCGGCCGATCACCCAGGGTTTTGTCGCGGTCTGCTGGGTCGAGGTTGAACGTGGGCACGCCGTGACTGTCAGGCTGCATCGTGACGCCCAGGTTGACTCGAGCCAGGCAGGCGGCGAAAGTCGCCCCGGCCCGGTAGGAGCGGATCGAGTGCGTGGTGGTGTCGGCGGTTAGCCGCGTGGGCGATAGTTTCGGTCGCGGATCGATCAAGGCGGTCACGTTGCCGACCTTGCGGGCTGTGCGACCCGCCATAGTGTCGGTGTCCACGATCACGACGCCCGCCTCGGATTGCAGGTGGATGCGCTGTCCGAGCTTGTGGCTCAGGTCGTCCGCGAGGTCGGCGACGCCCTCCCAGGTGCCGTGACGACTCCCGTAGTCGAGCAGCGCCGCGCTGACCTGGTCGAGCTGGGCGCGGTCGATGGTGGCGGACTCGTCGATCTGCTGCGAGACCTCGCGCAGGCTCAACCAGGTCGTCGCAGACGTCGCGCTCACCGCCACCAGCGCCACCAGCAGGAGCACCCGTAGTCGGAAACTCACGGACCCGTCTTTCGCGGCGATTGCCCAACCGGGGGTTTCTTCGAGTCGGTCGCGCCCTGGTCTGCCAATCGGTACCCGCGCCCGAAGACCGTCTGCACATATCGGGGTCTGGCGGGGTCGACTTCGATTTTGCGCCGCAAATTCATCACGTGCGCATCGACGGTGCGCTCAAGCACCAGATGGTCGAAGCCAAAGGCCCGGTCAATGATCTGCGCCCGGGTGAACGCCCGGCCTGGGTCACCAGCGAGCACCTCAAGAATGCCGAACTCCTTGGCCGTCAAAACGGCTTCCCGCCCGTCCACCCGCACCCTGAACCGGGCGGCGTCCACCTCCAGATCACCCACCCGAAGCACCTCCTGACCGCCTGCGCCCACCACGCCCGCACGACGCAGCAGAGCACGAACCCGAGCAGTCAGCTCCCGCGGACTGTAGGGCTTGGTGAGATAGTCGTCCGCACCGACGTCCAGACCCAGGAGGATGTCATCCTCAGTGCTCCGGGCCGTCAAGAGCAGAATCGGAACCGTCGATTCGGCACGCAGAATCCGGCACACGTCAAGACCGCCGATGACCGGCATCATGACATCGAGGACCACCAGATCTGGCCGGCGAGCCCGCGCCGCATCAAGCGCCGCTCGCCCGTCGCCGAACACCAACACGCTGTGACCCTCCCGTTCGAGGTACATCCGCATCAGATTCGCCTGCTTGGGCTCATCCTCAGCCACCAAGATCCGCGCGCCCATCCTCACCACCCTGCCACCGGCTTCGTACCCGATTCAAACGAGCTGCCATGAAGAACCTGTGAGCGTTTCATGAGGAACTGGCGACCTCGCGGCTGGGCCGGCATGGGTGACACCACCCCGGCCGGCCGGCCCCGGCGGGCGCTGAGATCGGGATCAGGGACTGGTGAGGCTGGCCACTCTGGTGCGGGCCGGGCGGCCGCGGGTGGGAAGAATGGCCGCTCGTGGACGCCGTATCGCTGAGCACCCTGTTGGCCGCCGCGGTCCTGGCCGGTTGGGTCGACGCCGTGGTCGGTGGTGGTGGTCTGCTGCTGTTGCCGGCGTTGCTGGTGGCCGCGCCCGGGCTGCCGGTGGCCACGGCGCTGGGCACCAACAAGCTGGCCGCGATCTTCGGTACGGCCACCGCGGCGGCGACGTACGCGCGGCGCACGAAGGTCGACTGGCGGGTGGCGGGGCCGACGGCGGGCGTGGCGGTGCTCAGCGCCGGGGTGGGTGCCGCGCTGGCTGGCGCGGTGCCGGCGTCGGCGTACCGGCCGGTGGTGCTGGTGGTGCTGGTGTCGGTGGCGCTGTTCGTGCTGCTGCGGCCCCGGCTGGGCGTGGTGGCGCAGCCGCAGCGGCGGACCCCGGCGCGGGTGGCGGCGGTGATCGCGTTGGCCGGGCTGGGCATCGCCCTGTACGACGGATTGATCGGTCCGGGCACCGGCACGTTCCTGGTGTTGGCGTTCACCGCGCTGATCGGCGCGGACTTCGTGCACGGCTCGGCGATGGCGAAGGTGGTCAACGCGGGCACGAACCTGGGTGCGCTGGTGGTGTTCGGGGTGACCGGGCACGTGTGGTGGCTGCTGGGTGCCGGGATGGCGGTGTGCAACATCGCCGGCGCGGTGCTGGGCGCGCGGATGGCGTTGCGCCGCGGGTCGGGGTTCGTGCGGGTGGTGCTGCTGGTCGTGGTGGTGGCGTTGGTCGCCAAGCTTGGTCACGACCAGTGGCTGGCCCGGTGAGCCGGCGCTGATGCCGGTACGCGCGGAGCACGACCGGGCTGTACGAGCGGGTGGGTTTCACCCGGGTCGCCGAGTACGACGAGTATTCGCTGACCGCCTCGTAGGCGGTGGGAGGTCAGCGGCGGCGGCTGGGTGAGTCGAAACGACCGGCGCGGATCTCGCGCAGGGCACGGCGGCGGACGTCGCCGCGCAGGGTGTCGACGTAGAGCGTGCCGCGCAGGTGGTCGGTTTCGTGTTGCAGGGCGCGGGCGAGGAACCCGCTGCCGGCGATGGTCAGCGGCTCGCCGTGCTGGTCGACGCCGTGAGCGGTGGCGTGCAGGGCCCGTACGGTCGGGAAGTACAGCCCGGGGATGGACAGGCACCCCTCCTCGTCGTCCTGACGTTCCTTGGACAGTTCCAGGGTGGGGTTGATCAGGTGGCCGCGGTGCCCGTCGGCGTCGTAGACGAACACCTGGGCGCTGACCCCGATCTGGGGTGCGGCGACGCCGGCGCGGCCGGGCGCGCCGAGCAGGGTGTCCATCAGGTCGGTGACCAGGGCGCGCAGGTCGGCGTCGAAGGTGGTGACCGGCTCGCATCCGGTGCGCAGGACGGGGTCGCCGATGATCCGGATGGGCCGCATGGTCATGTGGATCAGCGTATCGCCGGTGGCGGGGGGTTCAGCGCCCGGCCAGGGTGGCGCGGATCGGGGCGGTTTTCGCGGCGGCTTCGGCGACCTCGGCGCCTGCGTCGCTGTCCCAGGTGATGCCGCCGCCGGCCCAGGTGTGCAGCTGGTAGCCGTCGGCGGCGGCGGTGCGGATGGTCAGGCCGAGGTCGACGCGGCCGGGGGCGACCCAGCCCAGCGCGCCCATGCTGGCGCCCCGACCGACGGGTTCGAGGGTGCTGATCTGGGTCAGGGCGGCGAGTTTGGGCGCGCCGGTGACGGAGCCGCCGGGGCAGGTGGCGCGCAGCAGGTCGGCGAGGCCGAGGCCGTCGGCGGCGGCGGCGCGTACGGTCGACTCGGCCTGCCACAGGTCACACCAGCGGCGGACGGCGAACAGGTCGTCGACGTGGACGGTGCCGGTGCGGGCGATGCGGGCGAGGTCGTTGCGTTCCAGGTCGACGATCATGATGTGTTCGGCGCGTTCCTTCGCGCTGGCGAGGAGCTCGGCGCGGCCGGCGGCGGTGGCCGGGCGGGTGCCTTTGATGGGTCGGGTGATCAGGTGCCCGTCGGTGACCTCGACGAGGGTTTCCGGTGAGGCGCAGCCGATCGCCCAGCCGTCGCCGGTTAGCACGCCGCCGTAGCGGGCGCCGGGGAGCGCGCCGAGGCGGCTCAGGGCGGGCAGCGGGTCGCCGGTGTAGCGGGCGGCGGCGTGTCCGACGAGGTTGGTCTGGTAGACGTCGCCGCGGCCGATGGCGGCGCGGACCGCGTCGACGGCGTCGGCGTGCTGGCGGGGGGTCCAGCTCTCGGCCCATGGGCCGAGCCACCACGGTGCTGGTGGGCCGGGTGGTGTGGCCCGGGTGGTGCCGTGGTCGTAGACCACCACGGCGAGGTCGGGCAGGGCCGGCGTGGGGTCGGGTGCGCCGGGGGTGGCGCCGGCGAGTAGTGCCCCGGCGGCGGCGGACAGGTAGAGGGCGGCGCCGCAGGCACCGGTGGTGGGGTGCGCGGGGGCGGGCCGGGTCAGGTCGTGCAGCGGCAGGCCGTGCGCGGCGAGGAACTCCTCGGCGAGCGCGGCGGGGTCGCCGCCGTCGCCGCGGCGCCACTGCAGGCGCGCGCGTTCGGTGAGTGCGTCCCGGCACGCGGCCGGTGCCACCGGCACATCGACCAACACCTGTGGGAGCGTTTCCACGCCGTACGGTCCAACCTTCCTCATCCGTTCAGTGGATTTCCCGTGCGCCAAGCGGACACCTGCTCGATGCTGGACACCTTCGCTTGGTACTGTGCGTCACTGGTCATGTGAACCATGACACAGTGCCCCCACAGTCCGGAGAACCCGATGTGCCAGCACCAACCGACCTGCCCCTCCGCTGAAGCCACCGACCGAGAAGCCGCGCGAGTCCTCGCCTGCTTCCGTGAGCAGGGCTGGAGCCTGCTCTGCAACGGTGTCATCGTCTTCGAGGACACCGGCGAGCTGCTCCCCGACGGCAGCAGCATCGCACCGCACCGCGGCCCCGCCGGCCACGCCCTTGTGGCCTGATCGACCACCCAGCGTCACCGAATAGCCGCCGCCGACCAGGCTAGTCCCCCGGTAAGGGACGTCTGAGCCCAGGTCGCAGCGGCTGCCGGGGCAGGCGTACCGCCCGCCCCGGCTCGCCCGTCGTCAGTCTTCGAACGCCTCCGGCGACGGGCACGAGCAGACCAGATTCCGGTCGCCGTACGCGCCGTCGATACGCCGCACCGGCGGCCAGTATTTTCCGGCCCGGTCCACCCCGGCCGGGTACGCGCCCACCGACCGCGGGTACGGGTGCGACCACTCGTCACCGCTGACCATGACCGCGGTGTGCGGCGCGTTGGCCAGGGGGTTGTCCCCCGCCGGCCACTGCCCCGACCCCACCTGCTCGATCTCGGCCCGAATCGCGATCATCGCGTCGCAGAACCGGTCCAGCTCGGCCAGGTCCTCACTCTCGGTCGGTTCCACCATCAGCGTCCCCGCCACCGGGAACGACATCGTCGGCGCGTGGAAGCCGTAGTCGATCAGCCGCTTCGCCACGTCGTCCACGCTCACGCCGGTCGCCTTCGTCAACGGCCGCAGGTCGAGGATGCACTCGTGCGCCACCAGGCCCTTGTTGCCGGCGTACAGCACCGGGAAGTGCCCCCGCAGGCGCGCCGCCACGTAGTTCGCCGCGAGGACCGCCACACCGGTCGCCCGGGTCAGCCCGGCCGCGCCCATCATCCGCAGGTACGCCCACGGGATCGGCAGGATCCCCGCCGACCCGTACTTCGCCGCCGAGATCGCCGGCGTCGCGTCGACGTGCGCGCCCAGCGGGTCACCGGGCAGGAACGGCGCCAGGTGCGCGCGCACCGCCACCGGACCGACACCCGGGCCACCGCCGCCGTGCGGGATGCAGAACGTCTTGTGCAGGTTGAGGTGCGACACGTCCGCCCCGAACTTGCCCGGCTTGGCGAACCCGACCAGGGCGTTGAGGTTCGCCCCGTCGACGTACACCTGCCCACCGGCGTCGTGGACCTTCGCGCACAGCGACGCGATGCCCGTCTCGTACACCCCGTGCGTCGACGGGTACGTCACCATGATCCCGGCGAGCGCGTCCCGATGCTTGTCGATCTTCGCGTCGAGGTCGACCAGGTCGACGTTGCCGTCCTCGTCGCAGGCCACCACGACCACCCGCATGCCGGCCATCACCGCCGAGGCCGCATTGGTGCCGTGCGCCGACGACGGGATCAGGCACACGTCGCGGTGCGCCTCGCCGCGGCTGTGGTGGAACGCCCGGATGGCCAGCAGCCCGGCCAGCTCACCCTGCGAACCGGCGTTGGGCTGCACACTGACCGCGTCGTAGCCGGTCACCTCGGCCAGCCACGACTCCAGCTGACCGATCATCTCCCGGTACCCGGCGGTCTGCGCGTCCGGCGCGAACGGGTGGATGTGCGCGAACTCCGCCCAGCTGATCGGCTCCATCTCGGTGGTCGCGTTGAGCTTCATCGTGCACGACCCGAGCGGGATCATGCCCCGGTCCAGGGCGTAGTCGAAGTCCGACAGCCGCCGCAGGTAACGCAGCATCGCCGTCTCCGAGTGGTGACTGCGGAACACCGGGTGGGTCAGGAAGTCAGTCGTGCGACGAAACTCGACCGGCAGGGCCGTCACGCCATCGCCGTCGAAGGGGGACACACCGAACGCCGCCCACACCGCCGCCAGGTGCGCCACGGTGGTCGTCTCGTCGCAGGACACACTCACCCGGTCGGCGTCGACCAGCCGCAGGTTCACCCCCCGCTCGGCGGCCGCGGCGACGACCTGCGCCGCCCGTCCCGGCACGCTCGCGGTGACGGTGTCGAAGAACGCGACGTCCGCGACGTCCACGCCACCGGCGCGCAACCCGGCCGCGAGCCGCGCCGCCATGCCATGGGTACGCGTCGCGATGTCCCGCAGCCCGTCCGGGCCGTGGTAGACCGCGTACATGCCGGCCATCACCGCGAGCAGCACCTGCGCGGTGCAGATGTTGCTGGTCGCCTTCTCCCGCCGGATGTGCTGCTCACGGGTCTGCAACGCCAACCGGTAGGCCGGGTTGCCGGCCGCGTCGCGCGACACCCCGACGAGGCGCCCGGGCAGCATCCGCTCCAGGCCGGAGCGCACCGCCAGGTAACCGGCGTGCGGCCCACCGAAGCCCATGGGTACGCCGAAACGTTGGGTGGTGCCGGCGGCGACGTCCGCGCCGATCTCCCCCGGCGCCCGCAGCAGCGCCAACGCCAGCAAATCCGCCGCGACGGTCACCAGGGCGCCGACGGCGTGCGCCGCCTCGACGAGGCTCGCGTGGTCACGGACCGCCCCGGACGCCCCCGGGTACTGCAGGTGCAGGCCGAAGAACTCCGCCGGCAACTCGTCGCGCTCGACGTCGAGGATCCGCACGTCGATGCCGAGCGGCTCGGCCCGACTGGTGATGACCGCGATGGTCTGCGGCAACGCGTCGGCGTCCACCACGTACACGCTGCTCTTGCTCTTGGAGGCCCGGCGGGCCAGGGTCATCGCCTCCGCCGCCGCGGTGCCCTCGTCGAGCATGGAGGCGTTCGCGGTGGTCAACCCGGTCAGGTCGGTGACCATCGTCTGGAAGTTCAGCAGCGCTTCGAGGCGGCCCTGGCTGATCTCCGGCTGGTACGGCGTGTACGCCGTGTACCAGGCCGGGTCCTCCAGCACGTTGCGGCGGATCACCGCCGGGGTGTGCGTGCCGTGGTAGCCCAGGCCGATCATGGAGACGGCCACGGTGTTGCGCGCGGCGAGGGCCCGCAGCTCGGCGATCGTCTCGGCCTCGGTGGCCGGGTCCGGCAGGTCGAGGGTGCCGTGCCAGCGGATCACCTCGGGAATCGCGGCGTCCATCAGCTCGTCGATCGAGCCGTGCCCGACGGTTTCCAACATTCGACGCTCATCGTCGGGGCCGGGACCGATGTGACGGGTGGCGAACTGCTCTACGGTCATGGGGGCGCTCCCGGGGCGAGGTCGACGTGTCGGCCTCCCCCTCTGTCGCACCCCAGAGGGCGCTCCACAGTGCCTGCCCACGAGGTCCTTTTGCCTGAGAGGTTCCGGGGAGGATTTGCCCCTTCGGCGCCGCCCTGCGTGCTGTCGGGCGGTCTCTCCCACGTGGGTGTTACCGGCATGGTCAACGCTACCAGCGCCGGTGTTTCCGGCAGATGTCCTACCCCCGGGCCGCCCGCCGTGCCTGCCGATCCTGGCCGGCGGCCCGTTCACACCCGCAGCGGCATCGCCGCGTCACCGGCGACCCGGGCGGCCAGCTCCGGCAACAGCGCACCCAACGGCGCGTCGACGCACACGGTGGCATGCCCGTCGCCACGGGTCGGCCCCTGGTTGACGATGGCCACCGGGATGCCCCGTTTCGCCGCCCGAATCACGAAACGCCGCCCCGACATCACCGTCAACGACGACCCGAGCACCAGCAACGACCGGGCCTGCTCCACGGCCGCGAAGCACCTCGCCACCCGCTGCGGCGGCACCGTCTCGCCGAAGAACACCACGTCCGGTTTCAACATCCCGGTGCCGCAGATCCCGCAGTCCACCGGCCGGAACGCCGCCACCTGCTCGTCGGGGAGATCCACATCACCGTCCGGGTTCACCGCGGCGACCTGGGCCACGAAGTCCGGGTTGGCCTCACGCAGCCGCCGGTCCAACTCCTCCCGGGACGTCAGGTTGCCGCAGTCCAGGCAGGTCACCTCGTCCAGACGACCATGCAACTCGATCACCGACGTGCTGCCGGCCGCACCGTGCAGACCGTCGACGTTCTGCGTGATCACCGCGTCGACCAGGCCGGCGTGTTGCAACCCGGCCACCGCCCGGTGCCCGACGTTCGGCGCCGCACCCGCGATCAACCGCCACCCCAGGTGGCTACGCGCCCAGTAACGCCGCCGCGCGAGGGGATCCCGGGTGAACGCCTGGAAGGTCATCGGCGTGTGCCGCCGGGCCACCCCGCTGGGCCCCCGGTAATCCGGGATCCCCGACTCGGTGGACAGGCCCGCGCCGCTGAGCACCACCACCCCACCACCGGCCACCAGCGAGGTCAACGCGTCGAGGCTCTCCATCACTTCTCCATGCTGCCTCAACCCGTCCGCTGACGCCGAACCCCGCGCCAGGTGGGCGGCCCCACCCGGCGCGGGTAGCCGGTGGCGGCGACGCTACGCCGCGACGACGTCGGCGACGACGCAGGCGATGTTGTCCGGCGCCCCCTCGGCCCGCGCCAGACCGATCAGCTCCCGCACCGTGTCCTCGGGATCCGCGGCCGCGGCCAACGCCGACCGCAGGTCGGCCCGGTCGACGACCGCGGACAGCCCGTCGGAGCAGAGCAGGTACCGGTCCCCGGGCAGCGCGGTGCGCAGCGCAAGATCCGCCTCGACCTGCCGGCCGCCACCGAGGGCGCGCACCAGCACCGCACGCTGGGGATGCGTCGCGGCCTGGCCTTGGTCGAGCCTGCCCTGGTCAACCTGCGCCTGCACCCAGGTGTGATCCTGGGTGAGCAGCGACAGCTCACCGCCGCGCAGCAGGTAGGCCCGGGTGTCACCGACGTGCACCAGCGCCACCCGGGAACCGCTGAGCAGCAGCGCGGTCAGCGTGGTGACCGGCTGGTCGGCGTCGGTCGCCAAGCCGTGTACGGCGCGGTCGGCGTCGCTCACCGCACCGGCCAGCATCGTCAGCAGGTCGGCGGCCGGTACGTCGGTGAGCGCCAACGGCTTCAGGGCGTCGACGGCGGCCGCGCTGGCAGCCGCCCCGCCGGGCCCCCGCATACCGTCGGCCACGGCCAGCAACCGCTCGCTGGCGTACACGGTGTCCTCGTTGCTGTCGCGCACCAGCCCGGTGTCACAACCGGCGGCGCAGCGGACGGCAACGGTGGGATTCGGGTCAGACATGGTGGCGCCCCCTTCAGACAGGTGGTCCACGAGGAGGGTGGCGAGCCGGGCGCGAGCCGCGGTGTCAGCGCTGACCTGCCGCCAGTACGCGGTGATCGCCTCCGCCGCCGCGGCGGGTTCCAGGCCACACACGACCCGGACCGTCGCCAGCGGCATGCCGAGCCGACGCAACTGGGCGACCAGCCGCGCCACCGGCAGCTGAGCCGGTTCATAGAGCCGGTAGCCGGACTCCGGATCGACAGCGGCCGGCGTCAGCAGCCCAACCTGGTCGTACAGGCGTAACGCCTTCGGCGTCAGCCTCGCCGCCCGGGCGAACGCCCCGATGGTCATCAGCCCCACGTCGACATCCTCCTCGTGCCGGTCACGGCGACCGGCACCCACCAGGCTCGGGGTTACCCGAAGGTCAAGGTCAAGCCGGTGCCGCCGGTAGGTTGGGCGCATGCGCGTCGTCATCGCCGGAGGCCACGGCAAGATCGCCCTACTGCTGGAACGTCACCTCGCCGGGCGCGGCGACACCGCCGTCGGCCTCATCCGCAACCCCGAGCAGGCCGCGACGCTACGCGCCGCCGGCGCCACCCCCGTCGTCTGCGACCTGGAACACACCCCGGTCGCGCAGCTGGCCGCGCACCTCGATGGCGCGGACGCGGTGATCTTCGCCGCGGGCGCCGGCCCCGGCAGCGGCGCCGCCCGCAAGGACACCGTCGACCGGGCCGCCGCCGCGCTGCTCGCCGACGCCGCCACCCACGCCGGCGTCCACCGTTACCTGCTCGTCTCCTCCATGGGCGTGGACAAATCACCCGCTCCTGGCAGCGACGACGTGTGGGCGGCGTACCTGCGCGCCAAACGCGCCGCCGAGGACGACCTGCGCGGCCGCGACCTGGCCTGGACGGTGCTGCGACCCGGCCGGCTCACCGACGACCCACCCACCGGGCGGGTCACCCTCACCCCACACGCCGGCAGTGGCGCGATCAGCCGCACCGACGTCGCCCACGTCCTCGCCGCCCTGCTCAACGAACCGCGCACCACCGGCACGACCCTGGAACTCGTCGACGGGCCCACCCCGATCGCCGACGCCATCCGTGCCGCCGCGACCTGACCGACCCGTCGTCGAGGTCACCTTCCACCTCGAACAACGACTCAGCTGACCACCCGCCCCGCAGTCGACGGGGCGGTGCGCGGTCACCTCCGCTTACATGTCGGACGAGACGCAAGCGTCACGGGCAGTCCGCTCGAGGAAGGACAGGTAGTCCGCGAGGCGGGCGGATGCGGTGAGCATCGCCCGGCCGCGGGCTGTCATCCGCTCCCGCCACTGCTCGATCGAGGCCGTCAGTGGGCCGGGCCCACCGGCGGCGTGAACCTGCTCGATCACGGCCGCGATGCGATCCAGCAGATAACCGCCGCGGCGTAGCAGGTGGGCGAGTTCGGCGTCGCGCACGTCATCGAGTGAGTAGGACCGCGCGGTCCCTGACCGGGCCGGGGCCAGGATGCCGGCGCGTTCCCATTTGCGCAGTGTGGCCGGGGTGACACCGAGCCGGTGGGCGAGGACACCGACCGAAACAGGCCCGTCCGGGCAGGCTGCGGCCGGCGGGGAGGACGCCAGAACGACAGCCGCCGAAGCGATCCGGTCCACGGTCTCCCGGTCGCTTTGAAGCCGCACATGGGCGGTGTCGAGCACGGCCAAGGCCGTCGGGAGGTCGTTGCGGAGAACCGACCTCATGATCTCACCGGCTGCGGAGTACCCGTACCCCGGGACCAGCGCGACGTAGGCGTCCAACGCGCCCGCATGGTCGTCGGTGTAGACCCGGTAACCGCTCGCCGTCCGCGCGGCCGGCGGGATCACCCCGGCCTGCTCGTAGTTGCGGACCGCCTGCGCGGACAGCCCGTGTGCCCGCGCCAGATCCACCGGTCGGTACACCCCGTTTTTAGACTTCAGCAGGTCCTCCCCGGGGTTCGATATGGCCAAAGTTTCAACCGCTAGTTCAACGATACGGTTGAGGTCATGGCTTTTGACACCGAGTTGCAGTCCCTCATCGCCGCACGCCGGCCGCACCTTCTCGCGATCGGCGAGCCCTACCACGGCGAGCCGGCATTCCCGCGCCTGCGCAACCGGATCCTCGAGACACTCGCCGGGTACGGCTTCCGGTCGATCGCGATCGAGTCGGACCGGGCGGCCGGCCTCGCCGTCGACGACTACGTGCAAGGCCGCCGCGACGACGTGGACATGGCCACCGGGATCAGTCACGGCTGGGGCACGCATCCCGCCACCCGCGACCTGATCGACTGGCTGCGCGCCCACAACGAGAAGCTGCCGCCCGGCGAGCGCATCGCCTTCCACGGTTTCGACGCTCCCACCGAGATCACCGGCGCGCCCAGCCCCGGCCCAATCCTGCGTGAGCTGCGCGAGTATCTCGGCATACCGACGCCGGACCTGGACCGCCTGGTCGGCGACGAGAGCCTCTGGACCGCCCCAGAAATCATGTTCGACGCGACGCGATCTCCCGGCCGGTCACCGGAGGCTGCCGGGCTGCGCGCCCTCGCCGAGGACTTCCGGACGCAGCTGTACGCCGACGCGCCCCGCCTTATCAGGGACACGTCCACTCAGTCCTGGAACCGAGCCAGGGTGCTCGCCACCACAGCCATCGGCCTGCTCGCGTACCATGCCGCGATGGCCGAACCGGGCGGCCAGTCGCAGCGGATCGGTCGCCTGCTCGCGGTGCGGGACGCGCTGATGGCGCAGAACCTGCTCGACATCCTCGCCCACGAGCGGGACCGCGGACCCACCCTGGTGTCCGCCAACAACGCCCACCTGCAACGGCACCCCAGCGTGTGGGACACCCACTGGGAGGGCCAAGATCTGGCCGCACAGTGGAACGGCGCCGGCTCGATCGTGTCGCCGCTGCTCGGGGACAAGTACATGTACGTGGCTGGCAGCCTCGGGGCGAGCGGGCCGGTCGGCCTCGGGCAGCCGGAGCCCGGAACCTACGAGGAGCGGCTCGGCCCGGAGACCGGGATCTTCCCACCTCCGTCCGGCAGCGATCTGCGCGAACGTGCAGCAGACCTGCTCGGGTACTTCCCGCTGGACACCGCCACGATCGAGACCTGCGACGCGATCCTGCACATCGGCTCCGCGCCCGGCGCCGCCGACGCGGCCCGGATCGCCGGGCTTCCCGCAGTGACCGAGACCCGGATCGAGCCGGGTTCCGACATGCCGCCCTACACCTGGGGCGACCGGTTCTTCTTCGCTGGCGAAGACCGTATGCGGCCCTTCGCCACGATCGTCCTGCACGACGTCCCGGACTTCGACGAGCGGTCTCGGTTGTCCGAGCCCGGCCGGTACCGGCTCAACATCGAGGTCGGGCGCGCCGAGTTCCGGAACCTGTTCGGCTACGGCCCGGAGGAGTTCGCCGCGCACAGCGACGGGCTCGACTTCGCGGAGACAGACCGACTGATGCCACATCCGGCTTACGCCGTGCAGGGCTGGGCGAGCGTGGTCAACCCAGGCCCAGCCACCGCCGACGAGGTGACGCGACTGGTGGCACAGGCACGTTCCCGCAGCGCCGACCGCGAGCTCCGCAGCAGCCGACGTCCGTCGCCGAGCTAGACCCTCGGGGCCCCTCAGGCATCCGGCTTCGATCCGGGTGTCCTCAAGGGCCGAATGCGCGCTGTGCCACCGCCGCCAGCGCGTCGGGTGGGGTCCGCCTCAGCGAACCCCACCCACGACAACTCAGCGCTGCTGGTGCCGCGGCAACGCCGACTGCCCCACCACACCACCCACGAATGGCGCCCCCGGCGTCTCCGCCGCGATGCGGTCCATCGTGCGCGCCAACTGCTCACTACCGTCATCGAGATGCCGCGCCGCCGCCTGCATGTGCGACACCATCATCTCGCCGAAGATCCGCAACGCCTCCCGGGTGGCCACCGTGTCGTCGAAGCTCGTCCCCGCCGCGCTGCGGTACTCCGTCACCGCCCGCTCCGCCTCCTGCTTCGCCTCCGCCTCCGCCGCCTGCAGGTAGCTCTCGTACTGCACCCGGGCGTACTCGGCGACCCGCCGCGCGTAGTCATGCGCCTGCGCGATGATCTGCTCGGCCTCCCGTTGCGCCGCGGACAGCAGATTCACCTCCCGCGCCGCCGGGACCTTCGCCGCCGCCCCCGTGCTCGGGATCACCCCGTGCCGGTGCAACTCCACCCGGTCGGTCAGCCGCTCGTTCTCCGCCCGCAACGTCGCGATCTGCGTCGCCAACAGGTCCAACTCGTCGGCGACCTGCACCCGGAACCGATCCACGTCGGCGTTCTCGTAACCGCGCCGGGTGAACGACGCGGCACCGAACTCCCACCGCCGGACCCGGTCGGCGGTCATCCGCACCTGCACACCGCCGGAAATCTGCATCCCGTCGTACCGACTGATCGGGGTCGCACTCACCTGTGCCCGCCTCCGTTCGCGACTGCCGGGCTCGTAAGCTCACTCACCTGTGCCCACCTCCCGAAGTGCCACCGGCGGCCGACTGCTGCACCGCCGTACGCCAGGCCGGCCCGTACCACTGCTCACCCAGGCCCTCATGGTGCACCTGACCCGCGTGGAAACCCGCCTGGACCAACGTCTGCACCGCGTGCGAAACCATCTCGTCCGACCCGCACACGAACACGTGCCGGGAACGCCAGTCACCGTCGGCCAACGCCCGGTCCACCGCGTGCACGAACTCCCCCGGCCGGTTGACGTCGGCACCCACCACGTAGGTCACCGTCAACCACGGGCACGACGACGCCAACTTGTCGATCGCGTCGCTGTCATAGAGCTCACTGCGGGAACGAGCACCCACGTAGAGGTCGACCCGTCGGCGGGAACCCTCCGCGGCCACCTGCTCCACCAACGCCTTCACCGGCGCCCAGCCGGTACCCGCCACCAGCAACAACAGATCACTGGAACCTGCCGACCACAACCCCAGCCGGTCCCCCACCGGCGCCGCCAGGTGGATCCGATCCCCCACCGCCGACCCGTACACCAGCCGCGACGACACCGCACCACCCGGCGCGGCACGCACATGCAACTCCAACGTGCCATCCGCGCGCGGTGCGTTCGCCGGCGAGTAGTACCGCCACGACCGCACCGACGGATGCGACACCCCGACCGACTGACCCGGGGTGAACGGCAACAGGTACTGCGGGCGCACCGTCAACACCGCCACATCGAACGCCCGCCGCTCGTGCGCCACGATCTCCGCCACCCACCACGGCGGGTTCACCGCCTCGGCGGCCTGCGCGGCCTCCATCATCACCTGGGCGACCAACCCGTACGCGGCCGCCCAGTCCTGCGCCAACTCGTCGGTCCACTGCTCCCCGAGGAAATGCTGCAACGTCGCCAACAGCGCCTCACCGACCGCCGGGTAGTGCTCCGCGCGTACCGCGAACTTGCGGTGGTCCGCGCCGAGATCCTGCAGGAAACCCACCAGCCCGTCGACCTGATCCACGTTGGACACGATGTGGCCCAACGCGGTCACCAGGCGGTCCCGCTGCCCGGCCATGTTCGTGGGGAACATCTGCCGCGTCTCAGGATGAGCGAGGAACAACGTCGAATAGAAGAAGAGCGGCACCTGGTCGCCGTGGCCCGCGACCACCGACCAGCTCTGCTTGAGTCGAGCCGCGTCCACGCTCAGGCGCCCGACCGGTTCCCGGCGGCCACCACCTGGTCCTGCACCTGCCCCAGCACCGTCCGCACGTCGGCCACAATGTCGGCCGGCACACCCAACTCGGTCAGCGCCACCGTCAGGTGTCCACCCACCTTCGTGTAGTGCGCCACCGGGATGTTCAACGGCTGGTGCGCCTCGGCCAACCCGCGGCCGGTGTACTCGTTCGGTCCACCCAGCACCGTCGTCAACATCAACGCCAGGTGCCGCCGCTGACCTGCCATCTCCACATCGGAGAAATAGCCCGCCAACTCCGGGTCGGCGAGCACCTTTTCGTAGAACAGGCCAACAGCCGCCTTGACCGAGCTGGCACCGCCGACGCGGTCGTAATGCGAAGCGGGAGCGGTCTCTTCCGTAACCGTCACGGTCGTTCCTTCCGGGAGGGATGTGAAGGGTCGGCGCGGAGCGACATCGACCAACCACAGCGGCACCGCGCCGGAACCGTATCGGACCATAGCGTGTCAATCGCCTCCGGTCAGGGCCCCCCTATCGGGATCCCGACATCTGAAAGACACACAACGTCACCATTGCCGGCGCGCATCTCAGAGCCGGCCACCGCAGCGCCACCCACCGTGTCCACAGTGGAGCGCAGAGACCCACCAACCCGAATTACCGTCACCGACGGTCGCGAGAAAACCAGCCCGAAAAAAACCGGACGCGCCGAACGCCCCGGCGGCTCAGCCAGCCCGCCGCCGCGCCCGCCGCGCCGCCAACTCGTCACCCACCGGATCCGACTCCGATGCCACCGCCGGCTCCACCGGGCCACTCACCGCCGGCTCAGCCGGCAGATGCGACAACGACCCCTGGATCTCCTTGAAGGCCCCACCGATCGCAATCCCGAAGACGCCCTGGCCACCCTGCAACAGGTCGACCACCTCCTCCGGGGACCGGCACTCATACACCGTCGTCCCATCAGAGATCAGCGTGATCCCGGCCAGATCCTCCACACCACGCGACCGCAACGCCTCAATCGCCTTGCGGATGTTCTGCAGGGACACCCCCGCGTCCAACAACCGCTTCACGACCTTCAACACCACCAGGTCCCGGAACGAGTACAACCGCTGCGTCCCCGAACCTGAGGCGTCACGCACGCTCGGCACCACCAGCGTCGTCCGCGCCCAGTAATCCAGCTGCCGGTAACTGATGCCCACCGCGTGGCAGGCCGTCACACCCCGGTAGCCGACCGAACCGTCACCCTCAGTCGCCACACCTGGCGACGAGGCACCCGGCTCGTCCAACTCTCCACCCGGATCGGAATCCCGCGGCTCGTGCATCCGGACAACCTCCCCGTCAGTGTGGCGACGCGTCGTTTCCGGGACGCGCACCCCTCGACATGGCAACCCTATAGCCACCTTCAGGGGTTACCACGGAGGAACCGACGCGACACGCCGCGCAGCCACCGAAGAAAGATCACCAACTGAACCGGAGCATCACCCACCGTGACGCAGAGCCGAGACTCACCTCAGCCCGCGAAATCCTCCGGACGCACCTGCTCCAAGAACTCGCGGAACTTCTCCACCTCGTCCTCCTGCTCGTCAGGGATGATGATCCCCGCCTCGCTGAGGACCTGCTCCGCACAACGAATCGGCGCACCGACACGCAACGCCAACGCGATCGAATCGCTCGGCCGCGCCGACACCCGCACCCCATCACCGATCAACAGATCCGCGTAGAACACGTTCTCCTTGAGCTCGGTGATCTCCACCGCCTGCAAGGGCGCCTTCAACGCCGCCAACACATCCCGCAGAAGATCATGCGTCAACGGCCGGGCCGGCTTGACCCCCTGCTGCTCATAAGCGATAGCCGTCGCCTCGACCGCGCCGATCCAGATCGGCAGATAGCGGTCCCCCTCGACCTCCCTGAGCAGGACGATCGGCTGGTTGCTGGGCAGCTCCACCCGAACTCCGACCACGCTCAGCTCGCGCACCGCCGCCTCCGTGTCGTTGTCACCTACGCCGCACCGCGCCCTTTCCCTGCACGGTACACGGACCGCGACACGGCCGTCCCATGCGCTACAGCACCACGTCCGCGCCCAAAAAGGGGTTACCCCGGCAAGCCTACGGCACGCTTCCCGGAAGAGATCTTTCCGCTCAGCCACCACCCGCCGGGCACCCTCACCAACCCAACGTCGAGCGCAGACCCACCCGCACCAACGCCGCGTGCAACTGCTCCGACAACGCCACCAACTCACGCGCCGTCTCCGCCGCCCGCGCCCGCGCCGCCGGATCACTCTGCCGCGCCAACGGCGCCACCAACTGCTCGAACAAACCGACCTCACGGTCCGCCGCCGTCCGAAAACCCCGCAGGTGCCGCGGCTCCAACCCGTACGACGCCAACCCCGCCACCGCGGACGCGATGATCAACGCGTCCGCGTCATACCACCCCGGCGGATCCGACACCAACACACCGAGCCGCTCCAACTCCACCAACGTCGACTCGTCGATGCCACTGCGCGCCACCAGATCCGCCCGGCCGAGCCGCACCTGCGACGACTCGGCCGGCTCCGCAAACTCACGACCCGGCACCGCACCATCGGGACCGACCGCCACCAACGCCCGCCGCGACCGCCCCGGCTGCTCACCGGACGAATCCCACTCCGCCAACTGCTCACGGATCACCCGCAACGGCAGATACCTGTCCCGCTGCGCGGTCAACACGAACCGCAACCGCGACACATCGTCCCAGCTGTACTTCCGGTAACCCGCCGCCGTCCGCTGCGGCTCGACCAGACCCTCGGCCTCAAGGAACCGCAGCTTCGAAATCGTGGTGTCCGGAAAATCGACCCGCAACTGCCCAAGCACCTCACCGATGCTCATCAGCGGCTGAGACCGGGCCGCCCCGGGTGACGTGGAGGCCGCAGGCTCGTTCACCCCCGGCCGGCCTCTTCCTCCGGGCGCGGACCGGCGATGAACACCACCCGGAACTTACCGATCTGGACCTCGTCACCATTGCTCAACGTGGCCGCCTCGACCCGCTCACGATTCACGTACGTGCCATTCAGGCTACCCACGTCGCGCACCGTGAACGTGCCACCGTCACGGTGGAACTCCGCGTGCCGACGCGACACCGTCACGTCATCGAGGAAGATGTCACTGTCCGGATGCCGGCCACTGGTCGTCACATCGTGGTCCAACAAGAACCGGGCACCCGCATTCGGGCCTCGACGAACCACCAGCAGCGCCATACCCGGCGGCAACGAACCGGACATCCGGCTCGGCACCACATCGGTGTCCGGCCCCTCCAGCACTTCGTCGAGCGAACCGAGATTGAGCGTCGAAGTGACGTCGAGCGGGGGGAACTCGTCGTCTGGCCGCGTCATGGGACCACCTCACGGATCTGTTCGGTCGGCGTCGGGTAATGGCGGGTCTGGCCGCCGGGCACTTGAACACCCGGCGGCTGGCTCCCCGTGCCCGGGAAGGCAATTCCGCAACGCTCAACTATTGGGTACTCGGTCGACTGGGCGAGCCTAGCCAGCGCCGAAATGCAGGGCAACCGGACGCGCGCAGACATCCCACGCGCCGGATCAAGCACACTCAGCCTTCGGTGATCTTCTGATACGCGCCCGCCGTCAGCAACCCGTCCGTCGCCGTCGGATCATTCGGCGTGATCTCCACCAACCAACCCGCACCGTACGGATCAGTGTTGATCAGCTCAGGCGTGTCACCCAACGCCTCGTTGCGCGCCGCAACCGTACCGGCGACCGGCGCGTAAATCTCCGACACACTCTTGGTCGACTCGATCTCACCCAACGAATCGCCAACCGCGACCACCGCACCCGCCTCGGGCAACTGCACGTACACGATGTCACCCAGCGCGTCCTGCGCGAAGTGCGTGATGCCGACCCGAATCGAAGCCGTGCCGTCACCCGCCACCCACTCGTGCTCGGCGGTGTATCGCAGATCCTCGGGAATCACCAGACGCGTCCTTCATCCATCGGTGCCCCGGACCACCCGGGGTCGGGGCTGCCGCGCCGGTCAGGAGACCGGACGGGCGTGTTCCAACTTGATCGGCACGTGCAGCGCCGAAACCTCGGCAACCTCACGCTCCCCAAACGTCACGTTACCGCCGCCACCCCGGACCGACGCCACCACCCCACCAGGAATGTTCAACGCCGTACGCATCGTCGCCGGATCACCGATCACCGTGATCGTGAACGGCGCCGTCAACCGACGCCCCTCCACCATCAACGACCCGTTGTCCCCATCGAGGAAAAACGTCGACGCGATGATCCGCACCGAAGCCCGGTCACCACCGGAAATCTGCATCGCCTCCGCGCCCGCACCCCGCAGCTCCTGCACCGCGTCCAGCACCCGGTTTGCCGTGATCGGCTTCGCACCAGCGTCGAACTGCACGGTCAACCCCGGCCCAACCGCCGGCAACGTACCCGCCAGGATGCCCAACTCGTCCGCCCGCCGCGTCGCCTCATCCAACGCCGCCTGACGGCCCTGCTCACCCGAGGCCAACTGCCGCTGACTGTCCTCCAGGGCGCGGATGTCCTGCCGGAGACGGTTCTCCCGCGCATCCAGATCCGACAGGATCCGGACCAGGTCCTCCTGGCGCGTCGCCCCCAACGTCGGATCCGTCGACGTCGTCTTGAACTGCACCACCAGCGTGAAACCCAGCAACGCCAACAACGCCACGATCATCACACTGGCCGTACTCCACCGGGACCGACCCGCGGCCACCGGGACCGCCGAATCCCCGGCCGGCTCCGCCAACCCGTCGGAACTCGCCACCGGCTCCCCCGACCGCGACACCGCGCTCAGATCCACCGTCGCACCGTCGTCGACCGGCTCCACACCCGGCTCTGCCGCGGGCTCGTCATCCGACGGCTGCCCGGGCCCCTGCGGGGCCAACGGGCTCAACTCGTCCGGATCCGGCGCATCCGGCCGCGGATCCGGCTCACCCGCCGGCCCACCCGGCCGCACCGGACCCGCCGGCTGCGGCCACCCGGTCCCCGTCTCGGTCTGCTCGTCACTCATCGCAACCCAACCTACGCCCGGAACAGGTGCCGACGGATCGCCGCCACGTTGCCGAAGATGCGCACACCCAGCACGACAACCACACCGGTGGACAACTGCCCGCCCACCCCCAACTGGTCACCCAGATACACGATCAGACCAGCAACCAGCACATTCGAGATGAACGACACCACGAACTGCTTGTCGTCGAAAATGCGGTCCAACCTGGCCCGCACACCACCGAACACCGCGTCCAACGCGGCCACCACCGCAATCGGCAGGTACGGCTGCAATGCCGCCGGCACCGTGGGATCAAGCCACACACCGAGCACCACACCGGCGAGCAACGCCAGCACCGCGATCATCGGCCACCTCCGGAGGGGCTAACGGTCGTCGTCGAACCGGACGACCCGGGACTGCCGGACCGGACACCCGACGCGGAAGGGCTCGGACTGACCGACGGCTTGGCGTAGCGTAGCTGCGGCTCCGCAGCCGCCGGCAGGGTGAGGTCATCCGACTCCCGCACACCGAACGACAACCCGGTCTTCTGCGCGACCTCCCGCATCAGCGCCGCGTTACGGCTGTCCTCGAACGCGCGCCGCATCGAACCCGGCCCGATCGCCGACACCTCGTACGGGCCGGTCACCGGCCGGAAATCCACCAGCATCGCCTCACCCGCCGACCGGATCGTCGACGTCGACGTCAACCGCTGCCCGTTGATGGCGATCGCCTCCGCGCCGGCACTCCACAACGCGTTCGCCACCCCCTGCAGGTCGCTGTAGAGCACCCGCGGCGGCCCGGCGCCGGCGCCGGTCACCACGTCCGCGTTGTCCGGCGCGTCCGCCAACCGCACCACCACACCATCGCCGCGCACCCGACCCAGCCCGGTGCTCGCCTCCAGGCTCCGCAGCCGGGCGGCTGCCGACCCACTCAACGCCGCGTCCCGCTGCCGACTGACCTCTTCGCGCAGCTGGTCCGCTCGCGTGGACAACCGATCAGTCTGGCTCTCCCGCTCCGTGATCTGCGCCACCAGACCGGAGCGGGCCTTGCTGCGCCCAGGCTCGTCCGCCACCGTCTGCCGGTACGCGACCGCGAACAGGAAACCGAGCAGCACCGCCACGACCAGGCTGACCGAACGTGCCGACCAGGCACGCCACCCCCGGGTCGGCTCCCTGGACGCCAACCGCCGTCGGGCAGCCGCCGCGTCCGCATACCCCGGGTCCAGCGGGTTGCGAAACAGTTCGGTGAGGAAATCCGGCGCGTACACCCGGTCCTGGCGGGGTTTCTTGGGCTGTGGCGCGCTCACGCCGCCGCTCCCGAGCCGCGCGCCGCCCGCACCAGCCGTGCCGCCTGTACGACGTACATCCCGCCGGCCACCCAGTAGAGCACCAACCCCCACCAGGCCAACCCCCAGCCGATGGCACTCGCTGCCGTCGCCACGTCGGTCACCGCGGTGGCCAACAGCAGCACCGGGAACGCCGCGAGCAGCAGGAACGTGGCGGTCTTGCCGACGTAGTGCACCGGCGGCGGCCCGTAACCGAAGCGACGCAGCACCGCCAGGGACCCGAGCAGGAGCAGTTCACGGGCCAGCAGTGCCGCCGTGAACTGCCAGGGCACCACGTCCCGCGCGGTGAAGGCGACCAGGGTGGCAAGAATATAGAGCCGATCGGCCAGCGGGTCGAGCAGCTCCCCGAGTCGGCTCACCTGGTGCAGACGGCGGGCGATCCAACCGTCGACCCAGTCGGTGGTGCCGCCGATGGCAAGCACGACGAGCGCCGCCACGTCGGCCCGTGCGACCAGGAACAGGTAGAGGAAGACCGGCACGCCCAGCAGCCGAACGAAGCTGATCAGGTTGGGCAGGGTGAGCACCTGGTTGCCGGGGGTCTGGTCGTCGATGTCCCGCGGTTGCTCTGCCCGAGCCGGCCGACGCGACACCGATCCTCCTCCACGGCACGCGGGCCCCCGGCCGACGCGGGGCGCGGCTGAGGGTGGTACGCGCTGTCTGGCCGGCCACCGCCGGCTCCCCTGTGGCCCCGGTTGGGGCCCCTTCCCCTGATGCGGCCCGCGATCATCGATGATCGCGGGCCGGGTAAGTGCGCTGTCACTATATCGGGCTTCCCTTGGCTTCCCGGATGCCGCCGGGTGCGCCCCGGTGCGGCTGTGCCGCACTGTGGTGTGGATCACCACGCGTAGAGCGTCCTAGGACACTAGTGGAAGGTGGGTGGCGCTCAGGCCGTCTGGACCGCGGAATCGGTCTGCTGCTCGGGCACCGGCTGGGTCGCCGCCCGAGCGAACGCGACCAACGCCAGCAACAGGTCGTGCTGCATCCGCGCCGGCATCCGATCCAGCACCACCTGCACCGCGCGCTGCCGCCGCTCGGCCAACTCCCCCAGCAGGGCCAGTGCGGCAGCGGTCGGCACCAACCGCACCTCACGCCGATCCCGTGGATCGGCCACTCGGCGCAACAACCCGGTTGCCTCAAGCCGGTCGCACAGGCGGCTCGCCGACGAGGGCACCACGTCCAGCAGCTCCGCCAACCCGTTGACATTGGTCTCCTGCCGGCTGCTGATCAGCGCCAGCACCCGCAGCTGGGTGGGCGGCACCTGGGGTCGCGACGACGCCGAGTCGAGGACGGCGATCAGTGCCTCGGCAGCCGCGTCGATCGCCGCGGCGAGATCCGTAGATCGCTCCACCCGATGTCCCCTGCCGTCGTCGCGCGGGTGCCTGCCCAGCGGCGGCGACCCTCACCCGCTACTCCGCTCACCCGGACCGTGCCAGTCCAGACAGACCACGACGGCGTCGTCGCGCAGATCGGAGTCCGCGTGGTAGGCATGTAATTCGCGCATCACCGTACCAACCGCTTCGGCTGGCGGCTGCAAGCGCGTGGCGCGCAGGGAACGTGCCATCACCCGCTGCCCGTACGGCTCCTGGCCGGGCGGCTCGGCGGCCCACACCCCGTCGCTGACCACGAAGAGGCGATCACCCGGCGCGAGGTGCAACTCCTGCAACTCGTAGCGGGTCTCCGCGAACATGCCCAGCGGCAGCTGCTGATCCAGTTTCAACGGCTCCACCACGGACCCGCGCATCCGCAGCATGTGCGGGGATCCCGCGTCGACCGCCCGGACCCGGCCGGTGCGAGTGTCCACCTCGAGCAGCAGAGTGGCCACGGACCGGCGGCCCCGGTGTTGGTAGAAGACCGTGTCCGAGGCAAGCTCGGCCTGCTCCACCAGGCCCCCACCGGAGCGACGCGCGTTGCGCATCGCGTTCACCGTGACGGCGGTCAGCATCGACGCGGCCAGGCCACTGCCCTCGCCGTTGAGCACCGTCAGGGTGAGACGGTCGCCGTCCAGGGACCAGTCGAAGTGGTCCCCACCCACCGTGTACGCCGGCTCAAGCTGGCCGGCCAGATCGAACGCGTGGTGCGCCACACTGCGACCGGGCAGCAGGTCCCACTGCATCTCGGCGGCCATCGTCAGTCGCTCGCGACGGCGGGCCCGCCGGTAGCGGTCGGTCTCCCGGTCCGCCGCGCGCATCGCCACCGCCAAGGTGCCGGCGATGTCCGTCGCGCGGCCGGTGACGGCCGGACCCGGTACGGCGGGTAGCTCGATCAGCAGCACGCCCAGCCGCTCCCCCCACACCGTCAACGGCAGGTAGAGCCGGCACGGGCCCTCGCCGGCGCTGTCGCGCACCGGTAGCTGGCTGCTGAAGCAGCGCTGCGCCACGGTGTGGCACGCCAGGAACCCGGCCGTCGGCAGGTCCGGATCAAGCACCGGCCAGAGCCCGCTGATCCGGTAGTCGGCGACGAACACGTCGGTGCGCAGCGCACCCATCGACGACCGGATCGCCCGGTCCGCCGCTTCCGCCAACTGGTCGGGCGGGGCCTCGCGCAGCGCGCGCGACACCACGTCCGGCGCGTCCACCATGGTCGCCCTCCCGAAAAGCTTGCTAAACGGCAAGCATCATACGGACGCCCCAGAACAACGATTCCGCGCGGTCAGTCACCACCGCGGGTCGCGAGCACACCATGGAACGCATCGGGCACCTGCGCCGGCGGACCCGCCGGCCGCCACTGGGCGACCGGGACGATCCCGTCCGCCGTCGGCGCCCACCGACCCAGCAGTGGCGCGAACGCCGCCGGTGAACGCATCCGGAACTGGGGCCCCATCATCGCCAGCGCCTGCGGGTGACCTGCCAACTCCTCGGTGTCGAAGTCCACGGCGAGCAGGCTGCCCGGTGCCGCGCCGGCGTACAGCTCGTCGAGGGTGCGGGTCAGCGTAGCGTCGTCGAGGAACGCGGCGAGCCCGAGAAAGACCACCCCGACCGGCCGCCGGCCCCAGCCCGGAACGAAACGGTGCAGCTGCGCCGGGTCGATCGTGCCGATGTCGGTCGCGTCACCAAAGCCGTAGCCGGCCCGGTCGCTGCCGGCGAGGATCCTCTGCCCCAGCCGGATGGCCACCGGGTCGACGTCGGTATAGAGCACGGTCGCGTCGGTGGCGACCTCATGCACATTGCCCATCGTGGGCACCCCGGCGCCGAACACCAGGAAACCGTCCACGCCCTGCCCGGCCATGGCCCGCACCGCCCGCCCCAGGAACGCCCGCAGCTCCCGGAACACCGGGGCACACGGCCCGTACGCCTGCTCGAACGCCCCCGCGGCGGCCACGTCGACGGGGAAATGGTGCTCCCCGCCGAGCCAAAAGTCGATCATGCGTGCGGTGCTCGGCTGGTCCGGTTCACCCATCGACGACGCTCCCTCCCCGGCCGGTCGTCGCCAGCGTACCGACCGGGGAGCGGTCAGCGGTATCACGGCGCGACTGTGTCTCCGCCCGCGATACTGGCCCCGGCGGGAGGTAAGCGGTGAACTCGGCGAACAGCGCGGCGGTGGTGGTCGGCGTGGACGGCTCGGAGCCGGCGCTGCGCGCTGTACGCCTCGCCGCCACGGAGGCGGCGCGCCGCCAACGGCCACTGCGGGTCGTACACGGGTTCATCTGGCCGCTGCTGCACGTGCAAACCTCCCCCGCCCCGTACACGCCGCCCGGTGGTGGGCTGCGCCACCAGGCCGAGGATCTCATCCAGGCCGCGGTGAACGAGGCCGAAGCGACCGCGCCCGGGCTGTCCATCTCCGGCGAGATCATCGACGGTGAGGCCGCCGCCGTGCTGGTGGGCGAATCCCCCACCGCCGCGCTCATCGTGCTCGGCGACCGCGGGTTGGGTGGTTTCTCCGCGCTGGTGGTCGGTTCGGTGGCGGTGCAGGTCGCCGCGTACGCCGACTGCCCGGTGCTGGTGGTCCGCGGCGCGCAACGACCCGACGAGCCGGTACTGGTCGCGGTGGACGGTTCGGAAGCCTCCCGGCTGGCGGCCGACTTCGCCGCCGAGACCGCCGTGTCGCGCGGCGTGCCGCTGGTGGCGGTGCACGCCTACCGGCACCCGGGCAGCAGCGACCCGGGCGACATGCAACCCCTGGTGTACGACGAGGCGAAGCTGCACGGCGAGCAGGAGCGGACGCTCGCCGGGTGGCTGACCGGGCTGACCGAGGACCACCGGGAACTGCGGCTGACCTGCCGGGCGGTACGCGGCCGGCCTGGTGCCGTGCTCGCCGAGGCGTCCCGCACCGCCCAACTGGTGGTCGTCGGTGGGCAGGGGCGCGGCGAGGTGACCGGGTTGCTGCTGGGGTCGGTGAGCCAGTCGGTGCTGCACCACGCGCAGTGCCCGGTCGTCGTGGTCCGGGCTCCTCGCTGAGAGCCGAGGTTGGCCTGCCGCCAGACGGGTAGACGGCGACGGTACGCCCAGACCGACGAAGGAGGCAGCAGATGCCAGGACCACGGCCGGGCAGTAACGCGTACGACAAGCAGCGGGCGCGGTTGCGCAACGCGATCGACGACTCCGGACGCCGGGTGCCCGACGGCAAGGCCAACCAGGTCGCCAACAAGATCCTCCAGGAGGATCGCGGCCAACGGGGTGTGGTGCGCGGCGACCGCACGTACGGCCCCAAGAGCGAGCGCGAACCGGGCGACCCGAAGTGAGGAGGGTCGACGTGGCCGACGGCGCCATCGCGGGCGCCGTCGGCAGCACCGCGCTGAACGTGGTCAGCTACCTCGACATGGCGCTGCGGGGACGGCCGGAGAGCAACGCCCCGCAGGAGACCGTCAACCGGCTGGCCGGGATCGCGCACGCAGACCTGGGGTCCGGGGACCGGGCGGCCAACCGCCGCTCGGGCCTCGGGCCCCTGATCGGCTACGGGCTGGGCATCGCCGCGGGTATCGCGTTCGCGCTCTACGCCGGTGGTCGGCGCCAGCCTCTGCCGATGGCCACCGGCCTGCTCGGAGCCGGCGTCATGACCATGACCGACGGGTCGATCACGGCGCTCGGGGTCAGTGACCCGCGCACGTGGCGGCGCTCCGACTGGATCTCCGACATCATTCCGCACCTCGCCTACGGGTTGACGGCCGCCGCCACCTGGAACAGGTTGCGGCGGCCGTCCGGTCGCAGTCGCTAGCGGGCGTCGCTGTCGTCCTCGGCCACCGGCTCACCGGCCGGGCCGTACGGCGACACCTGCCCCTTGGGCACCGGTCGACCCTCGTCGCCGCGCGACGAGGGTCGGTTGACCGGGTTGGGCCCCTTGCTGTCCTGGCTGGTGGCTCCCTTGGCGTTACGCCGGAGCTCCTCCTGCTGCGGGTTGACCACGGGTGTCTCCCTCCGGATACGGCAGGCGGCATCGACCGCCTCCACCGTCGGCATACCCGCCCGACCCGGCGGCATTCCGGCGCCGGGCACCGGCTCGACGGCTAGCCCTGCATTCCGCATGTCGGCGATCGTCAGCACCATTCCAGCGGATTGACGTCGAGCAGGTCGAGGATTTCGAGTTGCAGGGGTGTGGGTTGAGGGATGGTGTGTGGGTTGCCGCTGGTCGCGGGGATGAGTCTCATGCTGGCGAGGGCTTGGAAGATCAGTCGGGTGGTGGGGACGGCGGGCCGGCGGGCGTAGAGGCCGGCGACGGTGGTCCGGCCCTGTGCGCGTAGAGCTGCTCTGACCTGGCGTTCGATGAGGCTGAAGATGAGCAGCGCGAGGCAGACCACGGTGATCATGGCGGTGATCCGGCGGTTGGTCTTCAGGTAGATCGCGGCGACGGCGAGGGTGCCCTTGAACGCGGAGTAGCGGCGTTCGACGGCTTCCTGGCCCTTGTAGTGCAGCAGGACCTGGGCGGCGTCGGCCTGGTCGGCCTCCAGGTTGGTCAGCAGCGCGTACCAGCCGTCGCCGGCTGCTTCGGCATCGATCGCTTCTTGGTCGAAGTGCCAGCTCAGGGTGGGCTTGCCGGTGTCCGGATCGGTGCCGGTGGTCGTGCGCAGGTAGGCGACGACCCGGCGGGTCTTCGCGATCACGGCCAGCCGGGTTTCGACCGCGGCGGTATCCGGGTAGTGCCGTGAGCCCAAGCCCCGGGTCAGCCGGGCGAGGTCGTCGGTGGCCCGGTCGAGTTTCTTGGCCCGGGCCACCGTCGCGGCCTGCGCTCGGGCGCTGGAGTGCACGAACACCCGGCGCAGGGTGAGCACGGGATCCTTCTTGCGGGGCCCGGCCAAGGTCATGGTGTCCTCGTACACGTGCCACGTTCCCAGCGTGGCGGGGTCTTTGCCCTGGTCACGGGCAGCGACGTAGTCGACCGGGGTGGCCAGGTCCAGGTCCAGGCCGGCCAACGTTTCGGCACTGACGTACACCTTCGACGCCGGCGCCACGAACGTCACCTTGTCGGCGTGCATCGCGGCCAGGTTGTTGTAGGAGACCAGCTTCGTGTCCCCGACGATCAACAACCTGCGGGTGGTAGCGATCTCCTGCAACGCTTTCATCATCGGGATCACCTGGGCGACCTCACCCGCACCGCCGTCATACGCCCGGTGGAACACCGGAACCCCGCCGTCCGCGGCTACCGCGAGCCCGGCCTGGACCTGCTTCAAGTCAGGCCGTCGGTCTTTCGGATGCCCGAACTTCGGCACGGCGTACTCCTGCTCGGCATGCTCGTACTCGCCATACACCGAGAACGACGTCATATCCCAGTGAATTCGGGACACATCGATCCCGAACACCTCGATCGCCTGCGCGCCGACCGACCCGACGATCGAATCCACCTGCGACGCGATCGCATCCAGCGCCCGGCCGACCCGGTCATCGTTGAGCTGCTGCGGCCGCACGCCGAAGACCTCTTCGACCGCGTACCCGCCCGCCCAGTCCTGGACCCGCACAAGCGGTTCCGGCGAGGTCAACCGGTTCGCTACCAGGGCCTCGATCACCTGCCCATGCGTCAACTCCGACCGGTCATCCACCGGGCACAACCCATCGATGACATCCCGGATCCGCAACCGGGCAGCGAACGCCGCGACCACCGGCAACGACCCCAACGCCTTCTCCACCGACGGCACCGCGCCGTACCGCGCACGCTCTCTCACAGCCCGGCACGCTGCCACCGGCCGCCCTCACGACCAACCCGCCGCGCCGAACCCCACCCACGATCACCGACGTGCGGAATGCAGGGCTAGCGGGTCACCGATCGGGTATCCGGTCGGCGTGGGCAACGATCGAACGGTGGTGGAGGTCCTGCTGGACCGGCGTGGCCGCACGTACGCGGAGGAGGCCGGTATCCGGCTCTCGGACCGCCCCGGGCCGCTGTATCAGCTGCTGGTGCTCGCCACCCTGCTGAGCACCCGGATCCGGGCGTGCGTGGCCGTGGACGCCGCGCGGGAACTGTTCGCCGCGGGCTACCGCACCCCACAGGCCATGGAGGCGGCCAGTTGGCAGGAACGGGTCGACGCACTGGGCCGGGGCCACTACCGCCGCTACGACGAGCGGACCGCCACCATGCTCGGCACCGGCGCCCGACTGTGCCTGGACCGCTGGCACGGTGACCTGCGGCGGCTGCACCGGGAAGCCCAGGGCGACCCCGCTGGGCTGCGTCGACGGCTCACCGAGTTCCCCGGCATCGGCCCCACCGGCGCGGACATCTACCTGCGGGAAGCTCAGACGGTCTGGTCGGACCTGCGCCCGTACGCCGACCGTCGGACGCTGGCCGGAGCGAAGCGGCTGGGTCTGCCGGGCTCCCCGGACGGGTTGGCCGGCCTCGTGGACGAACCGGACTTCGGCCGGCTCGCCTCCGCGCTGGTGCGGGTGGCGCTCGGCGAGGAGTCCGCTGGCGAGGTCACCCGCGTCGCCGCCCGCTGAGGCGCTCACTTCACCGTCTTGTCCCCCGGGCGGGTCAGGTGCCACACCAGCAGCGCGGCGAGCAGCGCCAGGACCACCACTCCGCCGGAGATGCCCCGGCCCTCCTCGGGGCTGCGGCCGGCGCTACCGAAGTAGATCACCGCGAGGCCGGCCAGCACCGTGACGAACGTACGCAACCCTCGGTCCTTCACGTATCGCACCGTAGGCGGACGAAATTCCCCTTGTGGGCATTTGAGGCTATGTCCTCCATCCGGGTGTCGGTCAGCGTTCGGCGACGAACCCGCGCAGCCGCACCCGGCGTACCGCCCGGTCGGCGACCTCCACCACCTCCAGGGTCAACCCGGGCAGGCGCACCAACTCCCCCGGCTCATCCGGCAGGTGCCGCAGCCGAGCCAGCATCAACCCCGCCACCGTGGTGTAATCCCGGGACAACGGGAAGCTCAGCTGCACCCCGAGATCAGGCAGGTCGTGCAGCGGGAAGTCACCGGGCACCAGCAGGGACCCGTCCGGTTCCCGGAGCACCCCGCGCACATCGCGGTCGGTCTCGTCGTACAACTCACCAACCACCTCGGCCAGCAGATCCTCCAAGGTGACCATGCCGTCGACGCCGCCGTGCTCGTCGACCACCAGGGCCAGTTGCTGATGCTCCTGACGAAGCTGACGCAATGCGTCGGCGACCGGCAGGGTGACCGGCAGCAGCAGCGGCGGCCGGACCCGCTCGCCCACCGAGGCGGTGCCGGCCTGCACCAGGTCGCGGATGTGCACCACACCCAGCACGTCGTCCAACCCCGCGGAACCGGTGACCGGCGCGCGCGACCGCCCGGCGGCGGCGAGCCGCCGAACCCCCTCGTCGGCGGTCAGGCTGGCCGGCAGCGTCGTCACCTCCCGCCGGGCCACCAGGATCTCCCGTAGCGTCCGGCCGGCGATGTCGAACGCGCCGGACAGGATCTCCCGCTGTTGGGCCGACAGGCCGCGCTGGCTGGCCAGCATCTCTCGCAACTCCTCCTCGGTCATCTCCTCCCGGTTGGCCCGCGGGTCACCGCCGGCCAGCCGTACCACGGCATCGGTGGCCCGACTGAGCAGCCACACCGCCGGTCGGGCCACGCGGGCGAGCAGGTCCAGCGGGCCGGCGCTGAGCAGTGCCCAGCGCTCCGCCCGCTGCATGGCCAACCGCTTCGGGGCCAACTCCCCGAGCACCAATGTGACGAAGGTCAGCAGCACCGTCACCACGAGCACCGCGGCGGGGCGGGCCAGGCCGCCGAGGAAGCCCAGCGGGCCGACCAGCGGCCCGGCCAGCGACACCGCGGCCGCCGCCGACGCGAGGAACCCGGCCAGGGTGATGCCGAGCTGAATCGTGGCCAGGTAGCGATTCGGATCGCCGGACAGCCGCACCAGCCGATCGCCGGCGCGGGACCGCCGGCCCAGCCGCCGCAGCTGCCCCTCGCGCAGTGTCACCAGGGCCATCTCGCTGCCGGACAGCGCGGCGTTGACCAGCACCAGCATGGCCACCAGCGCCAACTGCCCGAGCTGACCGCCCATCGCGCACTCCCGTCCGCCGCCTCAGGTCACTCAACCGCAGCGAGGCCGGCTCCGGGTGCGGTTTCCGCCCGCGCCCCGCTCAGTCGGCCTCCAGTTCGTCCAGCGAGATGGCGTGGGTCATCAGCCACCGGGCCAGCGCCGACATCCCGAACAGCCAGAGCGGCACGGACTCGGTGGGGCCGTTGGTGGCGTAGATGGCGAACCGCAGGTCCGGCGCGCGGTACGCCTCGATCCGCCACTGGTGCTGCCGGTCCCGCCAGACCGCGGAAGGGTCCATGGCGTCACCGTAGGTGACCGCCGCCGACCCGGGGGCCGGTTAGCCCGGCCCCGCGGGGCTCAGGTGACGACGATCCGGGCGTCGTCGGGCAGTCGTCGGGTCACGCCCCGACGGTCCAGCAGCTCCAGCAGCGGCACCGCCACCCGGCGGGTGGTGTCCAACGCCTGCCGGGCCGCGGAGAGCGTGAACGGTTGGGGCAGCCCGGCCAGCACCCGGACCGCGCCGTCGAGTGCGTCGGGCAGCAGCACCACGTTGTCGGCCAGCCGCAGCAGGGCGCCCGCGCGCACCGCCGCTCCGATCTCCCGGGGGCCCAGACCGAGGTCGACGAGGTGGTCCGCCTCGGGGGCGCGAAACGGCCGGTCGCCGTACTCGGCGCGGACCCGTTGCACGGCCCGGGCCACCGGTTCGGGCAGCGCGTCGGCGCCCGCCGCCCCGACCCGCCCGGCGTGGATCCGCAGGGGCGGCCGGACCAACGCCTCGACCAGCACCCGGTCGGGCAGGGCGAGGCGCTGGCGCAGCGCGTCCGCCGGCATCCCGGGCTCCAACGGGTGCTCCCTGGCGTAGCGGGCGACCTCTTCGGTCAGCTGATCGCCGAGCCGCCGCCAGTGCGCGGGGTCGGCCAACCAGTCACCGGCCACCGGTGCGGCGTGCGCCGGCACACCCATCCGGATCAACGCACTGGCGCGGACCAGCCGACGGCGGCGCAGCTCACCGGCCAGGTCGGGCTGACCGTCCAGCTCGGCGAGGACCTGCGCGCGGGCCGCGGCGGCGCCCCGGCGGGCCAGCGGTGGCGGCGCCACGTCCAGCACCCGCACCCCGCCGGACACGTGGTGCCGGCCCGGGTCCCGCAGCAGTGCCCGGTCGCCGACCAGCAACGGCAGCGGGCGCGCCAGGCGCAGCCGCACGGTGTCCGGGCCGAGCGGTCGGACCCGTACCGGCACCGCCGCCGACCCGACGTGCAGGGTGAGGGTGGCCGGCAGGTCGGCCGCCGGGTCGCCGGTGAGCCGGACGTCGACGAGGTCGGAGCGGTGGAACCGGCCCGGGGTGAGCAACGCGTCGCCGCGGCCGAGCCGGTCGCGGGGCGTACCGCGCAGGTTGACCGCCACCCGGGCCACCGCCGCCGCCTCCGATCGGGCCTCGCCCAGTGCGTGCAGGCCCCGAACCCGGACCGGTTCGTCGATGCCTGCCAACTCCAGCTCGTCGCCCACCCGAAGGCGACCGGCGCCGAGGGTGCCGGTGACGACGGTGCCGCTGCCCCGCACGGTGAAACTGCGGTCGACCCAGAGCCGAACCGGGTCGTCCACCATGGGTGGCGGCAGCCGGGCGGCGAGCCGCTCCAGGGCGGTACGCAGCTCCGGCAGGCCCGCGCCCGTCAGGCCGCTGACCGCCACGGCCTCCACCGCACCGAGGCTCGTCGCGGCGATCTCGGCGCGGGCGTGGGCTGTCGCCGGCCCCGGGTCGGCCAGGTCCGCGCGGGTCACCGCCAGCAGGCCGTACGCGACTCCGAGCGCGTCGAGCGCTGCCAGGTGCTCGGCCGACTGCGGCATCCACCCCTCGTCGGCGGCCACCACGATCAGCGCCGCCGGCACCGGGCCGACCCCGGCGAGCATGTTCGGCACGAACCGCTCATGCCCGGGCACGTCGACGAAGGCGACGGTGCCGCCCGACGGCAGTGTCGTCCAGGCGAAGCCCAGGTCAATGGTCATCCCCCGGCGGCGTTCCTCGGCCCACCGGTCGGGTTCCATCCCGGTCAACGCCCGGACCACTGTCGACTTGCCGTGGTCGACGTGCCCGGCGGTGGCGACGACGAACACTCTCAGTCGTCCCCGGGGACGCGCAGCACGGCCGCCCGGACGGCCTCGTCGGCGTCGGCGGGCACACAGCGCAGGTCGAGCAGGAGTCGGCCCCGAACCACCCGGCCGAGGACCGGCTGGTGTCCGGTGCGCAGCGGCGCCGCGTACCGTTCGGGCAGGCTCAGGGCCCACGAGTCCAGTTCCACGCCGGGGGCGCCGCCTCCGCCGACGACCGCGACGGCCGGCACCACCTCCGCCTTACGGCCGTCCGCGCCGAGCCGGTCGCGTAGCCGCTCCACCCGGTGGCGCAGGGCACCCGGGTCGGCGTGCAACGCCGACCGGGTTGGTGTGTCCGGTTGGTGCAGGGTGGCGGCCAGCGCGGCCAGGGTGAGCTTGTCCACGCGCAGCGCCCGGGCCAGCGGGTGGCGGCGCAGCCGGTCGATCAGCGCGACGTCACCGAGCAGCAGCCCCGCCTGCGGCCCGCCGAGCAACTTGTCGCCGCTGGCGGTGACCAGCGCGGCGCCGGCGCGCAGGGTGCCGGCCGCGTCGGGTTCGTCGGGCAGCAGCGCATCGGGGCAGAGCAGGCCGGAGCCGATGTCGGCGACAACCGGCACCCCGAGCGTGGCCAGTTGTCGCACTCCGGTGGCGGAGGTGAACCCGGTGATCTGGAAGTTCGATGGGTGCACCTTGAGCACGAAGCCGGTCTGCGGGCCGACCGCGGCGGCGTAGTCCGCGAGGGTGGTGCGGTTGGTCGTGCCCACCTCCCGCAGCCGCGCGCCGGTGCTCTCCAACAGGTCGGGCAGGCGGAAGCCGTCCCCGATCTCGACCAGTTCGCCCCGACTGACCACGATCTCCCGGCCGGCGGCCAACGCGGTGGCGGCCAACACCAGCGCGGCGGCACCGTTGTTGACCACGTGCACGGCGCCCGCGTCGGGCACGGCGGCGGCCAGCGCGTCGAGCGCGTCCCGGCCGCGGCGGGCCCGACGGCCGGTGCTCAGGTCCAGTTCGACGTCGGTGTGGCCGGCGGCGGCCACGACAGCGGCGACAGCGGCGGGCGACAGTGGCGCCCGACCCAGGTTGGTGTGCAGCACGACGCCGGTGGCGTTGAGCACCGCGCGCGGACCGGGTGCGGGCAGCGCGGCGACCGCGACATCCCGGACCTCGTCGGGGTCGATCTCGCCACGGCGAGCCCGATTCTGTGCCCGGGTGACGACCGCCTTGACCTGGTCCCGCCCCAGCGTCGCGGTGGCCGCGGCCAGCAGCGGATCGGCGAGCAGCGTGTCGGTGCGGGGCACCCGGCGTCGCGGGTCCACCGGGCCGTCGCCCATCGCGTCATCTCCTGCCCCTGTTGGCGGAGACGGACGGGAATCGAACCCGCCTGGCCCGGGTCCCGGACCACACCGGTTTTGAAGACCGGGAGGGGCACCAGCCGCCTGAACGCCTCCATCGGACATTCGATCACACTGCGGGCGGGACCGCCCGATCAGATGGAAGATCCATGCCGGTCCGCCGGGCGTCGACCCGCTCGCGTTGCGGCACCACCGTGTACCGAGGGTCGCGGGCGGAGGCTACGCCGCCGTAGAAGATGCCGAACCGGGTCACCACCGACGCGGCCAGCAGCGCCGCACCGGACAACCCGCTGACCACCCGGCTGCGCCGGCCGAGCAGAGCCCCGGCGACCCCGCCAGTGGTCAGCAGCCGGCCGGCGCGCAGCAGCTGACCGGGCCGGCCCAGCCGGTAGGGCTCGCTGAGCAGGCCGAGTCGGGTCTCCACCCGGTGCGCGCCGTACAGCTCCAGGGCCGCGCCGGCCACCGCCATCCGCCGGGCCGGCCCGGCCTGGGCCGGCGGCGCGGCGAGCAGACCCACGCCGGCGCCGCTGGCCAGCGCGCTGCCCGCGAAGATGACCGGCAACTCGGGGTACGCCTCGTGCCAGGACGGCACCGCCGTGTCGGCGAGCAGGACCCCCGTGTACGTGGCCAGCGCGGGCGCGGTGCCGGCGGCGAGCAGCCCAGCGGCGTGCCCGATCGCAGGCAACGCCCGGCCGGCCAACCCGAGCAGACCGTGGCGGGGCAGCCGACCGGTGGCCTCGGCGATCGCGGCGACCCCAGCGGCCGGCCCGTACGCGGTGAGGATCCAGGTGCCCACCGACATCGGAGAGGTCAGCTTGGCCACGCGGAGCATGTGATGAAACCGTGCCGGCCTGCCCAGGTCCTTGACCAGGAAGACAGCGCTGGCGCTGACGGCGGCCAGCGCGGTGACCCGACCAGCGCGACGCAGCGCGGGCCGCCCGGTGAGCTGCCCACCCGCGGCGAGCAGCGACGATCCGGCGGCCAGCCCGCCCGTGAACAGGTACGCGGCGATGTCCCACTTCCAGACCGGCGCCTTGAGAACGGGCCGACCGTAGTACGAGGTGAACTCGGCCTCCGGCACCCGCAACTCCTCGCCGCCGCCGCGACGTCTGCCCCGCCGTCCGGAGGCCTCGGTTTTCCGCTGCGGCTGCCCGGTCAGGCCGCCGCTCGCGGTCGTGGTCTGCTCGTCGTTCGCCTCTGCTCGGTCTCGACCATCGGCGGTGATCCGGTCCCGGAAGCGACGGAACCGGTCGCCCACCGGGGGCGGTGGCGTCATGAGGAACCTCCTACAAACGCGGCGACGGTCGCCGCCGCCATGGCGAGGGCGGCGAGGCCGGCACGCTTCCACATCTTCGGCAGGTCGCGGGTGGTCACGATCGGGTCGGGTGGCAACCCGTACACCTCCGGCTCGTCGAGGAGCAGGAAAAACGCCCCGTCACCACCCACACCATCGTTCGGGTCGTGCCCGTACAGCCGCGCCTCGGGCACTCCCCGCTCATGCAGGACCTCCACCCGTGCGGCGGCCCGCTCCCGCAGCTCGTCCAGTGGGCCGTACTGGATCGACTCGGTCGGGCACGCCTGGGCGCACGCCGGAGTCTGGCCCGCGCCGAGCCGGTCGTAGCACAGCGTGCACTTCCACGCCCGCCCGTCATCCTTACGCTGATCAATCACACCGTAGGGGCAGGCGGAGATGCAGTAGCCACAGCCGTTGCAGATGTCCTCCTGCACCACCACCGTCCCGAACTCCGTCCGGAACAGCGAACCCGTCGGACAGACGTCCAGGCAGGCCGCATGCGTGCAGTGCTTGCACACGTCCGACATCATCAGCCAGCGGAAATCGGTGCGCTCCTCGACGCCGGTGCCCCGACCCGGCGGCTGTGCACCCGGCATCCCGAGGAACTGCGGACCCGCGCCGGCGTCGGCCGGCGTACCCGCGAACGGCGGGGTGCGGTGCCCGGCCGGGCGGGGCTGCTCGATGAACGCGACGTGCCGCCACGAGTTCGCGGTCAACGCACCGGTGTTGTCGTACGACATGCCGAGCAGGTCGAGGCCGCTCTGCGGGACGCCGTTCCACTCCTTGCACGCGACCTCGCAGGCCTTGCAGCCGATGCAGACGCTGGTGTCGGTGAAGAACCCCATCCGCGGCGGCGCCGACGACCAACCGGCGTCCGGTGCCGGGTCGAGCGGCCCGTACAGGCTGTTCGGATCAGGAATCACCGCGCGCCTTTCCCTCGCTGTCGGTAGTGACCGCCGGGGCGTTCTGGCCCGGCTTGATCCCGGCGCGCCGCTGGTAGTCGGCGACCAGGTCGAGCAACGCCGGACCGGTGGGACGACGCCCAGGTCGGACGTCGCAGGTGCCGACCTTGCTCTCCTGGATCAGGACGTTCGGGTCCAGGCTGATCCCGAACAGGTCGTTGGCCGAGTCACCCGTCACCAGACCCTCGAAACCGAAGTGGTACGGCAACCAGACCTGGTGGATGATCCGACCGTCCACGCGCAGCGGGGCGAGCCGGTCGGTCACCAACACCTTCGCCTCGATCACCGCACGACCGCTGACCAGGTACGCCCAACTTAGATGGTCGAGGCCGCGCTCGACCGCCAGTTCGGGCGACACCTCGACGAACATCTCCGGTTGCAACTCGGCCAGCGGCGACACGGTACGGCTCATCCCACCGGCGGTGTGGTGCTCGGTGAGCCGGCTGACCGTGAACACGTACGGGAACACCTGACTGTGCTCCTGCGGCGGGCTCGGGTTCACCGAGTTCACCGGGTGCGCGTACATCTTGCGGGTCGGGTTGGCCTGCTGCCCGTAGAGGGGGTTCCGCACGGGTGACTCGACCGGCTCGTAGTGGGTTGGCAGCGGGCCGTCCAGGACGCCGCTGGGCGCGTACAGCCAGCCCTTGCCGTCGCCCTGCATGACGAACGGGTCGTCGCCGGCGATGCCCTCCGTCCCGGACGCGCCGGGTGGCGGCCGGTACGACGGCGGTTTGGTCTTCTCGAAGTCCGGCACGTCGTAGCCGGTCCACTCGCCCTTGTCCGGATCCCACCAGACGTAGCGCTTGCGCTCACTCCACGGGTTGCCGTCCGGGTCGGCGGACGCACGGTTGTAGAGGATGCGACGGTTCGCCGGCCAGGCCCAGCCCCACTCGGCGGCCACCCAGTCCTGCTCGTGTCGGGACTTGCGCCGGGCGGCCTGGTTGACGCCGTCCGCGTACACACCGGTGTAAATCCAGCAACCGATCGCGGTGGAGCCGTCCGCGCGCGCCTCGGCGAAACTGGACAACGGCTTTCCGCTCGCCACGTCGTACCCGTTGATCTCACGCAGCACCGACTCGGCGCTCGGCTCCGCGCGCGGACCGTGCGTGGGGTAGTCCCAGGTGAGGTCAAGCAGCGCACGGTCGCGCGGCAGTGTTGAGCCGGCCAGCTTCTCCCGCAGCCGGCGCCCCAGGTGGTAGAAGAACCACAGCTCGGAGCGGGCGTCGCCCGCGGGCTCGACGGCTTTCTCCCGCCACTGCAACAGGCGCTGGGTCTGGGTGAAGGTCCCCTCCTTCTCCACATGGGAGGCGGCGGGCAAAAAGAACACCTCCGTGCGGCACTCCTCGGGCACGATCTCGCCGGTGGCCACCTCGGGGCCGTTCTGCCAGAACGTCGCGCTTTCGATCATGAACAGGTCCCGGACGACCAACCAGTCGAGGTTGGCCATCCCGAGCCGCTGCGCACGACCGTGCGCCGAGCCGACCGCCGGGTTCTGACCCAGCAGGAAGTACCCCTTGATCTTGCCGTCGATCATGTTGAGCACCTGTTGGTAGGTGCCGTGATCGCCAGTCATCCGGGGCAGGTAGCCGTAGCAGTAGTCGTTCTCCGGCGTCGCCGCGTCACCCCAGTACGCTTTCAGCAGGCTGGTGGCGAACGACCGCGCGTTGCCCCAGAACCCCTTCTGACCCGGGTGCCGGATGCTGTCCACCCACTCGTCGAAGGTCGGGTGCTTGGCGTGGTGCGGCATCGGCAGGTAGCCCGGAAGCAGATTGAACAACGTCGGGATATCAGTGGAGCCCTGGATGCTGGCGTGCCCGCGCAGCGCCATGACCCCGCCACCCGGGCGGCCCATGTTGCCGAGCAACAGCTGGATGATCGCGCCCGTACGGATGTACTGCACGCCAACGCTGTGCTGCGTCCAGCCCACCGAATAGATCAGCATTCCGGTGCGTTCCCGACCGGAGTTCTCCGTCCACGCCTGAGCCAGTTCGAGGAACTTGTCCTGCGGGATGCCGCAGACCCGCTCCACCATCTCCGGCGTGTAGCGGGAAAAGTGTCGCTTGAGGATCTGGTAGACGCAGCGCGGATGCTGCAACGTCTCGTCACGCCGGGCCTGCCCGCTCACCTGCGCGCCGTGCGACTCGTGCGCCAGCCCCGCGGCGCTGTCCCGCTCCTGGGCGGTGTGCCCACTACCGGACGAGCCCTCGTGCCCCTCGTACTGCCAGCTGTCCTGCACGTAGGTGCCGGTCTCCGGGTCGAACCCGGAGAAGAAGCCGTCGCCGTCCTCGGTGTCGCTGAACTCCTCGCTGACGATCGTCGCCGCGTTGGTGTACGACAGCACGTACTCCCGGAAGTCCCGCTCGTTGTCCAGGATGTAGCGCACCACCCCACCGAGCAGCGCGATGTCCGTGCCCGCACGGATCGGCAGGTACGCGTCCGCCACCGCACTCGTCCGGGTGAACCGCGGGTCGACGTGGAAAACCTTCGCGCCGCGACGCTTGGCCTCCATCACCCACTGGAAACCCACCGGATGGGCCTCAGCCATGTTCGAACCCTGAATGACGATGACGTCAGCGTTGGCGATGTCCTGCTGGAAATCCGTCGCACCGCCACGACCGAAGCTGGCCCCCAGACCGGGGACGGTGGCGGAGTGTCAAATACGGGCCTGGTTCTCGATCTGGAGCGCCCCCATCGCGGTGAACAACTTCTTGATGAGGTAGTTCTCCTCGTTGTCCAGCGTCGCCCCACCCAGACTGGAAAAGCCCAGCGTCCGGTTGAGCGGCCGGCCCTGCGTGTCGACATCCTCCCAGGTCTGCTCGCGAGCCGCGAGCATCCGATCCGCGATCATGTCGAGCGCGGTGTCGAGCTCCAGGTCCTCCCACTGCGTCGAATACGGACTGCGGTAACGGACCTTCGTCTGCCGCAACGGGCTCGTCACCAGACTCTTACTCGCCGCGCCCTTCGGACAAAGCCGACCCCGCGAGATCGGGCTGTCCGGGTCGCCCTCGATCTGACTGACCTGCCCGTCCTTCACGTACACCCGCTGGCCACAACCCACCGCGCAGTACGGGCACACCGAACGGGCCACGCTGTCGGCATCCTCAGTACGGGCGGTCAGCCCCGCAGAACGGGCGGACTGCGCCGCGACGCCCCGGCCGAGCGGGTCGGTGCCGGTCAGCTGACGGTAGACCGGCCAACCCTCGATGAAGGTACGCAGCCCCACGCCTCGACACCCCTTCCACGCGAGCGACCCCATGAACATAGGCCAGCTGAGACATCTTCGCGAGCGGGGAAAACAGACAGCGCCGCCCCCGGCCGGTGGGCCGGGGGCGGCGCTGGTGTCGGTGTGCAGGTCGCCTCTCGGCGAGTGGCACGACGCGGCTCCAGCCGAACGGTATTCCGCGAAGGCGATATTAGGTGAGGCCCGGGGACACTGAGTCACACCGACACCCTCCACAACCAGCCTCGACCCCACCTTGTTCCCCCACGCCCGCGGGCCGCCCCGAGCCCGCGCCACCCCGACAGCCCCGACGCCGTGCCGCCCTACCGCCGCGCCGCCCCCTGCCCCAACCCCGCGCCGCCTACGCCCGCGCCACCGCGCCACCCCACGAGCCCACCGCCGGGCTATGGGTCGGTGGGGCCGGGGCAGGGCGGTGCGGCCGGAGGCTGTGCGGGGGTTGGCAATCGCCGACGGGCGACCCTGTTCACCGCCAGCACGTCACCCGCACCCACAACCACCGCGAGACCTGACAACCTCAGGGGTACGCCGCTGGCCGGCACCCCGGGGTGGGGTGCCGGCCAGCGGTCGGTGTTCTGCGGTGGTGCTTGTGGGTGCTTGTGCGGGGTCAACTGTTCCGGGTCAGCTGTTCCAGTGCTGGGCGACGAGGTCGGCGGCCTGCTGCTCCCACTGGGCGTAGGCGTCGGGGTAGGCGGAGACCTGCACGGTCTGCGCGGCCTTGGTCAGGGGCATGTCCTGCCACCCGTCGACCTGCTTCAAACCCTTGAGGAACGCGGTCGTGGAGTACTCGGGGTCGGTGATCTGCTCCGGGGTACCCCAACCCGAGCTCGGGCGCTGCTGGAACAGGCCCAACGAGTCGTGGTCGTTGCGGTCGCCGAGGTGGCCCAGGTTCTCCAGCTTCGACTCCTGGAAACTGGTGGCGATCGAGATGACCGCGGCACGCTCGGACAGACCGGCCTTCTTCGTCGCGGCGATGATCGCCTTGACGTTCGCGATCTGCTCATCGTTCAGCGGGATGCGGGACTGCTCGCCCTGCGGCTTGGCCGTCTGCACGGCCACGGCGGCGGGCTTGGCGTCAACCGGGTTGGCGTGAGCGGCGATCGGACCGGCGAAGACACCACCGGCGAACGCGAGACCAGCAACAGACAGCACGCTCTTACGAATGATCGTGTTCATGAGGATCCAGCTCCTTCGGGGGTAAGAACACCCACCCACCGATAGGGATCGGTGGTGTGCGGGTGTGAGCACCTCGTCCGGCGCTACAAGAACAAAAGGGGGAAAGGTCTGCGGGGTGGACGCCTACGGTGACTCGGCGTCCGGGGTCGGCGACCTACAAGCGGGGGCTCGTGGGCGCCGGGGTCGGCGACGAGCGGAGAGCTCGTGGCTCCGGGGTTCAGGTGTAACGACCGGGGGGCCGGGGTCATTCCGGGGGTGGCCCAACCCTCGGCACCCTCGTGGAGGCGGTGGCCGGGTGGTCGTTCGCGGGGACTGCAACGACCGGGCGAGGCCCGGCATTCCAACCCGGGGCCCGGCGTTCCAACCCCGGGGTGGGGTGGCGGGCCGGTGGTGCTGCGATCGTCAGGGTATGTAACGACCCCGGGCCCGCCACGATTCCGGCCCACCGGTGCGACCGGTCACAACCCACAACCACCCTCGGCGAGACAAAACCGCCCACAAAGCCGAACAAGCGGGCCTCAGACCACCCGCCCCAGGCATGATCCACTCACCTTCACGGATACCGGCGTATCCGGCCGTTCGGACACCCGGGTATCACGGAAACCGAGTCCGCCACGAACAGGCCGACCGCGCCAGATCCCCCAAATCAGGAAACATCGCGACGGAGTCTGAACGCTACGGCCGCAGGTAGCCCGCTGGCGCGGACCCGCGAGCAACGCGCTGGGATCGTCTTGAGCGACACCGGATCCGGCGGGCGTTACCCTGACACCATGCAGGCCGTCTCCCCCACCGCGACCGGCGTGGCCTTCCTGGCACGCCCGGGTCGCCCTGCCGTGGTGGCGAGGACGCTCGCCGAGCTGGCCGGCCCCACCCGGGGTGTGGTGGAGCTACCGGTGCGGTTGATGTGGAACGCCGAGCGCACCTTCGACCTTGGCGACCCCGACCAGCTGCTCTGGATGTACGAGAACGTGCTCCGCGAGACCACCCGCGCCGAGGATCTGCGCGTTCTGATCAACGGGCAGGCGCTGCGCCGGGTGTGGCGACTGCTCAACCTCCCTCGGGGCGTACGCCAGGCCTGGGAGAGCCGGCACCGCGGCCTGCGCGCGGCGTGATCGGCCCTCATCTGCACGAGTTCTACCGGGAGGTGGCCCGGGTGGCGCTGGCCGCCGCCGGGCCGTACCGGTTCGTGTTGGGTGGCGGGGTGGCCTGGGCGGCGCACGGGTTGGTGGCCCGTCCGACGGAGGACGTCGACCTCTTCGCAGACGTGGAGGGCGCTGCCGCAGCGGCGTCCGCCGGAGTGCGCCTGGCGTTGGAGCGGGCTGGGTTCAGCGTCACCGATGCTGACCCGGACAGTGAGCTGGCCGAGCTGTTCGACGGGTACGACCAGGACATGAAGGACTTCGTGGTGAGCCGTGACGGGCGGCAGATCCGGCTCAGCCTCGCCCGGTTGGACCGTCAGCAGAGTCCGGTGGTGATGGACCTCGGCCCGGTGATGGACGTCCGTGACCTGGTGGCCAACAAGATCGCGGCGTTGGTCAACCGGCGGGAGGTCCGTGACTTCATCGACGTGGCGGCGGCGCTGGAGCACTACGACGTGACCGAGTTGTTGGTGCTGGCACGGCAGATCGACCCCGCGCTGGATCCGGCGGACGTGCGAGCCGCCGGCCGTTACCTGGACCGGCTGTCCGACCAGCGTTTCGGCCGTTACGACCTGGACACCGCCGACGTCGCCCAGATCCGGCAGCGCTTCGCCGCATGGCCACGCTGACCAAGAAACCGCACGAGCGAACCGCGGCGCCGGGCGGGCACCCCGAACAGCGCCCGCCCGGCGACGAATCACCTGGTCAGTCGACCGCCCGTGACCCCCAGGATCTCGCCGGTGACATAGCTGGACTCCTGCGAGGCGAAGAAGACGTACGCGGGGGCGAGCTCCGCCGGCTGGCCGGGGCGACCCTCCGGGGTGTCGGTGCCGAACTGTTTCACCTTGTCCTGCGGCATGGTGGCCGGGATGAGCGGCGTCCAGACCGGGCCGGGTGCGACCGCGTTGACCCGGATGCCCTGCTTGGCCAGGTCGATGGCGAGGGCCTTGGTGAAGTTGGCGATCCCCGCCTTGGTGGTGGCGTAGTCCAACAGCTGCGGCGACGGGTCGAACGCCTGGATCGACGACGTGTTGATGATCGCCGACCCCTCGGCCAGGTGGGGAATGGCGGCCTTGCAGAGCCAGAACAGGGCGTACAGGTTGGTCTTGAACACCCGGTCGAGTTGCTCGGTGCTGATTCCGAGGATCCCCTTGTCCTGCGACATCTGGTAAGCCGCGTTGTTGACCAGGATGTCGATGCCGCCCAGGTCGCGCACCGCCCGATCGACCAACTGCTGGCAGTGCGCCTCGTCGGTGATGTCGCCGCGCACCGCGATGCCCCGCCGGCCGGCGTCCTCGACCAACCGGAGGGTCTCCTGGGCGTCGGCGTCCTCCTCCTCGCTCAGATACGAGATGAGCACGTCCGCGCCCTCCCGGGAGAAGGCGAGCGCGACCGCTCGGCCGATCCCCGAGTCACCACCGGTGATCAGCGCCCGCTTGCCGTCGAGTTTGCCGCAGCCCCGGTACGACTCCTCACCGTGGTCTGGCTTCGGGTTCATGTTTTTGGTCAAGCCGGGCGCTGACTGCTGCTGAGTGGGTTGGCCGGACTGCTGACCGTACTGGCTGGTCGGATCCTGTTGGGTGTGCTGGTCGCTCACGGACATCTCCTCGCGCTGCGCGGAAGCAGGTTCCTACCGCCCTACCCTGCGACCGCTTGCGGAAACGCGGTGACGATCAGGGCTGGCGTGGCGGGAGTGCCCGCTGCTGGCTATGGTGCGCGAGGCGCCCACGAAGCGCGTCCACCCCCATGGAAAGGCACGCCATGACCTCTCCCTCCGGCCCGTCGCGTCGTCAGGTGCTCGCCGCCGCGGCCGCGGCGGCGAGCACCCCGCTGATCGCCGCCGCCCCCGCGCAGGCGGCCGGTGCGGCCCGGTCACGCACCTGGGACCTCACCCTCCTGGGCACGTCGGACACTCACGGCAACGTCCACAACTGGGACTACTACCGCGACGCCGAGTACGACGACAGCAAGCAGAACGACATCGGCGTCGCGAAGCTGGCGACCCTGATCAACCAGATCCGTCGGGAGCGGCGCGGCAAGGCGACGCTGGTGCTCGACGCTGGCGACACCATCCAGGGCACTCCGCTGGCCACGTACTACGCCAAACAGGAACCGATCACCGCTACCGGGGAGAAGCACCCGATGGCCCGGGCGATGAACATCATCGACTACGACGCGGTGACGCTGGGCAACCACGAGTTCAACTACGGTCTGCCGTTGCTGGACCTGTGGATCCGTCAGCTCGGCTTCCCGGCGCTCGCCGCGAACGCGGTCAACGCGAAGACCGGCAAGCCAGCCTTCCTGCCGTACGTCATCAAGAAGGTCTCCCTCGGTTTCGCCGCGCCGACCCTGCGGGTCGGCATTCTGGGGCTCACCAACCCCGGTGTGGCCATCTGGGACAAGGGCAACGTCGAGGGCAAGCTGCGCTTCGACGACATGGTGGCGACCGCCGCGAAGTGGGTGCCGATCATGCGTGCCCGTGGCGCGGACCTCGTGCTGATCTCCGCGCACGGCGGTGACAGCGGCACCTCCAGTTACGGCCCGGAGCTGCCGAACGAGAACCCGGTCGCCCTGATCGCCCAGCAGGTGCCGGGGATCGACGCGATCCTCTTCGGGCACGCGCACAACGAGGTGGTCGAGCGGTTCGTCACCAACGAGCGGACCGGTGCGCAGGTGCTGCTCTCCGAGCCGTCGAAGTGGGGCCAGCGGCTCACCCGGATGGATTTCACCCTCGCCCGTGAGCGTGGCCGGTGGACGATCACCAAGAAGGCCGCGACCATGCTGAACACCAACACGGTTGTCGAGGACCCGAAGGTGCTCGCCGCCGTGCGGACCCAACATCAGAAGACCGTGGCGTACGTCAACCAGGTGGTCGCAAAGTCCACGGTGGAGTTGTCGGCGGCGGAGTCGCGGTACAGGGACACCCCGATTCTGGACTTCATCAATCACGTGCAAACCGAGGTGGTCGGCGCGGCGCTGATCGGCACCGCGTACGCGGACCTGCCGGTGCTGTCGATCGCGGCACCGTTCAGCCGTACCGCGGTCTTTCCCGCCGGTGCCGTCAAGATCCGCGACGTGGCCGGGCTGTACGTGTACGACAACACCCTTGAGGCGGTCGTGCTCAGCGGCGCCGAGGTGCGCGCGTACCTGGAGTACTCGGCGAAGTACTTCCGCACCCTCGCCCCGGGTGCCACGGTCGACCCGGAGCAGATCAACGACCCGGCGGTGCCGGACTACAACTACGACGTCTTCTCCGGCCTGGACTACGACATCGACATCTCGAAGCCGGTCGGGCAGCGGATCACCCGACTGGTGCTGACCGGCACCGACACCCCGGTGGCCGACAACGCCCAGTTCGTGGTGGCGGTGAACAACTACCGGCGCAGCGGTGGCGGCAACTTCCCCGGCATCGTGAAGACCCAGGTGTACAACGCGCAGCAGGAGATCCGTCAGCTGCTCATCGACTGGGCGCAGGTCAAGGGGACGATCGACCCTGCCGACTTCTTCCAGCCCAACTGGCGGCTGGTACGCGAGGGCGTGCCGGTCTTCTGACCTCAGCACATCGCAGACGGGCCGTGGGTGGTGACCCCCGCGGCCCGTCTGCGCGTGCGCACACCCTGTAAGGCGTCCTAGGATCCTGGGTGACAGCGCTGAGCTAGCGCGAGGTGGGTAGCCGGTCGAGCACCGCGAGGGCTGCCCGGATCGGCCGACGCCGCAGCATCTCGTCGAAGCTCGCCCGCCCCTGGCAGAACTGGACGAACATCCGCCAGCCCGGCGTCGTCGCCAACAGGGCGTGGAACACGTCCGGACGGCGGGTGAAAACGTCGAGCAGCCGGGACCCGGCCCGCATCTCCGGCACCAGGCGCTCGGCAACCGCCCGCTCGTACCCGGCCAGCTCACCGTCGACGACCGCGGCACCGGCCAGCTCACCGGAGCGCAACGAGAAGCTGATGCCCTCCCGGCTCCACGGCTCCAGCAGCCCCGCCGCATCCCCCACGACCAGCACCCGGCCGTTGCGCAACGGCGAATCCTCCGCACGGCACCGGGTCAGGTGACCGGAGTCGTGCTCCGCCGGCAACCCGGTCAGCCCCAACCGGTCGACGAACCGCCGCAGGTAGTCCCGGGTCCCCTCCCCCGCGCCCCGACCGGCGATCACACCAACGGTCAACCGGTCACCCTTGGGGAAGACCCAGGCGTACGAGCCCGGCATCGCACCCCAGTCCAGCAGCAGCCGCCCTCGCCACCGTTCCTGCTCGGCGGGCGGCACCGGGATCTCCAACTCCAGACCCAGGTCCACCTGCCGGTACCGAACCCCCACGTGCCGGGCCGTCACCCCCGAGGAGCCGTCCGCCCCGATCACCGCGCGGGCCGCGATCGTCGTACCGTCGGCCAGCCGCAGGCGTACCCCCTCGGGGTCCTGCTCGATCGCGCGGACCGCAACCCGCTCCCGCATCTGCGCGCCGGCGGCGACCGCCGCCGCGCGCAGCCGATCGTCGAACTCCTCACGGCGCACCATGGTGACCACTGGACCGTCGTTGCGGCGGGTGAACTCCCGGCGGCCGTCGCGGGTGAACGTGACACGGTCCACCCGGTCGTGCGCGGGCACCTCGATCCGATCCTGAACGGCCGCCAGGGAGGTGCCGATCAGGCCACCACCACACGTCTTGTATCGCGGGTGCGCGGCTCGCTCGACAACCAGGGTGCGAACACCCGCGCGGGCAGCGACGTACGCCGCGGAGAGCCCGGCGGGGCCAGCGCCGACGATGACGAGATCCCAAACGATCACGAAAGCAGCTTAGGGCACCGCCGGACGCCCGAAACTCCCCGCCACAGCGGGCCCCGCGCACCGCACCGATCGCCCGATCGGGTGTGCATTTTCAGTCACCGAGGGGGTAAACGGGTCCGGGCAACCGCCGCCGCGATGGCGGACGAGCAGAGGAGGAAACCATGCAGCAGGTGCAACTGTCGGAGGCCGAGCAACGGGTGTACCAGGCAGTCACCACCCTTGAGGCACGCGGGCAGGTGCCCTACCCGGACCTGATCGCCGAGGCGTCCGGGCTGACCGAGGAGCAGGTGGGCAGCCCCCTGCATCTGCTCACCGAGAAGGGTCTGCTGCACCGCGAGGATTCGCCGATGGCCGGCCTCGACTTCGGCCCCCGGTTCTGCTCCCGCCAGATGGCGTGACCCGCGGAACCATCCGAGACGATTCACCCCCCGGCGACCCGGGTAGCGACCAGCAATGCGTGATCGACGGTCAACGGGGGGCACGATGAGTGCGGCACAAACGCCGCAGCCGGTGGACGCGGCCGAAAATCGGCGGCGCTGGCAGGCTGTTGGCGTCGGGTTGGTCGCCGCGTTCATGACGCTGCTCGACGTGAGCATTGTCAACGTCGCGGTGCCGTCCATCGACCGGGCGCTGCACGCTTCGCCGAGCGACCTGCAGTGGATCCTTTCCGGGTACGCGCTCACCTTCGGCCTGGCACTGGTGCCCGCCGGCCGTTTCGGCGACGCCCGCGGTCGGCGCAACGCGTTCGTCTTCGGCATCGCACTGTTCACCGTGACCAGCGCGCTCGCCGGCCTCGCCCCCTCCCCGACGTGGCTGGTCATCGCCCGACTGCTTCAGGGCGCCGCCGCCGGCATCGTCAACCCGCAGGTCATCGGGCTGATCCAGCAACTCTTCCGGGGGCCGGAACGGGCCCGCCCGTTCGGGCTGCTCGGTGCCACCATCGGTATCTCCACCGCCGTCGGGCCGCTGCTCGGCGGGCTGCTCATCGCCATCGGCGGCGAAGAACAAGGGTGGCGGTGGGTTTTCTTCGTCAACGTGCCGGTCGGCATCATCGCGGTGATTCTCGGCTGGCGCCTGCTGCCCGCCCGCCCCGCTGGTCAGCGCGGCTGGCATCGACTCGACCCGGTCGGCATCCTGCTGCTCGGCGTCGGCGTGGTCCTCGTCCTGTTGCCGCTGGTGCAGGAGCAGCAGTGGCAGACCCCGTGGAAATGGGCGTTCATCCCGGCCGGGCTGGCGGTGCTGGTCGCCTTCGGGCTCTGGGAGCGACGGTACGCACGCCACTACCAACCCCTGTTCGACCTTCGGCTGTTCAGCTTCCAGTCGTACACCCTCGGGTCGCTCATCGCGCTGATCTATTTCGGTGGCTTCACCGCGATCTTCTTCATCTTCACGCTCTACCTGCAGAACGGCCTCGGCTACAGCGCGCTCATCTCCGGCATGGCCATCACCCCGTTCGCCCTCGGCTCGGCAGCCGCGTCCGCGCTGGGTGGCCGAATCGTCAACCGCTTCGGTCGACCACTGGTCGGTCTCGGTCTGCTCGCCGTGGTGATCGGGCTGACGGCAACGGTGGTCGCGCTGCGCCTCGCGCCGGACGCCCCCGCGCCCTGGGTAACCGCCGGCCCACTGCTCATCGCCGGGATCGGCAGCGGCCTGGTGATTGCTCCCAATCAGACACTCACCCTCGCCGAGGTGCCGGTGGCGCAGGCCGGTAGTGGCGCGGGCATGCTCCAGACCGGTCAGCGAATCGGAGCCGCCGCCGGCATCGCCGCCGTCGGCTCGGTGTTCTTCTCGTCGCTGACCGGCAGCCGCGGCAACTGGACCGCCGCCTTCGAACGCTCCCTCATGCTGGCCACCGGCATCATCGTGCTCGCGCTGATCGCCGCGCTGATCGACATTTTCCGCACCCACAACCACCGCAACACCTGACAACCCCAGGGGTACGCCGCTGGCCGGCACCCCTCGTTTGGGGTGCCGGCCAGCGGTCGGTGTGGTGCGGTGGGTCAGCTGTTCCAGTGCTGGCTGACGAGGTCGGCGGCCTGCTGCTCCCACTGGGCGTAGGCGTCGGGGTAGGCGGAGACCTGGACGGTCTGTGCGGCCTTGGTCAGGGGCATGTCCTGCCACCCGTCGACCTGCTTCAGGCCCTTGAGGAACGCGGTGGTGGAGTACTCGGGGTTGGTGATCTGCTCCGGGGTACCCCAGCCCGAGCTCGGGCGCTGCTGGAACAGGCCCAGCGAGTCGTGGTCGTTGCGGTCGCCGAGGTGGCCCAGGTTCTCCAGCTTCGACTCCTGGAAGCTGGTGGCGATGGAGATGACCGCGGCGCGTTCGGGCAGACCGGCCTTCTTCGTCGCGGCGATGATCGCCTTGACGTTCGCGATCTGCTCATCGTTCAGCGGGATGCGGGACTGCTTGCCCTGGGTGCCGTGCGGGATCAGCTTGCTCGTGTCCGGCTTGTCAGCCTGCACCGCCACCGCGGCGGGCTTGGCGTCGACCGGGTTGGCGTGGGCGGCGATCGGACCGGCGAAGACACCACCGGCGAACGCGAGACCAGCAACGGACAGCACGCTCTTACGAATGATCGTGTTCATGAGGATTTAGCTCCTTCGGGGGTAAGGACACCCACCCACCGGGGGTCGGTGGTGTGCGGGTGTGAGCACCTCGTCCGGCGCTGCAGGTACAAGGGGGGAAAGGTCTGCGGGGTGGACGCCTACGGTGACTCGGCGTCCGGGGTCGGCGACCTACAAGCGGGGGCTCGTGGGCGCCGGGGTCGGCGACGAGCGGAGAGCTCGTGGCTCCGGGGTTCAGGTGTAACGACCGGGGGGCCGGGGTCATTCCGGGGGTGGCCCAACCCTCGGCACCCTCGTGGAGGCGGTGGCCGGGTGGTCGTTCGCGGGGACTGCAACGACCGGGCGAGGCCCGGCATTCCAACCCGGGGCCCGGCGTTCCAACCCCGGGGTGGGGTGGCGGGCCGGTGGTGCTGCGATCGTCAGGGTATGTAACGACCCCGGGCCGGCCATGATTCCGGCCCACGGGTGCGACCGGTCACAACCCCGAGACACCCTCGACCGGACAAACCGCCCACAAAGCCCAACAGGCGGGGCCCCCGATCACCCACCCCGGGCATGATCCACTCACCTTCACGGATACCGGGGTAACCGGCCGTCCGGACACCCCGGTATCACGGAAACCGAGTCGATCACGAACAGGCCGACCCGTGTTAACGCGCGTAAACCGGACAAAGGCCCCGCCGGGATCGCACGCCGCCGTCCAGGCGTAGGCGATCCATCGCGGCGCGGACGCTGGTCGCCTTTAAGTCGGTGCGACAGGCCAGGCCCTGGACGCCGAAAGGCCCCGGACGCCAGGAGGGGCGGACGCGCGAACGCCAGGAGGGCCCAGACGTCAAAGCGCCCTCGACGCCAGGAGGCCAGAAAGCCCGAGCGCCGGGACAACCGGGGCAATCGGAACAATCAGGACGCCAACCACCGCCGGGAAGGTAGCGCACTCGGGAGGAGGCCACTCTCTCCAAGACGGGCTGGCGCCCGTCGGAGTGTTCCGACGGGCGTCAGCCTCAGGTGCGAACCGGGCACTGCCCGGTCGTGTACGGATTAGTGCGCAGCCCCGCCGAGGCGCTGGCGGCGACGCCAGGCCAGGGTCAGCAGCAGCATGACCGCTCCGGCGCCGACCAGGCCACCGCCGAGCTTCATGGGCGTGCCGAGACTGTCACCCGTGACGGGCAGCGGCTGCTTCTCGGTCAGCACCCGCAGCTCGGTGATGGCGGTACGGCCGGACTCCCGGCCCGTGGCCGTGAAGGTCAGCAGACCCGTCACCGACGGCTTGTAGCTCTTGGTGAAGTGACCCTGGGCGTCGGTGGACGCCGTGAAGTTCAGCGGCGCGCTCGCCTGGTAGGCCACCGGGGCCATGGCCACGGTGCTGCCGTCGCTGCGGCGAGCCGGGGCCTGACCACCCGCCGGAGCAGCCAGCGGCGTCACCGTCACCGAGTGGTCGACAGTCTCGTTCGGACCGAAGCCGGTGCCGGTCAGCACGACCGTCTCGCCGAGGAAGATCGTCGGCCGGTTGACGGTCAGGGCCGGGGGCTGCGGCGCGTACGGCGGCGGCTGGGGTGGGTCAGTGGTCGCGCTGGGCGACGGCTGCGGCTGCGGCTGTGCCGCCCCCGCTGCCGTCGGCATGGCCACCACGGCCAGGCCGACCGTGAGCGCCATGATGATGCGGGATAGCCGCATGATTGGTTCCCTCCTACTGGTCACAGCTTGGTGCGGAATGAACTTGGGTGGTCCATGGGCTGGCGGTGGGGGTCAGCCACAGCTCGGCACGCCCGACACCGGTCTTGGCCGTCAGCACGGTGACCTCCAACGCCGTCTCGGCACCGGGGCCGACATCGACGCTGGCCGTCGCCACCTGACGGCGGCGTTCGGTGCCGCTGCCAAGCGCCGTCTCGATCCCGTCGAGCCGGGCCTCGAGCACCGCTCCGCCAGCTGGGCTGAAGATCGACACCAACGTGCGGGCGGTGTACGGGTCGCCAGCCAGGCCGAGGCCGAGGACCGACTCGCTGAGTCCGGACTTTGGCGCCGTCGAGCGCAGGGTCACCCGCAGCCGTAGCTCGCGGCGGCCGTCGGGCCGGCAGGCGCCGACCGTCAAGTTCGCCGTCGGCCGCAGGTAGTAACCGAGCTTCGCGCCGCTGCCGTCGTTGAGGAACACGCCGACCGTCGGCACGGTGTCCTGTTCCGGAAGCGTCCCGGACAGCCGGCTGTCGCCGAACGTCCGCTGTTCTTCAGGTCGGGCACTCCAGAACAATATCCGCCGTTCAGTGACAGCACGGTCGAATGCGGACAACAACACACGTGGGTCGACATTCTTCTTGAAGAAGGCGTCGAACACCGAAGCGGCCGACGTCGCGAAGAACTCGTCCTGCTGTTTGACGTCCAGCCGTTGGTAGCTGTCGTTGAGCAGGGTCTGCACGACCTTTTCGCTGGCCAGCGGGACACCACCGGGCACCAGCACCGGACCGGTCGCCTTGAGCAGGTAGGACAGCACCACCGGGTCGACAGCGAGCACGCCGTCGACCGTGATGCCCATCTTGCGGCGGAACATCTCGCGGTACAACGCGGCGGCGGTCGGGAAGTGCGGGGACAGATTGACGTCGGCGGGATAGATGCCGGGCAGGTCGGTCCAGATTGCCCGGGTCTCGGCGGGCACCTTCAGCGCCGGAGTGAACCGGCCGAGCGAGGCACTGCTGCCCTGCTTGCCCATCCTCACCGCACCGTTCTCGGCCTCGATCATCGCGTACGCCCCGAACATGCCGCCAGTGGCCCGCAACTCGGCGAGGTTCTGCGAGACCAGCAGGTATCGCCGTGGACCGCTCGCACCGAGCAGCGGCGGCAGCAGGCGGGATCCCTGGTCGGCGGCCGAGGTGAGACTGGCCAGTCGGTCGATCTCGCCGCGCAGATCGGTCAGCGCCTGCCGGATCTGGCTGACCAGGCGGTCGGCCGGCACCGCCGCCAGGTCCCGACGCGTGCGCTGCACCGACTCGTCCACCCGGGACAACTCGGCGGAAACCGAGGTCAGCCGGGCCAGGTCCAGTCGACCGCCGGTCGGCACCAGGCTGGTCAGGTCCGTCCGGAGCAGGGTCGGGAACGCCTGCCGGGCCAGCTCGTCAATGGCGACCGCGATCTGCCCGACGGCATCGAGATCGTCGCCGGCAAACGGGGCACGCCGACCGAGCCGCCACATTGGGTCGGTGGTCGCCGCCCGGGCCGCGTCGGCCTGCTCCTGGAGAGCGGCGAGCGTCCGCTGGGCGCGGTCGCTGTCCCCACTCACCACCTGGGCGCTCAGCTCCCGGGCCAGGCTAGCGGCGTTGAGCAGGTGAGCGCGCGCCTGCCAGCCACGGAACCCGATCCAACCGCCGGTCACCAGCAGCAGCGACCCGACCACCAGGGCACCGAGAAGGGCCTGGCGCAGTCGGGCACGCCGACGGCGCCGAGACCTGCGCCTCCGCCGGGTCGGTCGTTCGATTTCCGTCACACCACGCTCCGTTCTCGGAATCGGACAGAAGGTCGATTCCACCGATGTTCTTAGCACGAGTCAGGCAGTTTCCTACTGTTATTGCACTTCTCACCCTTTAAGCGAATTTCCCTCGCGGTTCGCTGGCGGGCTCGGCACCTCGCCCCGCCGCCTCATGCAGCAGCCGCTCGATCCGGTCCACCCCGGCCGGCAGCGACATCTCCCGCAGGTACGTCGCCCGCCCCCGGCGACCCATTTCGGTACGCGTCGGCGGCGGGATGGTGGCGGCCAGCCAGAACCGGTCGGCCAGCGCGGCCCAGTCCTCCGGCGGGCAGGACAGCCCCGCCCTGGCTCTTTCGACCAACTCGGCGGTGTCCCCGCCAGCCGACGCCACCACCGGCGCGGCGCAGGAGAGCGCGGCCTGGAGCTTGCCGGGCACCATGCCGCGAAACTCCGGAAGGTCGCGCAGCATGATCAGCTGGTAGTCGGCGGCGGCGTACAGCTCCGGCATGTCGACCGGCGATCGTCGCTCGACGAAGCGGACGTTCGCAGCGCCCAATTCGGCGGCAAGCCCTCGCACCCGCAGCTCGTCCGTCCCGGACCCGACCAGGACAAGATCCATCGTCCGATCCAGTGCCGCGGCCGCCCGGACCGCGGTCTCGAGCCCCTGCCGCGGGCCGATGGTCCCGGCGTGCATCACCACGCACCGACCGTCCCGGCGGACCAACTGCCGAGCCGCCGCACCGGGCGTCGCCGGGTAGAAGATCCGCTCGTCGGTCCAGTTCAGTACCAGACGGACCCGCGCCGGGTCGGCGCCGGCGGCGACCACCAGGTCCCGCATCGACGGCGCGGCGACCGCGATCCGCGCGGCGGCCCGGTAGATCCGGGTCATCGCGCTGCCGACCCGCGCCGCCCAACGCCCATCGCCCGGCTCGTTCGCCCCGTCACGGGTCCAGACATCCTGGACGTGGAGCACCGCCGGCACCTGCCCGAGCAACCGGAGCACCCCGGCGGCGGCGAACGTCGTGGCCGGCAGTTGAAAGACGTAGAGCGCGTCCACGTCGCGGAGGAATCGACGCGCGGTCAGCGTCGCGCTGCCGGCGAAGGAGAGATAGCTGGCCATCCGAGCTCCGGTGGACGCGGCACCCCCGGGGTAGCGGGGCACCCGCCGGACGGTCAGCCGTTCGCTGTGCGTCTCGTGGTGCCACCGCTGCCGCCAGCCGGGGTAGACGTGACCGCCGGGGTAGTCCGGAAATCCGGTGAGCACCCGAACCTCATGCCCGCGCGCGGCCAACTCCTCGGCGAGGCTGCCGGGGATGAACGCCGGCTCGGGCGGAAAGTGGTACGACAGGATGCCGATCTTCATCGCCGCACCCCCGTCCACCGTGGATCAGCGGCGGCCGGCGCGGCACCACGGACGGCAAGCGTCCGGCCCGCGTACGATGCCGACAACCCCTCCCTGCGCGGCCGCCGGCGTCGACGCACCGCCCTCGCGGTGCGGGCACCCGCGTCCGCACCGATGAGAGGGACACCGATGGCTGACCGCGTGTTGTTCGTCTGCCACGCCAACCTGTGCCGGTCACCGATGGCCGAGTTCCTGGCCCGCCGGCTGCTGGCCGACCGGCCCGTCACCGTGGCCAGCGCCGGCACCGACGCGATCGACGGGATGACCATGCACCCGTACGCCATGGAGGTCGTGGCCGCGAGCGGCGCGGACCCGGCGGCGTTCCGGACCCGGGAATTGCGCCCCGAGCACCTGGTCGACGCGACGCTGGTGCTGACGGCGACCCGGCGCCAACGCTCGGTCTGCACCTCGCTGGCACCGGATGCCCTGCACCGGACGTTCACTCTTCGCCAGTTCGGCCGGTTGGCCGCGGCGGCCGAGCCGCCCGCCGGGTCGGCCGACGACCCGTTGCGGGCGGCGATCGCCGCCGCCGCCCGGGCGCGGGGACGGCTGCAACCGGCCGCCCCGGACGCGGACGACCTTCGGGACCCGATCGGCGGAACCGCCGCCGACTTCCGACGCTGCGCCGAGGAGGTCGAACGGTCGCTGCGACCCCTCGCCGCGCTCATCGGGGCAGCCGGGTGAGTTCCTGGGTGTGGTCAGCGACGCCGTTGACCCCGGTGGTCTCCGTGTGCCGGCCGGACGTGGTCCGGTCGGCCGGCGTCGATGACTTGGCCGTCGAGGCGACCACCCGGTAGGCCTCGTACTGGTACGCCTCGGCCTTGGCCACCTTGGCCATGTTCAGCACGCAGCCGAGCAGCCGGACCGAGACCGAGTGCAGCGCACGGGCCGCCGCGGCCGCCTGGGCGCGCGAGGTCCGGCCATGCTGGCTCACCAGCAGCGCCCCGTCGGCCTGCACGGCCACGACCACGCCGTCGGTCACCGCGAGCAGTGGCGCGGTGTCGATGATCACGATGTCCGCCGACTCGCGCAGCGCCAGCAGCAGGTCCGACATCGCCTTGGAACCGAGCAGCTCGCTCGGGTTCGGCGGGGCGGAACCGCTGGGTAGCACCAGCATCGACTTGTCGCCCCAGCGCTGTACTACGTCGCCGACCTGCACGTCGCCGACGAGCACGTCGGTGAGACCGACACCAGCGTCCAGGCCGAGGTAATCGTCGACCTTCGGGCGGCGCAGGTCCGCGTCGACCAGCAGCACCCGCCAACCCGCCTCGGCCAGCGCGATGGCCAGGTTGCAGGAGAGCGTGGTCTTGCCCTCGCCCTGCAGGGCGCTGGTCACGGCGATGACCCGGGCCGGCTCGTGGACATCCACGAAGCGCAGGTTGGTACGCAGCTTGCGCACCGCCTCGGCTCGGGCCGAGGACGCGGCGTCGCCCACGATCAGTGGCGCGGTGCGGGCGTTGCTCTCGAACGGGATCTCACCGAGCAGTGGGCTGCCGGTGGCTCGTCGCAGACCGGCGGCGTCGCGCAGCCGGACGTCGGCGACGCCACGCAGGATCGCCAGGCCGATGCCGAGGACCAGGCCGGCCAAACCACCGAGGGTGAGGTTGTTGACGGGCCGTGGCGAGACAGGGCTGGCGGTCACCCGTGGACCACTGACGATCTCGATCTTGATCGGGGCCTTGCCCTCGGGCGTCGTCTCCACCTTCTGTACGAGGTCGACGAACTTCTTGGCGAGGGACTCCGTCACCCGCATCGCCCGGGTCTGATCAGTGTCATTGACCGACGCGCGGAGCAGGACGGTGCCGGTCTCGGTGGAGGTGCTCACCCGGCTACGCACCTCGTCCGCGGTGAGGCCCACCGGAGTGTCGGCCACCACGCTCTGGGCCAGCCGGTCGCTGGTGAGCAGGTCCGCGTACGACTTGACGCGCTGCTGGAGGAAGAGCCCACCCTGGTAGGCGTCGGAGACGCCCGTATTGGGGGTGGTGACGAAGAAGGTCACCGAGGCGACGTACCGGGGTTGGGCCCGTACGGTCAGGAACGCCGAAACGCCCAGGGCCACCATGACCGTGACCAGCACGACCCACCAGTGCCGACGCACGTGGCGCAGATAGCGGAGCAGTTCCATCAGGAGTGCCTCCGTGTCGGTCCGGTTAGGCCAAAGAACTTCACGAAAACCCCCAAGGTCGTCTGCCAACTCGTGAAACCATTAAAGCGGCTCATACGGCTTATGTCCGGAGTTATGTACTTTCCGGCGGCGACATGTGCGCCCGCATGACCAACCCGACAAACGCTCTTTCGGCAGCGGCGACATCGGGGAAAGTTCGAAGAGCGATCCGGGACCCGCCCGAGCGGCCCTGCGGTCGCCACCACCCAGAAACCCGGATAGGGTCGGCGGCGGTGTGCCGGGAAGTCTGGTCGGCGAGTGAATTCCTGCCGTCCAGATTCCCGAGGTGAGCCCCGCAGATGATCCCCACCCCGCCGTCCGAGCAGCAGCCGAAAATGCGGCTGTTCTCGCGATCGTCCTGGCCCCAGGCCCGGCACCTGGCCGACGTGCTGCGCACCGAGACCGTCGGTGGCGCGCTGCTGCTGCTCGGTGCGGTGATCGCGCTGATCTGGGCCAACTCCCCCTGGTCCGACTCGTACACCCGGCTCGGCGACTGGGTGCCCTGGCCCGGCGGCGCGTCGTGGCATCTCGACCTGGACGCGGCCACCTGGGCGGCGGACGGCCTGCTGGCCATCTTCTTCTTCGTGGTCGGCCTGGAGCTCAAGCGGGAGTTCGTCGCCGGGGAACTACGCGACCCGCGACGCGCCGCGCTGCCGGTGGTGGCCGCCCTCGGTGGGATGCTGCTGCCGGCGCTGATCTACGTGGCGGTCATCCTGAGCGCAGGCGGGAACGGGTTGCGTGGCTGGGCGATCCCGACCGCCACCGACATCGCCTTCGCCCTGGCCGTGCTCGCGGTGGTCAGCTCGCACCTGCCGCAGGGCCTACGCGCCTTCCTGCTCACCCTCGCGGTGGTCGACGACCTGTTCGCGATCACCATCATCGCGGTCTTCTACACCGCCGACTTCCATCCCGTTCCGCTGCTCGCTGCGTTGGTGCCAATCGGGCTCTTCGCGTTCCTGGTGCAGCGTGGGCGTGACTGGTGGTGGGCGCTGATCCCACTCGCGATCGCCGCCTGGGCGCTGGTGCACGCCTCGGGTGTGCACGCCACGGTGGCCGGTGTCCTGCTCGGCTTCACGGTCCCGGTGCTGGCCCGCCGCCGGACGGTGGGTGGCGGCCAGCCGGACGCGAGCGGTGCGGGGGCGGACGAGGGCGGGCTCGCCGCGCACCTGGAGCACCGCTGGCGGCCGGTGTCGGCTGGCTTCGCGGTGCCGATCTTCGCGCTGTTCGCCGCCGGGGTCACCCTGCGGGGCACCGACCTGGGCGCCCTGCTGAGCGACCCGGTGGTGATCGCCATCGTCGCCGCCCTGGTGCTCGGCAAGAGCATCGGCATCTTCGGTTCGACGTACCTGCTGGCCCGGTTCACCCGCGCCGAGTTGGACGAGGACATCACCTGGTCGGACCTGCTCGGAATCGCCCTGCTGGCCGGCGTCGGGTTCACCGTGTCGCTGCTCATCGGCGACCTGGCCTTCGGCGCCGGCAGCACGGCCGACGACCGGGTCAAGGCGGCCGTGCTGCTCGGGTCGGTGATCTCCGGCGGGCTCGCCGCCACAGTGCTCGTCCGTCGCAACGCGGCGTACCGCCGGGTGGCGGAGCGGGAGCGGCGCGACGCCGACGGCGACGGCGTACCCGACGTCTACCAGCGGCCAACCGACGGCTGAGCGGGCGGCTGCGAGGGGGCGACGAGGCGGTTGCGGCGGTCCTGGTGACTCGCGGCCCACCCCGGGCCCGGCCGTGGGCTCCCGGTCAGTCGCGACGCTCGGCGGGCGGCAGGTCCTCGGTCTCCTCGGCCAGCGCCTCGACCGTCGGCGCGGTGAGGTCGTCGCCCGGCACCGCCACCGACTCGGCTCGATCCTGCTCGTCAGGCTTGCCTGCCGGCGGCGGCTCCGGGGCGGTGCCATCGCCGGCGAAGCCGTACTCGTTCGGTTCGTCGTGCCGCCTCATGTGGTTATCCTCCCGCTTTCCCCGGTTTCGCCTCTTAGCGCCAACGGTAGGTGGTGATCGTCCCCGGCGCAGGACGCCGGGGATTGTCGCCCGGACCACGGCGGGCGGGTACGCAGCGCCGCACCGAGCAGCTGACGCATTGCGATGATCGCCACCGCGCCGGCCAGGCCGCTCCACCCCGGATCGGCAGCGAGCCGGAGCAGGCCGGCCGCCGTCAGCAAATCCAGCAGCAATCGGACGGCGGTCCGGAGCGCCCTGGTGCTGAGCGCGGTGACCACACCGGCGACCAGCGCCAGCGCGGTGACCGCCGTGACCAGGGCACCCATCACGTCCGGGGCTCCCCCTCGGCCACCTGGCGCTGCTCCTGGCGGATCTCCCGGCCCAGGAAGTAGTTCAACGCCGTCCGGATCGTCGCGATCGCGGCCAGTTGGCCGATCTGTTCGAACGACGGGGACACCGCGGTCCGCAGCACGTCGGCCGCCAACTGGAATTCAAGGCCGAGGGTCAGAAACCGACCCAGCGAAAGCCGGATCGGAGTGAAAACGGCGGCGGTGCGGTGTCGCAGCCCTTCGACCACGAACCGCACCGCCGCCCAGACGGCCCCGACGAAGATGACCAGTGCTCCGGCCACCTCCACCACGGCAACCAACACCTGGTCGCCGTGGCGCAACAACTCGGCCGGCTCCACCCCGGGCCGTTACCCGCCCTCGGGGCAGCTAGTCGGCACTCAGGTCAGCTCGTTCACCGCCTCCAGGATCAGCCAGAGACCGGAGATGGCGAAAAGGATCGCGGCACCGTACCTGATGGTCTTCTCCGGCAGCCGGCGACCAAGCATCCGGCCGACCAGAATGGCCAGCGCGTCCGCGGCCACCATGCCGATGGTGGAGCCGAGCCAGGTGCCGAACCAGCCGTACTTGGTGGCGAGCGTGATCGTGGCGAGCATCGTCTTGTCGCCCAGCTCGGCCAGGAAGAACGCCACCGACACCGCCACGATCGCAGTCTTGCTGGTCTTCTCCGCCTTGCGCTTCTCCTCTTCGGTGAGCTTGTCCCCGCGCAGCGTCCACGCACCGAAGCCGAGGAACGCCACGCCGGCCACCAGGGAGATCCACTCGGTCGGCAACACCGCCCCGAGACCCACGCCGATCGCGACCGACGCCAGGTGTACCACCGCCGTGGCAACCGTGATGCCGATCAGCACCGGGATCGGCTTGAACCGCGTGGCGAAGGTCAGCGCCATCAGCTGGGACTTGTCCCCCAGCTCGGCGACGAAAATGACGCCGAAGCTGACGACCAGCGCGACGAAAAATCCCTCCATGACTTCCCTCCCGTTCACGCCGGGAAGAGGCACAGGGGCGCCCTCGACCCGGCTGCAACAGCCTGAGTCGAAGGTCTCGCCCGCCTCGGAAAAACCGAGGCCGCGTGGCCGGATGCGAAACGCACCAGTATGTCGACCACGACATTGGGGGCTACTCCCCTTCGCGCGACCAGCCTAACCGATCACCGCCCGGTCCGGCCGAGGCGGGTGAACACGCTCACCGTGCCCGCGCCAGCGTGACCCCGAAGAGCCCGTCCGGGTCGGACCAGAACATCGTCGTGTCGAAGCCCGCCGTGGCCAGCTCCGTGGCGACCCCCTCCGGGTGGAACTTCGCCGAGACCTCGGTACGGAGCTCCTCCCCCGCCGCGAAGTCGACGGTCATGCCCAGCACCCGCACCCGCATCGGCCGCGTCGCCCGCAACCGCATCTCGATCCACTCGTGGGCCGGAACCCAGAGGGCGACGTGCTCGAACGCACCCGGATCGAAGTCGGCACCCAACTCCCGATTGATCACGTGCAGCACATTGCGGTTGAACTCGGCGGTGACCCCGGCGGCGTCGTCGTACGCGGGCACGATCACCGACGGGTCCTTCACCAGGTCGGTGCCGAGCAACAGCCAGTCGCCGACCTCCAACGCGGCGCGCATCGCCGTCAGGAACTCGGCCCGCTCGGCGGGCAACAGGTTGCCGATGGTGCCGCCGAGGAACACCACCAGCCGTCGGCCGCCGGTGGGCAGCCGGTCCAGTTGCCGGGTGAAGTCCCCCACGATGCCCCGGACCCGCAGGCTCGGATAGTCGGCGGCGATCTGGGCGGTGGACCCGGTCAGCGCGCTGACCGACACGTCGAGCGGAACGAACGTGCCCAACCCGCCCTGGCCGGTGAAGGCGTCCAGCAGCAGCCGGGTCTTTTCCGACGAGCCGGAGCCCAACTCAATCAAGGTCTTGGCCCCGGTCAGCGCCGCGATGTCGGGGGCGCGCTCAGCCAGCACGGCCCGCTCGGCCCGGGTCGGGTAATACTCGGGAAGGCGGGTGATCTCCTCGAACAGCTCGCTGCCCCGGGCATCGTAGAACCACTTCGGCGGCAGCCACTTCTGCTCGGCGCTCAACCCGGCCCGCACGTCGTCGCGCAGGCCGCGCTCCAGGTCGCGCTCTTCGAGGTAGATCTCCAGCGGTTCCGCGGTCATCGGTTCACCTCTCTGCTCGAATCAACAATTGCGTGCCCAACCCGTACGGCTCACCGGGGCGGCAGTGGACGTACCCCCACCTCGCCCGCGGCGGCGATGACCAGATGCCCCTCCGGCACCGCCCGCCAACCGGGATCGTCGTCGTGCGGCTCGGAGGCGAGCAGCACCGAGCCCGGCGCCTCGCGTACCGACAACGCGTGCCCGGCCACGCTGGCCACCGCCCGGTGCCCGTCAGTGAGCAGCAGGTTGAGCCGCGACCCCGGGGCGGCCGCGGCGACGTCGGCCACCGTCCGCCCGACCGCCTCGGCCGGGTCCTCGCCAGCGCGCAGCCGGTGCCGCACCAGCGCCCAGAGCAACGCCGAGTCGGTGGCGGCGTCCAGGGTGAGCAGGTCACGCACCGGCAGACCGGCGGCGAGCGGCACCACAGCGTCCGGCCAGCCGCGAACCACACCGTTGTGACTGAACAGCCACGGCCCCTCGGCGAAGGGCGCAGCGGCGCCGTCGAGCACCGCCATCCCGACGGTGGCCGAACGCACCGCCGCGAGCACCGCTCTGGTGCGGGTCACCGCCGCGAGCTGAGCGATGGTCGGGTCGCTCCAGATCGGCTGCGCCCGTCGGTAGCGCACCGGCTCACCCTCGCCCGGGTACCAGCCGACGCCGAACCCGTCCGCGTTGATGGTGCCGCCGCCGCGCATGTCGCGGGGTGCCCAGGACTGCCGCACCAGCGAGTGCGGAGGGTCGAACAACACCTCGGCCAGGGTGACCGGCGGCCCCAGGTAGGCCAGGTGGCGACACATCAGCGCACCGTGCCCGCCGGACCGCCGGCCACGCGGTGACTCACCGGTACGACTCGTCCGGCCGGGCGTCGCGGGCGCAGCGGAAACCGCTGAAGATCTGCCGCCGGATCGGATAGTCCCAGTTACGGAAGGTGCCCCGACAGGCGGAACGATCGGTGCCGAACGAGCCACCGCGCAGCACCCGGTAGTCGTCACCGAAGAAGACCTCCGAGTATTCACGGTAGGGGAAGGCCGCGAAGCCGGGATGCCCGTTGAACGTCGTCGAGGTCCACTCCCAGACGTCACCGATGAGCTGGTGCACACCCAACGGGGAGGCACCAGCCGGGTACGCGCCCACCGGCGCCGGCCACAGATGACGTTGGTCGAGGTTGGCGTGCGCCTCGGTCGGGTCGTCGTCCCCCCAGGGGTAACGGCGGGACCGCCCGCTTGCCGGGTCCCAACGGGCCGCCTTCTCCCACTCGGCCTCGGTCGGCAGCCGCTTTCCGGCCCACGCCGCGTACGCCTGCGCCTCGTACCAGCACACGTGCACCACCGGCTCGTCCGCGCGGACCCGGCTCCACCGCCCGAAGCGCCGGTACGACCATTGGTCGCCGTCACGGCGCCAGTGCATCGGCGCGCTGAGCTGCTCCCGGAGCCGGTGTGCCCAGCCGGCCGGGCTCCACCAGCGCGGATCGGTGTAACCGCCGTCGGCCATGAAGGCCGCGTACTGGCCGTTGGTGACCGGGGCGGCGTCGATGACGTACGCCGGGAGATCGACGCGATGCGCGGGGCGTTCGTTGTCCAGAGCCCACGGGTCGGTGTCGGTGCCCATGATGAACTCGCCGGCCGGCACCAGCACCTCCCCGTCGACCTGCACGGACGGTCTGTGCGGCTCGGGCGGCGCCGGGGCGTGCAGCACCGCCGACCCCGAGCGCAGTTGGTGGGTGGCGAGCATCGTCTCGTCGTGCTGCTGCTCGTGCTGCACGATCATGCCGAAGGCGAACCCGTCGGCAACCAGCGGACGCTCGGTGAAGGCCACCGCGTCGAGCAGGTCGTGCACCTTGTCCCGGACGGTCTCCAGGTAGGCGCGCGCCTCGGCGGGCGGTAGCAGAGGAAGCGCGGGGCGGTCCCGGCGCGGCTGCTTGAACGCGTCGTACAGCTCGTCGATGTCGCACCGGACCGGCTCGCGGCCTCCGACGTCGCGGACCAGCCAGAGCTCCTCCTGGTTGCCCACGTGAGCGAGGTCCCAGACCAGCGGCGACATCAGCGGTGAGTGTTGGCGCATCAGGTCGGCGTCGTCGACCACCTCGGTCAGCAGCGTGGTCCGGGAGCGAGCCCGGGCCAACTCCACCGCGATCCGGTCGCGTAGCTGCTCCCCGTCGACGTGCCCCCTGCTCCTCGCACTCACCGCGCCGCCTTCGTTCGCGACTGCGGGGGCTCGCAACCCCGGCGCACTCCTCGCACTCACCGGTCTCCCCTCTCCGCGGCGGCTAGCCGCCGACGTACGCCTCGGTGGATCTCGTCGGGTGTGCCGGCCGGCAGGTCCAGCCGGGGCAGGGTGGTCAGCGCCAGGTCGAGCAGGGCCGCCGCGGCTGCGGCCAACGCCGGGTCGGCCAGGCCGTGCCGGGCTGCGGCCGACCAGCGGTGCGCCACCGGAGCGGCGATCGTGTACGCCTCGCGCACCGTGCCCGGATCCGTGAAAAGGGCGGTCAGCACCGCCAGCGGAAGCCGCCAGTCCCGGTCGGGTTGGGCGTCCAGGTAGCGCAGCTCCAGGTAGCCGCGCGGCCGCACGGGCGGAAAGAGGGTGCTGACGTGGTAGTCGAGGTCATCGGTGGTGGGTGGTTGGGGCAGCGCGCCGTCGAGCCAGTCGGCGAAGGTCACGCCGGGCGGCGCGGTCCAGTCCGGGCCATGCCGACGCAGGCAGAGCAGCGGCGCGGCGAGCACATACCGGATCCAGGTGGCGGTCGGGTCCTCGTCGGCGCGGCCGGGCGTCCAGACCGGGCGGGTGCGGGCCGGGTCGATGGCCAACCAGGCGGCCATCCGGGCGGAGGCCCAGCCGGTGTGCCGCCCGGCGTGTCGGGTGGCGGAGGCGAACGCCGCGAGCAACGGCGGCCCGACCGCGTGGGCCGTGGCCCAGCGGTCAGCGACCTGATCCGGCTCGCCTGCGTCGAGGCACACCTGCAGGCCGGCGGTGCTGTACATCATCGTGCGACCGGCCGGACCGCGCCGGTCGAAGGCACCGCGCATCGCGCGGTAACGGGGAGTTTCCACCACCGGGCGGGGCCGTCGGTGTGGGTCGATGCCGCTGCGGCCGAGGATCATCCCGGCGTCGGCCAGCAGGTCGGTGACCTGGGCGATGTCGGCCTCGGTGGCCTGGATCAACGTCGCGACCGAAGAACGGGGTGGGGTGGAGATCTCCAGCTGGCCACCCGGCTCCAGGGTCACCATGCCACCGTGTCGCAGTGGCTCGGCCGGGCTGATGGCATCCAGCGTGGCGGGGCTGTGCCGCCCCAGCGCCGCCCGCAGCCGCATCGGGTCGACGGGGCGGGCGGGATCGGCGGCGTCGTGCACGGTCCATTCCAGTTCGACGCCGGTGTGTGTCGGTGGGCCGGTCTTGAAGCAGATCCGGGCGAGGTGCCGGCCTGCGGCAGCGGACTCGCGCAGGATGGCGCTGCGATCCAGCTCGGGCGACGTCACCATCCGTCGGGCCCCTCTCCGTGTGCCGGCGCCGGGACACTGTGCCACCGTAACCTGACCCACCGACACCGTCGGGGGCGTGCACGGCGCCACCACCCTCTGTCTAGCAGACGAATTTCCGATGCAGGGCGGAACGAACCGCCCCGGCCGCCGACCACTCACTCCGGGGTCGGGCGGCCCGTCGGCGGGTGGGGCGGCGAGGCCTTCGCCGACGCGGACGGCTTCGCCTCAAGCACCAGCCGCTGGCAGTACGCCTCGACCTCGTCGGCGCTGCCGGCTGCGATCACCAGCTTCTTGAAGCCCGGCGTACGCAACGCCTTCTCCCGCTGTTCGGGCTTCTTGGCCTGCCAGGCGCGGCACAGGCCGTGCAACTGGCTGGCCGGCGCGGTGCGGGCCGGCGCGGTGCCGGGGGCGGACGGCATGCCGGGCGACGGGGTCCGGGGCGACGGGGTCCCGGGCGACGGGGTGCCGGGGGATGCCGATCGACTGGGCTCGCCGGACCGGGACGCAGGCTGGTCGGGGGTCGGTGACGTGCTGGACGGCGCGGGTGCGACCGGGTTCGGCACCCAGTCGCGGGTCACCGCGGCGAAGGCGGCGCCCGCCGTGGCGGTGGCCGCCACCGCGCCGATCCAGGCCACCGCGCCGGTGGTCAGGCGGCGCCGGTGCGGCCGGTGCGGCACGGACGGCGCCGGGTTGGCCCGGGCGGCCCGGAACGCGGCCAGCGCGGCCTCCTCGCCGGCCAACTCGGCCGGCCGGATCGGGCCGGCGGCCGCGGCGAGCAACCTGGCCACCGGCTCGGTGGGGGGCACGGTTGCCCGGATCGGCACCCGGTCCTGAGGTGACGCCGCGTCGGCTTCGGTGGACGTGGCGGGGTGGGCCTGGTCCAGCTCGGTGTCCACGTTGGCGCGGGCCGAGTCGAGCAGCCGTTCGCTTTCGGCACGGCCGACCCGCCGGAACGGGTTCATCGGGAATCCCCTCACGTCAGCTGTCCGCCGGCTCAGCGTGCGGCGCCCGCAGGGATGGGCTACCGCCCGTGCGGGGCGGCGGCAGCCCTTCGACCCCGGCTGGCGGCCCGGCCGGGGTCTGCGGCTCCAGCAGGGCTGCGAGCCGTCGCAGACCCCGGTGGGCGGCGGTCCGAACGGCACCGGCGCGGCGGCCCAGCACCCGGCCGGCGGATCCCGCGTCCAGCCCGATCACGGCCCTCAGCAGCACTGCTTCGGCCTCGCGCGGTGGCAGGGTGGCGATCAGTGCCAGGGCGGTCTCGGTGCCGATCGTCTCGCTGGCTCCCTCGGCGGTGTCCGCGTCGCTGGCCAGGTCGACGAGCGCCTGCACCGGGACCGGAAGGGACGGTCGGCGGCGCAGCCGGCGCAGGTGGTCCATCGCCCGGTTGCGGGCGATGGTGACGGTCCAGGCGCGGAACTCGCCACCGGCGAACCTGGGCAGGTCGCGGGAGATCTGCAGCCAGGTCTCGGAAGCGACGTCCTCGGCGTCCGCGCCGACGAGGACGGTCAGATACCGCAGCAGTCCCGGCTGGAGGCTGCGGTAGAGGAGGCGGAACGCGTCCTCGTCGCCGGCCTGTGCGGCGCTGACCGCCTCGGACAGCTCGCCGGTCATCCGCGGCCCGTGGATCGTCCGGCACGAGCCGGCCCAGGCCGCCGCGCCGGCGCAGACACTGCGGTACGAGTCGTCGGCCCGACCAACTCCCGCACCCGCACCGCCCTCCGCCGATCTGATCGCGCCTGGGACCGAGATGGCCGAGGCGGAGTGTCCAGGCCAGCGCCAGGGCGGGCCGGCTCGCCGCGCTGCCGGCAGAGGTCGCCGGGCGGGCCCGAGCCGGGCTAACGCTAGGAGCGGACCAAGGACGCGACAAGTCGGGACTGTGTCACGGAAGAGTGACAATTATCAACCCTGCGCAACGGCGCGTCGTGGTAACAAATCGCGACCAGGGGTCGCTGACCGCGCCCGGGGGCGGCCGGCGGGCTTCTTTGATCTGTCGTACGCCGGAATATGTCGGGTTTCGTCACGCCACGTTGCCTTGCCGTCACAGAAATGCCGCGTCCATACAGGTCAGACCGGATGGTCGGTCCCGTACCAGCCGCCCGACCGACCGGCCGTGGCGCGCCGTTGCGCGCCACTCTGGGTACGGTAATGCGGTGTTGTCATCGGAGGTCGTGCTCAGCGGTCGTTACCGCTTGGACGAACGTGTCGCCACCGGCGGTATGGGCGACGTGTGGCGTGCCTCCGACCTGATCCTCGGCCGGCAGGTCGCGGTCAAGGTACTGCTGCCCGCGTTGGTTTCCGACCCTGACTTCATCGCCCGGTTCCGGGCCGAGGCGCGGATCATGGCGGCGCTGCGGCACCCCGGCATCGTGCAGGTCTTCGACTGCGGCGCGGACGACCTGCCCGACGGCGGTCGGGCGGATTACCTCGTCATGGAGTTCGTCGCCGGCGAACCGCTGTCCAAGCGGATCGAGACGGCCGGCCGGCTCGACGTGGCCGAGACGATGTCGATCGTGGCCCAGGCGGCGGCGGCGCTGAACGCGGCGCACCGCGGCGGCATCGTGCACCGCGACGTCAAGCCCAGCAACCTGCTGGTGCAGGAGGACGGCACGGTCGTCCTGGTGGACTTCGGCGTGGCCCGTTCCACCGACATCACCAGCATCACCAGCACCAACGCGGTGCCGGGCACCGCCCTCTACATGGCCCCCGAGCAGGCCGCCGGCCGGCCGGTCAGCGGTGCCACCGACATCTACGCCCTGGGCGCGGTCACCTACTGCTGCCTCACCGGCAGTCCGCCGTTCACCGGCGACAACCCGCTCCAGGTCGCCGTCCGACACCTGGACGACGAGCCGCCGGAGCTGCCACACGACATCCCGGAGGCGGTCCGCGCCCTGGTGTCGCGGGCCCTGGCCAAGGATCCGCTCGATCGGTTCACCAGCGGCGCGGCGATGGCCGAGGCCGCCCGGACCGCGGTCACCGGCGCCGAGCCGCCGACGGCGATGGCGACGCCGGTCCCGCTGCGCGACGCCGGGCCGGGCACCCGCACCGACGTGCCGGCCGGCGCGGCGGTGGCGAGCGGGGCGTCGGCCGGGCGGCAGCGACGGCGCGGCCCGCTGGTCGGCGCGGTGGCGGCCGTGCTGGTCGCGCTGGTCGGGCTCGGTGCGGCACTGGCCGCGGCACGCAATGTTGGCGAGGACCCGGCGGTCCATCTGCCGACCACCTCGCCGACGATGGCGCCGACCGGCCCAGTGGACCTTCCTGCGGCGAACGAGCAGATCGCCACCGCCGACCCGAACCGACCCGACCGGCCGAACGCCCCCGGCAACCACCCGTCGACGTCGGTCTCCGTCCCGCCGAGCATCCAGCCCAGCCAGACGACCAGCCCGCCAACGCCGACGCCGACGGTCACCACCACATCCCCGCCTAGCGTGCCGACGACGAGCGCGCCACCGACGAGCGCGCCACCGCCGTCTGATCCACCCCCCACCACGGGCCCGCCGACCGTCCCAGAGGGGCCGGTGGCCGGCTGAGCCGAGCGGCGCCGACCGTCGCGGGCAGTCCCACCAGCACCGATATCACCAAAACGGACTTACGTCACCGAAGACGCCTCTAGGCTCTCAGCAGGTCATTTCCACCATCTGCTGCGGGAGCCTGGGTGAGCGCTGAAAAGCTGGTCGTGATCGGTCAGGGATACGTCGGACTGCCGCTGGCGATGCGTGCCGTGGAGGCCGGGCTGGACGTGGTCGGCCTCGACGTCGACGCCGACCGGGTCAAGCGTCTCGCCTCCGGTGAGTCGTTCGTCGAGGACATCCCGACCGACCGGCTGGGCCGGGCGCTGGGTAGCGGCCGGTACAACCCCAGCACGGAGTACACCGACGCCGAAGGCTTCGACATCTGCGTCATCACCGTGCCGACCCCACTGCGCGACGGCACCCCCGACCTGAGCTTCGTCGAACAGGCCGGCGTCGGTATCGGCCCGTACGTACGCCCGGGTTGCACGGTGATCCTGGAATCGACCACATACCCGGGCACCACCGAGGAGCTGCTGCGCCCGCTGCTGGAATCGGCCAGCGGGCTGAGCAGCCCCGGCGACTTCCACCTCGGCTACAGCCCGGAGCGGATCGACCCGGGCAACCCGACCTGGCGGCTGGAGAACACGCCGAAGGTGGTCTCTGGGGTGGACCCGACGTCGCTGGCGCGGGTGGACGAGTTCTACCAGCGCCTCGTGGAACGCACCGTGCCGGTGGACTCCACCCGGGTCGCCGAGCTGACCAAGCTGATCGAGAACACCTTCCGCCAGGTCAACATCGCGCTGATCAACGAGCTGACCATGCTCTCGCACCACCTCGACATCGACGTCTGGCAGGCGATCGACGCCGCCGAGACCAAACCGTTCGGCTTCCTGCCGTTCCGGCCCGGCCCCGGCGTCGGCGGGCACTGCCTACCGATCGATCCGTGCTATCTGTCGTGGCAGGTCAAGCGTCGCCTCGGCCGGCAGTTCCGATTCATCGAGCTGGCCAACGACATCAACCACGAGATGCCCGAGCACGTCGCGCAGCGGGTCATGGCGGGGCTGAACCGGGACGGCCGGGCCGTCAGCGGTGCCCGACTGCTGCTGCTCGGTCTGGCGTACAAGAAGAACACCGGCGACATGCGGGACTCCCCCGCGGTCGACGTGGCCCGCCGGCTGCAGGCCCTCGGTGCCGACGTCCACGCGGTCGAGCCCTACGCCGAGGCGCACCAGATCCCGGCCGGGGTCACCGTGGTCGAGCTCACCGAGCGGGAGGTGCGCGGCGCCGACGCGGTGGTGGTGGTCACCGACCATGACAGCTTCGACTACGACCTCGTGGTCCGGCACGCCCGCTACGTCTTCGACACTCGCAACCGGTGCGTCGGCCCGATGGTCGAGCGCCTGTAGGCCCGGCACCGCTGGCCGCTCCCGCCGCCGTGCTCGACCTGCGTGCGTCCCGGGTCGCGGTCATCCACCGGCCGGTACGACCCAGGTTGTACGCGGCGTCATCCGCCGGGTGTGACCAGCCCGCTCTCGTACGCCAGGACCACCGCCTGGACGCGGTCGCGCAGCTGGAGCTTCGCCAGGATCCGCCCGACGTGGGTCTTCACCGTCGCCTCAGCCACGTGCACCCGGGCGGCGATCTCCGCGTTGGACAGCCCCTGTGCGACCAGCAACAGCACCTCCCGTTCCCGTTCGGTGAGCTGCGTGAGCCGGGGGTCGGCGCTCGGGGCGGCGCCCAACTGCCCGGCGAACCGGTCCAGCAGCCGCCGGGTGATCGACGGGGCCACCACCGAGTCGCCCTGGGCCACCACCCGGATGGCGGCCAGCAGTTCCTCCGGCGGGACGTTCTTGAGCAGGAACCCGCTCGCCCCGGCCTGCAGGGCCGCGAACGCGTCCGCCTCGGTGTCGAAGGTGGTCAGCACCAGCACCCGGGGCGGGCCGGCCGGCCGGCGCAGAGCCGCCGGGTCGCCTCCACCCCGTCCATGGTCGGCATCCGGATGTCCATCACGACGACGTCGGCCTCGGTGCGGGCGAGTACCCGCAGGGCGTCCGCGCCGTCGATCGCCTCGCCGACCACCTCCAGGTCGGGCTGGGAGCCCAGCACCATCCGGAACCCGGCGCGGACCAGCGTCTGGTCGTCCACGATCACCACGCGGATCGTCATGCCGCGATCACCTCCGTCGCCGGGCCTGACGTCGGTAGCGGTAGCCGGGCCTCGACCTGCCAGCCCCCGGCCGGCCGGGGGCCGGCGGTGAGGCTGCCGTCGTACACCGTCACCCGCTCGCGCATGCCGAGCAGACCGTGACCGCCGGGCGGCGCCGGGCTGACCACCGGGCGGCCGCGACCGTCGTCGACGGCCCGGACCACGACGGCGTCGGCGGTGTACGACAGGCTCAGGTCGACGCCGGCGCCGACGCCGCCGTGCTTGAGCGCGTTGGTCAGCGCCTCCTGCACCACCCGGTAGACGGTCAGCTCCAACCCCGGCGGCAGGACCAGGGCGTCGCCGGTGACGGTGTGCCGGATGCGCAGCCCGGCGTCGCCGAAGCGGGCCAGCAGGTCGGGCAGGTCGGCCAGGGCCAGCCGGCGGTGCTCCGGGTCGGCGGCCACCGCGAACCCACCCACGCCGGTCGGGCCCGCGTCGCGCAGGACGCCGACCAGCCGGCGCATCTCCTCCAGTGCCTGCCGGCCGGTGTCCGCGACCACCTTCACGGCGGTGCGGGCCTGGGCGGGATCACGGTCGAGCATGAACCGGGCGCCGTCCGCCTGGACGATCATCACCGCCATGCTGTGGGCGACCACGTCGTGCAGCTCCCGAGCGATCCGGGTGCGCTCCTCGGCGACCGCGGCCCGGGACTCGGCCTCCCGTTCGCGTTCCAGGGTCGTGGCCCGCTCCTCCAGGCTGAGCACGTAGAGCCGGCGGGTCCGCACGTTCAGCGCGACCAGCCAGACCGCGCCGGTGACCAGCGCGTACCAGAGCGTGGTCACCCACCAGGCGATGACGCCCGGGGTCTGCGCGGCGGCGAGGAGCACGCCCACGGCGGCGGCCGCACCGGCGAGCACCGCGTCGCGCAGCCGCTCGCCGTACTTCACCACGCTGTAGAGCGCGATCAGGACGGCGACATCGTAGGCGAGCGGGCCCCACCCGGCGATCACCTGGACCAGGGCGAGCGCCGCGACCGCCACGGTCACCGCGCTCGGGCGGGTGCGGCGGAACAGCAGCGCCACCGCCATCCCCGCGCCGACAAGCGTGGCCGCCCACCCGCCCGGCGGGTTCACCGCGGCCAGGACGATGAGCGCCACCAGGGCGGAGACGGCCACGTCGAAGGCGACGCCACGTAGCGGGCGACCGAACATCGTGCGTCTCACGGTCACCCAGCGTACGTGCCGGGGGGCCCGGCTCAGCGGCCGAGGACCTCGCGCATGCGGTCGATCTCGACGGTCTGCTCGGTGGCGACCGAGTTGGCGAATTCGTTGAGCGTCAGGTCGGAACCGACCGTGAGCAGGTTGGTGGCCATCTCGATGGCACCCTCGTGGTGCTCGGTCATCATCCGGACGAAGAGCCGGTCGAAGTCCGCGCCGCGGGTCGCGGCGAGCTGCCGCATCGCCTCGGGTGTCTGCATGCCGCGCATGGCGCCGTGGTCGTGCCCCTGGACCTCCGCCGGGAGCCCACGGGTCTGCAACCAGCCACGCATCATGCCCATCTCCGGCCCCTGGCTGGCTCGGATGCGCTCGGCGCCGACGTGAAGGGGTCCTGGGAGGGCATCAAGGTCTTCGACATCAAGGACAAGGCCAACCCGCGCTACATCAAGTCCGTCGAGACGGCCTGCGGCTCGCACACCCACACCCTGGTGCCGGGTAAGGACCGCAAGGCCGTCTACCTGTACGTCTCGTCGTACAGCCCGCGGGCCGAATTCCCGGACTGCCAGCCGCCGCACGACTCCATCTCCATCATCAAGGTGCCGCTGAAGAAGCCGACCGACGCGGCCGTGGTCGCGACGCCGAACCTCTTCCCGGACGGCGGCTTCCCCGGCAGCCCGACCGGCTCGGCGACCACCGGTTGCCACGACATCACCGCCTACCCGTCGAAGGACCTGGCCGCCGGCGCCTGCATGGGTGACGGCATCCTGCTCGACATCAAGAACCGGGAGGCACCCCGGGTCATCAACCGAGTCCGGGACACGGTCAACTTCGTGTTCTGGCACTCGGCCACCTTCAACAACTCCGGCAACAAGGTGATCTTCACCGACGAGTTGGGTGGTGGCGGGGCGGCGACCTGCAAACGAGGCCATCGGACCGGAGCGGGGCGCGGACGCCATCTACGACATCACCGGCCGCGGTGACGCCCGGACGATGAACTTCCGCAGCTACTACAAGATCCCCCGCGTCAACGCCGACACCGAGAACTGCGTGGCGCACAACGGCTCGCTGGTCCCGGTGCTCGGTCGGGACATCATGGTCCAGGCGTGGTACCAGGGCGGCATCTCGGTCTGGGACTTCACCGACTCGGCCCGCCCGAAGGAGATCGCCTTCTGGGAGCGTGGCCCGCTCTCGGCCGACACGTTCGTCGGCGGTGGCACCTGGTCCGCGTACTACTACAACGGCCACATCTACTCCAACGACATGGTGAAGGGCCTGGACGTCCTGGAGCTGAACGACTGGCGTACCTGGACAGCCCAGCTAACCCGCTACAACGAGCTCAACGTGCAGACCCAACCCAGCTACCTGGGCTGGTAGGCGCCGCGCGCGACGCCGGGCCCGGCCCCCGATCTCCGGGGGGCCGGGCCCGATGCTGTCCGGGCGACGGCCTGCTGATCGGCACCAACGTCAGCTCGCTGGCCGCCCCCTGGGCGTCGCTGGCCACCCTGCTGTGGTTCGAGCGGTGCCGGGCGGCCGACGTGGCCGTGCCGTTGACCCGGTTCGTGCTGACGAGCACCCTGCTCGCGGTCACCGGCACGCTCGCTGCGGTCGGCGCGCTGCTCCTGGTCGGCTGACCGGAGCAGCTCCGGGGGTCCGGATACGCCACTGTCCGCAATTGGTCATCAAGCTTCTGACCTGCGGAAATGTGGTATACCAGAGATAGCGCAATATCAATATAAACGAGTCCATTTCGGAATTCTTCCCTCGCAGCGCCCGGTCACCCGCCGGGCTCTGCGGCGCGCCCATCGACGTGCCCGCCACTGTTCCCCAGCCCGATGCCTCACCCACCCCGAGAGGTAGGTTCAATGTCATCTGCATCCCGTCTCCGCGCCCTGGCGGGCTCGGCGCTCGCCGGCCTGCTGGTCGCGACGGCGCTCACGGTGCCAGGCGCCGCCGCAGCACGCGCCCCCGACCTGACCGCCGCGCCGGCGCAGGCCGCCGTACCGCGGGCCCCGGCCCAACGTCTGGAGCCCACCGGACCAAGGGCAGCGCCGGCCAAGCTTCGCCCGCCATCCGCTCCCGCCGCACCCAAGGCGGCCCGCAAGGGCACGAAGGCGGTGGTCACCTGGAAGGCGCCAGCGGCCAACGGCAGCCCGATCACCGGCTACGTGGTCACGCACTACCGTAACGGCACGAAGGCCAAGTCGACGTCAGTCGACGCAGCGAAGACCAGCGCGACCCTGAAGCTGGCGTCGACGAAGGGCACCTGGACCTTCACCGTGGCGGCCCGCAACGCCGCCGGCGCCGGCCCCGCCAGCAAGCGCTCCGCCCCGCCGAAGCTCCTTGCCCTGCCCGACGCTCCGACCCTCCTCGCAGCCACCGCCGACGTCACCACCGCGGTGGTCAGCTGGCGCCCGCCCGCCTCCGACGGCGGCTCACCGATCACCAACTACGTCATCGTCCCGTACGTCGGCGGAGTGAAGCAGCCATCGCAGACGGTACCGGCGACACCGCTGACCGCCACCGTGAGCGGCCTCACCGCCGGCGTCACCTACACCTTCACCGTCGCCGCGCTGAGCGGTCAGGGGCTCGGGCCGGAGTCCGCGCCGTCGCACTCGGTGATCCCGAACGAGTCGCCGTGGGTGTTCTGGGATGGTGCCTCGACAGAGGTCGGCGTGGCCTACAGCCACATCGTCGACGTGGTCCGGGGCCGCTCCCCGTACACGTTCTCCGTCACCTATGGCGCGCTGCCACCCGGGCTGTCGATCAACCCGAACACCGGGAGCATCTCCGGCATCCCGACCGCGGCCGGCAGCTACGCATTGGTGGTGCGGGTGACCAGCAGCCTCGGACTGATCGGCAGCCGGCTGATCACCATTCCGGTCACCCCGGCCCCGAACATCGTCATCGCGTCGATCCCGCTGGCCGAGATCACCGGGCCATACTCGCTCCGGCCCACCGTGGTCGGCGGGGTGGCGCCCTACACCTGGTCGATCGCCGCCGGCGCCCTGCCGCCAGGACTGACCGTCGACCCGAACACCGGTCAGATCAACGGCCTACCTACCACGGCCGGCACCTTCGGCCTCGACCTGCGGGTGACCGACGCCGCCGGGCTCAGCGACGTCCGGCAGATCCGCCTCGTGGTGCAGCCGCACACGGTGGTCACGCTGAACGTCAGCACGAGTTCGGTCGCCTTCGACAGCCCGATCACCCTCACCGCCAATCTCGGCCCGGGTGAGACCGCGGGCACGGTCACTGTCTTCGACCGGCAACGCAGTGGGGTCATCGCCAACCTGGGCTCCACGACCGTCCTGTTCAGCCGGGCGACCATCACCCTGAAGCCGCCCGCGTTTGGCCTCAACGAGCTGTTCGTGCGCTACGACTCGACGCTCACCACCGCCAATTCCACCTCCAACACCGTTCCGGTGCAGGTCAATGGCATGCCCGGGCAGTTGCTCATTCAGCAGTTCCGGCAGTCCGGCCTCGCCAACATTCCCGCCCAGTTCGACCAGTTCGTGGCGCTCTACAACAACACCTCCATCCCGATGCAGCTGCCCGGGATCACGGTGGAAGCCCCCGGCGGCGTCACCGTCGTGATCCCGAGCAGCGAGACGGTCCTGGAACCGCGGCACGGTTACCTGATCGGCACCGGGAGGTACAACATCAGCGTGCCGACCCTCCAAGCGGACCTGGTGGTGCCCACCCTCGGGCCGGTGCCCAACACCGGCGCCACCGGCCTGCGGCTGCGGGTGCCCGATGCCGCCAGCACCGTCACCGACGCGGCCGGCAGCACTCCCGGCTACTTCACCGGCAACCCGCTGCCCGCGTTCAACAGCCCGCCGACGGTCCGCAACGCGTGGGTGCGGATACGGGTCCGCGGCAATCCACAGGACACCCGCAACAACCCGACCGACTTCAGGTTGGTGTCCACGACCCTCGGTCCGATCAACGGGGTGCCGTCCGCCCTCGGCACACCGTCGCCGCTGCGCCAGGCCGGGCCGTTCGAGCAGAGCAGCATCCTCCAGACCACCCTGCTCGATCCGAGCAAGGCGGCCAACGAGGGTCCAAACCAGCAGATCGTGGACGCGACGCCGACCAGCCCGAAGCGACTGATAGTCCGGCGGGGCATCACCAACCGGGGAATCACTCCGGCCACCCTGGTGCGGCTGCGCATCACCACGCTCAGCCAGCCCAACGGTGCGCCGAACCCGGGCGTACCGCCACCGCCGAACCCGGCGCAGCTGCGGTTGGTCAACCCGGACACCGCGACTGGGACGTTCACCGTCGGCGGGCGGACGGTGACAGTCAACAACCTCCGGATGGATGTCCCGACCCAGGACCCGCCGGGCGGCGGACTTGCCACCACCCTCACCTTGCCGCTGACGATCGGCGGCCTGACCCCCGGACAGACCTTGTACATCTCCCTCGCCTTCGAGGTGGACCAGGGTGGCAGGTTCTGGGCCGGGTGGGACGTCGAAGCCATCGGCGGCGGTCCGGTCAACCCGCCGGGCCTCGCCGCGACGGCGGCGGTGACCTCGGCCAAGGAGAAGGCGGCCAACAAGGCCCGCCAGCAGGCGACGAAGAACCGCAAGCTGACCAACATACAGGGCAGCCTGCGCTGAGCCACTGATCCGTCCGAGCCGGACCAGGCGCCGGGTGGGGGAACACCCCACCCGGCGCCGTCCGCGCGCCCCCGAGCCGCACCAGGAGACACATGCCAGCCAGATCCGCGTACGGGCTGCACATCCGGGGCCTCGACGAGGTCGCCGAGCTGCCCGCCGCCGCACACCTGGCGCCCGGCAGCCGCCCGGTGACCGTGCGCCAACGCCACACCTCTGCGCCGCAGCCAGCGGCGTTGGACGCCGACCGGATGGTCCGGCAGCTCACCGACGGGCGCACCCTCGCACTGGAACGGCGTAGCGGCGACGCCACCTTCTACGGGCCGCCGCTCGCCGCCGACGTGCTCGCCCACCCCTACCTCGCTCCGGTGGCCGTCGTCGTCAACCGCTGGGCCGGGCGGGAGACCTTCCACGCCGGGGCGTTCGCCCACACCGGACGCGCCTGGGTGGTGCTCGGTGCCCGGACCGCCGGCAAGAGCACCCTGCTCGCGGCGCTCGCCGCCCGGGAGGTGCCGGTGCTGGCCGACGACATCGTGGTCTGCGACGGCGACGACGTGCTCGCCGGGCCGCGCTGCGTCGACCTGCGGGAACCGGTCCCCAGCCTCGCATTGCCCACCCGGGAGGTCCGCGACGCCACCCGGCTGCGGGTCACCCTGCCCGCCATCGTGCCCCGCCTGCCGCTCGGCGGTTGGATCTTCCTGCGCTGGGGCGACGGGCCCGCGCTGACGCCGATCGGGCCGGCCGAGTTGCTGGCCCGCCTCGCCGCCCGGCGCTCCCTGCCCGAGTTGCCCTCCGACCCGGCCGCGCTGCTCACGCTGGCCGGCCGGCCCGGATACGACCTGACCCGCCCTCGCGACTGGGCGGCCCTCGACGCCACCCACCGGCTCCTCGACACCGCGCTCACCCCCGCCGGGGTGCTGCCGTGAGGGCCAGCCCCGGCCTCGCCCTGCGCTGCCTCGCCCTCGACGCCCTGGCCGTGGCCACCAGCGACGTGCTGCGCCACCACGGCGTCGACAGCATGCTGCTCAAGGGTGCCGGCCTGGCCCGCCGGCTCGACACCGACCGGCTCTACGCCGACGTGGACCTGCTCGTCGCGCCGGACACCGTCACCGCCGCGCAGGACGCCCTGCTCGCCGCCGGCTACCGGCCGAAGCTGCCCCCCGACCTGTACGACGTCGGGGCGTACTGGCACGAGCAGCCCTGGCACGCCCCCGGGCCACTGCCGCTGACCATGGAACTGCACCGCGGCTTCGCCGGGGTCGGCGACTACGACGAGTTGTGGCGGTCGCTTCGCGCTTCGGCGCAGCACCTCGACCTGGCCGGCGGGCACGTCCTCGTGCCCGACGCCGTCGGCGCCGCCCTGATCGCCACCCTGCATGCCGCCAGTCCCCACGGCTTCGGCAAGCCCGCCCGGGACCTGGCCCGCGCGCTTGAGGTGCTGCCCCCGGATGCCTGGGAGGCGGCCGGTCGGCTCGCCGTGGCCTGCGACGCCGTGCCGGCGTTCACGGTCGGGCTCGGGGTGCTGCCGGCCGGCGTGGCCGTCGCGACCCGGCTCGGCCTGTCGTCCACGCACGGCCCGTCGTCGGCATGGCTCGCCGCCCGCCTGTCCAGTCCGACCGCCGTCGGCCTGGCGCACCTGGCGGAACTGTCCGGGCCGGGGCACCGCCTGCGAGCACTGTCCCGGCTGGTACTGCCGTCACCGGTGCACCTGCGCCAGCTCGACGCGGGGGCGCACCGTGGCCGGTGGGGCCTGCTGTGGGCGTACGCCCGGCGGATCGGCCGGCACGTCGGGCGGCTGCCCCGGGTGCTGCGGGAACTGCGGACCGCGCGGCGGCGGCACCATGCCTGATTCGGTACGCGCGCTGCGCGCCCTGGCCCGGGTGATTCGTCGGCACGGGCCGCTCGGCCTGGCCGTGGTGGCGTGGACGCTGCTGGCCTGCCGGCGGGTACGCCGCCAACTCGCCCGGGGTGGGCTCGACGCCGTACACCTTCCCGCGCCCCCGCCCGGCGGCACCGACACCCTGGTCCGGCGCGCGTTGGGCCGGGGCGGTGGCAACTGCCTGGAGAGCGCGCTGGTGCGGCAACGCTGGTTCGCCCGGCAGCGGGTGGCGCGGACCGTGGTGATCGGGGTCAGCGCGCCGGGGGTCGGGTTCCACGCCCACGCCTGGCTGGACGGCGACCCGGACCCGCACCGGCACGAGCTGGCGGAGATCCTGTGCCGCCCGGTCCCACGCTCCTGGCTGCCCTGACCACGCCGTCGGTCTGACCGCGCCGCCCGTTGCGTTGCGCGCGCAGCTCGGGCGGGCGTCAGAGGCGTTCGAGCAGGTCGGCGGCCTCCAACTCGGCGAGGAAGGCGCGGACGTCGGCGGCGGCCCGGTCCCGGCCGATCGGTGCCTGCCCGGCCAGCACCTCGGACAGTTCGTCGGCGGTGGCGCCGGCCAGCAGGTGCGGCCACAGCAGCGCGGCCGAGCGGTCCAGTGCGAAGTAGACCGACTGCCGGGTGTCCAGCAGCACGGTCTCGTCGCCGGCCGACCGCCAGGCGACCCGGTCGGCCAGCACTCGATAGACGGGCGCGGTATCGGTGGTCACCTCGGCACCTCCAGGGTGGTTTGTCTCCTCGGAGCCGACCGGTCGGCCAGCCACACCTGCTGCACGAGCGCCGCCGTCCGCGGGTTGACCGGCCAGCCCGACCATTCCCGGCGCAGCGCCGCCACGTCGACCAGCGACTCGTCGACCCCGCCGCCGTCCCAGGCGCGCACCGCCTCGCGGGTCTCCGCCCGGAAGAACACCTCGTCGAAGGTGGCCTTGCGGCGGGGCGCGACGATCAGCGGCGGCAGGGCAGCGTCGGTGATCGCGGCGAGCAGCTCCCGCCGGGACGGTGACCGCAGCCCGCCGTGGTGGGCGGCCAGGGCGGCGGCGAACCCGTCGTCCAGCAGCGGCGTCACCGCCAGCACGGCGTGGTCGGCGGCGACCACGGCCAAACTCGCCCGGGTCATCGTCAGGTCTCGGCGGCGCAGGTGCCAGGCGACCCGCCCGGCCAGCCGGTGCGGCTCGGCGCGCTGCTCGACGCGGAACGCGCGGCTCATCTGCCGGGCCACCTCCGGGCGCAGCCAAGGGAACGGGTCCGGCTTCCGGTGCCACCACCGGGCCCGCAGCCGGCCGAGTCGGGCCCGCACCGAGCCGGGCCGCCGCCGCCAACCGGCCAGGATCTGGTCACCGCCGACCCCGGTGAGTAACGCGCCGCCCCGGGCCAGCTCGACGATCGGCAGGTGCAGGTGCCGGTTGGGCGGGTGCACCTGCCCGTACCGGCTCAGCAACCGGTGGGCGACGGGCCCGACCAGATCCAGGTCGTCGCCGGCCTGGAGGATCTGCCACTGTGCGGCCAGCCCCAACTCGGCGATCACCCGGTCCTGCCAGGGCGACTCCTCGGCGCGGGGCGCGTCGGTGAACCGCCAGGTGACCGGCACCGGGTCCGGTAGCCCTTCCCGCCGCGCCACCCGGGCGGCGATCGCCAACACCAGCGAGGAGTCCACCCCGCCGGAGAAGCTGACCAGGCAGGGCGGTCGGCGCAGCGCCGGCAGCACCGCCTGCTCCAGGGCCACCAGCGGCGTCGGCGCCGGGCCGGACGGGGTGGCCGGTGCCGACGCGGCGGGGTCCAGGCCCAGCACGATGCCGCACGCCACGTCGCGGTCGGTGGGACGCAGCGGTACGAGGTCAGTCACGGGTGAGCACCCCTCTGCGCCGGGCCAACCACAGCGCGCGATCGAACATCCAGGCGGACAACGGCAGCAGTACGGCGGCGATACCGGCGAGCGCCCACGCCGCCCCCGCCCAGTCGCCCCCGGTGAGCGCGTGCCGCAGGCCGGTCAGCGCCATCCGGGTGGGCAGCACCGCGCACACCGGGTGCAGGACGTCGGGCAGCGCCGAGATCGGGAAGTACGTGCCGGACAGGAACGACAGGGCCACCACCAGCAGCCGGGCCGCCGGGTCGCCGCGACCGACCGCGACCGCGAACCCCATCAGCACCACCCCGAACGGCAGCGCGCACAGCGCCCCGAGGACCAGCACGACCACCACCCCGAGCCAGTGGGCATCGCCGACGTGCAGACCGAAGAACCCGGCCAGCAGGCCCAGATACACCCCGGCGCGCAGCAGCGCGAAGGCGAACGGGTGACCGACCAGCCCAAGCGCGAGCGCCCAGCCGGGCACGGGCTGCGCGGCCAGCAACTCCAGCATTCCGTCCCGCTGCTCGGCTGCCACCCGGGCGACCACCTGCACGGTCGCGGCCTGGATCACCAGCAGGAACACGATGCCCACCGCGACGAAGTCGAAGTAGCTGGACGAACGGGCGAAGTCGCTGGCCGGGGACAGCATGAGCACCCGGGACACGAACAGGAAAACCAGCAGGTTGAGCAGCCCGAACCCAAGGTCCAGCAGGAACGACAGTCGCAGCCCACGACGCTCGGCCAGGTCCCGGCGCAGCAGCGCCAGCACCGCACGGCCGCCGGCCCGCCATGTCGGTGGTGCGTCGGGGACCGCGTTGGCGCGACCGGGCTCCGTGGTGCCGGTCGGTCGGGGCAACCGTCCTGCCCCGAGGGCGTCGGCGGCGCGCAGGTCGCTGCTCATCGACGTACCGGCATGGCGAGCGTGCGGTCGCACCGGGCGCGATCCTCATCCAGGTGCGAGGCGAGTACGCAGGTCAGGCCCGGACGGCGATCCAGCGCGGCCCAGAACAGCGCCCGAGCCGCAGCGTCCAGGGACCGCCCGGGCTCGTCGAACAGCACGACCGGCGGGGCGCCGAGCAGCGCGCGGGCGACGCTGATCCGGGCCCGCATCCCGGCGGAACACCGCTGCGCGGGCAGACGGGCGTAATCGGAGATGCCCAACTCCTCCTCGACCTCCGCCACCGCTGCGGCAGCCTCCCGGCGGGGCAGCCGCAGCCGGGCCACCAGCATCAGGTTGTCGTGCCCGCACAGTCGACCGCTGAGGGTCTGCTCGGGGGCGAGAGCGACGCCGACCAAAAGGCGGGCCGCCGGTGTGCCGGCCGGCCACCCGGCGATGGTCGCCCGGCCGGTGCTCAAGGCGAGGGTGCCGGCCAGACAGCGCAGCAGGGTCGTCTTGCCGGCACCATTGCCGCCGGTCAGCAACAGCCGGGTGCCGGGCGCAGCCTCCAGGTCGAGCCCCGAGAAGACCCGGCGCCGCCCGAAGGCCCGCCCGGCACCGTCGAGTCGCAGCATGGCGAGGATGAGTGGTCGACCGGGACGGTCAGATCGAGCCCTCGACGCCGGACTGGCCGTCGGCGTCCGTGACTCCGGGGAAACCGCCCTGGGTCAGCTCGGCCAGCGTGCCCAGCCGGCGCAGCTGCGGCGGCTGGTAGCCCTGTGAAGCCTCGTTCAGCGAAAGGGAAACAGGACTAACATTCATTAAATGCCCCCCAATATACGGAATACGATATAGATACCGTAGCACCATCATTTGGGGACAGGGCGCATCTACGCTGAGCGGACGTGTTCGGGCCGACGCAGCCGTCAACGACGGGCCGGGCGTGGGCCGACCAGCCGACGGACCATCGGCGCGGCGTTCCACTTCGCCGCACCGACCAGGTCGCGGGCGTGCTCCAGGACCGTGTAGTCGGGTCGGTCCATCCCGGCGGCGATGGCCCGGTCCAGGTCGTTGCCGCAGCGGCTCAGCACGCTGTCGAAGTCCCGGCGGACCGGCTCCTGCAGGTCGTAGCCGAACGAGCGGTGCAGCCGGGCGAAGAGCGGCTTGTACAGCCGGACCCGCTCGTGCAGCCCCGACGAGTACGACATCGGGTTCTTCGGGCGACGCAGGATGTAGTCGGGCAGCACGTCGGCGAACGCCCGCCGGACGATCCACTTCTCCTGCCCGTGGCGCAGCTTGAGACTCAACGGCAGCCGCATCGCCAGCTCCACCACGCTGGGGTCGAGGAACGGCACCCGGGCCTCCACCCCGTGCCCCATGGCCGCCCGATCGACCCGCTGCAACTCCGTCCGGCACAGGTTGCGGATCCGGTGCAGGAACAGTCGGCGGGCCACGGCCGGATCGACCTGGTGATACATCGGGTACCCGCCGAACAGCTCGTCGGAGCCGTCGCCGGTGAGCACCACCTTGATGCCCAGGTCGCGCAGCCGTCGGAAGATCGGCACCGAGACGACCGCGTTGATGATGTCGCCGTACTCGGTCAGCTCGGAGATCCGGATCGCCTCGCGGACGTCGGCGAGCCGGATGTCGCGCGGACGCAACTCGACCACCACGTGCGGCACGTCGAGGTCGGCGGCGAGCCGCCGGGCGTACGCCACGTCGGGGCTGTCCGCCACGCCGATGGTCACCGCGACGCAGTCCGGGTGGATGTCGCGCACCTGCCGCAGGGTCAACGAGCTGTCCAACCCACCGGAGAGCACCACCCCGACGGTCAGGTCGGTCTCCACCCGCATGCGGATCGAGTCGCTCAGCGCGGCACGGACGAGCAGCGCCGCCTCGTCCGGGTCGTCGATGACGGGTAGGCCCTCGCCGATGGTGAGCAGGTCGACGTACGGGCTCAGTCGCACGTGTCCGTCCGCCTCCGCCCAGCCGTGGTGCCCCGGTGGCACCTCGGCGATCGGGGTGCCATGCCCGACGAGCGCCTTGACCTCGGAGGCGACATGCAGGCAGCCGGGCCGGCGGGACCAGTACAGCGGCTTGACCCCGAGCGGGTCGCGCGCCAGGTACGCCCGGCCGGTGGCCCGCTCGACGACCGCGAAGGCGTACTCGCCACGGAGCCGGGTCACCGCCGCCTCGCCCCACTGCTGGAACGCGGCGAGCAGCACCTCGGTGTCGCCCTCGGTGCGGAACGCCTGCCCCAGGAGGGTCAGCTGCGCCCGCAGCTCCCGATAGTTGAAGATCTCGCCGTTGAAGCAGAGCAGCCAGCGCTCGTCGATCGAGGTCCACGGCTGCACCGCCCGGTCCCGGTCGACGACCCGTAGCCGGCGGGTGCCGGCGAGCAGCCCACTCTCGGATCGGGTCTCGGTGACCTCACCGCGCGGGGCCAGGACGGCGAGCATCCGCCGGAAGGTCGCCGGGTCGGCCTCGGGGCCGATACTCAACGCGATGCCGCACATCGGCTCAGACCCCCATCTCAGCCTCGTACGCCCGGCGTAGGCGCCGCCGGGCTGCGGGCGCGAGGCACAGGTGCCAGGCCTGCCCCTCGTCGATCACGTTCAGCTCTCCGGCCTCCTGCCGGTCCAGCAGCAGCTCCGCCAGGGCGTCCCGCGCCCCGAAACGCTCGAACCAGGCCAGCTCGACGTCGACCGAGTAGCCGAGGCAGTGCCCGCTGGGCAGCATCGCGGCGTAGCCCAGGCGGCGCAGCCGGTGCTGGTGCTCGGTACTGCGGACCAGGCTGGTCACCCACAGTGGCGGGGTAGCCGGCGGCGCGGCGGCGGTGAACTCCCGTCCGATGTCGTTGAGCAGCGCCACCACCTCGCGCCGGGCGCGGCGGAACAGCAGCCCCGCGGTGCGCGGGGTGGCGCCCGGTCGGAGCCGCCGACGCAGCCCGCGCGCGGCCCGGCCCAGCACCGTGGCGGGTTGCTCCTGGTAGCGGAAGCGCAGCAGGTCGCGGCGGCGCAGCCACTCCAGGTCGACCAGTTCAGGGCTGCCGTTGACCTGGTCGTCGGTGACGAACGTCGGAGCGTCCTGCCACCACAGCACGTCGATACGGGAGAGCAGGTAGATCCGGACCAGCGCGGTGAGGTCACGCGCCGAGGTGCGCGGGTTCGGCTGGTAGCGGGCCATCTCCAGCAGCAGCGTCTCGCGCGCGCCGATCAACCCCTGCGGCGTGGCGTCGAGGACCGCGGCGAGCGCTGGCTCCCGCAATCGCTCATCGATGAGCACCTGTCGAGCCCGGGTGCTCGCCGCGTCGGCCAGGGCGCCGACCTCGACCAGCAGCTCGGCGACGGCAGCCCGGTAGGCGGCCAGGTCGGGCACGGCGATGGCAAGGCGGCGGGGGGTCACGCCGGAGGGCCGGCGGCGGGCCGGCGCGGTGGGCGACACGGGCGAACCGGGTTGCTGTCCCGGGCTACGGCTGGGCACACGCATGACGGGGTCCCTTTCTCCGGTCACGACACTGGGTGGTTCGCCCTGTAACACACCGTAATCGTCGGGACTGGAACGGACCGAACAATCCTCCTATTCACCCCGAAGGGAGCGGGACGTCGGCTTTGTACAGTGGTCCGCCGGCACCAGGCCCTGCACCTCGGCGTACGACGGCAGCCCTTGCGGCACCGCGCGCCCGCCGGCGCGTACCCCGTCGGCGGCGGCGAGCGCGGCGGCCAGCGCGGCCCGGAACAGCAGGGAGCCGGTGCTGACCCGGGCGACCCCGGCCCCGCCCAGTTCGGTCAGCCCCGGTCCGCCCGGCTGGTAGAGCGCGTTGACCGGGGCGTCGATCCGCTGGGTGAGGACGCGCAGCGTGGCCAGGTCGACGGTGCCGGGCACGAAGATCCCGTCGGCGCCGGCGGCCTGGTAGGCACGGGCACGGGCGAGGGTCTGCGGCAGCGGGTCGTCCACCCCGAGCCACCAGGTGTCGGTGCGGGCGTTGACGAACAGGCCCGGCACCGCCGCCTTCACCGCGGCGACCTTGTCGGCGGTGTCCTCGGGGTCGGCGAGGGTGCCGTCGGCGCGCCCGTCCTCCAGGTTGATCCCGACCACACCCAGCCCGGCCAGTTCCGCCACGTACCCGGCGACGGCCGCCGGATCGTCGCTGAACCCGGCCTCGATGTCGACGCTGAGCAGCACCGGCAGCTTGGCCAGCCGGCGTGCCAGACTCAGGGTCTCCGCGGCGGTGGCCCCGGTCCCGTCGGGTCGGCCCGCGGCCGCGGCGACCCCGAGGCTGGTGGTGCCGATCGCCCGGTGGCCACGTGCGGCGAGCCCCGCCGCCGAGGCATGGTCCCAGGCGTTGGGCAGCAGCAGGGGCCGGCCGGTGTGGTGCAGGGCGCGGAACTCGGCACGGCGGTCGGTCATCGGACGCTCACCTGCACATTCGTCGGCACACGCAGGGTCGGGTGCGGTTCATGGCGGAGGTCGGCACGGGTGCGTCGGCAGCGTTCGCGCAGCACGTCGAGCACCCCGCCCGCGAGGGCCAGGGCGTGTCGCTCGCCGGGGCAGCCGCGCTCCCCCGTTCCGAACGTGAGCAGCGCGGCCTCGGGTCGACCCGGTCGGAACGTCGCCGGCTCGGCGAACACCCGCGGGTCGCGGTTGGCCGCGTCGAACCGCAGCAGCACCGGGCTACCCGACGGCAGATCCTGCCCGCCCACGGGCACCGCGGCGGTGGTGACTCGGCGGGTCGCCCGTACCGGCGGGTCGAGCCGCAGCACCTCGGCCAGCAGGTCGGCGGTCCCGGCCTGACCCGTCGGGTCACGGTCCGGCCGGGGCAGCAGGTGGTGGGCGGCGGCGCCGATCAGGCCGGCGGTCGCGTCGCAGGCCTGGACCAGCAGACCGATCAGGTTCGCGCGCACCTCCGGCGGGGCCGGCGGCACCAGCGCCAGCAGCGTCGCCACCGCCCGGTCGGCCCGCCGGGCCAGGGCCACGTCAACCCCCGGGTGGTACGCCGCGGCGACGACCGCGACCGCCGTCCCGGCGGCTGCCGGATCGGCGAGACCGAGGCGGCCGGCCAGCACCCGCAGCGGCACCGACCGGGCCAGTGCACGCATCACGTCGAGGCGGTCACCGGCCCGGTCCAGGACGGCGACGGTCAGCTGGGCGGCCTCGTGCCGCAGCTCGTCCGGGTCCAACTCGGCCAGCGCGGTCACCACGACCGCCCGGCGTTCGGCGTGCCGCTGCGGCGGGCTGAACCGGCTGACCGAGGCGCGCAGCCAGGCGAGCGTGCCAGGCGGACCGCTGTCGACGGCCGGCACCCGGAAGGCCGGGTCGGTCAGCGCCGCCCGCACGTCAGCGTGCCGCGTCACCCACCAACCCCGTCCAGGTGCGAACGAGGGCGGGCCGCATTCCGGCGTTCCCGCTGCGGGAGCAATGTCGGGCCACCTGTCAGTCACCGGCCGACTGTAAGACCCGAACCCTTCGCTCCTCACCGAACAATCCCGCCCGCGCACGCCACGCCGCACACGCCACGCCACGCCACGCCACGCCACGCCACGCCACGCCACGCCTTCAAGATCGTGCTCGATCATGGATCGAGTGGCCTCCGGCGGTGCCGAGGCCACTCGATCCAGGATGTTGTGCCGCCTCTGCCTCTGGCCGGCGACCGTCGCGTCAGGCTCGGCCGCTGGTCGGCGCCGGGACCGTGTCGGGGGTGAGCGTGCTGTCGGGGACGTCCAGGGTTTCGGCCAGTGCGGCGCGGCCGGTCGGGGTGAGACGGACGGCGCGGCCGCTGCCCTGGGTGATCCAACCCAGGTCGGTGAAGCGGCGGCAGAGCGCCGCGCCGAGCGCCCCGGCCAGGTGCGGGCGGCGCTCGGTCCAGTCCAGGCAGTCGCGGACCACGGGGCGTCGAGCGGTGCGCAGCACGTCCACCGGTACGCCCAGTTCGGCCGCCCACGCCCACCCGTCGGCGGTCAGCGCCAACCCGCTGGACCGGTCCAGCCGCCCGTCGGCCAGCAGCGCGTCGTACATCAGCACGCCCAGCCGCCCGGCGAGGTGGTCGTAGCAGGTCCGGGCGTACGTCAAGGCGGCGCTCGCTGTCGCCGCGCGCAGCGAGCCGGTCGGCGGAGTTGGGGCCGGGGCGTGTCCGGCCAGGTGCTCGATCAGCTGGGCCACCGACGGCCCGGCCAGCCGCAGGTAGCGGTGCCGCCCCTGCCGCTCCTCGACGAGCAGCCCGCCCCGGACCAGCCGGGTGAGATGGTCGCTGGCCGTCGAGGGCGCGACCCCGGCCCGCCGGGCCAGCTCCCCGGCCGTCCAGGCCCGGCCGTCGAGCAGCGCGAGGCAGATGTCGGCGCGGGTGCCGTCGGCCAGCAGGGCGGCCAGTTCGGCCATTCCCCGCCCCTCGGTGCCACTGCTCATGGGCCCATCATCGCCCTGAGCATCGGCGCTCCGATCGGCCGGGTCTGATCGGCGTGCCGTTCCCGGATGGCGGGCTGGTCGCGCACGGCCGCGGTCACCGCCCGAGTTCGACTACCTGCGCTTCTACCGCTGGGGCGGCGGAACCAGGACGCGGTACGCCGGGCTTGATCCGCCCCACGGGTCGTGGTCCTGCGGGACAGCCGCGTTGCGTACCTGCGCCTACCCGAGTCGAGCGACCGTTCGATCCGCCCCGTCGTAGCTGCGGGCCGCGACGAACGTGCCCGCCGGCCGCTGCCCGCCAGCAACAGCCCGGGCCAGCCGCAGATCCGCGTTACGGAACCGCAGCGCCAGGCTCAGGTGCGGCACCCACGCACCCGGCGCGTGCCACGGTCGAAGCCCGTCGGCCTCGGCGAGGACGTCCCAGACGGCGGCGTGCACGGCAGCCAGTGCCGGCGTGGGTCGTACGAGCCAGACCAACGGGGCGCTGCCGTCGAGCACGACAACGCGCTCAAGTGTGACCGGCACCGGCAGCGCGGCGTCGAACAGCTCGGCCAGGCGGTGCTCGACGCCGGGCGGAAAATCGTCCACCGCGGCGAGGGTCAGGTGCGGCCGGTTGGTCGGGTGGGTGTTGCGCGCCAGGCTGGGCAGCCCCGCCGCCGCCAACCGTTCCCAGGTCGACCGGACCTCAGTGTCCAACCCGGCCGAGCAGACCAGTTCCACCGTACGCACCCGCCCACGCTAACCCGGCGGTCAGCGCGATCCCCCTACAGATCGGGACCGAGCGCGCTCCTCTCAACGCGTCTGGCGGCGGGGACGTCCTCGCCCCTCATCGGATTGATTCCGCCCGCGATCCGGGCCCGGTGAGTCAGGTCGAAGACGTGACGACGGTCAGAGCCAACCGTTGTCGCGGGCGGCGCGAACGGCTTCCTCCCGACTGGCCGCGCCGAGCTTCTGCACGGCGGCGGACAGGTGATTGCGCACGGTGCCGGTGGACAGGTGCACCCGGCGGGCAATCACCGCGACCGGGGCGCCGACCTCGGCCAGCCGCAGCGTCTCCAACTCCCGAGGGGTCAGCGGGCACGGGGGCAGGATCAGCGCGTCAGCGGCCAGCGACGGGTCGACGTAGCGGCCTCCGCCGTGCACCCGGCGGATCACGTCGGCGAGCGCACCACCCGGCGAACCCTTGCGCAGGAACCCTCGGGCGCCAGCGGTCAGCGCCTGACGCAGGTGCCCGGGACGACCGTGCCCGGTCAGCACGACCACCGCGCATTCGGGTCGGGCCCGGGTCAGCTCGGCGGCTACCCCGATGCCGTCCAGCCCGGGCATCTCCAGGTCCACCACCGCGACGTCCGGGCGGTGCGCCAGTGTCGCGGTGACCGCCGTCGGGCCGTCGACGGCGTGTGCCACCACCTCGATGTCCGGCTCCAGACCGAGCAGCGCGGCGACCGCGACCCGGATCAGGTCCTCGTCGTCGGCGAGCAGGACGCGGATCACGACGGCACCGGCACGATGGCCTCGAGGGTGAACACGGCGTCCTCCCGGCGTACCCGCAACTCGCCCCCGGCGGCGGCGAGCCGGTCGGCCAACCCGCGCAGGCCATGGCTGTGCGCGTCCGGACCACGGTCGTCAGCGCCGTCGTTGACCACCGTCATCCTGGCCACGTCGTCCTCCCGATCGATGCGGATCCGGCACCAGTCGGCCCGGCTGTGCCGCAGCACGTTCGTGCCGGCCTCACGCAGCACCGCCGCCAGTTCGGTGGCGGCGGCCTGCGGCAGGTCCGCGGGCGGCGGCAGGACCGTGCACCGCACGCCACAGGAGCGCAGCACCCCCACGACCGCGGCGAGTTGTTCGTCGAGGTCGACGGCCCGGTAACCGTGCACGGTCTCCCGTACCTCGGTCAGCGCGGACGCGGCCAACTGTTGCACCTCGGCGGCTTCCCGACCGGCCCGTTCCGGGTCGACCGGTGCGAGCCGGGCGGCGAGTTCGGCCTTCAACGCGATCACCGTGAGGCTGTGCCCCAGCACGTCGTGCACGTCACGGGCGAAGCGCAGCCGCTCCTCGGCGGCGGCCAACCGGGCCAGGGCGGCCTGACCCTGCCGGGCCTCCACGAGCAGGTCCCAGAACCAGACCTGGAACCCGTTCACGGCGGCGACGGCCACCCCGATCCCACCGGTCACGGCGAGGTGACGCGGGATGGAACCACCGGTCCACCAGGCGACCGCCACCGCCACCAGCAGGACGCCGGCCGCCAACACCAGCGCGGCCCGCAACCGCACCAGCAGCGGCGCCATGCCGATCAGTGCCGCACCGAGCCAGGCCCAGGTCGGCCACGCGCCGGCCGCCACCGGCCCGACCAGCGGCACGGTCAGCACCGCCACCCCGGCCAGGCCCAACTGAGCGCGGCGCCGCCAGCGCGGGTCGAGCCACGGCGTCACGGCCGCGTACAGCACACCTGTCTGGGCGCTCACGAAGGCGAGGATGCCGACCGCGCCGAGCGCCACCCGGCCCGGATCGGGCTCGCGGGTCAGGCCGACCGCCGGTAGCAGGACGCTCGCCCAGACGCCGGTCGCCAACGACCACCACGTCGCCTGCCGGGCACGGTGCAGCCGGCGGTCCGCCCGGGGAGTCACCGCCTCGCTCGCCACGCACCGATCCTAGGACCGCTGCACGCCCTGCCCACCCCTGCGAACTGTCACGGTTGGACCGTGCGGCCCGCACGGGATTCCGATGACGAACGAATCTGCCCGCCGCGCCGCGATGCCGGCAGGGTCAAGTCATGGAAAAGACACCGATGTACGCGGACACCGCCACCGCCGTACCGCCGCCCGTGCCGCCGACGACCGACCAGCCGGGCCTTTCGGACGCGGCGTCCCTGGACCCGGCGCCCCCAGACCCGGCATTGATGGACGCGGCGCCGACCGGCGGCAGGCGGCGGATGCTGTGGCATCTCGGCGAGATGGCGCTGGCGATGGTCGCCGGGATGCTGCTCCTCGGCCCGCTGTGGGACGCGGCCAGCGCCGTGTGGGGGCTCGCCGGGTCACTGGGCCGCCCGGAGGTGGCCGCGCTGGTGATGGCCACGAACATGACCGTCGGAATGACGGTGTGGATGCGCTACCGGGCGCACGGCTGGCCGGCGGTCGGCGAGATGGCGGCTGCGATGTACGTGCCGTTCCTGCTGCTGCTCGTGCCATTTCGGGCCGGCCTGCTCGACGGTGACGCGCTTCTGCTCGGCGGTCACCTGTTGATGATTCCCGCGATGGTGCTGGTGGCGGTGCGGCACCGGCACGAGACGCCGAGGCCCGTGCGCCGATACCCGGCAGTGGTGGCGCTGGCCCGCCGCTGGCCGACCGGGCTGGCGCTGCTGATGACCGTGGACATGTGGGTAGAACCGGGGGTGCTCAGCCCGTGGACGATGCTGGTGCTGCCCGGCGGCTATCTGGTGATCGGCGTGGTCCGCCGCACACTGCGCGGGCCGGGAGTGCTCGCCACCCAACTGGCCGGCCTGGTCGGCTGGGTCGCCCTGACGCTGGTCGCGGTCGCTGCCGGCGGGCGGACGGCCGCGTGGCTGGTGGCGTTCGGTTGGCTGGCGCACGCCGGCTGGGACCTGCTCCACCACCGCACCGGCCGGGTGGTGCCGCGCGGATACGCCGAGTGCTGCGGAGTGCTCGATGTGGCGCTGGCGGGCATCATGATCCTGGCAATCCTGACCACCGACGCCTGACCGGACCGCCCGCCGGCACCAACGCGGGCAAGATCTTGTGCAGGTCTTGATCCGGGGCGCGGTCGGCGCGCGCACCCACGCGCAGGGCGCGTGGCGGGTCTTGTGGCGGTCGGCGCAGCGGCCACGACGGCGTAATGAAAGGCTTGGCACATGAGTTCCGCACCTGCACAGCACGACGCACCGATTGACGCACCGATTGACGCCACCCCCGCCGGCACCGACGACGTGTACGCCTTCACCGAGCTCGGGCTGCGTCCCGAGCTGCTGGGTGCGCTGTCCGCCCTCGGGTATGAGGAGCCGACCCCCATCCAGCGGGAGGCGATCCCGCCGCTGCTGGAGGGTCGGGACCTGCTGGGTCAGGCGGCCACCGGCACCGGCAAGACGGCGGCGTTCGCGCTGCCGCTGCTGAACCGCATGACGGCACACCGCCAGGGTGGCGACCCGGTGGCACTGGTGCTGGTCCCGACCCGGGAGCTGGCGGTGCAGGTCTCCGAGGCGTTCCACCGCTATGGCAAGGACCTGGGCGCGCGGGTGCTGCCGATCTACGGTGGGCAGCCGATCGGGCGGCAGCTGCGGGCGTTGGACAGCGGCGTCGACGTGGTGGTGGCCACCCCCGGGCGAGCCCTCGATCACATCGCCCGGGGCACGCTGCGCCTCGGCGGGCTGGCCACGGTGGTGCTCGACGAGGCCGACGAGATGCTCGACATGGGCTTCGCCGAGGACATTGAGGCGATTCTGGAGCACGCTCCGGCGCAGCGTCAGACGGTGCTCTTCTCGGCCACCATGCCGTCGCGCATCGACGGGATGGCCCGGCAGCACCTGCGGGAGCCGGTCCGGATCGAGATCGGCCGGGAGCAGACGGTCGCGGGCGAGGCGCCCCGGGTACGACAGAGCGCGTACATCGTGACCCGGGCGCACAAGCCGGCCGCGCTGGGCCGGGTGCTGGACGTGGAGTCGCCCACCGCGGCGATCGTGTTCTGCCGCAGCCGGGAAGAGGTCGACCGGCTGACCGAGACGATGAACGGCCGGGGTTACCGCTCCGAGGCCCTGCACGGCGGCATGAGCCAGGAGCAGCGCGACCGGGTCATGGGCCGGCTGCGGGCGGGCACCGCCGACCTTCTGGTGGCCACCGACGTGGCGGCCCGTGGGCTGGACGTCGAGCAGCTCACCCACGTCGTCAACTACGACGTGCCGTCGGCCCCGGAGTCGTACGTGCACCGGATCGGTCGGGTGGGCCGGGCCGGCCGGGAGGGTGTCGCGATCACTCTCGCCGAGCCGCGTGAGCACCGGATGCTCAAGACCATCGAGCGGGTGACCGGGCAGCGGATCACCATCGACAAGATTCCCACCTTGGCCGACATGCGTACCCGGCGGCTGGAGCTGACCCAGGCGGCGCTGCGGGAGAGCCTGCTGGAGGACGACCTCGACCCGTTCCGGGTGATCGTGGAGACGCTGACCGACGAGTTCGACCTGATGGAGGTCGCCCTCGCCGCCGTGAAGCTGGCCCACGAGGTGGCGTCGCCGGGGTCCGACGACGAGGTGGAGATCCCGCAGGCGCCGGTGCGCAGCTCCCGCGAGGGTCGACCGGAGACCGGCGGCCGGGGCGGCGATCGGCGTGGCGGGGGCCGGCCGCGCTCGGGCGGCGGCAACACCGTCCAGGTCTTCGTCGGCCTGGGCCGGCGCGCCGGGGTGCGCCCGCAGGATCTGGTCGGCGCGATCACCGGGGAGACCGGGATCCGCGGGCGGGACATCGGCTCGATCGAGATCGCCGACCGGTTCTCGCTGGTGGAGGTGCCGCAGGCGGTGGCCGACGACGTGATCTCGGGGTTGCGCTCCAGCACGATCAAGGGTCGCAAGGCCACGGTGCGCCGCGACCGCGGGGGCGACGAGCGCTGAGCCGCCGCTGGCGCGGATCAGAAGGAGTACGGGCCGCGGCCCCACGCCACACCCGGGTCCACCCACCGTCTCCGGGAGCCGCCTCGCGGCAAAGTGGTGGTAGAGAGTGCAAGCGAGACAGTAGACCGCCTGCGCGTACACCAGTGACCCCCGCTGTCTCCGGAGACGGCGGGGGTCACTGTGCTTGTAGCGTCAGGCGGCGAAGAGCGCCGGACCGTCCAGCGCCTGGACGTCGGCCGGGCGCAGCGCCAGGGCGAGCACGTCGGCCACGTCGGCCAGGGTGTGCACGGTCAGCGCCTCGCGCACCTCGGTCGGCAGGTCGTCCAGGTCGGGCTCGTTGCGCGCCGGGATGATCACCTCGGTGAGGCCGGCCCGGTGTGCGGCGAGCAGCTTCTGCTTCACCCCACCGATCGGCAGCACCCGACCGGAGAGCGTCACCTCGCCGGTCATCCCGAACTCGGGGCGGACCGGGCGGCCGGTGACCAGCGACGCCAGGGCCGTCACCATGGTGATGCCGGCGCTCGGACCGTCCTTGGGCACCGCGCCCGCCGGGACGTGCAGGTGGATGCGCCGTCCCGCCAGGGCGTTCGGGTCGATGCCGAGCCGACGCCCGTTGGAGCGCAGGTACGACAGGGCGATGTGCGCCGACTCCTTCATCACGTCACCGAGCTGGCCGGTCAGGGTCAGACCCGGCTCGCCCTCCATGCTGGTCGCCTCGATGAAGAGCACGTCCCCGCCGGCGCCCGTCACGGCGAGGCCGGTGGCCACGCCGGGGACCGCGGTGCGCTCGGCTGATTCCGGGGTGAACTTCGGCCGCCCCAGGTAGCCGGTGAGGTTGTCGGTGTCGACGCGTACCGGGGTCGGGTCGGTCGCCAGTGCCACCGCCACCTTGCGCAGGATCTTGGCCAGGCCACGTTCGAGCTGCCGTACGCCGGCCTCCCGGGTGTACTCCCCCGCGATCAGCGCGAGAGCCTCGTCGGCGACGCTGACCTCGTCGGCGGTCAGCCCGGCCCGCTCCCGCTGCCGGGGCAGCAGGTGGTCCCGGGCGATGGCGACCTTCTCGTCCTCGGTGTATCCGTCCAGGGTGACCAGCTCCATCCGGTCCAACAGTGGGCCGGGGATGCTCTCCACCACGTTGGCGGTGGCCAGGAAGAGCACGTCGGACAGGTCGAGGTCGACCTCCAGGTAGTGATCCCGGAAGGTGTGGTTCTGGGCCGGGTCGAGCACCTCCAGCAGTGCGGCCGCGGGGTCGCCGGCGTAGCCAGCGGCCAGCTTGTCCACCTCGTCGAGGAGCACGACCGGGTTCATCGAGCCGGCCTCCCGCAGCGCGCGGACGATCCGACCGGGCAGCGCGCCCACGTAGGTGCGCCGGTGACCGCGGATCTCCGCCTCGTCGCGGACGCCGCCGAGCGAGACCCGGACGAAGTTGCGTCCGAGCGCCCGAGCAACGGACTCGCCGAGGCTGGTCTTGCCCACCCCGGGAGGACCGGCGAGTGCGAGGACCGCGCCGGAGCCGCGACCGCCGACCACGCCGAGGTTGCGCTCCGCACGCCGGTTGCGCACGGCCAGGTACTCCAGGACGCGGTCCTTCACGTCGGCCAGGCCGGCGTGGTCGGCATCGAGCACCGCCCGGGCCGCGGCCAGGTCGGTGTTGTCCTGGGTACGCGTGCCCCACGGCATCTCGAGCACGGTGTCCAGCCAGGTGCGGATCCAGCCCGCCTCCGGGGAGGCGTCACTGGCCCGCTCCAACTTGCCGACCTCGCGCAGGGCCGCCTCGCGGACCTTCTCCGGCAGCTCGGCGGACTCGACCCGGGACCGGTAGTCGGCCGAGCCGTCCGGCTCGCCCTCGCCCAGTTCCTTGCGGATCGCGGCAAGCTGCTGACGCAGCAGGAAGTCCCGCTGGGACTTCTCCAGCCCCGCACGGACGTCACTGTTGATCTGCTCGGTGACCTCCTGCTCGGCCAGGTGGTCCTTAACCCAGCCGACCAGCAGCTCCAGTCGGGCGGTGACGTCCGGCGCGGCGAGCAGTTCGGTCTTCTGGTCCAGGGTCAGCCAGGGCGCGTAGCCGGCCGAGTCGGCCAGTTCGGAGAGGTCGGTCATCCGCTCCACCGCGTCGATGACCTGCCAGGCGCCTCGCTGCTGGAGCACGGAGGTCACCAGGGCGCGGTACTCGCGGGCGAGTTCCCGGGCGCGGCCGGCGGGGGCGGGTTCGTCGAGTTCGGTCGCCTCGACCCAGAGTGCGGCGCCGGGGCCGGGCACGCCGGAGCCGATCCGGGCCCGGGACAGACCACGGATGACGGCGGCGGGCTCACCCTCGGGCAGCCGGCCGACCTTCTCGATGGTGGCGACCACGCCGACCGGGCCGTACTCGCCGTCGATGCGGGGCACGGCCAGCAGCTTGCGGTCGCCGGTCGCCCGCGCCGCGTCGATCGCGGCCTGGGTGGTCGGGTCGAGGGTCACCGGGATGACCATGCCGGGCAGCAGCACGGCGTCGGTCAGGGGAAGTACCGGAATAGTTGCCATCGAACACCTGCTATCACGTTGAGTTGAGCGTGTCTCACTCAAGTAACAAAGCGTTCCCCTTGTTCCGACCTGTGACCCAGGACACTGTCCGCCCGCCCGGCCGAGGCGGTCGACCAGCGCCGCCGCTGCTGGCCATCCTCGACGGCTGGGCGGTACTTCCGGCCGAACTGCTGCACGCCCTGCTGCGGCCCGCGCACGCCGCGTCGGTCGATCTGGACGGCGAGGAACGTCGGTTGTTACGGGCGTTCACCTCTGGCCGCAACACCGTCGACATCGCTGAAGAACTGCACGTCTCGGGAGCGGACGGTGAAACGAATGACCACCGCGTTGCTGCGCAAGCTGCGGGTGCCCAACCGGGCGGAGGCCGCCGCCGTCGCCGGGCAGACCGGTCTCCTCGGCGAATGAAGCCCCTTCATCGCACCGATTCACGGTTTGCTCCGTAACGGAATCGCGACGCGCCGAATGAATGGACGCGTATTGTTGCGGATTCCCGGGGTGATAGGTCAGACTTTGGGCACATCCCGCCGCACACAGGGAGTAATCGGCAATGGCGAGAAAAGTAATCACGATCCTGACCGACGACCTCGACGGTGGGAAGGCCGACCGGACGGTCGAGTTCAGTCTCGACGGAGTGGCGTACACGATCGACGTCTCGGACGAAAATGCCGGCGTCCTGCGCAAGGCGCTGGATCCGTACATCAATGCGGGTCGGCGGATCGGGCGCGGCCCGGTGGAGAGCACCCGCGCAGTCCGGCGACCGGGTCGACCCACCGGTGCCGGAATGGATCGGGAGCAGAACCGGGCTATCCGGGAATGGGCCATCAAGAACGGCTACAAGATTTCCGAACGGGGCCGGATCCCGGTTGAGGTCGTCGAGGCGTACAAGAGCCGCTGACACGAGATGATGACGGGGTCCCGCCGTAAACGGGCGTGACCCCGTCGGATTGTCCGGGCACCCGAAACAACGCGGGCCGGTCACCCCGGGTTGTCGCCCCGGGTGACCGGCCACCGCTGGTCGAACTGGATCAGTTGACGGTGATACGCACCGAGTCGAACGCGGGAGTCTGGTTGGCCCGCTCCATCATCGGCAGGCGGTGCGAACCGTCACCGGCCCAGACGGAGCACTGCGCGGTGCCCGACTCCGGCAGACCCGGAATCTGAATCGTCACCTCGTCGGGCTCGGCACCACCGCGGCCGTCCTCGGTCGCGACGAAGAACGCGGGCACCTCCTGCGGCTCCGGCGGGGCGGTCAGGCTGTCCAGCATCCGGCAGGCGGTGTGGAAGTGGCCCCGGACCAGGCCCTGGGCGTTGAGCAGCGAGCTCTCCACGTAGTAGCCACCCTGACCGGCGGCCAGGAAGCGGTCCCGGATCAGGTTGCGGGTGCTGACCCGCAGGGTGAACGCCTGGTTCTGACCGACCTGCTGGGGGAACTGGGTGATCAGCAGCGACGGGTTGTTGGCGGCGGCGCCGACCTCACCGAACTCGGTGCTCACGCAGCGGTTGCCGATCTGGAAGCCGTCGTGCCGCTGGAGCTGGCTCTCGTCGCAGTTATTGGCCAACACGCCGAGACCGGTGCCGGGGGCGTTGCCACCGTTGTTGTTGCCACCGCCATTGTTCCCACCGTTGTTGCCGCCCGTGTTGCTGGTCGGCTGCACCTGGCATTCGGCGAGCTGCGCGAGACCCTGCGGTCGGGGACCGGCACGGTCGATGGCGGTCGTGATCCGGTCCAGCACCGCGCGCCGCTTGGAGGCCAACGGCTGCAGGATTGCGCTGCGGATGAACGCCTCGCCCTTGTTGCCCTCGGCTGCCAGCCGGCGGTCCGCCTCGGCGATCTGGGACTGCAGCTGGGCGAGGTTGCGGTCCACCTCGGCCCGCGCCTGGGCCGGCACCTGCGGCAGCTTGGCCGTCACGTCCGGACAGGCGATGGCCGTACCGGTGCCCACCGTGCCGTCCTTGCCGTCCTCGCACTCGGGGACCGACTGCTGCCCGTCACCCCAGTGATTACGCACCCACCGACCGTTCTGCCAGGTCCGGCTGGTCGAGCCGCCGCCAGTCGGCGCGGTCGCGCCCGGGCTCGGCTCCACACATTGCCCAGCGGCCGGACGTGGCTTATTCGTCCGCCGGTCCTGGGCCGACGAAATCTGGGTCACGGCGACAACTCCGCCGAAGACCACGAGCGTGCCGACAACAGCCAGCAGACGCTTGCTCCGCGCGTTGCCGGATGGCCGGCGCGCCCGTGTGGACCTGCGCATCGAATTGCTCTCCTTCTCGATCCGGTAGTGGATTTCTGCCCTCGGCGGATCGACGGATGTGAGAGGGCACGGCACGGCGGCGAGCACCGTGACCTACCCGGTAACGTGTCGATGGCCGGCGATGCCCTTTCCGCACCGTCTCCCGCGTCCGGTCGACGCGGATGGGGAGATCCTGTTCATTCGCGCAGGAGTACGGTGCGGCGACCGGGAAGGTTCAACCGGCGCACAGGAAATTGCCGCGACCCGACACGGAGCCGGTCCGGAGCAGGAGTCAGCAGGTGGAAAGGGCGCCGATCAGTCGGCGCAGAGGTGGTCGAAGGCGAACCCGCCCACCAGTTCGTGGCGGCGCCGACTCAGCGCGGCAATCTGCGCGGTCAACTCGGCGCGCGGCAGCAGTTCCCCGACGTCGTTGGTCCGCAGCCGCTCCCCGACGGCGACCGTGGCGAGATCCTCGGCCAGCCGAGCCGCGTCGACGCCGCACGAAAAGCGGTGCTCGGTCACTGAGACCCGCTCGATCAGGCACGCGTCGGGGCGTACCTGCACCCAGCTCCACCCCTGCGCCGGCCCGTCCGCCCAGCGCACGTGCAGCCCTCGCACGATCGGGTCGGCCACCCGCCCGGCCACGTACGCCTCGACCGCCGCCGCGCGGGTCAGCGCGCCGAGGTCGTTGACCGGCCCGGGGCGGCCGTCCGGCAGCCGACCGAGGATGTCCCGGAAACTCACCGGGGACGGCCCGTTCCCAGGGGCGGTCACCCCGGCACCGCCCTCGGCGTAGGCGCGCGCGTCGATCACGTACTCCACGAGGCGTCGACCGTGCTCGGCCGCCCGCAACGTCGACGATCCGATCCGCAGCACGGGCAGGCCCACGGCCGCGCTCACCGCGTCTTTGAGTCGCTCAACGCGCTGCTCTGCCGAGCCGGCGGACGCGACCGGACCGATCTCCACGGCAACGATCGCCCGGCCGGTGTCGGCGGCGCAGACCACGAAGTCGAAGCTGGCGCGGCTGGCCGAACTCCACTGGCTGCCGGTGACACCGGGCGGGCGGCCCTGAACCAGGTCGCTGAGCCGGCGTGCCGGATAGACCCGATGACCGGCGCGGCTGAGCAGCGTGTCGCGCCCACCATCGTCGGGCACCGCCCGCAACCAGCCGCGGTCGTCGCTGCCGATGCTCGTCATCTGCCTGATCCATCCGCCGGTCGGTCGAGCCGGGCCGAGTCTAGGCGGTCGATCATGGTGCTCGCCTCGGCGGTGCGGCCAGCGCCACCCCGGCCAGCCGGACCCCGGCACGGCCTGCCGTGCTGCCGTCGCGGTAGAGGTCGCCGAGTGCCTCGGCCGGCACCTCGTCCTCGCCCGTGGGCGCGGGGTGGGCGGCGGCTGCCGCCTTCGAGGCCGCGGACCAGGCACTGTGACCGGGATCACATGAGGGTCGCGTTCCAGAGGTCCCGACGGGGTGTATCCAGCGGGGTCGCCGGTAGCGGACCGGCCGGGAGGTCAGCATGTCGCGACAGCAGTTCGGCGCCCTCACCAGCAGCGGCCTGGGTGCTCGCCCGCGTCCGGATGACCCTCGCCGCGCCCGCCGACCTCGGCTGGTCGGTGATCCGACCATCCTTCGGCGCCCTCGCGCCGATCGAGCGGGGCGACACCACCGGCTCCCCCCGCGGCCCATCGCCACCCGCCCGTCCGCCCCATCCGCCGGCCCTGCACCCAGCGCCGGCACCCCCGGCGGGAACCCGAGCACCGGGACCCGCGCCAGCACCGACTCGCACCGGCGCACCATCGCGGCGGGGGACGTTGCGGCGGGGGACGTTGCGCGGATCGCGGCCGAAGCGGCCGGGCGGGTGCCCGGCGTTTCCGACGTCCACCCGGCCACCGTTCGCCTGGGCGACCGGGCCGTGGGTCTCGACCTGCACCTCGTCACCACCTACGGGTACAGCGTGCCCGCCGTCGCCGAGGCCGTCCGGACGGCCGTCACCGACCGGGTTGCCGCCAGCACCGGGCGCACCGTGGCCGCGGTGACCGTCACGGTGGACGACCTGCTCGTCCCCGGGGCGGACGGCGCCGGGACAGGACGACCGGTCAGTCGGCCGGAGGCCGGCATGCGAACCGTCAACCGGGCGGCCTCGCTGTTGCTGTCCGTCGCCCTGCTCGCCGGCGGCGCGCTGCTGGCCGTGCAGGCGCTGCTGGTGACACTGGATCGCCCGGCACCGCTGTTCGCCCGCACCGGCTGGTACGACGCGCTGACCACCACCCGTTGGCATGACTTGGGCGTCCGGACCGGGGCCGGCGCGGCCCTGCTGCTGGGCCTGGTCATCCTGGCCGCCCAGCTGCGCCGCTGGACACCGGTCCGGCTGCGGATCGACGAGCGCGACGGCTGGTACCTGCACCGGCGGTGCGTGGAGCGCCGGCTGACCGACGCGGCCGGCACCGTGCCGGGCGTGCGTCGGGCCCGCGTGCGGGTCCGCCGGCGCGGCGACCAGTGGCGCCCCCGGGTGCGTGCCACCGGCGACCCGGCCGCCCGCGCCGAGGTCGAGTTCGCGGTGCACCAGGAGCTGCGTCAGCTCGCCTCGCCCCGGATCGGCCGGATCGAGATCCGGCTGCTGCCCCACAGGCGGCCGGCATGACCGACGCCGCGCACCGACTGCTGTGGACCATCGTCGCGCTGCTGCTGCTGGCGGGCGGAACGACCGCGCTGCTGGTCAGCCTCGGCACGCTGCCCGGCAGCGACCCTGGCGCGCTACTGCTCGGCGCGGGACTGCTGGACGCGTGGCGGCTGGCCGCGCCGTGGAGCACCCTGGCCGCGGCGGTCGCCGGCGTGCTTACCGCCCTCGCTGGGCAACGCCTGCTCGACCGCGAGCTGCGCCGGCCCGGCCGGGCACTGCGCGGCATGCTGAGCCACCCCGGCAGCCGCCCCGGCCGCACCCGCCTGGCCACCGAGGTGCTCGTCCACGCACTGGAGCGGGACCTGACCGGCGACCCCGGGGTGCGCGGCGCCCGAGTGGTGCTCACCGGCGCACCGCCTGGACCCGACGTGTGGATCCGGGTGGACCTGTCGGCCGACGCCCGGGCCGCCGACGTACGCGAGCACGTCGACGCCGCGGTCCGCCGGTTCGCCACGACCGCCGGCTGCACACCGGCGCACCTCGACGTGACCGCCCGCATCGAACCCGGCCGACCCTGAACCGGGCCGCCTGACCCCGCCGGACATGATGGGTGCCGGCCCGACGTCGGTGGTCCGGCGAAGTTCCCTCCCCGCCGGACCACCGATGCGGCGACGGCCGGCGACGGGTGTTCGCTGCGACGGTGGTGGGGCGTCAGGGTCACCGGGCCGGCCGGAGGGGGGTCCAACGTCCCGGGCCGTTGCGGTCTGTCGGCCCTGCCGTCGACGGCGCGGTAAGCGTCTACTGGAGATGCCACCGGGAAGCGCGGTGCGAAGCTGAGAAGGGACGTGGAGACCATGACCGCGACGATCGAGCAGGTCACCGCCGACAACACCGCTCCGAACGCCGGCACCGCCCGAGTGCGGGCCGTCCGGTACATCCTGGCCGGCACCCGGCTGGCGCTCGGCTGGATCTTCCTCTGGGCTTTCGTCGACAAGATGTTCGGCCTCGGGATGGCCACCGAGTCGAAGAACGCCTGGATCAACGGGGGCAGCCCCACCAAGGGTTTCCTGACCTTCGGTGTGACGGGCCCGTTCAAGGACCTCTACACCGGGATCGCCGGCGCCGCCTGGGCGGACTGGCTCTTCATGGCCGGCCTGGCCGGGATCGGTGTCGCCCTGCTGCTCGGCATCGGCATGCGGGTCGCCGCGGTGGCGGGTGGGCTGCTGCTGGTCCTGATGTGGACCGCCGTCCTGCCTCCGGAGAACAACCCCTTCATGGACGACCACCTGATCTACGCCGCGGTACTGGCGGTCCTGGCGCTGGTCAACGCCGGCGACACCTGGGGCCTCGGCCAGCTCTGGGCGAAGCTGCCGATCGTCCGGCGGGTGCCCTGGCTGCGATGAACCACAGCGCACCACCTCTCGGCGGGCGTCACCAACACCGGTGACGCCCGCCGGTCTGTCCGTCCGTCCGTCCGTCCGCCGATCTGCACTTACTGCCCTGACGAAAGGTGCGAGTCGGGGCACACCGGCGACCGAAAGTGCAAGATCGATGTATGGGGTGCGGGAGCAGGTAGCGGGTCTGCCGCACCTGGGTCAGGTGCGATTTGGCAGGATCGACGGTGCCCGGACACATCACCCAACACGGCAGGAGATCCCCGCATGAACCAGGCAGCAAGCGCCCGATCGGGCAAGCCCGAGGTGGGTCCGATCGAGGGTGCACCGCCGGCCGACCTCGTGATCGAGGACATCACCGTGGGCGACGGCCCGCAGGCCGAGCCGGGCCAGCTGGTCAGCGTGCACTACGTCGGCGTGTCACACTCCACCGGCGGCGAATTCGACTCGTCCTGGAACCGCGGTGAGGCGTTCGATTTCCCGCTCGGCGGCGGCCAGGTCATCGCCGGCTGGGACCAGGGTGTCGTCGGCATGCGGGTCGGCGGCCGGCGCCGTCTCACCATCCCACCGCACCTGGGGTACGGCGACCGCGGCGCCGGCGGAGTCATCAAGCCGGGCGAGACGCTGATCTTCGTCGTCGACCTGCTCGGCGTGCGCTGACCGATTCTGCAGGGTCGCCGGCGCACGCCGGCGGCCCCGCACCACGCCCAAGCAACACAGCCTGAGACGACCGGCGCTGGGCCGCGTCAGCGAGCTCGGGTCGGGTCGGGTCGGCTGCTCTGGGGTCAGATCAGGCGGCGAGCTGCAGGTGTGCGGTCGTGATCACCGGGCGACGAGCGGCCTCGACCACCCGGGCCGGCTCCAGAATCGGCATCACCCGGTGCAGGCCGGTAGCGCGCAGCACCCGCGCCACCACCGGGCTCGGGTCGACCAGGACCAGTTCGCCACCGCGGGCCCGGACGCGCAGATGCGCGGCGAGCAACGTGCGGACGCCGGCGGCGGAGAGCAACCGCAGCTCGGACAGCTCCAGCTGGAGCATCGGGCGAGCGGGCGCGGACCACAGCGCGGACCGGAACGCGGCCACGGTGGCGATGTCGACCTCGCCGGCCACCCGCACGAGGACCACCCGGTCACCCACGCTCACCCGCACGTCGAGCCGCTCGCTGCGATCTTCCATGCCTAGAAACCTAGCCGCCACCACCGACACTTTCGCCCCTCCACCGAGTGATTCCGGGTACGCCCAGGGTCATACCCCGAGGTGCGCCTCATCCCTCTCGGGGTGGAGGTCAGGGCCTCCGGCCGCACGGACCACCGGCCACCGGACCCGCCGCGCCCATTTCGGACGGTGATCCACTCCGGATCACCAATGTCGGGGCGTCCGGGTCAGCGGGACACCCCGACATCACCGATACCGTGGTGATCACGCCCGCCGACGCGCCGCGCGGACGATGATTCGGAGACGGCCGGCACCGGCGGTGGAGAATGGGCCGATGCTGATCCCTCGGCCTCGGCCGCCCCGGCTGATCCGTCCCGTCCGCGAGCCGGCAACCGTTCCTCCGGCGCTGGCCGGGGCATGGGCACCCACCGACCGGCGGCTCGACCGGGCGGAGCTGCTGCCCCTCCCCGAGGGTGCCGTCGGGCCGGAGGACGTGCTGGTCGACGGCGCCGGTCGGGTGATCAGTGGTGACGAGGGCGGTCGGCTCTGGTGGTGGCCGGTCGACGCGCCGGCCGGCACCCGACCCCGACTGCTGGCCGAGACCGGTGGCCGGCCGCTCGGCATCGAGTTGGACCCCTCCGGCGAGGCTCTGGTGGTCTGCGACGCGTACCGCGGGTTGCTGCGGGTCACGCCCGACGGCGCGGTGCGTGAACTGACCGGGACGGCGCCCCCGGTGCACCTGGCCAACAACGCCACGGTGGGCCGCGACGGCACCATCTACTTCACCGACAGCTCCGACCGGTTTCCGGTCTCGCACTGGAAGCGGGACCTGTTGGAGCACCGCCCCAACGGCCGGGTGCTGGCCCACCATCCGGGCACCGGCCGCACCGAGGTGGTGGCCGACGGGCTGTATTTCCCCAACGGGATCGCGCTGACCCCGGACGAGTCAGCGCTGATGCTCGTGGAGACCAGCACCCACCGCCTGCTCCGCGTCGAGCTGAGCGGTGGCGTCCGGGTCCTCGCCGACCTGCCCGCATACCCGGACAATCTCGCCGCCGTGGGCGACGGGACATACTGGATCGCTCTGCCCAGCCCACGGGTGCCGATCGCCGAGTGGCTGCTGCCGCACCCGCGACTACGCCAGATCGCCGCGTTGCTGCCCGACGCGATGCAGCCGCAGCCACGCCGCTACGGGCTGGTCGCGCTGGTCGACGGCACGGGCGCGGTCCGCCGGACGCTGCACGGCCCGAACGGGCACTACTGGATGATCACTGGGGTACGCCAGCACGACGATCACCTCTGGTTGGGCAGCCTGATCGGCCCCGGCGTGGCCCGCGTACCGCTGGAGTAGCGCCCGGGGCCACGGGCGCCGAGCCGATCGCTGGTAGGCCGGCTTGTCGAGTCGCACCTGCGCCAAACGATCATTGAGCTGGCGGCGACGTCGGGGCCGGCCCGCCGCAGTGGCGGGCCGGCCCCGAATGTCCGGCGGCGGTGTCTCAGCGACCGCTGACGGAGGGCGCCGGGGCGGGCGACCCACCGGCCACCGCACCCGGGTGCGCCGGGGCGACCGGCGCCGGCTTGAGCCCGGGTGGCACCGGCAGGGCGCTGCCCCGGGTGAACTCGTCCCAGCTCACGTTCCACGCGGTCCAGCCGTTGCCCGGCTGCAACTCCACCTCGGTGCCCTTGACGGTGACCAGGTCACCGACCTGCGTCACCCCCATCAACCAGTCCGCCGCGGTGGCGGAGACGTTCGCGCAGCCGTGCGAGACGTTGGTGTTGCCCTGCTCCCCCTCCGACCACGGGGCCGAGTGGATGAACTCGCCGCCCCAGGTGTAGCGCTGGGCATCGTCGACGTCGACCACGTAGCCACCGTTCGGGTCACCCCGGGTGTCGAAGGTGGTCCGGTCGTACTTCTCCATGATCACCATTTTGCCGCTGGAACTCGGCGTGCTCGGCTTGCCCAGGCTGACCGGGATCTGGCGGATCTGCTTGCCGTCGCGCAGCACCGTCATCTGCTTGGTGGCGTTGTCGATCTCCAGCGCGACCTGTCGTCCGATCTTGGAGGTAGCGGTCCGCTCGGCGTCGCCGATCCGGTCCTTGCCGATCGGTAGACCCTCCAGAGCGGCCCGGACGCTGACGGTGGTCCCCGGCTTCCAGAAATCGGGCGCTCGGTAATAGACCTGACTTCCGTCCTCAAGCCACGACCAGGTGCCCGGCTGCGCCGGATTCGTCTTCACGAACAACCGCCGCTGGACATCCGCTCTGGCCTCTTTCGGAATTGCCGGGTCGAACGCGACGGTTACCGGCATCGCTGTGCCGTACGTCCGATTACCGACGAAATAGAGAGTGCTGGTGATCTGCGGTTTGGTCGATTTGGCCATCGTGGTGAACGTGGTGGTGCGAGTGGTGGTGGCACCCGAGTCAGCGGTCGCGGTCACCTCGGCGGTGTACGTCCGTCGCGGTTGCAGTGGCGCGCTCGGCACCCAGCCCGAGCCGTCCTCACGCGGCTCGGCGTTGACCTGCTTGCCCTTGTCGTCCGTGAGGCGTACCCCGGTGACCCGTCCACCCTTGACCACGGTGCCCACCTCGGCGCTGACCGGGACGTCCCGGGCCTTGTCCCCCGGTGTCACATCGAGCTCCGGTGCAGCGTGGTGCCCCTTGGCCGAACCCGGATCCCGGTCGGCGGTGCACCCACCCAGGACGAGCGGTACGGCTGCGATGGTTACCGCCAACAGCGTCAATCGCCGCCTAGACGTCATCTTCAATCCCCCCGTTTCCGACTTCCCTTTGCCACATTCTCGCCTCCTCGGCAGGGGCGTCCACGGCATTCGGAAATAATCGGTGGCGCATTTATTGACGCGCTTTCCGACAATGTTCCACTTGGCGGAAGAGGGGTTCAAGAGACCCTTGTCAGGTCCTTTGCTCTGCTTCAGCGGACGCCACACCGGCTGTCCGGATACCGGGCGTCTGGTGGTGCGTGGGGTGAAGCGGAGCAAAGGAGGCGGTGTGGGAGGTCGCCCCGGCACGGGACCGGGGCCGCAGGTAGACCGTCACCCCCCGGGTGGCGCACGTCGGGGACGGTCTTTTGTCAGCTGAAGCGAAACTTCTGCCGAACGCGACGAAGCTTTGCCTTCGTCCGAAGGCAAGGGTAAGGTCACGATCTAGATAGAGGGTTGCCCATTCGTCGATCAGCTTGCCGCCACCCCTGCCGGGTCGCCGCGTTCCGCCCCCGATGGGTCTGGGCCGCGCCCGCGCGCCGCCCCTCACCGTTCAGCCGGAGCCCGCCTCCGGCCGGTTCGGCGCGCCCGGGCGACGGCAGCCAGGTCGACCGCCGCCGACGGCATGCCAGCCGTCAGGAAGGGACCACCACCATGGATCAACAGCTCAACCGACCGGAGCCGACACTGGCGTCCGAGCCGGTCAGCCGGCGCGGAGTGCTGCGCGCCGCGACCGTCTCCGCCGCTGCCGTCGGCGCAGCCGGCCTGCTCACCAGCCCCGCCACCGCCGCGCCCGCAGGGCAGTCCCAGGGCCGGCGACGGGTGCCGGTGGACCAGATCAGCATCCAGCTCTACACGCTGCGCGACCAGCTCGCCGCAGACCTGCCCGGCACTCTGGACGCGCTGCGCCGGATCGGCTACCGGCGGGTTGAGCACGCCGGTTTCGTCGGACGCACCGCCGCGCAGTTCCGGGCCGCGCTCGACGAGGCCGGACTGCGCGCCACCTCCGGGCACACCGGCATCCCGCAGCCCTTCGACGCGGCCACCTGGGAGCGTGCCCTCGCCGACGCGAACGTCGTGGGCTCCAAGAAAATCGTCCACCCGTACTTCGGTCGGGACGCCAACGGTCAGCCGATCCGGGACCCCGCCGTCTACCGGGCCCTTGCCCGGGACCTGAACCGCGCCGGTCGGCTCGCCGAACGCGCGGGCCTCGACTTCGGCTACCACAACCACCAACTTGAGTTCGTGCCGCTGACCGGCGGCTCGACCGGCTTCGACATCCTCACCGCGCAGACCGATCCCCGGCTGGTCCACTTCGAGCTCGACCTCTACTGGACCTGGCGAGGCGCACACGACCCGGTCGACGTGATCCGGGCCAACCGCGGTCGGATCCGCCAGGTGCACGTCAAGGACCTCGACGTCGAGGGCGGTTTCGCCGACCTCGGCGACGGCCTCATCGACTTCGGCCGGATCTTCACCCACGAGCGGGAGGCCGGCATCGAGGAGTACATCGTCGAACGCGACGACGCCGGCACCTCGCCACGCTCCCCCGCCGACGCCCTGGACACCGCTCGGGTCGGCTTCGACCATCTCGCTTCACTCCGGTACTGACACCACCTCGGGGGACAACCTGATGAACAGGAGCGCATTCACGTCCGCCCTGCTGCTGGTAACGGCCGGCCTGGCCGTACCACCATCAGCCGCGGCCGCCGCGCCGGCGGCACCGCCGGACAGCAGCTTCCAGAAAGTGACACTGAACGACTTCCCAGGCGAGCCGATGAGCCTCGCCGTCCTGCCCGACCTGCGGGTGCTGCACACCTCCCGCACCGGCGAGGTCCGCATCCACGACCCGCGCACCGGGTTGAACACCCTCGCTGCCGACATCCCGGTGTACGAGCACGACGAGGAGGGGCTGCAGGGGGTCGCCATCGACCCGAACTTCGCCCAGAACAAGTGGGTCTACCTCTACTACTCGCCGCCGATGGACACGCCGGTGGACGATCCGGCAACTCCCGACGTCAACGAGGGGGACGCGCCGCTGGTCGGCACCGAGGCGGACTGGCAGCGGTTCCGGGGCGCGCTGCGGCTGTCCCGGTTCAAGCTGGACGGGATGAAGCTGAACCTCGGCACCGAGCAGCAGATCATCGACGTGCCCACCGACCGGGGCATCTGCTGCCACGTCGGCGGCCAGATCGACTTCGACAGCAAGGGCAACCTGTACCTGTCGACCGGTGACGACTCCAACCCGTTCTTCTCCGACGGCTACATCCCGATCGACGAGCGGGCCGACCGGCACCCCGCGTTCGACGCCCAGCGCACCTCGGCCAACACCAACGACCTGCGCGGCAAGCTGCTGCGCATCCGGGTGAAGCCTGGTGGCGGTTACACGGTGCCGGCCGGCAACCTGTTCAAGCCGGGGGCAGCGCAGACCCGCCCGGAGATCTACGCGATGGGGCTGCGCAACGCGTTCCGGTTCGCCGTCGACCGTCGTACCGACAACGTGTACCTCGGCGACTACTCCCCGGACGCCTCCAACTCGAACCCTGAGCGCGGGCCGGCCGGGCACGGCCGGTGGATGCTGGTCGACAAGCCGGCGAACTATGGCTGGCCGTACTGCGTGACGCCGACGCTGGCCTACCGTGACTACGACTTCGCCACCGGTGCGTCCGGTCCCAAGTTCAACTGCAAGCGCCCGGTCAACGACTCACCCCGCAACACCGGCAAGCGGCAACTGCCGCCGGTCGAGCAGCCGCAGGTCTGGTACCCGTTCGCCGCGTCCGGCGAGTTCCCGCAGCTGGGCACCGGCGGTGTCGGCCCGATGGGCGGCCCGGCGTACGACTTCGACGGGACCAGCACGTCGCGGACCCGGTGGCCGGCCTACTACGACGGCGTGCCGCTGTTCTACGAGTGGACGCGGGACTACATCAAGGAGTTCCGTCTCGACGAGGACGGGGACGTGCAGGACATCCGGTCGGTGGTGCCATCCCTGGTGGTGGACAACCCGATGGACATGGAGTTCGGCCCGGACGGCGCGCTCTACGTGCTGGAGTACGGCGATGGCTACTTCGCCGAGAACCCGGACGCCCAGCTGTCCCGGATCGACTTCGTCCGCGGCAACCGGACGCCGATCCCGAAGATCAGCGCCGACCCGACCGTCGGGCAGGCCCCGCTGACCGTCGCGTTCTCCAGCGCCGGCACCACCGACCCGGACGGTGACGCGCTGCGCTACGCGTGGGACTTCAACGCGGACGGCTCGGTGGACAGCACCGACGCCAACCCGACCTGGACGTTCCAGGAGAACGGCTCGTACACCCCGACGCTGAAGGTGACCGACCGCACCGGACGGTCCGCCTCGGCGACCCTGCCGCTGGTGGTCGGGCCGACCGCGCCGGTCGTCGAGTTCGTCGCACCGGTGGCCGGGCAGCCCTTCCAGTTCGGGCAGACCGTCGCGTACGAGGTGAAGGTCACCGACGATCTGCCCGTGGACTGCTCCCGGGTGAAGGTCACCTACGTGCTGGGGCACGACGAGCACGGACACCCGCTCTCCACGGCGATGGGGTGCTCGGGAACGATCACCACCTTCGTGGACGGCGGGCACAGCGGCGCGGACAACCTCACCGCGGTCTTCGTCGCCGAGTACACCGACGCGCCGACCGAGCCGGGCGTACCGGCGCAGTCCGGCACGGCCACGGTGGTGCTGGACCCGACCCCGGTGGCCGGTCTGGCCGGCTGACCAGCGCACGATGACAGCGGCGGCGGCCGGATCACTCCGGCCGCCGCCGCACGTCGTTCAGCTCAAGCCCCGCCGAAGTGCTGGCCCCCGGCGAGTGCTTGCCGGTCAGCTCCAGTCGCTGTCGACGTGGTTGTCACGCCAGCGTCCCCCCACCGGTGGGGTGTCCAGCCGCATGCCGTCGTCGACGTTGCCGGCGAGGTCGTTGTCCTCGACCCGGCAGTCCACGCAACTGCCACGTTCGGTTATCCACAACCCGTGCGTCTGGGTCTGGTCGTCGTGGTTGTCCCAGATTCGGTTGCCACGGACCGTGGCCGAGTCGAACGCCGCGTCGATGGTGATGCCCGCCCGCCGCTCCGGTGCGGCAGACAGTTCGTATCCGCATCCCGGCGGCGGCACGTCCCCGCTCCAGGCGCTGAACGCGTCGGGTCGGACCGGGGCGAGGGTGAGTTCGTTGCCGGTGTTGGAGGCCACCATGGCAACGGCCCGACCGACTCGCAGGACCTTGCCCCGGTGCCCGTCGTGCGGCCAGTTGGCCGACCGGTCCACCAGACTCCGCTCGCCGTAGCGGACGGCCTCACCGCTACCGCCGGCGCCTTCCGCGTACTGCCGCCCGTTGTTGCGGATCCGGTTGTTGAGCAGCACCGTGTCGGTCATCTGGTGGTCGATCCGGACCGCGTCCAGGCCGTTGCCCCAGAACTCGTTGCTCTCGATCACCACGTCCCGGATCGAGCCCTGGTGACCGCGCCCGAGGTCGTGCGCGTGATAGCCGTGCCGGCCGTTGTCGCTGATCCGGTTACCCCGGACGGTGTACGGGCCGGGGCTGTTGCCGATGCTGACCCCGTCGCGCACGTTGCCGTCGATGACGCAGTCGGTGAGCAGCCCACCCCGGCCGGCCACGGACGAGGTTCCCTGCGCCGACACGTCGAAGCCGGCCTCCAGGTTGCCGGTCATCGTGCAGGCGGAGACGATCAGACCGTCGGCGCCCCAGTCGGAGATGCCGTACCGGTTGCCCTGACTGTGGCAGCCGATGATGCGGTAGCCGCGCGGCGGTTCCCAGAAATCCTTCTGCAGTTCCAGGAAAATTCCGTTGGTGCCGTTGGCCAGGGTGGTGCAGTTGGCGATGGTCAGCCGCTCCACCGCGCCCCAGCCGCCGATGCCGACCCCGATGCCGGCGCCGCCCCACTGCTCGCCGTTGTCCAGTCGGCCACAGCCGACCACCACCACGCCGTCGATCAGAGAGTCCTGGAGGAAGTCGCAGCCCAGCCCGGTGGCTGCGGTGTGGTGGATGTAGAGGTTGCGGAACACACCCCGCACCACGTACTGGAGGCCGAGGCCCTTGGCCAGGTAGTTGTACTCGGCCATCGCCACACCCGAGCCGTCGATCTGGAAGTCGGAGAAGGTGCAGTCGGCGATGTGCCGGTTCCGGTCGGCACCGTGCTGCACCGTGGTCCAGAACGCCAACGGGGTCGGGTCGGCCCGGTTGCCCTCGTTGCTGAGCATGAACCGGGTCGCCGCCGGGCCGGCCCCGATCAGCGACACGCCGCTGCGCCACACCGTGCCGGCGTCCCGAATCGAGTAGATGCCCGGCGGGCAGTAGATGACCCGGGCCCGCCCGTCCGAGGCGTACGCGGTGCCGAGGCGGTCCACGAGGGCGGCCAGCGCCGGCTGGTCGTTGGTCGAGCCGTCACCGGTCAGCCCGTACTCCAGCGCGTCGCAGCAGAGCGGCGCGCCGGCCGAGGCTGGCCGCCGCACCCGAACCGAGTTGAGTAGCATCTCGTACCCCATGGGCCGGCTCCCTTCGACGCGAATGGTGCGCTCCGGCGGGGCCGACTTCCCGATGCCGCGTCCAGGAAACCCCGGACGCACGCCGGCCCTGGCGCCGCACAGGCAACGCCAGGGCCGGGGGGGGTACGCAGTCAGACAGCGGCGATCAGCAACGCGGGGCGCTCCACGCAGTCGGCGACGTGCCGCAGGAAGCCACCGGCCACCCCGCCGTCGCAGACCCGGTGGTCGAAAGTGAGGCTGAGCTGGGTCACCTTGCGGACGGCGAGTTGCCCGTCGACCACCCACGGCTTGTCCACGATCCGCCCGACGCCGAGCAGGGCCGCCTCGGGGTGGTTGATGATCGGCGTGGAACCGTCGACGCCGAACACCCCGTAGTTGTTCAGCGTGAACGTGCCGCCGGTCAGCCGGGCCGGCGGCAAGCTGCCCGCCCGCGCGGCGGCGGTGGTCGCCGCCAGTTCGGCGGCCAGTTCGGCGGTGGTGAGCCGCTGGGCGTCGCGCAGCACCGGCACGAGCAGGCCCCGGTCGGTCTGCGCGGCGATGCCGAGGTGCACCCCGGCGGACTGGACGATCCGCTGCGCCTCGGTGTCGACCCGGGCGTTGAGCTGCGGGAACCGGCGCAGCCCGCTGAGGCAGATCCGGGCCAGCAGGGCCAGGATGCTCACCGGCGCGTCGGGCGTCGCCGCGTTGATCGCGGCCCGGGTCTCCAGCAACCCGGTGGCGTCCACGTCGACCCAGATGGTCACCTCCGGGATCTCCCGTCGGCTGCGGGAGAGCTTGTCGGCGATCACCTTGCGGACGCCGGTGAGCGGGACGATCACGTCGTCGTCCCCGGCCGGGGCGGCCGCGACGTGCGGGTCCGGCACGGCGGCGAGCCGGGCGGCGGGCACGGTCAGCGCCGTCTCCACGTCGGCACGGCGGATCACCCCGCCGGGCCCGGTGCCCCGCACCGTGTTCAGGTCGATGCCCTGCTCGCGGGCCAGCCGCCGCACGATCGGCGAGATGACCAGGGCAGCGGGCGACCGCGCCGGGTCGCCGGACGCGGTACCCGCGCCGGGCGCACCACCGACAGCCACGCCAGAGCCGCCGGTCGGGCCAGAGCCGCCGGTCGAAGCAGCATCGCCGGTCGAGCCAGAGCCGCCGGTCGAGGCAGCGTCGGCCGGCTCGGGGGCTAGTGCCAGGCGGGGCCGACGCCGACGCCGGGTGGCGTTGCCGTGCCCGGTGCCGTAGCCGATCAGCACGTTGCCGGACCCGGCCCGCTCCTCCTCGCGGTAGGTGGCGTGCCCGGCGGGCTCGTCGCCGCCGTCCAGCGGCGCGATGGTGATCAACGGCTGGCCGACCGGGCGCACCTCACCGGCCGCGCCGTGCAGGGTGACCACCCGGCCGGCGTACGGGCAGGGCACGTCGACGACCGCCTTGGCGGTCTCCACCTCGACGACGCTCTGGTCGACCGTGACCACGTCACCCACGGCGACCCGCCACTCGACGATCTCGGCCTCGCTCAGCCCCTCACCCAGGTCGGGCAGAAGGAAGACCTGCGTCCGTTTCATGCCGCCGCCCAACGCGCGTCCGGCTGGTCGTCCCACTGCAGGCGGGCCACCGCGTCAAGGACCCGGTCCACGCCGGGCAGGTGGGTGTGCTCCAGCATCGGCGCCGGGTACGGGATGTCCAGCCCGGCGACCCGCAGCACCGGGGCGTGCAGCGCGTGGAAGCAGCGCTCCTGCACCCGGGCGGCGATCTCCGCGCCGACGCCCGCGAAACCGGGCGCCTCCTGGATCACCACGCACCGGCCGGTACGTCGGACCGAGGCGGTGATCGTGGCGTCGTCGAACGGCACGATCGTGCGTACGTCGACGACCTCCAGGTCCCAGCCCTCCTCGCGGGCGGCCTCGGCGGCCTCCAGCGCGACCGGCACCGCCGGCCCGTACGCCACCAGGGTGGCGTCGCGACCGGGACGGCGCACGACGGCCCGGCCGAACGGCTCGGTACGCGCCGGCAGTTGCGCGTCGGCGCTGCCGAAGTAGAGCTTCTTGGGCTCCATGAAGACCACCGGGTCGGGGTCGTCGATCGCCTCGCGCAGCAGCGAGTACGCGTCCTCGACGGTCGCCGGGGTGACCACCTTCAGCCCGGGGGTGTGCGCGTAGTACGCCTCGGACGAGTCGCAGTGGTGCTCGACCCCGCCGATCCCACCGGCGTACGGCACGCGGATGACGATCGGCACGCTCAGCGCGCCCCGGGTCCGGTTGCGCAGCTTCGCCACGTGCGAGGCGATCTGCTCGAACGCCGGGTACGCGAACGCGTCGAACTGCATCTCGACCACCGGTCGCAGCCCGGACATGGCCAGACCGACGGCGAAGCCGACGATGCCGGCCTCGGCGAGGGGGGTGTCGAAGCAGCGTTTCTCGCCGAAACGGGCCTGCAGACCGTCGGTGATCCGGAAGACACCGCCGAGTTGGCCGACGTCCTCCCCGAAGACGACGACCCGGTCGTCGGCGGCGAGAGCGTCGGCCAGCGCGGCGTTGAGCGCCTTCGCCATGGTGGTGGCCATCAGGCGTCACCCTCCTCGTCGCGGGCGGCGGCCAGCTCGGCGCGGACCTGTTCGCGCTGCTCGATCAACTGGGGGGTGGGCTCGGCGTAGACGTGGTCGAAGAGGCTCAACGGGTCGACCGTGGGCTGCTCGTTCATCCGGGTCCGCAGCTCCGCCGCGTACGCCTCGGCCTGCTCGGCGACCTCGGCGACCACCGCGTCGTCGAGCACCCCGCGGGCCCGCAGGTAGGTCTCCAGCCGGGTGACCGGGTCCCGGTCACGCCAGGCGTCGACCTCGGCGCCGTCGCGGTAGCGGCTGGCGTCGTCGGCGTTGGTGTGCGGCTCCATCCGGTAGGTGTGCGCCTCGACCAGGAACGGCCCGTTGCCGGCGCGGGCGTGTGCGACCGCGCGGGTGAGCACGGCGAGCACCGCGACCGGGTCGTTGCCGTCGACCTGCTCACTGGGGACGCCGTAGCCGACGCCCTTGTAGGCCAGTGACGGTGCGGCGGTCTGCCGCGACAGCGGGACGCTGATCGCGTACCGGTTGTTCTGGACGAAGTAGACCACCGGCGCCTTGAACACGGCGGCGAAGTTGATCCCCTCGTGGAAGTCGCCCTCGCTGGTCGCGCCGTCGCCGATGAAGGCCAGCGCGACGGTGTCGCGGCCCTGGTACGCCTCGCCGTACGCCAGCCCGGCGGCGTGCACGCACTGGGTGGCGAGCGGGGTGCACTGCGGTGCGGTCCGTACCTGGGTCGGGTCGTAACCGCAGTGCCAGTCGCCGCGCAGCAGGGTGAGCACCTCGACCGGGTCGATGCCCCGGGCAACCAGCGCCATCGATTCGCGGTAGGTGGGGAAGACCCAGTCGGTGTCGCGGACCGCGAGCACCGCGCCGACCTGGCATGCCTCCTGGCCGCGCGAGGACGGGTAGACGGCGAGGCGGCCCTGCTTGGTCAGGGCGGTGGCCTGCACGTCGAAGCGGCGGCCGACGACCATCCGCCGGTACAGCTCGCGCAGCGCCTCGACGGGCGGCTCCGGGTAGTCCTTGCGCGCCGGCAGCGGGGTGCCGTCCGGGTTCAGCAGTCGGACCGGCTCGGCGTGCGGCAGCAGCCCGGCCGAGGGGTCGGGGGCGGCCTGGGTGGCCGGCCGGCGGGTGCGGGGGGATGCCCTGCGGACCGCCTGGGGTGTGGTCGTCACGGCGGGGACCTCCTGGACGTGTGGTGGACCTATGCTCATGCCGTCGGATGATTGACTCAAGGTGCCGGTGGAACGCGGGACGAATGGCAGGATGAGGAGTGGTTCATGAGCCAGGAGGCCAACCTCGTACCGGGCGTGGCGGGCGGAACGGGACGTTCGGCCGGGCCCCCCGACGAGGTGGACCGCCGGATCCTGCGCGAACTGGTCCGCGACGGCCGGCTCTCCATCCGTACGCTGGCCGAGCGGGTGCACGTCTCGCGCACCAACGCGTACGCCCGGGTGGAGCGCCTGGTGCGGGACGGGGTGATCACCGGCTTCCGGGCCCGGGTGGCGCCGGAGCCCGCCGGGCTGGGCACGTCGGCGTACCTCGCGCTGACCATCGAGCAGAACACGTGGCGGGAGGTGTCCGAGGAGCTGGCCCGGGTGCGCTACGTCGAGCACGTGGCGCTGCTCAGCGGCGAGCACGACGTGTTGGCGCTGGTGCGGGCGCCGGACAACGCCACCCTGCGGGACGTGGTGCTGGATCGGGTGCAGAGCATCGCCGGGGTGCTGTCGACGCGTAGCTGGCTGGTCTTCGAGGAGTTCGACGGCACGCAGAGCCCCTGGCCGTAGGCGCTCAGCGTGCCGGCGGGGCCTCCAGCCCTTCCCGGTCGGCCAGCTCCAGCAGCGGCTCCAGGGAGAACCGGCGGCCGTCGAGGCCGGCGTGCGGGTCGCCCCGCTCGGCGAACCGGGCCGGCAGGCTCACCACGTCGAAGTCCTCCGGCCGCGCGTCGTCCAGCTCCGACCAGTCGAGCGGCGCGGAGACCAGGGCCCGCGGGGTGGGCCGGATCGAGTACGCCGAGGTCACGGTGTGATCGCGGGCCATCTGGTTGTAGTCGACGAAGACCGGCCGGTCCCGCTGGTCCCGCCACCAGGTGGTGGTGACCAGGTCGGGCAGCCGGCGCTGCATCTCCCGGCCCAGCGCCAGCACCGCCCGCCGGCAGTCCCCGAAGCTCCACCGCGGCTCGATGGACAGATAGACATGGATGCCCCGGCCGCCGGTGGTCTTCGGGTAGCCGACCAGCCCCAGCTCGTCGAGGAACGCCCGCACCTCGTGGGCGACCGGGACGACCTGGGCGAAGTCCACTCCCGGCATCGGGTCCAGGTCGATGCGAAGCTGGTCGGGATGCTCCACGTCGCCGGCCGAGACCGGCCAGGGGTGGAAACGCAAGGTGCCCAGGTTGGCCGCCCAGATCACCACGGCCAGCTCGCTCGGGGCCACCTCGTCGGCGGTCCGGCCGCTCGGGAAGGTGATGTGCGCAGTACGTACCCAGTCGGGCGCCCCGGCCGGCAGCCGCTTCTGGTAGAACGCGTCGCCGCGGTTGTCCTGCCGGGTGGCGATCTTCGCGCCGTCGAACACGCCGCGCGGCCAGCGCTCCAGCATGGTCGGCCGGTCGCGCAGGGCGCGCAGGATGCCGTCGCCGACGGCGAGGAAGTAGCGGACCACGTCGAGCTTGGTCAGCCCGCGTTCTGGAAAGTACGGCTTGTCTGGGCTGGAGACGCGGACCACCCGCTGCCCCACCCGGATCTCCTCGGCCGCCGTGGTCGCCACGCCTCACACCGTAACGGGCAGCGGCCCGTCCCGGCCGCCCCTCGGGCAGGCCGGGCAGGTCAGGAGATCAGCATGATGCCCACGACGACGAGCGGCAACCCGACGAACAGGAAGATCCCGACCCCGGTGAGGACTCGGCCACCGCCCCCGGTCTCCTGCTCGGGTGCGAGCCCGAAGGTGGCCCGGGCACCCAACATGCCGACCCGGCTGAGGGTCAGGTCGCCCGTGACCCCGAGCAGCGCCCCGACGACCACCAGGGCGATGCCGAGCCGGGTGGCGAACTCACCGCCGGACACCGCGACCCACACCCCGGCAGCCACCGCGACCACCACCAGCGCGATCACCAGCAGCACCAGGGCTTCCCGCAGCCCTTTGAGGACCGTCATCGATGGCTCCATCCCGTCTTGTCGGACGAGACATTTTGCGCCATCGACGGGTCCGGCCGCTGCCCCCGCTGGGCAGCGGCCGGTTGGGCCGACGGTTCGGGCGATCAGCGCCCTTCCTGCTGCATGCGCGTCATGAGCATCTGCTTGCCCTGGTCACCCGCCTTGCGGTTGTTCTCCTGGATCTTGCGGAACCAGTTGGCGAGTTCCGTGTCGCCCCGCGCGTCCGCGTCGGCGATGTACGTGTCCATCCGGTAGATGTTCTCCAACGACATCTGCAACATGTGGATCAGGTCGTAGTTCTTGTCCCGCACCGGGCTCATCTGTTCCCTGGTCATGGTCGCCACGACATACCTCCCCTGTCTCGACTCCGGTCGCGCACCGCTTACCCGCCCCCAGCGGGTTCACGCCCGGCCGGCCGCGAACCGGCTGTCTCGCCCGTGAGCTGCTCGACGAGCTGCCCCCGTGCCTGGCCACGGTCTGACGGTTGTTGTCGATCCCTCCGGCTGCGGGTAACACAACCCAGGATTCCGACGCTGAACCCCCTGGAAAGCGAGCAACCTGCTCGTTTACCGCCGGCCCGCTTCCCGCCAGGCAGTGGGGCCGGCTGGATCAGCCCTCTGGGAGTCTGTGTGAAGAACCTGCGTCGCAAGACACTCGCCGCCGCGTCCGTCGTGGCGCTCGGCGTCGGCCTCGCCGCCACCGGCGGGTTGGCGCCGGCCGCGGCGGCTGGACCGGAAACCACGTTCCTGGTCCTCGCCCCGCAGGGCGGCAAGACCGACAAGGCCGCCGCCCGCGTGGCGGCCGCCAACGGCACCGTGGTGGCCAGCTACAACCAGATCGGCGTGCTCGTCGTCCGCTCGACCAACCCGAACTTCGCCACTGCGGTGGCGGGCGCGGGCGTCGACGCGGTCGCGTCCACCGCCGGCCTGGGCACCGCCCTCGACGAGGGCGAGACCGTGGAGGTCTCCGCGGCCGACGCCACCGGCGACCCGACCAAGGAGCCGATGTACGCCCAGCAGTGGGACATGGACATGATCCACGTCCCGCAGGCCCACGCGGTCAACGCGGGCAGCTCGAACGTGGTTGTCGGCGTGCTGGACAGCGGCATCTCCAGCAGCCACCCCGACCTGGCCACCCAGATCGCCAAGGACAAGAGCGTGTCCTGCATCGGCGGTGCCACCAACACCGCCGAGGCGGCCTGGAACCCGACCACCAGCGACCACGGCACCCACGTGGCCGGCACCATCGCCGCCGCCGTCAACGGCGTCGGCGTGACCGGCATCGCGCCGGGCGCCAAGGTCGCCGCCGTCAAGGTGGTCAACGACGACGGCTACATCTTCCCGGAGGCTGCGGTCTGCGGGTTCATGTGGGCCGCCGACCACGGGATGCAGCTGACCAACAACAGCTACTACATCGACCCGTGGGAGATGAACTGCCGCAACGACGCGCGCCAGCGCCCGGTGTGGCAGGCCGTGCAGCGAGCGATCCGTTACTCGCAGTCCAAGGGCGTGCTCAACGTCGCGTCCGCGGGTAACTCGAACTACGACCTCGCTCACAAGATCACGGACACCGGCAGCCCGAACAACGGGACGCCGGAGAACCGTGAGAACCTCACCAACGCCTGCCTCGACCTGCCGGCCGAGGTGCCGGGCGTGGTGACCGTCGGTGCGGTGGGCCCGACCGGGGAGAAGAGCTACTACTCCTCCTACGGTCAAGGTGTCATCGACGTGACGGCGCCGGGTGGCGACAGCCGGTTCCGCACCCAGGGTGCGCGCTCGACCAGCACCGACGCCGTCCTGTCGACCACCTTCAACACCGCTACCCGCACCAACGGGTGGGGGTACAAGCAGGGCACGTCGATGTCCGGCCCGCACGCCACCGGTGTCGCGGCGCTGGCCCTCTCGGCGCACCCGGGCATGACCCCGGGCCAGCTGTCGTCGTTCCTGGAGCGCACGGCGGTGGCCCAGTCCTGCCCGAAGGGCGTCTACAACCCGGTGCCGCTGCTGGGTGACACCTACAACGCGACCTGCTCCGGCGGGAACCGTAACGGGTTCTACGGCTTCGGCATGGTCGACGCGTACAACGTGGTGAAGTAACACCCGCACCATCAGCGACGGGGTCCGGCGTTCCAGCGCCGGGCCCCGTCCTGCTGTTTGCGCAGGTCCATGCCCGGGTACGGGTGGCGACACCAGTCGACTCGAGAAGGTCATCCGGTGTCCACCGATGCCATCGTCATGCTGAAAGAGGACCACAAGGAGATGCGCCGCCTGTTCAAGGCGTTCCAGGACGCCGAGGAAGCGCCGGCGAGCGAGCGGCGGCAGCTGGTCAGGCAGATCATCGAGGCGCTGACGGTGCACACCTACCTCGAGAACGAGGTGATGTACCCCGAGGTCCGCCGGCTCGTGCCGGACGTCGAGGACGACGTCCTGGAGTCGTACGAGGAGCACCACGTCGCGGACGTGCTCTGCCTCGAACTCTTCACCATGGCCCCAGACGACGAGCGGTACAACGCCAAGACGACGGTGCTGATCGAGAGCGTGCTGCACCACGTCCAGGAGGAAGAGGAGGAGTGGTTCCCCAAGGTGCGTGAGGCGCTCGGGCGTAACCAGCTCCAGGAGATCGGCGAGCGCATGATCGAGCTACGCCGGAAGGCGCCGAAGACCCCGACCGCGCCGAAGGCGCTCAAGAAGTCGCTGGACGCCGTGACCGCCTGAGCGGCCCCGCCCTGGACGTGGACCCGCCCGGTGGGCCGGAGGTGCACCGGGCGGGCTGCGGCGTACCCGGTAGGATCGGCGCGGGCCGTTACTGGCGCGTGGGGATGGAGAACCATCGGGGAGCGGTCCCGTCACGAGGACGTTTGCCGAGCGCCTGGGCCTTCCCGCACGTCTGTAGGAGGTCGCATGTCGCGCAACGCCGAGTCCACCGCTTTCCGTAGTGCCCTTGAGGTGATCCGGGCTGTCGAGCCGCGGGTGGCCGATGCCATCGGCGCCGAGCTGACCGACCAGCGGGAGTCGCTCAAACTCATCGCCAGTGAGAACTACGCCTCCCCGGCGACGCTCCTGGCCATGGGCAACTGGTTCAGTGACAAGTACGCCGAGGGCACCGTCGGACGCCGCTTCTACGCCGGCTGCCAGAACGTCGACACCGTCGAGGCGCTCGCCGCCGAGCACGCCCGGGAGCTGTTCGGCGCCGCGCACGCGTACGTGCAGCCGCACTCGGGCATCGACGCCAACCTGGTCGCGTTCTGGGCGGTGCTGGCCGACCGGGTGGAGTCCCCCGCGCTGAAGAAGGCGCAGGTCCGCCAGGTCAACGACCTCACCGAGGCCGACTGGTTCGCGTTGCGCCGCGAGCTGGGCAACCAGCGGATGCTCGGCATGTCGCTGGACGCCGGCGGTCACCTCACCCACGGCTTCCGGCCGAACATCTCGGGCAAGATGTTCGACCAGCGCAGCTACGGCACCGACCCGGTGACCGGTCTCATCGACTACGACCGGGTGGCCGAGGCGGCCCGCGAGTTCAAGCCGCTGATCCTGGTCGGCGGCTACTCGGCGTACCCCCGGAAGGTGAACTTCCGGATCCTGCGGGAGATCGCCGACTCGGTCGGCGCCACCTTCATGGTCGACATGGCACACTTCGCCGGCCTGGTGGCCGGCAAGGTGTTCACCGGCGACTTCGACCCGGTGCCGCACGCGCACATCGTCACGACCACCACCCACAAGTCGCTGCGCGGCCCGCGCGGTGGCATGGTGCTCTGCCAGCCGGAGCTGGCCGACCAGGTGGACCGGGGCTGCCCGATGGTGCTCGGTGGTCCGCTGCCGCACGTGATGGCCGCCAAGGCGGTCGCCCTCGCGGAGGCCCGCCGCCCCGACTTCGCCGACTACGCGACCCGCATCGTCGACAACGCGCAGGCCCTCGCCGAGGGGCTGCTGCGCCGGGGCGCGAAGCTGGTCACCGGCGGCACTGACAACCACCTGGTGCTGATCGACGTGTCCGGCTACGGGCTCACCGGCCGGCAGGCCGAGCAGGCTCTGCTGGACTCGGGCATCGTCACCAACCGCAACTCGGTCCCGCAGGATGCGAACGGGGCCTGGTACACGTCCGGCATCCGGGTCGGCACGCCAGCGCTGACCACCCGGGGGCTGGGCACCGCCGAGATGGACCAGACCGCGGAGCTGATCCACACCGTGCTGGCCCAGACCACCGCCGGCGCCAACGCCGACGGCACGCCGTCGAAGGCGAAGTACACCCTGGACCCCGATCTGGCCGACAAGATCGCCCGCCAGGCCACCGACCTGCTGGCCCCGCACCCCCTCTACCCCGCCATCAACCTGACCTGACCCCCGCTCCCCGCTCCCCGCTCCCCCGCTCCCCCGCTCCCCCCACCGCGTCGATCTAGGGAAAATTGCTGCGGCTAGAGATCAACTAGCGACGATTAGCCCTAGATCGACGGGGCGGGGGGCGGGGGCGGCGGACGGGGGCGGGGCGGGGGCAAAGGGCGGGGGGTGGGTGGGTGGGGCTCAGGTTAGGGGGCGCTTGAGGTGGTAGCGGTGGACTTCGGTGCTTCCTTGGACGTTGTTCACGTCCTCGGCCGCGGAGACGAGCTCCCATCCCTCCCGGCCGGCGAGGTTGAGGTGCGCGATGGCGGTGTCGCCGAAGGCCGTGATGTCCTTGCGTGACCCGTCCGGCGCGTACCAGACGAACGAGACATGGAAATTGCGGCCCTGTCCCTGATAGCGGCGGACGAGCAGGGCGTACTCCCAGGCAACCATGCGGCCTATTATGACCGTCCAGCCAGGACCCCGGCACGCGGGCCGTTGCGCATTGCCATCCGATGAACGCGGTGTGTCAACCCACCGTTCCCGTTGCCCGACGGGTCAGCTCGTCGGTGATCAGGGCCGCGAGGCGATCCAGCCCGAGGTCGATCTGCTGGGGAGTCACCGCGCTGACCGACAGCCACACACCGGCGCGGTGTCGTCGTAGAAGTGAGCCATCGGCGTCCACAACACACCGTAGTCGCGCGCCGAGCGGTCCAGCAGCGCGTCGTCGACCGGGAACGGCACGGTCACCACCACGAAGAACCCGCCGGCCGGCACGGTCCACCGCACCGGCCGGTCGGGCCGGTCCGGGAACCGCCGACCCAGGCCGGCCACCAGGTGGCGCAGGTTGGGGTGTACGCGGACCGCTCCCGGGTGTTCGCGGGCACCAGGCTGCCGCCGTGTTCCAGCAGCCGGCCGCCGATCACCGCCTGCGCGATCGGCGACGTGTTCACCGTGACCATGCTCTTGATCATGGCGAGTTGGTCGGCGAGCGGGCCGACCCGGCCGTCCGGCCCGGCCACCCGCTGGTCGGCGACCACGTACCCGACGCGGGCACCGGGCAGCACGGTCTTGGCGAACGAGCCGAGGTAGACGACCCGGCGCTCGGTGTCCAACGCCTTGAGGGTGGGCGGGCGCGGCCTGTCGTCGAGGTGGAACAGCCCGTACGGGTTGTCCTCCAGCAGCAGCAGATCCTCCTCGGCGGCCAACGCCAACAGCCGCCGCCGGTGGGCGGTGTCGATGCTGACTCCGGAGGGGTTGGCGAAGTCCGGCATCACGTAACAGGCGCGCGGTCGGAGCCCCGCCGCCCGGGCCCGGCGTACCTGGGTGGAGAGGTCGACCAGGTCCACCCCGGACGACCCACCGGCGACCGGCCACACCGGCAGGTCCACCAGCCGGGCCGCCCCGGTCAGCCCGACGTAGGTCGGGGCGACCGCGAGCAGCACGTCCGCCGGCCCGGCCCGCAACGCCCGCAGCACCAGGAACATCGCCTCCTGGCAGCCGACGGTCACCACGACGGCCTCCGGGTCGACGGTGATCCCCTCGTCGACCGCGAGGTTGCGGGCGATCAGGTGGTGCACGATGCCCTTGGTGCGGCCGTACTGCAACAGCAGCCGCCGGGCCTGCTCGGGTCGGTGACCCAGGTCGTCGGTGAGGTGCCGGTGGAACGTGTCCAGGTGCCGGTGCACCGCCGCGAGATCGAAGAACTCCTCGTATGGCCGGCCGGCCGCGAGGGACACCGCCGCCGGATAGCGCTCAGACACCTCGTTGAGGAAGTTCATCGAGGTCAGCGCCGGATCGCCCAGCGCGGGGTGCAGGTCGGCGACGGTCAGGTCGACCGGTTCGGTGGCGGTCACCGCTCAACCTGCCGTACGGGTGCGCAGCTCGCCGGTAGCCGCCGGGTCGGGACAGCCGGCCAGGGTGAGAGCGTCGCGCAGTTCGGCGGCGAGCAGGTCCAGCGCGTCCCGCGCGCCGTGTTCGCCACCGACAGCCAGCGCCCAGAGCAGCGGCCGACCGACCAGCACCCCGGCGGCACCCAGCGCGAGCGCCCGCAGCACGTCGGTGCCGCCCCGGATGCCGCTGTCCATCAGCACCTGGCACTCGTCACCAACCGCGTCGACGACCTCCGGGAGCATGGTCACGCTGGCCGGCGCACCGTCGAGCTGCCGCCCACCGTGGTTGGACACGACCACCGCGTCCGCGCCGATCCGCACCGCCTCGACCGCGTCGTCGGGGTCCAGCACCCCCTTGACCACCAGCGGAAGGTCGACCTGCTCGCGGAGCCAGGCCAGGTCCGTCCAGCGCAGCGCGGGCGCGAAGGCCGCCTCGGTGTGTGCGGCGATCGCGGAAACCCCGGGGGCGCCAGCGTGCGCCAGGGCATCCCGTCCGGTGGGCAGGTTCGCGGCGACCACGTCGGCCGGCAGTCGGAACGCGTTGCGCAGGTCCCGGGGGCGGCGGCCCAGCACCGGAACGTCCACGGTGACCACCAGTGCCCGGCAGCCGGCCGTGACGACCCGGTCGAGCAGGTCGCGGACGAGAGCCCGATCGCGCAGCCAGTAGAGCTGGAACCAGACGTCCGCGCCCGCGCCGGTGACCTGTTCGATCGGTGTGCTGCCCAGCGTGCTCGCCAGATAGGGCACCCCGGCCGCCCCGGCCGCCGCCGCGAGGCCCAGTTCCCCGTCCGGGTGCACCAGCCGCTGGTACGCCATCGGCGCCACCCCGACCGGCATGGCGTACGGGCGGCCGAGCAGTCGGGTGCCGAGGTCGACGGTGTCCACCCCGCGCAGCACCCGGGGCAGCACCGCGACCCGGTCCAGCGCGTGACGGTTCGCAGCCAGGGTCACCTCGGCCGCGCTGCCGCCCGCGACGTAGTCCCACACGTCCGACGGGAGCACGGCCCGGGCCCGCTCGGCGTAGTCGGCGAGCGACACGGCCGGCAGGTCGGTCAGCACCGGCTCAACCATCGCGCACCGCCGTGCCCGTCCCGGCGACTGCCGGATCGTCCGGCCCGGGTGGCAGCCCGAATCGCTCCCGGAGGAACGCCGCCGCGCTCCCCTGCGCCCGCCGCCCGTCGGTGAAGGCGCCGGGCATGGCGAAGAAGCCGTGGATCATGCCCGGGTAGTGCGCCAGCCGGGTCGGTACGCCAGCCTCGCGCAGTCGCTCGGCGTAACGCTGCCCCTGCGCGCACAGCGGGTCCAGCTCGGCGGTGACCACCAGCGCCGGCGGTAACCCGGACAGGTCGTCGGCGCGCAGCGGCGAGGCCAGCGGGTCCCGGGCGTGCGCCGGGTCGGACAGGTAGTGCGTCCGGTACCAGGCCACCGAGCGGCGGTTGAACAACGTCGGATCGACGTCGTCGGCCGGGCCGGCCGGGTCGCCGCCCTGGTCGGTGTTCGGGTAGACCCGCAGCTGCGCGGCGAGCGCGGGCCCGCCCGCACGGCAGAGCAGGGTGACCGCGGCGGCGAGGTTGCCGCCAGCGCTGTCCCCGCCCACCGCCAGCCGGTCCGGGTCCACGCCCAGCCGGTCGGCCTGGCCGGCCACCCAGCGGGTGGCGGCGTGGCAGTCGTGCACCGCCGCCGGGAAGGGGTGCTCCGGGGCGAGGCGGTAGCCGACGGTGATCACCTGGCAGGGCACGGCGTTGGCCAGTCGTCGGCAGATGTCGTCGGCGGTGTCGATGCTGCCGAGCGTCCACCCGCCGCCGAAGAAATACAGCAGGGTGGGCAGCCGGCCCGACCCGGCCGGCCGGTACACCCGCAGCGGCAGTTCGCCGCCGGGGCCGGGGATCGTCTCCTCGCGTACCTCGGCCACCGGCTCGACCGCGCCGTTGCCGGCGCGGATCGCGGCCAGGTCCGCGGCGCGCGCCTCGATGAGGGTCTGCGCGTACAGCGGCGGGGTGCCGGCCGCGGCACGGGCCGCCCGGTACGCCGCGACCTCCGGGTGCAGGGCCATGTCGCTCCTATCCGCCGGTGCTGACCAGCAGCTTGTCGATGCCGCGCAGGAACAGGCTGCCGCTGTACGTCGGCGTTGCGGTGTACGTCAGGTTGGGGAACCGGGCGAACAGCCGGGGTAGTGCGAGGCGTCCCTCCAACCGGGACACCGCCGCGCCGAGGCAGAAGTGCAGACCCACTCCGAAGGCCAGTGACGGGGGGCCGGGGCGGGTCGGGTCGAAGGTGTCCGGGGCCGGAAAGCGGGCCGGGTCCCGATTGGCCGCAGCGATCATGATCAGCACGTTGTCGTCCTTGGCGACCGGCACGCCGTCCAGCGTGGTGTCGGCCGGCGCGGCACGGGCCAGGAAATGCACCGGGCTCTCCAACCGCAGCACCTCGTCGACGCAGCCCTGTGCCAGTGCGGGGAACCATACGACGCCCACAAGGCCATTGCTAGATGCAAATGGCTGGATCAGAACGAACGGCCAGCCGGATTGCCGACAGCCCGTTCGGCGGGAAGGATCGGGCGAGTGCGCCGGCAGAGCGTCACCGCAGGATGACGCCTCGTACAACCGTCGCGCGGCCTGAACCGGACGGCCGATGGCGCCCCGGTCATCGGGTGAGCCCGATGAGGGTGGCGAGTCGCGCCGCTGGCAATCTTGGACAGATTCCGTTGGCTCGGAACGGAAACGTGCCCTCGCCGCGCGAGGAGATCGTGCTCGTAGGACGAAATAGTGGCCTCCACCCGAGGGCGAGGCCACTACATCATGGATCGAGCGCGATCATCCAGGCAGGCGCGGACCGTCAGGCCAGCGTCGGGGTCTGTGCGTGGATGTGGAAGCGCAGGGATCGGGCGTCGGTGAAGCACTCCCGCATCGGACGCACCAGGTCCCGGTGTTCCGGGCTGCGTTCCCAGCTCTCGAAGTCGGCCAGGCTCGCCCACTCGCTGGTGATCAACCACTGTTCCGGGTCGGTCGACGAGCGGCACACCTGGTCGACCATGTGCCCCGGCACCCCACCGGCAACCAGATGCCGCACCTCCTCGTACGCGGCGAGGAACTGCTCGGTGCGCGGCACCGGCACCCGCACCAGGAAGACAACCCGAGCCCGCTGCTCACTCATGGCGTCGCTCCCCTCATCGGCGCGGCCCCGCGCAGGACCAGAGCACTGTTGAACCCGTCGAAACCGCGCGCACACACCAGCGCGAGCCGGCTGCGCGGCCGGCGGTGCTCCCGCAGGAAGTCCAGCTCGCACCCGTCGGCCACCTCGTCCGGCCCCGCCGACGCCGGCAGCGTGTCGTGCGCGAAGGCGAGCAGCGCGGTGGCCACGTCCAGCGCGGACCCACCCTGGTACGCCCGCCCGGTCAGCGGCTTCTGCGTGGTCACCGGGGGCTGCCGGTCGGCGAACACGGCGCGCAGCGCCTCGGCCTCGCTGCGGTCGTAGCGGGGCACACCGAGCGCGTCAGGCAGCACCACGTCGATCCCGGCCGCCGCGACGCCCGCCCGGTCCAGGGCCAGCCGCATCGCCCGCGCGTACTGGGCCGGGTCGCCGGCACTGTCCGCCGTGGTGTGCGCGGCGTCGTGGGTGGAGCCCCACCCGCTCACCTCGCCGTAGACCCGGGCGCCCCGGGACAGGGCGTGCCCCAGCTCCTCCACCACGAACACCGCTCCCCCCTCGGCCGGCAGGTAGCCGCTGGCCGTGGCGTCGAACGGCCGGTACGCCCGCTCCGGATCGGCGACGTCGCTGAGCAGCCCGGAGCGCAGCTGACAGGCCAGCGCGTACGGGCTCAGCGGGCACTCGGTGGCCCCGGCGATCACGACCGGGGTGCCCCGCCGCACCGCGCGGGCGGCGTGCGCGAGGCTGTCCAACCCGCCGGCCGCCTCCGCCACCAGCACCCCGCTCGGGCCCTTGAACTGGTGGTGGATGGAGAGCTGCCCCACGCTGGCCGCGTAGAACCAGGCGATCGACTGGTACGCCCCGACCGTCCGTGACGACCCGCCCCAGAGCCGTTGCAGCTCCCGCTGGCCGAACAGGTTGCCGCCGGACGAGCTGGCCAGGGTCACCGCGTAGCCGTACGGGTCGGGGGCCCGGTCGGGCAGGCCGGCATCGGCCAACGCCAGCCGGGTGGCGGCGAAGCCGAGGTGCGTCCACCGGTCGGTCTGCACCAACTGTCGGCTGTCGGCGTAGGAGTCGGCGGTGAAACCGGGCACCTCCCCGCCGTAACGGGTCGGGTAGTCGGACGGGTCGAACAGCGTGATCGGCCCGGTCCGGCGGGTGCCGGCCAGCACCGTGCGCCAGTGCGCGTCCGCGCCGATGCCGCTGGGCGCGACCACACCGATGCCGGTCACCACCGCGCGGGCGACCCCGGCGCTCACGCCGCCACCGCGCCGAGCATCCGCCGGAACACCATCGCCGACTGGAAGCCACCGAACCCACTGCCCACCGAGAGGGCCACGTCCACCGGGACCTCCCGCGCCTCGTTCGGTACGTAGTCCAGGTCGCATTCCGGGTCCCGGGTGCTCCAGTTCGCCGTCGGTGGCACCACGCCGAACTCGATGGCCAGTGCGCACGCGGCCATCTCGATCGACCCGATCGCGCCGAGCGAGTGCCCGACCATCGACTTGATCGAGCTGATCGGCACCCCGTACGCGGCCTGGCCGAGCGCCCGCTTGAACGCGGCCGTCTCGTGCCGGTCGTTCTGCCGGGTGCCCGAGCCGTGTGCGCTGATGTAGGAGACCTGCTCGGGAAGGATCCGTCCCTGCTTGAGCGCGTCGGTGACGGCGAGGCTCATCTCCAGCCCGTCCGGGCGCAGCCCGGTCATGTGGAAGCCGTTGCTGCGGCTGGCGTAGCCGGCCACCTCGCAGTAGATGTGCGCCCCCCGCCGGCGGGCGTGCCCGGCCTCCTCCAACACCAGCACCGCACCACCCTCGGCCAGCACGAACCCGTGCCGGTCCGCGTCGAACGGGCGGGAGGCGTGCGCCGGGTCGTCGTTGTCCGGGCTGGTCGCCTTGATCGCGTCGAACGAGGCGACGGTGACCGGTGAGATCGGTGAGTCGGCCGCACCGGCCAGCAACACGTCCGCCTCACCGTCCACGATCATCTGATGGGCGTAGCCGATGGCGTCGATGCCGGAGGTGCAACCGGTGGAGACCACCTGCGCCGGCCCGTGCAGCCCGTGCCGGCAGGCCACGTCGGCGGCGAGACTGCTGGGCACCAACGCCTGGTAGAGGTACGGGCCGCCGCGCGCCGGGTCGACCAGCCAGCGCCGGCCGTGCTCGCTGACGGTGACGTACTCCTGCTCCAGCGCCATCGTGCCGCCCACTGCGGTGCCCAGCACCACCCCGGCCCGGTCCCGCTCGGCGTCGGTGAGCACCAGCTGAGCGTCGGCGACGGCCTCGACGGAGCAGGCCAGCGCGAACTGCACGTAGCGGTCGGCCCGGCGTCGTTCGGCCTCGCTGAGCCCCGCGGCGATCGGGTCGAAGTCGCACTCGGCGGCGATCTGGGAGCGGAACGCCGACGGGTCGAAGAAGCTGATCCGCCGGGTGGCGGTCCGCCCCTCGGTGATGGTCTTCCAGAAGCGGTCCCGGCTGGCGCCGCCGGGGGCGACCACCCCTACCCCGGTCACCACCGTGCGGCGCCCAGTCATGACCCGCCCCGCTGCTCGGCCAGCTCGGTGTCGACGTGTCCCAATTCGGGGCGGGGGGCGAGCGGGCCCAGGTGGAAGACCACCTCGGCCGGTTCGACGCCGGTGTTGCGCAGGCGGTGCCGCACGTTCACCGGCACGAACAGCGCCTCGCCGGCGGCCAGGAGCGTCGGCTGGTCGTCCAGGTCGACGGTGATCGCGCCGCGCACCACGTACAGGAACTCCTCGCTGTACGGGTGGTAGTGCTCGGCGATCCGCTCCCCCGGCGCGAGCGCGGCCACCCCGAGGAAGCCGGAGGTGCTGCCGACGGTGCGGGGGCCGAGCAGCACCCGCAGCTCACCGCCGCGCCGTCGGTCGGCGGGTACGTCCCCGGCGGCGATCGGCCGGGTGCTCAGGTCACTCATCGTCGGCCTCCGTCTGCTCCTCGCTGGCCGCGGGGCGACCCTGGTCGGCGCGCTGCCAGGCGATCCGCTCCACCCGGTCCTTGATCACCGCGAGTTGGGTGACGCTGTTGGTGTTGATCCGCTCGGTCATCGCGGCGTTGTCGACCGGCGCGGTCGGCTTCATCGCGAAGTCCTGCGTCCAGGCCATCCGGGTGCCACCGGCCTCCTCGGTGTAGCGCCAGTGGATCCGCATGTACTCGAACGGCCCGGTCTCCACCCGGTACGCCCGGACCTGCCTGCTCACCGGGTCGGCGGTGCGCTCGCTGACCCAGCTCCAGGCCGTCCCGTTCTCGTCGGGGTGCATGGTGAGCCGGAACCGCACGGTGTGCCCCTCGCGGTGCAGGATTTCCACCACGGCGTACTCGGTGAACAGCTCGGTCCAGTTCGCCACGTCGTTCGTGACCTCCCAGACCAGCGCCAGCGGCGCGTCGATGAGGACGCTGTTCTCGGTGTGCCCGGGCGGGTCGACGCGGCGGGTGACCAGGTCGGCCACCGCCGGGATGCTCAGGTGCCCGGCCTGCTCGGGGATGCTCACCTGCCACCGGTCGGCGACGACCGCGGAGAGCTCCAGCAGGGCGAGCGAGTCCATGCCCAGCTCCTCCAGCGACGCGGCGGGCGCCCGGGCCGCAGCGTCGGCGTCCAGCCCGCAGTGCGCCACCAGGATGTCGGTGATCTCGGCGGTCATCGGGCGACCATGGGTGACGGTCATCGGGTCCTCCTGTGGGTTGCGACGGGCTCCGCGGCGGACGCGGGGCGCGGTGCGGGGGTGGCCGTCGGCCGCTGCGCGGACGCGGCGAGCAGACGGTCGACCAGGCCGGTGGTGTAGCGGCCCTTGCGGAATGCGGCGTCGTCGAGCACCCGCCGGACGAACGGGATGGTGGTGTGCACGCCCGGCCCGGCGATGTCGAACTCGTCCAGGGCACGTTCCAGCCGGTTGAGGGCCAGCTCCCGGTCGGGCGCCCAGACGATCACCTTGGCCAGCAGCGAGTCGTACCAGGGGCCGACCAGGTAGCCGGCGCTGGCGTGGGTGTCGACCCGGGTGAACGGGCCGCCGGGTGGGGTGAAGCGCTCCAACCGGCCGGGAGTCGGGGCAAAGCCTCGCCCGGGGTCCTCGGTGTTGACCCGGCACTCCACCGCGACGCCGTGCAGGCGGATCTCCTCCTGCCGCCAGCGCAGCGGCACCCCCGCCGCGATGTGCAGTTGCTCGTGCACCAGGTCGATCCCGGTGACCATCTCGGTGACCGGATGCTCCACCTGGATCCGACAGTTGATCTCCAGGAAGTGGAACTGTTCCTCGGCGTCGACCAGGAACTCCAGCGTGCCGGCGCCGACGAAGCCGACCTGAAGCGCACCCCGCAGCGCGGTCTCGGCGATGGTGTCGAGCACCGCGGCGGGCAGTGCCGGGGCGGGCGCCTCCTCGACCAACTTCTGGTGCCGGCGTTGCACCGAGCAGTCCCGGGTTCCCAGGTGCACCCCGTTCCCGTTGGAGTCGCAGAGCACCTGCACCTCGACGTGCCGAGCCTCGGTGAGATAGCGCTCGACGTACACCCGGTCGTCGCCGAAGGCGGCCTGGGCGGCGGCGCGGGTTCGGGCGTACGCCCGGCGCAGCTCACCCGGGGTGCGCACCACGGTCATCCCCCGGCCGCCGCCCCCGGCGGCGGCCTTCACGATCACCGGGTAGCCGACGGCCTCGGCCACCTCGGCCGCCGCAGCGGCGGTCGGCACCGGCGCGACGCTGCCCGGCGACAGTGGCAGACCGGCGGCGCTCATCAGTGCCCGTGCCGAGGACTTGTCGGCCAGCGCGGCCATCACCGCCGGCGGCGGGCCGATGAAGATCAGCCCGTTGTCCGCGCAGATCTCGGCGAAGTCGGCGTCCTCGGAGAGGAAGCCGTAACCGGGGTGCACGGCCTGCGCGCCCACCTGCCGGGCCGCCTCCACGATGGCGGCGGCGTTGAGGTAGCTGCGCCGGCTCGACGCGGGCCCGATCCGCACGGCCTGGTCGGCGAGACGGACCGCCGCCGAGTCGGCGTCCGCGGCGGAGTAGACCACCGCCGTCCGCACGCCGAGCTCCTTGCAGGCGCGCAGCACCCGCAGCGCGATCTCGCCCCGGTTGGCGATCAGCACGGTCTCGAACATGGTCAACCATCCCGCGCTGTCACGCCGGGTCCAGTTCGACCAGCGGCTGGTCGTACTCCACCGGCTGGCCGTCCTCGACGAGGATCGCGACCACCCGACCGGCGCGGTCGGCGGTCACCTCGTTCATCAGCTTCATCGCCTCGACGATGGCGACCGGCTGGCCCGGGCGGACCAGGTCGCCCACCGCGACGAACGGCCTCGCGCCAGGCTCCGGCGCACGGTAGAAGGTGCCGACGATCGGTGCCCGCACCGCGGCGCGCCCGGGCACCGGCGGCCGGATCAGCGCCGCCGGTGAACCGGGTGCCGGCGGCGCCACCTCGGCCCGTGGCAGGGGTACGTCCGGCCGGCTCACCTCCTCGGGGTGCCACTCGACCTCGAGCACCGCCGGCCCGCTGCGCAGCCGGATCCGGCGCACCGGCCCGGCCAGCTCCGCGATCAGGTGCTGCGCCTGCCGGCGCAACCCAGCCAGCGCCTCCTCGCCGCCCACCCCGGCGTCGTCGGGCGCGTCGACGGTCGACACCGCCCCGTCGCCGGCGGTCACCGAGCACCCGCCCAGGTGCCGGCGCGTGCCGCGCCGAACCGCCGGAAGCGCTGCCGGCGCAGGCGCACCAGCATGGCGGGCGGCACGTCCAGCAGCGGCAGCAGATTGCTCAGCAAGGCGGCGCGCAGCCGGTGGGCGGTCTCCGCCGGGTCGTCGTGCGCGGCGGTCGCCGGCTCCGGGACCACCTCGTCGACCACCCCGAGCCGGCACAGGTCGGGCGCGGTCAGGCGCAGCGCGCGGGCGGCCTGCGGCGCCGCGGACCGGTCCGGCCAGAGGATGGCCGCACAGCCCTCGGGGCTGATCACCGAATAGACGGCGTTCTCCAGCATCAGCACCCGGTCGGCGACCGCCAGCGCCAGTGCGCCGCCGCTGCCGCCCTCACCGGTGATCACCGCGAGCACGGGGGTGGGCAGCACCGTGAGGGTGAGGATGTTCTCCGCGATGGCCGCCGCCTGGCCCTGCTCCTCGGCGCTCACCCCGGGGTCGGCGCCCGGGGTGTCCACGAGGGTGACCACGGGCAGGCCGAGCCGGGCGGCGAGGCGCATCAGCCGCAGCGCCTTACGATGCCCGGCCGGGCTGGCCATGCCGAAGTTGCGGGCGACCAGTTCGGCGGTGGTGTGCCCCTTCTGGTGACCGATGACCATCACGTGCCGGCCAGCCAGCCGCGCCACGCCGCCGACGATGGCCGGGCAGTCTCCGCCGAGCCGATCTCCGTGCAGCTCCACGAACCCGTCGAAGACCGAGTCGAGGTAGTCCAGTGTGGTGGGTCGGCCGGGGTGTCGCGCCATCCGGACGGTGTCCCACGCGTCGCGTACCGTCGGGGTGTCACCCGCTCCTGGCGCGATGGCGGCGTCTCCACCGGCCGCCGGGTCCGCCGGCCGCGCCAGAGCCGTGCCGTGCTCGCGGCGTGGCGCCGGCTCCTGCCGGGGTACGGGCGGGCGGGTCGGACGGCCGGCGCGGGTCGCCGCGAGCAGCGCCACCAGCCGTCCGCGCAGCGACCGACGCAGCACCACCATGTCGACCTGCCCTTGCCGGAGGAGGAAGTCAGCGGTCTGGAAGCCCTCCGGCAGCGCCCGGCCGGTGACCTGACGGATCACCCGGGGGCCGGCGAAGCCCATCCGCGCGCCGCTCTCGGCGAGCACCAGGTCGGTGTTGGTGGCGAACGACGCGGCCACCCCGCCATAGGTCGGGTCGGTGAGGACACTCACGGTGAGCAGACCCGCCTCGCGCAGCGCGGCGATTGCCTGGCTGACGGTGGCCATCTGCATCAACGACAGCGCGCCCTCCTGCATCCGCGCCCCGCCGGAGGCGGTGATCAGGATGAGCGGGATGCGGTCGTCCAATGCCCGTTCGGCGGCCCGGGTGATCAGCTCCCCCACCGCGCAACCCAGACTGCCGCCGAGGAAGCGGAAATCCATCACGGCCAACGTGGCCGGGTGTCCACCGATGGTGGCCGTGGCGCAGACGACCGCCTCGGCCAGGCCGGTGCTGGCCCGCGCGGCGGTGAGCCGGTGCGGGTACGGCAGCACGTCGACGAAGTCGAGCGGATCCACCTCAGGCAGCCGGTCCGGCAGGAGGCGCAGCGATCCCGGGTCGACGAGTTGGCGCAGGCGTTCCGGTGCGCCGAGCCGGGCGTGCTCCCCGCACTCCGGGCAGACGTCCAGATTGCGGCGCAACCGTTTGCGGTAGAGCAGGCTGGCGCAGCCGGCGCAGCGGGACCAGAGCTGCTCCTCGCGCGGCGCGGTGGCCGTCACGACCGCCGCCCGATGTCGGGGGCGTCGAACCGGTAGAAGCACTGCGCCATCGCGTCGCGCGGCGAGCGCCAGGTCGACAGGTACGGCGAGACGTACGGGCGCAGACGGTCGCTGACCCGGATGAACTCGGGGTGGCCGCGGGCGCCCTCCACCGCGCTCTCCGCCGGCTGCTCGGTCTCGAGCAGGTGCACATACAGGTCGTGCAGTCGGTACAGCGAGCGGTGCCGGACGCCGACCAGGCGCGGCAACTCCGTCGCGTCCGACTCGGCGAAGATCTCGGCGACCCGCTCCTCGGCGGTCGGATCCACCTTTGCGACGATCAGCGATCGGTCCATGCTGGGCCTCCCCCCACGGCGTCCGGCCGGCGACGGGTGGCCCCCGGACGCGCTGGACGACTGCCGACACGATGCGGCAATCCTCGTCACGGCGGCGTCACCGTGCAGGACAGGTCAGCGGCGCATGGCAGTGACGCTGCGTTGACGCAACCTGTGTATCAGCTATGCGTCCGTCGCGCTCAAAGCGGTGGGTCACACGAATGTTTATGCAGTTCAGAACGGATCTCTGGCTGACCGTCACCAATAGAAGGTTCACGCCAATGTTGACGCACCGTGACTGCTATTGATAATCTTCACCGTGGTCAGCCCGCCGAACCCGCCGGTGGGGTCGCGCCCGACAAACGCGAGCCGCGACCCCACCGGTGGGGTCGACAGTGGCGCCCCGGGCAACCGATTCGGGACACAGCAAACAGTCGGGACGAGCGTTCCGCAGGGGGTGCCACCGTGGCCGCTGATCCATCCGTGCCGACCGCCGGAGACCCGCCCCAGGAGGGCGTCTCACTGCACCTGCTCGGCGGCTTCCAACTGCTGCGCGAAGCGGTGCCGGTTGTCGTGCCACGCGGGCTGCAACGGGTGATCGCGCTGATCGGGCTACGCCCCGGCGCCACCCGCAGCCAGCTCGCGGGGCTGCTCTGGCCCGACGCGTCGGAAGAGCGGGCGCTGTCCTCACTGCGCACCGCACTGTGGCGACTTCGGCAGGACCCGTGCTGCCCGATGACCGTGGCCAGCGACACCGTCCGGCTCGGCCCGGCGGTCCGGCTCGACGTGGACGACCTGGTCAGCACCGCGGCCCGGGTCCGCGACGGCGACGACCCGCGCACCGCAGCCGGCGCGCTCGCCGCCGGCCGGCACGACCTCCTACCCGGTTGGTACGACGACTGGGTGCTGCTGGACCGGGAGCGACTGCGCCAACTACGCCTGCACATGCTGGAACAGGTGGCCGGGCAACACCTGACCGCGGGGCGGCACGGCCAGGCGCTGGAGGCCGCGCTGGAGGCGATGGCCGCCGAGCCGTTACGGGAGACACCACACCGGCTGGTGGTCCGCATCCACCTGGCCGAGGGCAATGCCTTCGAAGCCGTACACGCCTTCTACGTCTACCGGGACCTGCTGCGCAGGGAGTTGCGCCTGGAGCCGAGCCCCGCGATGAGCGCCCTGCTCGACGACACCCTCGCCCCGATCCGCCAGGCCAGCCGGGACGCCGTCACCGATCGCCCGTCACCGGCCGGCCGGCGCACGTGACGGTGACGTGACAGGCGCTGCGGCACGGTGGGCGCACAGAGCACGTGGCACCGGTCCGAGGGTCGGGGAGCCACCGGCGGAAAGGGGTCCCATGAGTCGTCTACTGATCGTCAGCCGGATCATCCCGGGCGCGGAGGGGCGGGTCGCGCAGATCTTCGCCGAATCCGACGCCACCGAACTTTCCGGTCTGACCGGCGTCACACACCGATCCCTGTACTGCCTGCACGACCTGTGCGTACACCTGCTGGAAACCTCGGACGTCGATCCGGACTCGCTCGCGGCGGCCCGCAACCACCCGCTCTTCCAGCAGGTCAACGAGCGGCTCTCCGCGCACACGTCGCCGTACCTGCCGACCTGGCGCTCCCCTCGGGACGCGATCGCCGGCTGCTTCTACCGGTGGGACGCCGCCGAGGCGCCCGCGGCGCAGCCGGCAAGCTGACATGTCCACCGCGCCACCGCACGTCCTGATCATCGGCGCCGGCACGGGCGGGCTGTGCCTGGCGCACGGCCTGCGCCGCGCCGGGATCACCGTCGCCGTCTACGAACGGCACCGCGACCGCGCCGAGGGGCTGCTCGGCTACCGGGTCGGCATCGGCCCGACCGGTAGCCGGGCACTGCGGGACTGCCTGCCCCCGGAGTTGTTCGCCACCTTCCTGGCCACCTGCGCGCGGCCGCCGCACTACTTCAACGTGGTCACCGAAGGGCTACGCCAGACCGCCTCGTTCGAGCTGCGGCCAACCACCGACCCGGTGCGCACCGAGCACTCGGTGGCCCGGATGGCGATGTGCCAGGTGCTGCTGACCGGCCTGGACGATGTGGTGCACTTCGACAAGACCTTCACCCGGTACGCGCAGCGCGACGACGGCACGGTCACCGCGCACTTCGCCGACGGCACCAGCGCCACCGGCGACCTGCTGGTGGCGGCAGACGGCACACATTCGGCGGTGCGCCGCCAGTACCTGCCGCACGCCGTCACCAAGGACGCCGGCACCATCAACATCGCCACCCGGATACCGCTGACCGCCCACACCCGCGACCTCGTACCGGAGCGGATCCGTCAGGGCATCTCGCTGATCTTCGGTGTCGGCGGGGTCATGGGCGTCCTGCACGTCTTGGAGTTCAACTGGGACGCCGGGCGGGCGATCAAGCCTGGCGTCAGCGACGCCGCCGCCGCACTGTTGCGCGACTGGCCCGGCCTGGCCCACGACACCAGCACCGACAACATCAACCTGATCATCTGGAGTGCGGCCCGCCGGTTCCCGGCCGACATCATGCGGCGCCGCGGCGAGGACCTGCTGCGGGTGGCCCTGGGCCTCACCTCGAACTGGCACCCGAACCTGCGGGAGTTGCTGGCCCGCGCGGACCCGGCCAGCGCCCTACCGATCAAGGTGTCCACGTCCGAGCCGGTGCCGCCCTGGAAGAGCAGCACCGTCACCCTGCTCGGCGATGCCATCCACACCATGACCCCGGGTCGCGGTGTGGGCGCGAACACCGCGCTGCGCGACGCCCGCCTGCTCTGCGAGCAGGTCACCCGCGCCACCACTGGCGACAAGACGCTGCTACAGGCGGTGGCGGACTACGAAGCCGCGATGGCGCCGTACGGGTTCGCGCGGGTCGCCGATTCGTTGAATCGCAGCGGCACCAGCGGCGAGGACCGGATGTACCGGCCGGTGGTGGGTCGACTCGCGCTGCTCGGCGCGCGCGGCTACTTCGGAGTGACCAGCCGGGTGCCGCGGCTCCGCCGCCGGTTCGTTGACGACTTCCACACCTACGAGGGCGACCAGGACTGAGTCGGTCTCGGCCCGTCAACCCGGGCTCGGCGTGCCCGCCGGGCCCGGGGTCTCGTCGTTCCTGATTTTTTGGGTTTTCGTCGTGTTCGGCGCGACGCTGTGTCACTCGGCGGGCACCGACTGAGGTGGCCGACCCGCCTGCGATGCCCTTAACCGATCCTCTCTGTCGTCCGCAATACGCGTATGCGAAGCTGCGGCGAGTTTTTCTCGTGACTTTTTCAACGAGCTGAGAGGGAGGTTCGCCGTGGCGTGGTCTATCGGACACTCGCTGATAGTGATACTGGCACTGTTGCTGGGCCTGGCCGCCGGGTGGCTGCTGCCCGGCCGGCGGGGCATACCGGGCAAATCGATTGTGGATGGTGACCCCATCGCCGGCCTGGCCGTGATAGAGCCGCCGGCGTCGGCGGCCACCACCGACGAGGCCCGGCCCGCGGCCGCCGTCGACCCGGCCCCGACCGCGGTCGCCGACGAGCCGGTGCCGGTGGACACGGTCAGCGCGCCAGCCGTGATGACCGAGCCGGACGGTCCCACCCCGGCGGCCATCTCGACGGAAGCCCTGAGCACTGTCGACCCGGCCGACATGGCGCTGACCGAGGCCCCGCCGCCCGCACCGGTCGCCGAGCAGTCCGACGCGGCCGAACTGCGGCCGGAACCCGACGTGGAATCTGCCCCCGAGCCGGTCACGCTCGATGAGCAGCCCGCCCCGGCGGCCGTGATCGCCCCCCGTCAGCCCGCCGAGGCCAGCCCGACCGACGACGCGCCGCCCGCAGCCAGCCTGGTCGACGACGCGGAGACCAAGGCCGTCGTGGCGGACCCGGTGCCGGCAGCGGCGCCGGTGACCCCGACGGGCCCGGCCGACGACTTCCGCCGGATCCAGGGGATCGGGCCCAAGATGGCGGCCGCGTTGCAGGACGCCGGCGTGCGCACGTACGGCCAGCTCGGTGAGCTGGACGAGCCGGCGCTGCGCGACCTGATCCGGGCCGCCGGCCTGCGCGCCGCATCCGGGCTGGCCAGCTGGCCACAGCAGGCGCGCGTGCTCGCCGGCGCCGGCGACGCGATGGCCGCGGTGCTACCGGGCGGCAACCAGGCCTGACGCCTGCCCTCGAGCCCCCGGCCGCCGTCCCGTTGGACGGCGGCCGGGGGCTCGGCCGTTGGGGGCGAAACGTCCACGCGCACCGACCGCCTGGACCCGGGCGATCGACTCGGGTTACGGGAAACCGGCCCATCCACCGCCGATGCGGTAGCCGCTCACACCAGTGCTCCCGCGTACTTCCGGACCTGCAGCCGCTGCCCGGCGGCGCCGCCGAGTCGCACCTGGAGCCCGAGCGGCGCGGCGGCGCGGCGGACGTCGTCGAGGTGCAGCGATCCGTGCCGGTCCACGGTGAGCACCGGCGGCTCCTCGAGCTCGCCCTCCGATGCGTGGAAGGAGAGCAGGGTGACCGAGGTGGTGAGGTAGCCCGGGTACGCGGCGCGGGCCGCCGCCTCGTCCCGGTGGATGAGCACCACCAGGTCGTCGAGGTGGGCGAAGTCGGCGGCGAGGGCCCCGGCCTTCCAGTGCGCTGGTTCCTCGGCTGCGCCGGTGAGATGCCGGGACCGGTTCGCCGAGGTGATGTAGAGGTGGTCCGACCCGGTCTCGGCGAGTGCCCGCTCGAAGAAGGCGTTGGACGGGCAGGTCAGGCCCGGTGCGATCACCTGGGTGGTCCGCAGCCCCTGGTCGACCTGGGTGAGGTGCTCGGGGATCCGCTCCGCCGCCGGCCCGCGGAAGCCGAACGGCCCGGCCCCGTAGAGGGCGTCCATCAGCGCCCGCACCCGACCGACCGGCAACCGGGGCGAAATCCGCGTCCAGTCGAACATCCCCGGGATCCGGCCGATCGCGGTGGTGATGCTGCCGACCTGGTGGACGGGTCGCCCCTTGGCCAGGTTGACCCGGCGTACGGTGGCCGCGTCGGGACGCGTGACGATGACGTAGAAGTTGGCGAACGCCGCCGCGACGATCGCGCCGCCAGCCAGCGCGCGAGCCGCGACCGCGACGTCCTCGGGGCGGTCGATGTACAGGGGCGGTGTCGGGGCGTCCATGAGTCCTCCTCGGCGGGGCCGTGAGGCAGTTCTACGTCCGCCGACCCGTACGACGGCGAGGTCGGTCGTCGATCCGATAGCCGACCCGCGCTACCCGGTGCGGGCGGCCGATGCCCGGGCGGTACCGACGGCGGACGGCATCGGCCGGATGGACGATCCGGCGGTGGTTGTAGCGCAAAACCGTTAGGCGCGCGACCCGATTGGGTACAACGCCTGCACCTCAGATCCACCACATACCTCAGGAGGTAGCGATGCGCGGCACCTCGATACTCGGAGTCATCGTCGTGATCTGGTTGGTGATCGGCGTGATCGCCGGTGGCCAGCGAGGTTACTACAGCGGCGACGACACCAACTGCGCCGAGGCCGGCACCATCCTGGTCACCATCGTGGCCGGGCCGTTGAACTACATCGGCGCCAACCCGAAGGTCGACTGCAAGCTGCCCCAGCCATCCAAGTAGGACAGACGTCGACCAGCCCGTGCCCCTGGGTCGGGGGCACGGGCTGGTGCACTTCGGTAGGGGCCGCTCAGACGTGGTGAACGACCAGGGCACAGCGGCCGGAGCCGTCCTCGGGGCGGGCGAAGCCCATGCAGACCCAGACCTCCGTCCAGCGATATTGAGTGCCGCCACTGGACTCCCAGTTCAGTAAGGCGGCCGAGGAGGTGGCCGTGTCGTCGACGGCGATCGCACCGGTGTACCGCGTCGACCAGTAGACGTATGCCCTGGCGGCGTACCCGTCGGCCTTAAGGTCCTTGACGTAGTTGTGGTTGTACCAGTCGAGCCAGGCGTGGCCGGTGCTGTCGATACAGATGCTCGCCCCCGCAGTGGCTCCCGGCCCGCCGGTCGGGCTGCTGACGGTGTTCTCGCCGTACTTGCAGAGAGCCGCCTGGGCCGGTGACGCGACGGCGAGGGCTACGCCGCTTCCAAGGATGACCGCCACAGCGAAGGCGCTGGCACGGCGGAACAATCGGTTGGTCATCTCTCACTCCATGTTGGCTCTGCCGCGACCAGTCCGGCCGCCGGCATTGATCGGGATACGTCAGGTCCGGGCGGTCGGGCCGGGTTCCACAAGTCGAGGTGCGCCGTGCCCTGGTGCCGTACGGCGATCTTGGTTTCCGCCGTCAGTCCCCCGTCGGGTGGCCTGCCGGATGAGGAGCAGTGTTGTGGCCCGGCGGTGACCGAGGAAGAGGCGGATCCTGTTCCGAACAGACGATCGGATGTTCGGCCTGTTCACCGGCGTGTTCGGACCTGTTCGAGAAGCCCCTCGCCGCCGCCCGGTCCGGGGGCTCCGGAGCAGTCGTTGGCGCCACCACCACCGCACACCCCGTATGGCGTCCTAGGAGGCTGGCTTGCATGTCTCGGCAGCGGCTCTAACCCCATTCATCTTTGAACCGTCACATCGGCAACCAGATCACCCGCCGACGTGGATGCCGGGACGACGTAGGGGGTCCGGCTCAGTCCGGCGGATGATCTCCCGTACCACCGGCGGGGTGTCTCCACGACCGAGGATGAGATAGCGCGCCAGGTGCGCGATCGGGCTCCCCTCCGACCACTCGAAGTGCGCGTGCGGCCGCACCCCGGTGGCGTCACGCAGGGCCAGCAGGATCGCGGCGATCGCGTTGGGCGCGGCTGGGCTGCTGGCCCGCAGCAACCGGAAGCCACCCACCTCGATCCCGTGCACACACAGCACCTGACTGAACTCCGACGGGTCGACCACATCGATCTCCAGGAACAGCACGTCAGCGGCCCCGGGCACCGGATTCATCCCCCGCTGCGCCCGCTCCTTGACCGTGTACTCCTTCACCGACCCGTTATGCCTCTTGTTGGCGATCAGGTGCAGTTGCCCGTCGTGGGCCAGCGACTCCGTGATGAACCGACGGGCCGGCTCGTCGAACTCGATCCGCTCGGCGCGCAGCTCGGTGGTCCGAGTGACCCGGGAGACCAACGAGACCACGATGATGCCGAGGATGAACAGCGTGGAGATGGTGATTCCGTCCGGCTGCTCGATGACGTTCGCCAGCAGCGCGTACAGCAGCACCAGGGTCAGCACGGTGAAGCCGATCGCGGAGGCGCGCTGGTGGCCCCGGACCGCGGAGATCGTCACCGCCACCGCGCCGGAGACCATCATCGCCAGGATGCCGGTGGCGTACGCCCCGGCCTGAGCGTTGACGTCGGCCTGGAAGGCGATCGTGATGGCGACGCTGACGACGGTGTAGACGATCACCACCGGGCGCACCGCCCGCGCCCACTCCGGTGCCATGCCGTACGTGGGCAGGTAGCGCGGCACGATGTTGATCAGCCCAGCCATCGCCGAGGCGCCGGCGAACCAGAGGATGAGCACGCTGCTCACGTCGTAGACGGTGCCGAACACCTCACCCAGGTAGGTGTGCGCCAGGAACGCCAGCGCGCGACCGTTCGCGGCGCCGCCCGGCCGGAACTCCTTTGGTGGGATGAGCGCCGTGGTCACGAAGGTCGTCGAGATCAGATACACCGACATGATCAGCGCGGCGGTGGTGAGCAGCCGACGCGTGTTGCGAATCCGGGCGGCGAGCTGGGCCTGCTTGTCCGGCCCGTCGGCCGCGACCAGGGGCATCATGCTGACCCCGGTCTCGAAGCCGGACAGCCCCAGCACCAGCAGCGGGAACGCCCCAACGGCCGTGAGCAGCACGCGGCCCGGCCCTCCGCCGGTCGCGGTCAACGCGGCGGTCCAGTCCGACACGATGCTCGGACTGTCAATGATCCGGTGCATCGCGACCACGACGATCACCGCGTTGAGCGCCAGGAAGATCGCGACCATCGGGATGGCCACCACCACGGCCTCCCGGAAACCGAGCAGGAACACCCCGCCGAGGATGAGCAGCAGCACCACGGTGACCACGACCGGCACCAGAGGGCCGTGCAGTGCCTTCGGCAGGTACGGGTTCTCCATGAGGTGCACGGTGGCGTCGGCCGAGGAGAGGGTGATCGTGATGATCCAGGAGGTGGCCACGAAGCCGAGCAGCACGAGTACGAAGATCTTGCCCCGCCAGAACGGCAGCAGCCGCTCCAGCATCGCCACCGAGCCCTGCCCGTGCGGGCTCTCGTGGGCCACCCGCCGGTACATCGGCAGCATGCCGAACAGGGTGAGCGCGACGATCAACAGGGTCGCCAACGGGGAGAGGGCACCGGCCGCCACCGCCGCGATGCCCGGCAGGTACGACAGCGTGGAGAAGTAGTCCACCCCGGTCAGGCACATCACCTGCCACCAGGCATGCTTGCGGCTCTGCCCCTCGGTGGCCTCCGGGCCGGGCGGCTGCACCCGGTGCTGGAAGAGCCACCGGCGCAGTGGGCTGGCCAGCGGCGCCGAGCGGGCCGGGGTGGCCACGCGTTCGGGCACCGCGACACCCGGTCGGCCACCTCGGTGCGGGTGCGCCGGGTCCCGGGCCGCCCGCAGAGCCGGGTCCGGCCCCGTCGGCGCGTGGCGGCGTCCGCTCCAGCGTCGTGGTCTCGCCCGGTGCTCGTCACCCATCGCCAGTCCCACCCTCACAGGTCCTGCTCAGACGGTAGGCGGTAGCCCGGCGCCCGGCCGGCGGAACCGGGCACGTGGATGGCCAGCTCAGGACAGGTCCGGTACGGCGAGCAGCCGGGCCAGTGCGGGCGGATCAGCGACGGTCACCGTGGCCGCCGGGTGCCGTGGCCGCCCACCGGGCAGCAGGGCCGGCACCGGTACGCGGAAGCGCAGGCAGATCCCGCCGGCCGTGCTGCTGCCGAAGCTCGCACCTCCGTCGACCAGCGACGCGTGCGGCCCGATCACCCGCCACCAGCGGTACGGGCCGCTCAGCTCGACGGCGATCACGTTTGCCCGGTCGGTGCGCAGCCGCCACGGCCCGTACCGGATCAGCAGATCCTGGTCGGTGACGGCGACCCAGGCGGTCGCCGGGCGGACCCCCAGCAGCGCCAACACCGGGCGGAACGCCGGATCGAAGCGGAACGGGAACCGCGTCGCGACGCCGGTCATCGCGCACCGGGCCGGGCGGTGGATCGTGGTACCGGGCCACCCGGCCGCGGCGGGCCGGGCCGCGCGGGCCGGGGGCGGGCAGCGGGCCGGCGCCGGGCCAGGACGGTCATGGCGCGGGCGTACCCGGTATGAGCCCGCCGACACCCCCGGATCTCCGACCGTCGGCCTGAGCCGACGCCCCTCCCCCACCGTCGGTCGACACCCCCCTGGGTCGGCCGACGGTGGCAGACGGCCGACACCCCCCGGGCCGGCCGGCTGTACCGCCCGGTGCCGACCGAACCTCGGGCGGCCACGCGGGCTGGTGGGACGCGCCCCCGCGCTCCGCCGCCCCCCACGGGCGGAGCGCGGGGACCCCCCGTCCCGGCTACTGCAGGAACGCCCCCAGGGGCGAGAGCAGCAGCCGGCCGAGCGCTGCGGCGTTGTCGTCCAACCGCGTACGCTCACACTCGCGGGCGTCCGGGTCATGCCGGCACCGCCAGATCTTCTGCGCGTTACGCCACGCCACATCGCGGGTGTACTCGACCAGTTCCCCCTGGTACCAGTCGTCGATGTCGCCGTTGAGCATGTCGATGAGCAGCTGCCACCGCTCCAGATAGCCCCGGCGCAGGCCGGGGATCTTGTCCGCGAAGATCTTGTTGATCTCGAGGTAGTCGTGGTGCTGGTCGGTGCCGTCGACCGGCTCCGACTCCAGGTGGTCGAACGTGGTCACCAGCGCGAACGGCAGGTCGAAGTTGATGTGCGCGTTGACCCCGGCCGCCGCCGAGGGCAGCGGGCGGGCGTCCGGCCCGCGCATCCGCTCGAAGAGGCATGACCACGCCTTCGGGGTGCCCGGGCTGGAGTCGGTCCACAGACGCATCGCGTCGAAATACCGTGCGGCGAACTCGACGTCGAGCCGGGAGAGGAAGGCCGGGTCGACGAAACGGTCGTCGTACAGCCCGTCCAGCACGCTGCTGGTGATGGTCAGGTAGAGCCTGTTGAAATCGGCCAACGGACAACTGGCCTCCAACGGAGGCAGCCGCACCAGCATGTCCTGGAGTTTGGTGAGGTGATCGACCACGGCCGGCACGTCCGCGGGATGGTCGGCGAGCAGGTCGACGATGTCCCGCTGCACGGGCCCCCAGACCGGTTCGGTCATCTCTCCTCCATGGTGGTCGGGGGCATCCCCCGTGCCGTCGTCGACGCGGCTCAGCCTCTCAGCCGGCACCCACTCGCCGGATCAGTAGAACGACGTATCCCGGCGCGCACAGGCGCCGGCGGACGGAGCGGTCGGTCAGCCCCGGTGGTTGCGCAACTGGATCGCGCTGGCCTGGACCCGGGTGCGGACCTGGAGCTTGTCGAAGATGTGCGACACGTGCACCCCGATGGTCCGCTCGCTGATGAACAGCCGCTGCCCGATCTCCTTGTTGGTCAGCCCTTCCGCGACAAGAGCGAGCACTTCCCGCTCCCGTGCGGTGAGCGCCGCCAACTCGTCGTCGGACGCCTCGGACGGTGCGCCCCGCGTCCCGCCGGTGGTCTCGCGCTCTTCCAGCGACACCCGGGCCCGCCCGGCCAGCTCGCGGATCTCGGAGGTCAGCGGCACCGCGCCCAACCCCTGCGCCACCCGGTACGCCTCACGCAGCAGCTTGCCGGCGGTGGCCACCCGGCTGCGGCGAGCCAGCAGCGCCTCGGCCTGCCGCAGCCGCGAGTACGCCGCCGGGTAGGGGTGTTGACGTCGGTCCCACTCGGCGGCCGACACGGCCCACAGCTCCGGGTCGCTGCCGTCGAGGCGGCTCACCTCGGCGGCACAGAGGGCCAGGAAGCCCTCCACCACCGACCGCACCGGCCGGGCCGCACCGGCACTCTTGCGGGCCACCCGCTCGGCGACGTCCCGCAGCCGGCGGACCGCCGTCGGGTCCACGTCCACGGTGCGGCTGGCATGCGCCTCCGCCTCGGCGCGCAGGCCGTGCCAGACCAGAGCGGACAGGATCATCACGTCGTCGGAGCGGCTCTCGGTGAGGCCGCGCTGCACCGCCAGCCGCGCCACGTCGTGCCGACCCTCCCACATGGCCAGCCCAGAGCGCAGGGTGAGCAGCGGAATGACGTGTCGCGCCCCGCCGCCGGCGAGCAGGGTCGCCACCGCGTCGAGGTCCCGACCGGCGGCCTCGATGTCGCCGTAACCCACCGAGAGCCGGCACCGGGCGAGCAGCAGCTCGACGGCGTCCGCACCGGACGGTCGGTGCCGCAGTGCGGTCGCGACCACCTTCTCCGCCTCGGCCCACTGGCCCACCCGGAACAACCCGTTGATGGCGATGGCCAGCAACCGCGTGCCCCAGGTGCGACCCAGCCCCAGCTCGGCCACCCGCTCGGCGCCCCGCCGGGCCACCACGACGCCCTCTTCGAGGATGTTCAGCGGCCCGGTCAGCAGCTCCGCCAGGTGCAGGTACGCGCAGGCCACGTCCTCGGGCTGGCCGGCACGCTCGGCGGTGTCGAGGGCGTCGCGCATGACCGCCAGACCGGCGTCCGGGTCTTCCAGACAGGCGTCGCTGAAGCCGAGCGCCGAGCTGGCCAGCACGACCTCGGTGGCGGAGCCCTCCACGTTCTCGGCCAGCGCCAGCGCCTCCCGGGCCCGCTGGCCGGCGTCGGCGTACCGGCCCAGGTGCAGCAGCAGCTCGGCCAGGCGCGCGGCGGCGGCGGCCCGGTCCCGCGGGGAGCAGTCCGCCGCCTCCAGCGCCCGCTGGTATTCCTCCTCGGCCAGCGCCGAGCGACCGGCGGCGGCCAGGTAACGGGCCCGGCGGATGTGCAGCGCACAGCTCGGCTCGCCGCCCTGCAGCGCGGCCAGCTCTTCCAGCAGGGCCAACGCGCGGGCGTGCTCCCCACAGTGGTGGGCTGCCTCGGCGGCGTTGCCGAGCAGCTCGACCCGGTCCACCGCCAGCGGGCCCGGGCCGACGGCCAGCTGCAACGCCGCCGACCAGTGCCGGTGCGCCTCGGCGTAACCGTGCAGCCGCTCGGCCTCCTGCGCGGCGGCCACCGCCGCCGGCAAGGCGCGCGCCGGTTCACCGGCCAGCCGCCAGTGGTGCGCCAGCCGGGCCTGGTGCAGCTCACCCGGCGCCGCGGTCAGCGCCTCGGCGTAGCGGCGATGCAGCCCGGAACGCTCGGCCGGCAGCAGCTCGTGCGCCAGCACCTCGGCCACCAGCCGGTGCCGCAGCCGGTAGCCGTCGTCGTCGCCGACCAGCAGCCGGTGCGCCACCGCGGCGCGGGCCGCGTCGATCAGCTCGTCCTCGGGCAACCGCAGCACCTGGGCCAGCAGCCAGTGCTGCACCGGCTCGACGCCGGCGGCCACCGCGTGCACCACCGCGTGCGCGTGCTGGGGCAGCGCGTCGACCCGGTCGAGGAAGATCTCGCGCAGCGTCTCGGACAGACCGTCGCGACCGTCGCGCAGGTCGCGGGCCAGCTCCTCGATGACGAACGGGTTGCCACCGCTGCGTTGCCACACCTGCTCGGCCGCGTCGGAGGACAGCGTCCGGCCAACCACCGCGCCGGCGAGCTTCTCGGTGTCGGCCCGGCCCAGCGGTGCCAGGTCGAGCACCTGCACCGTCCGCAGCCGGCGCAGCTCGGTGAGCACCCGGCGCAGCGGGTGCACCCCCTGCAACGACTCGGCGCGCACCGCCGCCAGCACCGAGAGCTGGAGGTCACCGAGCCCGGCCAACAGGTAGAGCAGCAGTTGCCGCGTGCTCCGGTCGACCCACTGCAGGTCGTCGAGGATCAACACCAGCGGCCTGCCCTCGGCGATCAGGTGCAGCCCGCGGGAGACCCGCTCCAGCAACGCCCCCGCGCCGTCCGGGCCGGCGGTCTCGTCGGCGAACATCTGCAGCAGCCCGCGCACCGCCGAGGAGGCGCGTGCGTGCGAGGTGGACACATCGGCGTCGAAGCGGCGCAGTGCCTGCAGGAGTGGGTGCAGCGGGGAGGCGTCGCCGATGTCCAGGCAGCTGCCGGTGAGCACCACCGCGCCCTGCTCACGCAGCCGGGCGCCGATCTCGCCCAACAGTCGGGTCTTGCCCACACCGCTCTCGCCGTTCAGGAAGACGGCGGCGGTCTGCCCGTGCGCGGCGCCACCGAGCAACGCGGACCGAACCGTCTGCACCAGCTCGGCCCTGCCCACGAGCGGTGCGGTGTCCACATCGCTGGCCATGGCACGCAGCCTAATCACAGGTCCCCGTACCGTTCTACGGCCATCTGCCGCTTGTGGTACTCCTCGCGTCGACTTTGCGACTAATGGTTGCAGGTGGCCGACATACGTCGTTCGGCAGATCCCCCGTCAGCCCAGGAATGCCAATCTCCGGAGGTCATCAGGCATCAGCGGGGAGAAAGGCCGGTGCGATACCCATGGCCACCACCACCATCGTTGTCGGCGACACGCAGCGGACCCCGACCCCACACTGGCCGGTACCGGAGGAGAGACGCACCGTCACCGTGCTCTTCGCGGACATCGTCGGCTCCACAGCCTTGGTGGACCGGCTCGACCCGGAGGACGTCCGAGCGTTGCAGCGGGCCTACTTCGACACCGTCGCCGGTGTGCTGCACCGCTGGCAGGGGGTGGTCGAGAAGTACGTCGGCGACGCCGTGATGGCGCTCTTCGGCGCCCGGCACTCCGACGGCTTCGACGCGTACCGGGCGGTGCGCGCCGGACTCGAGATCCAGGCCGCGCTGGACCGCCGGCCGATGGTGGGTGACATCAGACTGCGGGTTCGCGTCGGTGTCGCCACCGGCGAGGTCGTGGTCGACCTGGGCGGCGCCGTCAGCGGCGGACACGGCGTGGCCAGTGGCGCGGTGATCACCACGGCGGCCCGCCTCCAGGAGTACGCGCCACCCGGCGCCGTCGCGCTCTGCGCCGCCACCGCACGGGCCACCGCCGGCCTGATCACCCAGCGTCAGCTGACGCCGGTGCCGGTCGCCGGTCGGGTGCCGCCGGTGCCGGTCTGGCACGCCGTCGGTCCGGTACGCCCCGGTGCCGACCGGCACGACGGCCCGCTGATCGGTCCCCGCCGCGAGCTGGCCACCATTCGCGACGAGCTGACCCGGGCCATCCGGGAGCAGAACCCGCGCTGGGTCTCCCTGGTCGGCCCCACCGGCAGCGGCCGCAGTCGACTGCTGCACGAGTTGACCCGTGGCCTGACCACGGTGGACGGATTGTCGGTCCGCTGGTGCGTGGCGACCTGCCAGCCGTACCCCGATCAGGTGTTGGCGCCAGTCGCGGAGCTGCTCCGCGGCCTCGCCGGAATCCTTCCCGGCGACGGCCCGGCGGCGGTCCGCGACCGCCTGGCCGCGGCCCTGACGCCGTTGTTCCCGCCGGCCCAGGTCACCGCGACGGTCCCGGCGCTACAGCGGTTGCTGACCACCCCGGACGGCTCGGACGCGGCGCTGGCGGGCGCCGCGACCTGCCAGGACGTCCTGTTGCGCCTGGCCACCCACCGGCCGCTGATCGTCGCCGTCGACGACGTGGACCGGGCGGCGCCGGCGGTGAGTCGGTTCCTGCACGCGCTGTTCAGCGCGGCGACGGCGCGCGGGCTTCCGCTGGCCATGGTCACCCTGCACCAACCGCAGTGGGCCGACACCCGGCCCGGCCCGGCCCGACGGGTGACGATCCGACCGCTGGCCACGGTGCAGTCCGGGCGACTGCTGCGCCACCTGCTCACCCGGGCCGGCCAGCCGGTGGCGCTGGTCGACCGGCTACTGCCGCTGGTGGGCGGCCGGCCCGGGCACGCGGCGGCATACGTCACGTCGGTCGCGGACGGCGCCGACCCGGTCACGCTCCCGCTGCCCGAGGCGGTCCGCCGGGCCGTCGGCGCGGAACTGGACCACCTCGACGGTGAACGGCGGGCGGTACTGATGGCCGCCGGCATCCTCGGCGGCGTGATCTGCGGCGCGGCCGTCGACCGGGCACTCGGCTGGGCACCCGGCCGGTCGGCGCCGGCGCTGCGCGGGTTGGTCGCCGCCGGGTTGCTGCTCCCCCACCGCGTCGGCGGGTACGCGTTCGCCACACCGGCGTTGCGCCAGGTCGCCGCCGAGCGACTGCCCCGTGTGCTGCGGGCCGTCTTCACCCGCCGGACCGCCGACGCCCCGCGCCTCGACACCGTCCACGGGGTCGCCCTCCTGCCTGAGGATGCTGCCGTCGACCCCGCTGGCGCCGGCGTTGCTGGTGCCGCTCGCGCTGGCGCCGCTCGCACTGGCGCCGGCGGCTCGTCCGCGCGCCCCGCCGAGGTCGTGCGCCTCGACGCCGTTCGCTCCCGGGTCGGCCTCGACGGCGTCCTCGCGGCGCTGGCCCCGGCGCCGGGATCCGGCCCGTCGCGCCGCCGCCTCTCCACCCCGACGATGGCCACCCCGCCGGCCGCGCTGACTCGGGTGACCAACCGTCCGCCAGGCTCCAGCCGGCTCCGAGCCGTCGCGTCGGCCGGTGACGTGCCGCCGACCCCGGTCACAGTGGCGACCCAGGCCGCAGTGGTGACCGCGGCGCGGGCCAATACGGCCGGTCACTGGCCCTCGGCCGTTGACCGATCTCCGGTGGCGATCCGCGCAGTGCCTGCCGTGCCGGGGTCAGCCGGACGCGGCGCGGTTGCCGCTGTCGGCGCTCCGCCAGGTGCGGTGCACGCCGTACCCCATCCGCCGATCCGTTGGCCGCACGACCTGGCCGCCTCCGCTTGAGGGTCCGCCAGCGGTCGTGGGTGGCCGGGCTGGATCACCTCCGGCGGGCTCGTTCGCTTGCGGCGAGCCCGGCCGCCGAAGCCACACCGCCGAAGCGATCTTGGACAGTTCCCGTTACGAGCTAACGGGAACTGTCCAAGATTGCCGAGAAACGTAGCGACACGGCGGCGAGTCAGGCCGGTCGCCCGCCGAACTGCCAGTTGTGCACCTCGATGTCGGCGTACCGGTCCACGGTCAGGATGGCACGCGCCGCGTCCGGGTTCGGTGCCCGGACCAGCGCGGCGGTACCGAGCCAGGTGGTGCCGTCGTCGGACAGCAGAGGCCCGTACGCGATCAGTTCGTCCGGGTCGGGCGGCACGGCCAGGTCGACGGCCTGCCCCATGCCGAGGCCGAGCACCAGGTACCGGTTTCCACCGGTCCGGCCTCCAGGAAAGTCCCACATGGTGCGGCCCAGCGCGTTGTGCCAACGGCGCAGCAACACGTCCCGGTACACGCCGGCCTGGTAGTTCGGCTCATCGAGGGCGAACGTCCGCGCAGCGGCCGGATCGGGCACGTCGACGATGTGCACGCTGCCGGTGGGCCTGTCGTCGGCGAAGGTGGGGCCGCGGGCGATCATCTCCACCGCGTACCGGTCCATGTAGGACCAGTGCGCCGCCAGCAGTTCGTCGCGCAACGCCGCCGAGCCGGGCCGGTCACGGTGGTAGCACAGGAACTCCATGGCCCACATTCTCGACGCGGTGCCGCACCCTCAGCAGACGGGGTGTCGTCCGGCCGCTCTACGGCACGGACGCCGAGGCCAGCAATGTCGCGGTGGGCAGTGCGAGCAGGCCGTCCGCGTCACGGTAGGCGGCGGTCATCGACAGCCCTGATCGAAGTGCTCAGCGGGCGGCGAGGAAGGCCAGCACCCGTGGCCAGGTAGCCGCGGCGGCGTCCGGGGCGTACTCGGCCAGGTCCGGGTCGGTGAACAGATGCCCGACACCGGGATAGCGGAAGACCGTCAGGTCAGCGCCGACGTCGGTCATCGCCTGCTGCCACTCGTCGACCTCGTCCGGCACGTCGTACGGGTCGGGGTCGGCGAGGTGCAGCTGCACCGGCAGCCCGGTGCGGACCGCGTCCGGTGCGCCGCCGGTGCCGTGCAGCAGGAGCAGACCGGCGGCGTCGGGGCGCTCGGCCAGCAGCGCCCCGGCCACACCGGCGCCCATCGAGAACCCGGCGAGCACCGTCTCCGGCGGCAGGTCCCGCAGCGCTGCCCGGGCCCGGTCGAGCACCACCTCCTGGCCGATCTTGTCGAGCAGCGCGAAGCCCTCCTCGACGGTGTCGGTGGCCGGGACGCCGTACAGATCGGGGGTGGTGACCCGGTGCCCGGCGGCGCGCATCCGGTCGGCGGCGGCGCGTACGGCGGGCCGCAGCCCGTACACGGAATGGAACAGCACGACGTGTCGCATCGGGCCATCCTGCCGCAGCCGGGCGTCTGTCCGGTGCGGCCACGCGGGACGGACGTCAGACCAGCGCCGTCAGCCGCGCGACGAGGTCGGGGTCAGGGTCGCCCATCGCGGCGATCTCGCGGCCGACCAGCGGGGCCAGCTCGGGGCGGCGCCGCGTCGGTGAGCAGCCGGTCGTGGGTGGGTCGGGCCTGGGCGGGCAGTTCGGAGCCGGCCGGGGTCGGACACGACGGTCTGATCCCGCTGGCGTGAGGACGCCGGGCCGGGCGGAAACCCGCCCCGGCGTCACCCTGATCATCGCTCTGCCATCTTCTGGCAGTTGCAAGTTATGTGCAACAAGCTCTGGACCCGACCGACTTTAGTAACTAGCCCGATCGCTATGAGTCCTTACATCGTGGATCCGTGGGCCTGGCAGGAGAGCTGGGACCGTCAGCAGGAGGCCTACCTACCGGACCGGGAACACCGGTTCACCGCCATGCTCGACACCGTCGACGCGGTCCTCGACGGTCGGCAGCCGCGCTTGCTCGACCTGGCCGGTGGCACCGGCACCATCTCGCTGCGGACGCTGGCGCGCTTCCCCGACGCCGAGGCGACCCTGCTGGACCTCGATCCGGCACTGCTCGCCATCGCCGACGCCTCGCTGGGCGACCGGGCCACCATCGTCACGGCCGACCTCGGCACCCCTGAGTGGCGCTCCGCGCTCCCCCACCGTGAGTACGACGCCGTCCTCACCGCCACCGCCCTGCACTGGCTGCCGGCCGACCGGCTCACCCAGCTCTACGCTGAGCTGCGCGACGTGCTCCGACCGGGCGGGGTCTTCGTCAACGCCGACCACATGCCGGACGACACCGTGCCGGAGCTGACCAAGCGGCTGCTGGACCGGGCCCGGGACCGGCGCAACGCCCGGTACGCCGCCGGCTCGATGCTGTCCTGGTCGGACTGGTGGGAGCGGGCCGGTGCCGACCCGGCGCTCGCCCCGCTGGTCGCCCAGCGGCGCGCCATCTACCCGACCGGGCACAGCCCGGAATGGAACCCGCCGGTCTCCTGGCACCTCACCGCGCTCACCACGGCCGGCTTCAGCGAGGTCGGCACGGTGTGGCGGGGCGGCCCGGACGCCGCCGTCGCGGCAGTACGCTAAGGACCCGTGTCAGAGCCGTTCGAGCGCCGCACCGACCCCGACGTCGACCTACACGTCCCCGCCGACCGGGGCGAGCTGACCGCGCGCCCGGCGACGATTCTCGTCACGATCGCGGCCGGCGGGGTGCTCGGCGCGCTGTCCCGGGCCGGCCTGCAACACGCCGCCCCGCACCCGCCGACGGGTTTCCCGTGGGCGACGTTCGGCATCAACCTGTCCGGTTGTCTGTTGATCGGCGTGCTGATGGCGGTGCTCGGGCACCTCGGCGGTGGGCGCCCGCTGGTCCGCCCGTTCCTCGGGGTCGGGGTGCTCGGCGGGTTCACCACCTTCTCCACCTACGCGGTGGACGTTCAGCAGGCGCTGATCGCGGGCGCCCCGGGCACCGCGCTGGCGTACCTGGCCGCGACGGTGCTCGGGGCGCTCGCCGCGGTGGGGTTGGGCGACGCCGTCACCGCTGGACTGCTGCGGCGGCGGGTGGCCCGATGACTGTGCTGCTCATCGCCCTGGGCGGGGCCCTCGGCGCTCCGCTGCGCTATCTCACCGACCGAGCCGTGCAGTCCCGGCACGAGTCGGCGTTTCCCTGGGGCACGCTGACCGTCAACGTGATCGGGTCGCTGCTGCTCGGCGTACTCGTCGGGTTGCCGGCCGGCCCGGCGGTCACCGCGTTGCTCGGCACCGGGTTCTGCGGCGCGCTGACCACCTACTCGACGTTCAGCTACGAGACGCTGCGGCTCGCCAAGGACGGCAACCGGCTCCTCGCCCTGGCCAACGTGCTGGGCAGCGTCGCCGTCGGGCTCGCCGCGGCCACCGCCGGCTACGCCCTGGCCCACGCCCTGGTGGGCTGAACACCCGCAGGATACTGAGGGTATATACGCGAGGTATACCCTCGGTGTAGTCTCCTGGCATGAGCGTGCCACTGACCCTTCTCGGCCTCCTCGAACGGGAGCCCAGCCACGGGTACGACCTGAAGCGTGACTACGACGCCTTCTTCGGCCGGGGCAAGCCCCTGCCGTTCGGCCAGGTCTACTCCACCCTCAGCCGACTGTCCCGGGACGGCAAGGTGGTGATCAGCGACGTCGCCCCCGGCTCCGGCCCCGACCGCAAGCGCTACATCATCACCGACCTGGGCGCGACCGAGGTCGAGCAGTGGCTGACCCAGCCGGTCGACCCGGAGCCGCACCTGCAGACCGTGCTCTTCGCCAAGGTCGTGCTCGCGCTAATGCTGGACCGTCCCGCCGACGAATACCTCGACACCCAGCGCAGCGCGCACCTGGGGCGGATGCGTGAGCTCACCGAGATCAAACGCGCCGGCAACCTGGTCGACGCCCTGCTCGCCGACCACGGCCTGTACCACCTGGAGGCGGACCTCCGGTGGATCGAGATGACCGGCGCCCGGCTGGACGCCCTGCGGAAGGCGGTGCGGCCATGAGCGTCGTGATCGAAGCACGCGACGTTGAGTTCTCCTTCGGCCGGACGCCCGCGCTGCGTGGCGCCAGCATCGCCGTGGACGCGGGCGAGGTTCTCGCCATCATGGGCCCCAGCGGCTCGGGCAAGTCGACCCTGCTGCACTGCCTGGCCGGCATCCTCGTGCCCGACTCCGGCGAGATCCTCTTTGACGGCGCCCGGGTCGATGCCATGGCCGAGACCGAGCGCAGCAGTCTGCGCCGCGACCGCTTCGGCTTCGTGTTCCAGTTCGGCCAGCTCGTCCCCGAGCTCACCGCAGCGGAGAACGTCGCCCTGCCGCTGCTGCTCAGCGGCGTACGCCGGACGCAGGCACTCAAAATGGCGAGCGCCTGGTTCGAACGCCTCGGCCTGGACGGCCTGGAGCAACGCCGGTCGGGTGAGCTGTCCGGCGGGCAGGCGCAACGCGTCGCCCTCGCCCGAGGGCTGGTCGCCGAGCCGCAGGTCCTCTTCGCCGACGAGCCGACCGGCGCGCTCGACTCGCTCACCGGCGAGCAGGTCATGGACCTGCTGGTCAGCTCGGCCCGCGAGCAGGGCACCACGGTCATCCTGGTCACCCACGAGGCTCGGATCGCCGCGTACGCCGACCGCGAGGTCATGGTCCGCGACGGGCACGTGAACGCGCCGGACCGGATCGCCTCATGATCGCCTTCGGGCTCCGCCTCGCCGTGGCCGGCGGCCGCGAGGCGCTCACCCGCCTCGCTGTCATCGCCGCCGCCGTCGCGATCGGCAGCGGGCTGCTGCTGACCACCCTCGCCGGGGTCAACGCCGTCAACGCGCAGCTCACCCGGTACGCGTCGATCTATCCCAGCGCCTCGACGGGCGGCGACGCCGATCCGCTGTGGTGGTCGACCCGGGAAGACTACTTCCACGGCAAGCAGATCATCCGGATCGACGTCGCCGCCACCGGATCGAGCGCGCCCACCCCGGTCGGCATCCCGACCACCCCGGGGCCCGGGGAGTACTACGCCTCGCCCTCGTTGCAGAAGCTGCTGGCCGCCCACCCGGCCGACCAACTGGGCGACCGCTACCCTGGGCGTGACCTCGGCACCGTCGGCCCAGCCGCGCTGACCTCACCGGACACCCTGCTCGTCATCATGGGCGGCACCCCCGACGACGTCGCCGGGCTGCCCCTCGCCAAGCAGCTCACCAGCGTCGGCGAGACCCCCGCGCTCCCCGAGACCACAATGAACCTCATCCTGGGCGTGATCGCCGGTGGTCTGCTGTTTCCGGTGCTGATCTTCATCGGCACCGCCACCCGGCTCAGCGCGGCCCGCCGGGAGCAGCGCTTCGCCGCGATGCGCCTGGTCGGCGCGACCCCGAAGCAGATCTCGGTGGTCGCCGCGGTGGAGGCGACCGCCGCGGCCGTCGCCGGCACCGCCCTCGGGTTCCTCCTGTTCGCCGCGTTCCGCGGTTCACTCGCGGGCATCCCGTTCACCGGCATGCCGTTCTTCCCCAGCGACATGTCGCTGGGCGTGCTGGACGTCCTGCTCGTCGCGCTCGGTGTCCCGGCCGGTGCGGCGGTCGCGGCCCAGGTCTCGCTGCGCCGCGTGCGGATCTCGCCGCTGGGCGTCACCCGACGGGTCACCCCACGGGCACCGCGCGCCTACCGGCTGATCCCACTCCTGCTCGGCGTCGGTGTGCTGGTGTTCGCGCTCGGCCACCGGCCCGAGACGTCCGACGGCCAGACCGCGGTGTTCCTGCCCGGCCTGCTGCTCATCATGGCCGGCCTGGTCCTCGCCGGCCCCTGGTTGACGATGGTCGGTGCCCGGGTCATGGCCCGGTACGCCAGCCGCCCCGCCACACTCATCGCCGCGCGACGCCTCGCCGACAACCCGAAGGCCGGCTTCCGGGCGATCAGCGGCATCATGCTCGCGCTCTTCGTCACGAGCGTCGCCGTCGGCGTGATCACCACGATCGTGGCCAACCGCGGCCCAGCGCCGATCGGCTCCACCGAGGCGAGCACCATGTCCATGCACTTCGGCGGAGAGGCACCACCGGTGCCCGACACGCTGCTCACCGAACTGCGCTCGACCACCGGCGTGCGATACGCGGCCACGGTGCGCGAGAACCCGGACATGATGAGCGCCAGCGAGCCCGGCCTGATCGCGTGCACCGACCTCCCGAGCGCGCACGGCCGGTGCGCCGACGGCGCAGGCGTCGCCGAGGTGCCGACGGGCCTCATCCCCTTCCGGGAATCGGCTCTGTCCACAAGGGTCTGGCCGGCCGCGTCGGTGCCGCTCGGTGATCTCCCCAGGCTGCCGGTGATGTCGATCGTCGTCGGCACGGACGGTTCCGCCGCCGCCATCGAGCGCGCACGCACCGTACTCGAGATCGCCTACCCGACCTTCTGGGTGGGGCCGAACGTGCCCGGCGACTTCGAGTCGGAATTCGCCAACACGCTGCGCGGCTGGGAACAGTTGGCGAACGTCACCATCATTGCCAGCCTGGCGCTCGGCGGGTGCAGTCTCGCGGTCAGCGTGATCGGCGGTCTCACCGAACGCAGGCGCCCGTTCAGCCTGCTGCGCCTCAGCGGCGCTCCGGTGCGGGTCCTGCGCCGGGTGGTCGCGCTGGAGAGCGCCGTACCGATGCTCGCCGTCGCCGTGGTCGCCATCGGGATGGGTCTCCTCGCCGCGCACCTGTTCCTCCGGGCACAGATGGACTACACGCTCATTGCACCGGGACCGGGTTTCTACGTGATCGTGGTCGTCGGGTTGGCGGCCTGTCTCGGCATCATCGCCTCCACCCTGCCGCTGCTGGAACGCATCACCGGCCCGGAGACAGCCCGCAGCGAATGATCGTCACGCCGGTTCCTCCCGCGATCTTGCAGTTTCGGTCTGCCATATGCGCACTTCGCGCGTTATGCCGCGACAGGAAGTGCAAGATCGCGGGAGTGAGGGTGGGTTTGGGCGGCTAGCGGATCACCGACCTCAAGGACGCCGTCGTCGCCATCGGCGACTACGCGGTCGGAGCCGAGGCCAGCCGGAAGAACACCGAGCGACCTGCCATCACGGAGCAACTCGCCCAGCACGTCCAACGGATACGCATGCACGGCTCCGCCGCGATCGTTCTCGCCTGGTTGGCCCACGGCAGGATCGACGCGTTCATCATGCTCAGCGGGCGTGGCGTTCCGGATGGGCGCGGTTCCACACCCGCATCCGTTCCGGGTAGCCGGTGCGCGCCGCCTCGTACAGCGGCACCGCGTGCTTGCGGGCGATGGCCCCCGCCGCGCGTGGCGTGCCGGTACGGCGACGGATCCACTCGCCGTCGTGGGCGATCGCCACCACGGTGGTGTCCGTCGCGGTGGTCTCCGGCTCCAGGTAGAACTCCACGCCCCGCCGGGTGGCGACGAACGCCTCCAGCGCGGCGAGGTCGTCGCGCGTCGCCTCCCGGTCCAGTTTCGTCGGGGTCGCCTCGGCGCCCCGTGACCGGCGATTGAACCAGCTCATGCCCAGCCCCTCTCCTCGACGCCCCTCCAGTGCAGCACCGATTCCTGGCAATACGCTGCACGCCCGATGGGAGACGGCTGACCCGCCGCGAAAAACCGCCGGTGGAACCCGCGGCGCGTGCCCGGTGTCATAAGTGTGATCCGAACGGAGGTCTCCCCTGGACGACGACGCGCTCGTCACCCGCGCTCGGGCAGGTGACCTGGAGGCGTACGACCTCCTGGTCGCCCGGCACACCGCGTCCGCGCACCGGACGGCGGTCTTGCTCGGCGCGGGCTCGGACTCCGAGGACGTCATCCAGGAGGCGTTTGTCAAGGCGTACCGCAAGTTGTCCCGTTATCGGGGCGAATCGTCCTTCCGATCATGGCTGCTCGCGATCGTCGCCAACGAGACCCGCAACCTGCACCGCTCCCGCGGCCGGCGGGACGGGCTCGTCCTGCGGGCCGCGACGGCGAACCCGACATCGGAGATCACCGAGGACGGGGCGGTCAGCGCGGTCCTCGCCGGGGAGCGCCGTGCCGCACTGGTGCAGGCCCTGCGTCAACTGCCGGTACGGGACCGCGAGGTGATCGTCTGCCGATTCTTCCTCGATCTCACCGAGGAGGAGACGGTGGCGGCACTGGGCTGGCCCCGGGGCACGGTGAAGTCACGCACGTCACGGGCACTGGCGAAGCTTCGCGGCCTGCTCGACCGCGAGGAGGTCCGGCATGGGTGACCTCGAACGGGAACTGCGCGACCTCTCCGCCTGGCTGGAGACACCCGACCCGCCCGACGTGACCGCTCGCGTCCGCGTACGGCTCAGCGGGCCCGCACCCCGGCAGCGCCGGTGGCGCGCGCTCGCCGCGGCGGCGCTCGTCGCCCTGCTCGTGGCGGTGTTGCCGCCAACCCGTGCCGCGATAGCCGACGCCGTCGCGGGGCTGCTGCGCTTCGCCGGTGTCAGCATCGCCACCTCGCCCGCGCCGGCGCTGCCCAGCGGCGCTCCGTCGCCGCTGCCCGGGCAGCGGGCCGTCGCCCTGGACGAGGCACAGCGGGCGGTGCGGTTCCCGATTCGCCTACCGGCGAAGCTGGGCCCACCCGAGCAGGTGCTGGTGGCCGACCCCGACTCCACGGGCACCTGTCGGGTGGCGACGCTGCTCTACGACGGCGGCGCGCTGCGCGTCGACGCGTTCGATGGTCGTCTCAACCTGGCCTTCCACAAGGAGGCCACCCCACCAGGGGTGACCTGGGTTGAGGTCAACGGCGACTTCGCCGTCTGGGTCGACAGGCCACACGTGCTGTCGTACGTGAACCGTGCCGGCGAGATCCGCAAGGAGACCGCCCGGCTGGCCGCCTCGACCCTGATCTGGCAGGACGCCGACGTGAGTTACCGGCTTGAGGGCGACCTCAGCAGGGCAGAGGCCATCGAGATCGCCCGCTCACTGCGCTAGGAACCTGGCGAGCCCCGCCGGTGTCACCACAATGCGACGAGTCCTCGACGCGTACCGGAAGGGGCGAGATGGGTTCATGGGGCAGGTTGATGCTGGCGTCAACGGTGGTCCTGCTGGCGGGGTGCAGCACGACCACGACAAGCAGCGGGTCGGCCGGGTCGGCCGGCGGCGGGTCGGCCGCGTCGGCCGGCGCTGCCGCCACCACGGCGAGCGCCACGACAGGCTGCGGTTCACGGGTCGAGACGGGGTCCCTGCCCGACTGGGCGGACGCCGGGTTCAGCGGGGACGCGCGAATTCCGCACGTCTTCGGCGCGAAGGGTGACATCGTGGCGGCGCTGTTCGCTCATCCGCTGCGGCAGGGCCGAAAGGACGGGTCGAACAACAAGATCCTCTGGGTGGCCCGCGCCTCCACGACCTCGCCCGACCCGACGTCACCGGCAACCCTGGTGATCACCGCGACGCTGGACGGCACCGACACCACAGTGACCCGGCGGGTCACCGGCGGTCCCGGTCCGTCGATCATCGACATGCCCCAGGCCGGTTGCTGGCACCTCGACCTGCGCTGGTCCGGGCACACCGACACGATGGACCTGGTCTACGCCCCATGAGCCGCTCCGGCGCCATTCGTCCGGAGCCGTCGGAGCGACCGTTGTGCTCGGCCGGTCGGTGAGCCGCCTAGGCTGCGTGACGTGCCTGGGGACCCACGGACGGCGGCGGCCCGTAACAACGCCGAATGGTGCGACATCGTCTGCGGCAGCCACGGACTGGCCGGCCGTACCGACGCCGGAGCCTGGTCGGTCCCCCACCGCTCCCCACCGTGGTATCCGGACGCGGTCACCCTGCGACCGGGCGTCGACGCCGACGCCCTGCTGACCCGGATCGACGCGGGACCCGGTGCGTCGGTGAAGGACAGCTTCGCCGACCTAGACCTGACCGGGTACGGGTTCCGGGTGCTCTTCGACGCCCAGTGGATCCACCGGCCACCGGCGAAGCCACCGGTCGACGCACCGCTCACCCCGGTCACCACACCTGACGAGCTGACGGCCTGGGCGGCGGCACACGGTGGCGGGGAGTTGTTCCGCCCAGCGCTCCTGGCCGATTCGCGGGTACGGGTGCTCGCTCGCCACGACGAACACGGCGTGACCACCGGCGGTGCGGTGCTCAGCGGCGACGGCCAGTACGGCGTTTCCAACCTGTTCACCCACACCACCAACCCCCGCGATGTCTGGCTGGCGGTGTGCGCCACCCTGCCCGAGGCACACCTGGTCGGCTACGAATCAACCCCGGACCTGACCCCAGCCCTGGAAGCAGGCTTCACCACCACCGGCCCCCTCCGAGTCTGGCTCAACGACTAAACCCCCCTGGCCCCCGTCCCCCGCCCCGGCCCCCGGCCCCCGGCCCCGTTGATCATGAAGTTAGCGGCGCGACACGCCGACATCGACGTCGCTAACTTCATGATCAACGGGGCAAGGGCGGGGTGGGTGGGCAAGGTCGGGCGCGCAGGTGGGTTAGGTCTTGGGGGGATAGGCGCAGGGCGCCGGCCGCTATGTTCTGCGCCAGGTGTTCTGGGTCTCCGGTGCCGGGGATGGCCAGCACGTGTGGGCCCTGGTGCAGCGTCCAGGCCAGGCGTACCTGATGCGGGGTGACGCCGTGGGCGCGGGCGACCGCCTCGACGGCCCCGCCCTGCGCGGCGCTCGCGCCCGCCTCCCGGCCGGTGCCGGCCAGCGCGAAGAACGGCACGTACGCGATGCCCCGTTCGCCGCAGACCCGGACGAAGTCGTCCTGCTCCCGGTAGGCGTCCACCCCGTAGTTGTTCTGCACGCAGACCACCGGCGCAATGCCCGCCACCTCGTCCACCTGCTCGGGCCGGGCATTGGAGAGCCCGAGGTGCCGGATCAGCCCGGCGGCGCGCAGGTCCGCGAGGGCGCCGAACCGCTCGACCAGCGGCACCGCCCCCGGTCCCCGACCGAGGCGCAGGTTGACCACCTCGAGTTGGTCGCGGCCGAGCCGACGCAGGTTCTCCTCCACCTGAGCGCGCAACTGCGCCGGGGTGAGCGCCTCGGTGAAGCCGGCCACCGGGTCGTACCCGAAGCCGACCTTGGTGGCGATCACCAGATCCTCCGGGTACGGGGCGAGCGCGGCGCGGATCAGCTCGGTGGCGTAGCGGGCCGGGCCGGTGCCGACCCGCAGGGTTCCACCGGGCGAGACGTAGAACGCGGCCGTGTCGATGTGGTTGACGCCCAACTCCACGACACGGCGCAGCAGGGCGACGGCCCGGTCGCGGTCGGGGTTCGCGGTGATCCGCATGGAGCCGAAGCCCATCCGACGCACGGTGCGGTCGCCCAGGGTCCAGGTACCCGCCGCGGCGGCGGTGATCTCGTCCGTTGGCACTCGGCGACCGTAGCCAGCGCGGGCACGCGGCGCAGTCGGCCACGCGCCCGATACCGCTCGGCGGTGGCGTGGGTTAGTTTTTATGTGCTGACGGAGCCATGTCGGCGGGGTACGGCGGGCGCAGCACCGGCACCAGCAGCAGGGTCGGCAGCAGCAGCAGCGGCACCACCAGCAGCGCGCGCAGGGTGCCGACGTCGTCGCCGAGCAGCCCCAGCAACGGCGGCCCACCCAGGAACGCGGTATAGCCGATCACCGCGACCACGCTCACCCGCACCGGCGCGTGCGCCTCCTCGTCGGCCGCCGCGCTCATCCCGACCGGGAAGCCCAGCGACGCACCGAGGCCCCACAGCGCGACGCCGACGATGGCCAACGGCCCGGAGCCGGCCAGGACGGCCAGGCTGGCGCCGACCACGGCGAGCCCGATGGTGCCGCTGAGCACCGGCACCCGACCCCACCGGTCCAGCGCGACCGTGCCCGCGGTGCGCCCGACGGTCATGCCCACGACGAAGACGCCGAAGACCGCCGCGCCCGCCGCCTCGCTCAGGTCCCGGCCGTCCACGAACGCGACGGCCAGCCAGTCGTTGGCGGCGCCCTCGGTGAACGCTGCCACCAGCACGAACAGCCCGATCAGCAGGGTGCGCGGCTCCCGCCAGGCGGCGAGTTGTGCCCGGCGACGGGCGGCCGGGGTGGCGTCCGCCGGGTCGTCGGCGGGGTCGCTCCCCCGCAGGGGCAGGAACGCCCGGGCGGCGAGCACGGTGCCGCTCAACACGACCACCGCCACCGCGACGAGGTGCGCGCCGACCGGCACGTCGAACCGGGCCGCCGCCGCGCCGAGCCCCGCGCCGGCCACCGACCCGAGGCTCCACGCCGCATGGAAGCGGGGCATGACGGTACGCCCCAGCCGCCGTTCCACCGTCGCGGCCTCGACGTTCATCGCCACATCGCAGGCGCCGGAGCCGTAGCCGAAGGCGACCAACCCCACGGCGACGACGGCGAACGACCCGGTCATCGTGGCGCCCAGCCCCGCCACGGTCAGGCCGACCGCGACCAGCACGGTGGCCAGTGTGACGGTGCGGGCCGCGCCGAGTCGCTGGGCGAGCAGGCCGGAGGTGGGCATGGCGAGCAGCGCGCCGACGCTCATCGCCAGCAGGAGCAACCCGAGCCGGCCGGCGGAGAGATCCAACGCCTCGCGGACCGCCGGCACCCGGGAGAACCAACTGCCGACGGCCAGCCCGTTGAGGGTGAAGGTGGCAGCGACGCCGTTGCGAGCGAGCCGCACAGCCCGCGAAGGCGGCGGTGCGGTGTCCGGGGCTACGGGTTGGCTGGTGGGGGCGCTCACGGGGTCAGGTCCTCTTCCTCGGGGTGCTCTCCTCGCACAATCGCACACCTGAGAGCGTTACCACCACAACCGGCACCGCCCCTTACCGCTCACGGGCTGGCAGGGGCATGATGTGAGCAGGCGTTTGTCCGACCGGATGGGCCGCCGCAGGAGGCAACGATGACGGCAGCGGCACACCGACCGGCAACTCTCGAGGACGTCGCGCGGGTCGCCGGGGTGTCCCGGTCCACCGCGTCGCGGGTGATCGCCGGCACCGGGTTCGCCTCGCCGGCAGCCCGGGAACTGGTCACGGCAGCCGTCGACCAGCTCGCCTACGTGCCCAACCCGGCCGCCCGGGCGCTGGTCCGCGGCGGCGGCGTACGACTTGTCGTGGCCGTTCTGGGGACCAGCGCGGCGGTGCTGGACGACCCGTACGTCCACCGGGTGGTCGGCTCGGCGGCCCGGGTCTGCGCGCCGGCCGCCATCGGGGTGGCGTTGCACTGGCTGCCGCTGGGCGCGCCGAACAGCCTGGACCAGCTCGCCGGGGACGGCAGCGTGTGCGGGGTGGTGCTGGTGAACACCACCCAGGATCTGCTGGACGCCGTACCGCGGTCGCTGCGCGGCCGGGTCGCCTCGATCGGCATCGGCTCGGCCATGGTCCCGTCGGTCGACGTCGACAACGGCACCGGCGCCGACGAGGTGCTGCGCCACCTGTACGCCAGCGGTCGCCGCCGGATCGCCATGGTGACCGGGCCCCGCTGGCTGCCGTGCTCCCAGCGGCCGGTGCAGGCGTACCGGCGGCTGATGCGCCAGTCGGGACTGCCGGAGCGGGTGCTGCCCGGGGACTTCACCGCGGCGCGCGGCCGGGCGGCGGCCGGCGAGGCGTTGCGGCGCTGGCCGGACGTCGACGCGATCTACGCGATCAGCGACGACACCGCGCTCGGGGTGATCGCGGGCCTGCGTGACGCCGGCGTGCGGGTGCCCGGCGACGTCGCGGTGGCCGGCTTCGACGACATCCCGCTGGCCGGGATGACCGCCCCCGCGCTGACGACCGCGAGCCACCCGGTGGGCCGGATCGCCGCCGCCGCGGCCACGGCCGTGCTGGACCGGCGTCCGACCGCTCCGCTGACCCTCTTCCCGTCCGCCCTGGTGGCCCGCGACAGCGCCTGACCCGATCCGCCCCTTCGCGCCGGTGTCTCGCCGGCAGCGCCTGACAGACGGCGGTTAACCCGTGGCTGGTCGGGTAACCGCGGCGCACACCCCGCCGACAGCGAGGAGCGGTGACCCGTGTCCGACCCCGCGCCGCCAGACCGACAGCCGGGGGACGACTCCCGGCTCGGCCGGCTGACCGCTCGCGCCCACCCACCGGTGGCGCCGGCGCCCGCCGGGCTGGTGCCGGTGAGCGCCCCCGGCGGTGGGCTGTTGGCAATGGTGTACGCCCCGGAGCCGGTCGCCGACGGCGCCGCGTACCGGCTGGTGGTGCTGCTGCACGGGGCGGGCGGCTCCGCGCGGCAGGGGCTGGACCTGTTGCTGCCGGTCGCGGACGCGCACCACCTGCTGCTGGTCGCCCCACAGGCCGCCGCCAGCAGCTGGGACCTGATCGCCGGGGGCTTCGGGGTGGACGTGCGGCGCATCGACGGGCTGCTGGCCGGCGTCTTCGACGGCTACCCGGTACGCGACGTGACGTTCGGTGGGTTCTCCGACGGCGCCTCGTACGCGCTCTCGCTCGGCCTGGCCAACGGCGACCTGGTCGACGGGGTGCTGGCCTTCTCCCCCGGTTTCGCCGCACCGCCGGCCACCCACGGCCGACCGCGGATCTTCGTCTCGCACGGGGTGGACGACCGCGTGCTGCCGATCGACATGTGCAGCCGCCGGCTCGTCCCGCACCTGCACGACCTCGGCTACGACGTCACCTACGAGGAGTTCCCCGGCGGCCACGAGATCCCCACCCCGGTACGGCAGTCCGCCGCCACCTGGCTTACCACCTGACCTCGACCGCCCGGGTACGGGTCAGACCGGGGGAAGGCCGAGGGCGTCGTCCACCCGGGTGAGGACGGCGACGTCGTCATCCGGGTTGACGCCGCGCAGCAGGTCGATGGCCGTGGCCCGGACCTGACCGATGATCATGGCGAGTGGCAGGGTCTGGGTCAGCCCGAAGAGCTGTCCGGCGGTGTGCACGGCGGCCAGCGCGGCCTCGTCCGCCCGGTTGGCGTGCCGGTCGGCTGCCTCGTCCTGCCCGTCCAGGTCGGCGGAGAGGGCCGCACCGGCCTCCCGGACGGCCTCGGCGAGCGCACGTAGCGCCGCGTCCAGCTCGGGCGGCGCCGGGGACTGCAGCCGGCTGAGCGTCACCCCGGCGCGGGCCAGCACCCGGACGTTGCGTACCGCGTAGTCGATCTGCCGGATCGACTCGTCCACCGACCGGAGCCGGCCGATGTGCCGGCGCCGGCGCACGTTGAGCCGCAGCGCCTCGCCGGCCGCGAGCACCCTGTCGCGCAGCCCGTCGACCCGGGCGTCCATGCCCCGCGCCTGGGCCAGTGCGGCGACGGCGCCGGGCTCGTCGCGGCGGTCCAGCGCGTCGGCGAGCCCGTCCAGCAGCCCGGCCAGTTCGTCGAAGGTCCGCCGTACCTCGGCGGCCAGCGGGGCCAGCGGGTGCCGGGCGTCGACCAACAGGCTGACGGCGAGCGCGACCGCGCCGCCGATCAGCGCGTCGACGAAGCGGAACGGCACCAGCGACCCGTCCGGCGGTGCGACCACCACCAGGTAGAGCGCCGAGACCGCGGCCTGCACCAACGTCACGCCGGTGGCGCCGAAGGCCGCCGAGAGCAGGACGGTGAGCAGGATGACGGTGAACACCGTCCAGGTGGTGCCCGTGCCCAGCGCCTGCACCACCAGGTCCGCGACCAGCACCCCGGCGGCGACACCGAGGACGACCTCGACGGCCCGCCGGATCCGTTGTCCCCGGGCCTGGCCGAGGACGATGAGCGCCGCCGCCGGAGCGAAGAAGGGCTGCGGGTGCCCGACCAGCCGGGTGGCGAGCAGCCAGGCCACGGTCGCCGCGACGGTCGTCTCCAGCACCGGCCGCCAGCCGTGCCGCAGCCGCTCGCCGGCCACCCGCACGCCGCTGAACCGCACCTTTGCCCACCTCCCGCACCAGGTCACCGGCACCGCGAGTGCCCCTCGCGATCGTCTACCATCGCGCGATGGACCCCCTCACCGGGCTGCTCGACGGTCCCCGGGCGCGGGGCGCCTTCCTGCTCCGGTCGGTGCTCGACCCGCCGTACGCGCTACGGATCGAGCCGGGCGCCGCTCACCGTCGTGGCGCTGGTCAGCGGCACCGCCTGGCTCGTTCCGGACGACGCCGACGCGGTGGCGCTGCGCCTCGGCGACGTGGCGGTGCTGCGCGGGCCGGACGGTTACCTCGTCGCCGACGACCCGGCCACCCCACCGCAGGTGGTGATCCACCCCGGTCAGCGCTGCACCACCCTGCACGGCGAACCGCTGACCGAGTCGATGGCGCTGGGCGTACGCACCTGGGGCACCGGCCCACACGGGTCGACCGTCGGGTAGGCGCTGGGGCGTCGGCAGTGGCGGCTGACCCCGCCCCGCAAGCGATCAGCGCGGAGAACCCGCTGGCGGTGACAACTTCACCGCCCTTCACTCCGGCCTCGGCCCCGCGACTGATGCTGCCGGGCTGCAAGCGGAGTGCCCTGAATCGGCGGGGATGATGACACCGTTGGGTGCTGGGCGCGCACGTACGGTGAGCCACGGACTCAGTGGTGATCACACCGCATGCGACCGTCGCCTAGGCTGGGCCAATGCGGTCCGGACGCGCCCTGGTCGGGCTCACGGTGGTCCTGACGATCGTGTTTGCCGTACCGGAATGGCGGATCATCGAGCTGCACCCGCTCCGCGCCATCCCATTGCTGCTCGCGAACACTCTGCCGGTGCTGGCGATCCGGTGGAATCCGCTCGCCGTCGCGTTGGTCTTCGGTGTCACCTACCCACTCTGGCTCGCCACACCGTTCGACGGACCGCATGAGGGCCACTTCCTTCAGTCGCTGCCGCTGATGGCCGCGCTCTATGCCGCCGGCGCGTGGCGCCGCCCGTTGTGGCTGCGGGCGATCGCGCTCGCCACCCCGCTGTGGATGATGGTCGCGGTGGTGTCCGGCCTGTGGCCGGTCGACGTGACGGAGCTGCTGTACGTCGCCGTGGTGTACGGAGTGGTCTGGGCGCTCGGGGTGGCGATGGCCGGGCGACAGCGGTACGCGGAGGAACTGGAGGTCAAGGCCGAGCAGTTGCGGGCGGCGCAACAGGCGCTCGCCGAGCGGGCCATCGCCGACGAGCGGTCCCGGATCGCCCGGGAGCTGCACGACGTCGTCGCCCACGCGATGAGCGTCATCACCGTGCAGGCCGGGGTCGGTGCTCATCTGGTCGCCGCCCGCCCGACCCAGGCCGCCGAGGCGCTGAGTGTGATCGAGCGGACCGGCCGGGAGGCACTGTCGGAGCTGCGCCGGATGCTGACCGTACTGCGCGACCCGGTTCGGGGCGGCGTGGCCGGCCCGGCGCCCGCACCGCAGCCGGGACTCGCCGACCTGCCGTCACTGGTGGCCGCCGCGGGCGACGCCGGGGTCACCGTCACCGCCGAGACCTCCGGCACACCGGTACCGCTCTCCCCCGGCCTCGACCTGGCTGCCTACCGGGTCGTCCAGGAGTCGCTCACCAACGTCATCAAGCACGCCCCCGGAGTCCGGGCACACCTCAGCGTGAGCTACCAACCGGATCGGCTCAGCGTGGAGGTGCGCGACCGCGGGGTGGCCGATCCGGCCTTCATCCCGGGACAGGGCCTGCGTGGGATGGCCGAGCGCGTCGCCCTCTACGACGGTGAGCTCTCCACCGCGGGCGGGCCCGACGGCTTCCGGGTGACGGCGACCTTCCCGCTGGAGGCGTCGTGATCCGGGTGGTGATCGCCGATGACCAGGCGCTGCTCCGGGCCGGCTTCCGGGCGCTGCTCGACTCCGACCCGGAGATCGAGGTGGTGGCCGAGGCCGAGGATGGCGAGCGGGCGGTGGCCGCGGTCGCTGCACATCGGCCGGACGTTGTGTTGATGGATATCCGGATGCCACGGCTGGACGGGATCGCGGCAACCCGCCGGGTGCTGGCCGCCACCGACCCGCCGCACGTGCTGATCCTCACCACGTACGACACCGACGAGAACGTCTTCGACGCCCTTGAGGCGGGGGCGGTCGGTTTCCTGGTGAAGGACACGCCGCCGGTGCAGCTGCTGGAGGCGGTCAAGTCGGCGGTACGTGGCGGCGCGGTCATCTCGCCGTCCACCACCCGCCGCCTGGTCGATCATCTGGTGGCCAGCCGGCTGCGCCGGAACCGCCCGGCACCGCCCGCGCTGGAGGCGCTCACCGATCGGGAGCGGGAGGTGCTGCAGCTCGTTGCCCGCGGGTGCTCCAACCGGGAGATCGCCGGGCGGCTGCACATCGCCGAGCTCACCGCGAAGACCCACGTCTCCCGGATCCTCACCAAGCTCAGCGTGGAGAGCCGGGTCCAAGCGGCTGTGGTCGCCTACGAGACCGGCCTGGTCCGGGCCGTACCTCCTTTTGAGTAGGTGGAAGAGTCCTCCTTTGGCGGACGTGCTCGACCCGGGCCGCCTTTTACCGTCAAACCATGGACGTTGTCACCGTCGAGAACCTTCGTAAGACCTACGATGCCTTCGTCGCCGTCGAGGACGTCTCGTTCTCGGTCCGCCGCGGCGAGATCTTCGGGCTGCTCGGCCGGAATGGCGCCGGCAAGACCACCACCGTTGAGTGCCTGCAAGGTCTGCGCGGGCGGGACGGCGGCTGCGTCGAGGTGCTGGGCCTGGACCCGGCCCGCGAGCCGGATCGGCTACGCCGCAAGATCGGCTCGCAGCTGCAGTCCTCCGCCTTGCCCGACCGACTGCGGGTGGCCGAGGCGATCCGGCTGTTCGCCGCTTCTCGGTCCGATGTGGACGTGGAGGCGGCCCTGGCGGCGTGGGATCTGACGGCGCTGCGGCGCAGATCGTTCGCGGCGCTCTCCGGCGGCCAGCGACAACGGCTGTTCCTCGCCCTGGCGCTGCTCGGCCAGCCGGAGGTCGTCTTCCTGGACGAGCTGACCACCGGGCTGGACCCACAGGCACGCCGCGCCACCTGGGACCTGGTCCGCGGGGTACGTGACCGGGGCGCCACCGTGGTCCTCGTCACCCACTTCATGGAAGAGGCGCAGGCCCTCTGCGACCGGGTGGCCATTGTGGACAAAGGGCGGGTCGTCGCGCTGGACCGCCCTGACACGCTCGCCGCCCGCCACGGTGGCCCGATCACCATGACCTTCACCGCCAACGGTTGCGACGTCGGCTTCCTCGCCGCGATACCGGGCATCAGCAGCGTCAGCACCACCAACGGTGTGGTCACCGTCGCTGGCCAGGCGCAGGCCGTGGTACCGGTGGCGGCCGCCCTTGCCGAGAGTCGCCTGTTTCCGGCCGACTTCAGGGCCCATCACCCCACGCTTGAGGACGTCTTCCTCGCCACCACCGGCCGCCAGCTCCGCGACTGACCGCAGAGGAGACCGAGATGACAACGCGCATCGTCTGGACCGAGATCAAACTGCTCGGGCGCGAACCGATCACCCTGCTGATGAGCCTGGCGTTCCCCGCCCTCCTCCTGGTCCTGCTGGCCGGCTCCTTCGGCAACGAACCCGACCCGGAGATGGGCGGCGTCGGCGGGGTGGACTTTTACGTACCGGTGTACGCCGCCGCCGCGATAGCGGTGATGGGCTTCCTCGGTGTGCCCACCCACCTGGCCGCCTACCGCGAACGTGGGGTCTTGCGGCGGTTCCGCGCGGCCGGGGTATCCGCCTGGCCGCTCGCGGGTGCACAGATCATCGTCACCGGGTTGGTTGCGCTGGTCGCCGCCAGTCTCATGATCACGATCGGGTTCGGTGGCTACGACCTCAACGCACCGTCCTCGACTGTCGGGGTGGTGGCCGGATTCCTCGCCGGCACGCTGGCCTTCGCGGCGCTCGGAGTCCTGCTCGGCACGCTGATACCGACCGCCCGGGCCGCTCAGGGCGTCGGGCTGCTGCTGTTCTTCGGGCTCTTCTTCATCGCCGGTGGCGGGCCGCCGCCGTACCTGCTGCCGGATGCCCTCAACACCGCCGTCGACTTCACCCCGATGGGGCCGCTGATGGACGCGGTCAGCGATCCGTGGCACGGCGCCGGCTTCAACGTAACCGCCGTAGCGGCTCTCGTCGGCATCGCCGCGGTGGCCGCGCTCCTCGCCGTCCGCCGGCTCGCCCGAACCTGAAGCCGCCGGTCGACGCCCCGGACCTCATCCCGGCTAGATCCTTATGCACTGGGGGCCACGGCACTCCCACGACCGGCAACCCCTGGATCCCCACCACCGCCTGAAACCCGCGTCCATCGGCATCCCGCCGTACCCGGAAACCAGAACCTATCCAGTTACGCCGCTCGACCCGACGAAGTACGGCGGAAAGATGGCGCAAGCCGACCGGGGGTGGTAGCGGGCGTCGCCGTCGCGCAGTTGCAGCAACAGTCGTCCATCGGGGTCCACCAGCAGCACGCACACGATCACGGTCATCCCCTGAGCCTAGGCCGGGCAGGTGACCCTGTCGGGTAGGCGCTGGCGCGTCGACAGTGGCGTGGGCAGGCCCTACCCTCGGAGGGGATGCGGTGGCGGATCGGTTACCGACTGCGCAACGCGCTTCTCGTCGGCGGCACCGTCGGGATGGGCCTCTTCGGCTGGCAGACACTGACCGCCGACGTGCCGGGTCGGCCTCCTGCCGTCGACGTCTGCGGTCTCGTCCGTCCCGCGACGATCGCCCGGCTGGTGCCCGAGGCGTCGCCCCCGACGACCGAGCCCGGCAACGGGGGTTACATCTGGTGCGTGTACTCCGGCTGGGTGGGTGCGGGAGACGACCGGGCCGAGGTGGAGCTCTGGTTCGGCTACCACCGGTTGACCCGGGCGGAGGGCGAGTCCGCGGTGCAACGGGCCCGCGACGAGACGCGCGCCTGGAGATGCAACCGCTGCCGGCCACGTCCGACGCCGGTCCGGATCGGCGACGAGTCCTACGAGTACGCACTCACGGGCCACGACGGGCGGCAGTCGACGCAGGTCGTCGCTCGGATCGGCACGGTGACGATCGCGGGCGAGCTGGACACGCCCTACGCGTCCCGGGACGCCATGTTCGAGGCCGTGCGGAATCTGGTGCAGGAGGCGGCCGCGCGATGCCACGCAAGATGCTGAGCGAGTCGGATCCTGTGCTGGTGCTCGTCGCCGTCACCCTCTTCCTGGGCGGCTACGCCCTGGGTAGGGTCGTCGCCACGCCGGTCGAGCGTGCCCAGACCACGGTCGTGGACCGGTTGACCGCGCCGGTCTCGATGCCCCCGTTGCCGGTGGCGCCTTACTATCCACTGTCGACGCCGCGGCAACTGCCGCCGTCCACCGGATCGCCCGTCGGCGCGCAGTTCGCCACGGACGAAGCGACACTCCTCGGCGAGCCGGGGCCGCCGATCGCGGTGCTGGTGCCCCGAGGCACCGAATGGCGGTGCCTGGTGTTCAGCCTTGCCGGCATCGGCACCGCGTCGACCGCCGAGTGGGAGTGCTCCGAGGGGTCCCCCGACACCACCGGCAAGGAGACCTCGCTGCGCGTGCTGCTCGCACCGTGCCCGCAGCCGTGCGACGCCCAGGCGCGGGCCCGGTTACGGCCGCCGTTCGCGGGCGGGCCCACCCGGGCCGTCGACGACAGCACCTGGCTCGCCGACGTCCGGACGGCTCCGGACTGGATGGGCCGCCGGACCCTGCACCTGACGATGGAGCACGTCTGGGCGGCGCCGGCCGGCCTGCTGGGACCGGGCTCCCCGGGACAGACCCTCTACGTGGCGGCCCGCCTGACGAACCGTCCCGACGACCGGGCGACGGGGGAAAAGATCATGAACAGCCTCCGCGGCCAGATGTAGCGCCGAGACGCGTGAAAAACTGCGCCGGGCCCAAGACTCCAGAGTAGTCATTTGTGCCGGCGTCGGCCTCAGCCGAACGTGACAGCACACCGGTAAGATCGGCGACTGCGTTGTGACTGATCGCTGACTGCTCGTGGTGATAGCGATCACACACACTGAGCCCATGAACAGGAGAGTCAACCGCGGTAAGGCACTCCGCGTCGCGGTGTGTCTTCTCCTCCTCGCCGCACTGAGCGGCTGCATGCAACTCAACATGGGTCTCACGGTCAACGCCGATGACACGGTCGACGGGCAGTTGCTGCTGACGGCCCAGAAGTCCCTGCTGACTTCGCGGAACAAGAACATCCCGGCGGCCTTCGCGGAGCTGCGGCAGAACATTCCCGCCCTGCCGGCAGGGGAAGAGACCGGCTACCAGGACGACAAACTCTTCGGCACCCAGATCGCTTACCACAAGGCGTCGCTGGCGAGTTTCGACACGGAAAGCGTGAAACTGGTTCGGGACGGCGATCTGTACCGCTTCACGCTGCCGCTCGATCCGTCGAAATACGGCGGAAAGGTGGCGCAGCAGAATCCGCAGCAGCAGCAGGCATTCCTCAAGTTGATGTCGTTCGAGATCTCGGTGACATTTCCCGGCCGGGTGATCGACAGCAATGGCACGGTCAACGGCCGGTCGGTCAGCTGGAAGGTGGACTCCAACCAGGACAAGCCGACCGAGTTGCGTGCCGTGGCCGAGGCGCCACCTCGACCGTCCGCCTCGCCGGCCGCCGCCGGCGACGGAGGCGGGTTCCCCTGGCTGCTCATCGTCGGCGGAGCGCTCCTCCTGCTGCTGCTCGCCGCGGTGGTCGTACTCCTGTTGCGCCGCCGTCACCCCGCGGCGCCGGCTGCGCCCGGCCCGACCGCGCCGGGCCCGCCCGCCGACGCCCCGGGGCCCGGCTGATCCACCTGGTGGCCGGCTCAGCCGGCCACGCCCGGCCCCGGCCGCCCCCGAGACGACGGCGACCGGCCCCGGTGCTCCCAGCCCGGAGCCCCGGACCTCACCACCACCACATCCCGGTCGCACCATCGCAGAAAAGGGGGATCGCCATGAACGATCTCTTCACCTGGGCAGCCCTGGGGAGCCTCGCCGGCGCGAGCGCCGCCACCCTGCTGGCCACCAACGTCATCGGCGGGCTGATCGGCCCCAGTGGCGACAAGCTCCGCAAATGGATCGCCATCGGCATCGCGCTCCTGCTGTCCTACGTGACAGCGGCGTTCGCCGACGACGCCGGCGCCGAGAAATGGATCATCGCGTTCTTCAACGCGCTGGTCATCTTCTCCGCCGCGCTCGGCGTCAACCAGTTCCCGCCCGGCAATCGGCAGGCGACACAGGCGTCGCCGACCCAGGTCGCGCAGGGTCGTGAGCCCCGAGTCTTCCGCTCCTGGGTCTGAGGGGTGACGTCATGGTCTTCGGAATCATCAGCGCGGCTATCCAGGTCGGCTTCGGCGCCCTGTTCGGCTTCCTCGCCGGCGGCCCGATCGGGCTGCTGATCGGCGCCGTCGTGGGCCTGCTGGTCGGCGCGGTCTTCGGCTGGTCGGTGGCCTCCGCCGGGGTGTACGCCGCGGACGCCCGCGGCATCTTCCTCTTCGTCGTCGACCACACCTGGAGCCTGCTCAACACGGTCGTCGGCGCCATCTACCTGGCCGTGCACCTGATCTTCGGGCACTCGCTGGACCGGCCCACCTCGTCCGGCAGCGGCCGGGTCAGCGTCGTCGAGGGGGTCTCGCCCCGCTACGCCACCACCATCGGCACGGTCTGCGCGGGCTCCAGCTCGGGCATCCAGCGGCACGAGGACGTGCACATCTTCCAGGGTCGCCTGCTCGGCCCCCTCTACATCCCGCTGGTGCTGGCCAACTACGTCCTGTTCACCATCGCCCCGGTGTGGCTGCTCTACCACGACCACACCAACGCCCCGATCAACCGGTTCACCCGGTACTTCGAGATCGGCGTCTACCCGCACGTGTGGAACGAGGCCATCGCGTACCGGATCCAGGGGACGCCGCCGCGATGACCACTGACGGGCGCGGGCCGATCGAGACGGCCACCGCCGAGCTGGCCGCCTGGCTGACCAGCGCGGCGGGGGAACCCGTCCCGATCGGCCCGCCCCGCGCGTGCGGCGACGCCGCCGGGCTCACCCTCTGGCCGATGGAGCTGCGCCCGGCCCGGCAGACCCGCTCCAGCGGCGCGGTCCGCGAACCGTACCGGTTCACGGTCCGCTATCTCCTCTGCGTCACCGGGCCGGCCGGGTTGCCCCGGCTGGACCGGGTGCTCACCGCCGCGACCAGCGACGGCAACTACCCGGTCGTCCTGGAGGCGGGTGACCCACCACTCTGGACGGCGTTCGGCACGGCTCCCCGCCCGGCGCTGCTGATCGACGTACCCGCGCAGGTGGACCACCCGACCCCGGCCGCGCCGCCGGTGCTGCAACCGCTGCGGCTGCGGCAACTCGAGGTGCGCACCCTCAGCGGCCGGGTCGTCGGCCCCGAGGACCAACCACTGGCGGCGATGCGGGTCGAGCTTCCCGGCACCGGGTCCGCCACCCGCACCGACCCCGAGGGCCGGTTCCTGATCGTCGGCGTCCCGCACGACCCCGAGCATCCGGGCCCGGTCCGGCTCCGGCTGACCGGGCGCGGGCTCATCCTCACCGCCGACGTCGACCCCGCCGAACCCGACATCGTCATCGTCTGCGCGCCACCGACCCACTGACGCCCACCCGCACTGGAGGACCGATGCCCAGCTACTTCTCCCCCGGCATCTATGTCGAGGAGGTCCCCAGCGGCGCCCGACCGATCGGCCCGGCGAGCACCAGCATCGCCGCCTTCGTCGGCGTCGCCCCGGACCGCTCCGCCCAACTGGGCAAGGCGGTGCCGGTCAACAACTGGACGGAGTTCCTGCGGCTCTTCGCCGGCGGGGAACGGGTGGAGAGCACCCCGCTGGCCCGGGCGGTCTTCGGCTTCCTGGACAACGGGGGCGCCCGCTGCTGGGTGGTCAACGTCGGCGAGGGCGGCGCGATCACCGGCACCGGGCAGCGGCGCGGCGGCCTGCAACTGCTGGAGGCCGTCGACGAGATCTCCATCATCGCCGCGCCGGGCTTTCACGACGTGGTGTCACACGAGGCACTGCTCAGCATGGCCGAGCGCACCCGCACCATGGTCGCGATCTGCGACCCGGCACCGGACATCGACGACATCTCCGCGTTGACCCGGGTCGCCACGCCATCCTCCGGCAAACCCCCCAAGCCCGCCGAGGGTGGTGGCTCGGGCAGTCCTGGTGGCTCGGGCGGGGCGGAGGGGGCCGCGTACCGGCCCCGGCAGTCCGAGTTCGGCGCCTTCTACTACCCGTGGCTGCGGGTACGCGACCCGATCAGCGGCGAGTTGGAACTCACCCCGCCGAGCGGGCACCTGGCCGGCATCTGGGCCCGCACCGACGCCCTGCGCGGTGTGCACAAGGCACCGGCCAACGAACCCGTACGCGGTGCCGTCGACCTGGGCTACCTGGTCACCCGACCGGAACACGACGTGCTCAACCCCAAAGGCGTCAACGTGATCCGCTACTTCGCCGGCGAGGGCATCCGGGTCTGGGGCGCCCGTACGCTCGCCGCCGAGGCCAGCGAATGGCGCTACCTCAACGTACGGCGACTCAGCATCGCCATCGAACAGGCCATCGCCAACGGCACCCGGTGGATGGTCTTCGAGCCCAACGACTTCACCCTCTGGCGCTCGATCCGGCGCGACATCGGTGCGTTCCTCACCCGGGTGTGGCGCGACGGCGCGCTGCTCGGGCGCAGCCCCGAGGAGGCGTTCTTCGTCAAGTGCGACGAGGAGACCAACCCGCCGGACGTCCGCGACGCGGGCATGGTGATCGCCCACATCGGCATCGCCGTCGTGAAGCCCGCCGAATTCGTGGTGTTCAAGCTGAGCCAGTGGGCCGGCGGCACCGAGACCGAGACGATCGGAGGCTGACATGCCCACCACAGCCACCCCACAGCCCGGCGCCCCGGTCGACCCGTACCGGGCGTACAACTTTCGGTTGCTCATCAACGGCGTCACCAACGGCCACTTCACCGAGATGACCGGGCTGGAGGTGAACATCCCCGGGCAGCCGTACCGGGAGCACGGCCTCGGCCGGATGCGGATGGTGCCCGGCCAGGCCGAGTACGAGCCGGTGACGCTGCACTTCGGCCTCACCGCCTCCCGCGAGCTGTGGGACTGGGTGAACGCCACCGCGCAGGGCACCCTCAACCGTCGCAACGTCTCGGTGGTGCTGCTCGACTCGGTCGGGACCGCCGAGGTGCTCCGGTGGAACCTGATCGACGCCTGGCCCACCCGGTGGCGTGGCGCGCACCTCAACACGCTCAGCCACGAGATCGCCATCGCCTCGTTGACCCTGCGCTACGAGGGCCTGGAGCTGGAGACCGGCGGTGCCACCGCGCCGACACCCGCGTAGCTGGCTGGCCGACCGGCTGCGCTCGGCCGCCGGGGCGGTACAGCGCCTCGCCGGTCGGATCGAGCCCGCCGGGCAACTCCCGCCGTCGGAGGCGCCCACCGCAGCACCGCGCCGCTTCGGGGAGCCCCCGCAGCACTGGCTGGACCTGGTCGCCGCTCACGCGCCCGGCCTGCTGCACGACCTGGACCTCGACATGTCCCCGGTCGGCTCGGACGACGCGAGCGTCCACGACGACCGGCCGGGCGGGTCCGCCTCGACTGGTCGGGACGGAGTGGATGCTGCGGGCCCGGCCACGGACCGCGCGTTCGGCAGCACCGCCCGCGTGGGCGGCACTGGCGCGGCTGGCGGGAGCAATCCTGGTGCGCGCGGGTTCGCAGGGGCGGACGGGTCGCGCTCACCAGGCGCGACCGAAAGGCCGGGCCGCAGGTCGCAGGCCGCAGACGGAGCTGACGGCACGAAGATCGGCAGCGCCAGCCCGTTCGGCAGGGGTGCCGCGTCACCGTCCGAACCTGACCCATCGACCGGCCCGGACGCGACGAACGGGTCGGCGGGATCGGCACGGCCGGCGGGACCGGACGGATCGGTGCGACGGGGTGCGGGGGGCGACACCCCAGCACCCACCAGCCACCCCCTGCATCGGACCGACAACCTCGAATCCACCCGGATCACGCGACGCGCAACCCGCATCGGCCCTCCGGCCAGCACCAGCGTTACCGGTGGCACCGCCGCCGACGGGCTCTCGCCTGGTCGCGACGGGTTCCGGGGCGGATCGGCGGACGGCCACACCTGGGGCAGGGAAGGCCAGCCCGAGTTCACGGGTGAGCGCCGTACGGGTGAACCGGACCGGGCGCGGACGTCGCGGCTGGGCGGGGCTGCGGGTGCGGCACCGGACGGGCGAGACCTGGACGGGCCGAACCTGGGCCGGCTTGCTTCGTGGAGCGGCTCGGCTGGTGCGACGGTGGCGGCCGGCGCCGGGGGCACAACGATCGATGGGCGCGGTGACCTGGCCAGCACCACGGGCGGCGGACCCTGGCTGGCCCTGCCCGACGAACCGGCGTGGGTCGGGCAACCGGCCGGACGTCCGGCCGGGCAGCGAGTCACCGAGGCAGGCACGATCAGCGGGACCTGGGCCGATGAACGGGGACGCGGCCCGACCGACGGCGGGTGGTCGGCGAGCACCGGGCCGTGGTCGTCCGTGATCGAGGCGAGGGTCACCGACCCGTGGCCGGCGCTGCCGGACGACGCGACGCTGTGGACCGTGCCAGGTGACGCGCTGGACGCTGCCCAGCTGAGCCGGCTGGATCGGGAACAGGCGGGCGACTGATGGAACGTGTCGCCTTCCTCATCGACTCCTCCGGCGAGCGGGTGGACTGCCTGCTCAACCCGGAGACCGTGCAGGTGACCCGGCTCGCCGGCGTACGCCAGCGGGGTGCCGCTGGCGGGCAGCTCACCGGGTCCGGGCTGGCCGACGACCCGCTGGTCTTCACCGGCGGAGGCCGGACCGAGCTGGTGCTCGATCTGCTCTTCGACGTCGACTTCGTGGAGGCGCAGGTCCGTCCGGCCGACGTACGGGTGCTGACCCGTCCCCTGTGGATGCTCGCGGAGAACTCCACCGCCGAGCATGGTTGGCTGCGACCGCCGCTGGTCCGGTTGGTCTGGGGCAAGACCTGGAACGTGCCCGGTGTGATCATCGCGGTGGCGGAGCGGTTCGACGCGTTCACCGGCACCGGGTCGCCCCGACGTTCCTGGCTGCGGCTCAAGCTGGTCCGGGCTGCCGAGACGGCCGATCAGGCCGAGGCCGGCTTCGCCGAGGAGCTGGCCGCGGCGAGCACCCCGACCGCCGCACCGGGCAGCGCGGTGATCGCCGCCGGCGACGGCGCCGCGGAGCCGGGTCGTTCCGGTGTGCGCTTCGACCTGCTCGCCAACGACGCGCTCGGCTCGCCGCTGCGCTGGCGCCTGCTGGCCGAACACAACCGGATCACCGATCCGCTGGCGGTGCCGGCCGGGACCACCCTGGCCATCCCACCACCCGGCCCGCCGAGCGGGGGTGGGTCGACGGTGGCCGGTGCGGTGGCCGGAGTCGCGCGGGCGCTGGCCGGCGCGGTAGGTGCCGGCGCATCGTTCGTGGGCGCCTCCATCGCCACCGCGCCCGCCGCCTGGGGCGCGACGACCGGACCGTCGACCGGACCCACACCGACCAGCACGATCTCAGGCCCAGGCCCCGGGGGTACGCCGTGACGAGCGTCGCGCCTCGGGCGTTGATCGTCCTGCTCGACGGCGTCGAGCTGGCCGGTGCGACCCGTCAACGGGTCCGCTCACTGCGGGTGGCGGCGCGGCTCGACCAGCCCACACAGGCCGAGCTGGTGCTCGCCACCGCCGCCGGGGCGGGCGCGTTCGACCCGGCGGTCCGTCCCGGTGCGGCGCTCGACGTACGACTCGCCGAGCACACCGATGCCCTGTTCACCGGGGAGGTCACGGGTGTGGAGGTCGAGTACGCCGCCGACGGGGCTGCGGTGCTGCGGCTGCGGGCGTACGACCCGCTGCATCGGCTGCGTAAGCGGCAGGGGCTGCGGGTCTTCACCTCGGTGACCGCCGTCGAGCTGGCCCGGGAGCTGTGCGGCGAGGTGGGGCTGGACGTGACGGCGGAGGTCGACGGGCCCCGGCTGGAGCGGCTGCTACAGCACCGGCACAGCGATCTGGAGCTGCTGCGCGAGGTGGCCGGCCGGGCCGGGCTGCACCTGGCCGCCGACGACGGCGGTGTCCGGCTGATCACGCTCGCCGGCTACGGAGAGCCGGTCCCGCTGACCCTCGGCGCGAGCGTGCACACCCTGCGCCTGTCCACCAACGCCGACCAGGCCAGCGGTGCCAGCGCGGCGTTGGGCTGGCACCCCCAGCGGGCCGAGGTGATCAGCCAGCAGGCCGACGAGGCGCGCTGCGCACGGCCGGCTGGCGACCGCCCGGACCCGGCTGATGTGGGAGCCGACGGGGTCCGCACCGCCGTCGACCAGCCCGGCCGCAGTGACGACGAGTTGGCGGCGCTGGCCCAGGCGCGACTGGACACCCGTGCGGCGGCGCTGGTCACCGCCGAGGGCGTGGCCGCGGGCGATCCGGCGCTACGACCGGGCCGACGGGTCGACCTGAGCGGTGTGCCCGACCCGGTCGCCGGGGCGTACGTGCTGACCGAGGTGGTGCACACCGTCGACGGCAACGGGCACCTGACCCGGTTCTCCACGGTGCCTCCGGCCGCGCCGCCCCACGTGTCGAGCACCGGTGCCGTGGTGACCCTCGGCACCGTCACCGACGTCGCCGACCCGGACGGGCTGGGCCGGGTCCGCCTGACCCTGCCGGCCTACGGGGACCTGGACGCCGGCTGGCTCGCCGTGCTCTGCCCCGGTGCCGGGCGCGGCAAGGGTCTGGTGGCGCTTCCCGATCCGGACGACACCGTGCTGGTGGTGCTGCCCGGCGGCGAGCCGGCCTCGGGCATCGTGCTCGGTTCGCTGTTCGGCGCCGTCGAGCCGTACGACGCGGGCATCGACGACGGCCGAGCGCGGCGCTGGACGTTGCGCACCGCCGGCGGGCAGTCGATCGTCGTCGACGACGTGCAGCGCAGCCTGCGACTGGCCACCGAGGGCGGCAGCTTCCTGGAACTGACCCCCGATCTGGCCACTCTGCACGCGGCGTCCGACCTGGTGATCTCGGCGCCCGGCCGGGCCATGGTGGTGCGCGCCCGCAGCGTGGACTTCCGGCACGCCGAGTCGACCGAGGACCCGACGACCGCGGCGCGGCAGGCCCGTTCGCTCGCCCGCGCCCACCACGAAGGAGGCGGCTGATGCGCTGGATCCACCGTGACTCCGTGATCACCTGCGATCACGACGGCCGGGTCGAGAACCGGCCCTCGCAGCAGTGGGTGACCGTCACCGACGTGCCCGTGCTGGTGGACGACGACCCGGAGGGACGCAAGATCATCGCCTGCCCGAACTACGGCCCGACCATCAAGCCGTGCACGACGACGCTGACCGTCCGGGTCGGCTACAGCGACTGGGTCCGCGTCGACGGGCACCGGGTGGTGCTGTCGCACCTGGAGGGGTTTACCAACGGCACACCGCCGGGGCTGGTCAAGCACACGGTGCGTGACCCGCAACAGAGGTTCCTGGGGGCGGACCGATGAGGGCCTTCCGCTTCGTCGGCGCCGGCTTCGACGCCGGCCGGACCGGTGGGTTGGCGCTCACCGCGGCCGGCGGCCTGGCGATGACCGAGGGCGACGAAAGCGTACGACAGGCGCTGTTTCTGCTCTTGTCGACAACGCCGGGCGAACGGCTGATGCGACCCGGGTACGGCTCCCGGCTGCACCGGCTGATCTTCGCGCCCAATGACGACACCACGGCCGGCCTGGCCATCCACTACGTCCGGCAGGCCATCGCCCGCTGGGAGCCGCGGGTCGAGGTGATCGACGTGGACGCCGGGCCGGACCCGGACGACGCGTGGCGGCTGGTGATCCGGTTGGACTACCGGGTGCGGGCCAGCCTGACGCCCGGGCAGCTGGTCTTCTCCGTGGACCTGCTTCCGGCCGACGAGCCCACACAGAAAGGACCGTCATGACACTGCCCGTGCCGCACCTGGACGATCGTGGGTTCCTCGACCTGGTCACCGAGGCCCGGGAACGGATCCGGCAGTCCTGCCCGGCGTGGACCGACCTGTCGGCGCACGATCCCGGCATGGCGCTGGTGGAGGCGTTCGCGCACCTGACCGAGGTGATGATCTACCGGCTGAACCAGTTGCCGGAGAAGGCGTACGTCTCGTTTCTGAACCTGCTCGGGGTCACTCGGCACGCACCCACCGCGGCCTGGGCGGACGTCCGGTTCACCCGCAGCGGCACCGACCGCGCGGCGATTCGGATCCCGGCCGGTCTGCGGGTCGCGGCGGCCCGTGGCGCGGATCCCCGGCCCGTCGTGTTCGTCACCACCGAGCCGGCGCTGCTGCCCGCCGGCGAGGCGTCGGTGACGGTCCGGATGCACCACTGCGAGCCGGTGGAGGCGGAGCTGCTCGGCGTGGGCACCGGCCAACCGGGTCAGGTGCTGCGGGCCGCCCACGCTCCGCTGGCGCACACCGCCGAACCGCTGGACCTGCTGCTCGGCGTGGAGGTGCCGGCCGGCACCGTCGAGTTGGGCGCGGCGGCCCGCGAGCACGACGGCCGCACGTTTGAGATCTGGCGGCCGGTGGACAGCTTCGCCGGGCTCGGCCCGCAGGCCAAGGCGTACCTGGTGGACCGCTGCTCGGGCACGGTCACCTTCGCCCCGGCCCTCGACCTGCGACCGCCCGCCGGTGCGGCCCACGCCGCGCCGGACGAAGCCGCGCCGCACGAACCGGCCGCGGTGAACGGCCTGGCGCCGGTGACCGTGGCGGCTGTGCCGCCGGCCGGGCGGCAGATCCGACTCTGGTACCGGGCCGGCGGCGGGCCCACCGGCAACGTGGCGGCGGGCACGCTGACCAGCCTGCGCGACCCACTACCGGGGGTACGCGCCGACAACCCCGCGCCGGCGGCCGGCGGGCGGGAGGTGGAGGCGCTGGAGTCGGTGCTGCTGCGCGGCCCGTACGAGTTCTTCGCCCAGGAGCGGGCGGTCACGGCCCGCGATTTCGAGGTGCTGGCCACCAGCTCCGGCGCGGTGGCGAGGGCACGGGCGTTCACCCGCGCCGCGGTGTACAGCTTCGCACGGCCGGGCGAGGTCGAGGTGGTGCTGGTGCCGTACGTGCCACCGGCGGCCCGCCCGGGTGGCCGGCTGCCGGTGGCGGTGCTGCGCGAGCACGAGGTGCCCGAGGCGCGGCGCCGGGTGGAGTCCGACCTGGAGGAACGCCGGATGGTCGGTATCCGGTCCCGGGCAACCTGGGCCCGCTTCAAGGCCGTGTCGGTGCGGGCCCGGGTGGTGGTCCGGCGGGAGGAGGACGTGGACGCGGTCCGTCGCCGGATCCACGATCGGCTGCACCAGACGTTGAGCCCGCTGCCGACCGCGCTCAACCCGACCGGCTGGCCGTTCGGCGAGCCGCTGCGGGCGTCCAACGTGTACCGGCTGCTGGAGCACGCCGAGCCGGGTGTGCGCTACGTCGAGTCGGTCCGCTTCGTGGTCGACGAGGCGCCCGACGCCGAGGTGCGCGCCCTCGCCGTCGATGAGTACCAGCCCCGCACCTGGTACGCCGGGCGCGGACCGGTGCTGTTTCGTTCCAGCAACGGCGGCGCGGGTTGGGAGCCGGCCGGCCGCTTCGACGGTGAGACGGTGCTGCGGGTGGCGCCCGCTCCCGCGCCGGTACGACCGGGCATCGTGGCACGCCCCGGCTCGGTGGCCGTGGTGACGCTGCGCGCCTCCGGCGGCTCCCGGGTGCACCTGAGCACCGACCTGGGCGAGACGTGGTCGCTGCTCACCGACCTGGACTCGCGGATCTCCGACGTGGCCTGGCTGGACCGCGACGGGGCGGGCGCGCTGCTGGTGGCCACCGACACGGGCCTGTACGAGGTGTCGCTGCTGCCCGGGGCGGTGCCGTTGCAGATCCTGGTCGACCCGTCCGACGCCGACCGGGGTTTCTACGCGGTGCGCGCGTTCGTCTCGGAACGGGGTGTGCCGGGCGTGGCGGTGGCCGCGCAGGCCAGCTTCGGGGTGTACCTGTCGACCGCTGGCGGACGGCCCCGCAGCTTCACGCACGTCGGTCTTTCCAACGTGGACAACCGGGTGTTGGCGGTGCAGTACGACGGCCCGGCCACCCTGCTGTGGAGCGGCGCGGGTGAGCCGGACCCGAAGAAACCCGGCCAGGGCTGTCACCGCACCCGGTTGTTCGAGTCCGACGTGAAATGGCAGTCGATGCAGGCCGGCTGGATCGGCGGCACCTGCCGGGATCTCGCGTTCGCCGGCCAACAGGCGGTGGCGGCCACGCAGAGCGGCGGGGTGCTGCGGCTGGACACCCTGGCCGCCCAGCCGCAGTGGCAGGCGGTGATGGTCAACTGCGGGCTGCCGCTGCGGGACCGGACCCGGTTCGTGCCAGTCGACGCCATTGCCGTGAGCGGGGGCGCGGGCGGCCACGCGACCGGCAGCTCCGTCGCGACGGAGCGGCTGATCCTGGCCGGCGGCGAACGCGGCGTGCATCGCAGCGCCGACGCCGTCGACTGGATGCCCAGCGCCAACCAGGCCACCGCCGACGTGGTGACCGTCCCGGACACCTGGCTGCTCTGCTCCGGCGAGCACGACATTGAGGTGGTGCGCCAGGATGCGACGCTCGGCGATTGAACGGTTGCTGCCCGCCGCCTATCAGCGGGCCTGCGTGCCGGGCAGCGTGCTCTGGGCGCTGCTGGACGTGATGGAGGGGCTGCACGCCCCGGACGAGGCGATCCTCGCCGAGGTGGACGCCCTGTTCGACCCGTACCGGGCGCCGGACGGGATGGTCGTGCAGTTGACCCGCTGGGTGGCGATGGACCATGTGGTGGCCTCGCCCCGGCCGGACGCCCCGCTGCCGCTGCCGGTGGGCCGGCTGCGCGACCTGGTGGCCAACGCCGCGCTGCTGGCCCGGTGGCGCGGCACCCCGTACGGGATGCGAAGAGCTCTTGAGGTGGCTACCGGGCTGAGTGGTTTCGCTTTGGACGAGCCGGCCGAGCAGCCCTTCCACGTCGTGGTGCGGGTGCCGGCCGCCGCCGCCGGCCAGCTCGCCGTGATCACCCGCATCGTCGAGGCGGAGAAACCGGCCTCGACCACCGTCGAGATCGTCCTGGAAGAGGAGTCATCATGACCACCGAGTGGGCGGTCGTCGCCGCCGCCGAGCAGTTCACCCTCGACCCGCGCAACAGCGGCGAGCTGACCTTCACCGTCTCCAACCCGGGCAACGCACCGGACACGGTGGTGTTCGACGTGGCACCCGGTGACGGCTCCCAGCGGGCGTGGTTCACCGTCGCCGAGCCACAGCGGGTGGTCCCCGGCCAGGGTTCGGTGTCGTTCCTGGTCAAGCTCGCCGTGCCGGCGGGTACCCCGCCTCGGCGCTACGACATGACCGGGTTCGCGTACTCGGCGAACACCGCGCCGGAGGAGAGCTCCCGCTCCAGCGGCCGGGTCACGTACGAGGTGCGGGCGGTCGCGCCGCCACGGCGTACCCCGTGGCCGTGGATCGCCGCGGCGGCGGCGTTGGTGCTGGTGGTGGTGACCGTGGGGATCGTCCTGCTGACCCGCGACTCGGGCCCGGGCGAGCCGCGGGTGGTCACCGTCGAAGCGGAGAACCTGATCGACGGTGCGAAGGTGGAGTCACCGAACAAGAGCGGGGCGGTCGTCGAGGCCCAACCCAACTGCTGTGCGGTGACCTGGTCCGGGGACAAGCAGCTGTTCTTCCAGGGGCTGGCGATCGGCGACAAGATCACCCTGACGGTGCAGATCCCGGCCGACGGCACCTGGCGCTTCGCCGCGGTACGCACCACCTCCCTCGACTACGCCAACACCGTCTTCACCATCGACGGCAACCAGGTCGGCGGCACGTTTTTCGGCTTCACGCCGACCGTGCAGAAGACGGAGTTCCTGGACGTCGGCACCGTCCAGCTCACCAAGGGCGCGCACCAGGTCACGCTGCTGGTGATCGGTAAGACGCAGGGCACCAACCGCTACTACGCCGGCGTCGACCTGATCCGGTTCAGCGAGGTCGTGTCACCGGCCGCCGCGCGATGAGTGGCCGGCAGAAGGCGCTGCTGGGGCTGCTCGCCGTCCTGCTGGTGGCCTTGTTCGGGGTCGCGGTCGGCGCGGGTCGCGACGACCGGGGCGATCCGGGTGCCCGGCACGGGCTCGTCGACCGGTTGGGCGCGCTGGGCGGCGAGCGCGCCGCGGTGGACCCGGCCACGGTCCGCGCCGACTGCTTCGAGGAGCCCGGTCAGCTGGTCTTCTCCGGCAGTTGCGTGCTGCGGGTCGCCGACCCGGGCGGGCTGCGCACCCTGGTGCTGCGCAGCCCGGCGCGGTTCACGGTCACCGCGCCAGCGCCGGGCGACGCCGACCTGACCATCAGCGACGAGGTCGAGCCGGCATCGGACGGCACCGGCGCGGTGGCGAAGGTCGCCATCGACCAGGCCACCGAGGTCACCGTGCGCTGTCCCGGCCTCGGTGGCTGCACGGTCACCGTCGCCCCGTCCTGAGCCGAGAAGCATCCAGAGGGAGGTGCCGACGTGGGAGACCTGCGCAAACCGTTCCTGCTGCTGGCCATGCTCGCCGTCGTCCTGGCGATCGGCGTGGAGCTGGGAGCCGGGCTGCTGCTCGGCGGCGCCGACGCCGGCGCGGCGCTGGCCGACAGCGCCGGAGCGCTGGACGTGGAGCTCGCCGACGTGTCCGGGGTCAGCGAGCCGTCCGGCCGGGGCACCGGCTACCTGGCCCTGATCGACGCGGTCGCGGTCTGGAGCACCGGGCTGTTCTGCCTGGGTCTGCTGCTGCCCGAACGCATTCAGGGCCGGGTGCAGGGCGTCGCCAGCCTGATCTTCTCGATCATCCTGATCATCGTCGGGCTGATCGCGCTGGTCATCGCGTTCGTAGAGCTGATGATCATGGTGTCGCTGTTCCTGGCCGTCCCGTTCGGCACGCTGGCGTACCTGGCCCTGTGGGGGTTCTTCCCGGTCGGCGAGGCGGCGGTGCTGCTCGGGCTGGTGCTCCTGCTCAAGCTGGTCTGGGCCGGGCTGCTGGTGCTGGCCCAGCCGCGCTTCCTGCAGAACAAGGGCCTCGTCCTGCTGATCCTCACCACCCTGCTGTGCACGGTCGTGCTGGAGTTCCTGCACAACCTGGTGCCGGTGATCCTGGTCAGCATCGTCGACGACGTGGCGGCACTGATCTTCGCGGTGATCGCCATCATCTGGGGGCTGGTGCTGCTGATCGGTTCGATCCCGGCGATCGTCAAGGCCATCCGGGTCACCGCCGCACTGCCCGCCCGTTGACGTTTGCGGTATCAGCAGCGGAGGGCTGAATTGTCTGTGACCCTGACGGCGTGGACGAGACGCCGAAGCGCGACGCCGTGGAGCTGCGCATACACGGCATCTCCGGGGTCACCGCGGAACGGATCCTCGACCACCCGATCGTGATCCGCGTCGCGGGGGACGCGCACGCGGGCTTCTTCCGGCCCCGGCCGGGGAGCGGCACCGCTGGCGGGGCCACGGCCGGGGTCGCCGTCGAGGCGTACCGCTGGGGTTCGCTGACCGCCGGGGCGGCGGTACGGACAGCCTCGATGTTGCTGTTGCTGCCCTTCATGCTGAGCAACCTCGCGATCTGGCTGCGACCGCCGGGGCGTGACCGGTGGGGCCTGCTCGGCATGCTGTGCCGCCTGCTCGCCGGCACACTCACGGCCACGTTCGTGCTGGCGATCGTCGGCGTCACACTGGACCTGATCGGCTGGCAGTGCGTGCCGTACCCCGGGTGCCGGGCCAGCCGCCCCTACCTGGCCTGGCTCCACGCGCTCCCGTCCGGCCCCCGGCTGGCACTGCTGTCGGTCGTCCCACTGCTGGCACTGCGGGTCGTCTGGGCCATCGGCACCCGATCGGCGCGGGCCTACGAGGGGTTCGGTCCTTCATCGGCGCAGCCGCCCACCGGCGGCCGGACCGAGGACCTCGCCGCCGCCGGCTTCTGGCACGACGAACAGACCATTGATTGGCTGCGTCAGATCCACGTGGCGCTCGGCATCGGGACGCTGAACGTCGCCCTGCTCGCCGGCGTCTCGCCGGGCGGGGTCGGCGCGCCCGGTCAGGTCGCGCTGGTCGGCGTGGCCGTCGGGCTGCTCGTGTTCAGCGTGGTCCTGCTCTGCCTACCCGTGCCGGCCGACCCGGCGGGGGCCCGACGGTTGCTGCGCCCCCTGTGGGCGGCCACCGCGGGGGTGACCGTGCTGTGCCTCGGGTCCGCCACGCTCGCGGGCGCGGCACCGTCCGGCACGGGCAAACTGCCCGGGTACGAGGGCGCTGCCGCCGGGGTGGTCGCCGCGCAGGGTGTCCTGCTCGTCGTGCTCACCGTCGTCACGTACACCCGCCAGCGTGGTGCCCTCGACGGCGACCGCCCGGCCCTTCTCGGGCTCGGCACCCCGTTCATGGCAGCGTCGGCGGTGAGCGTCGGCGCGGCCTTCACCGCGACCCTGGTCTACCGTGTCGCCGACGCCCTCGACCACGGCGACATTCCCGACCCGATCCGACCCAACCCGCCGCTCGTCGGCCCGCTGGAGCCGCCGGTCGCCTACTGGTGGGCCGCGCTCGCCGGGCTCACCGCGGTGCTGATCGGCGCGGCGGTGACCTCGGCCGCCCTCCTGCTGAGCCGGCGGCGACGGCGTGGGCAGGCGGCGTGCATCATCGAGCGGGACTACCCGGACGTGCCGGCGGAGGACGCGGGCCGGCTGCGCCTGGTCCGGGAGACCATCGCCCGGTCCCGGCTCACCGAGGAACTCGGGCCGGTGCTGATCGCGTTCCTGGTGATCGCGTCACTCGGACTGGTCACCGTCGCCTTCGACGTGATCGGGATCGGTCCCACCCAGCTCGCCGCCCGGCTCGGCGGACACGGTGGCGCCCTCGCGGTGCTCGCCGCCTACGTCACCGACGCGGGTGTCTGGGTGATCAGTCTCCTGGTCATCTCCCTCATGGTGCTCGGTTTCCGCGCGTACCGGTCGTCCCAAACCCGGCGGGTGGTGGCGGTGCTGTGGGACCTCGGCACCTTCTGGCCCCGCACGGTCCACCCGTTCGCACCGCCCTGCTACGCTGCCCGCGCCGTCCCGGAACTGGCGAAACGGATCACCGGCCTCACCGCGCGAGGGCCGGTGGTCCTCTCCGGCCACAGCCACGGCGCGGTGCTCGCCGCCGCCACCATCCTGCAACTGCCGCCGTCCGTGCTGGCCAGGGTCTCGCTGTTGACCTACGGCTCACCGCTGCGGCGCACCTACGCCTGGCTCTATCCGGCGTACCTGGGACCGGAGACGCTCTGCGACCTGGGCCGGCGGGTCGGGTGGCGCTGGCGCAACCTGTGGCGGGACACCGATCCGATCAGCGGGTCGACCTTTCCCCGTGCCCCGGACGCGACGCCGCCCTGCGCCGACCCAGCGGCCGGAGACGTCGACATTCGACTCCGTGATCCCCGCAGCCTGACCATCGACCCGGCGGACACCGTGCCACCTCCGATCGAACGGCACTGGCCCTACCACACCCAGGCCGCATATCAGGTGGCGGTCCGTGAGCTGGCCGACCGGTCCCGCTGAGCGCACCGCCCGGCCCGCCGGGGCGTACCCGCGGGAGTCACGGCACCGTCTGGACCAGCGCGGCGGCCCGGTCCCGGTCGAGGGCTCCGTCGGCCACCACCACCCGGTACCGGCCGTGCCGGCTCCCGCCGGCCGGCACCACGGCAGGGCGGTCGAACGCGAACGCCACGCAGACCCCCGGATACATCCCCGTCCGCACGAACCACCGGTCGCCCCGGCCGAGGCCGGCGAAAACCAGGGTGTACGCCCCGCCGCCCGGCCCGGTTCCGGTCAGCGCGAGCCACGGCGCCGCGCTGCCGTTGACCGTCTCCTCCCCGGCGGCGTCGCCGGTGCAGACCGCCGCTTCGCCGTCGGCGGCAGCGCGCCAGAAGAACCCGCCGTAGCCGGCCCCGTCCGGACGGCCGTTGGTGGCCGGACTTCCCAGGCGCACCTCCCGGTCGGCCGGGGCGGTCAGGACGGTGTCCAGGTCGAGCCGCCAGGCGCCCGGCGCGACCGCCGACGCGGCGAGCCACCGCCGCTCGGTCAGCAGCACCTGGCCGGCTCGGTCGCGCCACTGGAGATCGTGCGCGTACCGGCCCGGGGAGCGCTCGACCTCCCCGGTGTGCGCGATGACGCCGTGGTCGTCGCGCCAGGTGTAGCCGACGTCGCGGACGTAGGTGCGCCCGCCCCAGAGGTTGGCGCCGTTGACGTCCTGCACGGCCAGGGAGGCGCCGAGGTGCCACACGTGGTCGGCGGGCAGCGCGTCGGTGACCACCGTCCCGCCGAGGGTGCGCACCGGGTGCAGGTACGGCCGGGGCCCGTGCCGCGCGTCCAGCGCCGGGTCGAGCACGTACCGGGCCACCTCCGTCTCGCCGACCAACAGCCGCGCCGGCTCCTGCGCTCCACTCACGGCAGCTCCGGGTGGGCAGGGGCCGGCCCGTGGCCGGCGACGCGGCCAGGGACCGGCCGGCCGGCGACGGCGTGCAGGGCGGCCACGGTGTATCCGGCGAGGATCGGCACCGCGACCGGGGTGACCAGGACGGCGAGCAGGCCCGCCAGCGCCGTCACCCCGGTGAGCGCGGCCCAGCGGGCGGGCGCGTCGAGGCAGGCCCGGGCGGCGGACCGGGCCGCCGCCCGCCACCGCCCGCCCCCGTTGCCGCCCACCTCGACGACGACCAGCCCCGCGTACCCGGTCAGGCCGGCCGCGACAAGTGCGGTCACCAGCAGCGCGGGTGAGCCGCCCGGCACCCGTCCGGTGGCCAGCGCCGCCAGGTCGGCGGCGAGCAGCCCGGCCACGGTGAGCGTGAGCAGGCTGACCGGCACGCCGGGCAGCACCGAGCGGCCGAACCGGCGCACGGTGGCCCGCGCGGACGGCCAACTGCCGGTCCGCGTCCAGTCGTGCACCGCCGCGCTGGCCGTGCCCGCCGCCGCGGCGGCGGTGCACAGGGGCACCGCCGCCACCGTCAGCAGGATGCCGAGCAGTGCCAGGTCGGCGGCGTCGCGGGCGACGTCGCGCCAGTCCCGCCGCCCGCCGGTGTCGTCGGGTTCAGCCCTTGATGCCACTGGTGTTGATCCCCTCGACGAGCATCCGCTGGAACGCGACGAAGAACAGGAAGACCGGCAGCAGCGACAGCACCGACATGGCGAACATCGGCCCGACCGCGCTCTGGCTCGTCGAGTCGATGAACAGCGTCAACGCGACCGGCACGGTGTAATCCTCCAGTTGGGACAGGAAGACCAACTGGCGGAAGAAGTCGTTCCAGGTCCAGATGAACGAGAAGATCGCGGTGGTGACCAACGCCGGGCGGCTCAGCGGCAGGATGATGTGCCGGAAGATGCCGTACGGGCCGGCGCCGTCGATCCGGGCCGCCTCGTCCAACTCACGCGGGACCCCGCGCATGAACTGCACCATCAGGAAGACGAAGAACGCCTCGGTGGCCAGGAACTGCGGGATGATCAGCGGCAGGTACGGCCACTCGCCGCCGACGAGTCCCAGGGTCCGGAACAGGATGTACTGCGGCACGATCAGCACGTGCCCGGGCAGCAGCAGCGTGCCGATCATGACGGCGAACCACATGCCGCGCAGCCGGAACCGCAGCCGCGCGAAGGCGTACGCGGCCAGCAGGCAGGAGAGCCCGTTGCCGACCACGGTGAGCAGGCTGACCATGGCGCTGTTGAGGAAGAACCGGCCGAAGCTGACGTCGAAGTTGGACCACCCGGCGGTGTAGTTGCCCGGGGTGAACCGCTCGGGCAGCAGCCCGACGTTGTTGACGATCTCCTCCTGGGACTTCATCGAGGTGCCGATCATCCAGATCAGCGGGTAGAGCACCACGGCGACGATCGCCACCAGGATGAGCAGCCGCAGCACCGGCCGACCGCCGGGCCGGCGACTCGTGGTCGGCGCTGCTCCGGTCGGCGCGTCGGCCGTCGGGGTCACCGTCACCATCACCGGTCCTCCCCGTCGGAGTAGTGCACCCAGAACCGCCCGGTGCTGAAGAAGATCGCGGTGATCACCGCGATGGCGAGCAGGAACACCCAGGCCATCGCCGAGGCGTAGCCCATCTCAAGGTCGGTGAAGCCGGTGATGTAGAGGTTCAGCGTGTACATCAGGGTGGAGTCGACCGGGCCGCCGGTGCCGTTGCTGAGCACGAACGCGGCGGTGAAGCCCTGGAAGCCGTTGATCGTCTCCAGCACCAGGTTGAAGAAGATCACCGGGGAGAGCATCGGCAGGGTGACGTTGCGGAACTGACGGAATCGGCCGGCGCCGTCGACCGACGCGGCCTCGTACAGCTCGGTGGGCACCTGCTTGAGCCCGGCCAGGAAGATCACCATCGGCGCGCCGAACTGCCAGATGGCCAGCACCATCAGCGTCTCCAGGGCCCAGTCCGGGTCGTTGACCCACGGTTTGCCCTGGATGCCGACGAGGCTCAGCAGCGAGTTGAACGCGCCGTCGCGGTTGAACATGTTGACCCAGACGATGGCCAGCGCGACGCTGCCGCCGAGCAGCGACGGCAGGTAGAACAGCCCCCGGAACAACCCGACCCCGCGCCAGGCGCGGTTGAGCAGCAGCGCCACGCCGAGCGCCGCGGCCAGCTTCAGCGGTACGGCGATCAGCGCGAAGGTCAGGGTGACCCGCACCGCGTGCCAGTACGACGGGTCGGCGGTGAACATCCGTTCGTAGTTGGCCAACCCCACCCACTCCACCTCGGAAAAGGGGGTGAGGATGTCGTAGTTGGTGAAGCTCAGGTAGAGCGACAACAGCATGGGGACCGCCGTGACACCCATCAGCCCGATGAGCCACGGCGACAGGAAGACGTACCCTGCCAGACCTTCGCTGTGCCGGAAGCGTCCGGGTCCACGCCTCTCGGTGTGGGCCCGGACGGATCCGGGGCCGCGTCGGGTCGGGTCGGGCGCCGTGGTCAACGCCACGAACAGCTCCTCTCCTCGCGTAGGGTCTGTGTCGAAGTCCCCGGTCGAGCCGAGGCGGAGTCCAGGCGGCGGTCCGGCCAGGGACTTCGACACAGACCCTGGGGGCGGTCAGGCGATGGCGGACTTGCACGCCTCGATGAACTGGGCGGCGGCCTGGGCGGGGGTGGCCCGGCCGTACTGCGCGTTCTCGGCGGCCTTGATCAGCTCGGAGCGGACCTTGCTGTGTCCCTTGATCGGCACCTGCGGCGACGTGCCGAACTTCTGGGTCAGCTCCGCCTCGACGGCGATGGACTGCTTCATCGCCGGGTCGGTGGTGTCGTCGCTGACCACCCGGCGCAGGTCCTGGTTGGACGGCAGGCCCCGGTCGGTGCCGAGCAGTTTGACCGCCTCCTGGTCGTTGTTCAGGAAGTTGATCACGTCGACCGCGACGTCCTTGTGCTTGCTGCCCTTGAACACCGACCAGTACATCGAGGCCCGGGCCCACTGCGCGCTCGGGTCACCTGGGTAGGCGACGACGCCCAGCTCGTCCTTGGTGTTCTTCTTCAGATCGCGCATCTGGTTGGCCCAGACCCAGGAGGTCGCCGACTTGCCGGTGACCACCAGCTGCTTGGTGATGTCGCTGGAGTTGCCCTCGTGGATGACGTCGGCCGTCGGGGTGGCCTTGCGGTCCCGGGCGCCCTTCCACAGGTCGAACCACGTGGTCACGTCCTCGGCGGTGAAGCCCAGTTCCTTGCCCTGGTAGAGGTCCTTGCCCTGCTGGCGCAGCCAGACCCAGAACGCCTTGTAGTCGGCGCTCGGGTCCTGGGTGCCGGGCACCCTGGTCTTGGCGGTGACCTGCTCGGCCCAGGCGATGTGCTGCTCCCACGACATCCCGGTGGTCGGCTCGGGCAGGTTGTGCCTGGCCAGCAGCGTCTTGTTGTAGACCAGGCCCTGGGTGTTCTCCCCGGCAGCCAGCCCGGCGAGCTTGCCGTCGACAACGCCGTACTGCCAGAGGCTCTCCGGGAACTTGGAGGTGTCCAGCTTGCCGGACTTCTGGTACGAGGTGAGGTCGAGCGTGGTGTTGCGGGCCGCGTACTCGGCGAGGTAGTTGTCGTCGATCTGGAAGAGGTCCGGCGGGTTGCCGCCGGCGGTGAGCGTGGCCAGCTTGTCGAAGTAGCCCTGGTTGGCCTGCCAGGTCTTCTCGAAGGTCACGTTCGGGTGCTTCCTGGTGTAGAGGGCCAGCGCGTCCTCGGTCAGCTTGGCTCGGGCGTCGCCGCCCCACCAGAAGATGGACAGCTTGACCGGCGCGTTCGGGTCGGCGGCGCCGCCGTCGTCTCCGCAGGCCGCGGCCCCGAACATCAGCGGCGCGGCGACCGTCACGGCGAGCAGGCCGCGCAGCAGGCGCCGCCGAGGCAGGGCGGTACGGTGGGTGCGCCCGATGGGCGCGTCAGTGGTGGGGGGCGTTGCGGGGTGCATGTGCACTCACTCCTCGGCATTAGGAGGCGACGGCGTCACCGGTGGCCGCGGTCGGGATGCCCGGGCCCGCAGGGCAATGCGGGTCCGGGCTTTGCGGCGCGGCCAGGGGACGTGCCGGTCGGGCGTACGGGCCCGGACCGGTCGAGTCGCGGATGACCAGGTCGGTCTGCAGCATTACCTGTGCGGTGGTACGACGAGCGCCGAGCGCCGTGCCGGCACCGGACCCCCGCGCACCGCGCGGTGACTCGATGTCCTGTTGCAGCAGCATGTCGACGGCCGTCCGGCCGGCGGCCCCGGTGGGTGTGGCCACCGTCGTCAGTTTGGGGCGGGTGAGCCGGCTCAGGGCGATGTCATCGACCCCGACGACACTCACCTCCTGCGGCACCCGGACCCCGAGCGCGTCCAGCCCTTCGATGAGGCCGATCGCCATCAGGTCGTTGTAGGCGAGCACGGCTGACACGCCGCTGCGCCGCACCTGCTCGGCGGCGGCCGAGCCGCCGATCTCGGTGGGCGAGTTCGGGCCGAGCACGGTCAACTCCGCGCCGCCGGCTCGGGCGGCCGTGCCGGCGGCGCGGCGCATCTCCCGGTTGGTCCACGAGCTGCGCGGGCCACCGAGCAGCGCGATGCTGCGGTGACCCAGGCCGACCAGGTGCTCGATCGCCGCCCGGGCACCCTGCCCGACGTCCATCAGCACGCAGGGCAGGCCGGTCACCTGGCGGTTCACCACCACCAGCGGCACCTCACGGCTGAGCTGCTCGATCAGGCTGTTGCTCATCCGAGGACTGCACAGCAGCACCCCGTCCACCTGCTTGGCCAGCGCGTGGACCAGCTCCTCCTCGGCGGTCGGGTCCTCGTTGGTGTCGGCCACGAAGACGTGGTAATCGCGGTGCCGGGCCTGACTCTCCGCCGCTTTGATCAGCGGCGGGAAGAATGGGTTCGCGATGTCCGCGATGATCAGCCCGATGTTGTGCGTGCGCCCGGTGATCAGGGCTCGGGCGGCCCGGTTCGGCCGGTAGCCCAGGTCCTCCGCGCACGCCAGCACCCGGACCCGGGTCTCCGGGTTGACCAGGTGTGGAGCGGAGAACGTGCGGGACACGGTGGAGATGTGCACACCGGACGCCCGGGCGACGTCCCGGATGGTGACTGGCACGGCGGCCCCTTCGTCCGATGTGGCGGCGGTCACGTGGGTGTGGCCCATTAATGCAAACGGTTGCTCCAGTGTCAACGGTGAATGGTTACGGCTTCGCTGCGTCCGCACTCCCCTTGGTGACCTGCGACCCCGCAAACACTGACATATACCGCCGATTGTGGTGCCGTCGTTGACGCGATCGGATCGATCGTGATTACTTCACTGCAAACCTTTGCAGGATCACCGGGGAGGCGACCGTATGTCACCGAGAGCCGACGGCCGGGTCCGGTACGCCGTCGTGGGCACCGGCGCGCGGGCGGAGATGTTCGTCCGGGCCCTGGTGCTCGACCACGCCGACACCGCCGAGCTGGTCGCCTTCGCCGACGTCAACCAGGCCCGGATGGACGCGCACAACCGCTGGCTGTCCGAGCTGGGCCACCGTCCGCTGCCCACGTACCGGGCCGCTGACTTCGCCGCCATGCTGGACAAGGAACGCGTCGACGTCGTCCTGGTCACCAGTGTGGACGTCACCCACGACGAGTACGTGGTGGCCGCGCTGCGCGCCGGCCGGGAGGTCGTCACCGAAAAGCCGATGACCGTGGACGCGCCGCGCTGCCGACGCATCCTGGACGCGGTGCGCAAGACCGGCGGTCGGGTGACGGTCGCGTTCAACTACCGCTACAACCCGCTGCACGAACAGGTCCGCCGGCTGCTCGCCGAGGGCGCGGTCGGCGAGATCGGCTCGGTGCACTTCGAGTGGCTGCTCGACGTACGCCACGGCGCCGACTACTTCCGCCGCTGGCACCGCGACAAGGCCACCTCCGGTGGGCTGATGGTGCACAAGGCCAGCCACCACTTCGACCTGGTCAACTGGTGGCTGGCCGCCACCCCCGTCGAGGTGTACGCGGCCGGCCGGCTCTTCTTCTACGGCGAGGGCGGCCGCCGGCACGGCTACGCCCGCGACTACGACCGGGCGCACGGCTCCCCCGCCGCCGTCGACGACCCGTTCGCGTTGCGGCTGGACGCGCACCCCCGACTGCGTGAGCTGTACCTCGACGCCGAGGCCGAGGACGGCTACCAGCGCGACCGCAACGTCTTCGCCCCCGGGGTGAGCATCGAGGACGACATGGCGGTGCTCGCCCGCTACTCCACCGGCGCCACGATGACCTACCACCTCACCGCGTACGCCCCCTGGGAGGGCTACCGGGTGATGGTCAACGGCAGCCGGGGCCGGCTGGAGCTCGAGGTCACCGAGAACGACTTCGTCGACCGGGGCACGGCCGGCGCGGTCAAGGGCGCCGCCCTGCACGGCACCGAGGCGCCGGCCGAGGGCGGTGGTGCGACGCTCACCCTGCGCCCGTTCTGGGCGCCGCCCCAGCAGATCCCGGTCGAGCGGCGGACCCGGCACGGGCACGGGGGCGCGGACGCCCGGATGACCGGGGTGCTCTTCGGCGGCCAACCCGACCCGCTGGACCGCGCCGCGACCGCCGATGACGGCGCGTTGGCCCTGCTCACCGGCCTGGCCGCCAACCGGTCCTTCGAGACCGGCCAACCGGTCCGGGTCGCCGACCTGCTCACCCCCCGCTGACACAGGAGACGAGGAGCCCATCCCCGTGCCGACGTTCGACCACACCGACCTGCTCCTACCGCCCGAACCCGGCCAGCGCGCGCTGGCCCGGGAGTTGTACGCGCTGGCCGCGGAGCAACCCATCATCTCGCCGCACGGGCACGTCGACCCGGCCCTGCTCGCCGAGGACCGACCCTTCCCGGACCCGGCGCAGCTGCTCATCGTGCCCGACCACTACCTGACCCGGATGCTGCTCAGCCAGGGCGTACCCCCGGCGGAACTGGGCGTGCCCACCCGCGACGGCAGCCCGGTGGAGACCGACGGCCGGGTGATCTGGCGACGCTTCGCCGCACACTGGCACCTCTTCCGGGGCACCCCGTCGCGGCTCTGGCTGGAGCAGACCTTCCGCACCGTGTTCGGGGTGCACACCCCGTTCGGCCCGGCCACCGCCGACACCCTGTACGACGAGATCGCGGCCCGGCTCGCCGAGCCGGGCTTCCGACCCCGGGCGCTGTTCGAGCGATTCGGCATCGAGGTGCTGGCCACCACCGAGTCGCCACTGGACGACCTCGGCCAGCACGCCAAGCTCGCCGCCGACGGCTGGGGTGGGCCGGGCGGCCGGGTGGTCACCACGTTCCGCCCCGACGACGTGGTGGACATGGAGTTCGACGGCTGGTCGACCAACGTGGACCGGCTCGGTGAGCTGGCCGGCGAGGACACCGGCACGTACGCCGGCTACCTGGCCGCGCTGCGGGCTCGGCGCGCCGCGTTCATCGCCGCCGGCGCAACGTCCTCCGACCACGGCCACCCCACCGCGCGCACCCTGGACCTGGCACCGGAGGAGGCCGAGCGGCTGTACGACCGGGGCCGGCGCGGCGCGGCCGACGCCGCCGACGCGGAGGCGTTCCGGGCGCACATGCTCGTGGAGTTCGCCCGGATGTCCCTCGACGACGGCCTGGTCATGCAGCTGCACCCCGGCGCGGTGCGCAACCACAACCGTTGGCTGCACGCCCGGCACGGCCGGGACGTCGGCGGCGACATCCCACAGGCCACCGAGTACGTGCACGCGCTCGCCCCGCTGTTGGAGCGCTACGGCAACGACCCGCGGCTGCGGGTGGTGCTCTACACCCTCGACGAGGACACCTTCACCCGGGAGCTGGCGCCGCTGGCCGGTGGGTACGCTGCGCTGCTGCTCGGCGCGCCCTGGTGGTTCCTGGACTCCCCCGAGGTGCTGCGCCGGTTCCGGGAGACGGTCACCGAGAGCGCCGGTTTCTACAACACCACCGGGTTCGTCGACGACACCCGGGCGTTCTGCTCCATCCCGGTCCGCCACGACGTGGCCCGCCGGGTGGACGCCGGCTTCCTGGCCCGGCTGGTCGCCGAGCACCGGCTGCCGATGGACGAGGCCGCCGAGACCATCGTCGACCTGGCGTACCGGCTGCCCAAGCGGGTCTTCAACTTTGGAAAGGCGGACCAGTGACGGTGACCATCACCTCCGTCGAGGTGCACGACGTGCGGTTCCCGACCGCCGCCCGGGGCGACGGCTCCGACGCGATCAACCGCGGTGACTACTCGGCGACGTACGTGGAGCTGGGCACCGACGCCGGGCCGACCGGCGCGGGGTTCACCTTCACCAACGGCCGGGGCAACGAGATCACCTGCGCGGCGGTCCGCGCGCTGGCCCACCACGTGCAAGGGCGCACGATCGAGGAGATCGCGGCCGAGCCGGTGGCGTTCTGGCGCTCGCTCAGCGCCGACGTGCAGCTGCGCTGGCTGGGCCCCGAGAAGGGCGTCATCCACATGGCGACCGGGGCGCTGGTCAACGCGGTCTGGGACCTGCGGGCCACCCTGGCCGGCAAGCCGATGTGGCGGTTCCTCGCCGAGCTGCCCACCGACGAGTTGGTGGCCAGCGTCGACTTCCGGCACATCACCGACGCGCTCACCCCGGACGAGGCAGCCGCCATCCTCGACAAAGGATTGATCGGAGGCGATGGCCGGCTCGCCGAGCTCAAGCAGAATGGTTTCTCCTCGTACACCACCTCGGTCGGCTGGCTCGGCTACCCGGACGACAAGGTGCGAGCGCTGACCCGGCAGGCGTACGACGACGGGTGGCGTGCGATGAAGATGAAGGTCGGCGGCCCGCTCGCGGACGACCTGCGTCGGGCTCGGATCATCCGGGAGGAGATCGGCCCGGACGCGCTGTTGATGATGGACGCCAACCAGGTCTGGGATGTCGACGAGGCGATCGCGGCGATGGCCACGCTGGCCGAGGTGGATCCGTACTGGATCGAGGAGCCGACCCACGCCGACGACATCCTCGGGCACGCCCGGATCGCCCGGGCGGTGCGCGAGCTGACCGGCGGCCGGTGTCGAGTGGCGACCGGTGAGGTGGCCGCCAACCGGGTGATCTTCAAGCAGCTGTTGCAGGCCGAGGCGATCGGCGTGATGCAGATCGACGCGTGTCGGGTCGGCGGCGTCAACGAGGTCCTGGCCGAGCTGCTGCTGGCGGCGAAGTTCGGGGTGCCGGTCTGCCCGCACGCCGGCGGTGTCGGCCTCTGCGAGTATGTCCAGCACCTGGCGATCTTCGACTACCTGCGGGTGGGCACCGGCCTGGACGGTCGGATGATCGAGTACGTCGACCACCTGCATGAGCACTTCGTCGATCCGGTACGCACCCGCGGTGGCCGCTACCTGCTGCCCGCGCGGCCCGGTTACAGCGCCACCATGAAGCCGGCGTCGATCGCCGAGTTCCGCTTCCCGGACGGCCCGGCGTGGCGGTGACCGTCGGCGCCTCCCGGCTCGGCCTGGGCATGCTGCGCCGGCTGCCCGCCGAGGCCCGCCCCCTGATCCGTCCGGGGACCGTGCCGGCCGGTGTCGTGCATCTGGGACTGGGTGCGTTCCACCGGGCGCACCAGGCTGTCTACACCGAGGTAGCCGTCGGCGCGGCCGGCGGCGACTGGGGCATCGTGGCCGTCGCCCCGCGCAGCACCGCCCTGGTCGAGGCGCTCACCGCGCAGGACAACCTGTTCAGCGTCAGCACCCTCTCCGCCGCCGGCAGCGCCACCCGGGTGGTGGGCGCCCTGAGCGGGGTACGGCACGCGGCCAGCGACCCGGACGCCGTGGTGGCGCTGCTCGCCGACCCGGCCGTGCGGGTGGTCACGCTGACCATCACCGAGAAGGCGTACCAACTCGACCCGGTGACCGGCCGGTTGTGCCCGGATTCGGCGCTCGCCGCGGACCTGGCCGGTGGCCGCCCGCCGAGCACGGTGCCGGGGCTGCTGCTGCGCGGGCTGGCCGCCCGGGCCGCCGCGGACGCCGGGCCGGTGGCCCTGGTCAGCTGCGACAACCTCCCGGCCAACGGCCGACGACTGCGCGGCATGCTCGACCAGGCGGTCGGTCGGGCCGTCGGGGTGCCCGCCGGGCTGGTCGACTGGGTGGCCGGCAACGTCACCTGCCCGGGCACCATGGTGGACCGGATCGTGCCGGCCAGCACGCCGGAGACGATCGAGGCGGCCCGCCGGGCGCTCGGCGTGACCGACCTGGCCGCGGTGGCCGCCGAGCCGTACGCGCAGTGGGTGATCGAGGACGACTTCCCCGGCGGCCGGCCGGGCTGGGAGCACGCCGGGGCGGTGCTCACCGACGACGCCGGCCCGTGGGAGCGGCTGAAGCTGCGCACCCTCAACGGCGTGCACTCGGCCGTGGCGTACCTGGGCGCGTTGGCCGGTCGGGAGACGATCGCCGACGCGCTGGAGATCCCGCACCTGGGCGACGTGCTGCGTCGGCTGATCGCGGAGGACGTGGCGGCGAGCTTCACGCCGCCGGACGGGGTCCGGGTGGTCGACTACGGCGAGCAGGTCCTCACCCGGTTCGGTAACCCGGCGATCCACCACCGCACCCTGCAGGTGGCGATGGACGGCTCGCAGAAGCTGCCGCAGCGGGTCCTGCACACCATCGTCGACCTGCGCGCCGCCGGCCGCTGCGCGCGTTGGGGCGCACTGGTGGTGGCCGCGTGGCTGCGTTTCGCGCTGGGCCACGCCGACGACGGGCATCCGTTGCCGTTCCAGGACCCACTGGCCGGGCCGATCCGCGCCGCGCTGGACGCCGGCACGCAGAGCCCGGCGGGCGCGGTCGACGCGGTCTTCGCCCTGCGCGACGTCATCCCGGTCGAGGTGGCCGAGGACGACGAGGTCCGCGCCGACGTGATCGCCTGGCTGACCGCGCTGGAGCGGCACGGGGTCGAGGCCACCCTGGCCGGTGCCCGGTGACCGGGCCGACGCTGGCCGGTGCGTGGTGAACGGGGGGACGCCACCGCCCCGGGTGGCGGTGATCGGCGCGAACGGGCACGGACGCTGGCACCGACGGGTGATCGCGCCGCTGCACGCCGCCGGTCGGTTGCGGCTGGTCGCCCTGGTCGACGTCCGGCCGGTGGAGGACGATCCGGCGGCGCCGGTGCCGCCCGGCGTCGAGGTGTTCACCGACCACCGGGCGATGCTCGCCGCCACCCGGCCGGAGGTGGTGGTGATCTGCACACCGCCGCACACCCACCTGGCGATCGCCCGCGACGCTCTGGCCACCGGTGCGGACCTGCTGCTGGAGAAGCCGCCGGTGCTGTCGCTGGCCGAGCACGAGGAGCTGACCTGGGCGTTGGCCGCCGCCGGCCGGGTGGCCCAGGTCGGCTTCCAGGCGCTCGGCTCGGCGGCCCTCACCGCGCTGACCGACGCGCTGGCCGCAGGCCGGCTGGGCACGGTCACCGGCATCTCCACCGTCGCCGCGTGGCAACGGCCGGACGCCTACTACGCCCGCTCCCCCTGGGCCGGTCGACGGAGTCTCAACGGTCGGCCGGTGCTGGACGGCGCGCTGGCCAACCCGCTCGCGCACGCGGTGATGCAGTGCCTGGCGATCGCCGGGGCGCTCGGCGGGGCGACGCCCTGGCCGGTCGCGATCGAGGTGGAACGCTACCGGGTCCGGCCGATCGAGGTGGAGGACACCGCCGTGCTGCGGGTCCTGTTCCGCGCCGGCCCACCCGTGCTGGTGGCGGTGACCCTGGCCGCCGAGGAGTTCGTGGCGGGCGAGGTGGTGGTGACCGGTTCGGCGGGGCAGGCGGTGCTGGAGTACCCGACAGACCGGTTGCGGCTGCCCGGAGACGTGGTGACCCGCCGCGTCCCGGGGCGGCAGGGGCTGCTGGAGAACCTCCTCGCACACCGGGTCGACCCGGCGGGGGTGCCGTTGATCGCCCCGCTGGCCCGTACCGCGCCGCTCACCGCGCTGCTGGACGCGTTGCGGGCCGCGCCGGAGCCCCGGCTGCTCGACGGCGACCTGGTGACCGCGGTGGGCGAAGGCAGGGATCGGGTCCGCCACCTGCGGGGCGTGGTCGACGTGCTGCGTCGGGCCGCCGAGCGGGGGGCGCTCCCGAGCGAACTGGCGGTGCCGTGGGCGGCCGCCGCGTACCGCGCCGAACTGGCGGGATAGAAGGACAGCAGACATCGCCCGAGATTGTGCGGGCCGCATTGGACCGACCCACACCACCAGCGAATGGAGACCGTCGATGCGCAGAATTCTCACCGGCGCTACGGTGATCGCGCTCCTGCTCGGTGCCGCCCCGGCCGCCGCCGCTCCCCGCCCCGACGTCGCGTCCGCCGATCGGCTCTCCTGGTTGGCCCGTCAGCTCGGGCGGCAGGCCCTGCCCGAGCGCGACGGCTGGGCGGCCGAGGGCGCCGGCACCAGCGGCGGCTCGGCGGCCACCCCGGACCGGACCCGGGTGGTGCACAGCCGGGCCGAGCTGGTCGCCGCGCTGGGCGGTGACAACGCCAGCAACGCCACCGACGCCACGCCGAAGCTCATCTACGTCGACGGCGCCATCGACGGCTTCGAGGGGCCCGACGGTACGCCGCTGAGCTGCGCCGAGCTGGCCGACCCGGCGTACGGGTTGGACGCCTACCTGGCCGCGTACGACCCGGCGGTGTGGGGACGGGTGCCACCGAGCGGGCCGCTGGAGGAGGCCCGGGTGCGCTCGGTGACCAACCAGACCCGGCAGACCCAGGTCAACGTCGGCCCGAACACCACGATCGTCGGGCTGCGGGGTGCTCGACTGAGCGGCCTCACCCTGATGATCGACCGGGCGTCGAACGTCATCGTCCGCAACCTGACCTTCGTCGACGCCCGGGACTGCTTTCCCGCCTGGTCACCGACCGACGGCGAGGCCGGCAACTGGAACAGCCAGTACGACCAGATCTCCGTTCGCCGCAGCGACAACGTCTGGGTCGACCACAACACCTTCACCGACGGTGACAACCCGGACAACGCCCAGCCGGTCCACTTCGGCCGGCCGTACCAGGTGCACGACGGGTCGTTGGACATCACGCACACCGCCAGCCTGGTCACCGCGTCGTGGAACCGCTTCACCGGTCGGGACAAGCTGATGCTGATCGGCTCGTCCAACACGGTCGGCCCGGACGTGGGGCGGCTGAAGGTCACCCTGCACCACAACCTCTTCGACGGCGTCCTGCAACGGCTGCCCCGGGTGCGCTTCGGTCAGGTCGACGTCTACAACAACCACTACCGGCTCGGTGGGGACGACTTCCAGTACGCGCTCGGCGTCGGCGTCCAGTCGGCGATCTACGCGCAGAACAACTTCTTCACTCTGGACGCGACGGTCGACCCGGCCGATCTGCTCTACGACTGGGGCGGCACCGCGCTGACCGAGCGGGGCTCCTGGGTGCGCCAGGGCGGCGGCCTGGCACGACCGGTCGACCTGCTGGCGGCGTACAACGCGACCCATGATCCGGACCTCGGGGCCGACGCGGGCTGGACGCCCGTCCTGCGCCGCGACCCCGTCCTGCCGGCCCCGCTGGTCCCCCTCCTGGTGGACCCTCTCGCCGGAGCCACCGTGCCGCTGGTGGTGACGGCCGGGACTTGTGGTCGGGTCGGCGACGTAGGGGCTCATCGATGTGGTGGAGATCGGCTATAAGTGACGCATGGACTTCCCGCCGCACCTGGGCAGCATGCCGATGCACGCGATCACCGAGATCCACGGCGAACCGGGTCTGCTGGAACGTTTCCGGTTGGAGGTCCAACAGTTCGACGACACCGCCCGAGCACGGCTGACCGCCGCGCTCGACCTCGCCGCCGAGCTGCACCGCGACGACCGACGCGTTCGCGAGCCGTACCTCAATCACCTGCTGCGGGTGACGATCCGGTTGATGCACCACTATCAGGTGCGTGACGTGGACGTGATCGTCGCCGGCCTGCTGCACGACGCGGTGGAGGACCACCCGGCCGAGTTGGCCGACGGCGACCCGGGAGCCGACCCGACCGGGGCCGCGCTGGCCGCGCTCGCCGCGCGGTTCGGGCCGCGGGTGGCCACCCTGGTAGCCGCCGTCACCAACCCGGCGTACGACCCGCAGCGCGACCGTAACGCGCAGTACCGGGAGCACCTGGCGGTGAGCCTGGACCGGGAGCCCTGGGCCCGGGTGATCAAGGTGTCGGACTTCACCGACAACGGCGTGGGGGTGATCCACACGGTCGGGCCGAAGGTCGTCTCGTCGGCCCGGAAGTACCGGCCGCTGGTGCCGCTCTTCCGGGACCTCATCGGCCGGCCGGACACGCCGTTGTCACTGGCGGTGAAGCGGCACATCTTCGGCCAGCTCGACCTTGCCGAGGAGCGGTTCAGCGCCATCCTGGACCAGCCCGCCCCGAACTGACTGACCCGGCACCGCATCACCCGACCGGGTTCCGTGACAAGTTCTCAGATCTTCGAAGAAGCCTCGGGCATTACGGTTGGTTTGCGCCAAATGAGAGGCAAAGGCCCTCTTGGTTCATATTTCGGGCGTGACACCGATCGAGAGGATTTGGACCATGCGCGACCTTTCTCGTCGCGATCTGCTCAGGGCGACCGCCGTTGGCGCCGGAGCGGTCGCTCTCCCGAGCATGATCGCCGGTAGCTCGGCAATCGCGGCCGATGGTCCCGGGTGGCCCTCCGACGCGAAGTACCCGCCGGCGGAGCTGACCGGCCGCATCGTCCGCCCCCAGAGCCCCAACTACGCGAGTGCGAGCCTCGGCTGGGACGAGTTGTTCGTTCACTATCCGCTGGTCATCGTCTTCGCTCAGGAGACCCAGGACGTGGTCAACGCCCTCACCTGGGCGCGGCAGAACAACGTCGCGCTGCGGGTGCGCAGCGGCCGCCACAGCCTCGAAGGCTGGTCGAACGTCGACAACGGCATCGTGATCGACGTCAGCGAGCTGAAGGATGCCCACATCGACCCCGCCAGTCGCACCGCACGGGTCGGCGCCGGGCTCAACCAGTCGGAGGCGGTGACCGCGCTCGGGGAGTACGACCTGGCGGCGACGACGGGCACGGAGGGCACCGTGGGCCTGTCCGGTGCGACCCTCGGCGGCGGCTTCGGCTTCCTGACCCGCTATCTCGGCATGGCCTGCGACAACCTGATCGGGGCGGAAATCGTCGTCGCGGCCGGCGCCGACGGCGCGAAGGTGCTCGAGGTGGACCCGTGGAACCACTCGGACCTGCTCTGGGCGCTGCGCGGAGCGGGAAACGGCAACTTCGGGATCGTCACCTCACTGACCTACAAGGTGGCTCCGCTCAAGACTGTCGCCTACCTGCAGGCGACCTGGGAAGGCCTCGACGACCTGCACGGGGTCTTCGACTCCTGGCAGCGCAGCGCACCGTTCACCGACCCCCGCCTCGGCACCCAACTCGAGATCCACCCGAACGAGATCCTGCTGTTCGGGGTGCTCGCGGAAGGATCGGAGGCGGAGGTGCGAAAGCTGCTGGCACCGGTCCTCTCGGTCGGCAACCCCACGGTGACGGTGCAGATCGGCGGCTGGAGCGACACCTATGCCGGCTTCCAGATTCCGACCGAGGACGAGCCCGCGAACTGGAAGTTCTTCTCCCAGTTCACCCGCGAACCGTTCCCGGAGAAGGCGATCAGTGTGATTCGCGCGTTCATGGAGGACGCCCCTTCCGCCGACAGCAACTTCTTCACCCAGGCCTTCGGCACCGGGGCGCAGCGGCAGGAACCGTTCGGTGGCACGGCTTTCCCGCACCGCGACGCGCTCTTCTACTCCGAGCCCGGCGTTGGCTGGGGCACTCGCGGAGAACCGGACAGCGGTGACGACGTCACCCCGATCGCCCAGACCTGGATCGCCGAGTTCAGCCAGGCGCTCCGGCCCTACGTGGACGGCGCCTACGTCAACGTGCCGAACATCGGGATGGCCGAGTGGGAGACCGCCTACTGGGGACGCAACTTCGACCGGCTGCGCCGGATCAAGGCGAAGTACGACCCCCACAACGTCTTCCAGTACGAACAGAGCGTGCCGCCCGCGACACACTGATCCGCACAACAGGCAGTGCCGGTCGGGGGTGCCCTGGGGGCGGCATGGGGGCGCGCGTGACGTCGGCGACCGGTCGGGGGGACGTCGGGTGTGACCGTGAGTCGATCACGGATACCGGGATGCACCCCCGGCCATGCCGGCCCGCACCAGGTGCTCCAGCCAGGGCGTCGGGGCGACGCCCAACTCCCGGCCCAGGTCGGCGCGGAACAGCTCGAACCGTCGTACCGCCTCGTTGATGTTGCGCTCCGCCAGGTGCACGGCGATCAACGTGCGGGTGGCGCTCTCCCGCAGCGGCTCCAACTGCACAGCGGTCAGCGCCACCTGCACCGCCTCGCTGAACCGGCCCTGCGTGGTGAGCCGCTCGGCGAGGGCCTCCAGCGCGTACAGCTGCGTCTGACGGAGCCGTTCGCGCTCGGTCAGCACCCAGTCGTCGTACCAGCCGGGCAGCAGTTCGCCGGTCGCCAGCGCCGGCACACCGGGGCCGCCGCCGACCGGTGACCCGCCGGCCAGCAGTGCGGTGGCCGCCGTGCTCAGGGTGGCCACGTCGCTGGTCACCCCGGCGGCCAATGCCAGCCGGTCGTCCTCCTCCACCAGAGGCTCGGGGGTGACCCGGTGCAGCCGCCAGAGCATGGTCCGCAGGTTGGCCCGGGCCCGCTCCTCGTGCGAGCCGGGCCAGAGCGTGCCGGCGGCCTCAGACCGGGCACACCGCTGGCGTACGCCGAGGTAGGCCAGCAGTCGGCGGGCACCCTGCGGCACCGCCACCACCCGCCCGTCGCGTTCCAACCCGAACCCGCCGAGCAGCCGCAGCGCGTACCGGGGAGGCTGCCCCGCGTCGGTCTCGGGTGCCCCGGCGCGAAGCCCGTGCGTTACCTCGTGAACAGCCATGCATGCGCCCTTCGCACCCGATCGCCCCGTGGCAGTTCCACGGTCGGGCGTGGACGATCGACACGCCAGCGCAGTGTCGTCACACCGACCCGGCGAACGGCGTGGACCAACCGTTCGCCGGATTCGGTACCGGCCGTTCAGCGCAGCTTGCTCAGCGTCCGGGCGTACCCGGTCCACTCGGCGGCGTCACCGACGTCGGCGCGTACCCCTGCCTCTTTCATGATCCCGAGCACCCGCTCGGCCGGCGCATCGGCCAGCTTGCCGAGCGTGCTGATCCCGGCGCGGGTCAGCGCCGCCCGGACCTTGGTCGGCACCCCGGCGAGCATGGCGATGTCGGCGTCCCCGACGTTCTCCAGCTCAGTCTCGATGCCGAGCGCGGCGGCGACCGCCGACTGGGCACCGACCGTGGTCCGGACGATCGCCGCCTCCCGCTCGCTCACCTCGCCGAACATCGCGTCCACACTCTGATAGGCGGTCTCCGCCGGCAGCACCTTGAGCACGTCGCGGACCGTCCGACCGTCGGCCAACTCCTCCTCGCCGAAGAAGCGGATGAACTCCGTCAGCTTCACCTCGCGCGGGAAGCGCTGCCGGACGTCCCCGTTCTCGGCCGCGTACCGCTCCAGATAGGCGGCGCCCCGGACCTTCGGGCCGGCGACCACGTCCACGCCGAGGGTCTCCACGGCGGGCAGCACGATGGTGCCGGCCTTGGTCTGCCAGATGCTGACCTTCTTGTCCAGGAACATCGTGGTGCCCATGTATTTCCCGAAGTCGAGGGTGCTCATGTAGTTGGGGATCTGTTCGATGTGCAACGGGCCACCCTCGACCCTGTTCTCGTGCACCGTCGAGTGCAGTCGGTTGATCTCCGCGCGGATCTCGTCGAGCAGCCGGCGCAGGCTCACGCGCATCACCGCCATGCAGGAGAACGCCTTGGCCAGGTCGGTGCCAAGGTGGTCCAGGTCGTGCTCGATGCGGTGGAAACGCTCGTTGAAGCCCTGCTCGCCGGGGGTCTGCCCGGCCTGCACCACGTCCTCGCCGTCGACCCAGTCCGCGTGGGCGAACGTGCGGGCGAACGGCGGCGGCGCACAGCCGGGCTCCACCGCCGGGAACGACTCGGCGTAGTTGAACACCCGCTTCGCGGTGCCCACGTTCTCGTAGATCCAGGACGAGACCAGCACACTGGCGTCCGTCTGCGGGATGCCGTGTTCGGTGAACATCCGGTAGAGCTCGGTGACGGTCAGCCCGTCGTAGTTGATCTCGCTCGCCATGATGATGTCCCTCTCAGAGCTGGTCGTACACGCCGCGGTGCCGGCGCTGCTGGAAGGTGCGGTAGGTCCGGGCCACCGCCGGGCGCAGCGGCTCGGCGGTGCCGTCGGCGTCGAGGTCGACGTGATCGCGGCGAATGCCGAACGTGTTGATCTCCACGCCGAGCGGGCAGACCCTCGCCAGCGCGTTCATCAGCCGCTCGTACTGCGCCAGGGTCAACGTCACCCCGTCGGGCAGTTCCACCCGGAACTCGTACGGGTCGGTCAGGCCGGTCCGCACATAGGCGAGCGCCACCACGGCGACCAACCCGGCATGGGTGGGCCGCAGCGTGGTCCGGGCGCCGACCGCCTTGATCTCCGCCGTGCCGCCGCCGAGCCCCACCGTGTACCAGCGGAACCCGGTGGCCCGGCGCTCGGACAGGTTCAGCCCGGCCTGCGGCAGACCGATCAGGCTGCACACCAGCAGCACCCGGTTGCCGGTGTCGACGAGCGGCAGCGCGGCGGCGAGGTGCTGGTCGCGCAGCAGCCCGACCAGCCGAGCCAGCCGGTCGCCGGCGGCCGGCTGCCCGGCGATCAGCGCGCTGGCCAACGCCGCCGGCAGCTCGATGGTCTCCACCAGCTCGTCGGGGAGCCGGTTCAGCGCGGCCACCACCGGCGCCGGATCCCGTACCGCCGGCAGGCCGGCGGCGGCGAGCACCTGGTCCACGGGCTGCCCGGCCGGCCGGGTCGGCACCGCCGCCCACCGGGTCCGGGCCGCCGCATCGGTCAGCTGCGCCCACCCCGGCTCGCCACCGCCGGTCCAGGCCGCCGCGGCGCCAGCCAGCCCGGCCAGCAGCAGCGCGTTGCCGCCCGGGTCGCCCGGCGCGTGGAACTGCGCCTCGACCGCCGTGTTGGCGCCGACCGCGGCGCTCACCGGCGCGGTCACCGCCAGCCCGCGCGTGGGCAGGTGGGACAGGTACACCGTGGCGGTGCTGATCCGGTGGACGGTCTGCAACCCGCACACCTGCCACAGCCACGCCAGCGCACCGTCGGCCGCAACCGTGGGCACGCCGCGCGCGCGGGCGGCGGCGATCAACGCCTCGGCGGTACGGTCGGCGGTGGCGTTCCGGCCGGCGTCCAGCACACGGTTGCGCAGGTCGGTGGCCTGTGCACCGGTCGGCGGGGTGATGTCCACGCCGAGACCCAGCTCGTAGCGGCTGCCACCGGCGTCGTCCTGGGCCCGGGTCACCTGCCACACGACGGACGAGCCGAGCGCCCGACAGACCCGCCCCGCCCGGTCCAGGGCGACGGCCAGCGGCGGCGCGACGCCGTGCGCGCTGCCGAAGGCGTACGACTGGCGCAGGCTGGCCCGCAGCGTGGTGACCTCGGTCAATCGGCTGGCCGGCGACGCCCGGCCGGCGTGCACGGTGTTGTTCGGCGGTGTGTTCGCGGGCAGCACCAGCCGGTCGCGGCGCAGTTGGGCGAGGAAGTTGGTGCGGTGCTGCGGATCACCGGCGGCGACCAGCCGGATCGCCACCGCGAACCGGTCGTCGTCCTCGCGCAGGGTGAACCGTGCGCCGCCGGGCAGGTCCGCGAAGAGCCCGGCATTCCGGTCGGTGTCCGTGCCGGGGCCGTTGAGCAGCTGGCGCACCGCACCCGGAGTGGGCAGCAGGAACCGTCGGTAGAGCCCGAGCCGGTGGGCGTACGCGGGGTCCGGCTCGCGGGCCGGCGGAGCCAGCCGGCGGGCGTAGACCTCCCCGCTGGCCGGCTCGTGCACCAGTTCGTCGACGAAGCGGGCCACCCCGACGTCCGCGCCGATCCGGTCCAGCGCGTCACGCCGGGCGTGGGCCAGGGTCCGGTACGCGTGCACCTCACGGGCCGCGCGGCGCAGCCGGTGCTTCTCGTACGACACCAGGTAGAGCAGCCGGCCCAGGTTGCCCTCCAGCACGGCCAGCTCGACCAGCCCGGTGAGCGCCGCACCGGTGACCGCGGTGGCGGCGGCGCCGTCGACGGCCCGCTCGGCTGTCACGGCGACGGTGAACGACGCGACCAGCGGCTCGTCGGCGGTGTCCGGCACGTACGCGGGCACCGACGCCCCGGCGGCCGACCAGGGCGCGAAGACCACCGGCGGCAGCACCCGCTCACCGGTGCTTCCCGGGTGCACGGTGACCGTCACCCGGATGGTCTCCTCGACCAGGTCCCGGCGCAGCACCACGGTGAGCAGCGGGTGCCGGCTGGTCCAGTCCACCGCCGCGGCGCCGGTGGTGGCGATCGGCACCACCACCCGCCGGACGGTCCCCGGGTACGGGCCCTCCAACTGGTCGACGAGGTTTCGTTCGACGGACGGGTCGGCCCCGTCCACCGGCACCCGGATGTCGGTCATCGCGCGCCCCCGCTCAGACGATCCGGAACGGCCGGGGATCGTCCCGGTCGACATAGACGGGCACCTGGTTCGCGGCGAGCACCGCGTTGTCGCCGACCGGCAGCCGCTGCACCCCGTCGCCGGTGGGCGCGCTGCCGGTCACCACCACCGCCGAGTCGGCCGGGAAGCGGACCAGCCGCAGCGAGCGGACGTCCGCGACGCCCGGCTCGTTCATCAGCGTCCAGATCACCTCGGCGGCGCGGACCGGCTCGCCGAACGGCAGCTCGTCGACGTAGCGGCGGAGTCGGGCGTGCAGTCGGGCGCGCAGCTCGGTGGCCGCGGTGGAGGCGTTCACCGTCTCCTTCGAGCCGGTGGGCAGCGGCAGGCCACGGATCACCAGGTCGGCCTCGACGCCGATGCCCACCTCGTCGGCCCGGTCCACCGAGGCGAAGATGCCCACCGGGCGCAGGTCCTCGATGACCGACTCGACGGCGGCGTGCAGCCCGTCCGGGCCGTCCCAGATGGCCGCGGCGGTCGGCGCGACCAGCACCGTGACGTAGTACGGATTGCCCAGGTCGCGTTCGGTGCTGAAGACCCGTTCGATGAAGTTGAAATTGCCGAAGATGGACTGGTTGAGGTCCAGCCCGCCCCGGCCGTCGAAGACCTGCACCTGGCGTACGCCGGGCACGGTCGCCACGGCCAGACCGATCGCCTCGGCAGTCCAGATGGAGCGGGGCGCGGCCAGCAGCAGCTGCCGGTAGCGGGCGTCGGGGACCTGCTGTTCACCCCCGGTCAGCGCGACGGTGTGGGTGATGTCCACCAGCTCCTTGCCGGCGGCCTGCTCGGCGTCGTCCAGGTCGGCCAGCAGGGTGTCGGCCCGATTCCACCGGTCGATCTTCTGGCTGGGCTGGGCGGGGTCCAGGTTGTGCGCGGGGCCGGGGTAGAAGGCGGCGACGGCCGGCACCCGTTCGCCGACGGCGGCGGAGAGCACCACCGTCTCGTCCAGGGCCACGTGGTGCCCGCCGGGTGTGGACAGCCGTGCGCCCCGGGGCAGCGTGAGCTGGGTGCGGCCGGTGGGTAGCGCCGCCTTCAGTTTCAGCTTCACGGTGCCTCGCGCCGGCAGGTACGGCCGGGGTATGCCCAGTTCCTCACCGAGGCGGGTCAGCGCGTCGGCGGTCGCCGACACCACGTACGAGTTGTCGTAGACCGCGCCGAGGGCCGCCCACAGCCGGGCGTCCTCCAGCGCGGCCAGTTCCAGCACCTTGCGCAGCACGGCGCCGCTGGTCAGGTCGATGTCGTCGCCGAAGAGCAGTCGGGCGGTGGCCAGCTTCTCGGCGAGCAACCGGGCGAAGGACTTCGGCACGAAGCCGCTCTCGACGATGCCGAAGCCGGTCGAGCCGGTGGCTCGCAGCGCGGCGGCGTCGACGGCCAGGACGTCGGCCAGCTCGGCCGGAAGGGTGGGATCAGACACTGGGTAGCTCCCCGAGATGCACCGAGAGCCGGTCGTCGGTGATGGTTTCGAACTGGACCTGCACCTGCAGGGTGCGAGAGGCGCGGAGCGCGGACCGGGCCGCGTCATCGGTGCCGTTCGCACCGAGCCGACCGTCGTCGAGGTTGACGTCGACGATCTTGCGGACGCGGGGGTCGCGGTCGAGCAGCGTGATGATGCCGATGCGCACCTGCTCGCGGATCAGGTTGGGCTCGATCTGCTCGGCGAGGGCGTTGAGACCGTCGAAACCGAACGTGGCGTCGAAGACGTTCGAGCCGCGCAGCGTGGTCAGCGCCACCGCGAGGCTCTGGGCCACGTTCTGAGTGCCGGCGACGAGGGCCAGCACCCGGCCGTTCGGGCCGTCGTCGAAGACGACGTCGCGGGCCAGGTCCACGCCGGGCATGGTGGGTTCGAAGGCGAGCCCCCAGCCGAGGTAGCGGCGCTGGGCGGCCTGCCGTTCCCGCTCGGTCCGGTCCACCTCAGGCCGCCTTCAGCTTGCTCTGCCCGGCGCTGGCGGAAAGGCCGGGGCTGGTGCCGTCGGTGGCGCCGCTGAGCGTGCTCAGCGCCACGGCGACGTCGCCGACCTTGAGCTTGCCGGCGGATCCGGTCGCCGAGGTCACGGTGCCGCACTGCTTGGTGGAGTTGCTGGTGGTGATGGTGCAGCCGGTCACCGACTTGCCACTGATGCCGTCGAGGCGGACCACCGGGGCACGGTTGACGGTCAACTTGCCCTGCCCGGACGGGGACACCTTCCCCTGGTTGGGGCAGTGCACGTCGCTCGACGTGGTGAGCACGAAAGCCATGTCGCTCTCCTCAGTGGACGTTCATCGCGTTGCTGACCTGGACGTCGACATCGTCGGCGGCGATGTTGACGGTGCCGCCGCTGATGTTCACCGCGCCGTTGCCCGCGTCCAGGTCGATCTGGGTGGCGGTGATGGTGATCGAGCCGTCCTGCTTCATCACGATCGACGACCCGCCGGCGGCGTGCTCGATGGTGATGCTGTCGGCCTCGTCGGCGCGTTTCGGGCGTTGACCCCGACCGCGCAGTTTTGCCCGGCCCACCCGCACGGTCAGCTCCCCCAGCTCGATGACCCGGTTGCCGTCGCCGTCGGTGAGGTCGTGCGTCACCTTGCCGTCGTGGTCGGCGGGCACCACCGCGTCGCCGATCGACGAGCGGCTGTTGGTGGCCACCGCCACCGGCAGTGACAGCCACCAGTCCCCCGGCTCGGAGACCGGGGCGTGCCCGGTGGGCCAGAGCGCGCCCACCTCCACCGGGTCGTCCGGCGCGCCGTTGCGGTAGGCCAACGCCACCCGGGTGCCCGGGTAGCGGGGCAGGATGAGCCCGCAGCCACCCCAGGCGAACGGGGTCAGGTAGGTCACCCCGGGCAGCGGCGCGGGCTGCTCCCGGCGCACCGGCAGGCGGCGGGCCCCGTTGGGTCGGCCGTCCGGTCGGGCCAGCCCCTCCCACACCGTCTCGGTCTGCGCCGGCGGCTCGACGGCGCCGCTGGCCTTGGTGGCCACCGCGCGTACCTCGCCGATCTCCAGGCCGCGCGTCTCGCCCCGGGCCGCGCGGGCCGCCCGACGGACCGCCTCGGCGGCGGCGACGCCGGGCGACGACGCCGGGCCGGCCGGCTCGGCGGTGCCCACGCCGGAGGCGTCACTCCAGCTGTCCCAGGCCTGGGTGCCCGACGTGACCTCGACGCCCTGCACCACCGTGACGAAACCGGCGGTACGCGACAGGGTGTGCCGGGCCGCGCTGAGGTAGAGCAGCTTCGCCCCCGCGCCCAGCTCCCCGGTCGACGGGGCGAACGGGGCGGCGAACGAGCCGAGCAGTGCTGCGCCGACGCTGCCCAGCGTGGTGGCCTCGTCCACGGCCGGCGGGTCGAAACACACCAGGTCACCGGGCTTCAGGTCGGGGCGACCCTTGAGGGTCAGCGTCCACGCTCGACGGCGCGGAGCGGCGGTGCCGCCGGACTCGGTGGCCGCGTACGGGTCGGTGTCCTGGCTGCCGTTCTCGGTGCACGCCAGCAGGCCGGTGGCGAGGGTGAGTGGCTTCGGTTCACCCTCCGGGTACGGGATGGGCCGCTTGCCGACGTGCACGGTGCCGTCGCGGATCAGCAGCATCCCCCGCCCGTACGCGTTGAGCGACTGCTGCAACGCGCCGCCGATCCGGTCCAGCGCGGCGCGGTAGAGCAGGCCGGCGCCGAAGGCGACCCGCTCGTCACCGGCCGCCTCGGTGGCACCCAGGGTCATCGTGCCGTCCGGGTTGGCGCCCCACCCCGTGACGTCCACCCGGGTCCGGTCGGCGATGGCCCGGATCGCGGCGGTGAAGTTCTCCGCCTCGAACCGCTCGGCCACCCGCTGCCCGAGCCGGGCGTACGCCTGCTCGACGAGGGTCAGCTCGGTGTCGTACGTCCGTTCCCCGGTGAGCCGGCGTACCTTCGTCACCCGCAGCACGGCGACCAGCGCCTGGGTCAGCTCGGCGGGCGACGGGCCGGCGTTGACGCCGACCAGGTTGGTGAAGAAGGCGCCGACCGAGGTGTTGGCGTCCCGCCAGTACAGGTACAGCTTCGCCACCAGCGGCGGTTGCCCCTCGGCGGTGCGCAGCGCGGCGAAGTGCTCGTCGATCAACCCCTGCACGGTGATCGTGTACGCGCCGGGGCCCAGCCCGTCGGGCAGCGCGGCGTCGATGGCCGCATAGTAGTCGGCGCTGGACAGGCTGAGCGCGGTGTCCGGGCTCAGCCCGGTCGAGGTCTCCCGGTGGAAGGTCAGGGTCCAGCCGGCGTCGTTGCCCACCGCGCCCTGGCGTACCTGGCCGGTCTGAAACGGCGTGAGCGTCATCGCAGAACCCTCCGCAGCTTCTTGTCGAGCAGGTAGCGGTAGCGCAGCTTGCCGGGGCCCAGCTCGGATTCGACGCGCTGCGCGGGCGGGCGGCGACGCCAGACGAACTCGTTGATCGGCGGCGGCCCGAACTGGTCCACCGCCCGGTCCGCGGGCCGCCACGCGAGGGTCACCGATGAGCCGTAGTCACCGGAGCCGCGTACCGTCCCGGCGTGCAGCAGCCAGGCGAGCACCACCACCTCGACGGCGACCGGGGCGGCGCCGGTGGTGGTCGACGGGCCGGCGTCGGGGCAGACCCGGCGCAGGCCGGCGGCGAGCGGCAGTGAGCCGAGGATCCGGGTGCCCTGGCGGACGACCAGGCGCAGCGGCACCCGACCGACCAGCGCCGGTGGCCGGGGCACGGCCGGGGGCGCTGGTCGGGGTGCCAGGTCGTCGGCGGAGCTGGTGACCACCGCGAGGGGGTCGGTGTCCAGCCACTGCCGGGCCAGCCCGGTGGGCAGGATCAGCACCGCGTGTACGCCGGCGCCCAGTTCGACGCGGTGCGGGAGGCCGGCGGTGAGGCTCTGCCGCACCTCGGTGAACCCGTCGGGCACCTCGATGGGTGTCTCCGGCAGCAGGTAGCGGTCGATCGGGAACGGTGGCATCAGTTTCCCAACCCGTCGGCGAGCGCGCCGACTCCGATGCTGGCCACGTCGAGCAGCTTGCCGAGCAGGCTGGGACGAGGCACGTGGACGAGGGTGATGGTGGTGTCCAGGACGTCCCGGCGCGCGGCCGAGGCGTTGAAGGTCAGCGACTGCACCTGCATGTCGGTGCGGATGGTCATCGAGGTGACGAGGATCAGGCCGCCGAATTTCCCACCGGAGTACGCGGCCAGTGCGGTGCCGCGCTTGCTCGCCTCGGCCATCGTCTCCAGCGCGAACTTCCAGGCGTACCGTTCCGGGCCGACCAGCACGCCGGTGAGGGTGATGGTGTCGTCGTGGGTGGCCACGATGGCCTTGTGCGCGGTCGAGCCGATCGGCGGCAGGTGGTAGGTCTGGGCCAGGGAGATGGCGGTGACCGCCCAGATCGGGATCGGCAGGATTCCGTCGCTGATGATCGCGGACGGCACCGTGCCGTACCGCATGAAGCTGGTGGTGGCCATGCTCAGCGCCCTCCGGTGGGTGGCAGCGGCACCGGCGTACCGGTGGGTTCGACGGCCAGGCCGAGGTCGCGCAGCGCCTGGGTGATCTCGCGGACCTCGCCGGCGGCGCTGGTGACCCGCAGCCGCAGCCGGCGCTCTTCGAGGGCCCGGCTGATCCGCGCCGGCCGGGTGGACGCGGAGCCGCGCCGGTTGATCCGGTCGATCTCGGCGGCGGCGTCCTCCATCCGGGAGATCGCGTCGAGGACCCGTGGGTCGGGGGTGAAGCCGGGGTCGTCGCGTTGCAGCCGGGCGATGGCATCGCGGAAGTTGGCGGCGTCGCGGCGCAGGTTGGTGACGAGGTTGTCGGTGAGCGCGCTGACCCCGCCGACGCTCGTCGCGCGGTGCGACTTGTCGTCGATCAGCCACACCCAGCCGTCGTGGCCGATGCCGACCAGGTCGGTTCCGGCGACCTTGACGTTGGCGTCCGGGCCCTTGAGGAACAGCTCGATGCTGCTCAGCGAGAACGCCGCGCTGTACTCGCCGAGCACACCCCGGCCGTAGGTGACCATGTCGTGGCGCAGGTAGGCGCGGAAGCCGGGGCCGTCGTCGGCGCGTCCGCCCCGGTCGCGGAAGCGCCGCCACAGGGTGCTCAGCGCCTCCGGGTTGTGCACGGCGAGTTGCTGGGTGAGCCAGACGTCGCCGCCGGCCACCACGGCCCGCAGGTCCGGGTCGGCGATGCGGGCGAGGGCTTCGGTGAGTCGGGCCTGGCTCATCTGCAGGCCGCGTGAGCGGGCACGACCGAGGTCGTCGACGGCGGTGCGCATCCGGCCCAGCTCGTCGGGGGTGAGCCGGCCACCGAGGCGGGTCTCCAGGTCCGCGACGGCGGCCCGCTTGCCGCTCTCGGTTTCGGCGGCCACCGCGCGCCACAGCGCGGCGGGTTCCAGCTCGGCGGCGCGGCGCAGCGCGGCCTGCCGGTCCGCCGGCATGGCCCGGAACGCGTCACCGACCACGGCGGCGGGCTCGACGTGCCGGCCGGACGTGCCGCCGCCGGCGGCGTCGAACTCGCGCAGCAGCGAGTCGGCGTACTGGGCGGCGTCGTCGGCCAGCCGCAGCGGCGCGTCCCCGACGATGCCCTCGCGGGGTCGGCTCAGCTCGCGCATCTCGGTGTTGAGCTGGTCGAAGTACTCGCCGAGGGTGGCCACCCGCACCCCTTCGGGCAGGGTGCCGCCCTCCAGCACGTGGTCGAGGATGGCGGCGATGTTGTCGCGCAGCACGGCGATGCGTTCCAGCCGGTTGACCGCGTTGCCCAGGTGCAGGTCACCGACGTCGTCGACGATGCGGCGGATGAGGTGTTCCAGCAGCCGTCGGGACCGCACCTCGCCGGCCTCGCTGTGCGCGGCGACGGTTCGCATGAACCGTTGCAGCCGCGGGTTGGCGTCGGCGGCGGCGTGCACGGCGGCGGCGTCGAGGAACCGGCCGGCGCGGAACCGGCGTGGCCCGGTCACGGCCGCACCACCGGGACGCGGGGGCCGGCGGCGGCGCCACCGGGTTGCGAGTCGAGCACCATGAGGATGAACCGGGCGCCCTCCGGGCCGCCGACCGCGCCGTGCAGCATCGCCTCCCGCTCCACGTAGGCGAGCACCGGCTCCATCAGCTTCTGCACGACCCGTTCCAGCACCTCGTTGAGCAGGATCTCGGTGAGGAACGCCTGAAGCAGGTCGCGGGAGGCCGCTTCGATGATCTGCCGGGTGACGCGGCGCACCACGTACCCCCGGGCGGCACGCAGCCCCGCGCGGACGCCGAAGCGCAGGGCGACCCGGCCGCCACGCACGGCCGCGCCGCCGATGGTGCCGACCTCGGGGATCAGCGACAACGCCAACCCGAGGTACGCGGCGAACAGCTCGACCTCGACCTCGGTGCGGGTGAGCACCAGCTCCGGGTCCAGCATCGAGGAGTAGAGACGGGCGCGTTGGTGTGCGTGCGCCACGTCGACGGCGGCGACCGCGACCCCGACCACGAAGCCCAGCGGCGGGCAGAGAATGGACAGCGCGATGATTCCCACCATGATCCCGAACGAGCTCAGCGCCTCCCGGCCCAGTTCGGTGGCGAACAGGGCGTCGACGCCGGTGGCGTAGTAGAGGTTGCCGCCGAAGAACTCGCCGATCTGCTGGTGGGTGACCAGGTGGATGCCCTGCAGGGCGAAGCGTCCACGGGGGATGGTGGCCGACGGGATGTGCTCGCTGATCCGACTGGACGTGAAGGCGAACCGGGCGTCGGTGCGGGCACGACCGAGCATCTCGGCGTTGTTGCGCCGCATGTCCTGCAGCACCCGCCACAGCTCGTCGCGAATCGCCGACCGGTTGCCGGCGAAGCGGGCCAGCAGGTCGGGCAGGTCGGTGATCTGCTTGACCAGCGGGTCGATGCCCTCGGCCTCGCCGCGCTGGATGACCAGCGCCTGTTCGATCTCGGCGAGGGTCCAGAGCACCGCGTGGGCGTCGCGGATCCGCGTGGTGCCGTCGCGTTCGACGATCTCACCGGCCGCGCCGGGGCTGGTCAGGGCGGCCTCGGTGGCGAGGAACGCACTGGAGATGGCCTGGGCTGCCCCGTACCAGGCGGTGACAGGGTTGGCCATGCTCACCGTGGCGAGGGTGCCGCCGCCGGTGCCGGTGTGCTCAGCCGTCCACCGGGCGGCCTCGTGGCGGCGCAGTCGCTCGCGCAGCCCCTGAAGCTCGGCGTAGTCGGTGAGCTGGGAGACGATCAGCCGCTCGAAGATGGGCGCGTACTGATCGAAGGTGGTGATCCGGGCGTCGATGCCGGTACGCGAGGTGAGCAGCAGCTGCACCAGCATCGCCTGGCTGCCGACGATGAAGAGCTGCCCGACGGCGCCCTTGATCGCGCCGCTGAGCGCCTGGATGAAGTGCAGATTCCAGGAGGCCGACGAGTCGATCCAGCCGCCCTGGATCCGGGCGAAGTGCTCGGGCTGGCTGTAGCGGCCCATGACGAGTTGGGCGAGGTGGTCCAGGCGGGGCACCACCCCGGCCAGGTGGCGCAGGAACTGCACGGCGGGCGAGGCCACCGGCCGGAAGTCCAGCGGGCCGAGCCCTCCGGTGCCCGCCGGCACGGGTCGGCTGAACGCCTCACGCTCGGCGGCGCCGACCAGCAGGCTGATCGCCGCGGCCCGGCCGCGCAGCATGGAGGCGGCCTGGAGACAGAAGTTCGCCGGATAGCGGCACGGCTCACCCATCTGCAGCCGGAACGCGATGTCGTCCATGAGCCGGCGCAGCTCGTCGCCGTCCGGCCCGAGCGCGGCCAGTTCCGGTTCACCGTTGAACGGGGCGCAGGCCCGCATCTCGGAGTGCTCGCCCACGACGGCGGGAAACCGTCGACCCTCGGTGCCGGCCGGCGCGCTCGGGCTGCTCGGGTCGAAGACGAACCCGCCCCGCCGGGCACCGCCAATGCCGTCCCCGCCGGTGCCACCGGCGCCACCGTCCGGCCCGGTGCCCGTGCCAACGCCGCCGGTGCCGGTGCCGCCCGGTCCACTGCCGGCGCCGCTGCCCGTGCCGGACCCGCTGCCGGTGCCCGCCCCTGAACCGGTGCCGTCGCCGGTGCCACCGCCCGGGGGTGCGTTCGGGTCCGGTGGGACGGCCGGGCGCTGCTCGACGCTGATCGGCAACAGGTTGGCCGTGCCGGTCCAGTGCATGGTGGCGTCGGTCTCCTCGGTGCCCACCAGCAGCAGGGAGACCCCGCCGATCTGGACCACCACCAGGCAGGTCGGCATCGCCCCGCCCACCGAGGCGAGGATCGCGTCGACCCGCCGGGACACCTCCGCGTCGACGGCCCGCTCGATCTGCGCCTGGTACTCGTCCGCGCTGGTGGTCTCACCGCGCGGCTGGGCGGTCCGCAGCCGCTGCCGGATGTCGGCGCTGAGCTCCTCGTCCACCATGGCGACGAGGGCGCTCCGATCGGCGACGGGCCGCCGCTGCACCGTTCCGGGCTGCGGGCTGGGCACCCGCTCCTCCACCTCGAAGTGCGGCTGTGGGGTGGCCCGGAACACCGTCTCGCCGAACCGCTCGAAGGTGAGGACCGACCACGGTGTGGTGTTCACCAGGATCGCCCAGGCCGGGCGTCCGTCGGAGCCGACCACCCGGGCGATCACACCCTGCGGGGTGCCCGACGGCAGGCCGCCATGCTGGCGTACCGCCTCACGGCCCAGCTCGGCGATGTGGTTCACCACGTAGGTGGCCGGGCGCAGCAGCCACTGGTAGGTCACCCCGGGCGGCTCGTCGCCGTCCACCGGCACCTCGGCGGCGTCCCCACCGTCGTCGTAGGACGGCACCCGGTAGACGGCCAGCAGGTGGCGCATCCGCTGCGGGTCGAACAGCTCGGTCGCCGGCCGGCTCAGCGGCGCGGCCACCCCGGGGGGCAGCCCCGGGTCCAGCCGCGCGGCGGTCACCATCTCATCGATGCGCCGGCGCAGCCGGGCCTCGAAGGCCCGCCGGTCGTCCGGCGACACCCGCTCGCCGGCCGCGCCGGTCCAGCGGAAGGTCGGCGCTTCGGCGCGTACCTCCAGGTAGCCGCCGCGTGGCGCGACCACCTCGCGCCGGGAGCGTTCCAGGGCGCGGGCCAGGGCCGCGCCGAGCGCCTCGGTCACCGCCTCCGGTCGCTCGGTCACCGACCGGGCGTCCAGCCGGATCCGCACCGGCACGTGCACCGAGATGGCCACCGTCAGAACCGCCCGTCCAGGTGCTCGGCGAGCCGGGCCAGCGCCAGGTCGGCGAGCGCGTCGGCGTCGACCGCGCCGCCGGCCGCGACCACCTCGATCTCCACCGGGAAGTGGTACGCGATGACCGCGCGGTCGTCCTCGGCCACCTGCTCGGCCTCCGCCTCGCTGCCGGCCGCCGGCAGCACCAACTCACCCGCGTGCACCAGGGCCAGCCCGGTACGGGTGACCCGGGCGGCACGGCCAGCACCGGTCGCCATCTGCTACCTCCGGTTGATCGTGGACGGGCTGTCGTCGGCGGGCAGTCGTTGGCAGGCTGTCGTTTGGCGCGTCAGGGCAGCACGGACTGGTCGCCGGTCTTCGGGTCGACCGTGGCGGCCAGGCTGAAGCCGCTGAACGTGGCCGCCGGTGCGCCGGAGATGGTGGCGGTGGTCGGCGTCGCGCTGGTGATCATGCAGTCCTGGAGCACGAAGGACGAGAACGCCCAGTCGTCGCCGGTGTGCTCCAGCAGCGCGATGTCGAACAGCTCACCGTCGAGGGCCAGCTTGGTGAGCCGACCGGCGACGTCCCCGATCGCCTTGACGGTCATCGTGAAGTTCATCGACACCGGCGCGTGGATGACACCCAGGTGGGTCACCTCGCACGAGTGCAGCGCCTCAACGTTGAGCGAGAAGGACGGGCTGAACGAGTCGATCGGGCTGATCAGCACCGTCTCGGTGCCCTTGGTGTACTGCACCGCGAGGCGGGTCTTCCACTCCATGGTCTGGTTCCTCCGGGTCAGAACTTGGCCACGAGCGTGACCAGCAGGCGGCTCACGGCCGGGCCGTACGTGACGGTGACGACCAGGTCGACGGTGCGGTCGGCCCGGGCGGCGGTGACGATCGAGGTGTCGGTGGCGGTACGCGCGACCTCGGGGATGCTGAGGATGTCCAGCACCGGGATCTCGATGCGGTAGTCGTCGATGACCGACTGCCGCTTGAGGGGGCCGAGAATGCCGTCGACCTGGGTCTTCAGCAGGGTCATGCCCGGCTTGGTGATCCGGGCGTCGCCGACCAGGCCGATCAGGCCGGCGCGCAACATGAACTCGATCTGGTCGAGGGTGCGCACCAGGTCGACGTGCAGCAGGCTCGCGTCGGAGGTGAAGAGCCGCCCGTCGGCGAAGTGCAGGCTCTCCCCCGTGATCAGCGTCGGGTCGATGATCGGCGTGAGGTTGGCCTCGGAGAGGCCCTTGATCTCGGCCGGGCTGTACTGCTTGGCCACCGGGATGGCCACGCCACGAATCTTCTTCAGCACGATGCTGTGGTGCACCGGCAGTCCGGCCACGGCGGCCATCGCGGCGGTGGCCGCGTCGCCGTCCGCGCCCCGGGCGGCGATCATCAGCATCCGGCTGGTGCTGCTCTTGAGCGGGCCCGCCGCGGTGGTGATGTCGGTGACGTAGCTGGGGCCCTTCTCGGTGGCCGGGTTGACCATGGCGAAGCCGATCCGCCGCTGGCCGGCCGCCGACATCGTCTCCACGTGCGCCTTCAGCGCGTGCAGCCCGGTGGGCGCACCCGCACCAGCGGGGTTGCCGACGCTCGACTCGTTGGCCAGCGACACCATGGTCACGTCGTCGGCGGCCTCCAGACCGCCGAGCGCGGCGGCGTAGTCGTCGCCGGACACCTTGACCCCGTACACCTTGGCCGGGCGCGGATCCTGCAGGAACGCCAACTCCAGCGAGTTGTAGAGGGCGTTGCGGACCACGTTGCCGGCCTGCCGCCGGGCGAAGTTGGTCACCGCGTCGTCGAGGGTCTCGATCCGAACCGGCGTGTTCGCCGGCGCCGAACCGCCGTCGGCCGTGGACGGCGCCTTGCCCACCACGGCGATGACGCCCGGCGAGCGCTGGGCCAGCGGCGCCGGTGGCGGCACGATCCGGACCTCGATGAACGGGAATGCTGCTGTCGGTGCCACGGGTCCTCCCGGACGAAGTTGCTGCTGCGGTCGTTGGGCGGCTCCCGGCCGCTGCGGTCGTTGGGCGGCTCCTGGCCGCTGCGGCTGCCAGCGGCCGGGAGTCTCAGGTCGCCAGGGCGGCGAGCCCGATGCCGCTGCGGGCGAGCCACTGGCCGGCCCGGGCGAACCGGCCGGCCCGCTTCTGTGCGTCGGTGCCGGTGTCGCCGCCCGGCCACCCGTCGTCGTCGAACGTCTCGATGGGGACCACCCACACGGCGACGACCCGGTGCCGCCGCCGGACGTCGTCCGGCGCGGGCACGTCCAGCCCCAACTCCTCGGCGCGGGCCCGCACCAGGCGGGTCTCGACGAGCAGGTCGGCCAGGGAGAACCCTTGGTCGCGGATCAGCACGGCGGCGGCGAACGGCAGTGGGCGCGGAGTGGGTGGGGCGGCTGGCGGGGCGGCGTAGCGCAGCTTCACGGTGGCACCGGCGGCCTGCCCCCGCATGCGCGCCACCAGGTCGCCGGCGTTCGCGGCGCCGACGCCCGCGAGCAGCCGGTCCAGGTGTGCGTCCGTGAACGCGGCCGGCTGGTGCAGCCCGGCCCGTAGTCGCGCGACCAGCCGGGTTCGGCGCTCGGTCTCCAACTGTGTCGGGTCGACCGGCAACGCGCCCAGGTCGGCGACGATCTGCGGGTCCACGTCGAAGGCGGGCACCGCCACGTCCAGGTCCTCGACCCGGTCCCGCGCGGCGCTGGTCCGCACCACCAGGCTGCCCCGCCACAGGGCGTCGATGCGCAGCGCCGAGCCACCGAGGCCGTGCAGGCGTACGCGCAACTCGGTGCGGGTGGTGCCGCCGGAGCCCAGCCACTCCCCCTCGGCCAGGGTGACGGGGGCGGCGGCGAAGCCGAGGGTCAGCTCGTCGAAGACCGCCGCGTACGGCGGCGCGACCGGCATCGCCTCGGTGTCGTACGCGGCCTCGACCAGGTGCGCCAGCGACGCGTCATCGAAGAGCGCGGCGCGGGTGCCCGGATCGGCCAACCGCACCAGCACCCCGTCGACGAAGTCCACCGCACGGCCTCCCCGCTGCCCGCGCCGGTGCACCCTGCCCGGCTCGGCAAGAGGATCGCGAAGGGCCCGTCACCCGACCGTCACCACCACCGTCACCGCGCCCGCACGCTGCCCCGACTGTCGGGAACTGAGCACCGACACAGCGCAATGCCGTCCTCCGCCACAGGCCACCGCCGTCGGCCCAGGTTCTCCGCCCCCCGGCTTCGCCGTAAGACACCGGCACCCAGCGCCGCGCCTGGATGCGCCCGGCGCACACGGCCAGGGTCGGCACGATTCGGCACGAGGTGGCACGGCGCGAGCCGGCGGCCTGTCGCAGAAGAGCGCGATACCTCAGAGTCATTTTGATACCTCAGAGTCATCACGCTCGTCCGAACATGTGCACCCAGGCACCGTCACCGTCCGTGAGACACACTCGCGGGGCCGGGTAACGCTCAGGAGGGCGAGGCGTCGTGCAGGACGACGCGCAGCGGGTGCGGGGCGCTGGCGGCCAGGTCGCCCAGCACGGCGAGCAGCAGAGCGTACTGACCAGCTGGCTCGTCGGCGAGCAACTCGCTGGCGTCGTTGATCAGCAGGGTGAGCGAGCCGGCGTCCAGCCGGTCCTGAAGCACATCGGCGAGGGCGTCCCAGGTGCTTCCCAGATGGGCCGGCAGGTCCAGCACGTCGGCCAACGCGGCGAAGAACGCGGGTCGGGTCCGGGTCGCCGCGCCGGCCAGCACCGACGCGCCGGGCACCTCCGGGCCCCCGCCCCGACACACGGTCAGCCACTCGGGCCATTGAGCAGCGTCCTGCGGCAACACCCCTTCGCGTCTCTACGGCTCCACAATGCTTGGTGAACCTCGGATGATCGGCTCTCCACCGACGTGGCCGACGGCAGCAGCCACGACCGCCGGCCTGCTCCGGTGACGGGCGTGGCCCCGCCGGCTGACGGCGTGGCGACGGGCATATCGGGCACGGGTTGTTAGCGTGCAATGCGGATCCGTGACCCTGGAGGGGTGCCATGACGGACGCTCCCAACGGGAGGCCGAGGCCCGCGGACCTGTGGCGGCAGCGCGGCATGCATGGGCTGACCATCACCCGGAACGTGAGTGTCGGCGCGTGGCGCTGGTGGGCGCGGACCTGGGATCGGCTGGTCGCCGCGCTCCAGGACGAGGCGCCCGTCGGCTCCGGCTCCGCACCGTCGCCGTCCGGCCCGCTCGTCGAACAGCGCGACGCGCCCCGGCTGATCGCGGTTCCGGCACGCGGATACGTGTACTCGTTCTACATCCGCGCCACCTTCGCCTGGTCGTCGCCGGCGAGCCTGCGCGCCGAGGTGCTGAGCTGGTACGTGCAGTACTTCCAGCCCAACGCCGTCCAACGGTTGACCCGGCTCGCCTCCGACGCAGCCCGGGACCTGCCGCCGCACCGGGCAGCGGACCTGGAGGTGGCGTTGCAGCGGGCGCTCGCCGACGACCCGGAGTGGTCCTACCGGCGGGGCGACGTGCTCATCACCTGCCGGCCCGACGCCGCCGTCCGCCTCGACGAGCGGATCCTGCCGGCGCTCCAGCCACACGTCGATCGGATGGTGAAGCTGGAGTACCAGTTCGACGAGCAGCTCCGCAAGGCGACGTACGCCGAGGAGCTGAGCCGCAGGTGGGTGACGATCCTGAGCGAACACCCCGACCCGGACGCCGACGAGGAAGTGGCCGAAGCCCGCCAGCACATGCTGGCCGCGCAGAAGGAGGCCGCCCGCTGGGTCAGCGAACTCGTCCACCGACGCGACACCAAGAGTTGATCAGGCAAGCGAAGGTATTCGTGGCGTCGACACCGTGGACGTTGCGGCGACAGGGGCAGAGGCACAAAGGTCAGGCAGCCTTGTAGACGGTGTCGAGGTGCCACTCAAGGAACTCGGCGCGCGGCCGATCATCGCGTCGCTCAGGAAGCGCTATCTGCTCACCCGCCTTGGCATAAAACTGGTCGCCGTTGCCGAACTCAGTCCGAAGCCGTGGACTGACCATCAGCCGATGCTTCGGATCGACGCCCAGATATCCCCGGTCGAAGAGGATGTGCACGTCGGATTTGAGCAGCAGGCCGTTGTCCAGCCGATGCTCGCCGCCCATGGGAAGCGGCCGGATGTGCGCGGCCTGCAACACAGGCTGAACTTTGTTGCCGGTGATGGCGCAACGCCGGCCGTAAGCTCCCAGGACCACGGCCTTGAATGACTGCTGCCCGAGCCGCTGCGGCACCAGACGGGGGTCGCCATACACAGGACCAGGCCGGTGCCAGGGCCCGTCGAGGTCCACCTCTGCCGTCAACCCGATCAACCGGCGGATCAGCAGATCAAAGTACGGCGCCGAGTCAGCGTCGGCCAGGTCGTAGGTCTTGCCCTGCACCACGTTCGACGCGAATCGTGGCGGCGGGTCGACGGTCGACGCTGCGTGGAAGAAGGTGACGTCACGGACGAATATGCAGCCGATGATCGGATCCTCGCCGGGGCCAATCGCCTGCTTACGGTAACGCCCGACGCTGAGGCGCATCTCGTCGATGCTCGCAGCGCCATTGGCCTCGCCGAAAAGCTCCCAAGCCTCCGAGATCCGAAGCTGCGTGAAGCCGCTGAAGAACCCACCGCCCACCACCCGGTTCAGCGGGAAGTGCGCCTTGAACAGGAACGGCTCACCCGGAATGAGAGCGCGGAAACCGCCTCCGGACGGTCGCCAGAAGTTGACCTCATTCAGCTCGGGTCGCTCCGCCAGGAAGCGATACCATCGCTGGTCCGTCACACCCACGAAGGCCTTCACATTGGACAGGTTGCCGGAGGGGTGATCTCAACACCACCACCCAAGCGGTCAAACCCGCATCCTGGATGCGCTCCCCGCGAGGGTGCTGGCACCGTCGGATATCAGCATGGTTCGAATTGCCTGAGGCTGGCGGCCACCGCGGCGATTCCTACGGCGTGTCGCTCGACAGGGCATGCGGCGCACTGGGGCCAGCGCGCCGCATGGGCGGTGGCGACGAAAGCCCGCGCGGCTTCCGGATCAGGCACCCCTCTGTGTCAAGAGACGGCGAGGAGTGGTGTTCTAGGCTGGGGTTCGGCGGGTCCGGGAAGTGACTGTTCCGAAGTGTCGGCCTTGGGGACTGGGTCGGCCGCGCTGGATTGAAGAGTCGCCCCCACGTGTCCTCCCGGGCCCGTCCTCGACGAGGCGGCATCTTTGATCATCTGCTTGTAGACGACGTCGGACAGGCGCCGTTTCAGGCAACGTATGGCTTCCATCGGGGTCTTGCCCGCGGCGAGTTTGCGCCGGTAGTACGCACGACCTTCGGTGTCGTGTCGCATCTGGACGATGGCCATGATGTGTAGGACCCGGTTGATGCGCCGGTTTCCGGCGCGGGACAGCCGGTGGCGTTTCTGGTCGCCGGACGAGGCGTCCAGAGGCGCGGTGCCGTTCCAGGAGGCGAAGTGGCCACGGGTCGCGAACCGGCTGACGTCACCGACGTCGCCGATGAGTCGGGCCGCGCCGGACGGGCCGATGCCGTTGAGGTCCTGCAGACCACTGCCAGTGGCGGCGACGAGTTCGGTGAGCTCCTTGTTCGCGGCCTTGATCTTTCTGTCGACCTGGGCCAGCTCGGTGATGAGTTCCGACGTGAGCCGCCGGCGGGTGGACCCGACCAGGTCACGGGGTCGGACCGTGTTGAGTAGTGCCCGGGCTTGCGGGGCGGACAGGAACGTCTTCGCCCCGCCGGGCACCAGTTCCAGGAGCAACTTGTGAATCCGGTTGAGTAGGTCCGTGCGGGCATGACCAAGACCATCGCGGCGGTCGACCAGCAGCCGCAGCGCAATTGTCACGTCGTCGACGGCCACCTCCCGCAAGCCCTTGGCCCGTAACGCCGCGACGGCCACGCTGTGAGCGTCGACCGGGTCGGTCTTGCGGCCCTGACCGGTATCGAAGACCCGGGCCCGCGCGGACAGCTTCGCCGGAACGTCGATCACAGTCTCGCCGTCAGCCACGAGGCGTTGAGCGATGTGCCGGCCGATACCGTTGCAGCCCTCGACCGCCCAGACACGGTCCTTGTTCTGTCGGCCGACCTTGAGCATCGCCTGGTAGCCGTCACGGTCGGTGCCGAATCGACCTTGGGCAAGGATCTGCTCGCGGTCGTTGATGATTTCAATGGTCGCGGACCGCTTGTGCGGATCCATGCCGATGATGACGCGTCCCACGCTCGTCCTCCTCGATCGAACCGGGCTGAATCCGGCGAGGAGGGCAGCGCTACTTCGAGCTGGGCAGACCCCTCTTGAGCCTCTCCGCGCCACGGTGACCGGCGGGGCGCATGCCAAATGAGAGCCACACCAACTCGCGGTGGGCAGCCGATGAGAGAGCTACCCCGCCGGTCACCTCGACCTAGCCTGGCCGGGCTGCGGTCGTAGCACCAGTACATAAGTAGCCGATGAGAGAGCCACCCCGCCGGTCACCTCGACCAAGCCTGGCCGGGCTGCGGCCGTAGCACCAGTAGATAAGAGCGACCGGCAATAGGTGTCACTTGAGCCGGCGGGTGGTGGGCCGGGTATCCCAGCGGTAGAGCGTGCGGGCACGGCGGATGAGTTGACGGATTGTGACGATGGCTGCTGCCAGGTACAGGTAGAAGTCGATGATGCTGGCGTTGCGGTCGGTGCAGCGGCGGATCTTGCCGAACCCGTTCATCCACGAGTTGGTCCGCTCGACCACCCAGCGTTTGCCGACCTGGACCGGGGCGGGGATGCCTTTGCGCGCGATCTCGGCGTCGAAGCCCAGCTCGTCGAGCAGGTTGCGGGTCGGGCCGTTGTCGTAGGCGCGGTCCAGATGCGCGGTGACCTGCTCGGGCCAGCGATGCCGCAGCTGCGCGCTGCACGCTTCGAAGGTGTCACGCAGCAGCGGCGAGTCGTGGCGGTTGGCCGTCGTGCCGGTCAACCCGAGCGGGATCCCGTTGCTTTCCACGCCGGTCGAGCGTTTCATGCCGCCCTTGCCACGGTCGACCGGGGAACGACCGGCCCGCTCGCCGCCACACGGTGCTTTCGTGATCGCTCCGTCGACGCTGACATCGTCCAACTCCAGGCCGATCATGCGGTCGTAGGCGTCCAGAGTCAGCTCATGCAGCCGCTCACCCAGGCCGGCTTCGGCCCACAGCTGCAGACGCCGGCGGATGGTGCGATCCGAAGCACCGGTCCGACGCGACACGTTCGTAGCCGGAGCCGTGCACCAGCGCGGCGATGACGTGCTCGAACACGACCCGGCCGGGAATCCGGCGCCGGTGGCAGCCCAGCGGGTGCGTCGGGTCGAACTCAGGTTGCTCACCGCACAACGCGTCGAACTGGACCCAGACAGGTTCGAGCAACGATGATGGCAGGGCAGGCACAGGACTCCCGTCGATCACTGAGCGTAGAGAACTCCGATGATCGATGGACCCGTGCCTGCTTGCTACCCCGGGATGCCTACCTGTCCAGATCTTGACCTATCGCCGGTCGCTCTAAGATGAGTGGGCTGCCAGACGCGTGCGTGCCTCGCCCGGCGTGCGGATGCTGTCGGGTTTCCGATGGACATGGTCGGGACAATCTGCAGGCAAGCAGCGACATCCCCTGACCTGTCCTGCGCCCCCACCGGCTGTGGTATGCGCCAGTCAGGGCCCGTGGTGCCGCGTCCGGGTCAACTCTCCCTGGGCGCGTCGTCGGGCGTGAGTTCGGCTGCGTCGGCCGGCGCGGTGCGGCGCTGGTACGGGGCGGTCATCACACCGCCGGGGTCCAGCCGGTCGAGGATCGCGTCGGTGATCCCGGCCAACTGCGCAACCTGCTCCGGCGAGAGCACCTCGAACACGTGGCGCTGGACGTTGGCGACATGCCCGGGCGCGGATGCTTCCACCTTCTGCCGGCCTGCCTCGGTCAGCCGGGCGTTGGTGGCCCGCCCGTCCTGCGGGCAGGGGAACCGCTCGACCAGGTCACGGTCCTCCAAACGCCGGACCGCGTGGGACAGCCGCGGTAGGCTCGCGTTAGTGCGCGCGGCGAGGGCGGTCATCCGCAGCGTGCGCCGGGGTGCCTCCGACAGCATCGCGAGCACCATGTATTCGAAGTGGGTCAGCCCGGCGTCACGGCGCAGCTGCGAGTCCAAGGCGCCGGGGAGCAGTTCCATCACCGCGACCAGTTGCACCCATGTCGTCAACTGCTCGCTGGTCAACCACTGCTTGTGCTTGTTCACCCTCACACCTTACCCAAATAGTTGACCGTGCAAGTAAATCTGCTATGGTGTTACTTGAAGGTTCAACCATCTGTTTCGAGAGGAATTCCCCGTGGCACACATCTCCATCATCGGCGCCGGCAACATGGGCCAGGCCATCTCCAGCGTCGTCACCAAGGGTGGCAACACTGTCGAACTGTTCGGCAAGGCCGACGCCGACAAGCCGGTCACCGGCGACATCGTCGTCCTCGCGGTCCCCTACCCGGCCGTCGACCAGGTGCTCGCCGAGCGTGGTGAGCAGCTCGCGGGCAAAATCGTGGTTGACATCACCAACCCGCTGAACTTCGAAACCTTCGACTCCCTCACCGTCCCCGCCGACAGCTCGGCCGCCGCCGAGATCGCCGCCAAGCTGCCGGGATCCCGGGTGCTCAAGGCGTTCAACACCAACTTCGCCGGCACGCTGGCCGCCGGCACCGCCGGCCCGTTGACCACGACCGTCCTGGTCGCCGGCGACGACGCTGACGCCAAGTCCACCCTCATCGGTGTGATCAGCGCGGCCGGCCTGAAGGCCCTCGACGCCGGCGCGCTCAAGCGGGCCCGGGAGTTGGAGGCCCTCGGCTTCCTGCAGATCGGCCTTGCCTCGAACGAGAAGGTCTCCTGGACCGGCGGCTTCGGCGTCGTGGCCTGACCCGCCCGGACGCCACCTGGCCGCGTTGGCCCACTGGCGCCGGCAGTCAGGACAGGGGTCAGGCCCGTGACGCCATCACCCACCAGGTCTCGACCACACAGCACATTCTCCGAGGAGACACTGATGGCCAACCACGCCGCCGCCGGCACCACCGCGGCCGCCGACAAGCTCATCCCCGCCCAGCACCCGTTCAGCACGCACCTGCAGCGGGCCGCCACCCTTGAGAACGCTCAACGGCACCGGCTGTGGGCACCGGCCGACGGGCCGCTACCCGCGCTCTACCTCAGCCACGGCGCCCCGATGCTGTTCGAGATGACCGACTGGATGACCCAACTGCACACCTGGGCCCGGGGCCTGCCCAAACCGCGGGCGATCCTGATCGTCTCCGCGCACTGGGAGTCCGCGCCGCTGAGCATCACCAGCACCCGGCCGGTCGATCTGGTCTACGACTTCGGCGGCTTCCACCCGATGTACTACCAGATGCGCTACGACACCCCACCCGCCGTGGACCTCGCCCAGCAGGTCGTCGCGCTGATGCCGGACACCGAGAAAGTCCACGAGCACCACAACCGCGGTCTGGACCATGGCGCCTGGGTGCCGCTGAAGATCATGTACCCAGACGCGGACATCCCGGTATTGCAGCTGAGCATGCCCACCCATGACCCGGACCGGCTGATGGCGCTGGGCCGGCGGCTCAGGACGCTGCGGGAGTCCGGAGTGCTGGTGATCGGGTCGGGCTACATGACTCACGGGTTGCCGTTCATCGACTGGCAGAACCTCGACAAGGTGCCCGGCTGGTCGTCTGACTTTGACCACTGGGCTGCCGGGGCGCTGGCCCGCGGCGACGTTGACGAGCTCGCCGGGTTCCGCTCCAAGGCCCCGGGCATGCCCTACGCCCACCCCACCGTCGAGCACTTCACCCCGCTGTTCGTCACCCTCGGCGCCGCCACCGACCCCACCGCAGCACCGACCACGATCATTGACGGCTACTCTCTCGGCCTGGCCAAGCGGTCCCTCGAGGCCGTCTGACCCCGGCCGCCCCGGCCGACATCGCGGAGTCGGCCTCTTCCTGACCGGCCCGCACGGCCGCAGCATCTCCGGGCAGATGTTCCCGATCGACGGCGATTCGAAGGCGGCAAGAGCCGCGCTCAAGCAAGATCGTGCTCGATCCTGGAATGTGGGGCCTCCCTGGCATTCCGAGGCACTACATCCTGGATCGAGCACGATCATTGCCATCGGGACGGCCGACCACTCACCCGGTGCCCTCAGCCAGCGGTTCGGACCGACGACGAGGTCCTCGCGTCGGACGTGCGCGGTGCGCCGCATGGAGCCTTCAATCTCGTGGCGGCCATGGCCGTGCGGGCGGGGCTCACCGTCGACACGGAGGAACTGGGCGGCGAGGTGTTGGGTGCGCCAGCCTTGCCAAATCCGTACGACCGTGCTTTTGTGGTTTCCATGGGCAAGGGGGACGAGACCCGACTCGCGGTGCTCGACCAGGCGGTCGAGGTCGCGCGCCGGGTCGGTTTGAGTGGGCTGACCATCGGCTCACTCGCGGAGCAGACGCAGCTCTCCAAGAGCGGGCTGTTCGGGCACTTCCGCTCCAAGGAGGCGCTTCAGCTCCAGGTCCTCGACCATGCCCGCGCCGGGTTCGAGGACGCGGTGGCCCGGCCGGCCCTACGCGCCGCGCGTGGCGAGCCGAGGGTGCGCGAGCTGCTGGACCGGTGGCTGGAGTGGGACGCCCGACCCGGTGGCTGCCCGTTCGTGGCTGCCGCGACCGATTTCGACGACCAGCCCGGCGCGGTGCGCGACCGGCTGGTCCACGATCAACGCGACATGTTCGACATGATCGCGACCATCTTCCGCGGCGGCGTCAGCGATCGCCAGTTCCGCGTCGACGCCGACCCGGAGCAGTTCGCTCAGGACTTCTACGGCGTGATCCTCGCCTGTCACCACGCGCTCCGGCTGCTCGGCGACGAGCGGGCGGAGAGCCGGGCCCGACGCGCCGTCGAGGCGTTGCTGGTCGCAGCCCGCACGACACCATCCCCCTGAACAGACCCCGCACGACCCATCTCCCCCGAACGGAAGAGGTATCACCAGTGGTCTCCGTGGCTCCGCAAAAAAGCATGACCGTTCGTCTTTTTTCCGTGCCGGCGCCGGTCCGTGCCAGCTTTCGGGTGCTGGAGCACGCCGCACCGGCGATCGGTGCCCGGTGGGCCGAGCGGATCTGGTTCACCCTGCCCCGTCCGCGCGACACTCCGGCAGCCCGACCCGGCCTACCCGCACCGGGCGACCCCTTCGCCGTCGAGGTGGACGGGCACCAGGTGGTCGGGGAGGCGTGGGGTGCGGGGCCTGTCGTCTACCTGATGCACGGTTGGGCCGGCCGGCGGGAGCACCTCGCCCCGTTCGTGCCGCCGCTGGTCGCCGCCGGCCACCGGGTCGTGGCCTTCGACGCACCCAGCCACGGCCGATCGGCCCCGGGCCGGTACGGGGCGCGCTCGTCGTCCATTCCCGAGTTCGTGGCGGCGCTGGCCGGGGTCGTCGCCCGACACGGGCCGGCGCACGCCGTCATCGCACACTCCATGGGGGCCACCGCGGCGGCGGTCGCGCTCTGCGACGGCCTGCCCGTCGGCCGGGTCGCCCTGCTCGCCCCGATGGCCAGCCCCGCGTCGTACGCGCGGCAGTTCGCGGCCGTACTCAATCTCGGTGAACGCACCCACCGGCGGCTCGTCGCCCGCATTGAGCGGCGGGTGGGCGCACCGATGCACCACTTCGACGTGCCCCTGCTCGGCCGGGGGGCCACCGTGCCGCCGGCCCTGATCGTCCACGACCGCGACGATGCGTCCACCCCGGTCGCGGACGGCGAGGCCATCGCGGCGGCCTGGACCGGCGCCCGGTTGCACGTCACCTCCGGCCTCGGACACCGTCGCCTACTGCGCGATCCCGCCGTGGTGGCCGAGGTGGTCGACTTCGTCCGCCGCTGAGTGCCCAACCCCGGCTCAGGCGGCCAGCGTGGCGTAGCGGCCGTTGCGGTGCAGCAGGCTGTCGTGGGTGCCGGCCTCGACGATCCGGCCGTGGTCGAGCACCGCGATCTGGTCGGCGTCGCGGACGGTGGAGAGCCGGTGCGCGATGGTGATCGTGGTCCGCCCCTCGGCGAGCACGTCGAACGCGCGCTGCACGGCCCGTTCGGTGTCGGTGTCCAGCGCGCTGGTGGCCTCGTCGAGGACCAGGATGCGCGGGTCGCGCAGCAGCGTACGGGCGATCGCGAGGCGCTGCTTCTCGCCGCCGGAGAACCGGTGGCCGCGTGAGCCGACCGTGGTGTCGTACCCGTCGGGCAGCCCGGCGATCAGGTCGTGGATCTGGGCCGCACGGGCGGCGTCCTCGATCTCCGCGTCGGTGGCATCCGGACGGGCGTAGCGCAGGTTCTCCCGGACGGTGGTGTGCAGCAGGTACGTCTCCTGGCTGACCACGCCGACGATCGCGGCCAGGTCGGCCAGGCGCAGGTCCCGCAGGTCTACTCCGTCGACGGTTACCCGGCCACCGGTCGGGTCGTGCAGCCGGCTGATCAGCCCGGCGAGGGTGCTCTTGCCGGAGCCGGTCTCACCGACCAGGGCGAGGCTGGTGCCGGCGGGCACGTCGAGGGTGATCCCGGCGAGCGCGGCGGTGTCGCTGCCCGGGTAGCCGAAGGTGACGTCCTCCAGGCGCAGGTGGCCGCGCACCCGGGTGGGGTCGACGCGGACCGGCTCGGTGGGGTCGGCCACGTCGACCGGCAGGTCGAGGTATTCGAAGATCCGGGCGAACAGCGCCAACGACGCGGTGAGCGAGACGCCCACGTTGAGCAGCCCCATCAGCGGCCGGAACAGGCCGCCCTGCAGGGCGGTGAAGGCGACCAGGGTGCCGATGCTCAGCGTGCCGGCGGTGCCGGGCAGGCCGGCGGCGAGGTAGATGACCGCCGGTACGGCGGCGAAGATGATGCTCATCGAGGCCATGCGCCAGCGGCCGGCCAGCTCGCTGCGCAGCTCCAGGTCGACGAGGCGGGCCGACGAGGCGGTGAACCGGTCGATCAGCGCGGGGCCGGTGCCGAGGGTCTTGGCCAGTTGCACCCCGCTGATCGAGAGCCCTTCCTCGACGGTGACGTTGAGGTCGGCGAGTTCGTGTTGCCGCTGGGCGGTGATCTCGCGGCGCATCCGGGCGACCCGGCGGGTCAGCCAGATCGCCGGTGGCAGCACCACGAGCGAGACCAGGGAGAGCTGCCAGGAGAGCGCGACCATGGCGACCACGGTGGCGACCACGGTGGTGAGGTTGGACGCGACGGCGGTGGCGGTGGAGGTGACCACCGACTGCATGCCGCCGATGTCGTTGGTGATCCGGGACTGCACCTCGCCCGTGCGGGTGCGGGTGAAGAAGCCGAGCGACTGGCGCTGGAGGTGGCTGAAGACGTCGGTGCGCAGCCGGTGCATGACCTGCTGGCCGACCTGGGTGGAGATCCAGGTCTGTACGACGCCGAGGGCGGAGGTCACCGCCGCCACGGCGACCATGCCGAGGACCAGCCAGACCAGCAGGGTCACGTCGCCCTGCGGGAGGGCCTGGTCGATCACGGCGCGCAGCAGGAACGGACTGGCCATCGCAATGATCGAGGAGATCACGATGATCGCGGTGACGGTGACCAGTGCGGGCCGGTGGGGGGTGAACAGGCGGCCGATGCGGCGCAGCGACACCTGACGGGCCTGCATCTTCTCTTCGGCGCTGAGGGTGCGGTGGCCACGGTCGCGGCCCATGGGGGTGGATTCCAAGGGGGTACACCTTTCCCTGCGGGAGATGCTGAGGTTACCTCATCATGAGGAAACAACCGTATCGGCTGCTACGGTATTCCGGTGACCGAGGACACCACCGACAACGCCGACCACGAGAGCCTGGCCGAGACGTTCTGGGCCGTGGCGTCCCTTTTGCGCCGCCAGACGCGGGAGTCGTTGGCACCCTGGGACATCACCCCCAGCCAGTCCCGGGCGCTCGGCGTGCTGGGCCGGCACGGCGAGGTCCGTCCCGGCACACTCGCCGAGCACCTGCGCATCGCACCCCGCTCGGCCACCGAGGTCGTCGACGACCTCCAGACCCGTGGGCTCGTCGAACGCCGACCCGACCCCGCCGACCGGCGGGCGACCCTGGTCGCGCTCACCGAGGAGGGCGACCGCGTCAGCGCCGCCATCCGGACCGCCCGCCGGGCCGAGGCCGATCGCTTCTTCGGCCACCTCAACGACACCGACCGAGCCGAGTTGGCCCGCATCCTGCGCACCCTGCGCGCCTGACGGGTTTGTCCACCCCGCGCACGGGTAGCCAGCGGCCCCGTTCGGTCGGCGGGACCGGCCAGCACGGGCCGGGGTGAGGTAAACCGGAGGATGCGTGTCCCATCTGACGAACAACCACCACACCTGATGTGCGGGATCAGCGGGGAGGCGCGCTTCGACGGCCGGTCGCCCGACGCGGCGGCGGTCACCCGGATGACCGAGGCGATGCGCTCGCGCGGCCCGGACGACGAGGGCCTGTTCAGTGACGGCTGGGTAACCCTCGGGCACCGCCGGCTGACCATCATCGACCTGTCCGACGCGGGCGGGCAACCGATGGTCCGTGACGACCTGGGCCTGGCGCTGGTCTTCAACGGCTGCATCTACAACTACCCCCAGCTGCGCGAGGAGCTACGCCGCGCCGGGTACGCCTTCCACTCCACCAGCGACACCGAGGTGATCCTGGTGGCGTACGCGCACTGGGGTGAACGTTTCGTCGACCACCTGGTCGGCATGTTCGCGATCGGGCTGGTCGACCGGGTGCGGCGGCGGCTGATCCTGGCTAGGGACCGGCTCGGCATCAAACCGCTCTACCTCGCCGAGACACCCGGGCGACTCCGGTTCGCCTCCACCCTGCCCGCGCTGTTACGGGCCGGCGACGTCGACACCGGCATCGACCCGGTGGCGCTGCACCACTACCTGTCCTGGCACTCCATCGTGCCCGCCCCGCGCACCGTGCTGCGCGGCGTGCGGAAACTGCCACCGGCCACCCTGCGGGTGATCGAGGCGGACGGGCGCAGCCGCGAGGAGGTGTACTGGCGACCTGACTACGTGCGGGAGCCCGCCGACGCGGGGATGGACGCCGCCGACTGGCGGGCCGCCATCGGGGACGCGCTGCGCGCGGCGGTACGCCGACGGCTGGTCGCCGACGTACCGGTCGGCGTGCTGCTCTCCGGTGGACTGGACTCCAGCCTCATCGTGGCGCTGCTCGCCGAGGCGGGCCAGCAGCACCTGCGGACGTTCAGCATCGGTTTCGACAGCCGCGACGGCGAATCCGGCGACGAGTTCCACTACTCCGACCTGGTGGCCCGCGCGTACGACACCGACCACCACCGGATTCGGCTGGCCGACGACGACCTGGTGCCCGCCGTGCGGCGTGCCGTGCTGGCGATGACCGAGCCGATGGGCAGCCACGACGTGGTCGCCTTCCATCTGCTCTCCGAGCAGGTGGCGCGGCACGTGAAGGTGGCACAGTCGGGGCAGGGCGCCGACGAGGTGTTCGCCGGCTACGGCTATCACCAGCCGCTCACCGAGGCACCCCGGCACGGCGCCGCCGAGACGTTCGCCGCCGCCTTCTTCGACCACGACCACGACGAGCTGTGCAGCATCGTCGGCCCGGCGTACGCGCTGGAGCACGACGCCAGCCGGGACCTGCTCGCCGGGCATCTCGCCGCGCCCGGGGCACAGACCGCGCTGGACGCCGTGCTGCGCCTGGACACCCACCTGATACTTCCCGACGACCCGGTCAAGCGGGTGGACAGCATGAGCATGGCGTGGGGGTTGGAGGTGCGCACTCCCTTCCTCGATCAGGATCTGGTCACCCTGGCCGCGCACTGCCCGCCCGAGCACAAGGTCGCCCAGAACGGCAAGGGCGTCCTCAAGGAGGTCGCCCGGGAGGTGCTGCCCGCCGAGGTGATCGACCGTCCGAAGGGCTACTTTCCGGTGCCGGCGCTGCGCAACGTGGCCGGCCCGGTGCGCGAGCTGGTCGCCGAGGCGTTGCAGGCGCCGGCCGCGCGCGAGCGGGGGCTGTTCCGCCCGGAGTACGTGGCACGCCTGCTCGCCGAGCCGGACCGGGCCGAGGCGGCGGCCGGCAGCAACAAGCTGTGGCAGCTCGGGCTCCTCGAGCTGTGGCTGCAGACGCACGACATCCGCTGAGCCGCAACCGCGAGGCCGCGGGTCGGCCGCAACGGGCGGTCAGGCCGCAGTCGTGCGTGCGGCCAGGTCGTCGATGACCGCGCGCAGTTCACCGGTGCGCTCCAGCACCCGGCGCTGCCGGGTCGCGCCGGTGCCGTCACGGCGCAGCCGGGCCAGCTGTGCCAGCACGTACCCCAGGTCGCCGTGACGCAGCAGGGCCGGGGAGATCGCCGCCATCAACTCGTCGACGAGCGCCCAGGCCGATCGGGTGCCGCCGGCGCGCAGGTCGATCAGCTCGCCGTCGAGGCCGTCGTGGGCGGCCCGCCAGTGCGCTGCGGCGACCAGACAGTCGCGGGTACGCGGGGCGGTCACCCCGGCGCGTACGTCGTCGGCGAGGGTGGCGACGAGTGACCGGACCAGCGCGGCGACCAGCACCGCGTCGTCCACGTCGGGGCAGACGTCCCCCACCCGCACCTCCACGGTCGGGTAGGCCGTCGACGGCCGGGCGTACCAGTAGACCATCGCGGCGTCGAGCATGATGCCAGCGGCGATCAGCTCGTCGACGGTCCGGTCGTAGTCGGCGGCGGAGTCGAAGTACGGCGTCGGGCCGATGCTGGGCCAGCGTTCCAGCTGCATGGACCGCCAGCTGGCGTGGCCGGTGTCCTGCCCGTCGTGCAGCGGCGAGTTGGTGGTGATCGCCTGCACCACCGGCAGCCACGCCCGCAGGTGGTTGCAGACCTGCACGGCCAGTTCCCGGTCGGGCAGCCCGATGTGCACGTGACAGCCGCACACCGCCGGGTCGTGTGCCACCGGACCGTACCGGCGCGACATCGCGTGGTAGCGCGGCTTGTCGGGCACCGTCCGGTGCGGCTCGGCTACCGGGGTGGCGCCGACCGCCACCAGCCGGGCCCCGGCCGCCGTGGCGGCCTCGGCGGCGGAGCGGCGCAGCGCCACCAGGTGCGCGCGCAGCTCGGTGAGGTCGGCGCAGACGGGCGTGACCATCTCCACCATGCTGTGCCGGAACTCCTGGCGGCTCTGGTCCCGGGCGGAGCCGCGCAGCGCGGTCAGCACCTGGTCGGCCACCGGCAGGTTCCGCCCGCTGTCCGGGTCGAGCAGCAGGAACTCCTCCTCCACGCCGAGCGTGAGGGTGGACAGGTCGGGCACGGTGTCGGCGATCGCCGGACGGTACGCCATGGCCGCCTCCATCCGCTCCTGCGGCCGCGGGTGAACCAACGGCCGGGGCGGCACGGTTTCCCGGCCCGACGCCGGGGCAAACGCGCGCTCAGGATGTCGCCAGGGCCGCCGCGCGGGCGGTGCGGAAGGCCCGTTCCGCCGCGTTGTCCGTCAACGCGACGGCCGTCCGGTACGCGTCGACGGCCTCCGCGTCCCAGCCGAGCCGGGCCAGCAGGTCGGCGCGGACCGCATGGTGAACGTGGTAGCCGTCCAGGTCGAGCCGGTCCACCTCGGCCAGCGCCACCGCCGGCCCGGCCACCTCGGCGAGCGCGACCGCCCGGTTCAGTGCCACCACCGGACCGGGGGCGACCGCCGTCAGCTGGTCGTACAGCTGAAGGATCTGACCCCAGTCGGTGTCGGCGCCACGCAGCGCGGCGCTGTGCACGGCGGCGATCGCGGCCTGGATCTGGTACGGCCCGGGCTGGTCGCGGCGCAGGCAGCGGCGGACCAGCGACTGCCCTTCGGTGCTGAGCTCGGCGCTCCACCGGCCCCGGTCCTGCCGGGGCAGCGGCACCAGCTCACCGTCGGCGGTGGTCCGCGCGGCACGGCGGGACTCGGTGAGCAGCATCAGTGCGAGCAGGCCGAGCGCCTCGGGCTCGTCCGGCATCAGCGCGACCAGCAGCCGGGTCAGCCGGATCGCCTCGGCGCCGCACCAAGCAGCGCGACGGCTGGGAACGCCCCGACGGCACAGCCCCCACCGGCCGCCCGCCCGCGCTGTACCTGTTCAGCGGAGGCATCGCCCGCTGCGGCAACTGCGGCGGACCACTGACCGTCGCGACCGACAACCAGGGACACAAGCGGTACCGCTGCGACCGTCGCGGGCGTGACCAGTGCTCCCGTGGCGTATCGATCCGCGTCGCCGACCTCGACGCGATCGTCACCGAGCGATTCCTGAGCCTGGCAGGCGACCTGTACGCCGCCGACGTCCAGGAGGTGACCACTGCGCCCGACGCCGGCGTGCCGACCTCGCCGACGCCATCCGGCAGGCCGAGCGCGCGATGCCCGCCGCCGACGACGCCGATGATGAGACCGCATTCGCTGCCGCCCGTGCCCTGCGCCGCTCGCTGCGCGCCGAGCTTGAATTGATGACCGGCCCGCCAACGAGCCGGCCGCAGCGCTCACCGTCGCGCGCCAGCGGTCGGCCCGTTCGTGCAGGTCAGCAGCCAAGTACGGCCGCCGGCCACCCCACGGCCGCGCCCACCGCCAGCAGCAAAAGTGCACTCAGGTGCGCCACTTCCGAGACCAGATCTAGTGACGTTGCGCGATTAATTCAGAGCTACCCAGGAGCACCACGGTGAACACCGACAGTCACGACGACGCCGCCGACCCCGACGACGACGCCGACGGCGTATGGATGTCGGTCGAAACGCTCCGAGCGCTCGCCGGCCGCCCCCGACACCGCGCCGGCCTCCGCGTCGTCTGGTCCGGCAGCGCCCCGCTCGGCGACAACGCCACCGCCGCCCGCGCACAGTCCTCGGTCACTGAGCACCGCCGCAGACGCTCGCTCATGCCGCCGAGGAACCTGGGAAAGGGCAGCGATCGGATACGTCGCGGCGGGATGCGACCGCTTGATCGAGTGCGCGGACATGCCGCCGTTCGTGCGCGCTGCCCAAGGAAGCCATCACGGCTTGTAGCCGACTGTGGCTCCCGCTGGCATCCGGGCATGCCGATGTACTTGCGAGAGTTGGACGTCGTCAGAGCTGTAGCTCGTAACGACTGACGAGCGTTCGCATGCCGCCGTCGCTGCGCTGACCCGGTGCACCCCCGACTTCGACATCGCCCCGGTGGTGAAAGCCAGCGGCCTCGTAGTATGCCCGCAAACCAGGATTGGCGGCCACGCAGTCGAGCCGCAGCGCAGCGGCGTCGTGGGCGCGCGATTGATCGGCAGCCCAGGTCAGGATGGCGCGCCCCGTACCCGCGGCCCACCGTTCCACCGCCATGCGGTGCACGTATCCAGCGCTGCCCACACAGTCGCTCCACAGGGCATCGGCCCAGTCCAGCGTCACCGTGCCCGCCGTGCGACCGTCGGCCCGTACCAGCCAGGTCTCTCCGTGCTCAACGGACGGTGTAATCCACTCCGTATCGAATCGGTCGGGCCATTGCCGGATGCCGGAGGCCGTGAGCCACGCCGCGGCGTGGTCGAGCACCGCCACGACCTGCGCCACATCGGCGGGCGTCGCACGAACGAACTGCAAATCCCCGTGTCCCCGGCTCGTCATGAACCGATGATCCAGCACCGGGCCCATGTCACGACGTTCGGGTCGACCCGTCGTGGCATCCGCTTCTGGCGATGCGCGCTCATGGCGGAGTTGAGCGCGATGCCTACCCTGCAGCTACCCCGTCGGCCCGGCCGCCTCGCTCGCCGCGATGGCTCGCCCCGCTTGGCCCCCGCTAGCGACCGGCACGGCCGAGACGCGAGGGTGACGGCCGTAGGCCACGGCAGGCGACCGGCGTACCCATGTACGGAGTTGACGGGCGTTCAGTAAGGCCCGGGCGATCTCGGCGGTGCTCAGGCCACCGAGTAGGCGCAGGGTGAGCGCGACCCGGGCGGCCGGAGCGAGCGCCGGATGACAGCACGTGAAGATCAGACGCAGCCGGTCGTCGCGCACAGGTCCCTCCTCAACGGGTCCGTCGGCGGCGAACAGCAGGGCCGCCTGGGCGTGCCGGTCGGCCCGGGACGCCTCGCGGCGCAGCCGGTCGATTGCCCGGTTCCGGGCGGTGGTGATGATCCAACCGGCCGGACTGGGCGGCGGGCCGGTGGTCAGCCACCGCGCCACCGCGACGGCGAAAGCCTCCTGGACGGCCTCCTCGGCGAGGTCGAGGTCGCCGAGGAGGCGAACCAGGACGGCGACCGTGCGCCCGTACTCCGCGCGGAACACCGCCTCCACATCCGGCACGGTCAGTCTCCGTTCCCACCGTGGAAGGGGCGGACCTCGATCGGCAGCGTGGTGGCCAACGCGTAGCGGCGGCCCCAGTCGAGGGCGGCGTCCAGGTCCGGCACGTCGATGATGGTGATGCCGCCCAGGTGTTCCTTGCCCTCGACGAACGGGCCGTCGGTGATCAGGACGTCGCCGTCGCGGGCGCGCAGCACGGTGGCGCTCTCCGGGCCGTGCAGACCCTGGCCGAAGACCCACGACCCGGTGGACGCCAGCTCGTCGCGCAGCTCGCCGAGCTGGCGCATCACCCCGGCCAGGAACTCCGGGTCGGGGGGCAGCTCACCCTGGGGCTGGTGAAGGCTGAGCAGGTAGAGCGTCATCGGTCCTCCTCGCGGGGTCGGCCGGTCGCCGACTTCTCATCCTCCACACGTTCGGCCGCCGCCCGGATCGACAGGCCGCCGCAAGAAATCTCGAGGGCCGCCCCGGCCCCGGTGTCGGCGCCTGCTTTGCTCTGCTTCACCGGACGCAACGATGAGGGGGGTCGAGTGTCGCGTGGGTTGAAGCAGAGCAAAGGACGCGGGGACAGGGGTGCGAGACCCCACGCTGCCGTGGCGTGATCAGCCCTTCGATCGGCACCGGGAGTCATGCGCCGGGCGGCTGCGGGTAAGCCGCGCCGTGACCGACGGCATCCGGGTGATCGTGGTCGGCGCCGGCTTCTCCGGCCTTGCCGCCGCGCTGGCGCTCACCCGCGCCGGCGCCCACGTGCGGGTGCTGGAGGCCCGCGACCGGGTGGGCGGGCGGGTGCTGACCCGCTGGCTGCCCGACGGCACCCAACTCGACCTGGGCGCGCAGTGGATCGGCCCGACCCAGGACCGGATGTACGCGCTGGTCGCCGAGCACAGGCTGGCCACCTTCCCGTCGGCGGCGGTCGGCGCGCCCACCCTGCTCTGGGCGGGCCAGCGCCGGACCGAGCCACCAGCGCAGGCCGGTCGGGTGTTCCGCCTGCTCGACGAGTACGCCGCACGGCTGGACCCGGCCGCGCCCTGGCAGGCGCCGGAGGCCACGCAGTGGGACCGGACGATCCTCGGCGGCTGGCTGCGCGCCACGGCCGGGGACGGCGACACCGCCGACTACCTCGGGCGACTGCTCGCCGGAGGGCTGCTGGCCACCGGCGCGGACGAGTTGTCCCTGTTGCACCTGCTGTTCTACCTGCGCAGCGCCGGCGGCACCGGGCCGTTGCTGGGGATGGCCGGCGGCGCGCAACAGGACCGGATCGTGGGTGGGCCGCCGGCGCTCGCCGAACGGATGGCCGCGGCCCTGCCGCCGGGGACTCTGACGCTGGCCACACCGGTGCGGGCGATCGCACAGACCATCGACGGGGTGACGGCGTGGACCAACACCGGGCGCGTCGACGGCGACGCCGTGGTGGTCGCGCTGGCGCCGGCGCTGGCCAGCCGGATCCGGTACGACCCGCCGCTGCCCGCGCTGCGCGACGGGCTGACCCAGCGGATGCCGATGGGCTCGGCGCTGAAGGTGCACGCCGTTTACCCGGAGCCGTTCTGGCGTGCCGACGGACTCTCCGGGGTGGCCACCAGCAGCGCCGGTCCGCTCACCGAGACGGTCGACAACTCCACCCCGACCTCGCCGCTCGGGGTGCTGACCGGGTTCAGCTACTCCTCGAACGCCGCCGCGCTGCGCGAGATGTCCTCTGAGCAGCGTCGACGGTGTCTGCTGGACGCGTTCGCCACCGTGGTCGGGCCGCGGGCCGGTGACCCGATGGAGCTGGTGGAGTACGACTGGTCGGCCGAGGAGTGGACGCGGGGCTGCTTCTCCGGTGCGCTCACCCCGGGGACCTGGAGCACGTACGGCCCGCAGTTGCGGGCACCGGTGGGGCGGGTGCACTGGGCGGGCACCGAGACGGCGACCCGCTGGACCGGCTACCTGGAGGGCGCGGTGCGGGCCGGTGAGCGGGCGGCGGCCGAGGTGCTGGCGGTGTGAGCGGGCCCGACCGAGGCCGGCCCGGTCTCGGCGGGACCGGGCCGGCTCGGCCCACGGTGGCGACCCGGCCAACCCGGTCGGTGCTACGACCGGGCCGGCGCGGGTGCCCCGGTCAGGGGTAGGTGGTCAGGTACACCGTCTGGTTGGCCGCGTTAGCGGTGCCACCGGCGTTGTTGATCACCCGGTTGATGGTGCCGACGCCACCGAGCGAGACGGTGACCATGTTCGTGAAGCGCACGTTCGGGTTGGTGGGCACCTCGAAGGATCGCTCCTCGACCACCGCGGGGTTGACGTTGAAGTAGCTGTAGCTGCCGAGTCCCCACGCCTGGTGGCTGGTCACCGAATCCGCGACCTTGTACGCGGCATAACCCCGGGTCGACCCGTTCATCCAGGCCGCCTGGTTGGGCGGGTCGTACGGCAGTTCGTTCTGGTAGAAGTACGTCCGGCCGCCGTTGCCGTTCCAGACCGTCTGGTACTTCTGGTAGTGCTCGACGAAGAGGCCGTACATGGTGACGTTGTCGCCGTTGACCGTGAGCCCGGTGTCGGCGGTGTTCAGCGTCCACCCGGTGGGTACGCCGGAGGCGGCGTGGTCGGCCCGCCACAGCCACATGTGGTCGCCGATCACGTTGTCGCTGTTGACGGTCAGCGTGTTGGTGGCCTTGCCGACGTGCGGCCCGCCGATGCGGAAGAACACGTCGTGCAGCGAGGTCGGGTTCGCGGCGTGGCTCGCGGACGAACCGGACGGCCCGACCTCCATCAGCACCGGCGAGTTGGTCGTGCCGGCCTCGAACATGAGGCCGGCCACCTTGACGCCGTCCACATCGGCCACCCGCATCGCGACGGTGCCGTTGTCGGCCTGGATGGTGGCCAGGCCGAGGCCGAGGATCACCGTGTCGGCCCGGTTGACCTGGATCGGCTCGGTGACGTGGTGCACGCCCGGGGTGAAGAGCAGGTGCTTGCCCTGGGCGAGGGCCGCGTTGATGGTGGCGGCGCTGGTGCCGGCCTGGACGACGAAGAACTGCGACAGCGAGATGGACGAGCCGGCCGGGGTCTTGTTGTACCAGCTGGTGCCGACCGAGTTGGTCCGCAGCGCCGGCACGAAGACCCGGTACTCACCGGTGCCGTCGACGTAGAGGAACGGCTTCTCCCGCACCTGCGGGGTCTGGCCGATGACGGTGTGCGACGGGTTGGGGAAGCTCGGTGGCGGGGCGCCGGTGACGCCCTGGAAGACCATGTTCCACACCGAGCCGGTCCAGCCGTTGCCGAACTCGCTGTTGCGGGAGTACCACTGCTGCTGCGAGCCGGAGACGACCAGTCCGTCGATGCGGGTGTCGGCCAGCAGACCACCGCTGGACCAACCGTCGCCGCCGTTCCAGAGCTGGATCTGGTTCTGCGCGCCGCGCAGGTGCATCCGGCGGTACGGCGCGGCCTGGGACACCGCCCAGCGCTCCACGGTCTGCCCGGCGGGCAGGGTGACCGAGAGGTTCTCCGCGGCCCGCCAGAAGTTCTGGGTGGCGTTGCCGCCCATCCAGAACGCCTCGGTGCGGACGTGGCCGTTGAGGTTGACGTCGTCCGGGCTCAGGCCGAGGCCGGCGACCTGGGTGAAGAAGCCGAGGTTGACGTCCGCGGTGTAGGTGCCGGGCTTGAACAGAACCGCGTAGCGCTGCGGGCCGAACTGGTTGGTTTCCTGCTGGGTGAAGAGGGTGTTCAGTCGGCTCTGGATGGTGGCGGTGGGCGTGCTCGGGTCGAAGACGAACGTGTTCGGCCCGAGGTTGGGGTTACGCGGGTCGGTCGTGTCGACCGGGGGCTCGCTGGTGCCGCCGGTCGTGTTCACCGCCAACTCCCAGAGTGAGTAGCCGTAGGCGGTGCCCCGGACGGTGCCGTACATCCGCAGGTAGCGGCCACTGCCGGTGACGGCGAGGGACTGCGTCCCACCGGTGCCGGTGGTGGTCGAGTAGATCGTGGTCCAGGTGGCACCGTCGGCCGAGGTCTGGAGCTGGAAGGCCCGGGCGTACGCGGCCTCCCAGGTGAGCACCACCCGGCAGATCGTCCGGGTGCTGCCGAGGTCGACGCGCAGCCACTGCGGGTCGCTGGCGGCGCTGGCCCACCGGGTGCCCGGGTTGCCGTCGACGGCGGCGGACGCCGCAAGGCCGGCATCCTGAATGGACGAGGCGGTGGCCGGGCTGCCCTGGGCGACGTTGGTGCCGCCGCAGGTCGGCGTGCTGCCGCCGGTCTCGCCGTAGACCTGGAACTCCCAGAGCGAGTAGCCGTAGCCGGTGCCCCGGGCGGTGCCGTACATCCGCACGTAGCGGCCGGCGCCGGTGACGGTGAGGTTCTGGGTGCCGCCGGTGCCGGTGGTGGTCGAGTAGATCGTCGTCCAGGTGGCACCGTCGTCGGACGTCTGGAGCTGGAAGGCGCGACCGTAGGCGGCCTCCCAGAGCAGGTTCACCTGACTGATGGTGGCCCGGGTGCCCAGGTCGACCTGGAGCCACTGCGGGTCGCTGAACGCGCTGGCCCAGCGGGTGCCGGTGTTGCCGTCGACGGCCGCGGCGGCTGGGGTGCCGGCGTTCTCGGTGGACGAGGCGGTGGCGGGGCGGCCCTGGGAGAGCAGGGTGGGCGCGGCCTGCGCGGGTGTGGTGGCGCCGGTCGGGGTGAGCGCCGCGACCAGGGCGACGGTGAGCCCGAGGAGCAGGTGGCGGACGGCACGCCGGGGACGCGGGCGTACGGATGTAGCACGAGATGTCATGACATCGCCTGTCGATAGGGGGTTCCGGACGACGCGCAGGTGGGATCGGGCTCGCCCGTGATGCCGTGGGTGGTGCCGCCGATGCGGCGTCACGGGGTGGAGAGCGCTCTCGTAGGAGTGTTGCGGCGCGATTGCGACGGCGTCAAGACATCGATCTATAACACTGTTATTTATCCCGAAGGTTAGCTATGGGCGGTTCGCCCTCAGTACGGAGGCTGCCGTCGGGTCAGCGGCGGACGCCACCCTCGGTGAGAAACCGGGCGATCGGCAGCGTGGCGGCGCCCAACGCCACCGCGTCCACCCCGAGACGGCACAGCTCGATCGACGCCTGCGCGTACGGCTGGCGCAGCGCCTGCCGTCCGGCGGCCTCCCGGACGGCCGGCAGCAGGTCGCCCAGCGCCATCGCCGCCCAGCCGCCGAGCACCACCCGCTCCGGGTTGAACAGGTTGATCAGGTTGGCCACCCCGGCGCCGAGGTAGCCGGCGGTGTCGTCCAGCACCCGCCGGGCGGTGGTCGAGGTCTCACCGGCGGCGACCAGCGCGGCGATCTGGGACTCCTCGTCGTCACCCGGCACCGCTCGGCCCCGGCGCGCCTCCCGGTACCGGTCGATGATCGCCTCCGCACCCACGTACGCCTCCAGGCAGCCGCGCGCGCCGCACCGGCAGGCCCGGCCCCCGTACACCAGGGTGGTGTGGCCCCACTCCCCCGCGCTGCTGGACGCACCCCGGTAGGTGGCACCGTTGGTCACCACCGACGCGCCCACGCCGGAGCCGACCAGCGCGAAGACGGCGTGCCGGGCACCCCGGCCGGCGCCGAACCACATCTCGGCCTGGCCGAGGGTCTTCGCGCCGTTGTCGATGTGCAGCGGCAGGTTGGTGCCGGCGCCGATCAGGCGCTCCAGCGGCACCCGGTCCCAACCGAGGGCCTGGGCGTCCACGACGGCCTCGATGCCCTGCTCGACCACGCCGGAGACGCCGATACCGACGCCGAGCACGTCGCCCGCCGCCACCCCGGCCCGCCCGGTCACCGCGTCGATACCGGCCAGCACGTGCCCGGCCACCAGGTCGGGCTCGGTGCGGACCGGGTCGAGCGGGTACTCGATGCTGGCGAGCAGGGTCATCGCGAAGTCGAACAGCTCCACCCGGACCCGGGTCTCGCCGACGTCCACGCCGATCACGAAGGCGAAGCGGGGCGCGATCCGCAGCAGCATGCTGGGCCGGCCGCCGTCGGATTCGGCAGCCCCGGCCTCGGCGACGAGCCCCTCGTCGATCAGGTCGGCCACCACGTTGCTGACCGCCGGCTGACTCAGCCCGGTGCTGCGCACCAGGTCCTGCCGGGTGAGCGGGCCGTCGAGGAAGAGCTTGGTCAGCAGGGCGGACCGGTTGCGCAGCCGCACGCTGCGGTTGGTGGCACGCACCAGCTCCACTCGTCACCTCGTTCCCGTCGGCCGTTCGAGGCGACTGTAACCGCCTCGTGCTTGACGACCCACCGGCCAACAACTTTAATGACGACATAAATTAAGCCGTGATGTAACTCCCGGGAACCGCCGACGGACCCCGACGGCGCACCCCCGAACCCCTGTCCGCGGCCGGCCGCCCGTCGTCCCCGACCCCCTATCGGCGACGGAGGCCGGCGGACCCCCACCACGCACCGGAAGGGCTGACCGTGTCGAGACGACACCTCGGGATATTCACCGCCGCCGTACTGGCCGCCACCGCGCTGACGGCCTGCGGCGGCTCCGGCGACGACTCCGCCGCAGCACCGAAGACGCTCACCTACTGGGCCAGCAACCAGGGCGCCAGCCTGGAGGCTGACAAGACGATCCTCCAGCCGGAGCTGGACAAGTTCGAGAAGCAGACCGGGATCAAGGTCACCGTCGAGGTGGTCCCCTGGTCGGACCTGCTCAACCGCCTGCTCGCGGCCGCCGCGTCCGGTAAGGGCCCGGACGTGGTCAACATCGGCAACACCTGGTCGGCGTCGTTGCAGGCCACCGGCGCGCTTGTCGAGTTCGACGACGCCGCGTTGCAGGCCGTCGGCGGCAAGGACCGGATCGTGCCCGCCGCGCTCGCCGCCGCCGGCGCCCCCGGCAAGCCGCCGGCCGCCGTGCCGCTCTACAGCATGGCGTACAGCCTGTACTACAACAAGAAGGCGTTCGCCGACGCCGGCATCACCGCAGCGCCGACCACGTGGGAGCAGCTCGCCGAGTACGGCAAGAAGCTGAGCACCGGCGGCAAGTGGGGCCTGGCGATCGAGGGCGCCAACCCGTCGGAGAACGCCCACCACGCGTTCACCTTCAGCCAGCAGTACGGCGGTGAGTGGTTCGACTCGGCCGGCAAGCCGACCTTCGACACCCCGCAGAACGTCTCGGCGATCAAGCGCTACATCGACTTCATGGCCGCCGACAAGATCACCAACCCGAGCAACGCCGAGTACGCGCAGAACCAGTCGGTCTCCGATTTCGCCAACGGCAAGGCCGCCATGCTGCTGTGGCAGTCCGCCGGCTCGAACCTGAAGACGCAGAACATGCCCGCCGACGCGTACGGGGTGGCCCCGGTGCCGTTCCTGGCCAGCCCGCCGGCCGGCGGCAAGAAGGTCAACAGCATGGTCGCCGGCATCAACATGGCGGTCTTCAAGCACACCAAGAACCGTGACGGCGCGCTGAACTTCGTGAAGTTCATGACCAGCGACGAGGAGCAGACGCTCCTCAACCGCACGTACGGCTCGCTGCCGGCGGTGAAGACCGCGGGCTCCGACCCGGCGTTCAGCGCCGTCGAGCAGAAGAACATCCAGGAGACCCTGGTCACCACCGCGGCCCCGCTGCCGCAGGTGCCCGAGGAGAGCACCTTCGAGACCCTGGTCGGCACCGCGATGAAGGAGCTGTTCGCCGACGCGGCCAGCGGCAAGCCGGTCACCGAGGAGTCGGTGAAGGCCAAGCTGACCGACGCGCAGCAGAAGATGCGCTGACCCAGGCGTCACCGGTGGCCGTGGTCGGGTGTTGAGCCCGGCCACGGCCACCGACTCCGAGAGGACCCCGATGGCAACCAGCACCACCGCGCCGGACGCGGACCGGCGCGAACCCCGGGCCGGGTCACCGGCCCGCCGGCCCCGCGGCCCGCGCCGCTCGCTCCTGCCGTACCTGCTGCTCGTACCGGCCGTCGTGCTGGAACTCGCCATCCACGTGATCCCGATGGTGGTCGGGGTCTGGATGAGCCTGCTGGAGCTGACCCAGTTTCACATCCGCGACTGGTCCACCGCCCCCTTCGTCGGGTTGGAGAACTACCGGGCGACGCTCGACCTGAACAGCGCCGCCGGCAAGGAACTGCTGCACTCGTTCTGGGTCACCCTGGCCTACAGCGTGCTCTCGGTCGGGTTCGCCTGGCTGCTCGGCATCTCGGCGGCGGTCGTGTTGCAAAAGCCGTTCCGAGGGCGGGCGATCCTGCGGGCGCTCTTCCTCACCCCGTACGCCCTGCCGGTCTACGCCGCGGTGATCACCTGGAGCTTCCTGCTGCAACGCGACACCGGCCTGGTCAACCACGTCCTCGTCGACCAGCTCGGGCTGCTCAACGAGCGGCCGTTCTGGCTGATCGGCGACAACAGCTTCTGGTCGCTGCTGGTGGTGTCGGTGTGGCGCAACTGGCCGTTCGCGTTCCTCTGCCTGATGGCCGGCCTGCAGAACGTGCCCGGCGAGCTGTACGAGGCCGCCGCGATCGACGGTGCCGGGTTCTGGCGGCGCCTGCGCTCGGTCACCCTGCCGATGCTGCGGCCGGTCAACCTGGTGCTGCTGCTGGTGCTGTTCCTGTGGACCTTCAACGACTTCAACACCCCGTACGTGCTCTTCGGCGGCTCCGCACCCGAGCAGGCCGACCTGATCTCCATCCACATCTACCGCAGTTCCTTCAAGACCTGGGACTTCGGCTCCGGCTCGGCGATGTCCGTGGCGCTGCTGCTGTTCCTGCTGATCGTCTCGGCCGCGTACCTGCTGATCACCAACCGTCGGAGGGACGACCATGCGTGAGACCGCCGGTGAGCGTTGGGGCCGGCGCATCGTGCTGACCCTGCTCACCCTCTTCGTCGTCATCCCCCTCTACGTGATGGTCACCTCCGCGGCGAAGCCGTTGCAGGACGTGCAGAACGGCTTCACCTGGTGGCCCAGCCGGCCCACCCTGCAACCGTTCATCGACATGTGGAGCACCGTGCCGCTGGCCCGCTACCTGGTGAACAGCCTGGTGGTGTCGAGCATCGCGGCGGTCTGCTCGGTGGCGGTGGCCATCTTCGCGGCGTTCGCCGTCAGCCGGTACCGGTTCCGTGGCCGGGGCGTCTTCTCGGTGACGGTGCTGTCCACCCAGATGTTCCCCGGCATCCTGTTCCTGCTGCCGCTGTTCCTCATCTACGTCAACCTGGGCAACGCCACCGGCATCGAGTTGTACGCCAGCCGCACCGGCCTGGTGATCACGTACCTGACCTTCTCGCTGCCGTTCTCGATCTGGATGCTGGTCGGCTACTTCGACTCGATCCCCCGGGGGCTGGACGAGGCGGCGCAGGTCGACGGGGCCGGGCCGCTGCGCATCCTGTTCCGGGTCATCCTGCCGGCTGCCGTGCCCGGTGTCGTCGCGGTCACCGTGTACGCGTTCATGACCGCCTGGGGTGAGGTGCTCTTCGCCTCGGTGATGACCGACGAGGGCAGCCGCACCCTGGCCGTCGGCCTGCAGGGCTACTCCACCCAGTTCAACGTGTACTGGAACCAGATCATGGCGGCCTCGTTGGTGGTCAGCATCCCGGTCGTCGTCGGGTTCCTGGCCCTGCAGCGCTACTTCGTCGCCGGCCTCACCGCTGGCGCGGTCAAGTGAATCATCCAACCCCAGAGGAGAACCGACCCGTGCCCGACCTGTCCAAGCTGCCGCCCGACTTTCTCTGGGGCATCGCCACGGCGGCGTACCAGATCGAGGGGGCTGTCGACGTCGACGGCCGGGCGCCGTCCATCTGGGACACCTTCTCGGCGACCCCCGGCAACGTCGACAACGGCGACACCGGCGCGGTGGCCTGCGACCACTACCACCGGTGGCCGGAGGACCTGGCGCTGCTGCGCCGGCTCGGCGTCGACGCGTACCGGTTCTCGGTGGCCTGGCCCCGGGTGCTGCCCGACGGCGTCGGCCGGGTCAACCCCGCCGGGCTGGACTTCTACGACCGGCTCGTCGACACGCTGCTCGCCGACGGGATCCGGCCGTTCGTCACGCTCTACCACTGGGACCTGCCGCAGGCGTTGCAGGACCGGGGCGGTTGGCCGCAGCGCTTTACGGCGGAGGCGTTCGCCGACTACGCGGCCGTGGTCGCCGCCCGCCTCGGTGACCGGGTGACCGACTGGAACACCGTCAACGAGCCGCTCTGCGTGTCCTGGATCGGGCACCTGGAGGGGCGGATGGCCCCCGGCGAGCGGGACCTGACCCGCGCGGTGCACACCTCGCACCACGTGCTGCTCGGGCACGGCCTGGCCGCCCAGGCGGTCCGCGCCAACGCCGCCCGGACGGCCTCGGTGGGGCTGGTGCTCAACCTCAGCCCGATCGAGCCGGCGACCGACCGGCCCGAGGACGTCGCCGCCGCCCGGCGGGCCGACGGGCACGTCAACCGCTGGTGGCTGGACCCGGTGCACGGGCGCGGCTACCCCGCCGACATGGTCGCCACCTACGGGGTCGAGCCGCCGGTGCGCGGCGACGACCTGGCGGTGATCGCCACGCCCACCGACTTCCTCGGGGTGAACTACTACTTCCGGCAACTCGTGGTCGACGACCCGGCCGGGCCGCCGCCGTACGCCCGACAGGTGCCGGTGCCCGGCTCGGTGCAGACCGCGATGGGTTGGGAGATGTACCCGGCGGGCCTGGAGCGGCTGCTGGTCGAGGTGAGCCGGGAGTACCGGCCGGGCCGGATCATCGTCACCGAGAGTGGCTCGGCGTGGCCCGACGAGGTCACCCCCGACGGCACCGTGGAGGACAAGGAACGCACCGACCACCTGGAGCAGCACCTGGCGGCCTGCGCGTCGGCGGTGGCCCGGGGGGTGCCGCTGGACGGCTACTTCGTCTGGTCGCTGCTGGACAACTTCGAGTGGGCGTACGGCTATGACAAGCGCTTCGGGTTGGTGCACGTGGACTACGCCACCCAGCGCCGGACGGTGAAGGCGAGCGGCCTGCGCTATGCCGAGCTGATCCGCGCCCACCAGCGACTCGTCAGGGCGACCAGCACCGCCACGCAGGTGGCCTGAACGAGGGCCGGCGAATCCGGAGACCCTGGGCGCCGCGTCGAGCGGCGCCCAGGGCGTTCCGTCCGCCGACCGGCGCTCAGTCCAGGACGCGGCGGGCCAGCGACGGCGGCAGCCGGCCGGCGAGCAGCCAGCCAGCACCGGCGGCGAGCAACGGCAGCCCGCCGGCGATCGCGACGAGGTGAACCACCGGCACGGCGCCGAGCGGGTCGAGGTCGCGATGCAGCGCACCGGCCAGCGCCAGGTACGCACCGGCGACCCCCAACACGGCACCGAGCAGAGCGAGCGCTCCGGCGGTGGTGGCGGTGAGTGTCCGCCGTACCCGCCTCGGCGCACCGGTCGCGGTCAGCGTGCGCAGATCCCCCGCCGCCTCACCCCGGATCAGTCCGACCGTCGTCGCCAGCACGCCGAGCGCGAGCAGCACGCCGGCGCCGGTCGCGCCGGTCCGCAGCGGGGTCAGTGAACTCTGCTCCCGGCGTGACTCGATGGTGAGCCCGGCGGTCGCGGCCAACTCCTGGGCCGTGGCAAGCTGCGCGCTGGTGAGGGGATGATCGGCCGCGAGGAACCAGCCGACCCGGGCCGGCTGCCAACCGTGCCGGCCGAGCGCGGCGGGAGTGATCAGCGAGTCCGGCAGCCCGGTGTAGCCGGACCGGGGCAGGGGACGCACGGTCGGCCGCACCCCGCGGGTGGGGATGTTCAGCAGCGCCAGCTCACCGGTGCGGGTGGTGAGCACATCGGTGTCGGCGTCGACGGCCATCCCGGCCGCGCCGTTCAGCCGGAGCAGCCCGGGACTGGCCACGTAGAGCGGATAGGGCATCGTGGACTCGCCGGCTGCGGCCGGAGCGCCGATCTCGACGGCCGGGTGACCGGTCGGTCCCCCGTCCCGGCCCGGATCGGTGTGCGAGGCCACCACCGCCATGTCCAGCGGAACGACGGTCGCCCCGCCGATACTGGCCGCGATGGTGTCGGTCCGGGCCTGGAGAGCGGTGATCTCGGCCGCCGTGCGCTCCGGAATCACCGGGTCCGGCTGACCGATCCGGATCAGCAGCTGGCTGTCCGCCAGGTTGCCCAGCCCGGCCGCCTCCCGGCTGCGGTACTCCGCCGCGGCGGAGCCCACCACGATCGCCGCCGACAGGCCCACCGCGAGACTGATCGCGGCGAGCGCCGCACCAGCCCGAACGCGATACCGGGCCAGGTCCGCCAGGGCGAGCCGAACGGCCACCGGCAGGCCACCCCGGGCCGCCGCCAGCGCCGGGATGGTCAGCGGGCTGGCGAGCAGCACGCCGAGCACGGTGCCGACGCTGCCCACGACGATGAGCAGCGGGTTCGACCCGTCCGAGAGCACCAGGGCGGTGAGGCCGGCGGCGAGCAGCGCGGCCGCGGCCACGGCGGTCCGCCGCGCCGCCGGCGGGGTCGGTGGCCGTGCCGACAGCGCGCTCATGATCGGGGTACGCGCGACCGCGCGGGCCGGCCACCAGGCGGCGGCGGTCGCGGTCACCACGGCCATCAGCATGCCCGCGCCGATGGTGAGCCAGGGCAGGTCGAACCGGCCGATGCGGTGCCCGGCGGCGGTCTCGACGAAACCGGCGGTGACCAGCCAGGCGGCGACCCCGATGGCGGTGCCGCAGACCGCGGCGATCACCCCGACCGCCGCGCCGTTGACCAGCAGCACCAGCCGCAGATGTCGACGGGTGGCGCCCATCGCCGCCAGCATGCCGAGCTGACGCAGCCGGCGCTGTGCCAGCACCACGAACCCGGCGGCGGCCACGAGCGACACGAGCAGCAGGCCGACGGTGGCCAGCGCCAGCGCGGCGATGGTGAGCGTGGTGCGCTCGGCGACCGGCCTGGCCTCGCGCACCAGCGGGCCGTCGACGGTCCGGCGGAAGGCCTCCATGGTGTCGTGGTCGCCGGCCACCAGCACGGTCACCGACTGCGGTCGGTCGGCGTGCGCCGGGTCGGTGAGGGCGAACTCGTCGTGCAGGTCCGCCGGGTTCTCCACCACGCCGACGATCAGGCGGTCGGCGTCACCGAGCGGGACCCGGGCACCAAGCCCGGCACGCAGGGCTTGCGCCACCCCGTCGGTCACCGCCAGCTCGGCGGGCCCAGTCGGGTAGCGGCCCTGCCGCAGGGCGAGCCTCGGGCCGCCGTAGGCGCCGGCGGGGTCCTGGGCTCGGACGTCCACCGGGTCGAACAATCCCGGCACCGGCACGCGCCGGTGACCGATCACGTCGATCGTGCCGAACCACGCCCGTGCGGCGGTGACCCGGGTGTCCAGCGCGGCGGGGTCGTCGCCGGGGATCCGGATGAGCTGGTCGGCGCGGCCGAACGTGGCGTCGCTCGACGCGGGGAGGTTCCAGGTCGCCGCCAGACCGAAGGTGGCACCGGTGACCGCGACGGTGAGCAGCGCGATGGCCAGCAGCTGCTGCCGCCACTCGCGGCGGAACAGTCGTACCGCCCAGCGGATCACCGCGCGGCGGGCCGGAAGCCCGCCGCCCGCGGGCCGGGCGGCCGTCCGGCCGCGGCTCACGGTGGCGGTCACAGCGCCGGGTCCGGGGCGAGCAGAGCGTCCGGGCCGGCGGACGGCGCGGTCTGGTCGACCACCCGGCCGTCCCGAATGAAGATCACCCGATCGGCCCAGGAGGCGAGCTGGGCGTCGTGGGTGACCATCACCCCCGCGATGCCGCGCTTGCAGGCCGAGCGGAGCATCCGCAGGACGGCTTCGCCGTTGGCGGCGTCGAGGGCGCCGGTGGGCTCGTCGGCCAGCAGCAGCCGCCGGTCGCCCACCACGGCCCGGGCGATGGCGACCCGTTGGCGCTCGCCCCCGGAGAGGTCGTCGGGGAAGTGACCGGCGCGGTCGGTCAGCCCCAGCTCGTCGAGCACCTGAAGGGCGGCGGCGCGCGCCGGACGCGCGGCCATGCCGTCCAGCTCCAGGGGCAGGGCCACGTTCTCGACGGCGGAGAGACCGGCGAGCAGGTTCAGGTCCTGGAAGACGAAGCCGAGCGATCGGCGACGCAGCCGGGCGGTGGCGTCGGCGGAGAGCGTGGAGAGGTCGGACCCGCAAACCGTCACCTGACCGGCCGTCGGCTCTTCCAGGGTGCCCGCGATGGTCAGCAGGGTGCTCTTGCCCGAGCCGCTGGGACCCATGACCGCGACCAGTTCACCGGCGACCACGTCCAGGTCGACCGCACGCAGGGCGTGCACGGCGGCGGCACCAGCGCCGTGCACCTTGGACACCTGCCGCAGGCTCAGCACCACGCTCATCGTCGGGTTCCTGCCGCGTCGGCCCGGGCTGGCCGTGTCGGGCGACTCTCCTGGCCGTCCGCAGCCAGCGACGTGTCCGTGGGTGGTGCGCTGGCGGGCAGCGTCGGGTGACTGCGCAGGCGCGCGTCCGCCGCGTCCAGCCAGCGGACGACCGCTTCCAGCCGGAACAGCTCGGCGTCGACGACGAGGCCGAGGCCGGTGTCCTCCGGTGCCGCGTCGGCCTTGAGGTGGGTGTAGCGCTGCATCTCCTCGATGATCCGCCGCCGGTGGGCCTGGAGGATCTCGGTGACGTCCACCTGCGTCAGGCGCATCGCCACCTGCACCTTCATCACGAGCTCGTCGCGGGGCGGCGGCCCGGCCTGGGGTGGCGTACGGAGCCAGCTGTGCAGCTCCCGTTCGCCGTCGGCGGTGAGCCGGTAGCGCTTCTGTGCGCCGTCGCGGCCAGCGTCGTCGGTCTCGACGTGTCCCTCGCGCTCCAGACGTTGCAGCGTGGTGTAGACCTGCCCGACGTTGAGCGGCCAGACCTCGCCGGTGCGCGCCTCGAACTCCTGCCGGAGTTGGAGACCGTACTTCGGTGCCTCGGTGAGCAGCGCCAGCATGGCATGGCGAATACTCACGATCCATCACCCACAGTTAGCATACTCGGTATAATACACAGTATTATCGAGGCGGCACCCCCCGCTGGTTTCGTCAACCCGGTGGCTCACGCGTCGCTGACCGTTCGCAGCCGGAACAGTTCGACCGGGGTGTCCACGTCGACCGGTGAGCCCACGTCGCCGCAGGGCACCTCGACCACCAGATCCGGGCGGTCGCGCAGCAGGTCGCGGGCACCCCGGTCGCCGACGGCGTAGCCGTCCAGCAGCGGCCAGGTCTCCCGACTCAGCAGCACCGGATGCCCCGGCCGGCCGCCGTAGGTGGCGACCGCGACGACCGCGCCGTCGGCGTACGCCCCTCGCACCCGGCGGACCGCGACCGGGCTGAGCAGCGGCTGGTCGACGAGGACCACGACCGCAGCCGGTACGTCGGCCGGCAGCGAGGCCAGGCCCCGGCGCAGCGACGACCCCAGCCCGTCGGGCCAGCGGTCGTGGCGGACCGGCACGGCGCCGGGCAGGTCGGGCACCTCGTCGGCGCCCGCGCCGAGCACCACGTGCACGGGTGTGCAACCGCCGTCGCTCAGCAGCCGGATCCCGCGCCGCACCAGCGGCTCGCCGGCCAGCTCGACCAGCGCCTTCGGCCGGCCGTACCGCCGCCCGGCACCGGCGGCCAGCAGCAGCCCGGCGGTCACCGGCAGGTCCGGCACCCGGGTCACCCCCTGCGTTATTCGCCCTTAAATGTACCGGTAAAGCTACTCTGGGCCGGTGCAGGGCGAACCGGAGAACGCGACGACGACCGACGAGCGGCACTCGTCCCGGGTGGCGTTCGAGGTCAACGGCGCGTCACAGGAGGTGACGCTCGACAACCGCACCACACTGCTCGACACCTTGCGCGAGCACCTGGGCCTGATCGGGGCGAAGAAGGGCTGCGACCACGGCCAGTGCGGCTCATGCACCGTGCTGCTCGACGGCCGCCGGGTGAAGAGCTGCCTGGTCTTCGCGGTCACGCTGGACGGCCGGTCGGTGGTGACCGTCGAGGGGCTGGCCGGGCCGGACGAACTGTCCCCGTTGCAGGCCGCGTTCATCGCGCAGGACGCGTTCCAGTGCGGCTACTGCACCCCCGGGCAGCTCTGCTCCGCCAGCGGCATGCTCGACGAGATCGCCCGGGGCTGGCCCAGCGCGGTCACCGACGACCTGGGCGCACCGGCCGAGCTGACCGACGCGGAGATCCGCGAACGGATGGCCGGCAACCTGTGCCGCTGCGCCGCGTACCCACACATCGTGGCAGCCGTGCGCGAGACGGCGGCGACGCGATGAGGGTGGCCACGCGGTGAGGGCCTTCCGCTACCACCGACCGACCGACGTGGGCGACGCGGTCGCCGTGCTCACCGCGGAACCGCAGGCGGCGTACCTGGGCGGCGGGACCAACCTGGTGGACCTGATGAAACTCGGGGTGCAGCGCCCCGATGTGCTGGTGGACGTGACCCGACTCCCGCTGGACGCGGTCGAGGAGCTGCCCAACGGCGGGCTGCGGATCGGCGCGACCGTCCGCAACAGCGACCTCGCGGCCCACCCGGTGGTCCGCCGGGACTACCCGGTGCTGGCCCGCGCCCTGCTCGCCGCCGCCTCCGGTCAGCTGCGCAACATGGCCACCACCGGCGGCAACCTGTTGCAGCGCACCCGCTGCGTCTACTTCCAGGACACCGGCAAGGCGTGCAACAAACGTGAGCCGGGCAGCGGTTGCGCCGCGCTGCACGGCCAGAACCGCGACCTGGCGGTGCTGGACTGGTCCGAGCAGTGCGTGGCCACTCACCCGTCCGACCTGGCCGTCGCGCTGGCCGCCCTGGACACGGTGGTGGAGGTGCACGAGGCCGACGGTGCCCGCGACATTTCGATCGCCGACCTGTACCGCTCCCCCGGCACGCACCCCGAACGGGAGACCACCCTGGTCCGGGGCGCGCTGATCACCGCTGTCCGGCTGCCGCCGCTGCCGGCCGCGCGCCGCTCGACGTACCTCAAGGTGCGCGACCGGGCCTCGTTCGCCTTCGCCGCCGGCTCGGTGGCCGCGGTGCTGGACCTCGACGGCGACGTGGTCCGCGACGTGCGCCTGGCGTACGGGGCGGTGGCGCACCGGCCGTGGCGGGCCTACCGGGCCGAGGAGGAGCTGCGGGGTCGACCGTTCAGCCCGGAGCTGGCCGCACGGGCCGCCGACGTGGAGCTGGCCGAGGCGCGCCCGTTGCGGCACAACGGCTTCAAGCTGCCGCTGACCCGGGCCATCACCGTGCGGGCGCTCAGCGAACTGGCCGAGGGGACGACGTCGTGACCGCCGACGCGGTCGGTCGGGCGTACCCCCGGCTGGAGGGCCGCGAGAAGGTCACCGGCACGGCCCGGTACGCGGTGGAGTACCCGGTGGACGGGGTCACCTACGGCTGGGCGGTGCCATCGGCCGTGGTGCGGGGCCGGATCACCCGGGTCGACACTGCGGAGGCGCTCGCGTCGCCGGGCGTGCTGGCCGTCCTGCACCACGCCAACGCGCCCCGCCTCGTGCCCGGCCCGGAGCCGGAGCCGTGGCTCTTGCAGGAGCCAAGGGTGCACTACCGGGGGCAGCTGATCGCGGTGGTGGTGGCCACCAGCCTGGAGGCGGCCCGGGAGGGTGCCCGGCTGGTCCGGATCGACTACGACGCCGGGCCGCACAGCACCATGCTCACCACCGACCATCCGGGCCTGTACCGGCCGGACCACGTCAACCCGAGCTATCCGACGGACACCGCCGAGGGCGACTTCGACGCCGGGTACGCGGCCGCCCCGGTGCGGGTGGACGTCACGTATCGAACGCCGGCCTATCACAACAACCCGATGGAGCCGCACGCCACGACGGCGCAGTGGCGCGACGGACGACTGCTGGTGCACGACTCCAACCAGGGCTCCTCGTCGGTGCAGGCCACCCTGGCCGAGCTGTTCGCGCTGCCCCCGGAGGCTGTCCGGGTGGTCACCGAGCACGTCGGCGGCGGCTTCGGCAGCAAGGGGGATGCCAAGGCCCCGGTGGTGCTCGCCGCGCTCGCCGCCCGGCACGTGGACCGACCGGTCAAGCTGGCGTTGACCCGCCAGCAGCTGTTCGGGCCGGTCGGCTACCGCACCCCCACCATCCAGCGGATCCGCCTCGCCGCCGACGCCGACGGGCGACTCACCGCGATCTGCCACGACGCGATCAGCCAGACCTCGACCATCCGGGAATTCGCCGAGCAGGCCGCCGTCTACACCCGCAGCATGTACGCCGCACCCCACCGACGCACCACGCACCGGCTGGTCCGCCTGGACGTCCCCACGCCGTTCTGGATGCGCGCTCCGGGCGAGTGCCCCGGCGCGTACGCCCTGGAGTCGGCGATGGACGAGTTGGCCATCGCCGTCGGCATCGACCCGGTGGAGCTGCGGATCCGCAACGACGCTCAGGTCGACCCCGACCAGGGGCAGCCGTTCACCAGCCGCAACCTGGTGGCCTGTCTACGCGAGGGCGCTCAGCGGTTCGGCTGGGCGGATCGGGACCCGACGCCCCGCGCGCGGCGTGACGGACGGTGGCTGATCGGCACGGGGGTGGCCGGGTCGAGCTACCCGGCCCGGGCCAGGCCGTCGTCGGCCACGGCCACCGCCCGGCCCGACGGCGGCTTCCTGGTCCAGGTCAACGCCACCGACATCGGCACCGGCGCCCGGACAGCCATGTGGCAGGTGGCCGCCGACGCGCTCGGGGTGCCACCGGATCGGGTGGAGATCCGCATCGGTGACAGCGACCTGCCGACCGCGCCGGTGGCCGGAGGCTCGATGGGTACCGCCAGTTGGAGCTGGGCGGTGATCCGCGCTTGTCAGGCGTTGCGCGACAAGCTGCGCGACCTCCCCGGCGGGGTGCCGGCGGACGGTGCGGTGACCGCCGAGGCGGACACCACCGACGAGGTGGGCGGGCAGCCCGCGCTGCCCCGGTACGCGTACGGGGCGCAGTTCGCCGAGGTGCGGGTGGACGCGGACACCGGCGAGGTGCGGCTGAACCGGATGCTCGGGGTGTTCGCGGCCGGCCGGGTGGTGAACCCGACGACGGCGCGCAGCCAGCTCATCGGCGGCATGACGATGGGGCTGTCGATGGCGCTGCACGAGGAGGGTCTGCTCGACGAGCGGTACGGCGACTGGGTCAACCACGACCTGGCCACCTATCACATCACCGGCTGCGCGGACGTGGAGTCCATCGAGGCGTACTGGCTGGACGAGCAGGACGGCGAGCTGAACCCGGCCGGAGTGAAGGGCATCGGCGAGATCGGCATCGTCGGCGCCGCGGCGGTGATCGCCAACGCGGTGCACCACGCCACCGGCGTACGGATCCGGGACCTGCCGATCCGGTTGGACAAGCTCATCGGTTCATCAGCTCTGGCTTAAATAAGCCTGCGGTGATATAAAGGTCGTCGTGCACGCCTTCGACGTGCTGGGCGATCCGGTCCGGCGCCGCATCCTGGAACTGCTCGCCGGCGGCGAGCAGACCGCCGGCGCCCTCAGCGCGGCCATCCGCGACGAGTTCGGCATTTCCCAGCCCGCCGTGTCCCAGCACCTCAAGGTGTTACGGGACAACGGCTTCGCCACCGTGCGACCGGAGGGCACCCGGCGGCTGTACGCGGTCGACCCGCGCCCACTACGCGAGGTCGACGGCTGGCTGGAACACTTCCGCCGGTTCTGGACCCCGCCCCTGGCGGCACTCGCCACCGAACTGGCCCGGGGCCGACGTGAGCGTCGGCTGCGCGGGCCCGCCGACCCACCCGACGAGAGGAACACCTGATGTTCGACGCGACCGAGCAGATCAACGCCGTCCAGCGGCAGGTCGGCAGGCGCACCCTGGAGGCCGGCGAGGCTCGGGTGACCACGATCAGCCAGACCTACCAGGCGACGGCCGAGGATCTGTGGGACGCCTGCACCAACGCCGAACGCATCCCGCGCTGGTTCCTGCCGGTCTCCGGCGACCTGCGGCTGCACGGCACGTACGAGCTCCAGGGCAACGCGCACGGCACCATCGAGAGCTGCGAGCCGCCGCACCGCTTCACCGCCACCTGGGAGTACGGCGACGAGGTGAGCTGGATCGAGGTGCGGGTCACCCCGGTCGGCGACGAGCGGGCCCGCCTCGACCTGGACCACATCGCCCACGTCGACCAGGACCGGTGGACCCAGTTCGGGCCGGGCGCCGTCGGCGTCGGCTGGGACCTCGGCCTGCTCGGTCTCGCCTCCCACCTGGCCGGCGACGGCAGCGGCGTCACCCCGGAGCAGAGCGCCGAATGGAGCGCCTCCGACGAGGGACGACGGGCCATGGAGCTGAGCAGCCACCTGTGGGGTGCGGCGAGCATCGCCGCCGGCACCGACGCCGACGAGGCAAAAGCCGCCGCCAACCGCACCACCGCCTTCTACACCGGCGCCCCAGAGGCCTGAGCGCAGCCGCCCTCGCCAATCCGCCCCGTCGATCCGCCCCGTCGATCCGCCCCGTCGATCCGCCCCGTCGATCCGCCCCGTCGATCTAGGGAAAATCGCCGCTAGTTGATCTACGATCGCAGCCATTCTCCCTAGATCGACGGGGTGGCGCGGGGGGAGGGGGTGGGGGGTGGGGGTTAGTCCTTGCTGCTTCGCTCCGCGAAGCGGCCCTAATCGGGAGGAAGTAGGTCTACTTCCGAGTTAGCGGGGGTGGGTTTTGGTGGCGTTGGTTGTCAGGTAGCCACTGGCTTGGAGGTCGAACAGCTCGCGGTAGAGGCCGCCGGCCGCCATCAGCTCGTCGTGGTTGCCCTGTTGGACAATGCGGCCCCGGTCCATCACGAAGATCCGGTCGGCGTGCCGGACATTGGCCAGCCGGTGGGTGATCAGGACGACCGCCCGGTCGGGGCGACGGCGCAGGTGCTGGAACAGGGCGTGTTCGGCGCGGGCGTCCAGGGCTGCCGAGGGTTCGTCACAGATCAGCAGGGCGGCGTCGCGGTAGAGGCCACGGGCGGCGACCAGCCGCTGCCACTGCCCGCCGGACAGCTCGTGGCCATCCTTGAACTCCCGGTCGAGCAGGGTGTCGTAGCCGTGCGGCAGACCGACGATCATGTCGTGCGCCGCAACCGCGTCGGCTGCCTCCTGCACGGTGGGGCCGGTTCGTTCCGGCGGGCGGTCGTGTCGGCCGACGCGGATGTTCTGCCCGGCGGTGAACGGGAACTTCCAGTATTCCTGGGTCATCACGGCCACGTGAGCGCCGAGGGCACGCGGGTCCAGTTCGGCGGCGTCGACCCCGTCCCAGCGGATCACCCCACCGGTCGGCCGGTAGAGCCCGGCGATCAGCTTGGCCAGGGTGGTCTTGCCCGAGCCGTTCTCGCCGACCAGCGCGATCACCTCGCCGCGCCGGACGGTCAGGCTGGCCTGGTCCACCGCCGGGGCGTCCGTGTCCGGGTAACTCAGGCTGACCTCGTTCAACTCGATCACGTCGACACCGTCGGCCACCCGGTCGCCCCCGCTCGGCACCCGGGCATGGGCGCGGGCCAGGAAGTCGCGGTAGTCCTGGTAGTAGAGGGCGTCCTCGTACAGCGAGTTGGTGGCGACGACCGCCACGCCCAGGCTGGTCCGCGCGGACTGCAGGGCGAGCAGGGCGGTGGCTGCGGCGGCGAGGGCGACCATTCCGGTGAGGAGCAGCCCGCCGAGGACCGCGTACACCCCGAAGGTGGCCAGCCCCGCCACCGTCGCGCCGGCCACCCGCGTGCCCGTCTGTGAGCGGACCAGCCGCAACTGGGCCCGGGTTTCGACGGCCATCACCCCGCGATACTCGGCAAGCAGGAAACCGCGCATCTGGTACGCGCGCACCTCGGCCGCGGTGTGCCGGTTGGCCATCAGGTGAGCCAGCATCCACATCCGACGCTGCCGGGTGATCCGGGCCAGCATCGCCAGGTATTCACGGCGGGCCATCCGCACCGCGGTGATCGCCTGGGGAATCGCAGCGAGCAACAGGCAGGGCAGCAGCAACGGTTGGATGACCGTCACCGCCACAGCCGTTGCGAGCATCCCGACCACGCCGGTGACCAGGTTGACCGTGTGGTCGACGATGTACGCGGCCTCCGCCATCCCCCGGTCCCGCGCCCGGTCCATCTCCTCGGCGAAGCCCGCGTCGTCGAACGCGGCCAACTCCACCGCGGTGGTGGCCTCGAACAGCCGCAGCTCCACCTGGTAGTTGATCTGCGGAGTCAGCCGGGCCTGTGCCCAGCCGGCGGCGATCGCCAGGCCGCCGCGCGCCGACACCGCCGCCGCGGCCACGATCAGCGCCGGCAGGGCCGCACGGACCCGGTCCGGCGTGGGACCGGCGGCGAACAGCTCACGCAGCACGCTGGTCGTGGCCAGCAGACCAAACGTGGTCATCATCCCGGCGGCGATGTTCAGGCCGATGGAGGCGACCGTGTCCCGACGGTTGGTGGCCCAGGCCAGGCCGACCGCCTCCCGGACCAGCCGGGGCAGCCGGCGGGCCACCGCCCAGAAGCTGGTGTGTGCGAACTCCTGCGCGTGATGCAACCATTCGCGCTCCTCCAACTCCGGCAGCATCGTGCCGGCCGGCGGGGAGCCCGGTTGATCGTCGTCCTCGGCAGCGGTGCGCTGGCGGGCCATCGACTCCACGGACCCTCCTCGGGGGGCGGGGATCACGGACGCCGCCCGAGACTACTGCCAGCGACCGCCTGATGTCTCCAGGTAGTCGGCGCGTCCTCTGGAGCATCAGGACGTCGACGGCACGCCCTCCGTGATCGGCAGCAGCCACCCGGAAGGTGGTCGGGCCGGGCTCGGTCCGGGACCTGGCCGAGCGGTCGCGCGCCGGGCGGCGGCGCACCGGCTGACCCGGCGGCCGGATATCGTCGCGCCGTGAGCAGGTCCCAGCAAACCGAACGCCGACTGATCGCCTCCAACAAGAAAGCCCGGCACGAGTACACCGTGCTGCGCACGTACGAGGCGGGCATCGTGCTGGTCGGCACCGAGGTGAAGTCGCTGCGCGAGGGGCGGGCCTCGCTGGTCGACGCGTTCGCGCACGAACGCGACGGCGAGATCGTGCTGTACGGCCTGCACATCGCCGAGTACGCCTATGGCACGTGGACCAACCACGCCCCCCGCCGCAACCGCAAGCTGCTGCTGCACCGGGCCGAGATCGACCGGATCCTGGACAAGGTCCGCGAGGGCGGGGTGACCCTGGTCCCGCTGTCGATGTACTTCGAGAACGGCTTCGCCAAGGTCGAGCTGGCCCTGGCCAAGGGCAAGCGCTCGTACGACAAGCGACAGACGTTGGCCGAGCGGGACGCCAACCGGGAGATCGCCCGCGAACTGGGCCGGCACCTCAAGGGCCACCCCCGCCGGCCCTGACCTCCTAAGCTTGGCGCGCAATTACGGCCAGAAAGACCCACAGGAGTATGCAGACACAATCCCTTCCGGCTCTTCCTGCTCGCAGATGCGGACGCTAGGGTGGGCCGGTGACGACGTTTCGGATCGGTGCGGCGGCCGACCTGCTCGGTGTCAGCGCCGACACGATTCGCCGCTGGGTGGACGCCGGGCGACTGACGGCCGCGCGTGACGAGCACGGCCACCGGATCATCGAGGGCGTCGACCTGGCGGGTTTCGCCCGCGCCCAGGCCGCCGACCCGGACGTGGGCGCCGAGTTCTCGTCGGCCCGCAACCGGCTGCGCGGCATCGTCGTCGACGTTCGCAAGGACACGGTGATGGCCCAGGTCGACATCCAGGCCGGTCCGTTCCGCGTCGTGTCGCTGATGAGCCGGGAGGCGGTCGACGAGCTCGACCTGCGGGTCGGGTCGGTGGCCGTCGCGGTGATCAAGTCGACCACGGTGGTGGTGGAGCGGGCCACTCCCCCGGCAGCGACAGGAAGGGCCGGCGGATGAACACGCCGAGACTGCGTACGACCCTCGCTGCCCTGGTGGCGGTGGCCGGGCTGACCGTTGCCGGCTGCGGTGCGGGCGACGACCGGGCATCCGGTGGTGTCACCGACGGCCGGGTCACCGGCACGGTGACGGTGTTCGCGGCCGCCTCGCTGACCGGGTCGTTCACTCGGATCGGGAAGGACTTTGAGGCCGCCAACCCGGGCAGCACCGTGACTCTCAACGTCGCCGGCAGCTCCGCCCTCGCCAACCAGATCAACCAGGGCGCGCCGGCGGACGTGTTCGCCTCGGCCGCTCCGGCGAACATGACCACGGTCACCGAGGCCGGCAATGCCGACGGCACACCGAGCACCTTCGCCCGCAACCAGTTGGTGATCGCGGTGCCCCGGGGCAACCCGAAGGGGGTGGCCGGGTTGGCCGACCTGACCCGGCCTGGTGTGAAGGTTGCGCTCTGCGCCGAGCAGGTGCCCTGCGGCGCGGCGGCCCGCACCGCCCTGGACGCGGCCGGCGTCGCGCTGACACCGGTCACGCTGGAGCAGGACGTCAAGGGCGCGCTGGCCAAGGTGAAGCTCGGCGAGGTCGACGCGGCCCTGGTCTACCGCACGGACGCGCGGGCAGCGAGCGCTGACGTGACCGGCGTGGAGTTTCCCGAGTCGGCGCGGGCGGTCAACGACTACCCGATCGTCGCGCTGAAGGACGCGCCGAATCCGGCGGGCGCGCGGGCCTTCGTCGCGTACGTCCGCTCGGCGCCGGCGCAGGCGGTCCTCGCCGAGGCCGGCTTCCAGGCTCCATGAGTCAGGTCCTCGACCGTGCCGCGCCCCGACGGCGGGGGCGGGTGCCGGCGGCGCTGCTGATCCCCGCAGGGTTGGGGCTGCTCTTCCTCGTCCTGCCACTGGCCGGGCTGGTGATCCGGGCGCCCTGGACGACGCTGCCGGAGCGGCTCACCGAGCCGGGCGCGCTCACCGCTCTGCGGCTCTCGGTGCAGACCGCGACCCTGGCCACCGCGCTCTGCCTGCTGCTTGGGGTGCCGCTCGCCTGGGTGCTGGCCCGGGTCGAGTTCCCCGGCCGCCGGCTGGTACGCGCGCTGGTCACCGTGCCCCTGGTGCTGCCGCCGGTGGTCGGCGGGGTCGCGCTGTTGCTGGTCTTCGGCCGGCGTGGGCTGCTCGGCGGCTGGCTCGACGCCACGTTCGGGATCACCCTGCCCTTCACCACCGCGGGTGTCGTGTTGGCCGAGTCGTTCGTGGCCATGCCGTTCCTGGTCATCGCCGTGGAGGGTGCGTTACGCGCCGCCGACCACCGCTACGAGGAGGCTGCCGCAACGTTGGGCGCCAGCCGATGGACCACCTTCACCCATGTCACGCTGCCGCTGGTGGCACCCGGGCTGGCCGCCGGCGCGGTGCTGTGCTGGGCGCGGGCGCTCGGCGAGTTCGGTGCCACCATCACCTTCGCCGGCAACTATCCCGGCCGGACGCAGACCATGCCGCTCGCCGTCTACCTGGCGTTGGAGACCGACCTGGAGTCCGCGATCGTGCTCAGCCTGGTGCTGCTCGTCGTCTCGGTGGGCATCCTGGTCGTGTTGCGGGACCGTTGGATGACCAGCGCATGAGCGGTCCACTGCTCGACGCCCGGCTCGTCGTCGACCGGGGCGCCTTCCGGCTCGACGTGCCGCTGCGGGTGGCGCCCGGCGAGGTGGTCGCGCTGCTCGGCCCGAACGGCGCCGGTAAGACCACCGCGCTGCGCGCGCTGGCCGGGTTGCATCCACTCACCGACGGGCACGTCACTCTCGACGGCACCGACCTGGACCGCCCGGCGACGCGGGGCTGGGTGCCCACCGAACGCCGGTCGATCGGCGTGGTCTTCCAGGAATATCTGCTCTTTCCGCATCTCAGCGCACTGGACAACGTGGCCTTCGGGCCGCGCCGGCACGGCGTCGACCGGCGGGCCGCACGTGCCACGGCCCGAGACTGGCTCGAACGTGTGGGGCTTGACGCGCAGGTGCAGCGCCGCCCCCGGCAGCTCTCCGGCGGTCAGGCGCAGCGGGTGGCGCTGGCCCGCGCGCTGGCCGTCGCGCCGGCACTGCTGCTGCTGGACGAGCCGCTCGCCGCGCTGGACGCCCGCACCCGGCTGGACACCCGCGCCGAACTGCACCGCCACCTGTCCGCCCACCCGGGCGCGACGGTGCTGGTCACCCATGACCCGCTGGACGCGCTGGCGCTGGCCGACCGGCTGGTCATCGTCGAGGCCGGCCGGGTCGTGCAGGAGGGTGACGGGCCGAGCGTCACCGCCCGCCCGCGCACCGACTACGTCGCCCGGCTCGTCGGGCTGAACCTCTACCGTGGTCGGGCCGAAGGGCACGGGGTACGGGTCGCCCCCGAGCTGGCCCTCACGGTCGCCGACCGGCTCGACGGCGAGGCCTTCGTGGCATTCCGCCCGGCCGCGGTGGCCCTGCATCCGACCCGGCCGGAGGGTAGCCCGCGCAACACCTGGGCGGGCACCGTGGCCGGAGTCCAGCGACACGGCGACAACGTACGGGTGCAACTGGACGGGCCGATCGGGGTGGCCGCCGACGTGACGCCGGCCGCCGCCGCCCAGTTGCGGCTGATCCCCGGCCAACGGGTCTGGGTGGCGGTCAAAGCGGCCGAGACGCACGCCTACCCGGCCACGGGCTGACCGAGGTCCGACACGGGCCGACCGACGCCGGTACGGTTCAGCCGGCGAGTAGGTCGGCGTGCGCGGCGCGCAGCCGGGCCAGCGTCTGGTCGCTGCCCGGGATGACCCGGCGATCCAGCTCGGCCCACGCCTCGGCCAGCGCCGCGCGGACGGCACCCAGCTCGGCGGCGTGCCGCTGACTGCTACGCCGGTGCTGCTCTTCGAGGCGCCGGGCCCAACCGGCGGTGACCGTGGCGAGCCGCTCGGCGTCGGCGCGGGCCTGCGCACCGCTGCGGGCGGCTGCTGCGGGGACGATCGCGGCGACCGGGCGGGGATCGCCGTCGCGGGTGACGACGGTGACCGCGTCGGTCAGCTCGGCCAGCGCGACGAGCTGGCTGAACCGGGTGCGCGCCTCACGCAGCGGCACGGAACGCGGCGGGTCGTGATGAGGGGTGAGCGCGGGGATGGCCATGGATGCATGGTGGGGCCGGGGTACGACAAAACTCGCCGTCGTCAGTGGACGGTCGGCGTCCGCGCAGCCGGTCCGGCCAGCCACTCGTCGGCCAGCACCGACCAGACCTCAAGGTCGATCCGCCCGCGTGGGCTCGGGTAGACCTGCCGGAGCGTGCCGTCGTGGCGCAGCCCGAGACGGCGGGCGAGCGCGATGCTGCGGGCGTTCTCGGCGTTGGTACGCCACTCCACCCGCTGAATGCCGCGCTCGCGGACCGCCCAGTCGACGATCCGGCGGACCGCCGGCGCGACCACGCCGCGCCCCTGCGCCGCCGGCTCCACCCAGCAGCCCACCTCGCAGACGCCCAGCGTGGCGTCGAAAGACACGAACATCACCCCGCCGACCAGCGTGCCGCGCCGCCACAGCCCCCAGATGCCACCGGCGTCGGCGGCCCAACGGTCGGCGTACCGCTGAAGCACTGCCCGGGCCGAGGGCAGGTCGGTCGCGACGAAGGACGGTGACACCCAGGGTTGGATGTGCTCCCGGGCCCGGTCCAGGTGGGCGAGGAACTCCTCGGCCCGCCACGGGTCCAGCGGGCGCAGCTCGACCTCCTCGGTCAGCGGCAGGGCGAACACCGGGCCTCCTCGAGTGCGCTTCGAACGTCGGTAGCAGGCTCGCACAGACCATTCGGTCGCGCCGCAGAGGGCGGCCCAGTCAGATGATCATGTGGGTCCAGTAGTTGAGCCAGAGCACGAACAGCGCGCCCTGCACCACGGCAAGCGCCGCGGTCAGCCACACGTCGACGCTGGCGTGACGGGCCCAGCGGGCCAGCACCAGGGCCACTGGAAAGGCGGCGAGCAGGTAGCGCAGCAGGCTCTTGTACACCGCCGGGCCCATCGAGAGGGGCACCAACACCATGAGTACGCCGTACACCAGGTAGGCCAGCTCCCGGCGGCGGAATCCGGCGACCAGCACGGCCAACACGGCCACGGCGAACCAGACCCGGGCGGCGTCGCGCGGCTCTCCGGCCAGCCCGTTCAGCAGCACCGGCAGCGGGTTCTGCACCCTGATCCCCCATCCGGTCTGCTGGGCGTGCTGGTAGGCGAACCAGTCCCCGCCGCGCCACCGACAGAACACCATGAAGGTGAACCACCCGGCGGGCAGCAGCAGCAACGGCCAGCCGGTCCGCAGGTAGCCGAGCAGGGCGCGCGGGCCAAGCCGCCAGTCGTGTTGACGGAGCAGCACCAGGGCCAACGGCAGCGCGACGAGCAGGCCAACCGAACGGCTCATCGCCAGGAAGTAGCCGAGCACACCGACCAGCAGCCACTGGCGTCGCTCGGCGTGGTAGAACGCGGCCAACGCGAGGCAGACGAAGAGCGACTCGGTCAGCGCGGCCTGGAAGAGGAACGCGGTCGGCAGCAGCACCAGGTACCGGGTGAACCGGCGAGCCGCGTCCGGGCCGCCGAGCAGCAGTTCGGCCAGCCGGTAGCCGTACCAGAGGGCCAGCAGGAACGCGACGTTGCTGATCAACAACAGGGCCAGCGCGTTGTCGCCGCCGAGCAGCGCGCCGACCGGCCGGGCCAGGAACGGGTAGAGCAGGGGGAAGCCGAAGTCTCCCCACGGTCCGGTCAGGGGCCGCTCGCTCAGCCGTAGGTAGAGCAGCGCGTCCCAGGCGAACCAGAAGGAGATCCACCGGTGCCCGGAGACTTCCCGCTGCTGCGACCACATCAACGTCTCGTCCGGCGGCGGCGCCCCGGGGATGCCGTCCCAGGCGTGCAGGACCAGCAGCCCGAGCAGGGTCAGCAGCACCTTCGCGCCGAGGAACAGGCCGATCACGTACGGCCAGGGCGCCGGCACCCGACGGGCCGTGCGCGCTGCGACGCGGCCAGCCGGGGTCAACCGGGCGGCCAGCGCCGCCGCGCCGCTCTGCCACCGGTGCATCCGCCCCGCTCCCCCGGTCCGCCGGCCCGCCCGCCGCGCGGAGGGTGTCGCCCTTCCCGTTGTACGCCGACGCGCGGCCCACCGAAGCGGAAACGACCCATCATCAAGGGTGACATTCGGCGCAGAACGGGTACGCGCCGCGCCTCAACCATGACGGTGAGCAGGGAGCGCGGCAGCATGACTGAGCAACACGGCACGGTGATCATCGGCGCGGGGCCGGCCGGGCTCACGGCGGCGTACGAGCTGCTGCGGCATGGTCGGCTGGTCCGGGTGTTCGAGGCGGACGAGGTGGTCGGCGGGATCAGCCGGACCGTGGAGCGCGACGGGTGGCGGTTCGACATCGGCGGGCACCGGTTCTTCACGAAGGTGCCCCGGGTGGAGGCGTTCTGGCACGAGATCCTGCCGGACGAGGACTTCCTGACCCGGCCGCGGATGAGCCGGATCTTCTACCGGGGTGCGCTGTTCAACTACCCGCTCAGCGCCGTGAACGCGCTCCGCAACCTCGGGCTGCCGGAGGCCGCCCGCTGCCTCGGCTCGTACGCCCGCGCGCGGCTGCGCCCACCCAAGGACCAGTCGCACTTCGAAGGCTGGGTGTCGGCCCGGTTCGGGTGGCGGCTGTACTCGATCTTCTTCAAGACGTACACCGAAAAGGTCTGGGGAATGCCGGCGGACCGGCTGCAGGCGGACTGGGCCGCGCAGCGGATCAAGAACCTGTCGCTGGCCAAGGCGATCCGCAACGCGGTGCTGCCGCGGCGGCGGCGTACGGACGTGACCAGCCTGATCGAGCAGTTCCAGTACCCGAAGTACGGGCCGGGAATGATGTGGGAACGCTGCGCCGAGCAGGTGCGCCAGGGGGGCGGGCAGGTGTCGACCGGCACCTGGGTCACGGCCGTACACCGGGACCCGGCGCAACGGCGGGCGATCACCGTGACGGTCAACGGCGCGGGCGGGCAGCGTACCGAACCAGCGGACCACGTGATCTCGTCGATGCCGATCTCGGAGCTGGTGGCCGCGCTGCGCCCTCCGGCGCCGCCGGAGGTGCTGGCCTGCGCCGCCGACCTGCGCTACCGCGACTTCCTGACGGTCGCCCTGGTGGTGCCGGCGGAATTCTCGTTCCCGGACAACTGGATCTATGTGCACGACCCGGGGGTACGGGTGGGCCGGATCCAGAACTTCGGCTCCTGGTCGCCGTACCTCGTGAAGGACGGGCGCACCTGCCTGGGCCTGGAGTACTTCGTCTTCGAGGACGACGAGATGTGGCGTACCCCGGATGCTGACCTCGTGGCGTTGGCTACCGCGGAGCTGGAGCGGTTGGGGTTGGCCCGGCCCGGCGTGGTGGAGGCCGGCTACGTCGTGCGCATGCCCAAGGCCTACCCGGTGTACGACGAGCGCTACCAGCACAACGTGGAGGTGATCCGGGCCTGGCTGACCGAGGCGGTGCCGAACGTGCACCCGGTGGGGCGCAACGGCATGCACCGCTACAACAACCAGGACCACTCGATGCTCACCGCGATGCTCACCGCCGAGAACATCGCCACCGGCAGTACGCACGACGTGTGGTCGGTCAACGTGGAGCAGGACTACCACGAGCAGTCCTCTGACCGCGACGGCCGGCGGGGCACGGGCCGGGACGCGCCGGTGCTGCCCAGCCGGATCATCACCGCTCCCGAAGGTGTGGTGGGTGCCGCTGGAACCGGCGATCGCCCGGCGCAGGTGCCGCTGGGCTGACGCAACGGACGGCGAACCTCCGACGCGTCCTGCTCAGGTCAGGCCGACGCGAGATGTCGATGCTCTGCTCCTCGTCGGTGGCGGACGTGGCTTCGCCGTAGGAACCACCCGGCCAACATTCTGGTGGTGTCGGCGCCGACCGTTGCCGTGGCCCCGGGCGAGGCGGCCGCCTGCGCGATCTTGCACTTTCTGCCCCGACTTACGGGGCAGTTCGCGCGAAACGGCGACCGAGCCTGCAAGATCGCTGGGTTGATCCGGGGCCCGTCGCGCACGACGCGGATGCTGTCCCGCGCCATCCGCCGGATGGTCGTGCCGGCCGCGTCGATGCATTACGAGGAGTGCCACCTCCGCTGATCCTGGACGCGGGCATCCGCGCGGTAGCGTATGGCCCCATGGAACCCGTGGACCTGATCTTGGCCCTCGCGACTGCTGCGGCCAACCTGGCCCTCGCCGCCGTGCTGCTCGCCAAGAGCCGTGGCGGCACGGCGGTGCCCCGGATCTTCGGCCGCCCGCAGCCCGTCCCGCGTCTACGGGCCGCGATGCACACCTGCCTGGGGCTGGGCATCGGCGTCGGCTGGCTCGTCAAGGACATCTTCCCGTCCCACTCCACGGGCGACACGGTGCTGTTCAACGTGATCAGCATCCTGCTGGCGGCTTCTGTCGTCTTCGCCCTGCTGGGCGCCTACCGGCACCCGCGACCCATCCGCGACGAACCGTAGCCCGGTGGCGCGCTCTCCCCGGGTTTCGTCGACGCGCAGCCACGGATGAGGCAATGCGCCCGGCAGCTATCCGAACGCATTGACATCGACAGGGTGGCAAACCGGCTGTCACCAGCCGGTGGCGGTCAGTTTCCTGATCAGAAGGGGGGTGCGTCCTGACCCATCAACGCCAGCACGACGCCTCCCTTGCCGCTCTTGAGGCCTTGGACGACGACCTTGCCGGTGCTGCCGTCGGGCAGCTCCAACGTGAAGGTCTTCCCGACCGCGTTCTTGGGACCATTGCCGGCGCTGTTGGCGGGTCGGAAATCGCCTGCCCACGGCGGGATCCCACCCTTGCGGGCGGGCTCGGCGAAGAGCGCGGCGGTGCCAGGAGTCCTGGTGCCGTCGGAGGAAAGAAGCACTGAGGCGCTGCGATAGGTAGCCATATCCGCCAAGGCTATCCCGGACTCCGCTGGATCGCGCCACGACACCTGCCCCATAACGCCAGCAGATGCCTCGTGCTCGTGGCAGCTGACGATCGAGCGTGGGTCCGCGGTGTGGCGAGTCGCAGCGCATGAAATCCAGCTCCCGTAACTCCGCACGGATGCCGGCCGAGGACAGTGCTGGCGTACGAGACACTGACTCGGCCAGATGCTCGTAGAGCCAGGGAATGCGCTCCCAGTCGGTGTCCTCGCAGCGGCAGGCCCGGGCCTGGCAGGCGACGATGGCCGCCTGCAGCACGTACGGGCCGGGCTTGCCGAGTGCTCATGCTGCGCGGGCGGGTTCGCTCCTGAGTCGAACCCGCGTCTCCCAGGCTGTGCTGATCAGCTGTTCCCGGCGACCTTCGCGCGCCGCTTCTCCACGGCCTCCTGCTGCTCGGCGGTGAAGCTCTCGCCGAAGTCCTCGGCATGGAAGACCCGCCGGATCTCGATGTTGGTCGGCTCCCCCACGCCCGGCTGGATCGGGCAGCGCTTGAACCACTCGACGCACTCCTCAAGCGACTTCATCTCGACCAGGTAGTAACCGCCGATGAGCTCCTTGGTCTCGGTGAACGGCCCGTCCACCACGGTCTTCTCGTCGCCGTCGAAGTAGATCCGGGTGCCCTTGGCGCTGGACTGGAGGCCGCCGGCGTCCAGCAGCACGCCAGCGTCGACCATTTCCTGAATGAAATTGCCCATCGTGTCGAAATCCTCGGTGGCGGGCAGCACGCCGGCTTCGCTCTCCGCGGTGGCCTTGGTGATCACCATGAACCGCATCGCTGTCTCCTCATGTCAGGGTGCCTTCTCACCTACGCGTCGAATGGGGGCCGGCCCAATCGACACCCTGCCAGAAGTTTTTCGCCGACCCGCTACGCCGGATCGGCGGGTCGGCGTGCGGGAAGCGAGAATCAGCGTTGGCTGCAACACGACGGCCGGAACGACCCGGCTGCGCGCCATGACAAGCGGCCTGCGGCAATTGAGTTCACCGGCGTCGGAGCAGCCCACGTGCGGCCATGAAGGCTCGCAACGTTTCGGCATCCTCGGCGGACATCAACCAACGTGGGATCACGGTCGCCGGCATCCGGCCGACGTACACGATCCAGAACTCAGGGGTGTCCCTCACCTGGGCGACGCCGTCCCAGGCGATGCCGCCGGACTCCGAGCCGCTGCGCATCATGATGTTGACATCGGTGATGTCGTAGGCGCCCTCGACAGCGTAGCGACTGGAGCGGCGCCGGGCGCGCAACTGCACCCACGGCCGGTACAGGATCGACAGCAGGCCACCCACGACCATCGCCATCCACAACGGCGAAATCTGCTCGCCCCACGCGAACCCCCGCGAAACGGCGAGGCCGATCGCCCCGACCGCCGCCAGCACCGCTCCGATATAGCCGTACCTGCGCAGCCGAACACGGCCGAACGCAGCGGCCACGCGGCCCGGGTAGGCGGGATCGGCTGGGACGTCAAAACGGATGTGCACGCCAGAACGATAGTGCCCGCACCCGCACCTGGCCGCGCCTGACTCCCGCTCCCCTGGCCCGGATCGTCGCACACCGGCCGTCTTTCGCCGGTGGCATCGGCGGCGGTCATCCTGGCTGGCCTGGTTCCCACCGCCGCCGAACGCCCGACCGTGGGCGTGCCGATGCGGCGATCCGGCCTGATTCCGGCAACGGCACCCAGGCGCGGAAACGGTCATGTCGTCGCCAGGTCACACCGCTTGGGCGACGGTGAAGTGTCGGTCACCTCCGGGCGTCTCGATCTCGTCGATGACGGCGATGGCAAGGTCGGCTGAGGTGATCCGAGAGGTTCCCCCAGCGTCGGTCAACAGCTGTGTGGTTCCACGCCGGTACTTCGCGGTGCGTGGTCCGGGCTCGAAGATGGCGGGCGGGCTCAGGTAGACCCATCCGCTGTAGGGATGTTGTCTGCACACCTGGAACTGGGCGAGGCTCGCCTCGGCGAGGGCTTTCCACTCGGCGGGGACATAGGCGGGATCGTCGGCGACGAGACGGTCGGGATGGTTCGGCGAGCGCAGCGGGGCTGCGCCTCCGAGGACGATGACGCGGGTGCCGGTCCTGGCGGCGGCGTCGAGAAATCGAACGGTCGCGGGCGCCAGCAGGTGGTTGTCGCCAGGGGCCAGACGGATCGTCAGCACCGCAGTGTCGGAATCGGTGAGCACCGGGTCGAGATCGGCGGAGCTGGTCACATCGAGGCCCTGGACGCTGAGACGCTCATGGAGTGTGAGGCCCTCGGGTTTACGGGAGATCGCGGTGACCGTGTGTCCACGGTGCAGGGCTTCGGCGACTATCGCGCTTCCAGCCATTCCGGTTGCTCCGAACACGGAGATTCTCATGGGACTGGTGTCCATTCTTGACGCGTGGGGTGAGTTGACCGGCGAGCATCGCCGCGAGGGCCAGCACGAAGCCGGCGAGCTGGACGGGAGTGAGGGTTTCGCCGACAAGCAGGGCGCCGAGCGCCGCTGCGACGAGCGGAGAGAGCAGGCCGAGCAGCGCTGTGGCGGTCACGGGGAGGCGGCGGATTCCCGCGAACCAGAGGGTGTAGGTGACGAGCCCTCCGATCAGCCCGAGCCACAGGTAGCCGGCGACTGCGGGAGGGTCGATGAGGGCGGGGACGCCCTCGAAGAAGAGGGTGGGAGCCAGGAGCACCAGGCCTCCTGCGGTGAGCTGCCAACCGGCCAGGGCGAGAGCGCTGACGCCTTCGGGACGTCCCCACCGTTTGGTGAGGACGACGCCCGTGCCCATGGAGACAGCACCGGCGAGCCCGGCGAGAACGCCGACGGGATCGAGCGCCGCGCCGGGACCGAGGACCACCATGCCTACACCGATCATGCCGACGACGCCCCAGCTCACCCGCCACCGGGAGAGCCGCTCGCTGAGGATCGCGACGACGAGGAAGGCCACGATGATCGGCTGGGTCGCGCCCAGCGTCGCGGCCACTCCACCGGGCAGGCGCTCGGCGGTCAGGAACAGCAGCGGGAAGAACGCCCCGATGTTCAGCGTGCCCAGCACCGCGATCTTCCACCACCACGAGCCGAACGGCAGCGTGCGCGAGATGAGTAGCGCCAAGACGCCAGCAGGGAGGGCTCGCATCAGCCCGGCGAACAGTGGTTGCCCGACGGGCAGCAGTTCGCTCGTCACGATGTAGGTGGTGCCCCACACCGTCGGAGCGATGGCAGTGAGTGCTGTGAGACCCACCCGGCCACCCGCACCGACAGGTGCGCTTCTCATCGTTGTCGTCGTCACAACCCCATCGTGAGGGCGCCACCGTTGATGAATCCAACACATGCTTGTCATCTCAGCTATCTACAGGCACGATAGATGTATGGAGTTGCAGCAACTGCGGTATGTCATCGCCGTGGCCGAGGAGGCCAGCTTCACCCGCGCCGCGGCACGATGCTTCGTGGTGCAGTCGGCGCTCAGCCACCAGGTCAAGGCGCTGGAAAAGGAACTGGGAGTCACGCTGTTCGCACGCACCAGCCGACGAGTGGCACTCACCGCAGCAGGTAGCGCTTTCCTGCCCGCAGCGCGGGTGAGCCTCGAAGCCGCAGAACGCGCCGCAGCCGACGCCGCAGCCGCAACCGGCCAGGTACGGGGACGTCTGACCGTGGGAGTGATTCCCACGGTGACCGCCGTCGACGTGCCCGCCGCGCTGGGGACCTTCCACAGGACGCACCCGCAGGTTCGCATCGCGCTCCAGGTTGCCGGCAGCGACGAACTGGAATCGTCAATAGCCCACGGCGACGTCGACGTGGGCCTGCTCGGACTCCCCGAGAACCGCGAGCCGCGCGGAGTCGCCTGGCGTCACCTGAGATCCGACCGACTCGTCGCCGTGCTCAGCCGTGAGCATGCCCTGGCTGAGCACCGCGAAGTGCGGTTGAGTGACCTCGCGCAGGAGACCTTCGTCGACTTCCCAGCCGGAACACCCGGACGCACCCAGAGTGATCTCGCCTTCGCAACCGCAGGCATAAATCGTGACGTGGCGTTCGAGGCGATGGCCACCGACCTTATGATCGACCTGATCCGCCAGAACCTCGCAGTCACACTTCTACCGTCCCGATACGCACCCGACGACCTCGCCCTTTCAGCGATCCCGGTCACCGACGGTCCATCCCGCGCCGAATACGTCGCCTGGAGCAACTTCAACCCCAGCCCGGCCGCACGCGCGTTCCTCGACACCATCAATTGCCCGGACCGATGCAGTGCCACTCTGAATAACGCACCCGATGTCGGCGCTGCCGTCCACTTCCGCGCATTGTCGTAGCCAGATCGACAGGGCACGTCCCGACACCTCTGGCAACCACAGCCAACCGGAACACAGATCGCATCGAGACGAACCGCGCAGGGACAACTACTTCCGCTGCGCGACCCGTACTGGCCGCGCCGGGCCGCCGCCGAGCTCGGCGTCGCATACACCGGCCCCGGCGGTGAGGAACCGGCTGGCGGCGTTCACATCGGCTAGTTTCGACCGGCGGCCGACCGGCGTCGAGTCACGCTGCGTAACGCGCGGCTCGCGGCTCGCGGCTCGCGGCTCGCAGCTCGCAGCTCGCGGCATGAGCGTGCGCCTCTATCTCGCGCTGCCCTTGGGCGCCTCGGGGCCGACGGAGTGCGGCAACACCAACGCTTGGGCGGCGATGACGCGTTCACCGTTGAAGGTCAGCGCCGGCGACCCATGCAGCTGATAGCCCTGGCCGAGAAGGCCGCTGACGCGGGCGCAGAATTCAGCATCATCGGGTCCGGTGATAAGGCGGTAGCCGAGCGGCTCAGAGAAATTTGACACCGCCGCATTGTGCCCGCCCGGGTGCCTGAGCCCAGTCCCGGCTACCATCCCGTCCTGGTTGGTCACGCGACCAGCGGCAGTTGTGCGCACCCCGACCTTGGCGAACCGGTGCCACGCGACGTGTGGTTAGGGTCTGCGCACGGGCGTCGTGCTACTTGAGCAGCGCACCGAGCAACTGGCCAGGCCAAAGAGGCTCGCGCCGTGTCCTGCCGTTTCGTGACGGCGTTACGCGGCCCGGAAGCTCGCCCGGTACGCCTGCGGTGGCACGCCCACGATGCGCCGGAAGTGGGGGCGCATCGCGACGCCGTCGGTGAAGCCGCTGGCGCGGGCGACGGCGTCGATGTCGAGGCCGGTCGTCGACAGGATGTGCTGTGCGCGCAGGATCCGTTGGTGGAGCAGCCATTGCAGCGGTGAGCAGCCCGTGGTCGCGCGGAAGCGCCGGTCGAAGGTGCGCCGGCTCTGGTGTGCGGCGGCGGCGAGTTCGGCGACGTCCAGTTGGGGGTCGTCGACGCGGTCGAGCGCGTACCGTATCGCGCCGGCGATCGCGTCCCCGGTGGGTAACCGCGGCACCGGGCGTTCGACGAACTGGGCCTGCCCGCCGGCTCGCTGTGGCGCCACGACGAGCGCGCGGGCGGCCGTGTTGGCCGCGTCCGGTCCGTGATCGCGGCGCAGCAGGTGCAGGCACGCGTCCAGACCGGCGGCGCTGCCCGCGCTGGTGATGACCGTGCCCTCGTCGACATACAGCGCGTCGTCGACGACCTCGACGGCGGGGAACCGGTCGGCGAACTCGGTGAGGTGGCGCCAGTGCGTGGTGCCCCGCCGGCCATCGAGCAGGCCAGCCTCGGCGAGCACGAACGCGCCCACGCACAGCCCGACGACGGTGGCGCCGTCGCGATGCGCCCGGCGGAGCAGGTCGAGGATGTTCGGCTCGACCGGTGCTCCGCCCGGCGCGCGCCAGCCGGGAACAATGATGATCCCCGCCTCGTCCAGCGCAGCGAGCGGATACGGCGCGCTGATCGAGATGCCGGCGGTGGTGCCGAGCGGGCCGCTGTGCTCGCCCGCAGTCCGCACGTCGAACCTGGGACCGCCCCGGGCGGTCTGGTCGATGCCGAACACCCGCGGCGCCACCGCGACCTCCAGCATCGGTGCGCCGTCACCGATCAGGACACCCACGGTTGTCCGACCACGCGTCATGGCTTGAACATATCGGACGATGGCTTTCCAGCCACTCCCCCAAAGGATCGGCAGCTCGCAGACTTGCCAACATGACCCTTGCGATCCGCCTCTTTGGCGGCCCAACCGCGACATTTACCCTTGGCGGCCTCACCTTCATCACCGACCCCACGTTCGACGCCCCGGGCGAGTACCCGATCGGTACCCGTACCCTGACCAAGACCGCTGCGGCCGCCGGCACACCCGCCGACGCCGGCCCAGTCGACGTTGTCCTGCTCTCCCATGACCAGCACCCTGACAACCTCGACGCCGCGGGTCGCGACTTCTGCGCCACCATGCCGCTGGTGCTGTGCACCACCACTGCGGCCGAGCGGCTAGGCCCGCCCGCCCGCGCGCTGCCCACCTGGGCGCACATTGACCTGCCGCGGCCGGACGGCGCCGGCGATCTGCGGGTCACCGCCGTCCCCGCCCAGCACGGACCCGACGGCACCGAACACCTCACCGGCCCGGTCGCCGGCTTCGTCCTGCACGGCGACGGCCTGCCCACCGTGTACGTCAGCGGCGACAACGCCTCGCTCCGGGTGGTCAAGGAGATCGCCGCCCGGTTCCCGGACGTCGACGTCGCGATCCTGTTCGGCGGCGCCGCCCGGACCCCGCCGCTCGGCGACGCGAACCTGACCCTCGACGCGAGCGAGATGGTGGAGGCGACCAGGATCCTCGGCGCGTCGACCGTGGTCCCCGTCCACATCGACAGCTGGGCACATTTCACCGAGGGCATCGCCGACATTCGCGCCGCGTTCACCGCCGCCGGCCTGGCCGACCTCCTCCTGGTGCCACAGCCTCAGCAGGCGCGGTGAGGACCTCCGGCACCGTTGGCCCCGCGTTCGTGATCCGTCAAGGTGCCGGTCATACCGGGGCAACCGCCCTGATCTTGGTGACGCGCGACCCGGGCGCCGCTACCTGCCTCTGGCAGTGGTGCTGCAACAACCACTCTTGACCTCAACTTTGGTTGAGGTTGCAGGGTGGCGGCAGGCCTGCCCCGCATGTTGAGGAGTGTGTACGTGAGCACGGATGCCAGCTTCTACTCGATCATCGACTACACGGTGGACGGCCTCGGCACCCAACAGGAGTTGGTAGCGGTCTTCGCAGAGATTCAGGAGCGCTGGGTGCGCTTTTATCCTGGCTACCAGTCGGCCCGCTTCCACGTAAGCACCGACGGCTCTCGGGTGTACAACATCGTGCGTTGGGCCAGCGAGGCGGACTACCGCAACTTCGTGGAGACCTCAGACACCGAAGGCCGGATGACCGCCATCCGTCAGGCCCTGGAGGGCCTGTCCGGCAAGGCCGAACCGCGTATGAGTGGCGTTCCCACCTGCACTGTCGTCCGCGAGGTCGGCCCCGGACCACAGCGTCTCGACGCCTGACTGAATCGGACCACACCCAGCGGGCGCCTCGGCCAGGGATACGGGCCGAGGCGCCCGGTGACCGATAGCCACGCACCGAAGGACGTTCGTGAGAGTAGAGGTCTACGCCGATGTGCTGTGCCCGTGGTGCTACATCGGCAAGAGACGCCTGACCGCCGCGCTGGAGCACGTCACCGAGCGGGACAAGGTGCAGATCGTCTGGCGCAGCTTCGAACTGGCACCTGATGAAGGCCGGACCCCCGGCCGCACCGCCGCGGAGGCCATGGCTGGTTGGTGGGGGGATCAGGCGCCGGCTCGAGTAGCCAGAATTGAGGCTCTGGGCGCTGCGGAAGGCCTGACGATCAACCTGCATCGGGCCCGGCCGGTCAACACCTTCGACGCGCACCGCCTGTGCCACCTCGCCGCTGACCGAGGCCGAGCCGACCAGATGATGGAGCAGTTGCTGCGCGCCTACCACACCGACGGGCTCAACGTCGCCGACCCGCAGGTCCTGCAACGCCTCGGCGGCGAAGCAGGGCTCGCTGACGCCGAGGTCCGCGCTGTCCTGACCGGCGACGACTACGCCGAAGACGTCCGAGCCGACCGGCGTCGCGCGGCCGAACACGGCGTCACCGGCGTCCCCTCGTTGGTGATCAATGGCGGGCGCCCAGTGTCGGCCATCCAGCTCCCCACTCAGCTTCGTCGACTACTGGAGTCCGGCCTGACCGCCCTGTATGGGACGCCGGGCCAGACCGCACTGGTTCATCGAGATATGTCACAACCTCGCCGTAAGTTTGGGTGATGAGCGACGAGCTACTGATGCGATCTTGCGAGGCTGCGGACGTGGACGCGCGCCGGGCCCTTCAGAAGTTCGACAACGCATGTCAATGGCTGGAACGCGCCAAAGAGACACTCATGTCCCCGCTTGCGGCCGAGGTATGGGTCTTCGACGAGGCTCTGGCGCAGGTGCTGCTCGTGAACCATCGCTGGCGGCCCTGGGTCCCACCCGGCGGGAAGGTGGAGCCCGGCGAAACGCCTCGGGAAGCGGCCAGCCGTGAGCTATTCGAAGAAACGGGACTGCGCGCGGAGTTGCTGTCCACGCCCGCAGCCGTTGCCGCGCGCTCGTATAGCCGAGGCTGGTCCCCAACTCTCGGGCTGTCGTATGTGGCGATCGTTGACGTCTCCACGCCGCTCGTCGAAGAGATCGGACAGCCGCTGGCATGGACGCGCCTGGACCACGACTGGGACAGCTTCTTCCCTGACGATCCGCGGCGCATCCGTTGGCAGGCAAGACGGCTTGCGCATGGACGAATATCCAAGCGGTGAACTGCAACGCTCAGCGGAAGGGGCCCGCGCGACCAGCGGCAGATCCGGATGTCGTTGGGGTCCTGCTCAGGTTGCTGGTCGGCACGCGAGCCGCTCCTGGTAGGCGGTCTTTGGGAATGATGGCGACTTCCTTGAAGCACGTGGTCGCGGGCCGGGGGTCAACGCGGCGTCCAGTTCGGGTCCCGGCCGATGAAGCCGAGCATCTTGGTCTGTGCGTCGGCGTCGTCCTTCACCGGCACCCGGGCGCCGTATTGCCCGGACGACCGCATGACCTGCTCGATCGGCTCCATCCCGGCCAGCAACTCGACGCAGAAGTCGGAGTCGAGCCGGTCGTCCTGGCCAGTGGCCCGGGCGAGGTCCCAGGTGTGCATGAACACGTCGGCGGTGTAGAACTGTTCGATCGCGCGGTCCAGCGGAACCTCGCCGATGTGCCGGTTGCTCAGGACCAGGTCGGCGGTCGCCGGGTCGTCGAGCAGCGCCTGCACGGCGTCGCACTGCGTCTGCCACGCGCCGACCGGGTCGTCGTCGACGCTCGGGCCGGCCGGCAGTTGGATGCCGCTGCCGGCGGCGAGGAACGATGGGAACCACTCCGTCAGGTGGCGCACCACGTCCCGGGCGGTCCACTCGGCGACCGGCGAGGGCACGTCCCATGACCGGGTGCCCCGGACGCGGTCCGTGAACACCCGGCCGATCTCCCGGTGCCGCTCGGCGAGCCGGTCAGACAGTGCCATCGGCGAGCATCTCCTCGAGCTTCGCGTAGCCCTCGTTGACCCCGATCTCCATGCCGCTCTTGAGCCACGCATCCCGGCCCTCGAAACTGTCTACAAGGGACTGCGTGCGCAACCGGGTGCGGCCGTTGCCGAGGTCCTCGAACCACAGCGTCTCCAGGGCCACACCGTCGGGGTCGCCCTCGTAGGTGAACGTCTGCACGATGCGGTCCGGCCGGACCTCGTGGAAACAGCCGCGGAACGCGTGTTCCTCCCCGTCCCGTGTGGACACAACCCGCCAGCTGCCGCCGGAGCGCACGTCCCACTCCTCGATGCGCGTCTCCAGGGAGCTCGGGCCGATCCACTGCGCGAACAGCTTGGGATCGGTGTGCGCCCGGAACAGTTGCTCCGGCGTGCCCGCGAACTCGCGGGTCATGCGAATGATCGGCACGTTCGGGTCGGCCTCGATCTTGGTTTCGGCGATGGTGCTCATGCCACGCTTCCCTTCTGCTCATCGTTGCCAATCTCGGTCTTGTTCACTTGCGCGAGGACCCCGTCCAGGCGGCGGTAACGCTCCTCCGCCTGGCGCCGGTAGCGCTCGATCCACTTGTCCATCAGGTCGAAGACCTCCGCTTCCAGCCGCACCGGCCGAGGCTGGGGCCCCGGCGGCCGGCTCACCACCCCGGCGTCCTCCAGCACGTTCAGGTGCTTGTAGACCGCCTGCAGCGACATCTGGTATGGCTCGGCGAGCTGGTTCACAGTCGCGTCGCCGGCCGCCAGCCGGGTCACCATGTCGCGTCTGGTCGGATCCGCGAGTGCCGCGAAGATCCGGGACAGCTCGTCCGCCGCCATCGGCACCTCACTTCGAACAGTGTTTCAACCCCTCGGTTGAAACCGACGTTAGTCGCCGTTCCCGGATGTGTCAATCGTTGGGTTGAAAGTCCTGCTCAGCCGTTGGGCGTGGACGGACAGGTGGGGTTGATCGTGGTTGGCCAGGTGCGCTGCCGGTAGTCAAGGTAGGAGGCCAACACCGACGCGGGAGTGGGGCCAGCGGGATGATCTGGTCGCCGAGGTGCGGGGGCGACTCTCCAATGGCTCATCCGCGTCACCAACGCTAACTCCGCCCGGCGCTACTTCTATCGACCCGCTTCGCCGGGGGTTGCCCATACATCCAGACGGAGAGCATTCCTTCCGTGTACGCAATTTCCGCTCATGACGCGCACTCACATCGGCAGTTCAGGATGCCCGCTCGACTCAGAGGCCAACTACCCGCGGTGACCGCTCTTGATCGGTCACCACGCCCGGTCGGCGGCATGTCCGGACGCTCGAGACGACGTCCAACCCGGTGTGGCGATGGGCTGCAGCATAGTGATGCGGCAGCCGTTGTTCGGGTCGGCGGCGCTCACCGGACATGGGGCTGCCGCTCAACAGCCTGCCGTGGTGCGCGCGCGTGGCGAGCAGGCTATCGTCCGCCGCATGAGTGAAACCCCGCTGTCCGATGTCATGTCGGAGCACGCGGAAACCAAGACCCCAGAGAGCTACGAGCGCTTTCTCAGGCTCTTCCGGGCCTCCACGGTCGGCATTGTGGCCACCGGAGTGCCCGCCCACGGCGCGCACGGGTATGTCGCTGACGGCAACCTTGGCGCGGGCAGCACCACTCACGGCGACGGACGGCCACGCGTGCTGGCATACGCCGATCCCGAAGCGGCACTACGCAACGTTGGTCCCCGGTTCAACGCGGGCCTGTCCGGTGAGGTCCTCCTCCAGATGGCCGTGACCGATCCCGATTGTGAAGGCGTTCTCGTCAACAGCGCCATCTGCGAGATCAGCCTGGTAATCAGCAAATCAACCGCCCAGGCCCTACTGGCGCCAACCGCCATCGAAGCGCCCGGCCCGCGGCGTTGGTGGAAACGCCGTTAGGGCCGATATCGCGACTTCAGGCAGCACACTCATCTCGGCTACATGAGTGGACGGGTACAGCGTTGATGATTACTCACCGATGAGCGTCATCCGTCCAGGCCGACTCTCAGCGCGGCAGGTGCATGCAGTGGGCCACCGTGGCGTCGTCCGGGACCTGAACATCGGGGCCGCCGCCAGCTTGGGCTTCGGCCTGCCGGAGGCGACGGATGAGGCCGGCTGGTCCGTCGGCGGCGAGTAGTTTCAGGACGCCGGGCCAGTCGGTCAGGCCGTACGGGCTGACGATGCGGCTGGCACCGTTGCTGAGCAGCGCGACGCCGGTCAGGTCAGCGAGGGACCGGCTGCCGGTGACCGCCTCCTGCGCGGCGCGCGGGTCGTCCTTGGCGATCCAGTAACCGCCCGGCTGGTTCCGGCGGGCACGCATCGCCGTGACGCAGAAGCCGCGGATGCGGTCGTACTCCGGCGTGCCCTGAGGGACCCCGGCCAGGGGCGCCGCGCAGTCGCGCCTGGCGATCACCTCGCGCTCATCGGTGATCACCTGCGGGCCGGCGTGGGCGTGATCGAGGACGAGGAAGGAGTCCGCGAGCAGGAGATAGTTCAGGCGGCCCCGGCGGGCGCGGACCATCAGGACGGTGGCCTGCGGGCTGCTGGGGTCCGCGATGTCGCAGGTGTCGCCGTGCTCGGCGGCCGTTCCGCCGATGGCGCTGGCGAGGATGGCCCGGAGGTCTCGCCCGTCGTCGCGCGACAGGTGGCCGAGCAGCGTTCCGCCGAGGCGGTGCGTGTACCAGGCGACACCGTGGGAGCAGAGCGATTCGGCTCCCGGGATGCCGGCACCGTCCAGCAGGACGACAGCGCCGGGCACAGCACCGACAAAGTCCTCGTTCGGCCGTCCGGCCCTACCGGCGCTCGTCGCCAGACTGACGTACATGTGTGGGCTCCTCCGTGGTCGAGGGCAGGGACGACGCGTGCGGCCGGTGCCACGACGGGTGTGAATATCGCTGACCAATTGTCGGAGCACGGTGCTGGACAGTCGGCGTGCCGTATCCCGGTGGATCGCCCTGAAGCTCGACGGCGACCGGCTTCTCTTCGACCTGCTCCTGGCCTGGGACCCGGACGCGTAGAACCGGACGATGCGCCCGCGCGTCAGGCGACCCGGATGTCTTCGTCGCGCCGGTATGCGGTGCGTTCGGTGCCGGCAGGCAGCAGGAGCGGGGTGGCGAGCAGGAGGACGCCGGAGGCGGTGATCGCGGCGAGCGGGCTGGTGAGTGTGGCAAGAATGCCCCAGATCACCATCAGGGCGGCCTGTAGGAGTTTGCCGGTGGCACTCCACGTGCTGAGGATTCGGGCGGTGTGATCCGCGGGAGTCCGTTGCAGGCGTTCGGTCGCGGAGATCGGATTGAAGATTCCCATGCAGGTGATCAGCAGGCCCTCGACGATGATCACGGTGATGAGTCCGGGGACGCCGGGTTGCACGAACGTGAGACCGAGCGGGAAGAGCGAACGCAGCCAACCGGAGCTGATCATGACCGGTGCCGGCCGTAGCGGGCCACGAGGCGCGCGGACAGCCGGGCGCCCACGAAGCCGCCGAGTGCCGGGATGCCGAAGGTAAGACCGTACTGCCAGGCCGGGAAGTGATATTGCCCCAGCAGGAGGACGGCCAGGAGCGGGGCGGTGGCCATGATGAGGCCGCCGACCAGGATCGAGTTGAGGAACAGGCCCCTGAGTACGCGGTCGCCGAGGATGAACCGCCAGCCGTCCAGAAGGTCGGCTCCGCGCAGCCTGCTGGCCCGGTCGCGGGGTGATGCGACGTCGCCGCCACCGATGCGGAGGACCCCGAACGCGGACACCAGGTAGCTGAAGGCATCGGCCAGGACAGTGATGACCGGGCCGAGCAACCCGATGAGCGCACCACCGAGGGGCGGACCCACGGCTGTCGCCACCCAGTTCGTGCCCTCGAATCTCCCGTTCGCCACGAGGAGGTGATCGCTGCGGACGAGATACTTCAGGTACGCGCCGGATGCGGCACTGAAGGCGATGCTCGCGGTTGCGGAGATGACCGAGACGACCAGCAGTTGGCCGTAGGACAGCTTGCCGAGGACGTACGCGATCGGGACACTTGCCATCGCGACGAACCGGATCAGGTCCATCGCGATCATCACGGGCCGCTTGGCCCGGTGCTCCACCCACGGTCCGAGCGAGAACGCGACAATCGCCGCGACGGCAAGCCCGGCCGCCTCCAGGAGCGACACGGCGAACGCCGGCGAGTGCAGCACGTGAACTGCGATCAGCGGAAATGCGCCGAAGGCAATCCACGTACCGTAGGTGCTGGCGGCGTAGGCCGACCACAACCAACCGAAATCGGGCCCCAACCGCACACGCATGCGACTCCCTCGCGACAACCGATGTTCGGGTCTCCGCATCACACCGGCCGCATCGCCGCAGATCAAACAACCGCCTTCCGGGCGAGCCACAACCATTAGTTGTGCAGATGCATACTGTTTCAGTGGATACCGAAGCGGTGCGATCGTTCGTTCGCGCGTCCGAGCTCGGCCAGCTGCAACACGCGGCCGACGAACTCGGCGTCACGCAGCAGGCCGTGTCGAAGCGGATCGCGACCCTTGAACGCGAACTCGACGTCCGGCTGTTCACCCGCACCGCCCGAGGGGTCGAGCTGACACTCGACGGCCAGGCGTTCCTCCCGCACGCCCGGACCATCGTCACAGCTGTCGATCGCGCCATCGCCGCGATCAGACAGGGCTCACGGGCTCTTCGCATCGACGTTCTCGGCCTGCGCACCGCGCAGGCCGTCGTCCTGCACGACTACTGGCGGTCGCATCCGGACACCAACCTCGACGTGGTGACCCTCAGGGTCAACGACCCGCGCGCGGCGGTCGCCGCCGTCCAGGCCGGCGATATCGACGCGTCGTTCCGGTCGGTGACCGACCCGGCCACACTGCCACGCGACGTGCAGATGATCCACGCGTTCGACTCGCCGCTGGAACTCCTCGTCGGCCCGAGGCACCCGCTGGCCTCCGCACGGACACTGACGCCGTCCCAGCTGCGTCAGCACCGGATCTGGGTGCCGGGTATCGCGCCGCGAAGCGAGTGGGCGGAGTTCTACGATCAGCTCGCCACCGACTTCGACCTCCGCATCGACGCCGCGGGGCCAAACTTCGGCAACGAGGTACTCCTCGACATCCTCGCGGACTCCACCGACGTGGCAACCCTCGTGGGCTCGCGCGACCGGTACGCCTGGCCGACGAACTACGACCTACGCCGGATCCCGATCGTGAAACCGGCGCTCGCGTACCCTCTCTCGCTCATCCTTCCCCGAGCGAACCCACACCCAGGGCTCCGGGCGGTCATCGCCCACCTCGGAAGCCTGACACCGCTCCCCGCGACGGCCTGGCGCCCATCCTGGGCACCGACACCACACACCAGCGACGGAGACAATTAGCATCGTCGGCATGGCAACACGGCTCGTGCAGATCAACATGAAGGCTCGCGACGACTCCGCGTTGGGCGGTTTCTGGGCGGAGGCACTCGGCTGGGGAGTCTCCAGCGAGGGACCCGGCGTGACCAACCTCGAACCCGAGGGCTTCGTCTACCCCGACCCCGTCGCTGTCTGCCTCGACCTCATCATCTCCCCGGAACCCAAGACGGTGAAGAACCGCGTGCACGTCGACCTCGCCACCACCTCGGCGGCCCATCAGGCAGAGGTGGTCACGCGCCTGAAGGACCTCGGCGCAACACCCGCCGACGTAGGCCAGGGCGACGTCCCATGGACGGTCATGGCCGACCCAGAGGGCAATGAGTTCTGTGTGCTGGACCCCCGACCGCTCTACCGGGACACCGGACCGATCGCCGCGGTAGTGGTCGACTGCGTGGATCCGCGAGCCATGGCCCGCTTCTGGGGCAAGGCCATGGACTGGACCCTGCACGAGGTGACCGACCACAACGCGGTGCTGCGCTCCGCCAAGGGCGTCGGCCCGTTTTTGCAGTTCCTCCGCACGCCCGACGTGAAGACCGTGTGGAACCGCGTCCATCTCGACGTCCGCCCATACCCAGGTGACGACGTGAAGGCCGAGGCGACCAGACTGCGGGCTCTCGGAGCCACCGCCGTCGACCTGGGCCAGAGCGAGGTCCCGTGGACGGTCCTCGCCGACCCGGAAGGCAACGAGTTCTGCCTCCTCGCCCCAGGCTGACCCCAACCCTCGCCATTCGCTCACCATGGGCACCAGCCCGGACTTTGCGACGCGCCCTGGGGCAGGTCAGCGCTTGCGGGCCACCGCACCGTAGATGGAGGCGTCGGCCAGGGACGGGCGTTGCTCCGGAGGCACCCGCGGCCGCCACTCGGTGACCGGGACGATGCCCGGCTCGGCCAACTCCAGGCCGGTGAAGAAGCGCGCGAACTCGGCCCGGTCGCGGGGCACGGCGTCCTGCTTCATCCGGCCGGAGGCGAACTCGGCGAGCATCCGCTCGACGATCTCGGCGGGGATGTGGTCGGTGGTGAAGTGGGTCAGCGCCAGCCAACTGCCCGACGGCAGCGCGTCGAGCAGCCGGGCGACGTGCTCGTGCGGGCGATCGTCGTCGGTGAGGAAGTGCGTCACGGCGACCAGCACCAGGGCCACCGGACGGGACAGGTCCAGTGTGGCGTGCAGCTGTGGGTCGGCGAGGATCTGCTCCGGGGCGCGCAGGTCGGCGTCCAGGTAGGCGGTGGCGCCGGCGGGGTCGCTGGTCAGCAGCGCTCGGGCGTGGACCAGCACCATCGGATCGTTGTCGACGTAGACCACCCGGGACTCGGGTGCGACGGACTGGGCCACCTCGTGGGTGTTGTCGGCGCTCGGGATGCCGGTGCCGATGTCGAGGAACTGCCGGACGCCGGCCTCCTCGGCGAGGAACCGGACGGCCCGGCCGAGGAAGGCCCGGTTTTCCCGAGCGAGGGTACGCACCCCCGGGTAGACGGCGGCGATCTGGTCCCCGGACTCCCGGTCGACGGCGAAGTTGTCCTTGCCGCCCAGCCAGTAGTTGTAGCGGCGGGCCGGATGCACGACCGAGGAGTCAATGCGGTCAGCACCCCGACCCTCGGGCCGATCCGACGTGGACGGCACCGTCACGAGACCTCCCCAGGTCTACCGGCTGGGCCGCCGTGTGGCGCGACCCCGTGCCCGGACCATGGTAGGTGCTGTACGTGGGGGCGCGGGGCCCGTACGGACCCGCCGCCTAAGCGCGGGTGCCGCCGGTGATGCTGGCGAGCGCGTCGAGCAGAGGCAAGGGGTTGATGTAGTCGCGGTACGACAGGATCTGACCGTTGCGGACCCGGAATACGGCGATGACCACCTGCTCGAACGCCGCGCCAGTCGTGACAAGGGTTCCGTGCGCTTCGTACTCCACGATGACCGTCTCCGGATCAGTCGTCTCGTGCACCACCACGTTGCGGTGTTCGACGATCCTGATGAATCCTTCGGCAGTCTCGATCAGATGCCTGCGGATCTCCACTCGGCCCTGCACCCGCGCGGGCACGCCCGGCGGCCGGTACGGCCACTCGATATACCCGTCGGGCGCCATCAACCCCACGAACCTGTCGATATCCAGTTCGCGGCCCGCCCGCAACACCTGCTCCACGATCTCGCCTGACGTTACGGTCATCGGTTCTCCTTCCGCAGATGCACGTTCACTGGTCGACCGTAGTGCCTCCCTGCCATGAGCGGGCTTGAGCGGCCCGCCGACGCATCGGACCAGGAAAAGGCTTACCAGACGGCTATTGACGGTCCCGCCCGCCACCGGCGAGCACCACGACGTCGGACATCGCCGGTAAGGTCGTCCGCGTGAGCGCCTCGGTGAGAGGTGCGGGCGTTCACGAGCGGCGTCGGCGGCACCCAGCACGGTCCGTGGCTAACGGCCGCGTCGACGGGTCGCCGTTCACGGCCATCGGCACCACCAGCACCGGCAGCACGGCGCCCAGCAGGGTCAGCCAGGGCAGCACGAGCTGGTCGAAACGCGCCACCGCCAGCAGCCCGCCGCGCACCACGATGACGAGCATCGCCAATGTCCGCCCCGCCCCGACCTTTACCCGTCAAACGATTCGAGTTCGTGCTGTTGTTCCGGGTCGCCAACCTCGCGGATCGCGACGGCCTCGTGCTGGCCCTTGCTCGTCTTGTTGCGGATGGTGGGCAGGATGGCCTGTGCGTACAGGAAGACACCGATCAGGACGTTGAGGGCGGCGACCGGTAGCCCCCATTCGCGCGGCAGGTACATCGCCAGGAACCAGGACTTCGTGTCGATGCCGGTGAGGAGGAAGACCAATGGCAGCAGGCCCTGCGGAAACAGCAGGATCGAGCCGCCGACCCAGTGGAGGACGCCGATCGCCGCGTCCCGCCTGGACACCTCGATCTTGTCGCCGCCCGCAGCCGCCGTCCGGCCCGCAGCCGCCGTCCGGCCCGCAGCCGCCGTCCGGCCCGCAGCCGCCGTCCGGCCCGCAGCCGTCTTCCGGCCGGTACGCATGACGTGCAGCATCTCCGCGCCCTTGGCGGTGAGCTGCCTACTCGCCACCGAGCCCAGCCACCAGGCGAGCGCGATGCCGGTCGCCAGGCTGATCGGTCCGCCGGCCCACAGCAGCAGAGGCAGGTCGAACTGGTCGCCGAGGATCACGGCGGTGAGCGCCGGGGCGGGCGGGATCAGGCCGAACCAGAACAGCGCATTGGACTGTCCGGTCGTGTCGGCGCGTTCGAGCGGGTTGTCCGGGCGCTTGTGCGCGTCGGGACCGGGCACCATCGCGGCCACCGAGGCGTAGATGATCAGGCCGGCGCCGCCGCCGAGCAGCGCCGGCACGGTGGCGGCGACCCACGGCCAGGCCCAGGTGTAGCCGCTCCAGATGGTGAAGCCGATGCTGAGGGCGATTGAGATCGGGCCGAACACGGCCAGGTAGGCCCACTGCCGGCCGCGGACGTCAGCATGGTGGGTGCCCGTCATGATGGTCTGCCAGAGTGCCGTGCCGTCCTGGCTGTACAGGTTGCCGGCCGAGGTGATGGCGAACAGGGCGACGGCGGGGCCGGCCCACGGCAGCAGCGCCTTCTCGTCGAAGGTGAGTGGCAGCAGCACGGTGAGCAGCGCCCAGACGATCGGCACGGTGGCGGTGGTGGTCCGCAGCGGGTCACGCCACCAGGTGCGCAGCTCCCTGCGGAAGACCGCGCCGGTCGGGCCGGCGAACAGGCCGCCGGCCGGCACGGGGGCGTGGCTGGTCCCGCTGACGGTGACCCGGGAGCGGCGTGGTGTGCCGAGGGTGGCCGTCCAGATCAGCAGGAGCAGGCCGATGAGTACGGCCAGACCGGCGAGCGCCGCGAAAACCAGTAGCCAGTCGCCATTCTCGGCGGCCTCGACGGCGACCACGCCCCAGCTCGACGGAATCCCGCGCAGCGTGGTGGAGAACGTGGACGAGAAACCGGTGGAGAGCACGTCCGAGTAGATGACCGCCACGATGATCATCCAGCCGGACTGGGAAAGGACGATCATGGCGGCGAACAGCACGCCGGTGATCGCGGCGCCGATCCGGGAGGTGGCGACAAAACCGAAGAGGGCGTACGCGACGCGCGACAGCAGCACCACGAACACGAGTTCCCCGGCAGCGGCCGGCACGGCGATCAGGGTCGGCACCACGCCCAGGTGCGCCGCGTACGTGATCAGGCTGAGGAAGGCCAGGGCCGTGACCGCCGTGGTGATGCCGACGAAGGCGGCGCCGAGCAGCCCGACCGCGAGTTTCCGGCGCGGCATCGGCAGCAGCGCGAAGTGGTCGGCGCGCAGCACGGCCGAGCCGCCCCACAGCGGGCCAACCACCCAGCCCAGCATCCACGTCACCCAGACGCAGGCGAGCAGATCGCCCAGCACACCCGGTTCGGCGATGTCGACGAACGTCAGCCAGATCGTGGCGGCGGCGAACAGCAGCCCGAAGATGCCGCCGGTCACCATCCAGGCGGCCTTGCCGCCGGTCATGGAGTTCCGGATGATCGCGAGCTTCATCCGGATCAGGACGCCAACCACGACAGCCCTCTCACCGCATGCTCGTCGCCACCGACCAGCCGGACGAACGCCTGCTCCAGCGTCTGCTCGCCGCGGACCTCGGCCAGCGGTCCGGCCGCGACGACCCGGCCATTGACCATGACGGCGACCGTGTCGCACAGCTGCTCGACCAGTGCCATGACGTGGCTGGACAGCACCACCGAGCCGCCCGACTCGACGAAGCGTACGAGGATCGCCTTGAGCGCGGCCGCGGACACCGGGTCGACCGCCTCGAACGGCTCGTCCAGCACCAGCAGTCGGGGCCCGTGCAGCAACGCGGTGGCCAGGCCGATCTTCTTGCGCATGCCGGTCGAGTAATCCACCACGAGGGTGGTCTCGGCGTCGTTGAGCTCCATCACGTCAAGCAGCTCCTGGGTGCGCTCGGCGAGCACGGCCGGCTCGATCCCGCGCAACTGCCCGATGAACGTGAGCAGCTCCCGGCCGGTGAGCCGTTCGGGCATCGCCAGCCCGTCGGGCAGGACGCCCATCAGCGCCCGCCCCTGGACCGGGCCGTCCCAGACGTCCACGCCGAACACCTCGGAGCGGCCCTCGTCGGGACGCAGCAGGCCGACCGCCATGGACAGCAAGGTGGTCTTGCCGGCACCGTTCGGGCCGACCAGGCCGAAGAACGATCCCTGCGGCACGGTCAGCTCGACGTGGTCGACCGCGACGTTGGCGCCGAACGCCTTGTGTAGGCCGGTCAGCAGCAAGGCCGACGCCGGACCATCCGCTCCGGAGTGCCTCGCCGGGTCGTCTTGCGCTTTCATGGGATCTCCCGTGACGTCTGATCTCTGCGGCCGGCATCAAATGCCCGAGACGGTGCGCCAGCAGGATGGATCTGAACGGACAAAACCGGGCGACAAGCAGGTCCACCCGCCGGCAGCGGCCCATACTAGCGGCGTCGCCACAGCAGGGTGAACGGCCGGCGAGGGCCAGCCCGAGCAACGGGGCGACGCCGACCCCGGCGAGCGTGCAGGCGACCGCGAGCAGCGCCGGTGGCACCCAGCACGAGGCGGGCACGGTACGCGGGGCACGGTCGCGCCGACGGGCCGCCGCCGTTCGAGAGCCTCAGACAACGTGGCGCAGGTAGCCGGCTATCGCCGCGTCCAGCACCTCCGGGCCCGGACGCGCCCACACCTCGGCGGAGAAGACCTCCACCTCGATCGGGCCGACATAACCGGCCGCGTCCACCACCTCGCGCAGCCGACGCAGCTCGACGCAGCCGTCGCCGGGCAGCGCCCGACCGAGCAGCACCCCCTCCGGCAGCGGCGTCACCCAGTCGCAGACCTGGAACGCGGCGATCCGGGCCCCCGCCCGCGTGATCTGCGCGTACACGGTGTCGTCCCACCACACGTGGTACGCGTCCACGACCACGCCGACCACCGTTGGGTCGAACCGTTCGGCGATGTCCAGCGCCTGGCCGAGGGTGGCGACCACGCAGCGGTCGGCGGCGAACATCGGGTGCAGCGGCTCGATGGCCAGTCGGACCCCGGCCGCCGCCGCGTGCGGGGCCAGCTCGCCGATCGCGTCGGCGACCCGACGCCGAGCGCCGTCGATGTCCCGGCTGCCGGCCGGCAGCCCGCCGGACACCAGCACCAGCTCCGGGGCGCCGAGCGTCGCCGCCTCCTCGATGGCCCGCAGATTCTCCGCCCGCCAGTCGTCGGTGGAGAAGAAGCCGCCCCGGCACAGGGAGGTCACGGTGAGGCCGGCGTCGCGGACCAGCTTCGCCGACCGGGCCAGCCCGTGCTCCGCGACCGGCTCCCGCCACAACCCGATGCCCGGTACGCCGGCAGCGACGCAACCGGCCACCACCTCGGTCAGCGGCCAGCGCTGGGCGGTCGCCTGGTTGAACGAGAACCGTTCCAGCCCGCTCATTGCTGCACACCCGCGACGGTGAACAGCGCCCGGGCGCGGGCGGCGGCCAGGTCGGCGTCGGGCAGCAGCCCGGCGGCGTCGGCCAGGGTGAGCAGCGCCGCCAGGTGCGCCGGGGAACGGCCGGACTGCGCGCCGGCGACCATCGTGAAGTGGTCCTGGTGCCCGGCCAGCCAGGCCAGGAACACGATACCCGTCTTGTAGTGCCAGGTCGGCGCCGCGAACAGGTGCCGGGCCAGCGGCACGGTCGGCGCGAAGATCTTGGCGTACGCCGGTAGGTCCTCCCGGTCGAGGGCGGCCAACGCGGCGGCGGCGGCCGGCGCGATGGCCGCGAACACCCCGAGCAGCGCGTCGGAATGACCCACCTCGTCGCCTCGGATCAGCTCCGGGTAGTGGAAGTCGTCACCGGTGTAGAGGCGCACCCCGGCCGGTAGGCGACGGCGCAGTGCGACCTCCCGACCAGCGTCCAGCAGCGACACCTTGATGCCATCCACCGTGGACTGATGCGCCTTGATCAGCTCAATGACCGTGTCGGCGGCCAGGTCCGGGTCGACCGCACCCCAGTAGCCGGTCAACGCCGGGTCGAACATTGGACCCAGCCAGTGCAGCACGACCGGCTCCTCGGCGGCGGTCAGCAGTTCGTCGTACACCCGGAGGTAGTCTTCCGGGCCACGGGCCGCAGCGGCCAGGTGCCGGCTGCACATCAACACCGGCCGCGCGCCGGCCGCGCGTACGTCGTCGAGCTGTTCCCGGTAGGCGGCGGTGACCGCCGCCAGGGTGGCCGGGCCGGTCGGCAGTTGATCCGTGCCGACCCCGGCGACGATGCGCCCGCCCACCGCGCGGGCCTCGGCGGCGCTGCGACGGATCAGCTCCCGGGTGGCCCGGTAGTCCAACCCCATCCCCCTCTGGGCGGTGTCCATCGCCTCGGCGACCCCCAGCCCGTACGACCAGAGATGCCGCCGGAACGCGAGGGTGGTGTCCCAGTCCACCACCGCTGGGGCACCCGGCGCGTTCTCCGCGCTCGGGTCGGCGACCACGTGTGCGGCGGCGTACGCGATCCGGCTGGTTGCCGGCGCGTCCGGTCGAGCGAAGCCGCTCCCCCCGGCCAGCCGGTGCCGCCGGCCGCCCGGCAGCACCACCTCCGCGGTCATCGGTGCAGCTCCGGCACCTCGACACGGACACCCTCGCGGGCCGAGCGCAGCCCCAGCTCGGCGAGCTGTACGCCGCGGGCGCCGGACAGAAAGTCCCAGCGGAACGGCTCACCGGCCACGACGTGCCGCAGGAACGCCTCCCACTGCACCTTGAAGCCGTTGTCGAACTCCTCGTTGTCGGGCACCTCGGCCCACTGGGCACGGAAGTCCTCGGTGGCCGGTAGGTCCGGGTTCCACACCGGCTTCGGGGTGACCGCCCGGTGCTGCACCCGGCAGTTGCGCAGCCCGGCGACCGCGCTGCCCTCAGTGCCGTCGACCTGGAACTCCACCAGCTCGTCGCGGTACACCCGGACGCACCAGGACGAGTTGAGCTGCGCGATCACCCCACCGTCGAGTTCGAAGATGCCGTACGCGGCGTCGTCGGCGGTGGCCGGATACCCGTGACCGGCCTCGTCGACCCGCTGGGGCACGTGGGTGGCGGTCACGCAGGAGACGGCGGCGACCCGACCGAACAGCTCCTCCAGCACGTAATGCCAGTGCGGGAACATGTCGACCACGATGCCGCCGCCGTCCTCGGCCCGGTAGTTCCACGACGGACGCTGAGCGGGCTGCCAGTCGCCCTCGAAGACCCAGTAACCGAACTCGCCGCGCACCGAGAGGATCCGGCCGAAGAAGCCACCGTCGATGAGGCGCTTGAGCTTGCGCAGACCGGGCAGGAAGAGCTTGTCCTGCACGACGCCGGTGCGTACGCCGGCCGCGTCCGCCGACCGGGCCAGGTCGAGCGCGGCGGCGGTGTCCTCGGCCAGGGGCTTCTCGGTGTAGATGTGCTTGCCGGCCTCGATGGCCTGCCGGATCGCCTTCTCCCGCTGTTGGGTGACCTGGGCGTCGAAGTAAATCTCGACGTCGTCGCGGGCCAGCGCCGACGTCAGGTCGGTGGTCCAGTCGGTCAGCCCGTGCCGTTCGGCGAGCTCCCGGAGCTTGGTCTCGTTGCGCCCGACCAGGACCGGTTCCGGCCAGATGGTGGTGCCGTCGGCCAATGCCACGCCGCCGGATTCGCGGATGGCCAGCAGCGAGCGGACGAGGTGCTGTCGGTAGCCCATCCTTCCGGTCACGCCGTTGACGAGAATGCCGATCGACCTGCGGGTCATGGTGTTCCCTAAGGTTGAAGTTGTTCGGGGTTGGTGCCCGGAGACCCAGGGCGACGGGGTGTGGCTGCTGGTGGGTCTGCCGCACGGTGGCTCGGAAGGAGCGGCAGCCCCGCCAGCGCATCAGGCAAACGCTTTCCTGAAAGGTTAGGGGGCCACGCTGATACCAGGCAAGGCCTTTCCTCGATCAGATTCCACCGATGCTTGTCAGGCTCGACGGTCCGTCGCGGCTGGACGGTCAGGCCGTGACCGGGTAGGTGTCCAGCAGGCCACACCGACCCCGCTTGACCGGGTCGCCCACCGCGTACACCCCGGCCTCGCCCAGGTGGCGCATGCTGGCCTGGCCGTCGCTCTCGGCGATGAAGCTCCGGCGGGTGGTCCCCCACGAGCAGCGCCTGGTGGGCAGTTTCGTCGAGTCGAGGTGCCGCCAAGCGATCGGACATGGCCGGGCCGCCGCGTGGGAAAGGGCTTTCTCTGCGGTACCGTGACGCTAACCGGCACGGCGAAACGCCGTCAACAGACCGAGGGGCGGGCCATGGCGACCCTGTCCGATGTGGCACGCCGAGCGGGCGTCTCACCCGCCACCGCCTCCCGTGTGATCAACGGCAGCAGCAAGCCGGTGACCGACGAGTTGCGCGAGCGGGTGCTCGCCGCCGTCGCCGAGCTGCAGTACGTGCCGAACGCACACGCTCAACTGCTGGCCCGCTCGCACCGCAGCGCGGTGGGCGTGATCGTGCACGACGTCTCCGACCCGTACTTCGCCGAGATCACCCGTGGGCTCCAACGCGTCGCCACCGACCAGGGCCGGCTGCTGATGATCTGCAACAGCTACCGGGACCCGGACCGCGAGCTGGAGTACGTGGAGCTGCTGCACGGTCATCAGGTGGCGGCGTTGATCCTGGCCGGTTCCGGCTATCACGACGAGGCGTTCACCCGGCAGCTCAACGAGAAGCTCGCCGCGTACGAGGCCACCGGCGGGCGGGTGGCGGTGATCGGCCGGCACGAGCACTCCGGCGACGCGGTGATGCCGGACAACCGGGCCGGCGGCTACCTCGCCGGGCGGGAGCTGTGCGGGCTGGGGCATACCGCGATCGGCGTGGTCGCCGGCCCGCGCATCCTGACCACCACGACCGACCGGCTGGCCGGCCTCCGGCAGGCGCTCACCGAGCAGGGCCGCGACCTGCCGGACCGGCGGATCCGGTACGCGGAGTTCGACCGCGACGGCGGCGCCGAGGCCACAGCCCGTCTGCTCGACGCCGACCCGGACCTGACCGCGATCGTGGCGCTCAACGACTCGATGGCCATCGGCGCGCTCGCCACCCTGCGGGCGCGTGCACTGGCCGTGCCGCAGCAGGTCTCCGTGGTGGGCTTCGACGACATGCCGATCGCCCAGGACGTGACCCCGGCGCTGACCACCGTGCGACTGCCGCTGGTCGACATGGGGGTGCGGGCGATGTCCCTGGTGCTCGGTGCGGAGAGCCAGGCGCCCCGGGTCGAGGTGCTCCCCGCCGAGCTGGTCCGCCGCGGCACCGCCGGTCCCGTCCCGCCTTCCGCCCGCCGCACCGCCGGCTCGGCGCCGCGCGCTCGACGGGGTGACACCGCGTGACCGGCATCAGCCCGACGCAGCGTTCCCTCACGAGCGACGACGTGGCATACCTGGTCCGCGCGTCGTTCGGGCCGCACGTCCGGGTCCGGGACACCGGTCCGCTGGCCGGCGGCGGGTACGCGACGGTCTGGTGGGCGCTGCTCGACGACGACCGCCGGGTGGTGCTGAAGCTGGCCCCGCCGGCTGGGACGCCGCTGCTGCGCTACGAACGAGGACTCTGTGCCGCCGAGGCTCGATACTTCCACCTCGTCGCGGAACATGCGCCGCAGGTGCCCGTACCCCTGGTGTTGCGACACGGCAGCGACCCCGCGTACGGCGAGTGGTTGGTCACCACGATGCTGCCCGGCCGGTCGCTGGCGGAGCTGGCCGAGGCCGGCGTCGCGGTCGACGACGGCCCGGCGCGGTACGACCTCGGGGTGGCCCTCGCCGCGTTGCACCGGGTCACCGGCGATCGGTTCGGGTACGACGACGGCCGGGCCGGCGGGCCGACGTGGCGGGCGGCGTTCACGGCGATGCTCGACGCGCTGCTCGCCGACGCGATCGACTGGCACGTCCGGCTGCCGGTGACCCCGGACCGCCTGCACACGCTGGTGGGGCGGCACGCCGACGTGCTGGACGAGGTACGCCGCCCGGCGCTGCTGCACTTCGACTGCTGGGACGGCAACGTGCTGGCCGCGCCCGACCCGGACGGCCGGCTGCGGCTACACGGCCTGGTGGACGGCGAACGGTTCCTCTACGGTGACCCGCTGCTGGACCTGGTCTCGCCGCTGCTCTTCCGGCGCGTCGAGGACGAGCCGGAGCACCCTCTGCTGCGCGGCTACCGCAGCGCTGCCGCCGAGCTGGTGCTGGACGCTTCGGCGCGCCGCCGGCTCGGCCTCTACCGGCTGCACCTCTACCTGCTGATGACGGTGGAGATGCCCAGCCGTGGCATGACCGCGCAGAGCCATCCGGGGCTGGCCGCCCGGCTGGCGGCCCTGCTCGATCAGGAGATCGCCGCGCTCGACCGGGGCTGACGCGCGGTCGGCACCGCGCTGTGCCGCGACGCCCTGACCTGGGCCCGCCAACAGGGGTACGCCGGCATGCAGTTCAACGCCGTGGTGAAGAGCAACCGTTCGGCGGTGGAGTTGTACCGGCGGGAGGGCTTGAGGTCGGTCGTCGGCACCGTGCCGCGCGCGTTCCGGCACCCCACCCTCGGCCGGGTCGGCCTGCACGTCATGTACCAGGAGTTCTGACCGGGCCCGGTCGCGTTCGTGATGGCCTCGGTTGGGCAACCGGCAGAGTGCACGACATCGATACCCTTGCGGAGTGACTCTCAAGGGAGCATTGGCGTGGATCGTCACCGGTGGCGTAGGTCTCTTCATTGGTGCCACGGTGGGGCTGTTCATGACGGTGGCCTTCGAGGATCCACTCAAGAAGCTCCTGCTACGGGTTCGCCGGAAGGGCAGACGCCTTCGGACGGGCAGGCGAGCTCCGGAAGCTTCGGACTTTACCTTCGGCGGCCTCACGTCACCGTGCATGATCGTGGCTGGCAACGGTACCGAGGCCATCAAAGAGGAACTGGTGCACCTCATCGTTAATGACGAGCCCGTCGAACTGCCTGCCGAGTTGACGACCTGGCGGTCGGAGATCGCCACAGAGCAGCAGGCCAGGAAGGATTCCGGGAAACCGCACCACTGGAACGGTGACTGTTTCGCTGTCGATGACCTGGTCGAGGAGCGGACCGCCCGCGACGAGGATACGGAGCTGTTCCTCCACCTACGCCGAACGGATTACTACAGTTTTCTGGCCAGTCAGCACCTCGACAGGCGATTCCGGGACGGCACCACGCCACGGACCAGATACATCGATCCGGTCGGTCACCGCAGAGCGCCCGTCTTCATGTCGCTGAGCCTCGGGACCAGCACACTGGTCATCACGACCGACAACCGCGTTCTGATCTGCCAGCGGGGCAGTTGGGTCGGCTCACGACCGCTGCACTGGGGGGTGTCGGCAGATGAGGGGCTCAGCCCACGATTCGACTCACCGAGCGGCCTGCCCCCTCGATTACATGCTGCCGCGCGACGTGGGCTAGGCGAGGAACTTGCCCTTGAGGATCACGAGTATCGCCTCGCACTGCTCGGCATCACCATCGACACCGAACGGCACCAGTGGGACTCGGTGTTCGTCGCGTACGCTCACGACCTCACGTCAGAGCAACTCGAAGGTCGGATGAAGCGCGGCACGAAAGACGGCTCGCTGGAGATCGCGTCCTGGGAGTTCGTTCCCTTCGATGTCACGTCCGTCCTGCAGCGGCTACACGCCGGGCGGCCGGAGCGCAAGTGGACTCCGGTCGCGCCCGCTGCCCTCTATCTCGCCCTGGTCCACGAATACGGACGATGGCGAGTAGAACGACTGGTCAGGAGCCATTCGAAACGCTTCCACAGATGATGCCCGCTGAGTCGTTTGTGATGTCAGCTCCATAGCGTCTCAACCACCAACGGTGCCGCCGGCCGGGGCCGCGCGCAGTCCGGGCTGCACAGCGGCTGGCCCCGCGCCGGCGCGGCGGATCGGAGTGAAAAGGCCACCGACCGCGATCAGCAGGCACCCCGCACCCGCCGCGAGCGTCACCACCGCCGTGCCGTGCCGGCCTGCGGCCCAGGTCAGCACGACAGCACCGGCCGGACCGAGGGCGTAATGCGTGCTCCAGAACGCCGACGTGACCCGGCCGAGCAGATGATCGGGGGTGATCTCCTGGCGCAGCGACATCGAGCAGATCCCGCCGATGCTCAGGCAGCACAGATACACCGCGGTCAGCGCGGTGACCGCCGGCACGGTCGCCGCGACGCCGACGCCCGCGATCGCGAGACCGCAGATCGCGAGGGCGCCGATCCAGGTCGCGCCGAAGCCGTGCCGACGGCGTAGCGGGGCCACCAGCAGCGCGCCGGCGACCGTGCCCAGCGCCGCCAGACCGAGCACCGTGCCGACGGTGCCCTCGGAGCCGCCGAGGTCGTGTGTGACGTGGTAGATCAACACGTCGATGAAGCCGTAGGTCAGGAAGATGAAGACCGACAACAGGACGGTCAGCGCGCGGAGCACGGGCTGCCGCCACAGGAACCGCGCCCCGGCCAGGAACTCGGCCAGTGGCCGCTCCCGGGTCGCCGGTGTGGCGCCGTCGGCCTGCACGGGTCGCAGTCGGATCAGCCACAGACCGGCTGCGGAGAGCGCGAAGCTCGCCGCGTTGACGGCGATGGCGAGCGCCGGGCCGAAGCGGGCCGACACCACGCCGGCGAGCAGCGGCCCGAGGACGGCCGCCGCCGCGTACGTCGCCTGCAACCGGCCGTTGGCCTCGGTGATCCGGTCGGAGTCGACGAGGTTGCGGACCGCGGTCACCGCGGCGACCTGGAACACCATGCCGGCCGCCTCGCAGATCGGCAGCACGACGAAGAGCAGCCAGACCTGCGGGCCGGCCAGCCAGGCCAGTGGCACCAGGCCGTAGAGCAGCAACCGGGCCAGGTCCGCCACGATCATCAGTGTGCGGCGGTCGTACCGGTCGACCAGCACCCCGCCGAAGATCCCGGCGGCGACGGACGCCGCACCCGCGACGGCGGTGAGCAGACCCATCTGCGCCACCGACCCGGTCGCCTGGAGCACCAGCAGCGGCACCGCCAGGTAGGCGAACGAGTCGCCGGCCGCCGAGAGTGACTGCGCGATCCAGTATGTGCCGAAGGTGCGGTCCCGCCACATTGCGCCATTCACCGAGCCGGGGCGTGGGCCGCCAGCGGGTTGGTGAGGGTGCCGACGAACTGCAGCGCGGCCGACGGGTCGGCCAGGTCGATCATCTGCTGGTTGTCGCGCAGCTGGAGCCGGTTGAGGCAGGACAGCGTGAACTCCGGAGCGAACAGGTCGTAGTGGCGTACCCGCTCGGCCAGGTGCGGCACCCGGTCGAAGTAGTCGGCGGCGCAGGCCGCGACGGTACGCCAGAAGTCGTCCTCGCCGAGCACACCGGCCTCGACCAGCACCGCGCTGAGGTGCCGCAGGAAGCAGTCGACCACGTCGGTGAAGATGGTCAGCAGCTTGGTGTCGTCGGGCACGTCGACCCGGATCCGTTCCACCGCCGCCGGCAGCTCGACCTCGCCGCTCATCACCGCGATCTCCTCGGCGATGTCCTTGAAGATCACCCGCTCGACGGTGTCGGTCTCGTCGAGGACCAGGATGACGTTCTCGCCGTGCGGCATGAAGGCCAGGTCGTGGGCGTAGAAGCTGTGCAGCAGCGGGGTCAGGTAGGCGTCCAGGTAGCGACGCAGCCAGACCTCGGGCGTCAGCCCGGACCGGGCGATCAGCGCCGCCGCCAGTGAGCCGCCGTCGCTGTCCACGTGCAGCAGCGCGGCCATGGTGGACAACCGGCGTCCCGGCGCCAGGTCGGGCACCGGGCTCTCCCGCCACAACGCGGCCAGCATCTTGCGGTACGGGGAGGTGTGGTCGGTCGCCGCCTCGTACTGCCGGTGCCGGTAACCCACCGCGGCCCGCTCCCGGAGGACGATCAGGCCGGTGCCGGTCAGCACCTCGTCGGCGGCGATCAGGTCGGCCAGCCAGTCGTTGATCGCCGGGGTCGCCGCCATGTACGCGGCCGACAGCCCGCGCATGAAGCCCATGTTCAGCACCGACAGCGCGGTCTTCACGTAGTGCCGGCCCGGCTCGCTGACGTTGAAGAAGGTTCGGATGGACTGCTGGGCGAGGTACACGTCCGGCCCGGGGCCGAGGTGCACCAGCCGGCGTGCGGCCAGCTCCCCGGCGAAGGTGACCGCCAGCTTGTTCCACCACTGCCAGGGGTGCGCCGGGATCAGGTGGTGGTCGGCAAGGTCCAGGCCGAGGTCGGTCATCGTGGCCGCGAACCGGGCCCGGGTCTCCGCGTCCAGCTCGCTGTCGATCAACGTGTCGTAGTCGAGGTCGGCGGCGCTGCTGAACGTCGAGTGGTCCCGGTGCGCGGCCAGCCACTCCAGCCGGACCGGGGCGGCGGCCTCCGGTGCGTACCGGTGATATTCGTCGACGCCGAAGCCGAGCCGGCCGTTGTTGGCCACGAAGCAGGGGTGGCCCTCGGTCATCGACGTTTCGATGGTCTGGAAGTCCGCTTCGGCCAGCTCGGCGGCGCTCGGCGCGGACGGGGCGAGCTTGTACGCCGTGCCTGCCAACGTCGAGGTGATCTCCTCCAGGTAGACCGGGAGCACCCGCGCGGAGAGCCCGAGGGTGCCGCGCAGCTCGACGATGAGGTCCACCGCGTCCGGTGCCAGCGATGTGCCGTCGCGGTGCCGGGTGATGCTGTCCGCGTCAATCTGCCAGTGCGCCAGGGCGAGCACCCGCGCCGCGAACCGGTAGGTGACCGTGCCGTCGTCACTGCGGACCTCGTACCACTGCCGGTCGTCGGGTCCCGACGACACGGGTTCTGGGGCCAGGAGCCGTTCGTGGGCGAACTCGGCGAGCGCCTTGCGGACCAGCAGCCGGTTGGCCCGGGCCCAACGCCGCGGGGTGAGATGCCCGACCGGATCTCCGGTGGCGGCAGGCGTCCGGGTGGGGACGGCGGTGGTGGTCACGCCGGGGCTCCTTCGGTTCGGGTGACGGCAGCACGGTCAGCGGCGGCCCAGTCGGCGGCAGCGCCTTCGGCCGCCTGAAACTGGGCTCGGGTGCAGACGCTGAGCAGCGCGTCCTTCTCGGGCTTGGCGATCGGGCCGACGACCTCGAAGCCGACGGCGGCGTTCACCGCGTGCACGGCGGTGTTGCGGACATCCGGCTCGACCACCACCCGCCTGGTCGCCTGGTCGTCGAAGAGCCAGGCCATGACGGTGCCGAGCACCGCCCGGGTGAAGCCGTGCACGGGAGTGCCGACGGGCGCGCAGAGGAAGTGCATGCCCACGTCACCGGGCTGGTGGTCGTAGAGGCCGACCAGCTCGACGTGGGCCGGGTCGTAGCGTTCGGCGAGGAAGGCGGGACTCCCCTGCCACAGCCCGAGGTACGCGTCGTGGTGCGGGTGGTCGGCGATCCGCTGGTACTCCTCGGACACCCGGGCCAGGTCGGCGTCCTGCATCAACCAGAACGCTGCCTTCGGCTGGGTCACCCAGGTGTGCAGCAGTGCGGCGTCGGCGTCCGGGTCGAGGGTACGCAGCGCGAACTCACCGAGCCGTTCGTCGGCGCGGGTGAAGACGACGCTCACGACGCCACCCCGAACTCCTGGAAGGTGATGCGCTGCTCGATCGGATAGTGCTCCCGGCCGAGCAGCTCACGGATGATCCACGAGTTGCGGTAGGCACCCATGCCCAGGTCCGGTGCGGTGATGCTGTGCGTGTGGGTGCCCGCGTTCTGCAGAAAGATACCCCGCCCGCTGTGGTCGATGCTGTAGTTGCGGGCCACGTCGAAGCGGCCGTGCGCGTCCCAGCGGATCCGCTCGTGCACCGGCGCGAGAAACTCCGGCACTCGATAGTGGTAGCCGGTGGCCAGCACCAACCCTTCGGTACGCAGGACGAAGCCGCGCTCCTGCTCCACCTGACGCAACCCCAGCGTGTACGCCCCGTCCTGGTGACCGGCGCTGACCAGCTCGGTGTTGGTGAGCAGCCGGGTGTTCACCGGGCCGTTGACGCTGTGCGCGTACAGCAGGTCGAAGATCTCGTTGATCAGGTCGGCGTTGATCCCCTTGAACAGGCCCTTCTGCGCGGACTCCAGCCGGTAGCGGGTCTCCTCGGGCAGCGCGTGGAAATAGTCCACATAGTCCGGTGAGGTCATCTCCAGCGTCAGCTTGGTGTATTCGAGCGGGAAGAACCGCGGCGAACGGGTCACCCAGTTGAGCTGGTAGCCGTACCGGTCGATGTCACCGAGCAGGTCGTGGTAGATCTCGGCGGCGCTCTGCCCGCTGCCCACCACGGTGATGCTGCGCTTGGTGCGCAGCGCCGTCCGGTGCTCCAGGTAGCGGGAGTTGTGCACGGGGTCGCCGGGCAGCCCGGCCACGGCGTCGGGCAGGTGTGGCGGGGTGCCCGTGCCGAGCACCAGGTGCCGGGCCCGATACTCGACGGTCTCCCCCGTGCCGGTGCGGGCCCGCACCACGTACCGCTCGTCGGTGGAGTCGTACCCCACCGTGGTCACGGTCTGACCGAAGCGCAGGTTCGGCAGCTTCGCCGCCGCCCACCGGCAGTACGCGTCGTACTCGCCGCGCAGCGGGTAGAAGCTCTCCCGGATGTAGAACGGGTAGAGCCGGCCGATCTGCTTGAGGTAGTTGAGGAAGGAGTACGGCGACGTCGGGTCGGCGAGGCTGACCAGGTCGGCGATGAACGGGGTCTGCAACCGGGCCGACTCCAGCAGCATGCCGGGGTGCCAGGCGAGGCTCGGCCGGGCCTCCAGGAACACCCCGTCCAGCTCGTCGATCGGCGCGGTGAGGCAGGCCAGGCCCAGGTTGTACGGGCCCAGCCCGATGGCGATGAAGTCGTGGGTGGACATCGGAGTCTCCAGGCGCAGGTTCGTGGTCACCGGCGTCAGCCGACGTGGCAGCTCAGGTCGGCGGTGGCGTAATCGTGCACGTACCGGCCTGCGTGGGTGGCGATCAGGTCCAGCACGTAGCCGACCTCGTCGACGGTGGTGGCCGGGTTGAGCAGGGTGAACTTCAGGAAGTGCCGGCCGTCCACCCGGGTTCCGGCGACCACGGCGAGGCCAGAGGCGGCCAGCGCCTCCCGGGCGTGCAGGTTGGCGGCGTCGGCCAGCTCACGGCCGGGGCCGGTGGGCAGGTAACGGAAGACCACGGTGCTCAGCTCGGAACGGGTCACCACCTCGAAGCGGGGGTCCTCGCTGACCAACTGCCAGGCGTCGGCGGCCCGGTCGACCACCTCGTCGAAGAGCGCGCCGAGCGCGTCCGGGCCCATCACCCGCAGGGTGAGCCAGAGCTTCAGCGCGTCGAAGCGGCGGGTGGTCTGCAGGCTCTTGTCGACCTGGTTGGGGATGCGCTGCTCCACCGTCCGAGCCGGGTTGAGGTAGTCGGCGTGATAGGTGGCGTGCCGCAGCGCCCGCCGGTCGCGGACCAGCAGCGCGCTGGAGCTGACCGGCTGGAAGAACGACTTGTGGAAGTCGACGGTCACCGAGTCGGCCCGCTCGATGCCGTCGAGCAGGTGCCGGCGCGTCGGCGAGACGAGCAGACCGCAGCCGTACGCGGCATCGACGTGCAGCCAGATGCCGGCTGCCGCGCAGATCCCGGCCAGGTCTGTGAGCGGGTCGATGGAGCCGAAGTCGGTGGTGCCGGCGGTGGCGACGACGGCCATCGTCACCAGCCCGGCCTGCCGGCACCGCGCGATCTCCTCGCAAACGGCGGCCGGCCGGATCCGCCGCCTGGCGTCGGTGGGAACCGCGATCACCGCGTCCGGGGCGAGGCCGAGCAGCTTGGCCGACTTCTGCACGCTGAAGTGACCGGCCGCGGAGGTGAGGACGCGCAGCCGGGGCAGCAACTCGGCACGCGCCGCCGGGCTGACCGCCTCGGCGCACGCCTCCTCCCGGGCCAGCAGAAGCGCCTGGAGGTTGGATTGACTGCCGCCGCTGGTGAAGACGCCGTCCGCGCTGGGACCGAAACAGATCCGCTCGGCGGTCCAGTCGATCAGCCGCCGCTCGATGAGGGTGGCCCCGGCGCTCTGGTCCCAGGTGTCCAGTGACGAGTTCACGGCGGTGAGCACCGCCTCGCCGAGCAGCGCCGGGATGGCCACCGGGCAGTTGAGGTGGGCGAGGTAGCGGGGGTGGTGGAACCAGACGGCGTCACGCAGGTAGACGTCCTCCAGTTCGTCCAGCGCGGCGATGGCGTCGCCCAGTGGCCGGTCCAGGTCCACCCGGTCGACCAGGGGGGCCAGCTCGGCCGGGGTGATCCCGGTGACCGGGCGGTCCACGGTGGCCACCCGGCGGGCAACCCGGTCGACGCCGTCGGCGATCGTGCGCCGGTACTGCTCGACCGAGCCGTCATGCAGCAGGTGGGCTCGCGCGGCGGCGGGCGCCGCCGGCGGCGCGGTGGTCTCGACCGGGTACGTCGGCACGGTCATGGCGTCAGCTGACCTTCTTCGCGTTGCGGATGGCGGTGGCGAGGTTCTCCAGCAACGGCGCGGAGCCGACGTACGAGAAGCGGGGCACCGCGTCCCACGGGGTCACCTGGTTGGCCTTGACCGCCGGCAGCTGCTGCCAGGTCGGCTTGGCGGCGAGGTCCTTGGGCTGAAGTGCGGTGCTGCGGTTGTCCAGCAGGATCAGGTCGGCCGGGAACTTGCCGGTGCTCTCCCAGCTCAGCGCCTCGAAGTAGTCGCCGGCTTCGAGCTTGGTGGGGACCACGATGTCGACGCCCAGCTCGGCGAAGTACATCAGGTCGGTGCTGACCTTCGGGTTGGAGACGTAGAAGAGGTCGGGGCTCCCGGAGCAGGCCAGCACCTTGATCCCGGGGTTGGCCTTGACCGCCTGCCGGACCGCCTCGGCGGCGGCGTCGAAGCGGGCCTTCGCGTCGGTGACCTTCTTCGCGGACAGGTCCGCGCCGAGCGACTCGGCCAGCGCGGCGTACCGCTCGATGGGCTTGGTCATCGGCACGCGGGCGGTGGTGATCGCCACGCTGGGCGCGAGCGGGAGGATCTTGTCCTTGCTCTCGTCCGGCACGTACCAGAGCGCGTCCGGGTCGTACATGTGGGTGACCAGCAGTTCCGGGCGCAGCGCCGCGTACTTCTCCAGGCTGAACTCGCCCCACACGTTGCCGAGGATCTCGACGGCCTCGACGTTCAGGTCGCCGGCCTGCGGGTCGGCCGTGCCGTCAGCGCGCTTGGTTTCCCCGAACACGCCCACGATCTGCTTGTCAAGACCGAAATCGATCAGAGCTGCCGCCACGCCGGTGAACGCCACCACGCGAGCCGGACGGGCCGCCGCCTCGACCTTCCTGGTGCGGTCGTCGGTGAACGACCAGGGGCCGCTTTCGTTGCTGGCGGCGGGCTTCGCGGCGTCGTCCTTGCCGCAGCCGGCGAGCAGGGCGGCCAGGGTGGCGGCGCCGCCGGCGGCCAGGAGGCCACGGCGGGAGAGGCGACGGGCGGACAGAGCATCGGGCATGGTGTCGTCTTTCGATCAAGGATTGGCCGGGGTCGACCGGATCAGCGGAGTTAGGTTAGCCTAACCTCGGTCATTGTCAACGGCGGTTCGCCGTGCCACCACAACTCCGGAGCCCACACTGGACGCCACACCCACCGCCACCAGGCCGTCACCATCGGTGCCGGACAGGGGCACGGTCGCACTCCCGGTTCGGCGCGGCCGTCAGGCGGCCCGCGCCGCCGGCCTGGTCGCCGCCGTGGCACTGCTCGGCGTGATCGCCGTGCTCAGCATCGCGGTCGGGGCGAAAGCCATGCCGCTCGCCGACGTCTGGTCCGGGTTGCTGCACCAGGACGCCACCGAGTACGCCGTGGTGCACCGGATGCGCCTGCCGCGCACCCTGCTCGGGTTGCTCGCTGGCGCCGCGCTCGGCGTGGCCGGAGCGGTCATGCAGGCCCTCACCCGTAACCCGCTGGCCGACCCTGGGCTGCTCGGCATCAACGCCGGCGCGTCCGCGGCCGTCGCCACCGCCGCCGCGTTCCTGGGCGTCACCGCCGTCGGCGGGTACGTCTGGTTCGCGCTGCTCGGCGCCGCGGTGGTGACCGCTCTCGTCTACGCCGTCGGCGGCGGGCGAGGCGCCACCCCGGCCCGCCTCGCGCTGGCCGGCGCGGCGCTCAACGCCACCCTCTACTCGTACGTGAGTGCGGTGATGCTGCTGGACACGGCCTCGCTGGAGCGGCTGCGGTTCTGGACGGTCGGCTCACTGGCCAGCGCGGACCTCGCGACCGTGACCCGGGTGCTGCCCTTCATCCTGGTCGGCCTGCTGGTCGCGCTCGGCGCCGCCCGCCCGCTGAACGCGCTCGCGCTCGGCGACGACGCGGCGCGAGCACTGGGCGCTCGACCCGCGCTGATCCGCGCCGCCGTGATCGTCGCGGTCACCCTGCTCTGCGGCGCGGCGACCGCCGCGTGCGGCCCGATCGTCTTCGTCGGGCTGCTGGTGCCGCACCTGGTGCGCGCGCTGACCGGCCCGGATCTGCGCTGGCTGCTGCCGTACTGCGCGGTGCTCGCGCCCGCGCTGCTGCTCGGCGCCGACGTGCTCGGTCGGGTGCTGGGCCGGCCCGGTGAACTCCAGGTCGGCATGGTGACCGCCGTGCTGGGCGGCCCGCTCTTCCTCTGGTTGGTCACCCGTGGACGGGTGGCCCAACCGTGAGCGAGCGAACCAGCAGGCTCAGCACCGTGGCGCGTCGCGCCATCGCGGAGCGAAGCGGAGCGGTGGCGTGACTGTTCTTCGTGCCGCGGGCGGGTTGTCGCTGCGGTTCCGCCCCCGCGCGCTGGCCGTCGGCGCGGGCGCCGCGGTGCTCGCGGCCGGGCTTGGCCTGATCGCCGTGGGCAGTGGTGACTACCCGATGGGCCCGGCCGACGTGCTGCGCACGCTCGCCGGCGGCGGCTCACCGGCGGAGCAGTTCATCGTGCACGAGCTACGACTGCCCCGACTGGTCACCGCCCTGCTGGTCGGTGCGGCGCTCGCTCTCGCCGGCACGGTGTTCCAGTCGCTGGTCCGCAACCCGCTGGGCAGCCCGGACATCCTCGGCCTCACCCAGGGCGCGTCGACGGGAGCGCTGGTGGTGGTCGTCCTCGGCGGCAGCAGCCTGGCACTGGCCGGCGCGGCGGTCGTCGGTGGGCTCGGCACCGGCCTGGTGATCTACGCGCTCGCCTGGCGGCGCGGAGTGCACGGCTACCGGCTCATCCTAGTCGGCATCGGCGTCTGCGCGATCCTGACCGGCGTCAACGGCTACCTGCTGACCCGGGCGCCACTGATGGACGCCGCCCGCGCGGTGCTCTGGCTCACCGGCAGCCTGGACGGGCGGGGCTGGACCAACGCCGGGCCGCTGCTCGCCGTCCTGGTCGTGCTGGTGCCGCTGGTGCTCATCGGCTGCGCCCCGGCGCTACAAATGATGGAATTGGGCGACGACACGGCCAGCGCGCTCGGCGTGCCGGTGCGCCAACTGCGCCTGGCGCTGCTCGCCGCGGCCGTGCTGCTGGTCTCGTTCGCGGCAGCCGCCGCCGGGCCGGTGTCCTTCGTGGCGCTCGTCGCGCCACACGTGACGAAACGGCTGACCCGGGCGCCCGGCCCAAACCTGCTGCCGTCGATGACCGTCGGCGCGGCGCTGCTGGTCGGCGCCGACCTGCTGGCCCAACGCGCGTTCCCCGGGCACCAACTCCCGGTCGGGGTGGTGACCGGAGTGCTCGGCGGCGGCTACCTGGTCTGGCTGCTGGCGTTGGAACGCCGGGCGGGCCGGCTGTGAACACCCGCGACGCCCTCGAAGGAGTTTCCATGCACCCCGGCAGTTCCCGGCTCGGCGGCACCGCGCTGACCCTCGCCTACGACCAGCGCACCATCGCCGAGAACCTGACCGTGGCGGTGCCCGACAACTCCCTCACCGTGATCATCGGCCCAAACGCGTGTGGCAAATCGACTCTGCTGCGCGCGCTGTCCCGGATGCTGCGCCCCAGCGCCGGCACGGTGCTGCTGGACGGGCGGGACATCCACGACCTGCCGGCCCGCAAGGTGGCCCGCACGCTCGGCCTGCTGCCGCAGTCGTCGATCGCGCCGGACGGGATCACCGTCGCCGAACTGGTCGCGCGGGGCCGTTACCCCCACCAGGGGCTGCTGCGGCAGTGGTCACGCGAGGACGAACGGGTCGTCGAGGAATCGATGGCCGCGACCGGCGTCGACGATCTCGCCGACCGGCCGGTGGACGAGCTCTCCGGCGGGCAACGGCAGCGCGTCTGGATCGCCATGGCGCTGGCCCAGCAGACCCCTCTGCTGCTGCTCGACGAGCCGACCACGTACCTCGACATCGCCCACCAGATCGAAATCCTGGACCTCTGCGCCCGGCTGCACGAAGAGCAGGGGCGCACACTCGTCGCGGTGCTGCACGACCTGAACCACGCCGCCCGCTACGCCACGCACCTGATCGCCATGCGCGACGGACGCGTGGTGGCCGCCGGAGAGCCGGCGTCGGTGGTCACCGCCGACCTGGTGGCGGAGGTGTTCGGGCTGCCCTGCCGGGTCATCGACGACCCGGAAACCGGCACCCCGCTGGTCGTCCCCGCCGCCCGACGCCGAGCCACCACCACCGCCACCGCGCCGGAGCGGGCATGAGTGCCCGGCGATTCCGCGACCCATGGGGCATACCACACCTGCGGGCCGACGACCCGCTCGCGCTGGCGGCGGCGCAGGGCCGGGTGACCGCGTACGACCGGGCCTGGCAGATCGAGGTGGAACGGCACCGCGCTCAGGGCACCAGCGCGGCGTTCCTCGGCGTCGACGCGCTCGGTTGGGACCGGTTCGCCCGGCAGGTACGGCTCGACGACACCGCACGCCGCTGCCACGCGGCGCTGGATCCGGCGACCGCCGAGTGGGTGGGCGCCTACGTCGGCGGAGTCAACGCGGGCCTCGCCGCCGGGGCGTCCCGCGCGCCGGAGTTCGCCGCCACCGGGCTGAGCCCGGGCCGTTGGGAGCCGTGGACACCGCTCGCGGTCTGGCTGGGCCACCACATCCTGTTCGCGGGGTTCCCCGGCAAACTCTGGCGCGAGCACGTGGCGCAGCGGCTCGGCCCGGACGCGGTCGAGGCGTTCGCCACCGACGGGCCGGCCGTCGCCGGCAGCAACGGGTGGCTGCTCGCCGCCGAGCGCACCGGCACCGGAGCCGCGCTGCTCGCCGGCGACCCACACCGGTTCCTTGAGGACCCCGGTGTCTACCAGCAGATCCGGCTGGCCTGCCCGGAGTACGACGTGGTCGGGCTGGCGGTGCCGGGTGTGCCGGGCATCGCGCACTTCGGGCACACCGGCGGGGTGGCCTGGTCGATCACCAACGCGATGGCCGACTACCAGGACCTGTACGCCGAGCGGTTGCGTCGGCACGGCCAACAGGTGCAGGCCCTCGGCCCGGATGGTTGGCGGGAAGCCCACCGCCACGTCGAGACGATCGAGGTGGCCGGGGCGGACCCGGTCGAGGTCGAGGTGGTGGAGACCGATCGGGGTCCGGTGATCGTCGGTGGGCCGGACGACGAGACGGCCATCAGCCTGCGCTACCCGCCTCGGGTCCGCGCCGAACTCGGCTTCGCGACGCTGCCGGAGCTGCTGCGCGCCCGTACCGTGACCGATGTGGACCGCGCGCTGCGGCACTGGGTGGAGCCGGTCAACGTGGTGCAGGCGGCGGACACCGCCGGAGGGCTGTTGCACCGGGTCGCCGGTGCGGTGCCGGTACGGCATCCGGACAACGGCCGACGGGTGGTCCCCGCGTGGGACGCCGCGTACGCCTGGCAGGACTGGTACGCACCGATGCCCCGCGCCGACGTGGTCGGCCGGGCGGTGATGGCCAACGAGCGAGGGCTCGCGGCGCCGCTCGGGGTCGAGTTCGCCCCGCCACACCGGGCGCACCGCATCGCCGAACTGCTCGACGCCGGTCGGGCCTGGACGGCCGACGAGATGACCGCGGTGCACACCGACACGTACCTGGGCTCGGCCGGGCCGCTGCTGGCGGTGCTGACCGCGTCGACCGGGCTCGACCCGGCCGCCGCCGCGCTGCGCGAACGGCTGCTGCGCTGGGACCGACGGATGGCCGCCGACAGCACCGACGCGGCGGCCTTCGCCATCCTGCGGGCGGCTGTCGTACGCCGGATCGCCGCCCACCCGGCGCTGGCCGCGCTGGCCGAGCCGCCCGCGTACCCGGAGGTGTTCGCGCCCTGGCTGGCGCTGACGCCGCGCGTCGGTTACGCGCTGGAGCATGTGCTGGGCGCGACCCCGCTGCCCGGCGTGGACGTGGCCGCGCTGGTGCACGCGGCGGCCGAGGAGGTCGCCGCCGAAGCGGCCCGGCAGGTGCGCTGGGGGGACCTGCACCGGCTGGTGCCGTGGCGTGCGCTGCCCGACCCGAACGAGGGGCCCGGCCCCCGACTCGACGGTGACCACGACTGCGTGTTGGCCACCTCGAGCGTGCCCGGGGTCACCCACTGGTGCTTCCGGGGGCCTGCGGCACGCTTCGTCTGGGACCTGGCCCGCCGCGCGGACAGTCGGTGGGTGGTCCCGCTGGGCGCCTGCGGGGTGCCCGGCGACCCGCACCGCGACGACCAGAGCGTCACCTGGCTCGCCGGGCAGCTACTGCCGGTGCTCACCGACTGGGAGCACCTCAGCGCGGAGCGCGACTGACGCGATCGGGACACGAACCGGCTGCCGGCCGAGGCGCTGAGAAGGGACCTCTGGGTCTCGTTGCGGAGGGTCTGTCGGTGCTCGTGTGCGTCGTCGGCTGGTGGCGAGGGTGTTCGGGTGTTCCTTTGCTCTGCTTCAGCGGAGGCAACACCCGGTGTCCGGATATCGGACGCCTGGTGTTGCGTGGGTTGAAGCAGAGCAAAGGCTGCGACGCGGGGGTTGCCTACCCCTCGTCCAACACCAGGTGCGTCCCTGCGCCCACGCCGCCAATCCACCGTGGGTACCGTTCTCAACCTCCACAGGACGTTGCCATGCCGACCCCCGCCCTCAACGCAACGGGGTGGGGGTGGGGTGGGTCAGGTGGGGGTGGGGTGGGTCAGGTGAGGGTGGTCAGTTCGGCGAGTCGGTCCAGCTGGTTGGGGTCGGAGAGGGCTGAGCCGACGGCGACGACCCGTACCCCTGCTTGTAGGAACGCGGCGGCATTGCCGGCGTCCAGGCCGCCGGTCGCGACGAAGCGCAGCTGCGGCAGTGGGCCGGCTACGGCGGTGAACCAGGCCGGCCCGAGCGAGATCGCGGGGAACGCCTTGAGCCAGGTGAGGCCGTGCCGCAGCGCCTGCTGTGCCTCGGTGGGGGTGGCCACACCGGGCAGGTGCGGCAGGCCACGCGCGGCGGCGGCGTCGGCGACCGCAAGGTCCAGGCCAGGCGCGACGGTGAAGGCGGCACCCGCGTCGGCAGCCGCGGCGACCTGGTCGGCGTCGAGCACGGTGCCCGCACCGACGATCCGGCCACGCGCGGCGCCCGCCTCGACGGCGGCGGCAAGCGCCGGCACCGCGTCGGCGGTGGCCACCGGAACCTCCACCACGTCGATGCCGAGGTCCCAGGCACGCTCGGCGAGCCGAACGGTCTCGGCGACCGGCAGGCCGCGCAGGATCGCCATCACCCGGGCACCGCCGAAGATGTGGTCGAAGTCCGCTGTGGTCATGGTGCACTCCATCCGAGGTCGCGGTGAATCTGTGGCCTGGTGGCCCGGTCGAGATCCGACGACACGACTCAGGTCGTCGCCCGCGCGCCGGTCAGGTCGAGCGGCGACCAGGCATCGGCGGGGGCCGCGAGCAGCCGCTCGAACCAGGCCCACGGCGGAACCGGGGCGTTGTCGCCGCTGCTGGTCAACGCCTGGGCGGCGACCAGGTGACCGAGGCGCAACCGCCGCACGGGGTCGAGGTCGCGCAGCAGCCCGGCCAGGTAGCCGGCGGCGAACGCGTCTCCGGCGCCGACCGGCTCCACCACCGTCACCCGGGGCGCCGGAACGAAGACCGGCTCGGCGTCGCGGCTCAGTGCGGTGGCGCCCACCGCGCCGTCCTTGACCACCACCGTCTCCGGTCCGGGCAGCAGCTGGCGTACGGCCATCGGATCGGCGGTGCCCCACAGCGTTTCCGCCTCGTCCTGACCGACGAAGACCAGGTCGCAGCGGTCGGCGAGGTCGCGCAGCACCGGCGCGGCCTGCTCGGCGGGCCACAGCCGGGCCCGGTGGTTGACGTCGAAGCTGACCAGCGCCCCCGCCAGCGGCCGGTCCGCCACCGCGTGCTCGACGAGTGCCCGGCAGGAGGCGGAGAGCACCGGGGTGATCCCGGACAGGTGCAGCACACGGGCACCGGCAAGCCCCGGATCGGCCAGCGCGCCGGGGTCCATCCGGGAGGCCGCCGACCCGGCCCGGTAGTAGTGCACGGCGGTGCTCTCCGGGCCCGGGTCCTTGACGTACACGCCGGTGGGGGCGGCCGGGTCCACGCGCACCTGGTCGACGCGGACACCGGCGGCGGCGACGTGCCGGACGACGGCCCGACCGAAGGGGTCGTCGCCGACCCGGCTCACCCAGGTCGCCCGGTGCCCCAGGCGGGCCAGGTAGCCGGCCACGTTGGACTCCGCGCCGCCCACTGAGACAGCGATTTGTTCGGCGTGCTCCAGCGGCTCGCCCGGCGCGGGGCAGAGCACCACCATCGTCTCCCCCACCGCGGCCACCTCGGCCGGGACGCTCGCCCGGTCCGGTCGGGAGTCGGTCGGCATCGGGGCACACGTCCTCGCGGCGGGGATCCTGGGTCCCGCCGAGCCTAGGGGTCTCGCACGACACGGGCAACCCGTCGCGCGGCGCACCGAGGGTCAGGGCAACGTCAGCCCGTACGCGGCCAGCACCTCCCCGATCGGCTGGTAGTAGGTGGTGCCACCGGAAATGCAGTTGCCGCTGCCACCGGAGAGGATGCCGATGATGGTGCCGGTGGACGCCACGTAGAGCGGTCCGCCGCTGTCCCCCGGCTCAGCGCAGATGTTGGTGCGGATCAGACCGGTGACCGCGCCGCCGGCGTAGTTGACGGTCTGGTTGAGGCCGGTGACGGTGCCGCAGCGAACCCCGGTGGTGACACCGCTGCGACACACGGCCTGACCGACGTACGCGTTGCCGGCGCCGTAGATGGTCAGCAGCCCGGGGTAGGTGTAGACCGCGCTCGGATGGGCGATCTGGCCGGTGTACCGGATCAGCCCGTAGTCGTTGGTGGGAAAGCTGGTGGCGGTGCGGGTGCCGAGCACGGTGGTCTGGGCGCTGTCGGCGTACCAGGCGCTGGCGGTGGTGGTGCAGTGCCCAGCGGTGATCACGTAGTAGATGCTGCCGCTGCGCACGTTCGCACCGAGCGAGCAGCGACCGCCGCCGCCGTAGATGCCCTGCCCTCCGGCGATCAGGGTGCGCAGCGTTCCGGGCTCGCGGCGCAGCAGCGCGCCGGCCCGGTCGGCCACCGCCCGCAGTGCCGTCAGCTCGGTGGGGGCCACGGTGTCGTCGACGCTGAGGGTCATCCGGCCGGTGGCCGGGTCGAGGCCCCAGGCCGTGCCCGCTGTGCGTACCCCGGCCAGCACGGCCGCCGGGGCGGTGGCGGGCGGCGCGGCCCGGTCGGGAACGGCGGCCTGCGCCGCGCCGGGCGCGACGAGCAGGAGGATGGTCAGGACGAGGGCGACGAGCGGGGAGCGGCGCATCCGAACCTCCGCAGAGATCGAGCTTGATGGATGCTGCCAAGCATCGCCCGACGTGTGCCGCCGTGGCAACCTCGTCAGACGAGGTGTCGACCGGCCCACTCGGCGAGGTCCCGGGCGCACGCGTCCACCGACTCCCGCCAGGTCCGGGCCGCACCCTCCCCCGCCTCGTCGCTGACCTGCTTGACCAGCCGGCACGGCACACCGGCCTGCGCGGCGGCCCACGCCACCGCGTACCCCTCCATGTCGACCAGGTCGGCACGCTGCGCCAACCGGTCCCGCGCCGCGTCGTCGGCCACGAACGTGTCGCCGGTGGCCAGCACCGCGCCCTCGGTGGCCAGCGACAGCGGGGCCCCGTAGGTCTCGCCGGTGAGCGTCCGCAGCAGGTCGGTGTCCAGGTCGTGCTGAAGCACGGTGGCGACCTCGTGGATGCCGGCCCACCCGGTGCGCAGCGCGCCGGCCGTGCCCAGGTTGAGCAGCAGGGAGGGGCGCGGCCCGGCGGCCAGCACCGCGGCCACCGCGCTGGCGGCGTTCACCTTGCCCATGCCGGTGAGCAGGACCGGCAGCTCGGGCGGCAGATAACGCGCCTCTTCCCCGACGGCGAGCACCACCAACGGACGATCGGCACGGACCGTACCCCGAAGATTCACCGGAGCATCGTACGGGCGGCCCGATGGCGATGCTCGACCGGTTCGGCGGGAGTCGGTGGCGGCGTCAGCCTCCGGCGGTGACCGTGGCTGACCTACTTTTCATCATTTGATCACCGCGCCGTGCGTCCAGCCAACATCCAGCGTGGTCGCATCGCGCGTCCAGCCGGGTGGGGCAGGCTGAGCCGGCGAGCCACCGGACCTGTCCGGTGCGCCGACGGAAGAGGTGACCAGGATGTACGACGGGCAGGAGTTCCTCCGCGACAATCGCTGGTGCTTGAGCCGGCGCGGGTTGCTGACCGGGGTGGGCGCCCTCGGCGCCGCCGGACTGCTCAGCGCCTGCGGCGCCGGTGACAGCCCGACCGGCCAGCCAGCCGCTACGCCCGGCACCGTGCTGGCCCACACCGGAGACGTCCCGGTCGGCGGCGGCACGGTCACCAGCGGCGTGCTGGTCGTTCAGCCGGAGGCCGGCACCTTCAAGGCGTACGACGCGACCTGCCCGCACCAGGGTGTCCGGGTAGGCGCACCCCGCGACGGGGTCATCACCTGCCCCGCGCACAACTCCACGTTTCCCCCACGGACGGCGCCCGCCTGAACGGCCCCGCCACGAAGGGCCTGACAGAAATCCCCGTCCGCGTGGACGGCGGAAACATCACCCGCGCCTGACCACCGACTCTCCCCGCGATCTTGCAGTTTCGGTCGTCGTTTTGTCCGGCTGACCGCATTTGCACGGGCAGAAAGCGCAAGATCGCGGAAGGTCAGTCGTTGGCGAAGCGGTACAGCACGAAGTCCTTCTCCGCCCCGCAGGCGATCACCCGGGTGTTCCACGAGCAGGATCTGCTGCGGACGTCCTTCAGCTCGCCCAAATCGTCGACCTCGCCGGACTCGGCCCACACGCCGGCCAGCACGCGGTTGTCCGGGACCGTGCTGGGGGCCTTGGCGAAGACCAGCAGGTTGCCCTCGTCCAGCCGGACCGCCACCCCGTCGCGGTCCCGCAGCACCGGCTTGCCGGCGGCGTCGAAGAGGGTGACACTCGGCTTCGGGTGCTCCCGTTGGGCGAGCACCTGCTCACCCAACGGGACCAGGCCGGTCACGCCCGGCGCCGGCCAGCGCTTCGTGCCTTCGCCCTCGGTCGCCGCCACCACCTCGGTGCGCTCGACGTCATTGTTCGGCACCTGCAACAGGCAGGCCCGCCGCTCACCGCAGGCCACCAGGCCCTTCGGGCGGGACTCGCCGTTCCCGGACCGGTAGAGCACCACCGGTTCCGCGTCGGACCCCAGGTCGTACGCCAGCAACTGGTACCCGCCCTCGTTGGCGGCCACGTACAGGCGGTCCTCGTGTGCGACCACCAGGTCGTCGAGGTCGGCGACGTTGCCCCACCGGCGCAGCACACCGCCGGAGGCCATGTCGATCAGCCGCACCGACCGGTCCGCACCGACCTGGACGAGTCGCCGCCCCTCGCTCCTCCACGGGTCGCGGGGCGTGCCATCGAGGAAGCCCGGGCCACCCGACGCCTCATCGCTGCCCACCGGCCGGACCTTGGTGCGGCTGCCGTCGTACTGGTCGCGGGGGTTCGGCTCGGTCCACTTGACACCGCCGTCGGTCAGGCGCAGGCCGACCAGTTGGGCCGCGCCCCGGTCCACCAGCACCGCCGTGTCATCGGCGAAGTAGACGTCGTCGTCACCGCGGACCGGGCGCTGCCAGCGCTGCACGCCCGAATGACCGTCGAGGACGGCCAGCGGACGGAGGGTGCTGTCGCCCGGGGCATCGGCGCGAACCACCACCGCCCCCGGGACGGCGACGAGGCCCTCCCAGTCGTCGGCCCGCACGTCGGTCGACTTGCGCCACAGCTCGCCGCCGGTCCTGGCGTCGACCGCCACCACCTCCAGCCGGTCGTCCGGCAGCGGGTAACCGAGGTAGGCCCGGTCGCCGAGCACCGCCGTCCACATGTCGACGGGCCGCTCGGAGCCGGCCCGCGGCCGAGACAGCTCGCGCACCGAGTCGAACTCCAGATTCGGGTAGCGGTCACGGGTCAGGTAGAGCGTGGTCGCGGTGGCCACCCCGACCAGGGCCAGCACCGCGCCGAGCACCACCCAGCGCGCCCGCCGCCAAAGCGGCCCGCCCGCCGCCGACGGCGCGGTGGCACCGGCCCAGCCCGGCCCGGGAGGCGGGCCCGCCGGTGGCGTCGACCCCGGCCAGGGCTGCGACGGTACGACCGCTCCGGCCGGCGCGGGTGGGCTCACGGAAACCGGTGCGGGTGGGGCGATCTGCGGCCCCGCGTATGCCGGTGCGGGCACCGGTCGGCGCAGCGGCAGATCGGTCAGGGCGCCCTCCGCCACCGGCAACTCCGGCTGGTCCAGCACCGTCGGGGCGACCCCCAGCTCGGCGTGCAGCATCCGGGCCACCAGCGGGATCCGCGACGAGCCGCCGACGAGGAACAGCCCGGCGAGCTGATCGGGGCTGAGCCCGGCGGCGGCGATCACCTCTCGGGCCCGCTCCACCGCGCGGCGCAACAGTGGCGTGGCCACCCGCTCGACGTCCGCCCGGGTCAGCTGGACCGTTTCGGCCACTCCCGGCACCGCTACCGGCGCCACGGTGGACCGGGACAGCGTCTCCTTCGCACCTCGTACCTCGTCCCAGAGCCGCACCTGGTCGCGGCGCTGCGCCGGGTCGGCCGGTCGGGTCAGCCGCGCCCACTGCGCGGCGTGCCGCTCACCGACCAACTCGCCGACCCGCCGCACCAGCGCGGCGTCGAGATCCAGGCCGCCCAGGTCGGGAAGGCCACCGTCGGCGACCACGCTGAAGCCGGAGTCACCCCAGGGGTCCGCGCCCTCGTTACGCAGCACCGCGACGTCGAGCGTCCCGCCACCGAAGTCGAACACCGCGATCGCGTCGCCGACCGGCACCGGACGATGCAGCACCTGCGTGTAGTAACGGGCGGCGGCCACCGGCTCCCGCAGCAGCCGGGTGCCCAGCGGCGTCGGCCCGGTGAGGGTGTGCTCGGCCGCCTGCGGCCAGCCCGCCCGCAGCAGCGCGTCGGCGAGCACCTGCCGCCGCGTCGGGTCCCAGGCGGCCGGGCAGGTGAGCACGGCCGGGGGCAGGAAACCAACGGCGTCCACCGCGGCCCGCGCGACCGCCGCCAGCACCGCGGCGAGCAGGTCGGCCGGCGGGTACGAATGGTCACCGAGCAGCACGGTCGGCTCGTCCACCCGACGCTTCGGGTTCGCCTCGAACCGGGCCGGGTCCCCCTGGGCCAATCGTCGGGCGTCCCACCCGACGTGCAGGGTGCCGTCCAGGTCGGCGTACACGGCGGACGGACTGACCGGCTGACCGTCCATCAGCAGCGGACGGGTCCGCCCGTCCGGCCAGCGCAGCACCGCGACCGTGTTGGACGTGCCGAGGTCGACGCCGAGGGCGAAACCCTCGTGCTGGCCTGCCATCTACCCGATACCTCCGCCGCGACGAGGAAAACTCAGCCCCGCATCGTACGCAGGTCGCGCCGCCCCGCTGATCACTCGGTCAGCTGTCGCACTCCGACGACCTCATCCCCACTGGTCTCTCCCGTCGGGCAAAGCCGAGCTTCAGGTAGAACTGCTCCGGGCCGTCCTTCAGCGGGCGGGTGCTGTCGCGGGCGTTTCCATCGAGAGTTGTTCAGTTGATCGGCGAGACGTAAGAAGACCGCAAGATCTGCGGGACCGTCGACCGCGTTGGTGCTGGCTAGGCTGGCCGGGGAGGTGGCCGGTGGCGCAGCGGGTGCTCGTGGTCGACGACGACCGGACCGTCAGCGACGTGGTCTGCCGCTATCTGGAGCACGCCGGGTACGACGTGAGCCACGTCGGGGACGGGCTCGCCGCCCTGGACGCCGTCCGGGACCGGACGCCGCACCTGGTGGTGCTGGATCTGATGCTGCCGGGGCTGGACGGCTTGCAGGTGTGCCGGCGGTTACGGGAGCGGCCGGACGGCGTACCCATCATCATGTTGACCGCGCGTGGCGACGAGGCGGATCGGGTGCTCGGCCTGCAACTGGGCGCCGACGACTACCTGGGCAAGCCGTTCTCCCCACGCGAGCTGGTGTTGCGGGTCGGTTCGGTGCTGCGCCGGGCCGGGGAGCCGGCCGCCCCGGCGGCCGAGTTGCTGGCCGACGCGGGGCTGGAGGTGGCCACCGGACCGCGGGTCGCCCGGCTGCACGGCGCCGAGCTGGCCCTGACGCTGCGTGAATTCGACCTGTTGGCGCACCTGATGCGGCACCCGAGGCGGGCGTTTCGCCGCACCGAGCTGCTGGAACGGGCGTGGGGGTGGAACTTCGGTGACCAGTCCACCGTGACGGTCCACGTGCGGCGGCTGCGGGAAAAGATCGAGGACGACCCGGCCGAGCCCCGTCGGATCGTCACGGTGTGGGGCGTGGGTTACCGGTACGAGCCAGCCGATGCGTGACCTCGCGCTCATCTTCGGGGCGGCGCTCGCGGCGGCGCTCGGCGTGGGCCTGCTCGGGGCGTTGACCCTCCGACTGCTGCGCGATCGGTCCATCACCGTGCACGTGTGCGTCCTGCTCACGGTCACCGTGGCCGCCGTGGTGGCCGGTGTGGTGGTGGTCGCCCAGGCGATGTTCCTGTCTCCACACGATCTCCAGGTCGTGCTGCTCACGGTGGCCGCCGCAGCGGTGGTGAGCCTCGGCGTGAGTTGGTATTTCGGGCGCCGGCTGGCGACGGCCGCGGTCTGGGCGGACCAGGCTCGGGAGCGGGAACGGCGAGTTGAGAAGGGCCGGCGCGACCTGGTCGCCTGGGTGTCGCACGACCTGCGTACGCCGCTGGCCGGGCTGCGGGCGATGGCCGAGGCGCTGGAGGACCGGGTGGTCGACGATCCGGCGACGGTCGCCGAGTACCACCGGCGCATTCGCGTGCAGACCGACCGGATGACCCGGCTCGTCGACGACCTGTTCGAGCTGTCCCGGATCAACGCCGGGGCACTGCGGCTGACGCTGTCGGCGGTGCCGCTCGGCGAGGTGGTCTCCGACGCCTGGGCCGGCACCGCACCACTGGCCGAGGCCCGACGCATCCGCCTGGTGGCCGCCGAGTCGGGCTGGCCCACCGTGCTGGCCAGCGAGCCCGAGCTGGCCCGGGTGGTGGGCAACCTGCTGCTCAACGCCGTGCATTTCACCCCGAGCGACGGCACCGTCCGGGTGGACGCCGGGCGCGACCGCGACGCCGCGTGGCTGGCGGTCGCCGACACCTGCGGCGGCATCCCCGAGCACGACCTGCCGCGACTGTTCGACGTGGCGTTCCGGGGCGAGCCGGCGCGTACGCCCCGGGCGGGTGGGGAGGGCTCCGGAGGGCTGGGCCTGGCGATCGTGCGGGGCCTGGTCGAAGCGCACGGTGGCCGGGTGGACGTGCAGAACGTTGTCGGTGGCTGCCGTTTCGTGGTTCAGCTCCCAGCTGCCTGACCGTCCGCGTCGTCAGCGGCCCGGCCCCAGTTCGCCGAACCAGCGCCGGCCCTGCCGGAACACCTCCCGCACGACCAGTCCGGCGGCGCTGGCGACCGGGTGGACGGCGCGTACGTCGAGCCGGGCCCAGCGGAACGCCGGCCCCAGCAGCAACCGGCCGGCACGGTGCGCGGCGGCGACGCGGGCCTGGCCCTGCCAGAGCCCGGCACCGGGCGACTCCAGCTCGACCAGCACCGTGCCGCCGGGTACGAGCAGCTCCCGGCACCGGCGCAGCAACGCGACCGGGTCGCCGCCGATGCCGATGTTGCCGTCGATCAGCACGGCGTGCGCCCACCGGCCCTCGCCGGGCAGCGGGTCGAACAGGTCCCGGTGCAGCGCCACCGCACCTCGGGCGCGGGTCAGCCGCACCGCCGCCGCCGAGACGTCCACACCGACAGCCGTCAACCCGGCCCGAGCCAGCGCGACGGTGAGCCGGCCCGGCCCGCAGCCAAGGTCGAGCGTCGGCCCGACACAGCGGGTGACCAGCCCGGCGACCGCTGGCTCGGCCGGGCCGTGCCAGCGGTCCACGGGCAGCGGGCTGCGGACACCGTCGCCGTACATCAGCCACCGCCCGCCGGCCGAACGCTGGGCGAGTACGGCACCGAACCCGTCCACCCCGACGCCCCCGGACGGCCCGTCGGGAACGGCGACCCGCAGCGGCGAGTCGACCGGGTTCATCGCCGGCCGCCCGGCACCAGGGTGCGGCGGACCGCCGCGACCTGCCGGGCGAACCGACCACCGGGCACCTCGATTGCCACCGCGAGCGCGTCGGGCCACTCGTCGACGTCGCGCAGCATCGGCAGCGGCGCGGTGTGCAGCCCTCGCCCGGTCAACGCCCCCCACGTGTCGCGGCCCGTGTCGGGCGTCGACATCCGCACCGCCCGCAGCACAGTCGCGTGTCGGGGGTCGCGCAGGCCCAGCGACCACCAGCCTCCGTCGCGCGCACGGCCGAGGACCGCGTCGGCGGCACGCAGTCGACGGACCGCGGTGGCCAGCCGGGCCGGGGTCACCTGCGGGGTGTCCATCCCGATCTGGAGTACCGGTCGGCCCGGGTACGCGGCCGCCACCTCGGCGTACGCGTTGGCGAGCCGGTCGCCGAGCCCCACACCCCGCTGCTCCAGCACCGGCCAGCCGACCAGCGCGGCGGTCAACTCGGCGGCGTCCTCCGCTTCGGTCAACCGGCCCGCGCAGGACAGGACGGGGGTCACCCCGGGGGTGGCGCGGACCGCGTCGAGGGTGTCGCGCAGCGCGGCGGCGGCGATCCGGGCCGCCTGCGCGGCGGTGGCGGGCGGGCAGAGCCGGGTCTTCACCGCCCCGGGGACCGGCGCCTTGGCGACCACCAGCAGGACCGTCATCGCGGGCCGTCCACGGCGCGCAGCACGCAGGCGAAGTCGCGGGTGGCGCGCAGGGTGCCTCGGACCGAGCCGGAGACCTTCGAACGGGTGCCCGCGGCCCGGGGCGCGTAGGTGACGTCCTGCTCGTGGATTCGCCAGCCGGCGGCGGCAGCCCGGATCAGCAGTTCGAGTGGGTAGCCGAAGGCCCGGTCGGTGACCCCGAGTGCGAGCAGCGCGTCGCGGCGGGCCACCCGGATCGGGCTGAGGTCCCACAGGGGTACGCCCCGACGGCGCAGCAACGCGGCGACCAGCGCGGTGCCGGCGCGGGCGTGCCACGGCCAGACCCCGGCGCCGACCGGTCGGCGCCGGCCCACGCTGAGATCCGCCGTACCGGCTGCCACGGGGGCGACCAGCGCGGGCAGCTCGGCGGGGTCGAACGAGCCGTCGGCGTCGAGGACGCAGACCAGTTCACCGTCGGCCGCCTCCAGGCCGGCGTGCACCGCCGCGCCGTAGCCACGGCGGGGCTCGTGGACCACCCGGGCGCCGTGCCGGGCAGCCACCTCGGGCGAGCCGTCCCGGGACCCGTTGTCCACCACGATGGCCCGGTAGCCGGGCGGCAGGGCGGTGAGCACGCCGGGCAGGGCGGCCGCCTCGTCCAGGCAGGGCAGCACCACGTCGATCTGAGTCGGCATACCCCGACGCTAGGGCGGCACTCGGGCGGTGGAGGTCGAAATCTGCTTACCGAACACTTACCACCTGCGCGATTCTTACCGTCCGGTGACGGGCCGGCGGTTCCGCTCCGCAGCGGCCAGCGTTCGCCGTACCGTCCGGTGGTCATGACCTCGACCACCGCTCCCCCTGCCACTCCCGGACGGACGCCGACCCGCCGCTCCCCCGGCGACCTGCTGGTGCTGGGCGTGGAGGTGGCGCTGCTCGCGATGGCCGTGCTGGTGGGGGCGCTGTCCAATGCGCGCGGCACCGGCCTGCACGCCGACGCCGCCCCGCTCTACGGGACCTGGGGACCGCACGTCGGCTGGGGCAGCCCGGCCGCGCTGCTGGTCGCGATCGCGGTGGTGGGCTGGGGTACGCGGTTGGCCCGGACCGTCCGGTGGGGCGCCCTTCTGGTCACCGCGTGGTTGGCGGCCGTGGCGTGGACGGTGTCGTTGGCCCTGGTGGACGGCTGGTCCACGGGGCTGGCCCGGCGGCTCACCCCACAGGCCGAGTATCTGCACGAGGTCCCCGGGGTCACCGACATCCCCGCGATGCTGGCCGGGTTCACCGGCCGGATCCTGGATTTCCAGCCGGACGCCTGGTCCACCCACACCGCCGGGCATCCCCCGGGCGCGCTGCTGATCTTCGTCTGGCTGGACCGGGTCGGCCTGGGTGGGGGCGCCGCCGCCGGGTTGGCCTGCGTGCTGGTCGGGGCCACGGTGGCGGTGACCGTGCCGGTGACTCTGCGGGCGCTCGGCGCGGCCGACGCGGCCCGCGCGGTCATCCCGTTCCTGGTGCTGCTGCCGGGTGCGGTCTGGGTGGGCGCCTCCGCCGACGGGATCTTCGCCGCCGTGGTCGCCGCCGGCCTGGCCCTGCTGGCCGTGGGCGGCCGGGGCACCGCCGCGGTCGGCGGCGCGGTGCTCGGCTTCGCGCTACACCTGTCGTACGGATTCCTGCTGGTCGGAGTGTTGGCGCTGGCCGTGCTGGCGCTGCGCCGTACCCACCGGTGGGGCGCGCTGCTCGCCGCCTGCGCCGGGGTGGCCACCGTGACCGGGGTCTTCGTCGGCGCCGGTTTTCAGTGGTGGGTCGGCTACCAACTGGTGGTCGAGCGGTACTACCAGGGCTGGGCGGCCGACCGCCCGTACGGCTACTGGGTGTGGGCCAACCTGGCCGCGCTGCTGCTCAGCGCCGGGCCGGTGCTCGGGCCGGCGCTGCGCCGGGTGCTGCTGGCCGCCAAGTCACAATGGCCGCCGCCGCGCGGCTGGCGGGCCGTCGGCCGGCTGGCCATACCGGCGCTGCGCGGCGCCGGCCCGACTGTGCTGCTGCCGCTGGCGGCCGGGGTCGCGGTGCTCGGCGCGGACCTGTCCGGGCTGAGCAAGGCCGAGGTGGAGCGGATCTGGCTGCCGTTCGCCGTGTGGCTGCTGGTGGCCACCGCCTGGTTGCCGGCGGGGTCGCGACGCTGGTGGCTGGCCGGGCAGGCGATCACCGCGCTGGCCGTCAACCACCTGGTCTGGACGGTGTCCTAGCCAGCGGGTCGACGCACGGCGCACCCTGGTCGCCGTCCTCGGCCTGATCCCGCCCGCCCGGCCGGCGGGTCAGCCGACGACGGCGGCTGGTTCGCGCAGTGGGTCGGTGGCGAAGCCGGCAACCCCTTCGGCGAAGCCGACCCGGGCGGTGTAACCGAGGAGGTCGGCGGCCCGGCGCGGGTCGGCCACCACGTGCCGCACATCGGCCGCCCGGGCACCGCCAACCACCTGCGGGGCTGGCCCACCCATCGCCTCGGCCAGGGTGACCGCCAACTCCCCGACGGTGTGCGGCTCGCCCGAGCAGACGTTCACCGGCATCAGGGTGGCCGGCGGCGCGGTGCTGGTCAGGGCCAGCAGGTTGGCGCGCGCCACGTCGGTGACGTGCACGAAGTCACGCCGTTGCCGGCCGTCCTCCAGCACCCGGGGGGCCTTCCCGGCGGCCAACGCGGACCGGAAGATCGACGCGACCCCGGCGTACGGGGTGTCGCGGGGCATTCGGGGGCCGTAGACGTTGTGGTAGCGCAGCGCCCAGACCGCGCCGCCGGTCTGCCGGGCCCATGCCGCGGCCAGGTGTTCCTGGGCGAGTTTGCTCGCCGCGTACGTGCTGCGGGGTTCGAGTGGTGCGTCCTCGGGCACCAGCACCGGGTCGAGGCCGAGGTCGCAGCGCGGACAGGTCGGGTCGTACCGGCCGGCCGCCACGTCCTCAGGTCGTCGGGGCGTGGGACGCACCGTGCCGTGGCCGGGGCAGGTGTAGCGCCCCTCGCCGTAGACCACCATCGAGCTGGCCAGCACCAGGCGTCCGATGCCGGCCCGGTGCAGGGCGGTCAGCAGCACCGCCGTGCCGTAGTCGTTGTGCGTGACGTAGTCGGGAGCGTCCGACGGGTCCAGGCCGTGCCCGACCATCGCCGCCTGGTGGCAGACCGCGTCCACCCCGGTCAGCAGTCGGTCCAGCAGCGGGCCGTCGCGGACGTCCCCGCGGACCACGTCGTGTCGTCGCGACCAGGCGGGCAGCTCCCCGCCGTGCGCCTGGGGCAGCAGCGCGTCCAGCGCCACCACCTCGTGCCCCTGCTCGATGAGCAGGTCGACGACCTGCGATCCGATGAAACCGGCCGCGCCGGTGACCAGTACCCGCATTCCGGTCACGGTAGGGCGGTTCGGGTGCCCGGCGGGCCGGTTCGGGTGACCCGTAAGGAGTTCACAACAGCTGGCGGCCCGGTAAGCGTTCGGTAATGCGGTAAACCCGTCCGCGCCGGACCCGCGCGGTTTAGCCTGCCCGCAGTGCACCCGCCGCCGACCCACGACAGCGAGGAAGGAGCCGCGGTGTCCCCGAGCAGATCCGGTCGACGCGACGGCGTGCGAAAGCCACCGGGGGTGGACGCGGTCGAGCGGAGCTGGCGCAGCCCGCTGCGCGGTCCCTGGCTCACGGCCGTTTACGGATCGGTGCTGCTGATCGCACTGCCCCTGGTGATCATCACCGGGTTGCTGGACTACGCCGCCTACGGCCCCCGGTTCGACCAGGCATTCCCGCCGAACGTGGGCTGGTTGCGGCTACCCCCGTTCGATTGGCCGACCCGGCCGTCCTGGCTGTTCCAGGTCACCCAGGGGCTGCACGTGATGCTCGGGATCGTCCTCATCCCGGTGGTGCTGGCCAAACTTTGGTCGGTGATCCCGAAGCTGTTCGCCTGGCCGCCGGCCCGCTCGCTGGCTCAGGTGTTGGAGCGGCTCACCCTGTTGTTTCTGGTCGGCGGGATCCTGTTCCAGATCGCCACCGGCCTGCTGAACATCCAGTACTCCTACATCTTCGGCTTCGACTTCTACACCGCCCACTACTTCGGCGCCTGGATCTTCACCGGGGCATTCGTGGCGCACGTGGTCATCAAGTTTCCCCGGCTGCTGACCGCGCTGCGGTCCCGCCCGCTCGGCGCGGAGCTGCGTACCCCTCGCGCGGCGACCCGACCCGAGCCGCCGGACCCGGACGGCCTGGTCGCCCCGGAACCCGGGCCGGCCACCCTCAGCCGACGCGGTGCGGTCGGCCTCGTCGGCGGCGGTGCGCTGCTGCTGGGCGCGCTGACCATCGGGGAGAGCCTGGACGGTCCCCTGCGCCACACCGCGCTGCTGCTGCCCCGGGGCCGGCAGCACGGCCCCGGGCCGAACGGCTTCCCGGTCAACCGCACCATCGCCGCCGCTGGGGTACGCCCCGAGCAGACCGGCGCCGGCTGGCGACTGACCCTGCGCGGCGGCGGCGGACGGACCGTGACCCTGGACCGGCCTGGGCTGCTGGCCATGGCACAGCACACCGCCACGCTGCCGATCGCCTGTGTGGAGGGTTGGTCGACCCGGCAGACCTGGACGGGGGTACGGCTACGCGACCTGGCTGCGCTCGCCGGTGTCCCCGACCCGACCTCCGCACGGGTGTCGTCGATGGAGCGGGCTGGGCTGTTCCGCACGGCGGTCCTCGCCCCCAACCAGGTCCTCGACCCGGATTCGCTGCTCGCCCTGCGGGTCAACGGCGTCGACCTCTCCCCCGATCACGGCTACCCGGCCCGGGTCATCGTGCCGGCCCTGCCCGGGGTGCACTGCACGAAGTGGGTCGTCGAGATCGACTTCCAGGAGCGGGTCAATGGCTGACCGGCTACGGGCCGGCTACGGCGCCGCGCCCTGGCACCTGATCATGGTCACGGCCGCCACCGTGCTCGCCGGCTGGGTGGCGCTGCGCGTGGCCGGGGAGGCGACAGCCGGCCGGATGCTGCTCTGGTTCCTCGGCGCGGTCATCGCCCACGACCTGGTGCTCTTCCCGGTGTACGCGGCCGTCGACCGCGTGCTGCGTCGGCTGGTGCGCGGCCGGGTCGCCCTGCTCAACCACCTGCGGGTGCCAGCGCTCGGCAGCGCCCTGCTGTTCCTCGTCTACTCCCCCGGCATCCTCCGTCTGGGCGAGACCACCCACCTCGCAGCCACCGGCCAGGACCAGCGGCCCTACCTGGCCCACTGGATACTCCTGAGCGCAGCCCTCTTCGTCCTCAGCGCGCTGACGTACGCCATCCGCGCCCTCGCGCGCGGGCGTCAGGTTTCGCCGAAGCGGTCGGAGAGGGCGTAGCGGAGCAGGACCACGTCGCCGATCTGGCGGGCCTCGGCCAGCCGGGCCCGGCGACCCGGGTGCCAGGGGAAGCTCCCCTCGCCGACGAACCGGGGCGCCCGGCCGTCGCCGACGAAGAACGGGGCGACCACCAGGTGCAACTCGTCGGCGAGACCGGCGGCGAGGAACTGGGCGTGCACCGTCCCGCCACCCTCCACCATCAGCCGCCGTACGCCCCGCGCGACCAGGTCGGCCAGGACCCATCCAGGCTCGACCGGCTCGCCCGCGTCGATCACGGTGGCCAGTCCCCCGACACGTTCCTGGGTCTTCTCCAGCGCGCCCGTGGCGCTGTAGACGAGCCGGGCCGCATCGCCGGCGGTGAAGAACCGGGCGGTCGGGTCGAGGTCCCCCCGGGCGGTCAGAGTGACCTTGGTGGGCGAGGCGGGCCGGCCAGCCGCCACCCGCTCGGCCCGGCGGCTCGGGGAGCGCACCAGCAGCCGGGGATCGTCGCGGCGGACCGTGCCGGCGCCGACCAGGATCGCGTCGCAGCTGGCCCGGACCGCGTCGACCCGGTCCAGGTCGTCGTCGTTGGACAGCAACAGCCGCTGGTCGGAGGCGTCGTCGATGTATCCGTCGATCGAGGTGGCGCAACTCAGCAGCACGTACGGCCGCGTCGAGCAGCTCATTGGGAGATGGGCCGGTCGGGGGTACGCTCCGCGAGCGCCTCCGCCGCCTCGGTCTGCGCCGCCTTGGCCGCCTTGGCCGCCAGGTAGTCGGCGTTGGCCGGGGAGAGGAAGACGCCGGTGGGCACCCGTTCGGCGACGTCCACACCCAGCCGGGTCAACTGCTCGGCCTTGTCCGGGTTGCTGCTCAGCAGTCGGACCCGTGGCACGCCCAGCGTGGCCAGCATCTGCGCGGCGACGGTGTAGTCGCGCTCGTCCTCACCCCGGCCCAGCGCGACGTTGGCCTGGTAGGTGTCCAGCCCGGCGTCCTGCAGCGCGTACGCGTCGAGTTTGGCGTACAGGCCGATGCCACGGCCCTCCTGCCGCAGATAGAGCAGGAAACCACCGGTCTCGGCGATCCGCTGCACCGCCTCGCGCAACTGCGGCCCGCAGTCGCAGCGTTGGCTGCCGAACACGTCGCCCGTCAGGCATTCGCTGTGCGGACGGACCAGTGGGGGTTCGCCCCCGACGGCGAGCCGGTCGAGTGCGCCCGCCCAGTCGCCGAGGCCGAGGGCGAGGTGCTCCCGACCGTCCACCAGGCCCTTGAACGAGAACACCCGGACGGTCGTGGCGTAGCCGTCGGAAAACGTCAGCGGCACCGTGACCTGCGTACGGATCGTGGCGACCGGCAATGCTTCGGGCATGGGACTCCTCTGTCCGGCGTCACCGACGCGCGGCGACGCGTACGTCTCACCACCGACTCAACAGCCGCCGTCGGAGGCGGCTTCCCGGGTGACCGGAATTCGGTTCCGCCGGGTCAACAGCACGGCGGCGCCAGGCAGGCTCGCCACCAGCACCAGTGCACCGTAGACGGTGGCGGTGGCGACACCCTGGGCCGCGCTCAGCCCGGCCGCGCCGAACACCCACGCGGCCACTCCCTCGCGCGGTCCGAAACCGGCGACGTTCAGCGGCAGGCCCATGGCGAGCAGGGCGAGCAGCGTCAACGGCAGCAGCCGCGACAGGGGGGCGTCCGATCCGGCGGTGCGGGCGGCCACCAGGAAGGTGGCCAGGTGACCGGCGACCATCACGGCGGAGGCGATCAGCACGCCGAGCCAGGTGCGCCGGGCCAGCAGCCCGGACCGCACGTCCGCCACGGCGGTACGCAACGCCCGCGCCCATCGTGAGTGACCTGCGGTCGGCACGACCCGGGCCAGCAGCACGGCGACCAGCGCGCCCGCGACGAGCAGCGCGGCGGCGGCCGGCAGGTACGGCCGCACCGGGGACGGGAACGCGGCGAGCACCACCAGCGCGACTCCCATCAGGACCACCTGCCCGGCGGTACGCTCCCAGATCACCGCGCGGATGCCCCGGCTGACGTCACCGGCGTCGCGGCCGTGGCGTACCGCCCGGTGCACGTCGCCGAGCACCCCGCCGGGCAGCGTGGCGTTGAGGAACACCGCCCGGTAGCAGTGTGCCACCGCGGTCGTCAGCGGCAGGCGCACGCCCAGACCGCCGGCGACCAGGCTCCAGCGCCAGGCCGCGCAGACCGTGGTGAGCACCCCGATGACCAGCGCCGCGGCCAGTGCCGGCGCGTCGATCAGCCGCAACCCGGCGAGAAACGGGCCGCCACCCACCTGCCACAGCAGGACGGCGAGCAGACTCCCCCCGCCGACCACTCGTGCCCAGGCCCAGAACATCGGCGCCGGCCTCCCCTTGAAGATCGTCCACTTGCCCTAGTGCACGTACCCGGGGCGTGAACGGTTCATCCACCCGCGAGGAGGTCACTGTGCTCGACCAGCACGGTGAGCCGGCCGGCCGCCGCGTCGGCGAGCCGGCGCTGGGCGTACGCCTGGGCCGCTCCGGTCAGGTCGGGGCGCTGCGCGCAGGCCGCGCCCAGCCAGCCCCGGAACCATTCGGCGGCCAGGTCGGCCTGCTCCGGGCCGAGGTGCCACGGGCTGGGCCGCTCCCGGACGTCGACGCCTCGCCGGGTGAACGCGGCGGCGGTGGCGGCGGCGGCGTCCGGGCCGAGCAGTCGCCGGCCGTCGACGGTACGCCGCTGATGCTCGTTGAACGCGGCCTCGACCGCCGCGTCTAACGGATCGGCCGGGGTGAGCCGGACCCGCCCGGTCACCGAGATCGCGAAGAGGGTGGGTCGGCCGACGCAGGCGGCCACCACCCGATCGATCTCCTCGACGGTGAGCATGTCCAGCAGCGCGGACGCGGTGACCAGGGAACCGTCGGCCAGGTCGGCCGCGGTCAGCCTGGTGAGGTCGCCGCACCGGGTGCTGACGGTGACCGGGGCGCCGTCGGCGGCGGTCACGCCGGTCATGCCCTCGGCGGCGCGGGCCAGCAGGTCGGCGTCCCGGTCATGCAGGATCCAGTGCTGCGGGCCGGACAACCGGGCGGCCAGCCAACGGCTCATCGAGCCGGTGCCACTGCCCAGGTCGTGGATCACCGTGGGGCCGTCACCGGTCAGCCGGGAACGGACGGCGTCCAGCAGGTCCTCGGCACGCGCCGCCGCGTCGGCGGGCTCGCGCAACCGCAGCCAGTCGGCGAACGGCAGGGTCTCCTCGACGGTCATTCCGCCACCTCCATCAGCACGTCGGCCAGCAGCGCGGTCGTCACCGGCCAGTCGGTCAGGGTGTCGCGCCGGGCGAGAGCCGCACGCCGCAGCCGGGCCCGCAGCGCGTCGTCGCCCAACCACCAGCTCAGCGCGCCGGCCAACGCGGCCGGATCGTCCGGCGGGACCAGCAGCCCCGGCAGGTCGCCATCGGGGGCACGGCCGAGTGCCTCCGGTAGGCCGCCCACCTGCGTGCCCAGCACCGGCAGGCCGCGGGCCAGCGCCTCGGTGACGACCATGCCGTATGTCTCGCCCCGCGACGGCAGCACCAGCAGGTCGGCGGCGGCGTACGCGGAGTCGAGCGCCGCGCCGGTCAGCGGGCCGGCCAACCGGACCCGGTCGGCGAGGCCCGCGCCGACGAGCCGGTCGCGCAGCCGATGCACCAGCTCGGGCTCCCGGGTCAGCGTGCCGGCGCAGACCAGCGTCCAGGGTGCCTCGGCCAGGACGGACAGGGCGTCGACCAGCACGTCGTGGCCCTTGTGCCGGGTTACCGCGGCCACGCAGAGCAGCCGGCCGCCGGCGGCCGAGCCGGGGGGCACCGGCGGTGCCGGCGTCACCCCCGGCGGCGCGACCCGGACGCGGTCGGCGGGCAGCGGATGGCGGAGCAGCAGGCGACTGCGGGTCCACTCGCTGGTGGTGACGACGGCCCGGGCGGTGGCCAGCGCTCGCGCCTCGGCCTCGTCGTCGAGCGGCATGTGCACGAGGACGACCAGGCGCAGCCGGCGGGCGTGCGGGGCGAGCAGGTCCGGCACGGCCGAGGCGATCAGGCCGTCGAGCAGCACCACGGCGTCGTCCGGCGCGACGGCCAGCAGCGCGGCCAGCTTCGCCCGGTCGGCCGGGTCGGGGTGCGGCCACGCCCCGGGCACCGCGTGCTCGTGCACCGCCCAGCCGCGCTCGCCGAGGCCCGCACAGATCCGCCGGTCGTAGGTGTTGCCGCCGCTGGGCGCGGCCGGGTCGTCGATGTCACCGGGCAGGACGACGTGCACCGCGCGGCGGTGCTGGTCGAGGTCCGGGGCGACACCGGGCGCGCCGGGCCGTCCCGCGTCGGTCACAGCGACCGTTCGTAGCTGGCCCAGGCGATGTGCGACTCGTGCAGAGTGATCGTGATGCCGGTCAGGTCGCGCGCCCCCGCGCCCAGGTCGCCCGCGTGCACCCGCTCGACAAGTCGGTCCGCGACCGTACGGGCCAGCACCTCCGTGGTGGTGTTCACTCCGGTGAAGGCCGGCTCGTCGTCGAGGTTGCGGTAGGTCAGCTCGCTCAGCACGGCCCGCAGCTGCTCGGTGGCCAGGCCGATGTCGACCACGATGCCGTCGGCGTCCAGGTCGGGCCTCCGGAACGTCGCGTCCACCACGAACGTCGCCCCGTGCAGGCGTTGGGCAGGGCCGAACACGTCGCCCCGGAAACTGTGGGCGATCATCATGTGATCTCGAACGGTCACACTGAACACGGTCACTCCCCGTCGTCGTAGGTGATGAGGTGGCAGAGCGCGGGCAGGTCACCCGTGCTCAGTCTGGCGAGCACGTCGGGCAGTTCCGCGAACCGGGACGCGCCGGTGATCAGCGCGTCGAAGGCCGGATCGTCGAGCAGGTCCAGGGCGAGCGCCAGCCGGTCGGTGTAACTGCGCCGTCCCCGCCGGGCGGGTGCGACCATGCCGACCTGACTGCTGCGTACGGTCAGCCGGCCGGAGTGGAACGCCCCGCCCAGCGACACCTGCACCGGGCGGTCGCCGTACCAGCTCAGCTCGATGACCGTGCCCTCCGGTGCGAGCAGGTCCAGCGAGCGTTGCAGCCCGGCACCAGTGGCGCTGGCGTGCACGACCAGGTCCCGGTCGCCGGTCGCGTCGGCCGGTTGGGCGAACGAGACGCCGAGCGCGCCGGCCACCCCGGCCCGGCGGACGTCGGTGTCGACCAGCTCGACCTGCACGCCGGGGATCCGGGCGACCAGCGCCGCGACGCAGCAGCCCACCATGCCCGCGCCGATCACGCTGACCCGGTCACCGACCAGCGGCGCCGCGTCCCACAGCGCATTGATCGCGGTCTCCACCGTGCCGGCGAGGACCGCGCGGGCGGGCGGCACCCCGTCCGGCACCGGCACCACGGCGGTGGCCGGCACGACGTACGCGCTCTGGTGCGGGTACAGGCAGAACACCGTCCGCCCGAGCAGGTCCGGCGGGCCCTGCTCGACCACGCCGACGCTGAGGTAGCCGTACTTCACCGGGCCGGGGAAGTCGCCCTCCTGAAACGGCGCGCGCATCGCGGCGTACTGGCCGGCGGGCACCCGGCCGGCGAAGACCAGCGTCTCGGTGCCCCGGCTGACCCCTGAGTAGCTGGCCCGGACCAGCACCTCGTCGGGGCCCGGGGTGGGCAGCGACACCGGCCGGATCTCGGCCGCGCCGGGCTCACGCACCCAGCAGGCGTACGCCTCGCGGATCACCGTCGCGCACCTCACCTCTTGCTCCGGGCCGAACCGAACGGCCATGTTTCCGTTTTCCCGGTCAGGGTCGTCGATCATAGACACGGAGGTGCGGTGCCCACAGTTCGACGTGGGACGCCGCAGCGGCAGTTTTTGTGCCGCCGCGCGCGGTCCGCGACGCGAGGTGGTGCTGGGCGGTTCAGGGAACCGAACACCACCCAGCCCCTGGGATCCTCCGGGCGGGCATCCATCGGATAGCTACCCCGTTGATACCGTAGGTGACGAGGGGCGGTCCTCTGTGGCTGCCGTCGATGACCTTCGGCTTCCGCCTGACACCACAACGCAACCGGATCCGAACGTGCCGGCGTCCGTGCGAAGGATGGATGAGTACATGATCGTTCCGCAAGGGTTCCGCGCGGTGGTCGCGAACGCCGGGCTCAAGGAGGACGAGGACGACTTCACCGCCCTGGTCTCCGAGGTGCCCGCGGTCAGCGCCGCGGTGTTCACCCGCTCTCGGTTCGCCGGCCCCAGTGTCGTGCTGAGCCGTTCGGCGGCGCCGGCATCGTCCGCCCGCGGCGTCGTGGTGCTCTCCCGCAACGCGAACGTGGCCACCGGCAAGGAAGGGCTGGAAAACGCCCGCGAGGTGCGGGCCACCGTGGCTCGCGCCGCCGGACTGGACGAAGACGATCTGCTCATCGCGTCAACCGGGGTGATCGGGAAGCAGTATCCGATGCCGAGGGTACGGCAGCGTCTGGCCGAGCTTCGGTGGCCTTTTCCGCCTGCCGATTTCGACCGGGTCGCCCGGGCAATCATGACCACCGACACCACGCCCAAGGTGGTGCGGGTCAGGTGCGGAGCGGCGAGCATCGTCGGCGTCGCGAAAGGCGTCGGCATGATCGAACCGAACATGGCAACCTTGTTGACGTTCTTCTGTACGGACGCCCACATCGAGCCGGTCGACCTGGACCGGGTGTTCCGTTCGGTTATCGCTCGAACGTTCAACGCGGTCAGCATCGACACCGACACCTCCACCAGCGACACCGCGGCCGTCTTCGCCAACGGCCTGGCCGGGCCGGTCGATCTGGAAGAGTTCGAGCAGGCGTTGTACACCGCCGCACTGGACCTGGTGCGGATGGTTGCCCGCGACGGCGAGGGCGCCAGCAAGCTCATCGAGGTGCGGGTGAGCGGCGCCCGGGACGGCGAGCAGGCCAAGCGGGTCGGCAAGGCCATTGTGAACTCACCGCTGGTCAAGACAGCTGTGCACGGCGCGGACCCGAACTGGGGCCGGGTAGCCATGGCGGTCGGCAAGTGCGAGGACGACGAAGACATCGATCAGCAACGGGTACGGATCGGCTTCGGCGGTATCGAGGTCTATCCGGCACAGGCCACCGCTGAGACCCTGGTGCGGCTGCGGCACCACCTGGAAGGCGATGACGTTGTGATCGAGGTCGACCTGGGTATCGGCGACGGCGCTTTCACCGTGTACGGGTGCGACCTCACCGACGGGTACATCCGGATCAACGCTGACTACACCACCTGAGCGACGATGCGTCCCGGCGGTACCCCACGAGGTGCCGCCGGCAGGTGCGTAGCCGAGTCGTGCGGGTCAGCGGGACGCCAACAGGAACACCCCGACCAGCGCCAGGACGACACCGGCCCACTGCACCCGGGTGGCGCGTTCGCGCAACACCACCCGCGCGAGCAGGAGCGTGCTGACCGGGTAGAGCGATGCGAGCAGGCCCACCACGGACAGGTAGCCCGCACGGACGGCCAGCAGATACAGCACGCTCGACAGCATGTCCAGACCACCGGAGAGCAGGGCCAGCAGCACGGTGTTGCGGGGAGCTCTGACCGACCAACGACCGATCGGCCAGGCGAGCACGAGCAGGGTCAACGAGGCGCATCTGGCGGCCACCAGTGGCCACAGCCCCGACCCGTCCCCGGTACGGGACAGCAGCACGAAGAACAGGCCGAATCCGGCGCCGGCCGCCAACGCCCCGGCCACGGTCCGCAGATGCGACTGTCGACCGGGCCGGTCGCCACCTGAGGTGACCGAGACGCACGGGATGGCGATCAGTCCGCAGGCCAGGCCGGCCGCACCGATCACTGACACGGCCTCTCCACCGGCCAGACCGACAAGGACGGGCAGGATCGCGGCCATGGCGGCGGTGGTGGGGGCGACCACGCTCATCACTCCGTGGGCGAGGGAGTGATAGAGCAGCATGGCACCGACACTGCCGGCCAACCCGGCCAGGGCCCCCCAGCCGGCGTCGGCGGCCTTGATGTTTCCGCCGCCAACGGTTCCGACGAACACCACGGCGGTCGCCAGCCCTGCCATGTTCGACCAGAGCACGACGGTCACAGCCGCCGCGCGCTTGGTGGCGAAGCCGCCGACGAAGTCGGCGGCTCCCAAAACCGTTGCCGATGCCAGCGACATCAGAATGCTGAACATGTTCCGCCTTGAATTGTCGGTGGCCGGATCAGTGCGACGTCAGATAACCCCCCATGGATGTGAAGTAGGCGCGCGCCGGGACCTGCGTACCATCCTCGGTGCGCACCTGCAGGATTCTCAGCCCCTGCTCACGTCCGGTGTGGGCCTCCGGTCCGCACACCACGACGACGCCCTCGTCCTCGGGGCAGAAGATTCGGCCCGGGGTCCCCCCGTAGCGCTTGTGTGATACGGCCGCGGAGGTCACTCGCAGCCGCACGCCGTTGTGGTAAGCAAAGGCGTTCGGGTAGGGATCGCTCTGGGCCCGGATCAGATTGGCCAACCGGTCGGCCGGCCACGTCCAGTGGATTCGGCTGTCCTCCACCGATCGCTTGTGGAAGAACGTCGCCTGGGCAGGATCCTGACTGATCCACTGCCCGGTGCCACTCTCGATGAGGTCCAGCGCCGACAGGGTGATTTCCGGGAAGATCTCGATGGTGCGCTCGAACAGGTCCGTCACAGTGTCCTTGTCGCCTACCTCGACCCGTCGCTGCAACACGATGTCGCCGAGGTCGAAATCATCGTTCATGAAGTGAACGGTGACTCCGACCTCGCGTTCACCGTTGACCATCGCCCAGTTGAGCGGGGCGAAACCGCCGTAGCGGGGCAGCAGGGCGTCGTGGACGTTGATCGCCCCGTGCCGCGCCAGGCGGTATACGGCAGGCGCAAGCCAGGTACGCCAGTCCGACGATACGATGATGTCCGGAGCCAGCTCCCGCAGCCGTACGGCGACCTCGTCGTCATTGGCGTACTGACGGACCAGGACCGGCAGGTCGTGCTTCTCGGCCAGGTCGATCACCGAGTCGTTCCAGATGGTTTCGTACTCGTGTCCGCTGTCGGGATGGGTGATGACCTGCACCACGTCGTGGCGGGAGTCGATCAGCGCCTGCAGCACTCGATGCCCCCACGTCTGGTAACCCATGAACACTACTCGCACGGGTGTCGCTCCTCTCTGGTTCTCAGGCCCGGTGGCCGGCGGTCAGCGGCAGCGACCACACATAGGCGAAGCCGGCACCCGCCTGATGGTCGAACTGGTCGCCGGCTTCGTAGGTGGCCATCGCCCGGCTGTAGCGGGAGTGCGGCGACGATCGGCTGACCACCGTGCAGCCACCCTTGAACATGTCCACGGCGATCTCGCCGGTCACCGCCGGCTGAAGTGTGGCCACGAATCCGTCGAGCGCCCGGCGCAGATCGCTGAACCAGTACCCGTAGTAGACAAGCTCGGCGTAACGCAGGGCGATGGACTGCTTGTGGTGCAGGGTTTCGCGGTCCAGTACCAGCGACTCCAACTCCGCGTGTGCCGCCATGAGCACGGTTGCCGCTGGCGCCTCATAGATGCCCCGGGTCTTGAATCCGACGATTCGGCTCTCAGTGATGTCGATCCGACCGATGCCGTGCGGCGCTGCGAGAGCGTTGAGGCGTCCGACCAGAGCACTCAGACCCAGCGATTCACCGTCGAGGCTCACCGGGACGCCCCCGGTGAAGCCGAGCCGCACCCGGGTCGGTTCGTCCGGGGCTCGGCGAGGATCGCGGGTCAACTGCCACGCGTCGGCCGGGGGCGGCTGGGTGACGTCGTCGAGCTCGCCACACTCGATACTGGTTCCCCACACGTTGGTGTCGATGCTGTATGGCTTTTCCTTGCCGACCGGCACCGGGATGCCGTGCTTGTCGGCGTAAGCCAGCTCGTCCTCGCGGGTCTTCAACTCCCAGTCGATCACCGGTGCGAGCACCTTCAGCGACGGATCGAGCGCCGCCACACTGGTGAAGAAGCGCACCTGGTCGTTGCCCTTACCCGTGGCGCCGTGCGCGACCGCGTCCGCGCCGACGGCGTGCGCGATCTCGACCATTCGCTGTGCGATCAGGGGTCGGGACAACGGTGCGGCCAGCAGGTACTTGTTCTCGTACCGGGCGTGTGCCTGCAGGGCGGGCATCGCGAAGTCGTTCAGAAATCGATCAGTCAACGGTTCTGCCCACATCTCGGACGCGCCGGTCCGCAGGGCGCGTTCTCGCACGTCCGGTACGGATTCGAGCTGTCCGATGTCGGCGCAGAAGGCAATCACCTCGGCGTCGTACCGGTCGCGCAGCCAGTGCAGCGCCACCGAGGTGTCCAGGCCACCGGAATAGGCGAGAACGATCTTCATGACTGCTCCTGTCCAGCACGGTCGTGCGCGAGTTCGTCGAGGACGGCGGCGAGGGCCTTGTCGATCGCGGCGCCGGCCGCCACTTCGTCGGCGCAGCGCAGCGTCGCGGCGCGGGCTGCGGCGAGGCCGTCGCGACGGGCACGGATCCAGGTACGGTGTGCGGTGGAACTGGCGTGCAGATCCGCTGCGACGTCCATCACGCTGGCGGCGGATGTGCCACCGCCACTGGTGTAGCCGTTCATGGCGTTCAGCGGCGCAAGCAGGTCACGGAGCACGTTCACTTCGACCAGATGGCCCTCGTCGGCCAGCACCGACGAGACCAGCTCGAGGTCGCGCAGCGTCGCCTGCCGGCTGATCAGCTGGCCGACCACTTTGCCGACGACGTGATGCGACTGGCGGAACGACACCCCGGCCGCCGATACGAGATAGTTGGCCAGTTCTGTGGCGGTGGAGAAGTTGTCCCAGCACAGATCCTCGCCGCGCTGTGGATCGAAGCGGAGAGTACGAGCCTGGCTCTCCACCACGCGCAGGGTGGACAGGTACGAGTCGATGCTCTGCCACAGGAACGGCTTGTCCTCCTGCAGGTCGCAGCTGTACCCGAGAGTGACACCTTTGACCGCTGTCAGCAGTTGCACCAGCACGCCGGTGGCCCGGCCCGACCGTCCGCGTACCAGCTCGGCGACCACAGGGTTCTTCTTCTGCGGCATGATGGAGCTGCCTGTGGTGAAGGCGTCCCCGACCTCGCAGAGCCGGTATTCGTGACCGCTCCACATGACGATTTCCTCGGCCATGCGGGACAGGTTGTTGCTGCCGAGGGCGAAGACCGCGGCCGCTTCGATCATGTGGTCGCGGGCGCTGGTGGCGTCCAGGGCGTGGCTGAGCACCCGATCGAAACCCAGGAGCTGGGCGGTGGCATCGCGGTCGAGCGGGAACGAGGTGCCGGCGAGCGCGCAGGCGCCCAGCGGCGACTCGTTGACCCGGCTGAAGGCGTCCCGCAGGCGGCGCACATCACGCAGAAGCGCGCTGGCGTGTGCGGTCCGCCAGAAGGCAACGCTGATCGGCTGAGCGGCCTGGCTGTGGGTGTACCCCGGCAGCACCGTGCGGAAATCCTGATCGGTGAGGTGCGTCAGGCGATCGATCAGGTCGAGGTTGGCGTCGATCGCCTCAAGCAGGACATCGCGAAGGTACATCCGGGCATCGGTGGACACCTGGTCGTTGCGGGACCGGGCCGTGTGCATCCGGCCACCGACGTCCAGCCCCAACTCCTCGATGACCATCTGCTCGATGTTGAGGTGGACGTCCTCGTACTCGGCCCGCAGCGTGAGCGCACCGTCTCGATGTTGTTGGTCCAACCTCACCAGGGTCGTGATGATGGATCGCGCTGCGTCCTTGAGGATGATGCCCTGACGAGCCAGCAGCAGGACGTGCGCGATGTTTTGCCACAGGTCGTGCGGGATCAGCCGAACGTCGATGTCGACAGTGAGCGTGTAGTCGAGTACCTCGGGTGTGATGTCTTCCTCGAAGCGACCACCCCAGAGCTTCTGGGTCATCGGACACGCCTTTCTGGGCCCGTCGGGACCTCTGTCGCAACGCCATGGCAGTGGTTTTTGCGCAGGCGTCGTCCATTCCACGGCCAATTGAGCGCAGAATTGTCGAACCGGTATGTTTTATTGTGGTGAGACAGCCGCCCACCGGGTCAGTGCGAGATTGATTGCAGAAAGACCAGGGGTCGGCGACGCAGGCGACCAGAAATGCCGGAATATCGCAAGGAAGTCGAGTCGGATGCTTATCCCATCACGACGATCCCCGGAAAGTCGGCGGTTTCTGTTTGCCGCAACCCCGACCTGCGATGGGTCAACCTTCCACGGAGCCGGCTGAAACCCCGAGACCCAGCGGCGGCCGATGCGGGCAAATGCGCCGACAGGAGTCGCGCTTTCGTCGAGCTGAGCACTGTTTGTCTGATTTCCAACACCCCGTGTGTCGTCTCGTGTCGCTGACCTGCTGATTCGCCTTGACCTCAACCCGGAGGCGAGGGCACCGACCGTCCACTGTGCGATCACCGTATGTCATGAGCCGATGGAGCGGATGCCCCTTCTCGCCATCTGGGAGCGATTGTCGGTGCGGCGATCACGACATCCCCGTCGGCCAGCGGTAATTGATCAAAATATGTGCCGGCCAAGCGGCGGCAAGCCAGGACGAACAGGCGGCCGCCCGGAATGCCGGCTATTGACAATGACCGTCATGATCCGCAAGATGAGGGTTATCTGGACAAGATCGGCGTAATGATTGCCCTTCGTTGTCACCAACCGCGTTCCTGTCGTACTGTGCTTGACGATCCCGCCGCTTTTCGCCGTACGCCGGCGCGTCTTGAGCTGTCCGGGCCGGCCCTTGCGGGCATCGAAACGCCGGGAGCGACACCAACCAGTCGGGAGAACGAAGCGAATGTCATCGGAATTGAGCACGCAGACCTATTTCAGCCTCGAGGTCTCCGAGGGCGTGGCCGTGGTGGAGTTTTCCGAGGGCCACCGGCACAACATGTGGTCGATGCCGCGGATGCGGGCGCTGACCGAGACGGTTCGCGAGCTCGACGACCCGGACATCCGTTCGGTCGTGCTGTTCAGCGGCGTCGACCGGTCCTTCGGCGTAGGGGGTGACTTCCACGAGACGTCGACGTTCCGAGGCGGCGACGAGGTTGATGAGTGGATCGATCACATCACTGACCTGTACATCGCCTGTCTACAGCTGAACTGCCCGCTGGTGGTGGCGATCGACGGCTTCGCGATCGGTATCGGCCTGCAGATCGCACTCACCGCGGACTACCGGGTGGGCAGCGACCGGTGCGTGCTGAAGATGCCGGAATTCCAGGTGGGCATCGCCTGCACCTTCGGTGGATACATGCTCGAGCGGACAGTGGGCCGCAGCGTCATGCAGCAGATGCTGATGTCCAGCGGGGACTGGCCGGCCACGCGAAGCCTGCAGGACAAGTTGCTACACGATGTCGTCCCGGTGGATCGACTGCTGTCGGCTGCCGTCCAGCGAGCTCGGTCCTTCGCGGCATACCCGGCGGCCGGTTTCCGAAGCACCAAACCGTACCTGAACAGCGGATTCATCGACGGACTCGAGCAGCTTCGAGTCATCGGCAAGCAGGCGCACCGCACGGCGTTCGCCGCCGGGGAGGCGCAGCGCAACATGCGACAGGTCATCGACGGCAGTCGGTGACGCTGCAGACCCTCGACGCGGAAGGAACACCATCATGGCGGCCAGCAGGTGGGCGGCAGTCGGAAACTGTGATCTGACCCCTTTGGAGCGGATAAGGGCCGCTGTCCACATCGGTGACCTCAGAGTTCACACCAGCGGGTTGGCGGGTGACAGCCCCCGCACCACACCGTTCCAGATCGATGTGCGGAAGATGTCCGCAGAGCCCGCGGACGGCGGTGCCCCACCCGACACAACCGCCGCGGCACGAATACTCATCTACGAGGACCGCATCGTCGTGCAGACCTCAGCGCTGAACGAGGATGCCGTATACCTGGCTTTCAACCGATCCCAGGGCAAGCTGGCCTACTTCACGGACCTGTTCCTGGCTCCGCTGATCCTGCCCGCTCTCGGTCTGCCCGTCGAGGTCCGCCCGGAAGGACCTCAGCCGCAGAGCGACGAGACCGCCCTGCTGCACGTCAGCCGGATACCGTTCAATGCGGTGCAGGAGAGCAGACGGCTGCGCAACGGGTGGACCCTACGCACCACCCTGGCCGACGATCCGTTGCGGCACCTGCGTCGTCCCGGGCGTACCGACGCGCTGGAAGCAGGAGAGGCTCAGGTCAGCGCCCTGCAGGAGCAGATCCAGGCCGTGGCCCGGAACCGGCCGCTCGACCGTTTCGCGACCCTCCTGTCAGGCGGCATCGACTCCGGGACGGTCACCTTGCTCGCCGCCGCCGAAGGACTCGCGCTGACGCCGTACAGCGCCGGTACTCCCTGGGGCGACGAGTTCGACGACGCTGCAGAACTGGGCGACCGCCTTGGTCTCTCCGTGCACCGGATCGATCTGTCCGAGGAACGCATCATGGCTGCGGTCCCGCAGGCCATCCGAGGACTGGGTGTGACGGAGCCTGAGGTGGTGGAGGTCGCGCTGACCGCCACGGCGCTGTACGCCGGGACCGAGATCCCGCGCGACGAGGTGTTGCTGACCGGATACGGGAGCGATCTCATCAATGCCGGCATCTACCGTCCGTTCAGAACGCCGGACGAGCTGATCGATCAGACGATCGCGGCCATCCACCAGACCCGGTTCACCAACGAACTGTCCAGCCGGCTGCCGTTGGCGCACGGCCGGGAAGTTCATCACCCGTTCTGGGCATGGCCGGTGATCCAGGTCGCCCTGGACACCGCGCCGGACTGCAAGGTGCGTAACGGGAGGGAGAAGTACCACCTCCGCCGGGCCATGAGCCGACGGGTGTCGCACGACATCGCCTGGCGTCGCAAGATCGCCGTTCATCACGGCGGCGGTCTGCAGCGAGGAGTCGTGAAGCGACTCGAGACGGACGCCCCCGGCACCGACCGGGCCGCGATCTACCGGGCCTGTTTCCGGGAACTGGTGAACCTGGCGCAGGAAGGCTCGATCGACGACTGGGACCCGCGGCAGGTGTACGACCGCAGCATCGCCAACGCCCAGCGCTGACCACCCCTGCTCGCAGCAGCCGAACCACCCACATCCCAGTGCCAAGTCTCAGGAGATGACCTTGAGCCTCACCCCATCAGGCCTCGGGCTTGTACTCGATCCCACCGCAGCGGACGATCTGGCGAGCGCATGCCGCACCGCCGCGACCCGTACCGGTGCGGCCCTCGCACGAGGTCTCGATCTTGACGAACCAGCTTTTCAGCGATTGGTGCACGAGCTCGGCGACACCGTGCAGCACAAGTTCGGCGAGGGCCGGGCCGACCTGCTCAAGTTGAACGCCTCGGCAGACGAGGGAAAAGTGGTCACCGGGCGCGGCCCGCTCCCGCTGCACACCGACGGCATCCTGGTAGGGGAGCAGACAGATCTGATCGTCCTTTACGCCAGCGAGTTCCGCGACGAGCCCGGATCCGGGGAAACGACCGTCTGCGACCAGTTGGCGGCGTGGGCCGAGATGCCGGACGACCTGCGGGAGACGATCGAGAACGTAGGGCTGGAGTATCTGGTCGAGGATCGAGGCTACTTCCCGACGGTCCCGGACAACTGGTACGAGATCCCCACCGTCCGCGACTACGGCCGGATCCGATCGCTGAACCTGACGTTGCCGTTCCCCGCTGACACCAACCGTGGATGGCAGGTACGGGTCAAAGGTGGCGACCAAACCACCACAGATCACTTCTTCACCCAGCTCAGTGACTTCCTGCACCGCCCCCGATTCCTCTACCAGCACCGATGGCAGGTCGGCGACCTTCTCGTGATCGACAACCAGCGCACCCTGCACGGCCGCACGGCGATCGGCGCCGAAGGGGTACGGCTGCTCCTGCGCGGACAGGTCACTCTGGACGCGACACGCCAGGACAACCTGCATGCTGTATGAGGCGTTCCAGGAAGTGGCTCGGACCCGCGCAGGCGCGGTGGCCGTGCAAGCTGTCGACGGCGAGGAGCTCACGTATGCCCGGCTGAGTGACCTCGTCGACCGGGCATCCGCCCGCCTGCTCCGCGTCGGGGTGCAGCCCGGCCACTTTGTCGCCACCCGTCTGCACAACGGCCCCGGGTACATCGCGATTATCCTCGCTCTAGCTCGGCTCGGCGCAGTGCACCTGCCGATCAGTGTGCAATCGGACCGGGAACGGCTTCGCTGGTCGCTGGCCCAGGTCCCGGTACGATTCCTGATCCGGGAGCAGCACGACGACCTGCTCGACGCCACAGTCGACACCCTCGGAGTCGACACGCTCTTCGCTGAGCCCGCCCCGCGCGTTGTCGAGGCGCTGCTGGCCAGGGCTCGGTCCGGCGTCTTCCGGTTGCTGGAGACCACCGGATCCACCGGTGTCCCCAAGCTTGTCGCCTGGCGTCAGGAGGACCTGCTGGCCGATCGGCGGCAGTGGCTGTCCTACCTCAAGGTGACCCCTGAGGACGTCTTCCTGACCATGCATCCATTGGATGTAGCCCATGGCGTCGATGTGCACATGTTTCCGGCGCTCCTGGCCGGAGCCCGGCTCGTGCTGTCCGACCCTGCCGCGCCGCCGGACCAGCTACTGAGCACTCTCGCTGATTCGGGCGCGACGATTTTCAGTGCCTTGCCGCGCCACTACCAGCTTCTGACCGGGACAGGATCAACCGCCCTGCCGTTGCTGCGGCTTCCGCTCTGCGGCGGGGCCTATCTCAGCCCGGAGGTGATCAAGCAGGCTCGCCAGCACCTCGGGATCCAGATCCGTCGCATCTACGGGTCCACGGAGTTCGGCATCGTCCTGGGCAACCTGGACGACGTCGCGCAGGAGTCCCGCGGCATGTATCCGCTGCCGGCAGTTGAGGTCGCGCTGGAGCCGCTCTCGGCGCAGACCCCGATGCTCGGCGAGATCCTGGCCCGTTCGCCGCACACCAGCATCGGATACGAGGGCAATCCGGCCGAGACGGCACGGGCATTCCGGGCCGGCTGGTACCGGACCGGAGACGTGGGCGAGCAGACGGAATCCGGCGAGTACCGCGTCCTGGGCCGAGTCGCCGACGTCTTGAGCACCACGTCGGGACGACTGATCTTCGCACCCCAACTCGAAGGCGTTCTCCAAGCCGACGAAGCAGTCCGTGAGGCAGCGGTCCTGCCATCATCGACCGATGACGGATCAGCTCCGCTGGTGGTGGTGACGCCGGCCGACGGAGCCGAGGCACTGAACGTGGCCACCACGGTCAGCCGCCTCCTGCGTGACCACGGTTTGGCTGACCGCGTACAGGTGGTCGACGAGCTTCCGCACACCCCGGTCGGAAAGCTCGACAAACCAGCCATCCTGCGCAGGTGGGGCTGATCCCGTGTTGATCACCGTTGCTTGTCGGGCGCGGCGGGGCGGGCCCGGACGTGCAGCCGCTCCCCCTGCGGTCCGAAGATGCTGAGGGCCTCGGCGGTGCCGGGGCCGGGGTTGCGGACGAGGTGCGGGATGCGGGTGTCGAACTCGGCCACCTCGCCCGGGGTGAGCGTCAGGTCGTGCTCGCCGAGCAGCAGGCGTAGCCGGCCGGACAGCACGTAGAGCCACTCGTACCCCTCGTGGGTCTGCGGGGTTCGCTCCCCGGCGGACGGGTCCGGCGGAATGATCTGTTTGAACGCCTGCAGGCCGCCGGGTCGGCGGGTCAGCGGCAGGAACGTGATGCCGTGGATGACGATCGGTTTGGGACGTACCCGAGGATCGCCGGTGGCCGCGGCCTCGACCAGTTCGTCCAGCGCCACCTGGTAGGCCCGGGCCAGCGGGAGCAGCAGCTCCAGGGTGGGCCGGCGGCTGCCGGATTCCAGCCGCGAGAGGGTGCTCACCGAGATGCCGGTCAGCTCAGCGAGCTGGGTGAGCGTGGTCCCTCGCTGGTGGCGCAGGGCGCGTAGCCGGGGGCCGACGGCCGCCAGCGCGGCGCTGTCCTCGTTTGCCATAACGGCAAGGATAGTTGCTACCTGGCCGGCAGCGACGGATGGTGGGCTCAGCCGACAAGTCAGAGGGAGAGACCGGTGGACGAGACATACGACGTGGTGGTGGTGGGCGGCGGCGCCGCGGGGCTCAGCGGAGCCCTGGCGCTGGCCCGGGCCCGACGGTCGGTGCTGGTGATCGACTCCGGCGAGCCACGCAACGCTCCGGCCGACCAGGTGCACAACTACCTGGGCCGGGAGGGGACGCCGCCGGGCGAGCTGGTCGCGGTCGGGCGAGCTGAGGTTGCCGGGTACGGCGGGCAGTTCCGCACCGGGCGGGTGCAGGCAACGACCCGGGACGACGACGGGTTCCGGCTCAGCCTCGAGGACGGGGGCTCGGTGCGGGCCCGACGACTGTTGGTGGCCACCGGGCTGACCGACGAGCTGCCCGACGTACCCGGTCTGGCACAGCGGTGGGGCCGCGAGGTGCTGCACTGCCCGTACTGCCACGGCTGGGAGGTCCAGGACCGGCGGATCGGCGTGCTGGCCACCGGGCCGCTGGCCGTGCACCAGGCCGAGATGTGGCGACAGTGGAGCTCCCACGTGTTGCTCCTGCTGCACGACGTCCCCACGCCGGACGAGGAGACCGCCGAACGGCTCGCCGCCCGGGGCATCGCGGTGGTGCCGGGTCCGGTCGCCGAGGTCGAAGTGACCGGGGACGCGCTGACCGGCGTACGGCTGGCCGACGGCCGGGTGGTGGCGCTGGACGCGATCGTGGTGGCGACGCGGCTGACGCCGCGTGCCGATCTGCTGGCGGGGCTGGATCTGGCCCCGGAGGAGGTGACGATGGGTGAGCACGTGATCGGAGCCCAGATCCCGGCCGACGCCACCGGCGCGACGACCATCCCCGGTGTCTGGGTGGCCGGCAACCTGGCCGACCTCCGCGGCCAGGTCATCACGTCCGCCGCGGCTGGCCTGACCGCGGGGGCGGCGATCAACGCCGACCTCATCACCGAGGAGACCCGCGCGGCGGTGACCGCGTACCGGCAGTTGGTGGCCACGGCGTTCGAGCAGCCGGCGTGGGAGGAGCGTTACCAGTCCCGGCCCTCGGTGTGGAGTGGCCGGCCGAACCCGCAGCTGGTCACCGAGGCCGCCGACCTGAGCCCGGGGCACGCGCTGGACGTGGGTAGCGGGGAGGGCGCCGACGCGGTGTGGCTGGCCGAACGCGGCTGGCGGGTGACAGCGGCGGACATCTCCACCACCGCGCTGGGCCGGGCCGCCGCCCACGCCGACACCGCGCAGGTCGGCGACCGGATCGAGTTCACGCACGCCGACCTGCGCGAAAAGCCTCCGGCCGAGGAGACGTACGACCTGGTTTCCGCGCAGTTCATGCACCTGCCCCCGGTGCAGCGGCGGGAGTTGTTCGCCCGGCTGGCCGCGGCGGTGGCGCCGGGCGGGGTCCTGCTGATCGTCGGGCACCACCCGTCGGATCTGTGGACGTCGGCGCATCGGCTGCACATGCCGGACATGATGTACACCGCCGAGGATGTGGCGGCCTCCCTGGACCCGGCCCGCTGGGAGGTGCTGGCCGCCGAGGCCCGCCCCCGTCCAGCCACCGACCCGAACGGCCAGGACATCACTCTCCACGACGCGGTCCTCGTAGCTCGCCGCCGCTGATCAGCGACCCGCGCCGATCATGGAGTTGTGGTGGGTGACGAAGGTGGCGGATCACCACCTTCCCGGCACCACACGTCCATGGTCGACGCGGGAACGGGGTGACAGGGCGGGGCGGGATGAGAGGTGGTGGGGCGGGACTTCGCATGAGGTCGGCTCGGCGGTAGCGTTGCGCCACACTGACGGCCCGCGGGGCAGGCGATCGCCGGCCCTGACGCCCCGATCGTACGGAGGATGGCGCATGTCCATCGGCGCTGAGCCGCACGCAGTACGCGACGATGCGGCCTCGCGGCCGAGCTTCGAGCTCGCCCTGCGCGGCTACGACAAACGTCAGGTGGACCGGCACCTGGAGCAACTCGACGGTCAGATCACGATGCTGAGCGGGGAGCACGGGCGTTCCGCCGTCCGGGTCCGCGAGCTGACGGCCGAGGTGCAGCGGCTGCGTGCCGAACTGGCCGAACTGCAGGAGCAACCAGTGCAGGTGGACCGCGCTTCGTTTCACGATCTGGGCCCGATGGTCGGCGAGATCATGGCGCTCGCCGAGAAGCAGGCCAACATGATCACCGAATCGGCCGCCGACCGGGCGAACGAGCTGCGCAGCGAGTCGGAGCGGATCATCGCCGACACCCGTGAACGGGCCGCGCAGGCACGCCAGGACCTGTCGGAGGAGCTGGCGGCCCGACGGGCCGAGCAGGAGCAGGCGCACGAGGAGCGGCGCACCCACGCCGAGGCCGAGTTGACCGCGATCCGCGAGCACGCCGAGCAGTTGCGCGCCGACGGTGAGGCCGCGCACGAGCGCGCCCAGCACGAAGCGAAGCGGATCACCGAGCAGAGCGCGCAGCAGCTCAACCAGACCCGGGTCGCCGCCGACGCGCTGATGAAGTCGGCCCGTACCCAGATCCAGCAGGAGCTCCAGTCGGCCCGCTCCAAGAACCAGCAGGAGATGGCCCAGTGGCAGGCCAACGTGGAGCGGGAGGTCAACGAGCGGCGGACCGCCGCCGAGCAGGAGATCGCCGAGCAGCAGGCCGCCGCTGAGCAGGAGCTGGACGAGCAGCGCAGCACGACCGAGCAGCAGATCGCCGCACTGCTCGCCGAGGCGCAGCAGCACGTGACCGAGCTGCGCAACCGCGCCGACGAGCAGGCCGCCAGCCACCAGGAGCAGCTGACCGTCCTGCAGCAGGAGCTTGCGGAGCGCCGGCAGGAGGCCGCCCAGCTGAACGCCGAGCTGGACACTGCTCGCCAGCAGCTCGCCGAGGTCCGCCAGGAGGGCGAGACGCTGGAGGACGAGCTGTCGAAGATGCAGCAGCGGCTCAGCGAGGTTCGCCGCGACCTCACCGCCGAAAACACCCGGCTGGACGAGGCCCGACGGGCCGGGGACTCCGCCGAGCGGCACGCCAAGGAGGTCCGCGCCCGCGTGCAGCGGGAGGCGAAGCGGGTGGCCGACCTCGCCGCCGCCGCGGTCATGGCCGCGGCAGCCGGCGGTTCGGAGACCGCCGAGTACCCGATGGTGGGTGCCCGTTCCAGCGCCGATCGACCCGCTCCCGACCGGTACCACGCCGACCGGACCGGTGGTGCGCGGACCGAGGTCGACCGGCCCGCCGACGACCAGTCCGCCACCGACCAGCCCAGCGCTGGCCAGTCCGCTGCCGAGCAGTCTGGTGGCGACCAGAGCGGTGGCGACCAGAGCGGTGGTCAGCGCTCCAGCGGACCGACCACCCTGGACGAGCCGGTGACCGCGTCTGGCGATCGGACGGCCACCCCGGACGAGCCGGCCGTTGAGGCCGAGCGGATCTTCACCCGACCGGACGCCCCGACGCCCGTGCCGTTCCTGGCCTTCGGGCAGCCGGTCAGCGAGAACGGCGCCGGCCGACACTGACCTCCGCAGCGGTTGACCCGGGTCCGGAGCGACGGGCCCGGGACGACCGCCCGGTTGCCGTTTTCAAAACCTCAGCCACTCAAGAACGAGGCTGGGCCGGCCGAGCGAGATAACTCTGCAACTCGGCGACCTCCTTGTCCGTAAGGACGGGGGTGAAGTCGAGGCACTCGCTGGGGTAGATGGCTGTGCCGGAGTCGGCCACCGTGACGAACCAGGCCCCCTCGTGGCCGAACCAGTGCGCCTGTCCGACAACACCAAGGTCGACGACGTCGTCCGGATCGGTGGACTCGCCTGCCGAGACGATCCGCACCCACTGCCCGTCGCGCCCGTACGGCGGCTGCGGGATCACCACGTCCAGGTCCTCCCCGGCGATCCGATCCGCCGGCACGCCGAACAGGCGAGCCGCACCCTCGCGTGCCGCCCTGCGCACCTCCCTCATGCTGCCGGTGGTGCAAACCAGCACCTCCCCTTCAGGTCCTTCGACCAGCACCGCATAGGAGCGGTCCGGCTCATGGCGGACCCGTGCACGGAACTGAAGCGGAATGTCAGCCATCCACCGATGATCCCTCACTGGGCTCGTCGCGTGTGTCGCCGACGTCCCGGGGATCGCCGCCACAATCGCGTCAGCGGCACTCGAACGACAGCCCATCGGCGGCCGTTGACCTCGGGCGATTCTGTGCGGAACCGGGTCGCCGGTCGGGTCGGAGCTGGCAGGCTGGGCAGGCCGCCGCGCACCAGCGGCGGCCGCCGGCCCGGCCCGGTGACCGAGAGGAGCGCCCGGTGACCGACCGACCGGAGGAGTTCGACCTGCTCGTCGTGGGCGGCGGCAAGGCCGGAAAGACGTTGAGCATGGACGTCGCCCGGTCCGGGCAGCGGGTCGCCATGGTCGAGCGCGGCATGATCGGTGGCAGCTGCATCAACGTCGCGTGCATCCCGACGAAGGCGCTGGTGACCAGCGCGAGGGCGGCACGTCACCTGCGTGACGCGTCCGCACTCGGCCTGGTGGTCGAGGGCGGCCGGGTCGACGTGGACCTGTTGCGCGCGCACAAGCAGTACGTCGTCGAGGGGATGGTGGCCGCCAACCGGCAGCAGTTCCTCGACTCCGGCCTGCACCTGGTGATCGGCCAGGCCCGGTTCGTCGGCCCGCGGACCGTTCGGGTGTCGCTCGCCGACGGCGGTGAGCGGCTGCTACGCGGCACCGACGTCGTGATCAACACCGGCACCCGCCCGCACCTGCCGACGGTGCCCGGGATGGCCGAGGCCGGGGTGCTGACCAGCGACACGCTGCTGCGCCTGGACCGGCTGCCGGCCCGGCTGGTGGTGCTCGGCGGCGGCACCGTCGGGGTGGAGTTCGCGCAGATGTTCGCGTCGTTCGGCAGCACGGTGACGCTGATCGAGGGCGGCCCTCGACTGCTCACCCGCGAGGATCCCGACGTGAGCGACGCGGTGATGCGCGTCTTCCTCGACGATGGCATCGACGTACGGGTGGGTGTCGCGGTCGCGCGGGTCGACCGTGACGTCGACGGCATGCTCCGGGTGACCCTGGACGACGGCAGTCTGGTGACCGGGGACGACGTGCTGGTGGCAGCCGGTCGGGCACCGGTCACCGATGGGCTTGGCCTGGACGCGGCCGGCGTACGGCTCAACGACCGTGGCTTCGTGGTGGTCGACGAGCACCTGCGCACCACCGCCGAACGGACCTGGGCTGCCGGAGATGTCGCCGGTAGCCCGCAGTTCACCCATGTCTCGCTGGACGACTACCGGATCATCCGGGCGAACCTCGCTGGCGGACAACGCAGCACCGCCGACCGGCTGATCCCGTACACCGTCTTCACCACCCCGGTTGCCTACGCGGCGATCTCGTCGCGTACCCGTTGCTGGAAGGCGCGGGCCTGCGCTCCGGTGGGCGGCGGCCCACCGTGCCGGGCGTCGACCGCGCGGTGGATCACCTCGGCCCGGTCACCGGCGTCGATCAGCCGCTGACCAGCCGCCACCTTCGCGAGCCAGATGCCGTCGCGGTGCCGCACCAGCGATCGGCAGGCGCCGAGCACGGCGTCCTCCGTGCCGGGCGCGGGCTGGTCGTCCGGCGGTGTCGGCAGGGCCAGCCACCAGGACAGCGCCTCGATGAGCAGGCGGCGCAGGTCCGCCGGGGTGAGGTCGGCGAAGACCTCCCCGGCGGGCGGGCCGAGCAGCGGCAGCCCATTCTGGTGCAGGATGCTGCGGTCCAGCCCGTACCAGAAGCGGCCGTCGGCGGCCGGCCGGTCGGCGGGGTCGAGGGTGCACCGGAACGGCATGCCGGACCCGGTGTTGAGTTCGACCTCGAAGCCAGGCTCCGGGGTTCCGGAGGCGGCCACCGCCCGGAGGTAGGCGACCAGTTCCAGCCCTCGCGCCGGGCAGGGCAGCACCTCGTGCCGTAGACGGGCCACCAACGCCCGTTTGGCGGCCTCGGCGAGCGGCCCGGCGCAGACCAGCGCCACGTCGACGTCGCTGCGGCCGGCCTGGTACGCGCCGAGCCCCACCGAGCCGGCCGCGTACGCGCCGACCAGGTCGGCCCCGAGCACGTCCCGGGCAGCGGCGACCAGGTCGTCGAGGTAGCGCTGAAGATCGGAGTCCACGGGCCATCCTGACGCACGGGTCGGAACCGGGCTGGACTACCCCGCGTAGAGCAGCAGCAGACCAGCGACGGTGTACGCGACCATCAGCGCCAGCAGCGGCAGCTGGCCGGCGACCGCCCGGGCCCGGGGAAACAGGTACAGGGCGCGGTCGTGGGCGAGCAGCGTGCCGAGCAGGTGTCCGAGGATGATGACGGTGATCTGGAGGGTGGCCACCCCGGAGGGCGTGACCAGCCCGGTGTGCGGCTCCCAGCCGGCGGTGCCGAGCCAGTTGGCGCCGGTGCCCAGGGGGTCGGAGAGCAGCGCGATGGTGCGCTGGCCTTCCAGGATCAGCAGTGAGTAGTAGTGCGCCACCACGTAGCCCACCGCGATCGGCACGATCGAGTGGGCGATCTCGCCCGGCGCCCCTCGGGCGTCGGCCGGGTCGGCGCGGCCGATGCGCGCCGCGGCCCCGGTGGCGGCGAGGTACGCCACCGCGACGGCGGCGACGACCAGGATCAGCCCGGCGCTGCCGGTGATCGCGGGGTGCAGGCCGTTCTCCTGGCTGAAGCGCAGCCAGCCCGGAGCGTTGGAGAGGCTGTCGTACATGGTCGAGCCGAGCAGCACGATCACCACGGCGACCAGCCCGGGGCGGGGCCGCAGCCCGGCGATCCCGTCGAGCGGGTTGCGCCACACCAGCACGCCGTCCGTGGCCCGGCCGATCGGGGCGAGCTGACCGATCAGGGCGCTGTACGCCTCGAACGGGTCGGCGCGGTCGAACCAGCCGGCGCCGAACAACGCCGCCCCGGCCAGCATGACCACCGTGTACGCGGCGAGCCAGGCGGTGATGACCGGCAGGGTGGCCCGTTCGGGTGCGACCAGCTCCAGCCAGACGAAGCCGAACAGGGTGGCGGCGGCCGGCCACATCCCCACGCCGGCGGGCAGCTCACGGACCCCACGGTCCGGGTCGCGCCGCGCTGTCAGCGTCGCGAGCAGGTGCACCGTACGCAGCGGGTTGACCGCCCGCCAGACCGGGCCGAACAGCAGCGACAGCGGCGCCAGCCCGACCCAGAGCAGCACGTAGAGCGCGCCGGCCGTCGGGTTGTTCGCAGTGTCCGGCCCACCCAGCAGGCCGAGGCAGAACCAGGCGGCGGCGAGCAGGCCGAAGCCGCGCAGCACCCACCGAAATGTGGGTGCGTCGACGAGTCGGGCGAGCCATTGCGGCACCGGGTGGCCACCGGTCGCGTCCCGGTCGAGTCGAGGTTCGCGCCAGAGCAGGCCCAGCGCGAGGAACGTGACGACGAGGGTCAGCGCGGCGGCGATGACGAGCTGCGGCAGCGTGATCGGCAGGTCCTGCCGGCCGCCGACGCCGTGTGCCAGCAACGTGGGAGCGGCCGTCATGTCGCTCAGCGGACGACGAGCTGGAACAACACCAGCTCGGTTTCGTGCGTCTCGACCTCGAACAGCCCGGTCTTGTCGGCCCGGAACTCCACCGAGCCAGGCGTGCCGGCCGGCAGTCGAGCGCCCAGGTCGTACCCGTGCACGTGCAGTTCGTCGGACACATCCGAGGTGACCGTGATCCGGACCAGTTGTCCCTTACTCACGGTGACCCGTCCGGTCGGCGGAGCGACCCGCCGCTTCGCGATCGTCACGGTGATTTCCTTGTCCACCGCCGGGGTGCTGGCGGTGGCGCTGGGCGTCGGGCTGGGTGTCGGGGTCGACGCGGTGGCGGTGGCAATCGGCGGCGCGGCGGACGTCGGCGGCGTCGAGGGGGTGGCCACGGATGGGCCGTCGCCCTGCCCGCAACCCGTGACGAGCAGGGCGGCAAGGACGCTGGCGGCGAGGACGCCGGAGGTGCGGAGGGCGGGGGTACGGACGAACACGGGCGGACTCCGAACGACGCGAGGGGGACGGGTTTCGAGTTGATCGTCGGGGAGGAGAACTCTACGTCTTGTTCGGCGGCGGGGAAATGACCATGATGAACGGATGCGAGCGAGGCTGGTCACTGCGCGTAACATCTTGAGCCGCACCATGGCGGCGCTGGCCGCGACGCTGGTGGTGTCGCTGTTGCTGCCCGTCGCTCCGGCGTCCGCGCACGGGCAGTTGGCGACGTCCACCCCGTTGACCGGCACCGTCGTTCGCGAGCCACTGACGCAGGTGGGGTTGTACTTCACCGAGAAGCCGGCCTCCAACGCCCACTTCACCATCACCGGGCCGAACGGGTCGCGGGTGGACAACGGCTGGTCGCACGGCGAGCCGAAGCGACTGGACAAGCCGGTCCAGGAGTACTTCATGGTGAACGGCGTGTTCGAGCCGCGGCTGTACCACACCGGTTTCCCGGCCATGGTGACCGTGGCGCACTGGCCGGCGAAGGGCCGCTACACCGCCACCTACCTCTCTGTCGCCTCCGATGGTGAAGCGGTGCAGGGCAACGTCACCTTCGATTACCAGGGGCCGAGCACGGCCGCGCCGGCCGGTTGGGCGGCGTCGACGGCGGGGCCGGATCCAACACTGCTCGCCCAGGTCGAAAGCACGGCGTCGGCGAGCCCGGGTGCGGCTGCCAGCCCGGCGGGCGCTACCGACGCCCCGGCGAACGATCCGGCCGGCGCCACGGAGAAGAAGCCGGGCGGTGGGTTCCCGGCCTGGCTGGTGCCGCTTCTGATCGTCGTCGTGGTCGCCGCGATCGTGCTGGTGGCGGCCCGCCGTCGACCCGCCACACGCGGAGCCTCCACCCCGAACCGCCGGCCCGCCGGCTCAGGCTCGGCTGGCAGGGCCGGTTCCCCGGCCCGCAAGTCCGCCAGCTCGACCCGTAAACCCGGCAATCGAGCTGGCGGTCCGGCGCGGCGCGGACGGCGATAGGTCCACCGAACCCGGCATTCTCCGCGTACGGCCACGAACTTTCGCACGAACATCGAAAACTTTTGATGCATCGACGCGAAGCCATGGACAGTCCAATCGAAACGCTTTAATGTCTCGACCCATCAACTCGGTGTTTCCGCAACGTCACTCGTCGGCGTCGAGGACGTTTCGGACCCGGGCCGGCGGCCACCCCCACCACTGCTCCGCGCCGGCCGTCGGACACTCCGCTCACCTCTGGAGGAACGATGGGCACACGCCTGCAACGCCGACTCCGCAGTCCAATCCTGGGTGTGCTGACACTCGTCCTCACCACCGGCCTCTGGACCGCCCCCGCCACCGCCGCTCCCGCACAGGAACCAGGCGTCACGCTGCGCGTCTTCGACGTGCAGGTGCCGCTCTCCGAGATCTGCACACTCAAGCCCGCGCAGACCCCGAACGTGGACAGGCTGATGTCCACCATCAACTGGACCTCGGCGGCTGACTTCGGCTTCGAGGACAACTTCGTCTCGCAGGTGCTCGGCAACATCACCACCACCCAGGCCGGCAGCTACACCTTCCGGCTCAGCAGCGACGACGGATCCAAACTGTCGATCGACAACGCCGTGGTGATCAACCATGACGGTCTGCACGGCGCGACCCCGCCCAAGGAGGGCACCGTCACCCTCACCGCCGGTCTGCACGCGCTGCGCATCGACCACTTCGAGCGTGGGGGCGGACAGCAGATCACCCTCGAGTGGAAGACGCCCGGCTCGTCGTCCTTCATGGTCGTACCGAACTCGGCGCTGAGCACCGACGCCGGTGTGGTCCGGGTGACCGCACCCGGCCGCAAGGAGTGCGAAGGAATCGCCGACTCACCCGGCGACGGCCTGCCACTTACCGCCGTGCACCCCGGCTACACGCTGACCAACCTGCGGCCCACCGGCTTCCAGCCGAAGGTCACCGGCATGGACTGGCTGGCCGACGGCCGCCTGGTCATCTGCACCTGGGGCGGCAGCGACCAGTCCGGCACCTCCCAGGACGGCGAGGTCTGGATCCTCGGCAACACCGGCGGGTCGACAAGTCCGGGAAACGTCACCACCAAGAAGATCGCCGGCGGCCTGAAGGAGCCGATGGGGCTGAAGGTCGTCGACGGGGTGGTCTACGTCTCGGAGAAGCAGCGGCTGACCCGGCTGGTGAACACCGGCGGCGATGAGGTTGCCGAGCGCCTGGACACCGTCGCCACCTGGCCGTACGGCGGCAACTTCCACGAGTTTGCGTTTGGCCTGCTCTACCAGGACGGGTCCTTCTACGTGAACCTGTCGGTGTCGATCAACTCCGGCGGCGCCACCACCAACCCGCAGCCCGCCGCCAACCGGGGCACCACCCTCAAGGTCAACAAGGACACCGGCGCGGTCAGCTACGTCGCCGGCGGCCTGCGGACCCCGCACGGCATCGGCTGGGGCCCGGAGGGCGGCATCTTCGTCACCGACAACCAGGGCGGCTGGCTGCCCTCATCGAAGCTGGTGCACGTCAAGCAGGGCCGGTTCTTCAACCACTACACGAACCCGGCCGGCCCGTTCGACACCAACCCGGTCACCCCACCGGTGCTCTGGATGCCACAGAACGAGATCGCCAACTCGCCCAGCACTCCGCTGTACCTGACCAGCGGCCGATACGCCGGTCAGTTCGTCATCGGTGACGTGACGTACGGCGGCCTCCAACGGGCCTCCGTGGAGAAGGTCAACGGCGAGTACCAGGGGGCCCTGTTCCGGCTCACCCAGGGCCTGGAGGCGGGCGTCTCCGAGGTCAACGTCGGCCCGGACGGCGCGATCTACGTCGGCGGGCTCGGCGCGGGCGGCAACTGGGGCCAGACCGGCAAGCTGTCGTACGGCCTGCAGAAGCTCACCCCGAACAGCACCACCGCGTTCGAGATGCTCGCCATGCGGGCCACCACGGCCGGCTTCGAGGTGGAGTACACCCAGCCCGTCTCGACAGAAACCGCCGCCGACCTGGCCGCGCGCTACAAGGTCAAGCAGTGGCGGTACCAGGCGACGGCCAGCTACGGCGGTCCCAAGATCGACGAGGAGACGCTGACCGTCACCTCGGCCACCCTCTCGGCGGACGGGAAGAAGGTCACCCTCGCGGTGGCCGGTCGCAAGGCCGGGCGGGTCGTCCACCTGCGCTCGCCCCGCCCGTTCATCTCCACCAGCGGCCAGTCACTGTGGAGCACCGAGGCGTGGTACACGCTCAACTCGATCCCGGGTAGCCCTCCCCCGCCGACCAGCGGGACCATCACCGGGGTGGGCGGCAAGTGCCTGGACGTCGACAACGCCGGCACCGCCGACGGCACGAAGATCCAGCTCTGGACCTGCAACGGCACCGGCGCGCAGTCGTGGACCCGGGTCGGCGAGACGTACCGGGTGCTGGGCAAGTGCCTGGACGTGGACAACGGCGGCACCGCCAACGGCACGAAGGTGCAGCTCTGGACCTGCAACGGCACCGGCGCACAGGTCTGGCAGCCGCAAACCGACGGGTCGATCCGCAATCCGCAGTCCGGCAAGGTCCTGGAAGCCGCCGGCGGTGCCACTGGCGATGGCACACAGATCCAGCTCGGCACGTACGCGGGCGGTGCCCACCAGAAGTGGGTGGTCAGTAGCGGGGTAACCGGCTGAGGTTGGGCGAGGGGCGTGGTCTGACCGCTGGTCAGGCCGCGCCCGGTCGCTCAGCGGAAAAGCACCGGTCGATTCGCCCGGGCACCGACCAGCTGACCCCCGATGTTGATGTCCTCGATCGAGTCGAGCAGGTGCGACCAGGCACCACCACTGCGCGTTCGATCGGTAACCGGTCATCGATGCCTGGGCGTCCGACGGGTGGAGGCGGCGGTCAGGGACCGTGCGGCAGCGGCTGCGCCAGCGCCCGCAGGTCCGCCGGGAGTTGGGCCAGGGCGTCCTCAAACTCGCGGTGCCCGACCACCCGGTGCATGGTCTGCAGGACGGCCCGGATGCCCCGCTCGGCAGCAGGCCGGTCGATTTCGGCGCGGTCGGCCACCCGGCGCAGGAACTCGTCGTACCCGAACGCTTCCGGCGGCTCCGCGGCCTTGACCAGCAGCGGGCTCAGCTCGTCGGCCAGGTGGGGGGCCAACGCGCCCGCCTCACCGCCGCTGAGCCGCTCGGTGAGGGTCCGCAGAACGGCCTCGGTCAGTGGGCGCGCCTGCTCCGGCGGGACGCCCGCCCGCGCCGCAACCTTGTCGACGAACGTCAGCTCGGCCATGCCCCCGCCCTTCGTTCCGGAGACGCGTGGCTACCCGGGCCCACTGGCGGCAAACCCGGCAACCGGAGCGGGACGGGTCTGTTGGTTGCTCCGCGCGGTGCTGTCCCCTTCTCGTACGGTGAGGTTCGGACCGGGAACCCGGCCGCTGCCCGGCGGCGGCCCGTGCCGCAGGAGGAGCAGATGGCGGTCGACCTGCCCGATGTGATCGACCGGTACTTCCGGGCCAGCAACGAGGGGGACCTGGATGCCTTCGTCGCCTGCTTCGCGGACACCGCGAGCGTTGCCGACGAGGACCGGCTGTACGACGGGCGGGCCTCGATCCGCGCCTGGCGGCAGAAGACGATGGATGCCTACGCGTACACCGCCGAGCCGGTCGGTGTCACATCGCAGGCGGGCGACTCGTACCTGGTCCTCACCCGGGTGTCCGGTGACTTTCCCGGCAGCCCGATCGAGCTGCGGTACCGGTTCACACTGCGCGACGACCTGATCGGCGCCCTGGACATCCGCCCGTAGCAGCGGCTGGTCGACCGCCGAACGGACGAGACGGCCAAGGGGCCGGTGGGTGACATGATGTCGCGATACCAGCTGTCGCTACGAGAAGGGTTGTTGCTGCCCGATGGCGCACTTCGAGGCTCGCAGGTCCGCGGCACCCGGACGGATCGTGGTGACGGTGACCGGCGGCCCGCGACCGGCGGGCTGATGCCAGCCGAGCGACGGGAGACCGTGGCCGAGCAGCCCGTCCCCGCCCGCCTCGCGGACACCATGGCGTACCAGGTGGCGACCGACGTGCGAGCGCTACGCGCGTTCGTCAGCGCCGGGGCGCTGGCCCGGGGCTTGCCGCCCCAGCGGGTCGAGCTGCTGACGCTGGCGGTCAGCGAGCTGGCCACCAACACGTTGCAGCACACCACCGACGGCGGCCGGGTCCGACTCTGGGCCGAGTCGCGCCAGCTGTTCTGTGACGTCGTCGACCAGGGGCCGACGCGGGTGTTCGGCCGCGGCATGCCGACCGCCGACGCGGTGCGGGGTCGTGGGCTGGCAATCGTGGAGCAGGTCTGCGACGAGGTCGCCGTGCTCACCGGCCCCGACGGGACCGTCGTACGGATCCGTCTGAGTCTGTGAACCGGGCGGCGATCCACACCCGCTCGGGCCACGATCACTGCCACAATGCGGACAGCCCGGACGGACGGTGACACCGGGTTGGACCCGATCGGGAGGACGGCACGATGCCGGACAGCGCACGCGAGGCAGAGCTGCTCGATGCCGAGCGCACCCTGCAGGCCGCCCAGCGGGCCGGCGACGTCGACGCCCTCGATCAGCTGCTCATCGACCAGCTGATCGCCATCGGCCCCGACGGTCGTACGTACCGCAAGCAGGATGACCTGGCCGCGTACCGGGACCGCCGCTCCGTGGTGGAGGAGCTGGTCGAGGAGGAGCTGGACCTGCTCGTCGTCGGGTCGACCGGGGTGACGTTCTTCCTGGGCCGGGTGGCCGGCGTGTTCGAGGGGGCGCCGGTCGCGACGCGCCTGCGCTACACCCGGACCTGGGCCCACGACGACCAGCACGGCTGGCGGGTCCTCGCGGCACACATCAGCCCGGTCTGACCGACCCACCGATCGTCTGCGGATCCGCCAGCCGGACCGCCACCACCAGGTCGTTGAGCGACCTCCCAGGCCGTCACGCCGCACGCCGCACGGAACGGTCCCGGACCGAGAACAACCGGGCGGTGTCCGGTGCACACCATGCCGGTTCCGGGGCGCCACCGTCGAGTCCTTTCCTCAGCTCACAGCGGCGTCGACCGGGCCGATGCGCAGGGTGCCGTCGTTGAGTGGCGTGCAGCGGATGCCACCCGTGGTACGCAGCGCCTTCCACGCCCCCGGGCCGACGGTGACGTCCATCCAGGCACACGGTCGGGCCGCCCGGTTGACCCGCAGACTGACCGGGCCGTCTCCGGAGTCCAGGACCAGCACCCTGCCGATCAACTCGTCTACGGCGATGCCGGTGGTGAGGATGTTGCGCCGGACCTCCGCCAGGCCGACGCCGATCGGCAGTGACTCCTGGGCGATGAGCGTGACGCTGGCGTCGCGGTGCGCCTGCTGCCCAAAGTACCGGTCGCCGACGATGCCGAGGCCGGCCCGGATCTGGACCACGTCGACCATCTCACCGGGCGGGGCGGGCGCCGGGCCGTCGGCGGGCCGGCCGAGGAAGCGGTGCACGGGTGAGGCCAGCAATTCGACGATCTCCGGCATGGCAGGAATTCTACGAACCAACAGAGCCCCTCCGGGCCAGGTCGGCGGACCGGCCCGCGCGACGGGCGCCGACGGTCTCCGGTCGGGATCGCGCCGGCCCGCATCTGGGCACCGGTGCTCATTCCGCTTCTGTGCCACGCCGGGCATGATCGCCGGATGATGGTGACAAGGGGTACGCGCGCACTGCTCGGTGTTCTGTTCCTGGCGGCGGCCACGGTCGGGGTGTGGTTGCTCTGGCTGGGCTGGGACACGCAATACACGGTGGATGCGCAGACCGGCAACACCAGCGGCCCTTACGAGCCGTGGCAGGTGATCGGCTGCGTGCTGACGCTCGTGCTGCTGGCCGCCCTCGCCGGTACGCGACTCAGCCCGTGGTTGGTGGCGCCGGTAATGACGGTGGCCTTCACAACGGCCTGGTCCTGGCGGGCGGCGTCCAGTGACGACAGCGGGCTGTGGGCTGTCGGGGCGGTCCTGGTGCTGCTCGGGATGGCGATTGGCAGCACGCTGGTGAGCCTCGCGGCACGGCGGCTCAGCCGTCGTCCGGCCGGCCGCCGCGGCTAGGGCCTGCCCGGCGGATCACGCCGGACAGGCCCGTGGTCCCGAGGAGGCTCAGCGCTTGAGCGTGAAGGTGAAGTCGCCGGAGAGCTTGCCGCTCAGCCGGATGGCCGAAACGAGCTTCCCCTCCGTGATCAGTCTGTCGACCTCGGCCCGCGAAAGACCGCAACCTTCAGCGATCAGTCGCACCGGCCGGACAGGGGTCCGCGCCGCAAAGCGGACCGAGACGTCGATCATTTCGCGGTGCAGGTGATCCGTTCCGCCGGTGTCGAGGCGCCAGGCATTGCGCCAGTCGAGGGCGATGCGATTACGGCGCTGCACGACCGGATCCTGGAGCAGCTCAGCTGTCAGGCCAGGGTCGTTGTCATGCAGCCGGTCCAGCAGCTCAGGTCGTATGGAGCGCACAGTCATCCGCTCCAGGACCGTGAGCTTTGCGGTTTCCCCGCAAGCGGTACAGAGCGCGAGGAGCCAGACGTCGATGAGCTTGTGGTTTGCGTTGACGCGAAATTTTCCGCTTGCCTGGTAGCGCTCGGATGCGCACGCGTGGCAACGGCGGCGAATGAGTGGCAGGCAGGTGGGCACGACCGCCCAGATTTTGAGCACAGAAGTACACCGGTTTCAGTGAGAAGTCCGCAGCAAAAGGAGCGCGGCGCACATGCGCGACGCGCGACAAATCAGCCCTCGGGAGGTCTCACAGGGTGTACAACGGCACGCCTTTGACTAGACGACGTGGTTCGGCGGCACGGTAATGCCGCACGGCGGCGCCGCGCCACTGGTTTTCGAGCGCCTCACCGCCAGGTTCGATCCGGCGGGATCGGCGGCCTTCGCCACAGTGGACGATCGCCATCTGTGATCTGATGTCGTCATGGTCACTCCGACTCCCCTCATGCACCTGGTGTCCGGTGTGTGGGGGTTCAAGACCCTCGCGGTCGGCGTCGAGCTCGGCCTGTTCACCCGCCTCGCCGGTGGCCGAACGCTCACGGTCGAGCAGGCCGCCGCCGAGTTCGGTCTGGCCGACCGCCCGGCAGACCTGCTGCTGTCCGCGAGCGCCTCGCTCGGTCTGTTGGAGAAGGCCGGCGACGGCTACCGCAACTCGGAGTTGGCCGAGCAGTTCCTGGTCGAGGGAAACCCGTACTACTTCGGAGCCCAGGTCCGCTACTCCGACCTGCGCACCTACCTGCCCTGGCATCGCATCGGCGAGGCGCTGCGCACCGATCGGCCGCTGACCTGGGACCCGCAGGCCCAGCAGTCGATGTTCGACACCACCGACCCGGAAATGCTGGCCCAGTTCTGGGACGCCATGTTCTCCACGTCCAGCTTCACCGCCGCCGCGTTGGCCGACGCGTACGACTTCTCCGGCTACGGTCGGCTGCTCGACGTGGGCGGCGGGGCCGGCGCGTTCCCGATCGAGTTCTGCCGGCGTCTGCCCGAGCTGCGGGCGACCATCCTGGACCTGCCGCACGTCTGCGTACGGGCGCAGGAGCGGATCGCGGAGGCCGGGATGACCGGGCGGATCGGCACGGTCGCCGGTGACTTCCTCGCCGACCCGGCATTGCCGGGCGGGCACGACGTCATCCTGCTCAGCATGATCCTGCATGACTGGGACGAGCCGACGAACCGGGCGCTGCTGGCCCGGTGCCACGCGGCGCTGCCGCCGGGCGGGGCGGTCGTCGTCTGCGAACTGCTGCTCAACGACGAGCGCACCGGGCCACCGGAGGCAGCGCTGATGGGCATGAACATGCTGGTTGAAACCGAGGGCGGCCGGAACTACTCGGGTGCCGAGTACGCGGCCTGGCTCACCGACGCCGGCTTCGTCGACGTCCGCACGGTGCCGTTCGACGCTCCCGGCGCCAACGGTGCGGTCGTGGCCCGCCGGCCCTGACCGCCGACGACACCCGGCCCAGGAAGGGCCGGGTGTCGCAGCGTCCTCGCAACGCTGGTGTCCGATCGGCTACCGGTACGGGGTCAGGCGCGAGCCTTGGCCGGCTGCTTCATGAAGTCCATGATCGCCTTGTTGACATCGTCAGCGTGTGTCCACGGAATGCCGTGCGGCGCGCCCTTGAGCGTGATGAGCTGGCCGGTCGGCATCATAGGTGCGAGCCGCTGACCGGTCACCGGGTAGGGCAGCACCCGGTCCTGGTCACCCTGCACGATCAGCAGCGGCACGTCGATCTTCGGCAAGTCGGGGCGGAAGTCCTCCTGCCAGGCGTTCACGCTGTCGTGGGTGCCCTTGGCGGATGCCATTGCGCCGATCTGCCAGTGCGCCCGGTACGCCTCCTCGCTGACCCGCTTGCCCATGTTCTGATCCGGGTTGAAGAACGCGTCGCAGAACGACGTCAGGTAGGCGAACCGGTCCTTGATGATGGCCTGCTGGAAGCCCTTGAAGAGGCTCGTGTCGACGCCCTCCGGGTTGTCCTTGGCCTTGGCCAGCATGGGTTGCAGCGGGCTGAGCACCACGGCCTGGCTCACTCGCTGCGAGCCGTAGTTGCCCAGGTAGCGGATCACCTCGCCGGTGCCCATCGAGTGCCCCACCAGGGTCGCCTCGCTCAGGTTCAGCTCCGTCATCAACACGTCCAGGTCCGCGGCGAACGTGTTGTAGTCGTACCCGAACGTTGGTTGGGCCGAGTTGCCGTAACCGCGCCGATCGTAGGTGATTGTCCGATATCCGGCGTTGAGCAACGCGGTGGTCATCTTCTCCCAGGTCGCCCCGTTGAACGGGAATCCGTGGATCAGCACCACTGGCTTACCGGAACCGTGATCCTCGTAGTACAGGTCGATGGGCGCGGAGTTCTCCGTCCCCACGGTGATGAAAGGCATGTTTGTCTCCTGCTCCGATTTCGGGCTGTCGGACGTCAGCGCTTTCCCGCCAGGTCGACGGATATGCCGGCCGTCAGATCGACCAGAACACGGCAGATCGGAGGGTTTCGCGACCTGGCTGTGCCGGCCTAACCTCGGGGCGTGAATCCTCCACCCCGGTTGCGGGCCGTCAGCGACCTGCACGTCGGGCACCCGGAGAACCGGTCGTTCGTCCAGGAGCTACGCCCGGAGCACGACGGCGACTGGCTGCTCGTCGCCGGCGACGTGGCCGACCGGTACGCCGACATCGAGTGGGCGCTCAACCTGCTGAGCAGTCGGTTCGCACGGGTTGTCTGGGCGCCGGGCAACCACGAGCTGTGGACGCCGCCCGGCGACCCGGTCACGTTGCGCGGCGAGGAGCGCTACCGCGAGTTGGTCCGGCTGTGCCGGCGGTTGGGGGTCGTCACCCCGGAGGATCCGTACCCGGTGTGGGACGGCGACGGCGGGCCGGCCCTGATCGCCCCGCTCTTCGTGCTCTACGACTACACGTTCCGGGTTCCCGAGGCGCGCACCCGGCAGGAGTCACTGGACCTGGCGTACGCGGCCGGGGTGGTGTGCACGGACGAGGCGCTGCTGCACCCCGACCCCCACCCGAGCCGGGAGGCGTGGTGCGCGGCCCGGGTGGCCGAGACCGAACGCCGACTGGCCGAGCGCGATCCGGCGCTGCCGACCGTGCTGGTCAACCACTACCCGCTGGTGCGGGCACCCACCGACGTCCTGCGGTACCCGCTGTTCGCGCAGTGGTGCGGCACCGTGCGCACCAGCGACTGGCACCTGCGCTTCGGTGCGTCCACCGTGGTGTACGGGCATCTGCACATACCCCGCACCACGTTTTACGACGGGGTGCGTTTCGAGGAGGTCTCCCTCGGATATCCGCGCGAGTGGCAGCCCCGAGGGTCGGTACCGAACCCGGTGCGCACCATCCACCCGGCGGATGACCTGCGCCGGCGGCTCGCCGATCAGCCGCCGCCCGTCAGCTGGTGATGCCGACGAGCTGGCCAGTCGCGCCACGCCGGCCGGCGCCGGCTGTGCGCGGGCGATCTCGGCGATCACGGTACGCGCCAACGGCCGGCACCGAACCTCAGCCGGCGCGACACTGTCCGCGTCCACCAGCGCGCGTGCCGCCCCGCGCAGGTCACCGATCTGGAGGTACGCCCGCGCGGCGTCGACCAGGTAGGCGCCCCGATACTCGGCCGGCAACCGCCGCCACGTCTCCCGCCGCACGATTGTCGAGTGCCGTCGTAGCACCTCGGTGGCGTCACCCCGTTGCGCCGCCACCACCACCCGGGCCAGCTCCACGGCGACCGGCCCGAAGCTGGTGTGGTGCGTGTCGTCGTACCCCCGAAGGTTTGCCGCGACGCCCGCGGCCCGGTCGATCAGCTCCTCGGCGCGGCGCTGCTCGCCACACCCGGCAGTAGCAAGCGCGGCCTGCACCAGCAACGTCCCGCCCACGGCCCACTCCCCCGCCGGTCGCTGCCGCGCAGGCGCACCCTCGCTTCGTTGATCATGATGTTGACGGGCGGTTTGATCTTCAATCGGCCCGTTAACCTCATGATCACGGGAGTGCGCTGGGGCGGGGATGATGCGGTTCGCCGCAGCTAGAGTCGCGGTTAGGGCTAGGCGGTCGCGGTTTGACGCGCGTAGCGCCTGGGCTACCGAGACAGCTGCTGTTGCCGCGAGGATCGGGTCGTCGGCGGCGGCGGACATCGCGCGGTCGGCGGCGAGCCAGGCGAGGTCGGCCTCGCCGAGCTTGACCAACAGCGACGAGGTGATCCGGTACGCCTGCACCAGAAGCTCCGTGTCTGCACGGCCTGGGCGGCGTCGAGCAGACCCGGCAACACCCTCACCAACTGTCCATAGTGCGCGTGCTGGTAGCTCAACCAGGCATACCCGACCTGCCTTCTCAACTCGTCCGTCTGCGACGGGCCCTGCGGGATGTCGTAGCGGGCGAGCGCGGCCCGAATGTCATCCACCCCGTCCAGCGGGCCCGTCGGGGTGCTGCACGGCTGGCCGAGCAGCACCTCCGGATCGACCCGCAGGACGTGAGCCAGCTCCTGGATCACCGAGTACCGGTCCAGGGAGCGCACGCCCCGCTCCACCTTGTCCACCCAACTCTTCGACCTACGCAGCCGGTCCGCGAGCATCTGCTGCGTCATCGACCGCCGCACCCGCCAGCGCGCCACGCGACGGCCGATCGGGAGGTCATCGCTGGTCACGCCGCCACCGCCGATCCGGGACCGCACGGGTCGTGTCCTCCACGGGCATGCGCTCCGCCTCGGCCTGAGCCAGGAGACGCTGTTTGGCAGCCTCCCGCTCGGCCGCCTCACTTTGCTCGCCTCTGCTCGTCGCCTCGTCGCCGTGCATGCCCACCTCCGTCAGCCGGCGCCGCCGCTAGGACTTCGTCGGCACCCAGGACTCCTGCAATCACCGAAGCCGGTTGCCGATCGACGGACCAGATGGCAAGCGATGCGTGCGATTGCGCTGCTCAGGACGTGGGTTGCGCAGGGTTGCGCAGGTCCCCATAGAATCGAGTCAACCCATAGGCTCGTCACTAGTTGTAGTTGACTGATGCCTGGAGGCGGAACCATGGCGCGACCGGTGACGAACTCGGCGTTCGAAGGGCTGCTGCTCGCCGCCGGTTACGGCAACGCCCACGCCGCCTTCGCTCGCCAGCTCAATCACGGCGGCCGCGACCAGGGCACCTGGCGGTACGACGCTGCCAGCGTCTACTGGTGGTTACGCGGTCGCCGGCCAGGCGAGCACGTCCAGGCCGCCATGGCCGAAACATTTGCCCGCAAGCTCGGTCGCTCGGTCGCCCCTACGGAGCTGGGCTTCGGCACGGACGACAGCATCGGAATGTGTGTCTACCCTGCGTCCGTCGATGGTGCGATCGATACCGCCGAGCAGATCTGGACGAGGCTCGCCAAGCACCTCAACCCACAGGTCAGCGGGGCGTTCGACAGCGGGAAAGCACTACAGGCGGCACTCGGTTGGCGGTATGACCTGCGCGACGAGACGATCAGCAGGAGCGGCCGACAGCAAGTCTCCCCCACCGACGTTCAGTCGCTGTACGCGCTGGCGGACCACTTCACCGCTCTCGACCGACGACACGGCAGCGGCTCTCCGCGCACCCGTGCCGTCATGGCCGACTTCCTCGTACGCCAGGTCACCCTCATGCTGCACGGCACCTACACCGAAGCCGTGGGACGCGACCTCCTGCGCGCAGCCGCGACACTATGCGGACAACTCGCCTTCATGTCATACGACGCCGGCGACCATGCCACTGCCCAACAACACGTGACCGTCGCCTTGCGGCTCGCCAAGGCTGCCGATGACCGCCTATACGGCGCTCACCTGCTGGCCAACCTCGCTACCCAGGCCGTGCACCTGGGCCACTCCCGGGACGCGGCCCGGCTCGCCGAAGCGGCCATCGACGGGGCAGGGCGTGTGCCGACCGCCGTGCTCGCTCGGCTGCACGCCACCGCCGCCACCGCATACGGGCAGTCAGGCGAGCGGCGTGGCTGCCAACTCGCGCTCGCCAGAGCCGAGCGTGCTCTCGACCGCACAGGCGCAGTCCCCGGCCCACGCTGGGTCACCTACTTCAGCCCAGCCCACCTCGCTGGAGCCGCACTAACCTCGGTCTTTCACTTGGACGTCAGCCGATAGCCGGGATTCGATGAGTTCGATTCGCGTGGTTGATGGCGTTTTGTTGGTATGCCAAGAGTCCGGCGCGAGGCCGGGTTCCTCCGTGCTGCTGGTCGAGGCGTGAGTTGTAAGGGTCAGCCGGTGGGCCGGGGCAACGCCATAAGCTTGCTGAATGCGCTGGTCAGGGCATCGGTCCAGGGCCAGTTCGCGGCGATAGCGACCCGGGTCCGCCGAGCGGTGCGGGTGATCCGGGCAGCGACGTGCAGCAGCCGGTAGCGCAGCTTCTTCGGTTCGGCGGTGGCCAGATCGCCGTCCAGTAGCAGAGCCTGGGTCCAGGCGAGCAGGTCGATGCCGGTCAGCGCGAGTTGGAGCCAGGCCTGGTTGATCGCGAAGATCCGGGACGGGAACCGGCCGAAGCCGGTGTTCTTGCCGGTGCGGATGCGGTCTTCGACGCGGGCGTGTGCCCGATGCCGGGCCTCCAGGTGCTGGATACTCCCGGTGCCGGGCGGGGTGTCGGTGGCCACGACCTGGTGCCGCCAGCCTTCGATGGTGTCGAACAAGCTCAGTTGGGCGCCGGGGTGCGGGCGTTCCCGGCGGACCAGGAACCGGGTGCCTTCAGGCCAGCCTGCGGCGTCGAACAGGCCGGTGATCTCGCAGACCTCGGCATGTTCACGCAGGTCACCACTGGTATCAACGGCGGGGACCCAGCCGGTCGCGGCCCGGATCGCAGCCCTGACTGGTTCGGTGATCGCGGCACCGACACTGAATCGGATGTCGAGGTGGTGTTCGCGTAAGGACCTGATGTGGGCGAGGAAGCCGTGACTGGAGCCGGCCGAATCGGCGCGGAGCAGGATCGGGGTGCCGTGCCGCTGAGCGTCGGGGATCTGGGCGAGGGCTTGGTCGAGGACGGTGATGTGGTCGGTGGTGGTGTTCGAGCCGGCCCGGCCCTCGCGCAGCAGGCCGGCGAGGGCTTCGCCGGTGTTGTCCAGGAAACACAGCAGCGGATGGAAGCCGAAGGTCTTCTTCCACGTGCGGGTGGCCGATTCCTTGTCGGAGTGGCAGATCACGATGGTCGCGTCGATGTCGAGGACCAGGCCGTCGACCGGTTGGCCGGCGACTGTCGGTTGTGGCAGGTCGCCGCGGGTGTCGGCGTGCTGGGCCCAGGCGATCTCGCGGGCATGAGCTCGGGCGGCCCGCAGCTCGGCCAGCATCGTGGCGTCGAGCTGCGATAACAGTCGCCACGCGGTCGGGTCGGACGCGATCGGCCCGAACAGGGCCGCCTGGTCACGCAGTACCGCCAGATCGGCGATGGCCTCGCCCCCGTCAGCGAGCATCACGGCGAGGTCGACCGCGATCCGGCCCGGGTCGTGCCCGCGCTGCCGCTGCCGCTGCCGCTGCCGTAGCCCGGCCAACGCTTGGCTGAATGCGCTGGTCAAACCAGTCACGTCAGCGAGATCGGCGATCAGCCGGGCACCGGCGTGACCGACCACGCCCCGCCCGTCCCCGGTCACCGTGATCTTCGGACGTGTTGCGGTAGCCTTCACCCAGCAAGTGCCTTCCGTGACGGGTTAACAGGACTCTCGACAAGCCCTATTTTCCCTGATCAGAAGGCACTTCTGCGTTTCCGGCCCACTCCTTGGACAACCCTTAACGAAGGGCCGAGGCTAAGGTGCCTGGGCGACCTACAGCTATTTTCGCAGGCCCTTGACCACGCTCCCGACGCCCTTACCCTCGCCAGCGAGAACACCCGGACGCGTGCCCTGCACACCCCTCTCGTCGCCGTGACTCATGCCCGCGCTGGGGACACCGACGCCGCTTGCGACTGGGGTCGGAAGTTGGCACAGCACGCTTCGGGCATCCATTCGGCGCGTGTTCAACAGCGCGTCCGCGAACTGACTGCAACGCTCAGCCCGCAGCAGGCGTCGCCCCAGGTCAACGAGGTCCTGCATAGCCTCGCGACCATACCGACAGCCGCGTAGCGCGAGAGCCCCGCCTGGACCCGTCCGCTAGCGTCACCGAGGTGACCTGGACGGAGCCCGCCACGTGGTACGCCAACCTGGCCTCCTTCTACGCCGCCGCCGCGGCCTTCATCACCGACCCGGCTGGCAACGTGCTGCTCGTCAAGCCCACGTACCGTGACCACTGGGCCTTCCCTGGCGGCTATGTCGACGAGGGCGAATACCCACATGGCGCTTGCGCCCGTGAGATCCGCGAGGAGTTGGGGATCTCTGTGGTGGTGGGGGGCCTTCTCTTAGTGGATTGGGCGCCGCCTGCCGGGCAGCGGCCACGCGCGATAGTCAGCTTCACGTTCGATTGCGGGTCCATCGCCAACCTCGACGGTCTCGTCCTGCCAGGACAGGAGTTGGAGGACGTCGCTTTCTTCTCGCCCCAAGACGCCGCGCAGCGTCTTCCCGACAACGTCGCCACACGAGTTCGTGCCGCGACGAGCGCGCGTGACCTACACGCTCCGCTGTATCTTGCTGGCGGCTCGGTCGTTCCAATGTCATCCGCTGATGAAGCAGAACACGAGGCAGGGCCTCGGCCGCAGACTGCGTGAACACAATTCGTCGCACAGGTCGACTCGTCCGTCGCCCACCAACTCAGCTTAGAGGAGCTAACATTCATCAGATGGGAGTCAATGTTGAGCTGCGTCGGCAGGGTGCGGCGCCACGCCGCGGCCGTGTGCCGACAACCACAGTCGATATCGTCATTGACGCACATGATGTCTTCGTCGCACTACTCAACAAGTACTACAAATCAGGCCAGAACCCAACCCTCGACAGGATCGACCCGTATGCCAGCACCACCCTGCACGGCGCTGACATCCGGAAGCTCATTAAAGAGCTGTCAGTTATCACTCATAGTGCTGTCTCCGACGCCGAGAAGCACCAGCTAACCCGCATCACGGCGCTGGCGGAGAAGTGCTCAGCGCAGGGGCAGGACCATCAACTGCACTTTGTTGGAGACTGATCAGGTTCGGTGGACTTACCGGGTGATCAGGGCGTGAGAGTGATGGCCGGCACCGGGCAGGGCTCGGCAAGGGGTGCCGGTGGGCACCCCTTGCCGGCTTAATCAGCGAGGGAAAGCGGTTACGACCCCTGCCGCCTCTGAGCTCAGAGACCTGATCAAGGATTTGAGCTGGTTCTTGTTCAGGTGTCGGTGGGCTCGCCGCTTGACGAAGTTACACGTGTTCTGTGCCCCCTGCGCGCCCCACGGCCCGGCACGGCGTGGTTAGCTGCCGGCAGCCAAGCGAGGCTATTGACATGACCTAGACCGAAGAGAGTTGATATCGCATGGGAGACGGCCGAAGTCGCGGGTTTTCCGATGCGAATGGAGTGGGTTGCGACAGGAGAACCGGATACTCTAGTTGTTTGCACACGGATCCGCCGCTTGGCCCTCTGTCAATGGGTTATACCTCCTAACCCACGAAGGCAAAGTGCGCCAACGATACCTACTTGATCGCAATGAATCCGATACGGCTGACAGTTTGCCAGGGTTCCGCGCTTTTGCTGTGCGGGACATAAGCGGCGATGGAGTACCCGCAGTCGTGGCTGTGGCGGACGATTCTAACCTCTACATGTGGAGACCGAATTGGTCCTGACCGGCTGCCACACCGAGGTTCGTTACCTCCTTCTTGTGAACGAGCTGGCGGCGACGCGATGCCGTGGTGGGGATGCGGCGCGTGCACCCAGGACAGGCCCCGGATGCTCCTGTAGAAGCAAACAGTGAGGGCGACGAACTCGGCGCGTAGGTCGGCGTAGGTGGAGGTAGGCGCGGGCTCTCTGGTCGGAGAGTATGGGGATAGGCCGGGGCTGGCCAGGGCCAGGATGACGTGGACCTTGGCGAGGTGCGGCTTGCGTCCGCTCGATGCAATGGGCGACCGCCGGTCGGCGTCCGGCGGCCGCCCCACGCTCGGTCAGCTGGCGTAAACCTCCAGCGTCGACAGTTGCCCGGCCGGCCAGCCGGTGTTGCCGGTGACGGTGATCCGCACGTAGCGCGTCTGCACGGCGGTGAACGTCAGCGTCACCTGGTTGCCGCTGGCCGGGTCGAAGGTCCGCCCCGCCGAACCAACAAGCGTGCCGAAGCTCCCTCCGTCGACACTGCCCTGCACGGAGAGGGTCTGCGTCCGGCTGCCCCAGGCGGTGGCCGGGGGCAGCTTCAGCACCACCCGCCCGACTGTGCGCGTCGCCCCCAGGTCGACCTGGACCCACTGCGGGAACGCGCTGTTGGCGCTCTCCCAGTAGCTGTTCGGGTCCCCGTCGACCACGTTGCCGGACGCGTAGCTCTGGACGTGGCTGCTCTCGCTGGTGGGTCGACCCCGGGCGAGATCCGCGTTGGTCGCGGCGTCCGTGGTGACCGTGACCGCGTTGGACGCGCTGGAGGTGTTGCCGGCGGCGTCGCGGGCGGTGACGGTGAAGGTGTACGCGGTGGACGGGCTGAGCCCGCTCACGGTCGCCGTGGTGCCGGTGACGGTGGTGACGACCGTTCCGCCCTGGCGTACCTGGTAACCGGTCACTCCGGTGTCGTCGGTGGAGGCCGTCCAGGACAGGGACACGCTTGTCGACGTCTTGCCGGTCACCGTGAGGCCGCTCGGCGCGGTCGGCGGGTTGTCCGGGACGGTGCTCCCGGCGTACACCTCGACCTGGGCGAGTTGGGCGGCCGGCCAGCCGGTGTTGCCGCCGACGCTGAGGCGGACGTAGCGGGCCGTGGTGGTCGGCAGCGTGCGGGTGACGGTGTTGCCGGTGGCCGGGTCGAAGGCGAAGCCGGCGGCCGGGCTGATGGTGCTGAAGCTGCTGCCGTCGACGCTGCCCTGCACGGTGATGGTCTGGGTACGCGCGCCCCAGCCGGTGGGCAGCCGCACCACGAGCCGGTTGACCTGGTGGCTGGCGCCGAGGTCGACCTGCCACCAGTGCGGGAACGCGCCGCCGCCGCTCTCCCAGTAGCTGCCGACGTTCGAGTCCACCGCGTTGCCCGACGGGAAATTGCCGCCCTGGCTGCTGGCCGAGGTGGGTCGGCCGGCGGCCAGGTTACCGCCGGTCGGTGGCGGGGTGCCGACCATCGGCGGCGTCGGACGCACCGCGGTGAGGGCGAGCTGCCCCTTGAGCATCCGGCCGCCGTCGGCGGTGATCCGCAGGTAGTAGTCGGAGGAGCAGGCCACGCCGTCCTCGTCCAGCGCCCGGATGTTCGCCCCGGTCGGGGTGGTGGCCTGGGTCTCGGACGTCTTGGCGATCTGGTTGCCCTCGTTGTACTCGTCGAACATGGACACGTACAGGCCCTGGGAGCCGAGCCGGACCATGTTGTAGATGTGCCGCCAGTAGAAGTCGCCGTGCTTGCGGTGCCCCCCGGCGAGGTCGCCGGGCATCACGCAGGGCAGGTAGTCGATGCCGCGCGCCGCGCAGTCGGCCATGTCACCGACGTTGACGTTGTTGTAGTAGGAGTCCAGCTCCTCCACGGTCCTGGCCCGGTAGACCATCCACGGCGAGATCGCGTGGAAGGCGTGGTAGACGTCGAGGAAGCCGGGGCGGGAGTCCTCGATGCCCTGCCGCCACCAGGTGGGCACGCCACCGATGACGTAGCAGCCCTGCGCCTTGAACCAGTTGATGACCTCCAGGCAGGGCGCCGGTGCGAAGGGCCGACTGGGTTCGCTGAAGCCGAAGCCCCAGATGCAGACGACTGGCTTGCCGTTCTGCCGGGCGTACGCGCTGGACGCGGTGTGCGCGGCCATCTTCGTCGTCCAGTCGGTCTTGATGTCCGACTGGAACGTCAACCAGTCGGTGACGTCGTACATGATGTAGAACTTGCGGCCGTAGCGCTCAGCGGCGGAGCGGACCTTCTGCGTCATCGCGTCGCGGGTCGGGCCCTCGTCGCCCATCGGGTTGAACCGTTGCAGCGCGGCGGTGTCGCAGCCATACTCCTGCATCCACCGGAAGTGGGTGTCCACCGTCTGCTGGTCGTACGAGGAGAACAGGGTGGCCGGCGAGCCGTTGCCCAGGTTGGGGTACGCGGTGGAATAGCTGCGCGTGTACTCGCGCATGTCCGGCCAGGACACGATCGTGGTGTTGGCGGGCGAGGGCGGCTGGAACCGGTCGCGGCTCCAGTGCCACCAGCCACCGATCGGTGCCGAGTCGCCGGGGGCGCTGAACCAGCCCTGGTAGCCGACCGTCACCTTGCCGACCACGTCCCCGGGTGGACTGGCGGCGGAGGCGGGGCTGGACAAGGTGGTGAGCAGTTCGGTGGTGGAGGCGGCGGCGAGGGCGGACCCCGCCAGCACCGATGTGACGAACCTGCGGCGGGAGACCGCCATGACGACCACTCCTTCGGGACGGAAGGCATTGACGGTCATCGTGGCAGCAGCGGATGCTGACCCGCAAGAGTTAGACTGATCGATGAAATTTACGGTCAGAGTGCCGGAAGGACGTGAGCGGGCTCGATCTGCCGATCGCGCCGGCCGGCCGGCCGACTGCACGACGACGAGGGGTCGGAGCCTCGTCGGCTCCGACCCCTCGTTCAGTACGCCCGATCCGTCAGGAAGTCGGGTACCGCGTTACGTAGATCGGCGCCCCGATCTTGGTCATGTCAGCCGCGTCGCCCACCCCGTTGACCACATGGTCGATCGTGCCGGCGCTGAGATTCACGGTCATGATGTGGTGCAGCTGCACGCCCGGCCTGTTCGGGACCTCGAAGCCGTTCTCGGTGTGGATCGACGGGTTGTTCTGGTTGAAGACGTACACCCCGCCGCCGTACAGGGTGTGGTGACGCACCCGGTCACCGACCTTGTATCCGGCCCAGCCCTCGACCGTGCCGTTCATCCAGTCGGCCTGCGTCGGCGGGTCGTACGGCAGCTCGTTCTGATACAGGATCGTGGTGCCGTGCTCGCCGTTCCAGACGGTGTTGTAGCGCTGGAAGTGCTCGACGAACAGGCCGGTCGCGGTCACGTGGTCGCCGTTGATGACGGCGCCGTAGCGACCGGTGTTGGTGCGCCAGCGGTCGGTGTCACCGTTGACGCCCTGGGTGAAGCCCTCGACGCCGTGGTCGCCGCGCCACACCCAGGTGTGGTCGATGAGCACATTGTCGCTGTTGACCTCCAGCGCGGTGTTCGTCCGGCCGATGTGCGGGCCGCCGACGCGGAAGTACACGTCGGACAGCGTGGTCGGGTTGTGCGGGCTGCTGTCGTTGCGGCCGTGCTGCCGCCCCACCCGCAGCAGGACCGGCGACTCGACGAGGCCGGCGTCGATCGTGACACCGGCGACGATCACACCGGGGACACCGGCGACGTCCAGCGGGATCGCGCCGTTCACCGCGGTGAGCGTGGCGTGCCCGATGCCGAGCACCACGGTGTTGGGACGCCGCACCTCGATGCTCCGGGCGATGTCGTACGTGCCGGGGGTGAGCAGCAGGTGCTTTCCGCGCGCGAGTTGACTGTTGATGACGCGCACCGAGTCGGACGGCTTGGCGATGAAGAAGTCGCCGATCCCGATGGTCCGTCCCGGCGTCAGGCCGTCGGCCCAGGAGACGCCCCGGCTGTCGCGCTGCGCTGCGGGCACCCGCACGTTGTAGCGACCCTTGCCGTCGACGAACAGGTACGGCTTCTCCCGGCTCAGCGGCGTGGTCTCCAGCGTGGTGTACGGCGGGTCCGGGAACGTGGCGTCGTCCGGCGCGCCCTCGACCCCCGCGAAGACCTGGTTCCACACCGCGTTGGACCAGCCGCCGACCTCGCTGTTGCGGGTCAACCACTGCTGCTGTGAGCCGTTCGTGGTGGCCGGCAGACGTGAGTCGGCGATGAAGCCTCCGCTGGCATACTGCGGGCCGGCCGTGCAGTAGTCCATCAGCGACAGACCACCGCCGCCGATGTTCAGTCGGCGCATCGACACCGCCTGGGACACCGCCCAGAAGTTCGCCGACGACCGGCAGCTGTCCTGGCCCGCCGCGTTGATGGTGAGCGACAGGTTGGACAGGGTGCGCCAGAAGTTGACCAGCGCGAGGCAGTTGCCGGTGCCGCCGTCGGCGAGGCAGCGGTTGTAGACCTCCAGCTTGCCGTTGACGGTGACGTCGGTGGGTGCGGCGCCCAGGCCGGACACCTCGGTGTAGTAGCCGACCTTGGCCTGCAACGGCTGCTCGGTCGTGCCGTACGTGCCTGGCTTGAACAGGTAGGCGTGCCGCTCGGTGCCCATCTCGTTGTCGACCTGCCGGGCGTGCGCCGCATCGAGCGTCTGCTGGATCTCGGCGACCGGGGTGCTCGGGTCGAAGATCGTCACGTTGGGGCCGAAGTCGGGTGCGCCGCCCGTCGGGCGGCCGGCGGTGGCGGCGGTGCTGGTCATCGTGACGGAGCTGGTCAACACCAGAGCGACAAGGAGGGTACGACCGGATCTCCGGCGTACGCCTCGGGACGGGACTGTCATGTGGTTCGTCCTCTCCGCTGGCCGGGGCGTACTCCCGGGCACAGCTGGGGCGGTGAGAGCGCTCTCTTGCCCCTGCGCCCGGAGGTTGGGCCGGAACGAAGGGTTGACATGTTTCTACCCGTTAAATCGGCCGCACGCTACGCGCGCCGCACCGCGAATGTTGGCGGGACCAGGCGCTCGCGGTACGACGACCACCGTCCCCGAAAGCCCGACTCCAGCCCCTCGCCCGGGCCCTCGGGTCCCGGGTCGGTCCAGCGATCTTGCAGATTCGGTCGCCGGGGATGCCCACCCCTGCTCCGACACCAGGCGCGTCCCTGCGTCCACGCGGCCGAGCTACCGCTGCGCGGATCACCTCACCCGACACACGCCGATCCACCGTGGGTGCCGTTCTCCGTGCAGCTCGGGTCGCCTTCCCGCCGTTAGGATGACCGCCGTGCAGTTCGGGGTGCTCGGGCCGCTCGCCGTGACCACGGACGCCGGCGAGCCGGTGGTGGTGCCCGGCACCAAGGTACGGGCGTTGCTGGCCGACCTGCTGGCCAACCGCAACCGGGTGGTCTCAGCGGACCGCCTCATCGACGACCTGTGGGGCGAGGACGCCCCCGCCAACCCCGCCGGTGCCCTGCAGGTGCGGGTGTCCCAGTTGCGTAAGGCGCTCAACGACGCCGAGCCGGGTGCCCGCGATCTGGTGGAGTCCCACCCACCCGGCTATCTCCTACGGGTCGACGCGGTCGATGCCGCCCGGTTCGACGAGCTGGCCTGCTGCACGGACGTCGAGCGGCTGACCGAGGCCCTCGCGTTGTGGCGCGGCGAGGCGTACGCCGACGTGGCTGACGCCGAATTCGTGCGTCCGGAGGCGACCCGCCTCGCCGAGCAGCGCCTCGCCGTGCACGAGCGGCTCGCCGAGGCCCGGCTGGCCCGGGGTGAGCATGACCTGGTCGCCGCTGACCTGGCCGAACTGGTCGCCCGGCATCCGCTGCGCGAGGGCCTGCGGGCAGTGCAGTTACGCGCCCTGTACGCGGCCGGCCGCCAGTCCGAGGCGCTGGACAGCTACGCCCAGCTGCGTGACCGGCTCGCCGAGGAGCTGGGCCTCGACCCCGGCCCGGAGCTGGTCGCCCTGCACCGCCGGATCCTCGAACAGGACGCCGGTCTGAGCGCGCCCCCCAGAGCCGCGATCGTCCGCACCGGGCTGCCTGCGCCGCTCGACGAACTTGTCGGGCGAGCCGAGGCGCTGGCCGAGCTGCGGGCTCTGCTGCCCCGGCAGCGGCTGGTCACGCTGGTCGGGCCGGGTGGCGTCGGCAAGACCCGACTGGCCATCGAGGCTGCCCGTACGCAATCCTTCCCGGACGGCGTCCAGCTGGTCGAGCTGGCCCCGCTGCCGGCCGGCGACGCACTCGTCGCCGAGCAGGTCCTCGGCGCGCTGGGCACCTACGAGGCCGCCGGCACGAGTCTGTCCCCCGTCGACCGGGTGGTCACGGCCCTGCGGCACCGACATCTGCTGCTCGTGCTCGACAACTGCGAACACGTCGTCGCACCGGTCGCCGAGCTGGTCGCCCGGCTGCTGCGCGACGTGCCCGGGGTACGCGTGCTGGCCACCAGCAGGGAGCCCCTCGGGCTGACCGGCGAGCTGCTCTGGGAGGTACCCCCACTGCCGGTGCCGGACGACGGTGACCTGGATGCGGTCCGGCGCTCGGCGGCGGCTCAGCTGTTCGCCGCCCGCGCTGCCGCGCAGCAGCGCGGTTTTTGCCTCGACGCGCGGACCGCGGCGGCGGTCGCCCAGCTCTGCCGCCGCCTCGACGGCCTGCCGCTGGCGCTGGAGCTGGCCGCGACCCGGGTCCGGGCGCTGGGCGTGCGGGGGGTGGTGGACCGGCTCGACGACCGGTTCCGGCTGCTCACCACCGCGCAGCGGGATGTGCCACCCCGACAGCGGACGCTGACCGCGGTGATCGGCTGGAGCTGGGACCTCCTGGACGAGGCCGACCGGCTAGTGCTCGCCCGACTGGCGGTGTTCCGGGACGGCTGCACCCCGGAGGCCGCCGAGCACGTCTGCCGGACCGATCTGGACACCCTCGCTCGGCTGGTGGACCGGTCGCTGGTGGTGCTCGACGACTCCGGCGCCGACCCGCGCTACCGGCTGCTCGAATCGGTCGCCGCCTTCTGCCTGAACCGCCTGACCGACGCAGACGAGGTGCGCGCACGGCACGCCGCCTACTACACGGAGTTGGCCGAGAGCGCCGACCCAGGGTTACGCGGGACCGACCAGCAGCGGTGGCTGGCACGACTGGACGCCGAGACGGCGAACCTGCGATCGGCGCTCGTCCACGGTGGCGGGCTGCGGTTGGCGGTCGCACTGAGCTGGTACTGGTATCTGCGCGGCCGGCTCACCGAGGCACGGCGCGCCCTGGCGGTGCGTGGTGACCCGGCGCAGGAGTCCCGCGCGGCAGCCTGGCGGGTCGGCTTCGCGCTCCTGCAGGGCGCCGTGATCGCGCCAGCGGACGTACGCGACGCGGTGACCGGTGACCCGGACGGCCGCGCCGCCTGGTTCGCGGCCAACGCGGTGATCGACCACAGCGATCTGGTCCTGGCGTCGGAGCTGCTGCCCACCGTCGTTGACGACCCGTGGACCGAGGCCGCGGTGCTCGCCTCCCGGGCCAAGATCGCGCATGCCAACGGTGACCAGGCCACGCTGGAGCGCACCGCGACCCGCAGCGCGGCGCTGTTCGCGAGCATCGGCGACCGGTGGGGCCGACTGCAGGCAACCGAGTGGGTGGGTGGGCTGGCCGACATGCGCGGCGAACACGAGCGCGCCGCCGCCCTGCACCGGGAGGGGCTGCGCTGGGCCGAGGAGCTGGCGCTGTGGCCGCAGGTCTGCAGCAGGCTGTCCTGGCTGGCCTGGCTCGCGGTGCAGACCCGCGACTACACGCAGGCGCGGGAGTTGGCCGAGCGCGCGTACCTGCTGGCGGTGCAGCAGGACGCACCTGGCGCGCTGGTCTTCGCGGAGATGAACCTCGGACTGGCCGCCCGCCGCGACGGCAAGCTCGATGTGGCCGTCGCCCACCTCACCCGACTCGCCGAACAGGGCCGCGCCGAGACCCGACCTGCGCTCTACCTGCCGATGATCCTGGTCGAGCTGGGCCACGCGGTCGAGCAGGGCGGCGACCCGGACGCCGCGCTGGCCCTGCACATCGAGGCGTTCGAGGTGGCCGAGGCGATGGCGACGCCGCGGGACGCGATCAACCCGCTGGAGGGGATGGCGTCGGCGGTGCGCTCCCCCGAGGTCGCCGCCCGCCTGCTGGGCGCCGCGGCCGCCGCTCGGCTCGCCGCGCAGGCCCCGGCCGCCCCGGCGGAACGCGACGACACCGACCGGGTCACCGCGCGCCTGCGGGCCGCCCTTGGGCCGCAGCGCTTCGACGCGCTCGTCGCCGAGGGCGCGAAGCTGAGCCCGCGCGAGGCCCGGGCCCAGCTCTGACCGCCGTCAGGCGGTCACCTTCGGCCGGTACGAGGCGACGACCACGCCGCTTTTGTGCACCCGGGTGTCGATCAGGTCGAACGACGCCTTGAAGTCGTTCAGCGGCACCGTCAGGCTGGCGGCGCCCTCCAGCACGGGGTGGATCCAGAACCGGACCTCGTCCACCAGGCCCGCCCGGATCAGCTGCGCGGTGACCGAGCCGAAGCCGTACTGGATGATGTTCCTGCCCTCCTGGGCCTTGAGCGCCGTGACCGCCTCGACCAGGTCACCCTGGAGCACCTCTGTGTTGTTCCAGGTGGGGCTGGTCAGGGTGGTCGACGCGACGTACTTCTTGACGTTGTTGAAGTACGCGGCGCCCGTGTTCGGGTCGCTCTCGTCCTGCTGTGGCCAGGCGACCGACATGCCGTCGTAGGTGGCTCGGCCCATCAGCATCGCGTCCGCCTCGTCGGTCTGCGCACCGGCGAGGCTGGCGGCTTCCTCGTCGAAGTACGGCGACGTCCACATGGGGTTCTCGATGACGCCGTCGAGGGTGATGTAGGTCGAGTTGATGAGCTTGCGCATCGGATCTCTCCTGGCTGTCCGGTCGTGCTCTCCGGTGACACCCAGAACTCTGCCGACTCCTGCTTACGATTCGCTTCAGACGCCCTTACCCGCGTCCTTACCCGCGCCCTTACCCGCGCCCGGGACCGGGTCGGTGAGCGGGATGGGCAGCGCCTGCGTGGCCACCGTGCCACCGCCGGTCGAATGCGCCGGCGCGGGGCGCTCTCCGGTGCGGCTGTGCAGCCGTCCGCGCCCCGGAGGCCCGGCACGCCGGGTCACCTCCACGGTCACCATCCGCACCGGCGGTGGCGGGGCGGTGAAACGCCCGACGCCCCACCGCACCCAGATCGGGATCCGACCGGCGTCCGCCTCGGCGCGCAACTTCTGCACCGTACGGCCCCGGTCGGTGTGGTCGACCTCCACGACGACCGGCGGGCCGTCCGGGCGGGCACACGCCACGTCGATCACCGAGTGCCGCTGCTCCAGCGGCGGTGGCAACGGCAACACGCTGGGCGCGCGCCGGTAGACCCGCCAACCCTGGGCCTCGGCCCACCGCACCACCGAGTCGATGATTCGTGCGGTTACCTCATCGGTGTCCAGGTCGACGAAGGTCAGCTCGGCCAGCCAGCCCACCAGGTCCGCGGCCAACCGCTCGCCCTGCGCCGTGACCTCCACCGGCGCAGGATATCGCCTCAGCAGACGGTGGTCACGGTGTCCAGGTGCGGGGCCGGTGATGTCGGGGTGTCCCACCGGCCTGGACACCCCGACATCGCCGATCTGGAGTCGATCACGGCACGGATCGGCCGCTCCGGATCACCTCATGTTCGTCACCACGAACGGCGCGTGGCCGTGCAGGTAGTTGTTCCACCCGCCGGTCACCGGCGCGCCGGGGCTGAGCAGGTTGGTGGTGTCGGTGCCGACGTCGAGTTTCCACGCCGTCCAGGAGATGCCGTTCGCCTTCATCCAGTCGATCCAGGACTGCGCCTCCGGCAGGCAGGACCGGCCGTCGAGGCCACCGTCGGCGTGGCTGGCGCCCCACTCCGTGACGAACAGCGCCAGACCCGCGCGGATCGCCGCGTCGCCCTTGGCGCGCAGCGACGCCCCGTGCGTGCACGAGTAGAAGTGCAGCGTGTACATCAGGTTGGTGCCGGTGACCGGGCTGGCCGCCGCGGCGTCCACGTCCTGCGACCAGGTCGGGGTGCCGAGCACCACGATGTTGTCCGGGTCGGCGGCGCGGATCGCGGACACCACCGCCTGGTGGTACGGCTTGATGACGCTGGTCCAGCTGACCTGCAACGGCTCGTTGTAGGGCTCCCAGATGACGTTCGGCAGGTTGCCGTAACGGCGGGCCAGGTCACCGAAGAACGCCACCGCCTGGGACTGGTTGTTCTGTGCCTCGTGCGCGTGCCAGTCGACGATCACGTACACCCCGGCGGTGACCGCGTTGTTGATGATGGTCTCCACCTGCGTCCGCGCCTTGACCGGGTCACTGAGGTACGCGCCGGCCGGTTCCACGCCCATGGCCGCGCGGATCACCTGGAGGTTCCAGTTGTCCCGCATCCAGGTCAGCGCGGAGAGATTCTCGGCGTACGGGGCGGTCTCCCAGTTGAGCCACATGCTGCTGATGCCGCGCAGCTGCACCCGCGAGCCGTTCTTGTCGCACATCGCGGTGCCGCAAACGCGTAGCTGCCCGTACCGCTCGACCGGGGTGCCGGTGGTCGGCGGCGGCACGGTCGGGGTTGGCGTCGAAGTGGTGGGGGTTGGCCTCGGAGTGGTCGGCGTGGGCGTCGGGGGCGGGCCGCCCGCACAGGACGCGCCGTTGACGGTGCAGTTGACCGGGGTGCCGGAGCCGTTGACGAGGAAGCCGAACGAGGTCGACGCGCCGGCGGCAAGTGTCCCGTTCCAGGACACGTTGGTGAAGGTGTAGTGGCTGCCGGAGGTCGTCTGCTGCGCGTTCCACGACTGGCTGACACTTGACCCGGACGGCAGGTCGAACTCGACCCGCCAACTGGTGATCTGTCCGGAGGTGTTGTTGGTGACGGTGACCTGTCCCTGATAGCCACTGCCCCAGTTGTTCGTCACGGAGAACACGGCGGTCGCCGCGCTGGCCGGTGTGGCGACCATCGCCACCCCACCGGCGAGCAGGCCGGCGACGGCCAGAGTCGTGACAAATCTCAGTTTGCGCATGCTGAACCCGCTTCGGTCAATCGACGGTGATGGCCTGAGGCGAGGCGGCGCCTACGGCCGACAATATCGATCACCGGCTATCAAGTTCAAGACCGGGCGGCCGATGTCCCGATGGCCGGGGGCCTGTCCTCGACACGTCCGCCCCGTTTTGGCCAACGCTCAGTGCGACTTCATGAGGTCGACCAACTGGTCCAGGGCCGCGCCCCAGCCCTCGTGGAAGCCCATCTCCTCGTGCGACTTCTTCGCCGACGCATCGGCGTGGATCGCGATGGCGGTGTACTTCGTGCCGGTGCCGTCAGGTTCGATCCGAATCACCGCGGTGAACGGGAAACCCTCCTGCGTGATCTGCGGGCGGAAGCCAGGGCCGAGGCCGGAGGTGAAAACCAGCGTCGAGTTCTCCTCGGCCACCAGGATGCACCCGCTGTGTGGGAAATCCTCGCCCTCGGGCGAGCGCATGGTGTTGTCGAACCTGCCGCCGGGCCGCAGGTCGATCTCGCAGGCGACGGTCGACCAGGGCTTCGGGGTGAACCACTGCATGAGCAGCTCGGGCGTGGTCCAGGCCCGCCAGACCAGCTCGGGTGCCACGTCGACGGTGCGCTCCAGGACGAGGTCGAGCTCGGGGTTCACGGTGTAGACGGTCATTGCTGTTGCTCCTTGAGGTCGTAGAGAAGCGAGTCGAGTTGGTCCAGGCGTCGGGTCCACCGCGCGCGCTGCACGGCGAGCCAGGTGTCGAGGTGTGCGAACGGCTGGGGTGCGAGCCGGTAGGTGCGCACCCGGCCCGTCTTTTCCGACGTCACCAGACCGGCGCGCTCGAGGACGTGCAGGTGCTGGGTGAACGACGGAAGCGCCATGTCAAACGGACGAGCCAGATCGCTGGTCGTGGCCGGCCCCTGAGCGAGGCGTTCGACGACCTGGCGGCGCGTGGGGTCGGACAGCGCGTGGAACACACCGTCCAGTGCGCCGCCCTCCCCGTCCGCATGCTTAGGCATATGCCTAACTATTGCGCCCTGCCTGGCCGAGGTCAAGGGTCACTGAGTAGTTTTGGATAAGCGGTCCGCCCGAGTCCCCCATAGCGTGAACTGCATGTTCACCGCAATCACGCACTCACAGATCTACGTCCTCGATCAGGACAAGGCCCTCGACTTCTACGTCGGCAAGCTCGGCCTGGAGGTCAACGCCGACGTCGACATGGGCTTCATGCGCTGGCTGACCGTCAACGTCCCCGGTGAGCCGGATCGCCAGATCCTGTTGGAGAAGCCCGGCCCACCGGCAATGTCCGAGGAGACCGCACAGGAGGTCCGCGCCCTGGTCAGCAAGGGCGCGATGGGCGGCTCGCTCATCTTCGCCACCGACGACTGCCGCAAGACCTACGAGACGCTGCTGGGTCGGGGCGTCGAGTTCACCGAGGAACCGACCGATCGCCCCTACGGGATCGACTGCGGCCTGCGCGACCCCTTCGGCAACAGCGTCCGCTTCACCCAGTTGAAGTCCTGAGGGTCGGCGCGACAGCCTGACGTCGGGGCGGTCGGTCCGACCGCCCCGACGCCCCTACCTGCTCGGGTTGACGCCCATCGGCTTGGAGCAGAGAACGTCGGGCTGGGGCAGATAGCCCAGTGCCTGCCAGAACCCGAGCGCCGCCGTGTCCTGCGGCAGGACCAACAGGTTCACCCGCGGACAACCCAGAGCCTGGAACCGCTTCTCGATCTCGGCGACCAGCATCGTGGCGAGACCTCGACGGCGGTGCGCCGGGTCCACGGCCAGGCGCAGGATCATCCCGCGCCGGCCGTCGTACGTGCCCAGCAGGACTCCCGCGATCTCCTGGTCGACCTCGGCGACCAGGAACAGCTGCGGATCCCGCGTCAGCTTCGCCGTCAGCTCGGCACGGGGCAGCACGTCCCGTTCCGTCACGGTCCACAGCGCCGCGATGCGGTCGTAGTCGTGCCAGTCAAACTCGCGAACGTGAATCAGGGCGCGCCTCTCACAGGACGCTGCCGTACGAGGGCTCGCCCGCCACGTCGCACGCGGCGTAGACGACGCCGTCCTTCCCAGTCGCACGACAGAGACAGCAGTCAACGCATCGGACCCTACTGGCCCGGCGCGCTGGTTGCGGTCCGGCCGCGCCGGCCGCCCACGAACCGCGAGGTCTGCCCGAGCGGGGGCAAAACCGGCGCGCGGTACGTCCGAGCCGGCCGTAGCGTAGGTCGCATGCGAATCACCACGCTGGGCAGCGCAGGTCCCGAGGTCGGCGTCATCGGCCTCGGATGCATGGGCATGAGCCACGGATACGACATCACCGGCCCTCGCGACGACGACACGTCGATCTCCGTCATCCGACAGGCACTGGACCTGGGCGCCACACTGATCGACACGTCGGACGTGTACGGGCCGTACACCAACGAGGAGCTTGTCGGGCGAGCGTTGGCCGGCGGTCACCGGGAGCGGGCCGTCCTGGCGACGAAGGCCGGCCTGGTCGTCACCTCCCCCACCGGCGGTCCCGGTAACTCACCGAAGGTCGGCAACAACGGCCGCCCGGAGCACATCCGCACGGCGATCGACGACAGCCTGCGCCGGCTCGGCACCGACCACGTCGACCTCTACCAGTTGCACCGCGTCGACCCGGAGGTGCCCATCGAGGAGTCCTGGGGTGCCATGGCGGAGGTCGTGGCCGCGGGCAAGGCGCGGCAGATCGGCCTTTCCGAGGTGACGGTGACCCAGATCGAGCGCGCCCAGGCGGTGCACCCGGTGGCGTCGGTGCAGTCCGAGCTGTCGCTGTGGACCCGTGACCCGCTGGCCGAGGTGCTGCCGTACTGCGTCGCGCAGGGCATCGCCTTCCTGCCGTTCTCGCCGCTCGGTCGCGGTTTCCTCGCCGGCCGGTTCAGCTCGTTCGACGATCTGCCCGCCGACGACTTCCGCCGCGGCCTGCCGCGTTTCCAGCAGGACGCGCTCCGCGCCAACCTCGCCATCGTCGCCCGGGTCCGGGAGATCGCCGACCGGGCCGGAGTCAGCCCCGCGCAGGTCGCGCTCGCCTGGGTGGTCGCCCAGGGTGACCAGGTCATTCCGATCCCCGGCACCAAGACCCCGAAGTACCTGGTGGACAACTGCGCCGCCGGCGACGTGCGGCTCAGCGCCGAGGACCTGGCCGACCTCGACGCCCTGCCCGCACCGGAGGGCGGTCGCTACTGACGCGACGCCGACCGGGAACGGTCAAGGCCGTTCCCGGTCAGCCGGGCCGACGCACCGGCACCGGAGGGCCGAACCGCACCCCCACACCGGGCGAGTAGAGCACGCTGGCCGGCGGCCCGACCGGTGCCGGCAGCCCGGCGGCGGCGACCAACTCGTCGTCGAGGTGCAGCAGCTCGGCCCGGTGCAGCGGCCAGCGCGGATGCCAGTTCGGCAGGTGCAGCGTGCGCCCGAACGCCCGGGTGTGCAGCCCCCAGCGGGCGGTGACGAAGTGCTCCAGGGGAGTCGGCTCGACGATCGGCTCCCCCACCCGCACCACCATCCGGCTCGTCCTGCCCGCCGGCCCGGGCCAGCGTCGCCGGCACCGGTAGGTGCGGCGGTCGCCGTCGCGGTCCAACCGCATCGACGACCACAGGTACGGCAGACGCAGTGTCGCCCGGGCGACCAGCACCGGCACCAGCCGGGACGCGTCGAGCGACCGGAACACCACCGCCCGCCGGCCGGTGTCGTCGACCGAGTACAGCCGGACGTTGGTCTCCCAGAAGGTGCCGAGGTACGGCAACCCGGGGCCACGACCAAAGCGCAGCCCGACCATCCGGAAGCCGATCAGGCCGACGTAGCTGACGCCCTCCAGTGTGTCCGGACGAGTGCCGGCGGGCAGCAACGGCGCGACGAGTTCCGGGGCGACGGCCCAATGCAGGAAGGTGAGATCCTCCCAGCGCTGCCGCAGGATCGCCCACGGGAACGCCTGCCGGGGCGCGTAGTCGACGGGTTCGATGTCCACGACCTCATCCTGGCTCACCGAACGCCCACCTATCAGGCATGGGGGCCGACGGCGACCGTGCCGACGGTCAGCGACGGCGTCGCCTCCAGGATCTGGCCAAGCCGCTCGACCTCCTGCTCCAACTCCCGCCGTCGGCCGGAGTCGAGCGCCCGCAACGACTCGACCGTGACCTGGATCGTGCGGCCCGAACGGCGCTGGTGCCACACTCCGGCGACCGCCCCGTCCACCAGCAGCACCGGATAGTTGCCGGCCTGCCCACGGGCCAACGCCCGCTCGGCGGCAGCGCCGGGAAAGAGCCGCTCACGCGGGTGACAGCCCACCGCGTACGCGTCGAAGTAGGGCAGTAACCGCAACCCGGACGGCCGGTCGTCCGGGAAGTCGGTGTCGTCGACAGCCACCCACGCCCGCGTGCCCTCCACGGTCACCTCGGTCAGGTCCAGTGAGTCGAACAGCGACGTCGTCCACCGCACCGGCGTCGACAGCCACTGGGCGAACTGTGCCGGAGTGGCCGGCCCGTACGCGTACAGGTAGCGGCGGACGAGATCGGCCAGCGCTGCCGGACCGGACATCGGTGTGAACCCGGGCAGCCAACGCGCCGGGCTCGTGTAGGTGGTGGCGCGGCCCCGGTTCGGGCCGAAGCAGATCACCCCACCCCGGGTGGCGGCTGTCATCGCCGCGACCCAGCGGGGCCAGTTGTCCTGGAACGCCTCCATGACCCGCTCGCCCGCCCACGGGCCGGTGCGGGCCACGATCTCCTCGGTCAACTCGGCGGTGGTCAACTCGGCCTCGGCCAACGCGTCTGCGATGGCGGCGAGGACCTGGCCAGTCTGCTCGGGAGTCAACAGGTCACGGCTCTGCTCCCACGACGGTGCCGGCAACGCGGTCAGCGCGCCGGTCCACATCGGCAGGTCCGCAGCGGCGAGCAGGTGCACGGTCCCGCGCGGCCCACGGGTCTTGACCAGAGTGCGGTCCCTCCACAGCGCCTGGCGCACCAGACCACGAGTGGCGCCAGGGACTCGTAGCCCGACGGACAGCTCGGCGGCGGAGGCGACCTGGGCGTGCGCGCCGCACATCGCCGACACCACGTCGGCGACGCGCTCGGCGTCCGGTGCGGGGTCCGGCCCGGACGACGCCGGTGCCGAGAGCCCGTGCCGCTGAAGACGCCGGGCGGACACCTGCGCCCAGCTCAGATCGGTCATCGCAGGGCCCCGAAGAAGGCGCGGATGTCGGCCGCGCGCGACCACAGGGCTTCGCCAACACAGGTTCTCATGCCACGCACGCTACGACCGACGTACGTCACTTTTCCGCAGCCGTCGCCGGCATCGGGTGCCCGGACGGTCGGTCAGCCGGAACTCCGTTGCTGATTCCGTAGTCGGATGTCAGCAATCCCAGCCTTTCGGCTGGAAAGGTCCGTAACGGTGTCACCGGAGCGCGGGTTGCGTTTCGGTGTCCTGATGACGGTCTCGCGTTTCCTGCTGCCGTTGGTGTGGCAGGGTTTCGCCACCTGCCCGCCCACCCGCGGCCTTGCGGCTGCGGGTGGTGGTGCGGGTCTTCTGGTCGGCTCCACGCGGTTTCGGCGCTTGCACGCCCGGGTCTCCGGCCACTCCGGTACCCGTTGTCTCTGCCGCGGCGAGGGCGGCGAGGTTGCGGGCTGCGTTGGCGTCCCGGTCGATAACCAGGTCGCAGGCATCGCAGGTGAACACTCGGACGTGCAGCGGCAGCTTGGCTTTCACGGCGCCGCAAGCCGAGCAGGTCTTGCTGGAGGGATACCAGCGGTCGGCTACTAACCGCCGACCGCCGTTCCATGCGGTTTTGTACTCCACCTGCCGGCGGATCTCCGCGAAGCCAGCGTCGGCGATCTTGCGGGCGAGGCGTCGGTTGCGGAGCATGCCGGCCACGTTGAGGTCTTCGACCACGACGGTGCCGTACTCGGCGGTGATGTCGGTGGTGAGCTTGTGTAGGGCGTCGGCGCGTAGATTCGCCACCCGATGGTGCACGCGGTTGCGTTCGGTGTTCGCGGCGAGCCACCGCCTGGACGGCCGCTGCCCGGTGCGTCGGTCCGGCCCCTGGCGGCGGGAGACCCGCCGGGACAGCCGTTTGAGTTGCTTGAGCGCGCCGTCGTAGTGCGCCGGGTTCGGCACGAACCGCACCTCGCCCTGGCTGTCGGCGATCACCGCGAGGCACGTCACGCCCAGGTCCACACCCGCGACCACGTCCGGACGTGCCGCAGCGCGGCCGGTGGCATGCTGGATCTCGACCTGGAAGGAGACGAACCACCGGCCCCGCTCGAACCTGACCGTGGCGGACAGGATGCGGGCGGTGCCGTTGCCGATGCGGCGGTGCAGCTTGCGGGTGGACTCGTGGGTGCGGATCGTCCCCAGCCGCGGCAACGTGACATGCCGCCGGTCCGGCTCCACACGGATGGCGCCGGTAGTGAACCGGCAAGCCAGCCGGGCGGTGTGCTTGGACTTGGGCCGGGGCATGCCCACCCGCTTGCCCTCACGCTGCCCGCGCTTGAACGTGGCGTAGTTGTCGAACGCCGCCGCCGCGTTCGCCAGGCCCGTGCTGTACGCCTCCTTGGAGTTCTCCTGCCACCAGCCGGCGAAACGCGGGTCGGTCTTCTTGACCTCGTTGAACACCTTCCGCAACGCCGGCAGCGACCACGGCCGCCACGGCGTCAGCTCCTCCTCGGCGATGCCGTACGACCCTTCCGCCTTCCGCTGCCACCACGACGCCATCACCCAGCAGACGGCCCAGTTATAGGCGGCGCGAGCCGCACCACAGTGCGACCGCAGCCGCTGCTCCTGCGTGGCGTTCGGATCCAACGCGAAACGGAACGCCTGGACCACGAAACCGGGCCGCGGCTCGAACTTCTTCACACCAACGATTCCTCGCCGGTCGCGGCGACCAGAGCGCGAGCGGCACGGTTCTTCGCCGCCCGCTGCCCATACAGCCGGGCACACATCAACGTCAACACGTCGGCCATGTCCTTGACCAGGTCGTTCGTGGATTCCTCCGGGTCCAGAACCACCAGGCGACGCCCGGTCGCAGCGAGCGCGGCTTGCAGGTGCTCCACACCGAACCGGGCCAGCCGGTCCTTGTGCTCGACCACGATCACCGCCGCAGTCGGGTCGGCGAGGAGGCGATGCAGCTTGCGGCGCTTGCCGTTCAGGCCAGAGCCGATCTCAGTCACGATCTCCGCCACGGCGAGGCCCTGCGCGTTTGCCCCCTCCACAACCCGCACGGTCTGGCGGTCCAGGTCACCCTTCTGATCGCTGGAGGACACGCGGCAGTAAGCGACCACGCGACCGGCTGCGCACCGCGCCTCTTCCACGATCCACGTACCCGACGGCGCCTGACGGACAGGGACGGGCATCTTGCCGTCCTTCACCCACCGCCAGGCGGTCTGATAGGTCACGCCCTGCCCGCGTGCCCAGCCTGAGAGCTTCACACCCCCACAATACATGTAAATGTTCGACTATAATTGCCCATAAAACCCGGAGCTGTTGCCAACCCCCCTCGGCGCTGGCCTGGGGGCCCCGCCTTCACCGTTGACGCCCCGTCCGCAACCGCCGCGCTCGACATCTCGTGTGGTGTCGAGCGCGGCGGGCGGGTCGCTCAGTGGATGACGACGGGCACCTTGACCTGATCCGCCTGCTGGTCGTCGAGCTGCGCCGGCCGACGTCGACGCGGCAGCAGGGCAGCCGGAATGAACGTGAGCACGACCAGCGCGAACGCGACCCAGAACGTGGTCGCGAACGACTTGGCGGCGAAGTCGAGCCCGCGCTCGATGATCGACGGATCCACCGGCATCTGCTGGAGCAGCTCCGGCCGCTGCTGGGCGGCGATGGCCAGCCCGGCCTCGGTGATCGGCTTACCGCTCGGGTCCACCAGGCCGGGGATCGGCCGGGAGCCGTTCAGCTCGTTGGTGAGGATCACCGACATCACGGCGGCGCCGACCGACCCGCCGATCTGCTGGAGGATGTTGACCAGCGTCGAGCCGCGTGCCACCTCCTGCGCCTGCAACGTCCGCAGAGCCGACGTCATGATCGGCATCATCGTGCCGCCCATGCCCAGGCCCATGACGAACAGCGAGCCGCCGAGCAGCCAGTACGAGGTCTGCGGGTCGACCTGCGTGAAGCTGAAGAACCCGGCGACGATGAGCGCCAGCGCGAACGGGACCGTGCGCCCGATCGGCACCCGGTCGGCCAACGTGCCGGCGATCGGCATGGTGATCATCGCGCCGAGGCCCTGCGGAGCCATCAGCAGGCCGGCGGCCAGCGTCGACTCGCCGCGCACCTGCAGGAAGTAGCTCGGGAACAGCAGCCCGGCGCCCATGAACGCGATGATGAACACGAACAGCGTCACCGAGGCGATGGTCAGGCTTCGGTTGCGGAACAGCCGCAGGTCGAGCAGCGGGTGCCGGGGCTTGAACGAGTAGAGCACGAACGACACCACCAGCGCGCCGCCGACCAGCATCGGGGCCCACACCTTGGCCTCGGCGAACGTGCCCGCCTCCGGCAGGGACGAGACGCCGTAGAGGAAGAGGGCGAGGCCCGGCGAGAGCATGAGCATGCCGATGAAGTCGAACGACTGCGACGGCTCGGGAGCGTCCTTCGGCAGCGCCATCTGCGCGTAGATCAGCGCGACGACACCGATCGGCAGGTTGATCAGGAAAATCCAGTGCCAGCTCGCGGTGTCGATCAGCCATCCGCCGAGGATCGGGCCACCGATCGGCCCGAGCAGCATCGGGATGCCGAGGACGGCCATCAGTCGGCCGATCCGGTGCGGGCCGGCCGCGCGGGTCATGATGGTCATGCCCAGCGGCATCAGCATGCCGCCACCGAGACCCTGCAGGACCCGGTAGCCGATCAGTTCGCCGATCGAGTCGGCCGTGGCGCAGAGACCGGACCCGATCGTGAAGAGCGCCAGCGCCACCATGTAGAGGCGTTTGGTGCCGAACCGGTCAGCCGCCCACCCGCTGAGCGGGATCACGGTGGCCAGGGCGAGGGTGTAGCCGGTCATCGTCCAGGCGACGCGGGCGTAGGACGCGTCGAACTCACTTTGGAATTTGGGCAGCGCCACGCTGACCACCGTCACGTCGAGGATCGACATGATCGCACCAAGGACGACGACGCCCGCCACCTTGAGCACCGCGGCGTCGAGTTTGTCCGATGTCGCGACGGATTGCTGTGTCACAGACTCTCCTGAAGTCGTTTGAGCCGGCCAAAGGTATCCGGTGGCGGCGATGCCGCACCAACCAGGCGCGGAGCGGCGACGTACCGAGGTAACGACGCGCGGAGGCAGACTATCCGCCAGCTGTGACGATTCGCCGCCGGATTTCGTGACCGCCCGGCCCCGCATCCGAACGGTCGTCCGATAACAGCCGGTCGGCGGGGTGTCGATCAGCCGGCAGAACCGCGAGCTAGAGACGGGTCCATCCAGCGCTGACCCACCGGGACGGCCCGGACCACACCGGTGGCGGGCCGTCCGCCGTCGGTGCCGGGATGGCATGACGTACGCATCCCGGTTCTGGCCGGCGCCGGTGGTGCCCGCCCTCGGTGCATCCTTTGCTCTGCTTCAACGGACGCACCAGGCGGCCGGGCGTCGCCGACCCGATCCGGGTGGTCGTGGTGACGACCTTCGACCTCGACGAGTGCGGTCACCCGTTGGCGGGATGTTCCGTCGACCTGCTCGGGTGCCAGAATCCCCGCATGCGACGCGCCATCGTCGGGCGGGACGAGGTGTTCGACCGCGCCTGGCACCTGCTGGGCCAACCCGGCCCGGTGCTCCTGGAGGGGCCGGCCGGCATCGGCAAGACCGAGCTGTGGCGAGCACTGCTCGCACAGGCCACGCAGGCCGGATGGCTGGTGCTGAGCTGCGCGCCCACCGAGGCCGAGGCCGAGCTACCGTACGCGGCGCTGGCCGACCTGCTCCGCCCACTCGCCGACCGGGTCGCCGCGCTGCCCCGGCCGCAGCGGATCGCGGCCGAGGTTGTGCTCCTCTCCGGCGACGCCCACGAGGCCGTCGACGTACGGGTCGTCGCGGCGGCCACCCGGTCGCTGCTGGAAGCCGCCACGACCGCGCACACCCACCCCGTCGTGCTCGTCGCCGTGGACGACGCCCCGTGGTTGGACCGGCCCAGCGAACGTGCCCTGCGGTACGCGCTGCGCCGGGCCACCGGGCTGGCCACGCTGGTGAGCCGCCGACAGAGCCAGGACACGCGCGAGGAGGTGCCGCTGGGGCTCGACGAGGTCCGCGACGGCCGGGCGCTCGCACGGGTCGACGTGCCGCCACTCGACGTCGGCGCGCTGCACCACGTCCTGCGCGACCAGCTCGCCGTCACGCTCACCCGACCGATGCTCGTGCGGGTCGCCCGGGAGTGCGCGGGCAACCCACTGCTGGCCATCGAGGTGGTGCGCGCGGTGCAGCGCCTGCCGCGCCAGCCCTCGGCCGGCGAGGACCTGCCGGTGGCCGCGTCGATGCACCACCTGCTCGCCGACGTCCTGGCCGAACTGTCCCCGGCGAGCCGCGACGCGGTGCGGCTGGCTGCGCTGCTGACCGTGCCCACACTCGCCGACCTGGCGGCGGCCGGGGTGTCCACCGTGGCACTGGACGCGCCCGAGGAGGCCGGGCTGATCGTCGTGACGCCGACGGCCGTGCGGTTCACCCACCCGGTGCACGCGGCGGCGGTCCGGGCCGGTATCCCGCCGGGCGTGCGTCGCCGGCTGCACGGGCGGTTGGCGCAGCGGCTCGCGGATCCGGACGAGCGAGCCCGGCACCTGGCGCTCTGCACGACAGCACCGGACGCGGCGGTCGCGGACATCCTCGCCAACGCGGCCGACCGGTGGCAGAGCCGGGGCGCGCCCGACCTCGCCGCCGAGCTGCACGACCGCGCCGGCCAACTTACCCCGGCCGACGATCCGGCACGCCTCGGCCGGCGGCGGCTCGCGGCGGCTCGCTGCCGGTTCGACAGCGGCGACTATCCCGCCGCCCGGCACGCGGCCGAGGCGGTCGCGGCCGAGTTCGACGGCGACGTACGGGCCGAGTCGCTGCTGCTGCGCGCCGTCGTCGCCTGGTCCGGTGGTGAGGCCAGCCGCGTGGCGATCGACAATGGCACCCGAGCACTGGCGGCAGCGCGGCCCGACTCGGCCCTGGCCGGCCGCATCCACGCCCACCTCGCGGTCTTCGACGACCGCACCGAGTCGGCCCGGGAGCACGCCGAAGCCGCCGCCGCACTGCTCGACGGACGCGACGACGATCACGACCTGCTCGCCGCCGCCCTGGTCCTGCTCTTCTTCCAGGAGGTACGACTCGGGCGGGCACCGCGTACCGACCTGTTGGACCGGGCCCTCGCTCTGGAGGGCGACGAACCGGCGTGGCTGGCGAGCACGGTGCCCGCGATCTGGTGGAAGTCGATCGACGACGCGGACCGTGCGCGGCGCCGGCTGCACCGGATGCTCGCTCGCGCCGAGGCCCGGGGCGACGAACCGCTGCAACACGAGCTGCTCTCCCACCTCGGCGAGGCCGAGTTGCTGGCGGGACGCTGGGACGACGCCGAACGGCACATCTCCGCCGCCCGAGAACTTGGTGACCAACTCGGCACCGGTCTGGTCGGTGAGACCTGGCTGGCCGCGCTGCTCGACGCGCACCGGGGACGGTTGGCTGAGGCGAGCCGGGTCGTGCAGGCCGGGCTGCGGACCGCCGACGACCTGGACGACGACTGGTGCCGGCGGATCCACCAGCAGTTGGCGGGGTTCGTGGCGCTCTCCGCCGGCCGGATGGCGGAGGCTGCCGCCGCCTACACGACTCTGGCCGCGACGATCGACGCGAACGGCCTGGTGGAGCCACTGGCGATGCGATTCGAGCCGGACTGGATCGAGGCGTGCGTCGGGGCGGGTGATCTCGATCGCGCCGCAGCCGTGCTGGAGCGCCTGGCCGCCCGACATCGCCGGTTACCGCGCCCCTGGACGACGCTGGGCACCGCCCGGGCCCGCGCTCTGCTGGACAGCGCCACCGGCGTCGACCCCGACGCGTCACTGGACGCGTTGGCGGCGGCGCGGGACGCCGTACCGTCGGATGTGCTGCCACTGGACCGCGCACGCTGCCTGCTGGTGGCCGGCATCGTGCACCGTCGGTCGCGCCGCAAGCTGCCGGCCCGGCAGGCGCTGGAGGCGGCGGTCGCGGAGTTCAGCGCGATCGGCGCGGCGGCGTTCGCGGAACGCGCCCGGGCCGAGTTGGCCCGCGTCGGTAACCGCGCACCGACACCACGGCACCTCACCGCCACCGAGGAGCGGGTGGCACGGCTGGCGGCGCGCGGCCGGACCAACCGCGCCATCGCCGACGAGCTGTTCGTCAGCCCGAAGACCGTCGAGGCCAATCTCGCCCGGGTCTACCGCAAGCTCGGCATCTCCACCCGGGCCGAGCTTGGCGCGGCGATGACCAGGGCAGACGCGCAAACATAGGGAAACACCCGATTCCTCGCCGTCGGCCGCGGCCTAGCGTCAGGTCATGGCCAACCACCTGTTCGTCCTGGAGCAGTACGACTGCTCCTCAGAGGCGGGCACGGCGGCACCGCTGATCACCACTCCCGGCTGTCGGCTGGTCGCCGCCATCCGGTTGCCCACCGACGATGTCGTGATCGCGCTGGTCGAAGGCCCCGACGCGGAGGTGGTGGCCGCGGCCGCCGCCGGCAGCGCGTGGCGGGTCGACCGGCTGATTCCGGCCTGGTGGATTCGTCCACCTCAGATCAGCCCCACCAACCCGGACCCCCCACGACAGGTGAAGGAAGCATGACTGTGCGCCGACTGATCGCACCACTGTGGTGCTCGCTGCTGCTGCTCCCGCTCGTCGCCTGCGGCCCCGACGACACCGGCGGCAGCGACCCCGCCGCCGGGGCCGGCGTCGAGGTCGACGCCGACGGCGACGCCGCCCTGCCCGACGCGCCCCGGCCGGCGTGCCCGTTCACCGCGCCCCAGGTCTCCGACCTCGTCGGTCAACCGATGCAGGACAAGGGCAACTGCCTGTTCGGCGACGGCAAGGGCGTCGCCTCGCTCACCGTCACCACCGCCTCGCCGCTCGCTGGCGAGAGCACCTACGCCTACCAGCGCCAGCAGGCCACCCAGGTCTACCGCGAGGTGAAGGACGTCGACAAGGGCCGCAAGGCGTACCTCGCGGTCAAGGACATTGAGGGCGAGGCCGTCGTGGTCAGCGACAAGGGCAGCTACACCGTGATCCTGAGCAGCTTCGAGCGGATCAGTGCCAAGCCCGGCGGATACGAGTCGACGTTGCGCACGGTGCTCGACGCCCTCCCGCTGTGAGACCGAGGCCGGGACACGCCGAGCCCGTGACAAGAAGGGGAGCGACGGTGACCCACCTCGCACCGGTATGGAGACGCGGCGGCGGTGTCCTCACCGCAGTCGTGACCCTCACCGCGCTCGGCGGCTGCGCACTGGTCGGCGGCTCGGACGATGACCGGGACGCCCCGGTGGTGGACGTTCAGCGCAGCGTGGCCGCCACGCCCGACGGCGACCCGTCGGACGAGTCGGCGCAGGCGCCACCGGCCGCGGCGGCCGTCGACGCCTGCGCCCTGCTGCCCAAGCAGGAGGCCGAGAAGCTCGCCGGCACACCGCTGGAGCCGCCGCTGGAGAAGCCGTCGGCGGATCGGAGCACCTGCACCTACACCGGGCCGACGACCGGCCCGACAGCACAGGTGGAGGTGTACGTCGGTGACGGCGCGAAGAAGTTCCTCGACATCGATCGCGAACTCGGACACGAGCTGAACCCGATCAGCGGTGCGGGTGACGAGGCGTACGCCGAGGACGGCACCGTCTTCGTCAGCAAGGGCGGGGTGTGGGCCTGCGTCCGTCTGGTCCGCAGCGACGACCCGGCGACGTACCGCGCGGCCCTGGAATCCGCGGCCCGTACGGTCGCCGGCCGCCTGTGACCGGGGGGAAAGGCGACGTGCTGGCGCCCGGTTCGTGGCGTCGCCGGACGACGGCCGCGCTGCTCACGGTGACCCTGTTGCTTCTCGCCGCCTGCGAGCGGGGTGCGGCGGGTCCGAAGCCGCCCGGCGACACCGGCGGGGACCAGCGGTACGGCGCTGCGCCCGCGCCCGACCCGAAGGTTACCTACCAGCCCGACGTGGTGTTCGTGGGCGGCGGTAGCGGGTCGGTGCGCGGGCTCTCCGACGACGCGTTGACCTGGCGCATCAACCCGGACGCCGACGGCGCTGACCAACTCGCCCGGGGGAAGGTCATGTTCCTCACCGGGCGGGCGGTGGGACGGGTGCTCGACCTGCGCCGCGACGGGGAGGACCTGGCGGTGCTGCTGGGGCCGGTGGACATCACCGACGTGATCCGCGACGGCACCTTCACCGGCGACCGGCCGGTGTCGTTGCAGAGCCCGACCCGCTACGACGCCGGCACGCCCTTCTGGGCCGAGTACGACGCCGAAGGCGGCGGCGCGGGCGGCGGCACGGGGTCGACGACGCCCGTGACGACGGTCGCCCGGGCTGGGCAGGTGGGTGGTGCGGCCACATTCGGCGTCACGCGGCGGGCGAGGGTGCTGGGCGAGCAGCAGGTCGCCGGGTTCGCGATCAAGCCGATCTGCTGCGCGAGCGGTGTCGGCGCGCAGTTCAGCTACGACGGCGGCGGAATCCGCATCGAGGGCACGGTGCAGTTGGTGATGAAGAGCCCAACGGCCCGGTTCCATCTGGAGATCCGCGGCGCCACGGTCCGACGGGCAGAGCTGCGGATCGCCGGGTTGGCCGCACTGCGGATCGGGATCGCGGGAGCCACCGACCGGGGGCAGAACATCAACAAGCGCATCCCGATCCCGCTGGACTTCAGCGTGCCGGTTGGCCAGATCCTCGGGGTGCCGTTCTCCATCACCGCCACACAGCTCATCGGGGTGCAGACGGCCTTCAGCGCGAAGGACGGCAACATCAAGGCGAGCGGCGAGTGGTCGCTGGGCGGCTCACTGGGGTTCGGGTACGCCGACGGCGAGTTCGGCGTCACCGAGCCTTGGAACCTCACCGTCCGGAACAGCATCACCGACTCGATCTACGGCCCGTCGGTCGGTGTGAGCGGGATCATCGTCCATTACCAGGCGGCCTTCCGGGCCGGTCTGGGCGCGTTCGGCTTCACCGCCGGGTTGTACGCCACGGTCACCGCCACGGTCGGGCTGACTGTCGGTTCCGCGCTGGGTGCGCCGATCGCGCTCTGCCGCAGCACCCAGCTCGGCCTCTACCTGGACTACGGCGTCGGCTACAGCGTCCCCGCTGGCCTGGTGAAGGCGATCAACGCCTTCCTGGATCTGGTCAACGCCGGGTCGATCGACGCGAAGGCCGGTATCGGGAAGGTCGACAACGTGTTCAACAAGCTGGACATCCAGCCAGACAAAAAGATCTGCCGCAGCTGACGGACGCCCGCACCGACCGTGCACCGATTGGTGCGGGGCCGGTGCGGGCGCGGGCGTGCCGGCCGGTGCGGAGGGAGACCCTCCACACCGGCCGGTGTGGCGTCAGCGTGCCGCGCAGGTCGGGCTCAGGCTGCCGGCGGTGCCGTTGGCCTGGAAGCCGAACTCCGTGGACTGTCCGGCGCCGACCTGGCCGTTGTAGGCCACGTTGGTCCAGTTCGTCGTGCCGGTGTTACCGCTGCGGTCGGCGCTCCAGGCGTTGGTGACCGTCGCGCCCGAGGGCAACGCGATCGTCACCGTCCAGGAATTGAGCGCCGACGAGCCGGCCGTCACCCGTACGTTCGCCACGAAGCCGCCGGTCCACTGGTTCACCGTCACCGTCGCGGTGCACCCGCCGTTGGCCGGCGGGGTGGTGGGCGGCGGAGTCGTGGGCGGAGGAGTGGTGGTGGGCGGGGTCGTCGTCGGTGGGGTCGTGCCGTTGTTCAGCGCGGTCAGGACAGCATCGTACGCGGGCTTCTTCGCGCCGCTGCTGGTGAACAGCAACGGGGTCTGCGAGGCCCGCCACGAGTCACTGTCCCGGATGCCCCACACCGTGATGCCGTTGCACCGCGCCACCGCCAGACAGTCCTCGACCACACCGCGGTACCAGGTCGCGGACGCGCCCTCGATGTCCAGTTCGGTGATCTGCACGTCGACCCCGAGTGCCGCGAAGCTGGACAGCGTGGTGCGGTAGTTACCCGGGTACGGCGAGTTGTTGTTGAAGTGCGACTGCAACCCCACACAGTCGATCGGCACGCCACGCTGCTTGAAGTCACGCACCATCGAGTAGACCGCCTGCGTCTTGGCGTGCGTCCAGTCGTCGGTGTTGTAGTCGTTGTAGCAGAGCTTCGCGCCCGGATCCGCGGCACGCGCGGCCCGGAACGCCGCCTCGATCCAGTCATTACCCGTGCGCTGCAGATTCGAGTCACGGCGAGCGCCCGAACTACCATCGGCGAACGCCTCGTTCACCACGTCCCACGCCACCACCTGGCCCCGGAAATGCGTCGCCACCTGCGTAACGTGATTGAGCATCGCCTGCCGCAACGCACTGCCACTCATGTTCTGCATCCAGCCGGGCTGCTGCGAGTGCCACGCCAGAGTGTGACCCCGCACGTTCATCCCACGACTACGAGCATGGTTGACGATCTGCTCGGCCGCACCGTAGCTGAACTGACCCTGCTGCGGCTCCGTCGCGTCGATCTTCATCTCGTTCTCGGGCGTCACCATATTGAACTCACGATTCAAAATCGTGGTGTACGCACCGTCATTCAACCTGCCTGCCGCCACCGCCGTACCAAAATACCGACCCTTCTCAGCGGCGGACGCGCCGAGCGTGGTGCCGGCGGCGGCGGGCGCCGTCAGGACCAGCGCCATGCCGGCGGCGAGGGCACCTGCGCCGGTCAGCGCGATTGCGGCTCTTGATGCCGCCTTCCACTTCGCGTTTCTCATCGTGCGACTCCTTCTGTGGTGGTGGGGCTGGAAAGGGAGATCAGGACACCGAGCAGGTGGCCCCGTTCAGGGCGAAAGACGCGGGCTTACCGGTGCCACCGGTGTGGGTGGCCTGGAAGCCGATGTCGACCGACGTGTTCGGCGCGATGGTGGCGTTGTAGGAGACGTTGCGGGCGGTCACCGCGCCGCTCGCCGGCGAGTACTGCGCGTTCCAGCCGTTGGTGATGCTCTGACCGGAGGGCAGCGTGAAGGTCAGCGCCCAACCGTTCACGGCGGTGGAACCGGTGTTGGTGATGGTCACGCTCGCGGTGAGACCGGAGTTCCAGGCATTGACCGTGTAGCCGATCCGGCACCCACCCGCAGTCGGCGGCGGGGTCGTCGGAGGCGGAGTGGTCGGCGGCGGAGTCGTCGGCGGCGGGGTGGTCGGGGGCGGGGTGGTCGGCGGCGGCGTGGTGCCGTCCAGCCCGAAGAAGCGGATCACCTGCGCGGCGTCGACCGGCAGGTTGTGCGTGACACCCTGCATGCTGATCGCCTCGACCGGGGCCATCGGGCCGCTGCTGCCATACCGGGTGCGGGTGTAGCCGGACTGCGGTGAGTCGGTGTACGTCGGGGTCTGGCTCAACCCGTGCACGTTGGTCCACTGCTTGACCTGCTCGCCGAAGTTCGGGTAGCGCAGCGTCTCATCGTTGGTGCCGTGCCAGATCTGCATCCGTGGCCGCTGGCCGGTATAGCCGGGATACGCCCCGCGAACCAGGTCCCCCCACTGCTGCGGGGTTTTGATGAGCTGTCCGTTCGCGCACTCGCTGTTCCACTCCGAGCTGCCGCCGGTGGCGAAGCAGCTGAACGGAACCCCGGCGAAGGACGCACCCGCCGCGAACACGTCCGGGTAGTCGCCCAGCATGACGTTGGTCATCATCGCCCCGGAGGAGGTGCCGGTGGCGAAGATCCGGGCGGGGTCGGCGGCGTACCGCTGCCGCACGTAGTCGACCATCGCCATGAGCCCGACCGGGTCACTGCCACCGCCACGCCGCAGAGCCTGCGGCGAGGCCACATCCCAGCACTTGCTGCTGCGGGTCACCGACGGGTAGATCACGATGAACCCGTACCGGTCCGCGAGGGACGCGTACTGCGTGCCCGAGTGGAACGCCGGGCCCGTTCCCGTGCAGTAGTGCAGGGCCAGGAGGATCGCCGGCCGGGACGCCACCCGGTCCGGAACGTACAGGTGCATCTGCAGGTTGGTGGGGTTGGTGCCGAAGTTCGTCACCTGCGTGAGCGTCGCCGCCGACGCGGGCGTGGCGAACGTCAGCGCGGCGGCGGCCAGCGTCACGAGCGCCATGACGACGCCAAGCATTCTTGTTTTCAGTGTCATCGGTTGCGATCCCTCGGAAGATAGGCGCGTGGAAGGGGACTTAAGTCGAGGACTGCCCTTCGCCCGACCCTGACCGCGGCTCGCGTGACCAAGTCAGCTTCAATCGAGCACGCTCGATTGTCAAGACTTCCGGAAACCTTTCGCTGCAACGAATTCGGCGGCCACCTGCACGGCATTGGACATCGGCGGGCGTGGTCACCGGCGACTGGTCGCGAGTTATTATCGGGACCTTCCCGAAACCTGGCGGACTGCCACCTCTCTCGCGCCACCCCTACGAAAGGCCGGGCCGTACGGCCCGGCCTCCCCGCGCCCCCGATCAGTGGATGCGCCGCCCTCGCTCGTCCGGCACCCCGGACTTGCGGAAGAAGTACGTGTTGATCTGGTCGCGCCACTCGGTGGCACACCGCAGCTGCTCGTCGAGGCGTTCGGCCACCCGCTCGTACACGGCCGGGTCGATCATTCCGTTCAGCGTCTTCCACCGCCGTCGCATCGCCACCACCTCCTCGACGCCCGCGAAGTGGGTGTCGTAGATGTGCTGGATGACGGTCGACCCGCTGCGCAGGACGTGCCCGTACGGCACATGGTGGAAGAAGAGCAGCACCTCGTCGGGGCAACTGTCGGGCGACTCGTACACCTCGGACCAGTACGGCGGGTACTGGCCCGCGAACCCGGTGCCCGACGCGCGGCTACGGTCCACGCCCACACCGTCGCGGTCGGCGAAGTGGTAGGTGCCCCACCGCGTGTACTCGTACCCGTCGACGCCGGGGCCGTAGTGGTCGCCGGGATGAACCATGAAGCCGACGCCCAGCGGGGCCGTGTACCGCTCGTAGGTACGCCAGGAGTCGTCCATGATCTCGTGCAGCGTCCGACCGACCAGCTCCGGGTCCGCGATCGCCGACGGCGGGAAGGTCAGCCCGATCCATTCGTCGAGAACCGCCCGCGCGTCCAGCCGGGGATCCCAGGCGAGCCGCCCGAAGGTGTACAGGTTGGCCTGGGCCAACGGGTGTCCCGTCCAGAAGAGGTCGTCGCCCACGTTGGCGACCGCGACCAGGCCGCCGCCCGCGCCCGCCTCCCCGGCGGCCACGTCGGCCACCGACCGACCGACCGGCCCCCAGGGCGCGAACCGCAGCACCTCACTCCACCACGGACCGAGGTGGCAGACGTGTCGCTGCTGGCCGGTGTACTCCTGGGTGACCTGCAACTCCACCGCCAGCCGGGTCGCGGGCATCGCGGCGATCACCGGGGAGACCGGCTCACGCGTCTGGAAGTCCACCGGACCGAACTTCACCTGGACGACCACGTTGGTGCGGAACCGCCCGTCGAGCGGGGCGAAGTGGTCGTACGCGGCGCGCGCCCGATCGGTGGACCGGTCCCGCCAATCCTGGTGGTGGTTGTAGACGAATGCCCGCCAGTGCACCACTCCCCCGTGCGGGGCGAGCGCCTCCGCCAGCACGTTCGCCCCGTCGGCGTGGTCACGCCCGTAGGTGAACGGGCCGGGTTGCCCCTCCGAGTCGGCCTTCACCACGTAGCCGCCGAAGTCCGGGATACGCTCGTAAACGTTGCGGGTGGTCGCGGCCCACCAGCTCCGCACCGCCCCGTCCAACGGATCCGCGGTCGACAGCCCACCGAGGACCACCGGCGCGGCGAAGGTGACCGACAGGTGCACCCGAATGCCGTACGGGCGCAACACGTCCGCGATCTCGGCCACGTCGCCGAGCCGGTCGGTGAGCAGCAGCGCCTCTGTCCGGCCCACGTTGACGTTGTTCACCGAGATCGCGTTGACGCCGCTCGCAGCCAACAGTCGCCCGTACTCCCGGACCCGGGCCAGGTCGCCACGCGGCTGGCCGTCGTGCCAGAAGATCGAGCCGCCCGCGTACCCCCGTTCGACCTGGCCCATCACCGGGTGCACGGCCACGTTGTCCCAGTGGTTCAGCATCCGTCGGCGCAGCGCGGGCCGGTGCCGTTCCGGCGGACGGGCCGGGTCGAAGGCCGCCGCACAGAGCCGGACCAGGTGGAACAACCCGTACAGCAGGCCGGCGGGGGCGTCGGCCAGCACCGCGGTCACGTTGTCCGCCCGGGCCAGCAGGAACCCCTCGTCGCCGAGCGTCTCGCCGTCGCCGATCTCCGTCAGTGCCGACTCCCCCGCCGCGCGCGCCGCCTCCGCGCCGGGGCTCGGCAGCGGAGCCGCACCACGTAGGGCGAGCACCACGTCGACGTCCACGTCCCAGGAGGGGGAATGCCACACCCGCCCGCCGTAGCGTGCGCAGGCACGCGCGACCTCGTCGAGGACGGTAGCGACGAGCAACCCGTCGCCGTGTACGAGAACGCGGCGCGCGCCGAGCGCCCGGAACGCCTCCGGGGGCAGCCAGGCCGCGTGTACGCGCGGCTCGTCGCTGTCCACCGGTTCCTCGACGAACACCAGTTTCTCCAAATCCACGAACTCATCGGCGTTCACGCGTCCTCCCGCAGCACGACGACGCCGTACGCCGGCAGCCGCAGGGAGGAACCGACCACCTGCCGGTCACCGGTGAGTAGGTCGCCGCCACTGCTCAGGGCGGTCACCTCGACCGGCTCGGCACGGTGGTTGAGCAGGAACAACAGCCGCGACCCGTCCGGCGCGACCCGCACCGCGGATTCCAGATCAGGTGTGTCCGGGTAGGGCCCGAGCACGTCGTGCCGGGCCAACACCCGCCGAACCACCCAGGACACCCCGGCCTGGTCCAGACCGGCGGCCACGTACCAACCGTCGCCAGCACCGAAGGAGTTGCGGGTCACCGCCGGGGTGCCCGCGTAGAAGTCGGCCTGGTAGGTGCCGACCACCTCCGCCCCCTGCGGAACAACCAACTCGAACAGCAGCCGTGCCTCGACGTCGACCTGATCCGCGCCGTCGCCGAGGCGGACCGGGTTGACCACCTCCGGGCCGCGCGCGTCCCACTCGTCGACCCGGACACCCATCAGCTGCCCGAGCGGGCCCGGCACGTCCATCAGGAAGGACTGGTCGTTCTCGTCCACCCGACCCGACAGGTAGGTGGTCAGCACCGAACCGCCGCGCGTCGCCACCGCCTCCAGTCGCTGCGGCAGGTCACCCTTGAGCATGTGCAGGGCTGGCGCTACGACCACGTCGTAGCCGGACAGGTCATGGGTCACCGGAACGACGTCCAGGTCCACGCCGGCGTCCCAGAGTGCCCGGTGGTACGCGAGCACGACCTGCTGGTAGCGGACCAGCCGGGACGGGCCGTCGGAAATCTCCAACGCCCACCAGCTGTCCCAGTCGAACAGCAGCGCCACCCGGGCCGGGGTCCGCGCGCCCAGCGACGCCGGGCCGAGCCGGTCCAGTTCGGCGCCCAGCTCGGCGACCTCCCGGAACACCCGGGTGTCGGAGCGGCCGGCGTGGCCGATGATCGCGCCGTGGTATTTCTCGCTGGCGCCCCGGGAGGCACGCAGTTGGAAGAACAGCAGCGCGTCGGCCCCGTGCGCCACCGCCTGCCAGCTCCACAACCGCATGAGGCCGGGACGCTTCAGCGGGTTGACGTCCCGGCACGCGGTGACGCTCGGAGACTGTTCCATCAACCAGAACGGCTGGCCGTCCTTGAGCCCGCGCATCAGGTCGTGGGTCAGCGCCATCCGGGCCGCCGACTCGTCGTCGGGCGGGTAGTTGTCCCAGGAGGCGAAGTCCAGGTGCGCAGCCCAGCGGTGGTAGTCGATCGGCCGGTACATGCCCATGAAGTTGGTGGTCACCGGCAGGTCCGGGCTGGACTCCCGGATGGCGACCTTCTCGTCGTGGAAGTTGATCAGCATCGCGTCCGAGGAGAACCGCAGATAGTCGAGGGTGATGCCCTGGAATGCGGTGTGGTCCGGGCCGCGCCAGTGCTCGGTCAGCGCCGACGGCGGCTCGATCTCGTCCCAGTCTGTGAAGGTGTGCGACCAGAAGGTGGCATACCAGGCCGCGTTCAGCTCGTCGAGGGTGCCGTAGCGGTTGCGCAGCCAGTCACGGAAGCCGGCCGCGCAGAGCTCGCAGTAGCAGGCGCCCCCGTACTCGTTGCCGACGTGCCACGCGATGACCGCCGGGTTGTCGGCGTAGCGGCGGGCGACCCGGCGGGCCAGTTCGGCGGAGAGCCGGCGAAAGACCGGGGAGCTGGGGCAGGAGTTGTGCCGCTGACCGAATCGGTGCTTGCGGCCTTCGAAGTCGGTCCGGGTCACCTCCGGGTACGCCTTCGCCAGCCACGCCGGGTGGGCCCCGCTGCCGGTCGCCAGGCAGATCCCGCGCCCTTCCGCGGCGGCCCGTTCGACGATCCGGTCCAGCAGTGAGAAGTCGTAGACGTCCTCGGCGGGCTGGGTGAGCGCCCAGTCGAAAACACCGATGGTGACCAGGTCGATCCGGGCGCTGTCGAAGAGCCGGTAGTCCTGCTTCCACACGTCCTCGGGCCACTGTTCCGGGTTGTAGTCACCTCCGAAGGGCACCTTGGCGGTGCCGGGCAGGCTCACGCGGTGAACTCCTTCCGGATCAGGTGGATCATCGGGTCGCTGACGCGCAGGAACGCCAGGACCGCGATTGAGGCGAGCATCGCCAGCACCGCCTCGGAGAAGACGGCGGTGATCCCGACCGCCGCGGCCACCAGCAGCGCGTTGCCGACGGCGACACCGGGGGTACGCACGAGGAAGTGCACGGCCAGCTGGAGCACGTCCCGAAGGCGGAAGTCGAACAGCGAGGTGACCACCAGCGCGTTGGCCGCGCAGAGCGTCACCCCCACTCCGATCAGGACCAGCGGCACCGCCCACCACCGGGGAAGGCCGACCGCACCCAGGTAGGCGAGGTTCACGGCGAGGACGGCCAGCCACAGCAACGTCGGCACCCAGACGCGCAGCACGCCGGACAGGTTGGACCGGTACCCCCGCCAGAACAGGGCGGCGGGCCGCAGGTCGGTCAGGTCGGGGCGCTGGTGGCGCAGGGCGTACAGGGCAGCCGAGATCGCGGGGCCGACCGGCACCAGGAAGGCCGCGACCAGCGGCAGGTTGCTGGGGTCGCGGCTCAGCAGCAGCATCGGGAGCAGGCCGGGCAGGGTGGTGAGCAGGAGCAGCAACTCGACCACCAGCAGGATGTAGACCCGGGAGGCGATCCGCGACAGTGGCCCGTCGCCAAGCTGTCGCCAGGCATGGGCGGCGCCGCTCACAGTTGCTCCTTCCGGTCGGTCCCGACCGGAAGTCCGAGCAGGCGGTCGGCGTTGCACCACGGCGGGGTCTCGTCCACCACCGGGCTCAGCTCCAGGAGGGTGACCTCGTGCCGGCTGAGGGTGAGGTCCACCTCGACCCGGCCGCCGGCGACCGGCAGGGCGCGGTGGGTCCGGGTTGGCTCGGCGGCCTCCCGCAGCGTGTCGAGTTGGCGGGCCCGGGGTGAACGGGGGCGACCCATCTCGGCCCAGGCCGCCCACGCGTTGCCCGCCTCTTCGCTGACCGACGAGCGGAGCAGGAACGCCGACGTCGTGCCGGGCGGGCCGAGCGGAATCAACAGGGCCAACGGGTGCCGGTCCGTCACCGGTGACAGCCCGGTGACGTCCACCGGCGCCCACGCCAGTACGGCGATCCGGCCGTCGACGTGGCGGGTGACCAGGTGGTCGTCGCCGCGCGCCAGCACCTCGTCGCCGAGGCGGGCCATGAACGCGTACAGGTGGTAGGTGGGTTTCTTGATCTGGCGGTGGGTGAGCAGGCCGAACCCGCCGTGGAACAGCGCGGTCGGGATGCCCGCCTCCTCGAACATGTCACTGAAGGTCCAGTACGAGAACGAGTCGACCAGGTCACCGCCCGCGGCCAGCACTGGTGCGAGGTACGCGGCGTGAAACGCCGTGTCGTGGATCGGGTTGTCCGGGCGGTAGGAGGAGTTGAACTCGGTGATGTGCACCGGCAGCTCTGCCAACGCGGTGCCGGCCAGGTGCCGGCGCGGTGCGGCGAACTGGGTGAGCAGCTCCGCCGCCGGGGTGAGGGTCTGGTGGGTGCCGAACGGCACGTGCTGGGCCGGCCCCGAGGTGTATGCGTGCCGGCTGACGAAGTCGACCGGCACCTGGCGGTCGGTGACGAACTCGGCGAAGGGCACCAGCCACTCGTCCGCTCCCGGGGAGATCGCCGGGCCGCCGACCTGTAACGACGCGTCGACCTCCTTGACCGCGTGCGCGCTCACCTCGTACAGCCGGTGGTAGGCGTCGCGGTCGGCGCCCTGCCAGAAGGGCACCAGGTTCGGCTCGTTCCACACCTCGATCGGCCAGCCGCGGACCTCGTCGAGACCGTAGCGGTCGACCAGGTGGGCGACGGTGGCACCGACCAGGTCCGCCCACTCCGGAAAGGACCGGGGCGGGGTGACGTTGCCCCGCCACCAGAACACCGTCTGGTCACCGGAGGCGAGACCAGAGGGCATGAACCCCAGCTCGATGAACGGTCGGATGCCCAGCTCAAGGTAGGCGTCGACGACCTGGTCGACGTAGGTGAACGAGTGGTGCACGCGGCGCTCACCCTCGTGCTCGTACGGGCGGTGCACGCCGACGCCGTCGCTGAGCAGCCCGTGCCCACGGATGTGTCGGAAGCCGATGTCGCGTTGGATGAGGGCCAGCGAGTCCTGATAGTCGCGGCGCAGGGCCAACTCGAAACGGCCGGTGCCGACGCAGTGCCGCCAGGCGTCGGTGAGGCGGCCGGAGGGCTGGTCGGAAACGGTGATGCGCATTGCTGTCCTCTGGTCGTCCTGCCGGAGGGCGGGCGGGTCGCGCGCGTCGCACCGGCCGGTGGTCGCCGGAAGTCCGGTCGGGCGGCGCTGCGCTGCCCGACCGGATCTCCCGCTGATCAGCCGTTGTTCTTCTGGAACCGTTCGTACGCCTTGTTGACCATGTCGAGGTACTGCTCGGAGTTCTTGGCCTTCAGCTCGGCCACGTACGCGTCCCACTCACTGAGGGGACGCTGGCCGAGGGCGAACTTCAGCGTGTTCTGGGTGACGAAGTCCTTCAGCGGGGTCTCCCAGAGCGACACCTGCTCGCGCTCCTCGTCGGTCAACGGGGCGGGCGGGGACACCTGCCTCGGCGGGCGGGCGTCCATCACCTTCTGGAACTCCAGCTCCTCGGGCGAGAAGAAGCCACGGACCAGGTCGGGGGTGCCGCCGTAGGTGAAGACACCGTTGTAGAAGCCGAAATCCTTCTGCAGGTGCTTGGTGGCCTTCGGGTTGAGCCCGAGGACGTCGACGTCGGCGGTGACCGAACGCTTGCCGGACGCGTCCTTGGTGAAGGTCGTCCCCTCCACGCCCCACCGGGCGAACTCCTGGCCGGCGTCGGAATACCACAGCCAGTCGATGAACTGCATCATGGCCACGAAGTTCTTGCTCTCCCGGGCCTTCGAGGAGATCATGATGCCGTTCTCCAGCCGCGGGAAGGGATTGATCTCACCGGCCGGGCCGACCGGCAGCGGGATCTTGGCCATCTTCGCGTTCGGCAGGGTCTTGGCCAGGTCGGGCCGGTGGTTGTTGACCAGGGTCTGCGCGTTGCCGGTGACCACGAAGGACTTTCCGTTGGCGAGCTTCTGGCGTGCCTGGTCGTCGGTCTGGGTGAAGCTCTCCGGGTCGAGCAGGCCCTCGGCGACGAGCTTGTGCAGGTACGTGACCATCTGCTTGTACTGCTCGGAGGCGCCGGTGTAGGTGAATTTCTTCGCCGCCGGGTCCCAGGTGGCGTGCTGGTAGTCCCAGCCCGCCTGGGTGCCGTAGGCCGAGCCGAGGATGTTCAGCAGAGCGCCGGTCGGGTTGGGCTTACTGAAGAGGTCGGAGTACGGATAGACGTTCGGGTACTTCGCCTTCATCGCCTTGAGCACGGTGTACAGCTCGTCCCAGGTCTTCGGGACCGCAAGGTTCAGCTCCTGCATGATGTCGGTGCGCACCAGCACCGTGTAGTCCTGCGTGGGCTTTTCGTGGACGCCGGGCAGCAGGTAGAACTTCCCGTCGGACTGCCGCAGGTTGTCGATCTCCGGCTTGAGGTTCCACTTGGCGATCTTGTCCTTGAGGTTGGGCATCAGATCCAGGTAGTCGCTCACCGGGAGGATCGCCCCGGAGGACACGAACGCGTTCTCCTGCGGGTGGTAGGTCTTCGGGATGATCAGCGGGGCGTCACCGGCGCCGATCAGCAGGCTGCGCTTCTGCTCGTAGTCGCTCAGCGGAACCGCGACCGGATCGATCTTGACGTTGGTCCGCTTGGTGAGTTCCGACCAGAACAGCCAGTCCTCCTTGAGCGGATAGAACGTGTGGTTGTTGTAGAGGGTGGAGAAGGAGAGCGCCTCGGTAGCCTTGAACTGGTCGCCGACGCCGTAGTTGGCCATCGCGCCGGCCCGGTTCTCGGAGAGGTCCTTGGACTCGCCGGGGTCCTCGGAACAGGCGGTGGTGAGGGTGAGCGCGAGCAGACCCGCGGTGGCTATCGCCACCCGGCGCCACGTCTGGTGGAGCATGGCTGGTCCTTTCGGTGGGGGGGGGGGTGAAACGCTGCGACGTTCCCAGCTCAGCCCTTGACCGCGCCGAGCATCACGCCACGGACGAAGTACCGCTGGACGAACGGGTAGACCGCCAGGATGGGCAGGGTGGTGAGCACGATCGTCACGGCCTGGAGGGTGGCCGCTGCCTGGACCTTGTCGGCGTCGGCGGCGGCCGACTCGGCGCTGGTGGCACCCGCGATGAGGTTGCGCAGGTAGACGGTGACCGGCAGCAGGTCCTGCTGGTCGAGGTAGAGGAACGCGGTGAACCACGAGTTCCAGAAGGAGACCGCGTAGAAGAGCACCATCGTGGCGATGATCGCCTTCGACAGCGGCAGCACGATCCGCAGCAGGATGCCGTACGTGTTCAGCCCGTCGACCGCCGCCGCCTCCTCCAACTCGGTCGGCAGGCTCTCGAAGAACGCCTTCATGACCAGCAGGTTGAACACGCTGATGGCGTTGGGGATCACCACGGCCCAGATGGTGTTCTTCATCCCCAGACTGGTGACCAGCACGTAGTTGGGGATCAGGCCACCGGAGAAGAACATGGTGAACAGCGCGACGCCGACCAGGATGCCGCGCCCCTTGAGCTGCGGCTTCGACAGCACGTACGCGTAACACGTGGTCAGCACGATCGAGATGAGCGTGGCGACCACCGTGTAGACCACCGTGTTGCGGTAGTTCGTCCAGAACATCGCGTCGGACATGAGCAGCTTGTACGCGGTCACGTCGAACCCGCGCGGGACGATGCTCACCTTCCCGGCGATGATGTACGCCTCCTCGCTGAGCGAGCGCGCCACGATGTTGAGGAACGGGTACAGCGTCACGATCACGACGCCGATCAGGACGACCGTGTTGACGACCCGGAAGACCCGGTAGCCCCGGCTGTCCACCGGCCCGCGCGTCTTCGGCGCCTCGCTCTTCGTACCGAGGGTCACCACAGGCTCGTCCCTACGGTGCGACGCGAGATGAGGTTCGCCGACAGGACCAGGATCAACCCGATCACCGCCTCGAAGAGACCGATGGCAGCGGCGTAGCTGAAGTTGCTGGACTGGAAGCCCATCCGGAACAGGTAGGTGGAGATCACGTCCGCGGTCGGGTAGGTCAACGGGTTGTAGAGCAGCAGGATCTTCTCGAACCCGACCGCCATGAAGCTGCCGATGTTGAGGATGAGCAACGTCACCATCGTCGGCCGGATGCCGGGAAGCGTCACGTGCCAGGTCTGGCGCAGCCGGCTGGCGCCGTCGATCCGCGCGGCCTCGTACAGGTCCTCGTCGATGGTGGTGAGGGCGGCGAGGTAGAGGATCGTGCCCCAGCCGACGGTCTGCCAGACCTCGGACGAGACGTAGATGGTGCGGAACCACTCCGGTTGTTGCAGGAACGCCACCGCGTCGCCGCCGAACAACCGGACGAGTTGGTTGGCCGTGCCGTCGATCGAGGTCAACTGCATGACCATCGCCGCCACGATCACGATCGACAGGAAGTGCGGCAGGTAGGACACCGACTGGACGAACCGCTTGAACCGGCGGGCCCGCACCTCATTGAGCAGCAGCGCCAGCAGGATCGGCAACGGGAAGCAGAACAGCAGGGTCAACGCCCCGAGCACCAGGGTGTTGGTGAAGACCTCCCAGAACGTCGGGTCGGTGAAAAACATCCGGAAGTACCGCAGCCCGACCCAGTACTCACCGAAGATGCTGCCGCCCGGCTTGAAACGGCGGAACGCGATGATGTTCCCGATCATCGGCAGGTAGCGGAAGACCAGGAAGAACAGCAGCGGCAGGACGGCGAGCGAGTAGAGCTGCCAGTCCCGGCGCAGCGCCTGCCGCCAGCTTCGACGGCGGCGCGGCGACCGCCGGGTGGGGCGGGGAGCCGCCGCCGGAGAACCGGGCGGCACCGGCCGCAACGTCGAGGTCATCCTCGGTCTCCTAGGCGGAATGCGGGACGGCCACGAGGGGCTCCACCCGCACCGACGTGAGCAGTTCCCGCTGGTGGCCGACCTGGCGCTCGGCGCCGGTGAGCCGTAGCGGCAGGGTCGCCGCCGCGTCGCCGCTCGACCGGCCGAACCGCAGCTCGACCTCGCCGGGCTCGACGACCCGCCGGCCGGACAACCCGACGAACGACGCCACGTCAGCCGGTACGCCGAACGTCACGTGCGCCACCTCGCCGGGCTCCAACGGCAGTCGGGTGTAACCGACCAGCCGGACCACCGGGCGGGTGGTCTGCGCGACCGGGTCGTGCAGGTAGAGCTGCACCACCTCGGTGCCGGCCCGGTCACCGGTGTTCGCGACGGTGATCCGCACCCGCACCTCGCCGTCGACCGGCCAGGCGGCCGGCTCATCCGGCGTCTCGCCCGCCGGCTCCACGACCGTGGCGTCAGACCACTCGAAGGTGGTGTAGCTCAGCCCGTGGCCGAACGGGTATGCCGGGGTCGGGTCGATCGAGGAGACCTTGTTGCGCTGGCCGAGCGGCGGCGACAGGTAGGTGCTCGGCATTCCGCCGGCGTCGCGGGGAACGCTGACCGGCAACCGACCGGACGGGTTCACCGCGCCGGTCAGCACCTCGGCGAGCGCCTGCCCACCGAGTTGACCGAGGAAGAACGCCTGTACCACGGCTGCCGCGGAGTCGAACTCCGGGCCGAGCGCGTAGGGGCGACCGGTCATCAGCACCAGGACGACCGGGGTGCCGGTAGCGAGGACGGCCCGGACGAGGTCGGCCTGCACGCCGGGCAGCTGAAGGTCGGCGGCGTCGCAGCCCTCGCCGGAGGTGCCGCGGCCGAACATCCCCGCCCGGTCACCGACGGCGAGCACGCACACGTCGGCGGCGGCGGCCGCGGCGACCGCGGCCGGGATGCCCGAGGTGTCCTCGCCGGTGATGGTGCAGCCCAACTCGTAGCTGAGCCGCGGAACGCGTCGGGCCAACTCGCCGCGCAGCGAGGAGATGTCCAGGCCGAGCCCGTACTCGCTGTGGTTGACGCCCACGTGGTTGGGGAAGGAGTAGCAGCCGAGCATGGCCATCGGGTCGTCGGCAACCGGGCCGACCAGGGCGACCCGGCTGCCGACGGGCAGCGGAAGGACATCGGTGTTGCGCAGCAGGACGACGGATTCCCGGGCCAGGCGTAGGGCGACGTCCTGGCTGATCTCATCGTCGAGGCGCAGGGACGCCACATCGTCGGGCAGTTCCTGCCAACCCTCGTCGAGCAGTCCGACCTCGATCTTCTGGATCAACACCCGACGCAACGCGCGGTCGACCAGCGCCTCGTCGACCTCGCCGCCGCGCACCGCCTCCACCAGCGGGGCGCCGAAGGTGTCCACGGTGGGCAACTCGACGTCGATCCCGGCCCGCAGGGCAAGCTGGGCCGCGTCGACGCCGCTATCGGCGACACCGTGCAGGGTCTGCAGGAAACGCACGGAGAAGTAGTCGGCGACCACGGTGCCGGTGAAGCCCCACTCGTCGCGCAGGAGGCCGGTCAGCAGCTCCTCGTCGGCGGCGACGGGCAGGCCGTCGATCTCGGCGTAGGAGTTCATCACCGAACGGGCGCCACCGTGGCGCAGCGCCATCTCGAACGGCGGCAGGATGACGTCGGCCAACTCCCGGCGACCCATCGACACCGGCGCGAGGTTGCGTCCGCCGCGGGAGGCGGAGTAGCCGGCGAAGTGCTTCAGTGTGGCCACCACGCCGGCCCTCTCCAGGCCCCGCACGTACGCGGCACCGGTCGTCCCCACCAGGTAGGGATCCTCGCCGATCGTCTCCTCGGTGCGGCCCCAGCGGTAGTCGCGGGTGACGTCGAGGACCGGGGCGAGCCCCTGGTGCACGCCGGCAGCGCGCATCGAACGCCCGATGCGGTCGGCCATCGCCTCGACCAGATCGGGGTCGAAGGACGCGCCCCAGCTGAGCGGGGTCGGGTAGACGGTGGCGCGCCACGCCGCGAACCCGGTGAGGCACTCCTCGTGCACCTGCGCCGGAATGCCGAACCGACTGGCGGCCACGATCTGCGCCTGCGAGGCCGCCAGCGACCGGGCGCCGAGCACGGGGTCGACCGGTGCGGTGCCGAACGGGCGGGTGAGCTGGCCCAGCCCGTGCTGGATGATGCCGCTCCACGGAAGAGCGTTGTCGATCATGTCGGACTGATGTGGGGCGACACCCTCACCCGATGCCTCGGCGCCGACCCAGACCCCGACGAGCTGGGCGACCTTCTCCTCCAGCGACATCAACGGCAGGAGCGCCTCGGCCCGTTCGGTCGGCGACAGCCGCGAATCCCGCCACGGCGCGGCCCCGCTGTCCACGGACGACTGACTTCTCATGCCAAGACCCCTTAGCTCCGGCCACTTCCCCGTGTCCTCGTGGAACCAGTTCCGTGGCGGACATTTTCACGATCCGAAACTTTCCGGAAACCCGCGTAACCTTTTCGGCAACCTAAGGGCCTCCATTGATGTGTGTCAAGAGCCTTGGCTGCCGCATCGCCGGGCACGGACGAACGATCGTGTTAAGGTCCTCCGAAACTTTCGGATGCTGTATGAGGCCGCAATGACAGAGCACCGCCCGCTCGACCCACCCGCCTCCACCACCATCGCCACCATCGCCACCGATGTCGGTGTCTCGGTCGCGACGGTGTCCAAGGTCCTCAACGGACGTGGCGATGTCGCCCCCGACACCCGAGCCCGCGTGGAGGCGAGCCTCGACCGCCACCAATACCAGCGCCGCACCCGGCGACCCTCGACAAGCGGCGGACGGATCGAGCTCGTGTTCCACGAGTTCGACACCGGATGGGCGATGGAGATCCTGCGCGGCGTCGAGGCGGTGACCACCGCGGCCGGCGTCGGGTTGTCGGTCGCCCAGCTCGACGGCGCGCACCGCCCGCCGGCACGATGGCTGGAGGCGTTACTCGCCGACCGCCCGTTGGGCGTGGTGTTCGTCCTCTCCCATCTGGCCGAGGCCCAGCAACAGCACCTGCGGCGCCAGGGCATACCGTTCGTCGTCGTCGACACCGACAGCGCGACCTCGGCCTCCGTGCCCACCGTCGGCTCGAACAACTGGAACGGCGGCCTGCTCGCCGCCCGGCACCTCCTGGACTTGGGACACCGGCGGATCGCCATCATCTCCGGGCCACCCGACGTGCTCTGCAGTCGCGCCCGCGCCGCCGGTTTCCAGTCGGCCCACGAGGAAGCCGGGATCGCGGTCGACCGCGAACTGATCCGCTACGGCAGTTTCTCGGCAGGCGCCGGGCACACCCACGGGCTGCAACTGCTACGCCAGCCGTCCCGGCCCACGGCGATCTTCGCCGGTTCCGACATTCAGGCCATGGGGGTGCTCCGGGCCGCCCGCCAGTGCGGCCTCCGTGTGCCCGAGGAACTTTCGGTGATCGGGTACGACAACCTGCCGGTCTCCGCCTGGACCGACCCGGCCCTGACCACGATCAACCAGCCGTTACGCGACATGGCTGGCATCGCCACTCAGATGTTGCTCGACCTGACGCGAGGCAATGAGCCGGCAACCAGGCGGATCGACCTGGTGACCGAGTTGGTCGTCCGGGAGAGCACCGCACCCCCCGCCACCCCGCACTGACCCCGGCCCCTGCGAGGACCCGTGTCCCACTCCGCGTCCATTCCCGACGAACTCCGGCGGTATGCGCCCGAGATCGTCGAACCCGACGACTTCGACCAGTTCTGGCGTGACACGCTCGCCGCGACGGCCGCTCGGCCGGTGCTCGCCGACGTCCGCCCGGAGCCCACTGATCTGCGGCTGCTCGACTCCTGGGACGTCACGTTCGCCGGCTTCGGCGGCGACCCCGTACGGGCCTGGTACACCCGCCCGGCTGGCGTTCGAGAGCCGCTGCCTGCCGTGGTCGAGTACGCCGGCTACGGTCGCGGCCGCGGCCTGCCACACGAGCGGCTGACCTGGCCGGTGGCCGGGTACGCGCACCTGCTGATGGACAACCGGGGCCAGGCGGGGCAGTACGGTCCCGGGGACACCGCCGACCCGCACGGCGCGCCCGGCGGGCCCTGGCCGGTCACCTGGGGGATCCTCGACCCGCGTGACTACCACTACCGCCGCCTGATCACCGACGCGGTCCGGGCCGTCGAGGCGGTCCGGGCCCTGCCGGGGGTCGACGCAGACCGGGTCGCCGTGGTCGGTAACAGCCAGGGCGGCGGCCTCGCCCTGGCGGTGGCCGGCCTCGTCAATGACCTCAGCGCGGTGCTGACCACCGCCCCGTTCCTCTGCGACATGAAACGGGCCGTCCAGCTCTGCGAACCCGCGCCGTACGGCGAGATCGCCCGGTATCTGGCCGTGCACCGGGAGGCTGAGGACGCAGTGTGGCGCACCCTGTCCTACGTCGACGGGGTCAGCTTCGCGCGACGTGCGACGGCGCCGGCGCACTTCGGGGTCGGTCTACGTGACACCGTCTGTCCACCGACAACCGGCTTCGCCGCCTACAACCAGTACGGTGCGGCGGCCCGGCTGCCGGTCCCGCCCGCGCGCGAGATGCACGTCTACCCGTTCAACGGCCACGAGGGCGGCGAGGCCACGCACGTCCGGCGTCAGCTGCGCTGGCTCGACGCGGTGCTCCACCCGCGAGGGCAGCTCTTGCCTGCGGGGCGTTCGTAGGTCGAAGACCGCCGCCATAGCCGAACTCCGATCTATTGCTGATGTTAGCGATAACACGCTATGGTGCGTCAGGCGAGGTGCAGGGCACACTTCCGCCACGCTCATCGGCCTGTCGCGTCCGACCGTCGATGGCCAGATACAGCGCTACGACCACCAGTGAAGACGTCCGGGTTTCTGGTCGTTCCGCGAGCCCACTCCGGCATACCGCGTCATGGCGCGGGCATCCGTCCCTTCGTCGTCCGCTGCCGTCGCGCACCCACCACCAGAGGAAGTCCCATGAGCAGTTCGACGCTCGGCCATCCTGTCCCTCCCTCCCCAACCGCTGTCGCAACGACACCGAGGCCCCGACGGGCTCGCCTGTGGTGGACGGCCCTGGCCGCCGTCGCCGCCATGGTCGCCGCCGTACCGATCGCGACCACTCCCGCGAGCGCGGAGTCCAATGGCGGCGTACGCGTGATGCCCCTCGGTGACTCGATCACCGACGGATTCAACGTCCCCGGCGGATACCGGATCGAGCTTTGGCAGCGGTTCACGACCGGCGGTTACCGGATCGACTTCGTCGGCTCCCAGTTCAACGGCCCAGCCAGCCTGGGCGACCACGACCACCAGGGCCATTCCGGCTGGACGATCGCCCAGATCGACGCCAACGTCGTCAACTGGTTGCGGGCCACGAATCCCCGGACCGTGCTGCTGCACATCGGCACCAACGACATGTACGGAGACACGTCCGGCGCCCCGGCCCGGCTGGCCACCCTCGTCGACCGGATCACCACCAACGCCCCGAACGCGGACGTGTTCGTCGCGACGATCATCCCGAAGTCCGGTGCGGACAACCAGGTCCGGGGCTACAACGCCGCGATCCCCGGGATCGTGCAGACCAGGGCCGCCGCCGGCAAACGCGTCCACCTGGTCGACATGTACCGCGCCCTGACGCTCAGCGACCTGGCCGACGGCGTGCACCCCAACGCCACGGGCTACCGCAAGATGGCCGCGGCCTGGTACGACGCTCTCCGGACGGTGCCCGGCAGCATTGGGGGCGACACGCCGCCGACCACCACCCCACCGACCACGACCCCGCCGACGACAACCCCGCCCACCACCACCCCGCCGACCACCCCGCCGGCATCCGGCGGGTGCCGCGTCGCGTACACGGTCAACGCCTGGAACAGCGGGTTCACCGCGTCCATCTCGGTGACCAACACGAGCAGCACGCCGGTCAACGGTTGGGCGCTGGCGTTCACGCTGCCGGGTGGACAGGCCATCACCAGCGGCTGGAACGCCACCTACGCCCCGTCGAGCGGAGCGGTAACCGCCCGCAACGTCTCCTACAACGCGACGATCGCGCCGAACACCTCGGTCGACATCGGCTTCCAGGCGACCCACACCGGCAGCACGGCCCGACCGTCCTCATTCACCCTCAACGGCACCGCCTGCGCGGTCGCCTGACACCTCTCGTTGCGGTGCCGGGCACACCGAGGGCCCGGCACCGCGCCGTAGGCATCCCCGCCTGGATCAGGTGACGGAAAGGCGGAAGACCTGCCGGGAGCCGCTGTCGGTGCTCGCGGTCGTCTCCTCGTGCGGGCCCTGACCGGTAAGGGCGTACGGGTGGAGTTCGTCAAGGAGAACCTCACCTTCACCGGCGCAGACTCGCCGATGGCGCCCCTGCTGCTGTCAGCCATGGGGGCCTTCGCCGAGTTCGAGCGTGCCCTCATCCCCGAACGCCAGCGCGAAGGCATCGTCGCGGCGAAGCAGCGCGGCGTCTACACCGTCCGCAAACCCGCCCTCACCGACGAGCAGGCGCGCCAGCGCGTCGCCGGCGGCGAGCGGAAATCCGTGTTGGCCAAGGAATTCGGCATCAGCCGCGAGACCGTGTACAGCTATCTGCGAGCCGCGGCAGTCCAGTAGCTGCAGGCCGAGGAAGTTCAGGACGTTGCGAAGCCCGCTGTACGTAGAGTGACGGGCTGATTGAGCGTGCCCGCGCGTTATCGGCAGCAGATCCGGATGCCGGGCGTTGGTGGAGGATGGATGCATGATCGGTGACCGGTGGGGCGTGACCGACAGCGAGAAATTGCGCTGCTATCCGTGCGACGACTTCGTCGTCTCACCCGCGCTACAGGCGTGGCGGGGTGTGCACGTCGAGGCGTCCGCCGAAGTGGTGTGGCCGTGGGTCGCACAAGTGAGGCTTGCGCCATACTCCTATGACTGGATCGACAACCTCGGCCGCCGTTCACCTCAAGAGCTGGTAGGCCTTCCCGAGCCGCAAGTCGGAGAGGGATTCACTACTGCTGGCGGGCGGCAGCTGGGCAGGATCGTCTCGGTCGACCCGGGGAAACAGTTGACGGGCACCATCATGGGCGCCTTCATGTCCTACGTCCTCGTGCCCCAGGAGCACGACACACGCTTGCTGCTCAAGGTCGTCATGCAGACCACCCGCTGGGTCGCCCTCGGGCTGTCCGTCGGCGACCTGATCATGGCTCGACGTCAGCTACTGAACCTGAAGCAACTCGCCGAGCGCCTCGCGGGACCAGCGGCGTAGCCCGCACAGGCGGGCAATGGGGTTGTGCCGCCTCTGCCTACGGCGCAGGTTCCAGTACGACGACTGGGATCTGGCGGGTGGTCTTCTGCTCGTAGTCGGCGAAGCCTGGATACGCGACCTTCTGCGCGCTCCAGATCCGTTCCCGCTCGTCCCCGGCGGCAACTCTGGCGACCAACTCGACCTTGTCCGTACCAATCTCCGCTTGGGCCTGCGGATGAGCGAGCAGGTTGTAGTACCAGTCGGGATTGGTGGGCGCACCGCCCTTGGACGCGAACACGGCGTAGCCGCCGTCCACCTTCTGGTACATCACCGGGTTCACGCGGGGCTGGCCGCTCTTGGCGCCGGTCGTGTGCAACAGCAGCAGCGGCGCGCCAGCGAACTGACCGCCGACCTGCCCACCGTTGGCGCGAAACTCAACGATGATCTTGTCGTTCCAGTCGCTCATGCCCTCTCCTCGCCTCCGCGCACCGACTCCTTGAACACGATTCTGATGCGATGAAGGAGCGGGGCCTCCGCTTCTCGTGACAGTCACCCTGGTCAGGGGTTTCCCTGGGGTTGTCACGACGTACCACGACGAAGGAGGCCCGCTGTGGACGAGTATGACGGCCGCCAGTATGTGGGGATCGACCTGCACCGGCGGCGCAGTGTGATCGTGCGGATGACTCCGGACGGCGAGCCCCTGGCAAATCGGTGGTTACCGGGTAATGCGGGTCTTTCCTGATTACGGTATCTGCGGAGGCGATGCCGGTGACGATGGAAGAAGCAGAGCGCACCCTGCGGGCGGAGGAGCTCACCCGACTGGGTGAGCTCGCCGCCCAGCTCCGAGTGGACGCGATCCGGTGCAGCACCAGGGCGGGATCGGGACATCCAACCTCGAGTCTGTCCGCCGCGGACCTGCTCGCGGTGCTGATCTCCCGGCACCTGCATTACCAGTGGACGGACCCGCGCGGTCGGACCAACGACCACCTGATCTTCTCCAAGGGCCACGCCTCGCCGCTGTTGTATGCGGTCTTCAAGGCGGTGGGCGCGATCACCGATCAGGAGTTGGTCGAGACCTACCGCCAGTTCGGGTCGCGCCTGCAGGGACACCCCACGCCGGCCCTGCCCTGGGTCGACGTGGCCACCGGGTCGCTCGGTCAGGGACTGCCCGTCGGGGTCGGGATCGCGCTCGCCGGCCGATACCTCGACCACCTGCCGTTCCACGTGTGGGCGCTGTGCGGCGACAGCGAGATGGCCGAGGGCTCCATCTGGGAGGCGCTGGACAAGGCCAGCCACTACGGACTGCGCAACCTCACCGCGATCATCGACATCAACCGGCTCGGGCAGCGGGGTCCGACCGAGTTGGAATGGGACCTGGACACCTACCGCCGCCGGGTCGAGGCGTTCGGCTGCCAGGCGCTCGTCATCGACGGCCACGACCTGGCCGCGATCGACGAGGCGTTCGGCTGGGCGCGGCAGGCGACGGGCCCGACCGTGGTGCTCGCCCGGACGGTCAAGGGCAAGGGGGTGCCGGAGGTCGAGAACCAGCCCGGGTGGCACGGCAAGCCGCTGAAACCCGACATGGCCGAGCGGGCCGTGGAGGCTCTCGGCGGGGTACGTCAGATCCGCGTCACCGGGCCGCAACCCGAGTCCGCCCCGCCCGCCGGCGCCCCCGTCGGCGAGCCGCTCACGCTGCCGCGGTACGACAAGGGGGCGAAGGTGGCCACCCGGAACGCGTACGGTGACGCGCTGCGCGCGCTGGGCTCGCGGCCGGACGTGGTCGCCCTAGACGGTGAGGTCAGCGACTCCACCCGCGCCGACAAGTTCGGCGAGGCGTATCCCGACCGGTTCTTCGAGATGTTCATCTCCGAACAGCAACTGGTCGCCGCTGCGGTCGGGCTGCAGGTACGCGGCTATCGGCCCTTCGCCGCGACCTTCGCGGCGTTCTTCTCCCGCGCCTACGACTTCGTGCGGATGGCCGGCATCTCCCGGGCCGACATCGCCCTGTCCGGGTCGCACTGCGGGGTGGAGATCGGGGCGGACGGTCCCTCGCAGATGGGGCTGGAGGACCTGGCGGCCATGCGCGCCGTGCAGGGGTCGACGGTGCTGTATCCCAGTGACGCCGTGTCCTGCGCGGCCCTCGTCGCGCAGATGGTCGACCGCAAGGGCGTCAACTACCTGCGCACCACCCGAGGCAAGTACCCGGTGCTCTACGACAACGAGGACGCCTTCCCGGTCGGCGGCAGCAAACTGCTCCGCGGCGGCGGCGGCGACGACGACGTCGCGCTGATCGGCGCCGGGGTGACGGTGCACAACTGCCTCGCCGCCGCCGACGAGCTGGCGCGCGAGGGGATCAAGGCCCGGGTCATCGACCTGTATTCGGTCAAGCCGCTGGATCGGGACCGGTTGCTCGACGCCGTCCGGGCCACCGGCGGTCGGCTGCTGGTGGTCGAGGATCACTACCCGGAGGGTGGCGTGGGGTCGGCGGTCCTCGAGTCCCTGGCCGACCTCGCCGAGCCGGTGCGGGTGAAGCACCTGGCGGTACGGGGCCTTCCCACCTCCGGTACCCCGACCCAGCTGATGGACCAGGCCGGGATCGGGGTGAGCGCCATCGTCGCCGCGGTACGCGCCGTGGAGGCCCCCGGCCAATGACGCGGCGGGCGCCGTTTCACCCTTGGACGCGCGGGTAGACGCAGCATTCGCGGCAGAAGGGGGTTCGAGGTGAAGTACGCGGAGTTCATCCAGTCGGTGTCGACGCGACCGAAGATGTCACCGACGCTGGCCGAGCCGATCTCCCCGCAACGCCTAGCCGCCGGCGCGACACAGCGACGGTACGCGTACGAGCTAGGCGATCAACGACCTGCGCCTCGGTAGAGTCGGCTCACCGATTCGGCCACGCAGACGGGCTTGCCACCGCTGTCGCTCTCCACGGTGACCGCCGCGACCAGCTGCACGCCGCCGCTCACCGGCGACACCTCGGCGATGGTGGCGGTGGCCCGTACGGCGGCGCCGACCCGAACGGGGGCGGGGAAACGCACCCGGTTCAGCCCGTAGTTGACCCCCATCGCCACCCCCTCGACCCGGTAGAGCTGGCCGGCCAGCGCCGGCAGCAGCGACAGGGTCAGATACCCGTGCGCGATCGTCCCGCCGAACGGCCCCGCCGCGGCCCGGGCCGGGTCGAGATGGATCCACTGGTGGTCGTCGGTGGCGTCCGCGAAAAGGTCGACGCGGCCCTGCTCGATGCGCAGCCACGGACCGGGCCCGACGGTCTCGCCAACCGCAGCGGCCAACTCCTCGAACGAGCTGAAGACTCTCATGCCGGGTCTCCTTGCAGCTGGAAGGCGCTGACGCCGGTGAGCGCGGCGGCCAGCTGGCGGACCGCGGCCTGTTCGGCGGAGAGGGTGAGCTCCATGGCCCTTAAACTAGCGGTGATAGTTAAACGCGTCCAGACCGGACGGTCACCGGTCGGAGGCCAACCTGACGTGCCGTTCGGCGGCGAAGGCACGGGCCAACTCGGTGCGCGACCGGATGCCCAGCCGGTGGAACACGTTGCGCAGGTGGTGATCGACCGTACGGGTGGAGAGGAACAGCCGGGCGGCGATCTCCCGGTTGGTGGCTCCCTCCGCGACAAGCTCGGCGATCCGCAGTTGCTGGCCGGTCAGCAGTCGCGCCGCCGGCAGGTCCGGCGGACCGACCGACTCCCCGGCTGCGCGCAGCTCCCTGGTGGCCTGCTCAGCCCAGCAAGCCGCCCCGAGCAGGCTGAACATCTCGCGGGCCTGGTGCAGGTGCGTGCGCGCGTCGCGAGGGCGTCGGCTGCGGCGCAGCTCCTGGCCGAACAGCAACTCGGTGCGGGCCCGCTCGAACGTGCCGGCCTCCGTCGGGTGCAACCGCAAGGCGGTCTGGAAATGCCGTTCCGCCTCGGTGCCGCCCCGCGGCGCGAGCAGCGCGTGGCACCGGGCGGACAGGGCCCGGCGCAACGGGCTCGCGGTGCTGCTGGCCCACCGGTCGAACACGGCGAGCGCGGCCGTTGCCGCCGGTCGGTGCGCCAGGTGCGCCGCCGCTTCCACCAGGTAGGGCGTGGCCATCACCTGCACGAGGACCTGACCTCGGCCGGTGCCGAGGCGGGCCAGCGACGCCAGTCGGTCCGCGGCCTCGGCGTGCCGGCCGTCGACCAGGTCGAGCACCGCCAGGGCCCACCCGGCGAGCGCGTGCGGACGGCTACCCGGCGTCGGCGACTCGCCGATTTCGCGGATCCGCCGCAGGCTGGTGTCGCGGTCGGCCCGCATCGCGGCGAGCACGGCCAGCATGCCCAAATGGACGTTGGCGCAGTTGACCTGACCGCTGGCACGGGCCACCCGCAACCCGTCGCGGGAGGTTTCCGCCGCCGCTTCGTGCCGACCCAGCCAATACTCGGCGATCGCTCGCAACTCCAGCGCCCGGGACAACATGGACAGCTCGCCCCGCTCCCGGGCCAGCCCGACGGCGCGCTCGGCGAGCCGGTGCGCCGCGCCGTCCACGGCCACCAGCAGGCCGGCCGCCGCCGCACAGGTGAGCGCGGTGGGGGTCAGCGCCGGCCCGGTCAACCGGCCGCCCAGCACGACGGCGCGGCGCAGCGCGGGCCCGGCCCGCTCGTGATCGCCCCGCAGGGTCGCCGCGACCCCGGCAATCAGACAGCTCATCAGTTCCAGGACCGGCGGGTCGCTCGGGCGCCGCAACGCCAGCGCCCGGCGGCCGACCTCGGCGTACCGGTACTGGTCACCGGCGAAGCAGACGGCCTCGCCGGCTCGTACCAGCCCGGACAACGCCAGGGTGCGGTCGGTGCCGGCCACCACCTGGGCGGCGGCCAGCAATGTGGCCGACGCACCTGGCGCGGCACCGCACCGCAGCTCCAACTCACCGCGCAGCAGGTCGGCGCGACCCCTGACGGCCGGATCCGTGGACACCGCGCGGAGGCGGTCGAGCAGCAGCCGGGCCACGCCGGGTTGACCACCGGCCCAGGCATAGTGGGCGGCGGTCAGCAGTCGGGCTGCGCTCTGGGTCGGTTGGTCGCTGAGCTCGGCCGCCCAGCGCAGCGCCGCCGAGGCGGTTGCCCAGCCGCCAACTCCACCGGCCGCCGCCTGTTCCAGCTCGCTGGCGAGGGCCGGATCGGCACCCGCCGTCGCGGCGGCGAGGTGCATCGCCCGGCGGAGCCGCTGCCCGTCCGCGACCAGCACCCCGGCGAGCAGCCGGTGTGCCGCCCGGCGCTGCGCGAGTGGCGCGCTGGCCGCGATCATCGTGCGCACCAATGGCTGCGGGAAGGTGACGCCCCGCGGTTCGACGCGGACCAGGCCGGCGACCTCCGCCGGGGCGAGCGCCTCGACCTCGGTGCCGGCGGCTCCCGCGGCCCGGATCAGGGTGCCCGGCTCACCGTCCTCGTCGAGCGCGGCGAGCAGCAGCATCCGCCGGGTGTCCGGCGGCAACCGGTCCAGCCGAGCCCGGTACGCGCGGCCCAGCGCGCCGTCCGCCGGCGGCGCGGTGGGCAGCGACTCCTCCCCCCGCCACTGCCCTGGGCTGAGCACCTCGGCGAGATCCACCAGGGCCTGCGGGTTGCCGCCGCCGATCGCGGCCAGCGCGGTCAGCACGGACGCGACGGGCCGGTCGGTGCTCTCCCGCTCGGTCAACGGGCGGAGCTGGTCGGTGAGGACGGCGGCGCTCTCGCGCTCGGTCAGCGCGCGGAGTCGGTACGCCGGTATCCCGTCGACCATGGTGGTGACATCTGCGGTGAGCAGGACGGCGATCGGAGAGTGCCGCAGTCGGCGGGCCACGAAGGCCAGCACCTGCGCGGTCTGCGGGTCACCTCGGTCGACGTCGTCCATGGTGGCGAGCAGCGGCCGGTTCCCGGAGGCGGCGACGAGCAATCCGAGCACCGCCATCGACAGCGTCAGTTGGCGCTCCGCCGGGCAGCTCTCCCCGGCCAGCGCGCGCCGCAGCAGTTGGCGCTGCTCGTCGGGCAGGGCGGCGGCCCGATCGAGCACCGGGTCGACCAGACGCTGGAGGCCGGCGTACGGCAGGGCGGCCTCCTCGGTGAGGCCGGCCCCGGCGAGCACGGTGCAGCCCGCGGCGTGCCGGTGGGCGTAGCTGACCAGCGCGGTCCGGCCCGATCCGGGCTCCCCGTGCACCAGCAGGGCACCGCCGCCGTCGGCCACGCCGTCGAGGAGGCTCCGGACAGCCCGGCACTCGTCGTCCCGCCCACGCAGCGCGGTTAGTTGCACTCTTGATGCAGTAACCATGCCTGCCAGTGTCACCCATTGGTAACCGGATGGAAAGAGGGGGCGATATCGGGCCGAGCCGGAATCAGTCGGCCGCGACCTCGGCCAGCAGCGCGCCCACGGTCCGGGTCATCACCGCGCGGGCCTGATCGACGCCCAGCCCGAGGCCGTAGCGCAGCATCGACCAGGCTGGCCACATGCTGGCCGCCACCAGGGCGTTGAGCAGCTGGTCCCGACCCCGACCGGCCCGGGTCAGCTCGACGGCGAAGAGCTCCTCGACCTCGTCCCGGACCCGGTCGATGTGCTTGAGGCGGTTGCGGTGCAGTTGGTCGGAGACCGGTTCCCGCATCTGGGCGGCCCGCGCCGACGGTGTGATGAGTTGCAGCAGCCGGGCCCGTTGCCGGCAGTACGCGTCGACCCGCTTCGCCAGCGGCAGCCCGGGTGAGATCGGCCGGTAGGCGGCGTCCTGCTGGCGGAGCACCTCCGCGCCGCTCGCCTCGAAGAGCGTCTCCATGTCCTTGAAGTTGGTCCAGAGCGTCCGCAGCGAGATGCCGGCCCGTTCGGCGATGCGCTCGCCGGTCGGGCGGAGGTCGCCCTCGGAGATGAGTGCGAGGTGCGCCTCGACGATGGCCGCGCGGGTGCGCTCGGCCCGGGCGGTACGCCCGTCGACCCGGCTCACGACCTCGACCCCGTCCATCCGCCCCCGCCCCTTCATCGCCATGGCGTCTCCCGACGCACCGCCGAGTCTAGACAGGCGATGATCAGCGACCCGGGACCGACCGTCGGCGCTGTCATCCGGCCCGGCCGGTCAGCCAGACGCCGCCGTCGCAGACGATGGTCTGCCCGGTGATCCAGGTGGCGTTGTCGGAGGCGAGGAAGGCGACCGCGCCAGCCCGATGCTCGGGATCGTCGGAGCGGCCGGGCCCGGCATTGGTGACACGACCCGCGAGCCGGCCCGAATATGCATTCACGGTGCAGATAGTAGGAGCAGTGATCGGTGTCGGTCAACGTCTGGGAGGCCGCTTCGACCCTTGCCCGCTCGGCCCGGCGGCGGGCACAGCCGTCCGACCGGGCGTGGTCACGCGCGACCACGCCCGGTCGGACACCGGGTGTACGACGGGTCGTCAGGAGACGGTCGGCACCCCGTTCGCCGGCGGCGCGGCCGGCGTGGCGGCGTACTCGTTGACCGCCCCGTCCGCCTCGTCGGTCTCGTACGTCGGGCCGAAGTAGCTCTGCACTCCCCCGCTCACCCGGGACAAACGCTGCCCGCCATACCCCGAGTGGTCCTTGGCGGAGAAGCGCAGTGGCGCCAGACCGGGGCCCTGGAAGCCACCCTTCTGCACGGCTTCCAGCATTTTCTCCCGGGTGACGTCCTTGCCGGCGGCGAGCAGTGCCTGCACGAAGAGATAGCCGACCGACATGCCGTAGACGGTGTTGCCGTCAAACGGCGCGTCCCCGTTGTGCGACTTGTTGACCCTTGCGAAGAGCTGGATCCACGGGTTCGCGGTGTCGTTCTGCATTGGCAGGTAGTTGGTGCCGACCATGCCCTCCAGCAGCGGGGCGGCGGCGCCGAGCTGCTTGGCCAGGGTGGGGTGGTCGGCGCCGACGTTGGAGACCAGCCACTGCGGTTTGAAGCCCAGCCGCGCGGCGGTGCCGATGGAGAGCGCGGTGAAGCCGGGCACGGTGGCGAGCATGACGACCTGGCAGCCGGCCGCCTTGAACGCGCCGATCTGCGGCGCGACATTGGTGTTGCTGGTGACGTAGGTCTGCTTGACCGTCACGGCACCGAGCACCTTCTCCACGCCGGCCAGGCTGTCCCGGCCGAAGTCGTCGTCCTGGCCGAGGAAGCAGACCTTCTGGCCGGCCAGGTTCTCCTTCGCGTAGTTGGCGAGGATCTTGCCCTCGACGGTGTAGTCCGGGTTGAACCCGAACGTGCCGGGATATTTGTCCGGCTGGTCCCAGCTGCGGCTGCCGGAGGCGACGAAGAGGTCGGGCACCCGGTTGCTCTTGAGGAAGTCGAGCACCCCGGTGTGCGTCGGTGTCCCGAGACCATTGAGGATGGCGAAGACCTTGTCCTGCAGGACGAGCTGGCGGACCACCTGCTGCGTGTTCGCCGGGTTGTAGCCGTCGTCCATGATCTTGTAAGTGATCTTCCGGCCGTGCACACCGCCGTTGGCGTTGACGTAGTCGAAGTATGCCTTCGTGGCCGGGGCGATCTTGGAGTAGCCGGCCGAGGCGGGCCCGGTGAGCGGCATGTGCGTGCCGACGGTGATCTCGGTGTCGGTGACGCCCGGCACCGATGCTCCTCCCGCACCGGAGCCGTTGTCACCACTGCAACCGGCAGCGGTGACCAACAGGGCGATGGTGCTGGCGATCGCGAGACCATGTTGTGCCATACGGTGCATGAGTGACACCGACCTTTCTCGGTCCGGTTCTTTCGGGAATGGTGTGGTGGTGAGACGCCCGGCCGAGGCCGGGCCCGGGACAGCTCAGGAACGCCCGGTCCGCAGACGCCGGCCAAGACGGGACAGCAGGCCCTGCACGCCGCCGGGTGCGGCGATCATGACGACGATCAGGGTGAGCCCGAAGATCGCCAGCGGGAGGTTTCCCTCCAGCCGCTGCGCCACCGCGGGCGAGAGCGTGAGCAGCTCGGTCGCGGAGTGGGTGAGGTCGGGCAGGGCGACCAGCAGGACGGCCCCCCACAGTGCGCCGGTGAGACGGCCGAGACCGCCGATCACCACGGCCATCAGCAGGAACAGCGACAGGGTCAGCGAGAACGCGCCCGGGGAGACGCTCTGCGCGAGCACCGCCAGCAACGCTCCGCCGAGCCCGGCGGTGGCGGCACTGACCACGAATGCGATGACCTGGGTGCGGGCCACGTGGATGCCGGCGAGGCGGGCCGCCACCTCGTCGTCGCGCACCGCCCGGAAGGTGCGCCCGTACCGGCTGTGGATCAGGTTGGCCAGCAGCAGCAGGGCGAGCAGGGTGGCCGCGCCGGTGAGCCAGAGCTGCCACCGCTCGTACGGGAAGTATGGGCCGAGCGACAGCGGCGGCGGCTCCACCGGCACCGACAGCCCCTGCTCGCCGTTGAACACGCCGTCGAAGGTGACGGCCAACGCCGGCACGACGACGGCCACCGCGAGGGTGACCCCGGCCAGGTAGGGACCGCGCAGCCGGGCCGCGGCCACCCCGACCACCGCGCCGACCGCGACCGTAGCGACGATCGCCGCGCCCAGCGAGAGCGGCAACAGCCAGCCGCCGGTCATCCCCCGGTCGGCGAACGCGTTCTGGCACAGAGCCACGGTGTACGCCCCGGTGGCCATCAACGCGCCGTGCCCGAGCGACAGTTGACCGTTGAGGCCGGTGAGGACGGTCAGCCCGGCGGTCGCGCAGAGGTAGGCGGCCACGGTGGCAAGCTGGAAGTTGCGGAACGGCTCGACGGCGTAGCTGACCGCCACCAGCAGCAGCCCGGCGGCGAGCACCACCGCGAGGTGGCGCAGCAGGGTGGAGCCGCGTCGCCGGTCGACCGGCCGGTCGCCGGTGTCGGCCAGCAGGTGTTGCGGCGGCAGGGCCGCCCGGGTGGCGCTCACACCCGCCTCGCCGTGACCGGGGCAAACAGCCCGCCGGGCCGGACCAGCAGCACCGCCAGCAGCAGGACCAGCACCGCGGGCGGCGTGAGGTCACTGCCGGCGTAGCCGCTCACATAGGAGAGCAGCAGACCCACCACCAGGCCGCCGACCACCGCCCCTGGTGGACTGTCCAGCCCGCCGACCACCGCCGCGGTGAACGCCGAGACGAACACCAGGTCCATCGCGTGCGGGTGCAGGCCCAGCTCGGTCGGCATGACCAGCATGGCGGCCAGTGCGCCCACCCCGGAGGCGAGTGCCCACCCGAGGGTCAACATGCCACCGACGTTGACCCCGAGCAGCCGGGAGACCTCGGGTGCGAAGGCCGCCGCGCGCATCCGCAGCCCGACCGGGGTACGGGCGAACAGCCAGGCCAGACCACTGACCACCACGCCGATCGTGGCGAAGACGAACAGGTCGTACGGCGACAGCACGGCGAACCCGCCCACGGTGAGGGCGGACCGACTGAACGGCGCCTCGGCGGGGCGGAACTCGTTGCCGTACACCATGCCCAGCACGGCCTGGATCAACAGCACCAGCCCGAGCGCGACGATCACCGGGTTGAGCGGTGAGGCGTGGTCGACGTGCCGCATCACGACGCGGTCCACCAGCGCACCGAGCAGCAGGCCGGCGACGATCGCGACCACGAAGCCCAGCCAGTAGGAGCCGGTCGCGGCGGAGACCGTGTAGGCGACATACGCGGCGGCGACGGCCATCGCCCCCTGGGCGAAGTTGACGACCCGCGCCGCCCGCCAGATGAGCACCAGGGCCAGCGCGAACGCGGCGTACACCGCGCCCCGGGACAGGCCGTCGATGGTGAGGAAGACGAAGCGGTCCAACAGTCCTCCCTTTGGGGGACGAGGTGGGTGGTCAGAAACCGAGGTACGCGTGGCGCAGGTCGACGTCGTCGGCCAGTTGCGCCGCCGGGGCAGCGATCACCACCCGACCGAGGGACATCACGACGCCCTGGTCGGCGACGGCGAGTGCGCTGCGGACGTTCTGCTCGACCAGCAACACGGTCAGGCCGGTACGGTCGCGCAGCTGGCGAAGCAGGGCCATGGTCCGGGCGACGACCCGCGGAGCCAAGCCGAGCGACGGCTCGTCCAGCAACAGCAGACGGGGCCGGCCGACCAGGGCCCGGCCGAGCGCGAGCATCTGCCGCTCACCGCCGGAAAGCTGGTGGCCGAGGTGCCGGCGACGGCGAGCAAGGGGCTCGAAGAGCTGGTAGACCTCGTCGAGGGCGCGACCGGCGTCGGCCCGGTCACGCCGCCACAACCCGCCGAGCCGCAGGTTCTCGTCGACCGTCAGCTCGCTGATCACGCCCCGCCCCTCCGGCACGTGCGCCATGCCGCGTCGGACGAGCTGCTCCACCGGCGTACCGCGTAGGTCCTCCCCGGCGAGGAGCACCTGGCCGGCGGCCGGGCGGATCATGCCGGAGAGCGCGCGCAGCAGGGTGGTCTTGCCGGCGCCGTTGGCGCCGACGACCGCGGCGATCGTGCCGGTCGGGACGGTGAGGTCGATGGCCTGCAGCACAGGCGCGGCACCGTAACCAGCCACCAACCCGCGCACGACGAGCAGGTCCGGGGCGCTCATGCGGCGTCCTCGATGGTGGCACCGAGGTAGGCGTCCGTGACCGCCGGGTCGTCGCGGATCTCGTCCGGGGTGCCGGCGGCGATCACCCGGCCGAAGTCGAGCACCACGAGCTCGTCACAGACGGCCATCACCAGGTCCATGTGGTGCTCGACGAGCAGCACCGCGCACCGGTCCTCATCGCGCTTGGGCAGTTGGCGGATCAGGTCCGCAAGCTCGGCGATGTCGTCGGCGCCGAGGCCACCGGCGGGCTCGTCGAGCAGGAGCAGCCGGGGCCGGGCCGCGAGTGCACGGGCCAGCGCCACCCGCTGGCGTACGGCGAAGGGCAGTGTGGTCGGTGCGGCGTCGGAATGTCCGGCGATCCCCAGGTCGTCGAGGATGTCCAGAGCGTGCCGACGAAGCCGGCGCTCGTCGCGGTCGCTGGCGGGCAACCCGAGCAGCGCCGAGACGAAGCCGGCACGGGCGGTGTGTGCGGCGCCGGTCATCACGTTTTCCAGCACGCTCAGCCCGGCGAAGAGCCCGGTGCCCTGCAACGTCCGGGCGATGCCGAGCCGGGTCAGCCGGTGCGGCCGTGGCCGGAGCGGCCGGCCATCGAGGGTGAGCGAACCCGTCTCCGGCGCGACGAAGCCGCAGATCACGTTGAACAGCGTGGTCTTGCCGGCGCCGTTGGGCCCGATCACGCCCACCACGCGGTTCGGGGGCACCCGCAGGGAGACGTCGTCGAGGGCGGTGAGGCCGCCGAAACTGACGCCGATGTGGTGCAATTCAAGGCCGCGCTCCATCACCCATCCCTCGGTCATGGCGGGTGTTATTTACACTCGCAGTGTACGTTTCTCGGGTATCGCGTCAAGACCCTTCGATGCCGTCACCGTCCACCTGCCAACGGGGCGGCCGCCATCGGCGACCGCCCCGGACCCACGGTCAGACGCTGGGGCAGGTGTTGCGATATTCCTCGATCTGCGAGCCGCTCGGGCCCGGGCAGAGGAACTGCTCGTAGCGGGTGTCGTCGTCGACGAACCGCTTCAGCCAGGCCACCATCTGCCGCGCGGTCGGCGTGTTCGTCGTCTGCGGGAAGAAGTGGCTCGCACCGTTCAGCTCCAGGTACGCCTTCTCGGCGGAGGCCGGGATGCTGTTGTAGAACGGCACCGAGTGCGACGAGACCGGCGCGACGGTGTCGCTCTCGCCACCGATGATCAGCGTCGGCACCCGCAACTCGGACCAGTTCTTGTCCGTGTTCCATGGCGCGAGCGGCACCGCGGCCTGCAACGACGGCCGCGACGAGGCCGCCTCCAGGCTGCCACCGCCACCCATGGAGTGGCCGGCCACCGCGAGCCGGCTGCTGTCGATCCGCGTACGCACCGAGCTGCGCTGAGTGAGGTAGTCCAGCGCGGCGAGCAGTTGCCGGCCACGGCTGCTCGGCTGGTCCAACCGACTGTTGGTCTCGATGCCGATCACCACGAACCCGTGCGAGGCGAGCCTCGGCCCGAGCCAACTGATGCTGGACCAGGCCGCGGTGTAACCGGGCGAGATGGCGATGGCGCCGAAGGTGCCCTCGCTGGTGCTGGTCGGGTAATAGATGACGCCGCCGCCGAAGCCGGTGACGCTCAGCGCGGACACGCTCTGTGAGGACGTGGCGAAGGGACCGCGACTGGCCTCCAGGATCGCGGTGGTCGGGGCGGGGCCCCGCTCGTACGGGCCCGCCGCCTGCGCGGCGCCCGGCGAACCAGTCAGTACACCGCCGGCGACGAGGACGGCGGCCACCGCGAGCCGGGTGGCTCGGGCTGCGACGGAACGGGGACGGGTGGTGGTTGGTGACGACACGTCGGGCACTCCCTAGAGTCGAGGGATATCGACGTGTGTCAGTTTCGACCGCTCCGCCGGTCCACGCATCGGTGAAATCACCAGTCCCGGCCGGGGACGCCTGGGTCAGTTGTGTTTCGACCCTCTGACCAGGGGTAGCAGCGCACTTGCCTGCCCGCACACGCTCCATGGAGAGGTTCGTCCAGTGGAATCAAGCAAGCCCGCCAAGGCGGTCAAGAACGCCGTGAAGACAGCCTCGGGAAAGATCGCCGACGCCCTGAACCCGGAGATCCCCGGCGCACCGGGTAACGCACCACCCACCGTCGAGGAGCCGACGACGCCCCACGACCCGCTGCCACCGAAACCGGAACAGGGAGCGCCGCAGACGCGTACGCCGACCGGCGCGGAAACCGGCGCACCGACGACCGCGAACGGCCAGCAGGGCGCCTACCTCACAACCGCGCAGGGGGCGCGGCTGCGCGACACCGACCACTCGCTGAAGGCCGGCCCGCGCGGCCCGGTGCTGCTCCAGGACCACCACCTGCGCGAAAAAATCACGCATTTCGATCACGAGCGCATCCCGGAGCGCGTGGTGCACGCCCGTGGCGCCGGGGCGCACGGTGTGTTCACCGCGTACGGCACCGCCGAGGCGGTCACGAGGGCCGGCTTCCTCAAGAAGGGGCGGGAGACCGAGGTCTTCGTGCGGTTCTCCACCGTGCTCGGTTCGCGCGGGTCGGCCGACACGGTCCGCGACACCCGCGGCTTCGCCACGAAGTTCTACACCGACGAGGGCACCTTCGACCTGGTCGGCAACAACATGCCGGTCTTCTTCATCCAGGACGCGATCAAGTTCCCCGACATCATCCACGCCGCCAAGCCGCACCCCGACCGGGAGATCCCGCAGGCGCAGAGCGCCCACGACACCTTCTGGGACTTCGTGTCGCTACACACCGAGGCGCAGCACCACACGATCTGGAACATGTCCGACCGGGGCATCCCGCGTTCGTACCGGACGATGGAGGGCTTCGGTGTGCACACCTTCCGCCTCGTCAACGAGGCCGGGGAGACGGTGCTGGCCAAGTTCCACTGGAAGCCGAAGCTGGGTGTGCACTCCCTGACGTGGGAGGAGGCCCAGATGCTCAGCGGGATGGACCCGGATTTCCACCGCCGGGACCTCTACGACGCCATCGAGGCCGGCGCGTACCCCGAGTGGGAGCTGGGCGTCCAGGTCCTGCCCGACACCCCCGAGGAGACCTTCGACGGGATCGACCTGCTGGACCCGACGAAGATCGTGCCGGAAGAGTTGGCAGAGGTGCAGCCCATCGGGAAGCTGGTGCTCAACCGGACGCCGACGAACTTCTTCGCGGAGACCGAGCAGGTCGCGTTCCACCTCGGTCACCTCCCGCCGGGCATCGACGTCACGAACGACCCGCTGTTGCAGGGCCGGCTCTTCTCGTACGTCGACACGCAACTCACCCGCCTGGGCGGGCCCAACTTCTCGCAGATTCCGATCAACCGCCCACATGCCGCGGTGAACGACATGCTGCGGGACGGCTTCCACCAGCACGCCGTGCACGCGGGCGTCGCGCCGTACCGACCGAACTCGCTCGACGGCGGCAACCCCTTCCCCGCCGGCGACGACGAGCACGCGTTCCTCGACGTGCCGGTGACGGTGGCACAGGCACCGAAGGTACGGGCGAACCCGGCCTCGTTCGACGATCACTACAGCCAGGCACGCCTGTTCTGGCTGAGCATGTCGCCGGTCGAGAAGGAGCACATCATCCGGGCGTACACCTTCGAGCTTGGCAAGTGCTACCACCAGGCGATCAAGGAACGCCAACTGCAGAGCCTCGCCAACATCGACCCGGTGCTGTGCGCGGAGGTCGCCACCGGCCTGGGTCTGCCCGCTCCGCAACCGACCGTGCCGCTCGCCGACGTCACGCCCAGCCCAGCGCTGTCGCAGGTCGGCCGGGAGTGGCCGAGTGACGGTCGCACGATCGGGATCGTGGTCGACCCCGACGGCGACCTCGATGGCGTCAACGACGTCCGCCGAGCCGTGTTCGAGGCCGGCATGGTGCCGCTGCTGATCGCCCCGCACGGCGGCATGGTGGCGGATCTCCCGGTGCAGCGCACCTTCGCCACCGGACGGTCGGTCGAGTTCGACGCGGTCCTGCTGGCCGGAGCGCCGGCACCCGCACCGGATGCCATTCCCGCCCGCGATGACAAGGCCGGTACGCCGCGCCCGGCCGCCGTGGATCCCCGCGTGCTGCTCCTCGTCGAGGAGTGCTGGCGGCACGCCAAGGTCGTCGGTGCCTGGGGTGCCGGCGTCACGGTGTTGGAGCAGGCCGGGGTGGCCGGCACCCCCGGCATCGTGACGGCGGGCTCCGGTGCCGAGGCCCTGACGGCGGTGCAGCAGTTGCTGGCCGCACACCGGGTGTGGGAACGGTTTCCGGCCTCGGTCGTCTGACGCAGGGTCGCCTGACACAGCCGATCACTGACGAGGGCTGTCCTCCGCTTCGCCGGGAGGGCAGCCCTCGTTCTGGCCTAGTGCTGCCCCCGTCGGCGGCGTGCCGATCGACGGGGTCCGGCGATCCGATGGGCATGGCGACCGTGCTCGTCGGCGGGCGGGCCGGAGGAACCTCGACGGCGCGATGGAATTCACATGCTTACATGTGACTATGTTTTACCCAGCCGAGATCAGCCACCACTAGGGTCAGGACGCCGATCGATGTTTCGGTCGACGTAGCGAAAATCCATCCGGAGTGAGTTGGGGAACCGGAAGGGGTTGGGGAATGCAGGGGATTCCGTTCGCCTCCCTCGTCATCGGCATCGCGTCATCGCCGGCGCAACGCCGACAGTTGGCGCGGCTGCTCGGCGCGAGCGACGCCTTCCTGATCGTGTCGAACGTCGACCAAGCACGGGAGTTCCTCGGGGTGGCCGACATGCCCCCCGTCGCAACGGTGACTCCCCCGGCCCAGACCGTGATCGCCGAGGCGGCGCAGAGCACGTCACCGCCACCACCACCTGAGCTGGCCGTCGATTCCGACCGCCGGGTGCTGCGGTGGCGCGACCAGGAGATCGACCTGACCCGATTGGAGCACGACTTCCTGCTCTGCCTGGTCGACGCACCCGGCCAGGTCTGGACCTACGAGCGACTGCACCTCAAGGTCTGGGGCAACAGGCACCTCGGCCGCGGCTCGGACATGCACTCGGTGGTCCGCCGGGTACGCCGCAAACTCGCCTGGCTGAACGCCGCGGCGACGATCCACGCGGTCCGTGGCGTCGGCTTCCGGCTCGCCCCGGTCTGACCGGCGACGAACGTGGCCCGGCCCGCCCGGTCAGTGACCAGGCGGGCCGGACTTTTTCGCTACCGCTCAGGCGTCAGCACCGGATGGGCGCCAACCCGAAGTTCTCCACTGTGGGAGTGGCGGTGTCGATCCTCGTCTGACGGGTCTGCGGCTTCCAGCCGTCCTTGGCGACGATCATCGTGAGCGGGTTGTTGCGGCGGTCCAACCAGTGGGCGTACCTGCCCTCCGCGTCCGTTGCGAAGGTCAACGACGACGCCCACGAGTCGACCTGGACGACCGCGCCGGTGAGCGGCGAGGTCGCACCCTGGCAGCTGGTGCCGGTGACCGTACCCATGAGCTTGCCCCAGGTCTTCGGGGGGTTCACGGTCATGGTCACCGCGACCGGCGCCACCGAGTACGGCGTGTTCTCCGAGATCCCGATCGCGCTGGAGTAGGTGCCTGGCTGGTCCACGTTCGCCGTCAGTCCGACGGTGACCGTGACCTTCGCACCCGGCGCGAGGGTGACCGCCGACTTGTCGATGGTCATCCAGCTGACGTCGGTCCCCACCTCGGCACATCCCTCGAAGCCCGGCAGGGCTTCGCTGTCCGCAGCCGCGTTGAAGCTGCCGGACGAGCCGCCGACCTTGTAGAAGCCGCACGCCGCGCCGCCCCGGTAACGCGCGGTGTTGGAGTTCGGCAGGTTGGACCACGAGCCGGCGGCCGGGTCGAAGGCGAAGCCGGCGTTGCTGATGGCCCCACCCTGCGAACCACCGACGACGAGGAGCTTGCCGTTGGCGACAGCGTACGAGCTGGCCCAGTTGTCGGTCGGCGCGTCGGCGATGGCGGTCCAGGTGTTGGCACCCGGGTCGAAGGCGTAGCTGGACTTCTGCGCGGCGGCACCGTCGTTGCCGCCGGTGCAGTAGACGATGCCGTCGATCCCGCCGCAGGAGGCGAAGGCCACCGACTTCGGGTAGTTGGCCAACGTCTGCCAGGTGTCACTGCCCGGGTCGTACCGGACGACACTGTTCGACATCGGCAGGCAGCTCGCGGTGGTGCAGCCACCGATCGCGTACAGCTTGCCGTCGACGACGGCCTGACCGGCCGCAGCCCGCGGTGCCGGGTTGTTGGCCAACTTCGTCCAGGCGTTGGCCCCCGGGTCGTACGACCAGGTGGCGGAGTCCGGACCGGCGTCGGCCCAGCCACCGCTAGCGATGATCTTCCCGTCCACGACGCCCACCGTCAGGGCGTTGCGGGCGCCGGGAAGGTCGGCGATCGCCGTCCAGGTCTGCGCGGCCGGGTCGTAGGCGTAGTTCTTGGTGGTGGAGGCGCTACCGTCGCCACCACCGAGCGAATACACCTTGCCGTCCAGGTTCACCACCCGGTTGTCCATGATCGTGGCCGGGTAGTTGGCGATGCCGGTCCACGGTGCCGCCTGCGGGGCGACCGCAGCGGCGGCGACCTTGGCCTCCTTGCCGGACGCCTTGGCGGCGAACGACGTCGGGACGGTGAGCCGCTGCTCCGGCGCGCCGCTGGAGCCGAGTACCTCCTGCCTGGTGATCTTGGACCCGTCCGCCCGGAGGAGTTCGAACCCGTTGTCACGCTCACTGAACTTGACCTCGACCGGCGCGCCGCCGGTGTTGGTCACCGTGAACGTCCTGCTGGCCTTGCCGCTGGGCATCTGGAGCGTCGCGCTCAGCTGCGTCGGCGTCACCGACAGGCGACCGGCCGCGAGTTGGAAGTTCGCGGCGGTGGCCCAGTCGGCCTCGACGTCGACCTGCTTGGTCTGGCTGACGTAGGTGCTGGCGGTCGCGGTGAACGGATGCGCTCCGGTCAGCGTCGAGTAGATCCAGTAGAAGCCGTCGGCGAGCTCCGGGTCGTCCGGCGTCGCCACGGTGACGGCCTTCTCAGCGGGCCGGTCCTTGCTGGTGACGGTCGCACCGTTGACGTAGCTGTCGTCGTTCTTGTCGCGGACGTTACCGACGACCAGACCGCCGTCGACCGGCACGCAGGTGAGCTGGCTGCCGATCAGGACGTTGTCGATCTCCCACCACCACTCCCACGAGGCGTTGTAGTAGCGGAACCGGACCTGCACCTGCGCCTTGCCAGCCGCCTGCGGGATCGGGATCTCGGTGACCTTCGGTCCCCGAACGTCCGTTGCCTGCCGGAGCACGTTCGTCCAGGTGGCACCACCGTCGATGCTGAGGTCGACGTCCGCGCGATCGGGGCTCAGTTGGTTGAAGTCCTGGTTGAACCGGATGACCGGGGCCGTGACGGCGGTCAGGTTGACCACCGGGCTGACCAGCGAGCTGTCCTGGATCCCACCGCTTCCGTACGCGTCACTGTCGATCATCGCGAAGTTGCCGCTGCCGCCGGTCAGGTTGCCCCGTTTGCCGTCGTCGGTGAACTTCCAGACCTGACCGCTGCCCGCGTTGTCCACGACAGTCCAGCCGGCCGGCGTGGTCGTGCCGTCGAACGTCTCGTACTCACCGTCGGAGCCGAACGCGTATCCGGGCGCGGTGGTGCAGGAGGTGGTGTTCACCGGCACGGCGACGTTGGCGGTGACGTTGCCCGAGCCGACCACGACCTGCTTGGTGACGGTCTGGTAGCCCGGGTACTGCGACGCGTACGTCAGGGTGTACGTCTGCCCGGCCGGCAGCTTGAGGCTGTAGCGGCCGTTCGACGGCGTGGTGTAGTCGTAGACGCCGGACCCGCCGGACACGGTCACCTTCGCGTACAACGGCCAGCCGTGGCCGGAGCCGTCGGTGACCGCTCCGGTGACGTTGACACTCGGCACCGGCGTCAGCGCGACGTTGAGCGTCGTGGTCGCCGCCTTGGCGACCGTTGCCGACTTCGTGGTGTTGGCATACCCGAACGACGCCACGGCGACCTGGTAGTCACCGGTGGAGAGCTGGGTGGAGTACCTGCCGTCGGCACCGGTGGTCAGCTCACGCGCGGTCGGGCCGGTGAGCGTCAGGGTCGCGCCGGCGATCGGGGCACCGGTGGTCGCGTCGGTGACCGTGCCGGCCAGGGTGCCGATGTCGCCGGTCGGGGCGGCGTTGAGCAGTGCGAGGGCGTCCAGCCGGCCTTCGCCGTAGACGTTGTTGTCGGCCGCGGTGCCACCACACTGGCTGTCGGCCTTGTCGACCGCGGCGCCGTTGAGCAGCGCGCGGGTCGCGTCGATGTCGCCGACGAGCGACGGAGCCGCCGAATACAGCAACGCGATCGCACCCGCGAGGTGCGGTGCGGCCATCGAGGTGCCGCTGATGCTGCCGTAGGCGTTGCCCGGAATGCTCGACCGGACGTTCACGCCAGGCGCCGAGATATTCGGCTTGATCTCGCCGTTCTGCCCGGCACCACGGGAGGAGAAGCCGGCGACGTTGTTGTTGACGTCGTACGCGCCGGTCGAGTAGTTGCTGACGAGGCTGCCCGGCGAGCCGCTGGTCTGGCAGGCCGGCCCGCTGTTGCCGTTGGACCAGACCCCGAAGATGCCCGACGCCGCCCAGGCCAGCGTCACGTCCTCCATGAAGGGCTCGTTGGACGGGTCCCGGGTGCCCCAGGAGTTGTTGATGACGTTCGGCCGCTTGCTCGCGTCCGGGTTCTGGCCGTTCAGGTCGGTCGGCTCAAGCATCCACTGACCGGACTCGACCAGAGCGGCGTCGCTGGGGCAGCAACCGTTCGCCGCGATCCACTTCACCCCGGGGGCGACACCGATCTGGTTCGCGCCGTCGGAGCCGGCCATGGTGCCCATCGTGTGCGTACCGTGGCCATCGTTGTCACAGGGTGCGGCCGCGCAGCTGTCGGCGGCGTTGAACCAGTTGTAGTTGTGGTCGAACGTCCCGTCACCGTTGTTGCCCCGATAGGAGTTCACCAGCGCCGGGTGGTTGAACTGGACCCCGGTGTCGATGTTCGCGATGGTGACGCCCTCGCCCTTGACGCCGTGCTGGGACCAGACGTCGTCGGCGTTGATGTTGGCGATGCCCCACTCGAGGGCGTTCACGGTCTTCTCGTCGGTGCCCTTGGTGGTCTCGGGCACCTTGTAGGCAACCGGGGCGTAGAGGCCCTCGACCTCCGGGTGGTCGGCAAACTTCTGGGCCATCGCCAGCGAGCCGCTGCTCACCTTGATCGCGTTGGTGGCCCAGAAGGTCTGGTACTTCGCGCCCGAGCTGTCGAGGTCGGCCCGAATCTTGCCCTGGCTCGCGGCGGCGGTCGTACGCAGAGCGTCCGCAACCGCCGTGCCACGCTTCGACCAGTCCTTGATGGCACTGGCCTTGCTGAGGTCCGCCCGGTCCTTGAACCGGATCCAGAAGTCCCCTTCACTCTTGGCCTGGAGTTGCTTCGCGAGCTCCGGTCGGATCTTGTCCCCCGTGGGGGCGCCCGCCCCCACTGCGCCGCCCGGCGCGGCCTGCGCGCCGGAGCCGATGGTGGCCAAGCATGTCGCGGCGAGGATCGTCGCCGCTCCGGCGCTCACCAGTGATCTGGCTGCGCGTTGCCATTGTGGACGTCTGAACATTGGTGCCGCCTCCCTCAGAACGACCCAGGGTGTGACGGGCCACAGTGGAGATGCGGAAGGTTCGCCTCGATGGAACCGAGCGGACAAACCCCTCCATGCCTCCCCATGCACCGCGCGGGTCACGCCGGTTGCCCGAGTGGACACTATGATCGAGAGGAACGGACGATCAAGAACTTGCCGTGAGCAACTTGTCGCTAAGAGTTGCCCTGCTGGCGGCGCGCTTGCCAATCATTGTCAGGACCATGACGAGAGCTGGGCAGGGATGCCCATCGATCCCGGGCGGTGCTGTGGCCGAAGACGACGAGGCGACGTCGAACAGGGGTGATCCGGTCGACGAGCCGTTCCCACTGCTGATCGCGGTGACCCCGTCGCCGGCCGAACGCATCAGGCTCGCGGAGCTCCTCGACGGCATCGCACCGCTGCTGCTGGTGGCCGACCTCGACGAGCTACGCCGACTGATCGCTGCTCCGCAGCAGGTGGCCGCCGCCCCGGCGCCCGCCGCCGCCCCGGCGCCCGCCGCCGCCCTGGTGATCGACTCAGGCCGGTCCAGCGCACGCTGCGGGGGCCGCGAAGCCGACCTCACCCGACTGGAACACGACCTGCTGACCTGCCTGATCACCGAGCCGGCCCGGGTCTGGAGCTACGCGGAGTTACACCGGTCGGTGTGGGGTGACGAGGGGCGGGAACGCAAGGCGGACGTGCAGTCGCTGGTGAAGCGGCTGCGCCGCAAGCTGAACAACCTCGGCACCGGGGCCACCATCGATGTCGTTCGAGGTGTGGGGCTCCGGCTGACCGATCACCAGCAGGCACGGGTCGAACGAGCCTGAGCCGCACATTTTCGCGGCCGGCGAGGAGAAGCCGCTGCCGCTGCCGCTGCCGCTGCCGCTGCGCCGCGGGGCGAGCCGACGTCTTCGTCTCCACGTTTTCCGGTACCGACAAGGTGCGAACCCGTTGCCACGTAACGTGAGGTACAGCCGGTCAGCGGCTACAGCCAGACGCGCGCCGGGCCGCCACCGTGGCGGCGCCGCTCGGCCAACTGTCGGGGCGGACAGCTCTGCACCGCTGTTGGCGTTTCCAGCCGCAGGAGGTGCGGACGATGCCCATGCTGTCGGTCTTCAACCCTCGGCACACGGTCGCTCCCCCGGGATACAGCCGCTGGCTCATCCCGACCGCGGCACTGGCCGTGCACGTGTGCATTGGCCAGGTCTACGCGACGAGCGTCTACAAGAACTCCCTCATCGCGCATTTCGACACCAGCCAGACAGCGATCGGGGCGATCTTCAGTATCGCCATCGTCATGCTGGGTTCGTCCGCGGCCGTGGGTGGCAGGTGGGTGGAGCGGAACGGACCGCGCCGGGCGATGTTCCTCTCCGCCTGCTTCTGGGCCGTCGGGTTCCTGGTCGGCGCGCTGGGCATCGCGACCCACCAACTCTGGCTCCTCTACCTCGGATACGGCGTCATCGGCGGCATCGGGCTCGGCATCGGCTACATCTCGCCCGTCTCCACCCTGATCAAGTGGTTCCCGGACCGGCCCGGTCTTGCCACCGGGCTGGCCATCATGGGTTTCGGCGGCGGCGCCCTGGTCGCCGGCCCCCTCGCACGTCAACTGCTCTCCCTCTACGACCGCAACTACAACCCCGCCAACCCTGCTGCCGTGGCGTCGGGACATGCCCTCGTGGGGCTCTTCATCACGTTCGGCATCGGGTACTTCGTCATCATGATGTTCGGCCCCTTCAACGTCCGGGTCCCCCCGCCGGACTGGCGGCCCGCCGGGTTCGACCCCGCGAGCGTCGCTGCCCGGCCTCTGGTGACAAGGGCGAGCGTGTCCGTGTCGAACGCCGTGCGCACCCGGTCGTTCTGGCTGCTGTGGATCGTGCTGTTCTGCAACGTCACCGCGGGCATCGGCATCCTGGAGCAGGCCAGCCCGATGATCCAGGACTTCTTCCGGGACAACGGGTCCACCGCCGTCTCGGTGTCGGCGGCGGCCGGTTTCGTGGGGGTGCTGTCGCTGTTCAACATGGCTGGGCGGTTCGTCTGGTCGACGACGTCCGACGTCATCGGCCGCAAGCCCATCTACATGATCTACCTCGGTCTCGGCATGATCCTCTACGCACTGCTCGCCGTGGCCGGCTACTCCGCGACGGCGCTCTTTGTGCTGATCGCCGCCGCCATCATCTCCTTCTACGGCGGTGGCTTCGCCACCATGCCCGCCTACCTGCGCGACCTGTTCGGCACCTTCCAGGTCGGCGCCATCCACGGCCGAATCCTGACCGCGTGGTCGGCCGCGGGCATCGCCGGGCCGTTGATCGTCAACAGGATCCTCGACATGCAGGGCAAGCCCGGCACCCTCACCGCGTCGGCGTACCGGCCCGCGCTGTTCACCATGGTCGGCATCCTCGCCATCGGGTTCATCGCGAACCTGCTGGTCCGTCCCGTGCCCGAGCGGTTCCACGAACCCGACCGGGGACCAACGTCTCCCGTGGCGCGCGCCAGTATCACCGATCCGGTCGCCCTCGGCCCGGAGAGCATGCCCCCGACGCCCGAGCACGTCGGTAGCCAGACCGGGCGACTCTGGTTGTCGTGGCTGCTGGTCGCGGCGCTACTGGGATACGGCATCGTCCAGACCGCCATCACCGCCGCGAAGCTGTTCACCGGCTGATGTCGTCCGGACCTGGGCTGGGCGGGTAGTCGAGCTGCGGCCCGGCCGCGCGCCGAGTCGCTCAGGGCTGACGGAAGGCCGCCGAGCCGTTCTGATCGAGCCGCTCCCGTTGTGGCACGACCGTGTACTTCGGATCGCGTGCCGAGACCCTTCCGGCTTCGAAGACGCCGAACCGGGTGGCGACGGACGATGCCACGAGGGCCGCGCCGGAGATCGCCGACAGGACCCGGCTTTTTCGGCTGACCAGCGCCGCGGCGGTGCCCACGACGAGCAGGGCGCGCCCCGCCTTGACCAGCCGGCCGCTGCGTCCGCGCGTGTAGGGCTCGGCGGTCAGTCCCTGCCGCTCCAACCAGTGCCCTCCGCCCAACTCGATGGCCGCGGCGGCCAGGACGAGTCGTCGCAGTGGGGCGGTCTCCGCGGCCGGTGCCGCGATCAGTCCGACCCCGGCCGCGGCGGCGAGCGCGCTGCCGGCAAAGACGAACGGCAACGACGGGTACGCGTCGTGCCAGGACGGTACGGCCGTGTCGGCGAGCAGCACCCCGGTGTACGTGGCCAGCGCCGGCGCGGTGGCCGCGGCGGCCAGGCCGGCGACGGTGCCGATGGGCGGTGCGATCCGGCGGGCGAGGCCGAGCGCACCGTGCTGCGGAAGCAGTGGCGCGAGCTCGGCGACCGCAGCCACGCCGGCCAGCGGCCCGAACGCGGCGAGGATCCAGGTGCCGACCGACATCGGCGAGGTCAGCTTGGCCACCCGGAGCATGTGGTGGAAGCGGTCCGGCCGCCCGAGGTCGTGGACCAGCAGGTATGTGCTGGCGGCGACGCCGCCGAGGGCAGCCCAGCGGCTCACCTTGCGCAGCCCGGGTCGTCCGGTCAGTTGGGCGCCCGCGCCGATCAGCGCACTTCCGGCGGCGAGGCCCCCGGTGAACAGGTAGCCGGCGATGTCGTGCTTCCACACGGGCGGTTTGAGGACCGGCCGGCCGTAATAGGAGGCGAAGTCGGCGGGCGGCACGGTGAGCTGCTCGCCGCCGTCGCCGCCCCGCCTGCCAAGCCGTCGGTGGCGCGTCGCGTCAGTCATTGCCGCCTGCCCAGGAACGCGACCGCCGTGGCGACGGCCATCGTCATCGCCGCCAGGCCGGCGCGCTTCCACATGGCCGGCAGGTCCCGCGTGGTCACGACCGGATCCGGTGGCAGCCCGTACACCTCCGGCTCGTCCAGCAGCAGGAAGAACGCACCGTCACCACCCACACCATCATTCGGGTCGTGCCCGTACAGCCGCGCCTCGGGAACTCCCCGCTCATGCAGGACCTCCACCCGTGCGGCGGCGCGCTCCCGCAACTCGTCCAGCGGGCCGTACTGGATCGACTCGGTCGGGCACGCCTGGGCGCACGCCGGAGTCTGGCCCGCGCCGAGCCGGTCGTAGCACAGCGTGCACTTCCACGCCCGCCCGTCATCCTTACGCTGATCAATCACGCCGTAGGGGCAGGCGGAGATGCAGTAGCCACAGCCGTTGCAGATGTCCTCCTGCACCACCACCGTCCCGAACTCCGTCCGGAACAGCGAACCCGTCGGACAGACGTCCAGACAGGCCGCATGCGTGCAGTGCTTGCACACGTCCGACATCATCAGCCAGCGGAAATCGGTGCGCTCCTCGACGCCGGTGCCCCGACCCGGCGGCTGTGCACCCGGCATCCCGAGGAATTCCGGCCCGCCCGACATCCGGGCTGCCGCCGCTGGCGAGCTGCCGGAAGGACGGGGTTGCTCCACGAACGCGACGTGCCGCCACGAGTTCGCGGTCAACGCACCGGTGTTGTCGTACGACATGCCGAGCAGGTCGAGGCCACTCTGCGGGACGCCGTTCCACTCCTTGCACGCGACCTCGCAGGCCTTGCAGCCGATGCAGACGCTGGTGTCGGTGAAGAACCCCATCCGCGGCGGCGCGTCCACGTAACCGGCGTCGGGCGCCGGGTCGAGCGGCCCGTACAGGGCGTTGGCATGCGGCATCGGTCAGACCTCCTGGTCGTGGCCGCTGTCGGGGTCGCCGGTCGTGACCTGCGGCGGATAGTGCGGGCTGAGGTCCCCGGACCGCCGCCGGTAGTCGACGAGAAGTTCCAGTAGTGCCGGTCCTCTCGGGCGTCGACCGGGCCGCACGTCGCAGGTGCCGACCTTGCTCTCCTGGATCAGGACGTTCGGGTCGAGGCTGATGCCGAACAGGTCGTTGGCCGAGTCACCGGTCACCAGACCCTCCGGGCCGAAGTGGTACGGCAGCCAGAGCTGGTGGATGATCCGGTTGTCGACCCGCAGCGGGGTCAGCCGGTCGGTCACCAGCACCCGCGCCTCGATGGCCGCGCGGGCGGTGATCAGGTGCGCCCAGCCCAGGTGGTCGAGGCCGCATTCGGCCGCCAGCTCCGGCGACACCTCGACGAACATCGCTGGTTGCAGCTCGGCCAGGGTCGACACGTTACGGCTCATCGCCCCGGCGGTGTGGTGCTCGGTGAGCCGGCTGACCGTGAAGATGTGCGGAAACACCTGGCTGTGCGGCTCCGGTGGGCTCGGGTTGAGCGTGTTGATCGGGTGTGTGTAGACCTTGCGGGTCGGGTTGGACTGCTGCCGGTAGAGCGGGTTGCGCACCGGTGACTCGACGGGCTCGTAGTGGGTGGGCATCGGCCCGTCGAGTACGCCGGTGGGCGCGTACAGCCAGCCCTTGCCGTCGCCCTGAAGGATGAACGGGTCGTCGCCGGCAATGCCGGCCACGCCCGAGGCGTCGTGGGCCGGTCGGTAGGACGGCGGCTTGTTCTTCTCGAAGTCCGGCACGTCGTAGCCGGTCCACTCGCCCTTGTCCGGGTCCCACCAGACGTAGCGCTTGCGCTCACTCCACGGGTTGCCGTCCGGGTCGGCGGAGGCACGGTTGTAGAGGATGCGCCGGTTCGCCGGCCAGGCCCAGCCCCACTCCAGGGCGACCATGGACTGCTCGCTGGCGGGTTTGCGACGGGCGGCCTGGTTGACGCCGTCCGCGTACACCCCGCTGTAGATCCAGCACCCGCAGACGGTGGAGCCGTCGTCCTTCATCTCGGTGAAGGACGACAGTGGCCGGCCGGTCGTCACCTCGTACCCGTTGATCTCGCGCAGCACCGACTCGGCGCTCGGCTCCGCGTGCGGGCCGTGCGTCGGGTAGTTCCAGTTCAGGTCGAGCAACGCGCGGTCGCGGGGCACGGTCGACGTCGCCAACCGTTCCCGGAGGACGCGCCCGAGGTGGTAGAAGAACCACAGTTCGGAGCGGGCGTCGCCGGGCGGCTCGACGGCCTTCTCCCGCCACTGCAACAGCCGTTGGGTCTGGGTGAACGTGCCCTCCTTCTCCACGTGCGAGGCGGCGGGCAGGAAGAACACCTCCGTGCGGCACTCCTCGGGCACGATCTCACCGGTCTCGATCTCGGGCGCGGTCTGCCAGAACGTCGCGCTTTCGATCATGAAAAGGTCCCGGACCACCAACCAGTCCAGGTTGGCCATCCCGAGCCGCTGGGCGCGGCCGTGCGCCGAGCCGACGGCCGGGTTCTGGCCCAGCAGGAAGTACCCCTTGACCTTGCCGTCGATCATGTTGAGCACCTGCTGGTAGGTGCCGTGATCACCGGTCATCCGCGGCAGGTAACCGTAGCAGTAGTCGTTCTCGGCGGTGGCGGCATCGCCCCAGTACGCCTTGAGCAGGTTGACAGCGTAAGCGCGGGCGTTACCCCAGTAGCCCTTCTGCCCCGGATGCCGGATGCTGTCCACCCACTCGTCCAGGGTCGGGTGGTCGGCGTGGTGCGGCATCGGCAGGTAGCCGGGCAGCAGGTTGAACAACGTCGGGATGTCAGTGGAGCCCTGGATGCTGGCATGACCGCGCAGCGCCATGACCCCGCCACCCGGGCGCCCCATGTTGCCGAGCAACAGCTGGATGATCGCGCCGGTGCGGATGTACTGCACACCCACACTGTGCTGCGTCCACCCGACCGAGTAGACGAGCATGCTGGTCCGTTCCCGGCCGGAGTTTCGCGTCCACGCCTGGGCCAGCTCCAGGAACTTGTCCTGGGAGATGCCGCAGACCCGCTCGACCATCTCCGGTGTGTAGCGGGCGTAGTGCCGCTTGAGGATCTGGTAGACGCAGCGCGGTTGCTGCAACGTCTCGTCGCGTTCGGTATCGGCGTCGACCGGAGCGCCGTGCGACTCGTGCTCCAGCCCGGCCGCGGTCTCCCGCTGCGTCTCGGTGTCCCGGGTCGTCATGTTCTGCCCGATGCCCGCGTACCGCCAACTGGCCTGGTCATAGGTGGCGTTCTCGATCTTGAAGCCGGAGAAGAGCCCGTGCAGGTCCTCGGTGTCGACGTACTCCTCGGTCACGATGGTCGCCGCGTTCGTGTACGAGACCACGTACTCCCGGAAGTCGAGCTCGTTGTCCAGGATGTAGCGGATCACGCCACCGAGCAGGGCGATGTCGGTGCCTGCCCGGATCGGCAGGTACGCGTCCGCCACCGCGCTGGTGCGGGTGAACCGGGGGTCGACGTGGAAGACCTTCGCGCCGCGACGCTTGGCCTCCATCACCCACTGGAAGCCCACCGGGTGAGCCTCGGCCATGTTCGAACCCTGAATGACGATCATGTCGGAGTTCGACAGGTCCTGCTGGTACTGGGTGGCGCCGCCACGACCGAAGCTGGTCCCCAGACCGGGGACGGTGGAGGAGTGTCAAATACGGGCCTGGTTCTCGATCTGGAGCGCCCCCATCGCGGTGAACAACTTCTTGATGAGGTAGTTCTCCTCGTTGTCCAGCGTCGCCCCACCCAGACTGGAAAAGCCCAGCGTCCGGTTGAGCGGCCGACCCTGCGTGTCGACGTCCTCCCAGGTCTCGTCCCGGGCGGCCAGGAGCCGATCAGCGATCATGTTCAGCGCCGTGTCGAGGTCGAGGTCCTCCCACTCGGTGCCGTACGGCCGGCGGTAGCGGACCTTCGTCTGCCGCAACGGGCTGGTCACCAGACCCTTGCTGGCCGCGCCCTTCGGGCAGAGCCGACCCCGCGAGATCGGGCTGTCCGGGTCGCCCTCGATCTGACTGACCTTCCCGTCCTTGACGAACACCCGCTGGCCACAACCCACCGCGCAGTACGGGCACACCGAACGGGCCACGCTGTCGGCGGTTTCGGTGCGGGCGGTGAGCGCCCGGGATCCGTCGGACTTCGCTGCGGCGCCCCGGCCGAGCGGGTCGGTGCCGGTGAGCTGGCGGTAGACCGGCCAGCCCTCGATCCAGCTCCGCACCCCCATCGCCACACCTTCCCGACCAACCCCAACAAAGATGAACACTCTGACGCTAGATGAGGGGTCGGCCTGGTCGCAGCGGGATCACAAAAACGGGCGCAACGCCGGGTGTCCGGATATCGGACACGTGGTGTTGCGTGGGGTGACGCAGAGCAAGGGACGCAGTAAAGAGGTCGTCCGTCCCCGTCGACGCGTCGGGGTTGGACTAGCAGCGGGACACGCAGTACACGTCGCCGGAGTTCGTCTGGTGCGGCAGTTCGAGGAGGTGTGCTGCCATGTCGTTCGCGGAAACCCAGCGCTGGAACGTCATCGACTTGATGTCGCCCAGCGCGACGTCGAAGCCGTCGAAGCCGAGCGCGGTCAGGCGATCAAGACACCGGTAGGCGACCGGACGCGCGATCGTGGTGAACTCGAAGGAGAGGACCGGCAGCGGGCGGCTCAGGCCGGTCAGCACCTCATCCTCGAAACCCTCCACGTCGATCTTGGTGAAGGTCGGCACGCCGTACTGGTCGATCAGTGCGTCGAAGGTGACCATCGGAACTTCGATGGCCGAGTCCCACACCTCGCTCTCCCACCCGCCCGAGCCCTTCGCCGCCCGTACGAAGTCGGCCGAGGCGGTCGACACAGTGGGGTTGGCAGAGTTGACGTGAAAGCCTGCGCTCCCGGGGAGTGCGCCACACGCCGCTTCGACCAGGGTCACCTGGTCGTCGTCGGCGTAGATCGCCCGCAGGGCGCGTAGGCACAGCGGCTGCGGCTCCACGGCGATGACCCGGGCCCCGAGGCGGCGGAAGCTGCCGATGTGGTCACCCACGTGGGAGCCGATGTCGAAGACGAGATCCCCACTCGTGACGAACCGGGAATAGAAGGCGTCCATCCGCGCGTCGCGCTCGGCGTCGCCGTAGTAGACATCCAACGACCGGTGCAGCAGGGACATGGCCGGATCGGTCCTGAGCGCCGCGATCCTGGTGCCGATGGAAACCGTCATCTCTCTGTTCTCCCATCCATGAGAGGGGCGCGGGGTGGGCCGTGACTACGGTCCGAAGGCGGTCAGGAACCGGTCCCGGAAGGTGTCCATCCGGAAGACCGGGGCCTGCGGGCCAGGCTTGAGCCCGTCCTGCCAGCCCCACCCGGAAATGCGGTCCAGTACGGCCCGGTCCCGGGTGATGATCGTGATCGGGACGTCGTGACTGGCATTGTCGCCGGTGACGACCGTGGCGGGCTGGTGATCACCGAGGAAGATGAACACGAGATCGTCGTCGCCGTAGGTCTCCACGTAGGAGATGAGCGTGCTCAGCGTGTACTCGATGGAGTGCCGGTAGTCCGCCCGGATCTGGGCGGTGGTGCGCCGCCTCTCGCCTTCCGCGCCACCACCACCGGCGGCGGCGGCGCGGAAGATCGAGCCGTCGCCGACGGTGGTCCAGTCGATCAGCCGCGGGACCGGGGTCCAGGGCGCGTGGCTGGACACCAACGCGAGTTCCGTCATCACCGGGTTGCCGTCGTGTTTCGCCTGCTCCAGGCGCTGCCAACTGGACAGGGTGTACTGGTCGGGCATGGTACCGAAGCTGAACTTGGGGCCCTGGTAGGCCAGCGTTCTGGCGTCGTAGAAACGGTCGTAGCCAAAGAAGGAGCCCTCCGGCCAGGCCCTGGTGACGGCGGGCATCACGCCAACGGTCTGCCAGTTCGCCCGCCGGAAGGCACCGTTGAGGGTCATCCGGTCGCTCGCCAGCAGGGTGCGGTGACGCTGGTCGTTGTCGATCCACAGGCCGGAGAGCAGCGTGGCGTGGGCGAGCCAACTGCCGCCGCCGAACGTCGGCGAGGTGAGGAAGCCGCTCTGCGCGGCGAAGCCCGCCGCGTGCAGCCGGCTGGTGCCACTGTCGAGGACCGCACCGACCTGGGGGGCGAACTCCGGATCCTCGACGGCGTCCCGGCCGTAACTCTCCACGAAGGAGATGACGACGTTCTTGCCGCGCAACGCGGTCAGTAGTTGGTCGTCGGGAACGTCGCGGAACCTGTCGGCCCCGACCAGGGTGGAGAACGTCTTCCGGTCGTTGAGACGCAGGCGCACCTGAAATCCGTGGCCGTTCACCAGGGTCGTCGCGGACGTGTCGGCAACCGGTACACCCGGGCTCACCCGCACGTTGAACGCGGCGCACACCACCCAGACGACCACCAGCGTCGCGACGATCCGGGTGGTGCCGGTGCGGTGCCGAATCACCAACCGCCTCGATCGCCGCACCGACAGCATGACCAGGACGGGCAGGCCGACAGCCACCACCGCCAGGACGATTGCGGCGCCGACAGCGCCGGGCCGGCCGTACGACTCGCTGAGGAAGGCGAACGCGTCGTCGAGCAACGCCCAGTCGAGCACCGGGTCGAACGCCCGGCTGAGCGACGCGGAGAACCCCAGATCGAGCAGCTTCAGCAGGCCGAGCAGGCCGAGGGCCACGCCGACGAGCGTCGCGACCAGCCGACTCCCGCGCGTCGGCAGAGCCAGCAGGAGGGCGACGACCAGCAGTGCCTCCAGGGGGATCCGCACGAACGCCGCCGGGGTGAGGCGGCCGAAGTCGTACGGCGCGGTGAGCACGAGCAGCGCGAACACAACGGCCAGGACGGTCGCCATCCGGGCCCGGATGGAGCGCTTCGTCCGACCCTCGACGTCGGTGTCGCCGTTGGCGGGAGCGCCCGAGCGTTCGCCCCTCATCGCCCTCCGTCCCTGGCTCGGCAGCTGACGTACTCGCGTCAAGAGCGACAACCCGGGCATCCTTCCATGATCGCTGGTGAGTAAGGCACGCGCGCGGCTCAGACCCGGGCGATGTCGCTTCGGACCACAGCGACCGTCGGGTGCGGCTGCCAGGGCAGCCCCTCCGTCTTCCCCGCGCTCAGCCCGCCCAGCGGAGAGCCGGCGCGGTGGCTCGCCTGCCCGCTCGGGTGGACCAACGCGCCCTTCATGGTGGTGGAGGCGCGGCGGAGGTGACGGGTCACCCACAGCCAGGTGACGTCGCGCCCGAACGACTCGATCAGCAGCGCCAGTGACACCATCAGCACGGCGGTTGTCAGCGCCCCGGGCAGCGCATCGCCCATCGCCACGGTCAGCACCACGCCCTGGATCGCCGCGACGACCTTACGCCAGTAGCGCGGCGGCAGGGATCCGCGCATCCACCCCAGCACCCAGCTCGCCGCGACGAAGACGTACCGCATCGCGCCGATCGTGAGCACCCAGCCGCCGACCGAGGGTGCCACGTGGAGGCAGAGCACCAGCACCAGGAAAGAGTCGATCTCCATATCGAAGCGCGCGCCGAGCTCGCTGGTGGTCCCGGTGCGTCGGGCCGTGTACCCGTCCACCGCGTCGAGGACCAGCGCCACGGTGGTGAGAGCGACCATCAACGCGACCGGCGCCGGCCGGGCGATCGAGTCGGCTGCCAGGGCCGTCACGCCGCCGACAAGGATCGCCCGGCTCAGGGTCACCTGGTCGGCCGGACTCAGACCACGCGCACCCGACCGGGACATCCCCCGGCTGAGCAGGACGCAGAGGGCCACCCCGTACGCCAGCCCCGCCAACCACCCCACCGCGCCCAGACCGACCGTTCCCGCGAGCACCGCCAGCGCGACGATCTGCACGATCAGTCCGATGACCGGACCAGTTCGAACCGTTGACATCGTGCCTCCGTGGCTCTGGTGTGTGACCCTGACCGGCAACACGGAAAATACGACCGATCGGTTCATTCCGAAACGCAAGCCAGCAGAGTGGTGCGGTCAGTCCCGGCCGCACGTACGGACTTCAGCCCATCCCGGCTGCGGGCTTGCCAAGGGCGTGGAGGGCGGCAGTGGTCGCCGGGTCGGCAGGGAAGAACGCCTCGACGGCCAGCCCGGAGACGGTGACGTCCAGCGGGGTGCCGAAGAGGGTGGTGGTGCTGAAGAAGGACAGCTCCTGGTCTCCGTGGCGGTACCGGAGCGGGATGACGACACGCGAAACGGCGTCGCTGATCGGCGCCGCGACGTCGTTGCCGCTGGGATAGCCGCGAAGCTCCTCATGCAGTGCGGAAAGCGCCGCGTCGTTGGTCGTCGCGGCCTGCTGGCGCAGTCGCTTGAGCAGATGGGCGCGCCACTCGGGCAGGTTGAGGATTCGCGGGGCCATGCCGCCGGGGTGCAGGCTGAGCCGCAGCACGTTGACCGGTGGGGCCAGCAGGTGCGGCTCGGCACCGGCGGTGAACAGAGCGACGGCAGCGTTGGCCTCGACGAGTTGCCAGTGCTCGTCGATGAGCACTGCGGGGTACGGGTCGTGTCCGTCGAGGATCTGCCGTACGGCGACACGTACGGGAGCCAACTCCGGGTCGGTCAGCTCGTGGCGGGGATAGGCGGGGGCGTATCCGCCCGCGAGCAGCATCGTGTTGCGCTCGGCCAGGGGCATGTCGAGCTGCTCCGCCAGCCGCAGAATCAACTCCGGGCTCGGCCGGGATCGCCCGGTCTCGACGAAGCTCAGATGCCGGGCCGATACGCCCGCCTCGATCGACAGGTCGAGCTGACTCATGCCGCGAGTTCGGCGCCAGTCGCGCAGCAGCTCTCCAACCGGTCGCCCCGGCCTGGTCATGGTCGTCACGCCCCGACCCTAATGACCGCGCCCGGGCAGAAACCATTACCTGCGACGTAATCGACAACGAGCGCGAGCACCCGAAATCATCTCACCGCAGGGGACGACGACCCCGCCTCATTCCCCGCAACGAGGAGAGACTCATGGCTGCCGCGTACGCGCTTGCTCACCTGCGAAAGGCGCCCATTCACGCCGACGTGCTGGAATATCTGGGGCGCATCCAGTCCACCCTCGTGCCCTTCGGTGGCCGGTTCATCGTCCACGGTGGGTCCATCGACGTCCTGGAAGGCGACTGGCCGGGCGATGTGGTCATCATCGAATTTCCCGACCTGACCAAGGCTCGCTCCTGGTACCACTCCAGCGCGTACCAGGAGATCAAACCCTTGCGGGCGAGGCACCTCGCCGGTGAGGTGATCCTCGTCGACGGGGTTGAGGCCGATCACAGCTCAGCGCAGATGGCCGCCGAACTCAGTCGAGCTGATCGTTCGTAGCGTCGCCTGCGAGGCAGAGCCGGGGCGCAAGTTCCGTCGGTCAGGCGAGGCACCGGGTGGTCGGCAACGAGCGTGATGACTCTGAGGTATCAATATGCCTCAGAGTCATCACGCTCGAACGACACCGCGCCCGGTTCGGGCAGCGGCCAGCGGTCGTCGGGAGATCAGCTCGCGGTCAGGGACAGTGCCTGGAGGCGGGCTTTCCACTCGGCAGGTCCGGCCTTTGTGCCAGCACCGGCGACGCGTTCCGACGGATGTCGTCTCCTACCCAGGGAGGAGACCCGCTCCGACCGCCGGCCGTAACCGGGGCTCGAGGTCGGACGCGACCGGCGGAAACGGTCGCGATCATCTACAGACATGACAATCGATCTGCGCCGGGCGGCACAATGGCACCGCCCACTCATGCTCCTCGTCGCCGCGATGGCGGCGCTCGCCGTCGTCGCCTTGGTCGGCCTTGTCGTCGACTCGCGCGTCCTCACCGGATCGCCGATCTGGCTCAAGCCGTTCAAGTTCGCGGTGTCCTTCATGCTGTACGGCACTACTTTTGCCTGGATGCTCTCCCTGCTGCCACGCCGGGCCCGGGTCGCCCAGTGGGCGGCCACGGTCATCGTCGCGACGGCGGTGATCGAGATGGTACTGATCGTCGTGCAGGTGGCACGCGGGACGACCAGCCACTTCAACGACACCACCCCGTTGAACGCCGCCATCTTCGCGGCGATGGGCGCGTCGATCATGGTGCTGTTCCTCGCACACGTCGTCGTCGGGATCGTGGTGCTGATGCGGCGAATTCCCGACCGGGTCGCCGCCCGCGCTGTCGGGTGGGGGCTCGGCCTGTCGCTGCTGGGCATGCTGGTGGCGGTGCCGATGGTGCTGCCCGCCCAGGACCCGGGGATCGAGGGGGTCAGTGGGGCGCACAGCGTGGGCGTACCCGATGGCGGTGCGGGACTGCCGGTGGTCGGCTGGAGCACCACCGGGGGTGACCTGCGGATCGGGCACTTCGTGGGCCTGCACGCCCTGCAGGCCCTGCCGATCCTGGCGATCCTGCTGACCCGGTTCCTCGGCACCCGACTGGACGCGCACACTCGCGCCCGGCTGATGGTCGTCGCGGGTGGCGCGTATGGCGTACTCACGCTGTTGTTGACCTGGCAGGCTCTGCGCGGGCAGCCGCTGCTGCGCCCGGACGCCCTCACGCTGGCCGCCGTCGCGGCCCTGGTGGTCGCGTCCGCGACCGCCACCGCGACGGTGCTGGCTCGCCGGACCCGGCCGGAACTGGCACTGGCCGCATGACCGCGACGCTGTTCACCCTGACGTTCGCGGTGGCCGCGCCGTTCTGGGCGCTGATGATCCTGCTGCCGCGCTGGTCGTGGACCGCCCGGATCATCTCCTCGCCGCTGATCGTGCTGCCGGTCGTCGCGCTCTACGGCCTGCTGGTGGTCCCGGCGTTCGGCGACGTGCTGCCGGCCGTGACGTCACCGACCCTGGACGGGGTGCGCGACCTGCTCGGTACCTCCGACGGCGCGGCGGCGGGTTGGGCGCACATGATTGCGTTCGATCTGTTCGTCGGCCGCTGGGCGTGGTTGGACAGCCGTGAACGGGGGGTGCCGGCGCTGGTCATGGCTCCGGTGCTGGTGCTGACCATCCTGCTCGGGCCGCTCGGCCTGGCCGCCTACCTGGCCGTGCGACCCCGATGGCGCGGCGCTCGTGCCGCCGAGCCGCAGCACCTAGGCTGACCCGATGGGGTGGTCGGGACGACTGTTCGACGCGAGGGACACGCTCGTGCGGATGGTGCTGCTCGACCTCAGCGGGGTGGGCTACCTGGTCTTCGGCACCCAGGCCGGTCGCGAGCCGACGGTGACACAGTGGGTCCTCGCGGTGGTCGCGTTCGCGGTCGCCCTGGTGTTGCACCGCCGGCCGGTGGTCAACCTGGTGGCGCAGGCGGCACTGCTGGCGGTCGCAATCTGCCTGGTCGACGACATCACGATCAACCAGGTGGGCGCGAGCTGGGCTCTGCTCGAGGTCACCATGCGGGCACGTCCCGGCCCCACCATCTGGCTGGCCGCCGCGCTGCTGGCCATGGTCGACCTGAGCGACTCGATCGGCGACCCGGCCGGCAGGGTCGCCTCCGGCGTCGTCGGGTTGGCCCTGGAGGTCGGCGTTCCCGTGCTGCTCGGGCTGGTCATCCGCACCAACCGGGCGCTCAGTCTCCAGGCCGTGGAACGGGCGGTGGCCGAGCAGCGCCAGCGCGAGTCGGAGAGCCGAGCGGCGCGCGCCGACGAACGCAGCGCCATCGCCCGCGAGCTGCACGACGTCGTTGCGCATCACGTGGCGTCGATGGTGTTACGGGTCGGCGTGGCCCGGCACGTGCTCACCGACCTGGATCCTCGGGTGGGCGAGGTGTTCGACGACGTGCACGGCACGGGCACCGCAGCCCTGGCGGAGCTGCGCCAGCTGGTCGCGGTGCTGCGAAACCCCGATGGGGTACGCGGTGACGCGGCGCTGACCGCGATCGAGCCCTCCGCGCTGCCGGCGGCGATCGGCGCGGCGATCGACCGGGCCCGTCAGGCCGGCGTCACCGTGGAGGCCGACCTCGACCCGGCGATCGGTGCGCTCGACGCGGTACGCGGCATGGCGGTGCTGCGACTGACCCAGGAGGCGCTGACCAACGTGGCCAGACACGCGGGGACGTCCGCGCTCGCGCGCCTCGTGGTCACCGTTCGCGACGGGGCTGTGCACTGGGAGGTCGCGGACGACGGGCGCGGTGGCGTGCCGGCGGGTATGCCGGCCGGTGGCGGGCACGGCATCACCGGGATGCGCGAACGTGTCGAGGTGCTCGGCGGCCGGCTGGAGGCGGGCCCGACCGGCACCGGGTGGCGGGTGCGTACCGTCCTCCCGGCCCTGGCCGTCGGGACGCCGGTCCTGTCGGTGCCCCGTGAGCGCGAGTCCCCGGCCGGTTCGCCCGCGCCGGAGCCGGCGTGATCCGGGTGCTGCTGGTCGACGACCAGCACCTCATCCGAGCCGGGCTGCGCATGCTCTGTGACGCCCAGCCCGACATCGAGGTCGTCGGGGAGGCCGGCAACGGTCGCGAGGCGATCCCGCTCGCCGCGCGGCTCCTCCCCGACGTCGTCGTCATGGACCTGCGGATGCCCGGTGTCGACGGGATCACCGCGACCAGCCGGATCCTCGCCGAACGCCCCGCCACCCGCATCCTGGTGCTGACGACGTTCGGCGACGACGATCACCTCTACCCGGCCCTGACCGCCGGAGCCTGCGGGTTCCTGCTCAAGGACGCGCCCCCGACCGAGCTGCTGGACGGCATCCGCCGGGCCGCCGTGGGTGACAGCCCGTTCAGCCCGGACGTGCTGCGACGCCTCGTGCAGCGCGCGGTGCACGCCCGCCCCGAGACACCACGGCCGCTACCGGGCCTGACCGGCCGCGAACAGGACGTGTTGCACCTGGTCGCCGAGGGCCTGTCCAACACCGAGATCGCCGACCGGCTCCACATCGGCGTCACCACGGTCAAGACCCACATCACCAGCCTGATGACCAAGACCGACAGCCCCAACCGGGTACGCCTCGCCCTGTTCGCTCGCGGCGTCTGAGGGCTCGGGCAGGTACGTCGGGCGCTAACGGCCGCACGCGTAGTCGGACTCACCGAGCCACGCCAGCCCAGCAATCGGGGCATGCACGCTGCGCCACCGGTTGGTAGCGTACCGGTGATCTCGCCGGCCCACGCCGGCAGTGGTCCCCTGGGGAGGGTCGACATGTGGGCGGACGACGCTGCGCTCGACGCTGCGGGACGCCGGCTCGACGAGTGGGAGACCTCACTCGCCGAACGGGCGGAGCGGGCGAAGACGCTGTCGGCGAGAGTGCAGGGCCTGACCGGGACCGCCCGCAACGCCGATCGGACGGTTGACGTCACCGTCGACTCGGCTGGCCTGCTGGTCAACCTGTGGCTCGACGAGCGCATCCGGGAACAATCCGCGGCGCGAACCGCCCGGCAGATCCTGGATACCACCAGAGCCGCGCACACCGACCTGCTGCGGCAGATCGGTGCAGTTGCTGCGGACTCCTTGGGCGACGACGTGGGCGCCCAGGCCATCGTCGACTCATACCGCACCCGGCTGATCCACGACCCGGGGTCAGACGATGCCCGCCGGTGACGGCATCCAGGTCGACCCGGACGACCTGACCGCCCACGCCGCACGCCTCGATCGCTGCGCCGGCGGCCTCGATACCGCCCAGCAGGCGGGCCAGCACGTCCGGTTGGGCGCCGACGCCTACGGGCAGCTCTGCGCGATGATGCCGATGCTGCTCGACGGCCTGCAGCGGACCCTGGTCGACGGCATCGGTGCCGCCGCCGAGTCGGTGCGGGACACCGCCGGGAAGCTGCGGACCGGCGCCGACCGCTACCGGAGCTCCGACGCCCACGCCAAGCAGTTCCTTGATGGGGTGCGGCAGCGCCGGTGACGTCCAATCCCCTCGTCGCCGCCGCAGCGGACACCCCACCCAGCGCCTGGGCGGGCTTGTGGATCTGCGAGGACATCGAGCTCATCGCGCAAGGTGTGCGCAACGGCAGTTGGATCGACGGCAGCCTTGGTGTGGTGAGTGCCGGTCTGGACGCCCTCGCCTTCGTCTCCGATCCGGTCGGTGCCCTGCTCCAGTACGGGATCGCCTGGCTCATCGAACACGTCAAGCCGCTCAGTGAGGCGTTGGACTGGCTCGCCGGCGACCCCGCGCAGATCACCGCCCACGCCCAGACCTGGCGCAACGTCGCCGGGTCGCTACGCGAGGAAGCCGCCGCGCTGGCGCGCGCCGTCCGCACCGACGTCGCCGGCTGGGGCGGCAGCGCCGGCCCCGCCTACCGGGCCTGGGCCGCCGAGCAGCAGCAGGCCATCACCGGCCTCGCCCAGGGCGCCGACACCATGGCCGCGATCACCGAGGGCGCCGCCGGCCTGGTGGCCGCCGTCCGGCTCCTGGTCCGCGACGCCATCGCCACCTGCGTCTCCCGCCTCATCGTGTACGCGGGCGAACTCGTAGTCACCGGTGGGCTGGCCACACCGCTGGTCGTGGAGCAGGTGACGACGACGGTCGCGTCCTGGGGGGCGCGGATCGCGCGGCTGCTGCGCGGGCTGCTGGCCAGCCTGCGACGGCTGATCCCGGAGGTTCGCCGGCTCGGCGACCTCATCGAGAAGCTCAAGCAGGCGTTGGGGCGACTCCAGAAGCAAGCACCCGGTCCGCAGAGGCCCGACGGTCCCGAGCCGACAAAGATCCCGGGTGATCCCAGCCGACCGGACTTCACTAAGGCCGAGATCGACTCACGTAAGATCACCGCGTACGCCATGAACCCGGACCACCCTGTCGGCAAGAACAAGTATCGCGTCATCAACTCCACCACTGGCCTCGGCCCGGACGACTCTGACGTGATCATGCAGCAGATCCGCGAAGGCGTACTCGCCGGCAAGCCTTTGCCAGGCAAGGCGGACGAGTTCGGCCAGCGGTGGTCCGTGGACCTTCCCCTGACCGGCCCCGGTGGCACGATCATCGTCCGCACAGCCTGGATAATGGAGGACGGGGCATCTGCACCTCGGATGGTGACCATCTCGTTCCCGCCCAAGGAAGGATGAAATGTTGGAGCTGTACGACGTGGTTGAGCTCCGAGAAGCCATTCCGGGGGAACAACTGCCTGCCGGGGCAGTGGGAACCGTCGTTCACATCTTTCGTGGCCCGCCGACTGCGTACGAGGTCGAGTTTGCCGACGCCGATGGCCGTACCGTCGCCATGGTCACGCTCCGGGCCGAACAGGTAATTCACCGAGACGGGTAATTAATCGCTGTATGACTTGGCGTCGCAGATCGCTAAGTCGATCATGCCCACCGGTCTCGAAGTGTCTGGTCAGCGGCGCAGCCGGCGGGCGCAGGGGCCGTCGTGGCCGTCGCGGAGGAGGCAGCGCCGGCCGCCAGGCAGCCGCAGGTCGCAGAAGGCGCGGTGACGGAGGAACTGCTGGTCCTCTTCGGAGACGGTGGTCTCCCCCGGATCCGCCATCGGCAGCACCAGCATCAAGCGGCCGATGACCCGGGCCAGGCGCTGCGCGGCGGGGAGGTCGGTGGCAACGACGGGCAGGTGGATGACGTACCGCTGGCTCATCGGGTGTGGTCCCGCTCGTTGCCGGCACGATTCTGGTCGGTCTGCCATCGGCGCAGCGCGTCCTTGATCCGTGCGGTCTCTCGACGGCTCTCGCCGAGGGCGGCGTGGAGCGCGGCCATGTCGACAGCGACCCGGTCCAGGAAGGCGTACACATCGTCGGGGTTCAGACCGCGACGTCCGAGCCCGGTCGGCGCGAAGCGGCGCTCGCGCACCTGCCATGGCAGCAGACTGGTGTACGCGGCAGAGCGGTAGGTCGCACCACCACCCGTCGAGGTTGGTCGCTGGTTACGAGCGTTCATGTCCGTCCGCCTTTCTGGTCGTGGATAGGTGGGCCTGCCCGCCCATCCCGTGCGGGCAGACCCAACCCGCCCTGACGCCGCAGCTCCACTCGGCGGTACGGCATCGCGGCTGCTCAGCGAGGGGGTGTTCGGGGAAGCACGGCGGCCGTTCGGGGGGACCGGGCGGCCGCCGTGCTGTGATCAGCGTGCGACGGTCCGGGGTGGAGACACAACGGTTCAGGCAGCAATTTAGCCGCTTTGCATTGATTTTCTTCGCTGCAACCGGTGGGGGTTGCAGGAGCGGATCATGCAGTGTTGCGTGCTGGAACCAGAGAGTCGGACTCGCCCATCTCAAGCTGGCAGGCCAACGCCTGGTGGCGGCACTCCTCGACGAGATCCTGTTGTCCTTCCGACTGGTCCAGGTCTCTGGCCAACGCCTCGAATGCATGACGGGCCTGTCGAAAATCACCCGCGAGCATCAAGAGGTTCGCGAGATCCACTCGCAGCACGACGATCTCGTTAGCGAAAGGCTCGCCGCCCTGTGGCACTGAGCCGAGGGCCCGCTTCAACACCTCGGCAGCCTGCACGAAGCGCTCGTTCTCGGCGAGCTCCCTTGCCTGCGCCCGCAGCTCCATCAGCTCCTGCGGGGACCTCTGCGGCGGCACGGAGACGGGAGCGGGGGGCCGAACAGCGCTGGTGAGCTTCTTGTCGGTTCGGGCGTCCACCACCCCGCCGTCGAGGAACGGCAAAAGGAGCTGACGAACCTCGGCAGCCGACGCTGGCCTTTCCGCTGGATCCTTGGCTAGCAGGCAGTAGAGAAGGTGCGCCAGGTCGTCAGGCACGTCCGATCGAAACTCAGTGATGATGGGAATCGGCGCATCTAGGTGACGGCGCATCATGTCCGGGGCGTTCGCCGCCTCATAGGGAGGGCTCCCGCCGATCATCTCGAAAAAGATGCAGCCCAAGGCGTACAGATCGGCGGCAGGCCCGACAGGGCCGCCCTGGGCCTGCTCGGGTGCGATGTAGGTGGGGGTGCCGAGCGTGCGCCCGGTCGCGGTGAGGCGTGATGTTTCGGCCGCGCCAAGCAGCGCGGCCACGCCGAAGTCGAGCACTTTGACCACCCCCGTCGGGGTGATCATGAGGTTCTGGGGCTTCAGGTCACGGTGCACGAGGGAGGCGGCGTGGGCAGCCGCGAGCACGGAACAGACCTGCGCGGCAATGGAAGCCGCCTCGCCGACAGGCAGTCGTTCCTGCTCGGCGATGTGGTCGGCGAGGACAATCCCCGGCACAAGCTGCATGACGAGGAAGAGGTCTTCACCGTGTACGCCCAGGTCGTGTACGGCCGGCACGCCGGGATGGTCGAGTCTGGCGGTCGCTCTCGCCTCCCGCCGGAAACGCTTGCCCGCCGTCTCGCGCTCGTCCTCCGGCACCTCCAACTGCCGGAGAAACTTGATCGCCACCGGCCGGTCGAGCCGCTCGTCGAAGCCGGCCCAGACCTGACCCATTCCTCCGCGACCGACCGGATACGTCAACTCGTACCGATCACCGATACGATCCCCCGCCTGCATCTACAGCCTCCCCCGCATCGCACGCCGGCCCCGCCTGAGCAGGAGCCGGCAATCAGGCTAGCTGTCGCTGTACGAGTCGCCCGGTCAGGAACGGGCTGGGCGTGCCGTGCCAGAACACCGCAAGCTCGTCGCGCGAACGGGTGGCGGCGACGAAGAGCAGCGACCGGTCGCGCTGGCGTTCACGCTGGTAGCGCTTCGGGTCAGTGTCCCGGTACCTGTTGATCATCTGCCGAGGCACCAGGCCGTCAGTAACCCCAGCAATGATCATGCGCTGGTATTCCAGGCCCTTGAACCGGTGCATCGTGCCGATGTGCACGCCGTCGGGCCGCTTCGGGCCGTCCGGGCCGATCTCCACCACCGACAACCCGTCAGCCTCCAGCCGGCTGATGACGTCCGCCGCCAGGTCCTTGGTCGGTACGCAGATAGCAACCGAGCCGTCGGTCGGGTTGCCCCAACTGCGCAACTGCTCGACGATCAGGTCCCGCTCCTGCGCCCACGTCGCGGCACCGCGAAAGACCGGGCGGCCGCCACGCAGCAGCGACCGGTAGCCCGCCAGGTCCTCCTCACCGCCGTCGAGGTCGTCGTACACCTCCCCGGTCATGATCTGCAGGGCGTCGGCGAGGATCTGCCGGGTGGTGCGGTAGCTCAGCGTGAGCCGGGACGACCGACCGCGGATGTTGACGCCGAGGCTGCTCAACGTGACGTGGTTGTCGTAGATGCGCTGGTGGGTGTCGCCGGTGAGGAACATGTCGTCCGGGCCTGGCGCGACCATGGCACGCAGCATCTTCCAGTGGGCGGCGCTGAGGTCCTGCGCCTCGTCGACCACCACGTGGCGGTAGCGCGGCCGGTAGAACCCGCCGGACGACTCGCCGGTGACGCCGGCGTTCTGGGCCGTGCGGTCCATCTCAAGGCGGGCAGCCCGTTGTGCCACCTGTCGCCAGGTCCAGACGCCGCGGTTCTCCAGCCAGGTGGTGAAGCGCTCGGTCAGCTGCCAGATCTGGTCCCGCTCGATCCGGGACAGGCTGCGGCCGCGGTTGGGGCGGCGGGCCTTGAAGTAGTCCGTCCGCGAGTTGAGCACCTGACCGAGGATCACCTGGGTCCACTCAGCGACCAGGAACTCCGCCTCCCAGGCCGTCTCCCCAGCCTCGATGAGGAACTCGTCCCACAGCTCAAGGACGCGATTGTCGTCCACCACGCGTCGGCTGCCGCCCGCCTTGGCTTCGGCCACCACCCGGCTGGCCAACCGGTCGATGTTGACGATGTCGACGCGCGACACCAGCTCCTGCCCACCCAACGCCATCAGGCGGGTCCGCAGGTCGGCAGCCAGGTTCCGGTTGAAGGTGGTGAGCAGGATCGGCTTGTCCACGCCCGGCGACAACTGCCGGGCAAGGTGTGCCACCCGGTGCAGGGCGACGATCGTCTTGCCGGTGCCTGGGCCACCGCCAACCCGCGCTGGGCCGTTGTAACGGCGCTCGACCAGCTTCCGCTGGGTGGGGTGCAGGAAGATCTGCCACCGCTCGAAGGCTTCGCCGAGCATCGCCTGCAAAGCCTCGTCGTCGGAGGTCACCTGCGTGGCGGGGCGTTGCACCGCCGCCTCGAAGTCCTCGGGGTCGACCGGCTCGTCGGCGCGTACCGGGTCGGTGACCTGTTGGAGCACGTCGTCGTAGGGGGTGCCGTCGAAGAGCGCGAAGAGCACGTCGGTGGTGAGCTGCGGCGCCCGGTCGAGCAGTTCCAGCAGCTCGGCCTCGGTGGTCAGTTCCCGGATCTGTGGTAGCAGCGGCTCGGAGACGCCGAGATCCAGCAGTTGGGTATCGGTGTAGGTGTCGAAGAGCGGCTTCTGCGCCGGCTCAGGCTCAACATCCGGCGGCACGACCCGGCCGATGATGCTGTCACCAACGGGCGCCATGTCGACGACTTCGATGCCGCCGGTGATCCGGTTGATGCGGTACGCGTAGCGGGTGAGGTCGTCGTACACCTCACCCCGGTGCTTGACGGCGACGAGCAGGTAGTCACGCTCGGCGATGTGCAGCAGCAGCGCCCGATAGTCCTTGTTGACCCGGGCGGACATCAGCCGGGAGTCGCTGTTGAGCGCCTTCAGGTTGAGCCCGGGGTTCTCCGGGTTGTGCCGAAACTTGTGCATGAACTCGTAGACCGCTCCGATGTCGGCGCGGGTGAGCTTCATGACCTCCTTGTCGGCGCGGTCCAGCATCCGCAGGGTTGTTGCTCCGATGCTCATCGACGTTCTCCCCCGCTCGTCGCCTTGATCTCTGCCGCCAGCTCGTCAACCGACCAGTCCCGAGCGGTACGGGCGTGCCAGCCCGCCTCCGCGTACGCCCGGTCGCGGTCTTCCGTCTCCGGGTCGTCGGTCGGGCCGGTGAGCACGATGGCGATCCGCCGATCCGGCCAGGCCAGCTCAGCCTGCCAGCCCTGGTCGCCCAGCTCGTAGCCGACGACCGGTGCGGGCAGATCCTGCCGGGCGAGCTGCTGGACGAGCTGATCCAGGGTGTTCTCGCCCGGGTCCAGGTAGCGCAGGACGTCCCGCCACGGCGACTCCGTGTCGAGCGTTTCGGGCTCGGCCGCCACCGGCTGCGCCGCGACGCCGAGCCACGTTGCCGTCTCCTCGTCGAGCGGCAGCGCGCGTTGCGCCAGCACGAGGCCGGTGCCCTCGGTGACCGCCATCGAGGCCGGCTCGAAGACGTCGAGGGTGGACACGGCGAGCTGGCCGGCGTCACCGCCGCCATTGCCGAGGAACTGGATGACGTTGCCCCAGGCAAGCCACCCGGCCCAGCGGTCCTTGTGACCCGCCCCGGTCACGGCGGCCGGCAGGTCGTCGAGGACAGTCAGCGCCGACCACGTCGGCAGAGGCTTGCTACGCCCGTCGACGACGAGGGTCACCGGGCAGTCCGCGTTGTCCCGGGCGCGGGCGATCATGATCTTCCCTACGGTCGGGCTGGGCAGGGGCTCGCCGCGCAATGCCGCCAAGAGCCGCTCCGCCACGCCCCCGGAATCGGTGGCGGTGTTGTTCCGGGCCTGTTTGAGCATGCCCGCCAGAGTGGCTTCGGCCCGACGCTGCCACCGGGTGAGGTCGGGATTGGCGAGGAAGCGCATCAGCTGCTCGATCGGATTGACCCAGATGGTCTCCTCGAGCTCGTCCGGGTCGGCGCCGGGAAGGAACTGCCGGTATCGCTCCCGGGCCGCCTGCTTGCTGACCCCGCCGTACGGGGTCCACCGCCCCTGCCCGTCCGCGCTCCCCCAGGTTTTGACGTCGTCCCAGGTGGCGGCGAAGACCAGGTAGCCGTGGGCGCGCAGCCGGGCCCGCTTCTCCGCGTCGTCGGCGAGCCGGTTGTATTGGGACGAGGCGTGGTACTTGAATCCGTCGAGGTAGACGGCCACTTCGGGTGACGGCGCGTCGAGGCGTTTGAAGTGGACGTCGGGGCGGGTGCCTCGAACGGTGTTCTGCAGTTTCATCTGCCAGTGGGTGACGCTCTGGCCGTTGTCGCGGACGAACCGCAGGTCGGCGATGCGGGCACCGTCGTGATCGGTCCGCCGATCGATGCGTAGGCCCGAGTTGGGTGTCTCGCCAAGCGCCAGCAACTTGGTGAGGAAACGCATCTCCAGCTCGCTCTCCACCTGGTGGATCAGCGAGATCTCGTCCGTGCGGGTGCCCTCCTGGACGTCCCAGTTGTCGAGGAGCTTGTCCAGCATGCCCAGCGCCTCGTCGCGGCTCATCAGGGCGAAGTGCTCGTTGCGCGCGTGACGAAGAAGGCAGCGGTGACACACCGCCCTGCCTTCGTGTCGGCAGACGCAGTCGGCGATCCGCTGCCGCGCCAGCTCCAGGATTGCGCGGAACTCCTCCGGCTTGGCGAGTCGGTGCAGATAGCCGGTGCCCTGCGGCTGAGTGTCGTAGACGACCACGAAGTTGCGCGTCCCGTCGCTCTGCCCGTCCGGCATGGTGGCCGACACGGCCTGAAGGTGCGTGGGGTCGCCGCCGTACTGCGCGGCGATGCCGAGGCGGATGGCGGCGGTGAACGACGCGATGCGCTCCTGCACGACGGCGGTCGCGGCGGGGATCAGGATGCGCAGCGCCTCGGTTTCCAGCTCGTGGGCGAGGATCAGGTCGACATGGGCGTCCGCGGCGGCTGGCGAGCGCCGGTAGGGACACCAGGGCCGGTGGTGCTCGGCACCCTGCACGACGGCGGAGCCGGAGGCCTGCGCGGCGAGTTGTTGACTCACCGCGGGGGCACCGTCGACCGTGGTCCCGCCGCAGGAGGTGCAGGCGTGGAACCGGTTGATCCGCACCTCCTCGCCAGCAAAGAGTTCGGCTGCTCGGTCGTAACGCTGCGCGCCCAAATTGAAATGACGGATCATCGCGTGCCGGCTGTAGTCGACACCGAAGGTGTCATGGGCGTGCCGCCAGGACGAATCGACCTTTGCCGGATCGACGTCGACGGCGACCGTGGTGGCGTAGAAGCGCCGGTCCCGATCGTCGCTGTCGTCGCGGATCCGGGCGTCGTCGCGCTTGTCGCGGCTGAGCACCCGGGTCGGTTGCAGGACCTGGAACAGTCGTCCGTGATCGGCGATGCCCGGGTCCGCGCAACGCGGGCAGGCGCTGGTGTCCTCCTTGGCGAGGTGGGTGCGGACGTAGCCGCACTGGGCACAGACCCGCCACTGCTCGTACGCCGGCCGGTCCACCGGACCGACGTCGAGCCCGGAGATCTCGTGTTTGTAACCCCGCACGTAGTAGCTGTTGCCAGGGGCGATCTCGACCAGCGCCTGGCGGGCGGGGCGCGCGTACTCGCGGAGTTCGCTGTGGAACCGGCGGTCGCCGTCGGTCTTGTCCTCCCAGGTGAGGGTGGCTTCCAGGTCGGTCCGGGTGTCGATGAGCGCGTAGTTGGGCAGCAGACCGAACTCGACCAGGGTGCCGTGTGCGGCAGCCGCGCTGACCTCCCGCAGCCGGCGACGGACCGCACCCTCCTCGGCCTTCAACATCTTGATTTCGCGGGCGTGGTCCGGGTCGCTGGGCACCAGCGTGCCCCGGGCGGTGGCGAGTTCCTGCATTCGACGACGCAGGTCGGCCAACCGGAATTCCCATACCTCGTCGGCTTCCTTGACCCGGTGGACGATGCCGTCCACCGCGAACTCCCGCAGTTGGTCGGCGGCGGCCCGCAGGACCTTGTCGCCGAAGAGGGTCAGGAACTCCTCCACCAGCCGGCCACCGTCGCGACGACCAGCCTCAGCGAGGCCGGTCAGCCAACCGGTCGGACCGAACAGCACGTGCGCCCGCCGTGGCATCGGCAGCACTCCGGCCAGGCGGCCGCGGGCGGCCAGGTCGATCAGGTGGGCGAGGTACTGGCGGCGCAGGATCTCCACGGCGGAGAGGAAACAGCCGGGCGGGACGATCTGGCCGGCGATCATGTCACGCGGGTCGGTGAGGTAGTAGCGGTCCCGCTCGGTTCGCCCGACCAGGGTCAGCACGAGCGCGTTTCCGCTCCTGCGACCGGCGCGGCCGGCTCGCTGGACGTAGTTGGCCGGGCCGTGCGGGAGCGACGCCAGCACCACTGCGGAGAGGGCGCCGATGTCGATGCCCATCTCCAGGGTGGGCGTGCAGGAGAGCACGTTGGGGTCGGTGTAGCGCTCGCCGTCGCGGAACTGCTTCTCCACCGTCTCCCGCTGGGCGCGGGTGAGCATGCCGGTGTGTTCGCCGGTGACCACCCGGAACACCGGGCTGTCGAGGTAGAGCCGCCGGTAGTAGTCGTCGGGAGCGGTGTCGTCGTGGGCGGCCTGGAGCTGACCACGGCAGCGGTACTGCCGGCACGGCTGCCCGATCCAGTCGGCCACCCGGTCGGGATGCTCCGTCTGCTGCCAGTGGCAGGTGTCGCAGCCGACCCCGGCCGCTGCGGCGGACGCGTCGTCGAGTCGGGTCACCCGCAGGTGGCCGGGCATCAGCCCGTACACCGTGTTGCCATCCTCGGTGTCGCCGACCGCGACCACGTCGGCGGCGGCGAGGGCCGGCAGCAGCCGGCTGAGGAAGCCGGCGGCGTCGCCGGAGTCGAGGCCGAGGCAGCGGGACGTCCAGTCCTGATACCAGTTGCCCCGCGCGGTGATCACGTCGAACTCCGAGCGGGACTTCGGCGTCGCGAGCAGGAACGCGGGCGCAGACAGACCCTTCGGGAACGCGGGCATCCCGGCGGGACGACCGCCCCAGATCTGCCACCGGGTGCCACCGCGCTTCAGGTACGGCACCAGCCACTCGTGGAACACCGCGCCCCGGATACGCAGCCGTTCCAGCAGACCACGGAGGAAGGCGAGGTAGCGGACGTCGTCCGGGGGTGATCCGGCGATATTGCCGGGGCCGGTCAGGTGGACGTCCCGGCAGATCGCGGCGGCTCCCGCCGGATCATCGAGAGCGACCTCGACGGCGACGCTGCGCGTCAACTCCAGGGTGCGGCCCTGACGGGAGCGCAGCCCGGTCTCCATCACGGTGGCGAAGACGAGCCGTTCGCTGATCAGCTCCCAGGTCTCCCGGCTGCCGGTGTGCTCACCGGCGAGCAGGCTGTCGACACCGGGCTGGTCGTGCAGGTCCGGCGGCACGACGGTGGAGAGGATCTCCGGCTGCGCCGCCTCCTCGATCATCTTGACGAAGAGGTCGTCGAGCCCGATCGACTCCCCGGCCGTCAGCCGGCCGGCGAGCAGGGAGCGCAGCGAGAACGAGTAGGACCGGTTGGCGACGAAACCGGCGCGATGCGCGGCATCCTGCACCGAGTCGTTGAAGAGCAACGTCTTCTTCTCGGCCTCGTCAAGCTCCCCACCGGTGAAGAGCTGCGTGATCGCCACCGAGGCGAGGGTGGCCAGGCCGGCACCGAGGAAGCGGATGCCGTGGTCCAGCTCGCAGGACGGGCAGCGGTCCTTCTCGGCACCGTCGACGTCGAGAACGTCACCGAGCACGACGATCGCGTCGTCGGTGGGCTTGCGGTCGCGCTGCTCGTCGAAGGGGCGCACCCGACGGCCGTATTCCAGGACCAGCAGGCCACGGGAGCGCTGGCGTACCTCGTCTTCGGTCGCGGCGATCAGCGCGCGGACCCGGCGCTTGTCCCGACCGACGCTGGCGCGGTAGATCTTGTCCGGGTCGGTCTCCAGCTCCTGCGGGTCCTTCTCCGGCGACAGCGCCATCCAGCCCGAGCGACCGCAGTGCCGGCAGTAGATGGCTGGCAGTCGGGGATAGCGGTTGTCGGCCACCACCACGTCGGCGTCGGTGGCGTACGGGTCCAGCTCGCGCGGCGCTTCGCCGTACCAGCCGAAGGCCGCCTGGTGGGAGGTGCCGCGCAGCAGGCGGGAGACGGCGCGTACCCACAGGTGGGTTTCGATGTTGAGCAGTGGGCGGCCGGGAGCCGCCGGGTTCTGCGCAACGGAGAGCAGACCGACGAATCGGGCGAGAGCCTTCGCCGTGATCTCGGGCGGGGTCTTCATCACGCTGCCCCAGCCGGTGGCGTTCTTGCGGGGCAGCACGTCGATGATCTCGTCGAGGGTGCACGGCCGCGTCTGGAGCGAGTCGAGCACCGCCTTCGTCAACGGATGCTGACGGAGCAGACCACCGAGGCGCGTCGGGTCGCCGAGACAGCGCTCGCCGACGACCAGCTCGGCGACCTTGGCCATCATCTCCTTGGCGTCGCGGTCATCGACGGCCGCGAGCTGTTCCGGGGTGGGCAGCGGCAGGCTGAAGTCCTGGCTGGTGATGAACTCGCCGGCTTCGTACCGGTCCTCCCCCACCAGAGAACCGGCGTCGAAGGCGATGCCGAAGACCTGCTCGGCGACCTCACGGATCGCGGTACGACCGTCCCGGCCGCCGCCCTCACCGAGCGTCGCGGAGGTCGCCACCGGGCAGATCGGCCCGAGCGGTCGCCCCGGCTCGTCGAGGTCGAGCGCGGCGGCGAGCCGGCGCAGCAGCATCGCCACGTCGGTGCCCTGCGCGCCGTCGTAGGTGTGGAACTCGTCCAGCACCACGTACGCCGGCTCGGCGCCCTCCCAGAGCGGCAGGTCGTCGGCGCGCTGGAGCAGCAGGTCCAGCATCTTGTAGTTGGTGATCAGGATGTCCGGCGGCGTGCGCCGCATCTCCGACCGTTTGGTGAACACGTGCGGATACTCGATGGCCGCGACGTCGCCGATGTAGAGACCGGCGGTGACCTGGCTGAGCGCCGGGTCAGTGAGCAACTCGTTGATGCGAGACGTCTGATCCGTCGCGAGGGCGTTCATCGGATAGAGCAGGATCGCCTTGACCCCGGCCCTGCCCTGCTGCTTCTGCCGACGGCAGTGATCCAGCACCGGGATCAGGAACGACTCCGTCTTGCCCGAGCCCGTGCCGGTGGTGATCAGGGTCGGCTCGGCCGCCCTGCCCTTCGTCGACAGCCGGGCGAACGCGTTCGCCTGGTGCAGGTAAGGGGCGAAGTCAGCCGGTGCCCAGTCGAGGCTCGCCCGCCAGTCGCCCTCCGCCGGGCGAAAGGGAGTGCGGATCCGCAGGTACGGGCCGCGGAAGATGCCCTGCTCCGGGTGGGAGAGGAAGCCTTCCAGACCATGACGTACGCCGTCCTCGGTCAAGCCGAAGGTGGTGGTCAGGTATTGGGTGAGGGTCCGACGCAGGGTGTCGGCGGCGATGGTCGGCCTCATGAGCGGATCACTGCCGCATGCTACTGCACCCCTTACCAGGGTTGACCTGGTCGACAGCCTTCCGGCAGGCCGAGTCAGATTCGCGACACCTCGACCCCCTGGCCCCCGTGGGCGAGATGCATGGGCCTCTGTCAACGACCTGGCCCGCCATAACAAGGATCAGGGAAATTGGAATGACGCCGCCGGCACCCACGGACGATCGAAGTTGCGGGAAGCCCTCATCGGTCCGCCACCCCTGGCAATCTGCCTGTCCACGTTCTACTATGGCCACTCCCCTTCAAAGGACGCAGATCATGACTGCAATTCATATCCGCCAATTAAAGGCGGCCATCACTCGAGATTTCGCTGAGCGGATCGATGTGTCCGACGCGCCAGCAACGGCCCGTCCGAGCGCGTTGCTCTCACGGGGATTGGCAGCCTTTGTGGTCCAACATCTTACTGGCTGCAGCCTGGACCAGGCGGCTGCGGCAAGCGTAGACGGGTTCGGGGACCACGGCATCGACGCCATTGCCATTGACGGCGCCACAGCAAAGATCATTCTGGTTCAAACCAAGTGGCATGAAGCCGGAACCAAGACAATCGACCTCGGAGACACGCTCAAGTTTATTGAGGGATTGAAGGCGCTTACCGATGGAAACTACGAGGCCTTCAATGCCAAACTGAAGCCACTCATCCCGCAAATCGAAGCCGCGCTAGAGACGCCGCAACTAAAGATTTGCCTTGTCGTCGCAACCAACGGCCCCTCGAAGCTGGGGTCAGAGGCGCAAGCAGTACTGGACAAAACCTGCGGCAACATGAACGAGGCTGGTGAGATCATCGAGCAACGCGTGCTCGGGTTGCGCGAGCTTCGTGCAATGCTCGTGGAAGGCGTCACGCCACCTCAGGTCAATCTTCACGTCACACTACAACAGTGGGGGAAGCTTTCCGAACCCTACGAAGCGCTTTATGGGATGGTAAGCGGGTCCGAGATCGCAGCCTGGTATAAAGATTACGGCGACAAGCTGTTTGAGAGGAACATCCGACGGGCGCTCGGTGGCACTGCGGTCAACGCCGCTTTGGTCCGGACTCTTCGCGAACGTCCGAGCGACTTCTGGTATTTCAACAACGGCATCACTGTGCTTTGTAAACGGATGCAACGGCTCACCCCCACTGGCATCTCTGCACGTGAAGTTGGGCAATTTGGCCTCACGGGAATTAGCGTCGTCAACGGCGCACAGACTGTCGCAAGCATTGACGCGGCAGCTCGACAGGATGCAGAGGCAGTAGCGGATGCCCGGGTGTGGGTTCGCCTGATATCTCTAGAGGGATGCCCGGACGGTTTTGGCGTCGAGGTCACTAGGGCCACGAACACACAAAACAGTGTAGAGAATCGCGACTTCGTTGCCCTCGATTCGGTGCAGGAACGACTGCGATTGGAATTCGCGTCTCTACTGGGGCGTCGATACGCGATCAAACGCGGCGAGCAGAGCCCGACCGGAGATGAAGGCTGTTCGGTTGAGGAAGCGACCGTAGCCCTCGCCTGCGCATCAGATACGGGCTATGCCGTGTTGGCCAAGAGCAGCATCGGACGTCTTTGGGAAACCAACAGCGAACCGTATCGGCGCCTATTTCCGCCCGATATAACTGCCGCTCGGGTGTGGCATAGCGTTCAGGTCTTGAGACATGTCGACGCATCGCTGAGCAAAGAAGTCGCCAAGCGCGTGGGTCGCGAGAAATCAATCGCGATCCAGGGCAACAGGATCGTTGCTCACCTGGTTCTTGACTGGATCAACGTTTCTATAATTGACGATCCCTTCGCGGACTGGCAAACCCAACTCAAGATTGTAGACATCATCACGCCCATTGTCTTGCACTTCGTTACGGAACACGTCAACGACGAGTTCGCAGACAACTACATCACTAGTCTATTCAAAAACGCAAGTCGTTGCCGCCGGTTGGTGAGGCTCACTCGCGGCGACCTCGAAAAGAGTCCGGCAAATTCGCCGGATTATGATTGATGCAGCTCACCTTACAACTCCGTGAGCAGGATAATCGGATCCACCCCGAAGCCTGCTCGACATTCCGCGACGATTCGGACTCACGACCCTTCTCCGGATCGCTCAACCTTGTCGAAGCAGTGTGGATTTCGCCAGTTAGGAGCGTGGGTCGGCTTCGCTGCGGTGCGGCGAGAGTCGCGCCGGTGTCCGGGTCGAACTGCCGGCATACCGCGCGACGACGGTGGCCAAGCGGCGGCGGATCGCCACCAGTTAGGCGGTCACCAGTCGCGGGCCGAGTCCGGTGGCGGTACGACGACGAGCTGCGGCTCTCCGCTGATCGGTTCGAGAGCATGCACGACCCGCAGGTGCCCGTCGGCCGCGGCATCCTCGTCGGTGAGGACCCGGCCACTGCTGCCGTCGGTGCTGACCAGCACCCACCGGTCGGGGTAGATGCTGCCGTAGTCGGCCAGCGCCCGCACACCGAAGGTTCGGGCGAGGGTGGCCGCCAACTCTCGCTCCCCCTGACCGGTGGCGTCGGCGAGCTCGGTGTCACCGGTCAGGATCCAGCCGAATTCCTCGTCATTGTCTGGAGGATTGAGCATGGCGACCGGCCGAGGATCATCGACCGCCCGGTCCTCGATTCGCCCGACGTAGACCGCATCCGGTGAGACGCCGAATTCCTCGCTCAGGAATCGGCGCAAAGCGTCGGCGGGCAGCTCGCCCTGGAAGTGGATCTGGTAGCGCAACTCTTACCTCCGACTGCTCCTGGCGGGCGCGGCATGGGCATTGCCGGTGGCTGCCGTCGACGGACGAGCGGTGGAACGAGGCACCGCGTGGTGGAGAGTTTGCGTTCGAACTTTCATCGCAGTCAACCATTCGTCATCCGAGTAGGACGAACAGCCGCTTCCGGGGACGACTCCGCCACGAATAGCATCGAGTTCCTTGCATGGCGGAGACGAACATGCGCTCGGCTCCTCTGTGGCCAAGTCCCGGTCCGACGGCATCGGAGGGCAGCGTGGTAGTCAGGCGAACCATCAGCGACTGGTACACCAACGCGGAGGGTCGGAATTCATCCGATTCCCGGCATGACTGGGAGAATGACGACCAGCCCGACCGTACTCCCGATGTATGGCTCGACCGACTGAAACCCACGGATCGCGCGGGCTACACCCGCTCCTCCCGTGGATCCGCGTCGACGGGCACGTCGGGGAAGGCCAGTCGCCGAACCGTGCCCACCCGGCGGGACCTGGCAGACGCCGCACGCGGTCTCCGGGAACGAATGCCCGGTATCAAGGACTCGACGATTGTCCGGCATCTTCGTCAGGACGGCTGGTCACAGGTTTCCGTTGACCAGGTTCGCGCAGCTTTGCGCGCCCATCCTGCCCCGCCTCGGCGCCAACCGTTACCCAATCGCCCTTCGGAAGCACCGAAGATTGCACCGAAGCAGCAGCAGGACACCGTCACCGTGATTAGTCCACGCACCGCGGCCAAGCCAGCGAGCACGCCGGCGGCCGCACGAGGAAGGCAAACCCTCGCCGAGGTGGCTCGCGCGATGCGGGCGAAGTATCCGCAGCTCGGTATGAAGAAGCTGACCAAGCAGGTACAGGGGCGCGGCTGGCCGATGGCGACCTTGAAACAGGTGGAAGCGGCTCTCCAGGAACCGCGAGCCACACGACCGGTTCGCAGCCGGCCAGCGTCGATGTCCTTTTCGGCGGTGCGGGCACCTCAGCCAGACACATGTTTCGCGTGCGGGGTGGTGCCGTCGATTCTGGGAACGTGCCGTTGCTCCTGATGCCACAGGAAAGCCCGCTGACGAGCACTGGACCGACACCGAGCGCGTCAGATGTCCGCCGGCTGCGCCCTGTCGTCAGGCTCGGGCCGGGCCGTCGCCGAGATAAATTCCCCCGAGGACGTCCCGCGCCTGCACCACCGGCCCGTGCACGTCACCGGAGACCGAGTTCGCTACACCGCCGGCACTCTCGGCGATGGTGGCCTCGACCTGCGACCACCGCGCACGCAACTCGGCGTCGAAGGCCGCGTCGCGGCGCGACTCACGGTCCAGCAGCTCGGCGAGACGGCCCACGGTTTCGGGCGAAGGCTGCTGCAAGGCGCCCTCGATGGCGGCACGCGATGCTGGCTCGTGCTGGAACCGGGTACGCAGGAATCCGATCAGGGAGGACACCGCCGCCCGTCCGGTCTGGGCCAGCTCGGTGGTCGCCCACGCGACGAGCGTCGTCGCCGCGGTGACCATGATCGGGTCGGTCATAATTCCGCCTCCCGCCATCGCGCCCGCTCGGGGAGACAAAACACGGGCGGCAGTCATCAAGCGGGCTCAATGTTACCCTGGGTGCTCACGCGAACACCCAGCCTCGGAGGTCAACATGAGCGGACAGCGTTGGGAAGCGGACCCTGCCGCCGAGCTCACGCGCCGTTGGGGTAGGTCCTCCCACGAGCTGGGCAACACCTCCGGCGACGGCAGCTGCCCCGACGTCTGGGAGTTGAGCAACGGCGACATCGCGGTGATCGGGCAGGACCTCACCGAGACGTACCAGGAACGACTTCCGGCCGGTGTCTCAGTGGATCCGGGCGAGCGGCTTATCATCATTCCCCGATCGACAATGATCGCGGCGAAGGTGGATATACCTGATGCATGACCTGTTCCGCGGGGATCCTGGCGAGCGACTCCGCCTGGAGGACTACTGGGCGGACTTTGAGGATCGGTTCTGGCAGACCGGCGATCCGGGCTTCTGGAAGCTGGAACGCCAGCAGACCTTCAAGGAGCCCGGGGACGAGGGTTGGCAGGCGTTTGCCGACGGGCGGTGGAAGGATTCGCTTCGGATTCTCGACGCGCGCCGTCCCGAGTTCCAGAGCTACTACCGGCGGATTGCCGAGAACGGGTTCGCCACCCGCCGGGTACGGGTCATCGAAGAGCCCCTCACGCCCTACCTTCAATGGGAGCTGCATGTGCTGCGGCTGCGGCACGAGTACGGCGGTCTGACCCATGTGATCGGCGCGGACGCGGTGGCGGCAGCCGAGTCGGACGGCCAGGTTCCGGAGATCTACACGCTCGGCACCGAGGTGATGTACGAGGCCGTCTACGACGCCGACGGTGTGCTGGCGTCCGCCCGCCGCTGGCGTGACCCCGACTTGGTGGCAAGCTGCCAATCCTTCATCGAGTCGCTCTACCAGGGCGGTGAGCCGCTCGACGAGTTCTTCGCCCGTGTGGTGGCGCCATTGGGACCTCCCCACCCGGGGTGAGAGATGGAAGGCGCCGGGTCGGACGGAGCCGGACAGCGGCCCGCTCAGGTGAATCGGTCCGAGCTGTCCGGACCGGCGGAGCTGGTCCAGGCCCGCGACGTGTACGGCGGTGTGCACTTCCACGGCGAGGCAGCTTCCCAGGAGCGACCGCAACAACTCCCCGGTGACGTCCGCGGTTTCGTCAACAGGGTGGAGGAGCTACAAACGCTCAACCGGCTGCTGACCGACGGGGAAGGGAGCGTCAATGTCAGCCTGTCGGTGATCACCGGAACGGCCGGCGTCGGTAAGACCTCAGTCGCCCTGCGCTGGGCGCACAGCATTCGGAGCAGGTTTCCCGACGGGCAGCTCTACGCCAACCTGCGCGGCTACGACCCGGGCGAGCCGGCCAAGCCGGAACAGATTCTCGACCGCTTCCTGCGGGCCCTCGGCGTACCGCCCTCGGCGGTGCCCGCCGACCCGGACGAACGGGCGGCGCTGTACCGCTCCCGACTGGCCGGACGGCGCGTACTGGTGGTGTTGGACAACGCCGCCACGGCTCGGCAGGTGCGCCCGCTGCTGCCGGGCACGGACCGCTGCCTGGTCGTGGTCACCAGTCGAAACATGCTCTCCGGGTTGGCCACCCGCGACGGCGGCCGACGGTTGACCCTGCGCATGTTGAACGAGGAGGACGCGGTCGCCCTGCTGCGGGACATCACCTCGGCCTACCGCAGCGGCGACGACCCCGACGAGCTGACCGAGCTGGCGCGACTCTGCGCCCGGCTTCCCCTCGCTCTGCGCATCGCTGCCGAGCGGGCGGCGGGCCGACCGTTCATGCCTCTCGGCGAGCTCATTCAGGATCTGCGCGACGAGTCGGCCTTGTGGGACGCGCTCACCGCTGAGGAGGACGAGGAGTCCGACGCGGTACGCGCGGTCTTCGCCTGGTCCTACCGCGCCTTGAACCCGACGGCCGCCCGGCTGTTCCGACTGCTCGGGATGCACCCCGGCCCGGACGTTACCGCCCCGGCCGCCGCCGCGCTGACCGGCGGGCCGGTGTCCCGGGTACGGCAGCCGCTCGACGCTTTGGTCAGCGCGCACCTGTTGGAGCAGAGCGCGCCGGGGCGCTACCAACTTCACGACCTGCTGCGCGCCTACGCGGTCGACCAGGTCCGGCACCTGGAGAGCACAGAGGATCGGCAGGCGGCACTGCGCCGTGGGTTGGACTGGTATCTGCACACCGCCGACGCCGCGCTGACCCGTACTCTGCCCTTCTACCGGACCGTACCGTTGGATCCTCCGACCGACGTCACGCCGCTCGCCTTCACGACTAACCCCGAGGCGGACGCCTGGTTCGACGCCGAGCGGGACAACCTGGTGGCGGCCACACGAGTGGCCGCGGAGGCCGGCCTACCGCAGATCGCCTGGCAGCTGGCGGCGCTGCTGCGTAGCGTCTTCATGCATCAGAACGCCTTCGAAAGCTGGTTCGCCACGGCCAGGATTGGGCTGTCCGCGGCTCGCACGCTCGGCGACCGGCGGGGCGAAGCCGAGACGCTGGAGAGCCTCGGCAAGGCCCACTTCCAGGCCCGCCAGCTCACCGAGGCCGCCGAATACCATCGGGCCGCGCTGGTCATTCGGCAGGAGATCGGCGACGAGTACGGCACAGCAGTGTCAATCAACGCTCTTGGGTTGCTGGGCCTGCGCCGCCGTCACCTCACCGAATCGCTCACCCACTTCGGCGAGAGCTTGGCGATCTTCGAACGGCTCGGCAATCAGCGGTGGCAGGCCCTGCTGCTGAGCAACCTCGCCGAGACCCGCTACGAGCTGGGTGACCTGCCCGAGGCTGCCGACCTGCTAGGACGGGCGCTCGTGGTGCAGCGGGAGATTGACGACCGGGGGCAGGAGGGAAACTCGCTCTTTTTCCTGAGCATGACCCTGCGGGAACTCGGACGCACCGGGGAGGCGCTCGCCGCGATCGAGGCGGCCATCGCCATCGCCGAGGGCGCGAGCCAGCTGTGGTTGGGGCACTGGCTGGTGGAGTACGCGCGGGTGCTGCGCGCCCTCGGCCGGCCGGCCGAGGCGTTGGAGGCAGTGCACCGGGCCGCGACGATTCAGCGCCGGCTCGGTGACCGCAGCCGGGAGGCGATGGCCCTGGATGGCGCCGGGGAGGCATGCCGGGAGCTTGGGCAGGCCGACGAGGCGATCGTGTTCCACCTGCGCGCGGCGGCGGTGCACCGCCAACTCGGGGACGATTGGCACCTCGCCCTGACGCTGGACCACCTGGCCACCGCGCTGGCGGCGGCGGGCCGCCCCGATGAGGCCGGACAGCACCGGCGGGAGGCTCACTCGCTGCTATCCGGGTTTGATGACGCTCGTGCGGCCGCAACACGGCAGCGCATCGCGGCGTCGATGCCCGACGGCACCGACTGAGACCGAAGGCTTTTCGCATTGACACTCTGAGATTTTTCGATCACTCTGGGTGCCTGTCTCGTGCAGTGCGTCAGCACCGGGGGTGGGCGTGGAGATTGATTCCCTCGTACGGTCTCTGAGCTACCAGTCGCTGCTGGCGCTCAACTCCTCCGATCAGCTCGTCGACGACGTGCTCCGGTACGCCGAGACCCACGCCAAGAAGCGCGAGGCGTACTGGCACCACAAGACGTTGACCCCGGTGGACGTCGGCAAGGGCGGCATGCGGACCACGCCCGCGCAGGTGCTGCATGAGCTGGGGGTGGCCACCACCCTGTTGACCGCGTCCCCGCTGTCGCAGGTGGCTCGGCACTGGGCCGCCGTCCGCTACTGCGCCACGCTGACCAAGAACGGTGGGCGTCTCGCTCTGACGCCGGATGCCAACGAGGTCGTCTATCACCACAAGGTGACCCAGTCCGAGCAGTTGGGCATCGGCCTGGCCCTCGTGGTCGCCAAGCGTCTGCTTCGCACACAGTACCGAGGGTGGACGTTCCACGCGGTTGACGCAGAGGTGGCGTTGAAGGCTGGCTTCGTGGACGGCGTCGGCGCGGTGGAGTCCGTCTCGCGCACCAAGATGCGGCCGGACTACATCCTGCTTGGCCATCACGCCACGAAGACCCGCAGGCGGATGAAGATCGTGATCCTGGAGTGCAAGGGCACTCACGGGCCGCCGAGCTTTATCCACGGGCAACTCGCCCGAGCCGCCGTGCAGGTGGAGGCGCTGTCGGTGGGCGGAAGTCACCCACCGTCGCTGATGGTCGCCTCGCACCTCACCCAGGCCGGGATCACCGCTTACGTGCTCGATCCGCCCGGGGATGACGAGTTGTGGTTCGGTGATGACGAGGAACTGGACGGCCTGTTGAGCACCAGCCCCGAGGACCAGTTCTGGCGACCGCGCACGGCCACCCCCGACGAGGCGGAAGCGAGACAGGCGTCGACCGGCGTACCGGCCCCGACCAACGAGACCACCGCCGAGCCGGACCTGGCCGAGGAGTTGCCGCCCGGCGCACCCCAGGTCTTCGACATTCCCGAGCAACAGCGCGGCTGGTTCACCCAGATCCTGACCCGCGCTGTGGCGGCCACCGCCCTGCTCTTCGCCGGAAACAGCGAAGCCGCCAGCGGCTATGCCACGCCCCGCCAGCGCGGAACGGAGGGTCCGAGATCCCAGCCAGTGCTGTTCGACCTGGACCCGGCGTGGGCGACGAACAGCGCGGCGACGCTTGCGCTACCCAACGGGCTCTTCGCGGAGGGCACCCGACACCGCGCACCCCTGGATCGGCGTAGGGTCCTGGAGGTGTTCCGAGGCGTGGAGAGCCACCTCTACCGCGAGCTGGCCGAGGGCCGGATCAGCGCCTACCTGAGGGACGCGCCGACCTTCTTCGGCAGGCAAGCGGCGCCGCCGGCCGACGGCAGCGTGTACTCGTTCGGCCGGGATGGCACCGTCCTGGTCGTCCGGGTCCTCGACGGCGGCGGATGAGACGGTATTCCTGCGCTCAACGTGCTACCGCTTCCAGGCACCACGGAATCCATCCTGGTTGGCAGAATTCGGCGGATGAGCGTTCCGATGGTTGACACCCGGGCGTCCCCTGCCCGACCGACGCGCCGTTCTTCCTGCTGGTGATCGACAGGTGATCCGACAGACATCGCCCATGGCTCCAAGCGCCCTGCTGCGGTGGAAACTCGCTACGCCGCTGATCGGGCTGAGCCTGCTGATGGCCGTCCCGGCGGTGTTCGGCACCGTGACCTGGTGGTCCTTCTACGGGGTCGGATACCGGGTGCTGAGTGTCGTCATCTGCCTCATCCTCACCGCCCAACTGGCGGTGGCGGTCTCCATCGGCGTCCGGCCGAGCAACGACGTGCCCTGGATGAGGGTCGGGCTGGTCATTCTCGGCATCCTGCTCACCTGCGGCCTGGCCCGGATCCGCCACGAACTCTAAACCTCGCTCTACAACATTCCACCCCCGACAGTACGCCGATCAGACGCGCGTAGGAATTGCGCGTTCATGGCTACTGTCGGGGGTGTCTTGTATGGTCAGACACATAATCGCTTTGCGTGGCAGCACCCAATCACATTGATTCTCGGCGGCAACGGCCGCGTGTTTCACCGATGGCGTCCGGATGTAACAAAATGCAACGTGGAGAGGGCGGGAGCCGATGGCCGACGACATGGGATCGACAGTGCCGCGACGGCAGCTCGGGCGGGCGCTGCGCGAGCTGCGCACCGAGGCGCGGATGACGCTGGACGGCGCGGCCGAGGCGCTGCAGTGCAGTCGACAGAAGATGTGGCGCATCGAGACCGGGCTCGGCCCGGTCCGCGCACTCGACGTCAAGGGCATGTGCGAGCTGTACGGGGCGACACCCGACCTGGCCGGCGCCCTCACCGCCCTGGCCAACGAAACCAAGGCCAAGGGCTGGTGGCACTCGTACGGCGACGCCGTCCCCGACTGGTTCGAGCTGTACGTCGGCCTGGAATCCGCCGCATCACGGCTCCGGGAGCACGACGACACCCTGGTCCCTGGGCTGCTCCAAACTCCGGACTACACGCGCGGCGTCTACCAAAACCGCCTCAACATGCCGGCTGACGAGTTGGAAGAGGTTCTGGAAGTCCGCCGACGCCGACAGGAGGTACTTGTTCGTCGGCTGCCGAAGGCACCCAAGCTGGAATGGGTCCTGTCGGAGGCCGTCTTGCTTCGACGCGTCGGCGGTCCAGCAATCATGGCCGAGCAACTGGACCGCCTTCTTGAACGGAGCGAGCTACCCAACGTGTCGATCCGCGTGCTGCCGCTGTCGGCCGGTGCCCACTACGGCGCACTGGCGGGGGCCTTCGTCATGCTCGACTTCCCACTCGTCAACCGAGTCGTCCCTGATCAGTCCGTTGTCTACAGCGAGTCGGTGACCGGGGCCCTCTACCTGGACAGGCCAGACGAGTTCGCGGTCTACGAGAAGGTCTGGGCGAGCCTCCTCGACCTCGCACTCGATGAGGAACAATCAAGGAGGATGATCGGCAAGATCAAGGAAGAGGTCCACCATGGCTGACGACCTGCTCGGTGCCCAGTGGCGGAAGAGCACCCGTAGTGGCGACAACAACGGCAACTGCGTGGAGGTCGCCGACAACCTGCCCGGCCTCGTTGCGGTACGCGACAGCAAGGACCCGGCCGGACCCGCCCTCACCTTCTCCCCCGCCGCCTGGACCAGCTTCGTCCGGGTCACCAAGTCTGGGCGCTGAGCCGCACATCAGACGGGAGCGCAGCCGGCGGACCCGCCGGACGCTCCCGTCGCGCAATCGATCAGGAGACCGCGTCCCCAGTCGCGGGCTGGGCCACGTCCTCGAACAACGACCACCGGTTCCGCCATGCCTCCACGTTCGCCGGGTAGATCGCGGCATGTCGGCTGTTCGGGTTGCGCGGGCGAACGCCGCCAACGCTCGCCATGAACTCATCGTGCCGCTCGCGCACCCCGGCACGCAGGTCGTCTCCAGGCACGACGTAGAAGTCCCGGCGTCCGTCGGTCACGTCCACGAGGACGTAGAGGACCTAGCGGGCCGGCGGCTCCGCTGCCGTGGTGGCCACGGCCTGCCCGGTGTAGACCGACATCGCCGTCATCCTGTCGATGTCCGCGAACATCCAGCCTCCCTGCGCGGCGACCTGCACAGCCGCCGTCCTTCCGTTGATCGTCACGAAGGTCTGCGCACCGTGCAGGCTCGCCGAAAGGCCGTGCAACAGTGCCTCAGCCACCGCGAGGTGCCGCCCAGCCTGGTGCTTCTGGTGGGTACTCGGAGCCATCTGCTCTCCTTCGGGATTGAAGAGGGATAGCGGGCTACGAAGGCTGCCAGCCCGCGTCGATCGCATCCTGGAGCCGCTTGCTGAACACGGCATGCGCCTGCCGATACTCGTTCTCCCGATCCGCCTTGTAAAACGGCGCCCTATACCCCTCTGGCACCGAATTTCGCTGCGGATCATCTAGGTGCGCCATCAACTGCTCGCAATGTTCCCTGGCCTGTCCAAATCCAGATGCATACGGGTCTGCCGCAATCCTTCGACCTGCTGCATCAAACCACATTTGCTCCTCCCTGCCAGCGAGGATTGGGTACCGAGAACGTAAAATTGCGATGAGCTCATCGACGTCCATACCAAGCCATACCGACACCAGGGCGTCGATTTCCACGAGGGCAGCCCGACGCGCGCGCTCAGTCCGCAGCGGCGTTCCGCGCTCCCAGGTCCGGCTTACAGTGTTCAGCGAAGGAAGACCGGTCCAATCTGCCGCCCAAATCTCCCGTTCCCACGAAGCATCGGACAACTCCGCCCAGAGGCCGGAATAGGCCGAGGTCAGACAATTCAATCGCAGAGCTCGCAACAACAGTGCCGGCGCCAAGGGGTGATCTACACTTCCTGCCGGCATGCCTTTAGCCTCGGTGGCACCGTGATTCGTGCGACCCGTAATCCGCAACATGTAATCCAAAGGCAGGGCAGCCCAAAAGCCGGCGGCTAGAGCGGTTTCGCAATTCGATTTGAGTGCCATGCTATGAACCGCATGCACATGCGCTGGACCAGGGGGAAGCAACGCAGCAAAAAGAGATCGCTCGGAACTCTTTGGGTTAATCATGGCCCGCCAGACTAGGCGATAATACTGGGTGTAGCTAGCACCTTCCCACATGTCCTCGGCGTCGCGGGCGGCGACACCCGTGCCACCACGGACGTAATTCGTACGCGGTATGAAGTCGGCCGCGATCGAAGAGACATCCAAGGAGTCCCAATCGTTTTGACTCCTACAAGGGACCCTTGGCTGCTTATTTACCGGGCTAGCGATTCCGAAATGAGGGCCCTGGAGGATAACGTCTTGATAGGACGCCGGAACGGTCTGCTCGAAGACGATGAGGCCCTGCTTCTTCGACTTCGCCTCGTCATAGCCGAAGCTAATCCGTGGCTGCAAACTCGAGAGCCGTTGACCATAAGATGCTAGAGCGGCAATTGCCTTCTCTTCGTTAATGGAAATGGGCTGCAGCAGTGGCGTCTGGCCCACCTGACCATCACCCTCACCTCGAAGCCTGCGCCAGATCGCCAAAGCCCTCTCGTTCACCCGCACAACCCTGGCGCGATGCGGCCGCCGATCCCACGACCCTTGATACTTCTGACTGGGAACAGACCCACTTCCGTCATGCACCAAGGACTCGTTCAAGACGTTCGCAGCATATAACTGACTCAGATGCAGGAAATTTATATCCGCTTCGGGCCCATAAATGTGCACCCCGAACTCCAGATCGCGGCTGCCATCCGCGAAGGCCCAGTTCGCCCCATTGATGAAGCCACCATGAATCCGCAGGTGTCTGTAAGCAGCCGCTCGCAACGGACCGTCTTTAGTCCCGCCGAAGTGAGTATCGGGATGGACCAAACCACTACACCCAGTAACGCCGATCTGACTCCAGACTCTACACATGAAAGCACGATAAAGATCGGGACGCGTGCCGGCGAGCAACGGGAATGTTGCAGCACCCCCCAAGAATGCAACCTGCGCGACATTGTTCACCAACTCCGACAGGTAACTCCACCGGAAATGCTCCGCTGATAGCAGCTTAATCTCGCGAGCCTGCCACGATTCGACGGAAGGCTTATCTGCTAGTCGGAACCATGGCTCATGTTCAGCAAGGACAATGTCCTCTTTCCAGTCCAGCCGTACCCACGGCGGGTTGCCCACTTGGAGGTCGAAGCCACCCTTGGCGAACGCTTGGGCGAACGTCAATTCCCAGTGGAAGAAGCCCTGCTGCTCGGCGATCCGCTCGGCGCCGAGGAGCCAGGGGAACCGGTCAGAGAGAGTCCACGGCGAGTCGACGCCGATGACGCCGTCGAGCTTCCGCTCGAACTCGCTCATCTCGCTCAAGCTCGTGAGCGTCCGTCCGTAGAAGCGCTCGGTGTTCTCATCCAGGTCGCTCCGGCCGATGAGCGCTTCGGCGAACGTCAGCCAGTCATCCAGGTCAGACAGGGGCACCTGCTGGCGGAGCTGTTCCGCCACCGTCATCCGCCGCGTACCACCGGTCGGCTTGGTCGGCAGCTTCATCTGCTGTGGCTGCACGTTGCCGAAGATGTCCGCGGTCTCGTAGACGGCCGGCTCCTCGTACGCCGGCTCGTCCTTGATGTGTGAGACCTGGACAGGCGCGGCCGGGTAGGCCGGGTCGGAGCCGTCAAGGAGCCCGACCTTGTCCAGCGGCCAGAACCACAGCGCGCACCACACGTCCATCAGCGTCTTGAGCCGCCAGTACGGCGTGCCCGGCGCGGTCAGGTCGGCGAGGATCTCCTCCCGCGGCACCGCCTCCGTGACCGGCGGCAGGTCGTCGGCGCCCCACACCGCAATATCGCGGCGGATCTCCCGCTCGGAGATGTCGAGCCGCTGCTGCACCAGCCCCCACAGGAACTCGACCCGCCGAGCGAGGGCCTGCAACCGCTGGACCTGCGAGTTCTTGCCCTTGGCGGACGGCGTGCGCTTCATCGCCGTACGCCATGCCTTTAATCTCGCGGTCTCGGCCGGCGCCAGCTCGCGGGCCTCCTTCTCCCCCGCGACCGCGCCCCAGCCGTCAGCGGGGAGCAGGAAATGGTGGATGGTGCCCTCGTCGATCGGCCCGTCCCGGAAGGGCTGCTCCTTCGGGGCGGTGGTGAGCCACGACTTGTCGGCGAGCTGCTTCGGGCCGTAGGTCTTGCGGCCGGCGCCGATGAGGGAGTTGCCGCGTTGCAGGTGCAGGCCGAACCAGGGGGCCTGGAGGCCGGCGTGCATGACGTTGAGCCAGAGCGACACCTCGGCCAGTTCGACGGCGGTGCGGTTGAGGTCGACGCCGTAGCTGTTGTGCAGGGCGATGTACGCCTTCACCCGTTGGAGTTCGAGGTGGTAGTCCTCCGGGTCGAGGGTGATCTCGCGTTCCTTCTGGCGGCGGCGCAGGTATTCGGCGGCGACCTGGTTGATCGCCTCGTTGAGGAACGCGCCGGAGCCGAGCGCGGGCTCGCAGATCGTCCAGTCCAGCAGTTCGCGCGCGGGCGTGACCGTGTCGTCCTGGTCGAGGCGGTACTTCAGCGCGAGTTGGACGGTGACCTCGGTGAGCGACTGCGGGGTGTAGTAGGAGGCGCTGGTCTGCCGGTCCCGACCGGCGAGCCGGTAGACGAACTGGCCGGGCTGGTAGCTGACCCGGCTGCGGACGCCGGTGTAGGGGTCTTCCTTGTAGACGAAGACACCGTCGTCGTACTCGTCGACCTTCGAGGCCGGGATCATCCACGAGCCGTCCTTCGGGTCGCCGTTCTTGGCGACCTCGTAGAGCTGCTCGGTGGCGACGAACCCGGTGTACGACATCAGGCCCTCGTAGACCGCGCCGAGCTGGTTGATGCCGAGCTGGGCGTACGAGATGAAGCCGCCGCGGCGCTTCTTGCCACCCTTGGTGAGCATCAGCCGGCGCAGCACCTCGTAGAGGACCTTGTTGCGCAGCCGAGTGTCGATCTTCGGAGCTTCGTCATCGTCCATGTCGTCGTCGAGGTTCGGCACCGGGATCAGTCGGCCGATGAGCTTGGTCTTCTCCGGCAGGAACAGGTCGGAGCGCATCGGCTCGAAGCGCAGCCCCTCCCCCTCGCTGGCTTTCTCCTCGACGTCCGCGCCGCCGCGCGGCCGGTGCCCCTCGTTGACCATGCGGAAGAGCAGGTCGAGTGACTCGTACAGGTGGGTGCCATCCTCGGCGGAGGGGGCGAGACGGCGGGAGACGAGGTCACCGAGACGGGCGAGGCTGTAGCCCTCGACGTACTGGGGATCGTTGACCGGCAGCACGCCCAACTCGGGTCGCGCCTCGGCGTAGAGCAGGAACAGGATCCGGTAGAGGTAGCGCAGCGACTCCCGGCCCAACTCCTTGGCCAGCTCGTCGAGGTCCATGACCTGCTGCGGGTGGTGGCCGGCCTGGCGGATCTGGTCGAGGACCTCGTTGGCGATGAGTTCGACGGAGACCTTCAGGCCCTCGCGGAGTTCGCTGGACACGCCCACGGCGTGCTGGCGGGAGCCGGCGACCAGGTCGGCAAGGGGTTCGGTGCCACCCTCGGCCGGTGGGCGCAGCGAGTCGGCGCCGAAGAGTGCGGCGACGACGTCGAGTTCCTTGTCGTCGTTGCGGGCGTACGCGGTGTCGAGGCTGACGGCCAGATAGCGGCCCTCCCCCCAGACGGTGCGGTCGGCGAGGGTGATCACGCCACCGCTGAGGATCAGCACGTAGCGGGGCTTGGGGCTGTCGGCGGCGAAAAGCAGGGAGGCGAGTTTGGCGCCCGTCTCGATGGTCTCGGTGCTCGACAGGGTGAGCGGGTCGAGCAGGCGGCCGGCGTCGTCCGGGTCCTGTGCCGCCTCGGTGTCGACCGCCCAACCGCAGTCCAACGCGACGATGCCGTGCGCGGTGGTCAGCTCGGCGTGGGCGACGCGGACCTCGTACTCCTGGCCGTTGCGCTCGACGGTGATGGTCTGCGGCTGCGGGTCGAAGCCAAGCGCCCGCAGCACGTCCTGGTGCTGCTTGCGCAGCCGCTCGGGGTCAAAGAAGTCGACGTCGGTCAGCTCGGTCTTGGCGTCGAAGTACTGCCGGCGCATGCCGCGCAGCTTCGTGCGTGGCGTGCCCTCCCCGGCCTTCTCCTGCTCGGCCCACTGCTTGAGCAGACCGCCCTTGAGGGTGGTGGGCAGGATCTCGGCGAGGTAGTGCGCGGAGAGATACTCGCCGCGGTTGGTCAGCGACTCGAAACTCATGCGGCACTCTCCGAGGGCGGTACGAGGACGGCGAGCACTCGCAGCAGCGGGTCACCGGCGGTTTCCAAACGGTCGAGCAGGTCGTGCTGCTCCTGCACGGTGGTGTCGACGCGTTGGCGTCGCTTCTCCCGATGCGCGCCGGGCAGCTCATTGATGAGGCTGGCCTGCTTGAAGGTGCTCAACTGCTGGCGGTGCTTCTGCAACGGCTCGGCGTTGGCCTCGGCCCACTCGGCGCGCTTGCCCTCCAGGTACTGCCGGGCAACATGGACGGCCGCCGGCAGCAGATCCTTCAGCGGGTCGATCGCGATGGCCTCGGCGCGGTTGACCATCGTGGGGCCGACGTTGGCCTCGCGCAGCACCTCGTCCATGGGCCGGATTGTCGGCGATGCAGGCAGGTCGGAGATGGCCATCCACTGGACGACGGTGGGTTGGCCGAGGCGGTTGGCGTAGACGCCCTGGATCAGGAACGTCGGCGCGGCCACGTCGGCGGTGAGCACCGGAGCCTGTTGGCGGCCGAGCCGGATCAGGACCTTGTCGACCAACCAGTCGACCATCGGGTGCACGTCACTGAGGAAGGCGATGTCCGGCCACATCGGGGTCTTACTCTGCCGGGCCTGGTCGAGCTTGCGCTGCGCGAGGGCGCGGTCGAAGGTGACCTTGAGCCGCAGGTCCTCGCCCTCCCGGTGCGCACGCAGGTAGGTGCGGGGCAGGTCGGAGAGCCGGTGCACCAGGTCGTCAGGGGCGCGGAAGGTCAGCAGCTCGTCCTCGCGGCGCAGGTCGATGTGGTCCTCGGGCCGGTCCTCGTAGATCTCGTACAGGGCGGCGTCGACGAAATCCTGAGTGGAGTCGAAGAGCTTCGGCACCCGAGCCAGCGGCACGTCCGCCGCCACGGGCGCGGTGCCAACGTCGCCGAACAGGTCGGCCATCACGTCGACCTCGGCGTGGGCAGCCTCGTAGGACTCGTCCACCGACTTGCCGGCGAGCAGATCCCGGACCAGCCGGTCCTCCTCGGCCTTGGCGTCGTACTGGCCCGTCACGGCCTCGACACTGCCGAGACTGCGGTGCGCGGTCTCCTCCCGCTTGAGCAGCTTTTCGGAGACCGTCCGGTCGTCCTTCGCGTCCTCACGGTCGGAGGTGAGGATCAGCGCGCGGAACTGCGGCTGGTGCTTCTGCCCGTAGCGGTCGATGCGGCCATTGCGCTGCTCGATGCGGATCAGGCTCCACGGGATGTCGTAGTGGATCAGGTGGTGGCACTGCTGATGCAGGTTGACGCCTTCCGAGGCGACGTCGCCGGTGAAGAGCAACCGGACCTCACTGCCGGCCAACTCGAACTCCTGCAGGATCGTCTGCTCGTCGGAGTCAGCCACCCCGCCGTGCAGCACCCGGATCGCGGTCGGCTTGAGACCGAGCATGCCGGGGACGACCTCGGCGAGCCACTTGATGGTCGGCACCCGCTCGGAGAAGACCACGGCCCGGATGTCGCTGCCCTTGCCGACGCCGATCTTCCTCAGCTCGTCGACCAGCCCCTTGAGCTTGCTGGAGTCGCTGTCAGTCATCGCGGAAGTCAGCTCCGCGAGCCGGTCCAGCGCCGCCCGCTCGACGCCGGTGGCCTTCTTGCGCCGGTTGGTCACCGTCTCGTGCAGCGCCCGGTGCGAGGACAGAAACGACTTCAACAAGGTGTACGGGAAGAGCCGGTGCTGCCCGGTGATCGCCTCGTCGGTCCACTTGCCGGCCAGCCACACATCGGTCAGCTCGTCGAAGATCTCCTCCTCGATCGACGTCGCCGCGCAGTGCAGCGCCTTCGATGGGCCGCGGTCGGCCCAGCGGTCGCCGATCTGGTCGCGTACCTCCGGGCTGATCTTCGTGCGGCGCAGATAGAGGTGCGCGATGTCGCTGGCCTGGTAGTCCTTCTCGTTGGCGATCGCCGCCGGGTCGAGCAGTGAGATCAGCTGCGCGAACGACTCCTTGTCGCCGTTATGCGGGGTGGCGCTGGCCAGCAACAGCGCATCGGTCTTCGCGGCCAGACGGCGGGCCAACTCGTTGCGCTGGGTGCCCTTGTTGATGAGGTTGTGCGACTCGTCGATGACGACGGCGTCCCAGGTCGTGGCGTCGAGGTGGTGGCCGAACTGGCCCGCGTCCTTGAGAGTGTCGACCGAGATGATGGCCCGCTTGAAGTAGGTGAACGGGTTACGCCCAGCCGGGATCTCCTGCTGGATGCGCTGAATGCCCGTCGAGTCGAGCCGGACCAGCGGGATCGCGAACCGGGTCCACAGCTCCCGCTGGAACTGTTCCAGGACCTGCTGCGGGGAGACCACCAGGATGCGGTCACCTCGACCCCGACGGATCAGCTCGGCGAGGATCAGCCCGATCTCCAGGGTCTTGCCCAGGCCGACCACGTCCGCGAGCAGGATCCGTGGCCGCAGGCCGGACAGCGCCAACTCGACGGGACGCTGCTGGTAGGTCAGCGGGTCGAGCAGGAACCGGTCGGCGAGGGCCAACCCCCGCTCGGTGCGCGGCAACGGGGTACGCCGCAGCACCGCCTCCAGGAAGAGGCGGCTCTGCCGGAACCGCGACGAGGTGTCCTGGATGAGGTCCGTCTCCTCGGGCACCAGCGGCGTGATGTCCTCAAGCTTGGTGAAGAAGGTCGCCTCGACGTCCTGCACGAACTCGGATACGCCGACCGCCTTCACCATCGTGCCGTCCGCGGTGCCGGTCTTGACGCTGCGGATCAGCCACTCCTCGTCGCGGACGACGATGCGGGAGCCCGGAGCGAACGTCGCGGCCTGGGTGGTGGTCAACGGTGTGCCTTCCTACAGGGTCGAGCGGCGGGCGTACTGGCGGCGCATCTTGTCGACCAGCCAGGTGACGTCTGCACGAGGGTTGGTGGGCCGCTCGGGGTCGACCTTTGTGGGTGTCGTCTCCGGCACCGGGACGGTGTCCGCCTCGGTGACCGGTGTGGCCTCCGGGTCCTGTCGTGGATCATCCAGGTCCGGAGGGACCAGCAGCTCGGTGTTGCCGTCGTAGGTGAGCGCCGCCACCTCCTGCCGCAGGGCGTGGACGCCCTTGCCGCTGGTGGCGGTGGCGACCGCGAGCAACCGGGCGCGAACGTCGGTCAGGCCGGGTCGGGCCGTGGGATCGAAGGCGAGCATCGTGCCGAGCAACTGCACCAGCTCGGCCGGCACCTCGGAGAGGTCGGGAAGGTCGCTCGGCTCGCTGATGCGCAGCAGCAGGTTCCAGGAGTTGGTCGGCGGGTAGAGCCCATGCCCGGTCAGTGCGAAGACCAGCGTCGCGGCGAGCGCATAGACGTCGACCGCCGGCGTGAGGTCCCGTTCACCCTTGACCTGCTCGGGCGACATGTAGGCGGGAGTGCCGACCAGGGCGCCGGGCTCGGTCAGGTAGTCGTCCCGCTCGATCAGCACCGCCAAGCCGAAATCGATCAGCTTGGGCCCGTCGGGGCCGAGGATGATGTTCTGCGGCTTGAGATCGCGGTGCAGCAGCTTGACCTGGTGCACCTTGGCGAGACCTTCGGCGAGCATCGCGCCGACCATGGCAGCCAACGGCAGCGGAAGCGGCCCTCGCGCGTCGACGTGTTGACGCAGCGTGGCCCCGGGCACGTACTCCACAGCGAGCCAGGCCGGGTTCGCGTACGGGTCGGCGCCCTCCAGTCGGGCCACCCGGGAGCCAAAGACCAGCTTGAGGCTGTCGACCTCGGCGGCGAACCGCTCGCGCACCGTCGGCGCCTCGATGAGATGCTGTTTGATCACCTTGACGGCGACCCGCTCGGCGGTCGGCGACACCGCGAAGAAAACGTCGCCCATACCACCTGAGCCGAGCGGCCGAACCAGGTCATAGCCGCCGATTCTGCCCAGCGTCATTCGTCCCCCTCACGATGACACCCACCCGAACTGCTCGTCTGCCCTGTCGGCGCGACGCCTGGCGGACGCATGACCGTACAACGGTGAACTTTCAACGAGGAAGCGTCCGAATGGCGGTTCCTACTGGGCCTTGAATTCATACTTCGCTAGGCTCACGAGTATGAGTCGGCGTGTGACGATCTCCGTTCCTGATGACGTGGCCGAGCAACTGGATGCGCTCCCGGCCCGCCAGGTTTCCGCGTACGTCACCGAAGCGCTGCGCCGCCGTCGGATATCCGACGACATGCGGGCCGCTCTGCGGGCGGCCGGGCACGGCGAGTTCCCGTACGACCCAGCGGGCGCGGCACGGCGGCTGGCGGCCCGCCAGGTGACACCGGAGATGCGCAACGCGGCGATAGCCCGGGTGGCCGAGCTGCTGGAGCGCCCGGTCGACGAGGTCCGCGCCGACTTCGACCGGCCGAGTGCGGCGTGAGCGCACCGGTCTACGTGCTCGACACCGGCGCTCTGATGGCCTACGCCCAGGGTGTCGACACCGTTGGTGAACTGATGGTGGCGGCGGCCGATGCCGATGCGACGGTTGCCGTGCCGCTGGTCTGCCTCATCGAGGCATACAGCCTGCTCGACCACACCGAGCACGAGTACCTGTCGATGCTGCGTCGCAACCCGGCCGTGCGGGTTGTCACACCGGCCCTGCACATCGACCGGGCCGATGACTGCCCGGTCATTGGGGGCATGGCCCGGCAGGCCGGCCGCCTCGGTGCCGGCCACGCGGTCTTCGTTGCGATCAGCAGCGCTGCCGGCCTCATCACGTCTCGGGCCGATCAGGTGCGAAAGGTGCTCGGCGACGACTGGCCCATCGTCGAGGTCTGAGGTCACTGCGGGTTGTCCGGCCGGATCGAGCCGCGCGCCAGACCGTCGGCGGTGAGCTGAGCCAACTCCGCTCCCAGCGAGGCGGCCTGCCGGATCGCTGACTCGAAGGCGTCGAGGCGCCGGAACGCGTCTCCATGCACCCGCTGCTCGTCGAGCGACAGCCGCCGCACCTGCGCCCGTCGAATGTCGAACCGCATCGTCCCCGACAGACTCGACGCCTGCTTCTCGTTCGCCGACGTTCGCAGCTGACCGGCCAGGAACCACGGATCCAACGCCGCCGGATTGGGCCGCAGGAGATAAAGGTTGCGCCCCAACAGCGCCCCTTCGGCGGTGACCACCCGCGCGGTGAGCTGCCGCGCGATCATCGGCACCACCACGTCCCCCACCGCGAGAAAGATCTCCTGCCCGAACCGGTCGTCGACCCGCCCGGACGCCTCCACCCCGGCGAGCACGTCCGGCACGGTGAGCACCGGCAGCCCTTCGGGCACGGGTGTGGACGTGCCGGCGCGGACCGGGCCGATCAGTTGGAGCGCCCCGGTCTTCGCCAGCTCCCCTACGGTGAGGAAGAGGCCGTCCGGCCCATCGGGCGCGGGCGTGACCTGCGGGAGCAGCGCCGGCAGCTCGCCGACGATGACGGCCAGTCGTTCTCTGGTGCGTACCAGATGCTCTCCTGATGCCTCGCCCCCGACGGCCGGTTGCCGGCGCGCGGGGGTGAGGTCGACATCCTCGTCGAGCAGTTCGATGACCGGGACCGCGCGGGCGAACCCGGCCTCCTCGACGTCGCCGTCCGGGGCGGCGGCGAAGGCCCGCCACGCGGCCAGCACGCGCGGCGCGGTGTCGGCCAGGTCGCCGCCTGCGGCGTCGATCAGCAGCGCCCGCGCCGGTGGCGGCGCCTCGGCCGCAGCGCGCCGCAGCACCCACAGATGCAGGGGTACGCCGTGCGGCGCCGCCACCCCCGGCGGGAGCGCGATGACGGCGCGCAGGTGGCCTCGGCGCAGCAACTCGCCGCGGATCCGTTTGCCGGCGCGGCGGCTGGCGACCGTGGGTGGCATCAGCAGGACGGCGTGCCCGCCGACCCGCACATGGGCCAGGGCGTGTTGCGCCCAGGCCAGCTCCGGTTCGGTACGGGGTGTGGTGCCGACGATCCAGCGGGGGTCGTGGCCGAGCTCCTCGTCGCCCCAGTTGGTGGCGCCGAACGGTGGATGGCAGACGACGGCGTCGACGGCGCGGCCGGCGAAGGCGTCGGCGCGCAGTGAGTCACCGGCGCTGACCTCCCCGGGTACGTCGTGCAGGGCCAGCCACAACCCGGCGAGCCGGGCCAGGTCCTCGTCGAGTTCCTGCCCGTACACCGAGGTGCTGCCGGCGCGGACGGCGGCTCGCAGGATGGCGCCGGAGCCGGCGGCCGGGTCGAGCACTGAGCCGCCGCCGACGCTGGCCAGCCCGATCATCAGGTCGGCGAGGTCGTCGGGGGTGGCGAAGGGGCGGCCGGGGCCTGGTGCGGAGAACCGCTGCCACAGCTCGTCGAACGCGCCCTGCGGGCTCAGCTCGTCGGCGAGAGCGTCGACGTCGGGCAGCAGCGGCGCGAGCTGTGCATCAGGGTGGCCGCTCCGGGAGCCGCGCTGGCGGGCCAACAGCAGCGCGCCGACGGCCGCGAGCCCGGCTGCTGGGGAGTCGCTGGCCGCGGCGAGGTGTCGCCAGAGCCGGTCGGAGGTGGCGAGCTCGGGGAGCTTGCCCTGGGTGCGTAACCACTGCTCGACCTGCGACAGGTCGAACTCGGGGCTCGCCGTCGTCCCGCCCACCGGGGCCGGGAAGTCGGGGTGCCTTTTGCGCCAGTTGCTGACCGCGGCGCGACCGACGCCGGCGAGCCGGGCGATCTCCGCTGCCGTGATGGTCGGGTTCTCCTGCACGCCGAAAGTCTCGCACGTCTGTCAAGCGTGAGATTGTCTGTTGACAGTGTTCTCGGACGATGCTCTTATTGACCCCGCAACGTTCACATCAGGAGGACAACGATGCGCAAGACCACTACTCTCGCTCTGCTCGCCACCGGCCTCATCGCCCTGGGCTGCGGCTCCGGCGCCGCCGACAAGTCCACGAGCTCCGGCGGCAGCGACAAGGGCGAGGACGCCCCGGCGAAGACCGCGAAGGTGGGCGAGGCGGCCCGGGACGGCAAGTTCGAGTTCACGGTCAAGTCGACCAAGTGCGGCGTCGCCAAGATCGGCACCGACCTGATCGGCGCGAAGGCGCAGGGCCAGTTCTGCCTGGTCACGGTCAACGTGAAGAACATCGGCAAGGAAGCGCAGATGTTCGACGGCAGCAGCCAGAAGGCGTACGCGGCCGACGGCACCGAGTACTCCGCCGACGGCGGCGCGGCGATCTACGCGAACAAGAACGCCGAGACCTTCCTCAACGACATCAACCCCGGCAACCAGGTCAACGGCGTCGTCGTCTTCGACATCCCGAAGAACGTCAAGCTCACCAAACTCGAGCTGCACGACTCGATGTTCTCCGGCGGCGTCGACGTCGCCCTCAGCTGAACACCCGCGCCGAGGGCGGGTCCCGCGAAGCTCGCCCTCGGCGCACCCCTCCCCCGCCGCGATCGCCCTCGGCTCCGGCAAGCCGCTCACCGTGGACTCGCTCTTCACCTTCGCCCAGGTCGCGCTCTACCGGGCGATGAAGTCCCTGCGCAACGAGGGCGTCGAGGTCGAGGTCGTCGGCATCCCGTCGGCTTGATCCGTTCACGACGTCAGCTCCACAGCATCCCCGAACCAGCTGTCCCACCGCCGCTCGAAGAGGAGTACACCGTGACCGAGCCCCAGCACGAGCCGGACCAGCAGACCGAACCGCCGGCTCAACCCCAGATCCTGGGCATCACCAGCCCGCAGCCCGTCACCCGAACGAGGTTCCCTCTCCGGTGGATCGTCGCCGGCACCGTCCTGGTGCTGCTGCTCTGCTTCGGCGGCTGCGGCGTGCTGCTGGCCACGACGAACGGTGAGGAGTCGTCCGATCAAGGGAAGCCTGCCCCCACTGCTGCTTCCCAGTCGCGGGCCGGCACGTCCGCCCCGACCAGTGCCGCCGCACCGACTACCGCGCCCGCGACGACGGCGCCGCCCGCACCCGTCTATGACGCCCCAACGAAGGGCGACTTCAAGCTGAATGTCAAGACGCTGCGGAAGAAGTGCTTCGGCAGCGCTGGCTGCAACATCACCTACCGGATCGACGTCACCTACACCGGCGATGGCCTCGACCCGTCCAGCACCTATGAGGTGACGTACGAGGTCAAGGGCGCGGAGGACCCGATCATCAACACCTTCGAGGTGACCGGCGACTCCGCCTCCGTCCGGCAGGAGGAGACGGCCAGCACGAAGCGCTCCGGCGACAAGCTGACCGCCGTCGCGACCGACGTGTCGGAGCTGTGAGAACTCCATGAGCGTGTCCCCATCACAAGACGTCAGGAGGCGTCGTGCGCCCCGATGAGTTCCTCCGCGCCCTGGCCCTGCTCCCCCCTCCGCTGCACGACCGCGCCCTCACCCTGCGCGCCTTCACCCGTCCCACCCGCTGCGACGCCTGCCAGCGCATCGGCGACGCCGTTCGCTTGGCCCTCACCGCCGCCCACTACGACGAGCTGACCTCCGCCGGCGAGCTGCTCAACACCGCCGAACGGCTCGCCGCCGACCACGGCATCCACCGCTGGTCCGGCGACGACCCGCAGCGCGGCCGCGGCCGGGTGGTCCGCTGGGCGACGACGTCCGCGCCGCTGGTCGCCGCGACCGACGCCAGCTGGAAGGGCCGCGTCGGCGGCATCGGGTACGTCGTAAGCGACGGCCACTACGGCCTGCTCGGCCGGGGCACCGGCCGGCTCGACCCGACCGGCGTCTCCCGGGTGCTGATCAACGAGCTACGCGCGGTCGACTACCTGCTGACCGGGTACGACGAGGCGCCGGTGGGCATGACGGTGCTGCTGGACTGCCTCGCCGCCCTGCGCTACCTGCACCGCTGGCAGGCCGGCGAGACCGGCGCGATGCCGGCCGGTTACAGCCTGCGGGAGCGCCGCTGGTCGGCCCAGCCCACCCTGGTCCGGCTCGCCGAGCAGGTGGCCCGCCGCCCCGACCTGACGTTCGCGCACGTCAAGGGGCACAGCGGCCACGCCCTCAACGAGGCCGCCGACGGCCTGTCGCACATGGCCCGCCGTCGGCGGGAGGAGTCCTTCGACCTGCGTCCTCGGGCGCACGCCCTGGTCGACGCGTTCCTGGGCGACTGGCACGCGAACTCCACGCTCTGACCGCTCGCCGGGTGCCCGGAGCGAAAGCGGCCGACGTTGAGCCACTGATTCGTTTGCGACATCAGCTCTACAGCGTCCGACGGCCACCACCGCCTCCCGACTCCGCTGCTCGCCCCAGCCGGGGCGACAGCAGCCTCCCCCCCCTTCCACCGCTCACCCCGGGCGGGCCGACGAGTCGTCGGCCCGCGGACACCACACGCCTGGAGACGACCATGACCCAGCCCCCGCAGCCCACCGCGCCCCTGATCGAGCTGATCTTCGACCGGCTGGCCGACGCTGACGGCTTACCGGCCGAGACCGCCGAGCTTGTCCTCGCCGCACTCACCGGCGAAGACGACCTGACCGCCGCGCTGGCTGGCACTCCCACCCGGCTCGGCCCCCGCGCCCCGACCGGCGACGGTCCGGCGGAACGGATCTGGTTGAAGTCGGTGACCGTCGCCGGGTTCCGCGGCGTCGGCCCGGAACGGACCATCCAGATCGGTCCCGGTCCGGGTTTCACCCTGGTCGTCGGCCGCAACGGCTCCGGCAAGTCCAGCTTCGCTGAGGCGGCCGAGCTCGCCCTCACCGGTGACAGCGCCCGGTGGGCCGACAAGACCAGCGTGTGGCGGACCGGGTGGCGCAACCTGCACAACCCGGACCCGTGCTGGGTCGGTGTGGAGCTGCGGGTCGACGGGGTGGCCACGCCGACCCGAGTGAACCGTGCCTGGCCGGTAGGGGCCGAGCTGGCCGACGCCGAGGTGACCGTCAGCAGCGCTGAAGGTCAGCACGCTGGCCTCTCCGAGCTGGGTCTGGCCCGCCCGCTGGAGCTGTACCGGCCGTTCCTCACCGCCGCCGAGCTGGGCAAGCTCGCCGCCGGCACGCAGAGTCAGCTCTTCGACGCGCTCTTCGCGATCCTCGGGCTGGACGCGCTCACCGACGCCGACCAGCGTCTGCTGCGCGCCGCCCGGCCGCACGGCACGACCATCAAGGAGGTACGCGCACAGCGCTCCGCCCTGGTCGGCACGCTCGAAGGGATCGCCGACGACCGGGCCCGGCGGACCGCCGCACTGCTGCGCGGCCGGGGCGCGGTCGACCTCGCCACGGTGACGGCGATCCTCGACGAGCCCGACGAGGCGACCACCGACCAGGCGGTGCTCCTCTGCCGGGAGCTTGCCGCCCTCGCCCCGCCGCCGGTCGACGAGGTGACCCGGCTGGCCGGTCAGCTGCGGGACGCGACGGTCGAGGCGCAGCGGTACGACGGCGGCCGGTCCCGGGCAGCGCTGCGCAGCGCCGAACTGCTCCGCCTCGCCCTCGAACACCACGACGATCAGGGCGACGGGTCGTGCCCGGTCTGCGCCACCGGCACCCTCAACGGTGGGTGGCGTGCCGCCGCCGCACAGTCGCTCACCGACCTTCGGCAGCGCAGCGTCGCCGCCCAGACGGCGACGAACCGCCTGACGGCCCTCTTGCGGCAGACGCACCACCTGATCGACGACCTCCCGGTGCCCGAGAGCCCCAGGTCGGAGCCGACGGTCGGGGCACTGCGCGACGCCATGGCCGCGCTGCGACGCGTACCCGGGAAGCCGGCCGAGCTGGCCGACCACCTGGCCGCGCTCTACCCGGCGGTGGTGGAGGCGGCGGACGCGGCCCGCGCGTACGCGGAGGGGTTTCTGCGGCAGCGCGACACCGGCTGGCGGGCGGCGGCGGCCGACGTGCGCGAGTGGGTGGCCGCTGCTGGCGGGATGCCGGCACGGGAGACGGCCCTGACCCGGTTGAAGGCCGCGCGCGCGTGGCTGAGCGACACCGCGGGAAAGATCCGCAACGAGCGGGTCGCACCGTTCGCCGGGCACTCCCAGCGGATCTGGGCCCAGCTGCGGCAGGAGAGCAACGTCGAGCTGGGGGCGATGACGCTCGAAGGCGCGAACACCCGGCGGCGGGTGGTCTTTCCCGTCAGTGTGGACGGCGCCGACAACGGCACCGCGCTGGGGGTGATGAGCCAGGGCGAGATGCAGGCGCTCGGGCTGGCCACCTTCCTGCCGCGCAGTTGCGCCCCGGAGAGCCCGTTCCGGTTCATCGTGGTCGACGACCCGGTGCAGAGCATGGACCCGTCGAAGGTGGACGGTCTCGCCCGCGTGCTCGCTGAGCTGGCCGAGCAGCGGCAGGTGGTGGTCTTCACCCACGACACCCGGCTGCCGGACGCGGTCCGCCGGCTCGGTCTCGGCGACGCCCGCATCATCGAGGTGACCCGCGCCGAGCGGTCGGTGGTGACGCTGCGGCCCGGCTCCGACCCGGTGACCCGCTACCTGGACGACGCGTCCGCGTTGGCGCGCAACGAGGAGATCCCCGCCGAGGTACGCGGGCCGGTGGTCGCGGAGCTGTGCCGAGCGGCGGTCGAGGCGGCCTGCCAGCGGGTGGTCTGGCGGGTGCGGGTCGCCCGGGGCGTCCCGCATGACGACATCGAGGCGGCTATCGAGGCGGCGTCCCGACGGCTCGCCACCATCGTCGCGTTGGCGCTGTTCGACGAGGCCGATCGGGGTGGTGACGTGCGCAACGAGCTCCTCCGCCGGCACGGACGACGGGCCGTGAACGCGTACCAGGCGTGCCGGGAAGGCGTGCACGGGGCGTACCTGGCGGACCTGCCCGGGTTGGTCGCGGACGCCCGCTTCCTGGCGCGGGCGCTGTCGTGACCGCGCCGACGCCACAGCGCTGCCTGGCGGCGGCCGACCAACTGCTGCGCGGGGCCGGTCTGCTCGGCGCCACGGCGGTGACCGCGGGCTGGTGGCCGCGGGCCTGCGCCTGCCTGATCCGGCTCGCCCTCGAAGGCGGCATCGACGCCTACTGGCGGCGGGTGAAGCCGCCCGTGGCGGCGTGCCGGCAGGGCCGCGCGAAGCAGTTGATGCTGCGTGGCCGGCTCGGTCCGGGCACCGAAACCGCCCGCCGGGTGGCGTTCGCCTGGGCGACGCTCTCCGCCGCCACCCACCACCACTGCTATGAGCTGGCCCCCACGGCGGCGGAGCTGCGTCGCCTGCACAGCGAGGTGAGCACCCTGCTCACGCAACTCCAGGCGACCGCCAGCACCACGAGCTGAACCCCCGACAGATGCCTTATCGACCAAGAGGGATACCGCTGTGTCATACCAGCCTGGATACGACCCGACCCGCCCGCAGCCACCGATCTCGGCCGTTCCCGCCAGCCCTCATCCGGTCCACTACCACCCGCTGCTGTCCCAGGTCGTCGTGCAGGCCCCGCCCTCGTCCGGCACCGCCACCGCGTCGATGGTCCTCGGCGTCCTCGGCGTCCTCGGTGGCTGGTGCCTGTTCGGGCTGCCCTGCATCCTCGCGGTCATCCTCGGCCACGTTGGCCTCTACGAGACTCGAAACGGCATGAAGTCCGGGCGGGGCATGGCCGTGACGGGTCTGATCCTTGGCTACGTCTTCGTCGGTCCGATGATCGCGCTCACGGTCCTGGTCTTCTTCGGCGGTGTGATCGGCGCGGCAACTCCGACGCCGACGTCAGCCCCGTGAGTACACGGCGGCCGCCCGTCACTGTGGCGACCCGACCCGCTCGCACCACGTGCTCGATCTGTTCAGCCACTCGCGTCTGGACACGCGCGAAGTTCGGGACCAAGCAGGGAATCATCGTTCTCGGTCGAGTGGCACCGTTCGGTATCGGCGCTGTGATTGGTGGTGGCGCCAACGCTGCCCTCGCCACTCTGGCTGTGCGGGCCGGTCGTCGCGCATTTGGCCCACCCCCGCCGTCGTGGTCATAGCTGACGCGAGGCCACCTCCTCGCGCGCTCGCCAGGAGAGGGCAACGAGCCAACCCGAGATGATCACCGCTCCGACAGCGAAGCGGAAGCTCGCGCTCTCGTCGCTCCACGGCAGCGCGGTGAGCACGAACGCCACGACGCCGCTGGCGGCACTGTAAACCGCCCAGCCCCGTCGCCCCTGCCCGGCGAACCGCCGGGCGAGCAGCAGACCGGCCGCGATCAGCGACAGGAACGCCGCCGCGCCGCAGACCGTGTGCAGGATGCTGCCCGTGCTGGCCTGCTCGGGAAGCCCCGCCGGGGCTCCCGGTGGCCAGCCGAGCGCGGGATCGGGGACAAACACCCCGCCGCCGACCATCGCGACCCCGTACAGGCCGACCAGCAGCGTCCCCACCGTGGCGGCCCGGCCTGGTCGAAGCGCACGCCGCAGGCCCATCGCGAACGCGACGGCCAGCAGGCCGGTGCCCACGAACGCGATGAACTGCAGCCAACCGAGGTCACCGAGGGTGAGCGAGCTCAGCGCGTGCCGGCGCAGGTCGAACCCGGGTCGGGTGAAGGCTTGCCCGAATGAGAGGGCCGGGAAGAGGATGCCGGCGACCGTGCCGCAACCGAGGAGGTACCGGGTTCGGCGGCGCCGGGCGGAGACCGCCCTGTCGGGGGCAGTGGTCAAGGACGTCATGAGCGCACCTCTCGTCTCGGCGTCACGTGCTGCCGTCACGACGAACGAGGCCCCGCCGGATCGACACCTCCGGCGAAAGAAGTATCGGGCACCAGGTCCGCGGCGAGACGGGCTTCCCGGCGGCGCGTCTTATGTGGATGAATGCGCCTTCGAAGGAATCGACGGGACGGCGGGCCCGGACCTAGCATGGGCACGAATGGATCTTCGGGATCCACCCCCGGCCGACCCCGGCAACCAGTCCGACCGAAGGGAAACGCGCGTGCGTCGAACCCCCTTGGCACTACTTGGCGTCGCTGTGTCCGGCGCACTACTGCTGAGCGCAGCTCCGGCGGCAACGGCCGCCCCGCCTGCGGCGACCCCACCGACCGGCATCGTGGTCAGCGACGGCATGACCCAGCCGGTGTTCTCGCTCGCCGACGCGATCGAGGAGCGGGTGTTCGTCCAGACGCCCCTGGACACCGATCACGACGGCCGGCTCGACCGGGTGGCGATCGACATTTCCCGGCCCCGGGAGACCGCCACGCAGGGCTTCAAGGTGCCGGTCATCTTCGAGCACAGCCCGTACCGCAAGGGCACCTGGGGCGACGTGCCGTACCCGAGCGTGCTGGTCGACGACCTGCCGCAGAACGGCTCGACGAACCGTTCCGGGCTGCGGGCGCCCGACGTGGAGGCGCAGCGGGCGAAGGCGAAGGCCAACCTGCCCGGCTCGCTGGACGACTACTACGTGCCACGCGGGTACGCAGTGGTCCTTGGTCAGAGCGTCGGCACCGGCGACTCGGACGGCTGCCCGACCAGCGGCGACCAGGCCGAGACGCTCGGCACCAAGGCGGTCATCGACTGGCTGAACGGCCGGGCGAAGGGGTACGACGCGAACGGCGCCCCGGTCACCGCCGGCTGGACCACCGGCGCGGTCGGCATGACCGGCGTCTCCTACAACGGGACGCTGCCCAACCAGGTGGCCACCACCGGCGTCAAGGGACTCAAGACCATCGTGCCGGTCTCCGCGATCAGCAGCTGGTACGACTACTACCGGGCCAACGGTCTGGTCGTCGCACCCGGGACGTTCCAGGGCGAGGACACCGACATCCTGGCTCAGTACACCGCTGGGCAGGCGCGGGCCGAGGGGCCCTGCGCCGACGAGCTCACGACGATCACCGAGAAGCAGGACCGGGTCACCGGCGACTACTCGGACTTCTGGCGGGATCGCGACTACCTCGACGCCCGCAACGTCAAGGCGAGCGTCTTCGTCGTGCACGGCCTCAACGACTGGAACGTGAAGACCGATCACTTCGCCGGCTGGTGGGACCAGCTCGCCAAGCGCGACGTACCGCGCAAGATCTGGCTGCACCAGGGTGCGCATGGCGGCCCGGGCAGCAGCGCCTCGGTGACCCTGCCCAGCGGGCAGACCTGGACGTACAAGCAGACCGAGAACCGCTGGTTCGACTTCTGGCTGTGGAACGTGCGCAACGGCATCATGGACGAGCCGACGGCGGTGCTGCAGCGCGAGGACCGCGCCTACACCACGTACGCCAACTGGCCCGACCCGGCCGCGCATGAGGTCGGGCTGCGGTTCGCCGCCACCGACGCCACCGCCCCGGGCGCGCTCACCACGGGCAAGCCCCCGAAGGGCAAGGTCGAGCAGAGCTTCGTCGACGAGGGCCGGACCATCCACCCGGACACCCTGGTCGCCAACCCGGACACGGCGAGCCCGAACCGACTTGCCTACCGCTCCCCCGCGCTGACCCAGAGCGTCCGCATCTCCGGACGTCCAGAGATGCGGCTGCGGATGGCGATCGACAACAAACCGGACGCGAACCTCACCGCGTACCTCGTCGACTACGGCCCGGCCGGGTCGACTGCCGCGCCGACGGTGGTGACCCGGGGTTGGATGGACCCGCAGAACCGCAAGAGCGCCGCGCGCACCGAGCCGGTCAAACAGGGCAAGCTGTACGACTACCGGTGGACCCTGGAGCCGAAGGACTACATCTTCCCGGCGGGCCACCGCATCGGTGTGGTCGTCTTCTCCAGCGATCAGGAGTACACCCTGCTGCCGCTGGGTGGCACCGAACTGCGGGTCGCACCGAACGACAGTGAGCTGCGGCTGCCGGTGGTCGGGGGTCGGTCCGTGCTCGGGTTCTGACACAAGTCCTGAACAGGTGGGGCAGTCCGACGCGTCGGGCTGCCCCACCTGCGCGTTCCGACCGCACTGACCCGTCCGGGCTGCTGGACGCGGCCCTTCCGTCCCGCGTTTGGCGGCCGGAGGCGCGGGAAGACCTCGCCGATCGGGCCCAGGCGACCCGCCACGTCCGTCGTCCGGCAGCGCTGGCGATGCCGGCGAGACCCGAGGAGGAGCGAGGATGAGCCCACGCAGGATAACCGTCCCGGCACGCAGATCGCCCGGGCCCACCAAGGCCACCGGGGCGACGAAGATGCCGCCGAGCCGGAAGGTGGCGGCCAAGAAGGTCGCCGCTGCCACGAAGCGGGCCACCGGCGCGAGCGCAGCCAAGACGCCCGGCGAGAAGCCCACGCCGACCACGCCCCGCGTCGCCCGGAAGAAGGACGTTTCCGCCACCACGGCCTCGCCCAGCCGCAGGCCGACGGCGAAGGCGGCCGCCGCCAAGAACGCACCACCAAAGAAGGCACCCACGGCGAGGGCCCCGGCGAAGAAGGCACCGGCGAAGAAGGCCGCGCCGACCCGGGCCCGCACCACGTCCGCCACCACGGCGCCGGCCAAGAAGGCGACCACCATGGAGTCGTTCGGCAACCGGCGTACGGCGCGGAAGACCTGAACTTCGACGCCTACCCGATGTGTCGCACCAGCTCGCTGACCGTCGGGGAGGCGTCGCCGCAGGCGTGCACCACCCTCACCCCGCCGTCACACACGCGCACCCCCTCACGGGCGCGGCCGCGTCACGCCCAGCAGCCCGCGTCACGCCCGCCGGCCCCGTCACGCCCACCGGCCCCCGTTACGCCCGCGACGTCACGTCACCGGTCACCCAGACCTCGCGGGCAAGCGAGCCCGGCTGGGAGACCGACAGTCCGGGTGTCGACGGCGGCGGGATACCCGCACGGTTGAGCGTGATGCCTCAGAGTCATATTGATGCCTCAGAGTCATCACGCTCAACGCCAACCCCGCCCGCCCGCCGGCCGGCGCGCGGCTAGGGCCTCCTAGATCTGCGCACTTTCCCTGAAGGTGTGGCCTCGGCGCGTCGGCAGGCAGCAGTTTCCCTGGAAAGTGCGCGGCTGGATGCCGGTCGACGTGGGCGGGTGGGTGGGCGTGGTGTCCGGTTCGGGATGCGGAGCGGGCGGAACCGGGGTTGTCTGCCCGCGACGGGCCGGGGGCTTCGTCCCGTTTGGGATGGGCCGTCCCGTGGTCGGGGCCACCCTCAGGGTGGAATCGTGGGCCGGCCCGGGTCGTTATACCTGGCATGCCGCCGTAGCCCCCGGGCTTTGGTGTGCGGCGCCCCAGCCGGGAACACCCGCCGGGCCGCCACGGTTACATCCCCCTGAGACACCCGACGCCGGCCCCCGAGCCGCCGGGCAGATCCCCTTGAACTTCTTCGCACGGTCGCATCCCCGTCGAGTGCCGTGCGGACACCCCCGATGCAGAGGAGCACGCCATCATGCGTACCGATCTGATCCGTAAGACCGCTCTGACCGCTGCTGGGCTCGCCTTCACCGGCGGCGCCATCGCCGGCCCCGTCACCGCCGCCTACGCCGCGTCCGACGCCAAGCCCGCCACCCAGACCCAGACCGACCGCAAGCCCGCCGGTGAGCGTCAGCTGGGTGTGCGCTACGAGGCGCAGCCGAACTTCTACTACTGCGGCCCCGCCGCCGCCCGTAACGCCCTGAGCGTGCAGGGCAAGGACATCAGCATCGACGCCATGGCCAAGGAAATGGGCACCACCGAGGCCGGCACCGACTCCATCAACGACATCACCCCGGTCCTGAACAAGGAAACCGGTAAGAACGACGCCTACCGCAGCGTCGAGATCAGCACCCCCGCCGCTGATACCAAGCAGACCGACACCCTGCGCGCCGACATCGTCAAGACCGTCGACGACGGCCGCGCCATGGTCGCCAACATCGCCGGCACCAGCGTCGACACCAACGGCGACGTGCACTCCTTCGAAGGCGGGCACTACATCAGCGTCGTCGGCTACCGCGATGGCGGCAACGTGGTGAAGATCGCCGACTCCGCCGACCCCAACACCGCCTCCTACGAGATCACCACCGAGCGCCTCGCCGACTGGATCGCCACCCGCGGCTACGCCACCAGCTGACCCACCGCGCCACGCACCACACGAGCACCACACCACGAAGGGCCGGACCCCACCAGGGGCCCGGCCCTTCGTCGTCGGCGACCACCGCGTTGGCCGCGGCCGTGGTCCCGGGGCGGCAACGCCGAGCCCGCCGACAGCGACGCTCAGGCGGTGTAGCGGGCGGCCAGGTCCACGGTGCGTCGGGCCGCCGCGACCATCGCCCGGTCGGCGAACCGGCCGTCCGGCAGCACCACCGTCCCCGAGTCCCGTCGGTGCGCCTCGGCCACCGCGGCCAGCAGCTCCGCGGCGCGGGCCACCTCCCGATCGGCCGGCCGGAACGCCTCGACGATCACCGGCAGTTGGCGCGGGTGGATCGCCGCGCGGCCGAGGAAGCCGAGCCGCCGACCCACCGCGCAGGAGGCGGCCAGACCGGCGACGTCGGCGACGTCCGCGTACACCGACATCGCCGGCGGGACCAGACCGGCGGCGCGGGCCGCCACCACCACCCGACCTCGCGCCCAGAGCAACCCGTCGTCGTCGCTCACCCCGAGGTCCGAGCGGAGGTCGGCCTCGCCGAGCCCGATCGAGGCCACCGCGGGGTGGGCGGACGCGATCGGGTACGCCGCCTCCAGCCCGAGCGCCGACTCGACCAGCGGGTGCAGCGGCACGTCGACCCGGTCGGCGAGCGCCGCCACCGTCGCGGCCGACTCCACCTTCGGCAGCCGCAGCCCGGCCAGCCCGGGCCGACCGGACACCGCGGCCAGGTCGGCGTCGACGTCCGGCCCGGTCAGCTCGTTGACCCGGACCTGCACCGGCACCGGCTGCACCTCGGCGAGGAACTCGGCGACAGCGTCCCGGGCGTACGTCTTACGCCCGGCGACGACGGCGTCCTCAAGGTCGAGGATGACCGCGTCAGCACCCGAGGCGACCGCCTTGGCGAACCGGTCCGGGCGGTCGCCGGGCACGTAGAGCCAGCTGAGCAGCATCAGAGCACGCCCCGCTCGCGCAGCGCGGCCAGTTCGTCGGCGCTCAGGCCGAGCGCGCCGAACACCGCGTCGGTGTCCTGGCCGTGCCGCCGGCCGGCGTGCCGGATCTCCCCCGGCGTGTCGGTGAGCCGGAACGGCACGTTCTGCATCCGCACCTCGCCCAACTCCTCGTCCGGGACGCTGTGCACGGTGCCCAGCGCGGCGTACTGCGGGTCGGCGAGGATGTCCCGCACGTCGTAGACCGGCGCGACCGCCGCCTGCGCCGCCTCGAACGCGGCGACCACCTCGTCCCGGTCCCGCTTCGCCACCCAGGCGCTCACCGCGGCGTCCAACTCGTCGGCGTGCGCCGCTCGGCCACTGCCGGTGGCGAACCACGGCTCGTCGATCAGCTCGGGTCGGCCGACCAGCCGCAGCACCCGCTCCGCGATGCTCTGTGCGCTGGTGGAGACCGCCACCCAGCGCCCGTCCGCGCACCGATAGGTGTTGCGCGGGGCGTTGTTGTTGGACCGGTTGCCCAGCCGGGGCTGGATGTAGCCGAGCTGGTCGTACCAGGTGATCTGTGGACCGAGCATCGCCATGATCGGCTCGATGATGGCGAGATCCACCACCTGCCCGACACCGGTGGCGTCCCGGGCCCGCAGGGCCAGCATCACCGCGTACGCGGCGGCGAGCGCGCTCACCGAATCGGCCAGCCCGAACGGGGGCAGGGTGGGTGGGCCGTCCGGCTCCCCGGTGGCTGCGGCGAAGCCGCTCATCGCCTCGGCGAGGGTGCCGAAGCCGGGCCGGCGGGCGTACGGGCCGACCTGCCCGAAACCGCTGATCCGGGTAATGACCAGCCGGGGGTTGACCGCGTGCAACTCGGCCGGGCCGAGCCCCCACCGCTCCAGCGTGCCCGGGCGGAAGTTCTCCACCAGCACGTCGGCGTCGGCGAGCAGCCGGCGCAGCAGCGCGGCGCCGTCCGGATCGGACAGGTTGAGGGTGACGGTCCGCTTGTTGCGGCCGAGCACCTTCCACCAGAGCCCGACGCCGTCGCGGGCCGGGCCGTGCCCCCGCGACGGGTCCGGCTTGGCGGGGTGCTCCACCTTGACCACGTCGGCGCCGAAGTCGCCGAGGAACGCCGCGGCGAGCGGCCCGGCGAAGAGGGTGGCCAGGTCGACGACCTTGATCCCGTCCAGGGGCGCGGTCACCGGGTCACCTCCACCGTCTCGGGCGCCACAGCAGGGTCGGGCACCAGGTCCGCGGCGCAGCGGAAGCCGACCTGCTCGGAGCGGGTGAGCCCGGCGCCGGTCAGCAGCAGCTTCACCGAGACGTTTGCGGGCTGCGGGCCGCCGTCGAGGTACCAGTCGGAGCCGTCCGCCCGGTGCCCGGCGCCGCCCTTGAGGATGGCGAACCGGGTACGCCCGTCGGAGTGCTCGCTCTCGGTCAGGTTCCACACCAGCGGTTCCCGGCGGACGAGCAGTCCCGCCTCGGCGGCCACCTGCCACTCGTCCTCGGTGGGCAGCCGCAGCCCGGCCCACGCCGCGTACGCCCTGGCGTCGGCCAACTCCACCCCGGTCACCGCGGCGTCGGCCGGTCCGCGCCCCGCGGTGAACCGCTCGGGACGCACCGGCCGGTAGTCGGTGGCGCGCAGGAACTCGGCGTACTCGCCGTGGGTGACCTCGTAGGTGGCGATGGCGAACCGTTCGAGCCGGACGCTGCGGCGCAGCGTGCCGGTGTGGTGCAGCCGGGGCGGCAGTGGCTTCCACTCGTCGACGTAGGGCGCCTCGCCGTACAGCCCGGTCTCCCGCACCCGGTGCCGGACCACCAGCTCCCGGCGGCCGGCCTCGACGGCGGTCATGCCTCCCGGCACCTGCGGCCGGGGTGCCCACGGAGTCCGGACGCGCACCGCGGCGCGGGCCGGGAAGGACGGGTCACCGGTGGGCGGCTCGTGCCGGTGCGCGGCGGCGCCGGTCACCACCACGGCGGCGATGGAGCCGGCCGGCAGCGGCCCGCCCACCGCCAGCCGACCGTCGGTGGTCTCGGTGACGCTCAGCTCGGCGCCGGTGACCAGGTCGACGAAGCGTCGGCCGGCCCGGGCCTCGGTGACCAGCCACGGTCCGTCGTGGTCCGCGCCCCGGTTCACCACCGTCCACAGTGGTTCGTCGTCGTGCGTCCAGCGGGACGCGTACACCTGGCCCGCGCCGGGGTGGTCGGCGAGCGGGACCCAGTCCTCGGCGCGCAACCACGCCGCGTGGCTGGCCTGCACCCGGCGCATCGCCCGCAGCACCGCCCGGTCCCGGTCGTTCCAGCCGACCCAGACGCCGAAGACGCTCTCCCACACCAGCACCCCCACGCCGTTGAGCCAGGCGGAGTGCAACTCGTCGAGGTGGTCGCGGTGCCAGCGGCGGGTGTGGTGCAGCACGTGCCGCCGCTCGAACCACTTCGCCCGCAGCACGCCGGGCACCTCGGAGTCAGCGAACCACTGCGCCCAGGACATCGCGTGGTCGGCGATCCGGGCCAGCGGGACCCGGCTCTCGCCTTCGAGGACCATGCCGGGGCGGACGGCGTCCAGCGCGGCCCGCAGCTCTCCGGCGCCCTCCTTGAGGGTGTCCAGGAAGACTCCGTCGACGCCGAGCTTGCCGGCCAGCGCCGCGACCTCCTCGGCGTCGCTGCCCGGCTCGCGGCGGGTGCCGGTGTCCCACGGGTTGTAGTCGATGAAGACCCGCACCCCACGCTCCTGAAACGCCCGCACCACCTCGGGCAGTTCCGGCACGTCCCGGTACCAGTCGAACTGGTTACGGTCGTCCAGGCCGACCACCGGGTACGCGTGCCAGAGCACCACCCCGTCGAAGCCCCCGAAGTCCCGTCCGGCCGCGTCGAGGAACTCGGCGACGGTGAAGACACCGCGCTCGTGGTCATAGAGCGCCTCGTCCCAGAGCCAGGCCAGGCAGACGCTGAAGCAGTCGCCGGCGATCTCGTCGTAGTGCGCGCCGGTGTAGCCGATCCGGGCCCTGGCATCGGCCCGCCAGCGGGTGAGTTGCTCCCGCCAGGCCGGCCAGTCGGCCGGGTCGTCCGGTGTGGCGAAGATCTTCGCCTCGTCCAGCGTGGTCAGGTCGGCGTGCCCGCCGAGTGGCACCTCCGTCGGCCGGTCGATCGGGCGCGGGACGTACGGGCTGAAGCTCACGGGGTACCTCGGTAGGTCGCGTCGTAGAGGGCGTCGATGGCGGACCGCTCGGGCAGGGAGGTGGACGCGCCGGGACGCTGAGCGCAGGCCGCACCGGCAGCGCACGCCCAGCGCAGGCTCGCCGTGACGGTGTCTTCGGTGCTGGCGCCGCCGCGCTCGGCCCAGCCCACGGCGAGCGCGCCGGTGAAGGCGTCACCCGCCGCGGTGGTGTCCACCGCGTCGATGCGCGGGGCCGGGACCGTCAGGCGCAGACCGCGCCGGTCGGCGTACGCGGCACCGCGCGCGCCGCGGGTCAGCACCACCCGGGGCACCAGCTCCACCAGGGCGTCGAGCAGCACCGGCGGGTCGTCGGAGAAGACCCCGGCCACGACCGCCGCCTCGTGTTCGTTGACCACCAGCACGTCGACCAGGTCGAGCAGCTCTGTCGGCAGCACGGCGGCCGGCGCGGCGTTCAACACGACGGTGGTGCCCTCCGCCCGGCCCCAGTCGGCCGCCCGGACCACGGCGGCCAGCGGCACCTCCAGTTGGAGCAGCAGCACGTCCGCCGCGGCGATCGTCGCCCGGTCGTCGGCGTCCAGCTCGGTCAACGTGCCGTTGGCGCCGGGTGCGACCACGATGAAGTTCTCCGCGTCCCGGTCGACGGCGATCAGTGCGATGCCAGAGGGACCGGCGACGGTCCGCAGGCCGCGAACGTCGACCCCCGCGCCGACCAGGCTCGTCCGCATCTGCGTACCGAACTCGTCGTCGCCGACCGCGCCCACGAAGTCGCAGGCGGCACCGGCCCGTGCGGCCGCGATCGCCTGGTTGGCGCCCTTGCCGCCGGGCACGGTCCGGAAGTTCTCGCCCAGCACCGTCTCGCCGGGGCGGGGCAGCCGCGATGCCGTCACCACCAGGTCCAGGTTGCTGCTGCCCACCACCGCCACGCGCGCGCTCATGCCGCGCTCCTTTCCGTACACCGGTGCTGGTTCACGAACCGCTCCCCGGCTGGGCCAGGGCCCGGGTCCGCTCGGCCAGCTCGTCGAAGCCGATCCCGTCGAAGCCGGCGATGCTGCTGGCCAGGCGGTTATGCAGCGGGGCGACCCACCGCGTCGGCAGCCCGGACGCCCCGGTGAGCGCACCGGTGACCGCGCCCACCGTCGCGCCGGTCGAGTCGGTGTCCCAGCCGCCGCTGACCACCGCGGTGATGGACCGCTCCAGGTCGCCGCGGCCGTACGCCAGCGCGGCGGCCACCAGCGCGGCGTTGTTGCGCACATGCACCCAGTGCAGGTGGCCGTGCCGGACGTACAGCTCGTCGACCACGCGTTCCCAGTCGTCGGTCCCCGCACCGAGTGCGCGGGCCTCGCGGACCGTAGCCGTGAACCGACTGCGCGGCGGCAGCACCGCCTCGCCGGCGTCCAGCACCTCGTCCACGCTCCCGGCGACCGGCGCGGCGGCGGCCAGGGCGGCGGCCCAGATCGCGCCGTGCACCCCGCCCCGGACGTGGCTGACGGTGGCGTCCCGCCAGGCCAGCTCAGCGGCCCGGTCCGGCCGGCCGGGGTTGACCCAGCCGTACAGATCGGTGCGGATCTGCGCGCCGATCCACTCCCGGAACGGGTTGTGCCGACGGGCGCTCTGCGGTGGAGCGAACCCGAGCAACAGATTCCGGTACGCCACCCGCTCGGCGGTGAAGACCCGCCCGCCGGGCAGCCAGTCCAGCCACGCCTGCGCCACGTCGGCGCTGGTGAAGTCGCGACCGTGCGTCTCCAGCACCCGCAGGGCCAGCAGCGCGTAGTTCAGGTCGTCGTCCTCGGGCATGCCGTCGATGTTCTCGGCGAGGCTGGTCGGCGCGCTGCGCCGGTTCCACGGCCAGCGGTCGGCGACCTCGGCCGGCAGCCCCTTCGCGGTGAACCAGTCACGCAGCGGCCACCGGTCGGTCGCGGTGAGGATCTCCCGGATCCCCTCCCGGGGGATCTTCTCCACCGGCTTGCCGAGCAGGCAGCCGGCCGCCCGGCCGAGCCACGCGCCGTGCAGCCGGTCGTGCGTCACGTCGGTCGGCAGCGACCAGGTCGCCGGCCAATCGGCCCGGAGCGCGTTCAGGTCGTCCGGCTCGTCGTCGGCGGCCACCGCGGGCAGCGCGTCGGCGGCGTCCAACAGCTCCGCCGCGAGCGCCCGCAGCGCCGGCGACGCCGGGGTCGACGACGCCCCACTGACCGGCGGGGCCAGGTCCCCGCCGGCCGCCGACCACCGCCGGGCGAGGGCCGCGACGTCGCGGCCCTCGTCGCGGCTGGACGCCAACTCGTGCGGCAGCAGGTCCTCCGGTTGAACCCAGGTGATCCTCACCGGGTCGACACCCCGTCCGATGCGTCCGCCACGGCCCGGCCTCCGCCACCGGCCAGCCCGGCGAAGCGCTCCGCCCGCCGGGCGAACCGGGCCTGGTCCCGCTCGAAGACCTCGCTGGCCACGGCCGCGAGGACCCGGGCCGGCTCCACCAGGTCGGTCTTGGAGGCGGTGGCGACCACCTCGGACCACTGCGCCGGCACCGCCGCGGCACCGCCGAGCGCCCCGGCGATGGCAGCGGCCATGGTGGCGGTGGAGTCGGCGTCCCGGCCGTAGTTGACCGCGCCGAGCACCGCCGGGCGGAACTCACCGCCGGCCACCACGAGCATGCCGATGGCCACCGGCAGCTCCTCGATGGCGTGCAGCCGGCTGGGCCGCCGCGCGCCGAGCCCGGGGCTCCGGTACTCCTCCCCCACCGTGTCGTAGGGGGCGACCGCGGCGCGCAGCGCCGGAATCGCCTGCTTCCAGTCGTGGTGGCTCCGGGCCTCCTTGACCACCGCGTCGATGGCCGCCCGGGTGCCGTCCCGGGCCAGGCCCAGCGCCGCCGTGACGACGTCCTCGACGCCCGCGCCGGGGGTCGCCGCCGCGGCGACCGCGGCCGCGAAGACGGCAGCGGCCTCCCGCCCGTAGCTGTGCTGGTGCGCCCCGGCGATCTCCACCGCCTCGGCGTACGCCCCGGCCGGATCGCCCGCGTTGACGATGCCGACCGGGGCCATGTACATGGCCGCACCACAGTTGACGATGTTGCCGACCCCGGCCTCACGCGGGTCCGCGTGAGCGTGGTGCAGGCGGGTGACCAGCCACCGCTCGGCGGCCGCGAGCCGGTGGAAGGTCACCCCGTCCCGCTCCAGGTCGGGGATGTAGACCACCCGCTCGATCAGATCGGGGACCAGCAGTTCCACCACGTCGTACGCGTCGAGGTGGTCCCGTTTGGCCGCGTAGGCGCGGACCAGGGCGTGGGTCATCAACGTGTCGTCGGTGATGTGCCCGTCGCCCTTGTGGTACGGCGCGAGCGGTCGCGCGGTGGCCCAGTCGGCGTGGTACGGGGGCACGATGCCCTCGACCCAGCCGCCGAACCGCGCGCGGATCTGCTCCGGCAGTGCCGTCTCGGTGGCGCCGCCCAGGGCGTCTCCGACCGCGGCGCCGACCAGGCAGCCGACCGATGTGTCGAGCAAGAGTGACATGTCTACCTCAGAACCTGCTTGCCACCGTCGACCAGCTGCGTACCGAGCTGATCGAGGGTGATCTTGTTGGCGAAGTACTGCTGGAGAGCCGGGGTGGCGTACTTGGTCTTCCACTCCGGGTAGCCGTCGGCCTGCTGGAACGGGGCGACGGTCAGGTCCGCGGCGCTGTCCGCGGCGACGTCCCAGCCCTGCTTGCCGGCGGTGAGCTTGACCAGGTCCTCGTTGGCCTGCTTGCCGGTCGGAACCAGCCAGTCACCCTTGGCCAGCGCGGCCATGTTGGTCGGGTTCAGGAAGTACTCGAGGAACTGCGCGGCCTGCTTCTTGTTCTTGGAGTCCTCGGAGACCGACAGCGTCTGCGGGTTGGCCGCCTGCTTGGTGGAGAGCCCCTTGACCGGCGGCAGGGTGACCCACTCGAAGCCGGCCGGCGCCTGCTCGACCATCTGCTGACGCAGCGACACCGAGCCGGGCAGCATGGCGTACTTGCCGCCGAAGAAGCCGGGCAGGGTGTCGGCGCCGCTCATGCCGAGCGCCTCCGGGGACGCGGACTTCGCGGTGTAGATCATGTCGTGGATCCGCTTCGGGATCTCCTTCTCCGCGTCACCGACCCGGACCTCGGTGCGCCCGCCCTCGGTGTAGAAGAACTTCCCGTCGTAGTTGAGCGCCAGGTTGAGCACCCGGTTGGTCGGCGACTTCAACGCCCACGCCACGCCGTACTGGCCGGGCTTGGTGAGCTTCTGCGCGTTGCCCTGGAACTCGTCCCAGGTCCAGCCGCCGTCGGCCGGCGGCACCGCCACGCCAGCGGCGTCGAGCAGCTTCTTGTTGGCGATGACGACCTGCGACTCCAACAGGAACGGCACGCCGGCGACCTTGCCGTCGACGGTGGCCGTGTCCCAGATGGCCTGATCGATCTGGCCCTTCAGGTCGCCGGAGACCAGCCCGGAGAGGTCGGCCAGGTAGCCCTGCTTGCTGAACTCGCCGATCGCGGACGCCTCGTAGTGCACGATGTCCGGTGCGTCGCCGCCCTCGAAGGAGGTCAGCAACTGATCGTGCACCGAGTTCCAGTCACCCTGGACGTACTCGACCTGGATGTCGGGGTGCTCGGTGTTCCACTTGGCGACGAGGTCCTTGTTGACCTGCAGCGACTCCTTCTGCCAGGCGAGGCTGAGGAAGCGCAGTTTGACCGGGCCGGACGTGGCCTCGTCGCCGCCGTCACTGCACGCGGCGAGCGCGCCGAGGCCGACGACCGCGACCGCGGTGGCCGCGGCCAGTCGACGAAATCGGGTAGGGAGCATGGGGGGTACCTCCTTGGTGGTGGGTGGGGGATGGTCAGCCCTTGACCGCGCCGGCGAGCGACCCGGACGAGAGCCTGCGTTGCATGAACGCGAAGAAGATCAGGCTGGGCAGCGTGGCCAGCAGTGAGCCGGCGGCCAGCGGCCCGAGTCGGGCGGTGCCCTCGATGCCGACGAACCGGGCCAGCGCGACCGGCAGGGTGGCCAGGTCCGGGGTCTTGATCAGCACCAGCGCGAAGAAGAACTCGTTCCAGGCCGAGATGAAGGAGAACAGTGCGGTCGCGACCAGGCCGGGGGCGAGCAGCGGGAAGACCACCCGCCGCAGGATCTGCACCCGGCTCGCGCCGTCCACCGAGGCGGCCTCCTCCAGCTCCCGGGGGATGTTGCGGACGAAGCCCTGCAACATCCAGAGCGCGAATGGCAGCGCCCACACCACGTAGATCAGCACCAGCCCGGCGTGCGTGTTGGCCAGGCCGACCTGCCGCAGCACCAGGAAGATCGGGATGATCAGCAGCACGAACGGGAAGAGCTGGGACAGCAGCACCCAGCCCAGCGCCGCGGTGCCGAGCTTGGAGCGGAACCGGGCCAGCGCGTACGACGCCGGCATGGCGACCAGCACGGTCAGCACCGCCGAGGCGAGCGAGACCTGGAGGCTGTTCAGCGCCGCCCGGCCCAGCTCCTGCTCGGTGAAGGCCTGGACGAAGTTCTGCACCGTCGGGTTGTCCGGGATCAACGTCGGGTGCAGTCGCACCAGCTCCCGCGGTGGCTTGAACGCCGTCGAGAGCAGCCAGAGCAGCGGGAACCCAAGGAAGATCAGATAGCCGGCGAGCGCCACGTACTGCAGCACCCGCCCGGTGCGGCTCGGTTTTCCGAACATGTCAGTTCGCCTCCCTCAGCCGGCGCCGGAGATAGACGGCGAGCAGCGCGATGATGAGCACGACCATCACGTTGCCGAGCGCGGCGGCGTAGCCGTAGTTGCCGTAGCGGAACGCCTCCTCGTAGGCGAAGAGCATCGGCAGCATCGTCTTGCCGCCCGGCCCGCCCGCGGTCAGCACGTAGACCAGGCCGAACGAGTTGAAGTTCCAGATGAAGTCCAGCGACGTGATCGCCACGATCACCGGGGCCAGGGCGGGCAGCGTGACGTGCCGGAACCGGTGCCAGGTGCTGGCCCCGTCCACCGCCGCCGCCTCGTGCAGTTCGCGGCCCACCCCCTGCAGACCGGCGAGCAGAACGACGGTGGTCTGCGGCATGCCGGCCCAGACCCCGACGATGATCACGGCGGGCAGTGCGGTGCTGAAGTCGCCGAGCCAGTTGGTCCGCAGCCCGTCGGCGCCAATCTGGTGGAAGAACTCGTTGATCAGCCCGGCGTCCGGGTGGTAGACGAGCTTCCAGAGGATGCCGACCACGACGGGCGGCATGGCCCACGGCACCACGGCCAGCACCCGGGCCACGCCTCGGAACCGCAGCTGCTGGTTGAGCAGCAGGGCCAGCCCGAGGGCGAGCAGGAACTGGAGCACGGTCACCCCGAACGCCCAGAGCAGCCCGATCTTGAACGAGTTCCAGAACAGCTCGTCGCCGAGGAGTTCCCGGTAGTTGGCCAGACCGGTGAAGCTCACCTCGACGTTGCGCCCGGCCCGGGCGTCGGTGAAGCCGAGGTAGATGCCGCGCAGCAGTGGGAACACCGACAGCACCAGGATCGGCAGCAGCGATGGCAGCAGCAGCAGGTAGATGGTGGTGCGGTCGGAGCGGAACCGGTTCGGCCGACGGGCCGGCTCGGCCCGCTCGACGTCCGGCTGCTCGGCCAGCGTGGTCATGCGGTCACCCCTTCGCTGGACGGGTGGGTGGGCCGGCCGGCCGGGAGACCGGCGGCGTCGCGCCACTGGACGCGCGGACGGTGAGACTCGGTGGCACCTGCTCGCGCCGGGGCGGCAGGGTCGGGTCGGCGATGCGTTGCAGGAGCAGCTCTGCGGCCCGGCGACCGCGCTCGGCCGAGCCGAGCGAGACGCTGGAGAGCTGGGGAAACATCATCCGGGCGAGCTCGGTGTCGTCCATGCCGACGAGGGCGACGTCCTGCGGCACCTGGCGCCCGGCGGCGAGCAGGGCGTGCAGCGCCCCGACCGCGATGAGGTCGTTGGCGCAGACCAGGGCATCCGGGTCGGCGCGGGCGAGCAGCCGCTCGGTGGCGGCCCGGCCGGCGGCGTACTGGAAGTCGCCGACCTCGATCAGGTCCTCGTCGAGCCGGATGTCGTGTCGCGCCAGCGCTGCCCGGAAGCCGGCGTCACGCGTGGCGCCCGGGACGGTGTCGAGCGGGCCGTTGACGAAGCCGATCCGGCGACGGCCGGTGGCGACGAGGTGATCCACGGCCAGCGCCACACCGTGCCGGGAATCGGTACGCACGTTGTCCACCGCGGCGTCCGCGCCGAGTTGGCCGACCACCACCACCGGCACCGGGCTGTCCACGAGCGCGGTCAGGTGGTCGTCGGTGACCCGGATCGGCGAGACGATCATCCCGTCCACGTAGCGGTTGGCCAGCCGGCGCAGCAGGGCGGTCTCGTTGTCGATCCGCCCGCCGGTGGCGTGCACCAGCAGCTGCCGCCCGGAGGAGGCGACCACGGACTCGATGGCGCGCATCATCTCCACGTAGACCGGGTTGCCGATGTCCTCGACGGCGAGCGCGACCAGGCCGGTGCGCTGGGACTGCAGTGACCGGGCGATCGCGTTCGGCACGTAGCCCACCTCGGCCGCCGCGGCGCGCACCTTGCGGACCGTCTCCGGGCTGCCGCCGATCCCGTTGAGCACCCGCGAGGCGGACGCGATGGAGACACCGGCGCGGGCGGCGACCGTGTGCACCGTGGGCCGGCCGTCCGCCGATTCCTGTAAACGTTTACGACCCACGCTTGGCACCTCCACCCGATAGCTGTAAACGTTTCCGGGAGTTTGCGCCGCCTGCGGCGGCAAGGTCAAGGGCTCGTTATGAAAACGTTTCCAACAGTGGACGGCCCGACAGCGAGAGATGGCCGGCAACGGCGTGCCCGTCCAGGAGCATCTCAGCCGCTCCCTCTGCTCGACCAGCCCGGCGAGCCGAGCGCCGCCGGCCCGGCCTGACCCCCTCTCCCGTCGGCGTGCGCAGCACCACGGCCGCGCCGGCCAGTGTGGTGAGTGCCAGCATCAGCCACAGCGCCGACGGGCCGACCGCGAGCAGGCCCGTCAGGATCGCGGGCGCGACGGCCATTCCCAGCCCGGTGGAGAGCTGCCAGCGCACCAGCGCGCGCCCCACCAGCCGCTCTGGCGTGCTCGCGATGACGAGCGCCGTCCCGCTGCCCGTGTAGAGGATCTCCCCGGCGGTGTAGAGCACGCAGACCACCGCGACGAGCGCCGCACCGGTGTCGCCACCCACCCCGGCCGCCGCCCAGAACCCCAGATAGGAGCCCGCGAGCACCACCCCCGAGGCGGCTAGGACCGATCTGCGGTGCCACCGGCCCAGCCAGACGACGAGCGGCACCTGCACCGCGATGACGAGCACGGTGTTGCCCACAAACATCCCCGCCGACCAGACCAGCGACACGTCGAGCTGCGTCACCATCACCGCGGGCAGCGCTACCTCGAGCACGCTGAAGCAGAGCGCGAAGGGCAGGTTGGCCCAGAGCAGCCCGGTCAGGTGCCCCGCCCCGCCCCGCCCCGCTCGCTCGCCACCGCCGGGCGGTCGGGCACCCGCAGCCGCATCGAGGCGACGAGCAGCCCGGAGACGAGGAACCCCAGCCCGGTCAGGGCGGCGAGCGCCCGCAGGACCCCATCCCCGCCCGTCACCGCGACAGTGGCGATCAGCGCTCCGGCGCCGAGGCCCGCGTTGCGCACCGAACGCCCGGCGGCGAGCGCCGCATCCCGGCGGCGGCCGGTGGTGAGCGCGGCGACAAGGGCCGCGTGCGCGGCCGGCCAGGCCTGGCTGCCCAACCCCAGCAGCACCGACGCGGCGAGGAAGCCCGCCTCGCCGTCCCCGGCGAGCAGCACGCCGACCCCGGCCACCCGGACGAGCAGCGTCGCCGCGACAACGGCCGACCTCGCACCCCGGTCGATCCACCGTCCCGCGAGCGGCAGCACGACCAGGCCCGCGAGCAGCCCGGCCGAGAGCGCCAGCCCTGCCGCACCGGCGCTCAGGTGGAGCACGACGATGCCGTAGAGCAGCAGGAACGGGCGGAGCAGGCCGCCGCCCACCGAGTCGATCACCAGAGCCAGCGTGTATCGCGGACCGCCGCCGGCGTGCAGCAGCGCCGCCCAGCCCAGCCGTTCATCCTTCTGCTTCGTCACGCCGACCACCGTCGCCGCCGGGTGGTCCCGGGCCACGCCGGTTGACGATCCTCGTCAAGTGTCGCGGCCCGCCCCGGCGGGTGGTGTCACGATGGGCGGCGTGGGACTGACGATCGACATTACCGGCGTACCGGATGAGCGGTTTATCTTTTCTCCCTCACCGCTGGGTGAGCTGGCCGCGATGCTGCACGCGCTGGCGGAGCCCGCGCACCACCCGGCGCTGCACGGCTGGATCACCGCGACCGCCGCGTCGCTCAAGCCGGAGCTGAGCGACCGGCTGCTGGAGGCCGATTTCCTGTGGCGGTCGGCTCGGGCCGACTTCTTCGTGCCGGGCCAGCCCCGCGACACCCTCGCCGCCGAGCTCGACGACGTGGACCGGCTCGATGACGAGACCTATGTCGCGGCTGCTCTGATCACCACGAGCTGCGGCTCCACGCCCCAGCGCCGCCTGCGCTCACCGCTGGTCGACGCCGACGCTCGGCACCGGGCCCGGGAGCTGGCGCTGGCTCGCGGGCCGCGCCAGGCCGACTTCGCCGACCAGCTCCTCGCCGACCCTCCGGGTGTACGCGCCTGGGTGCGCCGCCTCCTGGAGGACTGTGAGCAGGCCTTCTTCGTCGAGTCGTGGGCCCGGGTGCAGCATCAGCTCGCCGCAGACTCCCGGCACAAGGCGGACCTGCTGGCCCGGCACAGCCTCGACACGGTGCTCGCGGCGGTCTCCCCCGCGACGACCCGCTCCCCCGACGGACGGCGGATCCTCATCGACAAGCTGCAGGACAACGCGACTACCGCGCAGGGGCAGGGGGTCACCTTCACCCCGACCGCGTTCGGCCGACCGCACCTGCTCGTCGTGCACGCGCCGGGCTGGCGGCCGGTCGTGCAATATCCGTCGGCCGAGGCCGGGCTGCCGCACCCCGTGCCGCTCGACCTGATCCAGCGGCGGATTGACGCGCTCGCCCACCCGGTGCGGCGGCGGATCGCCCGCACGCTCGCCCGGGGCCCGCACACGACCGGGGAGATCGCCGAGGCGTGGCAGCTCAGCGCGCCCGAGGTCTCCCGCCACCTCGCCGTGCTCAAGCAGGCCGGGCTCACCACGGTGAGCAGGCGCGGGCGATACGTGCACCACCAGCTCGACCTGACGGTCTGCGCCCGCCTCGGCGCCGACTTCGTCGAGGCGATCCTGCGCTGATCGAACCCTTGATCGTCAGCTCTAGCATGGCGCGACGCATGTTCGGACGCTGGCGGGTCGGGCGGTGGTCTGCTCGGCTTGCCCGGGCCGATGGCAGGCGGGATGGCCACCGCGACCACCCACGTACCCGGCGGCTGCCGACGATCTCCGGCCATCGCCTTGACCACGGCCAGCACCTCAGGCCGGCGCCGCCAGTGCGCCGGCCTGGCGGCGTAGTACAAGCCGGGCCCGCCCAGCGCGTCGTGGGCGGCGCGCAGCAGCGCGGCACCCACCTCCGGCTCGGCGTCCAGGTCGAACCGCTCCACGACATGAGCGATTGGGCGGGTTCGGCAGCGCTCGATGAGTTGCCGCCGTCCCTCGACACTCAACGGAGCGTTCGCGTGGGTCATCGAATCGCCTGGCCGACGCGGGGTGCGATGAATCGCCGGAGGGGCAGGGCGATGAGCAGTGCGACCGTAACCAGGAGGCCGCTGACCCATACCGGGCCGAGGTCGCCAGCATTGGCCCCGAGGGTCACTGCTGCGACGGCGGGGCCGCCGGCAGCACCGATGTTGAGCGCCGCGGTCGCGTACGACCCTCCCATGGTGGGGGCGCCTGCTGCCTCATAGAGCACCCTGGTGATCAGGGTGCTGCCCAACGCGAAGGAAAGCGTGCCCTGCACGAACACGAGGAGCAGAAGCGCCACCGGTTGGGCAGCCAGGGTCGCCAACGCGACCCAGCCGAGCAGCAGCAACGGGCCACCGACTGCGATCACGATGCCGGGACGCTGATCGGAGAGCCGTCCCGCGAGGGTGACGCCGACGAAGGACCCAACCCCAAAGAGCACCAGCACGACCGAGACCCACAACTCGCCCAGGCCGGCGGTGTCAGTCACGATCGGTGCCAGGAAGGTGAACGTGGCGAAGGTGGCAGCGTTGACGAGGGCACCTAGCAGCATGACTAGGACCAGCCTGGGCATCTCGAGCTGGGCGATCTCGTTCCGAAGAGACGAGCCAGTCGGAGTGTCCCGAGGGGCCTTTCCGACACGGACCGGGATGCCCTTTACGACGCCGAAGGCAGCGGGAAAGCAGAGCAGTGCGATCGCCCAGAAGGTTGCCCGCCAGCCAAGCACCGTGCCGAGCACCGCACCACCGGGAACTCCAGCGATGGTGGCCACCGTCGTACCCGAGAGCAGCACCGCCAGCGCGCGCCCTTTCTGATCAGATGCGACGAGCGTGGCCGCCGTGCTCAGTGCCACAGCAAGGAAGCCCGCGTTGGCTAGGGCGGCGATCACCCGGGTAACAAGCAGAACCGCGAAACTCGTCGTGAGAGCGCCCACGACGTGGGCCACGGCAAAAACCAGCACGAAGCACAGCAGGCTGGCCCGGACAGGCCACCAGCGCGCAAGCGCCGCCATCAGCGGCGCGCCGACGATCATCCCGACAGCAAACGCCGAGGTCAAAAGCCCGGCGGCCCCGACCGACACGTCGAGGCTTGCGGCGATGTCCGGCACCAAGCCGGCGAGCATGAACTCCGAGGTGCCCATGGCGAAGACCGCCACGGCAAGCAGGTACAGCGGCAGAGGCATCAAGAAAAACTCCGAGGTGAGAGAGAACGAGGAGACGTCTCGTCACCGCGGCCAGCACCCAAGGGTGCGCGCAAATGCCCATACAGCAAAGGCTGCTGGGAAGCGGACTATGAACTCAGTGGTTCAGGGGGCTGACGGCGTGACCGAAAGCCCCCACCTTGGATGCCTCAGGGCTCGACATGGCGCAAACACTACTCAAACTCACCGGTCACCACGCAACTGAGTTCCGCCCGGGCGCGTGTCGTCAACCTCGTGCTCCGCAACATCTAGTTCATCCGGGCATTCCTCGTGTCGTGGACTCCGGTTCTCAACCCCGCACCGCCCCGGGTCGAACGTCGTGGACGCACGTGTGGCCGACGGTACGGCCCGGGTGACGTATCGGCGGCGTGAAAACCCGGCGCGTCGGCTGTCTAGAGTGCGTAAAGATCCTTGCCCGGGTCGACCGGGCTGAGATGTGCTGGACGGCGTCGGGGTGAGGGACCACCCCGAGCGAGGTGAGCAGGACGACGGGAACCCTCTCCTGGCGTGCGGGGGTGTGTGCGACAGGGGGTCACCCGGTCCGCCGGCGGAGCCGCCGGACCCACCCGAGCGGCCTCCGCCGTGCCCTGCCCGGGATCCGAGCGACTGCCCAGCCCACCCGGTCCGCCTTGAGGCCGGCGCGTCCGAGCAGCCGGATCAGGAGCCAGCAGAACACCGCCAGCGTGCCGAACAAGGCGGCCGTCACGATCCGCCAGGGCATGCTCTCGACCTGCATCATCTCCGGCAGGAGCGCGGCGACGCCGGCAACCGCGGTGACCGAGAACAGCCACTGGAGCCGTTGCTGGAACAGCGCCGTCTGCAACCCGAAGAGCTGGCCCAGATTGCTGCGGAGCAGTTCCAGGCGCTGCCGAGCGGCCTGCAGGTGCCGGGACACCCGCAGCCCGTCGATGAGGAAGGTGGCCACCGCGATCCGCACCGGATCCCGGTACATCAGGTCCACGTTGCCGACCTCGGCCAGCCCTCGAGCGAGTTGCAGTTGCACCCGCGCGAGGTGGGTGATGCGCGCACCCAGTGAGTGCCCCGGCCCGACCAGCTCGTCGCGGTCGTTCGGATCCACCCCCACCCAGAGTTGGCAGAAGAACCACTGCGCGTGGATCTGCCCGTACATGTCCTGCACCAGCCGCACCGCCGCCGTACCACCGTCGACCCCGTCGTGCAGGACGGCCACCGTGGACCAGCCGGTGGTGCGCACCATGAGGCCGCGTAGGCGCAGCGGCCCGTCGTCCGCCGCCGCACCCGGGGTCACCGGCAGAGCGGAGAGCCGCAGCAGCGACTCGACGATCGGCGCGTTCTCATGCTGCTCGGGGCCGCGCAGCACGAAGAACTGCCGCATGTTCTGGAACGGGTAGCGGCGTTCCCGCGGCTCGAACCCGGCCGAGTCCCGAAGGATCCCCCGGATCGCCTCCACATAGGCCGCGACCGTCAGCCCACCCGCCTCGAAGTTCTCGGCCTCGACCTTGCTCAGGTGTCTGGCCAGGTTCGGCGGGAAGGTGTCGAGGTCGCGCAGGTGCCGGAAGTAGTCGACGGTGTTCTCGCGGATCAGGTCGTCATAGAACTGGCAGATGTCCTCGGTGCTGACCGCTGGCTCGGGTGCGGCGAACCGTAGGTCCACCGAGATCACCCCCAGCGCCGGGTAGATCACAACCTGGGTGCTGGTGGCCCACGTGGTGCGGCCGATCCGTACCGCCGAGGTGCCGAGGGAGAGCTGCAGCACCGGAGGATGGGTGGCGAGGTACGAGATGTTGTATGCCCTGGTCTCCTCGTGCTCGACCACGTCGACCGTGATGGTGCCCAACCCGGCCAGCAACGGAATGGCCGGCTCCACGTCCTGCACGGTGCCACCGAGGTCGAACTTGATGGGTACGTAGATGTGGTCAATATCGAGGCTCACGTATTCATTGTGGCTGCAGGCCTCAACCCTTCACCGCGGTCCCGTACTGAACCATCGGCGCCAGCAACGCGCCTCTGGTGGCTGCATGGATGGCGAGGGCGTCAGATGGCCTCTGCCCTGGAAACCTTCCACTCCCCGTCGACCGGGACCAGTGTGAGCACCACGCGGTTCTGGTCAACCTTCTCCCCGGCCGTGTTCACGTTGCGCCGGTACTGGTTGAGGTACACGAGCAGTTCGACCCGTTCGGCGGTCGCGGTCACCACGCCCGTCGCGGACACCTCCGCCGCCACGATCGCCTGCTGCGTGGCTGCGGTCTGCTTCAGCGCAGCCGTGGTCTGCTCATACTCCGTGCCGAAGGGGCCGGTGGCGAAGGTGCGGCCGTTGGCGACGCTGTCGTCGAACGTGCGGTAGTCGTAGGAGAAGATCGCCTTGGCGGCGGCGGGCGCCGTGGCCAAGGCCTGTCGTACGGCCGCGTCCCGCTGCCCGGCGCGGTGGTCGCCCCACCAGCCGAGACCGGCGACGGCGGCCGCGAGCACGATCGCGACGGCCAGGGCCGGGACGAGCCGGATCCGGGCCGGGCGCCGCCAGGGGGCGCGCGGCCGTCGCACGAGTTCGACCAGGGTACGCACAGGTCCTCCCTCTCTCAGCCGACGAACTGCAGGCGGGACACGAGCCACCGGTCGGATTCCCGGTCGCGGACCAGGTCCAGTTGAATCCGGTAGTGCGACGGCCGCCCCTCGGGTGCCTTGACGTTCTTGACGGTGGCGTCGACGGCCACCAGCACGACCGCCCTGCGCAGGTCCCCGGAGACCAGTCCGGCCCGCAGCACGGACCCGCGCGAGTCGACCTTGTTCTCCACGACCGCAGCGCGCACCTGCGACTGCCCCCGAGTGAACTCGTCCCTGAAGTCGCCGGTGGCCCCGGTCGTGATCCGCTGGATGTCCCGGTCGACGCTGGCCGCGCTGACCGAGACGAAGTTGACGCTGGCCTGTTTGGCTGCCGCGACGGCCGCCTGCCGGGCCTGCTCCGTCGCCCGGTCGACGTACCACCGGTGCCCGGTCACGCCGGCGGCGGCGAGCGTGGCAGCGAGGAGTACGACGAGCAGGACGATGGACATCCGTCGCCATCCCCCCGGCACGGCCCTGGCCGGCTCCCCCAACGGACCGTCCCCGCCCGCCGGATCCTCGAACTCCGTCGGATCCTCGACCGGTTCCTGGTCGAGCCGCCGCAGCAGGTCCTGGATCGGCTCCGTCGGTCGGGGAAGCTGGCGGGGAACGATCCGGCGCTGCGACGCACGGCCGGGAACTCCAGCCTTCGCCCCCTTGATGACTTTCAGCGTGTGGTCCCTCCGGGCCCGCATCTGCGCCTCCTTCTTCGCGTCGCTCACGGCGTCACCCCGGCGAGTAGCAACTGCTTCCACGACTGGTCCCCGGCCATCCGGGACTGACCCCCGGTCCCACCGAACTGCAATGGCCGGCCGTCCGAGCCGAGCACCAGGCCGGTCGCGGGGTCGTACCCGCCGGTCTCGCTCCCGGCGGGCGGGGCGGCTCCGGGCCGCCCCGGGTCGGAGGCCGGTTCCCGGCCACCCGGACGAGGGGCGTTGGCGGCGCCGCGCACGCTGGCGCCGGCCGCCCGCTCCCCCGCGCCGCACGTGGTTCCGCCGCCGCGGTACACGCAGGACGGCGGATCGTTGACGTTGAGGACCAGGCCGAGGTGGGCGGTGCCGTCGCCCGGAGTGACGGTGAAACCGCCGGAGACGGCGATCGGGTACACCACCAGCAGCTGCTCGATGCCGGGCAGCCGCCGAGCGGCGATGCCGTTGACAGTCACGAGGTTGCCGAGCAGGGTGCCGACCGTCGGTTCCAGCCCGCGCAGCAACGCGACCAGTTCCCGCCCGGCGGGAGGCCCGGCGGCGAGCAGCCGCCGCAGGTCCGGGTCGGCGTCGCGGACGGTGGCCGCCAGCTGGGCCAGTCCTGCCGCCCACCGGCGCAGCGCCTCGGCCGACTCGGCCTGGGTGGTGAGCACGGTCCGCCCGTCGTTGATCAGCGCGAGTGTCTCCGGCAAGTGGGTGGTCGCATCGGTCAGCAGCGCGTCCCCGTGGTCGAGGATCCGGGCCAAGGCCAGCTCGTTGCCCTCGAACGCGGTGCCGAGTTCGGTGATCAGGACGGTGAGATCCTCCGGGCCGACGGAGCGGACCAGGGCGTCGAGGTTGCTCAGCAGCACCTCCGGCGCGAGCGGGACACCGGTCCGCTCGGCCGGGATCACCGCGCCGTCGGCGAGGTACGGCCCGCTGTCGCGCTCCGGACGCAGGTCCACGTACTGCTCACCGACGGCGGAGCGGTGCGCCACCACGGCCCGCAGGTCGTCCGGTACCCGGACGTCGCGCTGCAACCGCAGGTCGGCGCGGACCCCGTCACCGCGCAGGGCGACTGCGTCGACCCGGCCGACGGGCACCCCGCGGTAGGTGACCGGGGCGTTGGGGAAGATGCCGCCGGCCCGGGCGAGGTCCAGGTGGACGACGTAGCTTCCGCCGAGCAACCGGTCGCCCAGCCCGACGTAGCGGATGCCGACGTAGCTGACGCCGAGGACGCTCACCAGCACGAACGCCAGAACCTGCACCTTCGCGGTACGTCCGATCATGGCTTCAACCCTTCGGACAGCAGGTCCGGCAGGGTGCCGATCTGTCCGATCACCGCGCCGGTCAGCGGCAGGATGCACTGTGCCGTCAGGACCGTGCCGGAGGGCAGTTCGGTCCCGACGGGAAAGACCGTGCCCGGTGGCACGAGGCCCTTCGGCAGGATCAGCCCGCCGATGGGCACCTTCGAGCCGGGCTTGAGCAGGACGCAGCCCTCCGGCAGCAGACAGTCCTTCGGCGGCGTCCAGGTCGCGGGGAAGTTGAGCGGGTCGGGCAGGCACTTCAGGATCGGCAGGTCGGGCAGCGGGCGGGACCCGCCGCCGGGCCGCGGCATGGTCGGTGCGCCGCCACCGGCCGCCGGTGCCCCACCGGGGGTGGCGCCCTTTGCCGGCGTGTGCGGACGGGCCGGTGCGGCGGGGGCAGCGGCGACCAGGTTCGCCAGGATCGACGCCGAGTCGAGGTCGGCGGTGATGGAGAGGTTGACGAAGTCGCCGACGATCGCGCCGGTGACATTGGGTGGGAACGGGAACGACAGCATGAAGTCGAGCGACTTCGGCAGGTCGTCCCCGGCACGTGTCAGCTGCTCCAGGATCGGTTGCAGCGCCCGTACGTCGGCCAGCGTGTCGTCGCGGCTGCTGTTGACCACCCGGGTGCCGACGTCGCCCAGCCGGTCCAGTGCGGTCAGCGCCCGGGTCAGTTGGGCGCGCTGCTCGGCCAGCACGGTCAGGCCCGGGGCCAGGGAGTCCACGGCATCGCCGAGCACCTGCTTCTGACGATCGAGCCGGCCGCTGAGCCGGTCCAGGGCGTCGAGGGCGCGGACCAGGTCGGTTTTCTGCTTGTCCAGCCCGCCGATGAACGTGTCCAGCTGGTCCAGCGCGTCCCGGACGGCGGGCTCCCGCCCCTCGAGTGCGGCGCCGAGCTCCTGGTTGATGGTCCTCAGCTGCGCCAGACCACCGCCGTTGAGCAGCAGCCCGAGCGCGGCGAGGACCTCCTCCACCTCGGCGCCGCGAGCGGTCCGCGACAGCGGGATGAGGTCACCGTCGGCGAGTCGACCGGAGGAGGCGCCGGTGGGTGGCGGCGCGACGGTCACGTACTTCTCGCCCAGCAGGCTGCTCTGCCGGACGGCGGCCGTCGCGTTGGACGGCAGGCGTACGTCCGCGCCGATGCGCAGGGTGACCCGTGCGGTCCAGCCGGTCAGGGAGATCTTCTCCACGCTGCCGACCGTCACGTCGTCGACCTTCACGGCGGCCTGCGGCACCAGGTCGAGCACGTCACTGAACTCGGCGGTGACGGCGTACCCGTCGCCCTTCGGGGCACCGCCGGGCAGCGGCAGGTCGGTGAGGTCGGGCAGGCCGCATCCGGCCGGCAGCATCGCCACCACGATCGCGCACGCCAGGGTCCACAGTGTGCGGGCGGTCATGACAAACCCCGCAGGATGCCGCCGAGGGTGGGGTCGCTGGTGGTGCCGGTGCCGCCCGGCGCGTGGTCGGGGATCGGCGCACCGGGGGAATTGGGGGGAGGTTTCCCCGGTGAGGACCCGCCGGTCGTCGGGGCGCCGGGCGGCAGCTTGAGGAGTTTGCGGAGCTGGTCGGTCATGGGCAGCCCCCGGGAGTGCAGGGTCTGCGCGAGTGCCAGGCACTTGGCGGGCACCTGGGCGGCGGGGAGCTGGTCCACCATCAGTGAGCAGGCGAAACCGGCCGGGTCGTAGGGACCCATCACGTTGTCGCGGGTGTCCAGGGTGCCGGATCGCGGGTTGTAGGCCAGGTTGAGGTTGCCCAGGGCGAGCGGGGCGACGTCGAGGATGCCGATGACGGCCTGTTGCTGACGGACCAGGATGCCGGTGACGTCCGCCAGCGCGGCGACGTTGGACGTCAGCGCGTCGCGGTTCTGCCGCACGAACGTGGTCACGTCGGCCAGCGCGGTGGAGAGGTTGCGCAGCGCCGCGGCCAGTTCGTCGCGTTCCCCGACCAACATTTCGGCGACGTCGGCCAACTGCCGGTTGAAGGCGCGCACCTCCCGGTCGCTGCGGGTCAGCGCGGTGGTGAAGCGTTGCAGGTTGGCCACCGACCCGAAGAGGTCCTGCCGCCCGTCGGAGAGGGTGGCCAGGGCCCGGGACAGGCCGTCGAGGGTGTCGTGCAGGTTCTGGCCGTTGCCCTCCAGGTTGGCGCGTCCGGTGGCGACCAGGTCGGACAGGGCGCCGTCGCGGTTGGCGCCCTCCGGCCCGAGGGTGCGGTTGAAGTCGTCGAGCGCCTGGTAGATGTCGTCGATCTCCATCGGAGCGGCGGTCCGCTCCAGCGGTATCTCAGCCCCGTCGGCGAGCGCGGCTCCGCCAGCGTAGGCGGGGGTGAGCTGGACGTAGCGGTCGCTGACCACGCTGGGCGGCACGATGAGCGCCTGGGCGTCGGCGGGAACGGCAATCCCCGGGTCGTAGGACATTCTCACCTGGACGGTGCGGCCCTGCGGGGTCACCGCGACCACCTCACCGACGCGGACGCCTAGCACCCGGACGTCCGATCCGGGGTACACGCCGACGGCGCGGGTGAAGTGGGCGACGACCTGCCGTGGGGGTGTCCCGTCGCGGAGAACGACCACGCCGGCGGCGACGGCCACCAGCAGGACGGTGGTGACGGCGACCGGCCGCCGCCACCGCTGGATGGGTCCGGGCATCAACGGCCTCCCGTGGGCTGGTACGGCTGGAGCAGACCGGAGACGTACGAGTCGAACCAGCGGCCGTTGCCCACCACGTTGGCGAACGCGGTGACGAACGGCCCCATCCGCTGGATGGTTTTCTCCAGGTCGTCCCGGTTGCGCTGCACGATGGCGACGACCTCCCGCAGCTTGTGCAGCGCGGGAGCGAGCTGGGCGCGGTTGTCGCTGACCAGGCCGGACAGCTGGGTGGCGAGGTCGTCGGTGCCGACGAGCAGTTTGTGGATGGCGTCCCGACGCCGGCTCACCTCGCTCAGCAGCGCCTCACCGTCGGTGACCAGTGCGCAGAACTCCTCGTCCCGGGTGGCGAGCACGGCGGTCACCTGACGGGCGCGGTCGAGCAGCGCTCGCAGTTCGGCGTCGCGTCCGGCGACGGTCCGGGAGAGCCGGGAGAGGCCGACCAGGGAGGCGTCGACGCTCGCGGGGGTGTCGGCGAAGGTCTCGGACAGGGTGGTGAAGGCGGCGGCGAGCTGGTCGGTGTCGACCTTGTCGAGCGTGTCGGCGAGCCCGGTGACCGCCTGCACCACGTCGAACGGCGCCGCGGTGCGGGCCAGGGGGATCTGCCCGCCCTCGCGCAGCCGACCCGGCCCGGCCGGCGAGAGGGCCAGGTACTTCTGGCCGAGCACCGTCTTGATCCTGATCGTGGCGCCGGTGTCGGTGCCGAGCCGGACACTGTCGTCGTCCACCCGGAACCCGACCCGCACGTACGGCGCGCCGCTGCGGGCGAGTTCCACGGCGGTCACCTTGCCGACCCGCACCCCGGCGACCCGCACCTCGTTGCCGGTGACGAGGCCGCTGGCGTCGTGGAAGGCCGCCTCGTAGCCGCGTCCGGTGAGGTCAGCCAGCCGGTCGAGCTGGAAGGCGCCCAGCAGCACGGCGACGATCAGCGCCAGCCCGAGCGTGCCGACGACCACCGGGTTGCGTTCCCGAAACGGTGTCACTGGCTGCCTCCCGCGCATCGGGCGGCCGGGGCGCTGAAGGTGGGCAGGTCGAGTGGTGCCCGGCCCGACACCGCCACGTTGCCGTCGAAGTCGCAGAGGTAAAAGTTGAACCACGAGCCGTAGGACGCGACGCGGGTCAGGGACTCGTACCGCTCCGGCAGCCGCCCGAGGGTGCTGTCGATGACGGCCGCGTTGCGGTTGAGAGTGCCGGAGAGCTCGTCCAGGGCGCGCACGTCCGCAGCGAGCGGTGGTCGTACGTCGCGCAGCAGCGACGACGTGGCCGTGGTGAGCTCACCGATGCTGACCAGGGACTCGCCGATGGCCGTGCGGTCGGCGGACAACCCGGAAACGAACTGCTGCAGCTGGCTGATGCTCTGGTCCAGGTTCTGGTCCCGGTCGGCCAACGTGCCCAGGACGCCGTTGAGGTTGGTGATGACCCGTCCGATGACGGCGTCCCGGTCGGCGAGGGTGTTGGTCAGCGACGCGGTGCGTTGCAGCAGGCTGCTGACCGTGCCGCCCTCGCCCTGCAGCACCTGGATGATCTCGTAGGCGAGTTTGTTGACGTCCTCGGGCCTGAGTGCCGTGAAAAGGGGTCGGAACCCGTTGAACAGCGTCGTGAGGTCCAGGGCCGGTGTCGTCTGGCCGAGCGGGATGAGGCCGTCGGGCCGCAGTGGCCGCCCCTCCCCCGGCCCCTCGCTCAGCGCCACGTACCGCTGGCCCACCAGGTTGCGGTAGCGGATCTTGGCGCGGACGCTGGTGGCCACCGGGACGTCGGAGGTGACCGTGAAGGCCACCTCGGCGAGCGTGTCGTCGACCACCGTGATGCCACGGACCCGGCCGACCTGCACACCGGCGACGCGGACGTCGTCTCCGGGGAGCAGACCGGTGACGTCGGTGAACCGGGCCCGGTAGGTGACCCCGCCCGGTGGGAAGGCACCGAGGGTCTGCGCGAGCAGCGCCGTCAGCAGCAGGGTCACCGCGGCGAATACCACCAGCTTCAGCAGAGGTGCCATGGCCTTGTTACTCATCGCGCGTTCACCACCCCTCCTCTCAGCAGCGGCCCCCACAGCAGGACCGCGATGTCGGGGACCTCCGCGGGCAGGATGCCGGTGACGGCCCCGACCAGCGGCTTGACCAGCGCGCGTTCCTCGCCGGTGGCGGCCCGGCCCATCGCCGGGGAACCGGCGGCGGGCACGGCCGCCGGCAGGCCGACCGGCAAGGGGGTACGCGGCCGAGCGCCGCCGTGGTCGTAACCGTCGGCGACTGGCACGCTGGGCGCTGGCTGCCCCGGGTGGGGCAGGCCACGGCACTGCGGCCCGTCGTGCGCGCCGTAGACGGGCTCGTCGCGGCCCTTCTCGTACTTGCCTCCGTCGCGGGTGACCTCCAGGGTCACGTGCATCCGCCCGCCGGCGAAGACCTCCTCGACCTGGGGTTGCAGGGCGACCAGGCCGCTCATCAGGCACGGGTACTCAGGGGCGTACGTGGCGAGCAGTTCCAGCACCGGGCGGCTCACCTGGCCGAGTTCGATGATCTGGTCGCCGTGTCGGTCGAGGAAGCCGCGGGTGGCGTCGGCGGTGTCGGTGGTGTCGGCGAGGAACGCCGCCAGCTGTGCACGTTGGTCGGTGACGGTGCGGGCGGTGACGGTGACGTCCCGCAGCAGGGCGAGCAGGTCGGGCAGGGCGGCGTCGTAGCTGTCCAGCACGACGGCGAGCTTGCGGACGTCCTCGGTGATGGCCGGCATCGCCGGGTTCAGCTGCCGCAGGTACGCACCGAGCCGCTCGATGTTCGCGCCGAGCTGCTCGCCGCGTCCGTCGAGGGCGGTGGCGATCGCGCCCAGCGTCGCGGCGAGCTGTTCGGGCCGCACCGCCTGGAGCAGCGGCAGCGCCTCGTCGAGGACGCGTTCCAGCTCGACGGCGGTGCGGCTGCGGTCCTGGGGGATGACCGCGCCGTCATGGATCGGTACGCCGGCGCCGCCGGCCGGCACGAGCTCGACGTACCGCTCGCCGAAGAGGGTCTTGGGCAGCAGCCGGGCGCTGACGTCGGCGGGGATCCGCGGCGTGGTGGCCGGGTCCAGGGCCAGCCGGATGGTCGCGCCCGCGCCCGCGCTGTCGACCGAGCGCACATCGCCGACGACGACCCCGCGGACCTTGACGTCGGCGCCCGGGCTGAGCTGCAGGCCGGACCGGCCGGCCTCCAGGGTGACCCAGGTGACCGGCGTGAACGCCTTGCGGTACTGCAGCACGGAGGCGGTCAACGCTGCGGTCAGCACGGCGATGAAGACGATGCCGAGGATGCGATGTCTCATGGTCACCCCGCGATCCGAACGGTGGTGGTGGCGCCCCAGATGGCCAGCGACAGGAAGAAGTCGACGATGTTGACCGCGACGATGGCGAGCCGCACGGCCCGTCCGACCGCGACGCCGACGCCGGCGGGCCCGCCGCTGGCGGTGTAGCCGTAGTAGCAGTGCACCAGCACCACGATCACGCTGAACACCAGCACCTTGCCGAAGGACCAGAGCACGTCCTCCGGCGGCAGGAACAGGTGAAAGTAGTAGTCGTACGTGCCGGCGGACTGTCCGAAGTAGAAAACGGCGATGGTGCGGGTGGCCAGGTAACTGGCGAGCAGCCCTACCACGTACAGCGGGATGACCGCGACGAACCCGGCGATCATGCGGGTGGTGACCAGGAACGGCAGCGAGGGCACCCCCATCACCTCGAGGGCGTCCACCTCCTCGGAGATGCGCATCGCCCCGAGCTGGGCGGTGAACCCGCAGCCGACGGTGGCCGACAGGGCCAGCGCCGCGACCAGCGGGGAGATCTCCCGGGTGTTGAAATACGCCGAGACGAAACCGGTGAACGCGCTGCTGCCGAGCTGGTTGAGCGCCTGGTAGCCCTGGAGGCCGACCTCGGTGCCGGTGAAGAAGGTCAGGAAGCAGATGACACCGACGGTGCCGCCGAGCACGGCGAGCGCGCCGGAGCCGAAGCTCACCTCCGCCAGCAGGCGGATCACCTCGCGCTTGTAGCGGCGCACGGTGCGCGGCGCCCAGGCGAACGCCCGCAGGTAGAAGGCGAGTTGTCCGCCCAGGTTGTCGAGGTGGCGCAGCGCCGGCACGTCAGCTTCCCTTCTGCGGTACGACCTGGAAGTAGATGGCCGTGACGATGAAGTTCAGCGCGAACAGCAGCATGAAGGTGATCACCACGCTCTGGTTGACCGCGTCGCCGACCCCCTTTGGGCCGCCCTTGGCGGTCATCCCCTTGTACGAGGCGACCAGCGCGGCGGCGGCGCCGAAGAGCAGCGCCTTGACCTCGCCCACCAGCAGGTCGGGCAGTTGTCCCAGGGCCTGGAAGCTGGCCAGGTACGCACCCGGCGTGCCGCCCTGCAGGACCACGTTGAACAGGTAGCCACCGGTCACCCCGACCACGCTGACCAGGCCGTTGAGCAGCACGGCGACCAGCATCGAGGCGAGCACGCGGGGCACCACGAGGCGGTGGATGGGGTCGATGCCCAGCACCTGCATCGCGTCGAGCTCCTCGCGGATCTTCCGAGAGCCGAGATCGGCGCAGATCGCCGAGCCTCCCGCGCCGGCAATGATCAGCGCGGTGACGATCGGCCCCGCCTCGCGGACCACCGCGAGCACCGACGCCGCGCCGGTGAACGACTGCGCGCCGAGCTGGCGCACCAGCGAGCCGAGTTGCAACGCGATGACCGCGCCGAAGGGGATGGAGACGAGCGCGGCGGGCAGGATCGACACCGAGCTGATGAACCAGGCCTGCTGGACGAACTCGCGGACCTGCACCGGTCGCCGGCCGAGGCCGCGCAGGGTGTCCAGGCAGAACGCGAAGAACTCGCCGGTGTGGCGTACGGCGGTGACGGGTCCGCTCATCGGGGGTCACCTCCGCCCGTTCCTGGCCGGCGTGACGGTGGGCGCCCCGTCGGCCAGCCCGGCGAACGAGCCGGGGGGCGGCGTGACGCCGTGCTCCCGGCACCACTGCCCCGGGGGCCGCTCGGCGGCGCGGGGCAGCCCGTCCGACGGCGGCAGTTGCAGCGAGATGGGCGGCAGCGGTGGCAGCTCCACGCCGGCGTCCGCCTCGGCCTGCAACTCCTCGGCGTCCTTCTCCTCGGCCATGCCGATCGGTCCGACGCGCTGGGCGTTGAGGAACTGCCGCACCACCGGCTCCGTGCTGGACAGCAGCAACTCCCGCGTCCCGAACATGGCCAGATGCCCGTGGTAGATCAGGCCGATGTTGTCCGGCACCGTGCGCGCGGTGTTGATGTCGTGCGTGACGATCAGAAAGGTCGCCCCGGTCCGCTGGTTGAGGTCGATGATCAGCTGGTTCAGGTACGCGGTGCGAACCGGGTCCAGCCCGGAGTCGGGCTCGTCGAACAGGACGATGCGGGGGTCGAGCACGAGCGCGCGGGCCAGACCGGCCCGCTTGCGCATCCCACCGGAAATCTCCCCCGGCAGTTTCTTCTCGGCACCGACCAGGCCCACCATGTCGAGCTTCTCGGTGACCACCTCGCGGATCTGGGCCTCGGACTTGCGGGTGTGCTCCCGCAGCGGGAAGGCCACGTTGTCGTAGATCGTCATCGAGCCGAACAGCGCACCATCCTGGAACAGCACCCCGAACAGCTTGCGCACCTCGTACAGCGCCCGCTCCGAGAGCCGGGGCAGGTCCTTGCCCTCGATCCAGATCGACCCGGCGTCGGGGCGTAGCAGCCCAACCAGGGTCTTGAGGAACACCGACTTGCCGGTGCCGGACGGGCCCAGCAGGACGGATATCTCGCCGGCCGGCAGGGTCAGGCTGACGTCCGACCAGACCGGCTGGCCACCGAAGGACTTGGTCAGTCCCTGCACCGCCACCTCGACGCCCATCCGCCCCTCCACTCTCGGGTCGCTACCTGAGACATCGCGACGGCGCGGCCGGGCGCAACAACTTCTTTGCGCTACTCCACCAACACCGAAGGTGAACTAGGCAAAGTGGCGTACGTCTCGATAGCGTGCGGTTAACCGGCCGGTAACGAAGGTGTCTCGCCTCCTCATGACCACAGCGATCGAGCCAGAGCTCGTCCACCTGGCCGCCCACGGTGACCGGGCGGCGCTCGCTGCCCTGCTCGCCACCGTGCGGCCGGGGCTGGTCCGCTACTGCCGGGCCCGGCTGGGTCGCGTCGGCGGGGCGTACACCACCGCCGACGATGTCGCCCAGGAGGTCTGCCTGGCGGTGCTGAAGGCCCTTCCCCGCTATCGCGACCAGGGCAGGCCGTTCTCCGCGTTCGTCTTCGCCATCGCCGCTAACAAGGTCGCCGACGCCCAGCGCGCGGCGGTCCGCGGCGCCGCCATCGCCGTTCCCGACACCGACCTGGAGCACGTGGACACCACACCGGGGCCGGAGCAGCAGGCTGTCGCCACCGATCTGGCCCGCCGACTATCGGTGCTGCTGCACCGCCTCCCCGACGTCCAACGGGAGATCATCACCCTCCGGGTCGCGGTCGGTCTCACCGCCGAGGAAGTCGGCTCGATCCTCGGCATGTCGGCGCCGGCCGTACGGGTGGCCCAGTCCCGTGCCCTGGCCCGGCTCCGTACGCTTGCCGGCGACGGACTTGACGAGGTGGCGGCATGAGCGAGCCCCGGCCCGACGGTGGCGAGGAGTTGGACCTCACCACGATCAACCACGACGACCTGCTCCTCGACGCGCTCGGACGCGGCGAGCACGAGGCCGACGCCGACGGCCTCACGGCGCTGCTGGCCGCCTGGCGCGCCGACGTCAGCACCGACCAGCCGGACACCGTGGTCGACGGCACAGTCCGCGCCGACCCGCCACATCCCGACCGTCGGGTCCGGAAGTTCCGGGCCGGCGCCCCCGCCGGCGCCGGCCCGCCCCGGTGGCAACCGCACGGGCGGCGAGCCCTGGGGTTGGCCGCCGCCGTGGTCACCGCCCTCATACTGGCGACGGGGCTGGGGGTCGCCAGCCACGACGCCGGGCCGACCAGTCCGCTGTGGTCGCTGACCAAGGTGCTTTATCCCGAGCGGGCGGAGGTGCTCGGCGTCGAACACACCACCGGCCTCGCCCGCGAGGCCGTCGCGGCCGGACGGTACGAGGAGGCCCGGCAGCTGATCGACCAGGCCCGGGGGGACCTGGGCCGGATCACCGACCCCACCGACAGCACCCGCCTGCGCACCGACATCGATGCCGTCCTGCGGGACCTGGCCGCGCTCGCGTGCCCCGGCTGGCCTCGCTGTGCGACGTCTCCGGCGATCCCGACGCCGTCGCCCGCGGTGTCGACGGCCGTTGCCCCCGAGCCCTCCGGCGCCCCGGGACCGAGCAGGACGGCACCAGCGCCACAGCCTCCCGCGCCGGCGCCCTCGCCGACGTCCACCGCCAACCCGTCGCTGCCCCGACTGCCGCTGCCGTCGGCGCCGCTCCCGTCGGTGTTGCCGTCGCTACCCGAACTGCCACTGCCGCTGCCGACCGGCGATCTGCTCGGCTGACCGAACCCGGGCGGACCCGGACGGCACCCATCACCGGTTCCGTCCCGAATGGGGACCGCACCTCGGGCTAGGGCAGCCGCCATTCGGGATCATGGTTGAAGTTCGAGGTTGAGCCGTCGTTTGTGGTGGGCTCGTCGGGCTTGGGCTTATGACGCCGACGACCGCGAGGACGGTGACCAGCCCGACGCCGAGCCACGCCCAGCCACGGTCTGGTCCGACCAGCGCCTCCACCATGCCGGCCGTCGTGGGGTTCGGCACGAGCAGGGCCGGTCCAGAGTCTCGTAGCGGCCCAGGCCAGCCAACCCGCACGAGGCGACCATCGCCAGTGCACGCCCACCACAACGCCGATTAGCGCCCAACTCACGCACGTCACCAAGCCACCGACGGTGGCCAACACGACGCGACCGCCGGCGAGCGTGGCGAGGTCAAGGAACCGCTCGTACTCCGGATTCGCCGGCAGCGTCAGCACGGCCAACGCAGTACGAACGTATCCTCAAAACGAAGGCCGCTATACGGTTTCGGCTCTCCCGGCCGGAACGCCGTATCTTGGGGTCATGACGCGGAGTGCGTCGACGGGGCGGCCCACGCAAGGACCAGCAGCGCAACCGTGAAGCTCTCGTCACGGCCGCACGCGAGATCTTCGTCGAGTGGGGCGTCGACGTCCCACTCGACGCGATCGCGGGTAAGGGTGTCACCCCGGGCGACGCTGCTCGGCCGCGAACCCGGTTTGAAGATGCCGCTGCTGCCGGACTGACCCACCCGGTGGCGACGGTCCGAATAGACCGTACCGGCGCTACCCGGCGGGGCCGGAACAGCGGTACGCCGCGCCCCGCGAAGCTCGGGGCGCGGCGGATCCGCGGCAGTTACTTGGTCGTTGGGATCAGCTGACCAACCAGTCCGTGCTGCTCATCGTCCGGCCCGGCACTGAACCACAGAGTCTCTTCACCACCGGTGGTTTCGGTGCCCGGCAGGAGCGACCACAAACCATCGATGGCGATCGTCTCGCCGTCCTCGTCCCGCAGCTGGCCCTCGAATTCGTTGCCGTCGAACACGTTGATCCGGCCGTCACCGAAGTTGCCGACCAGCAAGTCGCCGGTGAACTCGCCGAAGCCTTCTGGCGCGAAGGCGAGACCCCACGGTGCGTTCAGCGTGCCCTCGCTGGCGATCCGCCGAACCTCCGTCCCGAAGTCGGTGAACAGGTTGACGAAACCGAGACCGGGGCCTTTCACGTCGTCCACAGCGTCCGCATCCTGCTTTGCATAGGTGACGTAGACCCGTTCGCCTACCGCCAGTACGTTGAACGGCGCGAACCCGTCGGGAATGTTCGTGTCCCGGAAGAGGGAGTCCGGCAGCTCCGCCTTGTCGAAGTTCTCGTCGAACACATCGATGCGTGCGTTGTGAAAGTCGGCGGCGAGCAGGAAACTGCCGACGCCGGTCTCCAGTAGGGCCACACCCTTGTAGATCGCACGGTTCGTGTGCGCCACCACAACCGCCGTGGTTTCCGCGTTCGGGTTCCAGGCGGTGATGTCACCGCCCTCGCTGACGAAGATGAAGCGTGCCGGTTCGTCACCGCCCGGCCCCGGCACCTTGAAGCCGTCGGTGTCGTTGAACACCGCCCCGGTCGGCGCGCCGCCGGGGATGTCAACGGTGAGGTCGACCTTCTCGACCGGGGCACCGTCGACTCCGCCACGATAGACGGTGGCGGTGTTCGTGCCGTTGTTGGACACCCACAGCGGTGTCGTCGGCCCCAGGGCCAGCCCCCACGAGTTGACAGCGTCCGGGTCGACGACCGAGGGATCTCGTTCTTCCTGATCGGAGACCTGGTTGATTACTTTGAACCGCGGGTCGCCCTCGTGGTGTCCGCCTCTGTCCTCGCTCCCCGCACGGTCGTGACCGCCCCCGTCTCCCATTGCCGCCGTGGCAGTGACCGCCACCGCTGCGCTGACCACAGCCGCGACGGTCCACAGCCGCCCACGCCTTCTGATCATTTGACGCTCCTTCCATAGGCAAGTTTCCAAGCCTCATCCGATGGCAAACCCGACGGGTCGCCATGTTGGGGATACAGACGCTCTAGGCACCGCTAGCCTCCAGAAGCGGATGACAAGCGGGCATTTCCCTCATCGGGGCGCCAAGTGGGCCTAGTACATGAAACATTCCCACAACATCAGCAGCGAGCGGTCGCTTTTGCGATGTGGGGCCCGTTTTATACCGGGACGGGTGCAACCCCGGGCACCGACTCGACGCCGCCGTCGGCGTGGTCCGTGACCGGTTCGATTCGTCCGCGCCGCGCTGGCACGGCGAGCCGCTGCTGGGCCGGCCACCGGCTGCGGGTGCCTGCACGCAGCGCACCCCACCCGGCGTTTCCTGCCATAGACGGCGTCATCTCGGACGGCAATGGCCCGTGCTTTCGCCAATCGGACCGCGTCAGCCTTGCGGACGATTACCGTACGTATACGTGACCGGCTTTCGGTTTACCGCCGTGACGCTCAGCGCCATCCTGGTTCTGCCCGCTGCGGCGGTCCTGCCACCGACGCCGGCGGCGGCCGCGCCGACCGTGCCGTGCCCGGCCGTGAAGCCACCGACGCCACCGCCGGCCATACCGTCTCCGCCGCCGGTCGACCCCACCGACGCGGCGGTCGGGGGGCAGGCGCTGGCCACGGCCGGCCTGACCATCCCGGCGGGCGCACCGATGGCGCCGGCACTGACCGCCACCTCATGGCTCGTGGCGGACCTCAACAGTGGTGAGGTCCTGGGCGGGTGCGGCCCCCACGAGCGCCGAACGCCAGCCAGCGTGCAGAAGCTGCTGCTGGCGGCGTCCCTGATGCCCCGCCTGGACCCGGCCCAGATGGTTGAGGTGACCAGGGCGGATCTGCGCGATCTCGACCCAGCCAGTTCGCTGATGGGGGTGGTCGAGGGTGGCCGCTACTCGATCGAGAGCCTGTGGCTGGGACTTCTGCTCACATCGGGAAACGACGCGGCCAACGTGCTGGCTCGGGTCGGCGGCGGCGGCGCGGGCAGACCGGGTGGAGTCGCGGCGATGAACGACGAAGCACATCGGCTGCGCGCGAACCAGACCCACGCCGCAACGCCCTCGGGCCTGGACGGCCCCGGTCAGAACACCAGCGCATACGACCTCGCGCTGATCGCACGGGCCACCTTCGCGCGGGAAGACTTTCGGCGATACATGGCAACGAGGGTGGCGCAGATACCCGCACAGCCAGCAAACCCGGCATTCGCCATCACCCATGACAACACGTTGCTGGGCCACTATCCCGGAACGCTCGGAGGGAAGACGGGCTTCACCGACCTGGCTCGGCAGACGTACGTCGGGGTGGCCGAACGCAACGGTCGGCGGCTCGTGGTGACCCTGCTCGGAGCGGAGACCGCGCCGCTGGGGAGTCTCGGAGAAGCGGCGGCCCTGCTCAACTGGGGCTTCGCCCTGCCTCCCCACGCGTCCGTCGGCCGCCTGGTCACACCCGAAGAGAAGAAGCACGACAGCCTCGTAGTCTCCGTCAAGGGCGAGCACCATGCTCGGGCTGAGGAATCCCCAATCTCGTTGCTCACCGGGCTGAGCCTCGGCGCTGCCGTGCTGCTGGCCGTCCTGATCCTGGCGGCCCCGTGGCGGCGCAGAGGTGCGCGGCAGGAAGCCAGCCAACGGTAGGGAGCCGACACCGGCGCCCGAGCCGTCGCCACGTGATCGAGTGCACCTTGCCTTGACGCCAACGACAAGGTTTAGCGTGGTCGCGACGGGCTGGTGGAGGAGGTCAGATGCTGATCGGCGAACTGGCTGAGCGGGCCGGCACGAGTACCCGAACCCTGCGCTACTACGGCGCTTTGTGCGGCATTGCCCGGGCGAAATTGGCAGGATGGCGCCATGGCCACGGTCGCTGTTATCGGTTTGGGTGGAATGGGTAGCCGGATGGCGGGCCGGCTGCTCGATGCCGGCCATGACCTCGTTGTTTGGAACCGCACGCCGCAGAGGGCTATCGATCTTGTGGCACGTGGCGCGGTCGCTGCCGACAGTCCGGCACAAGCTGCCCGCCGGGCCGACTTGGTCATCACCATGCTGTCCGACCCGGCCGCGCTGCAAGAGGTCGCCGAGGGCCCGCAGGGCATCCTCGCCGGTGCTACCGCGTCGACGACGCTCGCTGAGATGTCCACCGTCGGGCCGCCCGCGGTGCGACGGTTGGCCGCGATGCTGCCGGATGGCGTTGGCCTGCTCGATGCGCCGGTGCTGGGCAGCGTCTCGGAGGCCGAGTCCGGTTCGCTACGGATGTTCGTCGGAGGGCCGGAGCCACTCGCCCAACGGTGGATGCCGGTGTTGGGCGCGCTTGGCTCGCCAATGCATGTCGGACCGCTCGGTGCCGGCGCGGCGGCCAAACTGGTAGCCAATTCGACCCTCTTCGGAGTGCTCGCTGTTCTCGGTGAGGCGCTCGCCCTCGCGGATGGGCTTGGACTGCCGCGTGACACAGCGTTCGAGGTCTTGTCCGCGACTCCCGTCGGCTCGCAAGCGGATCGGCGACGACCAGCGATCGAGTCCGATCAATTCCCGTTCCGGTTCGCGCTGTCACTCGCCAGTAAGGACGCCAATCTGGTCGTGTCGGCCGCCGAGTCGGCAGGCGTCGAACTGCCGGTCGCGGCGGCCGCACGGCAGTGGGTCGCGTCAGCCCAGGAGGCCGGCCTTGGCGACCGGGACTACTCGGCCGTAATCGCGCACATCACCGACACTGCCCGATCAGCCTGAGACCTGACCGTGCGGCAGGCCCGTCAGGTGACCGTGAACTCTTCCTCGCCTGCCTCGATGGGCCGATCATGCGTCCGCCTGGTGCGAGCTGCCCGCCAGGGTTCAGCGTGGTCGACTCAGCCACTCCCAGGCGCGGCGGAGGCCCACCTGCACCGGGTCGCCACCCGCGGCCTCGGCCTTTCTGGCCGGCGTGTCCTCGCCCGGCTCGTGCAGTTCGACACCGGGCACCGACAGCACGACCCCCCGCTCGTACAGGTCGGCGATCTGCTCCCGGTGGGCGAAGCGGTGGGACCGGTACGGCTTCGGCGGTGCCACGATCACGCCGTGGAAGATGTCGGCCCGTTCGTCGGCGAGCACGTGCTCGACCACGCCGAGGGGTGCCGATTCGACGTCGTAGACCCGGGTGCCGACGGCGAGTGCCAGGTACGAGACCTTAGCGCCGAGATCCTCCACGGCGTTCACGTTACCCGCCGCCTGATCACCATGGGCCCGATCACTCGTAGTCGATGCGGACGCCAGGCGGTGCACGGCGGGCAGCCGCCGAGCCCACCCACGGCGGGCCACCCCGGACACCACCATCCCGGTCACGCCGTACGCAACCAGCCGAGGGTCTTCATCGTGGAGAGGCTGGTCGGCTTGAGGCCAGCGTCGGAGACGGTCCAGAGCACTCCGTCGACCACCAGTGACCGGCGGATCGGCGTCAGATCCTCGGGACGCCCCGTGCCCAGCGTGTGGTCGACCGTGCCGACCTCGGTGAACCCGCCGTCGCCGGCTCGCAGGGCCAGCGCCACGTTGCTCGGCAGGCCCGTGCCGTGGACGGTCAGTGGGACCACGACCAGGCGTTCGGCCGGCCAGTAGAGGAACGCATGCGGGTCGAACTCCGCCTCGGAATGCCCCTGCTTGACGTGATACTGGGCGATCCGGGTCGGCCTGGCCGGATCGGAGACGTCGAAGAGTGAGAGCTGGGTGCCCTGGACACGGCCCTGGTCGGACGCCTCCTGCCCGACGCCGAGCAGCCGTCCTTCGCCGGCCGGGTGCAGGTACGCCGAATACCCGTTGATCTTCAGTTCGCCGCTCACCTTCGGCGTCGTCGGATCACGCAGATCGACGGTGTAGAGCGGGTCGGTCTGCCGGAAGGTGACGACGTACCCGGTGCCGCCGACGAACCGTACCGCGAATATCCGTTCCCCCTTGCCCAGTCCGGTGACCCTGCCGACCTGGGTCAGCGCCGTGCCGTCGGCGCGCAGGACGTACACGCTGGACGTCGAGTTCGGCTTGTCACCCCAGGTACGGCCACTGGTAGTGGCCACTCTCAAATGCCCGTCCCACTCGGACATGGCGTACTGGTTGATCAGCCAGCCCGGTACGGACGCGGCGGCGACGTACCGCGGGCCACCCGCGCCCGAGATGTCGAACTGATAGATCTCGGTGGTCTCGTCCCTGGGATCGGGTGCGATGTTCCGCGCGGTCAGCGCCGGCAGCACCCGCCAGCGCTGGTCGTTGGCGACGTACAGCCGGGGTCCGTTGCTGTAGACGGTGTCGCCGTCGGCGATCACGGTGACCGGGTCGCCGGCGCCGAGGGTGGCCGCACCGAGGTCGAAGCTGAGCACGGTCACCAGCGACGTGCCGGAGTAGGCGGCCGGCCGGCTCACCCGTTCGCAGCCGACCCGTCCGGCGCTGGTTCGCCCGCCGGAGGTGACCTCGTACCGGGGCAGCCAGTCGTCGGCGGTGGCGTTGTCGATGATCTCGCGGTTGGCGGCAGTGCGCTGCTCATCGGTGGCCCGTTCCCGGTACGGGAAGTTCAGCCGGGGCGCGGAGCGGACCACGACCCGGACAGTGGTGCCCACCTGGCGGGCGTCCACCAGATTGCCGTCGATCCGGTATTCGCCGATGATCTTCGGCTCGCCGGACAAGTCGACCATGATCAGCCGGGGGCCGACGATGCCGTCCGGCATCGGGGCGTCTGCGACGCGCCCGCCTCTCTCGGGGACGGCCGTTGTCGCCATTCCGGCCCACCCGTCGCGGCGCAGCACCAGCGCACGGTCACCGTGCAGCAGCAGGCCGTCTTCGGCCCCGCCGAACTGATCGGCACCCGGTGCCAGCTCCAGCTCTCCGGTCAGCCGGCGGGTGGCCGGGTCGACCACGTACAGCTTGCCGTGCTGCACGGTGACAATCCGCTTGCCGTCGGTCTTGACCAGGTCCGGTTCATCGGCCCCAACCTCGTGCGTGTTGGTGCCCGAGTAGCCCTTGGGCGCCGCATCCGCCCGCCCCGCTGCGGCGGGCGCCCCAGCCTGTTCGGCGCGGCCCAAGGTACGGATGTCCCCGTTCGGCCCGAACCCCCAGGGCCCGACATATGCCTTGGCAGCCGTCTTCAGCTGCCGCAGCGCCTCCGGGCAGGAGTCGAACGCGACGAGCCGGAACCCGCCGGCCGGCACTACCCGGTCACGTGGCGACACGGGGGCCGGTTCCGCCGTGCAGCCGGTGACCAGCGCCAGGCCCGCGACCAGGGCCAGCCCCATGACGCGAGCTGGAGTCATGACTCGGGGGACGCCGGTCGCGGCCGTCGGATGGGGTACGTGGGCGCTGCTACGCGTCATGCCCCTACGACGTGACTGCCCCGGGCTGGGTTCCCAGCATCAGACCCCGCGCCAAGTTGTCGACCTGGGTCCGGGTGTCGGTCGCTCAGGCGGAGGCGGCGCGACCCATCTCGGCGAGGATTCCGGTGCCCTGACCGAGCTCGATCAGGTAGCCGTCCGGGTCGCGCAGGTAGCACCGGATTTCGACGCCATGATCCTTGGGCTCGGTCAGGAACTCCCCACCCCGTGACCGCCACTGCTCGTAGACAGCTCGGACGTCGGTGACCCGGATGTTCATGGCGCTGCTGAGCGTCCGCGAATCCGGCGGCGCCTGCGCCTGCACACCCGGCTTGTCGTCGGTCGGGCCACCTTCGTCGTTGATCACGATATAGCTGTTGTGGAAACGCAGGATCGCCGGCTGGCGTTCCCGCACCACTGTCGCTCCCAGCACCCGCCGGTAGAACTCCCGTGAGCGGTCCACATCCCGCACGATCAGCAGGTGCGTCAGCACCAGCCCAGCCTCGGGCTGGAAGTAGTCGGGTGCCTCGCTCGCCATCACGCCTCCCCCGGGTCCGTTCGGCTGGGCGTACCCGCGTGCGGCGCCGGCACACCCATCGGCTCGACGACGCCCGGCCACAACGAGTCACCGTGTCGGGTGACCCACAAGCCGGAGACGGGCGCCGGACCCAGTTTCGGCCCCCGTTGGTGACTGGACCCATCAGCATGGCCGGCTGCTCGCGCCGGCACTCAACGGCGGTAAGGAGTCAACGTCAATCAGGTATTTACATCTATGTAATGATCGACTACGGTGATCGGAACTCGAGTACCCAATGGGTGGCAGCCCCCTTACGCAGCGTGACTACCGTGTCTGCTGGGCACGGGCAAGCACCGAAGTGACACTGGGAGATGTGCCTTGAGTTCCGACGCCTCACAAAGCTCATCCGGTCAGCGGCAAGCCTCTTCTCACGACGCCACAATCCAGCACCCGCCGGGGAAGAAGCACCTCCTCCGGCGCATCCGCCCGGCCTCCGTGCTGGTGGCAGCGGGCGCCCTCGTCCTCGCAACTATGCCACTGTGGGGCCCAGGCGGCGCGCATCGACTCGACGGCGCGGCCGTGTCCGCGACCCCCACCCATACCGTCGGTCTGCAGCCGCCGCAGGATCCGGGTCCGTTTCCCGGCAGCGTGACACCCACGTCCTCCACCATCACGATTGCCGGCCAGCGGGACGGGGAGAGCACGTTCAAGGTCGTCAAGTACGACCAGGTGCAGCCGAAGACCCCGGGCCAGATGGACTTCGACCACTTCCACACCAGCATCGAGATCCAGTGGTGGCTGCGGAAGTGGGCCCACGAGCGTCCCGACATCGTCGACCTGCACATCGTCGGCGAGAGCTACAGCGGGCAGCCGATCTACCAGTTGACCATCACGGACAAGTCCGTCGGTGCCGACACGGACAAGCCGGCGGCCTACTTCGAGGGGAATCGCCACTCGGGCGAGGTCTCGTCAGCCGAGAGTTCGCTGTGGCTGGCACACCACCTCATCACGCAGGCAGGCAAGGACGCGAAGGTCGACAAACTGCTCGACGCGAAGACGGTGTACCTCCGGCCGGTCAACAACCCCGACGGCCACGACATGTACCTGTACACCGCCCAGACGAACCGGTCGACGGTACGCCCGGACGACAACGACGGGGACGGCAAGCGCGACGAGGACCCGGGCGAGGACCTCAACGACGACGGGTACCTGAGCCAGATGCGCCAGTACGTCGGCGCGGGCAAGGGAACCCACGTCATCGACGAGCGGGATCCGGCCGGGAACGCCATGCTCAGTGTCGGCGCGGGCAAGGGCGACTACCTCATGTTCTCCGAGGGCATCGACAACGACGGCGACGGCCGCTACAACGAGGACGGCGTCGGCGGCCTCGACCTGCACCGCAACTACCCGTACAACTGGCATGTCATGCCGGCGGACGACGCGACCGGCCGGAACCTGACCCAGGGCGGTGCCGGCGAATACCCGTTGTCGGAGCCGGAGACACGGCATGTCTACACCTGGCTGATGTCGCACACCAACATCGGCGCGGTGAACAGCATGGACACTCGGGTACCCATGCATCTGCGTGGGCCCTCGACCTGCGACCCCGTCGAGTGCATGTATGCCAGCGACCGCAAGCTCTACGAGCACTTCGACAAGGCGGGCGCCTCGTTCACCGGCTACCGGAACACGGGAAGCGTCTACATCGACTACGCCACGCGCAACGGTGGCCAGCCGACGCCCCTGTTCGGCCACGGCCCGGACTTCGGCTACTTCCAGTACGGCGCGGTCTGGTACGGCGACGAGATCTGGAACGGCGGTGACTACGTCGACTACGACAAGGACGGCAGGTACGCCGACTGGGAGCGGTCGCGGTGGTGTGCCGAGAACGGCCGCACGAACTGCTTCCTGCCGTGGACCAAGGTGCAACACCCCAAGCTGGGTACGGTCGAGATTGGCGGGATCAACCCCAAGTTCTGGTCGCAGAACCCGTCAGCTGATCTGATCGGCACCTGGGCTGCCAACCAGGCCCAGTTCAACCTGTATCTGATCGACTCACTGCCGCAGGTCGGCCTCACCGAGGTCACCGCCAAGAAGCTCAAGGGCACCCAGAGCGACGGCGCGACGCACGAGATCACGGCTACGGTCAAGAACACCGGCCGCATTCCGACCGCTCTCGAGCAGGCGAAGGAAATCAAGATCGTCGCTCCGGACACCGTCAAGGTCGACGGCGCGCGGACCGTCGGCGCCGCGCCGCAGTTCTATCTGGACGGTGGCGACAAGCAGAAGGTCCGGCTTCGGGTGATCAAGACCGGCAGCGACACGGTCACGGTGAAGGCGGTCAGCGTTCGGGGCGGTCTGGATACCGCATCCGCGCGGCTGAGCTGATCGCTTGAGCTGGTCCCCGCCCCGCACAGCGGGGCGGGGACTCGCCGCGCTGCTGCGGGCCGGAACGTGCGTTCAGCAACACACCGGTGCGGGTAGGGTCCAGTCACGGTCGACGAAAGGCACATCAACCATGACGATTCCCCACCTGACAGCCGCCGACGGCACCACGTTGCCGGCGATCGGGCTCGGCACGTACCGGCTGAACGGCTCGGCGGGTGTCGACGCGATGGGTCAGGCGATCCGGGCGGGCTACCGGTTGATCGACTCGGCGGTGAACTACGAGAACGAGGGCGCCGTGGGCCGGGCCGCCCGTTCGGCGGGCGACGTACGGGACGCACTGATCGTCACCTCGAAACTGCCGGGGCGGCACCACCGCTACGACGAGGCGCTGACCACCGTCGAGGAGAGCGTGTTCCGCACCGGCCTCGACCGGATCGGCCTGTATCTGATCCACTGGCCGAACCCCAAGGTCGACCTGTACGTGCAGGCGTGGCGGGCGCTGATCGAGGCCCGCGAGCGCGGCCTGGTCACACACATCGGCCTCTCCAACTTCCTGCCCGAGCACATCGACCGGCTGGTGGCCGAGACCGGGGTCGCCCCGGTGGTCAACCAGATCGAGGTACATCCGTACTTCCCGCAGCAGGAGGCGATCGACTACCACCGGGAGCACGGGATCCTCGTGCAGGGCTGGAGCCCGCTCGGCCGTGGCAACGACCTGCAGGAGCACCCCGTCGTGGTGGAGATCGCGACCGCGCACGGCGTCAGCCCGGCGCAGACCATTCTCGCCTGGCACGTGGCCCGCCAGGTGATCCCGCTACCCAAGGCCGCCTCCCCGCAGCGGCAGGTCGAGAACCTGGACGTCTTCGGCATCAAGCTCACCGACGCGGAGGTCGAGGCCATCACCGCGCTGGGCCGCCCGGACGGGCGCCTCACGGACCAGGACCCGGCGGTGTACGAGGAGTTCTGAGCGACACCGGGGTACCTCTGCTCGGATCGCGGTCGTGATCGCGGTGCTGGCCGTGGTTGTGGCAGCCGCGAACCCGCCGCATCCGGCAGCCCAGCCTGGGCGATGCGCAGCGTGACGTCTGGACGAGCGGATGTCACGACGAGCGTGATGACTCAGGGGCATATTTATGCCTGTGAGTCATCACGCTCACCGGCACACCCGCCGCCGACCATGACGCGGCCCAGGTGTGCGGTTCTCGACGTGGCCCGCGTAGATGGCCGTAGTTGGGCCGGGCGGGAGCCCTCCGACGTACCGTGAAATCGTGTCGACGAAAGACGTACTCACCAAGGCTGACCTCGCCGAACTTCGCCGCTCGGCGCTCGGGACGGCCAACCCGCTGGGCGTGGCCGCCGGTCTCGCCGAGGCGGCGGAGCAGGGTCGGCTGGAAGATCCGGACGACGCCGGGGACGCTCTGAGCCTGGCCGCCGAGATCGCCGAGATCCGGGCGAGACCCGATGCCGCCCTGCGGTACGCGGAGCAGGCTCTGGCGGCGTACCCGTCCGGCGATGACCCGCGGACCGGGTTCGCCCGGGCGCTGCGGGCGCGGGCCCTGTTCCGGGCCGGCGGTCGGGACGACGAGGCGATGGCGGAGCTGACCGCGCTGCGCCCGTTTCTGCTCGTGCAGCCCGACGCCCCCAGCTACATGAGTGCGGCGCTGGACGCCGGTGGTCGTTCGGCGACCGCCGAGAAGTGGCTCAGCGAGGCGGTCGACACTCTGCTCGGCGAGCGTGCGCCCGCCACCGCGGCGTCCGCGCAGGCCGTCACCGCGATCGACCCCGTGGTGGATCTCGGCCCGCCGGACGCGCCCGGTGTCCTCTTCTTCCTGCTGCAACAGCGCCACCGGGTACGCCGGAATCTGAACCTGCCGCACGACCGGCAGGACGATCTGGCGGACCGGCTGGAGACCCAGCTCGTCCGCCGGGCCGGGGAGCGCAGGGGCGGCGAGTCCGATCTGCTCTTCTGGCCTCGGGCCGAATTCGATCGTCTGCTGTCCGAGCACGCCGGGCTCGCCGAGGTGTACGGGTCGGACTGGGACGCGCACCGGGCACTGCTGGAGAAGGAGCTGGTCCGGCTGACGAGTGCCGGCCAGGCCGGGCTGGGGGTCTTCAGCGCGACCGTGGCCGGGCTGGACGCCTTCGCCGGTCGACGTGACGGCGACCCGACCGATGCGGCGGTCCGGGCGGGCTACGCGGCCGAGGTGTCGGCTCGACCCAGCGCGCGGATCCCCTGGCCACCGGAGCGCAACGACGCATGCTGGTGCGGCTCGGGCCTGAAGTACAAGAAGGACTGTCTGCCGCGCTCCCGTAGCTGAGGGAGTCAGCTATTCACCTCGACAGCCATTTTGGGAGCTGACACGCCACTGGCGGTACCGATAGCGTCCATTCCTGGACGATCGACGTCCACCCGATGTCACCGGAGGAGACGCCGATGTTCGAGGAGTTCATGGGCATTCCCGCTCACCCTCTGGTGCTGCACGCCGCGGTCGTGTTCGTGCCGCTGCTGGCCCTCCTGACGATCGGCTACGCGCTCGTCCCCCTGGTCCGCCCGCACACCCGCTGGGTGCTGGGGCTGCTCGCACTGGGCGCACCGCTCTGCGCGCTGTTGGCGAAGCTCTCCGGAGACGCCTTCTTCGACCGCATGCGGTCCGCCAACCGGGTCACCCCTGAGTTCGTCCCGACGATCGAGGCGCACCAGCAGTTTGGCGACTTCACGCTCTACGCCACCATCGGGCTGGCGATCGTGGCGCTGGCACTGGTCTGGTTCGTCCCGCCGCGAACTGCCTCGCCGAACGCCACCGGAGGTGCCCGGCCCGGTCGGGCGCTGACCCTGTCGTTGCAGGTGTTGTCGCTGGTGGCCGCGGGCATCGCGGTGTACTACGTGGTCCGCACCGGCGACTCCGGCGCGAAGGCGGTCTGGACGGGTCAGTGACCCCCATGGATCAGGGCCGACCGGGCTGGCCGCAGCCACGGAGTCTCAGCGTTGGCTGGCCCGGTCGACACCCTTGTGCACCCGCGCCGTGCGGTCGATCAGCTCGCGCAGCGCGCTCTCGTCGACGTCGTCGAGCCGCTTCAGGTAGAGGCATCCCTTTCCGGCGCGATGTGGGCCGAGGCGGGCGAGGACCGCGCCGTACCGATCCTCGAAACCACCCACCAGGTAGACGACGAGATGCTGTTTGCGCGGCGAGAAGCCGGCCAGCGGCGCCTCGCCCGTACGCCCGCTGTCGTAGGTGTAGCGGTACCTGCCGAAGCCCACGATGCTCGGGCCCCACATCACCGCCGCCTCGCCGGTCACCTCGCCCATGACCGCGCGGAGCCGCCCCGCGTCGGCCCGCTTACGTTCGTCGGGGATCGCGGCCAGGAAATCGTGGACGCTGACCTCGGTCGGGACCGTCACTGGCTGCTTCGATGTGCCCATCAGCTGATGCTGTCACGCGAGTACGACGAAGAGTCGCCACACCCGCCCGCTCCGACCAGGCCACCTCCTCGCGCGCTCCGACCCGGACTGGAGATCAGAAAACGTCGTCGTATCCCTGCTGCCAGCGGTCGGCGTTACGGCGCCAGATATCCCGGGTCACCCACACGAACAGACCCCCGCCTAGGCCCGGCAGCACGATGACCAGGAGAACCCAGTTCCGCGTCACAGCGGTCATCAGCAGAAAAACCGCCGTGAAGATTGCCGAGATGGCAACGCTCGGTTCCGGCCGCCGCAACCAGTAACGCAGCATCCCAGGCCGAGGCCGCTGTCCGCGCCGAGGAGTCGCACGATCCTTGAACTTCGGCAGCCGCTGACGCCGTCTGCGTTGGCGTCTCGTCCTTTTCCCCGGCCCCGACACACGACTGATCCTAGAGCCGGTCGACCCTTACTCTCATAGCCGCTGATCGCGCGCTCGTGCCGAGAAGTGGACTCCCGACAGGCTTGCGATTGATGATGGCCGTGTGGACATCATCACCTTCGGCTCCGATCACCCCCGGCGGCCGCCACCGCGATGGCTGATCGTGGTCGGGGTTGTCGTGTTGTCAGCCGCTGTTCTCGCTGCGATCGTCGTTCTCTTCGGCGATCATGGGGTGCGGCGGGAAACACGTGTGAGCCCGAGTCCGACGGCGCCGGTGGACACCTCCACCTCAGCAGGCCCGCCGTGCCGGCCGGTCGGTTGGGCCCAGAGCCCCGTGGTGGTGAACGAGGTGGCCGGCCTGCTCATCGATCGAGTCCCGGCCGAGGTTGGTTCAACCCTGGAACAATGTGACCGCACTGCGGTGAATGGCCCGTGGACTGTGGTGGTGCGTCGGCCAGACGGCTCACTCGGAAGAAGCGGGGCGGTGGTGACGTTTCCGGTTGGCGCGCCGAAAGTCGGCCACAGCGTCGGTGTGGGCGCGGTGATCGGCAGGGCGGAAGGCGGGATGGTCGAGTGGCCGATTGCCGGGGCCTACGCGCGAATCCGGGGTGACCTGAGCGAGGCCGAGCTGATTGCGATCGCTGCCCGCACCACGGTCGTGGCCGGCCGGCCGGTCGTACACCAACCGGCCGGATATGCGGTGGTGTCTACGGGTCCGCACCGGTCGCTAACCATCCATCAGGTCCGCTATGGCAGCGCCAGGGTTGGAGAGCAGGAAGCGCTCGGCAGCGGCCTGACCTACACCGGGGTGACCAGCGGCGGCGGGTTCGAAGACCAGCTCTACGCCGCCCGAACCGACGACGCAGGGCCGGTCCACGGCAGACAGGCTGTCGTATCAATTGAATTGGGCGGCAACGCCACCCTCGCCTGGGAACCAGCACCGGGGATCGTGGCCTACGTCGGCTACAGCGGCCCGCAGCTGGACGAAGAGGCGGTAGCAGCCCTTCGCCGGTTGGCCGAACGAACCCGCGTCCTCACCAGTAGCGAGTGGCGGGCCACCAACCCGCAGATCATCGACCAGATCAACGAACCCGGCTGACGCGAACCCTGTGCGACATCAACCGCGCAGCAGCGGAAGCACCCGCCGGCCGAGCAGGTCGATCCCGCCGTGCGGAGTCAACCCGTGCGGGGTGCCGAACTCCACCCGGCTCGCCCCGGCGTCGAACACCTCCGCGGCCTGGCCCGCGACGTGCTCGGGGGTGCCGGAGAAGGCAAACAGATCGAGCAGGTCGTCACCGATCAACGCACCGGCCAGATCGTCCTCCCGGCGGGTGACGTGCTGCTGGATCCGCGCCAACAGGTCCGGGTCCACCTCGATCGTCGGGTCGAGGGCGGCGACCACCGCGAGGTACATGGCCACCTCCCGGCGGGCCACCCGACGCGCCAGCGCGCCGTCCTCGTCGACGACGGTGACCGCCCCCAGCACCACACCGGTGCCGCCGCCGCGTCCCTCGGCCGCCGCTTCGTCCAGCCAGGCCCGCATCCTCCTGGCCATCGCCGGGTTTGCCGACCCGCCGACCTTGACCTCGCTGGCGAACCCGGCCGCCGCCCGCGCGGTCTGTCGCCCCCAGGTACCGGCCAGGACCGGCACGTCGGCACGGGCCGGGGTATACCGCAGCGACGTGCCCGGCGCCACGGTGAACTCCCCGCCCTGATAGCCGCTGTCGTCGCCGGCGAGCAGCAGTCGGACGACGTCGACGGTCTCGACGATGCGCCGGATGGGCCGGACCTGCGGCACACCGACCTCGTTGAGCCAGGTGCCACGGGCCAGCCCGAGGTAAGCCCGGCCATGCGAGGCCAGGTCCAGTGCGGCCACCTGACCGGCGACCTCCACCGGGTGCATGGTGAACGGGTTGAGGCACGCCGCGCCCAGGCGGATCCGCCGGGTGTGCCGGGCCGCCACCAGCAGCGGGAAGATCGGCGGTTGGTACATCAGGTCACCGAAGACCGACAGCACGTCGAAACCGTGCCGTTCGGTCAGCTCGGCCAGCTCGGCGTACTCGTCGGCAGACTTGTCGGACTGCAGGCCGATGCCGACCATCCGATGGTTTGGTCCTGCGCTCACGTCAACTCTCCGGTGGGGATTTGTTGGCGGCCGGTCCGCTCAATGCGCATGATGACCCGCTCGTCCGGGTCAGGGCAGGCGACGTGGGAGTCCTTGGCCAGCCAGTCACCGTCGGACAGTTCCCGCTGCTTGGCCGGGAGCAGGGGCAGGCAGGCGGCGAGGGCGTACAGGCAGAAGTGTTTGCCTGCGGGAATGGTGAGTCGGTTCGAGCCGGTCACGTCGAAGTGGTCGCCCGGCTTGAGGCCGCACACCGAGCGGCCCTCGATGCGTTCCACGACGACGCGCAGGTCGTACAGGTCGGTGGTCGGTTCGTCGGCGCTCATCGCACGGCCTCCGCGTGGTGGTGCACGATCCGCCAGGTGGTTCCCTCGCGGCGCAGGACGTCGGTCACCCGGAAGCACTCGTCCGGCCGGTCCACGGCGTAGCGGGCGCGCAGCACGTAGCGCACCAGGCCGGTGTCACCCCAGGCCTCGGCGCGGAGCTGTTCCGGCGCCACCGCGACCGGTGCTGGTCCTGACGCCCGGGTCGCCCGGCGGTCCCGCAGGTCGTCCAGGGCGGCCAGGCCCGACAGCAGCTCGTCGGCGTCCGACTCCCAGATCGTCACGTCGGGGTGCAGGCGCGCGTCGAAGGCGGGCCGGTCGCCCAACGACCGGTACAGGTCGGTGATGGTGGTGGTGAGCTGGTCGGTTGTCATCGGCGGTCACTTCCGATCGGGGCGGAGCCGGTGGATGGCGGCGGGTGGTCAGGGCAGGTCGGCCAGGCGGGCGCGCAGCGGGTCCAGTCCCATGGGTCCGAGCGCCAACGCGGTGTGGTGAAAGCGTTTCCGGTCGAATGTGGTGCCCTCGCGTTGTTCGGCCTCCCGGCGGGCCTGCTGCCACAGCCGCGCCCCGACCTTGAAGGCCAGGGCCTGCGCCGGCCAGCCGAGGTAGCGGTCGACCTCGAAGCGCGCGGTCTCGGCGTCCAGGCCGGCGACGCGGGTGAGGACGTCCACCGCGAGTGCGGGAGTCCACCGCCGCTCCTGGGTGAAGCCATTGCCGGTCGGGATCGGCAGGCCGAGGTGCAGACCCAGGTCGATGACCACGCGGGCGGCACGCCACATCTGGCCGTCGAGCATGCCGAGCCGCTCAGCGGGGCCGGCGTACAGGCCGATCTCGTCGGCGAGCCGCTCGGCGTAGTGCGCCCAGCCTTCGGCGTACCCGTGCACCTGGCAGAGGTGGCGTTGCCAGGGGTGCAGATTGGCGGTGGTGAGGGTGAGGGCGTGCTGGAGATGGTGGCCGGGGAGCCCTTCGTGGCAGAGCGTCCCGACGTGCCGCCATACCGGCACGGTCGACTCGCCCGAGGGCACCGACCACCAGATCGCGCCGGGACGGGTCAACGCCGGGTCGGGTGGCGTGTAGTACATGACTCCCGACGTGGCGGGGCTGATCCGGCACACGACCCGCCGCGTGGCGGACGGGATGTCGAAGTGCGTGCCGTCGAGCGCGTCGGTCAGCTGCTCGGTGCGCTGGCGCAGCCACTCCTCCAGAGCGGGACCGGCCGGCACCCGGCCCGCCGGGTCGGCGTCCAACGCCGCCCGCGCGGCGGCCACGTCCGGGTGGCCAAGCTGTCCTGCGACGGTACGCAGCTCGGCGGCGGTGCGGGCCAGCTCCGCCCAGCCGTAGGCGTACACCTCGTCGAGGTCGACGGTCGCACCGAGGAAACTGCGGGCGGTGACCCGGTAGAGGTCGGCACCGACACCGTCCACCTCGGACGCGGCGGGTGCCAGCTCGGCGCGGAGGAACGCGGCGAAGTGCGCGGTCGCGGCGCTTGCCAGCCGTGCGCCCAGGTGCAGCTGCGCGGCGAGAGAGCCGCCGGGATAGCCGTCGACCAGCCGTCCGTAGAAGTCGGCGACGGTCCAGGCCGTGCACTGGTTGGCGACCACGAGCACCTGCCGGCGGGCGACCACGTGTCCACGCTGTGCCGACCGGCGCAGCGTCGCGGCGTACCGGTGCAGGGCGTCGGGCACCTGCCGCAGGTGGGCGGCGACCACCGCCCAGTCGTCCTCGGTGTCTCTGGGCAGGTTGTCGAAGACCTGCCGGAGCAGGTGCACCGGAGTGGCCAGCGGGGCGAGCAGCCGGGTGGTGAAGCCCGCGTCGTACAGGTCGACCTCGCTGGCCAGCCGGTCGAGCAGGGCATCGGCCAGGGCCCGCTCGCCGGGGCCGTGCGTGGTCGCCGCGGTGGCGGCCGTCGCGGTGCGTCGGGCCAGCTCCGCGCGGGCGTCGAACCCGTCCGGTGAGAGATCCGGGACCTGCGATTCGGGTGTACGCCCCGCCGCTTCGGCCGCCTGCGGGTCCAGGTCGGCGAGCGCGTCGAGGTACCCGTCGGCGACGTCGGTGATGCTGGTCATCGCGGTACGCCGAGCCGGCCGTGGTCGTCGCGGTACGCGACGCCGCCCTTGAGCACCGCGTGCAGGGTGCGCAACGCGGAGACCGAACGGGTCGGGTCGTCCCGCAGCACCAGCAGGTCGGCGTGCTTGCCGACCTCGACGGTGCCGAGGGTGTCGGCCCGGTCCAGCCACTGCGCGGGGCGGACCGTCGCGGCCTTCAGGGCATCCGCCACGGGCATCCCCGCGTCCACCATGAACTCCAGTTCGCGGATCGTCGCCGTCGTCTCGTCGTAGCCCGCGTGCGGGGGCATGTCGCTGCCCAGGGCGATCGGCACGCCGTTGCGGATGGCGTGCTGCAGGCTCTCCCAGTGCCGGGGGCCGGCGGCCAACGCCCGGTCCATCAACCAGCCGGGCACCCCCGAGTCGCGGAAGAACTGCTCGCACCGGCTCACCACGATCGTCGGCACGTACCAGACATTCCGCTCGGCCATCAGCCGGGTGACGTCGTCGGTCAGCTCGTAGCCGTGCTCGACGCAGTCGAGGCCGAGCTCCACCGCGCGACGGACCGAGTCGGCCGGGCCTGCGTGCGCGGTGACCTTGCGCCCCCAGTCGTGGGCGACGCGGATGACCGCCGCCATCTCGTCGTCGAGCAGCTGCGGCGTGTCGATCGCCTCGTGCTGGCCGGCGATGCCGCCGGAGATGCAGACCTTGATCAGGTCGGCACCGGCGCGGAGCTGCTCACGGGTGGCCCGGCGGAACCCGTCCGCGCCGTCAGCCTCAAGGGCGTCCGCCTCCCAGCCGTGCCCACCGGTGCAGCACAGCGCGTGACCGGCGGTGAAGATGCGAGGTCCGTCGACCGCGCCGGCCTCGATCCCCTTGCGCAGAGCGAAGTCCGCGTAGCGGCTCTCCCCCACGAGGCGGGCGGTGGTGACGCCGGAATGCAGGGTCCGCCGCGCCGAATCGGCCATCAGCAGCACCAGCTCGGCCAGGTTGGAGCTGTGCACCGTGTCGGCGAGGTGGCCGGGCAGCCCGAGCGAGAGGTGCACGTGCATGTTGGTCAGACCGGGCATGACGTGGTCGCCGCCGAGGTCGACCACCCGGGCGTCACCGGCCTCGGTGCGGACGTCGTCGACCTGACCGACGGCGCGGATCATCCCGTCGGCACCGATCCAGATGCCTCGATCCGGCTGGATGGCGTCCTCGACACCGTCGTAGAGAGCGAGGTTGACCAGGACCTGTTCGGTGGGCATGCGCATGGGGGCGTCCTCAGAGTGAGCGCGCGGCCGTCGGTGCCGCCGCGGGGTCGGTGAGCCAGCAGGCGACGCTGCGGCCGCCCAGGTCGACGGTGGGCGGCTGGTCGCCGCACGGGTCGAACGCGTGCGGACAGCGCGGCCGGAAACGGCACCCGGTGGGGGCGTTGGCCGGGTCGGGCACCTCCCCGGCGAGGACAGCGGGCAGGCGCGGGGTGGGACCGATCTGCGGCACCGCGTCGATCAGCGCCCGGGTGTACGGGTGTTGGGGCTCGCGCCACAGCTCGCGGGTGGGCGCGGCCTCGACGATCCGGCCCAGGTACATCACGGCGGTCACGTCGGCGATCTCGTGCACCAGCGCCAGGTCGTGGGAGATGAACAGCATGCCCATGTCGAGGTCGCGGACCAGCCCGACGAGCAGGTTGACCACCTGGGCCTGGGACGAGGCGTCCAACGCGGTGACCGGTTCGTCGGCGATGATCATCCGGGGTTCCGGGGCGAGCGCGCGGGCGATCGCCAGGCGCTGCCGTTGACCGCCGGAGAACTGGTGCGGATACCGCTGGGCGGCACTTGTCGGCATGGCCACCCGATCGAGCAGGTCGTGCACCCGGGCCTGGCGGGCCGCCCCGGTGACCGCCGCCGGCACACCGTCGAGAAGTTGGGAGCCGATGGTGCGCCGGGGATTCAGCGAGGCGTACGGATTCTGGAAGACCATCTGCAGGCCGACCTCGCCGCGCGACCGAGGTCGCCAGCCCAGCGGGGTGACCGGACGGTCGGCGTACCGGACGGTGCCGGCGCTCGGTGCGCTCAGCCCGACCGCGACGCGAGCCAACGAGGACTTGCCGCAGCCGGACTCGCCGACCAGGCCGACGATCTGGCCGGGCAGCACCTCCAGACTGACCCCGGCGACGGCCCGCACGCGCCCACGCCCTCGGGAGCGGTACTCGACCTCGACGTCGGTGAAGGACAGCCGCGCGGGCGCGGGGGTGTTCATGCGGCCACCTCCAGGTGCGGACGGACCACGCAGGCCACCGACCGGTCCACACCGGCGGGGGTGAGCGGGGGCGGGGCGATGCCGCAGGACGGTTCGGCGTACCCGCATCGGGGTTCGAACGGGCATCCCGGCGGCGCTTCGCCGGGTGCCGGCGGGGCACCCGGGATGGGCCGCAGGGTCCCGCCGGTCTGGGTGCCGTGCGGTCGGGCGCCGAGCAGCGCCGCCGTGTACGGGTGCGTGGGGGCGGTGAGCAGAGCGCCCATCGGGCCGGTCTCGACGACCCGACCGGCGTAGAAGATGTACCCACGGGTGGTGAGAGCGCTGAGCACCCCAAGGTCGTGGGTGATGAACGCGACGGCCAGCCCGGTCTCGGCGCGCAGCCGATCCAGCAGGGCGAGGATGCCGGCCTGCACGGTGACGTCGAGGGCGGTCGTCGGTTCGTCGGCGATCAGCAGCCGGGGACGGGCGGCCAGGGCGATGGCGATGGCGACCCGCTGCCGCATGCCGCCGGAGAACTGGTGCGGGTAGGCGCGCAGGGCCTGCTCCGGGTCCGGGATGCGGACCTGGTCGAGCAGCTCCACCGCACGGCGGCCGGCAGCCCGGCGGTCCATCCGCAGGTGCACCCGCATGTGCTCGGTGAGCTGCCGGCCGACGGTGAGCATCGGGTGCAGTGCGGCGCTGGGATCCTGGAACACCATCGCGATGCCGGCCCCACGGACCCGCTGCCAGCCTCGGGTGTCCAGGCTCAGCAGTTCGGTGCCGGCGAACCGGGCCGAGCCGCTGACCGCCGCACCCGGGGGCAGCAACCCGAGCAGGGTCTGCGCGGTGAGGCTCTTACCGCAGCCGCTCTCCCCCGCGATGCCGACCAGCTCCCCTTCGTCGACGGTCAACGACACGTCGTGCAGGATCGGCAGCGGGCCACGGGGCGAGGGCAGGGTGACGGCCAGGGAGTCGACGTCGAGCAGCGGTGCCACCTCAGCGTCCCTTCGCGTAGCGGGGGTCGAGCCGGTCACGCAGTGCGTCGCCGAGCACGTTGAAGGCCATCACCACGGTCAGGATGGCCAGACCGGGAAACACGCTGACCCACCACATCGACAGGTCCTGCGCGCCAAGGGCCACCATCGAGCCCCACTCGGCGGCCGGTGGGCGGGGCCCCAGGCCGAGGAACGACAGCGCGGCGAGCATCAGCACCGCGTTGCCGAGCTCCAGGGTGGCCAGCACGATCGCCGGGCCGATGCTGTTGGGCAGCACGTCGCGGCGCAGCGCGCGGATCGGCCCGACGCCGAGCAGTCGGGCGGCGTTGAGGTAGTCGTCGCCGCGCATACTCAGCACGGCGCTGCGGATGACCCGGGCGTAGACCGGCCAGGAGACGATGACCAGCGCCAGCACGGCGTTGCGGGTGTTCGGGCCGAACGCCGCGGTCACCGCCATGGCCAGAATGATCTGCGGGAACGCGAACACCAGGTCGGTCAGGCGCATCAGCGCCTCGTCGACGAACCGGCCGACGTATCCGGCGACGAGTCCGAGCAGCCCGCCGACCAGCAGGGCCAGCGAGACGATGGCCAGGGCCAGCGGGATGGACAGGCGGGCGCCGTGGATGACCCGGCTGAGGATGTCCCGGCCGAGCGAGTCGGTGCCGAACCAGTGCGCCCCGGAGGGCGGTGCGTAGGAATCGGGGCTCTGCGCCAGCGGGTCGTACGGCGCGAGAACTCCGGCGAGCAGCGCCAGCAGCAACCATCCGCCGAGGATGGTCAACGCCACCACGGTGATCGGCTGACGCCAGACCGGCCGGCTGGTCGAGCCGCCGCGCAACCGGCCGAGCCAGCGGCGCCGGCTCAGAGCCCGCTCGGCCTTCGGGTCGGGGGTGACCGGACCGGGTACGAGTGTGGTCATGACAGGCGGATCCTCGGGTCGATGAGCCCGTACAGCAGGTCGACGGTCAGGTTGACCAGTGTGTAGACAAGTGCCACGAACAGGCTGACGCCGAGGATCGCGGGCAGGTCCAGCGCCGTGGCGCTGCGGTACGCGTACTGGCCGACGCCGGGCCAGCCGAAGATGCTCTCGACCAGCACCGTCCCGGAGAGCAGTGAGGCGAAAGCCAGCCCGGAGACGGTGACCACCGGGACGAGGCCGGCGCGCAGCAGGTGCCGGCGGAGCACCACCCGGGTCGGCAGACCCTTGGCGTACGCCGCACGGATGTAGTCCTGCTGGAGCACCTCAAGCATCGCGGAACGGACGAACCGGACCAGCATCGCCACGGTCAACGAGGTCAGCACGAGCACCGGTAGGGACAGGTGCTGAGCGGCGTCCCAGGCGACGTCCCACTGCCCGGCGAGTGCCCCGTCGACGGTGTACATGCCGGTGACGGTGGGCGGTGGGCTGAAGTCGGTGGAGAGGCGTCCGCCGCTGGGCGCCAGGCCGAGTTTGTAGAAGAAGACGTAGAGCACGACGAGCGACAGCCAGAACGGCGGGGTGGAGAGCCCGAGCAGGGCGCCGATCCGGACGAGCTGGTCGGTGAACCGACCGTTGCGGACCGCCGCGAGCATGCCGATCCCGGTGCCGATCAGCAGCGCCAGCACCATGCTCGGGATGGCCAGTTCCAGGGTGGCCGGCACGTAGCGGAGCAGGTCGTCCAGGACGGCCCGGCCGGTCTGCTGGGAGTGACCCAGGTCGCCGTGCAGCAGGTTGTTCAGGTAGTGCAGGTACTGAGCCCAGAGCGGCTGGTCCAGACCCCACTTCTCGCGGAACGCGGCCACTGCGGCGGGGTCGTTGAGCGCCTGGTCGGACAGGTTGGCGGTGACCGGGTCACCGGGGACCACGTTGACCAGCCCGAACGTCACCATCGTGACGCCCAGCAGCAGACCGGCGGTGATCGCCACCCGCTTGGCCAGGAAGGTCAGCAGCGGGTGGGCACCCCGGGGCCGGGACGCGGTCGTGCTGACCGCGCCCGGCTCACCGTCGTGGACTGTCGTCATGTCGTCGCGACTACTTGCGGCCGACGGCGGCGATGTCGACCTGCCAGCCAGCGGCGTTGTAGTCCGCCCCGGTCAGATCGCTGGTCGCCACCACGATGGAGGAGTTGCTGGCCAGCACGAGGTACGGCGAGGACTGGTTCATCAACCGCTGCCACTCCTGCATCGCGGCGGCCCGACCGGCCAGGTCGAGGGTCTCGGTGACCTTCTTGCCGGCGGCCACCACGGCCGCGTCGGCCCGTTCGACGGTCCAGCCCGAACGCAGCGCGGTCGCCTGCCCGGGCGCCATGTTGTTGATCAGCGAGTCGGCGACGGGGTAGTTCAGGCTCTGCGGGGTGAAGCCGAGAGGCGACTTCCCGCCGCGCATCTCGTCGAGGAAGGTGGTCAGCGGCTGCGGGTTCAACTCCAGCTTGATGCCGGCCTCGGCGGCGTCGCCCTGCACCTTGGTGGCCACGGTGCCCAGGTCCACGCCCTTGTAGGTGATGGCCGGGTAGGTGAACTTCACCGTGGGGTTGGTCAGGCCGGCCTCGGCGAGCAGCGCCTTGGCCTTGGCCACGTCCCGCTTGGACTCCTCGCCGGCCGGCAACGCGCCCGGGAACGCGGGTGCGACCAGGCCGGCGCCGGGGGCGGCGCCCTTGCCGTACAGGGCGGCGATCCCCTGGTAGTCGATGGCGGCGCGCAGGGCCTGGTTGAACTTCGGGTTCGAGGTCACCTTCGACACGGCCGGATCGGCGTTGAGGAAGAGGAAGTAGACGGTGTCCTGCACCCCGGAGGTCTGCAGGCTGGCCGGCAGCCCGTCGAGGAGCTTGCCGGAGATGTCCAGGGAAATCTCGGCGCTCTCGGCGCGCTGCATGGTCAGCTTCTGGGTCTGCACGTCCATGTTGCGCAGCACGACCCGGGAGAACTGCGGCTTGGTGCCCCAGTACTTCGGGTTGGCTTCCAGCACCACCTGCGACGACGGGTCGTACGACTTCAGCACGTACGGGCCACTGCCGAGGGAGTTGGTGTCCAGATACTGCTGGGCGGTGTCGCCCTGCGCGGCGTCGGCGCCGTCGGTGGCGCCGTGCTCCTTGGCGGCCTTGGCGTTGAGCACCGCGGTCGACGGCATCGACAGCACCACCGGGATGTTCGGGTCGGGGGTGGCCGAGGCGACCACGACGGTGCTGTCGTCGGTCTTGGTCACGGTCAGGCCGCTGACGGTGACCGCCGGGCTGGCCTTGATGTTCTTCAGGCGGTTGAGGGAGAAGACGACGTCGTCGGCGGTGAGTGGGCTGCCGTCGGCGAACGTCACGCCCTGCCGGAGCTTGAAGGTGAAGGTCTTGGCGTCCGGAGATGCCTCGTACGACTCGGCCAGTGCGGGCACGGGTTTGCTCACGTCCGAGCCCTTGAAGGTGAGCAGGGTGTCGTAGAGGGCGTGCACGGCGGTCAGGCCGGTCGCCTCGTAGACCCGTCCGGGGTCGAGGGTCTTGAGCACGAACGATGTGTTCACGGTGAGGGTCTTGGCGGCACCGTTCGCGTTTCCACCGCTGCCGCCGGCGCTGCAGGCGCTGACGGAGAGGACGGCCAGCGTCGCCAGAGCGGCTGTTCCGACGAGGAGCCGGCGGGGGGACACCGACATGCTGTTCCTACCTTCGTATCGCGCGGCCCGCTGCGCGGGTCCGCGGGGCGTCGACGCCCCGGCAGACGACACCATCCACCGGCCGGGCCGAGGGATGACGGCGACGCGGGGCTTTTCGGGAGCGTCGTCTCGGGGTTGGATGTAGGCCGGACTGACAGTCGTCCGGTTTGCGCCTCGGCGCGGCTTGTCCAGCTGTGTCGAACATTGCCGCCTGATGTTTAGTAATGCTAAACACGCCCGTATAGTTTGGTCAATCAAGATTCAGTCACACTGTTGGAACGAGGAAACATGCTCGGTGACCGGCTCCGCGACCTGCGCCAGCAGCACTCCCTCACGCTGCGACAGCTCGCCACAGCGGCCGACGTGTCCCCGGCACTGCTCAGCCAGATCGAGAACGGCGCGACCGACCCGAGCCTATCCACCCTGCGAAAACTCGCCCAGGTCTTCGACACCTCGATCGCGGAGCTGTTCTCCGAGCCCGAGGCGCCGCCGGTGCACGTCAGCCGGGTCGGCGCTCGGACCCGACTGGCCGCGCCACCCGGCCAGATCACCTACGAGCGGCTCACCCCCGGCCGCGGCGACCTGGAGGTGCTCCAGGCACACCTGGCGCCCGGCGACGCCAGCTCGGCCGCACCGTGGGCCCACCCGTCGACCGAGTGCGCGATCGTCATCACCGGCGAGGTCGTCGCCGAGATCGGCGGTGAGTCGTACACCCTCACCGCCGGCGAATCGGTCACCTTCGACTCGCGCCTGGCGCACCTCTACCGCAACGCCAACGACCAACGCGCACACCTGATCATCGCGGTGACGCCGCCGACGCCCTGATCGCACGCCCCCGACTCCCTGACCGCGCCTCCCGCCTCCCGCCTCCCGCCTCCCGCCTCCCGCCTCCCGCCTCCCGCCTCCCGCCTCCCGCCTCCCGCCTCCCGCCTCCCGCCTCCCGCCTCCCGCCTCGATGATCGTGCTCGATCCTGGTTGTAGTTGCCTCGTCCGCCCGCGAAGGGCCTGTTTCCTGGGTCGAGCACGATCTTGGGCCGGCGTGCGCGGATGGACGGCGCGCGAGCGGGTCGTGGGCCGACGAGCCGTGCCTCGATAGCGCCCGACCGGGTCCCGAAGGGCCGGACCCCCACCAGGGGCCCGGCCCTTCGTCGTCGTCATTTCCACCAACTGCGGCACGTATTGACAAGTTTCGACATCAGGGTGAGGCTTGGACTGCTGAGAGCGCTCTCTCACACCCCGGCTCAACAGACCACCACCAGTCTGGCCAGGGCAATCTCCGATGTCTTCGGCGGCGGCGCCGGAGCTGCCCCTGACCCGTCCCCCCGACAGGAGTCACGAGATGGACAGGGCCGCACCCCTCTCCGGCATCCACCGCCGGCTGCGCCTCGCCACGGCGATCGGCGCACTGCTGGTGCTACTCGGCACGTACATCGTTTCCACCACCGCACGGGCCGACGCCGCCCTCGGCGTCAACGCCATCCGGGTCGCCGAGTTCCCCGCCGACTGCACCTACAGCCACCGACTGCCGGACGACCCGATCGTCTTCCCCGGGCTGCCCGGGGCCTCGCACATGCACAGCTTCTTCGGCAGCACGGTGACGAACGCCCACACCACGCTCCCCGACCTGGTCCGCTCCTCCACCACCTGCAACCCGCAGGTGGACGTCTCGTCCTACTGGGTGCCGACCCTGTACCGCGACAACGTGCCGGTGGAGCCCGCGATTTCCACGTTCTACTACCTGGGCGAAGGGGTACGCGCCGACGTCGTCGCGAACACCCAGCCGTTCCCGCTGGGACTGCGACTCGTCGCCGGCAACGCGCGAGCCACCGGACCGAACGACAGCATCGCCCGCTGGTCATGCCTGCACGCCGGGCAGGTGCCGCCGTCGAAGGACTTCGTCAACTGCCCGTCCGGCACCATGCTGGAGTCGTACCTGGACTTCCCGCAGTGCTGGAACGGCCGGGACCTGGACTCGCCGGACCACAAGAGCCACCTGGCGTACCCGGTGAACCAGGCCTGCCCGAGCACCCACCCGGTGCACGTGCCGAAGTTGCGGCAGGTCCTGCGATACCCGGTCACCGGCGACCCGTCGCGGTTCCGGCTGGCCTCCGGTCCGGGCTACACCATGCACGGCGACTTCTTCAACGCCTGGCCGGTGGCGGAGATGGCCCGCCGCGTCCAGGACTGCATCCGTCCCGTCATCAAGTGCGGTCACGACGGCCGACCGATCTGAGCCGACAGGTTCACACCGCGGAGGCGTGCCCGGTCCCGCCGGGCACGCCTCCCCGGGCGGAAAGGAGGCCGGATGCGCCAGAGCACAGTGTCCGCCCTGCTCGTCGGCGTGCTGCTCGTCGCCGGCTGCGCCGCGGGGCCACGGGACGCCGTCGCCAGCACCGCCGCACCACCCGCGATCGCGCCGCCAGCAATGACCGCGCCGGCACCCACGGGCACTACAGGAGCGTTCAGCCCCACCGACATCGCCTGGCTCCAACTGACGGTGGCGATGATCGAACGCCTGCTACTCGTACTCGATCTGGTGCCGACGCGGACCGCCGATCCGGCCTGGCGGCGCGTGGCCGCCCAGGTCGCGACCACCCAGCGGGCGAACCTGGACCGCGCCCACCGGCTGCTGGCTGACTCCGGTGCGCCGACGACCAACCCGCACGAGGGGCACGACATGCCGGGCATGGTCACCGCCGAGCAGTTGACCGCAATGCGGTCGGCCACCGGGCTGCCGTTTCACGCGCTGCTTGCCGCGCACCTGCGTGCACACCTGGCGCAGTCGGTTCGGGTCGCCGTCGCCGAGCGGGAGGGCGGAGTCCACTCGGCCACCACCGCGATGGCCGCGACGGTGGTTCGGGACGGCACCGCCAACCTCGCCGGACTCGATCGCCTCGACCCGACCGGCGGACCGGCCCACCAGCCCTCTACAGGGTCACCGGGTTGACCGGGCGCTGACACAGGGCGGCGCGCTAGCCGCCGCGACCCGGCCCGGCGACCGGCCGGTGCAGGTGTACGGCAGGCAGGGACGCCCCGGTGACGCCCTGGTCGAGACGCAGGCGGCGAGTCGGCTGTCGGCGACGTCGGTCAGCACGTCAACCATGCCCGTGCGCTCAACATTGTCGGCTCTCAGCTTCCGCCCATGCTCGACGAGCTGTTGTCCGACGAGTTGCCCGGCCGCGAGGTGTATCGACCCGACCGCCGTCCGGCTCGCGCCCGGCGTCCCAGCGCAACGCCGATTGCCAGCAGCAGCATGGCGAAGAGCAGGATTCCCCCGCCCAGCACCGCTGCGATCATCCCGCCCGACATGCTCGACCGCCCCGTCGCCGACCCACGACCGCCACGGCCGGTTGCGCAGATTCTGACACGTCAGGCCGTCCGGGCACCTGCCCGCAGAGAGCCGATGGTGAGGACATCGAGGCGGAGTTCGTGTCGGGCCGAGATGCAGATCGGCGGCAACACGGGCGACGTACCCGGTTGCGGTGCGCCATGGCGTGGACCGGATCGAACCAGGGGCGCGAACATGCTGTCGCGTCGATAGCAACCGCTGCATTAGGGTGCGAGGGTGACGAGTGCTCCTCGGGAAGCGGAAGCGCGTCTCGGTCCGATCGGCGCGACACTCTGCCGACTGGCGTTCCTGGCCATCTGCCTGCCCGGGCCGGTCCTGCTGGCCGCCGCCGTGACGCTGGACCCACCGCGATCTCCCACAGACTTCTGGGGCCTCCTCGCCGGTGGCGTACTGGCGACGATCATCGGTGTCGGTTTCGGCGTCTTCGGCTTGCGGCTGGTCACCCGCTCGCGGCGCGACGGTCGTCGGCTGTCCGCCGCCGGTGTCGCCGCGACGGCGGAGATTCTCACGGTGGCGAACCACCTGGGCGGAGAGGATCCCGGGCTGGAACTCCACCTGCGTGTCAGCGGGCCGGGTTTCGCCACGTTCGAGGCGGACACGATCCGCGCCGACGACCCCGCCCTCGTGCCCGGCGCGTTGCTGGCCGCCGTCGTGGACCCCGCTGATCGTCTCTTTTCGATCACCTAGGGGCCGGCCGAGACGCACCTGGAGCGGGATCGCGTTCGCGTCGGGTACTGGGCGCTGGCGCAGGGGTGCGCCCCGGTGACAGGGCGCACCCCGATCAGCTATTCCTGACCGTTTGGCGGCGCGAAGACGACCCGCGAGCGCAGCTGCCGGAACCCGGTCCGCTCCAGCTCCGCCAGCACCGCCACCCGGTGGGCGTCCACGTCGGCGATGACCTCCCGGGCACCGCTGGCGGCCAGCACCCGGACCCCCTCGGCCAGCAGTTCGGGCCGGGCTGCCTCGTCGAGTAGGCCGAGATAGGCGAGCAGTGGGTAGCAGGCGTCCCCGAACGTTCCGACCAGCCCGACGGGCTGAGCGGCCTCCAGCGCGACGCGCCATTTCTCGGCCGTGTCCCCCAGCCACGCCAGGGGGTCGGTGGCCAGGTCGACGCCGCTGACCGCCCGCGCGATCTCGGCGCCGGTCAGCACGTCCGGCTGGGTGACCCGGGCGACCAGGGTGTTGATCTCCGCCGTGTCGATGGGCGGACGGAAGTCGAAGCGCCCGGAGGACGCCGGCAGGGGCGTGCCGGTCCAGGAGCACCGGATACGCTCCCTCCGCTCGACCAGCCCAGCGAGCTGGGCCGCCGCCATCGGTGCCCGCACCACGGCCAGCACCTCGGGGCGACGCCGCCAGTGCGCCGGCAGGGCCGCGTAGTACAGACCGGGACCGCCCAGCGCCTCGTGGGCGGCGCGCAGCAGCTCGGCGCCCACCTCCGGCTCGGCGTCCAGATCGAACCGGTCCAGCCAGGGGGCACCGACGGCGCCCGGCGGGAGGAGCCAGGCAGCCCGGCCGACCACCCGGCCGGCACGGAGGGCGACCCAGGTGGTCTCGGGCCGGTAGCCGCCGCCGGCGATCCCGTCGGCGTAGGGGACCTGACGTAGTTGGGGCAGCGGATCAGGCATGGAGTCGAACAGATTTTCCTCGCCCGCGACGAGCGGACGAATGGCCAGATCAGTCATGGCTTGGTCCTCCGGGAAGCGAGCGCCCCGGTCAGATCCGCGCGGACGCCGGAGCGCGGAGGGGGCGCAGAACATCGGACATTGTTCTGACCTCCTCTCGGCTCGACGGCGTGCCCGAAGAACATACGCGCAACGGTCAACGGCCCGCAACGAATTGCCCCAACGTCGGCTTGGTCTCCGACCCACGCCGGTGGGCTCTCTGGTCGAAGACGGCGATGCCGGCCAGGATCAACCCGCTGCGGCCGCGACGGCGACCGGCGGGAGCAGCATCATCGGTCCGGGTGGGCGACCGAGGTCATGCTGCGGGCTCCGCCCGTTCAGAGTCGTTCGGCTCCGTGGATGGCGAGTAGGGCGATGTCGTCGTTGGTCTGTTCGGCGGCGAGTGTGGTCATGACGCGGGCGCAGACCGTCTCGGCGCGAGCTGGTTCGATGGCTACGCGGAGCCGCTCCATGCCGACGTCGATGGTTTCGCCCCGGCGTTCGATGAGCCCGTCGGTGTAGCAGACCAGCACCGCGCCGGCAGGAAACGCAACCTCCGTGTAGCGGCGGGCCGGCTGGCGAGCGCCAACACCCAATGGAAGATCAACTGGCAGGGTCAGCGTCTCGGCCGGGCGTCCCGGTGCGGCCAGGATGGGCGGCAGGTGCCCGGCGAGGGCCACCTGAATGGTGGTGCGATCCGGGGAGATCATGGCGTAGAGGACGGTGGCGAGGCTCCCCGTCTCGAAGTGGTGGATCTTGCGATCGAGCAGCGTCAGCGCACTGGCCGGGTCATCGCAGACCAGCGCGTACGCGCGAAGCGCACTGCGGAGGCGCCCCATCACGACTGCGGCGGACAAACCGTGCCCGGACACATCCCCGATGACGACGCCCAGCCAGCCGGACGGGAGGGTGAACACGTCGTACCAGTCGCCGCCGACGCCGGCGTCGTGACCGGGTACGTAGCGGGCGGCCATGTCCACACCTGGCGTCTGCGGCAGGTGGGTGGGCAGCAGGCTGCGCTGCAGTGCGAGCGCGGCGGTGCGGTCGAGGCCGCTGGCCTGGGTCCGGGTGGCAAGGCTTGCCCGGTCGGCGGCGAGTTGCAGGAGTTGCACGTCGGCGCCGGTGAACTGGTGCGGCCGGACGCAGCCGACGAGTAGGACGCCGATAACCTCGCCGCCGGCGAACATGGGCACACCCAACAGCGAGCGGGCCTGCTGGTTGGAGAGAACCTGGTCGTCCTGGTCAGCGGTGACGTCGTCCAGGATGACGGCCTGCTTCTCCTGTGCGATCCGACCCGCGATGCCGAGGCCGGCGGGCAACCGAGCACCCGGGCGGACGTCCTTCCCCAGCCCCTTCCGTGCGGTGGTCACGAACTGCTGGGCGTGGACGTCCAACAGCAGGATTTCCGCGGTCTCGACCCCCAGCACCTCCCGGACACGGTCGAGAAGCTCTTCCAGCAGGTCCTTGACGTCGAGTTGGGACAGCGCGGCGTCGGTGACGACCTCGATGCGGCGCAGCCGCTCGTCGCTCCCGCTCCCGCTCCCGCTCCCCTGCACGTCAATCACGTGCAGGAGCCTAACCCTTTCCCAGCCCAGGGCCGACCACGAGGACCTGTCCTACCGGTCCGCCGGGCAGCGGGGGGTGACCCCGACGCCGACGGCGAAACCGACGACCGGGCGTTCGGTCGCCCCAGCGGTGCCCGCGGTGACCTCGAAGCGCAAGGGTGTCGGGGTGTGGACCTTCGGCACAGGATTCAGAACAAACGGCGACGGAGGCGCCGGGTGCGTAACGTGCAGGGGTAAACGCTCACGCGACGAGGAGACTTCATGTCCAAGCCACCGCTTCCCGAGGCCGCGGTCGCCATGCTCCAGAAGCCGAACCCCGCCGTGATGACCACGCTTCGCAACGGTGGTCAGCCGGTGTCCGCCGCCACCTGGTACCTGTGGGACGACGGCCGGATCCTGGTGAACCTGGACGAGAGTCGCCGCCGGCTGGAGCACGTCCGCAACGACCCCCGGGTGTCCCTCACCGTGCTCGACGAGGCCGGCTGGTACACCCACGTCAGCATCATCGGGCACGTCGCCGAGTTGCGCGCGGACGAGGCCCTCGCGGACATCGACCGGTTGTCCCTGCACTACACGGGCAATGCGTACCCCCGGCGGGAGCGTGCCCGGGTCAGTGCCCTGATCGAGATCGACCGCTGGCACGGCTGGGGTTCGCTCAAGGACAACAGCCAGGTCGGCTGAGAGGCTGGCCCGGTCCGCAGCTCAAAGCCCTGGCCGGCAACGGCTACACCGTGCACCGCGACCTGCGCACCGGGCACGCCTGGTTGTTCGACGGTACGACGCTCTGGACGTACGACGATCCGGCGGGCCGGTCTGGGCGGAGCCATGATCGACGGGGCCCGGGCCGCCCCTTTCTCGCGATCTTGCACTTTCTGCCTCGACTTAGGGGGCATTCCACGCATCTCGGCGACCGAAACTGCAAGATCGGCGCGGCGGGGGTAGGCGTACCCCGATCTACCCGGCCCGTCGCCGGCCGACCCTCGGCTGGCGGCGGGCCGTCTACCTCTCCTCGGGGGTCACCGCGTGCACGGCGGCCTCGATGAGCGCGGTGACCTGGTCCATGTCGCGAGCCCGGCGTACGTCCAACTCGGCCGACCAGCCGTCTGGACTGGTGAGAGTCACCGTCACGTCCTCGCGGCGGTGGGTCAGCCAGCCGGCGATCGCCTGCACCAGCACCATGACGGTGCCAGAACCGTCAACCGTCACCCGCAGCAGGGCCGTGCCGTCCGCCGACGTCCCACCAGGCGGCGTTGCGGTCACCCTTTCGCGCAGCCGGTCCTCGGCACGCAGCCAGGACGCCAGAGAACGCCGTGCATCGCCGGAGGGAAGATCCGGATGGGCCGAGAGCGTGATCGTCTCCAGAGACGCCGGCAACGTCTCCTCCTTTCGGTAGCGGACAACCCCACAACCCCACACCGACATCCTGCCAGCCGACTCCGACGTCGGCATCCCACGCAGTCACAGAAGTCGATCAGCCCTTGACCGCCGTATCGACGGTTCATAGGCTCCGGCCACTGCGAGGCTTTCCCCCAAGAAGGGAACCCGAGACATGGCTCCATCGTCGCGTCCGTTCTGGACGGTCCCCCCGAGGCGGCTGGCGAGTGCCGCCACGGTCGCGCTCCTACTCGGCATGACTCCCCTGCTCAGCGGCACGTCGGCCGCGAGCACCGCCCGTCCCTCCCCCTGTAGCAACGATCCGACCGCCCGGCTGAGCGCGGTTCCCACCCCGGAGGCCGTGCTCGGCTTCCCGCTCGGCGCGGGGCAGGAGCGGGTCGTCACGAACGCCGAGGTCCGGACCTACCTCGGGGCCGTGGACGGTGCCTCCGACCGCGTCACCACCGGGGTGCTGGCCACCAGCGTGCTCGGCCAGCCACTGCCGTACGCGGTGGTGTCCAACGAGCGCAACGTACGGCCCGCCGCGCTGCGCGAAATTGCCGACGACGTCCGGGACCTGCGCGACCCGCGCCGGACCAGCGCGCGGACAGCCGCCCGGACGGCGAAGGACAGCCCGGCCATCGTCTGGGTCACCGCGAACGTGCACGGCGGCGAGAAGAGCGGCACCGACGCGGCCCTCAAGACGCTGTACGAGTTGGCGGCGGGCCTGTCGTGCGCGGTCGCAGACCGCAACGACAACCTGGTCACCATCATCGTTCCCACTCAGAACCCGGACGGCCGCGACGCGACCCGGCGGCAGAACGAGTTCGGCTTCGACATGAACCGGGACTGGTTCGCCCGCACCCAGCAGGAGACCGACGGCAAGCTGGAACTCCTGCGCCGCTACCCGCCGCAGGTCTTCATCGACGCCCACGAGATGGGCGGCCGTCAGTACTTCTTCCCGCCCAACGCCGACCCGATCCACCACGAGATCGCCGGTGAGGCGGTGGACTGGATCAACCGGATCGGCGAGGCCAACAAGGCAGGCTTCGGCTACAACGGCGCCTGCGACGAGACCGTCACCACCGAGTGCTACTTCAACTACGACACGTACGACATGTTCTTCATGGGTTACGGCGACACGGTACCGACCACCGGCTTCGGTGCGGCCGGTATGACGTACGAGAAGGGCAGCGCATCGGCGGTGGCCGACCGGGTTCAGCAGCAGTTCAACACCCAGTGGGCAACGCTCGGATGGGCTGCCGCGAACAAGCCTGAGGTGCTGAGCGGCTACTTCGATATCTGGACCGACGCGCTCGCTCAGGGCAGGGCGGGCACGCTGGAGCCGAACGAGGTGGTGCAGCCCACCAACGAGGTCCAGTTCCCGGTGCCAGACATCAAGATCCGCTCGTACTTCCTGCTGCCCGACCGGCAGCTCGCCGACGTCCGCCAACTCGTCGAGCGGCTACGCCGCATGGACGTCGAGGTGTACGAGGTGCAGAAGCCGACCCGGGTGCCCACCGCGCGGGTGTTCGGCGGGCGGACGGCCACCAACCTGACCGTGCCCAAGGGCGCGTACTGGATCCCGATGGACCAACCGCAGAAACACTGGATCCAAGCCATCATGGGCGAGGATCCGTACACCCCGTTCCCCTACTTCTACGACGTGTCATCCTGGAGCAACCCGCTGCTGATGGGTGTCTCCACGATCTACACCGGAGACAACGTCCGGCCGAAGGCCGAACTGGTCCGCACGATCTCCGGCGGCCGGACCGCGCCAGCGTGGCCGTGGGGCTCGTACACGTACCCGCTGGACTCGGCGGCGGCAGCGGAGTTCACGTTCACCCTGCTCGGTCGCGGCGTCCCCCTCGTCCGTGACCTGAAGACCAGCAGGGTCGCGCTCCCGGCGACCAAGCTGAGCCGTACGGTCGACGAGCTGGCCAAGTCACTCGGGGTGACCCTCACCCCGGGTGGGCGGCCCACCGGCACCCGCCTCGACCTGCCGAAGGTGGGGCTGTTCCAGGGCACCGGCATCTCCACCACGTCGGGCTCCCACGGCGAGGCCCGGTACGTGCTCGGCAAGCGGTGGGGGCTTGACCTGAATCCGGTGACCACGGCCGACATCAACGACAACACCGAGGCGTTCACCGGACGCACCGTGCTGTTGGTGCCGGACGGCAGCAGCGCGACCGGCGGTCTGACCGCCACCGGGCAGGCCAACCTGCGCGACTGGATCGCCCAGGGCCACACCTACGTCGGGTTGCGCAACGAGGGCACCTGGGTGGCCCGGGCCGCCGGGCTCACCTCCACCACCGAGAAGACCAAGCCGGCTGGCTACACGGTGATCGGCTCGCACCTGCGGGTCGACGTCGACCAGGACAGCCCGGTCGCCCTGGGTCGCCCGGCGGAGGACTTCGAGTTCAACAACAGCGACCCGATCCTCAACCCGACCACGACCGGGACCAACGTGCTCCGCTACCCGACGGGTGACACCTTCTGGGCCAACGGCTACACCGTCGGCGGCGACACCCTGAAGGGGACGGCGGCACTGGTCGACGAGCCCACCGGAGCGGGTCGGGCGGTGCTGTTCGCGTTCAACCCGCTCTTCCGGGCGTACAACGAGAATGGTCTGCACCTGGTGGCCAACGCGCTGCTCTACCCGGCGGGCGCGGGCGCGACCACCGCGCCGGACGCCCGGCGCTCGCCCGGGTTCGACGCGGCACGCGCGAGCGCCGCGGCCGCGCCGGTGACGCCGGAGCTGGGCGGCGGGTGGCGGCCGACCACCATCGAGGTGGCGACAACGGACCTGCCGCGTACCCGGGCGATCGTCGAGCGGTTCACCACGGAGGCGCAGGCGGCCGAGGCGGACGGGTCGGCCTACCTGGTGATCCCGAACCCGGAGGGACGCCAGGCTGACGAACACCCGTTCCTGGGTGATCTGGTACGCGCCCTGCACGACGCCCAGGTGCCGCTGCGGTCCGTGGTGGGCTGACGCCGGACCTGTACAGCGAAGCGCCCGTCCCCGCGTTGGGACGGGCGCTTTCGCGTCTTGACCAATGATGCTGTCCTCCCTCCGGCGGCACCACCTCTCCCCCGCCGAGCCCACAGCAGAACGTCCACGGTGGTCCGTCAACCCGCGCCGGCCCGCCGCCGACCAAGTTTCCAGTCGGCGACGGGCCGGTGTACGTCCGGCACGCGGGGCAGCGACCTGTCGCTGGAGCCAGCGCCGAGGTCACCCGGCGCTAGGCGACTCCGGTCCGCCACTTGTCGCAGGTGTCCGCGAACCAGGCAGGCTGATCCACGCAGGAGCGGAACCGGACGGTACGCCCCTCGCCGAAGTTGTGGTCCCACTGTGAGCAGTCACCGTTGCTACCCGGGTTGTAGTGCGAGCCGGTCTGCAGGGAACCGTCGATGCGGACGTACTCGTACGCGACGTACGAGATGAGGCCGTCCTCTGCCGTGTCACAGTTCTCGAACTTGTCGCCGTAGCTGATGAACCGCGACCATGAGCCCGCCACCGAGGACGACGCATCGGCGTACGCGCTGCTGCCGGTCACGAGGATCGTCGCTGCCGCCGCGGCGGCCACGACACTGAGTTTCCCGACCTTGTTCATGCGATACCCACCACCCACGCGCTGCAAGGGTCCGGGAGCGGCCCCGGTAGGTCGGCGCAGGCCCGGAAGGTAACACTGCGGCCCTCGCCGAAGTTGTGGTCGTACGTGGCGCAGGTCCCGTTTCCGAGGCCGTTGTACTCGTAGTCGTGCTGAACCGTCCCATCCTTGCGGATGTACTTGTACTCGTTGTAGACGGTCAACCCGTCGGTCTCCGTGTCGCAGACCTTGAACGAGTCGCCGTAGCTGGTGAACGTCACCTTCGCGCCCGGACCCGTGGCCACCCGGTCGGTGCCGGCCTGCGCGGTACCGGCGGTGCCCACCAGGACCGCCGCTGTGGTCGCTACGACGACGAGCGGTCGTTTCAGCGATCTCATGTCTGCTCTCCCCAATCTCGTTGCCAGCCCCGTACTGGGCTGTCATGTTGACTATCGGGGCCCGGGCTGGGGCGGGTCTGGGACGAAGCTGGTATCCGCAGGCACAACCGGGGTAAGGGCATAGACGGTGCCCTTGGTGAGGAGATGCGGTGACGGTGCGATTCGGCTTGCTCGGGGACGTCGTGGCGACAGTCGACGACCAGCCCGTCGCCCTCGGGCACGCCCGTCAGCAATGCGTCCTGGCCGCTCTGCTCGTCGATGTCAACCGGGCGGTCTCGGTCGACCAGCTCATCGATCGGGTCTGGGGCGAGAGCCCGCCGCAGCGCGCCCGCGACACCCTCTACGGCTACCTGTACCGCCTGCGCCGCAGCCTGGCTGACGTGCCCGACGTGGCGATCACACGACGCTCCGGTGGGTACCTGATGGCCGCTGACGAGATGACGGTAGATCTGCACCGCTTCCGCCAGCTCCGTGACGAGGCCCGTGCCGAGCAGTCGGAGGATGACCGCCTCGCGTTGTTCGACCGGGCGCTCGGGCTCTGGCGCGGCGACCCGTTCTCCGGGTTGGACGCCTTCTGGCTCGACACGATGCGGACGGACCTGGAGCAGGAGAAGCTGACAGCGGAGCTCGAACGCGTCGATGCGGCGCTGCGGGTGGGCCAGCACGACGCGGTCCTGGCCGACCTGTCGCGTCTCGCGTCGGGGCAGCCACTGAACGAACGCCTGGCCGGCCAGATGATGCTGGCGCTTTCCGGCAGTGGCCGCTCGGCCGAGGCGCTGGAGCACTACCGGCGGTTTCGGGACCTGCTGGTCGAGGAGCTCGGCGTCGAGCCGAGCCCGCACGTACAGCAGCTGCACCGGTCGATCCTGACGCCGGACCTCGCCGCGGGCCCCGGTCAGACCGGCTCATCCGTTCCCCGACAACTGCCCATGCCGTCCGGGTCGTTCAGCGGCCGGTCCGGCGAGCTGGCGCAGCTCGACGCGGCGCTGCGGACGGACGGCGAGACGACCGGTGCCGCCGTGGCCGTCAGCGGCATCGGTGGGATCGGCAAGACCTGGCTGGCGCTGCACTGGGCCGCCACCCATCAGGACCGCTATCCGGACGGCCAGCTGTTTCTCAACCTGAGTGGCTTTCACCCCACGGAGCTGCCGTTGGCGCCGGCCACTGCGATACGCGCGATCCTGGACGCGCTCGACGTCGCCCCGACCGCCGTACCCGCGGACTTCGCCTCCCAGGTTGGCCTGTACCGGAGCCTGGTGGCGGACCGGCGGATGCTGATCGTGCTCGACGACGCCAAAGACCCCGATCAGGTCCGTCCACTGCTGCCCGGCTCGGCCAGTTGCGCGGTCCTGGTGACCAGCCGGAACCAGATGTCCGGCCTGGTGGCGACCGAAGGACTTCATCCTCTGCCACTCGGCTTTCTGACGGTCGCCGAGGCACGTCATCTCCTCGCCGGCCGGCTCGGGCAGCGGAGGATCGCGGCAGAGGCGGACGCGGCGAACAAGATCGTGGCAGCCTGTGCGGGGCTGCCGCTCGCCCTGTCGATCGTCGCCGCCCGGGCCGCCATGAATCCCGCGCTGTCGCTGCAGGACCTCGCCAACGAACTCGCCGCGCCACGCCATGGGCTGGACGCCCTGGCAAACCGCGACGCCGTCGCCGACGTACGGTCCGTCTTCGCCGCATCCTACCGGGCACTCAGCGCCCCTGCGGCGACGCTATTCCGGCTACTCACGCTCTACCCCGGCCCGGACGTCAGTCTGCCGGCGACGGCCAGCCTCATCGGGCTTTCGGTCGATCAGGTGCGCGAACCGCTCGACGAGCTGCTCAGCGCCCATCTGGTGAGCCTGACCGGCCCGGATCGCTACGCCTGTCACGATCTGCTGCGCGCGTACGCCGACGAGCTGTTGGACGTGGCAGACCGGACACCCGCGCGGCGCCGACTGCTCGACCACTATCTGCGCGGCGCTCACGCGGCCGCGTTGACGATCGAGCCGCATCGGGACCGCATCGACCTGCCGCCGCTCGCGCTCGGGACCACCGTCCTGTCGTTCCGAAACGGCGAGCAGGCACACCGGTGGCTCGACGCCGAACGTCTTCTCCTCCTCGCCGCTGTCGAGCAGGCGGCCGATTCCTGCCTGGACGGTTACGCCTGGCGCCTGGCCTGGGCCGTCGCGACCTTCCTCAGCAGGCAGTCCCGGTGGACGGATCTGGCAACAGCGCACCGCACCGCCGAGACCTCGGCACAGCGTGCGGGCGACCTCGTCGGAGAGGCACACGGCCACCGCGATCTCGGCCTGGCGCTGCATCAACTCGGTGACCTGGACGGCGCGCTGAGCCACCTCAATCGCGCTGGTGAGCTGTTCGGCCGTCTTCGTGACCCGGCCGGCGCGGCCCACGTCGCGCTCTACCTGGGCTGGGTGCACGAAGGGCAGGACCAGCACCAGAAGGCGCTGGAATGCGACGAACGAGCCCTCGCGCTCTTTGGCGAGGTCGGTCACGTGGTGGGGCGGGCGAAGGCCCTCAACGCGGTCGGCTGGGACCATGCCCGGCTTGGCGACCAGCATCGGGCCGTGGACTACTGCCGGCGTGCGCTCGCCTTGCACGAAGAGCTCGGCAACGTGACCGGAGCGGCCAAGACCTGGGACAGCCTCGGCTACGCGCATCAACGGATGGGCGTTCCCGACGAGGCGTGCGCGTGCTACCGGAAGGCGCTTGAGTTGTACGAGCAGTCCGATGATCGGTGGGGTGAGGCCGAGACGCTGACCCGTCTCGGCGACGTCCTGCACGGTGCCGGTGATGACGAGGCAGCCCGAGGCAGTTGGTTGCGGGCCTTGCATCTGCTCAACGAGGACAACCCCGTTGAGATCGGCGAACTCCGCCGTCGACTCGGCCTTGCCGACCTGCCGTAGATTCCGTCGGCGGCGGGTCGGCGGCGGCCCCGGCGCTCCGGCTGGCCTGATGAACGGGCCAGCCGGAGCACGAGGATGGCGTCAGCCGGTGGTGCAGACGGTGCCGTTGAGGGTGAACGCCGTCGGCAACACGTTCGGGCCGCTGTACGCGCCGACGAAGCCGGCGCTCACGCTGCCGCCGGCGGCGATCTGCCGGTTGTCGTCGGTCGGGGTGACCCGCACGGCAGCGCCGACCTGCTCCCAGGTGGCGCTCCAGCCGCTGCTCACCTGCTGCCAGCCGGTCGGCCAGGTCCAGGTGAGCGTCCAGCCGTTGATCGCGCTGGTCCCATTGTTGATGATCTCGACGCCGCCGATGTAGCCGTTGCCCCAGTCGCTGTTGGTGGTGAAGCGGACGGTGCACGCACCGGCGGCCGGGCTGCCGGTGGCGAAGGTGAGCGGCGGTGAGGCCCAGGACACCCGGCCAGCGGTGTCGCGGGCCAACACGTTGACGGTGTACCTGCTGCCCGGCACGAGGTTGCCGACCGTGAACGAGGTGGTCGTCGTCTCGCCGAATTGCTCGCTGACCGCGCCGTTCTGCCGGTACACCTCGTACTTGGCGATCGGGCTGCCGCCCGGGGTGGCGGCCGGCCAGGAAATCGTCGCGGAGCGGTCGGTGACGCCGCTGGCGGTGGGCTGGCCCGGCGCCGAGGGCCGTCCGACGGTCGCGCCGGCCGGGCGCAACACGAGCGTGGTCAACGAGTACGCCGGCAGCGTCCGCGTTGTCGCGGAGCCGGACTGGCTGGTGGCGATGCCGGTGGCACCGTTGGTGAGGGTGGACACCGTCGGCGCGACGGTCGACGGGGTGAACCCGGCGTAGTCGATGGTGACCGGATGTGCGGTGGCCGGATCCTTGTTCACGAGCAGCACCGCGAGGTCCCCGTTGCCCCGGCGGACCGCGTGCGCGCTGACCAGCGGCTCGTCGGTGCCGGCGCGGACGAACTGGTCGCCGGCCTTCGCGAACAGCTTCATCATGGTCAGCCCGTGGTACGGCGCGAACGGGGTGTTCAGCGGCGGCTCGCACACGGAGCCGTCCTCGGTGCAGGTGCCGCTGGAGAGCATGCCGAAGTCGCCGTAGTCGGTCTGGCCCGCCACCTCGGACACGGTGCCGATGCCGTTGTGCACGTTCCACCACTGGACGGTGAAGACGCCGGTCTCCAGCAGCCCGCTGTAGACGTCGGCCAGGAAGAGTGCCCCCGGCTGGGTGTTCTGGCCGGCGCCGACGTTCAGCTCGGTGAAGCTGATGCCGATGCGGCCGGCGTTCGGGCCGGCGTACCGGGTGAGTTGCTGCCGCAGCAGGTAGGTCGCGTCGGGGATGTGGCTGGTGCGGGTCAGCGACTCGGCCGCGGTGCCACCCGGGTACCAGTGCACGTCCACGAAGTCGATCTTTGGGCCGGCGATGGAGAGCACGGTCTGGTTCCACGGGCCCGGGTCACTGCCGGCGGTGATCCCGTCCGGCCAGTTGCCCGGCATCGTCAGCACTGCGCCGACCTTGATGCTCGGGTCGACCGCCTTCATCGCGTCGGCGTACTCGACGACCTGCCGCGCGTACTGTGTCGCGCTCTTGTCCGGGTGGTCGTCCGCCTCCCACGCCGACCCGTAGTGGCCGTTTCCGTAGTTCTCGTTGCCCACCGTCCAGTACCGCGCGCCGTAGCCCTTCGTCACGTTGGCGTACCGCACCCAGTCGGCGGCCTCGGCGGGCGTGCCGGTGCCATAGTTCGCGATGATCATCGGTTGCGCGCCGACCCGCCGGACCGCCGCCATGAAGGTGTCGAAGTCGGTCCCCGGCGCGACGTACCCCCCAGGCGCGGTGTGGTCCTTCCAGTGGTAGATGTCGGCGTACGAGCCGCCGGGATAGCGCATCATCTGCACACCGGCGTCGCGCAGCAGGTCCGACGTCTCGGCGGTGCCCAGGTTCTGGTCCCAGATGGCGTGGTTGACGCCGAGCGCGGTGTCGGGCACGGTCGCCAGTCCTGCGCGGGCGTTCACGGTCACCGCGACCGGGTCGGCTGCCGCGCTGGCGGTCGGCGGGTTGACGCCGGACAGCGCGCTCGCGGCAAGCAGCAGGCTCGCCAGGAGTGCGGCACGGCTTATCGGGATGTGCATGGCTGGGTTCCTCCACGGTGAACGACGGTGAGTCGCCCAGCCGGACGGATGCGACGCGGTCGCGGGCGGACTCGTGGACGGACAGGACCCGGTGTCCCATCATTCGTGCCCCGTCCCCCCGAATCCGTGGTCCGGATCCCGGCTGCCCAGTGGACGGCGTCAGCCCCGCGCGCGCGGCATGCAATCGACGGTAAAGAATGTCATGCGCGAGTCGGGGATCTCAAGTGATCTGGTCGAGCAGCTGGCTTCAGCGAGTCGACAGACGTCATTCGTGACAACTTGACGAACAGCATGTTATCGCTCACAGTCGATGGCGGGGCGGCACAGCACGAGAGGAAACATCGATGAAATCAAGGATCGCACTGCTGGCCGCCGCGCTCGCGACGGCCCTGGCGACGATGACGGCCGTGGTCACGGTCGCCACCCCGGCGTCGGCCGCGGCGCTCACCCAGGTCACCAACTTCGGCACCAACCCGACGAACCTACAGATGCACCTGTACGTGCCGGACCGGGTTGCGGCCCGACCGGCCCTCCTCCTCGCCCTGCACTACTGCACCGGCAGTGGCCCGGCGGTGCACACCGGTTTCGGGCTCAGCACCCTTGCCGACCGCTACGGCTACATCGTGATCTACCCGTCGGTGACCCGCAGCAGCAAGTGTTGGGACGTCTCCTCGCCACAGGCCCTCCGGCGTGGCGGTGGCAGCGACCCCATCGGCCTCAAGTCCATGGTCGACTACGTGCAGAGCCGCTACCCGGTCGACCCGAACCGGATCGGCGTGGCCGGGTTCTCCTCTGGCGCCATGATGACCAACGTCATGCTCGGTCTCTACCCGGACCTGTTCAACGCGGGAGTCAGCTCCTCCGGGGTCCCGTTCGGCTGCTTCGCCACCACCAACGGCGCGGAGTGGAACAGCGAGTGCTCCGGCGGGCGGATCGTCAAGACCCCGCAACAGTGGGGTGACCTCGTGCGCAACGCCTACCCCGGCTACACCGGCAAGCGACCCCGGGTCCAGATCTGGCACGGCACCACGGACACCACGCTGAGCTACGTCAACTTCAGCGAACAGATCAAGCAGTGGACCAACGTGCAGGGCGTGTCCCAGACCCCCAGCTACACCGACTCCCCCCAGACCAGCGCCACCCGTACCCGGTACGGAGGCACCGGTGGCACGGCGCCGGTCGAAGCGATCAGCTTCCAGGGGTACGGCCACTCCATCCCGTTCGACGCCGCTCAGGCCGTCCGGTTCCTCGGCTTCGACACCGCGGGTCCCACCACACCGCCGGACCCGACCACTCCGCCACCCGGCGGCACGGCGGGACCGCTGCGCAACGTCGCTGCCGGCCGCTGCCTGGACGTCCCGTCGAGGTCGCAGACGAACGGCACCCAGTTGGCCCTGTGGGACTGCAACGGCGGCACCAACCAGCAGTGGACGACGACCGCCGGCAAACAGCTCCAGGTGTACGGCACGAAGTGCCTGGACGCCGAGGGTGCTGGGACCACCTCGGGCACCCGGGTGATCATCTGGGACTGCAACGGCGGCACCAACCAGCAGTGGAACGTCAACACTGATGGCACGATCATCGGCCTGCAGTCCGGTCTGTGCCTCTCACCGAACGCCGCGGGAACCACCAACGGCACCCAGGTCATTCTCTCGACCTGCAACGGCGGGAACAGCCAGAAATGGACCCGGAGCTGAGTCCACTCCCGCCTTCGGCGCCGGTTCGGCGTACCCCGTCGATCGTGTCGGACGAGGCGCGTCGGCGGCGTGCGATCTGAGCCGCCCGCGTGGCCCGGCTCGGGCCCCTTCCCGAGCCGGGCCGATCGCCGCAGCGGACTCAGCGGTAGCCGGCGGCGGTGCTGACGGCCGGAAGATCACCGCCGAGCCCGGTCACCGGCCCCTCTCGGCGGACTGACCGGCTCTCGCCGGTGACCTGTCAGAGAGACGATGATCAGCCCCGGCCCGGTCGTCGTGAGCGCAGCCGGAATAGTCTCGCGGCATGCGGGGACGATTCGGTGCGCTCAGGCGGTGGTACGGGAAGCGTCGGCGGTTCGTCCGCGGCACGCTCCTCGCGCTGGTGGTCGGTGCGGTGCTGCTGACCGGCGGCACGGCGGCCAGTGTGGCGTGGATCCGCGACGCGGCGGACGGTCACATCTACAGCGAGGCTGCCGTGCCGGACGCGCCGGTCGCCCTGGTGCTGGGGACCAAGGTGGACGCGGACGGCACACCGTCACCGTTCCTCGCGGCCCGGTTGGAGATCGCGCGACGGCTGTTCGGCACCGGCAAGGTGCGGGCGATCCTGGTGTCGGGCGACAACATGAACGCGGACTACAACGAGCCCGTCGCGATGCGGGGCTGGCTGGTCGACCGGGGGGTGCCGGCGCGGAAGGTGGTGCTCGACTACGCCGGTTTCGACACGTACGACTCGTGCGCGCGGGCTGAGCGGATCTTCGGGGTGCGGCGCGCGACGGTCGTGACCCAGTCCTTTCACCTCCCCCGCGCCGTGGCACTGTGCCGGCGTCTCGGCATCGACGCCAGCGGAGTGGGCGACGAGACCGCGAGGCGCTACGCCCAGACGTGGCGGGTCAGTTCGTTCCGCGAGAACGGCGCGTGTCTGAAAGCAGCGCTGGATCTGCTCTCCGGTCGGGACCCGGCACACCTCGGCCGCCGGGAGACGGGTGTCGACGACGCTCTCCGGGACAGCTGAACGGCGTCACGACCGTGGCCGCCCGGGCGGTGCGGGTCGCGGTGGTGGTGCGGCGCTGTCGCGGACGATGAGCTCGGTGGCGAGCTCGATCCGAGGGCTTTCGGTCTTCTCGCCGCTGGCGAGGCGCAGCACGGTCCGCGCAGCCAGCATGCCCATCTCGGCCAGTGGTTGACGAACGGTGGTCAGCGGCGGCGAGCACCACCGGACCTCCGGCAGATCGTCGAAGCCGACCACGCTGATGTCGTCGGGCACCCGGAGGCCGCGTTTGCGGACCGCCTCGTAGACGCCGAGTGCCATCTGGTCGCTGGAGGCGAAGATCGCGGTGGGCGGGTCGGGCAGGGCCAGCAGTTGGGTACCCGCGGTGAAGCCGGCCTCGTGGTAAAAGTTGCCGGGCCGGATGAGGGTGTCGTCGACGGGAATGTCGGCGGCGCCGAGGGCGGCCCGGTAGCCGTCCATCCGGGCTCGGCTGCACATCAGGTGCGGTGGACCGGCGATGAACCCGATGCGGCGGTGGCCGAGGCCGATCAGATACTGGTTGGCGCTCAGGCTGCCCGCCCAGTTGGTGGCACCGATGGTGGGTGACTCCTGCGGGTCGACCCCGGCGGGGTCGATGATGACCACCGGCAGGTGGAGCCGGCGCAGCTCGGCCTGCAACGGTGGGTTCACCATCGAGGTCACGAAGATGACGCCCTCGGTGGAGCGCGTACGCATGTTGTCGAGCCATTGCTTGGCCGACGAGATGCGCCAGTGGATGGCCGACACGACGGTGCCGACGCCGCTGCTCTGGCCGACGTCCTCCACCCCGCGGATGATCTCCACGGCCCACGGGCTGTCCAGGTCGTTGAAGACCAGGTCGATGAGGGCGGCGTCGGTACGGCGGGCCGGCGACCGCCGGCGGTAACCGTGCCGGTTGAGCAGTGCCTCGACGCGTTCCCGGGTGTCGGGAGCGACATCGGAGCGGCCGTTGATGACCCGGGAGACCGTGGGCACGGAGACACCGGCCAACCGCGCGATCATGGCGATGGTGACGTTTCGGCCGTTCTCCGAGCCCACGGTCCGCCCCTTAATCTGGCTGAAAGCTCAGGTTTGCTCGCACTGGTACGGGGTCACCCCTTGACGCTGCCGGTCAGGCCGCCGATGAGCTGGCGTTCGGCTACGGCGTAGAAGCCCAGGGCCGGAAGCATGGACAGCACGACGTAGGCGAGCACCCGTGCGGTGTCGTCGGCGTACTGGCCCTGGAACGCCTGGACCCCGACCGGGAGGGTCCACCAGCTCTGGTCGCTGAAGACGACCAGCGGGAGCAAGAAGTTGTTCCAACTGGTGACGACGGCCAGCACCGAGACGGTGGCCAGTGCGGGACGGGCCATCGGCAGCAGGACCCGCCAGAAGAAGCCGAAGGAACCGCACCCGTCGAGGACGGCGGCCTCCTCGACCTCGGCGGGAATGGTACGGAAGAACTGACGCAGGATGATGATGGTGATCGGCAGCCCGAAGGCGGCCTGGGGCAGGATGACGCCGAGCGGGTTGTCCAGCAGGCCCAGGCCGCGCAGCAGGACGAACAGCGGAAGAATGGCCACCGCGAACGGGAACATCAAGCCGATCGCGAACAGGGTGACCAGGAACTCGCGGCCCCGGAAGGCATAGCGCGCGAAGACGAACGCTGCCATGGCCGCCGCGCCGACGACGATGAAAGTGCTGCTCACGGCAATGAGGAGGCTGTTGCCGAGCTGCCGCCAGAACACCCCGTTGCTCAGGATTTCGAGGTAGTTCGGCACCCAGGGGTCGGGCCAGCCCAGCGGGTTGGTGGACAGTTGGCCGTTGTCCTTGAAGCCGCCGAGCACGCCGAACCACACCGGCACAACGATGAGCGCGCCGACGGTGATGCAAACGAGGTGCAGCGCGACGCTGCGGGTCCGCTGGGCGCGACTCGCCGTGGCGGTCATCGCTGGCCTCCCTGAGTGGTGATCGCGCCTGCAGTGTCACGACGCAGGACGACGCGTTGGTAAAGCAGGGCGAAGACGAGGCTCAGCATGAACATGACGATGCTGATCGCGCTCGCGTAGCCGACCTCGAAGCGGCGGAAGCCGTACTGGTACATCGTGACGGCCAGGGTCTCCGAGGAGTGGATCGGACCACCGCCGGTGAGCACCCAGACCATGTCGAACAGTTGGATGGTGCCGATCACCGACAGGAACACGCTGATGCGGATCGTCGGGCCGAGCAGGGGCAGGGTGACATGTCGGAACGCCTGCCAGGCGGTGGCACCGTCAGTGACCGCAGCCTCGGACAGCTCCTTGGGGATCCCCTGCCGGGCGGCCAGGAAGAGCATCATGTAGAGGCCGAAGTACTTCCAGGACACCACCAGGAAGACGGCGAACAGCACGGTGTCCGGGTCGGCGAAGACCGCACCCGCATCGGCGCCCAGCCACCGGGAAACCCCCTCGCCCAACCCTCGGTTGGGTGAGAACACCAGGGTGAACAGGACGGCCGTGGTGACCTCGGAGAGCACGTACGGTGCGAAGAAGATCAGCCGGTAGACGGCCCGGCCGCGCAGTGGCTGGTTGAGGAGCATGGCCAGGGCCAGCGCAGCAGGCAGCTGCACGACCAGGGACAGCACCACCAGCACGAGGCCGCGCCGCAGGTCGCCACGGAAGGTCGGGTCGCCGAAGGCACGGGTGTAGTTGTCCAGCCCGACGAAGTTCTCCGGCAGCCCGAAGCCGTTCCACTTGTAGAGACTGGCGTAGCTGGCCACCACGATGGGGGCGATGACCAACAGCAGGAACAGCGCCAGGGCAGGCGCCAGGAACACGGCGAGGACGCCGCCCCGGCCCGGCCGGGGCTGGCGGCCGCGCTGTCGCGCGGTGCCCGGCCCCGGTGCCGGCGGATCGGTCGCCGTGTCGCCGCGCCTCGTGTCCGACACGGTCGATGGCCTGGTCATTCCTACTCCACTCGGGTTCTTCAGCCGGCTACGGATGGGTGCTGGATCACTGTCAGGCGGTCTTCGCCACCTGCGTGATGTCCTTGAGGATCGCCGCGGGCTGCTTCTTGCCGGCGATGATCTCGGCGACGCTGTCGTTGATCTGCTGCCCGAGTGCGGGCGCGTACGCCTGATCGAGGTAGAGCTGGAAGCCGGTGTTCTTGGCCAGGGTCTCCGCGACGACCTTGCCGTTGGCGTCGGGAATGGCCGAGGTGGCCTCCTTCACCGTGGGCAGCACCGCGCCGGTCTGGACGGACCGGCGCTGGTTGTCGGCGCTGAGCAGGAACTTCAGGAAGTCGATGGTCGCGGCCGGCGCGTCCTTGCCGACGGCGAAGCCGTTGCCGCCGCCGAAGACCTCGGTCGCGGAGCCCTTGCCGCCATCCACGGCGGGGAACGGGAAGAAGCCGAGCTTGTCGCCGAGGCCCTTCTTGCTGGTGGAGCTGGACGCCTGCACCGCCGGCGCCCACTGCCCCATCAGCTCCATGGCCGCGCCGCCGTTGCCCATGGTGGCGGCCTGCCCGTCGGGTGAGCCGTACTCGGCGCCGAGGAACCCCTTCTGGAAGGGCTGCAGGTCGACGAGTTCCTTGAGCCGCTCACCTGCGGCGGCGAGGTCAGGGGTGTCGAAGTTCTTGTCGTCGACGGCCTTCTGCAGCGCGCCCACTCCACCGACGCGCATCGCGAGGTAGGACCAGTAGAAGTGGGCCGGCCACTTGTCCTTGCCGGCCAGGGCGACCGGCGTGATGCCGGCGGCCTTGAGCTTGCGGACCGCGTCGAGCAGACCGGCCCAGGTGGTGGGGGTGTCGGTGATGCCGGCGCGGGTGAAGAGGTCCTTGTTGTACCAGAACCCGACCATGCCGATGTCGAACGGAATGCCGTAGATCTTGCCGTCGATCGTGTACGGCTGCATGGCGGCGGGCAGGATGCCGTCAACCAACGATTTCACGTCGTCGGTGAGATCCTTGACCAGGCCCGCGTCGACCTGCTGCTTGAGCACGCCGCCACCCCAGGACTGGAACAGGTCCGGCGGATCGCCGGCCTGGGTGGCAGTGGTGAGCTTGGCCTTGAAAGCCTCGTTCTCCAGCGGCTGGATGGAGAACGTGACGTTGCTGTGTGCGGTCTTGTACTCGTTGGCCATCGCCGCCCAGACCGGCAGCATCGGTTCGGTGTTCTGGATGTGCCACCAGTTGATGGTCTGCGGGGCGTTCGGGTCGCTGGACTCCCCGTCGCTGCAGGCGCTGAGGAAATATGCACCTGCGCCAGCGCCGGCAAGACCGAGCAGCGTTCGGCGGGAAACGTGCGGTGTCATGATCCATCCCTTCGGGGACTCACGGGGTGTTCGGACGCCGGTCGAGCCGGCGGGGTGGGAACATGGATCTCCGGAACTTTCAATGCTTCGCCGGTATTACCGGGCGATGGCGGGCACGCTACGAGCTGTTGCCCCATCGGTCAAGACCTCTGTCCTATTGCGAAAAGACCGGCTAGCGTATGCAGGACTTCCAGTGATCCTGGACCGCAAGTTTCCGGAAGTTCCAGACAGTCGTCCAGAGGAGCCCTCGTGTCGACCGACATCGCTAACGTGGTGACCGCTGCCCGGTCGATCCGCAACCCCGTCCTCGCCGGGTTCCACCCGGATCCGTCGATTCTGCGCGTCGGCGATGACTACTACCTGGCCACCTCGACCTTCGAGTGGTATCCGGGCGTGCGTGTGCACCATTCGCGTGATCTCGTGAACTGGCACACGCTGGGCGGGATCATCACCGAACGCCGCCTGCTCGACCTGCGCGGCTGCGGTGACTCCAACGGGGTGTGGGCACCCGACCTGACGTACCACGACGGTGAATTCCACCTCGTCTACAGCGACGTGGCCAGCTTCGCCAGCGGCTACTGGGACCCACAGAACTTCCTGATCACCGCCAAAGACATCGCCGGCCCCTGGTCGGACCCGGTGAAACTGCACGGGCGCGGTTTCGACGCCGCGCTGTTCCACGACGACGACGGCACCACGTGGCTGCTGAGCATGAGCGCCGACTGGCGACCCGGCCGGGATCGCTTCGGCGGCATCGAGATCCAGCAGTACGACCGAGCCGCGCGCCGCCTGGTCGGCCGGCCCCGCATCCTGTTCACCGGCACCCATGTCGGCGTGACCGAGGGCCCGCACCTGTACCGCCACGACGGCTGGTACTGGCTGATCACCGCCGAGGGCGGCACCAGCTGGGAACACCAGGTCACCGTGGCGCGGTCCCGGGAGCTGTTCGGGCCGTACGAGGTGGACCCGGACGGGCCGCTGCTCAGTTCCGTCGGGCGGCCTGACCTGCGGTTGCAGAAAGCCGGGCACGGCAGCCTGGTGCGGACCCTCGACGGCGAGTGGTACCTGGCCCACCTGGTTGGCCGCCCGTACTCACCGCTGGGCAGCTGCGTGCTGGGCCGGGAGACCGCGATCCAGCGGGTCGAGTGGCCGTCGGGTGGCTGGCCCCGGATCGCCGGAGGGGTGCCAGCAGAGGAGGTCGTCGCGCCCGACCTGCCCGCGCACCCGTGGCCGGCGGAGCCCGACACCGACCACTTCGATGCCCCTGAGCTGGGTCTGCGCTGGTCGACACTGCGCCGGCCGGCCACCGCGGACTGGATCGACCTGCGCTCCCGCCCATCGCACCTACGGGTGCACGGCGGGCAGTCACCGGTCGGTCGACAGGCTCCCAGCCTGGTCGGGCGACGCGTCGGTGCGACCCACTGCTCCCTGGAGACCGTGGTGGAGTTCGACCCGGTCGACCACCGTCAGCTCGCCGGGATCACCGCCTACTACAACACCCTCAACTGGCACCACCTCTACCTGACCCGAGCCGACGACGGGCGGACGGTGCTGGAGCTGCTCAGCTCCGACAACGGGCGGCGCACCCCGTACCCCGATCTGACCATCGACGTCAGCGGCGTCACCCGGGTCGGTCTGCGGGCCGTCTTCGACGGGCCGGTGGTGCGCTTCGACTACGACCTCGGCACCGGTTGGCAACGGCTACCGGTCGACCTGGACGCGACCATCCTGTCCGACGAACACGCCGCGCTGATCATCGACGGCGAGCCGGCAGCCTGGGGCTTCACCGGGGCGTTCCTCGGCCTCTGGGTGCAGGACCTCGGCGGTGACGGCGTGTACGCCGACTTCGACCTGGCTACCTACCGGGAGCACTGACCACGCGGGACGGCACCCGGCCCAGTCGGGTGCCGTCCGCACTTCAGTGTTGGCGCGGGAGTTCGGCGACCGGATGGTCCTGGCCAAGCTCAACTTCGACGAAACCCGCAGGCCACCCGGCGCTACGCCGTCATGTCCCTGCCGACCCTGCTGGTGTTCCGCCGGGGCGAGGTAGCCGGTGACGCCTGTGCCTCCGCGCGCCGTTTGACCTCAACCTCACGCGAGGTTCTAGCCTGTCCGCGGAGGTAAGGCATGAGCATGGAAGTTACCGCGTGGATGTCCCTGCACCACGCAATGAACGCGCAGGACGAGCGGCCACTGTCCCGCGCCACCTTGAAGCGGATCGCGCAGTTCGCGCGGCCACACCGCGCTTTGATCATCAGGTTCCTGTTGCTGAGCGTGGTGACAGCGGTTCTCACGGTGGCGGCGCCCGTTCTCGCCGGTCGGGTGGTCGATGCGATCGTCGACGGCGCCGAGAGCGGCGTCGTGATCCGGTTGGCGGTGCTGATCGCCCTGATCGCCCTCGCCGAGGCTGGCCTGGGTCTGGTGACGCGATTCCTGTCCGCGAGCATCGGTGAGGGGCTGATCGTCCAGCTGCGGACGGCCGTCTTCGACCACGTTCAGCGCATGCCGGTGGCGTTCTTCACGCGGACCCGCACGGGTGCGCTGGTCAGCCGTTTGAACAACGACGTGATCGGCGCGCAGCGGGCCTTCAGCGACACGCTTTCGAGCGTGGTCGGCAACGCCGTCACGCTGATGCTGACGTTGGCCGTGATGCTCACCTTCTCCTGGCAGATCACGCTGCTGGCGCTCGTCCTGCTGCCCATCTTCGTCCTCCCAGCTCGGCGGATGGGGTCGAGGCTCGCCCAGTTGCAGCGCGAGGCGGCCGAGCACAACGCGGCCATGAGTACCCGGATGACAGAACGCTTCTCCGCACCCGGCGCCACCCTGGTCAAGCTGTACGGGCGGCCGGCCGAGGAGTCCGCCGAGTTCGCGGCGCGGGCACGACGGGTACGGGACATCGGCATCCGCGCCGCCATGCTTCAGTGGGTCTTCATCACCGCACTCACCGTTGTCGGCTCGCTGGCGCTGGCCCTGGTCTACGGGCTGGGCGGTCTCTACGCCCTTCGGGGCAGCCTCGACGCCGGGACCGTGGTCGCCCTCGCGCTGCTCCTGTCGCGTCTCTACGCGCCGTTGACATCGCTGGCCAGTGCCCGGGTCGAGGTGATGAGCGCGCTGGTGAGCTTTGAGCGGGTGTTCGAGGTCCTCGACCTCAAGCCGCTGATCCTCGACAGGTCCGACGCCCGTCCCCTTCCCGACGGGCCGGTCGCGGTCGAGTTCGACGGGGTGCGGTTCGGCTACCCCTCAGCGGACAAGGTGTCGCTCGCGTCCCTCGAGGATGTGGCAAAGCTCGATACGCGCGGCGGCGAGGAAGTGCTGCACGGCGTGTCGTTCCGCGCCGAAGCGGGGCAGATGGTCGCGCTCGTCGGCTCCTCCGGGGCGGGGAAGTCGACGATCGCGCAGCTCGTGCCACGCCTGTACGACGTCGAGGACGGCGCGGTGAAGCTCGCCGACATCGACGTACGCGATCTGTCGGCCGACTCGATCCGGACGGCGTTGGGCGTGGTGACCCAGGACGGGCACCTTTTCCACGAGAGCATCCGTGCCAACCTGGCGTTCGCTCAGCCGGACGCGACCGAGAATGAGATGTGGGAGGTGCTCCGGCGGGCCCGGCTCGACGACCTGATCCGCTCGCTTCCGGATGGGCTCGACACCGTCGTCGGCGAACGCGGATACCGCCTGTCGGGCGGGGAACGGCAACGGCTCACGATCGCGCGACTGCTGCTGGCCCGTCCGCGCGTGGTCATCCTCGACGAGGCCACCGCACATCTTGACTCCACGTCGGAGGCAGCGGTTCAGGACGCCCTCGCCGAAGCCCTGGCGGGCCGGACCAGCGTGGTCATCGCGCACCGGCTTTCCACCATCCGGGCGGCCGATCAGATCCTCGTCGTCGAGGACGGACGCATCGTCGAACGCGGGCGACACCGTGACCTGCTCGCCGCTGGCGGCAGATACCACGAGTTGTACCGCACCCAGTTCAACCAGGACCAGCCGACGGTCCAGGAGCAACGCGTCGCCATCTGAGCGTCATCCCGCACCTGGGTCACGGGGCTCCTGCTCGGACTCGGTGTCGCCGCCCGTCCCGGGTGATCCCCGTGGCGGGCGGCGGCATCCGGCGGTCAGTCGTCGTCGGAGCTGTCGTCGTCGTCGGACTGGTCGTCACCGTCGTCGTCGACCGGCTCCTGCTCGGCCTTGACCACCGAGCCGTTGTCCCGGTCGACGTCCACCTCGTGCTCGGTGTCGCCCGCGACGATTTCGACGCTCCACACCGGTCGGCCGTGCTCCTGCTCGGCCTCGATCTCGACGATCCGGCCACCACCGGCCTTGGCGAGCGCGATCTCACCGGCGCGCTTCTCGTCGACCGCGCTGCCGGCCGACGAGCTGCCGGCTGACGGCGTGCCGGCCGCCGGCGTACTCGATGGGGTGTCGCTCGACGGCGTGCCGCTGGTCCCCGGCGTGGCCGTGGTGGCGCTGTCGTCCGGCGCGTCCGTGGCCGTTGGGGCGACGGTTACCGCGGCGAGTGCCGTGCCGCCCGTTCGGGAGCCGTTCGCAGCGTTGACGCCCAGCGCGACCCCGGCCACCGCCAGCACCGCCGATCCGCCGACCGTCGCCAGAAGCAGATTGGTGCGCTTCATCGTGGTGTCCACCTTTCCTCGTTGTCGACTCCGAGGATCGGCCAGATTGGGATAGCACCGCGCTGTCCAGACGCTAAGGCCGGGTTAAGTCGACTGCGGAGGGCAGCACCTGAGGGACCACGCGGACCGGGTGGACGCAGCTCGTCGACGACCCGTGCTTCAACCCCCGCACACCACGCGCGGGGGTGACGGCAGCGCCGGTTCCGTCTGGATCTTGGACAGTTTCCGTTAGCGGCTAACGGAAACTGTCCAAGATCCGCGAATTCGACGGCAGGGCGGCGGACGGCAGGGCGGCGGACGGCGGGGCGGCGGACGGCAGGGCCTGGCTAGTGTGCGGCAGGCCAGTTGAGGTGCAGCCTGCTCGGCCGGCAGCATCCCCGACGGTCGCAGCGCTCGTCACGGCCGGCAACGCCGACGAGCCGACCATGCACGATCCCCCAGCCCCAGCCCCAGCCCCGGCGTCGTGCTGGTGGTGTTTGGGTCAGCCGCGCCGGTCGAGTTCCGCCTCCAGCCGCTGGACGAGCGTCTTGCGGTCCTTGCCGGCGTGCTCGTTGCGCAGTGCGGTCTTGAGCTGCCGCGTGTCGAGGCCACGGACCAGCTTGGCCGCCTCAGCGACCGACATCTCCGACATGCGGCCGGCGGTGGTGGCATCTCGACGCGCTCGCTTGGCCGGCCCGGTGTTGGCGACGTACTGCTTGCCGGACCGGGACGCTTCGCGCTTCTTGGTGTCGGTCGCGCGCTTCTGGCTGTCCGACATTTCCTCCCAAGCCCGCTTGGGCAGATAACGACTCGTCGTGCCGCCCTTGCGCGCACGAGTATCGCCCTCTTTCGTCTGCCACTTCTCGTTGCCCCAGCGCTGGAGCGACTTCTGCCGCTCGTCCTTTTCGCCCAGAAATCCCCCTCCGCGCTTCTTGTACTCCTGGGTGACCAGCTGTGACTTGCGCGCCGACCACTGCCCCGGCCTGCCGCCCTTGTCAGAAGCCTTGATCTCTTCCTTGATCTGCTCTCTGAGCTCGGGTTTCGTATACCGCGCCATAGGTGGCAGCTACCCGGGGTCGTGGTGCCTATGCCTCCCGGGGCGACGTCGGTGGTCCAAGCCGGAGCAACACCTGCGCCCCGCCTTCCGGGCCGGTCCGCAGCTCCAGGCGACCGCCGCCGGCCTGCGCGGCACGCCGGGCGATGTCCAGGCCGAGGCCGGTCGACCCGGCCGCGCTGGCGCCGCGCCGGACCGCGCCCGCCGGCATGCCCGGGCCCTCGTCGGCGATCGTGAGGACCACCTCCCCCGCGTCGCGGGCGAGCCGGACGGCGAACGGCGTCCCGTCGGGGGTGTGCGCGAAGACGTTGCCGAGCAGGGCGTCCACGGTCGCCGTCAGGTCGTCGGCGGCCACGCCGACCGGGAGCGGGCCGGGAGCCAGGTCGAGGGTGACGGCCCGGCCGGTGTCCTCAGCCAGCACCGACCAGAACGCGACCCGGTCGGCGACGATCGCCGCCGCGTCCGAACCGGCCGGTTCCGCCGTCGGTGAGTGGCGCCACCGGGCCTGCCGGATCAGCCCGGTGACCGCCCGTTCGAGGCCGTCGGCGGCAGCGGTGATCCGGGTGGCGTCGTCCGGGTCACGCAACGATTCCGCCTCCAGCCGTAACGCCGTCAGCGGCGTGCGCAACCGGTGCGACAGGTCGGCGACCTGTTCGCGCTCCTGAACCAGGAGCACCTGGATCCGGGTGGCGAGATGGTTGAGCGCCCCGGCCACCTCGCGCAGCTCAGCCGGGCCGGCTGGCGTGACCCGGGCGTCCAGCTCGGCGTTGGCCAGCCGATGCGAGACGTCGGAGAGGTCGCTGATCGGCCGGACCAGGGTGCGCGCCAGCCGGTCGGCGACAAGCAGCCCGATCAGCACGAGGATCACGCCGAGCAGCGCCAGCACCAGCCAGGCCCGGGTGACCCCGGCGGTCAGCTCGTGCTGCGGCACCACGATCCGGATCACCCCGGTGCCGTCCGCCCGCCCCTGCACGGCGATCACCACCTCCCGGCCGGCCGCCGACTCCCCGGTGAGGCTCTGCCCGCGCGCGGCCAGGGCCACCGCGGGCGTACGGGGTGTCTGGGTGCCGAGCACCGTCCCGTCCGGCAGGAAGACGCTCACCGGTCGCCCGGACTCCGCGGCGAGCTGCTCGACGGTGAGCCGGATGGTCGTCGCGTCGGCCGTGCCGACCACCGGCACCAGGCCCTGCGCGTCGGCGGTGGCCCGAACGGTGGCCCGGTCCTCGGCGACGGTGCGGACCAGCAGCGCCAGCGGCACCAGGAACGCGATGAGAGTGAGCACGCTGACCGCGGCGACCAACAGCGCGAGCCGGGCCCTCACGGCTGCGCCGCCGGTGCCTCGAGACGCACCCCGACACCACGCACGGTGTGCAGGAAGCGGGGCTGCTGGGCGCTCTCGCCCAACTTTCGGCGCAACCAGGACAGGTGCACGTCGACAGTCTTGTCGGCGCCGCCGTACGGGATCTGCCAGACCTCGGTGAGCAGCTCACGTTTGGTGACCACCTGGCCGGGCCGGCCGGCGAGGTGGTGCAGCAGGTCGAACTCGCGGGGTGTCAGCTCGACCGCAACCCCGTCCAGGGTGACCTGTCGGGTTCGGGGGTCGACGCGTAACCCGCCGACGACGAGCGCCGGGTCCTGCGCGTCCGCGCCGACGGGGCCTCGCCGCAACACCGCCCGGACGCGGGCGTCGAGCTGCGCCGCGGTGAACGGCTTGACCACGTAGTCGTCGGCACCCGCGTCGAGCGCCCGTACGATTTCCGCCTCGTCGTCGCGCGCGGTGGCCACGATGACCGGCACCGAGCTGACCGCGCGCAGCATCCGCAGCAGCTCGCGTCCGTCCAGGTCGGGCAGGCCCAGGTCGAGCACGACGAGGTCGGGCCGGTCCTCCAGGGCGTCGCGGAGCCCGGCCATCGCGGTCGAGGCAGCGGCCACCGCGTGGCCGCGTTCCCGCAACGCCCGGATCAGCGGGGTACGGATGGTCAGGTCATCCTCGATGAGCAGCAGGCGGGCCACAGCTGGCAGGCTAACCGCTGCGGTTGGCAGCGCGGCGCGCGTTAACCACGCCTTAGCGTCCCGATGTGCCGACGACAACGATGGATCGGGGATAGTCAGGGGATGGACCGTCGTTCGATCCTCGTCGCCACCGGCTGGGTGGCCACCGCCGCCGTGGCGACCCTGATCGGGTTGGGCGCGATCCGGCTGGTGGGTGAGAGCATCACCGGCACGCCGGGCGGGGTGCGCAGCGAGGCCGAGATCGAACGGGCGCTCGCCTCGCCGGAGCCGGCGCCCACCGGCACGACGGGCACCGCCTCACCCGCGCCAGGCACGACGGGCACCGCCTCACCCGGGCCGGGCACGACGGGTGCCGCACCGAGTGCCAGCTCCGGGGTCCGCCGAGGGTTCGCCACCGGCGGCGGCACGGCCGTGGCCGAGTGCAGTGCCGGTGGCGTACGCCTCGTCTCCTGGGCGCCCGCTCAGGGCTACCGGGTCCGCGATGTGGACCGGGGCCCGGACGACGACGTCGAGGTCACGTTCGAGGGCTCGGCCCGCGAGTACGAGTTGAAGGTGCGCTGCATCGGCTCGGAGCCGGTGGCCGTCGCCGACGACTAGCGCGTCGGCTGCTCGCGGTCAGCGGCCCGACCGAGGGCGACAATGCGCAGCGTCTCCTCTCGACGACGGACGAGTAGGGCCCCGGCCAGGAACGTCACCGGTGCGACGAGCACCAGCATCGCCCACTGCGCGGGCACCAGGGGAATGACGTGTCCCATGTGCATGGTGGAGGTGGCCCAACCGGCGAGGGCGCTGTCGATCACCAGGGCGAGTGCCGCCACCGGCAGGAGCATGACGACGATCCGCCGGCGTACCCCGGGGTCGAGCGTGGCCAGGGCGACCAGCATGGCCAGCGCGGCGGCCGCCAGACCAGCGACGTAGAGCCAGACGACCAGCTCGCTGCTGGCCTCAAGGCCGTAAAAGACCTGGTAGGACGTGCCGTCGACAGGGTCGAACGTGGGACTGGTCACCCGGTTCGTCACCAACAGCGCGACCATCGCGGCCGGCGCGAGCAGCAACACCAGCAACCGGCGTACGCCCAGCAGCACGATCACCCGGTGGCGCGGCACCGGCACGGTCAGCGCGGCGGCCGCCACCACGGCGAGGGCGAACTGCGGCAGGGTGTCCACCACGTACCCCGGATTGCCGTCGACCTGCGGGGCGACCAGCACGCCCCAGCCGATCACGCCAGCCCAGGCCAGACCGGCGGCCACCCAGCGCCATCCGACCAGCACCGCCGCGCAGACGCCCGCCCAGCCGGCCACTCGCAGCCAGTCGACGAGGTCTGGGCCGCTCGGCGCGAACCCCGGCGGCAGACCCGGATGCCGGATGAGCTGGTCGAGCAGTGATTTCCCGGCGAGAGCGAGCAGGACGAGCCCGACCAGCAGGCCCGTCACCGTCGCCGCGTCCGCCCAGGTCGACTCGGTGAACCCCCGTGCGCCCACCCGCAGCCGTGCCCGCAGCCCGGCGCCGACCAGATCCCGCACGTCGCCGGCGGCGGGTCGCCGTTGGCCAGGCCGCGCGCCGGCGAGGAGCACGGCCAGCATTTCGTCCTCGTACGCTCGGCGGTGCTCCCACGGATAGACCGCCAGCAGCCGCCGGTAGCGGCGCTCCAGATCGTCGCTGCTCACGCCATACCTCCATCGGTCAGCAGGCCGCCGCGGCGCAGCCGCACGCGAGCGGCGTCGGCGTTGTGTCGCAGGCGGTCCGCCTCCTCGGCGAGCCGACGCGCCCCCAGGGCGGTGAGGCGGTAGTAGCGGCGTAGTCGCGACTGCACCACCTCCTCGCGCTCGACCTCGATGAGGCCGTCGACGCGGAGCCGGTCGAGGACGGCGTAGAGGGTGCCAGCGCGCAGGCGCACCCGGTTGTCAGAGATGCGCAGCACGTCCTCGATGACGGCGTACCCGTGCCTGGGTGCCTCAGCCAGCGCGGTGAGCACCAGAAACGTCGGTTCCCGAAGTGGACTCTCGGCCATACCGAGGAGCATATACCGGTAGACGGTATATGCAAGAAGGTCGACAGCTGAGCGACGGACGTGGCCGGCACGGACATCCGTGCCGGCCACGTCAGCGGTGGTGGCTCAGCTGGTGTACGCCTCCACCTCCCAGAGCGAGTGCCCGTATCCGGTGCCCCGGGCGGTGCCGTTGATCCGCAGGTATCGGCCGTTGGCGCCGAGCGCGGTGTGCTCGTCCACCCCGCCGTCGGCCCCGGTCACCGTCTTCACGGTGGTCCAGGTGGTGCCGTCATTCGAGGTCTGAATCTGGTACGCGCTGCTGTACGCCGCCTCCCAGCTCAGCTTGACCCGACCGATCGCGGTGGCGCTGCCGAGATCCACCCGGATCCACTGCGGGTCGGAAAACGTGCTCGACCAGCGGGTGGTGAGGCTGCCGTCCACCGCCTTGGCACCGGCCACGTCGGCCCCCTCGTTGCTCGACGTCAAGGTGGGCTTGTTCAGCAGCAGGTTGCCGCCGGTCGGGTTCCCGGTGCCGCCGTACACCTCGAACTCGAACAGCGAGTAGCCCCAGGCGGTCCCCCTCGTGGTGCCGAGCAGCCGGATGTACCGGCCGGACCCGCTGAGCCCGGCCAGGTCGTCCACCCCACCGTCGCCGCCGGTCACCGTACGGATCGTGGTGAAGTTGACCCCGTCCGGCGAGGTCTGGATCTGGTATCCGCTGCCGTACGCCGCCTCCCAGGTCAGCTTGACCCGGTTGATGGAGTATGTGGCACCGAGGTCCACGTCGATCCACTGTGGGTCACCGAACGCGCTGCCCCACCGGGTGCCGGCCACGCCGTCGAACGCGTTGGCCGCGACGAACGCGCCCTCGAAGCTGGACGCTCGGGCCGGCTTGCCCCGGGCCAGGTTGGCACCCGGATCCGGGTCCGGGCCAGGCCCGGGACCGCCGGGGCTGGTGGAGAGGGTGAACTCGTCGATGTCGAACCACGGACCGGCGCCCTTGAAGACCAGGAACAGGGTCCGGGTGCCGGTCGGGGCGGTGACCCCACCGGTGACCGTGGCGAAGTTGGCGTACCCGCCGGTGGGCACGACGGTGGCCGAGCCGACCAGCGGCCCGGTGGGTGAATCGACCCGCAGCTCCAGGGTGCCGCCGCCGCCGGCCGGGGCACCGACCCGGGCGCTGAACGACTGGATGCCGGTCAGGTTGTAGGGGCGGAACGAGATCCAGTCGTTGTTGTCGATGTAGCCGACCGCGGCGCCGCCGTGCCCGGCTGCCCCGGCCACGATCTGGACGCCGGACGAGTCGCCGAAGTGCTCGGCCTGGCGCACCCGCGGTTGGAGCACCGCCTGGGTGTGCGTGGTCAGCGGCGGTTGGCCGCCCCCGCCCAGGTCGGTGTACTCGGCGTCGATGATGCCGAAGATGTTCGCCGCCGAGTCGTGCTCGCCGTCGGCCGACGTCTGGATGACCCCGGTGCAGCCCTGCACGCTGCCGAGCTGGTGGCCGTGCGAGTCATGGCCGAGGACGTAGTTCACCTTCACCCGGGCGCAGTTGATCGCACCGTCCTGAGCGTCGGTGACGGTGACGGTGAATGGCACCGCGTCCCCGAAATTGAAGGTCTGCCCGTTCAGCGGGGTGTTCACGGTGACCACCGGGGCACTGTTGCCGACCGTGACGACCACGCTCGCGGTGGCCGTCTTGCCGGTGGTGTCCCGGACCGTCAGTGTCGGGCTGCGGGTGCCGTTGGTGGTGTAGGTGAAGCTCGGGTTCGCCGCGGTCGAGTCGGTGGTGCCGTTGTTGTCGAAGTCCCAGGCGTAGGTGAACGGGTCGCCGTCCGGGTCGAGGGTGCCGGCCGAGGAGAACGCCACGGTCAGGGGTGCGGTGCCGCTGGTCGGGGTGGCCGACACCTTCGCGACGGGCGCTCTGCCCTCGCGGGCGTACTCGATGCGGTAGAGCGCCGAGTTGGCGTCGCCGTTGAACCAGCCGGTGCCGTAGTCGAGCACGTAGAGCGCGCCGTCCGGTCCGAACTCCATGTCCATGACCTGGGTGCCGGTCCACGGGAACGGGTTGATCTTCAGCGGCTGACCCGCCGGGTCGAGCTTGATGTTCTTGATCCAACGGCGACCGAACTCACCGGCGAAGTAGGTCCCGTCGTAGTACTCGGGGAACGCCACCGGCGAGGTGTTGCTCGGGTCGTACCGGTAGACCGGGCCGCCCATCGGGGACAGGCCGCCGCCGGTGAACTCCGGCGGCGAGCCGGAGCCGCCGTACGGCAGCCACGCCGGGATGGCCGGCGGCAGCTGGGTGATGCCGGTGTTGTTGGGCGAGTTGTTGACCGGTCCGCCCGCGCAGTTGAACTTCGGCCCGGACGGGCCGGAGGGAAAGGTGTAGTCGTTGTACGCGTCGTTGCGGGCGGTGCAGTACGGCCACCCGTAGAAGCCGGGCCGGTCGATGCGGGCGAACTCGACGTTTCCCGCCGGCCCCCGATTCGGGTCGGCAGTGCCCGCGTCGGGACCGTAGTCACCGAGGTAGACGATGCCGGTGGCCTTGTCCACGCTCATCCGGAACGGGTTGCGGAAGCCCATCGCGTAGACCTCCGGGCGGGTCCGCGCGGTGCCCGGTGCGAACATGTTGCCCGCCGGGATGGTGTACCCACCGGCCGCGCTCGGCTTGATCCGGAGGACCTTGCCGCGCAGGTCGTTGCTGTTGCCGGCGGTGCGCTGCGCGTCGAAGGCCGGGTTGCGTCCGGCCCGCTCGTCGATCGGGGTGAAGCCGGCCGAGTCGAACGGGTTGGTGTCGTCACCGGTGGACAGGTAGAGGTTGCCGGCCGCGTCGAAGTCCATGTCACCGCCGACGTGGCAGCACATGCCCCGGCTGGTGGGCACGTTCAGGATCAGCGTCTCGCTGGCCAGGTTGATGGTGTTGTCCGCGTTGACCGTGAACCGGGCCAGCCGGTTCACGCCGTCCCAGACGGCGAAGTCGGCCGGGGTGCCGGTGGCCGGGGCACCACCACCGGGGGTGCTCAGTGGTGGCGCGAAGTACGCGTACACCCAGCGGTTGGTGGCGAAGTTGGGGTCGGCCTTGATGCCCTGCAGGCCCTCCTCGTCCCCGGTGTAGACCGGCAGGGTGGCGGCGACCTTGGTGTTGCCGGCGGCGTCGGTGTGCCGGATCACGCCGTTGCGGGAGGTGTGCAGCACGCCCCGGTCCGGCAGGACGGTGAGGCTCATCGGCTCGCCGGTCTCGGCCGCGCCCTTGGCCAGCTCCACCTGCTGGAAGCTGCTGGTGACGGTGGGGCCACAGTCGGCGCCGACCGCGCCGGCCGCGGTCCTGATGCCGCCGAGCAGGTGCTGACGGAAGTTCGCCTCGGTGTACGACGCGTCGGTGTGGCCGAGGCCGGTGTACCAGGCCCGGCCGCCGGAGTAGTTCTGGCACCAGGAGATCGGGTGGTCGGCCCCCATGCTTCCGCCGGTGTAGGTGCTCTCGTCCAACGTGGCCAGCACGTGCACGTTGCCCCGGGGATTGATGCGGTAGTTGTACAGCTCGTCGAACCGGCTCCACCGCTGCGGCAGCGTCGCGGTGGACGGGTGCACCTGGTCGGCGACCTTGACGGTGACGGTCTGCTCGGCCGGGTGCGAGGCGAAGTACGCCCCGACCAGCCCGCCGTACCAGGGCCAGTCGTACTCCGTGTCCGAGGCGGCGTGCACCCCCACGTACCCGCCGCCGCCCTGGATGTAGCGCTCGAAGGCGGCCTGCTGGGCGGCGTTGAGCACGTCGCCGGTGGTGGACAGCCAGATCACCGCGGCGAAACGGCCCAGGTTGGCGTCGGTGAACTGGGCGGCGTCCTCGGTGGCCTCGACGGTGAAGCCGTTGGCGGCGCCGAGCTGCTGGATGGCGGTGACGCCCGGGGTGATGGACCCGTGCCGGAATCCGGCGGTCTTGCTGAAGACCAGCACGGTGAACGGTGCGGCGCTGGCCGTGGGTGGCATGGCGACGATGCCGCTCGCCACGAGGATCGCGCTCAGCGTGACGCCGAGCCACGATCTCAGGGATCTGCGCACGGTAGTCCTTTCGTGGTACGAGGACGGCGTGCGCCGATCACGCCTGGCGGTGATTGGACGATAGATGTAAATGCATCGTTGCGTTTGAGTCACGGGCGCGTCAAGCCCTCTCCCAGCATTCGTGAGAGCGTTATCTCCACAGGTCAGAGGCGACCGTGCAGAGTGAGATCGAATCACTGTTTTCGGGCCACGATCCGCCCCGTGGAAGCTCACGGCTCCCGCTCAGCGACCGCCCGCGACCAGCTCGGCGATCATCCCCTCGCAGCTGCGGACGACGACCTGGGCCCCGCGCCGCTGCGCCAGCGGGAGCAGAGGGTCCTCGGCCCGGTCCCGCCATCGCCACTGCGCGTCGGCGGCGACCTCCCAGAGCCGCTGCACGGTCGCCTCGTGCTCAACACCGAGCCGGGCGGCGAGACCCACGCCGTTGCCCCCGACCAGCCGTTGCGCCTCGGCGGCCAGCTCGGCGTCGAAGCCGAGCCGGGTGTTTCGCAACGCCACCAGCAGGCGCAGCTCCCGGAACTCGTGCGCACCGGCGAGGATCTGCTCGACCGCGCCGACCAGTTCGTCGGAACCCCGGGTGGGCTCGGCGCGCAGCAACGCCTCCACCGCGGCCAGCGCGGACCGGGCCTTGAGCGCGTCGCGGCGATCGACGAAACAGCGCAGCACGGACTCACGCAGCTCGGTGAGACCACTGCGCCGGATGAGCTCGGCAGAAAGTTTCACCCGACTGTCGAATCCACCGCGGACCAACGTGGCCGCCAGCCGGACACCGAACACCCCGAACCGACCCAGCAGCGCGGCACGCACCTCGGTTTCCAGCCGTACCGGCAGCTCGCCACGCAGGAAGCGGTCGGCGGAGATCAGATGTGCGTCCAGCTCGGCGCGGGGCACCTGGGCCAGGGCCGCGAGCGCGGCGAAGTCCGACTCGCCGAGCATCCTACCCGCCAGGCCGATCAACCCACTGCACGCCACCACGTGCACGCTGAGCGCGCTCACCCGTGGATCGCGGTAGTGCCGCCGCGCGAGCTGGCGAGCGGTGAGCAGGCCGTCGATCCGGCCTCCACCGGTCTCATCCGCCCGGGACAGCACCATGATCACATTGACCGGGGCCGTCTGCCCGACGGCGCTGTCCCGGCCGGACTCCAGCACCCGCAGATCACTGTCCCGACCGTCGCGGGTCAGGTACAACACCGCGTCGGAGTCCCGCAGCACCCGCTCCAACACCGACACGCGGCCCTGCGCACCGATGCCGGTGACCGCCGGGGTGTCGATCAGCGTGACCTGCCGCAGCGCCCGCGTCGGCCACTGCACCACGATGTCGCGCACGTCCCCCGCCCCCCAGCCGAGATCCACCCGCAGCCCGGTTGCCGACTTGACCACTGTCAGCTCCTGCGGAGGCTGACCGGCCGGGTAGGCGGTGGCGCGCGGCGCAGCGCCGTCCTCGTACCAGGTGAAGACCCCGTCCGCCCTCTCGACCGGCGCGACCTCCTCGCCCATCAGCGCGTTGAGAACCGTCGACTTGCCGGATCGCCAAGGGCCGGCAACCGCGATCCGCAGCGGTTGCTCCAACCGGGCCACCTGATGCCGCAACTGCCCGACCGCCCGGGGATTGTCCTGGTAGAGGTCGATGGCCTGGTGCAGTAGACCCCAGGCCGCCTCGTCCAGGCGCAGCCCGACGGTCATGCCTGCGGCTCCAACAGCAGCGGGGCGGAACGGGTGTCGGTCAACTGCTGAGCCTGCTCGTAGAGCGCGGCCAACCGGGCCATCTTCAGCCGGACCTCGCGCTGCCGCTGCTCGCGCAGGGAGGCATCGGCGTCGGCCTCCTGCTTCGCGCTCCGAAATGACTGGACGATGGCTTCCTGGAGTTCCTCGGTCAGCCCCGTGAAGTGGTCCCGCAGCATCCGCTGCACCTGCCGGGCATCGTCCCGACAGTCCCGGATCATTCGGACGAAGAAGTCGTCGACATGCCGCTGGATGGCCGTCTTGACGGTCGCCTGGCGGCGACGGAGCAACTGCCGGCTCTCGTCGCGGATGCTCTTGCCGCCGAAGAGCGCCCCGATGCCTACCGAAACCGGGTTGATCATCGGCATCCCGGCCAGCGTGGTCGCCAGACCAAACATCAGCATGCCCCCGTACGAGCCCTTCATGCCGGTGAACAGCTTCTGGCCCGTCGTGAACCGGTCGATCGTCGGCCGTTGCAGCTCCGGCAGCCGCTCGCCGATGTCGTCCGGCATCGTCATCGACCAGGGCGGCAGCACGTCGTAGCCGTACCGGTTGAAGTTGGCGGCCACCCGGCGGGCGATCCAGTCGCAGCGCTGGATGAGCCACTCGTGGTTGGCCTCCGCCGCCTCCACGAGGCTCCTGTCCAGCCAGTCCTGAAAGGTGTCCCAGGCGACCAACGGATCGGCGGTGTCGAACGCCTCGTCCACCGTGCGCAGGATCTGTCGCGTCCGGTCGCGAAGGTCGTATTCGATGTCGGAGAGCAGGTCGGCGATCTCGTCGCTGAGCGTGTGCTGCCACCGGGTGGAGCATCGGCGCAGCTCGTCGACCTCCCGCTGCGCCGCGTGCAGCCGGGAGATCGGCCCGGACTGCTCCTCGGCCTCCTCGGTCGCCAGCTCGGCGCGCAGCGGCGCGGCCAACTGCTCCACCACCGTCCGGGCCACCGTCTGCACCGACGCCCGGGCCAGATGGTCGGCCTTACCGGCCAGGTCACGCTGCAGTCGGGCGATCAGCACGGGAAAGCCGGACTCGGCGTTGAGGCCACGGTCGTCGGCCGCGGCGGCGCGCAGTCGCAGCGCCGCCGAGACCGGGATCAGCGTCGCTGGGACGCCGGCCTCGGCCAGGTGTTGCCGGTTACGCTCGGCGACCGCACGCCAGTCCGCCACCAGATCGGTCTTGCTCTGCACCACGACCACGTTCGGGTGCGAGCGCATGACGTGCAGCAGCATGTTCAGCTCGGCAACCGACAGTTCCCGGGTGGAGTCGGAGACCAGCAGCACGGTGTCCGCACGGGCGGGAGCAGCGACCGAGGCGGCGCCGCCGATACCGGCGACCTCGTCGGTACCGGGAGTGTCCACCAGCACCAGCCCGGCGCCGAGCAGGGCGCGGGGCACCCCGATCTCGACGTACGCGGGGCCGCCGCCCGACCGGCGCCCGACCATGCCGGCCACGCCCGCCGCGACCTGGTTGAGCGCCACCGGGGTCCGCTCGACCGACACCGGGGCGGCAGTGCCGGCGGGACGGCCCGGGGCCGGTGGCGGAGCCTGCGCCACCGTGGCGGACGGGGTATCGGCGTGCTGCACCACGGTCGGTAGGACCGTCGTGCGGACGTCGCCGACCGGGCAGGCCGGCGCGTTGATGATCGCGTTGATCAGCTGGCTCTTGCCCTGGTTCGGCTCACCGATGACCAGGACGCGAAGCGTCGGATCCAGCAGTTGGGCACGCTTCTGCCGCACCGTCTGAAGCAGGTCACCACGAGCGTGTGCATTGCACGTGCGGGAGATCTCGTCCAGCACGTCCAACCAGATCCCGGCCATCACCGCACCAAGTGTGCGGATTTCGGCTCAATTATCAAGAGGGACCGGATGTCGAACCGGAGAGGGCCGGATCGCCCGAGACGATCCGGCCCCCCGTTCCTCCCGGAGATCCCCGTCAGAGCAGACCGCCGGTGATACCCAGCAGTCCGTGGTCAGACGAGGCGTGCGAGTCGCCCAGCACACCGTCGGTGACTCCGCCGGTCACCTCACCGACCGTGCCGGAGACACCGGGGCGCAGACCGTCCACCTGGTGCGTCACACCGCCCACTGCGGACGGCACGTCGAGCGGCGCGACGACGCTCCCGACAACGCCACCGCCGTGCCCCAGGCCCAACCCGCCAAGGGTGTCGTCGACACCGAGGGAACCGACGATGCCGTTGATCTGACCGTGGGTCCCGGAGAGGACACCGCCGGTCAGGTCGCCACCGAGCAGACCCGGGTCGGATACGCCGAGCAGGCCGGTCGGGTCGCCGACCACCCCGGTGGCGTCCCCGAGCACCGGGTCCGCGATCGCGTCCACCGGCTGCACCACGTCGGCGTCGAGGGTGTGCGCCACGTCGGAGACACCGGCCAGGTCGGTGTCGAGACCGTACGGCCCGACGCCCAGACCGATCCCCGGCAGCACGGTGATCCCGGCGGCGGCGGTTGACGGGTCGATCGCGATGGCGCCGAGCACGCCGGCCTTCACGTCCACGCCGGTGGGAGAGCTGGTGACGCTGATCTGCTGCGCCACGCTCTGCAGTTGGCCCACCACGTCGGTGGCGTCGGTCACCAGCGGGTCAAACCCGAGCTGCCCGACGGGCGGAGCCAACGGCGCGAGGCCCTGCCCCGGCGCGTAGTCGACGACCAACGGTACGACGTCCTGCACGTCCGCCGCGGTGATGTCGGTGAGACCCGCGGCCCGCAGCGCACCCTCGGGGTCGAGGTCGAAGGCCGACCGCGCGTCAGGGTTCGTGAGCAGGTCGAGCACGAAGTCGTGGAGGGTCTGGTGCGAGTCCATGTGCCGGTTCTCCTCGGATGTGGCGTCGGCGAGTGTCGTACGTCGACAGTGACGCTATTGCCGGGGCTCAGTTGCGGACATCGGGGCTCAGCCCGCATCCGGGTCGGTTGAACTAGGGGCTCCGCCACCTCGTACGTTAGGGGGAGAGGGGGAAACCGTCCCGGCGAGATTAGGGTCCCGACCAGGGACTGATCTCTGGTACGAACGTAGGAGCCCGCGGGGTCCGCCGGGGGTGGGTCGTCGGGCAGCACCGACGCCATCGCCACCGACCGGCCACCTCACGGGGAGAGAAGAGACGATGCCGTACGTCCTGGGGATAGACATCGGAAGCACCAACACGGCCGCCGCGGTCGCTCGGCGAAACGGCACGACCTGGACCCGCCCCGAGGCCGTCGGGCTGCACGTCGACTCTGCTCTCGTGCCGTCGGTGCTCTGCCTGTCGGAAGACGGCTCGCTGCACGTCGGCGAGCCCGTGACCGACGACGGCAGCCGCACCACGCGGGACTTCGTCCACCGGATCGGCGATGACGTGCCCCTGCTGCTCGGCGGCGAGGCATGCGCGCCGCAGACGCTGACCGCGGAACTGGCGGCGTGGGTGGTGGAGCGGGTCCACGCCCTGGAGGGCGGCCCGGCCGAGGCCATCGTGCTCAGCCATCCGGCGGGTTGGCGCCCCTACCGGCGGGAGGTGCTGCATCGGGCACTGTCGGACTTCGGGCTACGCCACGTGGCGTTGCTGCCCCGCACGGTCACGGTTGCCGAGAGCCACGCGGCCCGCGGGTTCGCGGGCACCACGGCCGTCGTCTACGCCCTGGGGGGCAACAGCTTCGAGGCGGCCCTGGTGCGTCGCACCCCGCGCGGCACGTACGAGACGTTCGGCACGCCCCAGGGGCTCGACTCGATCGGCGGGGCAGACTTCGACGAGGCGCTGGCCGGGCATACGCGTACCGTGCTGGCCCGGGAGTTGGCCGCCACCGCACGCCGCGGTGCCCAGGCCGCGCTGCGCGGGCTGCGCGCGGAGTGTGACCGGGTCAAGCGGGTGCTGACCGTCGATCTGACGGCCGACGTGGTGCTGGCCCTACCGGGCGGCCCGGCACGGATACCAGTGACCCGGGCGCAGTTCGAGGAGATGATCCGCCCGACGGTGCAGGCCACCGTCAACCTCCTGCTCCGGGCCGTGCAGAGCGCCAACCTGACGCCGGCACAGCTTGACGGCGTCCTGCTGGCGGGCGGCTCCACCCGCATTCCACTCGTCACCGAACTGATCAGCGCGGCCCTCCCGATCCCCGTCGAGGTGGAACCGGATTCCCAACTGACCGCCGCCACCGGGGCGGCGATGGCCGCCTGCCAGGTGGTGTCGCCGCGCCCTCGCCACCCGGCACCGGTTCGCGATCCGGGACCGCTCAGTGGCGCCGGGCGGGCCACCCTCCCGGCACCCCGCCGCACCCACCACGACACCACCGTCCCGGGCGATCCGCCACCGCGGCCCCCGGTCCGGGTCCTCCCACTGGAACTGCCGAAGCCGTCCCGCCTGGCGTTGGCCCGCAGCCGGGGACGCGAAGGATGACCTTAATGATCATGAATGACATCGCCGAATCCGGGCTGACGCTGGACAAGGGGCCACAGGCCCTGCTGGACGCGGTCGCACAGGATCCGACCGGCCCACTCACCGTCGGCATCGCCGGCCCCGGCGGTCACGGAAAGACCGCACTGCTCGCGGAGCTGGCCCGGGTCCACCAGCGGGCCGGGATCACCGTCCGCACGGCCGCCCCGGAGCCGGGCGAACCGGTCGACCCCGACACGGTGCTGCTGGTCGACGACGCGCACCTGCTCGACGACACACGGATCGGGGTGTTGCTGCGTCTGGTCGCCACTCGTCGGCACCGGCTGGTGGTCGCCCACCGCCCGTGGCCCCGGTCCGCGGCGCTCAGCGAGCTGGTCGACACGCTACGGCGCGACGGGCAGGCCGTGCTGCTCACGCCGTTCACCCGGGAGCAGACCGCCGCCTACCTCGCCGCCACGCCCGAGCTGGGCCGCCGCGACGACCTGGTGGAGTTCGTCCACGCACAGACCTCCGGCGTACCCCGGGACGTCGAACGGCTGGCTCGCGGCCTGGCCGGCGCGGAGACCGGGACCGGCGCGGTGGTCACACCACCCCGATCCGTCGTCCTCGAACTCGGGCCGGACCTGGACGTGCAGCCCGAAGCCGTACGACGACTGTTGCTCGCCGTCGCGGCGGGCGGGCCGCTGTCGGTGAGCACGCTCGGCACAATCCTGGGCCGGGAGCCAGCGGCGGTGGACGAACTGATCGCCACGACGAGGGCGGCCGGGCTGCTCGGCGCCGACGGCCGGCTCGCGCCGATCGTACGGCGGGCCGTCACGACGCTCAGCCCCACCACCGACCGGACCGCGGTCTGGCGCCGGCTCACCGAGTTGCAGCTCGCGCGGGGCGGTGCGGTGCTGCCGCTGGTTCGTTCCCTGCTCGCGGTCGGCGCGCTCGGCGACTGCCCGGCCTCGACCCTGGCAGCCGCGGCGGGTGAGGCTCTGGCCGACGAGCCGGCGCTCGCCGCCGACCTGTTCGCGGCGGCCACGGCGGCCGGACAGCCAGCCGGCGCCCAACAGGCGCTCGCCGCCGCGCTCGCCGGCCACCTCGACGACGCCCTGCGGCTGGCGGACCGCCTGCTGGCCACGGCCGCTCCACCCGACCGCTCCGAGGCGGCAGTGGTGGCCGCGACCGCCCTGGCACACCGTGGTCACATCGGTCGCAGCGTGGAGCTGTACCGGTGGGCGGGCACCGCCTCGGCGGTGGCGTTCGCCATCGTCGGCAGGCTCGCCACCGGCGACCTGAGCGCCACCGCCGGGCCGCCGACGGGCGAACCGGCGGGCGAACCACCAACCTTGCACGCCAGCGCCGCCCGCCGCATGGCCGACGGGGTACGCGAGAGCGTGTCCGGTCCGCCGACCGCCGCGCTCTCCGCGCTCGTGCAGGCCGCCGCGCTGCTGGAGCCGGACGGGCGGGCGGCGCTCCTACCGGACAGCCCGGCGGCGCTCGCCGCGTTGACCGCGGTGCACTGCGGTGAGCTGGAGATCGCCGAGCGGGTCCTGCACCGGGCCCTGGGTGCCGGTGTCGGCGGCCCGCTGATGGCGCGCCGCCACCGGCTGTTGCAGGCCTGGATCCTGATGGTTCGGGGCGAGACGCACGCCGCGACCGAACGCCTCGCCACGGTGACGCTCGACGGACGGCAGTTGGAGTCACGCGACCTGCTCTTCGCCGCCGCGATCCGAATGGGCATCGCCCGGCGCAACAGCGACCTCGGGGCGCTCAAGGGTGGCTGGGGGCAGGCGCTGGAGGCGGTGGTTCGCCACCCCGTCGACCTGTTCACGCTGCTGCCGCTGGGTGAGCTGGCCATCGCCGGCGCACGGCTGGGTGACCTGGCCCGACTCGAACCGTACCTGCGGGAGGGACGTGCGCTGCTCGGCCGACTCGACAAACCACCACTGTGGAGTGTGCCGCTGCACTGGAGTGGGCTGCACGCCGCGATCCTGACCGGCGAGCCGGCGGTCGCCGACGAACATGTCGCCGCGCTACTCACCGCCGCGGGCCACAGCCGGTACGCCGCCGTGGTCGCCGCAGCCGCCCAGAGCTGGGTGGAGGTGCTCCGGGGTGTCGTCGACCCGGCCCGGGTGGAGGCCGCTGCCCGAGGGCTGCACGACACCGGGTTGTGCTGGGACGGCGCCCGCCTCGCCGGCCAGGCCGCGATCCGTACCGCGGATCGGCGGGCGATGACCAGCCTGCTGGAGTGCGCGCGGGCATTGCAGGGGCGGCCGTCCCACGGCGGGCAGACACCGACGACCGGTACGAGCACAGCCCGGGTCACCGGCCCCACCCAGCAGGGGCTCAGCGACCGCGAGTACGAGGTTGCCGAGCTGGTGTTGGCCGGGTTGACCTATCGGGAGATCGGGGACCGGCTCTTCATCTCGGCGAAGACCGTCGAACATCACGTGGCGCGGATGCGCAATCGGCTGAACTGCGCCAACCGCGCGGAGTTGCTGGCCCTGCTGCGCACCATCCTCGCCGACCGGGCCAGCGACACGGCCGGGCAGCCGTGGCCACAGCGGGCGACCCGATGAGGCAGGCACGACGCGGACGACGCCGCGCCGAACGGAGCGGAACGTGACGCGCAACGAGGTCCGGCTGATCCGGGCCAGGCTGGTCGTGCTGGCCGCCGTCCTGATCACGCTCTGGTCGTACGCGGCCTACGTGACCAGCCAGGACGCCGTCGACCTGTTGCGCGTACGGGCCCTGGCGGACACCCTGGGCCAGCCCATCGACCGCCTGATCCTCAGCCTGCAGGCCGAACGCCGGCTCACCACCGAGACGATCGCCGGGGCCGCGTCGACGGCGGCTCCGCTGGTCGGGATACGCGAGAGCACCGACCGGGCCGCCGCCGAGGTCCGCGAGTTCACCGAGGGTCACGACCTGCGGCTGTTCAGCGCTCGCGAGGTTCGCGACCGGTCCGGCGAACTGGTCCGGCGGCTCAACGGCCTGGCCACGATCAGGTCGCAGGTGGACACCGGGCGACTCGACCAGGCAAAAGCCGTCGACGGGTACGACCAGGTCATCGACGTCGCCTTCCGGGTGTACGGCCCGGAGTGGGGCGCGTACGAGAGCGCGTTGGCCGTCGACACCCGTGCGGTGATCGCGCTTGCCCGCGCCCGGGAGTTGCTTGCCCGGGAGGACACCCTGGTCAGCGCGGCCCTGACCGGTGGACGACTCGGTGTCGACGAGCGGCGTCGACTGACCGAAATCGTCAGCAACCAGCGGTACGCGCGCACCGAGGCGGCAGCCGGGCTGCCCGTCGACGGCCAGGGCGAGCACCAGCGACTCGCGGTGGGCCCCGAGTTCGCGGGCCTGCTCGCGTTGGAGGACAGGCTGCTCCGGGCCGACACGGCCAACGCCCTGACTGGCATCACCATCCAGTCCTGGCGGGCCGCGGCGGACACTGCCCTCGACGCGCTGCAGACGCTGGTGACGACCACCGCCCGCAGCAGCGCCGAGCGGGCCACGCCGAGTGCCGCCGGGATCGCCGCGCGTACGGGCACCGTGGTGGGGCTCGGCCTCATCGTCGTGCTCGTGCTGCTGTTGAGCTGGGCGGGCACCGTCCGGCGTCTGATCGACGAGCTGACCAGGCCGGACGTCGACACCCCGGTCCTGATCCGGGATGCCCCGCCGACGCCGGACGGTGCCAACCAGCAGCTGTTCCTGCGGCTCACCCGACGCAACCAGGTCCTGCTGCGCGATCAGCTCAGCCTGCTGGACGGGATGCAACGCCGGGAGCGGTCCGCCGAGGAGACCAGCGAGCTGTTCCAGCTCGACCACCTCACCACCCGGATCCGACGCAACGTGGAGAAACTGATCGCCCTCGCCGGCGCGGCGCCCGCCCGCCGCTGGCGGCGGCCGGTGCCACTGCTCGACGTCGCACGCGGTGCGGTCGCCGAGGTGCCGGACTACCACCGGGTCCTGATCGCGCCGCACTGGCCGTGGTCGCTCGCGGGCCCCGCCGTCACGGACGTCATCCACCTGCTGTCGGAGCTGATCGAGAACGCCCTGGCCTTCTCCGCCGCGGACACCACCGTCCGGGTCACCAGCGAGCACCGACCGCAGGGTTGCGCCGTCCTGGTCATCGACGACGGGCCTGGCCTGGACGCGTCCGCGTTGGCCGAGGCGAACCACCTGCTCGGCAACCCACCCCCGGACGGCCCGCCCACCGGCCCCGCGGGTTTGTACGCCGCCGCCGTGCTGGCCGGCCGTTGCGGCGCGCACGTCTCGCTGCGTCCCAGCCAGCGCGGTGGGACGGCTGCGATCGTGCTCCTCCCGGCCCGGCTCGTCACGGTGCGCGACACCGACCGTGGACCGGTCACCGCACCACCCGGCACCCCGTACCCGCCGGCCCGCAACGGCGCCCACCTGCCCGACCCGAGCGGCGACGGCGAGCTGCCGACGCGGGTCCGCCACACCGGGCCGACAGGCCCCGAACACGGCAGGACCGCCCTCGACACGGTCGAGATGCCGGTCGCGAGAGTAGCGAGGAGACACCCATGACGTCTGCAGTGGTCACCGACAACGGCCTGACCGATGCCCTGGACAGCCTGGTCGACCGAGTGCACGGCGCGGAGTTCGCCGTGGTGCTCTCTCCGGACGGGCTGCCCCTCGGCGGTTCCCGGCAGGTGGAGGCGAAGCTCGCCGAGCAGATCGCCGGCGTGGTCGCCGGTCTGATCGCGTTGGGGCTGGCGGCCACCCGGACCTGCGAGGGAGGTGGTCTGCGCCAGGTCGTGGTGCAAATGTCGCGAACGTTCCTGTTCATCGCCACCATCCCGAACGGGACCATCCTCACCGTACGGATCGCCGGCGACGACGTCGAGGTCGGCGACATGGCGTACGAGGTGGCGCTCTTCGTGGGGCAGGCCGAGCGGCACCTGCCGATCAGTTTGGGACCGGCCTCCTCGGCGACGATCGGGGACACAGGTGCACACCACAGGCACCGCTGACGAGGCGTGGTACGACGACGACGCGGGCCCGGTGGCCAGGCCCTACACGATGACCGGCGGGCGCACCGCACCCGCGCGCGGCCAGTTCGACCTGATCTCACTGGTCGTCGCTCGGCGGGCGGTCACGCCGTCCACACCGCTCTTCCCCGAACAGGCGCGGATCGTCGAGCTGTGCCACCATCCAGTGTCGGTGGCTGAGGTCGGCGCCGAGTTGGACCTTCCGCTGGGGACCGTCCGGGTGCTGCTCGGTGACCTGCACACGGCCGGGCTGATCGAGACGCACGACCCGCCGGTGCTGTCGGAGCTGCCGACCGAGGATCTGCTCGAAGCGATCCTCGTCGGGCTTCGCGGCCTGTGACAGGGCAGGTGCCATCCGCGACCCGGACGGATCGCGGGCACGCGCCCGGCGACGAACTGAAGGGGAGACAGGCAGTGCCGGCAACACCACCCCAGCCACACCGTACCGTGGCGATCATTCTGCTGGACCGGATCGTGGCTTTCGGCACGGCCGCACGGCGGGTGCTCACCGGTCGGGACGACGTCTCGCGGGCCACCTGGGTGGCCGTCATCGCAGCGCTCGGGGTGCTGGTCGCGACAGCCGTCTCCGTCGTCGGGGTGCTGCGTACGCCGGAGAAGCTGACACCGGTGGCCCTCGACCCGCCATCGTCCGCCGAGCAGGTGGGCACGCCACCGGCCGGCACTCCTCGGGCGCAGGCGCAACCGGCGGTCGTCAGCTCGGCGGTGCCCGCTCCCCCGCCAGCCACCTCGGTCCCACCGACCGTCGGGGCGTCGGCCAGGCCCACACCGGCCGGTTCGACGGCTTCGACCAGCCCGGCTGCCCTGAACGCCGACTTCGCCATCACGGACAACGCCCTGCTCAGTTATGGCGCGGCCGTGACGATCAGTAATCTCGGGCCGGTGTCGGCGCCGCAGTGGACACTTGTCGTCACCCTGTCCCGGGAGTCGCTGCGCGTCAGCGCGGTCGAGGGCGCACGGGCCAGCCAAGACGGTGCGGTGTGGACGTTCGTACCGGACGGAAGCGCCGGTCAGGTGCCCGGTAACGCTTCGGTCCGGGTGACGTTCCGGGTCAACGGTTCGCTGGCCGGTTCCGCTCCCGAGGCGTGCACCATCGACGGGGCCGCCTGCACCGGGCTGCCGAACTGACCGGCCCTACCCCGGCCGGAGCCGATCTCACATCTCAGTGGACGGTCAGGGGCGGCTCGACCCGCTCACGCTGCTGCCGCAGGATCGGCAGCGCCGGCGCGAGTGCCGCCAGCATGCACAGGCCGCCGATCGGGAGCAGGTCGAGGGTGACCGCCGGCAGGACGATGCCGGCAAGCAGCAGCGGAACGCTCCACCACGGCAGCCGCCGCTTGGCGGCGAGCATGCCCGCGAGAACGACCAGACCGAGGAAGAAGAACTGGGGTACGACGTCGTAGAAGGCCACCTCGACGCCGGGGATGTCCTTGAAGTCCGCGCCGAGCGCCGACATCTCCGCCCGGTCCGCGGCCAGAAGCCCTTCCACGATGTCGGCGACGAACTGCACCACCGTCGCGGCGAGCCCCACCAACGTGAAGGCCACCACCCCGGTGCGCCAGCGGCTGCGTGGCAGCAGGCGGGACAGCGCGAGGACTCCCGGAACGAAGAACACCATGCCGGCGAGGGCGACCAGGTGCGCGGCCTGCCAGTCGAACCCCGGGCCGTACACCCCGTCAGATCTTGCCCACAGACGGACGAGGCCGTAGACCGCGATGCCGACCGGCCCGGCGATCACATAGAGCGCAGCGCGTTTCATGCCAGCCATCATCTGACCGTCGGTGCCCACCCGGCCTCCGGGAACTTCCCTCGCCTGGCCCTGGGTTCCGTCTCAGGTCTTCCACCGAGCAACCCCGATTCCACAGGGCCAGACCTGCGGGCAGGCGCGCCAGACGGGCCACCCGCCCGGGCGGTGTGGCCGGGGTGGCGAGCATCGCTCATGCTGGAGTGGTGATTCGACTCGTACTGAATGTGCTGTGGCTCATCTTCGGCGGTGGCATCGTGCTGGCGGTCGGCTACGGCGTCGCCGCGCTGATCTGCTTCGCCCTGATCGTCACCATCCCGTTCGGCGTGGCGTCGCTACGCCTCGCCGTCTATTCGCTGTGGCCCTTCGGCCGCACCCTGGTGCCGAAGCCCGGCGCGGGCATCGCCTCCGGGTTCGCGAACATCCTCTGGGTGGTGCTGGCGGGCTGGTGGCTCGCGCTGTCGCACATCGTCGCCGGCATCACCCTCTGCGTCACGATCATCGGGATTCCGTTCGGTATCGCCAACTTCAAGCTCGTCCCGGCCGCGTTCTGGCCCCTCGGCCGCGAGGTCGTCGACGCACCGTAACCACTCCGGACCGGGCGTCACGGCACCACGTCGGGTGGCCAACGAAAGTCACTGGGGGCTTGCGACAAGACCCCAGTCGTGCCGCAAAATCGTCGGCCGAGGTCTGAATCTGCCGACATGCAAGCCGCCGCCGGTATCGCTGGACCCGTCTCCATCAAACCCTTGGCTTGACAGTTCGTGTGCGTCGTCGTCGGCCGGTGGCGAGGGTGTTCGGGTGCCTTTGCTCTGCCTCAACGGAGGCAACACCCGGTGTCCGGATATCGGACGCCTGGTGTTGCGTGGGTTGAAGCAGAGCAAAGGCGGCGACGCGGGGGTGCCTAACTCGGAAGTAGACCTACTTCCTCCCGATTAGGGCCGCTTCGCGGAGCGAAGCAGCAAGGACTAACCCCCATCCGACACCAGGTGCGTCGCTGCGTCCGGGCACCTGGGCGAGGTGACCTCAGTACGCCAGCCGCCCGGTACGGGTTCACGGAGTCGTGGCAGGAACGCCTCAAGCGGATCGGGCTCGACCAGATCACGCAGACCTCCCTGACCATCAACATCCGGGCCGCGCTCCCGGACGCCAACGTGCCGACCTCCATCCGCAGCATCGGGCTGCCCGTCGTACACGGGTCGGCTTCTGATCTGGGCTCGATCCTCGACACCTGGCTCGCCGCGCACGCCGACGGGATCGCCTGCGTGATCGGCGACCCGACGTTCCCGTCGACGTCCCGCGTCCGGTCGCCGAGCCCCGAGCAGGCCAAGGGGCTCGAGTTCGACCTGGTCGTCCTCGTCGACCCGGACGCTCGGCCCAGCCGGGCGGCGTCGGCGGCCAGGTATCACGGACGCTGCGGGCGCGCAGGTCGGTCCAGATGCACCCCTCATCCGGGTGGTGGACAGGCTTTGGCGCAGCCGTGGAGGAACATCGATACCCGTTACGCTGCGCCTTGTGGAGTTTCAGGTGCTCGGGGATGTCGCGGCCAGCCACCGGGGCAGCCCGGTCGAGCTGGGTCGACGACAGGAGCGCTGTCTACTGGGGTTGCTGCTGCTGGAGCCCGGCCGGGTGATCCTGGCGTCGCGTCTGATCGAGTTACTCTGGAGTGACGTCGACGCGGCGGAGCGTCGCGCGACCCTCCATACCTACGTGGCACGACTGCGGCGGCGGCTCGCGCCGTACGGGGTGCGCATCGTCACGCGAAGCGCGGGTTACCTGATCGACGTGGACCCTGCGACGGTCGACCTGCACCGGTTCACGGCAGAGGTGGACCGGACACGCACGATCGCCGAGCCAGCGGCCCGTGCGCAGGCCCTGGCGTCGGCCCTCGAGCTGTGGCGCGGCCCGCTGCTGGCCGGCGTCGGGGATGAGGATCTGCGCCGACGGCTCGGGCGCGGTCTGGAGGAGCGACGGCTCGCCGCGTTCGAGCGGCGGGTGGAAGCCGAACTGGCGGCGGGTGAGCATGCCCGGGTGGTGGGGCTGCTGGCCGATCTGGTGCGGGAGTTCCCGACCAGGGAACACGGGATCGAGCTGTTCATGCTGGCGCTGACTCGGGCCGGCAGGCGCACCGAAGCCCTGGGGGTCTATCGCAACGCGCGCCGAGCGCTGGTCGAGGAGTTCGGTGTCGAGCCCGGCCACGATCTACAGCGCCTGCACCAACGGATTCTCGCCGACAACCCGGATCTCGCGTTGCCCGCGCCCACCAGTGCTGACACAGCCGCCGTCCCGCCGAGGCACCTTCCGCGCGACGTCCCGGGCTTCGTGGGCCGCGTTGGGGATCTCGCGGCCCTGGACGACGTCGTCAGTGGCGACGGCGCGTCCTCGGGCGTCACAGCGGTCTGCACGATCGGCGGAATCGGCGGAATCGGCAAGACGGCGCTGGCGGTGCACTGGGCGCATCGTGTTGCCTCGCACTATCCCGACGGCCAGGTGTTCGTGAATCTCCGCGGCCACGGACCCGACTCGCCGACCCGTCCGATCGACGCGCTTGGCCAGCTGTTGAGAGCGCTGAACGTGCCACCGGAGCGAATACCCCTCGACGTCGACGAGGCATCGGCCCTGTACCGGTCGACGCTCGCGAACCGCAAGGTGCTGGTCCTGCTCGACAACGCCGTCTCCTCCGAGCAGGTGCGTCCACTACTTCCGGCGTCGGCGCACTGCCTGACCGTCATCACCAGCCGCAACCGCCTCGACGGGCTGGTGGCCCACGAAGGGGCGCAGAGCCTACGGCTGGGTCTGCTGTCCGACGACGAGGCGAACCACCTGGTCGCGACGATGATCGGCACGGATCGTGCGGCATCGGCGGGCCAGGATCAGATCTTCCAGCTGGCGGCGCTCTGCGGAAACCTGCCGCTGGCCCTGCGCGTCGCCGCCGCACGGATCGTCGTGGACGAACGCCTGACCGTCCAGGATCTGCTGCTGGAACTCGCCAACGCCCGGGAGCGGCTGTCCGGCCTCGCCGTCGAGGGTGACACCGCGGTCCGGGGCGTCTTCGCGGTGTCCTACCGCGCACTGCCGGCGGCCTCGGCACGCGTGTTCCGGCTGTTGGGCCTCGTGCCGAACACAGCACTGTCGGCTGCGGCCGTGGCGGTCCTCGCGGGCCGGCCCGCAGCCCAGACGCGAGAGTCGATCGCGGACCTGGTGGACCGACACCTCCTCGACGACGACGGCACAGGCTGCTACCAGATGCACGATCTTCTCCGGCTGTACGGCGGGGAGCGAGCCGAGCTCGAAGAATCCGAGCAGGATCGCCACCTGGCGGTGGGACGCCTCGCCGACGCGTATGTCCAGCAGGGCGTGGCCGCCCAAGCCGTGTTCCACCGCCTCCGCGCATCAGTGCCCATGCGCATCGCGCATCCACTCGCGGAGGCACCCCGATTCGACTCCCTGGACGCTGCCAGTGCCTGGTTCCAGGTGGAGGGCGGCAACCTGGTGGCGCTGGTCCGAATCAGCGATGCCCTCGGGCTGGCCCGGGAGACCTGGCAGCTCGCCGATTGCCAGTACAGCTTCCTCGTGCGAAGACATGCGCTGACGACGCTGCGCGAGACCCACGAACTGGGGGTGGTCGCGGCTCGCCTCGACGGCCGGCCGGACGGTGAGCGGCTCATGGCGAACGGGCTCGGTGTGGCTTACGCGTTGGGGCGTGATTTCGACCAGGCGATTCGTTGGATGGAAAATGCGGCGCAGGTCAACCTGGAGCAGAGTTCTCCCCGCGACGAGGTCGTCAGCCGAATGAACATCGGAAACGCCTACGGTCAGAAGGGCGACTGGGCCGAATCCGAGAAGCACTTGCAGCTGGCGACAGCTGGTGCCCGGCAGCTGGACGACGAGTTCATCCTGTGCGTCTGCCTCAGCAATCTTGGGTGGCTCTACACCGAGCAGGGCAGGGCGCAGGAGTCGCTCGCCCTGCTCGAAGAGGCGCTGAGGATCGCCGTCGACCACGACATCCGGCAGCAGATTCCACCACTCGAGATACACCTCGCCCACCAGAACGCGAACCTCGCGCGGTACCCGGCCACGGTTCGGCACGCCAGGGCAGCGGTGGCGATGAGACACCTCGGAGATCATCTCAGTACCGCTCGTGGGCTCTACTGGCTCGGCGTGGGTCTCGACGGCCTCGGCGCCAGGGAGGAGGCGGTTGGCTGCTGGCAGGAGTCCCACGCGTTGATGACCGAAATCGGTAGCGGCGACGCCGAGTATCCCGCCGCCGCCCTCGCGGGGGCTGGTCACCACGCACCGCCCAATTCGGCCTGAGCGCGCCGGGCCGCCCTGGCTTGGTAAGGATTTGGTCAGTTCGCCGCGCCAACCTCTCAGGTAGAGCCGGCGTAGATGAACTGGCCGGAAGAACCCAAGGGGAGGATCAATGCTCGGCAAATTGGCACGGGTCGGCGCGATCGTACTGACCACCGCCGCTGCGGCACTTGCGCCTGTACCGGCGTCGGCCGACTCGGGCGGCGGCTGCCGCAACTACGGGGCCTTCTCGAACCCGTACGTCTGCATCAGTGTTCGCAGTGGCACGACGAATCCGCTCATCGGCGACTTCTACCTCAACTCCACTCCGTCCGGTGAGCGAACAGCCAACATCCAAATCGTGGCGTGGTGCGGCAACAGCGCGACCTTCACCAACCCCTATTGGTGGACGATCGTCCCCAACCACTCGCCCCAGATCGCCATGAACAAACCGTGCGCCAGTGGCTACGCGTACACGCGGGCGGCCTTCTACAACGCCAACAACGCTCACATGTACACGGCGACCAGCCTGACCCAGTATTGGTGACCTGGGGCGAGGTGAGCACGGGCTTTTTCCGCAGGGCCAGCACAGGGTGGCTCTGCGGAAACGCCGTTCGATAGCGCAGCGACTGACCGCGCGGGAGACCGAGATCGTCGAGCTGCTCGCGCAGGGCCTGTCCAACGCCGAGATCGCCGACCAGCTCTTCATCGAGACCAGCACGGTCGAGTCGCACCTCGGACGCGCCATGGCGAAGATCGGCGCACGGGACCGACTACAGACCGTCGTGTGGGCGTACCAGAACGGTGTGTTCCGACGGTGACAGCCGCCCCGGGACCCGGCAAGCGCGCCGTGACGCCGAGCGTCGACAGTGGATGTCGCCGGAGTACGATCCCGTTCGTACCGCAGTTGTGAACTCCAGCTGTCGACCCCTCGATAGGAGCCTGGCATGGTCGGCCCGGACGACGAACTCGCCGCGAAGCTTCAGCCCGACGTGCCGCACGCGGCGCGGATCTGGAACTACTGGATGGGCGGCAAGGACAACTTCCAGTCCGACCGGGCCGCCGGCGACGCGGTCGCCGACGTCTACCCGGAGATCGTCCTCATGGCGCAGCAGTCACGCGTGTTCCTGGTGCGGACCGTGCGTTACCTCGCCGCCGAGGTGGGCATCCGGCAGTTCCTCGACATCGGCACCGGCCTGCCCACCATGCAGAACACGCATGCGGTCGCCCAGGGGATCGCGCCCGACTCGCGGATCGTCTACGTGGACAACGACCCGATGGTGCTGGTGCACGCGCGGGCACTGCTGGCCAGCACGACGTCGGAGGGCGTCACCACCTACGTGCCCGCCGACTACCACGACCCGGAGAAGATTCTCGCCGAGGCGGCGCAGACGCTCGACTTCGACCAGCCCATCGCCGTGATGTACATGGGTGTGCTGGGCTACGAGCCCGACCTGGCCGTGGTGCGCTCGATTGTCGAAACGACGATGGACGCGATGCCGTCCGGCAGTCACCTGGTGCTGTGGGACGGCACCAACACCAGCCCGGCGGTGGTTTCCGGTGCCGCCCGGCTGGCGCAGAGCGGCGGCGTTCCATACATTCTGCGCAGCCCGGCGAACCTCGGCAGTTGTTTCTCCGGGCTGACGATGGTGGAGCCGGGCCTGGTGCCGATCCCCCTGTGGCGACCGGACGAGCCCGACGCCACCGGGATCGACGCCTACGGCGCCGTGGCCCGTAAACCCTGACCCGCAGGGCGCCGCCCCGCTCCCGCCGCGACGGCGGGAGCGGGATCGACGTCGTTTCACCGGGCGCAGGACATCGTCAACCCGTCGGGCACCGCGCTGGTCGTCACGAGCAGACCGAACGTCGTCACACCGTCCAGCACCAGCGTTCCGTTGTACGAGACGTTGCGGACCGTGACGTCCATACCGACGGTCTCGGCCACGCCGCTCCAGACCGACTGGATGCGCTCGTCACCGGACCACCGCCACGAGACACGCCAACTGTCCAGTGGCTGCGTCCCGGTGTTGCGGACCGTGACCGTGGCGACGAAGCCGTTGCCCCAGCGGGCGTCGATCGTGGCCGTCGCGCGGCACGCGGTCAGCGGGGCGGTCCGGACCATCGAGACCACGTACGGATCCCGCCGGCCGTCGACGTCGGTGAACCGATACCAGTACTCCGTGTCGGGCGTCAGCCGGTCGATGGTCACCGAGCCGTTGCGCTCCGGCCCGGAGACAGCCACGGTCACCGGCGCCCGCCACTGTTGGGCGTCCTCGCGGCTGGCGAAGAGGCTGACGGTCATCGGCGGGTCGTAGCCGCAGGGCGGGCGGAAGAAGATCGCGTACGAGATGGTCACGCTCGTGGTGGTGACCCCGGCGACGCCAGCGGTGATCGGCAAAGCCGGCGGGCAGGTCATCGTCGGTGACGGCGAGGGCGTTGGCGTGGTCGAGGGCGTCGCCTCTGTGGTGCCGCTCGTTCCGCCCCAGACGGCCAGCGCCATGGTCGTGACGGCGAGGAACATGCGAAGCATCGGTACCTCCGGTGGTTACCGGGCACCGCTGACCGAGGTGGTAGCCGGTGCCGCGCTCGGGTTTCCGGCCACCGACGAGGACCGCCCGGCACGGGTGGCCTGACCACCTCGTGCGTCCCGTGGACCGAAGAAGATGCGGTGCGCGCTGGCTCCCGAGCACGACCGAACCACAGCATTGCATTCGATCAGTATCGATACAAGAGCCGTCGTGGTCTATCAACTCGGACGCAGGAGCTGAAGCGTAGGTGACGCCGGTGCGTTGACGTCGATAACCGGGCAGGATCCGGCCGTCACGCGCGATAGCCAAAAACTTTTGTGCACTTCCTACAACTGAGGGACGGTTGGTTCGGTGGTAGCGCCATAGCGCTGGCAGCCGCCAGACGGAAAGGTGATCACTGCTGGGGGCCGTCGTCTCCCGGCACGCAGGTCGAGGTCTAGCTAAGGGGTCAGTCGGGTGTTCAACCGTGTCGCCATCGTCAACCGTGGTGAAGCCGCCATGCGGCTCATCCACGCGGTCCGCGAGTTGGCCGCGGAGACCGGCATCCAGATCGAGACCGTCGCTCTCTACACCGACGTCGACCGCACCGCCACCTTCGTCCGCGAAGCGGACATCGCCTACGATCTCGGCCCGGCATCGGCCCGCCCGTACCTCAATCTGGCGGTGCTGGAGCGCGCCCTGACCGAAACCGGGGCCGACGCCGCCTGGGTCGGCTGGGGTTTCGTCGCCGAGGACCCGGCGTTCGCCGAGCTGTGCGAGAAAATCGGCGTCACCTTCGTCGGGCCGAGCGCGGACGCCATGCGCCAACTCGGCGACAAGATCGGCTCGAAGCTGATCGCCGAGAAGGTCGGCGTACCGGTCGCGCCGTGGAGCCGCGGCGCCGTCGAAACCCTGGACGCCGCCAGGGCCTCGGCGGCCGAGGTCGGCTACCCGCTGATGCTGAAGGCGACCGCGGGCGGCGGCGGGCGCGGCATCCGCGTGATCAGGAACGAGGCCGAACTCGTCGACGCGTACGAGCGCACCAGCCAGGAGGCGGCGCGCGCGTTCGGCAGCGGCATCGTGTTCCTGGAACGCCTGGTCACCGGGGCCCGACACGTCGAGGTCCAGGTGATCGCCGACGGGCAGGGCACGGCGTGGGCGCTCGGCGTCCGCGACTGCTCGGTGCAGCGACGTAACCAGAAGGTCATCGAGGAGTCGGCGTCGCCGGTGCTCAACCCGGCACAGGCCGCCGAGCTCAAGACGTCGGCCGAGCGGCTGGCCGTGGCGGTCGGTTACCGCGGGGCGGCGACCGTCGAGTTCCTGTACCACCCCGGCGATCAACTGTTCGCGTTCCTCGAGGTCAACACCCGCCTGCAGGTCGAGCACCCGATCACCGAGTTGACCACCGGGTTCGACCTGGTCAAGGCGCAGCTGCACGTCGCAGCGGGCGGGCGGCTCGACGGTGAACCGCCGATGGAGCGCGGGCACGCCATCGAGGCCCGGCTGAACGCCGAGGATCCCGACCGCGACTTCGCGCCGTCGCCGGGCCGGATCGCGCGGCTGGACCTCCCCACCGGCCCGGGCATCCGGGTGGACACCGGCGTCAGCGAGGGTGACACCATCCCGGCCGACTTCGACTCGATGATCGCGAAGATCATCGCGTACGGCCGTGATCGTGACGAGGCGCTCGGCAAGCTTCGTCGAGCGATGGCGAACACCACGGTGATCATCGAGGGCGGGGCGACGAACAAGAGCTTCGTGCTCGATCTGCTCGACCAGCCCGAGGTGATTGACGCCAGCGCGGACACCGGCTGGATCGACCGCGTCCGCGGCGAGGGCCGACTCGTCACGCACCGCCACTCCGCGGTCGCGCTGGCGGCCGCCGCCATCGAGGCGTACGAGGAGGAGGAGCGCGTCGAGCGGCAGCGGCTGCTGTCGACGGCGTCCGGCGGGCGCCCGCAGGTGCAGCATGCCAGCGGCCGACCGTTGGACCTCAAGTTGCGTGGCGTCGACTACCGCACGCGCGTGGCGCGGGTCGGCGCACACCGGTTCCGCGTCAGCATCGAGGCGGGTGCCGTCGTGCGCACCGCCGACGTCGATCTCGATCGCTTCGATCGGCACACCGGCCAGATCGTCGTCAACGGCATCCGGTACCGCCTGCTCACCGGCACGTACGGGCCGACCCATCTGGTCGAGGTGGACGGCGTGACGCACCGGGTCAGCCGCGACGAGGGTGGCGTCCTGCGCTCCCCGATGCCCGCGCTGGTCGTCGCCACTCCGGTGGAGGTCGGCGCCGAGGTCGAGGCGGGTGCACCGGTGCTGGTGCTGGAAGCGATGAAGATGGAGACGGTGCTGCGGGCGCCGTTCAAGGCGCGGCTGAAGGAGTGCGCCGTCTCCGTGGGCAGCCAGGTGGAGGCGGGTGCGCCGCTGTTGCGGCTGGAGCCGCTCGCCGACGAGGCCAACGAGACCGCGGACGACCCGGCCGCCGAGACGAACGTCGAACTGGACCTGCCCACCGCCGCCGAGCTCATCCCGGCGTACGAGCGCAGCAGGCGCGGTCAGGAGGACCTGCGCGGTCTGTTGCTCGGCTTCGACGTCGACCCGCACGATGACCGTCGGGTGCTCGACGGCTACCTCACCGCGCGCCGGGCTGCCACCGAGGCCGGACAGCGGCCACTGGCCGCCGAGCTCGACCTCATCGAGGTGTTCGCCGACCTCGCCGAGCTGAGCCGCAACCGGCCGACGGGCGAGGACGGCGGGGCAGCGCACGCCCACAGCGCCCGGGAATACTTCCACACCTACCTGCAGAGCCTCGACGTCGAGCGGGCCGGGCTGCCGGATGCCTTCCAGACCAGGCTCGCCAAGGCGCTCAGCCGGTACGGCGTCATCGACCTGGAGCGGTCCCCCGCCCTCGAAGCCGCCGTTTTCCGGATCTTCCTCGCCCAGCAACGCGCGTCCGCCGACGCCACGGTCGTCGCGGCGTTGCTGCGCGCGTGGCTGCGGGAGACCCCGCCGGACGAGACGCTGCGCGAGCCGGCCGGCCTCGCGCTGGAGCGGCTGATCGCCGCGACGCAGGTCCGCTTCCCCGCGGTCGCCGACCTCGCCCGTGGCGTGGTGTTCGCCTGGTTCGCCCAGCCGCTGCTGCGCCGCAACCGCGCCCGCGTCTACGCCGAGGTCCGTGGGCACCTGCGGCACCTGGACGCCCACCCGGACGCGGCGGACCGCGCCGAGCGCATCGCCGAGATGGTACGCAGCACCGAACCACTGGTCCGGCTGCTCGGCCAGCGGCTGGTCCGCGACCACCTCGACAACGCGGTCATGCTGGAGGTGCTGACCCGCCGGTACTACGGCAACAGGGCGCTCACCAGCGTGCGCACCAACGAGGTCGCGGGCTGCACGTTCGTGGTCGCCGAGCGGGCCGACTCGAGCGTGGTCTCCGCCGCCGTGAGCTTCGGCGCACTGGGCAGCGCACTGCGCGGGCTGGCCGAGCTGGCCAGCGGCGAGGACTCCGTCGACGCCGACATCTACCTCGGCTGGGAGAACCAGCCGGAGGACTTCGACGCGATGGCGGCCGCGCTGGCCGAGGTCATCGCCGCGCACCCGCTGCCGCCCCAGGTCCGTCGGGTCACCGCCACCGTCGCGGGTCGCGGTGGCGCGGTGATGCACCACCACTTCACCTTCCGGCCATCGGGCACTCAGCTGAGCGAGGACCGGCTGATCCGCGGCCTGCACCCGTACATCGCGCAGCGGATGCAGCTGGAGCGGCTGCACAAGTTCGACCTGACCCGGCTGCCGTCGTCCGACGAGGAGGTCTACCTCTTCCAGTGCGTGGCGCGGGAAAACCGGGCGGACGAGCGCCTCGTCGCGTTCGCGCAGGTCCGTGACCTGACCGAGCTTCGCGAGCAGGACGGCCGCCTGGTGGCGCTGCCGACGACCGAGGACGCCATCGCCGCCTGCCTCGACTCGATCCGCCGTGCCCAGTCGCGGCGGCCGTCGAAGACGCGCTTCAACACCAACCGGATCGTGGTCTACGTCTGGCCGCCGAGCGAGCTCACCCGCGAGGAGATGGAGATGATCGCCGGGCGCGTACGCCCGACGACCGTGGGCGCCGGGCTGGAGGAGATCCTGTTCATCGCGCGGCAGCGCGACCGCCGGACCGGCGAGCTGACCAAGATCGCCGTACGGATCTCGTTCGACGCCGCGGGCGGCGCCGAGCTGGTCGTCGGTGAACCGCCCGTCGAGCCGGTCGAGCCGCTCGACGAGTACCGGCTGAAGGTGCTGCGCGCGAGCAGCCGCAACACCGTGTACCCGTACGAGCTGAGCGACCGGCTCGGTGACTTCGTCGAACACGACCTCGACGACGACCACGCGCTGGTGCCGGTGGAGCGGCCGAAGGGGCGTAACCGCGCCGCGATCGTCGCCGGGGTGGTCACCACGCCGACCGAGCGGCATCCGCAGGGCGTCACCCGGGTGGTGCTGCTGGGCGATCCGACGAAGTCGTTGGGCGCCCTGTCGGAGCCGGAGTGCCGGCGCGTGATCGCCGCGCTGGACCTGGCCGAGCAGATGCGGGTGCCGCTGGAGTGGTGGTCGCTGTCCTCCGGAGCCCGGATCTCCATGGCCACGGGCACGGAGAACATGGACTGGGTGGCCGCCGCGCTCAAGCGGATTGTCGAGTTCACCCAGGACGGCGGTGAGATCAACATCGTGGTCGCGGGCATCAACGTCGGCGCGCAGCCGTACTGGAACGCCGAGGCGACGATGCTGATGCACACCAGGGGCATCCTGGTGATGACGCCGGACTCGACGATGGTGCTCACCGGCAAGCAGGCGCTCGACTTCTCCGGCGGGGTGTCCGCCGAGGACAACTTCGGCATCGGCGGCTACGACCGGGTGATGGGGCCGAACGGGCAGGCGCAGTACTGGGCGCCGAACCTGACCGCCGCGCAGGACGTGTTGATGTCGCACTACGACCACACGTACGTCGCGCCCGGTGAGGACGCACCGCGGCGGGCGGTCACCACCGACCCCGCGAACCGTGACATTTCGGCCTTCCCGCACGACGTGGTGGGCAGCGCCTTCAGCACCGTCGGCGAGATCTTCTCCGCCGAGACCAACCCCGACCGCAAGAAGCCTTTCGACATCCGGACGGTGATGCGGGCGCTGTCCGACCAGGACCACCCGGTGCTGGAACGCTGGGCGGGCATGGCCGACGCGGAGACCTCGATCGTGCAGGACGTCCACCTCGGCGGCATCCCGGTGTGTCTGCTCGGTATCGAGTCACGGTCGGTGCCGCGGCGCGGCTTCCCGCCCACCGACGGCCCGGACACGTACACGGCGGGCACGCTGTTCCCGATGTCGTCGAAGAAGGCCGCGCGGGCGATCAACGCGGCCAGCGGCAACCGGCCACTGGTGGTGCTGGCCAACCTGTCGGGCTTCGACGGCTCACCGGAGTCGATGCGCAAGCTGCAGTTGGAGTACGGCGCCGAAATCGGCCGGGCCATCGTCAACTTCCGCGGGCCCATCGTCTTCTGCGTCATCTCGCGCTACCACGGCGGAGCGTTCGTGGTGTTCTCGAAGGCACTGAACCCCACCATGACCGTGCTCGCGCTGGAAGGCTCGTACGCGTCGGTGCTCGGCGGCGCCCCGGCCGCCGCGGTGGTGTTCACGGCCGACGTCAACGCCCGCACGGCGACCGACCCGCGGGTGCGGGAGCTGGAGGCCCGCGTGGCGGCTTCGGCCGGCACCGAACGCGCAGCGTTGGCCGCGGAGCTCGATGAGCTGCGCTCGGCGGTACGCGCGGAGAAGGTCGGCGAAGTGGCCGCGGAGTTCGACCGGGTGCACAACATCCACCGTGCGGTCGAGGTCGGCTCGGTGGACGCGGTCATCGGCGCCGCCGAACTGCGTCCGCGCATCATCGACGCCATCGAGGCCCGCCTGGGGTAGTGGCGAGATCGGGCGGGGCGCGCTCAGTTCCACTGGTTCTGGTTGAGGAACCGGGCGAAGCCCGCGCGGATCAATGTCGCTGGCTCAGCCGGTTCGTTGCTCGCGGCTCGGGTCACTGTCGGCCTGCCAGGCCGTGACGAGATCATCGCGAGCCCGGGCGACACGGGAGCGGATGGTGCCGACGGGGCACTGGCAGACGTCCGCGGCCTCGGCGTAGGACAGGCCGAGCACGTGGGTGGCGACGAACGCCTCGCGACGCTCCCGGCTCAGACCGGCGATCAACTGGTGCAGGGTCACGCCCTCGTCGGCGCCGGCACTGATCGCACCGGCGGCCTCGGCCGCCGCCTGCCAGTCCGGCACCGATGCCAACCTCGGCCGGGCCACCGCCGTCCGGACGTGGTCCACGGCGACGCGCCGGGCGATCGTGAACACCCACGTCCGGGCCGACGAGCGGCCGGCGAAGCCGGGCAGGCTGCGAAACGCCCGCAGGAACGTCTCCTGGGTCAGGTCGTCGGCCTCACCCGGCCCGGCCAGATGCGACAGGAACCGCCAGACCTGATCCTGTAGGGCCCGGATGAACGCCGTGGCGGCCTGCCGGTCGCCCTGGCCTGCCTCCCGCGCCCACCGGGTCACCTGGTCGTCGTCAGCGACGCCGTTCCGCACGGACCACCGTCCTGTGTGCCACGGGCGCTCCTTCATGCCGAGATGCCGTCGTCGGATCGCCGCCGGTCAGCCGCGCACCCTGGTGGTCGGAGGGCGGTCCGGAAAAGTTCCCGGGGCTCCCCCGTTCGGCTGATTTCCCGGTTGTCCGACTCGGCGGGAACTGGGCCCGCCCGCCGTCCGACTACCGATTCCGACCGCCCCGCGCATCGAGTCGATCGGAAACCGATGACGTCCACCGTTGAGACGCCCGAGTCCGCTCCCCTGCCTGCCCCAGCCACGACGTCCGGGGCCCGCTCGGGATGGGGCGGGCTGCTGCTGCGTATCCACTTCTACGCCGGGATCCTGGTCGCCCCGTTCCTCGTCGTGGCCGCGTTGACCGGCCTCGCGTACACGGTCACGCCGCAACTGGACAAGATCGTTCACGGCGAGCAGCTCCTGGTCGACGCGGTCGGCGACGACGTGCGTCCGCTGGCCGAGCAGATCGCCGCGGCGCGGGCCGCCCATCCGGACGGCACGCTCGCATCCGTCAAGCCCGGTGACGGTGACGCCACGACCCGGGTGGTGTTCGACGTCGCCGATCTCGGGGATCGCCAGCACACCGTCTACGTCGATCCGTACACCGCCGAGGTGCAGGGGACGTTGACGACCTGGTTCGGGTCGACGCCGGTCACCACCTGGTTGGACGACCTGCACCGCAACCTGCACCTCGGCGTCGTGGGCCGGTACTACTCGGAGATCGCCGCGAGTTGGCTGTGGGTCCTCGTGCTCGGCGGGATCGTCCTGTGGTGGCGTCGGCAGCGCCCCGGCGCAGGTCGGGTACGTCGGCTGTTCGGCCCCGATCTCGCCGCCCGTCGGGGTGTGCGGCGCACCCGTGGCTGGCACGCGGCGACCGGGCTGTGGCTGGCCGTCGGTCTGCTGTTCCTCTCCGCCACCGGCCTGACCTGGTCCCGCCACGCCGGGGAGTCCTTCGGCGCGGGGCTCGACGCTCTCGATTCCCGTACCCCGGAGGTGTCCACGGCCCTGCCGGGTGCGGTGGCGCCCGCCGACGACACGGGCCATCACGGCGGCGGACACAGCGGGCAGGCCACCGCGATCGACCCGGCCGCCACCGATCGTGTCCTCGCGATCGCCCGCAGCGCGGGGCTGGACGGCCCGGTCGAGATCACACCCGCAGCCGACGCCCACTCGGCGTGGACCGTCACGCAGGTGGACAACACCTGGCCGGTCCGCAAGGACCGGGTGGCTGTCGACCCCGCCGCGGGCACCGTGACCGCCCGCAGCGACTTCGCGTCCTGGCCGCTGCTGGCGCAACTGAGCGGCCTCGGCATCCAGGCCCACATGGGGCTGCTGTTCGGGCCGATCAACCAGATCCTGCTCGCCGCCCTGGCCCTCGGGCTGCTCTGCGTCACCGTGTGGGGCTATCGGATGTGGTGGCAACGTCGACCCACCCGCACCGATCGTCGCGCCCCCGTCGGCACCGCCCCGGAGCGCGGGGCATGGCGGCTGGTGCCCCGCTGGGGCCTCGTCGTCGGCGTACCCGTCGTCGTCGCCGTCGGTTGGGCGCTGCCGGTGTTCGGGGTGACCCTGCTGGCCTTCCTCGTCCTCGACCTCGCCGTCGGGGCCTGGCGGGCGGGCCGGGCCCGGGCCACGGCCGGGTGACGCGCGTGCTGCTCAGCCTCCGACGGGTTGATCCGCGCTCTCGCGTTCTGTCGGGACCACGAGGTCGGGCATGCTCCAGGAACGCCACAGCTGGCTGTACCCGCCCCCGGCCTTGAGCAACTCGGCGTGCGTGCCGTGCTCGGCGACACGCCCGTGGTCTAGGACGATGATGCGGTCCGCGGTTGCCGCCTGGCTGAGGCGGTGGGCGACGATCAGTGCGGTCCGGCCTTCGGTGGCCGCGACGGCGGCGCGGTCGAGGTTGCGCGCTCCCGCGCTGCCCGCCTCTGCGGTGGCCTCGTCGAGGACCGTCACGGCGGGGTCGGCAAGGGCGAGGCGAGCCAGCGTCAGCTGCTGGGCCTGGGCCGCGGTGAGGCGCCGTCCGCCCTCTCCCACGGCGGAGGCAAGACCGTCAGGCAGGGTACGAAACCAGGCGGTGGCACCGACGAGGTCGAGTGCGGCGGTTATCTCGGCGTCGGTGGCGTCCGGGTTGGCGAGGCGCAGGTCGTCGCCGAAGGGCCCGGCGAAGACGTGCACCTCCTGGCTGATCAGGGCGATCTCGCGACGGAGGCGGTGCTTGCCGAGTTGCGCCAGCGGCACGCCGCGCAGGCTGACCGAACCGGTGGTGGGCGCGATGATGCCGGCGAGCGTGCTCTTGCCGCTCCGCTCGCGCCGACGAGAGCGACGCGCTCCCCCGGTGCGAGACGCAGGGCGATGTCCCGCAGCACGACCGGTCCGTCGTCGTAGCGATGCTGCGCGACGGTCACCTCCAGTGCGGCAGGCTCGGGCCGCTCCCGCCGAGCACGCTCGGGGCCGACGGGGGTTGCGATGTCCGGCAGGGTGGTGACGCCGACGAGCCGGGCGAGGCTGGCCCCGGCCTGCAGCACCGAGTCCGACTCGAACAGCAGCAGGCCGATGGGGTTGAAGAGGCGGTGGAAGTAGAGCGCAGCGGTGGTGGCTGCTCCCACGGTGGTCAGGTCGTCGCGGACCAGCAGGAACCCGGCGAGCAGCACGGCGGCGAGCCCCACGAGCTCGGACCGGTTGATGCGCAGGCCGAAACGAGAGTACAGACCGAAGATCTCCAACGACAGGTCGCGGGCCACGGCCGAGCGATCCGCGATCCGCGCGACGTGTGCGTCCTCCATCCGGTACGCGCGAACGGTCGCCGCGCCGCGAAGCGCCTCGGCGGTCGCCTGGGCGCGCTCGCCCGTTGCCACCCGCTCACGCGCGTAGTAAGGCACCGACCGCTTCAGGTACCAGCGCAGCGCCACCGCGTACGCCGGGCCCGCGGCCAGCACCGCGATGCCGAGCCGCCAGTCGAGGGCGAAGAGCCCCGCCGCGGTCAACACGACGGTCAGCAGCGCGCCGAGGAACGCGGGGCCGCTGGCGGCCGATCAGCGGCATCAGCGGAGTCCCCGTCGGCGGCTCGACGATGACCTGTGCGAACGCATGGATCCAGACTCCATTGCAAGGGCAGGCTAACCTAACACACCGACAGGAGTGTCCGATCACGGCGTCAAGATCCTGTAGGACCTCCATGATCGACTCCGTTTGCGCGAAGTCGCGGTGTCAGACCACCGAAGACACCCCGATATCCAGGAAGCCGAGTGGATCACACCCGACTCGGACGTGGAGATCATCGTCCAGATGGCGAAGGTGGGCCCGGACGGCCCGACCGGGGGTAATTTCGACCGCAACGGCCCGATCCCCTGGTGATGCCGGCGCGGTGCCGCTTTACTGCGAGGTGCCGCCGCCCGATCGACCCGCGCCAGCAGCGGAGGGCCGGTGCGCGATCCGGGGAGCCCGCACGGCGGAGGCACTGCCAGATCCCGGCCGGTAGTCCCGGGCAGCAGTGGCCACCATCTCGTCAGGGTCGCGAGCGAGTGCCTGCCGGATGTGCGACGGAACGAGCTCGGATGTCGCCACCGCCAGTCGGACCTGCACCGAACGGTCGTCGACCAGGCGCTCCAGGTCAGCCTCGTCCAGCTCGACCGCGCGGACCAGCGCGGCGCGGACGTCGACCACCGGGTCCGCGGCGAGCGCGCTGCGCTGTTCGGCGGTGGTCCGCGGGTTGCGGGCAACCCCCTTGCGTACGCGTGCGGTGCGATCGGCCAGCAGGGCGGTGATCGCGTCGGGGTCGTGGGTGTGGGTGGCGAGTCGTTCCCGTACCTCGGGTGAGACGTCGTCGGTCAGCTTGGCGGCCAATTCGGGCTCCAGCTCCCGACTCTCCGCGAGGAGACCGCGAAGCTCCTTGTCCGATGCCTCCGACATCACCCGGCGGATCGACTCGTCACAGGCCGGGTTGCTGGCGACCGCCCAGCGGACCCACCGGTCGGCGTCCTTCACGAGGCGCATGAGGTTGGCGATCGAGGTGGAGGGGTTTCTCGCCACGGCCTCCCGGACCTGACGATCCTGGTCCCTGGTCAGCGGTCGCAGTGCCTGCGCCGGTGCGTCGGCCCGAGCGGCGACCGCCTTGCGGACCACGGCCGACGGGTCGGACGCCAGGTCGATAAGGGTCATTTGTGGCGTTGTGGGGTCCTGTGCGAGGGTGAGCCGTTCGTCAGCGCCGCCACCGATCAGACGGTGGGCGGTGGCGCCGGACCCGCTGTGACGGTCGGGCTCGCCGACGTCCTGCTGTTTCCCCATGGCGCAATCATCTCACGCGCCAGATCCGACGCTGGGCAGCCGCAGGCCGGACATGCCACCATCCACCGCCAGCGACGACCCGGTCACCGAACGGGTGCTGGGCGACGCGAGGTAGACGACGGCGGCGGCCACCTCATCGGCGGTCACCAGGCGCCCGGTGGGCTGGCGGGAAGCGAGCTGCCGCTTCTCCGCCGTCGGGTCGGCCGCACCAGCGAGCAGTCGGGCCACCCAGGGCGTGTCCACGGTGCCAGGGGCGACACAGTTGACCCGGATCCCCTCCAGCACCAGGTCGGCGGCCATGGCGAGGGTGAGGGCGTGCACGGCACCCTTCGATGCCGAGTACAGGGCACGTCGAGGCAGACCGACGGTCGCCGCGATCGACGAGACATTGACGATCGCCGCGGACGCCGACCGACGCAGGTACGGCAGGGCGACCGCGCTCGTTCGGGCCACGCCGGCGACGTTGACGTCGAGCACCCTGCTCCACTGCTCGTCGTCGTTCTCCTCGACCGCGCCCACGGCGGAGATACCGGCGTTGTTCACCAGGATGTCGATGCCGCCGAATGCCTCAGCGACCGAGGCGACGGCCCCGCTGAGGGAGGACCGGTCGGCCACGTCGGCCCGGACGCCGTGTACGCGGGGATCCTCGGGCAGGCCCGACAGATCCAGGTCCAGAACGCCCACCCGGGCGCCGGCGGCCAGGAACGCCCGTACGCAGGCGTGGCCGATTCCCGAGCCACCTCCGGTCACCACCGCCACAAGGTCGGCACACCGCATGCTTCTCTCCCACTCCGAGTAGTTGACGCACCGCCGTCAAGAAGGCCGTGCGGTCGGGCGCGTCCAAATCGGTCAGACCCATGCCGGCCCGTCGGGGTACGCGTACGTGGCGAGGCTCTCTTCAGGCGGCGTACGTCGTCGTCGGCGTCCGCGCCCACCTTCAGCTAGATGGAGGTGATCACAGCCATCAGGCGCTCCTGAGCGTGCTGCGCTGCCGGCCGAGGCCGTCGATCTCGACGTCCATCACGTCGCCGACGGCCAGGTACGGGAACCGGCCGGAGAGCGCCACCCCCTCTGGGGTGCCGGTGTTGATGACGTCGCCCGGGTCCAGGACGGTGTACTGGGACAGGTGCCAGACCAGGTACGCCACGCTGAAGATCATGTCTTTCGTGCTGGAGTCCTGTCGGGGCTCGTCGTTGACCCAGGAGCGCAGGCGCAGCGCCTGCGGGTCGCCGATCTCGTCGGTGGTGACGAGCCACGGGCCGAGGGGTTGGAACGTCTCGCAGGACTTGCCCTTCGACCACTGGCCGCCGGAGACGGCGAGTTGGAAGTCTCGCTCGGAGACGTCGTTGGACAGCACGTACCCGGCGATGTGCCCGAGGGCGTCGGCCGGTGCGGCGAGGTAGCGGGCCTGCCGGCCGATCACCACCGCCAGTTCCACCTCCCAGTCGGTCTTCGTCGAGCCACGCGGGATCAGAACGTCGTCGTAGGGGCCGACGACCGTGTTGGGCGCCTTGTAGAAGATGATCGGGGCGGTCGGCGGCTCGGCGCCCGACTCGGCGGCGTGCGCGGCGTAGTTCTGCCCGACGCAGAGAACAACTCCGGGGCGGGCGATCGGCGCGCCGACCCGCTGCCCGGTGATGTCGATCTCGGGCAGGTCGATGGCGTCGCGGACCCGCTGGACGCCGTCGCCGGCGAGGAACTCCCCGTCGATGTCGGCGGTGAGCGACGAGATGTCGAAGTGCCGCCCGTCGACGTACAGCACGGGGCGTTCCCGCCCCACGGGCCCGACGCGCATGAATCTCACGAACCAACCTCCACCATCAGCCTATTTCCTATAGGATATTGCTTTGCTAGTGTGTACTCGCTCATACCCGGACAGTCAAGGGGTTGTTGAGGAGACGAGATGGCCCAGCAGGAAGCTCGCGAGGGTCGACTCCGTCCCGCCCGACGACTCACCCTCGGCGAGGACGTCTACGAGTCGATAAAGGCGCTGGTCATGGACCACGTCCTGCCGCCCGGCGAGCGGGTCAACATCGACGCTCTCGCCCGGGAGCTCGACGTCTCCCCCACCCCGGTGCGCGAGGCCCTCGCCCGGCTGGAAGCCGACGGCCTGGTCCGCAAACGCCCGCTGTCGGGCTACACCACCACGCCGCTGCTGAGCCGCGCCGAGTTCGACGACCTGTTCGACGTCCGCCTGGTGTTGGAGGGCGCCACCGCCGGACGGGCCGCCGCGCACGCCTCCCCGGAGGCGCGGCAACGGATCAGCGCCGAGGCGGCGGCGCGCATCGACGTGGAGGCTGGCGACGGATACCGCCGGCACGCCGCCTTCACCGCACTGGACGCGAAATTTCACGACCTGATCGCCGAGGTCGCCGGCAGCCCACTGCTCCGCGACAGCATCACGCGGCTGCACTCGCACCTGCACCTGCACCGGCTGTACTTCCCGGTCGCCGGTGCCGGGGACACCAACACCGAGCACCAGCGCATCGCCGCCGCCATCGTCGCCGGCGACTCCCCGGCCGCCACCGAGGCGATGCGGTCCCACCTGGCCGCCGCCCGGGAGCGTCACCTGCCCGCCTTCGACCAGCCTCCCGCGACCGGAGCACCGCACGACTCGGTGTGATCCGCCCCCGACACATCCGAGGAGCCGCCATGCGGATAGCCCTCTTCATCACCTGCGTCAACGACCTCGCATACCCGGGCACCGGCATCGCGGTCACCCGCATCCTGCGGCGGCTCGGCCACACCGTCGACTTTCCCACCGGCCAGACCTGTTGCGGGCAGATGCACGCCAACACGGGTTACCGGGCTGAGGCGATGCCAATGGTGCGCAACTACGTCGACGTCTTCGACGAGTACGACGCCATCGTCGCACCGTCCGGGTCGTGCACGGCGATGATCCGTGACCAGTACCCACGCCTGCACCCGCCCGCCGCGCCGGTGGCCGCCCGCACCTACGAGCTGTCCGAGTTGCTCATCGACGTCCTCGGTGTCACCGACGTTGGTGCCGAGTTTCCGGAAACGGTCACCTACCACCCCACCTGCCACGGCCTGCGATTGCTGCGGCTGGGCGACCGGCCGCTGAAGCTGCTGCGCCAGGTTCGTGGGATCCGGCTGGTCGAGCTCGGCGACGCCGAGGAGTGCTGCGGCTTCGGCGGCACGTTCGCCCTGAAGAACCCGGCCGTCTCCACGGCGATGCTCACCGACAAGTGCGCCCGGGTCCGCGAGACCGGGGCACGGGTGCTCGCCGCCGCTGACAACTCCTGCCTGGCACACATCGGGGGCGGCCTGGACCGTCATCGGTCGGGCGTGCGGGCCGTGCACTACGCCGAGATCCTCGCCGCGACGGGGGCCACCTCGTGAACCGTCCCGGCGTCGACCAGTCCGGCACTGGCGCGTCGGTCGCGCCGGCCACCGGAGGCGGGCGGATTCGCACGCCACTGCCCTTTCCCACCGCAGCCGCGCCGGCCGTCGCCGACGAGCAACTGCGGGCCAACCTGCACCGGGCCACCCGCACCATCCGTGGCAAGCGCGCCCGGGTCGTCGACGAGGTACCCGACTGGGAGCCTCTGCGTGACGCCGGCGCCGCGATCAAGGCGGACGTCCAACGCCGGTTGCCTGAGCTGCTGGAGCAGTTCGAGGCGTCCGCCACCGCTGCCGGCGCCACCGTGCACTGGGCCCGCGACGCCGCCGAGGCCTGCCGGATCGTGGTCGCGTTGACCCGGGCCGCCGGGGCCGACGAGGTCGTCAAGGTCAAGTCGATGGCAACCCAGGAGATCGAGCTCAACGAGGCCCTCGAGGCAGCCGGCATCGCCGCGTACGAGACCGACCTCGCGGAGCTGATCGTGCAGCTCGGCGACGACACCCCCTCGCACATCCTGGTGCCGGCGATCCATTACAACCGGGCACAGATCCGGGAGATCTTCCAGCGCCGCATGTCCGACGCGCCGGCCGACCTCAGCGACGAGCCGTCCGCACTGGCCGAGACGGCACGCGCCCATCTGCGACGTCGTTTCCTCTCGGCCCGGGTCGCCGTGTCCGGCGCCAACTTCGCCATCGCCGACACCGGCACGCTGGTGGTCGTGGAGTCCGAAGGCAACGGGCGGATGTGCCTCACCCTCCCGGAGACGCTGATCAGCGTCGTCGGCGTCGAGAAGCTGCTGCCGACCTTCACCGACCTGGAGGTCTTCCTGCAACTGCTGCCGCGATCCTCGACCGGTGAGCGGATGAACCCGTACACCTCGATGTGGACCGGCGTCACCCCCGGGGACGGCCCCCAGTCCGTGCACGTCGTGCTGGTCGACAATGGCCGGTCCGCGGTGCTCGCCGACCCGGTCGGGCGGCCGGCGCTGTCCTGCATCCGCTGTTCCGCGTGCCTCAACGTCTGCCCGGTGTACGAGCGGGCCGGCGGGCACGCCTACGGCTCGGTGTATCCGGGGCCGATCGGCGCGATCCTGTCGCCCCAGCTGACCGGTGTGGCCGACAACGCTTCGCTGCCGTACGCGTCGACCCTCTGCGGCGCTTGCTACGACGTGTGCCCGGTAAAGATCAATATCCCGGAGATCCTGGTCCATCTACGCCAGCAGGCACCGCATCCGCTGGCTGAACGGACCACCATGCGCGCCCTGTCGTGGGTCATGCGCAGCCCTCGGCGCTGGGCCGCCGCCCTGTGGCTGGCCCGGGCCGGCGCGGGTCCTCTCGGCGCGCACCGCGAACGGCGCACCGGCGCTCGTACGCTGCGCCGGCTGCCCTGGCCCGCCTCGGCGTGGACCCGCTCCCGAGACCTACCGCTGCCCGCGCCGCAGACCTTCCGTGAATGGTGGGACCAGCAGTGACCGCACGTGACGAGATCCTGGCGCGGCTCCGGACGGCCCTGGCCGACAACCCGCCGCCGGTGGAGGTGCCGCGCCGATACCGCCAGGTCGATGATCGCCCCGACCTGGTCGAGATCCTCATCGACCGGTTGGCGGACTACCGGGCGGTCGTCCACCGTGGCATCGGCGCTCTTCCCGGACTGTTGGCCGAGGTCGACCGGCTCGCCGTCCCGACCGACATCCCCGCCGACTGGCTGGCCGGCTACGCCGGGCAGGTGCACCGCGACGCTCCTCCGCTGTCGCCGGCCGACCTCGACGGCCTGGCCGCGGTCCTGACCGGCTGCGCCGTGGCGGTCGCCGACACGGGGACCATCATTCTCGACGCCGGCCCGGCGCAGGGGCGACGGGCGCTCACCCTGGTGCCCGACCGGCACATCTGCGTCGTACGCAGCGACCAGGTCGTCGGCCTGCTGCCGGAGGCGCTGACCCGGCTGGACCCGCGCGCGCCACAAACCTGGATCTCGGGTCCGTCCGCGACCAGCGACATCGAGCTCAACCGGGTTGAGGGAGTGCACGGCCCCCGCAGGCTGGAAGTCGTCCTGGTCGGTCTCGACGACGATCCCCGAAAACGCTGACGAACGGAACGACGGGCCCTTTCCGGCGCGGTGACCGGTCTCGCGTTCGTTGAGCCGCCCACTTCACGAAATCCCCCGATCGCGGACCTGGTGGGCCGGTCCGGTGCTGACTGTCCCGATGCGCTGACCGACCAGACGAGAACGCCGATGCCGGTGAGTCATTTTGATGACTCACCGGCATCACACTGATCAGCACAAAGGAACCCCGGACCAGGCCCGACGCCTCGCGTCGTCGAGGGTCACCCGGACGGCTTGGCCCCCGACGGGGGTGGCCGAAGAGCCCCGGCAGTCCACCGCTGTGCAGAAAGACCGCCATGTCGCCGTGTGGGAAGCTGCCGCGCTGCCCGCACCACGTCGCGGTAACTTGCACGTCATGGCTACGACCGCCGACGTCCGCCGCGAACTCGCCAGCCTCGCCGACCCACGCCGAGCCGAGGCATCGAGCCGGTTTCTGCAGATGACTCCGGGGGGTTACGGCGAGGGCGACCGGGCCATCGGCGTAACCGTGCCGGAACAGCGCAGGGTGGCCGCCCGGTACTGGCGCGACCTTTCCCTGGCCGAAACAACGAAGCTGCTGAGCAGTGGCGTGCACGAGGAGAGGCTTACGTCACTGTTCATCCTGGTGCGAAAGTTCGCCAAAGGAGATGAGCAGGAACGGGGCGAGATCTTCGACATCGTCCTGGCCAACACCGGCCACATCGACAACTGGGACCTGGTGGACTCGTCCGCGCCGTACATTGTCGGCCCCTGGCTGGTCGACAAGGAGCGGAGCGTCCTGGACCGGTTGGCCGAGTCAACCCTGGTGTGGGACCGGCGCATCGCCATCATGGCAACGTTCGCCTTCATCAAGGCCGACGACTTCCATTGGACCTTCCGAGTCAGCGATCGGCTCATGCGCGACCCGCACGACCTCATTCGGAAGGCGGTGGGCTGGATGCTGCGCGAGGTGGGCAACCGGGACAGGGCGGCGGAGGAGGAGTTCCTGGCCGGCCGTTACCGGGTCATGCCGCGGGTCATGCTGCGGTACGCGATCGAGAAGTTCGAACCGCAGCGGCGTCGGGAGTACCTGTCCGGCGCGGTCTAGTGTGAGTGACGGGGCACCTTACTGCCGCTGCCGCCGACGAGGAAGTCGAGGTCCGCGCCCTCATCGGCTTGCAGGACGTGCTCGCTGTACAGCCGCGCCCAGCCCCGCTCGGCCCCTGACGGCGGTGGCTGCCAGGCGGAACGGCGTTGTGCGAGTTCCGCGTCGTCGACCAGCAGGTCCAGACGCCGCGTCGGGACGTCGACTCGGACCAGGTCGCCGGTGCGCACCAGCGCGAGCGGGCCGCCCACGGACGCCTCCGGGGCCACGTGCAGGACGCAGGTGCCGTACCCGGTGCCGCTCATGCGGGCGTCGGAGATCCGCACCATGTCCGTGATGCCGTCGGCGAGCAGCCGTCGCGGCATGGGCACGTTACCCACTTCCGGGAAGCCGGGGTAGCCGCGAGGTCCGGCATTTCGCACCACGATCACCGTGTCGGGGGTGACATCGAGGTCCGGGTCGTCCGCTGCGACGACGTAGTCCTCGATCCGGTCGAAGACGAGCGCCGGTCCGGTGTGTGTGAGGAGGTGGGCGGAGGCGGCGGAGACCTTCAGCACGGCGCCGGACGGCGCGAGCGACCCGCGCAGCACCACGGTGCCCGAGCCGGCGGGCTGGAATGGCTCGGCCAGGGTGCCGATGACCTGCCGGTTCCAGCACTGGACGCCGTCGATGTTGTCGGCCACGCTCTTGCCGCTGATGGTGATGTGGTCCAGGTGCAGCAGCGGGGCGATCTCCTTCATCACCACCGGAACACCGCCCGCGTAGGCGAAGTCCTCCATGAGGTACGTCCCGGACGGCATCAGGTTGACAAGCATGGGCACGTCGGCGGTGAGCGTGTCGAAGTCCTCCAGGGTCAGGGGGACGCCGAGGCGTCCGGCAATCGCGAGCAGGTGTACGACGGCATTGGTGGAACCGCCGATCGCGGCGTTGACCCGGATGGCGTTCTCGAACGCGTGCCGGGTCAGCACCGTGGACAGCCGTTGGTCCTGCTCGACCATGGCGACGATCCGGCGGCCGGCGGCCTGCGCGAGCGCGTACCTTCGCGAGTCGACCGCCGGAACGGCGGCGGCCCCCGGCAATTGCACGCCCAGCGCCTCGGTCACGCAGGCCATCGTGGAGGCGGTACCCATGGTCATACAGTGGCCACGGCTGCGGGACATGCCGACCTCCGCCTCCGCGCAGTCGCCCGCGGTCATCCGACCGGCTCGCTGCTCCTCGGTGAAGCGCCAGACGACGGTGCCCGACCCGATGTCCTGGCCACGGAACTTGCCGTTGAGCATCGGGCCGCCGGTGATCATCAGAGCCGGTAGGTCGACGCTCGCCGCGCCCATCAGCAGGCCGGGCGTGGTCTTGTCACAGCCGGAAAGCAGGACCACCCCGTCGAGCGGGTTGGCTCGGACCAGTTCCTCCAACTCCATCGCCAGCAGATTGCGGTAGAGCATCGTCGTGGGTCGCATGAGGGGCTCGCCCAGGCTCATGGCGGGGAACTCCAGCGGCAGGCCACCGCTCTCCCATACGCCACGCTTCACCGAATCGGCCAGGTCGCGCAGGTGGGCGTTGCAGGGTGTCAGCTCCGACCAGGTGGTGGCGATGCCGATCACCGGGCGACCGTCGAAGACGTCGTCCGCGAACCCCTGATTGCGCATCCAGGACCGATGGATGAAGCCGTTGCGGCCCTCCGCACCGAACCACTGCCCGCTGCGCAACGGTCGACTCGTCGTCGACATCAGCACACCTCTCCGTCGTCCGTCCGGCCGTGGGATGCACGGCGATCAATAAGCTTTCGGTGGTTTGGCTGGTGGCATGAGCGCGACCTACCGGAGGCCTCCGACGGACAGGCCGCCGCGCCAGTGTCGTTGCAGGCTGAAGAACGCGATGATCAGTGGGAGCACCGACACGAGCGAGCCCAGGATGATGAGGCTCCACAGGGACGTGCCTCCCGCGTTGTTCGCGGAAGCGATTCCCTGCCAGAGACCGAGGCCGACGGTGACGGGAAAGAGCCGGTTGTCGGAGAGCATCGCCAGGGGCAGGAAGTAGTTGTTCCAGGATGCCACGGCGGACAGGAGCAGCACGGTGACCACCGCGGGGCGCATCAGTGGGAGAGCGATCTGGAGGAACGTACGCATTTCTCCCGCGCCATCGACCCGCGCCGCGTCCAGCAGTTCGTCGGGGACCGCGTCGCGCGCGTACACGTGCATCAGGTAGACACCGAACGGGTTGAGCAGCGACGGAAGGATCACCGCCCAGACCGTGTTCGTCAGGCCGAGCCGGGAGAACATGATGAAGGTCGGGATGACCAGGGCCGTGGCGGGCACCATCAACGCGCCGAGCACGACGGCGAAGCTGAAGCGCCTGGCGGCGAAACGGTACTTGGCGAACCCGTAGCCGGCCATGACCGACAGGACCGTGGCGCCGATTCCGCCGGCGAGCGCGTACAGCGTGGAGTTGAGGATCCACCGGGCGTAGATGCCACCGTCGTAGGTGAAGAGCTGCTTGAGGTTCCCGAGGTAGTCAATCTGGTCGGAGAACCACAGCGTGTTGCCGCCTCCGAACAGGCCCGGTGCGTCCTTGGAGCTGTTGACGATGACCCACCAGAACGGTACGAGAAAGTAGATCACCATGAAACCGAGCAGGATCTGCAGAGGAAGATAGCGTTGCGGTCGACGGGAGCCTGCGCTGACGCTGGTGCGGTTGGCCATCAGAGGAAGCTCCTCCGCTTGCGGGTGAAGAACAGGAATGCGTACACGCAGATGAACACGACTCCACCGAGGGCGAACGAGATCGCCGATCCATAGTTGAAGTTGGCGAGTGAGAACGCCTGCTGGTACGCGTACATGTTGGGTGTGAAATCCGACCCGATCGTGCCGGCGGCGAGATACCGCAGGATCTGCGGTTCGTTGAAGAACTGCAGGGTGCCGATGAGCGAGAAGACCAGGATCAGGATCAGCGCGGGCGCGATCAGCGGAATCTTGATCCGCAGCGCGATCTGCCATCGTCCGGCGCCGTCCATGCGGGCGGCCTCGTAGAGCGTCGTGTCGACTCCCTGCAGCGCCGCGTACAAGATGATCATGTAGTAGCCGACCCACTGCCAGGTGACGACGTTGAGCAGGCCGTAGAAGATCAGGCTGCTGCTCAGGAAGTCGGGTGCGGTGGCGCCGAACAACCCGAAGATGTCGGTGAGCGGGCCGAAGCCCTTGCTGTAGAGGAAACCCCACATCACTGCCCCGATGACCGTGGGAATGGCGTAGGGGAGGAAGATCATGAGGCGGGAGAAGCGAGCGAACAGCGAGGTCACCGCGTCCAGGATGAGGGCCATCGCGAGCGCGATGACGATCTGCAGCGGGATGGCGACGAGCGAGAAGCGGATGACGAACCACACCCCGGACAGGAAACTCGGGTCGGTGAACGCCTTCACGTAGTTGTCGAAGAGGACGAAGCTGGTGCCGCCGATGAGCTTCTTCTGAAACAGGCTGAGGTACAGCGCGTATCCCAGCGGCGCGATGAGGAACGCCAGGAAGACGACCCCGAATGGCCCGACGAAGAGCCACCCCATCAGGTGCTCACGGAGGTGCACCTTGCCGCGGATCCTTGGCTTCGCATCTTGAGCACGCGGAGCGCGCTCCTCGGTCAGGGATGTCATCTTGGTCTCCGGGACGTGGACGCCGACGGTAAAGGGTGGGCCGGCCGCCCGGGGACGGCGCGGCCCACCTGTTCGGTCACTGAACGGTGAATCCTTGTTCCTTGGCGTACTTCGCTACGTCGTCCTGGAGCTTGTCGGCAGCCTGTGATCCGGTGACGGAGCCCTTGATGACCTCGCTGACCTGCTTCGTCATGGCGTCGAGGTAGTACTGACCGAAGGGCGCGTAGGCGACACCCTTGTAGGCCTCGGCGGCGGGGAGGTAGACCTCTCTGTTCGCCTGCTGGCCGTCGAAGAACGCCACCTTCAGGTCGATGAACGCGGGATCCTTGAGCGCCGTGAGGTTCAGCGGGAAGATGATCTGGTTGGTCCAGCCGTCGGTGAGCGACTCCTTGTCGGCGTAGAGCCCGTAGGCGACCTTCGCCGCGAGGTCCGGCTTCTTCGCCTGCTTGGTCACGGAGAAGGCCGACCCGCCCCAGTTCACCTGCACCGGGTTGGCCGGATCCCACTGTGGCAGCGGCGCCACCGCGAACTTGCCGGTGTCCTGGCCCTTACCGACGCCCGCGCCCGTGAGGTAGCCGGGCGCCCACGCCGCCGAGATGTACGTCGCGTAGTTGCCGTTGATCACGCCGGAGATGTACTCCGGGGTGAACTGGTCCTGCGTACCGACCAGGCCCTTTTTGGCGAGGCCGCCCCAGTAGTCCAGCACGTCCTTGGACGCCTGGTCGTTGAGCTTCACGCCGATCGACTTCGGCTGCGCCGGATCGAAGGTGAAGGGCGCGGCGCCCTTCTGGATCTGCAGCGCCATCAGGACCGCCGGAACGTTCGCGCCGAGATCCCCGAACAGCGGGCCACCGGCGTCCTTCACCTTCTGCGCGGCCTGCTCGTACTCGGCCCAGGTCTTCGGCGGGGTGATCTTGTACTTGTCGAAGATGTCCTTCCGGTAGATCATGCCCATCGGGCCACCGTCGACCGGGACGCCGTAGACCGCGTCGCCGACCGACACGTCCTTCCAGGCGCCCTCGCCGTAGTTGGCCTTGACCGCGTCGTAGCCGTACTGCTTGATGTCGACGAGCGCGCCCTGGATCTGGAAGGTCGGGATCCGGTCCGCCTCGACCATGATCACGTCGGGCGCGCCGGTGCCCGCCGAGATGGCCGTCTGGAACTTGTCGTACTCGTCGCCGCCCTGCCCGACGTTGGTCCAGCAGACCTGCACGTCGTCGTGCAGCTTGTTGAAGTTGTCGACAACCAGCTGGGTGTTGGGGTACCAGCCCCACATCGTCACGACCGGCAGATTCTGCTTGGTGATGGTGTTCGTGCAGTTGCTCGCGTCGCTTCCGCCCTCGTCGGAGGAGCAGGCGACGAGGCCGGTCCCGGCCGCGAGCATGGCTACCGTGGCAAGTAATCGCTTCCTCTTCATAGTGGTGATTCCCTTCGGGGATCGCGGTGCGCGAGGATCCATGCGCCGACATCGAGACCTGGGCGATCGGCCGACGATGGGTGGAGGTGGGACGTCCGCTGGCGTCGCCTGGGCAGGGCGCCTAACGCCTGAACAGACGCGGCGCCAGGTCGATGAGGTTCTTCTGCCACACGTCCCAGCCGTGCGGGCCAGGGGTCACCCCGTCGAACTCGTAACGGATACCGAGGTTGTTCAACGTGGTCAGGGATGCCATGAAACTCGGGTACACGAAGTCGGTCTGGTCGCCGACGTAGAGACGTAGCATCCTGGTCCCGTTGTTGATCGCCTCCACATCGACACCGGTGCCGCTACCGAACCCGGCGGAGAGGGCCGCGACGTAGGCGAACTCGCCCGGGTAGGCCCGGAGCACCCCCAGCGCCTGCCCACCGCCCATCGACAGGCCGGCGAGGGCCTGCTGTGACGGCTCGCTCGAGATGTTGTAGCGGGCACGAGCCGTCGGCACGATATTCTCCAGCAGTTCCCTGTTGAAGTTGGACGAGTTGCCGTTGCCCATCACGACCACCATGGGCACCAGGTCGCCGTCGAGGAACTGATGGTCGAGAATCTGCTTGGCGCGTCCCATCTCGACCCAGTCCGTGTAGCTCTGGCCGCTGCCGTGCTGGAGATAGAGGACCGGGTACGGCTGTGTCCGGCCCGGGTCGTACCCGGGTGGGGTCCACACCAGCGCGGTGCGGTCCTGGCCTGCCACCGTGCTGCGATAGGTCACACTCTCGACCTTCCCGCCCCGACCCGCAGGCACGTCCGACAGCAGCCGGGCGCCCGGTCCCGGAACGAAAAAGGTGCTCCACATTGGTTCGGAGGTCACCGTCGTCGGGTTCGAGGTGTCCTTGACGGCGACCCGGTCCACGATCAGCCGGTAGTAGTAGAACCAGGGATCCAGCGGTCCCACGGTCGCTCGCCACCGATCGCCATCGCGAGTAAGTGGCACGCGCAGCCAACTGCCGCCCGGCGCCCAGTTCGCCCACACGGTGACGTGCTGAGCGTCCTTGAAGTCCGTGGTGGTCTCGAAGGTGACGAACCCGTCCTCGGTGACGAAGGGCGTCGGGGTGGTGCCGGCCGGCGGCGGGGCGAACTCCCCCTTCAGCTGCCGGTGCCCGGGGCTCGGGCCGTGGTCAGACACATGACGGAACAGCCGCGGCACGAAGTCGACCAGGTTCTCCTGCCAGGTGGTCCAGTTGGCGCCGCCGTCCGGGTTGACCCCGTCGAACTCGAACGTGACATCGGCTCGACCCAACGCCTTCATCAGTCGGTGGGTGGCGTTGTGCGCGGGGTCGGTCACGTTCCCCGTGTAGAGACGCAGCAAGCTGACGGTGCGGTTGATCGACTTGGCGTTTTTCCGGTCGACTTCGGGGCCGAGTCGCCCGAAAACCAGCCGACGTAGGCGAACGGACCCGCGTTGGTGAGCGCGGCCCGCACCGCCTGCGTTGCGCCGTCGGACACGCCCGCGATCGCCTGGTGCGCCGGGTCGCGGAGGACCCGGTAGCTGTTGGCGACCGCCTTCCGGAGATCCTTCAGCTCCTTGTCGTCCGAGCCCTTGTCATCGTTGATCACGACCACCATCGGCTTCATGGCGCCCTGGGCCGAGAGGTTGTCGAAGATCTGCTTGGCTCGCCCGAGGTCGAGCCAGTCGGTGGTGGCTGCGCCCTCGCCCGACTGCAGGAAGAGCGCCGGGTAACCCTTGGGACCCTTGGCCGCGTACCCCGGCGGTGTCCAGACCAGGGCCGATCGCTGCCCGCTTCTGGTCCGGTAGGTCAGCGTCTCGACCTTGCCGCCGGTTCCCGGCGGTGCGTCCGCCAGCCAACGCGCCGAGTCACCTGGGACGAGGACAGTGCTCCAGAGCGGGTTGGACGCCACACTGGTGCTGTTCGTCGGATCCTTGAGGCTCTTGGTGTCGTCGGCGGTCACCTGGTAGTGGTACAGCCCGGGCTTGAGCGGGCCGAGAATGCCCGACCACACGTCACCACGGCGGGTCAGACCGAATTCCGCCAACGTGGAGGAGGGACCGAAGTTTCCCTCGACGACGACCTGCGACACCGTGCCCACGTGCTCCTGGACGTACGCGGCCGGGACGGTGAACGAGGCGTAGCGGTCCTGGGAGACGTCCAGCCACGGCGTGGCCGCCGCCGCCGCTTGCGGTGCGAGTAGAACCGCCGCGACTGCCATGACTCCGATGGCGAATGCCGCCGGGAGCCGACGCACGCCCGATCGACGTAAGCGCCCGTGGTACGTTGCGGTTGTCACGCTCCACTCCTTTCCTGCGCCGGCAGCGGACGCGACCCGACTGACCGGCTCAACTCATCGGTGGACTTCGCCGTGGGTCTGTGTCCGCACCTCCTTCACGGTTTCGCCACGGGTGCACCTGACGTGATCGCTCGATGTGGCGCGGTCGAGCGGCGGACCACGAGGCTGGTTGGGAGCACTACCTGGTGCGGCCCCTCCCATTCGTCGGTCACCAGTGACTTCAGCATGCGAGCTGCTTCATATCCGAGCTGATACATCGATTGGTCCACAGTGGTCAGACCAGGCTCGGTCAACGCCGATTCCGGAATGTTGTCGAACCCGACGACGGACAGGTCCGCGGGGACGGAGAGCCCCAACTCCCTGGCGACCTCCAGGACCTTGAGGGCCATGCCGTCGCTCGACGCGAAGATCGCCGTCGGCGGGTCGATGCGTTGCAACAGGGCGCGCGCCAACGGAGCTGCCGACTCGGGGTTGAAATCACCTCTGCCGATCAACGTCGGGTCGATCGGGACGCCGGCGGCGGTCAGCGCCGCCCGGTATCCCTCCTCCCGCGACCAGGCCGCCGCCAGGCTGGAGCGGCCCGCGATGAATCCGATGCGCCGGTGGCCCAGGCCGAGCAGGTGCTCGACCGCGGTGGTGGCGCCCGCGAGGTTGTCGGCCGTCACCGAGGGCGCCATCGAGCCTTTCACCGGGTCAATAGCCACGACCGGCGTCCGGCTCCGCACCTCACCCCAGGGCGTGACCACGATGCACCCGTCGGTGAGGGTGCCCGACAGGCGGGTGAGATGCCGCTGCTCCCAGCCCTCCGAATACGACCCGTAGAGGTCACTGTTGGCGTAGATGATCAGATCGAAGCCCGAGCGACTCAGAGCCTTCATCACCCCCTTGAGCACCTCCGCCGTGTACGACTGGAAGCTGTGCGTCACGAGGCCCAGAACATTGGTGCGGCTGCGCCGGAGGCTCGTGGCCACCAGACTCGACTCGTAGCCGAGCTGCTCGATGGCGGAACGGACCTGGGCGATCGTGCGAGCGCTGACGCCGTAATGCCCATTGACCACCCGAGAGACGGTGGCGGTGGAAACGCCGGCGACCCGGGCAACATCGCTCATTGTTACCGGCACATTGACCTCGATCATGCCGCTCCCTCTGAGCTGCAATCGTTATCGGTTACGTTTCCAGGAGGTTGCCAACGTAACTGAGAGCGTTAACAAAGACAAGGCCCTTTCGCCCTCATGCGACTCCAAGAAGGGGTCCCACCGGGATGCTTTCGAGGGCACGGCTCATCATCAGTCGCCGTCGTGGACACGCTGACGACTGTCACTCTCGGTGGCCCATGTGGAGTGCGATTCCTGCGCTGGTTCGACCCGCTGACAACGAGTGGGCACCATCGTCAGGATCGGTTTCGGGCCGTCATCTCAGCCCAGCGTCGGCAGGAGGGCGGGCAGGGAAGCGGCGGCACCGAGGCGTGCACGGGAGCGAGACACCCGATCGTGTGTGGAGGTGGCATGGCGCAGGCCGCTCGGCGCAGACATTGATCACGGGCATCGCGTCCCCTATCGTAAACGTAATCGGTAACGTTTACATAGATCGTGAACGTAATCGATGGTCATCGTGTTGTCCAGAGCTCGCACCGACCCCACCACCCCTCGGTCCAGGCGCCGCGGCGGAGATCTCGACGTCGGGACCTCGCACGAAGGAGCCCGCCCTGAACACCCACCCCAACGGAGCGCCGGCGCACCTGACCGGCACCGAAAGTCCACTCCCCTACCGGCTGCCCGCCCGGTCCTGGCGGGGCCGGCCTGCCGAGGCCGAGTCGACGGTCAGCGGGGACCTGTCGTGAACACGGCACGCTTGTTCCTGGACCCACGCCGCCGCGTCGCGCCGGTGTCGCGCCGGATCTTCGGCTCGTTCGTGGAGCATCTGGGTCGCTGTGTCTACACCGGCATTTACGAGCCGGGGCATCCGACGGCCGACGCGGACGGCTTCCGGGGCGACGTTCTCGCGCTCGTGCGGGAGTTGGGCGTCACCACGGTCCGCTACCCGGGCGGCAATTTCGTCTCCTCCTATCGGTGGGAGGACGGCGTCGGCCCGGTCGACCAACGACCAGCCAGGCTCGACCTCGCCTGGCACAGCCTGGAGACCAACGCGTTCGGGCTCGACGAGTTCATGCGCTGGGTCGGCAAGGCGGGCGTCGATCCGATCATGGCGGTGAACCTCGGCACCCGCGGCACCGCCGAGGCCGTCGACCTGCTCGAGTACGCCAATCACCGCAGTGGGAGTCACCTCGCCGACCGGCGCCGGGACAACGGCGCGGGCGACCCGTACGGGATCAGATTGTGGTGCCTCGGCAACGAGATGGACGGCCCGTGGCAGGTGGGTGCGCGGACCGCAACCGAGTACGGGCGCCTCGCCGCACAGACCGCGACGGCCATGCGTCGTTTCGATCCCACGCTCGAATTGATCGCCTGCGGCTCGTCACACCTCGGCATGCCCACGTTCGGCACCTGGGAACGCGACGTGCTCACCGAGGCGTACGACGACATCGATCTGATCTCGCTGCACGCCTACTATCAGCCGGTCGACGACGACCTGCCCAGCTTCCTCGCCTCCGCGGAGGACATGGACAGGTACATCGACTCCGTCACCGCCATCGCCGACTCGGTCGGGGCGATCCGCAGGTCGACCAAGAAGATCATGATCGCGTTCGACGAGTGGAACGTCTGGTACCAGTCCGCTGCCCCGTCCACGCCGCCGAGTGGCGAGGACTGGCCGGTCGCGCCGCCACTGCTGGAGGATCACTACAGCGTGGCCGACGCCGTCGTCGTGGGTGGCCTGCTCATCAGCCTGCTCCGGCACAGCGACCGGGTGACCGCCGCATGCCAGGCCCAACTGGTCAACGTCATCGCGCCGATCATGACCGAACCCGGGGGCTCGGCCTGGCGCCAGAGCATCTTCCACCCCTTCGCCCGCACCGCCAGGCACGCCCGGGGAACCGTGCTCGACGTGCTCCGTGAGGGCAGCACGACGACCACCGACCGCTACGGTGAGGTCGACGCGGTCGACGCGGTCTCGACCTGGGACGACACCACCGGCGAGATGGCCGTGTTCCTCGTCAACCGTGTCACCGCCATCCCTGCCGAGGTGACGGTCGACGTCAGCGGTGCCCGGGTGAGCGGGATCATCGAGTGCGTCACCATCGGCGGCACCGACCTCGACGCCCGGAACACGCCCGCCGGCCCGGACCACGCCGCGCCACGTCCCAACGGCACGGCGCAGCAGGCCGACGCCGGCGTCCGGCTGACGCTTCCGCCCGCGTCCTGGACCATGCTGCGGATGCAGGCCACGGAAGCGACCCCGTGAACGACTGACGAACCGCCGACCGGCGCTGGCGCGGGGCAACGCCGAGTCGTCCGGTGCGGCCGAGCCGCAGCAGGCGTGGCCACCCCCCGCTCGTCACCTCGCCGCAGGTTCGACGACGGGCACGCTCCGGCCGCTCACTCCTGGCTGTCACCAGGGGTGAGCGGCCGGGGCAGTCCCGCCCGTGCTCAGGAATCGATGGTGCGGCGAACGGCGCACCGATCCGTCCGGGATCAATTCGCAATTAAATGCCCTACCGGCACGGCTATTCCACCGCTGATTCCAACCTCCCGTCGACTCGCCGGGGAATGGCGGTGTACCCGTCTCGCAGTTCCTCGGGAAGGATCCATTCCGGAGCGTCCTGCCATGCCAGCGGGCGAAGGAACCGTCGGATCGAGGTGGCGCCCACCGAGGTGTGCACGGCGTTGGTCGACGGCCAGGGCCCGCCGTGGTGCTGGGCCCACGACACACGGACACCGGTGGGATACCCGTCGAAGACGATGCGACCCGAGTGGGCGGCGAGCACGTCGACCAGCCGACGCACGACTGCGGCGTCGTCACTCGATCCACGATGGACGGACCCGGTCAGCGACGGCGGGATGGTCGCCAGCACGGCGTCGAGGTCGGCGACGTCCTGATAACGGACCACGACCATGAGCGGGCCGAAGCACTCGTCGGCGATCTCGGCGGCCAGGCCGGGTAGACCGACCTCCAGGAGCCTCGGCGCGGCGATGAAACCCGCGCCAGGGTCATCCTGGGAGCGCGCCGAGACCCGGGCGCCGGCCCGCTCGAACGCCGCAGCCTGGTCCTCGTACGCGTCACGGATACGCTCGTTGAGCAGGACCGTGCCGCCCGAGGCGGCGACGCTCCCCCGCAGCACGTCGACCAGGTGCTCACCGCCCGGATCCGACGGGATGAACGCCAGCCCGGGTTTGGTGCACAGCTGACCACCCGAAGCCGTGAAGGAGGCGAACAGCCCTTCGGCGATCCGGTCTCCCCGGTCAGCGGCCGCGCCGGGCAGGACGACGATCGGGTTCACGCTGCTCAGCTCGGCGTAGAGGGGAATCGGGTCAGGCCGTTCGTCGATGGCCGCCTGGATGGCGCGGGCGGCGCCGACAGAGCCCGTCAAGGCTGCGGCGCGGACCGTGGGGTGGCGCACCAGCGAGCGGCCGGCCTGCTCCCCGTACACGGTCGTGATCACACCCTCGGGGCCACCCATGTCGCGGATGGCCGACTGGATCGCGTCGGCGGAGGCGTGCGACGTCAGCGGGTGCGACGGGTGGGCCTTCAGGACCGTGGGACAACCCGCTGCGAGTGCGGAGGCGGTGTCGCCCCCGGCGACCGAGAAGGCGAACGGGAAGTTGCTGGCCCCGAAGACGGCGACCGGCCCGAGGGGTACGAGCATCCGCCGCAGGTCCGGGCCGCGTCCGAGCGGTGTGTCGGCAGCGTGGTCAATGGCCGCCTCGACGTACCCTCCGTCGCGCAGCACGTCGCCGAACATCCGGAACTGGACCGCCGCCCGCGTGAGTTCCTGGTCGAGTCGCGCGTGGCTCAGCCCGGTCTCCGCCTCCGCAGCCGCGACCAGGTTCACGCGACGGGACTCCAGGGACGCGGCGATCGCGTCCAGCATCTCCGCTCTGCCGAGTCTCCCCAGGCCGGACAGCCACTGCGCGGCCTGGGACGCCTGGCCGGCGATCACCTCCAGCCGAGACTCGTCCGTCTCCGTGAGATCCGTCGCGCGGCGTTGGCCGTCGCGCGGATCGACCGTGCTAACCGCGTTCACAGCAGTCCTCTCTTCACCAGATTGCCCATGAGATCTCGGACGCCGAACTGCCAGGGCGCGCATTCCTCGGCGTAGCGCACCCGGTTGACCAGGGTGCCGAGCGCCGGGCAGCTGATGCGCACCACGTCGTCGACCTTGTGGGTGAAGCCCTCACCGGGGCGGTCCCGGTCCTGGATGGGCGCGAACATGGTGCCGAGCATCAGCGCGGCACCGTCGGGATACTGGTGGTGCGGGCCGATCAACTGCCGCACCAGCGCCTCCGGGTCTCGCGACATCCGCGTCATCTCCGAGACGGCCTCCAGCTGGAAGCCGTCCACACCGCGGACCTTCAGACTGACCTCGAGCTCGCGCACCCGATCCAGGCCGAATCGCTCGTCGAAGAGCCGGATCATCGGACCGAGCGCACACGAGGCGTTGTTGTCCTTCGCCAGGGGAAGCAGGAGCGCCGAGCGGCCCTCGACATCCCGCAGGTTCACGTCGTTGCCGAGGGTGGCGCCGACGATCCGGCCACTGGACTGGATGATCAGCGTGACCTCGGGTTCCGGGTTGTTCCAGGTCGACGCGGCGAGCACGCCGACCGGAACAGCGGTGCCGACGGCGGAGAGGATCTGACCCTTGGTGAAGATCTCGGCGTCCGGTCCGATCCCCACCTCCAGGTACTGGCTCCAGATGCCCTCGGCGACCAGCAGATTCTTGAGCCCTTCCGCCTCTGCCGAGCCCGGAGTCAGGCTGTGCAGGTCGTCGCCGATGTCGGCGAGCATCCGGCGACGGATGTCCGCCGCGAGCGCCAGGTCTCCCCGTGCCCGTTCCTCGATGACGCGTTCGATCATCGAGACGGCAAAGGTCACGCCGGCGGCCTTGAGCGCCTGAAGGTCGACCGGGGCGAGCAACCAGGGTCGGGTACGGTCACGGGTCACGGCACCCGTGTTGGCCAGAATGTCCTCGAAGCCGCCCACCCGTGGCCCGTCGAGCCCGGCCACGGTAGCGGCGGGATCGGGCAGCTCGCAGATGTCCCGGACGGTCGCGAACCGGTGGCTGATGTCGATGACCTCGCCGCCTCGGACGGTCACGGGTGAGGGGCCGTCGACGGACGGGTCCCAGATCCGGCCGAGGAGGACGCCGTCGTCGGCGTCGTTCGGCAGCGCCTCCGCGGAGGTCCCGAACCAGTCTGCGTCTGCGGCCAGTCCGCGGGGCCGTGGCACCGTCATGAGCCGCTCTCCAGGTTGAAGAAGGACCGCTCGTCCCGAGGACGGATGTCGTAGGTGGACGTCGGTCGGATGAAATTGCAACGATCGTAGCGTCATGTGCAACGGCGTCAAGTGGCGGTTGCGCATCGCGGCGACTAGATTGCACATGGTGCAACGGCGGCGATTGTGCCTCCGTCGCCTGAGGAGGGACACAGCCTTGGCGCAATCGATTCGCCGCGCGATCGACCTCATCCGCCGATCGGCGGAGCACCCGCTGTCCCTCACCGAGGCCGCGGACGTGCTCGGCGTCCACAAGTCCACGGCCCTGCGGATCCTGCAGACGCTGGAGTCCGCGCGCTTCGTGCGCCGCACCGGTGCGGGCACCTACGTGCTCGGCAGCGGGCTGATCGAGTTGTCCGAGCTTGCGCTGGGCTCGATGGACCTGCGCCAGTTCGCCGCCGCGCACCTACGTGCGCTGCAACGCGAGACCGGCCACACCGCGCACCTGGCGCAACTGACCGGCGACGAGATCATCTACATCGACAAGGTCGACAGCCCGGCGTTCGACGCCGTCAAGCTGCCGTCCCGGGTAGGGCGCGCGGTGTCGATCTACGCAAGCGCCGTCGGCAAGACGATCCTGGCCTACCTACCTCCAGAGGAACGCAACCGCCTCCTCTCCCACGTCGTCTTCGAGAGGTTCACCGACACCACCCTCGCCGATCACGACTCCCTCGAAGCCGAACTCGCCCGCATCCGCGAACGCGGCTGGACCACGGACAACGGCGAGCACGACGCCTACGTGATGTGCGTCGCCGCACCGATCAGGGATTCGCGAGGGGCGGTCATCGCCGCCGCCTCGCTCACCGCGATCGAGGTCATCGCAAGCCTCGACCAACTGAAGAGCAAGCTTCCGCTGCTACTGGAGACTGCGAACCAGATTTCGTACGAACTCGGCTACACACCGCCGACCTCCGCAAGCCCGGACGAAATCAGATGACAGCCAGTCGATTGATGAACGCCGCAGCGAATGATCGAGGGAGTAGCGAATACCGCCGGCCAACGGGGACGTCCCCCCTGGCCCACGCTGCTGTCCGCCGAAGTCACCAACCGTCGCCGCTGAAGCAACACCTCGTGAAGCCGATCGGCAGAGCGCGCCCCGCCACGCCGCGCCGCGCCGATCTGCAGTTTCGGTCGCCGAGATGCGTGGAATGCCCCCTAAGTCGAGGCAGAAAGTGCAAGATCGCGAGAAAGGGACAGTCCGGCGGCCTGGAACCGCACCGCCGGGTCCGGATCGGAGAGCCGACTTCCGTCGTACGCTGCATCTCGCACGCGACAAGCAGGAGGCTGCGGTGGCCGGGACGACGCTGACCGAGACGACAGTGGCCGAGGTGATGGCCGAGTTGGCCGCGCTCGAGGACCCGAAGACACGCGAGGTGAACGAGAAACGCGGTGACGATCACGGGGTGCACCTCGGCAAGCTGCGCGCGCTCGCGAAGCGGCTGAAGACACAGCAGGATCTCGCGTGCCAGCTCTGGCAGACGAATGACACCGCAGCGAGACTGCTGGCGATCCTGATCTGCCGTCCGAAGGCGTTCGAGCGCGACGAGTTGGACGTCATGCTGCGCGAGGCGCGTGTTCCCAAGGTGCACGACTGGCTCGTGAACTACGTGGTGAAGAAGAACCCGCACTCCGAAGAGCTGTGCCTGGCCTGGTCCGCCGATCCGGACCCGGTGGTCGCGAGTGCCGGCTGGGCGCTGACCACCGAACGCGTGACGAAGAAGCCCGAGAGCCTCGACCTCCCGGGGCTGCTCGACGTCATCGAGACGGAGATGAAAAACGCCCCGGATCGCCTGCAGTGGGCGATGAACCACTGCCTGGCTCAGATCGGGATCGAGCACGCCGAGCACCGCGCCCGCGCGATCGACATCGGTGAACGACTGGAGGTGCTGAAGGACTATCCGACGTCCCCGGGCTGCACGTCTCCGTTCGCGCCCATCTGGATCAGCGAGATGGCGCGCCGCGCGCGATAAGCAGGAGTTTCCCTCTCGACTTCGGTGGTGGATCAGCCCGGTCAGGCGGCCGGTGCGCTGGCGGGTGACCGGTGGCCTCCGTGGCACGCGACCAACGCGTCCGCCACGACTTCGGCATCAGCCTCCGCGACGTCCGCTGGGTACTCCGGTAGCAGGTCGTCCCAGACAACCAGCCACGACCCGTACAACTGGGCCTGCCCCTCGGGCCGAGCGAAGAACCAGACGTGCAGGTGGGCTCCACCATCACCGATGCGGTAAACGTGGGCCCGCGAGATGTGCGGCAGCGCCTGGATGTGGCGGACGATGCGAGTGCTCAGGAGGCCCAGTTCGGCGGCCAGATCGTCAGGCAGATCCGCCATGTCGTAGTGATCGCGCGGATGCAGCATGAGCACCAGGGGGACGCCCACTCCCGGAATCCGGACCAGCCGCCAGTTGTCGTTGAGCCAGATTCCTTCGTCCCGGTCGCGGCAGGCGTCGCAGTCCGACGGATCCTCTCCGTGCCGCGCGGGCTCGGGGAGGACTGGAGGGCGCAACGGTGCCACGCGCAGTCCGTCCGGCTCGAATGGACTGATCTCCCATCCCGTCATGCGCGCCAACGGGAGACGCTGCTCGCCGTCCGCGACGGCGACTGCGTGGTCATAGAACTCGTCCGGTCGCAAGGCCATCGGCGAATGCTAGTACGACCCGCGCGGCTGCGACGGCCTGCTCGTCGCGCCGACGCCGGAAGCCCGCCTGATCATCAAGACGAGGCCCCGGTAGATTTCGCGGTCGGATGGAAGCAGAGGTGACATGGTCGAGGGGTGGCACGGCTGGTTCGGCACGTTCAATGGCGTGGTACTCATAACGGTGGCCGCACTGCCGTTTGCCGCCCTGGCGGTGTGGTCTCTGGCATGCCGTAGGAGCGTCACCGGCAGCACCACCTCGGCGTGGCGGAAGTCGCTGGCCGAGGTCGGCATCGTCTACGGGACGGTGCCGTGGGTATGGATGATCATGTTGCCGGGCGAAGGGGCCGGTGCCGTCCCCGGTCGGGTGAGCCTGCTACCACTGCGGGACCTGGTCACGATCTTCGCCGACGGGGGGCCACTGACAGCGACCGTCCAGGTCGTCGGCAACCTGCTGGTGTTCGCGGCACTGGGATTCCTCGCCCCGCTGCGGTTCGCGGCGCTGGCGTCGGTGCCGCGGATCCTGACGCTCGCGGCGGGCAGCTCGGTCCTGGTCGAGGCCGCGCAGTACGTCCTGCAGCTGGACCGGGTGTCCTCCGTGGATGACGTACTGCTCAACACCGCTGGCGCCGGGCTGGCCGCGCTGGCGTCGCGCCGCTGGTGGCGCGCTACGGTGCAAGCGTCGTCAGATCGGCCTCGATCGGCCCCGGTACCGGGCCGCTGAGCCGCCCCCGGTATGCCGGTCAGCGGCCTGGGCGTGGGGCCGCCCCTTGTCGTGGGTGCGGCGGTCATCGCCTTGATCCGGCTGCTACTCCCTCCGCGGACGACAAACGGCCCCTGCCCTGACGGGTGGGACCGTGTGGCGCTCGGGTATGCCGCCCCGGGCGGGTTCACTCAGCTCTGCTGGTGTCGCTCGTTGCGTCGAAGGGCCTCTTCGAGTTGGTCCTCGAGAATGATGATGCGGCAGGCCGACGCCATGTCGGTGCCCTGGTCGCACATCTCCCGGGCTCGTGCGGCCAGCCGCAGTTGGTAGCGGGAGTAGCGGCGGTGCCCGCCACCGGAACGCTGCGGGTCGATCAGTTTCGCGTCGCCGAGCCGGCGCAGGAAGTCCTGCGAGCAGCCGAGGATCTCGGCGGCGCGGCCCATCGTGTAGGCGGGGTAATCCTCGTCGTCGAGCATGTCGCCTGATTGGGTCATGGAACCTCCATCACGAGGGCCCCGGTGCTCGGAAGCACCGGGGCCCAAGGGTTGTGGGTCAGGAACACCATCTACCGACGGAACGTCGGCTTGTCGTATCCGCACCAGCCCTCAGTGAAGGCATCGGGTGCGAGGATCGCATAAGCGTGACCGGAGACCACCTCTCGTTCGAGGGAAACTACGGTGTCCGCGCCAGCCCACGCTTGCGGCTGACGGCGGGCGATCCAACGGTGTAATGCCCTCCCTTGCCTCTGATTTCCTCTGTTGTACTCCGTGCTGTCCGTCGGTGTCCGAGCCCCACGCGACTTCATGGCCCTGACACGTACGACGAACCGTCCTTGCCTCGGGTGCAGCCCTGAATCAGCATCGACCCCACCCGCTGTCATGCCCGGCCGCGCATCACGTCCGGTTACCACTGAAAACGTCTCGTGCGTACTGCTCCTTCGCCCTCGTGCGGGGCGGTTACGTCAGCGTCTTTGTTTACTTCGTTCTCGACCTCAGGAACGTTAGCCGACGGTGAAGAGGATGTCTAGTGCCTCGCACATAGATTTTCTCTGCGGCGGCGCGTTGCGCTCGAGGGTTGCCAGGAAGGTCCCGGCGGCATCACCCGGCCGGTGCCGGCCGTACGTCGGTGAGGTGTTTGGTGATGCGGAGCAACACCTGGTCCGGTGGGCCGGGGATGAAGGCGGCCTTGTCGGCGAGTGCGGCGATCAGGGGCAGTCCACGGCCGCCGACGGTGAGCGGGGCGGGGAGGTCGGCGGCGAGTCCGGACCCACTGGGGGTTCTGCCGCGGTTGCCAACCTCGATCAGGCAGACGTCGTCGTCGACGATGATGGTGATGTCCACGGTGCTGTCAGGATCGGCGTGTATCACCGCGTTGGCGCATGCCTCGGTGATCAGCACGGCGAGGTGGCCACGAGAGTCCTCCGCGGCATCGGTGAGGCTCAGCAGAGCGTTGAGCACCTGACGGGCGCAGGTCACCGAGGACGGCTCGCGCGGGAGCGACAGCGTCATGCTCAGTCGCATTACGCAGCCCCTCCCCCGGTCCGTGCGTGAACTGCCGGGCTACTGCGTCACACCCTAAGGCGGGATGCTCCGGCAGTGATCAGCACTACCCGACGTCGCTGGGATGAAACGGTCAGGCACCGGCTCGCCGTACGTCCGGCGGCGGTTCGCCCGCCCGGCGCATAGGGTGAGCGGGACCATCGGCGCGGAGGGGTTGTTGTGGATCTGCTGTTGTCGGCCCGGCCGGGCCGGGATTGCACCGTGCTCGAGGTGCGCGGTGAGCTGGACATGGCGACTGCCCCGCAGTTGCGCGAGAGTCTGCAACGGTTGGTTGACGCCGGTGACCGTCAGGTGATCGTGGATCTGGCCGAGGTGGGGTTCATGGACTCCAGCGCGCTGGGCGCGCTGGTGGTGATGTTCAAGACGCTGCGTGATGTCGGCGGTCGGTTGAGCCTGGCCGCGGCGCAGCCCGCCGTGCGCAGCGTCCTGACGGTGACGTCAGTGGATCGAGCCATCCAGGTCTACGACAGCGTGCAGGCGGCTGAAGCCGGCCCGCCGTCGACCGACGACGTGACAGGCCGGTAGTCATTCGGCCAGCGCGGCGCTGGCACGCGCCTGGTCCGCGCCCGCACTGGTAGTCCGGTCCTCGCTGTGCCCGCTGTGCCAGTCGAGAATGAGCAGGGTCGCGTCGTCAGGCAGAGTTGGTCCGCTGACCTCCAGCACGGCATCCGCCAGCGCCCGGACAGCCTCGCGGGGGTGCAAATCGGTGATCGACCGCAACATGGCCGGTAGATCCAGGTTGGCGGCGTCGCGCTCCCGCATGCCATCGGTCACCACGACCAGACGGTCGCCCGGCCGCAGCGTGATCTCGCCGGCGCGGTAATCAGCCTCGGGGAACATGCCCAGAGGGAAGTTGGCCGGTAGCGGCAACACCTCGGTTTGCCCGTCGCGTACCAGCAGTGGCGGCACGTGCCCGGCGTTGAGCAACGCGCACACCCCGGTGCCCAGGTCGAGACGGCCGAGGACCGCGGTCATGTAACTGCCGGGCACCGCGGCGTGTCCAGCCACGTCGGCGTTCGCGGCGGCGGCCTGCTCCACCAGACCAGCCGAACGACGGCGGCTGTTGCGCAGACTGCCCACGCCCAGGGTGGCCGTCAGCGCGCTGGCCACCCCGTGGCCCATCGCGTCGGCGACGCTGAAGTGCAGCACGTCCCGACCGATGCTGTAGTCGAAGGTGTCCCCGCCGATGCTGGCGGCGGGTTCGAGCCAGCCGGACAGGGTGAACGCACTGCCCTCACACGTGAACGAAGAGGGCAGCAGGCGGCGCTGGATCTCCCCGGACAGGGTGAACGGGGTGGTGCGTTGCCCCCACTCGAAAAGGTCGGTGTACCGCCGGTTGGCGATCACCACGTACGCCAAGGTGTGCGCCGTCCGGGCGATTTCCTTCAGCACCCCCGGCCCGGGCTCGTCCGCCAGGACCATCTCCAGCAGGCCGATCGCCTCACCGCGGTCGGTCACCGGCGCCAACACCGTCCACCCGTCCGACTGCGTCACCACCTGCACCGACTGGGTGCGGAGCGCCTGCTCGGCGGGACCGCCGTCGAAGGGCAGCACCGTGCCTCATCACCGTGCCGACGGACCTCACCGGCGTCGTCAACCGGCACGTGCGCCAACCGGACCAGCGCCCGGCCGCTGAGGTCCGCGATCAAAAACGCGACCGTACGTGCCCCCAGCGCCACACCGAGTTCACGAGTGACCGCCTCGACCGCCTCGACCGGCGAAGCGTCTTCCGCCGCATCCAACATATCGGCCATGTTCCGCCCCCGACTGCTGTCCACTGGTCGGAGCCTACGAGATCCCACGGCCATCGCCGAACACGGCGATCGTGACAGCAGCAACTCCTGGGACAACTCGCCGATCGCGAACGCGCCGGCCCCGGCCGTCCATCTCCGTAGACCCTCGCGAGATGCCCGCACCCACCGGTGCGCCGCCCGCCGCGGATCTGCGGCGGGCGGCGCGGTTGGCGCGTGACGTCAGGAAAGGGCCACGTCGCTGTAGTAGTAGCGCAGAATCGCCTGGTAGTTCTTGCCCGCGTTTGCGAGATCACGCGAGCCGTACTGCGACAGCCAGTCCCCGTCGACCCAGCCACCGCACGCGGTCGTGGTCGCGCAGTAGTGCGCCCGCAGGATGTTGCCACTCCGGGTCATCCGGGTTGACCAGGTGCGGTCCACCGCAGAGGACGTCGACGCCTGCGCCGACGACGGCCGGTAGACCTGGTCGGCGGTGTCGTCACGGACGTCGTAGCACTGTCCGCCGGAAGTCTTCCGGGTCGAGTGCAGCGCCCAGTACCAGCCGTAGCTCTTGACGGCTACGGCACCGGCCTCCAGCGAGGCGTCCGGCCAACTCGTCACCCACTCGTTCGGAAGGACGTTCTTGACGTACGTCTTGAAGTCGACCCGGTCGACGCGCCCGAGACCGACCCGGTAGACGAGGATGGTGCTCGGCAGCTTGCTGTTGGTGCCGTCCGTGCTGCAGCCCGTCGGCCCGCTCAGCAGTTCGTGCGAGGCGTTGTTGTTCTTCAGGGTGGCGTTGAGGTTGCCTTTCGCCCCGGCCGCGAAGTCCTGGCTGGCACCGGCGAAGTTGCTGTTGAAGTAGACCCGCACGGTCTTGCCGGTACGGTTCCACACCGACGCGGCGTTGTTCTTCACGCACAAGGCCTTACCGGCGCCCGCTCCCTTGAAGTCGTAGCAGGTCGGTTGGGTCGTACCGTAGTCGTCCAGGGAGTCGGTGAAGTCGGAGACCGAGCCCGCCTGGTTGCTGTTGTAGTAGTAGCAGAACTCGCCGCTGTCACAGCTCCCGTCGCGGTCGGCGGCGGACGCCACGCCCGGCGCCACCGCGACGCCGGCGAGCGCCACCGCCAGGACGGCCAGAATGCCCGGAACTCTCTTCAGGATGTTCATCCGCGACCGCCGAAGTGGAGCAGGTGTTGGAAGTCCGCCTGGGCGCTGCTCAAGTGCACGCGCGAGCGCATGCCGGGTCACCAGCCGCTCGGGACGTAGGCCCAGCCCAGGTAGTCCGACCGGTCCCGGAACGTGCTGGTCTGGTAGACGCTCGGTCCGGTGCTGATGGCGCTGTTGCCGCCGATGGAGAGCATGACGTGCCCGGCCGACGTGGTGGACGTGAAGAACACCGCCGTTCCGGCAGGCGGCACCGAGCCGGTGTGAATGCGCCCGCTGTCCCGCTGCCACTCGTAGTGCGCGCGCGCCGTGAGGAACCGGCCGCTGGTGCCGAACGCCCGCTCGACGAACAGCTCGCACTCGTTGTTCCAGTCGGTGTGCCCGAGCCGCGCCTTCGCGAACGCGACAGCCTCGGCCGCGCGCGGGTCGGCGGGGAAGCTCGTCGAGCCGCCGATGTCGTGCGAGGCGTTGTTGTTCTTCAGCGTCGCGTTGAGGTTGGCCTTCGCCCCGGCCGCGAACGACTGGCTCGCTCCGCCGAAGTCGCTGTTGAAGTAGACCTTCACGGTCTTGCTGGTGCGGTTCCACACCGACGCGGCGTTGTTCTTGATGCACAGGCCCTTGCCTGCGCCCGCGCCCTTGAAGTCGTAGCAGGACGGCTGAGTCGTGCCGTAGTCGTCGACCGACGCAGTGAAGTCCGAGATCGAGCCAGCGTAGTTGCTGTTGTAGTAGTAGCAGAACTCGCCGCTGTCGCAGACCCCGTCCCGGGCCGCCGCCGACGCCGGCGACGCGACGCTCAGGATGGAGGTGGTCATGGCGAGTGCCGCGCCGACGACGGCGAGGTTCCTACGGATGTTCATGGTGTCCTCTCATGGACGGTTAGCGATGGTTGGTGGATCGGATCTGATGCGGGTCACTGCCCGCGCTGGTACTGCTCCCAGGTCTTGATCGGAATCCGGGGACCGTCGTCCGGGCCACCATTGGCCAGGCCGTTCATGCCGAGGTAGTAGTCGCCTACCTGGTGCTGCGCCTGGCTGGACAGGTCCGTGTCGTTGATCGCCGCAGCGTGGATGTGCCACGGCCAGTCACCCTGACTCGGGTTGCGGACCCAGGCGGCGAAGCCGACCTGGCGCAGAGCCTGAACGACGGCGGTGCGCTTGGCTGCGGTCATGCCGGTGACCGCGATGTCCACCACGCCCCCGCCGTCGTGCGTACCGGCCGAGGTCGGGTCGCCCCCAGGGTTGTACGAGCCCTGCTCGAGCACCAGGGGGTAACCGAGCAGGCGCTGGGCCTCGGTCAGCATCGCCTGCGTACGGGCGTCGACGACGTACCCGTCACGCTGGACCTTCGCCCCCGGGCCGATCGTGTTGCCGACGGTGTAGCGGTTCTGCCCGAGCTTCGTCAGCGACGTCGTGCCGGGCAGCCCGTTCGCGCCCAGGCCGGTGTAGCCGAGAGAGCGCTGGTAGGCCGCGTACGCCGAGACGGTCTGGGTGCCAAAGTAGCCGTCGACCCACTGTGCGTTCAGCAGGTTCTGGGCCTGGAGCGCCTGCTCGACGGCGAGCACGGAGCTCTTCGCGCCCGGGGTCAGTGTGTTGTCGGCACGGCGGGGGTCGATCTGGGCGGCCAGGACGGTGGCCTCCATGTCCACGACAGGCCGCGCGGCCGTGGTGATGGTCCGCTGCGCTGTGGCGCCGGATGTCGTGGCCGACGCATGGGCCGGAACGCCGACGCCCAAGCAGAGCGCGGCGAGCCCGACGGTTAACCAGGGACGACGCAAAGTCCATCCTCCTCGTAGGTGGTGAGTCGCGTTCGGAACGAACATCACCTTGCGAGAAGCGGCCTACTGTTCGGTACCCCCGTAGTGCTGTCAGATCCGTCAGTCCTCACCGACCTCGATGGATGCGGTGTTGTCAGCTTGGCTAGCGCCCGGACTGACATCGAGGGTTCGCACCCTGACACCGGTCCGGGCGACCCGGGGCCCGGGAGATGGACGGGGGTGGCGGCCCGGCGGGCTTGACTGCGGCTACCGCCAGGCGTGCTCAGGCGACGACGGTGACCATGAAGTACACCGGCCGACGGGTGGGAAAGTATGCCTGCCCATGCTCGTCGACCATTTTCCAGCTGACCCAGCACTTCCCGGGGCGGTTCGGCGCGGTGACCCGAACTCGGATCATCACCTGCTCGCCGGGCGCCGTGTCGCCGATTGGCACCCGATCCGGTGTCTGGCAACCGCCAATGTCAGCGGTGGGGCTCGTCCGTGCCAGGTAGCGGTTGTGCCAGTCGACCGTTCCCACGTTCGCGAGGGCCCACACCTTGTCGAAGCTCTCGTTCACCTTCACCTGGGAACCGTCGGGGACGGTGATGTCGCCGACGAACTTGCTCGCGTCCCCGGGAATCAACGAGTCCGAGAACGCTGTCGATGACGGCGACGCCGTCAAGGCGTGGGAGCCGTCCGGGGATGACCGGCCGCGGACGGCGACGCCCACGACAGCGACCGTCGCCACCACCACCACCGTCGCGGCTGCGGCGAGCCACGGCAGACGGTGCCCTCGCGCGCCCGTGGCCTCGTCCTCGGCCTGCGGGTACTCCGTAGCCCGCAGCGCGCCCTGGTCCTGCGGCGACGACGCAACGACGCCCGAACCGACAGGCCCGTGGGCCGCCGGAGCGTCCGGGGCGTCAGACGTCCCGGCGCCAGTCGTCCTGCCGTCCACAGTGATTGCGGTTTCGGCGTCGGTCAGCGAAGCGGGGATGGCGTGGACCGTTCCCAAGCGCTGAGCGTCCTCCCATCGGCACCGCCACTGGACCTCGTCCGCCTCGCAAGCTCGGACGAACTCCCGGGTGGTCTCCCACGAGGGAAACCTGGTCCCGGCGGCGGCCTCGTGCAGCGTCGTGTGCGAGATCCGGCCCGACCGCCCAGCCATTTTCCGGAAGGACGGGTCACCCGCGGCGGTCCGCAGTGTCCGCAACTGTTCGGCGAAACCTTCGGCGGCTTGTCTGTCCTGAATTGCCTCGGTGGCGGCACGCTGGTCCTTCAATCTATCCCCCATGTCAGACACCGGCGACAAGCGTTGTCAGAGTGTGTCAGAGGCTACCGAACGGGCCACGGCGGTCATCAATGTGGTGCATCGACGACACCGGGCTCGACGGTCCCGGTGTATTGAAGGAGGTCACCGATGAAGAGCCTTTCCCGACGTAGCGTGCGCATCCTCACGGCCGCCGGGCTGGCCGTGCCCGCGACGCTGGCATTCGCCGGACCCGCCCACGCCGAGACCAACCCGCGCTGCGCGAGTTCGGTGCAGATCGGCGCGACGGCATACGTCACCGTCGGCGGTCAGACCGCCGCATCGGTCAAGCAGTACAAGGGCTGCGGCAAGAACTACGCATACACGTACGTGTGGCAGCAGTACCGGGCGAGCCATGGCTCGTACCAGGTCTGCACCTCGATCGTCACCGGGAACACGCTGCGCGATTTGCAGTGCTCGAGCGGCCCGGATGTCTGGTCCCTGGGCGCCAACACGCTGGCGGTGTGCACCCGGGCCCTCGGCGGGATCTCGGACGTGGCGCAGAAGGAGACCGAGGAGCGCTGCTGACCGACGAACTCGACGTTCCTCGGCGGGGCGCTGGGCATCGCCAGCGCCCCGCTCTGTCGGCAGCCCACCCCTCGCAGGCTGACGCCGGTCATGACCCGTCAGGCCAACCGAGACATTGACACTTTTCGTTACGGCAGTGATAGTAACTGCACACAGCTCCCGTCGGATCGCCTGTGGGGACCGCGGCCGGGTGGTCGACGCGCCCACATCGACCTGGCCCGTGGCCAGCGCTGACCTCCTTGGTCGGGGCGTGAATGAACAACCGCCACCGCCGCCGCAGGGAGTGCCATCGCGAGATCCGCTGGAGGGTTGAATGAGAATGAGATCGAAGATCTACGTGGCATTGGCGACCGCCATCGTCCCGGTCGCCTCCGTGATCATGGCGATCGGCGCCACACCGGCCAGTGCCGCGATCGGCGGCTCCGGCCCTTATCCCGCCGACTATGAAACCTCGGCCAACCTGCCCAATCACACCGTCTTTCGGCCCCAGACGCTTCCGTCCGAGCGCCTTCCCATCGTCGTGTGGGGCAACGGCGGCTGCTCGGCCAACGGCCTCTCCCAGGGCAACTTCCTCCGCGAGATCGCATCCCACGGCTTCCTCGCCGTCGCCAACGGAGCTCCGAACGGATCCGGCTCCACCACCTCCCAGATGCTCACCCAGTCCATTGACTGGGCTGTCGCGGAGAACTCCCGGCAGGGCAGCAAGTACTACGACAAGCTCGACACGACCAAGGTCGCCGTCGCGGGCTTCTCCTGCGGAGGTCTGGAGGCCTACGCCGTCTCCAACGACCCGCGCGTCACCACGACCGGCATCTTCAGCAGCGGCTTGCTGAACGATGCCGACGATTACCAGCTCAGGAGACTGATTAAGCCGATTGCCTACTTCATCGGCGGGTCCAGCGACATCGCCTACCCGAACGCCATGGATGACTGGGGCAAGCTGCCGGCCGGGCTGCCCGCGTTCATGGGCAACCTGAACGTCGGGCATGGTGGCACCTACGACCAGCCCAACGGCGGCGAGTTCGGCCGCGTGGCAGTGCTCTACCTCAAATGGCGCCTGAAGGGCGACACCACCGCCGGCGGCAACTTCGTCGGCGCCAACTGTGGTCTGTGCCGCAGCCAGTGGAACGTCCAGCAGAAGAACCTGACGCTCGATGACGGCGCGCCGCCCACCACTCCCCCGACCACGCCACCCCCCGGTGGGACCCCCACCTGCGCTGCGGTCTATTCGGTCCAGGACCAGTGGAACGGCGGATTCGTCGCCAACGTCAGCGTCACCGCGGGCACCACCGCGCTCACCGGCTGGCGGGTCACCCTCAACCTGCCGAGCGGAGCTTCGGTCAGCTCGGTGTGGAACGGCGTTGCCAGCGGCACCAGCGGCACCGTCACCGTCGCGAACCAGAGCTACAACGGACGACTGGTCCCGGGTCAGACCACCAGTTTCGGATTCCAGGGCACCGGAAACGGCAGCGGAACCACCGCCACCTGCACCGGAAGCTGAAGCCCACCAGCACCGCAGCAGGACCAGGTCGCTCGACGGGCCGGCACTCAGGCACCGGCCCCGCGCAGGAGCACGGCGCGGGGTTCGAAGCGTACGGCGTCGCGGACCTGGCTCGCACCTAACGGTGTGTGGCTGCCGTGCCAGCGGCGCGGCAGCCACACGGGCGTCACTTGTTGTGCTTTTCCTGGCACGGCACGCAGAAGCGAGCGTGCGGAAGAACCTCGAGCCGCTCGGCCGGGATGTTCTTGCCGCACTTCTGGCAGGCACCGTAGGTGCCGTCGCTGATCCGGCTCAGCGCACCGGTGATCTGCTCGATGTTGCGGCGGGTGGCCACCAGCAGCGCGGCCTGGTTTTGGGGGTCGCCGGTGTCCGCGTTGAGCTCGGTCAGTTCCCGCAGCCGAGCCGTCTGTGTGGCGAAGTCTTCCGCCAGGGACGCTCGCAGGTCAGCCAGCCAACTTTGATCGACAGCACGATGATCGACGCTCATGGTCTACCTCTCCGAAAAAGAAAAAGGGCCGAAGCTCGAATAGCTTCGCCCTAGCGGTCGTTCTGGGATGCAACGATTCCGCAGGAGGGTCTCGGCCGATTTGCGGCGGACTCGACAGCTTGTGCGTGGGTGTGGTGTGCAACTCGCGGACAACCGGCACCCGCATCCCGACCCTCAGCCGTGCCCCCGTCGCCACGCGGACAGCGCCAAGCGCCGCCAGCTCAGTGACGGCAGGCGAGCGGAAAGTCACCGGCGGCATGCCTCCACCATAGGTCGATGCATACCCTAAAGCCAACGCCTTCGGGCCAAATGCTCGCCAGCGCTGGTCTTCACGGAAACGGCTCGGTCAGTTGGGATGGGTCGGGGTTCCGATGCGCACGTCGACGACATCCGTCGACGGCTCACCGCCGCCAATCCCTCACCCACCGGCAGGGCCGCGACCCTGCTGCCCTGGCTGGGCCGACTCCCCATTCCGGCAGCAGCCCTCTGGGGCGAAGGTGTCCTGGTGCTGCTCAGCAGGACCTCGCCTCAGGAGCCGGACCGTTCAATTCGGACGGCGACGCCGTCGAGGATCAGGTCCAGCCCGAGCGTGAAGTCCGCGTCGGCGATCGACGCATCAGAAGCGTCCGACGGCGCGTCCTCGAACAGTGTCGAGGAGAACAGCCGGGCAGTCTCGGGGAAGCGCTCGGGCTCGACGAGCCGCACCAGCGCGCGACCGTAGTCGCGCTCGGCGTCGGCCTGTCCCTGGCCTTCGGCCCTGCCCTCGGCGAGGTCGCTGTACAGCCGCACCGACTGCACGACGTAGCCACTGATCAGCGACAGGACGCCGATCTTGTGCGCCCAGTCGAAGCGGGTGCGGGACAGGACCGCCAGGCCGGCCTCCATCCAGGCGATCTGGTTCGGCCCCGACGGCGGCCCGGAGGTGGGCACGCGCGTCAGCCACGGCCGACGGTGGAACACCGCGCGCTGCTCGAAGGCCCAACTGCGCAGCCCGTGGCGCCAGTCGTCGGTGGGGATGCTCGGTGGCGTGCCCATGGCGGCGTCGGCCATCAGCTCGATCAGTTCGTCCTTGGATCCGACGTACCGGTAGAGCGACATTCCGGTGAAGCCGAGGCTCTCGGCGACCTTGGGAAGGGTCACGCCGCCGAGCCCGTCGCGGTCGGCGATCTCCACGGACGCCGTGACGACCCGGTTGACGTCGAGGGCCGCCGGCCGCCCGAGGCGCGAGGACTCCAACCTGCCCCACAGCCTGCGCAGCCGAGCCGGAATGAAGTCCTCGCTGGTCATGGCCCCCTCGTTCGCCTCCCGGAAATCAGGCCCCATCATGCCAGACGGCTTTAGTGTGCCTGTGATACTTTCTCAAACAAACTAAAGCAGGCTTCGGGGAGAGGGACGACCATGAGCGTTGACACGGCACCACGGCGGGCATTGAGAGGGCCGGTCCTCCGCGCCGAACGCGCCCTCGCGCCGGACCTGACCCGGGGAGCGATGCTGCTGATCATCGCCCTGGCCAACGTCGCCGGGGTCGTCTTCGCCGGCGAGCCCGGCCTGGATGCCACGCCGGCGGGCATCGAACGCGGCCTCAACTTCCTGCTCTTCGAGCTCGTCAACGCACGCGGCTACCCGGTCTTCGCCGTGATGTTCGGCTACGGACTGGTTCAGCTCGCCCGGCGCCAGGACGCCTCCGGCGCCACACCCCAGCAGGTCCGCTCGGTGCTGTTGCGCCGCAACCTCTGGCTGATCGCCTTCGGGTTCGCGCATGCCGCGCTGCTGTACTACGGCGACTTCCTCGGCGCCTACGGCATCGTCGGGGTCGTGATGACCGTCCTGCTGCTGCGCCGCAGCGAGAAGGTCCACCGGATCGTCCTGGTGCTCTGGGCGTTGATGGCGGTGGAGATCCTGATCCTCGGCGCCATCGTGGCGAGCAGAATCGCGGGTTCAGGCGGGTCCGCGCCGCTGCCGGCGGGCCACGTCGACTCCCTCGCCGCGTCCGGCTACCTTGCATCCGTCGTGGATCGTCTCGGCGAATGGCCGATGCACACGCTGACCGTCGTGCCGTTCATCGTCATCGCCTGGCTGGGCATGTGGGCCGCCCGCCGCCGCGTCCTGGAGGACCTGGCCCGTCACCGGACCCTGCTCACGCGGACGGCCGTCCTGGGGCTGGGCGTCGCCATCGCCGGAGGTCTGCCGGCCGCCCTGCTCAGCGCCGGATGGCTGCACGTCGACAAGCCCACCGCCAGCCTGATCCTCACGCTCCACGGCGCCAGCGGCATGTTCGCCGGTCCGGGCTACGTGGCGGTCTTCGGCCTGATCGCCCTGCGGGTGAACCGGCCCGGCCCCGTCGTCGGCGCGCTCGCCGCCCTGGGCCAGCGCTCCCTGTCCGGATACCTGTTCCAGTCGGTGGCGTGGCTGCTCCTCCTGGCGCCCTTCACGCTCGCCCTGGGCCAGCGCCTCGGCAGCCCCACGGTGTCCGGCGTGCTCATCGCGGTCACCATCTGGCTGGCGACCGTGCTGATCGCCCGCCTGCTCGACAAGTGCGGGCAGGCCGGACCGGCCGAGATCGTCCTACGCCGGCTGACCTACGGGCCTCGGACCTAGGACTGCACCCCGACCGCGCACAGGTTGTCTGACGCCGGCCGGCATGCACGGGCAACGAGGCAGCGCGTCCATGACCTGTAGAAAAAGGTAGGGACACCCGGGGTCTTTAGGACCTGTTCCCCGCCGTTCAGTGCTCCCCGCTGCTCCCAAGGTGCGCCCCGACCGGACATCGGCAAAAGGCCGTCGGCGTACGAGTGAGGGTGCCCAGGACCGCCGACCAGGCGTTATGGAAGGTCAATACGAGACCGTTACATCGCCCCCGGAGACGGTTGAAGATGATCAAGGGTGTGACACATCTACCGGGCCACACCCTTGATACATCTACCGGGACATGACAGCCACAGCTGACGGTTCCCGTCCACAATCTCGAAGGGTCAGCAGCCGATCCGGCTGGACGCGACCGCGACGTCGTCATACCAGAGGGTGTCGGCCCCGCCGCCGTAGCTCTCCCAGCCCAGTTTCAGGTCGGTGAGCTGCGGCCGCCAGGTGCGGTTGTACCACTGGCTGTCGATGTCGTGCGTCGGTACGCCGTCCGCGGTCAGCCCGGTGATGGCGGTGCCGTCCAGCCAGGTACGGAGCTGACCGGCCGAACCATCCACCATGAACTCGACGCAGGCCCACCGATTGGTGGGTAGCGGCACGCTCTGCGCCACCCCGGCCGGGCTCTGCTCGGGCAGGGTCGCGTCGTCGGAGGCACGGTTCCACTGCATGGCGCCGTTCTGGCCGCCCATCCGCAGGTCCTTGTTGCCGTCGGCGGCGTCGACCATCGCGATCATCGTGGTGTGATCGGTGGGCTGGGCGGTGGTGTGCCGTACCCAGACCCGGCCGTACCGCACACTGCCCACGCTGCCGAGGATCTTCGTGGACCTGATGAAGACGTGGTTGCAGTACCCGGCGGCGCCGTTGATCCGGACCGCCCGGCTGCCGCTGTGCGTGGTGGCCGTGTCGATGGTGGCCGTGCCGGCGCCGGAACAGTCCGGGTTCACCACCGTCCAGTCGCCCGACGGCGTCGAGCCGGTCTGGTTCTCAAAGCCGTCGCAGAGCACTGCCCCGGCGCACCCGGTCGGCGGCGCCGTGGTCGGCGGCGCGGTCGTCGGCGGCGCGGTCGTCGGCGGCGCCGTGGTCGGCGGCGCCGTGGTCGGCGGCGCCGTGGTCGGCGGCACGGTCGTCGGCGGCGCAGTGGTCGGCGGCGCAGTGGTCGGCGGCCCGGTGCCGTTGCACGGTACCCCGTTCAGGCTGAACCCGGTCGGCGCGCTGCCGCTGGAGCCGAACGTGCCCTGCACGCCGAACTCGGTGGTGCCGCCGGCCGGGATACTGCCGTTGTACGACACGTTGCGGGCGGTCACCTTCGGTCCGGACTGGCTGACCGTGGCGTTCCAGCCGTTCGTGACACGCTCGTCCCCGGCGTACGTCCAGGTGACGGTCCACGTGGAGACGGCGGTGTCGCCGGGGGCGACCTTGATGTTGGCGGTGAATCCGCCGGGCCACTGGTTGGGCGTGTAGTCGACCCGGCAGCCTTGGGCGGCCGCTGCCGGGCCGGTGAGCAGGGCCGTTCCGGTCGCGGCCACGGCGGCGACCAGCGCGGCGACGACCGCCAGGGTCGACGCGGGACGGGCGCGGAGAATCGTCATGAAAGGTCCTTCTGTCATCGAGCTGGACGGAGGCGGCGCGGCGGCGCGCGTCCTGGACGGACGCAGCGCGACAACGCGCCCTGGGTGCGGCGCGGCGGTGCGCCACAGCGACTGGTCGATGCGTACGACCGAAGTGCCCGGCTCGGGGTGGACCTGTCAGTCGCCGACGGCCCGGTTGCCCGGACCCCGACGGTGCCCATCCTCAATCTATTGACAAGTTCCTATCTAATCAAGCTTCAGCGTTCCGGGTGGGATCACGCCGCGTGGGATCGGTGTCTCAGATGACGGAACCGCACCATTGCGAGAATGCCGATCACGGCCCGTACGGTGCGGCTTCTCATGCCGGTGGCCGCGCTGCTGCTCCTGGGCCTCGCACTGCTGATCCGCGCCGTCGACGACGGGGCGCTGCGGCAATACTCCGGCAGCGCTGTACGCGTCGATGGTCTGGACCATGGTGTCGTTCTGGCGTCAATTACTCCCGCTTTCTCACCTGCGGAAGTGATCCGAGGCGCTGCCGGGGGTCAACCGTGCTGCGCCGCGGGCCTGCTCACGGGCCCATGAGAGGGGGCGTCGATACGCCCGCCGAGCGTCGGAGCGATGCGCTCGTCGAACTGGCTGGCGATGTCGCCCGTGGGGAAGCCACCATCCTGCCGGCGACGTCGCAGCGTGAGCGTGCCCGCCGCTCCGGTTACCGCCCCAGCCGCGAAGGCAAGGATGAGCGCCTGCCGCGCGGAGGACTTCCACTTTCGTGCCATGGCTACTCCCTGAATCCAACGTGACCGAGTAGCCCTGATTGTCGGCCTCGACCGCCGAGGTCACGCACCTAATCGCCAGATATCCATGAAGCTGAGCACCACTTGCGCGTCGGCCGCTGTGAGCTGCCGATTCCTCCTGCGGAGACGCGGCCGTGAGGAAGACTGGAACGGTCAGCGGCGGGTTCGCTGTCGATCTCTGTGACACCGGGATGGATCGCGCAGCTGCCTGATCATGGATGACGGCGGAGCCGGCGAGCTGATCGGCCCGGTTTATAAGGAGTGGCGAGGGTGAGTGATACGGAGCTTGGCGCCCGCAGCGACCGGGGCAGCGAGTACGCCCACCTGTCTCGCCTGATCCGCGGCGCGGGTCTCCTCGACCGACACCCTCGCCGCTACCGGACGCGGGCGACGGTGCTGCTGGGCTGCTTCGTGGTTATCGGCGTGGTGTTCGTCCGACTCGGATCCTCGTGGTGGCAGGCGGCTACCGCTACCGGCGCCGCATTGCTGTTGGCGCAGCTGGCGTTTCTCGGTCACGACGCCGGGCATCGGCAAATCTTCCGCTCCCGTCGGGCGAACGACGTGGTCGGCCTGATCTGTGGAAACCTGCTGACCGGGATCAGCTACGGGTGGTGGGTCGACAAGCACAACCGCCACCACGCAAATCCGAACACCGAGGGCCACGACCCCGACCTCGTGGTGGCTCCGCTGTCCTTCACTGCGGGCCAGGCTGTCACGCAGCGCGGCCTGCGGGCGCTGTTCGTCCGGCACCAGGCGGCGCTGTTTTTTCCCCTGCTGATGGTGGAGGGTCTGCATTTGCACGCCGCCAGCGTTCGGGCGGTCGTCGGCCGTGGCGGGCTCAGGCACCGACCAGTGGAGGCCGGACTGCTCGTCCTGCATTTCGCCGGCTACCTCGGGGCCGTGTTCCTGGTCCTGAGCGCTCCGCAGGCGATCGTGTTCATCCTGGTCAATCAGGCCCTCTTCGGCCTATACCTGGGCAGCTCATTCGCCCCCAACCACAAGGGGATGCCCATCCTGACCGAGGCCGACAACCTCGATTTCCTACGCCGGCAGGTCCTCACCTCCCGCAATGTGCGTGGCGGCCGGCTCCTCGACGCACTACTCGGCGGGCTCAACTATCAGATCGAACACCACCTCTTTCCCAGCATGCCGCGACCAAACCTGCGCCACGCCCAGCCGCTGATCCGCCGGTTCTGCACCGAAAACGACATCGCCTACCACGAAACCACGCTGATTCAGTCCTGGGCACAAGGGCTGGCACACCTGCGGGCGATCGGGATCGCATCGACTCGACCGGGCGACGACTGAGACTGGCGGTGGCGAGCGGCCCGGAAGGCGAGGCCCTCCCACAGGCAACATGGAGTGCCATGGACATGCGACCGCATCGGTGTGGCCGGGGTCAGCGTGGGGTGACAAGTGTGGCGTAGTCGGCGCGGGTGAGCGGTTGTTCGGAGAGCAAGCCGTCCGCGCGGGGCACGCCGAGGGGTTTGCCGTCGCGCAGGAACACCACAGTGGTGATGTCGTCGCGGCTGGTGAGGGTGCAGACGATCTGCCCGAAGGCGAGGACCTCGTCGCTGCGGCCGGCGTCGGCGGCGGGTTCGTCGACCGCGACGAGGGCCTGAGCACCGGTCACTGTCGCACCCGCGGCGTCAACTGCTCCAGGCAACGCGCTGGTCAGGCCGCTGTCGCGTTCGGCCGTACTTGGCCCGGCGAGCAGATGCCGCAGTTGGTCCTCGACCGTTGGTGGGCGGTCGACGGGCCGGACCACGGAGACGATGCGGTTGTCGCGAACGAGGCAGACTGTCTCGGCGGCAGGCCCGGCCGGTGCCCTGGTGTCGGCGGGAGCTGAGCTTTGGAACGGACCCCGCGGGGGTTGCACCGTTCGGGGGGTGGCGTCGGTGGGGACGCCGCAACCGGTCAGCAGCGCGGTGAGCGCCACGGCCAAAAGGTGACGGTGGTTCATGGCAGGCTTTCCGGAAGGGTGATGCGGAAGCAGGCGCCGCCGCCGGGCCGGTCGGTGACGGTGGCGTGTCCGGCGTGCGCGGCAGCGTGTTGGGCGACCAGCGCGAGCCCGAGACCCGTGCCATCCCCGGTGCCACGGGTGTGCGCAGCCCGCCCCCGGACAAACCGGTCAAAGATCGCCTCGCGGTCCTCGATGGGCACGCCCGGGCCGTCGTCCTCAACCTCGATGACGCCGACGCTGCCGTCGCGGCCCAACCGGATGCCCGCAGGACCGCCCCCGTAGGTCACCGCGTTGTCGAGCAGGTTGGCCAGGACCTGCGCGACACGCCGCCGATCGACCCGCCACGTCGCGGGTACGTCGGGTGCGAGGTGGACGAACGTCGCGGGCAGGTCGAAGGCATGGCAGGCATCCCGGGCCAGCGCCACCACGTCCACGGGGGCCCGGTGGGCTGGCTGGTCGCTGCGGGCCAGATCGATCAGGTCATTGACGAGCCGTTGGAACCGGTCGATCTCGTCGGCGACGAGCCCGGCGGCGACGGCCGTACGTTCATCCTGGTGTTCTCGGCGACGGGCCAGGACGCTGGCCGCCGCGGCGAGGGTCTGCAACGGTGAGCGCAGTTCGTGGCTGACGTCGGCGGCGAAGCGCCGGTCCCGCTCGATGCGATGGGCAAGCCGGTCGACCATCTGGTTGAACGAGCCGGACAGCCGGGTCAGGTCGGGGTCGGTCGCCGGGTCGAGGCGGGCCGTGAAATCACCGGCGGCGATCTTCTCGGCGGCGTCGGCGACCGCCGTCAACGGCCGCAGCCCATGCCGGGTGGCGTACCAGCCGAGGGCCGCGCCAGACCCGGCGACCATGATCGCGACGGTGGTCAGCGCGAGCGCCAGAACCTGGAACGTATGCTCCAGCTCGCGCAGGGAGTTGACCTCGAAGTACGTCGCCGTCGCGGACAGGGGCACCCCGACCACCAGGGCGGGTTGGCCGTCGACGCGTACGCGCTGCACCGCCGGATCCCCGGCGGCGACGAGCCGTCGCAGGTCGGCGGGGATGGGGGTGGTGGTGCCCGGGTCGGCGGTGCGGGCGTACCAGGCGCCGTTCAGGTGCAGCACGGGCCGCCGGCTGCCGCCCGTGTCCAGTGACCGAAGCACCTCCACAACGTCGGGGGTGTCGGTGTCCAGCCCGGCACGGACGACGCTGGCGTCGTAGTAGGCGGCGCGCAGGGCCGTGCGTTCCCGTTCTTCGATCAGGGATCGGCTGGTCAGCTCGTAGGAGACCAGGGCCATCGACGCGGCAAGCAGGAGTGCGCCGACGGCGAACGCTGCCGTGACCCGGGTACGCAGTCCGAGACGTCTCATCGCTGAAGCTTGTAGCCCAGACCCCGCAGGGTCACCAGGTGCCGGGGGGCCGCAGGATCCGACTCAATTTTCTGCCGCAGCCGGCCGATATGCACGTCGACCAGCCGCTCGTCGCCGCTGTCGTACCCCCACACCCGGCTGAGCAGTTGCTGGCGGGTCAGCACCCGCCCGGCATGTTCGGCAAGCTCGCACAGGAGCCGGAATTCGGTGCGCGTGACCGATACGGGCTGGCCTGCACAGCGCACCTCTCCTGCGTCGGGGCTGATCTCCAGTTCGCCGAAGGCGAGCACGGGCACGGGCTCCGGCGCCTGCCCCGCGACCTTGGCACGGGCACGGCGGCGCAGGGCGCGCAGCCGAGCGGTCAGCTCCTTGATCGCCACCGGCTTGACGACGTAGTCGTCGGCGCCGGCTTCGAGAGCGGCGACGATGTCGTGGGTGTCGTCGCGGGCGCTGACCACCACGATCGGCACGTCGTCGTCGCGGCGCAACTGCCGGATGCACTCGAAGCCGTTGAGGCCGGGCAGCATCAGGTCGACCAGCACGTAGTCTGCCGGGTCACGACGCTGGGCGCGCAGACCCTCCTCGGCCGTAGCCGCCCCGTGAGCTTGGTAGCCCTCTTCCTCGAGTGCGAGCAGCAACGCCAAGCGGATGCGGTCGTCGTCCTCGATCACCAGCACGGCCGTCATACCCGGCATCATCCCCAGGCACCGGCCACGCGGCCAACTCCATCGGCCGACTGACGCCTTTGTCACGCAACTGTCATAGATCCGCACGGTGGCCGCCAAGCGGGCACGGCACGGTCGGAGGCGACCGGGGGTCCGTGAGAGGGAGGGGCACGCCTGTGACAGAGCCACTGGCACCGACGCCGTGCACACTACCGCTGGCCGAGGTATGCGTCACCCAACTCGACCTGGCCTGCCTGCCGGCGGCCGGAGCGATGTTCGACCGGCTGCTGACCCTGCATCCTGGGCAGGTCGTGGTCGATTTGTCCAGGTGCCGGCACATCGATGCCGCTGCGATCGGCCTGCTGCTCGACGTTCACCGGCGATTGGCAGGTGCCAACGGGGTCCTCACCATCCGTGATCCGAATCCTCGCATCGTGCGCATCCTGCACACTGCCCGTCTCGACCGGGTCCTGCAGATCGTCATCAGTCCCCCGCCGTCGTCCGACACCGCGACGGCGGAACCCAGCTCGGCGCAGCCGGCGCTGGTCGTTCGAGGCCGCGCGTCGGTGAAATGACCTCAGTGACGAACCCCGCCAGCCCCGAATGCCATGTCCGCCGCACTGGCGGGACAGGGACGTAGGAAGGACCAGCAGAATGACCGTCGTCCCGGACGACCACCTGATGACATTGATCTGTGATACCTGCGGCGACTCCGTCAGGGCCACCGCCTGCGTGCTTCCCGACGCGGAAGTCGTCTGGACCCTGGTGTCCGAACAGGGGTGGAGCGGCTCCCCGTTCGCCACCGGCCCGCACCGCTGCCCGCACTGCAGCTTGCTGCCGATCTCTGCTGGTGGCAAGGCTTCGTGCGGCAACCACGATCCGGGCGGAATCCTCGGCATCGACCATCTCGACGACGTGACCGTCGTCGCCGCCACCGGGGACCTCGACCTCGACACCAGTGACACCCTGCGCGCCGCCCTGCGCCACGCGGCCGACGTGGGAGGGCACCTGGTGGTCGACCTGACCCGAGTACACGTCATCGACTCCACCGGCCTCAGTCTCCTCGTCCGCGCCCACCGCGACGCCCGCGACCGCGGCGTCACGCTGTGCCTGGCCGCGCCGTCGCGGTTCATCCGCACCGTCCTGCACACCATGCGCCTGGACGGGACGTTCCCGATCTTCGACAGCCGTGACGACGCACTCGCCCAGCTATCCGCGGGAGTGGCCAGCAATCCTGTGGCCTCCAACGCCGCGACGGCCGCCCGTAGTTGATCGACGGCGACACCGCCCGGACCGCGAGGATCTACGGTTCGAGGCGCTTGTCGCGCAGCGGTTGAGCAGCGGCTGACCCACGCGGTCGCAGCAGATCAGTGTCGCCGCAGCCATCGGTCGTACTTTGGGACGATCTGGATTCGCACCACCGTTCGTACGATGGTCCTATGCACCCTCGCCTGCACGCTGTGTTGGCCGAGCCGCGTATCTCACACGCCCCGTCCCGTGTGTGGCGCGACTGGGCGTTGATCGCCGTCTTCGCGCCGGCGATCGTGTTGGAAGGATTCTTCCGACCCGATCTGCCGTGGCGGGTGGGCTGCGTCGTCGTCGCGCTCGCGCTGCTGCCCACGCTCCTGTGGCGGCGTACGGAGCCGCTCGCGATGGTGGCGATCGCGTTCGGCTCCACGGCGGTCGGCCCATTCGTGCTGCCCGGCGATGCCTGTCAGATGTTCACGACGAGCTTCTTGGTCCTACTGGTTTACGCGCTGTTCCGCTGGGGCTCCGGCCGGGATGCCGTAATCGGTTCGTTCTTCGTGGTGGCCAAGGTGGCCGCCGCCGGCCTGGTCGGCTCGATCAACGGCGGCGAATTGGTCGCTGGCTTCGCGGTGATGTTCGCCGCCGCCACACTGGGTACCGCGATCCGCTTCCGCGCCGCCGCCCGTCTGCGCGAACTCGATCAGGTGAAGCTGTTGGAGCGCGAGCGGCTCGCCCGTGACCTGCACGACACGGTGGCCCACCACGTGTCGGCGATGGCGATCCGCGCCCAGGCCGGCATCGCCGCCTCGGCGAGCCAGCCGGGCGCCGCCGTCGAGGCACTGCGCGCAATCGAGGCCGAGGCGTCCCGTGCGCTTGCCGAGATGCGCGCGATTGTCCGCGTCCTGCGCCGCGACCAGCCCGCCGACCTGGGGCCCAGCCCGCGGGTCACCGACATCGAGCGGCTCGCCGGCCGTTTCCGCACCGGGCCGGCCGTCGACGTGGATTTCCGCGGGGACCTCGGCGACCTTCCGCCCACGGTCGGCTCCGCGCTCTACCGGCTGGCTCAGGAGTCGGTCACCAATGCCCGTCGCCACGCCCGCCACGCCACCCGCATCGCGGTCAGCGTCGCGGCCGACGACACCTCCGTGCGCCTGCGGGTCAGCGACGATGGCGAGGCCGGTGCCGCCCGACCGACCGGCTCGCCCGGTTTCGGCCTGGTGGGCATGATGGAGCGCGCCGACCTGCTCGGCGGCACCTGCGAGGCCGGCCCCAATCCCGGCCGTGGGTGGACCGTCACGGCCGTGCTCCCGCGCGAGGGAGTCGGCGCGTGACGGTACGCGTGCTCGTGGCGGACGACCAGGAGATCGTCCGTACCGGCCTCACCATCATCTTGAACACTCAGCCCGGCATCGAGGTCGTCGGTGGGGCTGGCGACGGCCGTCAGGCGGTCGAGCTCGCCCAGCGGCTCCGGCCCGACGTGTGTCTCTTCGACATTCGCATGCCAGGCATGGACGGCATCGAGGCCACCCGGGCGCTCGCTGGGCCCTCGGTCCCGGAGCCGCTCGCGGTGATCGTCATCACGACCTTCGACCTCGACGAGTACGTGTACGCGGCACTGCGTGCCGGCGCCCGCGGCTTCCTGCTCAAGGAGGCTGGCCCCGACCTGCTCAGCCAGGCCGTGCACGCGGCCGCCAACGGGGACGCGCTGATCGCGCCGAGCGTCACCACGCGGCTGCTGAAGGCGTTCGCCGACGCGGATCCAGCCGCGCCGCGGAAGCAGCCAATCGAGGCGCTCACCGACCGGGAGGAACAGGTGCTGGTCGCCGTCGCGCGGGGACGCACCAACAAGGAGATCGCCGACGAGCTCTACATCACGTTGAGCACGGTCAAGTCGCACATCACCAGCCTGATGACCAAGCTCGGTGTGCGTAACCGGGTCGAGGTGGCGATGTGGGCGTACGAGACCAACCGGAGACGGGCGCGCTGGTGACGGCGCCGATCGGGTAGGAGATGGCCACCGCCATTTCCGCCAGCACCCGTCTGTCCCGCCCTACCGTCCCGCCGGTCGCCAGGGCTGGCGACGAGTGACGTCGACCGGTGACCGGCGTAAGTACGACGACGGCGTACGACCATCGACCGGCCCGATTGCGGCCCATGTGCCGATGATCAGGGACGGGTGCGGCGTTCACCATCGATGGCATGACAATGCGCGAGTGGCGGCTACCGGCCGCGTTGATCCTGCTGGGCCTGATACCGATGGTCGCTGGTGCGGCACGGCTCACCGAGTTGGGCACCGGACCGGAGGTCACCCCAGCGAACGCTCGCTTCGTCGCCGAGCCGCTGCCGGTCGTGCTGCACATCGTCGGCGCGGTGATCTACACGATTCTCGGCGCCTTCCAGTTCGTACCCAGCCTGCGCCGCCGCCGCTGGCACCGCCTCGCCGGCCGGGTGCTTGTTCCCTGCGGACTGACGGTCGCGCTCTCCGGCCTGTGGATGGCCTTCGCGTACGACCTGCCGGCCCATGACAACAACGTGCTCGCCGGCATACGGCTCGTCTTCGGCTCGGCCATGGCCGGCTCGATCCTGCTCGGCCTCGCCACCGCGCTACGCCGGCAATTCGCCCAGCATCGCAGGTGGATGGTGCGCGGCTACGCGATCGGCCTCGGCGCCGGCACCCAGGCGTTCACGCACGCACCGTATTTCGTCGCGACCGGCGAACAGCCCGACGGGAACGTTCGGGCCGGGCTGGTGCTCGCCGGTTGGTTGATCAACCTTGCCGTGGCCGAGTGGTACCTGCGGCGTCCGGCCCGCACAACACATCCTCGACCGGCTCGTCAGCCGCGTGCTGCTGCCCGATGACAGCGCTGTTGCTTGTCGGATCGAAGGACGTGTTGAACCCGGGTCGGGTCCGCGGTCAGATCGCTTGGGCGAGTTCGGTGCCGCCGGTGGCTGCTCCCCCGAGCTTTCTCCGGCGGCCCCATTCGAGTCTTCGCGAGCGGTCATCCCTCGGCATGACCGCGACGGCGATCAACGAACCTCCGCCTCCTATGCCCTGTCCCAGACACCCGTGGCCGCGGCGTCCTTGGCGAAGTCGGCGAAGTCCCGCGGCGGACGACCCAGGGCACGCTGCACCCCATCGGCTACCTGGGCGTTACGGCCGTCCAGCACGCTCGTGAACAGGTACGTCAGCAACTCGACGACCTCCACCGGCACACCCTCGACGGCCAACGCCCCCGTGTACTCCTCGACGGAGACCGAAACGAAGTCGATGCGCCGGCCCGCCGCCCGGGCGATCTCGCCGACCGCGTCGGCGAAGGTCAGCAGCCGCGGCCCGGTCAACTCGTGAAGCTGCCCCGCATGTCCGCCCTCGGTCAGCGCCGCCACGGCCACCTCGGCGATGTCGTCGGCGTCCACGAACGGCTCGGGCACGGTCCCGACCGGGAGAACCACTTCGCCGCCCAACACCGGCTCCCGCAGGTAGTCCTCGCTGAAGTTCTGGCTGAACCAACTCGACCGCAGGATCGTCCACTCGACCCCGGAGGACTGGATCAGCTTCTCGGCGGCCTGGGCCTCCTCCTCACCTCGGCCGGACAGCAGCACCAGCCGGTCGACTCCGGAGGCCACCGCGAGATCGGCGAACGCGCCGATGGTCTCGGGAGCGCCCGGCACCGCGAGGTCCGGGTAGAAGGACACGTACACGGCGCCGACATCCCGGAGCACCGGCGCCCAGGTCGTCCGGTCCGTCCAGTCGAAGGGCTGCCCGGCGGACCGGGAACCGACCCGGACCGGCACTCCCCTGCCCCGCAGCCGCTCTACAACGCGACGGCCGGTCTTGCCCGTGCCCCCCAGGACCAGGATCGTCTTCCGCTCTTGCTCGTTCGTCATAGGAACCATTCAAGAGCGGACCGGTGAGACTGCACATAGCCAAGACGCGCGCCTTCATGTTCAATCGTCTACGTGGATGCTGTCTCCGGTCTGCTCGACGGACCCCGGGCGCAGGGCGCGTTCCTACTCCGCTCGATCCTGACGCCGCCCTGGTCGATAGCCATCAAGGACGAGGCGCCGCTCACCCTGGTGGCCATCGTCCGGGGCGACGCCTGGATCGTCCCCGATGAGGGCGGGGGCGTGCGGCTCGGCCTCGGGGATGTAGCGATCATCCGGGGCACCGGCCCGTACATCGTCGCCGACGACCCGGCCACGGCACCGCAGGTGATCATCCATGCGGGCCAGCGCTGCACCACGCCGGACGGGCAGGAACTGTTCGAGATGACCAAGCTGGGCGTACGGACCTGGGGCAATGGGCTGGACGGTCCGACGATCCTGCTCACCGGCACGTACACGATGCGGGGCGCGGTTGGTCAACGGCTGCTGGGCGCGCTGCCGCCGCTGGTGGTCGTCCCGCGCGAGTCCTGGGACTCCCCGCTGGTTCCGCTGCTGGCCACCGAGATCGTGCGGGACGACCCCGGCCAGGAAGCCGTGCTCGACCGCCTACTCGACCTTCTGCTGATCGCCACGCTGCGCGAATGGTTCGCCCACCCCGGGGCCAAGGCCCCTGCCTGGTACAAGGCACACAGCGACCCCGTGGTCGGCCGGGCCCTGCAGATACTCCACAACAACCCCGCCGAGCCCTGGACCGTGGCGTCACTGGCTGCCCAGACCGGGGTCTCCCGGGCCGCGCTGGCCCGCCGGTTCACCGCGCTGGTCGGCGAACCGCCCATGTCGTACCTCACCGAGTGGCGGCTGGCCCTCGCCGCCGATCTGCTCCGCGAGCGGGACGCCACCGTCAGTGCGGTCGCCCGCCAGGTCGGCTACGGCAGCCCCTTCGCCCTGAGCACCGCCTTCAAACGCCGCCGCGGGGTGAGCCCTCGGCAGCACCGAGTGGCCGCCCGTGAGTAGCCGCGTGCTGGCGGCGGATGGCCTGTGCTGCTGGAGCGCTCACGGTCACCGCGCCTTGTCAGCGGCAGATGCGTGTACCTGATCTTGAGGTCGTTCGCCTGCGAATGAATCATCAATGGCCGTCGCCGCGGCTGCCGTGTAGCGGCGCGGACCGGGCCGCTGGTCAGCCGAGCAGACTTTGGTAGCCGCCAGGGAGGTTGCCATTAGCGCTGTCCGCGTGCTGGCGATGACGCTGACCTGCATTCCGGGTCGGCCCCGTCTGAGAGCAGGGTACGACCGGAGTGGTTCGTCAACCTGCCGGATGAGCTGACTCCTTGTCAGGGTCCACTACAGTCTCGCCATGATCGAGAACCTGGCCTGGTTGCCGTACGTCACGGCCTTCGTCGTGGGCGTTCCCGCCCTGGTCGGAGCTGGGCTGATCTTCGCGGCGGCGCGACGGTGGAGCAAGCTGCGCGCGCTCGCCGCCTCGGGCCAGCGAGCGACCGCGCAGGTCGTAGACAACCAGTTGGAGTCGTGGTCCGACGGGAGAACGGCGTTCCGGCCCGTGGTCACGTTCCAGGCGAGCTCGGGTCAGGAGGTGACGACGGTGCTCGCTGATCTGGGCGGGTTCCGGTCCCACTTGGTGGGCACCGAGATCGACGTGCTCTACGACCCGCAGAAGCCCACCGAGGCGGCACCGGTGCGCAAGGGCAACACGAGGCTGATCATCACACTGGTGTTCGGCCTGATCTTCCTGACGTTCTCGTTGTGCGCGTACCAGATGGCCGACCTGGTCCTCAGCGAGTTCCGCGATTTCGGAGGATTCTCCGATTCTGGGGATCCGGGAGATTTCAGAGACCCCGACTTCAACTTCGACGAGTTCGATGGGCCGTGAGTCGGCGTGGTGTCGGGCGTGCAGCGATGAGTAGTTCAGCAGGCAGAGGGGCTGCACTGTTCTCGGCATGTGCGGACGTCGGCCCACCTCTGGAGCGGGAGCAAATCTCTGCTGACGACTTCGGGCCCGCCGAAGAGGTTAACCGGGGAGAAGGCACGGGGGTAGTCGTTACACAGCACCGGCAGAATCCTCGCCGGCCCCTATCGGCGCTACTGCCGACTCATGGGATTGACCTGCCCTCACAACCGGTCGGGTTTGGGTAAGGTCCGTCGAATTCAGAAACGCCCGTGGCTGGCAGGGGCTTGCCGTGCGGGTGGTATCGCGGTGGACCGTGCTGGCACCGACGGTCGCGGTCGGCGTCGTGGTACTCGGCCTGGCGCCAACCGGCGCAACGGCCGTCTACAACCGCACCTCTGTGGACGTGGCCGACTACGTGACTCCAGGGGAGGCAGCCAACGGGAATGGTCTCGCGGACCTCGGCCTCGACGTGGTTGACCAGCTGACCACGGTTGTCACCAGCCTGGCCGTGGCCAGCCTGCTCCTATCGATGGCAAGGCTCACGCACGCCAAGACGTGGGCACATGCGACGACGTGCATCGTGATCGCGTTTCTTCCGCCCACATCGAGACGAGATTCGCCAGTTCCTCTCGCCGGCCCACCAGGGCCGACACCCGCGCGCTATCGCCACGAGATTTCCCGCGCGAAACAGGGCCCGGTCCCGCGGAGACGTCGCGAGCAGCGGAAACACCACCGGGTACGCCTGCGCTGACCGCCCTCACGCTGCTCGCCTTAGACGCGCGACGGGGCCGCGCCGCCGGGCCAGCGCCGACCGCCACCCGACCCCCGTTCAGTGTCCGTATACGTCGTACGCCTTCCAGTCCTCGACCGGAATGAGCGGAACTGGTGCGGGCCGCTCCACCACCGTCGTCAGCTCGATCCGCTGGCCTTCGGCTGCCGACTGGAGCAGGGTGGTCATCGTTTCGAGTACGTGCAGCGCGAAGTCGCCGCCAGCGCGCGGCGGGCGCTGACCGTCGGCCCTGACAAGGTCGATCAGACCGATGCCTCGGGAACCCTCGGCGTAACCGGCCCGCGGTTCGAGAACGCGCCATTCGGTGCCGCCGAGCGCGAAGAGGCGGACCTCACCGTCGAAGTCGTTCGGATCGGGTACGGCGAGCGTGCCGGTCTCCCCGTGTACCTCGATCGGTGCGGCCGTCGTCGCGACGCCGTCGAAGCTCGTTGTGATGGTGGAGAGAGCACCGTTGGCGTGCTCGAGCACGCCGGTCACGTGGGTGTCCACCTCCGCCGGAATCCGCTGGCCGATGCGCGGGCCCGAGCCGATGACGCGCTCGGCGCGCAGGCGGCTGACGGCTCCGCCCACCGCGCGAACCGGCCCGAGCAGGTGGATGAGCGCCGAGATGTAGTACGGCCCCATGTCCAGCAACGGGCCGCCGCCCGGGGCGTAGTAGAAGTCGGGGTTGGGGTGCCAGCGCTCGTGCCCTGGCGTGACCATGACGGCCGACGCGGACAACGGGCGTCCGATGAGCCCGCCGTCGATCGCCGCCCGCGCCGTCTGCGTACCCGTACCCAGGACGGTGTCCGGCGCGCACCCAACGCGGACGCCAGCCGATGCGGCCCGTTTAATGATCGAGTGGCCGTCCGGGAACGTCACGGCGAGCGGCTTCTCGACATATACGTTCTTGCCCGCGTCGATCGCGCCGAGCGAGATATCGGCGTGCGCCGCAGGGATCGTGAGGTTGAGCACCGTCTGCACGTCTGGGCGGGCGAGCAGGCGCTCGACGCTCAACGCCTCGGCGCCGGGAATCATGGCTGCGACCGCAGCCGACCGGGCGGCGTCGAGGTCGGCCAGTGCGGCGATGCTCACCCCAGGGTGGTTGGCGAGTGTGTTCAGGTACGCGCGGGAGATGACCCCGAGACCTACGACGCCGACGCGGTGCGGGTCGCCCACACCATCCCCCTCTCGATGACGGTACGGACGCCTGCGTGCTCCAGCACGTCAAGGCTGTGTCCCGGGGTCGTCACGACAATGCGCCCGGCACCCCAGAGTCGGGTCCAGATCGCCGGCGAGGTGACCGGCCGGTGCCATGGATGCCACGCCTGCGTTGGGTGGGTTGTGACGGCCAGTACGTTGATCAGGTCGTCGTGCAGCACCCAATACTGCTCGGTCACTAGGTCGAAGTCCTCGATTCCCGCAGTGATCGGATGCTCCCGGCCGAGGTCGGTGATGCGCACCGTGTGCGGCAGAAAGTTGTCCTCCGCACCACCGCGACGCTCGCACGGCTCCTGACCCGGATGGGTCGCGAACTGGCCGCCCACCAGATGCAGGTACTCGGATGACGCGCGGAACGAGTCCACGATACCGCCGTGCCAGCCGGTGAAGCCCGTACCGGCGATGACCGCCGCGCTGAGGCCCGCCGACTGGTCCGAGGTGATGTGCGACATCGTCACGCACTGCACGACGAGGTCCGTGTCGGCCATCTCGGCGGCATCGGCGTAGATCTCCGTCGACTCCTCGGTCCGTACGGCATAGCCGCTACGTTCGAGAAAGGGGATGAACAACTCCGTCGCCTTGACCGGCTGGTGCCCCTCCCACCCGCCCCGAACCACCAATGCTCTCTGCTGCGCCACCCTCGCTCCCTCCCACGGTCCGTCGCCACCGGGCTGGCCGCTCCCGCCCCGGCGACGTGCCGCCGATACCCGTGCTTGTCGAGCACCGAAACCGTACTCGTGGTTGCCACCAAAGCCGGCGTTCGCCGGGTTCCGGGTTCCGCCTTGCCCGGTCCGCTTACGCCGGACCACGGACGCGGAGGTACCACCTCCTCGCAGAGGAACAGGCTGTCGTTGGACGGAGTTCAAGGCAGCGGGGTCCGACAGCCAGCCATGGGCAATCGGATCCACGAACGACACCGCCCACCTTTTCGGCGATGAGGATCCGGGGTGACGAGAGCCCCTGCCTACGGCGCCCGCTCGGCGGCAGAACAGTGCGCCGCCAAGGGTTGCCGGAGACCTTCGCCCACTGTCGAGGGAACTGTCGTAACCAGCACTTAGCCTCGCGCGGTGAGCATGATCGGCAACTGACTGCGCGTTTCGCCAGACGAACTGGAGCAGGCGAGGGCTGACCTCGACTGGGCCTACGAACTCGCCACGACGGAACAGGACGACAACTCCGAACGCTGGGCTGCCACCGACAAAGCATGGAACGGGCTTGATTTCCTATTCCTGGAGAACTCGAAGACGACTGGGGCTACGGGCCGCCCTCTTATCTGACACCGGTCCAAGTAGCGACGGCGGCCTCGCGGCTGGCCGCGCTCACCGAAGACGGCCTCATCCGGGGCGTCGACCCGCAGGAGTTAAAACGGGCCGACATTTGCCCCGGACCCTGGGAAGGACCCGGCGAACTTGCGTGGGTGGCCCACTATCTGCCAGGCGTCCGAAGCTTCTTCGCGGCAGCCCGTCCGAGATGCCGCTGAGCGACCGAACCCCTACACGCAGTGATGAAGCTTCTCATCCCGCGCGCACCGCTCGCGGCCGATCCGGATGTCTGATCAAGGTGCATCGGCGTCCAGCCGGCCGCCGACCGCAGAGCAGTCGGTCACGGTGCGGGGTCGGCTGGTGATGCCGTCCAAGACGGTGGTCAGGTTGTGGTTGAAGCTCTCCTCGGCATTGAGGTGGGCGCCGTCGATGACGAGCCGGGAGACGGTGGGATACCTGCCGGTTTTCAACATGCGTGTGAGGTAGGGGCCGAGGCTGGCCTGAAAGGCGGCTTCATCGGTGCCGGTGGCACGGGCGGTCCGCCGCTCGGTGACCTCACTGCGGACCGCTCCGATGATGAAGGCGTTGAGGGCGCCCAAAGCCCGCTGGAGATCGTCGATGCCGCGCACGCCGGGGGCCTGGCTCAGCGCCGCCGCGGTCGCTTCGCCCACGGCAAGCGCGTGCGGTCCCAAGTGTGGCCTTCCGCCGAGCAGGTCGGAAAACCACTCATGATCAAGGGCGGCATCGCGAGTCACGCGGGCGATGGCCAGCACCGTGGCGCGCCACGCGGAGCGCTGGCCGACCTCGGCGATCCGGGCATAGACGACGTCGACCATCAGATCGAGCAGTTCGGATCTGTTGATCACATAGTCGTAGAGCCGCATCGGACCGACACCGAGTTCTTTTGCGATCTTGCGCAACGACAGCCCGTCGAGGCCGTGCGCGTCGGCAAGCTGGATCGCCGTAGCGACGATCTTCTCGCGGCTCAACGGCACCGGCGCCGCCCGCGGCTGAGGTTCGGGCCGTTCCCAAACGGGCAACGGTTCGCTACCGTACGGTGTATCCACAAAGACAGCGTACGGCAACGGAGTGAGAATGCGAATTGCGATCGCTGGCGGCGGCCTTGGCGGCCTGACGCTGGCACGGATCCTGCATCGGCACGGCATTGATGCGGTGGTGTACGAGCGCGAGGCAGGCCGATCCGCGCGGCCGCAGGGCGGATCGCTCGACCTGCACCCGGAGTCCGGGCAACAGGCCCTGGCCGAGGCGGGTCTCGCCGGCCGGTTCCGGTCGGAGGCGCGGCCCGAGGGCGAGGAACATCGCATCGTCGGCCCGACCGGACAGACCCTGGTACACCATGAGCCGCAACCTGGCTCATTCTCCGGACGTCCCGAGATTGACCGGAGCGCACTGCGTGATCTTCTGCTCGATTCCCTCCCCGGCGACACGGTTGTCTGGCGGCACCGGCTTGTCGCGGCGACCCCGCGACCTGACGGGGGCTGGGAACTGACGTTCCATGGCGGCCACCGAACCGGCTGCGACATCCTCATCGGCGCGGACGGTGCACGCTCGATCGTCCGGTCGTTGCTGACCGACGTCCAACTGTCCTATGTGGCCACCCTCGTGGAGCTGGACATCGAAGACGTCGACCGGCGCCATCCCGATCTCGCCGAACTGGTCGGCCCCGGGAACCTGTGGTGCGTCGGCGTGAACCAGATCCTGGCAGCGCAACGCCTCGGCGACGGCCGCCTACGTGTCGGGATCTCGCTGCGCGCAGACGATCGCCCCATCGACACATACCGTAGTAAGCGTGCCCTGCTGGGCATGTTCGGTGGCTGGGACCCACGCCTCACCGCACTTATCAAGGCCGGCGACGGCGCGCCGACGCCGCGCCTGATCGAAACGATGCCCATCGGTACGCGCTGGGCCAGCCGGCCGAGCATCACCCTCATCGGCGACGCCGCGCACCTCATGCCGCCGGTCGGCGAGGGCGCCAACCAGGCCATGCTCGACGCCGCCGAACTCGCCAGCCGACTCGCCGCCAACCCCGCCGACCCGGACTCGGCAATCCGGGCGTACGAGGAGGTGATGTTCACCAGGATTCACCCGATCGCCGAAATGTCCGCACGAGTCCAAGCGATGATGCTGTCCCCAACCGCAGCGGAAGACATCGTCCGCTTCTTCACAGCTCAGCCCGCCGAACCGACGTTCGCAGACTGACCGCGAACGCCGAACTGGTGGAGGCCACCAGCCGTCCAGCCGATGAAGCAGCATGGGTCAGGCCCATACGATGCGGTGATGGACCCTGCTGTGGGGCCCCCGGCGATGCGGTACCGACTGCTCGGGCCGGTCGAGGTGTGGTCTCTCGCCGGGGAACGGCTGGCCCTCGGCACGCCGATGCAGGTGCGCCTGCTGGCCATCCTGATGTCACAGCCGGGCACCGGGTGGTCTATCGACCAACTCGTCGACGAGCTGTGGCAGGGACGCCCGCCGAAGACGGCGGCCGGCAACGTGAAGACCTATGTCTGGGCGTTGCGCCGGGCGTTGCGGTCCCCGGGCTCCCCCGACCCCGCCATCCTCGCCGGGGCCACCGGCTACCGCCTCGTCCTCGACGCTCAGGCGATGGACAGCGTGGCCTTCGACGACCTGACCCAGCGCGGGTATCACGCGTTGCGACAGGGCCGCTGGTCGGATGCACTGCGGGCGTTCGAGGCGGCGCTGGCGCTGTGGCGTGGGGAGCCGTTTGGGGGCCTCCCCGGATGGGGGGTGCTGCTCTCCGTCCGAACACGGCTCCAAGAGCAGCAGTCGAGTCTGCTGGCGGAGATCGCGGACCTCCAACTGCGCGCCGGACGGCACAACGAGCTGATTGAGCCGCTCCGCACACAGATCGACGGGGATCCACTACGCGAGCGGCCGTGGGGGCAACTGATGGTCGCCCTGGCCCGGGCCGGACGGCGGGCGGACGCGTTGGCGACGTACCGGCAGCTACGCCGACTACTCTGCGACGAGGTGGGAGTCGAGCCCGGACCCGATCTCCAACACCTGCACACCCGCATCCTGCGGGCCGACCGGGAGCTGTTGACATCCGGGGCGCGGCCGCCGGAGAAACCCACGCCGCAGGTCCCCCGACAGTTGCCGGCCCCGCCGGCGCTGTTCACCGGCCGTACCCGTGAACTGGCTCGGCTCACGACGCTGCTGCTCGGCGACGCCGCAGCGGCCGGCACCGTCGCCATCACCGGTACCGGCGGCGTCGGGAAGACCTGGCTGGCGTTGCGCTGGGCGCACGACAACCTGCACCACTTCCCCGACGGGCAACTCCACGTCGACCTGGGCGGGTTCGGCGCCGCGACACAGGAGGCGTCACCCTCAGCCGTCGTCGTACGCTCGCTCCTGCCCGCCCTGGGCGTCAAGCCCCTGGAGATACCCGCCGAACCGGCAGCCCAATTCGCCCTGTACCGCAGCCTGACCGCAGACCGACGGCTGCTCGTGCTGCTCGACAACGCGCGCGACGCCCAACAGGTGCGGCCGCTGCTTCCCGGGTCGACCCGGTGTGGCGTGATCGTGACGAGTCGCCACACACTGCCCGGCCTGGTCACCGCCGAAGGCGCCCAACTCGTCGCCCTGGACCTGCCCAGCACCACCGAAGCGCGCCAGCTGCTCGTACGCCGACTGGGTGTGCAGCGGACCACCGCCCAGCCGGCGGCGGTGGACGAGCTGATCAGCCGTACCGCGCGGTTGCCCCTCGCCCTGTCCATCGTGGCCGCGCGAGCCACCGCTCGGCCCACGTTCCCGCTCCAGGCCATCGCGGACGATCTGGCAGCGAGCCGAGGCGGGCTCGCCGCCCTGGCCACCGACGACGCCGCCACCGACCTGCGCACAGTGCTCTCCTGGTCGTACCGTCTGCTCAGCCCGGACGCGGCCCGCCTGTTCCGGCAGATCAGCCTGCACCCTGCGGCGGACGTCAGCGCGGCGGCGGCGGCCAGCCTCGCCGGGGCGCCGCCACACCTGATCCGGCCGGCGCTCGACGAGTTGACCCGGGCGAACCTGCTGGTTGAGCAGTCCCCCAACCGCTTCCGCTGTCACGATCTGCTCCGCGCCTACGGGCAGGAGCTGACGGACGCACACGACTCTGCAACCGACCGCAGAGCCGTGCGGGAGCGCATGCTCGACCACTACCTGCGTGTCGCCCGCAACGCGGCGAGTCTGGTCGACGCCAGTTGGCAGCCGGCCGATACGTTGCCCTCGCCCGCCGGCGCGGCACCCCCGGCGTTCACCGACCACCGGCCCGCGTTGGCGTGGTTCACCACCGAACAGCGGGTGCTGCTGGCCACCGTCGACGAAGCGTTCGCCCACGGCTTCGACGCCCACGCCGGGCAGCTCGCCCAGACCCTCACGCCTCTCCTCAGCCGGCTGTCACAGTGGCACGACCTGGCCGAGGTCCAGGCCACCGCGGTCACGGTCGCGCGACGCCGCAGCGATCCACGCGCCGAGGCGCTGGCGCACCGGGACCTTGCGCTGGCACACATCCAGCTCCGCCGCTACGATGCCGCCCGCCGTCACCTCGGGCGCGCGATGGCGCGGTACGACCAGGTCGGTGACCGGCCGGGGCAGGCGAGCACCCACCTGCACCTCGCCTGGTTGTACGACATCGAGGGCGACCCGCGGGGGGCGCTGCCGCACGCCAGGGACGCGCTGGCACTGTCCAGCAGCAGCGACGACCGGCACGGCCAAGCCGCGGCGCTCAACGCGCTGGGCTGGGGCCACGCCCGGCTGGACGAGCACACACGCGCGATCGCCTACTGCGAACAGGCGCTGTCACTTCATGAGGAGGTCGAGGACCGGCTCGGCGCAGCCCACACCTGGGACAGTCTTGGATTCGCCCATCACCGCCTTGGGGCTCACCTGACCGCGGCCGCCTGTTACCGGCGCGCTCTCACGCTCTATTCCGACGTCGAGGACCAGTGCGGGAAAGCCGAGACACTCATCCGTCTCGGCGACGCCCATCAGGCGGTGGGCGACCACGACACCTCGGCCGACCTGTGGCGACAGGCGTTGACGATCCTCGACCGGGTCGGTCATCCGTGGGCCGTGGAGCTGTCCGAGCGGCTGGCCGCGTACCGCTGAACGCCCTCCGCGGACCGTATCCGGATCGGCATGGATCCGGCGTGGATCGGACGTCGGCAGGCTGGGCGAATGCTGACCACGAAGAGAGCCACCTTCTGGCATCCCCGCGGGGTTGATCGTCGACGCCCGCCGCTCCTCCGCCGCCTTTCGGCCGTCGTCGCGGTCCTCGTCGCCCTGTCGCTCAACGCCCCACCGGCGTTCGCGGCGCCCGACGGCACCGGACCGGTCACCGGCCCGACCGCCGCCGGCGCCACCGGCGGGTGGAACGGCCGGATCGACTGGCAGGCCTGCCCGGAACGACCCGACGATCCGGGAACGCGGTGCGGCAGCCTGCGCCTGCCGGTGGACTGGGCCCGGCCGCAAGGCGCAACCTTCCAACTGGCCCTGGCGCGGCGCACCGCCACCGAGCCGGCCGCCCGCATTGGCACCCTGGTCTACAGCCCCGGCGGTCCCGGCCTGTCCGGCGTGGACGTGGCGCTGACGGCCGACAGCCAGCTCGGGCCGGACGTGCTGCGCCGCTTCGACATCATCGGCTTCGACGCCCGGGGCACGGTCCGTAGCAACCCGGTGCGCTGCTCATCGGCGCTGCTGGCCCGGCACCCCTCCCTAACACCCGCCAATGCGGCCGAGTACGAGCGACTGCGCACCTACAACCGCCAGTTGCGCGACGACTGCCGCGCTCACAGTGGCCCACTGTTCGACCACATCGACAGTGTGAGCGTCGCGCGTGACACGGACGCCATCCGGGCGGCCCTCGGTGAGCAGCAGCTCAGCTTCTACGAGTGGTCCTACGGCACACTGATCGGGCAGGCCTACGCCGAACTGTTTCCCGACCGCGTCCGCGCACTGGCCATGGACAGCGTGATGGACCACAGCCAGGGGGTCAGGGAGTACTTCCGCAGCGGGGCGGCCAGTAACGAGGCTCTGTTCCACGAGTTCGTGACCTGGTGCGAGCGGACCCCTAGCTGCACACTGCACGGACGTGACGTGCCGGCGCTCTTCGACCGACTGATGCGCCGCGCCGATGCCGGCACGCTGGTCGACGCGGCCACCGGCGCCCCGCTGACCTGGTTCGAGCTCGGGTTCGCCACATTCGTCAACTTCTTCGACGCGACCTGGGCCGATTTGGCGAACATGCTTCTCGCGCTGGAGCGCGGCGAGGCCGCTGATCCGCCCCTCGCGTCCCCAATGGTGTCCGTCGACAGCAACGAGGAGCTCACCGAATACGCGCTGCCGGCGTTCTGCCAGGACTGGTCGCTGCCGGTCGACGGGTTCGACGGGTGGAACCGGTATCTCCAACTGTCCCGCGCTACGGCACCGCACCTGCGGGCCTCCCCGTTGGTCGTCCGCTTCGCCGCGATCTGCCTGGGCTGGACGGCGGTCAACCCACAACATCGGCTGCAGGTACGGACGAGTGTCCCGCTGCTGGTGCTCAACGGTCGATACGACCCGGCCACCCCGTACGACGGGGCGCTGCGGGTGGTGCGCCAACTCGGAAGGCAAGGCCACCTTCTCACCTACGAGGGGTCGGGCCACGCCAGCTACCCACGGACGGAGTGCACCCGGAGTTACGTCGAGCGGTACCTGATCGAGAGAGCCACACCGCCGGCTGGCACGAGCTGCCCGGCCGTCCCGGCCTGACGCACCGAAGTCGTCGCGGCGACGCCCCAGCTCACACGGTAGGTAGCCTGCCCGGTCCGACGGGGTCGAGCAGGCTACCTACTCGGTCAGGGATCAATCCACCGCATTTGTCAGCGATTCGCCCGTCCTCAGGCGAACTCGCGGGCGGTGGATTCCAGCCTCCCGCGGTAGGCGGCCCACCAGGCCTCGTCGCCCTCGACCACATTGTCACCGGGCCGCCGCCAGCCGACCTGGCCGTCGACCAGTTCGCGCACGATGTCGGCGTGCCCGGCGTGCCGGTTCAGCTCGGCGAGCACGTGCACGAGGATGAGGTGCAGCGTCACCGGCGTGTGACCCCACCACCGCACCGAGCCGGGCGCGTCGATCGGGAGCGCCTCGATCGTCGCGTCCGAGTGCGCCCAGACTCGGTGCCACAGGCCGACGATGTCGTCGCGGGACTCGTCGGCCGCGGCCCACATGTCCACGTTCGGCTCGGCATCCTCGTCCAGGCCCGCGACGAACTCGGGAAAGGGACGGTCGAACACCTCGCCGAAATACCCGGCGGTCACCGAGGCCACGTGCTTGACCAGCCCGAGCAGGTTCGTCCCGGTCGGCACGAGCGGGCGCCGTACGTCGTACTCCGACAGCCCGTCGAGCTTCCCGAGCAGCGCCTCGCGCGCCTCCCGCAGGTACCGATAGAGATTCGCCTTGGCGTCGAGGTCTGTCATGCCGCCCAGGATCTCACCGCCCGCCGCCGCGATGCCAGGTACGTCCGCGTTCCGAACTGCGGCTCGGTGGCGGTCACGCGATTGCGGTTTCTGATGTGCGCCCTGCCCTTTTGTCGACGTCCGCCGTAACGGTGGGTAGCGCGTAGGTCGCGGCATGGACTGCCCGAGAGCTGTGCGCTGGAATGCTCGTGACGAACTGGACCGCCTAATCTGATGCTGGTGAACGTCCGACAGCGTAAGAAACTCACAGCCCGCCTGACGGCGGCGCTGCTGCGTGACGATCTTCCGACCGTACTTGCGCTGTTGCGTGCCGGGGCAGACCCGAACGCGATGAGGAGCCTGTCCTGATGCGTTCGGCGGCGGTCCTGCTGGAGTGCCTGCTCCGGGCCGGGATGCGCGAGGTCGTCACAGTGGAGCCGGTGACGGGTGGGGTCGCGGCGCTCGCGGGCATCGCCACCCGCCGGGACGCACCGTCGGTGTTCGTCAAGGCCTTCGCCGAAGCCCCGGCCGACGACGTCTTCGTCGCGGAGGCCGCAGGGCTGGCCGCCCTACGGGAGCTCGGCGGTGTGGCGACACCCGAGGTGATCCTGGCGGACCGGGAACTGCTCGTGTTGTCGGTGCTGCGGCCGAGGCCGCACAGCGAGATCTTCTGGGAGCAGTTCGCACACGTGCTCGCCCGCATGCACATGAGCACGACCCATCCTCGCTTCGGCTGGCACCACGACAACTGGCTGGGCCGCCGCCGCCAGGTCAATACGTGGAATGACGACGGCTTCGCATTCTTCGCAGAGCATCGGCTGCTTCGGTGGCTCGGGCAGCCTCGCGTCGAGGCGGCGCTGGATGCCGGAGACCGGGCGGCGCTGGAGCGGTTGTGTCACCGGCTGCCCGACCTGCTGCCGGACCAGCCGGCATGCCTGACGCACGGCGACCTGTGGGCACAGAACATCCTGGCAACTCCGGACGGGCAGCCCGCGCTGATCGATCCGGCCGTGTCGTACATGTGGGCCGAGGTCGACCTCGCCCATGTGTGGTCCACCTCGCCCCCGCCCGAGGCGCGACGAATGTTCGAGGTCTATGCCGACCTGACCTCCCTCGACGGCGACTGGCGGGCTCGCATGCCGATTGTCCAGCTGCGGCAACACCTCGCCGTACTGGCCCAGTTCGACGACGACTGGGGCGCAGGTGACCAGATCCGCGCCGTCCTTGCCCCGTTCCGGACGATTTCCTGACCAAGGGTGACCTTGGCGCCGCACTGGCAGGTGGGGCGACGTTCGGTGAAGAACGCGATCGCGGGGGACCGGGATGGACGGATCTCGACTTGTCGGCGTCCTCGTAGGTGAGGTGATCAAGGTGATGATCGGGCACCGGAGGAGCCCCTCGACCGAAATCGATAGGGCACCGGCGTCGAACGCACACCTCGTTGCGGAGGGGACCCGCCGGGCGGGTCGAGGCGCGCGGGAAGCGCGGAAGGGTGGCTGACCGCAAATCGCGTCTAACTCGACAATCCGTCCTTTAGGTTACTGCTCAGAAGGCTGTCGAGACCGGGGGGCGACGTGGAGAGCTATCCGGCGATCGAGGATCACGGGCTCATCGGCGACCTACAGACCGCGGCGCTGGTGACCTGCGACGGGACGATCGACTGGTTTTGCGCGCCGCGCTTCGACTCGCCGAGCATTTTCGCCGCGTTGCTGGACCGGAAACGCGGTGGCTACTTTCGCATCGCGCCGCACGACGTTCGGTACGTCACCAAACAGCTCTACCTGCCCGGCACTCCGATTTTGATCACCCGGTTCATCAGTGCGGACGGCGTCGCCGAGGTGCTGGACTTCATGCCGGTCACCGGCGACCGGGCCACTGACGCGCACCGCCTGGTCCGCGTGGTCAACATGGTCCGGGGCAGCATGCGGTTCCGGGTGGAGTGCCGGCCCCGGTTCGACTACGCCCGGGAGAAGCACACGCTGGAGCGCCACCCCAATGGGTACGTCTTCCGCAGCCGGTCGGCGTCGCTCACCTTCAACCCGGTCGACCCGGTGCGACAGTTGATTTCGCAAACCGGCGACATCCAGCTGGAGGACGGCGACCTGGTCGCCTACGGCGCTCTGAATGAGGGCGACACCGCCGGGGTGGTCCTGGAGACGGCCGGCACGGACCCGCGGATCATCCCGCCGGAAGAGGTCCAGGGCATGTTCGAGTGGACCCGCGACTACTGGCGGCGCTGGCTCGAGCGCTCCCGCTACACCGGGCGGTGGCGGGAGATGGTCGAGCGCTCGGCCATCACGCTGAAGCTCATGACGTACGCGCCGACCGGCGCGATGATCGCCGCGCCCACCGCCGCGCTGCCCGAGCTGGTCGGCGGCACCCGCAACTGGGACTACCGCTACACCTGGGTACGCGATACGTCCTTCTCGGTGCACGCGCTGCTCGGCCTCGGCTTCACCGAGGAGGTCAGCCGGTACATGACCTGGCTTGACGAGCGCATCCGCGAGGCCGGCGACCATCAGAACCCGCTCAAGATCATGTATCGGGTGGACGGCTCTTCCGATCTGCACGAGGAGATACTCGACCACCTGGAGGGCTACCGCGGCTCCCAACCGGTGCGGATCGGCAACGGCGCCGCCGACCAGCTACAGCTCGACATCCACGGCGAGGCGCTCTACGCCATGCACCTCGCCGACGAGCAGGGCATCCGGGTGTCGGACCAGGTGTGGAAGAGCACCGTCCGGATGATCGACTGGCTCTGCCACAACTGGGACCAACGCGACGCCGGTATCTGGGAGAGCCGCCACAACCCCCGCCACTACACCTTCGGCCGGGTGATGTCCTGGGTGGCGTTGGACCGGGCCATCCGCCTGGCCACCCGCACCGGCCGCCCCGGAGACGTACCCGGCTGGACCGGGCAGCGTAACCGGATCTACAACCAGGTCATGGCCCGTGGCTACCACCGGGAACGCGGAAGCTTTGTGCAGGCGTACGACGAGAACATGCTCGACGCCGCACTGCTGGCCATGCCGGCGTTCGGATTCGTAACGCCGAACGACCCGCTCTGGCGCTCCACCTTGGAAGCGATCGAACGGGAACTGGTCTCCGACAGCCTGGTCCATCGGTACGACCCGGTCCACTCCCCCGACGGCCTTCCCGGGCACGAGGGCACCTTCAACATGTGCACGTTCTGGTACGTCGAGGCGCTGGCCCGCTCGGGCCGCCTGGACGACGCCCGGCTCACCTTCGAAAAGATGTTCACCTTCAGCAACCACCTCGGCCTCTACGCCGAGGAGATCGCCGCCACTGGTGAGCAGGTCGGCAACTACCCTCAGGCGTTCAGCCACCTCGCCCTGATCAACTCTGCCCTGGCGCTGAACGACCTGCTCGACGTCGAGGCCGACGCCCGGCGCCGCCATTAGAGCAACCTCAGCCGGCGGTCGGTCACCGCGCCGGCCCGGTCGGGGCCGGGAGCCGATGCCGGCGGATCAGCCGCTGCCCGATGAAGGTTCGCCAGACCCGGTCGGCGACGGTCGGTTCGACGATCCAGAGCCGACGCTGCGCCTCGGCGAGGGTGAGCGGCGCGGTGAAGAGATCCAGGAACAACCGGCTGCTGCGGTTGAGTGCGAACACCTGACCGTCGACCCGGCGGAACAGGTGCCGGTCCGCCGGCAGGTCGCCGGGGACGCCCTCCTGCTCGTCCGACCGGATCCGCCGGTACGCGTCCCAGACCTGCTCGTCGTCGCGGTCGACGAAGGAGCCGTTGGCGAGGAACTCAGTCTGGTCGTCGGTGTCGTGCCGGACCCGGTCGTGGGCGAGTACGCCGCGCACCGCGGTGCCGTAGCGGTCGTGGTAGAAGAACGTGTGCGGGGTGTCGGTGCTGCCCAGCCACGGACGGTGATAGTGCCCAGGATTCAAGCCGGCCTTGGCCTGGGCGACCTCGGCCTGCGCCGCTTCGGTCACCGGCTCGTCGTACCGGAGCATCCGGACGATGTCCGAGCCCTCCACCGGCCGCACGTTGGTGATGCCGAACCGCTCCGGCTCCTTGGCGATGATGGCGCCCGGGGTCAGCATGAAGTCACCGAGCCCGCCGAGGGTCCACAGGTCCGGGTTGTCGCGCAGGAATGTGATGCTGTCCAGCGCCTCTTCACGGGTCTCGGTGGGGAAACCGGTGAAGCCCATCATCTGCACACCGATGTTGGCCTTGGTCATCGCGGTCATGGTGCGTCGTACCTGCTCCGGCTTGGTGCCCTTGTCGATCAGGTCCAGGATGCGCTGGTTACCAGACTCGAAGCCGACCGAGATGGCCACGCAGCCGCTGCGCCGCAACAGCTCGCAACGCTCGTCCGACCAGTACTTCTCCAGCCGGATCTCGGCACCCCAGCGGAAGTCCAGCCCCCGCTCGACGACCTGCTCGGCGAAGCGCAGGATGGTCGCGGGAGCGAGCACGTCCACCGAGAAGTAGATGAACTTGGCGAACTTCGACAGCTCGGTGACGTCCGCGATCATCGTGCCCACCGTGTCCTGCCGCCACGGGCTGGTGGGACCGTCGGTGTTCAGGCCGTAGTCGCAGAACGTGCACTTGTTCCAGTAGCAGCCTCGGGTCGGCGAATAGTAGACGAACCGCTCCGGGCTGAGGTAGAGGTCCCAGGGCAGGCCGGAGAAGTCCGGGACCGGCACCTGCGCCAAGCGCTCGTAGCGCAGGGGCAGCTGACGCTGGCGGCCGTACTTCGGGTGCAGCCGGACGTTGGGGTGCCCGGCCGGCAGGGTGCCGGCCGCCACCGCGTCCAGGATCTCCGTGTACGCGCTCTCCCCCTCCCCGACCACGATCGCGTCGAAGTCGGCCAGCACCTGGAAGACGTACTCGGGCTTGCTGGCGCACTTCCAGACGTCGGAGATCTCCGTGCCACCCGCGATGAGGAAGACGTCCGGGCAGGCCCGCCGGACGAGTCGGGCGATCCAGAGCGCGAACGGGAGCTGCCACTGGTAGGTGGCGCTGATCCCGATCACCTGGTGCCCGCCAGCGGCCAGCCGCGGGATCAGCACGTCCTCGTAGTACGGCTGGAAGGGCCGGTTGAGCCGAGCGAGCAGCGCCTCGTCGGTCAGCGCGGCTACCGAGCCGATCGAGATCATCGGCGGCGGTTGGAGCCGGAATCCGGCGTAGAACTGCCCGGGAAACCCGACCGCGCCAAGCGCGTCCATCCAGGAAATCACGCCCTCGACGGCGTCCTGGTAGTGCCGGTAGTCGTAGAACAGGGTCGGATCCTGCAGCACCCCGATCGACCGGCGCAGCCGCTCCGGATCAGGGTCGGGCAGGCCGAGCTGATTCGCCCGGGCCATCAGCGCGTCCGGGCCGCTGAGGTCGTCGATCGAGAGCCGGGACAGCTCCCGCCGCAGCCAGTCGTACGCCGACGGGGTGTACGAGTGGTGGAACGCCTCGATGTTGGCGTCGATGATCTCCGCCGGCCGGTGCCCCTGTGCCCGGGCGTACGAGTCGAGATAGTTCAGGGAGTGGTATCCCGAGGTGGGATCGGTCAGCGGGGGGTAGATCAGTGCCGCCTTCACCGTGCCGCTCATCGACTCCTCCTCAGCCGACCCGGGCCGCTGAACCGGCCAGGGTGTCCTCGTGCGCGCGCTCGGCCACCGCCGGCAGTCGCGGGGCGCCGAACGCCTTGACGTACGCCACCAACGGTTCGGCGGCGTACCGGAACGCCGCCAGGTCGACGAAGCCCCGGTCCCACGCCGCCGCTTCCAGCCCGTCAGCGGCACAGCCCCACAGCCTCGCGAAGCACTGGTCGACGACCTCGGTACGGAAGTGCAGCCGGCCACCCGGGCGGCGGAGTCCCGTCGTACGCGGGACGAGTGTCTCGTTCAGCGACGCCGCAGTCGCCGCGACCTGCCGCGCCGCGGCGAGCAACGCGGGGGTACGCAGCGGCGCCGCGACCATCCACAGCGCCAGGCTGCGGTACGGCGTGGTGCCGAACGCCCGCACCAACACCCGCAGCACCGCCTCGCGATCGCCGAGGCCCCGTTCCCGGTCGGTCAGCCAGTCCCACCCGCTCGGCGGCGCACCGGTCAGCCCTCGCAGGCGGGCCACCTCGCGGGCACGCTCCTCGACCATCGGGTCGGCGATGTCGACCTCGGCCAGCCCGGCCAGCACCCCCCGCCGGTGCCAGGCCGGCGTCTCGGGGTGCAGCAGCATCAGCACCGCGGCGGCCTCCCGGTCGCTGGTCCAGTGCCCGCCGACCGACTCCCCGGCGAACCGCGATCGCCAGCTGTCGAGGAAGCGGGTGTGCAGGTTGTCGATCGGCTGGTCGCCGGCGTGCGCCGGGCACAGCTCGGGCGCGTTGTCCGCCGCCATCGACAGCAGCAGCCGTGCGTCGGCGCCCTTGGCGTCGCAGGGGTCCCGCCAGTGCCAGGTCAAGAACCGGGCCACCACGGCCGCCGCCCCGGGTGGGGCGGTGCGCTCCAGCGCGCGGTACGACCGCCGTCGGAAGGGCAGGTCCCGGCCGATGTCCAGCAGCAGCACGGCCTCGGCGTCGCTGAGCACGCCGGCCGCGACGGCGCGGCGCAACGCGACCCGGATGTTCACCAGCGGGTCGCTCAACGCGCGGTGGCCTTCCTCGGCGGGCCCGTGCACGACCGCCACCTCGTCGTCGCCCGTGACGACGCCGTCGCGGTAGAGCTGGAACACCTCGCCCACGCCACGCATTCCGAACTGCCACAACTCGGCGGCGCGCAGTGCGCCCATGCTGGCGGCGCCGGCCACGGTCACTCCACGGTCGAGCAGGTGGAGGATCTCCCGGTGGCGGACCGGCGGGTGTTGCAGAAAGAACCCGTCGATGACGAGGACCCGGTCGCCGGGGGCGACGTCCAGGCGGAGCAGGTCGCCGTGCGCGACGGGCGGCAGCACCACCGCGTCGGGCAGCAGCCGACCGACCTCGTCGGCCGGCAGGCTCGGACCGATGAAGACGATGTCAGTCACGGGGCACTCCCGGTCGGGTACTCAGGGCCCGCTCGTCGAACATCCGCAGGCCGGGGGCGAACACCTTGCTCACCGGAATGCCGATGTCGTCGTGCGTCAGGTCGACGCTGAACGGCTCGACGCCGGTGACCCGCTGCACCCGCGACGCCAGCTCGCGCAGCACCTGGGTCACGTCCCCCGCGGGCGGGGAATCCCGGCGGACCGGCGTGACGGGGCGGTCGACGGTGGGGGGCGGCACCGGCGGTGCGCCGACGTCGTGGTACGCGGTGGCGTCGATGTCGTCCCGGGCCCCGGAGACCATGACCAGCCGCGATTGGGCCGCCTCCGCCATGGCCCGACCTACGGCGATCTGCGGGTCCACGTGGCAGCCGAAGCCGCCGAAGGTGACCGGCAGGTCCGGGGACCAGATCGAGGCGGCATAGCAGGGTACGTCGACTGCGTTGGTGATGTCACAGACCTCCACCCAGCAGCCGGCCCGCACCAGCGCTTCGTGCACCGTGCGGGTCATCGCGTTGGTGGCGGTGCCCGGGTCGGTGTAGGTGCGCTCGGCCAACGGGGAGGTGCAGTACGGGGCGATGCAGTCGCGTTCGACGACCTCCAGCAGGGCGTGCAGGCTGGCCTCGGCGAAGGTGTTCCCGGTGGCCAGCCCGTTGCTGCTGGGGGTGAACAGGGCGCGGTCCCAGCCACGCCGGACGGTGAAGTCGAGTTCGATGGTGGCGCGGGGCACCAGGCAACGCGCACCGGTCACCAGCCCACGGCCGGCCACCCAGTCGAGCTCGACGGCAGGGGTCAGGGGCGACCGTTCCGCCAGGTGCAGCCACCGGACGTCGTACGGCAGATCGAGCGCCTCGGCCGGGGACCGGACGACGGTCCCCGGCCGGAGGTTCTCCGCATGCCAGGACTCGATGCTTTCCATTACCGCGCTGACCCGGGCCTGCGTCGCCGTGGCACCGGTGCCGACGCTCACCGCCATGGTGGCTCCGACCGGCCGGTAGGCGACGTGCACCGGTAGGCCGATCTCGTCGAGCCGGGTGATGTCGGCGACCCGGGTGATCCGGAACCGGTCGAGCATGCCACCGATCCGTTCCCAGGTCTGCTCCACGGTGGCCGTCCGGTAGGTGCCGGATCGGAACGCGATGGTCTCGGTCGTGTCAGTCATCGAGGCTCCCGGCGGGGGGTGGGAAACTCAGAGGATGAGGACGGCGATGATGTTGACGTTGTTGTCGGCCACCGGGGCCACGCCACCGGCGACCGTCTCCAACTCGGCCTCGGTCAGCTCGTTGAGGTCGACCAGCGGCACCTCGGGCACGTGCAGCACGTGCAGGCCGGGCGTGCCGGACCAGTCGGCGACGACCTGCTCCTTGGTGTAGAGCGTGGCGGGCTGGGCGCGGTCGACCTCGACCCTGGCGCCGGGGGCGACCGGCAGGCCGGCCGCCGTCGCGTAGCCGGTCGGGTCGGCGAGGAGGCGTTGCAGTTCCTCGTCGCTGCGCCACACTGCGGTGACCAGTTCCGAGTACTTGGTCACGAACCTCGCGCCATATTCCTGTTCGTCGTTGCTCATCGTTCGGTCCTTTCCTCGGGATCGCTGCAGGACGGGCGGTTAATCGCTGTGGCGAGAACGCTAGGAAGATCGAGGTTCGACAATCAAGGATTTTGTCTGACTGCCATCAGAATCTGCCGCGCCGGCCGGCGGGCGGCAGACATCGGTGTCAGGTGCAGCAGCACGGGCAGCAGCAGGCACAGCTGGAGTCCAGGCCGGCGACGACGCTGTCCAGCTCGTCCTCGGCCAGCTCCGCCTGGGCCACCGGCAGCAGCGACGGCACGAAGAGCACGAAGATGCCGGTGGTCCCCGCCAGCTGCCACGACTCGACCTGCACCTCGAGGTCCGGATCGGCGTCGGCGACGTCCCGGACCACCCGGACCTGCACATCCTCGGACAGTTGAAGCCCGTAGCCGGCGAGGAACCCCCGCGGGTCCTCCTCGAGCGCCTGCTCCTTGACCGGGTCGGCCCAGACGTCGGCGACCAGCCGGCTGTACGCGGCCACGAAGACCGCTCGATCGACAGGTGTCACACCCTGCTCCCTTCGATGGTCGGCCGCCGGCGGAGACACCGGGGCGGCGACAGGCAGCGCGGGAGGTTCCGGGCTGCCTGTTTCGCTTCATCGTGGGCCACCGGCGGATCAGGTCCGCCCAAAGAGCGGGGATTTCATCGAATGTGGCCGCGAAAAGGTCGCGCTGCGGCGAAAGCCGGGTAATTGGGAATCAGCGGCTTACGGCGGATTGCGATTCTAATGATTGTCACCACTGTGGACAAGTAGTAATTCCTCGCCTGTCACCCGCCCGGTGCCCGCACATACGCTGCGATCGGCGGACCGCCCACCGTGACAGCGGTTCGACGGGGTGCCGTGTTCCGTCACCGAATGCTGCCGGAGGCCACCGTGACCATCGACGAGGTGACGACGACGCCCGGCGGCCTGGCCGGGTACAGCGTGGAGGAACTCGCCCGCAAGGTTGGGATGTCGCCGCGCAACATCCGTGCCCACCAGGCCCGGCGGCTGCTGCCCCCGCCGGTGCGGCGTGGCCGGGCCGCGCTCTACGACGACTCCCACGTCCGCCGGCTGGACGCGATCCTCACCCTGCAGCGGCAGGGCTTCAACCTGGTGTCCATCGAGGCGATGCTCGGGGTCCGGGCCAGTGACGAGGCGCCCGACGGACTGACCGCGATGCTGCAACGCCTGACCGCCGATCGTCCCGCGCTGGCCCACGCGCTGACCCGGCACGGCGTGATCGGACGGACCACCGACGGCACCGTCCGCACCGTCCGGCCACGCCCGCTGCGCGCCGCCCTGGACCTGCATCGGGTACGGGTGGGCACGGTGCCGGCACTGCAGACCCTCAGCGAGGTGCTGGACAGCCTCCGGCCGGTGGCCGACGAGCTGGTCGCCGCCGTCACCGCCCGGCTGCTGGCCCTCGCTCCGGAGCTGGTACGCAGCGGCGCCCGGTCGTCCTGGGCCGACCTCGACCGGGAAACCCTGCTGCTGACCCAGGGCGTGGTCAACGTGCTCACCGAGGCGTTTCGGCTCGCCGTGGAAAACCAGGCGGAGGCGCACGTCGCGGAGCTGCTGGAGAACCACCTCGACACGGACGTGTGCCTGGAGGACAGCACGGTCATCGACAACGGCTGACCGAACCGTCAGCTCGTCGCGGGCTGCCCGTCCGGCTGCCGGCTCTCCACCACGACGTCGGACCGTTCCGGTTCGGCCAGCAGTTGCCGCCGCGCCAACCGGTGGAACAGCCCTTCGGTGTGTTCCATCAACTCGTTGAAGCTGCCCCGCTGGACGATCCGCCCCGCTTCGAGGACCACGATGGTGTCCGCCGCACGGACCGTGGACAACCGGTGGGCGATGACCACCCGGGTCGCGGCCAGGGCCGCGGTGCTCTGGGTGACCACCTCCTGGGTCCGATTGTCCAGAGCGCTCGTCGCCTCGTCGAGGAAGATGATCCGGGGCCGGGGAGCCAGCGCGCGGGCGATCAGCACCCTCTGACGCTGCCCGACGGAGAGCGTCCCGCCGCCGAACGGCACCATCGTGCTCATCCCCATCGGCAGCGTCTCCAGGTCGTCGGCGAGGCCGGCCATCCGCGCCGCCTCCCAGACCTGGTCCAGTGGGAAGCTGCCGGCGCCACAGATGTTGTCCCGGACCGAGCCGGCGAAGAGCTGGCCGTCCTGCAGGACCACCCCGCACTGCCGGCGGACCGCGTGTACGTCGAGTTCGGAGAGGTCCTGGCCGTCGTAGAGCACTGCGCCCTGCTGCTGGCGTTCGAAACCGAGCAGCAACCGGAGCAGTGTGGACTTTCCGCAGCCACTCGGTCCGACGATGGCGACGAACTCACCCGGGCGGACGTGCAGGTCGACGTCGACGAGCACCGGCGGCTCGTCCGGCTGGTAGGCGAAGGTGAGCCGGTGCAGCGCGACTTCGCCGCGCAACTCGCCCGGGTCCACCCGGTCCGGCCGCGCCTCAGGGGCGGCGCGCAGGATCTCCCGCAGGCTGCCCAGCCGGGGCACTGCCGCGATCACTTCGACCCCGGCCGACACCAGCACCAGCAGCGCGCCGAGCAGCATCGCGAAGCCGACGTTGAGAACGAAGAAGTCGGCCGGCGCAACCCGGCCGGCGAGCGGCCCCATCAGCACAGCGAACAGGACCAGTTGACCGGCGACCGGCAGCACGGTGCCGAAGGCGACCAGGCCCGCCTGACTCTGCCGGACCCGTTGCAGCGCCGCCCGGGCCGCCGCGGCCACCTCCGACCAGCGCGCGTGCGCACGGGATTCGGCGGCGGCCAACTTGATCTTGACGATGCCGCCGAGCAGCTGGTTGGTCATCGCCGCCGCCCGGTGCTCGGCCGGCAGCGCGGACCGTTGCTGACGGACGATCAGCACAGCGAACGCGCCGAAGGTCAGCATCGTGACGGCGACGATCCCCGCCCCCCACAGCCCGAGCACGGGCTCGACCACCAGGAGCATGCCGAGGGTCACCGCGACGGTCGCGGCCGCCGAGACGAGCTGCGGCAGCAGCGCGCTCAACGCCTCGCCGACGAACGAGATCCCCAACATCGAGTTGGCGATCTCACCGCTGCTGCGACCGGCGAAGAACCGGGCCGGCAGCCGCATGAGCCGGTCCCAGATCGCCAGCTGCGCGCCGGACTGCATCCGGCCGTCCAACCGCAGCAGACGCAGGTTCTGCACCACACCGACCAGCCCCGCGACCACCGCGGCGCTGAGCATCAGCGCGAGGAAGCCGAACAGGCCGTTCACCTCGCCCTGCCGGGCCAACTGGCCGAGCACCTCGCCGGTGGCCAGCGGCACGCCCAGGCCCAGCAGTGCCACACAGGCAGCGGCGAACAGCAGGCCCCGCACGTCGCGGGCCGCACCGACCAGCCCGGCCCGCAGCAGGTGGCGCATCCGAGCGGTCGGCGGTAGCGGCGCCTGCACCTCGGTCGCCTCCGCGGCGAACGTCGCGGCCACCGTCGCGTCGATCCGACCGTACGCCCGGGTGTCCGGGTCGACGTGGTGGTAGCGGCCCCGGCGGAACACCAGCGGCACCGCGACGGCGCGCTCCGGGTCATCGCCGGTCCGCCACCCCACCAGCGACCCCAGGTCCCGCCGCCACCATCGGTCCGGCAGCCGCACCTCACGCAGGAACAGGCTGGACGCTCGGGCCACCGCGTGCACCGCCGCCCGGTCGTCCAGCGGCGCGCGGCTGCGGTCGGCCGGCTCGTTGATCGGGCTGCCCATCCCCTCGGTGACCACCCGGACCACCGAGGCCGCCCGCCCGTACCGGTCGAAGCCGGCCTCCCCGTCCGGAATCGGAACCGCACCGCCCGCGCCGATCACCCCGATCGACCGGCGAGCCGCCGCGGCGAGCACCGCGGCGTCGGTCTGCCGGCGCCGCTGCACGGCGCTCAGCAAGGCCGCGTCGGCCTCCTCGATCCGGGTCTCCACCATCCGCAGCAGCCGGGCCACGTGCTGGTCGACCGCCGACCGGAGCTGACCGTTGACCAGCAGGTCCCAGCTGCCGTGGCTCTCCACCACGCACGGCGACTCGGCCACCACCCAGTCCCGCTCGGCGACCAGCAGCAGCTCCCGCTCCCCCGACATCTCCGCCGGGCCACCGTCGTTGCGTCGCAGCTGTCCGCCGGCGCTGCGCAGCCACCAGGCGCCGCCGGTGGAGGTGAGGGCGCTTCCCTGCGCCAGCGAAACGATCTCGCGTCCGCGCAGGGTGGACGCCTCCCGGGGCGCCTGCCCGCGGCGCAGCGCGTCGGCGATGGTGACCAGCACCAGGTCCACCGCAGCGACCAGCTCCGTCGCGGCGGTCCGCGCCCGCAGCGACGCCCCCTCGTCCACCACGCGGCCGAGCCGGACGTGCCGCTCCAGCAGGGACAGGTGACGCCGGGACAGCCCACGCAACTCCGTGCCGGGCAGCGGCACCAGGATCAACTGCCACGCACCGATCGCGGTGGACGTCGGCACCAGGCCACCCGCGGGCAGCCGGGCCACGTGGTGACGACGCGAGGGGCTCATCCCGGCCCGGCGCACCGCGAACAGGTCGGCCTCGCCTCCGGTCACCAGCCAGCCGGCCACCGGGCCGTCCAGGCGGCAGACCTGGCGTACGCCGTCCGCGCAGAAGCCGATCAGGCTGCCGGCCGGGGAATCCTCCACCGCGCCACTCATCAGCGTCTCCTCGGATCGTCGTGGTCAGTGGTCCCGGACCAGGCGCGCGTACGCCCCGTCCCGGGCGACCAGTTGCTCGTGGGTGCCGCGCTCCACCTCTCGACCGCCGTCCAGCACGACGATCAGGTCGCAGTCGCGGACCGTGGACAGGCGGTGGGCCACGATCAGGCAGGTCGCCCCCCGCCGGCGCAGGTGCAGGTCGATCCGGCGTTCCGTCTCGGCGTCCAGCGCGCTGGTGGCCTCGTCGAGCACCAGCACCCGGGGGTTGCGGACGAGCGCGCGGGCGATCTCGAGCCGCTGCCGCTGTCCACCGGAGAAGTTGCGGGCGTTCTCCCGCACCGGGCTGGCCAGGCCGCCCGGACGGCCCGCGACCTCGTCGTAGAGGCACGCGTCGGTCAGCGCGGTGACGACGTCCTCGTCTGCGACCGTGAGGTCCCACATGGTGACGTTGTCCCGGACCGTCCCCTCGAACAGCCGCTGGTCCTGGTCCACCATGGCGACGGTGGCCGCCCAGAGGCCGTCGTCGGCCGTTGGCCGTTCGAGGCCGTCCACGGTGACCCGGCCGGTCCACGGACGGTAGAGCCCGGCGACCAGCCGGCCCACCGTCGACTTGCCGCTGCCCGACCGCCCGACGAGCGCCACCCGGGCACCCGGCGGCAGGTCCAGGCTGAAGTTCTCCAGCAGCGGACGGCCCAGCGGGTTGTAACCGAAGGTGACCTCCTCGATGCGCAGGTGCCCCTCCATCGGTGTCAACGGGCGGTCGGGGTGGTCCTCGACCGACGGCAGCGGGTACCGCTCCACGTCACGCAGCCGGTTGAGGTCGGCGCTCATGTCCTGCAGCCGCGAGCCCAGCGCGGTCAGGTTGCCCAACGGCCGGTTCATCGCGGCGGCCAGGCTCTGCATGCCGACCAGCACGCCGACGCTCATCGCCTCCGCCACGACCTGCCGGCTGCCCAACCCCAGCAGCACCGCGGTGGTCCCCGAGGCGAGGAACGCCGGCAGGACGGAGAGCACCGCGGTGGGCACCCCCAGCCGCTGCTGACGGGTGGCGACGGTCGCGTGGCGCGCCGCGAACCGGGCCACGGCGCGTTCCTCCTCGCCGCCGGCCTTCACCGTCTCGATCATCTGGACCGTGGTGTACACGGTGGTCACCAGCTTGCTGCGGTCCGCCTGGAGGCCGGCGACGGCGGTCGACCGGGTCGAGGCGACGTAGCGGAGCACGCTGACGTTCAGCCCGGCGAGGACCACCGCGCACAGTCCGAGCAGCAGGTCGTACTGGCAGAGCAGCGCCCCGTACGCCAGCACCAGGCCGGTGTCCACCACTGTGGTGGCAGCCCGGCGGGTGAGCACCTCGGCGACCACCTCGTTGCCGCGGACCCGCTGGCTGAGATCGGCGGCCTGCCGCTGGTCGAAGAAGGTCGGCGGCAGCCGCAGCAGATGTCGGAAGAACCGGGCGGCGCTGCCGAGGGCGAGCGCCGTCTCCGCGCGTACGGTCAGGCGTTGCTGGAGCAGGCTGGCCAGGAAGGTCAGCACGGTGGCCACCGCCACCGCCGCCACCAGGCCGGCGAACGCGGCCCGATCCTCCTGCAGCAACACCCGGTCGACGAAGACCTGGGCCATCACCGGGATGGTCAGACCGACCACGGCGATCAGCAGGCCGAGCAGCAGCATCTGCGCGATCGCCGAGCCCGGGCCGCGCCACCGCTCGGCCAGCGCCCGGACCAGCCGGTAGCGGGTGCCGCCCGGCCGGAACTCCGGGCCGGGCTCCATGGTGAGCACGATGCCGGTGAAGGCACCGTCGAACTCCTCCCAGCTCACCGCGCGGGGACCGGTGGCCGGATCGTTGATGAAGACCTTGCGGCCGAGCCCTTCCAGCACCACGAAGTGCTCGAACCGCCAGAACAGCACCGCCGGCAGCGCCACGGTGGACAGGCCGGCCAGGTCCATCTGGAAACCCTTGGCCACCATTCCGTACCGGCGGGCGCCCTTGAGCACGGTGGCCGCGGTGGAGCCATCCCGGCTCACTCCGCACACCCGGCGCAACTCCTCCAGGGGCACGTGCCGACCATGGTGCGCGAGCAGGATCCCAAGCGCGGCGGCACCGCACTCCACCGCTTCCATCTGGATCAGGGTGGGCGTGCGGACTCGTCGACGCCGGATCCTGGGAAGCTCCGGCGCACCGCTGGCGGCGCTCGTCGGCGCGCTCATCGGCGGAGCAACCAGTCGATCGGGTGTTCCCGGTCCACAGTGAACGAGGCGGTGACCTCGCTGGCCGAGTTGAGCTGGAACGGTGGCGGGGACTTGGTCCAGCGCAGGCCGCCCGGGGCGGCCGGGTCGGGCTCCAGGGCGACCGTCACCCGGACCACGCTGCCGCGGGCGAGCAGCCGTCGGACGTCCGGCCCGGTGCCCAGGAAGGCGCGCAGCGAGGCCTCGGTCTCCGGGAAGGCGCCGACCGTGGTCACCTGGCCGGCCAGGGTGCCGAACACGTTGCGCGGCGCGGCCGCGGCGGCCACCTCGACGGACACGCCGGGTTGCAGCAGCGGCGCGGCGACGGCGGGGGCGTAGACGACGGCCTGCAACGCGTCCCCGGCGGTGTCGAGCCGTTCCAGGTCGGCCAGGTGCGTGCCCGGAGTGACGATCTCGCCCTCCGAGACCAGCCAGGCAACGACGTACGCGTCACCCGGCGCAGTCTCCACCCGCACCTTGCCGTCCGACGTGCGCAGGCTGTAGAGGGGGGTGCCCTTCGGCACCCGCTGGTGCGGTGACGCCCACACCTTGGTGACCTGACCGCTGTCGAGCGCGTCGAGGGCCGAGATCCCGTTGGAGTGGATCAGCACCCCGGCCGCCTCGACGGTCCGGGGCACCACCGTGCGCACCGACCAGACACCCGCGGCGACCACGACGATGACCAGCGCGGTGGTGGCCAGCCAGTTCGGCACTGTGGTCAGCCGGACCGCCCGGTCGAGTTGTTCGGGCGCCTCCAACTGGCGCAGCGCCTGCCGCCGGAACTTCATGGCCGGCCCCCCGCTCCGGCCGGGCCGGCGGCGCAGCGCGAGCCGAGCAGGAAGTCGGCCACGCTCGGCTCGACCAGCGGATCGAGCCCGGACAACTCGGCGAAGGCCTGGGAGTCCCCGGCGCCGAGGGCACACGGCGCCAGCCCCATGGCGGTGGCGACGAGATACATCTGCTGGGTCAGCACACCCGCGTCCTTGAGAATCATGGCGTAGCTCATCCCTTCGTACTTCCACATCAGCCGTTGGACCCGGGCGGTGACCACCAGGACCGTCTGCGGTGGCCGAGGCATGGCGCCGGCCGCCCGGGCGTACGCCAACAGCCGGTCGGCGGCGGGTCCCCAGCCGGCGACCGGCTCCAGCCGGTGCCCGACCGCGTCGTAGTGGTAGAGCCCGGGGTCAAGCCCGGCGCAGCGCGCGACCAGTGGATAGATCTCCAGCTCGTAGACCCCGCCGCCGCCCGGGTAGGGCCGGTGGCCGACCTCCTGCCCGCCGGCCTCGCCGACGGCGGTGGTGTGCTGCGACCGGTGCAGGAATTCCGCCAGCCGCTCCAGGGGCAGCGGCGCCGCGTCGTCGTGTTCGCGCACGCTGCGCCGGTCCGTGACGACCTGGCTGAACGCGGGATCCGCCTTGGCGATCGTCGCCAGGTCCGGCAGCGGCAACTCGACCGCCCGGCCCCCGTCGTACGGGCGGCGCAGCGGTTGCGGGGTGAAGCGCTCCCGCATCCGGTAGGTGCCGCCCACCGGCAGCGCGTGTCGGCCGGCCCGGGAGCGGTGGTGCAGCCGCAGCTCCTCCGGCGACCAGTAGGCCAGCGGCGCATCGTCGCACTCCGCCTCGAACTCGGCGTCGGTGACCAGGATCCGGGCGGTGGCCAACTCGTCGAGCACCCGGCCAGCGGCCTCCGGCGGCACGCCGAGCATGCGGGCCACCGTGTCTCCTCCGACGCCATGCACGGCTGCGGCCAGCACCGCGCCGAGGGCGGCGTCGGCGCAGCCGACGGTGAGGGTGCTCAGCGGCGATGCGGCCACCAGCATGCCCCGTTCGGGCTGCAGGGTGGCGAAGCGGGAGAGGCGGTAGCGGACCCCGGTTGTGTGCAGGCGGCTCTCCGGCAGACTGCCCCGACCCAGGCCGGTGGGCACCAGGTCGAGCAGCGCCCGGTCGTCGACCTGGACCCGGCGCTCCAACCAGGAGTGGGCGAGCAGCCGGCGCAGCAGCAACTGCGCGGGCAGCACCCGGCTCTCCCCCTCCAGGCCGCTGATCAGCCGGCCGACCTCGACGTCGCTGACCCAGTCGGCGGCGAGCCGCAGCAACAGCGCCCGCCGGCCCATTCCCGGTTGCTCCAGGGTGAGCTGGAAGCGGGTCTGCCGCAGGGTCAGCGAGCCGTCCTCGCCGAGTCGCAGTTCCGCGTCACGGCGGAGCCGGTACGACTCCTGAATCGGCGGACCGCCGACGGAGCCGCTCACGACGACCGTCGACCGACTGGGTCCACCACGGTGGTCATCCCCACATCCCTCCCACGTTCCCGGTAGGCCCGGGAGCGCCGGCTAGAAGAAGACGTTCAGCGGATTGGCCGACGTCTCGTCGACGGCCAGCGGGCCCCGGCCGAGGCGGGCCGGCACGTCCCACAGCCGGCCGGGACCGAGCCGGCGCCAGAAGTGCCGCAGGCCCGGCACGACGACTTTCACCACCGCCAGGTCGACATCCGGACGGGACTGGTCGACGACGATCACCTCCAGGCCGGCCCGCTCCGCCCGGCGTACGCACCGACGCACGTCATCCCCGACATCGCCGGTGGTCAGCGCCGGGTGGTCCGCTGCGGTGCGCGGCGGCCGGGTGGGGTCCGGGGACAGCCAGGGCTGGTCGACCACCCGCACGGTGCCGAACCAACGCGCGGTGTCCGGATCGTCGACGCCGTACCGGTTGCGTGGGGAGGTGGGTCCGGGAACGGCGGGCAGGAACTGGTTCACCTCGGTGAGCGCCCGGGTCAGCGCGACCCGCGCGTCCAGGTGCGCGCCGAAGCCGACCAGGACGTCCTCCGGCCCTCCGTCGGCCCGCCGGGACACCGCGGCGAACGCGGGTACGCCGAGGTCGGCGGTCAGGTCGAGGGCCCACAGCTCGCGGCCCAGGGCGGTGGCATGATGGTCGACACAGGCGGCGGTCCACGGGTCGGCGAACGAGGCGAGGTCCACCCCGGGCATCCGGGAGCGGTGGTACCACCACAGGGCCACGCTGTCCCGCTCCACGAGTTCGCAGAAGCCCTGCAGGATCGCCTCGGACAGGTTGCCGCCGGCCGCGCAGCCGTTCGAGTCGGCCGAGCACACTCCGAGCCCGGTCAGCTCCGGATGCCCGTACCAGCAGTGCGCGGCGGGCAGCTCGCGCGGTGTCTGCCGGGTCAGCGACCAGCCCGTGGTCCAGTCCAGCTCCACCTCGTCGGGCAGCGGGCGGGGAATGCGGTGCAGGTGGCCCAGGTCGCGGTTGAGCCGGTCCCGGTCGGCGAACTGGCGATCCGAGAACAGCAGCAACTCCCGCAGGTGTACCGCGCGGTCCGGACCGAGCTGCCGGTAGGTCGCCCGGTGCACCGGGCGGTCGCCGCGCCACACCCCGCAGTAGCGCTCCACCGCCTCCCCGATCGCGCTCATCCGGGCCTGCAGGTCGGTCCGGCCCTTGCCGCCGCTCTGCCCGCGCAGATTGCGGCGCAACGCGGCGAGCTGGCGGGGCTGGGCAAAGTTGTGCCCGGCCGAGTAGGTGTGGGTGACGCCGTTGTCGGTCGCCTCCAGCGGGGTCAGCCGGCTCACCACGCCCAGATACCGGCTGACGTGGTGGACGAGCGCGGCGTACGCCTCGGCGGGTTCCCGGGTGCGGGAGTCCCCCGCCCGGCTGGGCTGGGCGCCGCTCGGTGGCAGGTCGATCCGCGGCTCGGCCTTGCGGACGAGGTCCGGGTCGCCGCAGGCGGGGCACTGCGGCTGGCGTACCAGCTGGTGGCTCTCCGTGCTGAGGTCCCGGGTGTCCAGGGCGACCATCCGGCCGGTGAGGCGGGGCGACGTGCCCCGTACGGCGAGCACGGCGAGTTCGGCGGCGAGCAGCCCGGCGGCCATGGTGGCCAGTCCGGGCAGGACCGCGCGGCCGGGCTGCGGCAACGGACCAACCAGGTCCTGCCCGTCGAGAAAGGCGTTCACCTGCTCGTTCTCCTGCCAGCGTTGCCGCAGGCAGACCCAGCAGCCGGTGCGGCCCGGCACCAGGTGCGGGCCGAGGAAGACGACGTTGCCGTGTGGCCGGGCCAGGGTCCACGCGCGGCCGGCGGCCAGGTGACGGTCGTTGATCAGCGCCAGCCGGGGGTCGAGCATCGACGACGGCAGCACCAGCACCTGGGCGGTGCCCGGGTCGGGGTGCGGCCCGTCCGGCCCGACGACCGTGACGGCGAGTCCGAGGGCGCGCAGCGCGTCGGCGGTCTCGGCCACCCGGGGCGCCCCGAGGTCCACGATGGTGACCGTGCCCCCGGCCATCCACCGCCGCCCGGCCTCGGGCGGGACACCCCGGGCGTCCCAGCCGGCGGCCTCGGCCGGCGAGGTGTGCGCCGGACCGGACACCAGCAGGCCGTGGTCGCGCAGCCGGGCGAGGGCGGCGCCAACGGCGGCGACCGGGTGCCGGGTGGCCAGCCGGGCCACCACTTCGGCCAGCGGCGCGGCACCGTCGAGCTGGTCGGCCAGGTCCGCGGCGACCGGGTCGTCGATGAGCAGGCTGCGGGTCTCCCCCAGCACCACGAGCGGACCGTCGGGCAGCCGCACCGGCACGTAGTCCGATCGGAAACGCGGACGCCACATGGTTCCTCCCGAGCCTGGTTGCCGGACCGCCGCCGGCCCCGCCCTGATCACGGCTGCTGCCATCGTCGCGGTCCGGGACGTCCGATCCGAGTGATGCCACCGGTTTCTGCCGTCGGCGGCGCCGTGGACGGTCGGTGGCCGGGTCAGCCGACGGTGACGGTCAGCGCGGTGTCGTTGAGCCCCAGCACCGATGTGCCGGCGGTCTGCGCCGGTACGAGCAGCAGGAAGGTCTCCACCCGGGTGACCCGGATCGACTTTCCGCTGATCGCCGTGCGATGCCCGGTGGCGATCAGGTCCGGGCTCTGCGGCACCATCTGGACGGTGGCCGGGCCGCCGGGCGCCGGACGCAGCGTGTCGGTGGCGTGGATCGTCAGAAAGGTCAGCGTGCCGGTCGGCACCGCGACCGCGCAGTCGGACCACTCCGCCCGGTCCATCGTCCGCTGCACCGCCGCGCCGGCACCGGCGAGCTGCTGCCCGTAGACCTCCCAGCCGCCGGCGAACTGGCCGTCGAGCAGCGGGCTCGACACCACGAGGGACCGGTTGCTCGTCGTGGACCCGATGCTGCGGGCGAAAACCTCGGCGGCGAGGGCCCGACGGCTGGTTTCGTCCAGGGCGGTGCCGCCCGCCGTGGCCGGCCGACCGTCGATGCTCCGGGCGACCACCAGCGAAGGTTGGGTGACCTGAACATTGTGGCTGAGCTTCCACTGGCCGTCGGCGCCGAGCACGAACTGGCTGACGTCGGTGGGGGCCAGCTCCGAGCCGGCCAGCCTGAGGGTGGCCGTGGTGAGGAGGCAGGCCGGGTCGCCGGGCGGCATCGCGAAGACCGGGTTGATGTGCTGGAACGACGGTTGCGGACGCTGGTTGTAGGTGGCCCGGCGGACTGCGGCGATGCTGAGGTCCAGCGAGGGCGACACCTCCTGGGCCCGCAGCGCCTCGACGTCACCGGCCACCGAGGCGGCCGAGTCGGCCTGGTCGAAGGCGGTGAGCACCAGCGCGGCCCGGTCCCGACCGAAAGTGGCCGAACCGTGGGGCGCCGGGGTGGCCGCGTCCACCGGCTCGCCACCACAGCCGGTCAGCGCGAGCAGCGCCACCGCGGCGGCGGCGAACGGCACCGGCGCGGCGAGGGTACGCGGGCTCCTGACGGATCTTCTGCCCAGCATCTCGTCCTCCATCCGCCACCGGTGCACGGGAATCGCGCCCGATGCAGTCGAGTATGTGAGCGGCTGTGGGGCCAAACCGGTGGCGGCGCTGCCTCGTGCTGCCCGGCCTGTCGGCGTTGCACCGAACGACGTCATCCGGCCTGGATCGCGGTCACCGATCGGTGTCATCGAGCCGAGCGACCCAGGCGACCAGAGCCGACCGGGAAGCGACGCCCGCCTTGCGGTAGATGCGGGTCAGGTGCGCCTCCACCGTGCGGGGGCTGATGTTCAGCTGCCGCCCGATCAGTCGGCTGGTGGCCCCGGTCGCCGCCAGCCGCGCGATGTGCCATTCCCGGTCGGTCAGGGCGGCGACCTCGCGCGGGCCGACCGGACGGGCCAGTCGCAGGCCGACCCGTTCCGTCCCGCACCACCCGGCCAGTTCCAGCGCCCGGCGGCGGGCCCGCGCCGCCGGGGCGGTCTGGTCCGCGGCTTCGGCCGCCCGGGCCAGGGAGGCCAGCGCAAGGCTGCGCCGTAGCACCATCCCGCCGGCGCGGAACAGGTCAGCCGCGGTCTCCAGGTGCAGCAGCGCTGCCGGGACCTCGCCGCGGGCGAGCAGCACCTCGCCGTACGCCGACTCGGCGAAGCCCCGCTGCCCGGGGAGACCGACCTGATCCGCCTCGGCCATTGCCAGCCGCGCCTGCCGCTCGGCGTCGGCCACCTCACCTGCGGCGAGCGCGGCGGCGCAGAGCAGCTCGTACCACATCGGCCGGAGGGTGGTCTGGAGGCGGCTCAGCCGGCTGTCACCGCCGGCTGAGCGCACCAGTTCGGCACAGGTCGCCGGATCACCGGACAGCAGCGCCGCCGTCGCCAGCGCCATCGCGGCGGTACGACCGCACCAGGTGGCGAGGTCGGTGGCGATTCCGGCGGCGCTGCGGGCCAGCGCCACCGCCCGGTCGTCGTCCCGAAGGCCACCACGCCACGCCGTCGCCTCCGCCTCGAACGCCAGGGCGAAGCTCAGCAGGTGGCGACTGCCGATGCGCCGGGCGACGATGCCCGCCTCGGTAGCCAATCCGATGGCTGTGGTCAGCTGGCCGCCGTGGTAGGCCACCTGACTGCGACCGAGCAGCAGCTGGCACAATCCGTCGTCGCGGTGCGAGGCGCGGACGAGCGTCAGCCCTCGGTCGAGGTGCCGCACCGCGTCGGCCTGCCGTTCGAGGTACAACTCGGTCAGGCCGAGCGCGGTGAGGCAGTCGGGGTGGTCCCGCACGTCCCGGTCCGGCAGCGAGTCGACGATCCGGGCGCCGGCATCGAGCAGGCCCCGGGCGTCGTCGAGTGCGCCGTCGTGCGCGGCGGCCAGGCTGCGGACGGCCAGCAGGCCGGCCCGGTCCGCGCCGGAGCCGCCGAGATCTCCGGTGAGCGCGTCGGGCAGCCCTGCCACGGGGCGGCCGGCCAGGATGCCGGCGGCGCCGATCTCGGTGGCTAGTCGGTAGCCGCCGGTGGGTCCGGCGCAGGCTGGCAGGGCGGCCAGCTCGCGCCGGCTGATAGCCGCCGCCTCCGCGTAGTTGCCGAGCAGGCGTTCCACGCGCGCCCAGAGTGCTACTGCTTGGGCCCGTCGTCCCTGCGGGTCGGCGGGGAACAGCGGCACGATCTCCTGGAGCAGGGCCCTGCTCTCGGCCAGGTCGCCCGCCTCCCCGGTGATCTGGGCCAGCGCGAGTGACACGTCATGGCGACGCTGCGTCAAACCGGCCGTCGGCCGCAGCGCACGCAGCGCCAGCCGCAGCCAGCGGATGGCCAGGTCCGGTGTCTCGCGCCGGATCTCCTGCGCGGCCCGGCAGAGCACGTCGACGCAGCGGTCGGCCCAGCGGCCGTTCGGCAGGGCGAGCAGGCGCTCCGCGTAGCGGGCCCGGTCTGCGGGTGGCGCGCCCAGATCGACCAGCGCGGTGAGCGCCCGCGCACACGCCTCCACCTGCCACGCCGGGTCGGTGTCCTGGGCGACCGCCATCCGCAGCACCGGGTGCCGGAAGGCGAACCGTCCAGTGCCGGGGACGTGGCGGATCAGGTCAAGCCGGGCCAACCGCCAGCCGGCCTCGACCGCCAGTGACGCCGGGACCTGTGCGACCTCGGCGAGCAGGTCCGCGGCGAAGGGCGCATCGACGATCGCCCCGGCCCGCAGGCAGGCCAGCTCGACGGACGGCAGGTCCGTCCACTCGCGGCGCAGCACGGCCACCGCCGCATCGGACAGCCGGGCGCCAGGTGCTTCACGGATCGGGTCGGCGCTGTTCGAGGTGGGGTCGCCCGGCAGCGCCGCCAGGTAACCGGGGTTGCCGCCGGTCAGGTCGTACCGGGCGCGCAGCTCCACGGGGTCGACGTGGGGGTGCAGAGGCGCGACCTCAGCGAGGCTGAGAGGGCGGAGTTCGATCCGATCGTGTGACGTCAATTCGGCATCGGCGTGTTCGTCGGGATCTGGTGGACCGAACGGCATCGGGGTCGCCATCTGCCGCGGGCGGTAGACGAGCACGAGCAGCAGCGGGGCGGGCACCGGATAGCGCAGTAGGTGGGCGATCAGACCGGCGGAGGAGGGATCCGCCCAGTGCAGATCGTCGAGGACCAGCACCAGACCGTCCCGGGCCGCCAGGCCGATCAGCCGACGGGCCAACTGGTAGGTCCGGAACCGCCGGGCGTCCGACGCCCGCGCCGGCGCCGGCGGCACCGCGGCGGCGGACTCCGCCCAGGTCTCCCCGGTGGACCGCCCGCCAGGCAGCCCGCGTCGGAGTGGCTGCCCCTCCGTGAAGGCGTGCCGAAACACGTGAAAGGGGACGCCTCGCTCATCCGGCGCGCAGGTCCCGACGGCCCAGGGGACGGTGGGGACGCACCGCTCCAGGGCCTCGCGGACGAACCGGGTCTTGCCGATGCCCGGCTCCCCGACGACCTCGCAAACCAATTGCCGGCCGCGGCTCAGCACGGTGGCCTGGGCTCTCCCGATACGCGCCAACTGTGGTCGCCGCCCGACGAAGCGCGGGCTCGTTGACGCACTTTCCAGCCCAGGTGTCATCACGCAGATCAGACGCCTCCCGGCACACTCCAAGGGGGATTGATCGCACTATACCGGAGCACCGCCAAATGTCGAAGATACCGACGTGACCAACTCTTATTCACCAGGCGACGTCGGGCCGCGGGTTCTTTCCGACATCGCACCACAACCCGCAGAAAGGGACCGGTCACCAGAAGGGCGGAACGATATCCCTGAAACCCAATAAATCGCCCATCGCCGACCGCGTCAAGGCACCCGCCGACGAGGTCGAGGCCACCGCAGCACTTCTGCACGGGTCCAGCCTGGACAGCTGGATAATCATTGGAGGGCCGCGCCCGCCCCGATATCACCACGATCACGGCCGCCTATACCGAACCACCCGAAGCGGTCATATTTCCACGTTGCCTTCGACCCTGACGCTCAGAGTTCGTACGATGAGCCGCCCGGAACCCAGACCACCAGAATTGGCAACCTGCTGCTGATCTTCCACAAGCGAGCACAGCAACATCCCGGCGCGACAAGCACATAAGAGACGAAAACAGAAAGCCGCCGGCATCCAGCCTACGAAAAGGGGCGGAGCACCGCCTTGTTGAGGGGCGCACGCAACTCCAGGAGCCAAAACCCGCGATCCAGGGCGTTCACGGTGATCTCCCTCGCTACGCCCCGGCTCACAATTGAAGATAGGCGATGACAGCGAGGACGCGTCGATGTGTCTCCCGGTCCTGCAGGAGGCCGAGCTTGCCGAAGATGCTTGCCACGTGCTTCTCGACGGACCCTTCCGAGATGTGCAGGCTGGTGGCGATGGAGGTGTTCGAGCGGCCCTCCGCCATGGCGGTGAGGACCTGCCGCTCGCGATCGGTGAGGGCATGCAGGCGGGGTCCGCGGTGACTGCGGCTCAGCAGTTGCCGGACGACTTCGGGGTCGATGACGGTGCCGCCGGACCCTACTCGGTCCACTGCTTCGAGGAAGTCGGCGATGTCGGCGACCCGGTCCTTGAGCAGATAGCCGATGCCCCGGATGTCGCCGCTGAGCAGGTCTGCGGCGTACTGGGCGACGACGTATTGCGACAGCAGCAGCACTGCTACCCGGGGGTGGCCCTCGCGGATGGTGTGCGCGGCGCGCAGTCCTTCGTCGGTGAAGGTGGGCGGCATCCGGATGTCCACGATGGCCAGATCGGGCCGGTGCGCTGCGACTTGGGTGAGCAGCGCGCTGGGATCGGATACGGCGGCTACGACTTCGTGCTGTTTGTCGGTGAGCAGCCGGGTCAGTCCGTCCCGCAGCAGCACGGCGTCTTCGGCAATCACGATCCGCACGGCAGCTCCACCGTGATCAGGGTCGGTCCGCCGGTGGGGCTGGAGATGGTGAGGGTGCCGCCGATGCTGTCGACCCGGTCGGTCAGGCCGGCGAGCCCGCCGGTGGGGTGGGCGGCGGCTCCGCCGATCCCGTCGTCACCGACCTGTACGCGTAGGTGATTGCCGGATCTACGTACTCGGACCCATCCGGTGGTGGCTGCGCTGTGTTTGGACAGGTTGGCGAGGAGTTCACCGATGCAGAAGTACGCGGTGGCCTCAACCGGAGCAGGCGGCCGGGTGGCGAGGTCGATGTCGGCGGTGACCGGTACGGGGCAGCGGGCGGTCAGCGCGGGAACCGCGCCATCCAGGCCGAGGTCGGTGAGCACCGCCGGGTAGATGCCCCGGGCGAGTTCCCGCAGCTCGACGAGTGCCTGCTTGGCGCCCTCGTGGGCGGTGGCGACCCGGATCGCGGCCTCGTGCGGGTCGACGCCCTGTTCGAGTTCCTCCCGGGCGCGTCCCAGTTCCATCGCGAGGGCGACCATGCGGACCTGCGCGCCGTCGTGCAGGTCACGTTCGATGCGGCGCAGATGGGCGCCGGCCTGTTCCACTGCGTGGTCGCGGCGCCGCTGCAAGGTGCGTACCTGCTCGTCGTGGCGGGCCCCGACGGTGAGCAGCCGCAGCCGCAGCCGGTCCAGAGCGGTGAACCCGTGTACCAGCCACGGCGCCGCCAGCAGGCCGGCGAGCCCGATGACGCACACGAGTAGCGGGTACGGCCACCGGTCCGGATACCAGTGCCAGGACGACGTCAGCTCAATCTCGTCGAAGCGGTGCCCGTCCCACACCGGCGCGAAGCGGTACCAGGCTGGATATGTCGCGGTCACCAGTGCCAGGCCCCACCAGAGTGCGACCACGTAGGCCTGGGCGACACCGAAGGGGACGGCGATCACCGCGTACAGCAGGCATCGCCACCCGGCCCCGTCGCTGAGGGCGTCACGGACCCAGCCGGTCAGCCCCGGCCGGGTCCGCGTCCGCGCGGGCGGCGCCGCGATCGTCAGCCCCAACAGTTGGCGAACGCGGACACGTTCGATCGCGCCGATCCCGCGGGCAGCGGTCACCACGGCCGCCAGCGAGACCAACCCGACCACGGTGATGCTGGCGACCACGGCGTACAACGTGGCCACCACCGCGACCAGACAGGCAACCGCGACGAACGGGCCGAGCAGCAGATGCGCGGTCTCCCGCCACGTGCGGGCCCGCACCGGTTCCGTCACCAACCGCAGGAGAATGTTCATCAGCCTTCCATCGTCCGCGCCCGACGCCGACGCAGAAGCAGCCAGTACCCGGCGAGCAACGATGCGCTGTTCAGCAGGTACAGCAGTTCCACCCCGCCGCCGTGGCCCAGGCCGAATTCGGGCGCGTGCAGCTGGATGTGTACCAGCGCGTCACCGTAATCGGCGCCGGCGTCGGTGTCCATCGACAGCACGCTGTCCATCACCCAGTTCCACGTCGTGTGAAAGCCGATGGCCAGCCACAGTGCGCCGGTGGACAACCGGGTCAGGACGAAAAACCCGGCCATGCACATGATGTCGGCGAGCAACACCAGCACGAACCAGGCCGAGGTCGGCACCTCAGCGAAATGCAGGACCGCGAAGATCAGACTTGACACCAGCGCTGCCCGGCGCAGCGGCCAGCCCTCGGCCAACGTCTGCAACGCGTACCCGCGGAACGCCAACTCCTGCACAAACGCGCTCGTCGCATACATGAACAGTCCAGCCCCGAGCACGACCAGCATGGCGACCGGCCCCCGCTCGGCAAGTTCCGTGCCGCTCACCCGCGCCCACCCGAGCGCCCATGCCGTCGCGAACACGATCAGCATCGACGCCGCTCCGACCGTGAGCCCCGTGGCGGCGTGCCGCCATCGCCATGGCGACAGCCCGATCGGGTGCCACGGCCGGCGATCGACGTAGCGGCGAAAGCCATACGTCACCACCAACGCGACCACCGCGACCACCGCATGCCCGGCCACGTTCGTCACCAGAGACCCCCGCGTGGCGCTGCCCACCGCCCCCATTGCCACCAGCAGGACCACCAGATACGCGGCCAGTCGCCATCCCCGCCGCGGTCTTGCCTCGGCTTCCAGGAACAGCCGGGTGATCAAGTTTCGGCGTCCCGGCGCTCGCCCAGCGGGGGACGCATCGATCACGGTCATCATCAGGTTCGTCTCCTCGCGTCGTCAGCTCTACACCGATGACGCTAGGAGCGTTGCCCGCCGCCCGGTACGCGGTTCTCCTCCGACCTACGTGGGGGTTAACCCCCACCAGCTTGGTTCAGACACCGGCCGCCTGCCGAACACACGAGTCACCGCGCCACGAGCGCGCATGACCTTCGCCGGGGCGTCGATCTGGGCCTGGGAGTGGTAGAGGTAGCGGCATGGTGTTGCGCGCGGTCTCGGTGGGGCCGCACCGGTCCCGGGCTGCCGGCCAGGGACAACCACGCCCGCCGTCCCGGTCACCGGTCCGGCAGCACCGCGATCCCCTGCATCTCGATCAGCAGGTGCGGGTGGGGCAGCTGGTGCACCGCCACGGTGGTGCGCGTCGGCCCGGTGTCCCGGTCACCGGTCCGGCAGCACCGCGATCCCCTGCATCTCGATCAGCAGGTGCGGGTGGGGCAGCTGGTGCACCGCCACGGTGGTGCGCGTCGGCCCGGTCTCGTCGAAGAACTCGGCGTAGACGGCGTTGTAGCCGCCGAAGTCGTTCATGCTGACCAGGTACGTGGTGACCTGCACCAGGTCGGACAGTTCGGCCCCCACGTCGCGCAGGATGTCGCGCATGTTCTCGATCACGGCGCGGGTCTGCACGGCGATGTCCAGCGATGTGGTGCCGAGGGCGTCCATGGTCGCGCCGGCGATGGAGTTGTCCGGGCGGCGGCTGCTCGTACCGGAGATGAAGACGAACCCGGCCGTGACCTTGACGTGTGGGAACCGGCCGCGCGGCACGGCCTTGCCGGCGACGACCCGGGCCCCGCTCACGCGGCGGCCCGCAGCGACGCCGTGCCGAGCTGTTCGACGGTGACTCGAACGTGTGCGCCGGGGGTGAGCGGAACGGCGGCGGCTGCTGCGCCGGCGAGCAGCACCCAGCCGTCGCGCAACTCGCCGGCGAGGCGGACGGCCTGAGGCAGGGCGCGGCGCGGGTCGCCGAGGATGGCGGCGGTGGAACCGACCTGCGCGACCCGGCCGTCGATCTCCAGCAGCACGCCGAGGTTGTCGATGCCGTCGGGCACCCGACGCCACGGGCCGACGACGAAGCCGGACGCGGACGTATTGTCAGCGATGACCTCGGGCAGCGTGAACCGGAAGTCCACGTAGCGCGAATCGATGAGCTCGATGGCCGGGGCGACGGCGGCGATCGCGCCGCCCTCGACGAGGAACGCCACCTCCGGCTCGACCTTCGGATGGATGTGCTCCGACAGCCGCACCGTGCCACCGTCAGGCACGCACATCGCATCGGTGAGCCAGCCCCAGATCACCTCGTCGACGCCCATCTGCACCATCTTGGCGCGGCTGGTGAGCCCGAGCTTGATCCCGGTCACCGTCTCGCCGCGGGCCCGCCGCCGTGCGACCAGGGCCGCCTGGACCGCGTACGCGTTCGGCACGTCGAGGCCGGCGTCGGCGCCGAACTGCGCGACCGCGGTGCGCGACAGGGCCGCCTCGTCGAGGCGCTTGGCGAGGTCGTCGATCATTGCGCATCCTTTCCGGCGGCCCGGACGAGGTCCAGGGCCACGTCCACGATCATGTCCTCCTGGCCGCCGACCATCCGGCGGCGGCCCAGCTCCAGCAGGATGGTGCGCACGTCCACCCCGTAGCGGGCGGCGGCGCTCTCGGCGTGCCGTAGGAAGCTGGAGTACACCCCGGCGAAGCCGAGCGACAGCGTCTCCCGGTCCACCCGCACGGGCCGGTCCTGCAGCGGCCGCACCAGTTCCTCCGCGGCATCCATCAGGGCGAACAGGTCACAACCGTGCTCCCAGCCGTTCAACTCGGCGACCGCCACGAACACCTCCAGCGGCGCGTTGCCAGCCCCGGCGCCCATCCCGGCGAGAGAGGCGTCGACCCGGCGCACCCCGTGCTCGACGGCGACCAGGCTGTTGGCCACCCCCAGCGACAGGTTGTGGTGGGCGTGGATGCCGATCTCGGTGGCCGGGTCGAGCACCTGCCGATACGCGTCCGCCCGCTGCGCCACGTCCATCATGGTGAGCCGGCCACCGGAGTCGGTGATGTAGACGCAGTGCGCGCCGTACGACTCCATCAGCTTCGCCTGCGCCGCCAGCGTCGCTGGGTCGGCCATGTGCGACATCATCAGGAACCCGGCGACGTCCATGCCGTTCTCCCGCGCCCACCCGATGTGCTGCGCGGAGATGTCCGCCTCCGTGCAGTGCGTGGCCACCCGTACGCTCGTGACGCCAAGATCGCGGGCGGCGCGCAGGTCGGCGATCGTGCCGATGCCGGGCAGCAGCAGCGTGGTCAGCTTGGCGCGCTTCAGCACGGACGCGGCCGCCGCGATCCAGCTGGCGTCGGTCGCGGCGCCGTGGCCGTAGTTGACGCTGGACCCGGCGAGGCCGTCGCCGTGCGCCACCTCGATCGCGGCTACCCCGGCCGCGTCGAGCGCGGACGCGATCGCGGTGACCTGCTCGACCGTGTAGCGGTGCCCGATGGCGTGCATGCCGTCGCGCAGGGTCACGTCCTGAATGTAGAGGTCGGTCACGACGAGACCATCCGTTCGGCGGTGCGCAGCGCGGCGCTGGTCATGATGTCGAGGTTGCCGGCGTACGCGGGCAGGTAGTGCCCGGCGCCGGAGACCTCCAGGAAGACGGAGACCTGCAGGCCGGTGAAGTGCCCGCCGAGCGCCGGAACGTAAACGTCCACCTCGGTGAACTGGACGTCCTGCTTGAGCCGGTAGCCGGGCACGTACTGCCGCACCGCCGCCGTCATCGCCTCGACCGAGGCGGCGATGGCCCCCCGGTCGACGCCCGCGTCCGGGCACAGGCAGTAGACGGTGTCGCGCATCAGCAGCGGCGGCTCCGCCGGGTTCAGCACGATCACGGCCTTGCCGCGGCCCGCCCCGCCGACCACCTCGATGGCGCGGGCGGTGGTCTCGGTGAACTCGTCGATGTTCGCGCGGGTGCCCGGCCCGGCCGACCTGGACGCGATCGACGCGACGATCTCGCTGTACGCGACGGGCGTGACAGCGCTGACGGCCGCGACGATCGGCACGGTGGCCTGGCCGCCGCACGTCACCATGTTGACGTTGCGCTCGCCCAGGTGGGCGTCCAGGTTCACCGGGGGCACGACGTACGGGCCGATCGCCGCCGGGGTCAGGTCGACGACCCGGGTGCCGTGCCGGCGCAGCACCGCGTCGTTGTGCCGGTGCGCGCCCGCGCTGGTGGCGTCGAAGACGATGCCGACGTCGGCGAACTCCGGCATCGCGACCAGCCCATCGACGCCCTTCGCGGTGGTGGCCACGCCGAGCCGCCGGGCCCTGGCGAGGCCGTCGGACTCCGGGTCAATGCCGGCCATCGCCACCATCCGCAGTGACTCCGACAGCCGCAGCACCTTGATCATCAGGTCGGTGCCGATGTTGCCGGAACCGATCACCGCCACACCCGTGCTCATGCGACACCCTTCGAGAAGCAGGCCCGGACGCTGCCCAGGCCGGAGATCCGGGCCTCATACGCGGCACCCGGGGTGACCGCGACCATCGGGCCGAGCGCACCGGACAGCACGGTGTCCCCGGCCCGCAGCGGCCGGCCGTTCGCGGCGAGCGTCCCGGCCAGCCAGGCGACGGCGTGCAGCGGGTTGCCCAGGCACGCCGCTCCGGCCCCCACGGAGACGGGCTCGCCAGCGTGCTCCAGCACCGCCCCGCACAGCCGCAGATCCACGTCGGACACTCGACGCGGCGTCGTGCCCAGCACGTACCTGCCGCTGGAGGCGTTGTCCGCCACGGTGTCCACGATGGAGATGTCCCAGCCCGCGATCCGCGAGTCGACGATCTCGATGGCCGGCAGCACATGATCGGTGGCGCGGATGACGTCGGCGACGGTGACCTGCTCGTCGGACAGGTCCCGGCCGAGCACGAATGCCACCTCGGCCTCGACGCGCGGCTGCAGCAGACTTCGCAGGTCGATCTCGGCGCCGTCCGGCACCGCCATGTCGGCGAACAGGACGCCGAAGTCGGGCTGGTAGACGCCGAACGCCTCCTGCACCACCCGCGACGTCAGGCCCACCTTCGCCCCGACCGGCCGGCGGCCCTCGGCGAGCCAGGCGCTCACCTGCGCCTGCTGCACGGCGTACGCGGCGGTCACGTCGCCGGCCGGCAGCAGGTCGTCACGCAGCGGCGGACAGGCGACCCCGGTGGCGTAGGCGGCGCGCAGCGCCTGGGCGGCGCGCTGAATTTCGGGGCTCATCCGAGGTCCACGCAGACGTTGGTGAGTTCGGAGTAGAACTGCAGCGAGTGCGCGCCGCCCTCGCGTCCGACGCCGGACGCCTTCATCCCGCCGAACGGCGTGCGCAGGTCACGCAGGAACCATGTGTTCACCCAGACGATGCCGGCGTCGAGTCGCGCCCCGGCTCGGTGCGCGCGGCCCACGTCGCGGGTCCACACGGCGGCGGCCAGGCCGTACTCACTGTCGTTGGCGAGGGCGAACGCCTCGTCCTCGTCGTCGAACGGGGCGACGTGGCAGACCGGCCCGAAGATCTCCTCGCGGACCGTGCGGGTCTGCTGCCCGAGGCCGGTCAGCACGGTCGGCTGCACGTACGAGCCGCCGTCTCGGTCGTCGCCGAATGCGGGCACCCCGCCGCCGGCCAGCACGGTGGCGCCCTCGGCGCGGGCCAGGTCGTAGTGGCCGAGCACCTTGTCGCGGTGCTTCGCGGAGATCAGCGGCATCGTCATCGTCGCCGCGTCCGACGGCCGGCCGAACGCCAGCTCGCGTGCGCGCTTCGCCAGTCGGGCCGCGAACTCGTCGAAGACCGGCCGCTGCACGTAGAGCCGTTCGGTGCACAGGCACACCTGGCCGCCGTTGGTGAAGCTGGAGCGCACCGAGCCCTCGACGGCCGCGTCCAGGTCGGCGTCGGCGAAGACCAGGCCGGCGTTCTTGCCACCCAGTTCGAACGACACCGCCTTCACGCCATCCGCGGCGGAGCGCATGATCGCCGCACCGGTCGCGGACTCGCCGGTGAACGTGATCGCGTCGACGCCCGGGTGCCGGGTGAGGAACTCCCCCGCCGAGCCGGGGCCGAAACCGTGCACCAGGTTGAACACCCCGTCGGGCACGCCGGCCGCAGCCATCACCTCGGCCAGCACGGTCGCCGACGACGGCGTTTCCTCGCTGGGCTTCACGATCACCGCGTTGCCGCACGCCAACGCGGGCGCCACCTTCCAGGTGAGCAGCAACAGCGGCAGATTCCACGGCACGATGACCGCCACCACCCCGACCGGCTTGCGGACGGCGTAGTTCAGCGCCCGCCCGCCGCCGGCCGTGACGGTGGTGAACGACTCCGTCGGCATGGCCGTGATGATGTCGGCGAACGCCCGGAAGTTCGCGGCACCCCGCGGGATGTCCAGGGTCCGCGCCTGCGTCACCGACTTGCCGGTGTCGGCGACCTCCGCCGCGACGAGGTCGTCGAAGCGGCGCTCCAGCTCGTCGGCGACCCGGCGCAGCACGGCGGCGCGCTCCCCCTCGCCCATCGCGCCCCATGGCCCGCGCAGCGCCGCGCGGGCGGCCGTCACCGCGGCGTTCACCGTGGCCTCGTCGGCCTCGAGCACGTGCAGCAGGGTTTCGCCGGTCACCGGCGACACCTTCGCGAACGGGGTGCCGCCGGTGACGAACTCGCCGCCGACGTAGTTCGGCAGCAGCAGGTCCCCGCTCGGGCGGCCGTCGATCAGGCCGCTCGGCCAGCGGGTGGTACGCCCGGATGTCATGGACAACGCCTCTCGGTCACTGTCGTCCGGTCGCGGGGTCCGCGACGAGCGCAACGACGGCGGCATCGGCCGTCGGTTCCCCCGTGGCCGCGGCGGCCGCCTCGTCCGTGGCGACGAGCACGATGGAGCCGATACCCACGTTGAGCGGGTCGACGGCCACGAGTTCGGGTCCGTCGGCGCGAGGCCGGACCAGCACCAGCCGGCGGCCCTGCAACGACGGGATGATCTTGTCCGCCCACACCTTGGCGACGACCTCACCGACGACCATCAGCCGTCTCCGCGCAGGCTCGCCATGACCTCGCGGATCCGGGCGGTCTCCGGATCGTCCAGCAGCGCGGCCGTGGTGGGGTGCGGCTTCGGGTAAACCTGCGAGCTGCGCAGCTCGCCGTGGACCCGGATGGCGGCCTCGCCTGAGGCGACGGCCTGGCGGACGGCCGCGAGGCTGCCCTGCACAGCCACCGCGAGGTAACCGCTGGTCACCCGCTCGACGGCGATGCAGCGGACGTCCGCAGTCTTGATCATGGCTTCGATCCCGGCGGACAGGGCAACAACTCCCCGGGTCTCGACGATGCCGATGGCGATGTCAGAAGGCATGTGCTGTTCTCCTTACCGGGTCAGTTGCCGACGAGGCTGGGATCGACGGCCAGCGCCGACACCGCGTCACAGGGGCTGGCGAAGACGATGGAGCGCACCGACCGGCTCTTGGCCTTGGCAGTCGCCTCGCCAATGTCGACGGCTTCCTCGACGGTGGCGAGGTCACCGCGCAGTGCGACGGCGACGATGCCGCCGCCGAGGCGGACAACGCGGGTGACCTCGACCTCGGTGGCCTTCACCATCGCATCGACCGCGTCGAAGATGGCGGTGTAGCCCTCGGCCTCGACGAAGCCGGCAGCCATGTTCCGCATGGGTTCTCCTTTTCCGGTTTTCAGGGCAGGTTCCAGGACAGGACGGCGCCGCCGGTGCCCCAGAGCGGTCCGTACGCGTGCAACTGCGCCGGACCGGCTGCCGCACCGGCGCCGGCGGCAAACGCCAGCGCGCGGAACTGGCTGTCGGCCTGCGCCTGGCGGGCGAAGTCCTCGCGGATCTTCAGCACTTCGTCGACCTTGCCGGCGGTCAGCAGATCCAGGACCCGCCGGTTCCAGCGATCGTGCGCGGGGTCGCCGATGTGGTCCTCGTGCGGCTCGATCCACTGCTGGATCAGGCCGGACGACATGCCGGACACCACGACCACGGCGGCGCGCACGCCCGCCTCGCGGGCCGCTGCGGCACCGGCCGCGCCGACGTCGGCGAGCGTCTCGGCGTCGGCGTAAAGGTTGCAGGACACCTGCGACCAGCGCAGTTCGTGGCCCGGGTCCAGCAGCGCCGAGGTGATGATCGTGCCGGTGTCGATCGGGAAGCCGTCGTAGCGGGTACGCCGGGCCTGCATGCCGCCCGCCTGCACCTTGTCGACCCACCGCTCGGTGAACCCCACGTCGAAGCGCAGGTCGTAGCGGAGCAGGCCGTAGTCGTAGGAGTACCAGTTCTCGTCGACGTGCTCGCCGCGCGGGTTGGGATCACACTGGAACTGGTGGCCCAGGACGGTGAACCACTGCGTGGACAGCAGCAGCACCACGTCGGGCTTCAGCCGGCGCAGCCGGTCACCGACGTCGCGTGCGGCCGCGGCCAGGTCGGCCCAGCACTGCGCGGGCTTCTCCGCCATCAGGTGCGGCATGCCGGGCAGCAACGCCCCGGCGATGATCCCGGTCTCAGCCACGGTGTCCTCCTTCGGGGACCCACTCGACGACTGCGTTGCCGGTGCCGATGATCGTGCCGTAGCCCAGCACGTCTCCGGACACCTGCGGCCAGCCCATCGCGGCCAGCATCCAGGTGAGGCTGCCCGCCTTGGTCTCCGACGCGGTCGCCTCGATGTGTTCGGTGATCAGCTCGCGCAGCGGCGCGGTGGGTCCCTTGCGCATCGCCTCCAGCAGCTTCATGTCCCAGCGGTACTGGTGGTTGTTGTACGGGTGCTCGCGCTCCATGTCCTCCGGCAGCTCGGGCTCCTCGTGCCAGTGCAGGTGCGACAGCGAGTTCGAGGCCAGCAGCACGGCGCGCCGGCCGGTGCGCTCGACGGCCCGGCGGGTCGCCTCGCCCAGCACCTCCATCTCCGCCAGCGACGCGTCGGAGTAGAAGTACGGGTTGTTGTTCGCCGACAGCGACACCACCGGGATGTCCCAGGCCGGGTTCGCCAAGTGCAGGGCACCGATGGTGGCGTAGTCGACCCGTACCCGCGGGTCACGCAGTTTGCGGGTGACCAGGCCCAGGTCGCTGGCCTCGTCGGCGATGGCCTCGCCCAGCTCCACATCGGAGCGGAAGTCGTACGAGTAGCGGAACAGGTGCGGGAAGATCGGCTCGACCGAGGTGCCGCGCGGGTTGGGCGTGCAGTTGACGTGGTGGCCGACCATCGTGATCCAGTGCGGGGCGTGCACGATCAGCACGTCCGGCCGGTGCACCTCGCGAATGCGCTGCCGCAACCGCTCGTACGCCCAGCGCAGCACCTCCCAGCCGCCGGTGGAGCGCGGCTCGTTCTGCGGCGGGTTCTCCGCGTAGATCAGGTGCGGCGGATGCGGGCTCAGCACCCCGGCGACGATGCCGGCACGGGCGGGCGCCGCCTCCGGCACCCGGTCCGCGGTTTCGATACGGCGGGCGCCGCCCGTACGGGCGGGCGCCACGGGCACCCGGAAGACTCTGCTCATGCCGGTACCTCCCCGGTCGTGCCCCGGTCGGCCAGCACCCGCACGAACGTGCGATCGTCGGGTTCGGCACCGAGGACCTGCAGCCCGTCGTCGTCGAGGGCCAGTTGGTCGTCGGCCAGGTCCGCGTCGTGCCGGATCCAGGCCCGCAGCGGCGCGGGGTGCGTGCCGTGGATCTCCACGAGGGCGCCCTCGGCCAGCCCCGCGCCGGGGGCCACGTAGACGAGCCGTCGGCTGCCGCGCTCACCGGCGTACGGCTCCCCCTCGTTGGTGGTGACGCGCAGCCACAGCCGTTGGCCGCGCATGTCCTGACGGGTCGCCGCGGTCGCGCCGAGGTCGACGGCGCCGTTGTCGCCGAGCCGCACGCCGTACCGGCGTTCGGCGTCGGCGGCGCTCAGGTAGCCCTGCGTCACGTCGTCGGCGACGTCCGCGGACTCGCGGTCCAGCGGGTCGCCCCAGCCGCCACCGCCCGCGGACTCCATGACGAGGACGTCGCCGGACCGCATCGGGAAGCCGCCGATCTTGCCAGGGGTCGCGAAGTCGACCCGCTCGCCGTCGGGGCGGCGGATGAACGTCACGGTGGGTGCGCCGGGGCCGCCGTGACGCAACCCGTACGGCGGGACGGTGGTGCGGTCGGTCTGCACCGAGTACGACCCGGTGCTGGCCAGCAACCGGGTCGCGCGGCGGCTGCCCAGCCCGCCGCGGCGGGCACCGTCGCCGCACGATCCGATGCGCAGCTCGGAGGCCTCGACGAGGATGGGGATCTCGGTTTCCAGCCGTTCGACGGACTGGATGGTGGAGATGTCGCCGAGGTCGACCGGGTTCATCGCACTCGGCCCGTCCGACTCCAGGAAGCCGCCGTTGCCGCCCGCCGGGTAGTCGTAGTAGAGGTACGGCCGGCCGGTGCGCTGATCCACGCCGCCGATCAGGTTCTGGAAGGTGGTGCCGAACTGGTCCGCCGCGATGAGGTCGGGTGCGACCTGGCTCAGCGCCGCCATGACGGCCGAGATGACGCGCTTGCGCACCTCGCTGTGCGCGTTGGCCGGGGCCGGATAGGCGACGTGCACCACGGTGCCCGGCTCGGTGTGCACCCGCAGCGGGCGGAAGGCGCCGTGGTTGACGAGGCCGCCGGGGTCGAGCGCGCTCTTGACGGCGATGAAGACGCCGGCGACGGTCATGGCGCGCGACGAGTTGACGACGGCGGCGACCTGTGTGGATGATCTGCGGAAGTCGACATCGATCTCGTCGTCGTCGACGGTGAGCACGCAGCGCACGAGCGCCGGGTCGTACCGGCCGTCGGTGTAGAGGTCGAGGTAGTCCTCGTAGCGGTAGACGCCGTCGGGCAGTTCACGGATGCGGTCGCGCAGCCGCTGCTCGGTGCGGTCCATGTTGGCGGCCACGCTGTCGAGCACCAGCTCGGCGCCGTAGCGGCCAACGATCTCGCGCAGCCGGCGCTCGGCGGTGTGACAGGCGGCGATGCAGCTCTCCAGGTCGCCGCGCCGCTCGTCGGCCATCCGCACGTTGGCGAAGACGATGGCGTACGCGGCGGCGTTGGGGCGCCCCTGCTCGATCAGCTTGATCGGCGGGATGCGCAGTCCCTCCTGGAGGATCTCGGTGGCCTGCCCGGAGACACTCCCGGGGGTCATGCCGCCGATGTCCGCCCAGTGCATGCGCACGCAGGGGAAGAGGAACAGCTCGTCGCCGATGAAGACCGGGGTGATCAGGGTGACGTCGTTGAGGTGGCTGCCGCCGCGGTACGGGTCGTTGACGATGTACAGGTCACCGGGGCGCATCTCCTCGGCGAAGTCAGCGAAGATCTCGGCGACGGAAGCCGGCATGGCGATGACGTGCCCGGGCATGTCGCGGCCCTGGGCGACCATCTGGCCCTGCGGGTCGAACAATGCGCAGGAGAAATCCTGCGCGTCGGCGATGACCGGGGAGTGCGCGGTACGGAAGATCGTCTGGCGCATCTCGCGCACGATCGAGATCAGACCCTCGGTGACGATCTCGAGGTCGATCGGGTTCAACGTCTTGGTCATGCGACGCCTCACGTGTTCCGGCTCGTGGTGCCGAGTGGTCTGACTTGAAACTGAGTGGACCATAATGTGGTCCGCGGTTTATATTATGAAACACTACCAACGGAGAAAGTGGGAAGCAAGATGTCGCAGGCCCCAGAACCGCCCCCAGCTGCGGAGGAGCCCGCCGCCCGGGAGTCCGGCACCCAGGCGCTCGACCGCGCTCTCAACGTGCTGCTGGCGTTTCGCACCGGCACCGTCGAGCGCAAGGTGAGCGACGTCAGCCGCGAACTCGGGCTGCACAAGTCCACCGCCAGCCGGCTCTTCCGGGCCCTCGCCGACGCCGGGTTCCTGCAGCGCAACGACGAGACCGGCGCGTACCGGCTCGGCGTGACGGTCTTCGAGCTGGGCGCCCGCTTCCTCGCCGGGCTCGACATGCACGCCCTGGCCCGGCCTCTGCTGCACGAGCTCGCCCAGACCGAGGGCGAGTCCGTCAACCTGTCGATCCGCGACGAACTGGACGCCCTGTCGATCTACATCGAGCACGGCAGCCGCAACGTGCAGCTCGTCTCCCGGCTCGGGCGGCGCATCCCGCTGTGGTGCAGCGCGGCCGGCAAGGCGCTGCTGCTCGACCTCGACGACGAGCAGATCCGCGCCACGTTCGCCGACACCCGGTTCACCCGGCTGACCCCCAACACCATCACCGACCTCGACACGTTCGCCGACCGGATGCGCGAGGTACGCGAGCGCGGCTGGGCGCTCAACGACGAGGAGAGCGAGGAGGGCCTGCGCGTGGTCGCCGCGCCCGTACGCGACCGGCTCGGCCACGTCACCGCCGCGATCAGCGTCTCCGGGCCGATCTTCCGCCTCGACGAGGCCCGCGTCGCCGAGCTGGCCGCCGCAGCCGCCCGCACCGCGGACGAGCTGTCGCGCCAGCTCGGCCACGGCGTGGGCGCGATCTGGGGGGACTGACCGGCTCAGAAGTGTTCCTGGACGGCGTCGGGATGCACCCGCACATGCAGCAGGCAGGGGCCGGTGACCGGCAGCACCGCGTCGAACGCGGCGTCGGCACCGGCCTCGTCCGTCACCGTCCAGGCGGGCACGCCTAGCGCCCGCGCCACAGCGGCGAGGTCACGCTCGGGGAACCGGGCCAGCGACGGATCCACGCCCCGCGGACGCAGCTTGCGCACCTCCGCGCCGTACGCCGCATCGTCCAGCACGATCAGCAGCACCGCGGCGCCCGTGCGGGCCAGCGTGTCCAGCTCCCCCAGCCCGGTGAGCAGGCTGCCGTCGCCCTCGAACGCCACCACCGGGCGGTCCGGGCGGCCAGTCGCGGCGCCCACCGCGAACGGCAGCCCCACCCCGATGCTGCCGAAGTCCCACGGGGCGATCAGCGCCCGGTCCACCGCCGGCGAGTCCAGCAGCAGGTTCGGCCAGCCACCGAAGTGCCCGACGCCCACCACGGTGGTGCGGCGCTGCGGCAGCCGCCGCGCGCAGACCCGCAGGAACGCCCGCGGGTCGATCCGGTCCGGGGCCCGCAACGGCACCAGCCCGGCGAACGGATCCGCCGCCGCCACCTCGCGCGCCAGCTCCGCCGAGCGCCACTGCGGCCGCTCGAGCACCGGCAGCCGCCCCGCGACGGCGGTCGCCACCGCGCCGGCGTCGCCGACCACCCCGGCGTCGACCGGCCACCGGGCCCCCAGCGCCGCCGCGTCGAGGTCGACGCACACCACCTCGGCCTGACCGAACAACCGGCCGTGGTCCGCGGTCCACCGGTTCAGCCCGGCGCCGAATGCCAGCACCAGGTCGGCCTCGCCGAGGACCCGCCGGGTCAGCGGCCGGGACAGGCCACCCGCAACCCCCAGATTGTACGGGTGGTCCGGGAAGAGACCAGCGCCCATCAGCGTGGTGGCCAGTACGGCGCCGCTGCGGTCCGCCAGCGCGCGTACCGCCGCAGCGGCCGGCTCCGCGCCCCGGCCGGCCAGCAGCACCGGCCGTCGCGCGGCGGACAGCCGCTCGGCGAGCATCGCCACGTCGTCCGGGTGCGGGGCGGGCGGCCCGGCCGGGCGCGGCACGGCCACCGCGGCCGCCGGCGCCTCGCCCACGATGTCCTCGTCCTGCAGATCCAGGGGTACGTTCAGCACCACCGGCCCGGTCGTCGACCGGGCGAGCCGGAACGCCGTCGCGACGTCGCGGGCCACTCCCGCCGCGGTCACCACCGCGACCATGCGGCCCGCGGTCGCCAGGGCGAACGGCTCCTGCGCGAAATTCTGCACATGCCCCGGGTCGCCCGGCGGGGTGTCGCCCGCGACCAGCACCAGTGGGGTGCCCGCCTGGCGAGCGATCGTCAGCGCCGCGCCCGCCACGGCCAGCCCCGGACCCTGCGTCACCGTGGCCACCCCGCACCGGCCGGTGGCGCGGGCGTACCCGTCGGCCATCATCACGGCGGCGTTCTCGTTGCGGGCCGCGACGAACCGCACGCCGTGCCGGCTCACCAGGTCGGTCACCAGGAACATGTTCGCGTCGCCGAGCAGGCCGAACACCGTGTCGACGCCGTGCGCCACCAGCGCGTCCGCCAGCACCTGGTGCACCTTCACCGCTGCCCGCCCTTCGGGTAGGCGCCCGCCGGGCGCAACGCGACGCTCAGCGCACCGAGGTAGGAGTCGTTGGCGGCGGCCTCGAACCTCGGCCCGGCCAGACGAGCGGCCCGCTTCGTCATAGACCGTCCCACCGGAGAAACGGCCAGCAGACGGTCGACAACCGCATCGCACCGGGCGCTCAGCTCGGCCGCCGGCACCGCCGCCGTGACCAGGTCGTGGCGCAGCATCTCGTCCGGGCCGATCCGCTCGCCCAGCAGCAGCCAGCGCTTGGCCCGGTCCGACCCCGCCAGATCTGCCAGGATCGCCATGCCGCTCCAGGTCAGTGGGATCCCGAAGGTCACCTCGGGGAAGGTGAAGAAGCAGCTGTCCGCCGCGACGCGCAGGTCGGCCGCCAGCCCGAGCACGGCGCCGGAACCGATCGCGGGGCCGTTGAACGCGGTCACCGTCGTCTGTTCCAGCCGGTACCAGCGCTCCACCAGCTCTGCCGTGCGGCGCTGCACCTGCATGGTGGCGGCCGCGTCCAGGGTGGCCAGCTCGTCGAGGTCGGTGCCGGCGCAGAACGCCGGCCCGGACCCGGTGAGCACCACCACCTCCACCTCCGGGTCGCGGCCCAGCTCGTGCAGCACGTCCTCGAACCGGGCGAGCATCGCCAGGTCGAAGCTGTTGCGCCGGTGCGGGCGGTTCAGCGTGATCCGGGCCAGCCGGCCTGCCCGCTCGAGCAGGACGGACGATTGCGTGGTCATGGCGACTCCGAGGTGAGCAGGGCACGGTCCACCAGGGCGGCGGCGTGACCGACGTAGGACAGCGGGTCCAGCAGCCCGGCGACATCCTCGCCGGGTAGGGCGGCGGCGACCTCCGGGTCCGCGCGCAGCACGTCGGCGAACGGCCGTTCCTGCTCCAGGCTGTCGCGCACCACCCGCATGACCAGGTGGTGGGCCTGCTCACGGCCCAGCGCGCCGGCCAGCCGCAGCATCACCGCCTCCGACAGCACCAGCCCGCCGGTGAGGTCGAGGTTGGCCCGCATCCGGTCCGGGTTCACGCCCAGGTCGCCGAAGACCTCGACGAGGCGCTCCAGCACGCCGCCGATGAGGATGAAACACTCCGGCAGCAGCTTCCACAGCGTCATGCCGACGCCCATGTCCCGGTCGTCCTGGGCAACCATGGTCTGCAGGGCCAGCGGCACCTGCGCCCGCAGCGTGCCGGCCGCCGCGATCACCGCCTCACAGCGGATCGGGTTGCGCTTGTGCGGCATGGTGCTGCTGCCCACCTGGGTGGAGCGCTGCGGCTCGTACGCCTCACCGACCTCGGTACGGCCCAGGAAGTACACCTCGCGGGCAAGCTTCTCGCCGCTGGCCGCCACCATCCCGAACACCATCAGACACTCGGCGAAGCGGTCGGAGGTGGCGTGCCACGGGGTGTCCGCGACGGCCAGGCCCAGCTCCCCGGCGACGGCCCGCTCCAGGGCGAACGCCTGCGGCCCGTACCCGGCCATCGTGCCGGCCGCTCCGCCCATGCTGGTCACCAGCAGCCGCGCACGCAGCTCCCGCAGCCGGTCGCGGTGCCGCTGCAGCTCGCCCTGCCACACCGCGCAACGCAGCCCGAACGTCGTCGGCAGCGCCTGCTGGCCGTGTGTGCGCGCCGGCATCGGGGTGCTGCGGTGCCGCAGCGCCAGCCGACGCAGCACCCGTACCAGCTCGTCCAGCTGACGGCTGACGATGTCCAGGCCGGCGCGGGCGCGCAGTACGAACCCGGTGTCCATCACGTCCTGCGTGGTGGCGCCCAGGTGCACGTAGCGCCCGGCGTCGTCCGGGCAGGCGGCGGTCAGGGCTCGGACCAGCGGCACGAGCGGGTGCACGGTGTCCTCGGCGTCGGCGACCAGCGCCGTGGTGTCCAGCTTCTCCAGCCGGGCCGTCGCGGTGATCGCCTCCGCGGCGGAGTGCGGGATGATCCCGAGCGACGCCTGCCCGCGGGCCAGCGCGGCCTCCACGTCCAGCCAGGACTGCATGAGCTGCCTGTCGTTGAAGACGCCGCGCATCTCGGCGTTGCCGAAGAAGCTCGTCACGGTCAGCGAGTCGAGGAAACACGAGCCCAGCTGCATCAGTTTTCCCCCTCGAGCAGTGCCAGCGCGGCGCGCCGGTCGACCTTGCCGGACGGCAGCAGGGGCAGCCCGGCGACCGTACGCACCCGCGTGGGCAGCTTGTGCCGGGCGAGCCGCCCGGCGACCGCCGCGACGACCACGTCGGTGTCCAGCCGGGCGCCGGGCGCGGCCACCAGCAGCGCACCGACCTCCTCGCCCCAGCGGTCCGACGGCACCCCGAGCACGCACGCCTCGCCGACGGCGGCGTCGTCGAGCAGCATGGCCTCCACCTCGGCCGGGCTGACGTTCTCGCCGCCGCGAATGATGAGCTCCTTGACCCGGCCGGTCAGGGTGAACACCCCGCCGGCCGTCAGCACGCCGAGGTCACCGGTACGCAGCCAGCCGTCGGAGGTCAATGCGGCCGAGGTGGCGGCCGGGTCGTCGACGTACCCGGACGTGACCGACTCGCCGCGGACCAGCAGCTCCCCCGCCTCGCCTGCCGGCAGGGTGCGGTGGGTACCCGGCTCGACCACGGCCGCGTCGAGACCGGGCACGATCCGGCCGACGGTCAGGCCGACCGGCGTACAGCTGCCGTCGCCCGGGTCGACGCTGATCGTCGGGCCCGCCTCGGTCTGGCCGTAGACCACGGCCGCGCGGTCCAGGCCGAGCACGCGTACGGTGCGCTCGCGCAGGGCAGGCGCGCACGGTGCCCCGCCGAGGAAGCCCACCCGCAGCGACGACAGGTCCCACCGGCCGGGCTCGCTCTCCACCCGGTCGGCGAGCATCGTGGCCATCGTGGGGACGGCCTGCAGCACGGTGCAGCGGTGCCGGTCGATCGCGTCCAGCACGCTCTCGGAGCGGAACCGGCGCATCGACACCCAGAGCGTCCCGGTAGCCAGGGCCAGGACGGCGCCGCTGCTGAGCCCGGCGGCGTGCGAGAGCGGCAGCGGCGAGGCGATGGTGTCGGCGGCGCGCAGCCCGGCCGACCGGGCCGTCCACTGCGCGTTGCGCACCAGGTTGCGCGCGCTCAGCGCCACCATCTTGGCCGGGCCGGTGGAGCCGGAGGTGAACTGGATGTTCAGCACGGCGTCGGCGTCACCGATGGGTTCCGGCGCGGCGTCGGCCCAGCCGGGCAGTCCTGCCAGCGCGGCTCGGCCACCGTCGTCGGTGAGTGTGTGGATGCCGTCCGGCGCCTGCGGCAGACCGGCCAGCGCGGCAGCCGCCTCCGCGGGTGCGGCCCGGTCGCGGATCCGCTCGGCCACGAACAACCGGCGGGGCCGGGAGCGCGCCACCGCCTCGGCCAGCTCCGCCCCGGTGAGGCCGGGGTGCAGCGTCACCAGCGCCGCGCCCCGCCAGGCCGCCGCCGCGAACAGGGTCAGCCAGGCGAGGCTGTTCTCGGCCCACACCGCGATCCGGTCGCCGGGGCCGACCCCCTGAGCGGCGAGCACGGCCGCGCCCCGACCCGCCAGCTCGGCGAACTCGGCGTGCGTGACCGGGTGGTCCAGCTCCGCGAACGCGTACAGCGGCCGGTCCGGGTGCCGGGCCGCCCCATCGAGCAGGACGGCGTCGAGGGCGAGTGGCAGCATGGTCAGTCCCGGGTGAACAGCAGGTTGCCGTGCTCGTCGGCCGCGCCGCGCCAGCCTGCCCCGACGACGGTGGTGCTGCCGTTCTCGCGCACCACGGCCGGGCCGGTCACCGCGACACCGGGCGCCAGTTCGGCCCGCCGCCACACCGCGGCATCCACCCAGCCGTCCGGCCCGTACAGCCGGGTTTGGCCCGGCTGGGCCTCGCCGCCGGACGGTGCGGCGAAGCGCACCTCAGGGCTGGGCCCGAACGCCGTCAGCCGGCAGTTGACGATCTCGGCCGGGTGGCCGGTGCGCACGTAGGCGTACCGCTCGGCGTACGCGTCGTGGAACGCCGCTACCAGGTCCTCGGCCGTGGCGGGCAGGCCGTCCACCGCGACGGCCAGGTCGTGGCTCTGTCCGCGGAAGCGCATGCCCACCGTCAGCGCGAACGAGACCTGGTCGGCCTCGACGCCGTCCTCCGCCTTGAGCTGCGCCCGGGCGGCGTCCTGCAGCTCCGCGACGACCGCCCGTGCCGCGGCCAGCCCGGGTTCGTCGGCGGCCATCAGGACGGTACGCACGTAGTCGTGCCGGGCGCGGGCCGTGACGAACCCCAGGGCCGAGAAGTTGCCCGGCACCGGCGGCACCAGCACCCGGCGGATGCCCAGCTCGTCGGCGAGCGCCGTGGCGTGCATCGGCCCGGCCCCGCCGAACGGCATCAGCACGAAGTCGCGCGGGTCGTGCCCGCGTGCGACGGAGATCTCCTTGATCGCGCTGGTCATCTTGATGGTGGCCAGGCGCAGGATGCCGTACGCCAGCTCCATGTCGTCCAGCCCGAGCTGCCCGGCGAGCACCGCCGCGGCCGCGGCCGCCGGCGCCGGGTCCAGCCGTACCTCGCCGCCCAGGCTCTCCTGCGGGTCGAGGTGCCCGACCAGCAGGTGCGCGTCGGTGGTGGTCGGCTCGGTGCCGCCACGGCCGTAGCAGGCCGGGCCGGGCGCGGAGCCGGCGCTGCGCGGCCCGATCCGCAGCTCGCCGCCGAGGTCGCGCCAGGCGATGGAACCGCCGCCCGCCCCGATCGTGTTGATCTCCACCTGGAATGTGCGGTTCGGGTACCCGGCGATCGTCCCGTCGCTGGTCATCAGCGGCGCGCCGCCCTTGATCAGGCAGACGTCGGTGCTGGTGCCGCCGATGTCGCAGGTGATCACGTTCGAGTATCCGGCCAGGCCCGCGACGTGGACGGCGGCCGCGACACCGCCCGCCGGGCCGGAGAGCGCCAGGTTGATCGGCAGACGGCTGGCCTCATCGGTGGAGACGACGCCACCGCTGCTGGTCATGATGGACAGCGGGTGCACGTACCCGGCGTCCGCCAGGGCGGTGCCGAGCCCACGCAGGTAGTCGGCGACGGTGCCGCGGACGCTGGCATTGAGCACCGTGGTGGCGAACCGTTCGTACTCGCCCTGCTCCGGTACGACGTCCGAGGAGACCGTGCAGACCAGGTTCGGGTAGCGCTCGGCGAGCCGCCGCGCCGCCGCCCGCTCGTGGGCGGGGTTGCGGTACGAGTGCAGCAGGCAGACCGCGACGGCCCCCGGCCCGGCAGCCGCCACCCGGTCCAGCACCTCGTCCAGGTGGCCGGGGTCGAGCGGTTCGGTGACCTCACCGTCGGCGGCGATCCGCTCCCGCAGCGCGTGCCGCAGCGAGCGGGGCGCCAGCGACGGGCGTGCTGACTCCTTGACGCTGTAGAGCCGCGGCCGGTGCCCGAGGCCCATCTCCAGCACGTCGCGGAAGCCTGCGGTGGTGACCACGCTTACCGGTTCTCCGGAGCCCTCCAACAATGCGTTCGTCACCCGCGTGGTGCCGTGCACGAAGCGCTCCACCGCGTCCAGCGAGACGCCGAGCTTTGCCAGCCCCTCGAAGATCGCGGTCGCGGGATCGTGTGGCGTCGACAGGGTCTTCGCCTCGGCGAGCCGTGCGGTGGCCGGCTCGTAGACGATCACGTCGGTGAACGTGCCGCCGATGTCGACGCCGATGCAGAGCATGCGGAGGTGCCTTTCGTGGGAGGGGGACCGTCAGGCGGTGACGCTGCAGGGCGTCAGAAGGTGACGCCGTAGCGGCGCAGGGTGGTCCGCGTGGTGACCCGCAAAATCCAGTCGAAGAGGTAGCCGAGCAGGCCGAGGGCGAGGATGCCGACGAAGACCCATTCGGTCTTGGCGTAGTTGCGGGCGGTCCAGATGAGCGAGCCGAGCCCGCTCTGGGCCGCGACGATCTCGGCCGAGACGATCGTCAGGAACGAGTTGCCCATGGCCAATCGGGCGCCGGTGACCACGTGCGGCACTGTCGAGGGCAGCACCACCGACACGAGGCTGCGCAGCGGCGAGGCACCCAGGGCGCGGGCCGCGCGCAACCGCAGCTCGTCGACTGCCAGCACACCGGCCAGGGTGTTGAGCGCGACGATGAAGACGGTGGTGTAGAAGATCAGCGCGACCTTGGACGCCTCGCCCGGGCCGAGCCAGATGATCGCCAGCGTGACGAACGCGATCGGCGGCACGAACCGGAAAAACTGGATGTACGGGTCGAGCATCAGCCGCAGCCAGGGGATGCACCCCATGAGCAGCCCGACCGGCACGCCGATCACGACGCCGAGCAGCCAGCCGGTCAGGATGCGGGTCGACGAGGCGCTGATCGAGGCCCACAGGGTGCCGTCGCGGATCAGGTCGACCGCGCCCTGCCCGGTGAGCATCGGCGACGGCAGGAAGAACGCGGTGTAGTTGCGGCTCACCAGGTCCCAGACGGCAATGCCGAGGGCCACGGAGAGCACCGACAGCCCAATCCGGGTCAGTCGGGGCCGGGCGGTCCGCCGACGCGCCGGGCGGCGCGGCTCGACGGGGGTGGGCGCCGGGTCCGTACGCACGTCGACGGTCATCGTTCCGCCTCTCGCTGGTCAGCGGCCGGCCGGCCGTCGTGCCCGTCGTCGAGTCCCTGGGCCCGCAGCGTGCGGGCCACCTCCTCGCCGATGTCCTCGCGCAGCAGCCGGAACAGTGCGGCGCTGGCCGGGTCGGTGAGGTCGCGCGGCCGGGGCAGGTCGCACGGGTAGACGTTTTTGATGGCGGCGGCGGGACCGGCCGTCATGGTGACGATCCGGTCGCTGAGCAGGATCGCCTCGCCGATGTCGTGGGTGACGAACAGGATGGTGGCGCCGGTGTCGCGCCAGATCCGGTCGAGCTCGATCTGCATGACGAGCCGGGTCTGTGCGTCCAGGGCCCCGAACGGCTCGTCCATGAGGACGACGGACGGCTCGTTGACGAGCACCCGGGCGAGCTGCGCCCGCTGGCGCATGCCGCCGGAAAGCTGGCTTGGGAACCGGTCGGCGCTGTGGCTGAGCCCGACCATCGCCAGGTAGCGGTCCTCCAGTGCGGTGCGCTGCGCCTTGGGCATGCGCCGCATCCGGGGCCCGAACGCGACGTTCTGCCGGACGGTGAGCCAGGGAAACAGCGCCTCCGCACTCTGGAACACCACACCGCGCGCCACGTCGGGCCCGGTGACGGTTGCGCCGCCGCAGGTGACCTGGCCGCCGGCCGGCGTGACGAAGCCGGCGACCGCGTTGAGCAGGGTCGACTTGCCGCAGCCGCTGGGCCCCAGCAGGCAGACGAACTCGCCCGCCGCGATGTCGAGCGTCGCGCCGCGCACCGCGTCGAAGTCGCCGAAGCGGATGTCGACGTCGCGCAGGGAGACGGGGTCCCCGCCCCGGCCGGTCGAGGACGACCGGCCGGTCGGGACTGCCGTACGCGTGCCGTCGGACGTCACACCAGGCCCCTGATCATCACCGTCGCAGGGTCCGCTGCCTTCTGCACGATCTTGCTGTCCTGCTGGAACTTGGCGATCTCGGCGTACCGCTGCAGGTCGTCGTCGGTGAAGTCGCGGACCTTGCACTCCACGCCCTGCAGGAGGGCCTGCGCCTCGGCCGCCGGAACCTTGATCGCCTTCTCAGTGACCGTGCCGGACTTTGCGGCGTCAGCGGTGAGCTGCTCGCACGCCTTGCCGACGGTGTCGACTACCTTCTTGGCGGTGTCCTTGTTCGCCTCGTACCAGGCACCGTCGACGCCGATCACGAGGTTGTAGACGTACCCGATGTCGCCGCTGGTGAGCAGCACCTTGCCGCCGTTGGCCACGCCGCGTGACGGCCACGGCTCCCACATGATGTAGCCGTCGACGTCGCCGCGCTGTAGCAGCGCCGGCATCTCGGCCGGGGACGCCTTGACGAACTCGACGGCGTCACGGCTGATGCCCTTGGCCGCGAGGACCTTGTTGGTGGCGTACTCGTTCACCGTGCCGGGCACGACACCGTACTTCTTGATGCCGGCGACGTCCGCGATCCCGGAGCGGGCGACGAGCTTGATGAAGCTGGGCGACTGGGAAAAGACGGCCAGGCCCTTGATGTCACCGCGGGTGGCCCGGTTGAGCAGGCTGGACTCGGTGCTGGCGGTGAACTGGCCCTGCTTGGCCAGGATCGCGTCCAGGCCGCCGGTGCCCTCCTGGAACTGGGTCACCGTCACGTTGACGCCCGCCCCGGCGAACAGCTTGTCCTGGTCGGCGAGGTAGATCGGCGAGTACGCCGGGTCGACGCCCACACCGAACGTGACGTTGGCGGACGGTGCGGCGGCGGAGCCACCAGCCTCGTCGGCCGTCTGGTTCTCGGCACACGCGCCCGCCGAGACCGTTATCAGCAGAGCCACGGCCGCTACCCGCAACGTTCGCATCTTCATGACTACCTCAGTCCTTCGACCGGCTCATATGGTGGTCCGCGTTTCTTAATATGGGACGGTACTGTGCCGCTGAGCACATCGTCAAGAGATTCCGGTCCGCTGACCAGCGGTTCGGTAAGGACCTACCTTCCTGAACGAGGTTTACGCGACGCTGAGTGCCGGCCCGAGGTGCCCCGGGACCGCCCCGGGACCGCCCCTGCTCCACGTCGCTACGCCGCCGGCGCACCGGCAAACGGCATGGAAGCAGCACGACCCGGTGCTTTACGCCCTCGGTGTCGGCGCGGGACCGCACGACCCCGCAGCCGAGCTGGGGCTCGTTGCGCTGCTGATCGAGTCACCAGGCAGGATTGGCTATGCGGTCCGCAGCCCGGTCTCGATTCTGTCCGCGTGCTCTCGGCGTTCGCCGGGTTCCAGTTTCCGGCCGAGGTGATCGTGCTGGCGATGCGCTACCGCCGGTGCTCCCCACGCCGTCGAGGAACTGCCTCCCGACCGCGGCATCGAGGTTTGCTCACGACCGTACTCCTCCCCACCGCATGCCAGTAGCGAGCGAGCCCCCTCCTGATCCTCGACAACCTCCCGCTCCGGCACCTTCAGCCCTTTGAGCGGTTATTCGGCGACACGGTCTCGGCGCGGGCCATCGGCGTTACCAGCCTGCCGCTTGCGCCCGTCGCCACGAGCGGGCGTGCGTTCGAGCTGTTCGCGCGGGCTCACCACGGCAGCTGTCCCGCCTCGTCCTGGAAGGTGCCGGTCGGGCCGGTCGCGTCGAGGGTGGCCAGACGTACGACGAATCGGGCGCTTTCCTCGACCGGTCGTCCGATGCCGAAGGCGGCGGTCATGTCGGTGGCGGTGGTGCCCGGCTCAATGGCGTTGAACTTGATGCCCGGCTGCGACTTGGCGTAGTGCACCGTCAGCATGGTGGCTGCCGACTTCGACGCCGAGTACAGCGCGAGCGGCAGACCGAACTCCGGCCGCTCGGGGTTGTTCACCGCCCAGAACGACCCGGCGCTGCTGGAGATGGTGACGACGTTGGCGTTCGAGGACTTGCGGAGCAGGGGCAGTGCCGCCTGCGTGACACGCACGATGCCGACCGCGTTCGTGTCGAAGGAACGCAGTGCCGCAGGGCCGTCGAGCGCGGTCTCCAGGACGCCGGCGTTGTGCACCAGGACGTCGAGACGGCCCTCGGCCGCGTCGATGCTCGCCAGTGCGCTGCTGACCGAGGCGTCGTCGGTCACGTCGAGCTGGACGAACCGCGCCCCGAGCTCGGCGGCGGCCTTCTTACCGCGTTCGGCGTCACGCGCGCCGATGTAGACCTCGTGCCCCAGCTCCAGCAGCTGCCTGGCGGTCTCGTAACCGATGCCCTTGTTGGCTCCGGTGATCAGTGTGACGGTCATGGCTCCCCCTCAAGCTGCGTGGCCCGGACGGGCCGTCGTGAACGCTATGAGTGGTACGCCGGCTCACCCAGAGCCCTCTGCAGCCTGGGGTGCGACAGGACCCCTTTGATCGCTGCGCACAGAGCTAGGGTCGCCCTCATGAGCGAGTCGACGAACGCCCTCGGGGCCTACCTGCGAGCCCGGCGCGAGCTGGTGACGACGCAGCAGGCGGGCATCCCCGACATCGGTGTGCGGCGTGTGCCGGGGCTGCGGCGGGAGGAGGTCGCCATGCTCGCCGGCATCAGCGCTGACTACTATCTGCGGCTCGAACGCGGCCGTGACCGCAACCCCTCCGTCCAGGTGCTCGAGTCGATCGCCCGCGTGCTGCAACTCGACGATGACCACTTCGCCCACCTGCTGACCCTGGTCGCGGAGGTTCCCCGGCGGCGCAGGCGCCGACCGCGCAAGCAGACACCGCCGGCAGGAGCGTTGAAGCTCCTGGAGAGCCTCGTGCAGCCTGCCTTCATCGAAGACCGGTACTTCGACATCCTGGCCGTGAACCGCATGGCCACAGCGCTCTCACCCGGCCTTGCCGTCGGCGGCAATCAGTTGCGTGACCTGTTCCTGGACCCGGCCGAGCAGGCGCTGCATCCGGAGTGGGAGAACGTGACGGAGTGCTTCATCGCGAACCTGCGGCAGGCCGTGGGAACCCACGTCGACGATTCCCGCTTCATCGAACTCACCGGCGAGCTGTCGCTGGCGAGTCCGCGGTTCCGGCAGCTCTGGGCACGGCACGAAGTGCGTGGACAGCGCGGGACACCGCTTCGGCTCGACCACCCGCAGGTCGGCGAGATGACCCTCAACCGGGAGCGACTGGCGATCAACGGCACCGAGGACCTGATGCTGGTCGTCTACCACCCGGACGCCGGCTCCACCGATGCGGACAAGCTGGCTCTGCTTGCCTCTGCCGTCCTGCCCACCTCAAGTGCGAAGGACAAGATCATGAAGCACGCGTGACGACATTCGGAATCATCGGCGCCGGCGAGGTCGGTAGCCAGATCGCCCGTGCAACGATCGTCAACGGGTACACCGTCGTCATCGCCAACTCGCGGGGACCGGAGACGCTGGACGGCCTCATCGCCGACCTCGGACCGGCCGCGCGCCGCCTACGCCGCAGCGGCCGCCGGAGACTTCGCGGTCGTCGCCGTGCCCCTCAAGGTCGTCAAACCTGAACGCGACGCTCAGGAAACCAGCACCGAGAGGACCTCGGCGACGCAGACCGGCTTGTCGCCGCCCTCGCGTTCGATAGTCACACGGACCGTCGCTCGCGCGCCGTTTCGGCCACGGACGAGCTCGACGAGCTCGGCGCCTGCGCGGACCCTCGACCCCACCGGCACCGGGGAGGGGAAGCGGACCTTGTTGGCTCCGTAGTTCACGCCCATGCTCAGCCCCTCGACGGTGTAGATCTGCCAGATCATCTTCGGGACCAGGGCGAGGGTCAGGTAGCCGTGCGCGATGGTGCTGCCGAATGGTCCACGGGCCGCCCTCTCGGCGTCGGTATGGATCCACTGGTGGTCGCCGGTCGCTTCGGCGAACAGGTCGATCTGCTCCTGGGTGATGGTATGCCAGTCGCTGTCGCCGAGGTGACTGCCGACGGCCCGCTCGAACTCGTCGATCCCGTTGAATGTTTTCATGATCTTCTTCCTCCGTACGCTCCGTTCGAGGTCAGTCGCGGGGCCATTGGCGAATTCCTCGATGTCTGCGGGACCGCGTCGGCCTGGTGCTCGCTGGGACGTGTCGCGGTCGGTGTTTCGACAGGTCAGGACAGGCGTTCGAGGACCATCGCCATGCCTTGACCCCCGCCGACGCACATGGTCTCCAAACCGAACTGCTTGTCGTGGTACTGCAGGGAGTTGATGAGCGTGCTGGTGAGCCGGGCGCCGGTCATACCGAACGGATGGCCGACCGCGATCGCCCCGCCATTGACGTTGAGCTTGTCGAAGTTGATCCCGAGGTCGCGGGCGGAGGCGATGACCTGGGCGGCGAACGCCTCGTTGATCTCGACCAGGTCGATGTCGTCGATGGTCAGGCCGGCCCGATCGAGCGCCCGCTTCGACGCCTCGACCGGGCCGAGCCCCATGATTTCGGGCGACAGGGCGGATACGCCGGTAGACACGATCCGGGCGAGGGGGGTTAGGCCCAACTCCCTGGCCTTTGTATCGCTCATGATCACGACCACGGCGGCTCCGTCGTTCAGCGGGCAGCAGTTGCCGGCGGTGACAGTGCCATTAGGACGAAAGACCGGCTTCAATTGCGACAACGCTTCCATCGTCACCCCCGCCCGAGGGCCGTCGTCCTTACTGACAACCGTGCCGTCGGGCAGGGTCGCCGGGGTGATGTCGCGCTCCCAGAACCCATTCGCGAGCGCCTTCTCGGCCAGATTCTGACTACGGACACCGAACTCGTCCTGCTCCGCGCGGGTGACACTCTTGAGCTGGGCGACGTTCTCCGCGGTCTGTCCCATGGCGATGTAGACGTCCGGAACCGCGTCGTAGCCGCGCGGGTCGAACCAGGTCTGCTCCCCGCTTGCGAGCTTCTCGGTACGGGCCTCGGCCTCGGCGAACACCGGGTTCCTGGTGTCCGGAAGACTGTCGGCGTTGCCTTTGGCGAAGCGACTGACGGTCTCAACACCAGCCGAGACGAACACGTCACCCTCGCCCGCCCTGATCGCGTGCATGGCCATGCGGGTCGTCTGCAGGCTTGAGGAGCAGTACCGGGTTACCGTGGTGCCCGGCAGGTGGTCGAAACCGGCCAGGACCGCGACGACGCGGCCCATGTTGAAGCCCGACTCGCCGCCCGGCAGCCCACAGCCCAACATCAGGTCGTCGATGTCAGCGGGGTCAAGAGCCGGGATCTTGGACAGTGCGGCGCGGAGCATCTGCGCGGTCAGGTCGTCGGGGCGCACGTCCTTGAGGGATCCCTTGAACGCCCGGCCGATCGGAGACCTGGCGGTGGCGACGATAACTGCTTCGGGCATGCTGACCCTTCCGGGGTGGGGTGTGCAGGTGTAGGGATTGGCGCTGGGGTAAACAGCGGAACTTTCAGCCGCTGCTCACTCGTCGATGCTCAGCCGGCAGCGCCCAGGTACGCCTCACGAACATCGGGATGACCGGTCACCTCGGCGAGCGTTCCCTGGGTGATGATCCGCCCATGATTGAGCACCACCGCGGTGTCCGCCAGTGCATTCACCGCCTGCATCACGTGCTCAATCATCACGATGGCGATTCCGTCCGCGCGGCACTCACGCACTCGCTCGATCACAATGTCCACCTCGTGCGGGGTCAGCCCGGCCATAACCTCGTCGAGCAGGAGCACCCTCGGCTTCGAGACCATGCCGCGGGCGAAGTCGACGATCCGGATCATTGCCGACGGGATGTCGCCGATGGCCTCCCGCCGATACTGCCAGAGGTCGAACCGCTCAAGTTGCTCGCGAGCCAGTCGATTCGCCTCCCGGTAACCGCTCGCGCGTCGGTAAGCCGCCAGTGCGACACACTCGAAGACGTTCAGCCCGGCTACGTTGCCCGACACCTGGAATGTCCGCGCGACGCCCGCCTCGAACACCTTCGCTGGCGGCAGACCGGTGATGTCCGCGCCGTTCAGGAAAATCGATCCACTCGTCGGTCGCAGCACGCCGGCGATCAGGTTTACCAGCGTCGACTTGCCGGCGCCGTTTGGGCCGATCAGGGCGGTCACCAGCCCGGGCTCAGCCGTGAAGGAGACGTCCTGCAGTACCTTGAGACCGCCGAAGTTCTTGGCGATCGTCGTGACCTCAAGCATGCTCGCTCACCATTCCAGGGTCGTGGCTGCGATCGGGTGCGTGCCGGTCGGACGGAGCCTCGGACTTCGGGGCGCGCGGCGCGCCGGTACCAAAGAGGCGGACGATCAGCTGGTTCCATAGCGGAACAATGCCGGCGCCTCCGAATCGAAGGATCAGGATGACGCAGATCGCGTAGGCGATCTGTGTGTAGCTGGAGACGTTGGAACTGGACACGGCAAAGGAGCGCATCAACTCTTCGAGCACTGCAATGCCGATCCCGGCCACGATCGGCCCTGCGAGGGTGGCCGATCCGCCAATGATCGCGCCCACGAGCATCGCTATACCGACCTCCACGGTGAGGACCGAGTCATAGCTGACGAAGTTCGTGTACTGCGCCATGAGTGCACCGGGAATCGCGGTGAGACCCATGCTGATGGCCATGGCGATCGCCTGGTTTCGGACCACCTTGATGCCCATGCTCGCCGCGACCACCGGATCCTCGCGGATGAACGGCAGCGAACGGCCAAAGCGGGTGCGGCGCATCATGAACGACACCCCGACCGTGAGGAGGATCAGGAAGCCGAGGGCGACGTAGTACAGCGGGGTGGCATCCGTGAACCATTGCAGATGCAGAAAGCCCTCCTGCATCGTGAGATTCTGCAGACCGTCGACGCCGCCTGTGACGCTCCACGAGGCCGCGATCCCGGACACCGCGATCGCCAGGGCCAAGGTGCCCAGGGTAAAGAACAGCGCACTGACGCCGAATCGGCTCATGATCAGGCTGACAACCGTACCGATCGTCGCCGAGAGCAGGATGCCGACGACGATCGCCAACCAGACGTTCCAGCCCTGCCCCCAGGTCAGCACCGCGACGGAGAACGCACCGATGCCGAACGCGCTGGCGTGCGCGACCGACAGCAGCCCGGCGAAGCCACCGGCGATGTTCCAGGTGAGGTTGCGTGTCGCGAAGACCAGGGCGACGAAGCCGACGCCGATCATCGGCGCCTCGGCGAACAGCGGAAAGGCTACCGCCACGACGAGTGCGACGGCCACGACGAGGGTGTTCACCCGGTTGAGCGGGGTGGACACGAGCCCACGAACAGATCTCATGCCGAGGCCACCGTCCTTCGCGCCAGGCCCTGGGGGCGGAACAGAATGACCAGGAGGAAAAGGGTGTAGATCACGGAGGAGGCCAGGGAACCACTGATGTAGACACTGCTGGCCGCCTCGGCCATACCGAGGAGGATGCCGGCGGCCACCGTCCCCCACAGCGCGCCGCTGCCACCAATCACGACGACGATGAACGCTTTGACCGTCAACTCCAAGCCGTACAGGGGGGACACCGGCTGGAACGGGATCAGGAGCCCGCCGGCCACTGCGGCGGCGGCCGCACCCAGCGCGAAGGTCAAGCGGTACACCCGACGAACGTTGACGCCGACGAATATGGCGCCGTTGAGGCTCTCCGCACAGGCCCGCATGTAGACGCCCAGGCGGGTCCGGTAGATCAACCATGACAGGGCAAGCGCCAGGACGAGGCTCACCGCCCCGGCCGCCAGCCGGGCGAAGCTGATCGTGATGCCGAATGCGTTGATGGCCTCCATCGGCCAGGGGTTCCGGATGGTCTGGTACGGCTCGGGATAGAGGACCTGGAAGAGATACTGCAGGGCGACGCCGATGCTGAGCGTGATCACCAACTGCGCGTGGCCGGTCTTGTCGAGGGTCGACTCGATCAGGAAGCGTTCGACGACATAGCCGAAGGCTGCCGCGATCGCGGCCACGAAGATCAGGGCCACGGCATAGTCGGCCAGTGACCGAGGCGCCAGGGACAGCACCCCGTACATTCCGATGAGGACGAAATAGCCGTGGGCGAAGTTCACCACCCGCATGACATTGAAGATCAGGTAGAGGCCCAGTCCGATCAGGGCGTAGATCAGTCCCTGGAGCACCCCGGTGGTGGCGATCTGGAGAAGCGTCATCACCTACCTCTCCTCTCGTGTGCTGGTCGTGGATCCGAGGTATCCGTTCTCCACTAAATTGGAGGCGAGCAGTGATTCCGCGGTGCCGGCCGCGATGATCTTTCCGCCGTCGAGCACATAGCCGCGGGAGGCCAAACGCAGCGCCTGGTGGACGTTCTGCTCGATCAGCAGGACCGAGACGCCGGAGGCGTTGATGTCGCCGATCGTCTGCATGATCGTCTGCACGATGACCGGCGCCAGGCCGAGCGAAGGCTCGTCGAGGACCAGGGTTCGCGGTTGAAGCATGAGCCCCCGCGCGATGGCGAGCATGCTGCGCTCGCCACCGCTCAGGGTTCCCGCGAACTGACCGGCCCGATCCTTCAATCGCGGAAAGAGTTCGTACATGGCCGCCAGGTCGAACGGGCCCGCTTTGGACCTCGGATTCGCGCCGACCAGGAGGTTCTCCTGAACGGTCATCCCCGCGAACAGCGACCGTTCCTGCGGGACCAGAACGATTCCCGCCCGCACCCGGTGCCAAGGCCGCAGACCGGCAATCGCACGACCGTGGAACTCCAGCTTTCTGGCGCGGGCGGGGATGACGCCGAGCAGCCCCTCGGTGAGCGTGGTCTTGCCTGCTCCGTTGGAGCCGAGCAGGCAGACGAGTTCGCCCTCACCGACCTCAAGATCGACGGATCGTACGATCTCCGACCGTCCGCGCCAGACACTGAATCCTTCGACCGACAGGGCCGTCTTCATCATGGTTCCCCGACCCGCCTATGGCCGCGGGTAGACGGTCGAGTTCGCGGCCGCGTCCGCCGGGTACACCGGGACGTACTTGCCGTCCTGAACCTGGGTGACGAGACCGATTGCCCGCTCGTTCGTACCCTTGGCGTCGAACTTCACGCCGTGGCTGACGATCCAGAGCCCGTTCTTGTCGCCGTTGATGCCGGCGATGTCGACGGCCCGGAGGGCCGAGGTGATCGACTCCTTGTCGTCCGGGTTGCCCGCCGCCGAGAGGGCGTCCGCCAGCACCCCGACTGACGCGTAGTAGTAGGCACCGACGCCGTCGGGTGTCTGCCCCTTGTACTTGGCCTTGTAGGCGTCCGCGTAGCCCTGTGGCGTGTGCTTGGCGCCGTCTGCCGACTTGAGCAGGGACGTCCAGTAGTTGCCGGTGATGTCACCATCGGCGATGGCACCCACCGTCGGGATGAACTGCGCGTTGGTGTTCCCGCCCAGCACACCGACCGTCGCCTTGGGCTTCCAGCCCGATCGGGCGAGCGCCGGGTAGAAGAGGAATGCGCCCTGCGGGTTGCCACCGAACAGCAGGATGTCAGGGTTGGCATTCTTCGCCTTGCTGACCAGCGGGGCGAAGTCCGTCGTCGCCGCCTCGTCATACGAGGTGGAGTCGAGCACCTTCACGCCCGGGTATTCCTTCTGCAAGGTTCGGCTCCACGCCTCCTTTGCGTCCGGGAAGGCCCCGGCGCTGGCGTAAATCAACATCGCCGTCTTCGGCGTCTCGCCCTTCTTCTCCGCGGCCCCCATCACGGCGCGGACCGACTGTGCTGCCCAGCCGTTGTCTGCAAGGACCGAGGGCGCCAGCTTAAAGACGTACTTGCGACCGGCTCCGATGATGTCGTCGGCTGCCTCCATCGGCACGATCAGGGGCACCTTCAACTGGTCGGCGGTCTGAGCTGCGGTGATGGTCACCGGGCTGGACGACGCTCCGACGATGACGTTCGCACCGCCAGATGCGAGCCGGCGCATCAGAGCGGGGACCTCCTCTGGCTTCGAGCGGTTGTCGAGCACCTCCACCGTGAGCTTGCGTCCGTTGATACCACCGGCCGCGTTGAGGTCGGCGATGCCCATCTGGAAGGAGTTGACACTTTGTACGCCGTAGGGTGCGGCGATGCCGGTCAGGGCGGCGATCACGCCGACCTTGATGTCACCGCCGCCCTCGCTGCCGCCCGAGGAACCGCCTCCGCATGCGGAAAGGACGAGGCTGGCGGCCAGGGCCACGGCGATCGAGCGGCATCTGGTGCGAGACCGTTGGGGTGGCTTCATTGCTGTTCCCTTCGAACCGGTGGGGCCGAGTGCGGTGGGGTGATCGCAGTCGGAGACGGGGTGGGATTTCATCGGCCGGACCACTGCGGAGACCGTTTCTGCCGAAAGGCTGCAGTGCCCTCCGCGCGGTCCTCGCTGAGGTAAGGGCTGGGACCGGGATTGAGGCGTAGTGCGGTGGCGATCGGTAGGGACGACCCGAGGTGCACCATCGCCTTGTACCGCTGCAGGGTGATCGGGGCCCTGCTCACGAGGGTCGCCACCATGGCCTGCACCGTCGCGTCGAGCTGCTCGGGTGACGTGACCCTGTTGAGCAGCCCCATCCGGAGGCCGGTCTCAGCGTCGAACGGTTCGGCGAGGTAGAGCACCTCAAAGGCGAAGCCGGCGGGTACCAGCCGCGGAAGCATCTGACTGCCGAAGTTGGCGCCCAGGCCCACCTTGGACTCGGGCATCAGAAACCGCGCGGTGTCTGTGGCGATGCGCAGGTCGCACGCCATTGCCAGCTCGAATCCGCCGCCGACGACCCAGCCCTCGAGCGCCGCGATCGTCGGCTTGCGGCACTCCAGCACTGTCTCGTACGGATTGCGGGTGGCCTCGCGCATCGGCTCGTACGGCAGGTCCTCGGCCGTGTCCCGGGCGTGCATCTCCTTCAGGTCGGCTCCGACCGAGAATGCCCGTCCACCGGCCCCCTGCAGCACGACCGCCCGGACGTCGCGACGCCGGTCGAGCTCGGTGAAGACCGTCGTGATGTCGCTCAGCAGGCCGCGACTCAGGGCGTTGAGGTGCTCGGGACGGTTCAGCCGGACGAAGGCGACGCCGTCCGCGCTGACGTCGACCAGGAGTTCGGGCTGGCGGTCTACCATGGGACCACCTCGCCGAGGGGAGACCCGACCTGGGTCCCCTCTGTCGCGGAGATCAAGCTCCAGAGGCTCGGCAGGCTCTTATTCAGCGCCGCACGGCCGATGAAGATCGACCAGTCCCGGCTGGTGCCGAACTCCCCCTGCCAGCTCCACAACCGCGTGGTAAAGGCCGGCAGCTCGTGCTCATCGGTCACGCCGATCGCGCCGAGCACCTGGTGAGCCGACCGGTTCAACTTGCGCGTGTCCTCCTTGGCGGTCACGGCCGCAGACGCGGCGGCCAGCAGTCGTTGACCAGGGTCGGCCAACACGGCGGCTCTGACCGCGAGCATCGCTCCGGCCGCAGCTTCGGCCACGTCGACCAGGTGGTGCTGCACCGCCTGGAAGGTCCGGATCGGCTTGCCGAACTGCTCGCGCGTGTCGGCGTAGGCCAGCACCATGGCGAGGACCCGTTCCATGGCGCCGGCGGCAGAGGCGGCACGCAGCAGGGCTCCGCGGGCGCGCAACTCGCTGGACGACGGCCCCGCAGACTCCGAGATCGCCGCAGAGGGTACTCGTACCCGGTCGAACAGGACGGTGTCGCGCGGCTCCCCTGCCAGGTTCTCTCCGGTCCGGACCTCAGCCGGGCGCGGCAGGAGAACCGTGCGGGCGGTGCCCCGGACATCCGCGACCGCCACCAGATGATCAGCCCTGCGCCCCCACGGGACTCGATGGAGTGTCCCGGAGATCTCGACGTCGCCGCCGGGCAGCGGCTCCGCCCGGAGGTCGTCCAGCGGATGCGCGACGGCGCTGAGGGTCAGGCCCTCCGGGCGGTCGAGGCCGGATCGGGCGATCAGCCAGGACACCAGGCCGGTGGTCTCGACCAGGGGGATCGGGACAGCGTGCCGGCCGACGCAGGTCGCGACACCGACGATCTCCTCCAGGCCGATGTCGCCCTCATCGAGGTCAAAGTAGGTGAATCCGCCGGCCTCCACGGCCGACCAGACGTCACCCGGCCACATCGCGCCCCGCTGCGCCGGACCCAAGCCGGAGCGGGTGAAGATGGAGGCGAGTGCCTGCTCGAGCATCTCGGACGTCTCCGACATCAGGTGCTCCTCGACGTGCTGGTCAGATGCTTGGCAATGACGGTGCGGAGGACCTCGTTGGTGCCACCGCGCAGCGTGAAGGTCGGGGCCGTCACCACGGCGTCCGCCAGCAGGGACCGCAACCCCCCGGCTGAGGGATCCAGGTCGTCCGCCACGAGTTCGCGCAGGATCTCGACGACGTCGTTCTCGAACTGCGTGCTGATGTCCTTCACGAGGGCCGCCTCGACGGCAGGGGTCTCACCCCGGTCGAGGGCGCGGGCGATGGACAGCGACAGATTGCGCAGGGTCCAGTAGCGCGCGGTGACCAGTCCGATGAGACGCTCCGTCTCCTCCGACGGGCTTGTCTCGGCCAGCGCCGTGTAGACCAGTTCCAGCACCGGGACGACCGACATGAACCGATCAGGGCCTGAGCGCTCGTGTGCAAGCTCGGATGTGACCTGGCGCCACCCGTCGCCGATTTCTCCCAGCACCATGTCGTCGGGAACGAAGACGTCGTCGAAGTAGACCTCGTTGAAGTGGTGGAACCCGTTGAGCAGGCGGATCGGGCGGATGGTGACACCGTCGGCACGCAGATCGACGATCAGCTGACTGAGCCCGGCGTGCTTTCCCTCGGCCGACGTCCGGCAGAGGGTCACCGCGAAGTCTGCGTAGTGCGCGCCCGAGGTCCACACCTTCTGCCCGGTCACCAGCCAGCCGCCCGCCGTCCGGGTGGCCCGGGTGCGTACGGAGGCGAGGTCGGATCCACTGCCGGGTTCGCTCATGCCCAGGCAGAACCAGACCTCCCCCCCAACGATCGCCGGAAGGAAGCGCCTTTTCTGCTCCTCGGTGCCGAAGCGCAGGAGGATCTGGGCGGTCTGCCGGTCGCCGACCCAGTGGGCGCTGATCGGGGCCCCGGCGGCCAGCATCTCCTCCGCCACCACGAAGCGGTCGACGGCGCTGCGTCCCGGGCCGCCGTACTCCTTGGGGACGACCATCCCGACCCAGCCGCGACGGGCGACCTCGCGACTGAACTCGGTGTTCGCCTCCGCGTTGATGCCCAGACCAACGGAGAAGCGGTTCTCGCGCCGCGCGGCGGCCAAGAACTCACGTACCTCGTCGCGGAGTGCGATCTCCGCCCCGGTCAACCGAGATGCCTCGAAATCAATCATGGCTGGCCGCCTCAGCGCGGTCGGAGGCCGCCAGACGGTTGAGGCGACGGTTCTGCGTCCACAGCTGGACCCCGCGTTCCAACTCCAAGGCGACCGGCCAGGAAAGCGGCTGATCCGAGGTCTCAAGGCGGAACGAGCGCACGACCCGAGTGGCCAGCAGCGGGTCAGCGGCGATCCGCCCGGCCATTTCCAGCGCTGTGGCCTCCACTTCGCCGTCTGGCACGGATCGCCAGGCCAAGCCGAGGTCGCGCGCTCGGTCGCCGTCAATCTCGTCGCTGAACAACCCCATCCCGGCCGCGGCCTCACGCCCGGCCAGCCGGCTCAGGATCGTGAAGAATCCACCCCCGGGGTGGATGCCGGCGCGCAGAAAGCCGGCCAGCAGCCGCGCGCTGGAGGAGACGATCCGCAGATCGGTGGCGAGCGCCAGGTTGAGTCCCGCCCCGACGGCGGCCCCGCGCACCGCCGCGATCGTCGGCACCCGAAGCTTCCCCACCCGGACGAACGAACCGTACATTTGGTCGGTCTCGGCGTACGCGCGGTCGCTAAGGGCGTCCTCGGCGTAGGAGTCTCGCCATGAGTTCGTGTCCGCGCCCGAGCAGAACGTCCCGGCGTCGCCGCGGATCACCACCGCCCCGAAGGTTTCGTCGCCGTCGATCCGCTCGCAGCAATCCGCCAGCTGCCCGGCCATGTCCATGGTCAGCGCGTTCTTGATCGCCGGATTGGAGATGGTCACGAGCGCCACGTTGCCGTGCCGCTCAAGGGTGACCGAGGGGTTCATCGGGCTTCTCCTTCCAGTTCTTCGGTTGGAACATGCGTCGCTGCCGGCTGTTGGAGCAGGAGGAAGTCCAGGGCGATCGCCTGGCCGTCGGGAGTCACCCGCAGCGGGTTGACCTCCAGGTCGCTCAGGCGCTCACCGATCGCCACCGCCAGCAGACTGATCTTGGAGATGGCCTGTGCGGCACCGGACAGATCCACCGGAGGGCTGCCGCGGAAACCTGTCAACAACGGGGCCGCGGTCAGCGAACGCACCATTTGCTCGGCCCGCTGCGGGGACACCGGCGCGAATGCCGAGACCGCGTCCCGGTAGATCTCGGTGGCGTATCCGCCCAGGCCCACGGTGACGATCGGCAGGCCGCCGGTGGACCGCGTAACGCCCACGATCAGCTCGACGCCCGTCGGGGCCGTCTCCTGGACCAATACCCCCGCGGGCTGCTCGGCCTCGAAGGACGTCATCAGCTCGCGGTAGGTCCGCACCAGCTGTTCGGCAGGTACGCCCAACCGCACGCCGCCACGCTCGGACTTGTGGAGCACGCTGCTCGCCTGGATCTTCAGGACGCTCGACCCGGTGACCTGGGAGGCCAGCGCTTCCGCCTGGTCCACGGAACGCACCAGGACCGAGTCGGGCCGGGTCACCCCGGCGAGCCCGAGCAGGGTCGCACCCTCGGACTCGGTGACCACCGCACCGATCCCCGCGGCCGCCTGCTGGATCTGGTCGACCGGGAAAGTCGCTGAGGCGAAGCTGTTCTCCACCACCTTCGGACGTCGGAGCGCGGCCAGCACACGGGCTGCCTGACGGGTGGAGTCGAAAACCGGCCATCCGGCCTTCGCCAAAAGGTCCCGTGCCTCGGCGGTCTGCTCGTGGGCCGCCAGCCAGACCAGAACGATGGGCTTTGCCGGGTCACGCCAGGCCTTTACGAAGGACTCGGCCATCCGAGTGGCCAGCGTCCCCGTGACGAGGGTGAGGGTGATCATCACGGCGTCGATGCCGTCCGCCTGGTAAACGCGATCACAGACGTCCACAAAGGCCGAGGGGTCGCTATCGTGGAAGATCTGGGCCGTGACGTCGACCGGGTTGTCAACGGCGCCGAAATTGGGCACGAGTGTGACCAGCTCGGCTCGGGTCTCTTCGGGGAGGTCGTCGACCGAGAAGCCGACAGCCGAGAGCTGGTCCGCGGCAAGGCTACCGGCGCCGCCTGACGTGGTGACGACCGCGATCCGCTCGCCGGCGATCGGCGGAGACATTGTCAGGCCATGCGCGAGCGCCATGAGGTCGTCGACGTCCTCGGCCTCGATTACCCCGAACTCGTGGACGGTCACCCGGTAGCCGGCGTCGTCGCCGACGATCGCGCCCGTGTGTGAGGCGGCGGCGCGAGCACCGGCAGGGCTGACCGCGGAGCGCAGGACGACCAGCTTCTTTCCCAGCTCGACGACCCGTCGGGCGAGGTCGCGGAAGGCGTAGTCGTCCACGGCGGTCTCGAGGTAGAGGGCGAGGACGCGAGTCTCGTCCTCCTCCACCAGGTAGCGGGCGAGTTCGACGGCCGTCAGGTCGGCCTGGTTACCGGTGCTCGCCCAGGCGGTGATTCCGAGGCCGCGCTCGCGGGCCAAGCTGAGGATCGATCCGCCGACCGCGCCGCTCTGGCCGATGTAGGCCAGCCCTCCGGTGGCGATGGGGCCAGGCTCGAGGGCGGCGGTGAACGTTCCGAACATCCCTTCGCCCGTGTGGATCACGCCCTGGCAGTTGGGCCCGAGCAGTCGGACGCCCAGCTTGCGTGCGGTGTCCCGGAGCTGCGCCTGCAGCGCCTGGCCCTCCTGCATCTCCCCGAAGCCGGAGGCGAAGACAACGGCGGCGCGCGCACCGGCCGCCGCGACGGCGGGCAGTTCCTCCAGCACCCGTGCCGCCGGAATCAGCATCAGCACCAGATCGACCGGGCCGGGCAATGCGGCGAGAGAGGGGTAGCAGCGCATGCCGGCGAGCTCGGCGTACCCGGGGTTGACCGGGTAGAGGTCGCCGGCGAATCCGAACTGCGCCAGGTAGTGCAGGGGACGAGCGAACGGGTTCGCCTCCCGACCTGACGCACCCAGGACCGCCACCGCCCGCGGGTGGAAAAGCGCATCCATGCCCGCGTGCGGTGCGTCGAGGTCGCGGGGTCGCCCGAGTGGAACTCGCATACCCCCTCCTTCTGCTGGAGCTGAAGCCTTGACAGTGTGGTAGCACTCACAGCTAAGTTGAACTTGGCGTCGGAGTCAAGTAGTCGCCACGAAGCAGTCGAGGTCTGGAGCGAAGCAATGAGATTCGGCATCAGCCATTGCAACGTCGGTGAGTTCGCCGAGCCCGATCGCGCACGTGACCTGGCACGCTTGACCGAACAGGCCGGTTTCGAGTCGCTCTGGACCGTCGAGCACGTGGTCATCCCGGAGGTCTACGAGCCTCGTTACCCCGAGACACCTGACGGACGCTTCTGGTTCCGGCACGACCTGCCGCTCGCCGACCCCCTGATCTGGATGGCCTTCGTCGCGGCCGCGACCACCCGGCTCCGTCTCGGCACCGGGATCATGATCGCCCCGCAGCGGAACCCGTTGATCACGGCGAAGGAGATCGCGACCCTCGACCGACTCAGCGGCGGCCGCATCGAGATCGGCGTCGGATCGGGCTGGCTCCGCGAGGAGTTCGAGGCCCTGGGCGCCAGCTTCGACCGGCGCGGAGCAGCGTTGGACGAGTCAATCGCCGTGATGCGCGAGCTTTGGCGTCCGGGTCCCCGCACGTACCGGGGAGAAGTCTTCACCTTCGACCTGGTGCACAGCGAACCCTCACCGCACCGGGCCTCGGTGCCGATCCATATCGGCGGCTCAAGCACTGTGGCTGCGCGGCGGGCCGGTCGGACCGGTGACGGGTTCTTCCCGGGCGGCTACGACCGTGAGGCGGTGGCGTCGCTGGTCGCCTGCGCCCGCAAGGAATTCGAGGCGTCCGGACGCGTGGGCAGTTTGGAGATCACTGCCCGCTGGACGAAGGACCCGAGCCGGCTCGGGGATCACGAGACCCTGCGGTTCATGCAGGATCTCGGCGTCGACCGGGTCCTGCTGCCCGCACAGACCATCGCCGAGAACGGCCTGGAGCGAACCATCGCGGAACTCGGCTCCAATGTCCTCCCCACCTTCGCCTGAGCCACCCGACCAAGGAGCGCAGAGCATGAGTACCGTCCCCACCGTTCGCGGCCCTGTTGACTCCAGCGAACTCGGCCAGACGCTGATGCACGAACATGTCTTCGTGCTCGACACCGAGGTCGAGCGCAACTACCCCGGCCGCTGGAACGAGTCGGCCCGCCGGGCCGATGCCGTCCAAAAGCTGGAGAGCGCCTACGACCACGGCATCCGAACCATCGTCGACCTCACTGTGATCGGACTTGGCCGTGACGTGGAGCGGGTCGCCGAGGTCGCCCAGCAGGTCCGGATGAACATCGTCGTCGCCACCGGCCTTTACACCTACAACGATGTCCCGATGTTCTTCAATTTCCGGGGCCCCGGGAAGCTCGTCGACGGCCCGGAGCTGCTGACCGAGTTTTTCATCAAGGACCTTACGACCGGGATCGCCGAGACGGGCATCCGCGCGGGCATCATCAAGTGCGCCACCGACCAGAGCGGCCTCACGCCTGGAGTCGAACGTGTGCTCCGGGCGGCGGCTATCGCGCACCGCGAGACCGGGGCACCCATTTCCACCCACACCCATGCCGGCACGCGGCGGGGCACCGATCAGCAGCTCGTCTTCCGGAGCGAAGGGGTGGATCTCGAACGCGTGGTGATCGGTCACTGCGGCGACACGACCGACCTTGACTACCTACGCTCCCTGATGGACGCCGGATCCTTTATCGGCATGGACCGCTTCGGCCTGGACCTGATGTTGCCGTTCGAGGCACGGGTGCAGACCGTTGCCGACCTCTGCGCGCAGGGCTACGCGGACCGCATGGTGCTGTCGCACGACGCCTCGTGCTTCACACACAACTTCGACGTCGCCGACAAGGCTCGCCTGCTCCCGAACTGGCATTACAACCATCTCCACGAGGATGTCCTGCCCGCCCTGCTCCAGCGTGGTGTGACGCCCGAGCAGATCGATACGATGCTCGTGACCAATCCCGCCCGGATTCTCGGCTGAGCCGCACGGCGGATGGTGCACGCGCGACATCTTGACATGGTCGGATCTTGGTGAACGGAGGGCCTTCGCAGTCGGCTGTGGAGCTGCCGGACAGCCGCCTGCGGAGGCCTTCCCCACCCTTGCGGGCGAAACGGCTAGGAGTCGCTGGGCGCGGTCGACGGTTCGACCTCGATACCGAGCGCCTGGGCCCAGAGCCGGCTCAGCGTGAGGATGGCCGTCTCTTCGTTGTAGTCCTCGTCCAGGACCAGCCACATATAACAGAAGTTGCTGACCATCGAGATGAGCGCGGCCGCGGTGTAGTCCGGCGGCAAGCTCGGCGAGACCAGGCCCGCCTCCTGGAAGCGGCGGATGCCGCGCTCGGTACGTGAGCGGAAGGACTTCCGCGTCTCCCGACGCATCTCCCGAAAGGCGGGACTGAAGCTCGCGACCTGCTCCAGAATCATCAGCAGGCCAGCCTCCTCGCGGTAGGCCCGGACGTATGCCCGCGTGGCGTGCTCGATGCGTTGGTAGGGACTGGAACCGGCGCCGGCGGGCACCCGCGACTTCGTGAACATCCGCTCGTTCACCTCATCGATGACCGCGCGGAAGATCCCCTCCTTCGACTCGAAGTAGGTGTAGAAGCTCCCGTTGGCGACGCCGGCCTCCGCCGTGATGTCAGTGATCTTGGTATCCAGGAAGCCTTTGCGCGCGAAGACCACTGCGGCCGCATCGACCAGCTTGGTCATGGTCCGCCGGCCCCGCTCGGTCACCGGAGAGGCCTGCTCCGTCGTTGACATGGCCCCCACTATCGATCGACGTTTCCGGAACGCAGCGTAGCACCACCAAGTTGACTGTGACGCCATGTTCAGCTTACTGTGTTCGAGATTACTTAGACGTCTCCGGGAGGGCCGATGACTCGCTCCGACATGCCCGCACCTGAGTGCCTCCGAGTCGTCGCGGAGTGGCTCCAGAACCTCGAAGCCGCTATGGACACAGAGGACCTGGACCGGCTCGCCGATCTCTTCATGCCAAATGCCGACTGGCGTGATCTCGTCTCGTTCACCTGGGACGTCCGGACCACACTCGGCGGCCGAGAGGCTGCCGCCGGCCTCATCGCGCGCAACCGCGACGTGAAGGCGCACGCCTTCGCCCCGGATCACGGACGCACACCACCCCGAGTCGTCGTCCGCGCCGGCGACGACGTCGTCGAGGGTTTGTTCACCTTCGAGACGGCGTTCGGTCACGGCACCGGCGTCCTGCGGCTCGATCTGGGGTCGGGGCTGCCGCTGCGGGCCCGAACCATGTTGACGACCTTGCAGGAGCTGACCGGCTTCGAGGAGCGTCGCGGAGCCAACCGGCCACACGGCACGGCGTACTCGCGGACATTCGGCGGAAAGAACTGGCTCGACCTCCGCCAGGACGAGCAGCGCTACGACGACCACTCCCCCGAGGTGTTGATCGTCGGTGCAGGCCAGGCAGGCTTGTCGATCGCTGCCCGGCTGCGCACCATCGGTGTTGACGCCCTGATCGTGGACAAACACGAACGCGTGGGTGACGTCTGGCGCAAGCGCTACCACTCGCTCACCCTGCACAACGAGTCCTGGGTGGCCAGCCTGCCATACCTGCCCTTCCCCGACACCTGGCCCACCTACATACCGAAAGACAAGCTGGGCAACTGGTTCGAGCATTACGCCGACATCATGGAACTCAACGTCTGGACCGCAACCGAGTTCGCCGGCGGGACCTACGACGAGGACGAGCAAACGTGGACGGTCACCGTTCGGCGCGACGGTGCCGAACGGGTCCTCAGACCCCGGCACGTCGTCATCGCGACCGGCGGCGTGAGCGGGGTACCCAATCGCCCCCGCCTTCCCGGACTCGAAGACTTCCGCGGCGACGTCCTGCACTCCACGCAGTACACCTCCGGGGCCCAGTTCCAGAACCGGAAGGCCTTGGTCATCGGGACGGGAACGAGTGGACACGACGTGGCGCAGGATCTGCACGCCCTCGGGTCCGACGTGGTCATCGTGCAGCGGCAGCCCACGACCGTGGTGAGCCTCGAACCCAGTGGGATCATGGTCTACGCCCTCTACTCAGAAGGCACCCCCACCGAAGACGTCGACCTCATCGCGGCAGCGAACTCGATACCGACCCTGATCAAGGCCAACCAGATCCTCGCCCAGCGGATGCTCGAGGCCGACAAGGAGATCCTGGACCGCCTGCACGCCGTCGGTTTCCGCACGGACATCGGCGAGGACGGCACCGGCTTCCACCTCAAGTACAACCGCCGCGGTGGTGGCTACTACATCAACGTCGGCTGCTCAGAGCTGATCGCCGACGGCGAGATCGGCCTGCTCCAGGCGGACCAGATCGCTTCGTTCACCCCTCAGGGGATCAAGTTGGCCGACGGAACCGTCCAGGAGTACGACCTCGTGGTGCTGGCCACCGGTTACCGCAACCAGCAGGAGGAGGTCCGACTCTTCTTCGGCGACACCGTCGCCGAGAAGGTCGGCCCGATCTGGGGGGTGGACGACGGCGGCGAGATGCGCAACGTGTGGCGCCCCACGGCACAGCGCGGCCTCTGGTTCAACGCCGGCAGCCTCGCCGCCTGCCGGGGGTACTCGAAGTATCTGGCGGTCCAGATCAAGGCCGCTCTCCAGAACATCAGCCCCGGCTACCAGGCGAGGACACATGGTTGAGGCTGCCGTCGCCGCGACCGCGCGGAACCCGATCAGCAAGACGTACCCCGGAGCCTTCAACGACGCCCCGGGTCAGCACCTCGCCACACCGGCGTGCGTCGGTGGCGCTACAGGAGCAACCGGACTGTTGGAGGTGGCATTCTGATGAAGGCTTCGACCACATTCGACTTCGACGGGGCGTCGGTCATCGTCACCGGCGCCGCCCGCGGGGTAGGACTGTCCATCGCGACCAGGTTCGCCACGGCCGGCGCACAGGTGTTCATGGTCGACTTCGACCGCGAGGAACTGGAGGGGGCTGCGGCAGACATCGACGGGGTGCCGGTGACCGCGGATGTCTCCTGCACCGCCGACGTGGAGGCGGTCGTCGCCCAGGTCCTCGAAAGCTGCGGCCGGATCGACGTCCTGGTCAACAATGCCGGCATCCTGCGCGACCAGGTCGTCTGGAAACTCAGCGACGCGGACTGGGACGCAGTGCTCGGAGTGCATCTTGGGGGCACGTTCCGGTTCACGCGGGCCTGCACGCCCTCGTTCAGGGCCCAGAACCGGGGACGCGTCATCAACGTGACCTCATACACGGGTCTGCGCGGGAACATCGGCCAGTCGAACTACGCCGCCGCCAAGGCAGGGATCATCGGCTTCACCAAGACGACCGCCAAGGAGCTGGCCCGGTTCGGCGTGACCGTCAACGCAATCTCTCCCAACGCCGAGACCCGGATGGTCGCCTCGATCCCCGACGCCAGGAAGGCCGAGCTGGCAGCCGCGATTCCCCTCGGACGGTTCGCCCACCCCGACGAGATGGCCGACGCCGTAGCATTTCTGGCCTCTGACAGCGCGGCCTACATCACCGGCGTCGTCCTGCCTGTCGACGGCGGTATATCCATCTGACGGCTGGCTGATGAGGTCGCCCCCGCTTTCGCGGAGCGGTGGTTACCTGTCAACGCGATCCGGGTCACCGGACCCCGCCCCGACATGCGCGGACACAGCCGGCGGACCACCGCTCCGCGGGTGGCCACCGTCGGCAATGCCTGCACCGCTGTCCCGGCCACCACGACCGCAGCGGTACCTACCATCAACGCCCGCACGCAAGTCCCCGCCTCCAGGCAACCGCCACCAGCGCGGGTACCCTTTCCCGCCTGGATCAGGCTGGCACGGCCATCAACTGCCCGACCGGCCGGTCCGCCCATAAGGTGATCGGAGCAGCCGCAGGAGCCCCGCGCCGACCAGGTAGGCCACAAGCGCGCCAGGTGGCAGCCCGAGCGGCTCGGGCGCGGACATCCGCACGCTGCTGTTGATCAACAAGCCGGCCACCACAGCGCCGTAGCCGACCGCTGTCAGAACTGTGCGCAGCGTCGGCGTGAGCCGCCCGAGCAGCCGAGCGGGTCGGCGGCCGACGGCGGATCTAGCGGTGCGGGCCTCGACTGGGCCGAAAATCGCGACGAGACCCGCCAGGATGACGGCCAACGCCGCCAGCCAGGGCACCCGCCACGCCCACCACGTTCCGGTGCCCACCGACGACGGAGGCAGCCAGTGCACGAGATTCAACCCGCCGACGAGCACCACCACCGCGCTGAGATGCCACAGGAAAACGGTGAGAACGACAGCGTTCACCCCGACCACCGCCCGCCACGGGCGGGAACGGCGAAGCATCCGTTCGGCGGGACGACGCAACAGCAGGATGAGCCCGAGTTGCACCGCGGCCAGAGCGAGTAACGCCAGGCTGGGCGGCGAAGAATTGTCCAACCGCTCGCCCGGCACCGTGATCATGCTGATCGGGTAGGGGCCGACGACGGTGAGGAGGCACAGGACAGCGAACCCCACCAGGAACAGCAGTGCAGCCGTGCGGCGGCCCATCGGCAACCGGTGGCTCAGCAGCCGTTGACGCCGGTCCTCGCCGGCCGGCGACATGGTCGGCTTCTCGGCGGAGAAGGAGTCGTACCAGGCGAACCCGATCTGATGGATGGCCAGCCAGCCCACGATGAAGTTCCCACCAGACAGCGGTCCGTGCCCGAGCAGGCGACCGATGTCGCCCAATGCCACGAGCAGCACCAGCGTCACCGGCACGACGAACCCGACACGCCGGTGCAGCCGATACATCACCGGAGTGAGTGCCACCACGGCGATGTAGGCGCTGAGGAACCACAGCGGGATCGTGGCGAACCCCACGACCGTCCGAATCTCGGCCGAGTCCACGCCAGCCAGCCGACCGACCAGGCTGCCCGCCGTGACTACCAGCAGCAGAACCGTGGTGGGACGCACCAAGCGCCCGCTGCGCGCCAGCAACCACTGCGTCGCCGTCTGCCCCCGCATCCGGCTGCTGACCAGCGAAGCGGCATTGGCGAACCCCCCGACCAGGAAGAACACCGGGATCACCTGGAACAGCCAGGTGATCGGTCGGGCCCACACCAGATCCGTCAACGCCGAAAAACCGGTCAGGTTACCCGACCGGTCGTAGGTGACGACAGTAACCGTCCAGTGGCCCAGCACCACCAGAGCGATGGCCGCCGCCCGCAGGAAGTCGACGTAACGCTCCCGCTGCGCCGAGGTCCGCCCCGCCAGCATGCGCACCCGACGCATGCACCCACCCTACTTTCCGGCGGCGACCAGCGACGGCAGAGCGAAGAACACCCCCGCAAGCGAGGGTGTGTTCGAGTAGGTAATGCCTGCGGATCCACCTGCCCGTCCTGCCGGGTCGGAATGGTCACCTGGTCGTGCTGTTGACCGATCGTGCGGCGCCGGCTCCGCCACTCGTCATCGAGGATGGAGTTGAGGAGTGAGTCCCGCCAGGCGTCGTTGGTGAAGACGTGATCAGAAACCTGATCTTCCCGCCACGGCGCGGTCGCCCTGAACCCGCCACGATCCGATGCCCTCGGCATTGGCCAGGCATCCGCCGCGCGCACCCCGCGGCGCCGATGGGGTTGCACCAATGCGTTGGATCACCGCCGCCGGGCCGGCTGTTCCTGACATCGTCGGTACGGCTGGCGAGTGTTGAGCAGTAGGAGCGGGAGTGGGCAAGGAGCGGGACGGTGCGGGTCGAGATCGGCCGACGACTTTTCTGAGCCCATCAGCGGAGTTTCCGCCCCTCTCGGCGCAGGACATTGAGGCGCTGCGCCGGCTCGGTGGCCAGTGGCGGGCCGAGGAACCGGTGCGGGCGTTGCCGGTGGACCCCGAGCTTCGCCCCTTCAGGCCGGGCGCTGCCCACGCCCGAGGGTCGAACGAAGAGTTCCGGCCGGACCAACCCGGTGAGCTCACCGCGACGCCAGCGGCGGAGCAACCCGACACGCTCTTGGGCCGGCTCGCCGTCCGGGCACGTCGGGTGCTGCTCGGGCCGCCCCTGTCCAGCGCGTCCATGCTGCGGGAACGCATGCGCAAACTGATCGCGCTGCCGATCCTCTCGTCCGACCTGTTGTCGTCGGTGGCGTACGGGCCGGAGGCGATGCTGACCATTCTGGTCCTCGCCGGAAGTGCGGCCCTGGGGCTGTCCCTGCCGATCGCCGGCGCTCTGTTGGTGTTGATGATCACGGTCGGCGTTTCGTACCGGCAGACCGTGCGCGCCTACCCGCACGGCGCGGGCTCCTACCTGGTGGCCAGCGACAGCATCGGCCCCCGGGCCGGCCTGACCGCGGCGGCCGGTCTCATCCTCGACTACGTGCTGACCGTGTCCGTGTCGGTGGCGGCCGGAATCGCCGCGATCACCTCGGCTCTGCCGGCGCTGACCCCACTGTCCGTACCTCTGTCGTTGGCGGCCATCGCCGCCCTGCTGACCGGGAACCTGCGCGGGATCCGCGTCGCGGGAAACATCTTCGCCGCCCCCACCTACCTGTTCCTGATCGCGATCGGGGGGCTGATACTTGTCGGGCTCGCGCAGGCCGGGGCACGCGGCTATACCGTGACCCCGACGCCACCGGTGCCCCCGACGGAGTCACTCGGCGTGCTGCTCATCGCGCGCGCATTCGCCTCCGGCGCCACCTCGATGACCGGTATCGAGGCAGTGTCCAACGCCGTACCGGCCCTCCGCCCCACCGAGTGGCGCAACGCCCGCACCGTGCTCACCTGGATGGTCACCCTCCTGGTCCTCCTCTTCGCGGGCCTGGTGTTCCTGATCCACCTCAACGGCCTGGTCCCGCGAGCGGACGAGACCCTGCTGTCCCAACTCGCTCACCGCACCTTCCCCCACGGACCGTGGTACGCGATCGTCCAGGCAGCCACCGCGCTGGTCCTGCTGCTGGCCGCGAACACCGCGTACAACGATCTGCCCCGGTTGCTGTACTTCATGGCCCGCGACGACTACGTCCCGCGCCGATTCCTGCACGTGGGTGAACGGCTGGCCCTCAGCAACGGCCTGATTGCCCTCTCGGTCGCCGCCGCGGTGATCCTCACCGCGTTCGGGGGCCGCACGCAGGCCCTGATCCCGCTCTTCGCGGTCGGTGTCTTCCTGGCGTTCACGCTCTCGCAGGTCGGCATGGTGAACCACTGGCGGCGCCACCGTGAACCGGGCTGGCGGCGCAGAGCCGCGATAAACGCGTTCGGAGCGGTGCTCTCGGCGATCGTGCTGGTGACCGCCGCAATCACCAAGTTCGCCGCGGGCGCCTGGGTGGTCGTCATCGCCGTGCCGGTGCTGGTGCTCGTGTGCCTCCGGATACGACGGCACTACGACCAGGTACGGCAGGCGGTGTCCCTGCGCCCCGCCCCCGCGCCAACACAGTTGCCCTCCGAAAACAGGAGTGAGCCGGACATGACACAAGAATTCCTACCCCAACACATACGCCACCTACTCGTCGTCCCGGTCGCCCGGTTCGACCAGACAACCCTGCGTGCTCTCGCCTACGTGGTGTCGCTCGGCCAGCCGTCACTCGCCGTGCACGTCAGCCCCGAAGATCAGGAAGCCGACCGGCTCCGCGACGAGTGGACAGCCTGGGGCGACCACATCCGGCTGGAGATCGTGACGTCACCGCACCGTGAGATCCTCGAACCCCTGGCCCAGTACATCGCTGAACTGCACGACAGAAGTCCCGACATCACTCTCACGGTGGTCATACCCGAGGTGGTGGTGGACCATCCCTGGCAGAAGGTCCTGCACACACAAATCGAGCACCGCCTCCGCAAGGCCCTGCGCCGCCTACCCCGCGTCGTCATCACCAGCATGCCCATACACCTGTCCGAGGCCCCTCCCCAGACCGCTCGCTGACGCGCGCTCGGGTCGACCGCGCGCCCTGACTCATCCGCAACGCGCTGCTCAGCACGTACGCCCGGCGGTTGCGCACCGCGCCGGCGACGACCTGGGGTGGCTGTTACGTGCCGTTGCCGGCCCCCGATGTCGGCGCGAGCCGCCGCGCTGTCGGCCGGTGCCGCCGCTGCGGCCGGATCACCGCGGGACGCTCGCGGTCGAGCAGCCGGAAATGCCTTGATGATCAAGCCACTGGCACCTGGCCGACGGGGACGTGTTCCGTCCAGGCCTACGCCCGCTGGCCCAGGGGCAGGACGACGATGCCGTCGTCGTCACTGTGAACCTCGGCGCCGGGATTGAAGGTGCAGTTTCCGAACTCCACCGGCACGTCCCGCTCGCCGGCCCCGGTCTTGGCGCTCTTGCGTGGGTTGGTGCCGAGCGCCTTGATGCCGATCGGAAGGGCGCGCAGGGCGGCGACATCGCGGACGGCGCCGTTGATCACCACACCCACCCAGCCGTTATCCGCCGCCATGCCGGCGATCACGTCGCCCATCAGGGCCGTGTGCAGGGACCCGCCACCATCCACCACCAGCACCCGTCCCGCACCCGGTGCGGAGACGACCGACTTCAGCAGGGCGTTGTCCTCAAAGCAGCGCACGGTGACCGCCGGTCCGCTGAAGGCGTGGACTCCGCCGAACTGACGCAGCTGCGTGTCGCACGAACCGAGTTCGTCCATGTGCCGGTCGTAAAGGTCCGCCGTGGGGGTGGGCGTCTGCATGGTTCGTCCTTCTTTCCACTTCGGGTGTCGGATGCAGGGGCGGTGCCGGGTGCAGGCCGGTGGCGGCGACGGCCGCTGGGCGCGGTTCGAGGCTGGCACGGGAACCCCCTTCCGCTCCGGCTGATTCAGGAAGGGGGCTCCGTGGACGGCAGGAAGCGTCGCGCTCAGTCGACCTTGACGGCGAGCACCGGGCAGCGGACGCCGAGCAGGATCTCCTGCGCGGTGGAGCCCATGATCAGCTTGCCCACCGGCGTCCGGTGCCGGATCCCGATCACCACCAGCGACACGTCCTCGGACTCGGCCAACTCGATGATCTCCTCGGCCGCGTCACGGCCCCGCACCAACTGCCGGACGCTGTGCCGCACGCCCAGCCCGGTCAGCTCCCGGCGGACACGTTCGAGGTCGTGGTCCTGAGCGAACCGCGGGTCGACGTACGCATCCCCGCGCGAGGTGTTGACCACGAGCACCGGCTCATCGCGGAACCGGGCCTGCTCAACCGCCGCGCACAGGACCGCCTCGCCCAACGCCGACGGCACATACCCCACCAGCACGGTCATCCGGTCACCAACCTTTCCCGAAGCGGTCGTACGAGGAACCGGCGGAGCAGCGGCCAGAGCAGCACCACCAGCACGGTGGCGTAGATCAGCCAGGACACCCAGCCACCGAGCAGACCGGAGAACTCGCCGCCGGAGAGCTGCAGCGCCCGCCGGCCCTGAAGTTCCGCCCGGGGGCCGAGGATCACCCCGACGATCAGCGGCAGGACCGGCAGCCCGAAGCGCCGCATCCCGAACCCGATCAGGCCGAGGGTGAGCAACAGGAACAGGTCGAACGGCTGGGCGTTGACCGCGTACGCGCCCATCGAGGCGAAGAAGATGATCCCGGCGTAGAGGTACGGTCGCGGAATCCGCAGCAGCCGGGCCCAAGCGGGCGCGAGCGGCAGGTTGAGCACCAGCAACATCAGGTTGCCGACGAACAGGCTGGCGATCAGGGTCCAGACCAGGCCGGACTCCCGCTCGAAGAGCAGCGGGCCGGGCTGGATGCCGTACTGCTGAAAAGCGGCCAGCATGACCGCGGCCGTGGCGTTGGTCGGCAGGCCGATCGCCAGCATGGGCACCAGCGTCCCGGCGGCGGAGGCATTGTTGGCCGCCTCCGGCCCGGCGACACCCTCGATCGCGCCCTTGCCGAACTCTTCCGGGTGCTTCGACAGCTTCTTTTCGGTCGCGTACGACAGGAAGGTCGGGATCTCCGCCCCGCCCGCCGGCAGCGCTCCGAACGGGAACCCATACGCGGTGCCGCGCAGCCAGGGCTTCCAGGACCGCTTCCAGTCCTGCCGGCCCATCCAGGGGCGGCCCACCGGGATCACCTCGGCGGACTTGCGCCGCAGGTGCGCGGCGATCCAGAGCGCCTCGCCGACGGCGAAGATGCCCACCGCGACCACCACCACGTCGATGCCGTCGGCGAGTTGCGGGATACCGAAGGTGAGCCGCTGCTGGCCGGTCTGGTCGATCCCGATCACGCCGATGGCCAAGCCGATCAGCAGCGAGGCGAAGCCGCGCACCCGGGAGGCGCCGAGCACCGCGGTCACCGCCACAAATGAGAGCAGCATCAGCGCGAAGTAGTCCGGCGCGCCGAGACTGATCGCGAATGCCACCACCGGCGGGGTGACCACGACCAGCAGCAGGGTGGCGATGGTGCCGGCGACGAAGGAGCCGATCGCGGCGGTGGCCAGCGCCTGCGCGGCCCGACCCGCCTTCGCCATCTTGTTGCCCTCGATCGCGGTCACCACGGAGGACGACTCGCCGGGGGTGTTCAGCAGGATCGAGGTGGTCGAGCCGCCGTACATGCCACCGTAGAAGATTCCGGCGAACATGATGAACGCCTGCGTCGGCTCCATCCCGTAGGTGACCGGCAGCAGCAGCGCGACCGTCATCGCCGGGCCGATGCCGGGCAGCACACCGACCGCGGTGCCGATGGTCACGCCGAGCAGCGCGATCAGCAGGTTCATCGGGGTCAGCACATTGGCGAACCCGTCGAGCAGGTGGCCGAAATTGTCCATCAGAGGATTCCTTGCAGGACGCCGGCGGGCAGGTTGACGCCCAGCCCGATGGCGAACGTGTAGAAGGTGATCAGCGACATGGCGATGGCGATCAGCAGGTTGCGGATGTAGTGCCGGTTGCCCAACGCGAACGCCGAACCCCAGAACAGCAGGGTGCCGCTGATCACCCAGCCGAGCCGGTCGATCAGCACCGCGTTGACCAGGAAGGCGCCGATCAGCAGGAGGACCGTCCGCCAGTCGATCGGGCTGCTCAGGTCGACGTCCTCGCCGGCCTCGGGCTCACCCGCACCGCCGCGCGCCACGTCCACCGCGTAGATCACGGCGACCACCAGCAGCAGGGCGCCGAGCAGGATCGGCACCGGCTTCGGCCCGATCGGGTCGGCGCTGCTGATCGCGTGCCCGATCCGGATCGCGTCGACGATGACCAGTGCGCCGACCGCGGCGAGGAACGCACAGACGCCGTACTGCGCCCGGTCCGGCTTCGCGGTCCGGGCCGCACCGTCGGGGGCGTCCGCAACCGGCGGCCCGCCGTCGGCCGCTGTTGGCCGCGCCACCGGGGGCAGGTCCGGCGTACGCTCCGCGGCCGTCACAGCTCCCGTCGTGGATGGCGCCGCATCGGCGGCCCCCACGGTCGGCTGTGCCGGGATCGGCGGTACGACCGGGGCGGTCTTGCCCGGTGCCGCCGGGCGGGGCGGCGGGTCGCCGCCCCGGTCCGATCGGGTCGTCATGCCGGTCACGCCAGCCCGAGCTGCTTGAGCAGGTCGGCCACGGACTTGTCCTGCTCGGTGAGGAAGGTGGCGAAGGCGTCACCGGTCACGAAGGCGTCGCTCCAGCCCCGCTTGGCCAGCTCGGCCTTCCACTCCTCGGACTCGTGCATCTTCGTCAGCGCGTCGATCCAGACCTTCTTGTCGCCGTCACTGATCCCGGGCGGGGCGACGATGCCGCGCCAGTTCGTGAAGACCAGGTCGATCCCGGACGCCTTGAGGGTCGACACCTCCTTGAGCGCCGCGATCGGCTGCTCGCTGGTCACCGCGAGGACCCGGAGCTGGCCCGCCTCGACCTGGTCGAGGAACTCGCCGAAGCCGCTGGCGCCGAAGGCCACCTTGCCGCCGAGCACCGCCGGCAGCAGCTCGCCGCCGCCGTCGTACGAGACGAAGTTGACCTGGCGCGGGTCGATGCCGACCGTCTTGGCGAGCTGCATGGGCAGCAGGTGGTCCGGGCCGCCCGGCGAGGAGCCGCCGCCGACGGCGATCTTCTTCGGGTCCTTCTTCCAGGCGGCGACCAGATCGTCGATCGTCTTGTACGGCGAATCCTTCGGCACCACGATGGCACCGGCTTCCTCGATCATCTTGGCCAGCGGGGTCGTCTGGGTGAGCGTCGCGGACGACTTGGAGGTGTAGGAGGCGCCGACGACGCCCAACCCCATCTGCATGGCGAGCTTGCCGTTGCCCTTCTCGTTCACCATCCGCTGGAGGCCGACGGTGCCGCCCGCGCCGGGCAGGTTGAACACCTGCACGCCGGTGGCGATCTTCGCGTCCTCCATCACCTTGGCGGCGGTGCGGGCCGTGGTGTCGTACCCGCCGCCGGGGGTGTTCGGCACCATGATCCGCAGGCCGGCGACGGGCTTTCCGTCGTCGCCGGACCCGCCCTCGTTCTGTCCGGCGGTGGCGCCGCAGGCGCCCAGCGCCAGCGCCGTCGCGGCGGCGACGCCCATGACCAGCACGTTTCTCCGAGTTGCCATTATGTTTCACTTCCGTTTCGAAGGAGTCCGGCGGCAAGATGATGGCCTCCGGGCGGACTCCGTGTCTGCCTTCTGTCACCAGCGGAAATTGAGGTCTTTGTGGTCGCGATCACTTCCCGCCGCCGCAGCCTGGCCGGGCAGCTGCTGGTCCTCCAGCTCGCGATCATCGTCGTGGTGCTGCTGGCCGTGGCCGCCGTGTCCCTGGCTCAGTCGGCGGCGACCTTCAACCGGGTGGAGGGCCGCCGCGTCGCCGCCCTCGGCGAGCAGCTCGCCGGCAACCGGCTGCTGCGCGACCGCCTCACCCAGCCGGCCCCGGCGGAAACGATCGCGCCGCTGGTGCAGAACGTACTGAATCAGGCCGGCGTGACCACGGTCAGCGTCGCCGACGCCCGCGGCCGGGTGGTCAGCTCCACCAACCCCACCCTGGTGGGCACCCCGGTAGTGCTAGGCGATCCCCGAGTAACCGACGGCAGCAGCTGGTTCGGCGAGCTGGAGGTCGACGGATCGCGGGAACTGGTGGCCCAGGTTCCGGTGCTCGGCGACCGCAAGGAGAACCTCGGCCGCTACCTGGGTGCCGTGGTGATCGGTGAGGCCTCGCCGACCTGGTCACAGCGCATGGTCGGTGCCTCCTCGTACCTCCTCACCTATCTCGGCATCGCCAGCGCTCTCGGGGTGGTCGGGTCCTGGCTGCTGGCCCGGCGGATCAAGCGGCAGACCCTGGGCCTGGAGCCGCGGGAGATCGCCGGGCTGGCGGAGCACCGAGAGGCACTGCTGCACGGCATCGCCGAGGGCGTCATCGCGCTGGACCCGCAACTGCGGGTCACCCTGGTGAACGCCGTCGGGCGGCGGCTGCTCGACCTGCCCGAGCACTGCCTCGGGCTCAGCCTCGCCGACCTGCGCATCTCCGGTCGGCTGCGGGACGTGCTGGCCGGCACCGACAACGGTCCGGAGGCCCGCGACGAGGTCGTCGTCCGCGCCGGCCGGGTACTGGTGATGAACCGGATGACGGTCAACAAGGACGGTCGCCGGCTCGGTTCGGTGACCACGCTGCGGGACCGCACCGAGCTGGCCCGGCTGGAACGGGAGATCGGGTCATTCCGCAGCACCGCGGAGCTGCTCCGCGCGCAGACCCACGAGTTCGCCAACCAGTTGCACACCATCTCCGGGCTGATCCAGATCGGCGAACACGACGAGGTGGTCCGGTACGTGGACGCGCTGAGCCGGCACCGGGCGTCGCTCGACCTGACCGTGACCAGCCGGATCCACGACACCGCGGTTGCCGCGCTGCTGATGGCGAAGTCCGCGGTGGCCGCCGAGCGTCGGGTGGAGCTGCGGGTCTCCGAACGGACCAGCCTGGGCCGGATGGAGCCGGAGCTCACCGCGGACGTCGCCACGGTGCTGGGCAACCTGGTCGACAACGCCGTGGATGCCGTCGCTGGCGGCCGGGACGCCGGCGGCACCGGCGCGGCGGACGGGCCGGCCTGGGTGGAGGTTGAGCTGCGCCAGGACGCCTCGTCCGTGGAGATCATCGTCCGGGACTCGGGGCCGGGGATCGCCCCGGAGCTGGCCCAGGAGGTCTTCACCCAGGGCTTCACCACGAAGGCGGCGCAGGGCGGCGAGCGCGGTATCGGGCTGGCGCTCACCCGGCTGGTCTGCAACCGGCGCGGCGGGGAGATCGCGGTGACGAACACCGAGGAGGGCGCGATGTTCACCGCCCGGATGTCGGTGGCCACCATGCTGGAGGGAGTTCGTTGATCGACGTCCTGGTCGTCGACGACGACTTCATGGTCGCCCGGATCCACCGGGGGTTCGTCGAGCGGATGGACGGCTTCCGGGTGATCGGCACCGCGGGCACCGGCGAGCAGGCCGTCGCCGCGGTCGACGAGTTCCGGCCCGACCTGGTGCTGCTCGACCTCTACCTGCCGGACATGTTCGGCCTCGACGTGGTGACCCGGCTACGCGCCGCCCGGCACGACTGCGACATCCTGGTGATCAGTGCCGCCCGGGAGGCCGAGGCGGTCCGCCGGGCGGTCCGCTACGGTGCGGTCAACTATCTGCTCAAGCCCTTCGGGTTCGACGAGCTGCGCACCCGGCTGGAGCAGTACGCCGCGCGACGAAACTCGCTTCGTGCGGCCGTGGTCAGCGGCCAGGCCGACGTGGACCGGGTGTTGTCCCGTAGCAGCTCGCACGTCACCTCCGCCCGCCCCCGGGGTCTCAGCACCGAGACCGCGGAGCTGGTGGAACGCGCACTCCGGGAGAACTCCGGCACCCTCTCGGCAGCCGAATGCGGGGACCGGGTGGGAATCTCCCGGGTCAGCGCCCGTCGCTACCTGGAGCACTTCTCGGATACCGGACGGGCGGCGGTGACCCTGCGCTACGGCGCGGCCGGTCGGCCGGAACGCCGCTACAGCTGGGTCGGCTGACCGCTGCTGCGGGCGTGCCGGCGGACCAGCCGCCGGGGACGACGAGTTTGAAACAGTTCGCCGAGCGTAGGACGCTGGGGACGGGCACCCGAGTACGTGCTCCTCCGGGCACCCGCCCCTGCGGGGGTTGGTCAGCCGCGTCGCCACTTCTGGTTGGCGCCGCCGTTGCAGGTCCACAGCTGCAGGACCGCGTCGTTGTTCGGGTCCCAGTCCTTGATGTCGACGCACTTGTTGGCCTGCGGATTGACCAGGTCACCGGCGCCGCTGAGAACGAACTGCTGGGCGGGGTTGCCGGAACAGGTGGCGATCTGGATGGCGGCGCCGTCGGCAGTGGAGCCCCAGGCCACGTCCATGCACTTGTTGTTCTGGGTGCGCAGCGTGCCGCCGACAAACTCCCAGCGCTGGTTCGTGCCGTCGGTGCAGTTCCAGACGATCAGGCGTTGACCGTCGTTGAAGTTCCAGTTCGGTACGTCGATGCACTTGTTGTGCCAGTTGCTGACGATCCGGCTGGAGTCGGTGGCCGGGGGCGGCGGGTTGCCGCCGGTGAACGGCGAGAGGATGATCGCCGCCGAGCGGGGGTCACCGTGGTGCACCAGCGACTCGAAGCCGCCGACGTCGTCGTAGGCAAAGCCGTACGCCTTGCCGTCGGCCATGTTGGCGTGGACGATCCGCGAGTAGTGGTTGGGCGCACTGTTGCGGTAGAACTGGTTCGCATCCAGCACCGGCTCCTGCGACGAGGTGCCCAGGGTGCCTCGGTTCAGCGCGGTGCACAGCGTCCGCTTTATCTCCGGCTCGATGAACGGCGGCGTGTTGGGGGCGTTGAACACCCCGTCGCAGCCCCAGACGTTGGCCGTGCTGGGCTTGGCCACCGTGGCGACTTGAGCGCCGGCAGAGTCGGTGAAGACCATGGTGTTGCCGTTGGTCCGGCCGAAAAACCGCCGGTTCGGCTCGTTGACCCGGGGCACGACGGTGAGGGTTCGGCCCGTGTAGGCGTTCCACGCCGAGGTGATGTATCCGTCCAGGTAATTCGGGCTCATCAGGCCGGCGTCCATCGCTTTGCCGGGCGCGAGGACCCGCAGGACAGTGCCGTCGGAGCGAGTGTACACGGAGCGGGCGAAGTCCGCGTTGGCCCGGATCTGGTTGATCACGTTCTCCCGGCCGTTGGCGACCGGGTCGCCGGTGCGGATCGTCTGTCCGTCGGCGCCGGTGACGCTCACCGCGTGCGGGACGGCGAACATGTCCACCTGGGAGCTGTTCAGCCACAGACCCGAGTCGTTGTAGGTGAACTCGGACCAGTCGAACAGGATGTCCCGGTTCGGGTCACCGCCGGCCCACGGAGCGGGTTGGACAAGCCCGTCGGGGCTGAGACGGAAGTCCAACTTCCGGCCGAAGGAGAAATAGATCCGGGCCGAGATGAACCGCGGGAAGCGTACGGTGACGCTGCCTCCATTGCCTGGGCCCGAGATCGCGACATCCGGAGCGGGGGTCGGTGGCAGGCCACCAGCGGGCCAGGCCGAGAACTGTCCGGCGGCGTTGACGTAGCCGAGCCGACCGCCGGGGCGGATATCCTGTCCCAGGATGTAGAGGAACACCGCTTCGCCGCGGCCGGAGTTGTTCGTGACGGTGACGGGTAGGAGATCAGGCCCCACCGCGTGGGCCGACTGCGGCATGACGGTGACCATCGGAACCGCGGTGACAAGGACCGCCGCGGCGGCGCCGAGAGCCACCCTGAGGCGGCCTAGCATCGACAAGCTCTTGTTCACCGGAACCTCCTGACATCGGCCTGGACCATCCTGACGGCCAGAATGAGTGCGAGAGAGCGCTCTCACAGCCTGATAGTCATGGATGGCAAAGTCAACGGCAATCGTTAACTTTGTTGCCTTATGGTGCGGAGGTCATCAGGTCCAGACAACCCGGGAGCACCATGATCGAGTAGCCCCGCGGTCCCGTGGCGATGGGCGCCAGTCGCGGGTCTCCCGGCGACAGCAGGCGGCGCAACTCGCCCGGAGGCGTCGCTCGCGAGAGGGAAGATCCGCTTCCTGCCGGAAAGTAACACGTGCCCGCTACTGGTTCAATCGGCCCGGTCCGGCCCCTACGCCGCCGCCTCCGGCTCCGGTGCTGCGGGCTGTGCCGGGGGCAACGACGGCGGGGCAGCGGCGCCCGACGGTCGCGGATCCGTGGCGAGCAGCGTCCGGGCGGCGGCCACCAGGGCCACCACACCAGCCGGCAGCGCCAGCTCGACGCTTGGCGCGAAGGCCGGGCTGTGGTTCGTCGGCAGGTTGCCGAGCTTCTCGGCCGCGCTTGCGCCGGGCGCCGCCCGCCACTGGCGCGGCCCGACGGTGCCGAGCATCCAGTAGCAGCTCGACATCCCCCCGGCTGTCAGCAGCGGAAAGTCCTCGGACGCCAGGGAGGGCGGCCACCAGCCGACCCGCTCCGGCCCGAACACCCGCTCGTGGGCGGCCCGCACCCGGGCGGTCGCGGCCGGGTCCCCCACATAGGCGGGGGTACGCGAGACGACCCGTACCGTCGGCTCGCGCGGACTGCCGGCGGCCTCGCAGGCGGCTCGGACGGTGCGGGTCACGCTGCACAGCACGTGGTCCAGCGTCGGCTCGTGCAACGCCCGGATCGTCACCCCGAGGGTGGCGTGCTCGGCGATGACTCCCGGATGGTCGCCGGCGCGCAGCGTGCCGACGGTGAGCGCCACCTGATCGGCCGGGCTGACCTGCCGGGCCACAACGGCCTGCAGCTGCACGACGATGTTCGCGGCGAGCACCACCGGGTCCACGCAGAGGTGCGGGGTGGCGGCGTGCCCGCCCCGTCCGGGCACGGTGATGTTCAGGGTGACGCAGCCGGCCGTCATCGGGCCGGCGCCGTGCGCCACCATGCCCGCCGGTAGCGGCGCGGCGTGCTGGGCAAGGAGCAGGTCGGGGCGGCCAAACCGCTCGTAGAGGCCGTCGCCGAGCAGCGCCGCCGCACCCTGCATGGTCTCCTCGGCCGGCTGCCCCAGGATCAGCAGCGTGCCCCGCCAGCCGTCCCGGTCCCGGGCCAGTTGGGCGGCCGCGCCGACTGCCGCGGCCAGGTGCAGGTCATGCCCGCAGGCGTGCATGACGGGTACGGTCCGGCCGTCGGCGTCCACGCCGGTGGCGGTGCTCGCGTACGGCAGGCCGGTCTCCTCGGCGACCGGAAGCGCGTCCAGCTCCGACCGGATCAGCACGGTCGGGCCCGCCCCGTTGCCGAGGACGCCGACGACGCCGTGCCCGCCGACTCCGGTCGTGACCTGGCAGCCGATCTTGCCCAGCGCGGCCGCGAAGCGGGCGGCGGTGCGCTCCTCCATCCCGGAAAGCTCCGGATGTGCGTGCAGGTCGCGGTAGAGCCGGGTCGCGTCGGCGACGGTCTCCGGATCGACCGTCGGGCCGGCGGGGCGGGTTGCGGTCTGCGCTCCGGGTGGTGCCATGGCGTCAGCCAAGCTCAGGCCGCTGTCACTTTGCTGACATCGGATGACAGCGGTTTGCGATGGCGGCCGTGGGCGATCGGTGAGCGCGCTGAGGTGTGCTTGTGGCGGGGCCGGACGAGCCGGCCGGACACCGAACAATAGGAGTCACCATGGCGCCCGAAACCGACCTCAACGCCCTCGCCGAGGAGATCCTGGAGCTGGAGTCGGAGACCTTCGCGATCTCCGACTACGCCGACGCGTCCGAGGCGATCCTCGCCTCCTGCTCCTCGTCGGGCACCACCTCGACCTGCAGCAGCACCACCTCCACCACCAGCTGCTCGGCCTGAGCCACGGCGAAACGACGTCGGGCCGCCCGGTGGGCGGCCCGACGTCTCTGCGTGCCCGGCGTGGTGTCCACTACCGGCGCGGACACGCCCGCGCCGTCGCCGCAGACCTCGCGGCACTGCGGCTTCCGTCCCGCCCGCGAGACCGGCGCTACGGGAAGGGGTGCGGTACGAGGCGGAGGTCGGCGTCGGTGAGTTCGGCGTCGGCGAGGCCCGCCGCCGCGGGCGCGGTTCGCAGCCGCGGCAGGTGCGGTGCCCGCTGCCGGATCCAGCCGAAGTCGATCGGGAGCAGGCCGGGCACGATCATGCAGACCGAGCGGAGCCCCACCGCCTCCTGCTCCGGCGTGCTCTGGTCGACCATGATCGCCTCCAATCCCCGCGCGCCCAGCAGATCGAGCACCCGGTGCAGGTCGTCGCGCAGGTCCCGGGTGCCCGGGGGCCGGTAGCCGGCGAACACCTGCCCGGCGGGGAGCGCGTTACCGCCGTCGAGGTAGCTCTCGGCGTGCACCGCCATCCGCGGCAGGCCGAAGAGCGCCGAGTGGTCCGGCAGCCGACGGACCAGGGTGTAGTCGTCGGCCATCCGCTCTAGCTCGGCCCGACGCCGATGGACCGTGCCGGGCTGGTGGGGGATGTAGGTGAGCGCCTCGGCGAGCGCGCCGGCGACCGCCTGCTCCGGGTCGATGTGCGCCGCAGCGGCGAACGACAGCAGGCCGGGACCGCCGTCGTGGCGGACGGCGAGGCTGGTGACCACGGGTACGTCGAGGTCGATCCGGTTGTCGAAGGCGTAGAGGCGGTAGCCCTGCAGCTCGGCGCGGTCGGCCATCGCGCGCACCGCCGGCGGGCAGGTGTCGAGGTCGATCCGGGGCAGCGTCAGGTTGCCGTACCAGGCGAGCAGGAACGCGTCGCGCTCGATCAGCTCCAACAGCCCGAAGAGGGCGGCCTCCTCCAGGCAGCTGCCGGTGGCGCAGCCGCTGGAGGAGGAGAGCAGAAAGGTGTCGCCTGCGGCCGGCGAGCTGTAGAAGCAGAGCCGGCGGGGCACCAGCACGGGCTTGCCGGTGTGCAGGTTCTGCCCCCACACCCAGGGGATCGGCCGCTGCGGGTCGAACTGGCGCAGGATCGGGTCGGCGTCGTAAACCGCGTCGGGGTAGCTGCCGCAGCGGTCCGGGTGCAGCGCCTCCGCGCCGAGGTCGGCGTACGCGGCGACGACCGGGGTGACGTTGCGCCGACGGTGGGTGCCCGCGTAGCGCTCCAGCCCCTCCAGGTAGGCCAGCGAGCGGCTCGCGTCGTAGCCGGTGGACTGGCCGCTCCAGGAGACGTCGAGCAGCCCGCCGTAGCCGCGGATGAAGACGCTGCCGGTCACCGGCGCGGTGGTCGGTGAGGTGATGGTGAGCTGGGTGCCCGCGCCCAGCGCGCCGCAGACCGGATTGACCAGCGCGGCCTCCGGCAGCGGGTAGCCGCCCGGGGCGCGCAGCCGGTACGCGTCGGGGCGTGGCTTGGGCCGGGGCTGTTGCGCGAGCACCGGACCGTCGGGGGTGTCGGGCCGCGCGGCGGAGCAGCTGGGGCAGCGCGGCTCGGCCAGCATCGGGTAGCTGCGTACCCGCAGGCTGCCCAGGTCGAGCTGGCTGACCCGGGGCAGCGGGCTGCTGTGCCGGTCCCAGCTCTGCGGCGGCAGCAGCGGCGGGCCGGTGTGGACGGCGCGGTAGAGGCCCCAGACGGCGTCGAGCTGGTAGGTGGTCAGCTGCGGCCACGGGCCGACCGCGGTCATCTGGTCGCCGACCTCCAGGGCGTCGCGTTCGCTGCGGGTGCGCAGCCGCTGCCACCGGATGGCCAGGCAATGCCCACAAGCCCGGCCCGCCGGGCCGCCGGCCGGGCCGATCAGAACGGCGGTGGCGCTGAGGTGCACGGTGGCGTCGCGCCGGTCGGGCTCGGCCGCGGCGGGCGCCGCGAGCGCGTCGGTGTCGCCCAGCGTCACCACCCGCGGTTCGCCGCCCACCGGCTGCGCTGTCCAGCGGCGGCGCAGGTGCTCCCGCAGCCGAGCCGCGGCGGCGGAGAGCGGGGCAGGGCGCTCTGCCGCCGCCGCGGTGGCGGTCATGAGTCGTTGCTCCAGCGGAAGGTCCGTACCCCGATGACCACGAATACGGCGGCGAAGGCGACCAGCACGGCGCAGGAGAGCCAGTAGTCGTTCAGGGTGCCGGCGCCGGTGAAGGCATACGCCATGCCGTCGTTGACGTAGCGCAGCGGCAGCACCCGGGAGATCCCCTGCAGCCAGCCCGGCATCAGCTCGAGGGGGTAGAACGAGCCGGAGAGGAAGGCCATCGGCACCACGATGCAGTTGGCGATCGCGGCGACCGCCTCCGGGGTGTTCGCCCGGGAGCCGACGATCAGGCCGAGGGCGAGGAACGCCGTCACCGCGAGCAGCATGATCGGGATAGAGAGCGGCCACGTGGGATCCGGGCGCATGCCGAAGAGCGGCAGCATGGCGACGCCGACGAAGAGCAGGCTCTGCGCCACCCCGATGCCCAGCGCGACGACGTAGCGGGAGCCGATCACCGACCAGATGCTGGTCGGCGAGAGCCGGATGATGCGCAACAGATCGTCGTTGCGCCACTGCATCAGGGTGAACGACACCCCGAAGAGAGCTGCGCTGGCCAGACCCCAGGAGAGCACGCCCGACGCGATGTAGTCGACGTATCCGCGGCCGGTGTCGCTAACCTCCTGGTCGCGGAAGATCAGCCCGAAGATGACCAGGAAGACCAGCGGGAAGGCGAAGGTGAAGAAGAGCGTCGTGGCGTCCCGGACGGTCGCCTTGTAGGTGGCTCGGGAGAGTGCGGCGTATGCGCTCATGCCTGCGGCGCTCCGATCAGGTCGAGGTAGACGTCTTCCAGGGTGGCCGGCCGAGTCTCCACATCGTCCAGGTCGGCCTCGGCGCCGAGGGCGGCGAGCACCCGGGCGGTATGCGTGGTGCGCAGCACGAGCACGTCATCCTCAACGCCGACTCCGTCGACGCCGTCGAGGCTGCCGGCCTGCTCCGCGCTGAGCCGGCCAGCGGGGACGACCAGGCGGGTGCCGATGCCGGAGCGGGCGATCAATTCGCGGGGGGTGTCGAGGGCGAGGATCCGCCCGGCGGAGAGGATCGCGACCCGGTCGCAGAGCCCCTGCGCCTCGTCGAGGTGGTGGGTGGTGTAGACGATGGTCTTGCCGATCGCCTTGAGCTTGCGCAGCATCTGGCCGAGGTCGCGGCGGGCCTGCGGGTCCAGCGCGGCGGTGGGCTCGTCCAGGAAGATCACCTGCGGGTCGTGCACGAGCGCCGAGGCGATGGCGAGGCGCTGACGCTGACCGCCGGAGACGTTGGTGACTCGGACGTCGCCCGAGCCGGTCAGCCCGACCAGCTCCAGCGCCCGCTCGGCGGCGGTCGGGGGGAGGCCGTAGAGGGCGGCGACCGTCACCAGGTGCTCGCGGGCGGTCAGCCGGGTGAAGAACGCCGAGCGCTGGGTTTGCACACCGATCATGGGCAGCAGGTCGAGGTTGCGCGGGGCCGGCGACATGCCCAGCACGGTGACGCTGCCGGTGGTGGGGGTACGCAGGCCCTCGATCATCTCGATGAGCGTGGTCTTGCCCGCGCCGTTGGGGCCGAGCAGACCGAAGAACTCTCCGCGGCCGATCGTGATGGAGATCTCGTCGACCGCCCTGACCTCGCCATACGACTTACTTACGGCGTCCAGCACAATCGCTGGACCGTCGGTGGGTGACATCGGCTCGCCTTTCACTGGTTGTCCTGACTGAGTGGTTGCGACGGGGTCCGGTCCGCGGGGCGTTCCCGACGTGGCCGGGCCAGCCAGCCGGCGATCGTCAGGCCGACGATCGCGGCGGGCGGAACGTAGGCGAGCGCGCCGAAATCGGGCTGGAGCAGTGCGCCCACGAAGAAGATCACGACGCTGGCGACCGCGGCGACCGCGAGCAACCACCACGCGGCGAAGAGTCCGAGGAAGACCGCGGTCCGTCGCGGGTAGCGCGGGCCGGGTCGGCGCAGCAGCCGTCGGGGGGCCGTCGTCAGGTAGCGGCGGCTCTCCGGGGCCAGGTTCAGCAGGCCCAGCAGGTGGCTGATGATCTTGTAGCCGTCCAGCGGCGGCAGGGGGATGACGTTGACCAACGTCTGGGCAGCGCCGACCAGCACGTACGCGCTGAAGAGCCGGCCGGCGAAGGCACCCGGCAGCGCCGTGAGGGCCGCGCCGACGAGGAGAAGGACCAGCCCGTTCGCCACCGCGCCGGCCGCCGCGATCATCACCTGCTGGGATCGCTGCGGAAGGTAGAGGTAATCCTCGATCTTGCAGGTGAGGGTGATCAGGTTGATCCGGTTGACGGTGGCACCGAAGTGGACGGCAACCAGCGCGTGGGCGAACTCGTGCAGCGCCGCGCCGAACCAGGCGAGCAGCGCCAGCGTGACGAGGCTGACCGGGTCGGTGAAGGCGGGGCGGGCAGCCTGCCAGAGCGGGCCGAGTCGCAGCCCGACCACCGCGAGCAGGGCGGCGACGAGCACGGCGAGCAGCGCGAAGACCGCCGGGCGCAGCAGCCACCGCAGCCGGCGCGCCCACCGGCCCAGCGCGCCGGGCCGCACCGGGCCGGCCGCCGCGCGCTCGCCGTCGCCGCCGGGCGCGGTGGCCGGACCGGCGGGGTGCACGGACAGCAGTTCGCGCTCGTGCAGCAGCCACAGCAGCCGGGTCCAGTGCTCGTCGCCGAGGCGACGACCGTACTCGGCGGCGTACTCGGCGCCGACCTCAGCCAGCGACCGGGCGCCGTCGAGGCGGCACAGCAGGAACTGCTCCTTTGGCGCGATCTCGAACGCCCGGCCGCTGCGCCGGTCCTTGAGCAGATAGACCGTGGTGGGGCCGCGCTGCAACGGCCGCGAGAAGATCAGATCTTCGCGCAGCCGGGGGCGCTTGGCCAGCAGGCCCGAACCGGTCACGCCGGCACCGCCTCTTCACGCAGCACCCTGGCGAGCAGGTAGGACAGGTACGCCTCGTCGCGGATGGTGGCGTGCAGCCGGTTGTTGGTCATGTGCAGGTACGGCGAGAGCAGCGACGCGAGCGCCTCCCCCGGGTCGGTGATGACCCGGTCGCCGCCTCCGCTCCACGCGCCGACGGTCAGCTCACCGGAGGCGGCCAGCGCGAGCACCTTCTCCCGGAGCTGGACGGCGTGCTCGGCCCAGTCGCGCAGAAACCCGGGCAGGCGCTGAGTCTCGCCCTGCGCGACAAGGGCGAGGATCTGCCGCACCCGGCGGCCCAGCTCACCGGCGACACTGTCGTACATCCGGGTGTACTCGTCGACCCCGATGAGGCTGGTGCCGGCGAAGGCCCGGTGCCAGAAATGGTGGTACCGGTCGAGGAACCCGACCAGCTCCTCCCGGTGGGGCAGGAACGTGCCGGCGAGCACCGCCATCAGCTGCGCGGCGGTGCCCAGCAGCACCGGGCGCAGGTGCAGGTTCATCGACGAGATGGCCCGCAGCACGGTGTCGCTGGAGTGCTGGAAGTGCCATTCGGCGACCTTGATGCCCGCCGGCCCGCCGTACTTGCCGTACTCCGGCTCGTAGGGCCGGTAGCTGTAGGAGTTGTTGGGTTGCAGCAGCATCTGCCCGTTCGCGTCAACCAGCTCCGCCGGCCGACCGGCGGGGAACTCCAGCGCGAAGAGGATGTCGTAGAGCTCCCGCAGGTAGCCGGCGCCCATCGTGTACAGCGCGGGGCGGGTGGCGAGGAACCGGCTGACCGCCGCCTCGGCGTGCGCCCGCACCGCCGGCGCGTCGGCCGGGGTACGCGGCCGCAGCCGCAGCCGCACGTGTGGCCCCTCCAGCCAGTAGTTGATGAAGAAGTGGCCGGCGAGCAGGTCCTGCTCGGTCAGCTCCCGGATCAGCGGCGCCACGCACTCGACCAGCAGCGGCTGCGGGTTGGCCGCGTAGAAGACGTGCAGCGCGAGCCACTGCCCGCGCGGGTCGGCGGCGTGCTCGGCGTCGGTGGGCGCGGCGGCGGTCGCGGTCATCGGGTCTCCCTCTCCTCGGTGCGGAAGGTCTCCACGGCCAGCTCGCTGACGTGCCCGCCGTGCTCACCGTGGGCGGCCAGCTCGTCGGCTGCGGGCAGCAGCTCACGCAGTACGACCCGGTCGTCCGGCCCGTCCAGGGCGACCCGCAGCGCCTGCATCGACAGCGGGCTGCCAAAGTCGACGTACTGCGGCTTCGGGTTGGTCACCAGCCGACCCGGGTCGGCAGGGTAGACGGTGGCGAAGACCTGCTCGGGCACCCCGTGTCGGGCCCGCCACCGGCGCCAGTCGAGGAACGCCGCCGGGTCGACACCGGGGTCGCCCGTTTCGGGCAGGTCGCGTACCCGTACCGACCAGCTGCGGCGACTGAGCACGACGTTGCCGGCGCGCAGCCGGGGCCGGGTGGTGACCCCGTCGGCGGTGGCCGCGGCGGGCACCCCGCGCCACACGTCGAGGCGCACCATCGATGCCGGCGACAGCAGCAGCAGGGTACGCGGGATCTGCGGCAGGGCCATCGGTACCAGGTAACCCAGGTAGACGGCCACGACCTCCCGGTCGAGGCGGGTGGAGCGCAGCACGATCCGGTCGGTTTCCGGATCGTGCACCAGGTAGAGGTCATCGAGGGTGAGCTGCCGTTCGGCCGGGACGCTGCTGGTCTCGCCCGGGCAGACAATGACGTAGTCGGTGAGCCGGGCGTGCAGGTTCAGGTTGGTGGTGGCCGCGCCCCCGGTCAGCTCGGCGAAGACCACACCCGGTGGGGTGACCTCGGCCGCCTGGGCGCGCAGCCGCTCGGCGAGGGTCGGGGTGTCCGCGTCGAAGCAGTGGGTGAACCGGCTGAACGGGAAGGAGAGCCCACCGAAGGATTGGTTGAGCACCAGCAGCGGGTCGGGTTCACGCAGCGCCAGCTGCACGAAGTGCCCCTGCGGGTGGACACCGGGGGTGGTGTCGCCGAGCAGCGTTCCCACCTCGTCGAGCAGCTCGGCCGGCAGCGGCAGCTCATTGCGCTGCGGGTCGGCGTCGGCGAGCGCGGCCAGCCGCCCGGCGAAAAGCTGCCGGGCCTGGTCGAGCGCGGTCATCTCGGGCCGGCCCAGCCAGTTCTCCTCTGGGCTGTAGCTGCCGTCGTCGGCGAACGGGCGGCGCCCCGCGGTGAAGGAGGAGTACTGGTCGTAGAGGTCGTCATGGAAGTCCTCGACCAGCCGCAGCAGGTCATCGCAGCGGCCGCCGACGCCGAACCGGGCCAGGAAGAACCCGTGGAACATGATCCGGTGCGGCAGGTTCTGGTCGAAGGCGGGCAGCACCCGCTCCACGGCGGCAAGGTCCGCACCGACCAGCCGCCGCCAAGGCTCGGCAGCGACGGCGACGGGTTCGCCGGCGACCCGGCTGTCCTCGTAGAGCAGCGTCTGCGGCAAGGGCGGATTCTCCTCGCCCAGCGACTGCATCACCGCGCGCAGCGCGGCCCGCAGCCGGTGCAGCAGCTCGCGGCGCTGCCCGAGGTCGCCGTCCCGGTAGGCGTCGACCAGCTCGGTGATCTCGTGGAGCCGGCCGGCGAGCCGCTCGGCCCATGGCCGGTCGAGCCGCCCCAGGGTACCGGCGAGCACCCGGATCGGGTCCGCGACGTGCACGTCGGTGTCGAGGCCGACCAGCCGGAGCATGCCCAGCCGCAGCAGCGTCGACAGGTACGCCTCGCCGTCGGTTCGCTCTGCCCCGGTCTCCGCGCAGAGCCGGTCCACCAGGTCGGCGCAGCGGATCGTGCCGCGCTCCTTGAGCAGGGCGGTGAGCTCATCCAGGACGCCGCTGCGGCGTAGGAAGAAGAGGCCGTCGCGGACCGAGTCGAAGCTGACCGCGGCGCTGTCGTCGCCGGCGGTGACCCAGTGCCGTACGTAGCGGATCCGGTCGGCGTCGCGGCGCCACCCCGGGCTCAGCGCCACCGACAGGTCGCCGCGGCGCTGCGAATCGGCGCTGATCAGGTCGGCGAGCCGGGCGATCAGGACGACGTTGAGCCGGACGTGCCGCTGCCACTGCTCGCCGACGGTGATCTCCAGCCCCGACCCGGTGTCAGCGAAGCGGCCCAGGGCGACCGCGGTGAAGGTGCTGAACGGGCTGGTCTTGCACGCGGTGCGGTACAGGTAGGAGAGCAGCGAGCGCTCGACGCGGCGGGTCCGCTTGTTGGCGGGCCGGGTCAGCTCCGGCGGGGCCCCGCCGGCGAGCTGCTCGTCGAGGGTCGGTGAGGCGAGCTGGAGCCCGCCGCGCAGGCGCGGTTCGTCGGCCAGCCGCCACAGCTGCGCGCGGGCCCGGGTGACGTCGGCGGCGAAGATCGCGCCCCCCTCGTCGTGCCGCTGCGCGAGCCGCGCCCGTCGCTTTAGCCAGCGCCGCACGGCGGGTAGGGCCTCCGGTCGGGTCTGCTCGACCGCGGCGAGCGCAGGCTCGGGCGCGGCCGGCAGGACGTTGTTGAAGATCTGCCGGCGCAGCGTCAGCAGCCGCCGCCGGGCCGACTCGTCCTCGTTGTCGTTGACCAGCTCGTAGAGGAGTTGGCTGAGCTGCGCCCCATCAGCCGCGAGCTGATGCTCCAGGGCGAGCACCTCGTCGACCCAGGTGCACGCGGTCGGGCAGCGCAGCGAATCGACCACCGACAGTGGCAGGCCGGCGACCCGGGCGGTGAAGTAGGCGCCGGTGCGCCAGCCGGCGGGGGCGGCGCTGCGCGACGGACTCTGCGACAACACGGCCGGGGTCACCGCAGCTCGTAACGGTAGTCGCCGAGCTGCCCGCGGTCGTCGCCAGCGAGCATGATGAGCAGCGGGAACTCGCCGCTTGCGGTGAGCTTCAGCTCCTCGATGTAGGAGACGCTGTCGAAGCCCAGCGCGACCCCCGCGCCGAGGCGCAGCGCGGCGGCGGTGGTGTAGAAGGTCTGGGCGATCGCGCCGACGGTGGCGTTGACGAGGTTGTAGCCCCGGTCGCCGGTGGCGTCCAGCACGGCGTGCGTACGCACCGTCGGGACGAGCACGACCGCGGCCTGTTCCAGGTTGTAGTTGGCCAGGAAGTAGTTGCGTTGCAGGAACGCCCCTGGCGGGCCACTGGTGACAGTGACCAGACTGTGCTCCTGCGGGTCGTACACATACCCCCCGGCGGGCACGCCGGCGACGTGGTTGACGAAGGCGTAGATCCGGGCCAACGCGCCATCGGCGGGGCCGTCGATCTCGGACGGCACGGTGCTGGCGGCGGTGGCCTGCAGCAGCGCGGCGAGCTGCTCCGTCGCCATCGGCCGGCGGGCCAGGAACCGGCCGAAGCTGCTGCGGCGGGCGGCGAGGGCGGCCTCGACGGGCAGCGTCATCGGCGCGGCGGTGGGCAGCGGCAGGCGGGTCCCGCCCGGCGGCGTCGGATGGGCGGCGGCGGGCGCCAGCGCCCCGGTGGAGGGCCGGTCGACCGCTGCGGCGGTGCTGCGGTTGATCTGCTGCAGGGTGTCGAAGCTGAGCCGGGTTCGGGACCGCTCCTGGTCACGGTGACGGACCCGGGCGGTCGCCGGCTGCGGCGCCGACTCCGCCGGGCCGGCGGGGGCGGGCGCGGCCCAGGCCAGGGGTACGACGGCGAAGAGCGCCTCGTCGTCGGGGGCGAGCCCGAGCAGCTCGGCGACGGCGGCCTGGTCGAACCAGAGCACCGGCCGGATCTGCCGGCCCTGGGCGCCGGCCCAGAGCCGCCAGGTCTGCAGCAGCGTGCCCACGTCCATCGACACGGCGTGGTACGAGAAGTTGTTGTACTTGAATGCGTTCTGCCAGTACTTCACTCCGATGACCAGGAACTGGCTGGCGGGGCGGGGCGGGTCGACCGCCGCGTTCACCCGGGCGCTGACGTCGCCGGTGAGCAGCCGCTGCATCGCGTGCCGGGCGTGCGCGTAGTAGTAGACGCCCGGGATGACTCCGGCGCCGGGTCCGGCGACCCAGTAGACGCTGCACGGATAGAGGCCACCACCGGAGGCGGTGCCGCGGTGCCAGTTGGCGTGCGCGTATGACGGCAGCGCGGCCAGGTCGGTGTTGGCCTGGATGCCGAGCCGCCGTCCGAGCAGCCCGTAGGAGTGCTGCAGCAGGCCGGACAGCAGCGGCAGGGTGAACGGCTCGTCGGCGTCGCCCGGGCCGCGCAGCGCGGCGTCCAGGTCGCCGCCGGCGGTCGGCGGGGCGGGCAGACCGAAGGTGCTGGCGTGCGGGTAGTACTTGCCGCGCCGGGGTGCGTCGCCCCAGTTGGGGGTGAAGTCGACCGGAGGCATCGGCTCACGGCCGCGGCGCAGGATCGCGGTCGCGTACGCGTGGGCGAAGCCGGGGTTTTCAGGCGTCATGGCAGCACCTCACGGAAATGGGTGGGGAACGGAGTGGATCTCGGCGTCGCGCAGGTCGCGGTCGAGCAGCCCGGCGGTGCGGAACGCGGTCCGCAGCCGCCGCGCGTGCGGGGCGCGCTGGCGCAGCCAGCCGAAGTCGATCGGCAGCAGCCCCGGAACCACCACGCTCGCCGTCGCCAGGCCCAGATCACGCTGCTCGGGGGTGGTCTGGTCGACGGCGATCACGTCGAAGCCCTGCGCGGTCACCGTCTTCAGGCAGTGTTCGAGGTCGTCGCGCAGGTCTGCGGTGACCGGCGGGGCGGGGCGGTCCCGCTCGTACAACTGCGCCATCGGCACCGGCCGGGGGCCGCGCCTCAGCAGGAACGCGGCGTGTCGCGCCATCTCCGGCAGGCCGTAGAGCAGGGGGTGGTCGTGCAGGCCCTGCACCTGGGAGAAGTCGGTCACCATGCGGCGCAGCCGGGGCTCGTCGGCACCGGCGCGGATCCGGACCATGACCGAGTCGGTGGCGATCTCGCAGAGCGCCGCGGTTATCGCGGCCTGCGGGTCGAGGCTCGCCCCGCCGCCAAAGGCGAGGGTGCCGAGGCCGGCATCCTCGCGGACGGCCACCGCGGTCACCACCGGGATGTCGAAGGTCATCCGGGTGTCGAAGAACCGGGCCCGGTAGCCGTACATGGCCAGCCGGTCGATCATCATCCGGGTCTGCGGCCGGTCGATGCTGGCCGGGTCGATCTCCGGCAGGGACCGGCCCCCGTACCAGGCCAGCAGGAACGCATCGCGCTCGATCGCCTCCATCAGGCCGTGGTAGACCGCCTCCACCAGCGATCCGCCGGAGGCACAGCCGTTCGACGTCTCCTGCACGAAGCGCTCCTCGACACTCGCCGCGTGGTAGTAGACGAGGATCTCCGGTACCAGCAGCGCGCGCTGGTCGCGCAGCGACCAGCCCCAGACCCAGGTGATCGGCCGGTCCGGGTCGAACCGGTGCAGGTACGGGTTGGCCTGGTAGAACGCGTCGGTGTAGACCCCGCACTCGCGCGGGTCCAGGGCGTCGCCGCCCAGCTCCCGTAGGGTCGCGGTGACCGCAGTGCGCTTGCCGCGCGGGCGCAGGCCGGCGGCGCGCTCCAGCCCCTCCAGCACCGCGATTCGGGCGCTGCGCCGATAGCCGTCGGCGTGCCCGCCGTACAGCGTCTCCCGCAGGTAACGGCCGCTGCGCAGGGTGAACGAGCCGACCGCCGGGGAGGTGGAGAGCGAGGTGACGTCCTGCCACAGGGTGGCGCCGAGCGCGCCGCAGACCGGGTTGGCGAACGCCTCGACGTTCAGCGGGTAGTCGTCCAGGTCTCGGCTGCGGAATGTGCCCGGTGCCGACTTCGGGGTGGCGGACAGCTCGATCGTGGCCAGTTCCGGCTCGTCGGCGACCCTGCCGCCGCAGCTCGGGCACTCCGGGTCGGGCAGCAGCGCAGCCCGGTGCACCCGCAGGGTGGACAGGTCGACCTGGAGCACCATGCCGGCGCCCCCTGCGGCGGCGTTGGGGGCACCGGGCCCGTGCGGGGCAGCGCCGGCGGCGCGGTACGCCTCGATCAGGGCGTGCAGGAAGTCCGCGACGAACGGGGTCGCGTACGGCCAGGGGCCCGCCGCGACGGTGTCGCCGCCCAGCTCGACCGCGTCGCGCAGGTCGCGATGTCGTACCGCCTGCCAGCGGCGCGCCAGGCAGGTCGGGCAGGCCGCGGTCGGCGGCATCGGCCCGAGCAACGCCAGCTGCCCGTAGAGCAGCACCCGGGGCGTGCCCGCCGGCCGGGCGGTTGCGCTCAGCTCGTCGCGGACCCCCAGCGCGACCACCTCGGCGTCGCAGCCCCGCTCGGCGAGCAGCCGGGCCAGCCCTGCGCAGACCAGTTCGTCGGTCGCGGACCCGCCGCCGCTCATCGGTCGTCCCCGGCGGCCAGCAGCACCTTTACCGCGACCAGCCCGCCCGCGGCCAGGTCCCCGCCGCCGACCGGCGTCACCAGCACGTCGTACCCGTGCCCCCGCAGCCGGTCCAGCACGTCGGCCCAGCGGTGGACCACCCCGGCGGCCGCATCCGCCTCGCCGTGCACCGGCACCGTGCCCGCGTCGAAGTCGACGAGCACGGGGTCACCGATATCCGGCACCGCGCTGGGGTCCTGGACGCGCAACTGCGCCTGGCCCAGCACGTCGCGCAGCGCCGCCACAGCCGCCGCCGTCCACGCCGGGTCGGCGGCCAGCGCCGACGACCACTGGCCGCGGGTCGGGTCGAAGGAGCGCGCCAGCAGCACCGTCATCCCGGTGTCGGGCTGCCCGCCGAGGTCGAGCAGCTCCACGGCGACGCCGAGGTTCGCCGCCGACTTGGTCAGGAAGACCAGCTCGGGGTCGGTGCCGATGGTGTCAAGGCGGATCCGCCGGGCGGTGGCCTGGCCGGTGACGACCTGCCGCAGCGCGTGTCCGGCGAGCGCCGAGGCGAGCCCGGACCGGACCGCCTCGGCGAGGTCGCCGCCCGCTCCCCCGCCGGCGCTGGTCGGCTCCGCGCCGCGACCGCGGTTGGCCGCCCCGAACGGCTCCAGCACCGCCGCCGGCACCGCCGCCGCCTCGCCGGTGAGCAGTGACCGGGCCGCGCCCCAGGCGCCGACGGCGGTGTCGCCCCAACCCGAGGCGAGGCCGAGGCGGGCGGCGCCGATCCGCGGCGCATCGTCGGGGGCGGCGCTGCCGACCGCGGTGTGGCCGGTGCCGGCGACGGCCGCCACCCGCAGCGCCCGCAGCCGGGCCGCCGCAACGTGGTGGACGTCGAACGCGCTCACGGTGCGGCGCCGGCCGCTGCCGTCGGTGAACTCGACCGCGCCGATCTTGATCGGGGTCTGGTCCCACCGCTCGTCGTCGTAGCGGCGGAACACCCCCAGGTGCGGCTGGAGCAGCGGCTGGTGGGCGGCGAGCTGCGCCACCGCGGCCTGCGCCTGCGCGGACTGGTCCGCCGCCTCGTCAGCCTCGACGGGCGCCCCGTCCAGCTCGACGGCGGCCCAGGACGGCTCCGGCGGCCCCGGCCGGCAGAAGGCACACCGGGGGTGCGGCAGCAGCGGCTCGGTCAGCACGTCGAGCGAGGCGAGGTGCTGCACGATCACGCTGCCGTCGGTCTCGGCCGGCAGCGCGCCGGTGGTCAGCCGGAACACCTCGTACGCGAGCAGGTTGCCGACCATCGCCGCGAGCGGCCCGTCCGGCTGGGCGGCGGCCGGCGCGGCCCCGGACGGCAACGCCGCAGCCCGCCACACCTGCCCGGCGGCGCCGGTTTCGTCGTTGTCGCCGAGCCGTAGCATCGCGCAACACCAGCAACCGGTGCGGTTCGTGCCCTGCACCGGACCGACCAGCATCCGCCCCCCGGCGACCCAGGCCGGCAGGAGCAGCCGGTCGGCGGGGATGCCGGCCGCGAGCAGCCGCAGGGTGTCGCGGGGCGCGTCGTCGCCGGCGGCTACCACGACGATCTCCGCTGCCGCCAGCTCAGGCCAGCCGACCTCGCCGCCGGCGGCGGGCAGCGCCTCGACGGTCGCGCCGCAGCCCGCGGCGGCCAGCTCGGCCAGCTCAGGCGCGACCGCCGGCGCGACCGCCGGCGCGACGGTCACCGTGGCGGCACCGTTGCGCAGCAGGCCGGTGGCGCACGCGACGGCGACGGGCCCGGTGCCCAGCACCGCGACCCGGGTGGCTCGGAAGGTGGCGAAGCGTTGCGGCGCCCGGTCGGTGTAGTGGTCAAGGTAGGCGATCTGGGTAGCGAAGTGGGCGGCCACCGCCGACCCGAGGATCGCCGCCGGGTCGCCCTCCGCCTCGGGAGTGTCGCGGGCGAAGCCACGCGCGTAGAGCGCGCTCACCAGCTCGCCGATCATGGCGCGCTGCGCGGCGGGCAGCGGCGCGCAGATGTCGGCGACCCGGCTGCGCCCGTTCAGGTGCGGGACGAGCAGCGACGCCAGTCGGTACGCGGTGGCGGAGGAGAGCCGGAAACCGCTTGTGGCGTTGTGGAACAGCACTCCGTCCTCGGTACGGGTGAACAGCACGTCGTGGCGCATCCGCGGCCGGGTCTGCGCCACCGTCTCGTAGGCAGTGCTCATCACAGGGATCCCTTCGCTTGGTACGGGTGTGGTGGCGAGCCGGGGTGGGCTGCGGGCCGGTCGGCGGCGGCCCGGGCGTGGTGCCGCAGCAGCCCCCGGATCCAGTAGTGGTCGGCGGCCTCCTCGACCAGGCTGTGGTCGACCAGCCCGTCGAGCAGGTCGCGGGCCGTGGCCGGCTCGACGTCGAGCAGCTCCGCGGCCCGGCCCACGGTGATCGGGGTGGGTGCCGCGGTGGCCAGGCGGACGAACGCCGCCGCCAGCGCCCCGCCGGTACGGGACAGCGCCTCGTCGAAGCGGTAGCCGAGCGACATGTCCGGCTCGCCGGGCAGGCTCAACCGGCCCAGCGGGTCTGCGCGTAGCCACTCGACCGCCTCCGCGAGGCTCATCCGGGCGCGCAGCAGGATCCGGGTGGCCGCGATGCGCAGCGCCAGCGGCAGGTGTTCGCAGAGCGCCGCGATGTTCCCGGCGCTCTGCGGGTCGGCGTCGACCTGCTCGGGCCCGAGCACAGCGCCGAGCACCTGCAGCGAGTCGGCGGGGTCCAGCGGCTCCACCCGGTGCAGCCAGCCGCCGAGCCGCGCGACCGGACCGGAGAGGCTCTGCCGGCTGGTCAGCAGCAGTGCGTCGCCGGGCTCCAACAGGGCGGGCAGGTCCCGCGCCTGGCTGGCGTCGACCACGTCGTCGACCAGCAGCAGTCGCCGGCCGCCGCCGGCACCGCCGCCCCGGCCGGGCGCGGCGAGCAGCTGCCGCTCAACGTGCTCCAGTGGCGACGCCGACCCGGTGGCCGAGCCCATCTCCACCCGGAGCTGACCACCGGGGAAGTCGTCCGCGACGAGCTGCCCGACGTGCCGCGCCAGCGCGCTCTTGCCGACGCCGGGCGGGCCGCTGAGCGCCACGATCGGGCAGCCCGCGCGGAGCCGGTCGGCGATGGTACGGCCGAGCGCGTCCCGGCCGACGAAGGCGGGCGCGACCGGGCGCCGGGTCGGTGCGGTGGCGGGTCGGGCCACCGGGCCGGGCGGTGTGGGCGGTTCGCCGCGCAGGATGGTCAGCTCCAGCCCGCGCAGCGCCGGGCCGGGGGCGACACCGAGTTCGTTGCCGAGGTGTTCCCGGACCCGGCGCAGCTCGGCCAGCGCGTCGGCCTGCCGGCCGGTGCGGTAGAGCACCGAGACGAGCTGCGCGAAGAAGCGCTCGTTCGCCGGGTAGGCGCGGGTCGCGGTCCAGAGGTCCACCAGCACGGAGCGATCCCGACCCAGGCCGATCTTCAGGTCGCAGACGCGCTCGATCGCCCGGACCCGCTCCTCGCTGATCCGGGGTACCACGTCGCGATGCAGCGCCTCCGACGGCACGTTGGCCAGCATCGGGTCGCTCCACAGCGCGAGCCCCTCCTCCAGCATGGCCAGCTCCGCTTCCGGGTCCGGTTCGTCGCGGGTCCGGCCGATCAGTTCGCGGAAGCGCATCAGGTCGACCGTCTCGGCGGTGGCGGTGATCCGGTAGCCCCCCGGCACGGTCTTGATCACGCTGCCGGTGATGCCGTGCCGGCTGAACAGTTGCCGCAGCCGCAACGCGCAGGTCTGCAGCGCGGCCTTGGCCGAGGCGGGCCGCTCGTCGCCCCAGATCGCCTGCTGCAACGCGCCGACCGACACCCCCTCGTCGGGGTGCAGCAGCAGCGCCGCGAGCAGCGAGGTCACCTTCGACGGCGGCAGGACCAGCGCGTCCGCGCCGTTGGTGAGGGTCAGCGGACCGAGCACCCGGAACGCCGCGGGCCGGGCCGGCCGGTCGGACGCGGCCAGGGTCACCGCGACGCGCTCCATCACGACCTCCCCGCCTGGGCGGACGCTAGGTGACCGTCCAGCCCCACAGCGCCGGCACGCTGCGGATCGCGCGCTGGCAGACCCGGTGCACGATGTAGTCCGAGATCGCCTGCTCCGAGGCGATGGTGAAGACCGCGACCTCCACCTGCCCGGCGAAGGCGCGGGCATGGATGTGCCGGAAACCGTCGGCCGCGGCGGCGTTGAGCCACAGCAGGTCCGTCAGCTCGCCGGCGGACAGGTCGTGGTCATCGCGCGGCGGCCGCAGCGCGATCCGGGTGAGCTGCACGGCGAGCCTCCGCTGAGCCGGGCCGACCAGGTCTACGCGCGTGCCCCGGTGAGCCGAACCCAGGGCGAGGGTCGGGCACCTCGATGAATCGGGTCCACGATGTGTTCGCTGCCGTGATCGCGAACGCGTCGACTGTCCACTCCCGCCTGATGTGCATCGGGGACCCCCTCGTTTGCCGCCCGCCTGGTTGCGGTGCCGGGATGAGCTTGCGGTCCGGGCGTCGTCCGCGTCATCACTCCGGGCGCAGCCGGTTCCGGCCGTGGCCGGTTCCGGCACGCCCAGTGGACACCCGAACTCAAAGATTGCCGATTTGTGGACGGTGAACCCACTTGTCGCGATGAGGGGGTGCGCCTGCCCGCGTTTATCGTTTCGCCTCCCTCTGGACATGGTCTCGCCGCCAAACGAACATCAGTTTCGAGACCTTGCGGAGGACCTGAATTCCACTAATGTGATCATGCGGTTAACACATTGGAGGACGACTTGCTCGATCGGCTGGGTGTGTCGGCAGCTGCCGAGGCCGTCTACTGGGCGATGTTGGATCATCCGGCGTGGGACGTCGACGAGCTCGTGACGAACCTCGACATCCCGGAGACGGTCGTCCACGATGCCCTTTCCGCCCTGGCCGACCGCGCGCTCATCACGCCGTCGACCAGCCGTCCGGGCACCCTACGCGCGGTGAGCCCGCAGATCGGCCTGCTCGCCCTGCTCGACCAGGCCGAGCAGCAGATGATCACGCAGCAGGCGAACCTGCAGGCGGCGCGCGCCTCGGTCCTCGCCCGCGCCGCCAGCCGCGACACGCACCGCGAGCGGGAGGAGATTGTCCGGCTGGAGGGGGTCGACGCGGTGCGGGACCGCCTCGCCGAACACGCCCGCACCGCCGCCGAGAGCTTCATGACGCTTACCACCGGCCGGGCGATGCCGCCGGAGGCCATCGAGACCGGCAAGACGCTGACCCGGATCGCTCTCTCCCGAGGGGTGAAGATCCGGCACATCTACCAGGAGAGCACGCTGCACGACTCCGCCTCCCGAGCGTACGCCGAGCTGATGGCCGAGCAGGGCGAGCAGAGCCGGGTGATGACGGAGGCACCGGTGCGGATGACCCTCGTCGACCGGCAGTTCGCGCTCGTTCCGATCGAGCCGCGCTCTGGCCGGGGCGCGCTGGAGATCCGCGGCAACTGCGTGGTCTCGGCGCTGTGCCTGCTCTTCGACATGCTCTGGGACAAAAGCACGCCGTTCCCGCGGCCGTCCACCGCGAACGAGCACGGCCTGACCGACCAGGCCGTCGCCATCCTGCGGCTGCTCCGACAGGGACGCACCGACGAGGCGATCGGCCGCCAGCTGCGGCTCTCCGAGCGCACCGTGCGCCGCACCGTCCGCGACCTGATGCAGCGCCTCGACGCCGAGAGCCGCTTCCAGGCCGGGGCGGAGGCGGCGTTGCGCGGCTGGATCTGATCCCACCGACCGATCCCGTGGCCCGCCGGGACACCTGCCCGACGCCGGGGTGACTCGATAGGCACCTACGTGATCAGTTCCATCGACGACAATTTGTCGGAATGCAACTATCCCGGTGGGGTAATTAATCGACACTGTACGCGGGCACGGCGGGAATCCACTTATGCGTGACCCCGCATCGCGGGTCGGCGAATGAACCCACTTGGCACTCGAGCCGCACTTTCAGATTCAAGGTCTTCACTGAAAGTGACTGACGAGCACGGCACCGGTGGATCCAGGCATCAAGATCCGCAAGGGGTACCGTGCTCGCCGTGTCATCATCGCTCATGGTCTCGGCCGGTCGCGCCGCCGCTGATCTGACCGCTGTCGGCGCTCACCGCGCCGGCTGGGGCTCCACTCCCCGACTGATCCGCAGGGTCAGCACATCGGTGCGGACCGTAATGTGCCCGTGGAAGAGGGCTGCGCCATCCGTCCCGTAACCGATCTGGGTCGCGGTGACCAGCGGATGCCCGACCGCCACGCCGAGCCGGGCGGTGGATTCCTCGTCGGCGAGCACGGCGGAAAGTTCGATCTCCGCCCGCCGCACCGGCATGCCGGTCGCGCTGGCGAGGAACTCGAACATGTCCAGGTCGATGCTGACCAACCCGGACGGGTCGAGGTCGCGGCCGTCGAAACGGAGCGGCAGATGGTCACGGATCCAGGCCGCCGCGACGCCGTCCACGGCGAAGAGCCGGTCGACCCGCCACACCGGCGAATTCGGCTCCAACCCGAGCACCTTGGCGCAGTCAGCCGGGCATTTCGCCCGGCTGACCGCCGCGTCCTGAAGCGTCGGCTGGTGGCCCGAGGCGGTGATCCGGTCCCGCAGCGCGGTCACGTCACCGATCGACACCGGCACCCGCTCGGCGCCGTCGTGCACGAAGGTGCCGATCCCCCAGGTACGGGTCACCACTCCCTCTACGGCGAGTTGGCCCAGCACCTCACGCACGGTGGCCCGGCTGACCTCCAACCGGTCGGCCAGGTCCCGCTCGTTGGGCAGCTTGTCGCCCGACCGGAACTCACTGCCGATCAACTCCCGTAGCCGACCGTGCGCGGCCTGTAGCGCGGTTTCGCGCCGAGCCATCCGCCCTCACCTCATCGCTCTCCGTTGCCGCCAGCGGCGTACGGAGTGTAGTTCGTCGGTGCCCTCTCGGCCGATCGGCCAGGAGGGCATTACCAGACCTGTTCGAGCACCCGGATGGTGTTCCCGCCGATCACCTTGGCGATCTCGTCGTCCGAGTAGTCGTGCGTGACCAGCCAGCCGACGATGTTTCCGAACGCCTCGCCCGGGTTCTCCAGCCCGGACACGTACTCCACCCGAGGGTGCTCCGGCCGGTTGCCGGCGTCGTGGGCGTAGTTGCCGGCGTACGTGTTGTGCACCCCGACGTGGTCGCCGAACATGGTATCCGGGCCGAACGTGACGTGGTCGATGCCAACCAGGTCGACGCAGTAGGCGAAGTGGTCCATCACCGACTCGATCGAGTGGTGCTTGTGCGCCTCGGAGAGGGTGGTGTGCGGAGCGGCCTCGATGCCGATCACGCCACCCCGCTCGGCGCAGGCCCGGATCACCTCGTCCGGCTTCATCCGGGAGGTGTTCCAGACCGAACGGGCACCGGCGTGGGTGATGAACACCGGCACCCGGCTGGCCTCGATCACGTCCAGGCAGGTCTGGTCGCCGGAGTGCGAGATGTCGATGGCGATGCCGAGCTTGTTCATCCGGTCCACCGCGCGCCGACCGAAGTGGGTCAGTCCACCATCGTGCTTCTCGGAGAGGCCACCGCCGAGCATGTTCGCCTGGCTGTACGCGATACCGAGCTGGCGGACACCGAAGCCGTACAGGATGTCGATCCGGTCCAACTCGTTCTCGATCGGGCTGCTGCACTCCAGGCCGGCGACCAGGGCCAGCCGACCGTCCCGCTTCGCGGCGTGGATGTCGGCCAGCGAGGTGGCCAGGAAGACGTGGTCCTGCTTGTAGAGGTCGCTCATCCGCATCCCGAGGGCGTAGATGAGGTCGTTCCACTTCCAGCCGTTCTCGCTGGTCACGCAGGAGGCACCGGCCATGAAGTTGTCAAAGACCGCGGTCAGACCGGAGCGGGCCAGGCCCTCGTAGCCGGTGCGCTGGCGCGCGGTCCGGTTGTAGGCCCGCAGTTCGCGGACGTCCTCGGGCAGGATCACCGGGTGCTCGTGCAGCGAGATCGCTGCGTGCTCGGTGAGCAGCCGGGTCACCCGCTCACGCTGGGCGTTGTTCAGTCCGAGGTCGTGCTCCGGTACCCGACCGACTTCCTTCGCCAACGTGAACACCCGGTAGTCCGTGTGCGGCTCCAGGTACGAGTACGACCTGTGGCCCTGGTGCCGGGGGGCGGGTTCTTGCAGCAAGAAACTTTCTCCTTTGAGGACGGTCACCGGCCGTTACGCGGCCAGCGGGAAGTGACAGGCAACCGGATGCTCACCGACGGCCAGCAGCGGTTCGGTGGTGGCGCAGGTATCGGTCGCCTGCCAGCAGCGGGTCCGGAACCGGCAACCCGACGGCGGGTTGACCGGGCTGGGCGGGTCGCCGGCCAGCAGGATCCGCTGTCGCTGCTGACGGCCGGCCGGATCGGGCACCGGCACGGCGGAGAGCAGCGCTTTGGTGTACGGGTGCCGGGGCGACTCGTAGAGGTTGATCTCGGGACCGGTTTCCACCAGCTTGCCGAGGTACATCACGGCCACCCGGTCGGAGATGTGGCGCACCACCGACAGGTCGTGGGCGATGAAGACATACGCCACGCCAAGCTCCTCCTGGAGCCGTTCCAGCAGGTTGACCACCTGGGCCTGGACCGACACGTCCAGCGCGGAGACCGGCTCGTCGCAGACGATGACGTCGGGGTTCAGCGCGAGCGCCCGGGCGATGCCGATGCGCTGGCGCTGCCCGCCGGAGAACTGATGCGGGTAGCGGTCCAGGTGCAGGCTGGCGTCGAGACCGACCAGGTCGAGCAGTTCCTTGATCCGCTCGATCCGGCGCCGGCGGTCCAGCACGTCGGGGTGGATCTCGAAGGGCTGGAGCAGGATCTCCCGGATGGTGCGGCGGGGGTTCAGCGAGGTGTACGGGTCCTGGAGCACGATCTGGATCCGTCGGCGCAGCGCCCGCAGCTCACGCCCCTTGGCCTGGTGCACCACCGACTTGCCGAAGCGCACCGCGCCCGAGGTGGGCTGCTCCAACCCGACCAGCATCCGGGCCAACGTGCTCTTGCCGCAGCCGGACTCGCCCACCACGCCGAGCGTCTCGCCTCGGCGCAGGTCGAAGGAGACCCCGTCGACGGCCTTGACCACCCCGCCGGAGGTGAACGGAATCCGCCCCTTGACCGGGAAGTGCTTGACCAGGTTCTCGACCCGTAGCACCACATCATCGCTGGGTGGCACCGAGCACCTCCTCGTGGTGGTGGCAGGCGCTGGCCCGGTTGGCCGGCAGTGCCCGCAGCGGCGGCAGGGTCCCCAGGCATTCGTCGGTAGCCCGGGGACAACGCGGGTGGAACGGGCAGCCGGCGGGGAGCCGGGCCGGGTTGGGCGGGACGCCCGGGATCGCGTAGAGCTGCTCGTCGCGCCGGTCCACCCGGGGCATCGAGGCGAGTAGCCCTTCGGTGTAGGGGTGGGCCGGACCGGCGAAGATCTGCTCGACCGTGCCGCGCTCGACGATCCGGCCGGCGTACATCACCGCCACGTCGTCGGCGACCTCGGCGACCACCCCGAGGTCGTGGGTGATCAGCAGCAGGCCCATTCCGCTGTCCCGCTGGATCTCCGCGAGCAACTCCATCACCTGGGCCTGCACGGTCACGTCCAGGGCGGTGGTGGGCTCGTCGGCGATCAGCAGGTCCGGCTCCAGGCAGACGGCCAGCGCGATCATGATGCGCTGGCGCATACCGCCGGAGAACTGGTGCGGGTAGTCCCGGATCCGGTCCTTGGCCGCCGGTATCCGTACCCGGTCGACCAGCTCGATGGCCCGGCGCCGGGCGTCGCCCTTGGACATGCCCCGGCGGACCCGCAGCACCTCCATGATCTGGTGCCCCACGGTGAAGACCGGGTTGAGCGCGGCCATCGCGTCCTGGAAGACCATGCCGATCTCTTCACCACTGAGCCGGTCGCGCTGCTTGCGCGGCAGAGTGAGCAGCTCCCGGCCGCGCAGTTGGACCGAGCCGGTAATCGTGGCCGGCGGCACGTCGAGGATGCCCATCACCGCCTGCGCGGTGACGCTCTTGCCGGAGCCGGACTCGCCGAGAATGGCCAGGGTCTGTCCGGAGTCGACCTGGAGCGACACCCCGTTGACCGCATTGACCGGCCCGCCCGGGCCGGGGAACGCGACCTGCAGGTCGGCGATCTCCAACAGGGTCATCGCAGCACCCCGGCTCTGCCCAGGAAGTCCCGCACCACCTGCTGGAACTTCTCGGGCTCCTCAAGCTGCGGCGAGTGGCCGGACTTCTCGAAGACCACCAGCTCGCCGTTCGGGACCAGGTCCGCGATGACCTGCGAGGCCTCCACCGGGGTACGCCAGTCGTGCCGGCCCACGGTGACCAGGGTCGGGCAGGTGATCGACGGCAGCTTCGGCTTGAGGTCGTAGCGGGGCATGTTCTGCCCGAAGGCCGCGTTGTGGGTTCGGTAGTGGAACCGGGTGGCGGCCAGCCGCGCCTCGTCCTTGGCCGGGTCGTGCTGGTGGTCGTAGAGCGGCAGGATGGCCTTCCAGTACTCGCGCAGCTGCTCGTTGCTCTCGAACCGGCCGGTGCCGATCCGGTCGATGGCCCACTTTGGAATCACCCCACGGTCGGTGTTGCGGGCCCGCTCGACCGCCAGGTAGTCGAACGCGGTGTCCGCCGCGGTGTCCCGCAGCACCAGCGCGGAGACCCGGTCCGGGTGGGCGATGGCGTACTCCAGGGCGATGAACCCGCCGTACGAGCCGCCGGCCATGACAATCTTCTCGTAGCCGAAGTGCTCCCGGATGGCATCCACATCGGCCACCCACTGCTCGTGGGTGAACGGCTCGTCGTCGCTGGACTCGCCGGATCCGCGGGCGTCGAAGACGATGACCCGCATCCGGTCGGCGAACGGGCCGAACGAACGTTTCGGTTCGTTGCGCGAGCCGAGACCGGGCGCCCCATGGTGCACGATCATCGCCGGTGCGTCGGTCGGGCCGAACGCCTCGACGACCAGTTCAGCGCCGTTGATTTTCATCGGACCCCCTCGATGACGTTGGATGCCAGGTCGCGCGGGTAGCCGGTAAGCCGGCGCGGACCGGCCTCCTGCACCAGGACCGTGTCGGAAATGCGGTAGCCGGCGTGGCCGGGAACGTAGACACCGGGCTCGCTGGAGAGCAGCATCCCGGGCGCGAGCACGGTGTCGTCGCCGTCCTCGACCCACGGTGCCTCGTGGTTCTGCAGCCCGATGCCGTGCCCCTGCCGGTGCCGGATGTAGTCGCCCAGTCCCTGCTCACGCAGCACGTCCAGGCAGATCTTGTTGACCTCGGCGCAGGTACGACCGGCGATCATCGCCTGGGTGCCGACCTCCTGCGCCTCCCGGTCGGCCTCGTAGTAGCGCACCTGCTCGGCGGTGGGTTCACCGATGATGAAGGTGCGCTCGCTCTCCACGAACCGGCTGGCCACCGCCGCGCCGAGGGAGAGGATCAGCGTGTCGCCCGGCTGGATCCGCCGACGGGTCGGCAGGCCGTGCGGCAGGGCCGAGTTCGGACCGGCGTAGACCAGCCCGCCGGCCAGTTTGGTGGTGTAGAGGACCAGGTCGTACTCGGCGTACATCCGGTCGGTGCCGTAGCCGATCACGTGCCGGGCGATCTCGTCCTCGCGGGGCAGCGATCCCCCGCTGGCCAGCGCCTCCTCGATCAGCGCCCGCCCGGCGCCGAGCATCTCGTCGCAGATCCGCGCGGCGGCCTCGTGGAACGGGATCTCCTCGGGGAACTTGCGCAGCCGCAGCTTCGCCACCGCGTCGGTGGTCTCCAGGGTCGCCCCGGCGATGGCCTGCGACAGCGCCTTGAACGCGCCGACCGACACCCCGGCGCTCACCCCGACCCGGCGGACCGGGCCGCCGGGACGAGACAGCGCCGAGGCGAGCGTCTGCTCGGCGGTGACCACGCCCGGGTACTCGAAGTAGGTGACCATCGGGATGGTCACGCCCTGCTGGGCGGCGTACTCCTCGTCGAGGCGCGGGATCACCAGCAGCGGGTCTCCCGCACGCGGCATCCAGAGGTAGACCGGACGCTCGGTGGCGATGTAGAAGAAGCCGCTGAGGAAGGCGACGTCCGCTGGGGACGTGGCCAGGAAGCCATCCAAGCCGCGCGCGTCGAGCGCCTCGCTGAGTCGGCTGCGGACGCTGGTGTAGAAGGTTTCAGGCAGTCTCATGGGTCAGCCTCCGTTGCGGCGCGGGTCGCGGGTGTCGTTGAACCGCGTACCGGCGAGGGTCGCGGCCAGCACCAGGAACAGAATCGCCAGGGACGGGAACAGCGTCTGCCACCAGGCGATCGCGATCGTGCCGCTGCGTTGGGCGTTGAGCAGGATGCGTCCCCAGGACCAGGCGTCCGGGTCACCGAGGCCGAGGAAGCTCAGGCCAGCCTCGGAGATCACCGCTCGGGAGGCGGTGATCAGCACGCTGACGACCATCAGCGAGACGACCGCGGGCAGGATCTCCCGGGTGACGATTCGCCAGCCAGTGGCACCGAGCACCCGGGCCCCGTCGATGTAGGGCATCGAGCTGATCACCAGGCCCTGCGATCGGATCAGCCGGGCCACCTCCGGCCAGGCGAAGAATCCGATGATCAGGGTCAGCGTCCAGACGCTCGGGTTCACCACCGCAGCCAGCATGATCATCAAGGGCAGGGTGGGCAGCGCGAGCATCACATCGGTGATCACCATGGCGACCGAGTCGATCGGACGGAAGTACGCCGCGGCCAGGCCGATCGCGGTGCCCAGAACGATCGCGATCAGCGAGGCGGCCAGGCCGATCACCAGACTGGTCCGGGTGCCCCAGACCACCTGGGCGAAGATGTCCTGCCCGAGGTCGTCGGTGCCGAACCAGTGCGCCCCGGACGGGGGTTGCAGCACGTCCGGGCCGGCGCCGCTGGGCTCGTCGGCGATCACCGACGCGAAGACCGCCATCAGCGCCATCACGAGCAGCACCAGCACCGACAGCGCCACAGTGGGCTGACGCAGGTAGCCGGACCAGGAGGACCGCTTGGGCGCGGCCGGGGCCGGCGGCAGTGCCTGCTCGGTCAGCACGGGGGCGCTCACGGCACCCTCCCTTCGTTGGTGGCGGCGAACGGGTCCGGGCGACGCGCACCGGCCGGGGCGCTCGCGTCGAGTTCTGTGTTCGCGGAGGCGGGGATCCGCCCCGCCAGGCTCCGCGCGCTCACAGCCGGATCCGGGGGTTGAGGACCGCGTAGAGCATGTCGGTCAGCGCGTTGGCGATCACCACGGTGACGGCGAGCATGATGAACGCCCCCTGGATCACCGGGTAGTCCTGCTGCCCGACCGCCTCGTAGATCAGCCGGCCAACCCCTGGGAAGGCGAAAACCGTCTCGGTCAGCACCGCGCCACCGACCAGGGTGCCCAACTGCAGACCCATCAGGGTCAGCGCCGGCAGGATCGCGTTGCGCAGGCCGTGCTTCCAGACTCGACGCCGGGCCGAGAGACCACGGGCCTGCGCGGCGCGGATGTAGTCCTCACCGAGGACCTCGATCATGTTGGTGCGCAGGGTCAGCGCGTACGGGCCGAGCTGCACCAGGACCAGGGACAGCACCGGCAGCACCAGGTGGTGGGCCAGGCTCAGGTAGGCCGCCACGCCCCGGGTGTCCGGGTCGATCGCCCCACCGATCGGGAACCAGCGGAGCTGCGCCCCGAAGAAGACCAGCAGCAGGATGGCGACGCTCGGCACGAAGAGCGCGTTCGCGCTGATCCCGAAGCCCTGCAACGCGCGGTCGAGCCACTTGCCGCGGTTGACGGCGGCGGTCACGCCGATCGGGATACCGACGGCGATGGTGAGGATGAAGGCGCTGCCGGCCAGCAGCAACGTCCAGGGCAGCCGCTCGAGGATGATGTCGGTGACCGGCTGGATCTGCCGGAACGAGATGCCCAGGTTGCCCTGGACCAACTCGCGCAGGTACGACACGTACTGCTCCCACAGCGGACGGTCCAGGCCGTACGTCTTGAGCAGTGCCGCCTGCATCTCCGGCGTCATGTCTCCCTCGACCATGAGGGTCGTGGGGTCCCCCGGCAGGAGCCGGAGCAGGAAGAACGTCGAAGTGATCGCAATCCATATGGTCAGGACTGCCTTCAGCGCCCGGCTGAGTACGAAACGCACCATGGGGGACCCCTCCTTTCCCTCTAGTTCTGGGTTACTTGACCGGGGTGACCTGGGCCAGCGAGTACGCGGTGACCATGCCGAGCAGGTCCGACGGCGACGGGACGAAGCCGGTGAACTTGCTGGCGTTGTAGGCGAACTGGAAGTTCTCCACGTACAGCGGGGTCAGGTACGCCTGCTCGTGCACGACCTTGTCAAGGTTCTTGATCTTGGTCTTGAACGCCTCAGGGTCGGTGGTGCCGGCCGCATCGTTGATCAGCGCGTCCACTTCCGCCGACTTGAGCAGGTTGTAGTTGATGCCACCCGGGTTGCTGGACAGGTAGGTGCTGCGCAGCTGGTCCATCGGGTTGTCGAACACGCCCCACTGCGAGGCGTCGATGTCGTACTCGCCGTTCTTGGTGCGGGTGAGGAAGGTGTTCCGCTCCACGCACTCGTTCTCCAGCTTGATGCCGGCCTTGGCCGCACTCTCCCGGAAGAGCTGCACCACGCGGGTGAGGTTCGCGTTGGACTGGTCGCACGCCACACCGAACTTCAGCTCGTCGAAGAAGCCGTCGTTGTTGGCGTCCTTGTAGCCCGCCGCGCTCAGCTTGGCCTTCGCGCCCTCAGGGTCGAACGGGTACGGCTGGATCTCGGTGTTGTCGTACTCCGAGAAGATCGGCGAGATCGGACCGGCCATCTGCTGGCCGTCGCCCTGAAGCACAGCCGAGATGATCGACTTGGTGTCGACCGCCATCGACAGCGCCTGCCGGACCTCCTGGGCGGCCAGGTTCTTGTTCTTCATGTTGTAGGTCAGGTGCGCGAAGCCGAGCGCGCCGACCTTCTTCAGCTTGATCTTCTCGTCGTTCTCGAAGGTCTTCGCCGCCGAGATCGGCACCGGGGTGCCCATCATGTCGATGTCACCGTTGCGCAGCGCCAGCATCATGGTGTTCACGTCCGGGTAGACCCGGTACTCGACCTGGCTGACCGCGGCCTTGCCGTTCGGCGCGAGCGGGTAGTGCTCGTTGCGCTTCATGACATAGCGCTGACCCTTGGTCATGCTCTCCAGCACGAACGGCCCGGCACCGACCCAGTTCGAGTCGTTGGGGAACTTGGACAGGTCGCCGGCCGGCTCGAAGATGTGCTTCGGCACGATCGACATCCAGAAGCCGACGCCCTCGGCGAACGGCGCGTACGGCTGGGAGAGCTTGAACTTGACCGTGGCCGCGTCCGGCGCCTCGATCGACTCGACCCAGGTCAGCTTCGCCGCGACGTTGCCGAGCTTGTACTTCATGATCATCTCGGCGCTGAACTTGACGTCGTCCGCGACCACCGGCTTGCCGTCGGTCCATTTGAAGTCGTCGCGCAGCACGAAGACAGCGGTCTTGCCGTCGTCCTCGTAGCGGTACTCCTTGGCCAGCTCCGGCGCCTTCTTCGCGTTCTCGTCGATCCGCAGCAGGTGCGGGTACATCGCGTTGAGAATCCACGAGTCGGTCTTGCTGAGCGACTGGAGCGGGTTGAAGTTGCTCACGTCGGTGGTGGTGCCGATCCGCAACACCGAGTCCGACGGCGAGCTGCTGGAGGACGAGTTGTCCTCGTTCAGACCGCAGCCGGAGATAGCCAGCGTGGCCGCCACGCCGAGCGCGACAGCGAGCCGCCACCGACCTTTGACTGTCTTTTTCACCAAACCTCCTGAAGAACCCGGATGATGTTGCCGCCGATGACCTTGGCGATCTCGTCGTCGGAGTAACCGTGCGTGACCAGCCACCCGACGATGTTGCTGAAGCACTCCGCCGGGTTTTCCATGCCGCTCACGTAGGGCACCCGGGGGTGGTCCACCACGCCGTGGGCCTTCCCGATCGCCAGGTGCTGGGTAAAGCTGTCGTGCAGCCCGACGTGGTCACCGAAGTTGGTGTCCGGGCCGAACGCCACGTGGTCGATGCCGACCAACTCGACGCAGTAGGTGAAGTGGTCCATCACCGACTCGATCGAATGGTGTGGATGGCCTGCCGAGAGGGTGGTGTGCGGAGCGGCCTCGATGCCGATCACGCCACCCCGCTCGGCGCAGGCCCGGATCACCTCGTCCGGCTTCATCCGAGGGGTGTTCCAGACCGAACGGGCACCGGCGTGGGTGATGAACACCGGCACCCGACTGGCCTCGATCACATCCAGCGAGGTCTGGTCGCCGGAGTGCGAGATATCGATGGCGATGCCGAGCTTGTTCATCCGGTCCACCGCGCGCCGACCGAAGTGGGTCAGCCCACCGTCGCGGTCCTCGGAGAGGCCGGATCCGAGCATGTTCGCCTGGCTGTACGCGATGCCCATCTGGCGGACGCCGAAGCCGTACAGGATGTCGATCCGGTCCAGCTCGTTCTCGATCATCGTGGCCGCTTCCAGACCGGCCACCAGGGCGATCTGGCCGTTGCGTTTGGCCTCGAAAATCTGTTCCAGCGTGGTCGCCACGACCACGTGGTCCTGCTTGGCGACGTCGGCGAAGCGCAGGCCGATGTCGTAGATGACGTCGTCCCACTTCCAGGCGTGCTCGCTGGTCACGCAGCCGGTGCCGTTCATGAAGTTGTCGAGGACCGCGGTCAGGCCGGACCGGGCCAGGCCCTCGAAACCGAACGAGTTGCGGCCGGTGCGGTTGTAGTCGCGCAGCTGCGACACGTCGGCCGGCAGGATCTTCGGGTGCTCGTGCAGCGAGATGGCCATGTGCTCGTGCAGCAGCCGGGAGACCCGGGCTCGCTGGTCGTCGCTCAGGCCGAGGTCATGTTCTGGCACCCGGCCAATCTGTGGCGCGAGCTCGAAGACCTTGTAGTCAACGTGCTCCGTCAAGTAGTCGAAGGACCGGTATCCGGCATAGCGGGGGGCGGGTTCCTGCACTCGTCAACTCACCTCATCAGGTTGGAGGCATGAGGAATGAGGTCTGACCTCATGCCTTGGCTGAAGTTAGCGAGAGGCACCCGGCTTGGGAATACCTCGTGACCTGACCGTTACCGGAAAACGCCAACCTTCCCGCTGGTCGGGACGGGGGTCAGGGAACCGCAGCGGTCGACGGAGTCGAATCACCCCGAACGCGGCCTCGCGGTCGATTACGTCACCGTGATCCGGTGTGGGTGCATCGGTTCACCCCGCTACCGACCGAGGATCGGAGGGTCCTGCGTCGCATGCCCGACTGCCCACGCTGACCGCCGTCGATACCGTGATCCCCGTGTTCGGGGAGGCCGTACGGGAGCTTCGGCGGTGCAGCGCGCTGACGCAGGAGGGTCTGGCCGCGAAGACGGGGCTGTCGGTCCGGCACCTCCGGGACCTGGAGGCGGGACGGATCGCGCGGCCGCGACCCGCGACGATGCTGTTGTTGGCCAACGCCTTCGGCCTGCGGGGGCCGGAACGGGACCGGTTCCTCGCCGGGGCGCCGACGCCGGCCGCCTCGGGCGGTATGCCGGCGCAGCTGCCCGCAGACGGCTTCGGCTTCGTCGGCCGAGCCGGCGCGCTGGCTCGCCTCGACGAGATCCTGGCCCGGGCGGCGGATCAGCCGACCGCGATGGGTCTCGCGATCGTCTCCGGCACCGCCGGGGTGGGTAAGACCGCGCTCGCGGTGCACTGGGCGCACCGCGTCGCCTCGCACTTTCCCGACGGCCAGCTCTACGTCAACCTGCGCGGCTTTGACCCGGGCGGCACCCCGGTCAACCCGAGCACAGCGCTCGCCGGATTCGTCAACGCTCTGGCGGGACCGGGTGATCGTCCGCCGACCGCACTGGAGGAGCAGGTCGCTCGTTATCGGGGCACGCCCCGCAACCGACCGCCTCGGCTCCGGCCGGGCCGGTCGCCCATTTCCGGACGTCGCCTGGGAACCTTGGGGCCGTGACCGCCGCCCGGCTGGAGGCGCAGGTGATCCTCCCACTCAGCCGAGGCCGTTCTGGTGGGCGAGAACGACGGCTTGGACGCGGGGCAGCCTTGACCCGTCGGAGTTCTCTTATCCAGTCGACCGTGCACGGTTTCGAACCGTGCGACCGACGGCAATGGACGAACGCGCAACGGCCCGCACCGAACGCATCGACGGCCAGCACTTTCTGCGGATCCCATCAAAGATCATGAGTGCAATTATGTGACAGGGAACCGCATCAGAAGAACGACAGCTGTCGCATGAGCGACTGTTCACCGACACCGGTCTGGGTAGCTTCCGAGCCGCGGGCCACCAATCGGTCGGTCGTGTCACAGCAGGCCCGCACCGTGTCCGTGGCCGCTCTGACAGCCCGGCCCACCCACGTCGGCCGACCGTCGAAGCAGGGTCGGACACCCATGTCACGAGCATTGCTGGGCCGGGCCCCGGCCGCTGCTGGCACCAAGGAGGAGACGGACGCAATGACCGACGTCATGAGGTCTCGGCAGGCGGCGCCCGTCACGTCACGCCGGCTCGACCCTGCGGGCGACCCGGTCGCGGCCACTCACGAGCAACGCCAGATGTGGTCGTTGAGCCGCCTCGACCCCGAGCCGGCCAGCTATCTGGTGCCGCTGGCGTACCGGCTCATCGGGCCGCTGGACGTGGCGGCGTTGGCCGCGGCGCTCGACGAGCTGGTGGCCCGGCACGCCGCGCTACGTACCACCCTGGCACCTGCCGACGCGACCGTGGGGCCGTCGGAGCGCCTCGTCCAGGTCGTCCACCAGCCGCACCCGGGGCTGTTGCGGGTGCACGACCTGAGCGGGCTGCCCGCGTGGCAACGCGACCAGGAGATGCAGGCCCGGATGCACGCGGAGACGCGCATCCCGCTGGATCTGGAACGCGGACCGGTGCTGCGGGCCAGCCTGCTGCGCTGCGCGCCGGAGGAGCACGTGCTCCTGCTGACGTTCCACCATGTCGCCGTCGACGAATGGTCGCTCGGCATCCTTCACGACGAGTGGGAACGGCTCTACGCCGCACACCGTGGCGGACGGCCCGCGGACCTCGATCCGGTCGCCGTCGACCAACGCGATCACGCGGCGTGGCAGCACGACTGGCTCCGCGGGGCCGAGGCAGCGGCGCAGCGCGACCATTGGCACGCGCAGCTCGCCGACACGCCCGCCGTCCTGGAGTTGCCCAACCGGGGCCCCCGGCCCGAGGTGCCGTCCGGCGCGGGTGCCACCCTGTCGGTCCCGCTGGACGTGCCCACCGACGGCCTGCTGGCGCTGTGCCGACGCGTCGGCGTCTCCCCGTACATGGTCATGCTCACCGTCCTGCACGTGCTGCTGGCGCGCTGGACGGGGCAACGCGACGTCGTGGTGGGCACGCCGGTGGCGAACCGTCGGCGGGGCGAGGCGCAGAAGCTCGTCGGACTGCTGCTCAACACCGTCGCCGTCCGGGCCCGACTGGACGACGACCCCTCGTTCGAGACGCTGCTCGGACGGGTGCGCACCGCCGCCCTCGACGCCCTGGACAACGGTGAGCTTCCCTTCGGGACGCTGCTGGAGTCGCTGCGCCCGGCCCGCCGGCCCGGCTTCACCCCGCTGTTCCAGGTGATGTTCGTGTACGGCCGCGAGGCCACACCGCCCAGCCTCGACGACCTCGACGTCACCCCGATCGAGATGCCCTGCACCACCGCCAAGTTCGACCTCACCGTCTCGGTACGGGAGAACAACGACGGCGTGCGGACCGTGCTGGAGTACCGCACCGACCTGTTCGACGACGACGCGATGGCCCGCCTCGCCGGACACTTCCAGACGTTGCTGCGTTCGCTGGTGGCCGACCCGGGCGCACCGGTCGGCTCGGCCGTGATGCTCATCCCCGAGGAGTACCGGCAGCTCGTCGTGGAGGCGAACGGGACCGCTACCTGCGCCGAACCCGACGATCTGGTCCACGAACTGATCGAGCGGCAGGCGCGCCGGACCCCCGACGGCGTAGCGGTGACCGACGAGGGCACCGTGCTGAGCTACCACGAGCTGCACACGGCGGCCGAGGCGCTGGCGGAGACCCTGCGCGGGCGGGGCGTCGGCGTCGGCAGCCTGGTGGGTGTGCTGCTGCCGCGCTCTGTGTCGTTCGCGGTGGCGGTGCTCGCCGCACTGCGAGCCGGCGCGGCCTACGTACCCATGGATCCGGCGAACCCGCCCGCCCGGCTGCGCCACCTGATCGACGACGCGGCCGCCCCGGTCGTTCTCACCTGCGCGGAGCTGGCACATCTGGTGCCCGACGGCAGGGCGCTGCTGGTGCCCGCCGTGGACACGCCGGTCGCGCGGGCCCAACCCGGTCGGGAGGCCGCCGGCCCGCGGCGACGGCCGCGACGACGTCCGGTGCCCTCGGCGGACGACCTCGCGTACGTCATCCACACCTCAGGGTCCACCGGCCGCCCGAAGGGCGTCATGGTCACCCATCGGGGCGTCTGCAACTACGTGCGCTGGGCCGCCCAGGCCTACCGGCTGCGGCCCGGGGACAACGTCCCGCTGCACTCGTCGGTCGGGTTCGACCTGACCGTCACGAGCCTGCTGGTCCCGCTCACCAGCGGGGCCACCGTGCTGATGCTCGGAGATCACCTCGGCCCGGAGGCGCTCGGCGAGGCGCTGCGCCACCAGCGGCCGGCCTTCGGGCTGGTCAAGATCACCCCGGCCCAGCTCGACCTCGTCAGCCACCAGCTCGGCCCCGCCGAGATGGCCGACCGCACCCGGTGCTTCGTCATCGGCGGCGAGAACCTGCGGGCCGACCAGGTGGCGGCGTGGCGGGCGCACGCCCCTGACACCAAGCTGGTCAACGAATACGGACCGACGGAGACCGTGGTCGGCTGCGCCGCGTACGAGGTCGACCCGGCCACCCCGCAGGACGGGTCGGTGCCGATCGGCCGACCGATCGCCAACACCGAGCTGTACGTGCTGGACACCTGGCTGAATCCGGTCCCGGTGGGCGTGGTCGGCGAGCTGTACGTCGGCGGAGCCGGCGTGGCGCGCGGCTACCTGCACCAGCCCACGTTGACGGAGGAGCGGTTCGTCCCGCACCCGTTCTCGTCCGTCCCCGGCGCGCGGCTGTACCGCACCGGTGACCTCGTGCGACTGCGCCCCGACGGGAACCTCGAATACCTGGGCCGCACCGACAACCAGGTCAAGCTGCGCGGTTACCGGGTCGAGTGCGGCGAGATCGAGGCGGCGATCCGACGGTGCCGGCCGGACAGCGACGTGACGGTGCAGCTGCGCCGGGACGACCCGGACGACCCGCGACTCGTCGCGTACGTGGCTGGCGGGTCGGAGACCGATGCGGCGGCCCTGCGGACGGCGCTCGCCGCCGAGCTGCCGTCCTACCTGGTGCCCGCGGCCTTCGTTTTCCTCGACGCGTTGCCGCTGACCCGCAACGGCAAAGTGGACGCTGCGGCGCTGCCCGCGGCCGGTCGAACCGTGCCACGGCGGCGGACCACTGTCGAACCAGCGCCACCGGCGACCGCCCTCGCCGAGCCCGGCCCAGCGCACTGGGACTCCGCCCGGATCCGCCTGGAACGGCTGGTCGTGCAGGTGTGGGGCGAGGTGCTCGGCGTCGCGCAGGTCGGGACGCGGGACAACTTCTTCGACCTCGGCGGCCACTCGATGCGCCTGCTGGCCGTCCTCGAACGGCTGCGCGCGCAGCTCGGTGACGTCGTCACGGTCACCGACCTGTTCCGGAACCCCACGGTCGAGTCCCTGGCGACTTTTCTGACCACCGCCACCACCGGCACGACCGCCCCGGCCGCCGCGCCGGTCCGCGACGCCCGACCAACGACCGGCGCGACCGGCCACACCGGCCAGCCCGGCGGACTGATCGCCGTCGTCGGCATGGCCTGTCGCTTCCCCGGCGCGCAGACCATCGACGAGTACTGGCACAACATCCGCACCGGGGTGGAGTCGGTAGGGGAGTTCACCGTCGAGGAGATGCTGGCCGACGGGGCGGACCCGACCCGGCTCGACGATCCGGCGTACGTCCGGGCCGGCACCTGGCTGCCCGGGATCGACGAGTTCGACGCGGGCTTCTTCGGCTTCACGCCCCGGGAGGCGCAGACCCTCGACCCGCAGCACCGGATGCTGCTGGAGTGTGCCTGGCACGCGCTGGAGCACGCCGGCTACGACCCGTCCGACTACGCCGGCCGGATCGGCCTGTTCGCCGGGTCGGGTCGCAGCACGTACCTGCTCGACAACCTGAGCAGCCACCCGGAGCTTGTGCACACCATCGGCGAGCACCAGTTGTCGATCAGCAACGACAAGGACTTCCTGCTCAGCCGGGTCGCCTACAAACTCGACCTGACCGGCCCCGCGGTCACCGTGGCCACGGCCTGCTCGACCTCGCTGGTAGCCGTGCACCTCGGCCGGCAGAGCCTGCTGACCGGCGAGTCCGACCTGGTCCTGGCCGGCGGGGTCAGCGTCTTCCCGGCGCAGCGGCGCGGCTACCTCTACCACGACGGCGGGGTGTACTCCCCTGACGGGCACTGCCGGCCGTTCAGCGTCGACGCGCGCGGCAGCATCGCCTCCAGCGGGGTCGGCATCGTCGCGCTCAAGCGGCTGGAGGACGCGGTCGCGGACAACGACACCGTCTACGCGGTGATCCGCGGTTCCGCGATCAACAACGACGGCGCCCGCCGCACCGGCTACACCGCGCCGGGCGTCGACGGCCAGGTGGCGGTGATCAGCAGCGCCCTCGCGTCGGCCGGCGTGGACCCCCGGTCGGTGAGCTATGTGGAGGCGCACGGCACGGGTACCAGCCTCGGCGACCCCATCGAGGTGACCGCCCTGACCGAGGCGTTCCGGCGGGGCACCGACGAGCAGGGCTTCTGCGCCCTCGGCTCCGTCAAGGCCAACATCGGGCACACCGACGCCGCGGCCGGTGTGGCCGGCCTACTCAAGACGATCATGGCGCTGCACAGCCGTACGTTGCCGCCGACCATCAATGTGAGCCGACCCAACCCAGCGATCGACTTCGAGAACAGCCCGTTCTACCTGAACGACACCGCCCGGCCGTGGCCCGGCGACGGCCCACGCCGGGCCGGGGTCAGCTCGTTCGGCATGGGTGGCACGAACGCCCACGTCGTGTTGGAGGAACCGCCGGCCACGGCCGCCGCGCCGCCGGCCACGCCGGCCACCGGGCCGCAACTGCTGGTCGTGTCGGCGCGTACGGTCGAGTCGCTGGAGCAGCAGACGCGCCAGGTCCGCGACTGGCTCGGCGCGTACCCCGAGGTCGACCTCGCCGACGTGGCGGCCAACCTGGGTCGGCGCCAGCCGATGACCCACCGGCGTTTCCTCGTCGCGGCGGACCGCGCCGACGCGCTGGTCGCCCTCGACGAGCCGCAGCGTCAGTTCACCGGCGCTCATCCTGGCGGCCGGCGGGCGCTGGTGTTCGCCTTCCCGGGGCATGGCGCCCAGCACGTGGCGATGGGCGCCGGCCTGTACCGCGCGGAGCCGACCTACCGGGCGGTGGTGGACGAATGCGCCGAACTGCTCCGCGACGACCTGGGCCTCGACCTGCGTACGCTGTTGTGCCCGGCGCCCGACGGCCATCCGGAGGCGGAGCGGCTGCTCGCGCGGCCCCGGCTGATCCAGCCCGCGCTGTTCGTCACCGAGTACGCCCTCGCCCGGTCGCTGCTCGCCCGCGGGGTCACCCCGGACCTGATGGTGGGACACAGCCTCGGCGAGTACGTCGCGGCGTGCCTCGCCGGTGTCTTCTCCCTGGACGACGCGGTGCGGCTGGTGAGCGCCCGCGGTGAGCTGGTCGAACGGACCCCGGTCGGGGCGATGCTCGCGGTGGGCCTGCCCGAGACGGCGGTGGCCGGGCTGCTGACGGACGGTCTGTCGCTGGCCGCCGTCAACGCACCCGAGCTGTGCGTGCTGTCCGGCGCTCCGACGGCGATCGAGGAGCTGCGCCGACGGCTGACCGCCGACGCGGTCGAGTGCCGCCCGCTGCGGGTCACCCGGGGATACCACTCCCCCCTGCTCGATTCGGTGCTCGACGAGTTCGCCGACCACGCACGCCGGGTGACCTACCACGAGCCGGATCGCCCGTACCTGGCCAACCTGACCGGAGGTCCGGTCACTCCCGGGCAGGTCACGGACCCCGCGTACTGGGTGCGGCACCTGCGGGAGCCGGTCCGGTTCGCCGAGTCGGCCGCGCTGCTCGCCGAGCAGGACGTCGTCCTCGCGGAGTTGGGCCCCGGGTACGCCCTCGCTGGCCTGGCCCGGTTGGCCGGAGTGCGACCCGGCCAGGTGGTGGCGGCGATGCGGCATCCGCGTACCGACGCCGACGACCTCACCACGATGCTCGACGCGGTCGGCCGGCTGTGGCTCTCCGGCGTGCAGGTCGACTGGCGACCGTTTCACGGTGGGCCCCGCAACCGTCTGGCGCTGCCCGGCTACCCCTTCGAGCGGCACCGCTACTGGGTGGAGCTGGCGTCCCGGAACAGCACGGCGGATCCCACGCCCGCTGCCCGGGTCGACCCGCAGGCGCCCGAGCCCGTCGACGTCGGCAACCGGCCGGCAGTCAGTACGGCCTACGTCGCCCCGAGCACGCCCCCGCAGGAGTGCGTGGCGGAACTCTGGACCGAGCTGCTCGGAATCCGGCCGATCGGGGCGCTCGACAACTTCTTCGAGCTGGGCGGGCACTCGCTGCTGGCCACCCAGTTCGTCGTACGGCTGCGAGCCCGGCTCGGCGTCGCGCTGCCACTGGAGGCGGTTTTCGCGACACCGACCGTCGCCGGGATCGCGGCGGCTCTGCCAGCGACCGGCACCGCGCCCGCCGCCGCGCCCGAGCAGCCCACCTCCGTGCCGACCATCCCGCGCGCCGAACCCGACGTCGGACCGGCGCCACTCGCCTCCGGGCAGCACCGGCTGTGGTTCCTCGACCAGGCGTACGAGCAGAACGCCTACACCGTCGGCACGGCACTGCTGCTGGACGGCGCCCTCGACGTCGACGCGCTGCGCGGGGCCCTCGCGGAGCTGACCCGACGGCACGAGTCGCTGCGTACCGTCTTCCCGCTCGGTGCAGACGGCGACCCCGTGCAGGAGGTGCTGCCGCCCGGCCCGGTCGACCTGCCGATCGTGACCGCGCCGACGGGCGCGGACGACACGTCCCCGGTTCCCCGCAGCATCGTGGAGCCGGCGGTCGCCGACGCGGTGCCGCAGTGGGCCCACGCCGCCCTGGCCGCCGACGTCGGCCGCCCGTTCGACCTGGCCCGCGGGCCGCTGTTCCGGGCCGTGCTGCTGCGCATCGCCGACGACCGGCACGTGCTGTCGCTGACCATGCACCACAACGTCTCCGACGGCTGGTCGCTCGGCATCATCGCCGGTGAGGTGGCCACCCTCTACGACGCTGCCCTGGACGGTCGCCCCTCGCCGCTACCCCAACTGGCCGTCCAGTACGGCGACTACGCGCGGTGGCAGCGCAGCCGGCTGGCGGACGCCGACAGCGACGACATGCGGTACTGGCGCGAGCAGCTCGACGGGGTGGCGAGTGTCCTGGAGGTGCCCACCGACCGGCCCCGGCCTCCCGTGCAGACCTTCCACGGCGCGGTCCACGCCCGGGTCCTGCCCCCGCAGACCGCCGACGAACTGCGCCGGTTCAGCCAGGCCCGGGGTGCCACCCTGGCCATGACGGTGCTGTCCGCCCTGAAGGCGCTGCTGTGGCGCTACACCGGCCAGCGGGACATCTGCGTCGGCACGCCGGTCGCCGGGCGGGTCCGCGCCGAGCTTGAACCCATGGTCGGCTTCTTCGTCAACATGCTGCCGTTGCGGACCTCGATCGACGGCGAGTGGACCTTCGAGGAACTGCTCCGGCAGGTACGGCGCACCGCGCTGGGCGCGTACGACCACCAGGAGGTGCCGTTCGAGCGACTGGTGGACCTCGTCGACGCGCCCCGCGACCTCAGCCGAAACCCGCTGTTCCAGGTGATGTTCAACCTGCTGAACCTCCCCGAGCAGCGGGACCTGGGGACGACCGGGCTGCGAATGGTCCAGTTCGCCGTCGAGCCGGGCATCGCCCAGCAGGACCTCGCCCTGTACGCGTACGAGGTGGCCGAGGGGCTGCGGTTCCGGTTGGAGTACAACACCGACCTGTTCGACGCGGCCACCGCCGAGCGGATGATGGGACACCTGGAGACGCTGCTCGCTGCCGCCGTCGCCGACCCCGGCGTCCGGCTGGCGGACCTGGCCGTCCTCACCCCCACCGAGTTGGCCCGCGTCACCGAGTGGAACGACACCGCCGCCCCGCTCGGCTGGGGCACGACCGGCCGGGACGGTGCGACACCGACCCTGGTCGAGCTGATCGCACACCAGGTCGCCACGAACCCCGACCGGCCCGCCGTGACGTTCGGGGCGACCACCCTCACCTACGCCCAGCTCAACGCCCGGGCCAACCGGCTCGCGCACCGGCTCCGCCGGGTCGGCGTCGGCCCCGACGCCACGGTCGCCGTCTGCCTCAACCGCTCCGCGGACCTGCCGGTCACGCTGCTCGGTGTGCTCAAGGCCGGCGGCGCGTACGTCCCGGTGGACCCGGACTATCCGATCGAGCGGCAGCGGTACGTGCTGACGCACAGCGGCGCCACGGTCCTGGTCACCGAGGCTGGTCTCACCGACCGCTTCGCCGGGTACGCCGGCGAGGTACTGCTCAGCGACGCAACTCGGCAGAGCGGGCCGGACACCGACCCCGAGCCGCTCGCCGGGCCGGACCACCTCGCGTACGTGATCTACACGTCCGGCTCGACGGGCCACCCCAAGGGGGTCCGGGTGACGCACGGCGCGGTCGTCAACACCCTGTCCACCATGCGCGAACGGCCGGGCCTGACCAGCGACGGCACGATGCTCGCGATGGCCAGCTTCGCCTTCGACATGTCCGTACCGGAACTCTTCCTGCCCCTCGTTGTCGGCGCCCGGATGCTGCTGGTGGGCCGCGACGTCGGCTACGACGCGCCGCGACTGGCCGCACTCCTCGGCGCGGAGGGGGTCACCCTGGCCCAGGGCACCCCGGCGACCTGGCGGCTGCTGATCGAGTCCGGCTGGACCGGACTGCCCGGCCTGACAGCCGTGTGCGGCGGCGAGGCGGTGTCCGCACCGCTGGCCCGGCAGCTCGCCGAACGGGTGGGCGCGTTGTGGAATCTCTACGGCCCGACCGAGGCCGCCGTCTGGTCCACGATGGAACGAATCGAGCCCGGCTTCACGCACCTCACCATCGGCCGCCCGATCGGCAATGTGCGCGCCTACGTACTCGACCCGCAGCTCGCCCCCGCCCCCGTCGGCGTACTCGGTGAGCTGTACCTCGGCGGCGCGGGACTCGCCCGCGACTACCTCGGCGACCCGGAGCTCACCGCGCAGCGGTTCGTGTCGGACCCGTTCTCCGCTGGCCGGCTGTACCGCACCGGCGACCTCGGCCGGTGGTTGGCCGACGGCCGCATCGAGTTCGCCGGCCGCAGCGACTCGCAGGTCAAGGTGCGCGGCTTCCGCATCGAACTCGGTGAGATCGAGGCGGTGCTGCGCCGCCACCCGGCTGTCCGCGACACCGCCGTGGTGCTCCGCGAGGACGACGGCGAGAAGAGTGTCGTGGCCTACCTGACGCTGACCACCGGGACACCCACCGACGTGGACGGAGCGGACAGCGCGGCAGCACCGGACCCCGTACCCGACTTCGACGTCGACCCGACGCCCTGGCGGGCGTTCGCCCGCACCTACCTGCCCGACTACATGATCCCCTCCGCGTTCGTGGTGCTCGACCGGATGCCGCTGAGCGCCAACCGCAAGGTCGACCGGGCCGCCCTGCCGGCACCGGTCCGCGACGGGGCCGGTGTCGGCGCGGCGCCGCCCGACACCCCGCTGCGGAAGGCTCTCGCCGAGCGGTGGGCGCGGGTGCTCGGTTACGACACCGTCGGCATCGACGACGACTTCTTCGACCTCGGCGGCGACTCCTTCAAGGCCATCAAGGCGCTCGCCGGGAACGATCCGGCGATCAGCGTCCTCGACCTGTTCCGCCACCCGACGATCCGGGCGTTGACCGAACACCTGGACGCCACCGGGGGGTCCGCCGGGCGGCTGCTGCACGAGCTGACCCCGTCGCGACCGGCGACGTCGACGCGGCTGACACTGCTCTGCGTACCGTTCGGCGGTGGTAGCGCGATCACCTTCCAGCCGCTCGCGGACGCCCTCCCGGCGGGTGTGGCGCTGTACGCCCTGGAGCGGCCCGGCCACGACCTGAACCGCCCGGACGAGCCCCTGCTCGGCATGGACGAGCTGGTGGACCGCTGTGTCACCGAGGTCCTCGACCAGATCACCGGTCCGGTAGCGGTGTACGGGCATTGCGTGGGCGGTGCCGAGGCGGTGGAACTGGCCCGCCGGCTGGAGGCGGCCGGCGTCGAGCTGACCGGGGTGGTCGTCGGCGCCCATTTCCCCGCCCCGCGACTGCCCGGCCGGCTGTTCACCTGGCTGCGCCGATGGTTCCCGATGGAACGCTGGTGGTCGAAGCGGCGGACCCTGGAGGCGCTGCGCGCGATGGGCTTCTTCACCGAGGTCTTCGACGAGCGCGAGAAGGACTTCGTGATGCGGGTGGTGCTGGCCGACGCCGCGAGGGTCGAGGACTACTACACCGCTGTCTACGCCGAGGGTCTGCCGCGGAAGCTGTCCGCCCCGATCGTCAGTGTCGTCGGCAGCGGCGACCGCGCCACGGAGCTGTACCAGGAGCGGCACCTGGAGTGGGAGTTCTTCTCCGACGATGTCTCGCTGGAGGTGATCGAGGGGGCCGGGCACTACTTCGCCAAACACCAGCCCGCCGAGGTGGCGCGCATCATCCTGGCGACCTGCGATCCGTCGACCGCGATGCCCGTCCAGCCGCCGGCCGACGCCGCGCCCCCGCAGGCCGACGCGGCTGTGGCGGCGGTCCCGGAGCCGGCGAAGGATCGCACCCCGCCCGCCGCACGTCGTGCGATGCCCAGCCTGACGGTGTTCTACCTGATCGCCATGGGTCAGCTCGTCTCGCTCATCGGCAGCGGGCTGACCGGCTTCGGCATGGGCCTGTGGGTATACCAGCAGACCGGGTCGGTCTCGTTGTTCGCCACAGCAACCGTCCTGGCGCTGCTGCCCGCCGTGGTGCTGTCCCCCGTGGCGGGTGCGCTGGCCGACCGGTGGGACCGACGGATGATCATGATCATCGCGGACTGCCTGGCCGCGACCGGCACGGTGAGCCTCGCCCTGCTGCTGTGGCTCGGCCAGCTCCAACTCTGGCACGTGTTCACCGCCATCACCGTCACCGCGGTGGCGACCGCCTTCCAGCTACCCGCCTATTTGGCGGCCGTCACGCAACTGGTGCCGAAGCGGTACTACGGGCGTGCCAACGGGATCGTCTCCCTCGCCACCGCGACGAGCACGGTGCTGGCACCGCTGCTCGGCGGTGCGCTGGTGATCGCGGTCGGGCTGCGTGGGATCGTCGTCATCGACCTGCTCACCTTCACCGCCGCGGTGGCCGTGACCCTGTCGGTCCGCTTCCCGAACACCCTGTTCGTGCGGCAGGAGGAGTCGTTCCGACGGGCGGTCCTGGGCGGCTGGCGGTTCATCGTCCGCCGGCACGGCCTGGTGGCGCTTGTCGTGTTGACCGCGTCGCTGAACTACTTCTTCGCCATGGTCGAGGTCCTGGTCACCCCGCTGACCCTGTCGTTCGGCGACCCGGCTGTGCTCGGCCGGGTGCTCGCCGCCAGCGGCATCGGCATGCTCGTCGGCTCGGTCCTCATGGGGGTGTGGGGCGGCACGGCACGGCGGACCACCGGCATCCTGGCCAGCGTCGTGCTCCTCGGCGCGTCGCTGCTCACCGTCGGCCTGCACCCGCACCCGCTGTTCCCGGCCCTCGGCCTGTTCGGCATGGGCCTGGCCACGGCCCTGGTGAACACGCACTGGCTGGCCATCGTGCAGGCCAAGGTCGGGCTGGAGCTGCAGGGACGGGTGCTGTCCATGGGTCAGATGCTGTCCTGGCTGATGGTGCCGGCCGGTTTCCTCTCCGCCGGTCCGCTCGCCGAGCACGTCTTCGCCCCGATGGTGTCGCCCGACGGTGTGCTGGCGGCCGTCGTCGGCACCGGACCGGGTCGCGGCATGGCGCTCGCGGCGATCGTCGCCGGGCTCTGCTCGCTCGCCCTCGCCGCCGTCGGCATCGCCTACCGACCGATCCGCGACGTCGAGGACGAGCTGCCCGACAATGATCCCGGCACGGTCATCGTCGCCGACAAGGACCGCCTGCAGGCCGAGGCCGACCGCCAACTCGCGTTGCACCGTAGCGGAGGTGTCGACCCGGCCGGACCGGTCCGGGCGGCTGGGCGCGGTGGTCGGCGATGAGCGCCCCCGCCCGACCTGCCGCGCCGACCCGCCGAACCGGCGGCCGACGCGCCGCCGGTGGGTCCACCGAAGTGGATTGTCTGCACCGGATGGTTGCCGCACAGGCCGCCCGGACCCCGGAGGCCGAGGCGGTACGGCATGGCGACCGCGCGTGGTCGTACCGTGAGCTCGACGAGGCGGCCAACCGGCTGGCCCGGGTGCTGCTCACACGCGGAGTGACCCGGGAGGAACGCGTCGGCGTCTGCCTGCCGCGAACGCCCGAACTGGTGGTCGCCCTGCTGGCCGTGCTCAAGGCCGGTGCCTGTTACGTCCCGCTGGACCCGGCGTACCCGCCTGCCCGGGTTGCCTTCATGACCGTCGACTCCGGGGCGCGGCTGGTGCTGACCCACGCGGGCCTCGCCGACCGGTTCCCCGACCGGGCCGTCCCGATCGACCGACTGGACCTCGTCGGCGACGGCACCGACCCGGCGGTGCCGACGACGCCGACGGATCTGGCGTACGTCATCTACACCTCCGGCTCCACCGGGCAACCCAAGGGCGTGGCCATCGAACACCGCTCGGCGTCGGTGCTCCTGCACTGGACCCGGCAGACCTTCGACGACGCCGAACTCGGGGGCCTGCTCGCCGCCACCTCCGTCTGCTTCGACCTGTCCGTCTTCGAGATCTTCGGCCCGCTCTGCTGGGGCGGCCGGGTGCTGCTCGTCGACGACGTGCTGGCCCTCGCCGCCCCCGGCGCGGACCGGCTGCCCGTCACCCTGGTCAACACCGTGCCCTCCGCGATGGGGGAACTGCTCACCGCCGGTGCCCTGCCGGCGAGTGTGCGGACGGTCTGCCTGGCCGGCGAGCCGCTCACCGCCGCGCTGGCCGCCCGGGTGTGGGCGCGTCCGCACGTACGCCGGCTCTGCAACCTCTACGGCCCGTCCGAGGACACCACCTACTCCACCTGGGCGGAGGTGCCGCCGGACAGCGGGGACCCACCGATCGGTCGGCCGCTGCCGCAGACCCGGGCGTACGTTCTCGACCCCGACGGCCGGCCGGTCCGGCCGGGTGATCCGGGCGAGCTGCACCTGGCCGGGGCGGGCCTGGCCCGGGGCTATCTCAACCGTCCCGAGGAGACCCGGGCCCGGTTCCGGCCCGACCCGTTCCGCCCCGGCGAGCGGATGTACCGCACCGGCGACCGGGTCCGGCTGCGCCCGGACGGGCAGTTGACGTACCTGGGTCGACTCGACGACCAGGTGAAGCTGCGGGGCTACCGGATCGAGCTGGGTGAGGTCTCCGCCCGCCTCGCCGCCCTGCCCGGCGTACGCGAGGCGACCGCCGCCGTGCGGGACGGGCCGAGCGGGGATCCGCTGCTGGTCGGCTACCTGGTCGGCGAGCGGCGCGACGACGTCCGGGCCCGGCTGGCCGGGGTGCTGCCCGCGCCACTGGTCCCCGCGGCCGTGATCTGGCTGGACCGGCTGCCCACCCTGCCCAACGGCAAGGTAAACCGGTCGGCGCTGCCCTCCCCCACCCTCGGCGCGCACGCCGGGCCTGACGCCGGGGCGCTCGACGGGACGGTCGGCGCGGTGGCGGCGGTCTGGCGCGAGGTACTCGGCGTGCCGGTCACCGCCGCCGACAGCGACTTCCTCACCCTCGGCGGCGACTCTCTGCTCGCGGTCCGCTGCGCCATTCGGCTGGCCGCCGCGACCGGGCGGCCGGTCCGACCGGGAGACCTCTTCGCGCACCCGACCGTCGCCGCGTTGGCGGCGCACCTCGACGGGCTGACCGCCGAGCCGACGCCGGTCGGGGAGCCGGTCGGCCCGGCGCCGGCCGGCCCTGCTCCGCTCTTGGCCGCGCAGACCCGGCTGTGGTTCCTGCACCGGCTCGACCCGGCGGACACCTCCTATCTGCTGGCCTTCGCGGTGCGGTTCGACGCGCCGTTGGACCCCGACCGGCTGGCCCGGGCGCTGCGTCGGGTGGTCGACCGGCATCCGGCCCTGCGCACGGTGTTTCCGTCCGGGCCGGACGGACCGGTGCAGCATGTCCGCCCCACCACCGGACCGCCGCCGGTCGTCGCGCCGCCCGAACCGGGCACGCCGCTCGACGAGCGGCTCACCCGGCTCACCGCCGAGGCCACCCGGGCCCCCATGGACCTGGCCACCGGGCCGTTGCTCCGCGCCCACCTGGTGCCGGACGACACCGGCCCTGCGGTGGCGCTGCTGCTGGTCGTGCACCACATCGTCTGCGACGACTGGTCGTTCGGCCTGATCGTGCGGGAGCTGGCCCGGGCGTACGAGATTGAAGGGGACGGCGCGGCGGCGCCGGAGCCCTCGGCGGCCGGCCCGGCGGCGTTCGCCTTGGCCCAGCGGGACTGGCTGGCCGGGCCGGCGGGGCGGCGGGCGCTGGCCGACCTGCTCGACGAGCTGCGCGGCGCACCCGACCTGCTCGACCTGCCCGCCGCCCCACCGGACCGGCTCGACCACCGCGCGGCCGAGGCCGGGCCGGGCCGACCGCCGTCCACCGCACGGTCCGGTGCCGCGCTGCGGACCACCGTGGACCCCGCCACCGCCGACGCGGTACGCGAGCTGGCCCGGGCCGAACGGGTCAGCCTGCACATGGTCGGGCTGGCCGCCTTCGCGACCCTGCTCGGCGCGGCCACCGGCCGGCACGACCTGCTGATCGGTGTGGCCTTCGCCGGCCGGACCAGCGTCGCCGCCGAACAGAGCGTCGGCTGCCACGTCAACACCGTGCCGCTGCGGCTGCGCCCCGCACCTGAGCGCTGCTTCGCCGACCTGCTCGCCGAGGCCCGCCGGGTCACCCTGTTCGCCGCGGCCCACCAGGACGTTCCCTTCGACCTGCTGGTGGAACGGCTGCGGCCCACCCGCCGGCCGTACCGCACCCCGTTGGTGCAGGTCGCCTTCGGCGTGCAGAACGCCCCGCCGGCCCGGCACCGCTGCGCGGCCGGCGTCGAGTTCACCGGCGTGGAGCTGACCCCGGACACCGCCCGGCTCGACCTGACCCTCTGGCTCGACGAACGGCGGGACGGGCTGGCGGCGCTGTGGACGTACCGCACCGACCTGTTCGACCACGACGGGGTGGTCGCGTGGCACCGCCGGTTCACGGCGCTGCTGCGTACCGCCGCCGCCGACCCCCGGCGCAGTCTCGCCGACTGCGTCGACACCCTGGGAGCGTGAGATGACTGAGCAGACCCGGGTCGCGCGGACCATTCCCCGTCGCGGCCGTGAACGAAACCTGGTGGACGTCCGCCCCGACTGGCCCGGCGGCCCACTGCCGGCGCTGGTCCGGGCCACCATGCCCGACGTGGATCTGGCCGGCTGGCTGGCCGGGCACCGCGACGAGGTCGACGAGCTGGCCCGCCGGCACGGGGCCGTGCTGTTCCGAGGCTTCGCCGTGGCCGGTGCCGACGACTTCCGCACCGTGATGGCCGCGCTCTCCGACGACGTTCTCAGCTACGGCGAACGCTCCTCACCGCGCAGCCAGGTCACCGAGGGGGTGTACACGTCCACCGAGCACCCCGCCGACCAGCCGATCGTGCTGCACAACGAGCAGTCGTACACGGTGAACTGGCCGCTGCGCATCGTGTTCCACTGCGAGGTGGCGCCGGCCGCAGACGGGCGTACGCCCCTCGCGGACAGCCGCCGGGTGCTCGCCCGGCTCCGCCCGGAGACCGTTGCCGCATTCGAGCGGCGCGGGGTGCTCTACCGGCGCAACTACCTGCCCGGTATCAGCCTGACCTGGCAGACCGCGTTCCAGACCGAGCGACGCGAGAACGTCGAGGCGTACTGCGCCCGCGCGCTGGTCGACGTGGAGTGGATCGGTGACCGGCAGCTGCGGACCCGGCAGGTCCGCCCGGCGGTACGTCGCCACCCGGTCACCGGCGAGCGGACCTGGTTCAACCATGCGCTGTTCTTCCACGTCACCTCCCTGCCCGACGACGTCAGCGCCGGCCTACGGGCCGCCCTCGACGAGGAGGACCTGCCCTACCAGACCGCGTACGGCGACGGCACGCCCATCGAAGACGAGGTGCTGGCCGAGCTGCGGGCCGCGTACGCCGCCGAGACCCGATCCTTCGACTGGCAGCGCGGCGACGTGCTGCTGGTGGAGAACATGCTCACCGCACATGCCCGGGAGCCGTTCACCCCGCCCCGGCGGATCCTCACCGCGATGTCCGACCCGGTCGCCGCGCCCGAGCTGACCGAGGCGGTCCGATCCGGCGCGGTGCCACACGGGGACAGGGCATGAGCGGGCCGGCGCGTCGGCGCGGCACCGGCACGGTCAGCTCGCCGGTGTCCCGCCGGGTGCTCGTGGACGAGGAGTTCGTGCTGCTCGTCGAGGCCGCCGTGCCCGACCTCGACCTGGCCGAATGGCTCGCCGGCAGGCGCGCGGACCTGCTGCGGGATCTGGACCGCTACGGGGCGGTGTTCTTCCGCGGCTTCGAGGTGCGCACCCCCGACGACTTCAGCCAGGCCGCCCGGGCGGTCAGCCCGGACCTGCTCGGCTACCTGGAACGGGCCGCACCCCGGCACGAGGTCGCCGACCGGGTGTTCACCTCCACCGAGTTCAACGCCGAGCAGTGGATCCCGCTGCACCACGAAATGTCGTACTCGCACAACTGGCCCAGCTACCTCTACTTCTGGTGCGCGCAACCAGCCACCGGCAGCGGCGGGGCCACCCCGCTGACCAGCGAACGGGTCATCACCCCGCTGATCCCCGCCGACCTGCGGGAACGGTTTCTCCGCTCCGGGGTCTGCTACGTGCGCAACTACGGCCCGCACCTGGACCTGCCCTGGCAGGAGGCGTTCCAGACCACCGACCGGGCCGAGGTGGAGGCGTACTGCGCCGCGTCGGCGACCGAGTTCACCTGGCTCGGTGCCGACGGGCTACGGACCCGGGCCCGGCGGCAGGCGGTCGCCACGCACCCGCGTACCGGGGAGACGGTGTGGTTCAACCACGCCCACCTGTTCCACGTGTCGAACATGCCGGCGGAGGTGTCCGGCGCGCTGAGACGCGAGTACGGCCCGGAAGGGCTGCCCCGCAACGCGTACTTCGGCGACGGTGCACCGATCCCCGACGAGCTGGTCACCGGGCTCCGCGACCTGTATCGGGAACACGCGGTGTCGGTTCCCTGGCAGCGCGGCGACGTGCTGGTGGTGGACAACTTCCTGGCGACCCACGGTCGCGAACCCTTCAGCGGCGACCGGCAGATCCTGGTCGCCATGTCCGACCTCTACATCAACCGGAGCGTCCTGTGAACGGCTACCGTCTGTCCCCCGTCCAGCGACTCGCCTGGTCCGGGAAGCAGGATCTGGTCCGGGCGCGGGTGCGGCTCGACCGCCCGCTGGACCGGGCCCGGCTGCAGACCGCCCTGGACGCGGTGGTGGCCCGGCACGAAGCGCTGCGCCTGACCCTGGTGCACCACCCGGGCCTGCGGGTGCCGATGCAGGACGTCGACGACAGCCGCACCGTCACCCTCGGCGCGCAGGGCGAGCTGTCGGTCACCCTCACCGACGATGCCCTGGAGCTGACCGCCACACCGCTGATCGCCGACCCGGCCAGCCTGCGCCTGATCCTCGCCGACCTTGCCCGGGCGTACGCCGGCGAGGCTCTGCCGGAGGACCCGGAGGCACTGCAGTTCCTCGACGTCGCCGAGTGGCAGCTTGAGGAGCGTGAGCAGGCGCCGGCCGCCGGCACACCTACCGCGCCGGCCGCGCGGCTGGTCACCCCGCACGGGGGCGACCCGAGCACCGTGGTCTCCGCGACCGTGTCGGCCGCCGAGCTGACCGACGTGGCGCGGGCCGCCGGCGTCGAGCCGTCCACCGTGCTGCTGGCCGCGTGGGCGCTCGCGGTGTCCCGCCGGGCCGAGGGGCCGGAGGGCGCCGACGAGGTGGACCTGGTGCTGGCCCGGTGGAGCGACGGGCGCCAGGCCGCCGGGACGGCCGAGGTGGTGGGCCCGCTGGGCGGCTACGGCCCGCTCCGGTTGGCCCTGCCGCTGCCCGCCGCACCCGCCGAACTGCTGGCCCTCGTCCACGCCGCCGAGACCACCGCCGACGACACGTTCCACCTGGTCGACCCGGTGGACGAGCAGTCCGAGGCGGTCGCCGGCTTCGCGGCGCCGCCCACCGCCGCCCCGGCCACGGTGGCCGGACTCGCTGGCGTCGTCGTGGAGGTCGCCACCCCACCGGCAGCGGCCGGTCCGCAACTGACCGCACTGACCGACGGCGACCGGATCACCCTGGCCGTGGTCGGCGGCCAGTGGCTGCTCGACGCGGTGCTGGCGACCCTGCGGACCCTGCCCGCCGCGCTCACCACCGCCGCCGCGCCGGCCGTGCTCGGCGACGCCGAGGCCCGCTGGCTGGCCGACGCGGCGGGGGCGCCGTCGGAGACGCCGACGCGTACCCTCGTCGACCTTTTCGACGCGGGCCTCGCGGGAATGGACCAGCAGGCCGTGGCGGTGGTCGACGCGGACGGCGCGTACACGGTCGGTGAGCTGCGGGAGCGGGCCGCGCGGGTGGCCGGCGCGCTGGCCACGCGCGGCCGGTCGGGCACCCCGGTCGGGGTGCTGGCCGCCCGGTCGCGGGACACGGTCGTGGCGTTCCTCGGCGTGCTGCGCGCCGGGGCGATCTTCGTTCCGCTGGACCCGGAAGCCCCGGCGTCCCGGCTCGCCGCCCAGGCCCGCGCGGTCGGCGCGGAGATCGTCGTTGGCGATGGCGGCCCGGCGACCGTGACAGTCGACGACCTCGTCGCGGCCGGCGACCGACCGCCCGCCGCGGTGCCGGCTCCGAGCGACCCGGCGTACGTCATCTTCACCTCCGGCTCCACCGGCGAGCCCCGCCCGGTACAGGTGTCGCACGGTGCTGCCGCGCACCTGGCCGACGCCCTGGAGCGAGTCGTGTACGCGGACAGCCGCCCCGGCCTGCGCGTGGCGGTGAACGCCCCGCTCACCTTCGACGCCGCGGTGAAGCAGCTTGTGCAGCTCGGCCACAACCGCAGCCTCTATCTGGTGCCCGAACAGGCCCGCCGGGACGGGGCCGTGCTGGCCGCCACGCTGGCCGAACATGACGTCGACGTGCTCGACCTGACCCCCTCCCAACTGCGCATCCTGCTCGCCGGGGCGGGCGACACCCGGCTGCCCGGCCTGCTGCTGCTCGGCGGGGAGGCGATCGCGGCGGACCTGTGGGAGACGGTGGCGGCGCTGCCCGGCGTCCGCGCGGTCAACCTGTACGGCCCGACGGAGTGCACCGTGGACACGAGCGCCGCGCAGGTGCGTGCCGGGGACGCCCCGACCATCGGCCGGCCGCTGCCCGGCGTCGCCGTGTGGGTGCTCGACGAGCAGCTACGGCCGGTGCCCCCGGGCGTGGCCGGGGAGCTCTGCGTCAGCGGACCCCAGCTCGCCGACGGATACCGGGGCGACCCGGAGGCCACCGCGCGGCGGTTCGTGTCCGTGGCGCTGCCGTCCGGGCGCACCGAGCGGGTGTACCGCACCGGCGACCGGGTCCGCTTCGACGCCGACCGGCGGCTGCGCTACCTGGGCCGACTGGACGACCAGGTGAAGATCCGCGGATTCCGGGTGGAGCCCGGCGAGGTGGCCGCGGCCCTGCGCGAGCACCCGGAGGTCGCCGACGCCGCCGTGGTGGCCCGCGACGACGACGGACAGGGTGCTCGGCTCGTCGCCTACGTGCGGCCGGGCGGCCCGCCGGTCGACGTCGACCGCGTCGCGGGGGTCAACCCACACGAAACCCGCTACCTGTACGACGAGATCTTCGTCCAGCAGGTCTACCTGCGCGACGGGATCGTGCTGCGGCCCGGGGCCACCGTGCTCGACGTGGGCGCGAACATCGGCATGTTCTCGCTGTTCGTGCACTCGGTCTGCCCGGACGCGACGATCCACGCGTTCGAGCCGGTGCCGTCGGTGGCGGACGTGCTGCGCCGCAACGTCGCCGAGTTCGGCGTACCGGCCACCGTGCACGGGGTTGGGCTGTCCCGGGCGGCGCGGGACGTTTCCTTCACCTACTACCCGGGCTACTCGATGATGTCGGGCCACGCCGCGTACGCCGATCCGGACGCCGAGGTGGCGGTGATCAAACGGTTCCTCGCCAACGAGCGGGACGCCGGCGCGGACGCGCGCGACGTGCTGCTCGACCGGGTCGACGAACTGCTCGCGGACCGCTTCGCCGGTCGGGAGCTCACTGTGCCGGTCCGGCCGCTGTCGGCTGTCCTTGACGAGATCGCCCCGGCGCGGATCGACCTGCTGAAGATCGACGTGCAGCGCGCCGAGGCGGACGTGCTCGCCGGGCTGGAGGATCGACACTGGCCGCTGGTCGCTCAGGTCGCCATGGAGGTGCACGACGCGGCCGGCACCGACACCGAGGGCAGGCTGGCCGAGTTGGTCGCCCTCTTCGAGGCGCGGGGCTTCGACGTGGTGACCCGGCAGGACGACCTGCTGGCCGGCACCGACCGACACACCCTGCACGCCGTACGGCCCGAGTACGCGGCCGATCCGCGCCCCGCCGTGGTCGTCCCGGCCGGACCGGCGGCCGGGCCCCTCGACGAGCGGCTCACCGGCTGGCTCGCCGACCGGCTCCCAGCCCACCTGGTGCCGGCCGCGGTGGTGCTCCTCGACGAGCTGCCGCTGACTGTCAACGGCAAGCTCGACCGGGCGGCGCTGCCCGCGCCCCGCCTCGACCGGCCGCATGCCGGCACGGCGGTCGCGCCCGCGGACCGGGCCGAGGAGATCCTGGTCGAGGCGTGGCGGGAAGTTCTGGGAGCGGCGGCCGTCGGCGTGACCGACTCGTTCTTCGCGCTCGGCGGCGACTCCATCCGCAGCATTCAGATGCAGGTCGCGGCGAACAAGCGCGGGCTGTCCTTCCGGCTCGGCGACATCTTCACGTACCAGACGATCCGCGAGCTGGTCACGCACGGTCAGATCACCTTCGGCGCCACCGACGCGGTCGGCGCGACGGTGGCGGTGGAACCGGCCGGACGCTGCACGCTGGTGGCCGACGCCGACCGGGCACTGCTGCCCGCCGGGCTCGCCGACGCGTACCCGATGACCACCCTCCAGCAGGGCATGGTCTACCACTGTGAGCTGACCGGCGACCCGGCGATGTACCACAACGTCACCGCGCACCGGATCGCCGCGCCGCTGGACGAGCCCGCCCTGCGGCGCGCGCTGGCCGGTCTGGTGGCCGCCCACCCGGTCCTGCGGACCGGGTTCGCACTGGGCGCGTACTCCGAGCCGTTGCAACTCGTGCACGCCGACGTGCCGGTCGAGATGCCGGTGACGGACCTGGCCGGCGCCGACCCGCAGACCCGCCGGGCCCGGATCGACGAGCTCGTCGCGGCCGAACGGGTACGCCCCTTCGACTGGGCCCGTCCCCCGCTGCTGCGTCTGCACGCCGTCCGGGAGGACGCCGACGCCTTCACTCTGATCATCGCCGAGCACCACGCCATCCTCGACGGCTGGAGTCTGCACCTGTTCCGCACCGACCTGCTCGCCGCGTACGACCGGGAGCGGGCCGGCACGACGCACCAGGCCCGCCCCGGCCTGCCGTTTCGGGAGTACGTGGCCGCCGAGCGACGCGCTCGGGCCGAGGAGGCCACCCGCCGGTTCTGGCTGGACGGCCCGGGCGCGGCGCCGCCGCTGCTGCTCGGTGGGGCGGACCCACGGACCACCACCACCCAACAGGTGCCGCTGAGAGCGGGCACCACCGACGTGGTCACCGAGGCGGCGCGGGCCGCCGGGGTGCCAGTCAAGTCCTGGCTGCTCGCCATCCACCTGCGAATGGTCGGCGAGCTCGCCGGTCGGGACGACGTGATCAGCGGACTGGTGGTCGGCGGCCGGCCAGAGGGAGAGGGCAGCGACGCCACCCTCGGGCTGTTTCTCAACACCCTGCCGGTCAGCGTGAAGCTGGGCACCCGCTCGCCGGCCGAGCTGGCGGCCGAGGTGTGGCGGGTCGAACGGGACATGATGGGGCACCATCGCTTCCCGCTCGCTGAGATCGTCCGCGCCGGAGGGGCCGGGCCGCGCTTCGACCACTTCTTCAACTGGACCCACTTCCCGAACGGACCGGCCGGCGGCGGAACCCGCATCGTGGACAGTCGGGGCGTCACCGTAGACGTGGCGTTCAGCCTCGCCGTCGACGCCGAACTGGACCCGGACAGCGGCCGCCTGGCCCTCACCCTCCAGTACGACCACCGCAACGTCACCGCGGACCGGGTGGACACCTTCGCCGACGGCTTCCGCCGGCTGCTCGCGGCCGACCCGGACGCGCCGCTGCCCGCCGTATCCACCGGCGGACAGGCGGCCGACGGCGACGCGCGGGCGCGGTGGGCGACCCGGGTGGCGGCGGCCTGGCAGGAGGTGCTCGGGGTCGCACCGGGTGATCCGGCGACCGGCTGGTCGGCCGCCGGCGGGGACTCGCTGCGCGCGTTGCGCCTGGTCACCGTGCTGCGGCAGCGCCACGGCAGCGACCTCACGCTGCCCGAGTTCGTGACGCTGGGCAGTTACGGTAGCCTGGTGGACCGAATGGTCCAAAAGGAGCGACAGTGACCGGTTTCAGCACCAGCGCCGTGCACGCCGACGACGGACTGATCCCCGGTGGAGCGGTGGCGCCGCCGATCATGCAGAGCGTGACCTTCAGCGCCGAATCCGACGAGCAGTTCACCGCGATCGCCACCGAGACGCGGGGCAGTGGCTTCTACACGCGCTACGGCAACCCGAACCACGCCCAGGTGGCAGCCGTCGTCGCCGAGCTGGAAGGCGCGGAGACGGGCCTGGTCACCGCCTCCGGGATGGGCGCGATCAGCACCGTCGCACTGGCCCTGCTCTCCGCCGGCGACCACGTGGTGGTGCAGCGCAGCACGTACGGTGGCACCACCTCGCTCGCCACCGGACTGCTGCCACGGTTCGGGGTGTCGTACACCCAGGTCGACCAGACCGACACCGTGGCGTTCGAACGGGCGTTCCAGCCGCGGACCCGCCTCGTGCTGGTGGAGACGCCGAGCAATCCGCTGCTGGAGCTGACCGACCTGACAGCCGTGGTGGAGCTGGCCCATGCGGCCGGCGCGCTGGTGGTGGTCGACAACACCTTCGCCACGCCGATCAACCAGCGTCCGATGGCTGCCGGGGCGGACCTGGTCTGGCACAGCGGCACCAAGTTCCTCGGCGGTCACTCCGACGTGTCGGCCGGGGTGGTCGTCGGCTCCGCCGAGCTGGTCGAGCGGGTGTGGCAGACGGCCATCGTCACCGGCAGCACCCTCGGCCCGGTGGACGCGTGGCTGCTGCTGCGCGGCATCCGTACGCTGCCGCTTCGGGTCGAGCGGCACAACGCCAACGCCCTCGCCCTGGCCCGCGCCCTGGAGGAGCACCCGGCGGTGGCCCGGGTCCGCTACCCGGGGCTGCCGTCGCACCCGCAGCACGCGCTGGCGGGCCGACAGATGACCGGCTTCGGCGGGGTGTTCAGCGTCGACCTGAGGGCGGGCCGGGCGGGTGCCGCCGCGCTGCTGACCGGGCTGCGGCTGGCCACACGAGCGGCCAGCCTGGGCAGCGTCAGCACGCTGGTGGTGCACCCCCGGTCGATGTGGGCGGGCATCGTGGACGCCGAGCAGTTGGCCGCCACCGGCATAGGGGACGGGCTGGTGCGCGTCTCCACCGGCATCGAGGACACCGCCGACCTGGTGGACGACTTTCTCGCGGCGGCGGACAGGGCGACCGCGGTGGGGTAGCCCGGTGGAGTGGCCGTCCCGCCTCGAAACGGGTGCCGTCGGGCAACCAGGCCACGGATTCGATGCCGAGCACCGACCTCACCTACGACGGGGCCCTCGACGAGGTCGTCGCCGATCCGGAGTTCGCTGTCGACCGGCCGTCAGGGGTCTACTCTGAAGATCTACCGACACTTCAGGTGACGCTCCGACGGCAACTCGGGAAGGGCCCGACGTGAACGCAGACACCCCCGACGGCTCAGCTGCACTGATGCCCGCCGCGTTCATCGGCCATGGCAACCCCATGAACGCTCTCGAGGTCAACCGATACACCACCTCGTGGAAGGCCTTCGGCGCCGCGGTGCCTCGGCCCCGTGTCATCCTGGTCATCAGCGCGCATTGGTACACCAACGCCACCGCCGTCACCGCGATGCCCCGGCCGCGGACCATCCACGACTTCTACGGCTTCCCACAGGCGTTGTTCGAGGTGCAGTACCCCGCGCCGGGGCTGCCCGAGCTGGTTACGGAGATCAGCGACGCAGTTCACCCGACCTGGGTCGGTACCGACCTCGACAGCTGGGGCATTGACCACGGCACCTGGTCTGTCTTGACGCACGCTTTCCCTGACGCCTCGGTCCCGGTCGTACAGCTCAGCATCAACGCCGACAAGCCCTTGGACTACCATTTCCAGCTCGGCGCCAAACTCGCTCCACTGAGACAGCGCGGAGTGCTCATCATCGCCAGCGGCAACGTCGTGCACAACCTACGCGGCATGGACTGGAAGCTGACCGACGACGGCTACGACTGGGCCCAGCGCTTCGACGAGGACGCCAAAACCCGCATGTTGACCAATCCGGGCGAGTTCGCGACGCTCGACGCCCACCGCGACTTCCGCCACGCGGTGCCGACACCGGATCACTTCATTCCCGCGCTCTACCTCGCCGGTCTGGCCGCGACCGCCGACGCACCGGACACCGACGTCCTCGTGCACGGCTACGCCTACGGATCGTTGTCGATGACGGCCTACACGCTCGGGCTTCCCTGCCCCGACGCAGCTGGCGAAGGCGGATCCCCACAGCCGCCCGACGATCTGCCGCCCGACGGCTCGAACATCTAGGGTTGTGCGCGACCTGACGGCAAGCACCTACTCGGCGCCGCGCCCGCGATCATGCTGTCAGAAGGAGCCTCCATGGTGACCACCGATCGTTATCTTGCAGTCGCCGGTCCACGCGAGCTTCGCGAGGGTGCCGTCACCACCACTGGGCCGCGCCCCGGCCACGTCTTGGTGGACATCACCTACACCGGCATCTGCGGCACGGATGTCCACGGCTACACCGATGGCCACATGCTGCCACCGGCGGTGTTCGGCCACGAATGGACCGGCTCTATCTCAGCCGTGGGTGACGGGGTGCAGGGGCTGCGGGTCGGCCAGCGGGTGGTGGGCGGCGTGGGGCCGGCGTGCGGCCACTGCCTCCAGTGCGTCGCCGGCCACACCAGCAACTGCGACACGGTTTTCGCCGAGGCCAACGGGGTCGACGCCGACGCGCCGGCGTACGGAGCCTTTGCCACCCAGGTACAGGTCTCGGTGCGGCGGGTGATCCCGGTCCCGGAGGGCCTCTCGGATGTGGAGGCAGCGCTCGTGGAGCCGACCGCGGTCACCTTCCACGCGGTGCGGCGTGTGGCGGCGGAGTACGGCGTGACCACTGTCGTCCAAGGTGCCGGCCCGATCGGTCTGCTGACCGCCCAGAACGCGCGCAATGCTGGAGCCGGGCCGATGATCATCTCTGAGCCCTCACCGGCCCGGCGTGCGCTGGCCGCCAGGCTCGGCTTCACCCAGGTGGTCGAGCCCGCGGAGCTCTGGCCCGCGCTGGACGACCTCACGCGAGGCATGGGTGCCGACGTGGTCTATGAGTGCACGGGCGTTCCCTCGCTGTTCCAGCCGTCGGCGGAACTGGTACGGCGGGGCGGCACGCTCGCGTTGCTCGGCTATCCGTTGGAAAACTCGAGCGTCAGCTACGGCGACTGGCAGAGCCGCGAGCTGACGGTGATTGGCTCCCTCGCCTACCACCACGAGGACTTCGTCGGCGCCATGCGTGCCATCGCCGCGGGTCGCGTCGACGTGGCACCACTACACACGGGCACCTTCGGTCTGTCGTCGCTGAGGGACGTCCTTGAGGAACTCGACACGGGCAAGAGCGAACACGCCAAGGTGCTGATCGATCCGAAGCAGAAGGGCCAGAACTGACCTGGCCGTCTACGACGACGATCCGGCTACATCCAGATGTATTCCTCAGCGATGGCGCCGTCGCGCCATTTCGCTACTGTCACCATCCGGCTGCCGTCTTCGAACTCGCCCACCACGCAGGTCCACTCTCCCGACCCGAAACCGATGGGGTGCGACTTGATCTGGACCGGCCTGCCCCCGGTGCTCTCGGCGAACGCCTCCATGGCGTCGATGTGCTCCTGGGCGCCGTGAGTCTGCGGTTGCCCTTTCAAGTCCACGAGCACATCATCCGTGTGGTAGCGAGCGAACACTCCGTTCCAGTCCGCCGGGTTCCACCCCTTGAAGTCGAGTTCGTCCATGCTCTTCAGGTTACGGGTGACCTGGTCGTCGCTCATGACACGATTCCCTTTCAAGGCCCATCGGCGGTACGTCCCAGAGCAAGCCTATGGAAACTTACGAGAGCTGTTCAGGCGAATCGTGAGGGAGCATGGAACAAGTTGGTGTTTCCAGCCTGACCCGCGACGCCACGGTTCTTCAGCTCGGCGAGCACGCTCAGCCAGCCAGAACCGCACAGGTCGCGGGTCGCTCCACTGACGACACCCGGTAACGCGGGCTCACCAACCGTCCGCTGCCCATAGGTGGGCAGCGGATCAGCAGGTTGGGCAGGCGAGCTCGCGTCTGACACGCCATCTGAAGCTGGTATTCCCTCCGCACGTGCGCGATCACCGCTCCGCGGATTGCTGGTAGCCGCTGATCTCGATGTCTGCCGCCGGGTCACCTGGTCCGGTGAGTGCGCTCGGCACCTACCGGCGGCACGCACTTACGGCCGCCTGCTGGGACGGGTTAGACCAGGGTGACCGCTTGCCGCAGCGGGTTTCGAGCAGGCCCTGAAGGGGGTTGAGCACCGTGCCGACCGATCGCCCCAGTTCCCGGATCGACCGCGCCGAGGCGGTCGCGGACGCGATCCTGTACGAGGGCTATCTGCTCTATCCCTATCGGCGCTCATCGGGCAAGAACCGGGTCCGCTGGCAGTTCGGGGTCCTGGTGCCCCCGATCTGGGCGGCGGCGCACGGCCTGGTCGACAGCGGCGTGGCCGGCTCCGCGGAGTCGCCGTGGCAGCAGACCGAGTGCCTGCTGGAAGCGCCAGACCTGGCAACCGTCCGGATCCGGCTGCGGTTCCTGCACCTGCAACGCAAGCTGACCGAGCAGCGGACGGCCGGCGGGTACCGGCCGGTCGACCGGATCGAGGTCGGTGGCCGCACGGAGCTCAGCTTCGACGAGGCGGTGCCGCGGGAGTTCGACATCGAGGCGTCGGTGGGTGACCTGCGGCGGGGCCGCCGGCTGGACGTCCGGGTGCCGGGTGGGGAGGACGTCGAGCCGCTGGTCGACGACCGGGGCGAGCCGGTCGGGCGGGTGGTGCGCCGGCGCTGGCCGTTGTGCGCGTCGGTCACCGTCTCCGCCGCCCCGGCCGAAGCGCCGTTCCCCCTGCTGCGGCTCGCGATCCGCGTCGAGAACACGGACGGGACCATCCCGCCGGACAGCCCACGGGACGAGATGTTGCGCCACTGCCTGCTGGCGGCCCACACGCTGGCCACGGTCAGCCGGGGGCGGTTCCTGTCCCTGCTCGACCCGCCAGAGTGGGCCCAGTGCGCAGCCCGGGAGTGCCGCAACGTGCACACGTTCCCGGTGCTCGCCGGCGAAACTGGCAGCGCCGACGTGCTGCTCTCGTCGCCCATCATCCTCTACGACCACCCGCAGATCGCGCCGGAGAGCCCGGGTGACCTGCACGACGCGGCCGAGATCGACGAGATCCTCTCGTTGCGGACGCTCACGCTCTCCGACGCCGAGAAGCGCGAGGCGCGGGCCACCGATCCCCGGGCCGCCGCGATCGTCGACCGGGTCGAGGCCATGCCGCCTGCGGTGTTCGAACGGTTGCACGGCGCCATCCGGGCCCTGGCGCCCGTACGCCGGGGTGGCGATGCCGCCCCCGACCCGGAACAGCCGTGGTGGGAGCCCGGCGCCGATGACGGGATCGCACCGAAGACCGAGACGGTGCTGGTCGCGGGCGCTCTGCTGGCGCGGGGCAGCCGGGTCCGGTTACGGCCCCGCCGGCGGGGCACGGACGCCCACGACATGTTCCTGGAGGGTCGTACCGCCCGTGTGGAGCAGGTGCTGCTCGACGTGGACGGGTCACGATTCCTGGCCGTGACGGTGGACGACGACCCGGGCGCGGAGCTGCACCAGTGGTACGGGCGCCTGCGCCACTTCCGTCCCGAGGAGGTCGAACCGTTGACCGGAGAGGTGGCGACCCCGTGAGCGGCGCCGTGAGCAGCCCCGGCGGCGGGCGGATCCTGGTCGCCGGCATCGGCAACATCTTCCTCGGCGACGACGCGTTCGGCGTCGAGGTCGTCCGGCGGCTGAGGGACGCGGTCCTCCCACCAGGGGTGGATGTGTCCGATTACGGCATCCGGGGGATGCACCTGGCCTACGATTTGCTGGACGGCCGCCACGACGTGCTGGTCCTGGTGGACGCGTTGCCGATGAACGAACCGCCCGGGACGTTGGCCGTACTCCAGGTGGACCTCGACGATCCGGGCTGGACGCTACGGCCGGCCGACGTGCTGGACGCGCCCGCCGCCGACGCGCACGGCATGGATCCCGAGTCGGTGCTGCGCCTGCTGCGCGGCCTGGGCGGGAGCGTCGACCGGGTCCTCGTGGTGGGTTGCCGTCCCGCGGTCCTCGACGAGCGCATGGAGCTGTCGGCTCCGGTGGCTGCCGCAGTCGACGAGGCGGTCCGGACGGTGACGGGCATTTTACGGGAGGAAGCCGCGCGGCTGGGGCGCGGCGAGGGGCCTGCACCAGGCACGCCCGCAGACGGCAGCGAACGGGGGGTGAGCACGCATGCATGAAACGGGTCTGTCAGAGGCGATCGTGGCGGCGGCGGTACGGCGGGCCGCCGGCCGCCGGGTCACCGGGCTGCGGGTGCGCATCGGTGGCCATCCGGTCGACCGCGACGTCGTCACGCAGGGCATACAGCTGGCCGCGGCCGGCACGGTCGCCGCGGACACCGCCGTCGACCTGGTGCTCGAACCGATGACGGTGGCCTGCAACGGCTGCGGCCGCAGCGGGCCGGTCGACGACCACCTCGCGATGGTGTCCTGCCCCCAGTGCGGGGGCGTCGACATCGACGTCACCGGCAGCGACGACGTCGTACTGGAATCGATCACGGTGGACAGCGCCGGACGGGGGGCGGTCTGATGGACGCCACGGAGTTGCTCCGGCACGACCACCGCGTGGTGGAACAGCTGTTTCGGGACTATCGGGCAGCGGAATCGGACGCGCAGCGCCGCGGCGTCGTGGAGATCCTCATTCGCGAGCTGTCGAAGCACGCCGCACTGGAGGAAGTTCTCTTCTACCCGTTCGCCGCGAAGGTCCTGGCTGACGGCCAGGTCGACCGGCACCTCTCCGGGCACCGGCCGATCAAGGAGTTGCTCCTTGAGCTGGACCGCAGCCGGACCGGTGATCACGCGCAGGACGAGCTGATGGAGCGGCTGGCGTCCGCCGTCGCCCGGCATGTGCAGGACGACGAGAACGAGCTCATGCCGCAGCTGAGCGCCCGGGCCGACGAGCAGGCCCTCCGCGAGCTGGGCCAGGAGATTGACCACGGCAAGCAGCGGGCCCCGACGCGCCCGCACCCGCACGCGCCGGACAAGCCGCCGGCGCTGGCCCTCGCGGTGCCGGTGGCGGCCATCTACGACCGGCTGCGGGATCGGATGCAAGGGAGGCCACCCACATGACGCAGGGCACGGGCGACGACACCGCGGTGATTCCGCAGGAGAACGGGTTCGACGAGGTCACCATTCTGTGGATCTCCGAGGGCATGAGTTGTGACGGAGATACCGTGTCGATGACGGCCTCCGGTCAGCCGGCGATCGAGGACGTCGTGCTCGGGCTCATTCCCGGTCTGCCGAAGGTCAACCTGCACAACAAGGTGTTGTCGCCGACCGCCGGCGGCGAGGAGTTTCTGGCGCCGTACCGGAAAGCGGCCCGTGGGGAGATGCGCGAGCCGTTCATCCTCGTCATCGAGGGTTCGGTCCCGAACGAGAACATCAACGGCGACGGATACTGGACGTCGTTCGGCAACGACGAGACCACCGGCGAGCCGCTGACCGTGAACTGGTGGATCGACCAGTTGGCGCCGAAGGCGTGGGCGGTCGTCGCCGCCGGCACCTGCGCGACGTACGGCGGCATCCACGCCATGGCGGGCAACCCGACCGGCTGCATGGGCCTGGCCGACTATCTCGGGTGGGACTTCCGGTCGCAGGGCGGCCTGCCGATCGTCAACGTGCCCGGCTGCCCGATCCAGCCGGAGAATTTCATGGAGACCCTGACCTGGGTGCTCTACCACGCCGCCGGCTCGGCACCGCCTCCGCCGCTGGACCACATGCTGCGGCCGCAGTGGCTGTTCGGCAAGACCGTGCACGAGGGCTGCGACCGGGCCGCCTACTACGAGCAGGCCGACTTCGCCAAGGACTACAACTCGCCCAAGTGCCAGGTGAAGATCGGCTGCTGGGGGCCGGTCATCAACTGCAACGTCCCGAAGCGCGGCTGGATGGGCGGCGTGGGTGGCTGTCCCAACGTCGGCGGCATCTGCATCGGCTGCACCATGCCGGGCTTCCCCGACAAGTTCATGCCGTTCATGGACATGCCTCCCGGTGGCAGCCTCTCCACGCTGATGATCAAGCCGTACGGCGCCCTGATCCGCCGCCTGCGCAGCATCACCAACGTGACCGCGAACAAGGAACCGAAGTGGCACCACAACGGTCCTGAGCTCACCAGCGGCTACAACCCCCGGTGGCGCCCATACGCTCCAGCAGATCCCCGTCGGCAGGCGGCAATGGAAAGGAACAAGCCGTGACCGCGACGAGTCCGAAGCCGGCCGTTGGCCAGGAATCCAGCGAGCTGGTGGAGATGGCGTGGGATCCGATCACCCGGATCATCGGCAACCTCGGCGTCTACACCAAGATCGACTTCACGAATCGGGTGGTCGCCGAATGCCACACCACGTCGTCGCTGTTCCGCGGCTACTCGGTGTTCATGAAGGGGAAGGACCCGCGGGACGCCGGCTTCATCACCAGCCGGATCTGCGGCATCTGCGGCGACAACCACACGACCTGCTCCGTGTACGCGCAGAACATGGCGTACGGCATCAAGACCCCGCCTCTGGCCGAGTGGATCATCAACCTCGGCGAAGCCGCCGAGTACATGTTCGACCACACCCTCTTCCAGGACAACCTGGTCTTCGTCGACTTCTGCGAGGCGATGGTCAAGCAGACCAACCCGAGTGTGCTCGCCCTGGCGGAGAAGACCGCCGCGCCCGGCCGGGACATCCACGGTTACCGGACGATCGCCGACATCATGCGGGCCTACAACCCGTTCGAGGGCGAGGTCTACAAGGAGGCGCTGAAGGTCAGCCGGACGACCCGGGAGATGTTCTGCCTCATGGAGGGCCGGCACGTCCACCCGTCGACGGTCTACCCCGGCGGCGTCGGCACCATGCCGCAGCCGTCGCTGTTCACCGACTACCTGAGCCGGCTGATCAGCATCCTGGACTTCGTGAAGAAGGCCGTCGCCCTGAACGACGACATCTTCGACTTCTGGTACGAGGCGCTGCCCGGCTACGAGGAGGTCGGCCGGCGCCGGGTCCTGCTCGGCTGCTGGGGCGCATTCCAGAACCCCGATGTTGTCGACTACCGGTACGAGACCATGACGAACTGGGGACGGGCGATGCACGTCTCGCCCGGCATCGTCGTCGACGGCAAGCTGCTCACCACGGACCTGGTCGACATCAACCTCGGCATCCGCATCCTGCTCGGCAGCTCCTACTACAAGGACTGGGTGGGCGAGGAGGAACCTTTCGTCAAATACGACCCGCTCGGCAATCCGGTCGACATCCGCCACCCGTGGAACCAGACCACCCTCCCGGATCCCGGCAAGCGCGACTTCGGCGACAAGTACAGCTGGGTGATGAGCCCCCGCTGGTTCGACAAGAACACCGGGGACCATCTCGCGCTGGACACCGGTGGCGGCTGCTTCGCCCGGCTGTACACCACGGCGCTGGCGAAGATGGTCGACACCCCGTATGTCAAGTCGACCGGGCAGAGCGTGCTGATCTCGCTCCCGAAGAGCCAGACCCTGCCCGAGATGACGCTGGAGTGGAAGATTCCGAAGTGGTCGAACGCCCTGGAGCGGGACCGCTCGCGGGCCTACTTCATCGCGTACGCGGCGGCCATGTCGCTGTACTTCCTGGAGCGGGCGATGGAGCGGATGCGCGCCGGGGACATGCGGGTCTTCACCGAGTTCGACGTGCCGGACGAGGCCATCGGGTGCGGCTTCCACGAGGCCGTACGCGGCACCCTGTCGCACCACCTCGTGATCAGGGACCGCAAGATCGCCAACTACCACCCGTATCCGCCTACGCCGTGGAACGGCAGTCCCCGCGACAGCTACGGCACTCCAGGGCCGTACGAGGACGCGATCCAGAACATGCCGATCTTCGAGGAGAACGGCCCGGACAAATTCAAGGGCGTCGACATCATGCGGGCGGTGCGCAGCTTCGATCCCTGCCTGCCCTGCGGCGTGCACATGTACGTGGGCGGCGGCCGCACCCTCAAGAAGATCCACTCGCCGATGTTCGGCGCGTCGCATGGGTGAGCAGCCGGACCTCCCGCGGCTCGACGATGCCGCCGTCGAGCCGCGGCTGGCCCGCCTGGACGCCGTGCTCGCCCAGCTCGAGCAGACCCCGGGCCGCACCGCCGAGCTGGCGCTGGAGGCCGTCGAGGTGCTGACCGAGGTGTACGGCGAGGCGCTGGCCCGGGTCACCGACCTCGCCGCCGGCAGCCCCCGCGCGCTCGACCGGCTCACCGACGACGAGCTGCTGCGGCACCTGCTGCTGTTGCACCGTGTCCATCCGGATCCGCTGGACCGGCGGGTGGCGCGGGCGGTCGACGACCTCCGGCCGCAGCTGCACGCGCAGGGTGCCGAGATCGCGCTGATCGGTGTTCAGGACGAGGTGGCGCGGATCAGCCTGTCCGCCAGGTCGTGCGGCGGTGGCGGCGCGGCCCTGGGGGATCTGGTGCGGGAGCAGGTGCTGACGTTCGCGCCGGAGCTGTCCGCCGTCGACGTGGTGGCGCCCGCGCCGGCTCCGGCACTGATCCCGGTCACCGCTCTGTGGCAGCGGCCGGACCGGCCCGAGGCGGCGACGACGCGCGCCGCCGGGCCGCTGGCGTTGGGTGGCGCGACATGACCACGGGCGCGCTGCAGCGGGCGATCCGCCGCGCCGGGCAGCGCGCGGCCACGGTCGACCGCTGCGGCATGTGCGCCGGGCCGGTCGGCCCCGAACACCGGCACGTGTGGGACGAGCAGGACGGGGAGCTGATGTGCGCCTGCACCCCGTGCTCCCTGCTGTTCGAACGCGAGGCGGCCGGCGGCGGCCGGTACCAGCTCCTCCCCACCCAGGGCAGGCGGTTGACCGGGCTGTCCGCCGACGAGCTCGGCGTGCCGGTCGGCCTGGTGTTCTTCGTGAAGCAGCCGGACGGCCGGGTGCTCGGGCACTACCCGAGCCCCCTCGGCACGACCGAGTCGGAGATCCATGCCGGCGCCTGGCGGGCCATCGAGGCACGCTCACCCGCGCTGGCCGAGCTGACGCCACGGTTGGAGGCGTTCCTGGTGTGGACCGGCACGCCGCACGGCGGCGGCCAACAGCGGCACGGCGGCGACCAACAGTGGGTGGTGCCGCTCGACGACTGCTTCCGGCTCGTGGCGCTCATCCGGCAGCACTGGACGGGCATGTCCGGGGGAAGCGCGGTGTGGCGGGAGATCGCGAAGTTCTTCGACGATCTCGGCCGACGGCATGGTCGGCCGTCCGGTAACGACTGATGGAGGGAACGGTGATGGGCGAGATCCGAGTGGGCGATCCCGATGTCGAACTCGACGCGCCGGCGCACACCAAGGGCGTCGAGGAGGGCAACTCGCGGAGAAGGAGGCAGTCGGGCCATCACGATGACGGGACGGTGGATGCCCGCCGCTCGACCGGCATCCGGCCCAAGAAGCACGGCCCGATCCTGCCGATCATGCCGAACCTGCCGCCGGGTTGAGCCGGCGTGGTCCGAAGGAGGTGAGCTGTGCGAAAGCTGTTGGCGTTGGTGGCCGGCGTCGCCGTGGTGGGACTGTTCTGGAAGGAACTTCCCGCGCTACGGCGCTACATGAAGATCGAGAGAATGTGACCGGGGAAGGACGAACGAGCCGATGTGCCTAGGAATCCCCGGCGAGATCGTCGAAATCAAGGCCGGCCGCGACGACCTCGCCATCGTGGACGTCGTCGGCGTCCGGCGGGCGATCAGCATCGGCCTGCTCGGTCAGGATCAGGTAGGCATCGGAGACTGGGTGCTCGTCCATGTCGGGTTCGCCATGTCGAAGATCGACGAGACCGAGGCGGCCGCCACGTTGGCGATGCTGGCCGGCCTCGGGCAGGCGTACACCGACGAGCTGCAGGCGCTCGCCGAATCCGACATCACCTAGGAGCGGTGGTTCCATGCGTTTCGTCGACGAGTACCGCGACGCGGACAAGGCCCAGGCGTTGGCCACCCAGATCGCCGCATTGTGCGAACCGGGACGGCAGTACAAGTTCATGGAGGTCTGCGGCGGTCACACGCACACCATCTACAAGCACGGGATCGAGGACTACCTGCCGGAGCAGGTCTCACTCGTGCACGGGCCGGGATGCCCCGTCTGCGTGATCCCGATGGGCCGGATCGACGACGCCATCGCCCTGGCCCACGAGCCGGACGTCATCATGACGGCGTTCGGCGACATGATGCGGGTGCCCGGTGGCACCGGCTCGTTCCTCGACGCCAAGGCGGCCGGCGCGGACATCCGGATGGTGTACTCGCCGTTGGACGCGCTGAAGATCGCCCGAAACAACCCGGACCGCCGGGTGGTCTTCATGGCGATCGGGTTCGAGACCACCTCACCGTCGACCGCGGTGACCGTGCTGCGGGCGGCAGCCGAGGGGATCGACAACTTCTCGGTCTTCTGCAACCACGTCACCATCCTTCCGGCGATCAAAGCGATCCTCGACTCACCGGACCTGCGACTCGACGGCTTCCTCGGGCCCGGGCACGTCTCCACCGTCATCGGCTGCCGACCGTACGAGTTCATCGCCCGCGACTACGGCAAGCCGCTCGTATGTGCCGGGTTCGAACCGCTGGACCTCCTGCAGTCGGTCTTCATGCTGCTCAAGCAGCTCGCCGAGGGCCGCTGCGAGGTGGAGAACCAGTACACCCGGGTGGTGCCCTGGGACGGCAACCTGCGGGCGCTGGAGGCGATCGGCCGGGTCATGCAGCTGCGACCGTACTTCGAGTGGCGCGGCCTCGGCTTCATCTCGCACTCGGCGCTGCGGATGCGGGACGAGTACGCGGCGTACGACGCCGAGCGGCTCTTCGACGTGCCCGGGGTACGGGTGGCCGACCCGAAGGCCTGCCAGTGCGGCGAGGTGCTCAAAGGGGTGCTCAAGCCCTGGGAGTGCAAGGTGTTCGGCACCGCGTGCACGCCGGAGACCCCCATCGGCACGTGCATGGTCTCCTCGGAGGGCGCGTGCGCGGCCTACTACAACTTCGGCCGCTTCACCAGGCAGCGGCTGACGGAGGCGGTCCGAGCTTGACATCCTCCCGGCCCTGAAGGGGCCGGGATTCTCACGGTCACCCGTGAGGTTTCCTGTTTCATCGCCGACTGCCTTTCCGGGAGGATTTTCCCTTGAGGTCTTACATCAGCTCCGCAGGCGTTTCACCTCTCCGCCAGCCCGGCGGCGAGGATGTTCTTGGCAGCGTTGATGTCCCGGTCGTGCCCTGCCCCGCAACCCGGGCACGTCCAGGTGCGCACGTTGAGGGTGAGCGTGGTGTTGATCCGCCCGCACACCGAGCAGGTCTTGGACGACGGCAACCACCGGTCGACGGGGATCCCCTCACGCCCGTACCAGGCGGCCTTGTACTCCAGCATGGCGCGGAACTGGGACCAGGCCGCGTCGGAGATGACACGGGCAAGGCGGCGGTTGCGGAGCATGTTACGCACGCTGAGGTCTTCGATCACGACCGTTTGGTTCTCACGGACGAGTCGGGTGGTCAGCTTGTGCAGGTGGTCCCGCCGCCGGTCGGCGATACGGGCATGAATACGGGCCACCGTGAGCCGGGTTTTGGCCCGGTTGTTGGAGTCTTTCTGTTTGCGGGCCAGGTCCCGCTGGGCCTTGGCGAGCTTGCGCCGATCGGCCTGCCCGTAACGCGGATTGGCCACCTTCCCTTCCTCGTCGCTTATTCCGGGGATCGGGCGGGACAGCGTGAGCAGACTGGTGATGCCCGCATCCACGCCAACCTCGGCATCGACAGATGGCAGCGGCTTCACGGTCGGGTCCTCGACCAGGATGGACACGAACCAGCGGCCGGCCGCATCTCGGGACACGGTGACCGTGGACGGTTGCGCCCCTTCGGGCAGGGGCCGGGACCACACGATGTTCAGCGGGCCGTTCATCTTGGCCAGAGTGAGCTGACCATCGCGCCAGCGGAAGGCGGAGCGGGTGTACTCCGCCGACGCCCGCGACTTGCGTTTGGACTTGAACCGAGGGTACCGGGCCCGCTTGTCCCAAAACGCCGCAAACCCGGCCTGCAAGTGCCGCAACGTTTGCTGCAACGGCACCGACGACACCTCGTTCAGAAACGCCAACTCCTGCGTGCGCTTCCACTCCGTCAGCCACCCCGAGGACTGCACGTACGTGGTGCGCTGACGGTCCACCACCCACGCCCGGGTACGCGCCTCCAACGCCCGGTTGTACACCTTCCGCACGCACCCGAAGGTGCGGTTCAACTGCCCAGCCTGCTCAACAGACGGGTAGAAGCGGTACTTGTACGCCCGCTTCACCACCCCACCCACGCCTCACAATTTACCGTCCACGTACGACAACCCATCGAAGGGAGGGAGCGGCGTTTCCTCCCGGCCCCGAACGGCCGAGTTTCCACGCCGCAATTCCGATGACGACCGAACGCACCGCCGGGCGGGCCGAGCGCCCGGTGGCCGAGGCGGAGGCGACGACCGAGCGCGAGCCGGGGCGGCTGTCGCCGGAGCAGCAGGTGCTGAAGCGCATCGAACGGGCCCGCCGGCGCGCGCCGAAGATTCGGGAGAGCCGGATCACGCTCGCGCACGGCGCGGGTGGGAAGGCGACGCACAGCCTGGTCGAAGGGCTGTTCGTCGAGGCGTTCCGCAACCCGACGCTGGAGGCGCTCGAAGACTCCGCCGTGCTCTCCGTGGGCACCGGCCGGCTGGCGTTCACCACCGACTCGTACGTGGTGTCGCCGCTGTTCTTCCCCGGCGGGGACATCGGCGACCTCGCGGTCAACGGCACCGTCAACGACCTCGCGGTCAGCGGTGCCCGGCCGCTGTACCTGTCGGCCGGGTTCATCCTGGAGGAGGGCTTCCCCGTCGCCGACCTGCGGCGGATCACCGCCTCCATGGCCGCCGCCGCCGCGCGCGCCGGAGTCCAGGTCGTCACCGGCGACACGAAGGTGGTGCAGCGGGGCAAGGCCGACGGCTGCTACGTCAGCACGGCCGGCGTCGGGGTGCTGGAGCGGCCGCTGAGCCTGGGCGCCGCGCACATCCGCCCGGGTGACGCGGTCGTCGTCTCCGGGCCGATCGGCGACCACGGAATCACCATCATGCTCGCCCGCGGCGAACTGGACATCGCCGCCGACCTCGCCTCGGACACCGCGGCGCTGCCCGGACTGGTGGACGCCCTGCTGGACGCGGCTCCCGGGGTGCGGCTGCTGCGCGACGCCACCCGCGGCGGTGTGGCGACCGTCCTCAACGAGATGGCGCAGGCGGCGCAGGTCTCCGTCATCGTCGACGAGGCGTCCGTACCGGTGCGTCCGGCCGTGACCGGCGCCTGTGAGCTGCTCGGCATCGACCCGCTCTACGTGGCGTGCGAGGGACGCCTGGTGGCCGTGGTGGACGGCACGCAGGCGGACGCCGCTCTGGCGGCGCTGCGCGGCCACCCGCTCGGCGAAGGTGCGGCGGTGATCGGCCGCGTCGCCGCCGACCCGCCCGGAATGGTGCTGCTCAGGACCGCGTTCGGGGGCACCCGGGTGGTCGACATGCTGGTCGGCGACCCACTCCCCCGCATCTGCTGACGGCGGTCGCGGGGCCAGCCGGCGGGCACGGCGCGCGCCGCGGCCACCCGGCGGGCACGGCGCGCGCCGCGGCCACCGCTGATCGCGCCGCGAGGTCAGCCGGCCGGTGCGGCCCACGCCGCGGCCAACACGGCCTGGCCGAGTGAGATACCACCGTCGTTGGGTGGCACCCGCGAGTGCACCAGCACCCGGAAGCCGTCCCGCTCCAGCCCGCTCACCACCCGGTCGAGCAGCAGCACGTTCTGGAAGACCCCGCCGGAGAGCGCGACGGTGGTCAGTCCCGTGTTCTCCCGGACGGCTCCGGCCGACCGGACCACGGCGTCCGCCAGGCCATGGTGGAAGCGTGCGGCGATCCGGCCGGGATCCACGCCGGCGAGCAGGTCGTCGACCACGCACCGGACCAGCCCGCGCCCGGCCTCCAGCAGCGGCACGGGGCCGCCCGCCTCAACCGGGTAGCCGCCGTGCTCGTCACGGTCGGCCCGCTGCTCCAGGGCGATCGCGGCCTGCCCCTCGTACGTGACACGGTCGTGCAGGCCGAGCAGCGCCGAGACGGCGTCGAAAAGCCGGCCGGCGCTGGAGGTACGCGGCGAGTTCGTCCCGGTCCGCGCCAGCGCCACCACCGCGGGCCACTGCCGCTCGTGCCGGCGCAGCACCGGCAGCTTTGGTACGGCGTCGCCGTAGATCTCGTCGAGGTAGGCCGCCGCCATCCGCCACGGTTCGCGTACCGCTGCGGCCCCACCCGGCATCGGCAGCGCGCCGAGGTGACCGACCCGCTCGAACCCGGTGAGGTCCGCGATTAACAACTCCCCGCCCCAGAGGGTGCCGTCCGGGCCGTAACCGAGACCGTCGAAGGCGACGCCGATCACCGGGCCGGGGTCGCCGTTGTCGGCCAGGCAGGACGCGATGTGGGCGTGGTGGTGCTGGACGCCGAGCAGTTCGACGTCATCGCGCTGCAGGGCGTACTTTGTGGACAGGTACTCGGGATGCAGGTCGTGGGCGACGACCGCCGGCCGGACGTCGAAGAGCCGGGTGAAATGCGCGATGCCGTCGGTGAACGCCCGCAGCGTCTCGTAGTTCTCCAGGTCGCCGATGTGGTGCGACACGAACGCGCGCCGTCCCTTCGCCACGCAGAAGGTGTTCTTCAGCTCCGCGCCGCAGGCCAGCACCGGCCGGTCGAACCGCCACGGCAACGTGATCGGGGCGGGCACGTAACCGCGGGACCGCCGTACCGGCAGTTCCCGGCCGCGGAACACGCGGACCACCGAGTCGTCGGTCCGGACGTGGATCCGCCGGTCGTGCACGAGGAAGCCGTCCGCGATCGGCGCAAGCCGGCGACGGGCGTCGTCGTCGCGGTGCGCGATCGGTTCGTCGGAGACGTTGCCGCTGGTCAGTACGATCGGCATGCCCAGCCGCCCGAGCAGCAGCTGGTGCACCGGCGTGTACGGCAGCAGCACCCCCAGCTCGCGGTTGCCCGGCGCCACCGACCCGGCGACCGGGGCGTCGGCGCGGCGGGGCAGGAGCACCACGGGACGGCGGGCGCCGGTGAGCACCGGCTCGGCCGCCGCCGCCACGTCGACCAGGGTGCGTGCCGTCGGCAGGTCGGCGGCCATCACGGCGAACGGCTTCTCCTCGCGGTGCTTGCGGGCGCGCAGCGTCGTGACGACCCGATCGTCGTCGGCTCTCGCGGCCAGGTGGTAGCCGCCGAGGCCCTTGACCGCGACGATCCGGCCGTCCCGCAGCCACCGTACGGCGGTGTCCAGGGGGTCACCGGGGACCGGGGCGCCGTCGGCGGTGACGAACCGGAGGGCCGGACCGCAGGCGGGACAGCACACCGGCTCGGCGTGGAAGCGGCGGTTCCGCGGGTCGGCGTACTCGGCGGTGCACTCGACGCAGAGCGGGAACCCGGCCATGGTGGTGGTGCGGCGGTCGTACGGGACGTCCTCGACGATCGTGAACCGCGGGCCGCAGTTGGTGCAGTTCGTGAACGGGTAGCCATGGCGCCGGTCCGCCGGGTCGGCCAGCTCGGCGAGGCAGTCCGGGCAGGTGGCGGTGTCCGGGGAGATCAGGGCGTCCCGGCCGGCGCCGATGACGCTGCTGACGATGGCGAAGCCGGGCCGGCCGGTCGGCGGGACCGGCTCGGTGGTGAGCCGCTCGACCTCGGCGAGGGTCGGCGCCCGCCGACCGAGGTCGGCCACGAAGGCAGCCAGCCGTTCCCCGTCCCCTTCGACCTCCACGAAGACGCCCGCGGTGTCGTTGCCGACGAAGCCGGCCAGGTCGTACTCGGTGGCGAGCGCGTGCACGAACGGCCGGAAGCCCACCCCCTGCACGATGCCCTCGACGCGGACGTGCACCCGCCGCACGCTGGCCAGGTCCATGACGACCGGTCAGAGTTCGTCGGCCAGCGCCTGCTGGGTGAGTTCCCAGAGCACGTGGTAGACCGTCGTCTGCGCCTCCTGGACCCGGTGCACCGATGCCGACGGCACCACGAACAGGTGGTCGACGAACTCGGACTCGGCCATCCGGCCGCCGTCGTACCCGGCGAGCCCGATGGTGAGCATGCCGCGCCGGGACGCCTCCTCGAATGCGCGCAGCACGTTGTTCGATCCGCCGCTGGTGGACAGCCCGACCGCGATGTCCCCGGCCCGGCCGAACGCCGCCAGCTGCCGGGCGAAGACCACCTCGAACCCCACGTCGTTGGAGAGTGCGGTGATCAACGCGACGTCGTGGGCCAATGAGATGGCCGGCAACGGGTGGGCGGCCGCCGGTGGGTGCAGGAACAACTGCGTGATGTCCTGCGCGTCGGTGCTGCTGCCGCCGTTGCCGAACGCGAACAGCGTGCCGCCGGCCCGGAAAGCCGCGGAGCACCGGCGGGCGCAGTCGACCAGCTGCTGCCCGTGCTCGGCGACAAGGGATTCGCGCAGGGCGACGATCTCCGCTGCCTTCGTCGCGGTGGACTGCGCCACCTCGGCGAGCACCGCGTCCACGTCGGTCGGTCGGGTGTCCAGGAACGGGTAGAGCGCTCCGATCGCGCCCTCGATCCCGGCGCTCACGGGGCCACCTCAGCTCGCGGCTGCGGAGCTCGCAGACCCGGCTCACTCCTCGCGCTCACGACCGCTTCTCCACCACGGCGATGGCCTCCTTGGCGTGCACCAGCACCACGTCGCCCGGTCCCGCGTCGACCAGGGCCACGCTGACCTCCTCCGGCCCGGCGTCCGTGTCGACAATCGCCAAGCCGCCGGCCAGCACCTCCCGTACCCGGACGGCGACCGCCGCATCCGAACAGGTGATGCACACGTCGTCGTGGCACTCGGGCACGGCCCAGGTCGTCGTCACCGGCTGTGGGTTCACCGGACCAGCTCCGGCTCCAGCAGTCCGGGCTGCTCGAACAACACATGCACCAACTCCCACAGGATGTGATAGATCGTCACGTGCACCTCCTTGACGATGCACGGGTCCTCGGTGCGGGCGACGACGACGTGGTCGGCGACGGCGTCCCGAGCGATGTCACCACCATCGCCACCGAGGAGCCCGACGGTGAGGAGACCGAGGTCGCGGGCCGTCGCCAGACCGCGCCGCACGTTGGTGCACCGGCCATCGGCGGACAGGCCGAGCGCGATGTCCTCCGGGGCGGCGAGCAGGCGCAGCTGAGCCGCGAACACCTCGTCGAAGCCCTCCGCCCGGGCGATCCCGGTGAGGGTGGCGGCGTCGTTGGTCAGCGAGATCGCCGGCAGGGCTCGCTTGCCCACGATGACCGGGTGAACGAACTCCACCACGATGTGCTGGGCGTCGGTCGCCGGCCCGCCGTTGCCGAAGACGATCAGCTTTCCGCCGCGATGGAAGCGTACGGCCATCTCGTAGCAGGCCCGGGCGATCTGCGGCGCGTCGCCGGCGAGCGCCTGCGCCGGTGCCACCCGGCGGGCGAACGCGCGGCCAACGGCCGGCAGGACAGACGACTCCATGCTCCTCCATTCAGGGTCGGGCAGCGACGTACCGGTCAGCGCCGCCGGGATGCGCCCTCTGGAAGGCGCCCGCCGAGCGGCGCAGACAGGCGCCGATGACCTGGTCGAGCTGCGCCAGCTGGACGGTCCACGACCGGAGATCGTCACGGCCCTTGGCGGTGAGCTGGTAGCACCGGCGGGCCGGCCCCGCTTCGGCGGTCTCCCACCCGGAGACCAGCGACCGGTCGCGTTCCAGGCCGCGCAGCACGCGGTAGACATGGCCGGATTCCACATCGGCCAGTCCCAGGTCCCGGAGCCGGTCGATCAGGTCGTACCCGTGACCGGGCCGCTCGAAGATCAGGAGCAGGAGGAACGGATGCAACAGACCACGCAGCTCACGTCCGTGCATGCCAATCCCTTTCCGGCGCAGGGCACCACCTTTTCAACAGCTAAACACATGTTCGTTCCCAAACGAGGCGGAATGCCCGGTTTGGCTCGGCGCGATGAGCAGCGCCGCGGCCCACGGCCGGATCGAACTCCCGCAACGGCGGGCTGCGGCACGATCGTGCAAAGGCGTAAGGCCTGGATCACGGTAGACACGTCGGGTCACCGTCGCCCGAGGTGATTTCCGCCTTCTTCGTCGAAGGCGACTCGTCGTCGCCGTCGCGCTGGCGGCGGCGGTCCCGCCGGCGCTCGATCAGCGCCGCGATGAGCAACGACCCGACGGCCACCGCGCGCCCCCAGCGGCGCAGGGCCGCCCGGACCGCCCGGACCGGCGGCGAAGGCGGTCCCGGCACCACCACCCTGTCCACACCGGGGTACGCCAGCCGGGCGGCCTCGACCGCTTCCTCCTCCGACCTGACCGCCCGGTTGGCGGTGAGGGTCAGCCCAGCCTCGTCCCGGTAGCGCCACCGCCACACCTCCCCCACCGGCCACAGCTCGATCCGCTCCCCCGGCCGGTCCAGGACGGGGACCTCGGGTTCGCCCTCGCCGCTCGGGCGACGGGGCGCGGGACGGGCCGCCCGGCGCAGGTCGGCCCGGGTGAGTTCGCCGAGCGAGGCCGCCTCCCCGCGACGCAGCGCCCGGGCGATGAAGAACGCGAGCGCACCGGTCAGGAACGGCAGGACGAGCACCAGAACCCGGAACAGCGACAGCAGATCGTAGACCGGCACCCGGAGCAGCCGGGCGAGGATGTCGTCGCCCGCGGCCACCACGAGGACCACGAAGAAGGTCAGGGCGCCTACGCCGATGCCGAGCCGGACCGGGTGGTCCCGGGGCCGGTCGAGCAGTTGGTGCTGGCGGCGGTCGCCGGTGCGCAGCCGTTCGGCGAACGGCCACAGGTAGAGCGCGACGAAGGTCAGCCCGCCGAGGACGACGCCGGGGAAGAACGGCTGCGGCACCAGGTACCCGCCGATGCGGAACTCCCACGACGGGAACAGGCGCAGCGCGCCGTCGCCCCAGGCGATGTACCAGTCCGGCTGGGCCGGTGAGGTGGACTGGGCCAGCTCGAACGGGCCGTACAGCCAGACCGGGTTGATCTGGACCAGCCCGCCGAGGGCGAACAGCACCGCGAGCAGCCAGAGGAAGAGGGCGAGCGAGCGCAGGGCGTACCCCGGCCAGAGCCGTGATCCGACCACGTTGTGCTCGGTCCGACCCGGGCCCGGGAACTGGGAGTGCTTCTGCCGCACCAGGATGCCCAGGTGCAGCGAGACGAGAGCGACGAGGACGGCCGGTACGAGCAGCACGTGGGTGACGAACAACCGGGGGATCATCGCGTCGGAGGGGAACTCGCCGCCCAGAGCCAGCGCGGCCAGCCACGTCCCGACCAGGGGGATGGACTCCACCACCGAGGTGAGGATCCGCAGACCCAGCCCGGAGAGGAGGTCGTCGGGCAGCGAGTAGCCGGTGAAGCCGTTGGCCAGGGCGAGGGTGAGCATGGTCACGCCAATCAGCCAGTTGAGCTCGCGCGGCTTGCGGAAGGCCCCGGTGAAGAAGATCCGGGCCAGGTGCATCACGATCGCCGCGACGAAGACCAGCGCCGCCCAGTGGTGGGTCTGCCGGATCAGCAGGCCGGCCCGCACGTCCCAGCTCAGCCGCACCGTGGAGGCGTACGCGGCGGAGGTGGTCGCGCCGTCCAGCGGGGCGTAGGAGCCCTGGTAGACCCGGTCGGCGGAGCTGGCGTCGAAAAAGAAGGTGAGGTAGACGCCGGTGAGGATCAGCGCGACGAACGAGTAGAGCGCGATCTCGCCCAGCATGAACGACCAGTGGTCGGGAAAGACCTTCGCCAGCGCCCGGCGGGTGATCGGGGAGAGCCGGAGCCGGTCGTCCAGTGCCCGGGCCAGGCCATCGATGATCATGGCCGGCTCCAGAATCCCGCGCCGGGTGGCGAGGTGAAGTCGTCGGTGGCCCGGAGGAAGCCGTCCGGGCCGACCTCGATCGGCAGCCCTGGCAGCGGCCGCGCCGCGGGGCCCGCGACCGGCCGGGCACCGGCCAGCAGGTCGAACGACGACTGGTGGCAGGGGCAGAGCACCCGTCCGGTGCCCTTCAGGTAGAGCCGTACCGGACAGCCGGCGTGGGTGCAGAGCACCGACCAGACGACCAGTCCGCCCAGGTGCCCACCGGCGGGCTGGCGGGTGAACCGCTCGGGGTCGAGGCGGACCGCGAACGCGGGAGCATCCCCGATGTCGAGGTTTCCCTCGGGGAAGACCCCGACCAGCGTGTCGGCGGGCACATCCGCCGGCCGCAACGGCCGTCCCTCGCCGTCGACCAGCCGGACGCCCGGCCCCCACGGGGTGTCCTTCAGCGCCCGCCCCGGGCGTTGCCGGTCCCACGGGAGCAGGGAGCGCAGCGGGAACAGCGCGGCGACGCCGAGGGCGGTCAGCGCGAACCCGAGCGCCGCGAGCAGACCCCACCGCCGGGTCGGGCTGTCCGGCTCGTGGAACACGGCTGCGGTCATCGCCTGCTCGGCCGGGGGCGGGGTGAAACCCTCGTGCTCCTCGACGTAGCCGCCGGTCGGGATCAGCCGCCGGGACCAGACCGCGAGTCCCACCGCGAGGCCGGCGAAGGCGACCGCCAGGCACACCCCCTCCCACTGGGTGTCGCCGCCCAGCCCGTACGTCACCGCGAAGCCGACCGCCCCGGCGGCGCTCACCAGGAACGCGCCGACGATCCGACGGCTCGCGGCCCGCTCGGCCCGCGACGGAGTCCGGCCCCTCACTGTCCCGCCCTCCGGCCCAGCCACCGCACGGCACCGACCAGCAGTGCGAGCACCACCACCCAGGCGAGCAGACCCTCGGCCAGCGGACCCAGCCGGCCCAGCGGCTCGCCGCCCCGGTCCAGCCGTTCGCTGCGCAGCCGCCGCACGTAGCCGGTCAGGTCGTCCACCTGCCGGTCGGTGAGCACCTGGCTCGGGAAGGCCGGCATCAGCCCGGGCCCGACCCGGACCGCCTCGGCGACCTGGACGGCCGAAGCGTCGTACAGCTGCGGCGCGATCCAGCCGTTGGTGAGTACGGCGCCCGAGCCGGTCGCCCCGTGACAGGGCGCGCAGTTGGCGGCGAAGATTTCCCGGCCGGACACGATGTCGCCGGGCGCGACGCGGGGGATCTGCGGGCCACCGCCGCCGAAGCTGGCCACGTGGCCGACCAGCGCCGAGATCTCCTCCGCGGAGAAGACCGGCGGCCGGCGTTCGGCCTGTGGCACCTCCTGCGACAGGGGCATCCGGCCGGTGGAGAGCTGGAAATCCACCGAGGCGGGGCCGACGCCGAGCAGGGACGGTCCCCGCTGCGACCCCTGCCCCTGCGGGCCGTGGCAGCTCGCGCACTGCTCCAGGTAGAGCTGGGTGCCCAGGTCGGTGGCGGCCGGGGTCGGGGTGGCCGGGCCGGGCGCGGACGCGAACGCCACCGGACCCACGGCGAGCACCAGGACGGACCCGGCCGCAAGAATCCGGCGCGGGTGCAGGGCGGGCAGGGTCACCTCTCGTCGTCGCATCCGTCAGTCCAGGGTGTAGAGGTACGCGGCGATGTCCTGCGCGTCGATCGCGCTGACGCCCAGGTTCGGCATGGCGGTACCCGGCTCGACGGCCTGCGGGTCGGTGATCCACCGTTGCAGGTTGTCCGCGTTGTTGGGCAGCTCCCCGGCGACGTAGGAACGGGCGCCGAAGCGGGTCAACGGCGGCCCCACCAGCCCGTCGGCCCGCCCGATGCCGGGGATGGTGTGGCACGAGCCGCAACCGTACTGGGCGATCAACTGCGCACCCCGGTCCGGCCGGCCGGCGCGGGACTCGGGCGGCGGTGGTGGCGATGTCGACGCGCAGCCGGTCGCGGCGACGACCGGCAGCGCCGCCAGCAGGGCTCCCAGCATCCAGAGACGACGGCTCATCAGGACTCCTTCAACCGGGAGGATGTCAACGCACCGTCCCTTGCGTCTGCGGCGCCGGTCGCCGCGGGCCGGCCCGGGCGTGCCGCGACCAGACGGTCGGGTCGCTCCCGCTCCAGGCGCAGCAGCCAGCCCAGGAAGACCGACAACGCCGCCACCAGCACGACCAGGTCCATCGGTGCCCACATCAGCAGCCCGGCGAGCTGCTGATCGGCCAGCGGTTCGGGGCCGAGGACGCGCGCCGGATAGACCGGTTCGGGGGCGAAGGTGAGGGCCGCGCCGAGGGCGGAGGCGGGCAGCATGGTGCCGACCAACAGCAGCACCGACACTGGCGCGGGGGTGTGGTGCCGAGCCGCGCCGAGCACGGGCACCCACAGCAGCCAGGCCGCCGCCACCAGGCTCAGGTGCTCCGCGGCGTGCACGACCGGGTGGTCCACCGCGGCGACGTACGGGCCGGGCAGGTGCCACAGCCACAGGGCGGCGGTCTGCCCCGCTCCGGCCAGCAGGGCGTACCGGGCCGGGCGGCGCAACCAGCGCAGCGGCCCGGCGGCCCGCCAGCGGGCCAGCAGCCGGCGCAGCGACCGGGGCGCGGCCAGGGTCAGTGGCAGCCCCGCCGTGCCGGCCGCCAGCAGCGGGCCGGCCACCAGCACGAACAGCATGTGCTGGGCCATGTGCCCGGCGAAGGACGCCTCCGCCAGCCGGTGCAGCGGCCCCTGGTCGGCCGCCAGCACCACCAGCAGCCCGCCGGCGAACGCGGCCACCCGCCAACCCGACACGATCCGGCCCCGGCCCCGGCGTGCCCACAGCTCCTGCACGCCCCGGCCGTAGCCGGCCGCGATCAGACAGAGCACGGCGACGACCAGCATCGTCAGCAGGCCGTCCGCGACGTCGCTCGGGCCGGGCCCGTGGGCCCCGTAGCCGCTCACCCTTGACATGGTGGAAACACCAGCACGGCGACCCCACCGAGCACGATGATCGTGAGGAACATCAGGTTCGCCCAGAGGCCCACCACGGCGAGCATCCGGGAACGGCCGATCGCGCGGTCCTCATCGCCGGCCGACTGCGCCTGCGCGGTCCGCCGCCAGATGAGCGCGGCCACCAGGAGCGATCCCGCGGTGGCCACGGCCGGAACGACCACGGCGATGCCGACGGCCTGCCAGAGCGGCAGGCCGGAGACCCGGTCGGATCCGGCGGCGCAGGCCAGTTCGTCCAGGCTCCAGGCGGCGAGCAGGTGCACCGCCCAGGCGACGGCGCCGCCGAGCACGCCGTACCAGAGCAGCAGCCCGCCGGCCAGGCGGACCCGGGGACCGGGCTGGACGCTCATCACAGCCGCGGGGAGAGGTAGATGGTGAACAGAATGGCTACCCACACCGTGTCGACGAAGTGCCAGTAGATGGCGACGTTGCGGACCCGTTCGTGGCGGTGGGCGCCGAAACTGCCCCCGCGCAGGGAGGCGGCGAGCAGCCAGCCGATCATGGTCAGGCCGACCAGGACGTGCAGCCCGTGGAATCCGGTGACGACGTAGAACAACGAGCCGTAGACGTTGGTGGTCATGGTGAAGCGCGCCAGGTCCTCGTGGTACTCGATGGCCAGCAGGGCCATGAAGGACAGCCCCATCACCAGGGTCGCGGCGAGGCCGGCCTGCAGGCGCCAGCGCTGGCCACGCCGGATGCCGTGTTCGGCCCAGACCACGGGCAGGCTGCTGGGCACCAGCACCGCGGTCATCACCAGCGGGATGAGCAGCTTCGGCTTGTCAATGCCGGGGGGCGGCCACTGCGGGCCGTACTGGAAGCGGAGGTAGAAGTAGCTGCCCAGCAGGCAGGCGAAGAGGGTGGCCTCGGTGGCCACGAACATCACCATGCCCCACCAGCCGGTGGGCCGGCCGACCGGCAGTTCCGTGCTCAGCGCCTCGGCGCCGGTGGCCGCGGTCACGATGCCGCCCCGGTCCGTCATGACGCGACTCCGAGTTCCTCGTCGGGGCAGTGCGCCGGCCAGAGCCAGGCCGCGATGGTCGCCAGCACCGCCAGCGCGGCGATGATGGCGATCGGGTACCAGGCCAGCAGCATGGCGATGAAGAAAACCAGCAGCGCGCCGGCGAGTATGAGCGGTTTGAAGGAGGACTCCGGCATCTCCACCGCCCGCTCGGGGCGCGCGTCCAACTCGCTGGTGAACAGGGTGCGCCGGCCGTCGCTGAGGATCCGGTCCTCGGTCGCTCCGGAGGTGATCGACTCTGTGGTGCGCTCGTCCCAGACGGGATGCACGCTGTGCACCCGGGGGATGACGGGAAAGTTGTACGGCTCGGGCGGTGAGGCCGCCGACCACTCCAGAGTGTCACCCTCCCACGGGTCCGCCGGCGCCGGCCGGCCCCACCGCACCGTGTGCACCACCCCGATGAGCACCAGCAGCAGGCTGACCCCGAGCAGGTAGGCCCCGACGGTGCTGATCAGGTTTCCCACATTCCAGCCCAGGTCGCCACCGTATGTGTAGACCCGTCGGGGCATGCCGAACAGGCCGTACAGGTGCATGGGGAAGAACGTGACGTGCATGCCGATGAAGAACAGCCAGAAGGACCACCGGCCGAGCCGCTCGTTGTACATCCGGCCGGTCATCTTCGGCAGCCAGTAGTAGAGGCCGGCGAGCATCGGGAAGACGGCCCCGCCGATCAGCACGTAGTGGAAGTGGGCCACCACGAAGTACGAGTCGGTGACCTGCTGGTCGAATGCGGTCAGCGCGAACATGGCGCCGGTGAAGCCACCGAGCACGAAGGTCACGATGAACCCGATGACGAACAGCAGCGGCACCCGGAGCACCAGCCGGCCGAGCAGCATGGTGGCCAGCCAGGCGAAGATCTGGATCCCGGAGGGGATGGTGATGACCGTGCTGGCCGCGCTGAAGAAGCTGTATGACAGTTGCGGCAGCCCGGTGGCGAACATGTGGTGCACCCAGACGCCGAACGAGATGACGGAGATCGCGACGATCGCCAGCACGATCAACGGGTAGCCCACGACCCCCCGGCGGGTGAACGCGGGCAGCACGGCGGAGACGATGCCCAGCGCCGGCATCACGATGATGTACACGTCGGGATGCCCGAAGATCCAGAACAGGTGCTGCCAGAGCAGCACGTTCCCGCCGGCGGACGGGTCGAAGAAGTGGGCGCCGAACCGGCGGTCGAGGAAGAGCAGCGCGTTGTCCGCGTTCAACGCCGGCAACGCGAAGACCACCATGAACGCGGTGGCCACGATCGCCCAGACGAACAACGGCACCCGGTTGAGCGACATCCCCGGCGCGCGCAGCTTGAGCGCGGTGACGATGAAGTTGATCGCCGCCGAGGTGGTGGAGATGCCGAGGAAGAGCAGGCCGAGCGTGTAGACGTCCATGTGCAGGCCGGGATTGTTGCGCACGTCGCTGAGCGGCGCGTACGCGAACCAGCCGTTGTTCGGCGCCGCCCCGAACGGCAGGCTCGCCCACATGAACAGCCCGGCGAAGAGGAACACCCAGTAGCCGAAGGCGTTCAGCCGCGGGAACGCCATGTCCCGGGCGCCGATCATCAACGGGACGAGGAAGTTGCCGAAGCCGAACAGCATCGGGGTGGCGAACAGGAAGATCATCGCCGTGCCGTGCATCGTGAAGAGCTGGTTGTACTCCTGCGGCGACAGGATGCCCGCCTCGGGCCTGGCGAGCTGCGTACGCATCATCAGGGCGCTGAGCCCGGCGAGGGCGAAGAAGAATCCGGCAGTGACCAGGTAGCGTCGACCGATCTTCTTGTGGTCCACGGTGGTGAACCAGGCGCGCAGCGACCGGGGCTCGTCCCAGTGCTCGGTGAGCCGGGCCAGGTCGTCCCGGCTGACGCCGGACGGTGTGCTGGTGGTCGTGGACATGCCCCTACTCCAGTGACCGCAGGTAGACGATGAGGTCGGGCAGCCGGGCAGCGTCGACGGGCTGCGGGGGCATGGCGTTGCCCGGCTTGACGGTCTGGGAGTTGGCGATCCAACCACCGAGGTGCCCGGCGTCGTTGGGCACCGCGCCGGCGCCGATGCTCCACCGGGAACCTACGTTCGACAGGTCGGGCCCCACCCGCCCCTGGGCGCCGCTACCCCGGATCGAGTGGCAGGCGGCGCAGGTGCCCTGCACGAAGGTCTGCTGACCCCGCCGTTCGGCGTCGGTCCGGGGCGCCGGGGCCGGGGCGTCCAGCCGGGCCCGCCAGGTGTCGAAGTCGGCCCGGGGCTGCGCCACCACGAGGAACGCCATGTGGGCGTGCTGGGTGCCGCAGTATTCGGCGCACTGGCCACGGTAGCGACCGGCCTGGCGCGCCTCCAGCCAGGTCTCCCGGGTCTCGCCGGCGATGAGGTCCGTCTTCGGCATCAGCTGTGGCACCCAGAAGCTGTGCAGCACGTCGTCGGTCCGCAGACGTACCCTGACCCGCTCCCCCACCGGAATGTGGATCTCGTTGGCAGTGGCTCCGGAGGAGCCCTCATAGCGCACCTCCCACCACCACTTGTGCCCGGTGACCTCCACGGTCAACGCGTCCCGGCCGGGCCCGGCACCGAGCGCGGCGAGATCCCGCAGGCCGACTCCATAGACGGCCACCAGGATGATGAACGGCAGCCCGGCTCCGGCGATCGCCACGAACCGCAGCGGCTGGCTGTGGCGCACCCGGGCGGCGCCCCGCCGGAACACCAGCGCCCAGGCGAGCAGCGCCATGACCTCGGCGAACACCGCCACGGAGATCCAAAACAGCAGCCACCAGAGGCCGTTGACCCGGGTCGCCCCGGCACCGGCGGGATTCAACGCCGACGGACTGTTGCCGGAGCAGCCGGCGAGCAGCAGCACGCCGGACAGCAGCGGCAGCACCGGCCGGGGTCGGCGCTGCCGCCGGGCCGGGCGTGAACTGGTCTCCGCCGTCGTCTTCACCGGGGAGAACCCTAGCCGCGGTCGTCCGACTTCATCCCTTTTATTCCGAACGCAGAAGAATAGGGGGTTGAGACCCTTATGGTGGGCTCCAGTCCCCACCTTCGGTCAAGCGCCTCCGGGACGCGGACAGCGGTAAAGCGCCTCCGGGACGCGGACAGGGAGATCATGCAACCCTCCACGGTGGACCTGGCCGCGGACACCGCCAGAGCGGCCGCCGCGCGTCGGACGATGGCGTGGGCCGCCGGTGGGCTCGCCGCGGCGGCCACGGTGGCCGGCGGGTGGCTCGCACCCCCCGACCAACTGCAGGGCGACGCGCAGCGGCTGATGTACCTGCACGTCCCCGCCGCCTGGGTGGCGTACGCCGCGTTCGCGGTCGTGCTCGCGGCCAGCGGGGCGTACCTGATAGGTGGTGACCTGCGCTGGGACCGGTTCGCCCGGGCGGCGGCGGAGCTGGGGGTGGTGCTCACCGCCGCCGCCATCGCCACCGGTGCCCTCTGGGGGCACCTGGTCTGGGGCACCTGGTGGGCCTGGGACCCCCGCCTGGTCAGCACGGCCCTGCTGCTGCTCGCCTACGGCGGCTACCTGGCGGTGCGCCGGACGCTGGTCGAGCGGACGGGGGCGCGCGACGGGGGTGACCACCGGGTGGCGAAGCCCGCCGCCGTCGTCGGGGTGGCCTGCTCCCTCCTCATACCCGTGGTGCACTTCTCCGTCGTCTGGTGGCGTTCGCTGCACCAGCAGGCGACGATACTGGCGCCGCACCGGCCCCCGATCGACCCCCGGATGGCCACCGCGCTGCTGCTGGCCGTGGCCGCCGCGACCCTCGCCGGCTCCTACGTCCTGCTGCACCGCGTGGTTTGCCTGGAGCGCCGCCTGGGTGCCGAGCCCTCCCCCGCCGCCGAGCGAACCCCGATGGACGTCGGATGATGCGCCGCCGGGCGGGCCGGGTGGCCCTCCTCGCGGTGCTGCTCGCCACCGGCGGGCTGCTGGTCACCAGCGCGCTCCGCGACACCGTCACGTACTACCGGACGCCGGGCGAACTGCTCGCCGACCCGGACGTCGCGCGGCACCGGGTCCGCCTCGGCGGCGACGTGGTGCCCGGATCGCTGCGCCACGACGGTGACCTGGTCGTGTTCCGCCTCGCCGAGGGCAGTCACGAGATCACCGTCGAGCAGCGCGGCGCACCTCCGGAGACGTTCCGGGAGGGCACCGAGGCGATCGTCGAGGGCACCCTGTCCACCGACGGCGTGTTCCGCTCGGATCAGGTGGTGGTCCGCCACGGCAACGAGTACCAGCCGTCGTCCGCACCCGTGGCTCCCGTCGATGCTCGGTGACCTCGGCACCGCCGGGCTGGCCGTCGGGCTGGCCTGCGCGACCCTGACCGCGCTGCTCTGGCTGCGGGTGGCCCTGTTCGGCACGGCCGTGCGCACCGCCCGGATCGGCACCGCCGCCAGCCTGGCCGCCGCCGCCCTGGCCTGCGCCCTGCTGGAGACGGCGCTGCTACGGCACGATTTCAGCGTACGGTTCGTAGCCGAGAACGGTGGCCGGCACGTCCCGCTCTACCACACGGTGACCAGCCTCTGGTCCGCACTGGACGGTTCGCTGCTGCTGTGGCTGCTGGTCCTCGGCGGGTACGCGGCGCTGCTGGCCCGGCGCGCGTACCCGCCCCGGCTGCACGCGTACGCCATGGTGGTGGTCAGCGTGGTCATGCTCTTCTTCTTCGCGCTGTCCACCTTCGCCGCGAACCCGTTCCGCTCGATGAGCCCGGTCCCGGTCGACGGCCCCGGGCCGAACCCGCTGCTGCAACAGCACCCGGCCATGGGTGTGCACCCGCCGCTGCTCTACGCCGGCTACCTCGGCCTGGTCGTACCGTTCGCCTTCGCGCTGGCAGCGCCGCTGGCCGGGCGGGAGGGCGCGGGCTGGGTGCGGGTGGCCCGCCCGTGGGCGCTGGTCGCCTGGGCCGCACTCACCGGCGGCATCGGCCTGGGGGCCTGGTGGTCGTACGCGGTACTGGGCTGGGGCGGTTACTGGGCATGGGACCCGGTGGAGAACGCCTCCCTGCTGCCCTGGCTGACCGCCACCGCGTTCCTGCACACCACCCTCGTACGCGGCCGGGCCGCCTGGCACAGCGCGCTGGCCTGTGCCAGCTTCCTGCTGGTACTGCTCGGCACCTTCCTCACCCGCTCCGGCGCGGTGGCCAGCGTGCACGCCTTCACCGACTCGCCGCTAGGCCCGATGCTGCTCGGCTTCGTGCTGCTGGCGGTGCTCGCGTCGACCGTCCTGACCGGCCGTCGGGCCCCCGAGCCGGCCCGTCCTGGGCGCCCACCGGCGCTGTCCCGCCCCACCCTCGCGCTGGTCAACGGCGTACTCCTGGTGACCATCGCCGCAGTGGTGTTGATCGGCACGATCCTGCCGCTGCTGTCCGCCCCGGTCAGTGGCACGCGCGCCTCGGTGGGGCCCGCCTACTACCAGCGGACCGCGGTGCCGCTGGCGGTCGTGGTGCTCCTGGTGATGGGTGTGGCGCCCGCGCTGCGGGTCCGCGACCGCTCGGCGGCGTTGCGGCGGCTCGCCGTTCCCGCCGGCGCCGGTCTGGGCACCGTGGCCCTGGTCGGCCTGCTCAGCCGGCCCGGCCTGGCCGCGCTCACCGCGTTCGGTGCGGCGGGATTCGTCCTCACCGGCCTGACCGGGGAGGCGGCCCACCGGCTGCGGCGGTCCGGCCCGCACCGGCGACCCGGCCGGCTCGGCGGGCTGGCCGCACACGCCGGGCTCGCCCTCGTCGCGGTCGGCGTGGCCGGATCGTCGGCGTACGCCCGGGACGCGGAACGGACGCTGCGGGTCGGCGAGACCCTGCGAGTCGGCGACGTCGCGGTCCGCCTGGACGGCGTGGAGCGCACCGGCGGCGAGGAAACCATGACGGTGCGGGCCCGGCTGGCGGTCACCGCATCGGGCCGGGCCGCTCCGGCGCTGACCCCGGCGCTGCGCTACCACCCCGCCCGGGACACCGCCGTCACGGTGCCCGCGATCCGCGCCGGCCTGCTGGGCGACACGTACGTCACGCTGATCGCCGTCGCCGCGGACAGCGGCAGCGCCACCGTACGGCTGGCGGTGAACCCGCTGGTCGGCCTGCTCTGGGCCGGCGGCGCGCTGACCGCCGCCGGCGGGTTGCTCGCGGCCGCCGCCACCGCCCGCTCACGGACCCGGCCGGCCGACCGCGGCGAGCACCCGCGGCCCACCCCGGTGGCGGTCGGCGCCGGAGCCGAGACGTGAGGCGCCCGGCCCTGCGGCGCCCCGGGTGGCTGCGGACGGGTCCGGCGATGGTGCTCGCGCTCACGGTCGCCGTCGGCGCGCTGGTCGTCGTCGGCCTGCGCGCGCCCGACCCGTCGAATCCCGAGCAGACTCCGGCGGTGGCGGGCAGGCCCGCCCCGGCACTGTCCGGGGCCACCCTGGATGGTGGCCGTTTCGCGCTCGCCGACGTGCGGGGCCAGGTGGTGCTGGTCAACGTGTTCGCCTCCTGGTGCGGGCCCTGCCGCGACGAGCTGCCGCTGCTGGTGGACGCCGAACGGACCTGGTCCACGCGCGGCCTGCGGCTGGTCGGGCTGAACATCCGCGACGGCACCGACGCGGTCCGGGCACTGCTCGACGACACCGGCGCGACGGGGCTCACCGTGGTGCCGGACCCGGACGGCACCCGGGCGGTCGAGTGGGGGGTGCGAGGCGTACCGGAGACGTTCGTGGTGGGCCGCGACGGCCGGCTCGTCGACCGGTGGCAGGGCGTGGTGACCCGGCAGTGGCTGGAGCAGCGGATCACGCCGCTGCTGGCCGGATGAGCTGGCGGCGCGCCTTGGGGCGCGTCTCCCGAATCTCGACGGGATCCAGGCGACATTCCCTGGTGGTGGCGTTCGTGCTCAGCGCACTGGCCGTCGCGGCCGGCGTGGGGCTGGCCCGCTCGGCGGACGACCACGGCCGGCCGGACCCGGTCCTCGCGGTCGCCGCCGAGCTGCGCTGCCCGGCCTGCCAGGGCGAGTCGGTGGCGGACTCCCGGTCACCGATCGCGGCGGCCATGCGGCAGGTGGTGACGGACCAGGTCGCCCAGGGGCGGGACCGCGACGAGATCCGGCGGTGGTTCGTCCAGCGGTACGGCGCGGACGTGCTGACCGATCCGCCGGCTCGCGGGGTCCGGCTGCTGCTGTGGGGCGTACCCCTGCTGGCCCTGCTGGGCGGCGGCTGGGCGGCCCGGCGGACGCTGCGGCCCGGCGCCGCCCGGGCCCGTCCCGCCGCGCCCTGGCGACCGGACGCCCGGGGCGCGCGGCGGGTGTGGCGGGTGGCGTCGGTGGGCGTGGTGGCGCTCGTGGCGTCCGTCGCGGTCGTCGCCGACCGGCTCGACCCGCCCGCCCGGCCGGCCCCGGCCGACCCGGTCGCGGTCGCCCTCCAGCTCGCCCACGACCTCGAGACGCAGAACCGGTACGACGCCGCGGCGCAGATGTACCAGGAGGCGTTGCGGGATCGGCCCGACGATGGGATCCGCCTGCGGCTCGCCTTCGCGCTGCTGCGGGCCGGCGACGGCGTCGGCGCGCAACGAACCGCCCGAGAGGTCCTGGCCCGCGAGCCGGATTCCCCCGACGGCCTGCTGGTGCTGGGGCTGGCGCAGCGGAACAGCCGGTCCGCCGAGGCGGAGCAGACGCTGCGGCGTTTTCTGGCCGTCGCACCGGCCCATCCGGCCGCCGCAGAGATCAAGCGGCTGCTCGCCGCAGGTCAGTCCACCGGGCGCTGACAGCCCGTGACGCGATCACCGTCGGTCGCGGGGAATCAGAACTTCGCGAGCAGGCCCGCATCCACGGGAATCGCGACCCCGGTGACGTAGCGGGACTCCTCCGACGCCAGCCAGAGCATCGCGTTGCTCACGTCCTCGGGCTCCACCCACGCCACCGGTAGCAGGGCCAGGCCGCCGAAGACCCGGGCCACGTCGTCGAGGGTCGGGGTTTCCACACCGGGGATGTACGCCCTCAGCAGGCGTTCGTTCATCGCCATCTCGGTGTTGACCATCCCCGGGTTGACGGTGTTCACCCGGATGTTGTGCTCCCCCAGCTCGTTCGCGAGGGTGCCCATGAGCCCCTGGAGCCCATGCTTCGACGCGGTGTAATGGGCCTGGTTCGGAGCGCCGATGAGCCCGGCCGTGGAGCTGATGATGACGACCGATCCGCCGCGGCCACGCTCGATCATCCCTGGCACGACGGCCTTGACCGCGTGCCAGGCGCCGACGAGGTTGACTGCGAGGATGTCCTGCCATTGCTTGTCGGTCAACTCGAGAGCGGGGTTCTGGTTCGCGATGCCGGCGTTCGAGACGAGGATGTCGATCCCGCCGAACTTCTCGGTCGCCTCGGCGACCGCGGCATCAAGTGCACCCTGGTCACGCACGTCGGCTGTGCGTGCGATGATCCGCCGGCCCGCAGCCTCGACCAGGGCGGCGGTCTCGGCAAGATCTGCCGGCGTGCCCTGGCGGTAATCGAGGTCCGGCTCGTTCCGGGCCAGGTCGACCGCGACGATGTCCGCGCCCTCCTGAGCAAGCCGCACCGCGTGCGCCCGACCCATGCCGCGCGCCGCCCCGGTGATGAACGCTGTCTTTCCCTCAACGCGCCCCATGGCGGTTCGTCCTTTTCCTGGTAGGTAGGCGAAGCTCGCCCACCGATGTTGGTACTCGCACCCGAGACAACGTGATGCCCACAACCTGTCCGACGAAACGGCAGCGCCGGACGGCGTCTGTCGGGCTCGTGAAGCAGGCAGCCCGCCCCATTGACCCGCGCACCCCAGGGCCGCCCGGCAGGTGATGGAGGGGCGCTCCCCGCGTCCGCTGCCGAGCCGGCCGTCAGGACCCTGGCCGCCGCGCCGCGAGCTGGATCTGCAGCGCCAGCCGGGTACGCGGCGACTCCAGGTCGATGTGGGCGACCTCGGCGAGGCGGCGCATCCGGTGCCGGAGCGTGTTGGGGTGCACGTGCAACTGCCGGGCCGCCTTGTTCGGGTCACCCTGCTGCTCGAGCCAGGCGGCGACCGTGGCGACGTAGTCGGTGCCGTGCCTGCGGTCGTGGTCGACGAGGGCGGGCAGCGGCCCGCCGACCAGCAGGTCGGGCTGCGGTACGGCGGTGACCACGCGGTGCACCACCACGTCGGCCCAGGCGTCCTCGAACCGCAGCACGGAACCGCGCTGCCGGGCCGAGCCGCGCAGCGCGAGCAGCTCCGCCGCCTCGGCGCGTGATCGGGGCAGGTCGGTCAGCTCGGCGGCGACGCCGCCGGACCCGGCGCCCAGCCCCGAGTCGTGCACGGCGATGTCGCGGATCAGCCGCTCCATCCAGAGCCAGGAGCCGGGCAGCTCGCCCCGGTCGACCACGACGGCGAACAGGACGTCTCCGACGTCGGCGATCAGCGGCTGGCGCCAACCGTGCCGACGGGTGATCGACTCCCACAGGGCCAGGTTGTGCACGATCTCCTCGGTCCCCCCGTGCGCCCCGAGCGCGACGACCCGCCACGGCCCCTGGGGCAGGCCGAGTTCCTCGCGGCTCATCCGGGCGGGGGCACGCAGGGCGGCCTTCAGGCGTTCGGCGGACACCCGGCGGGCGACGTCCGCCTGCACCCGGAGGCGGAGCAGGTGCAGCGCCAGCACGGACGCCGTGCCTTGGAGATCGCGCAGGCGCTCGTCCGGCACCGGACCGTCCACGACGGCCCAGATCGAGCCGAGCAGCTCACCTCCGGCGCGGATCGGGATCACCAGCCGGGGCAGCGTCCCGTCCGGACCCTGCGGCACGAAGATCAGCTGCCTACCCTTCGCCAACTCGCGGAAGACGCCACGGGAACGGAAATGTGCGATCACATCACCGGGAACCCGCCGTCCGACGATGGTCGAGACCCGCGCGGAGTCGGTGCGATCTTGACGCGACGAGTAGGCGATCACCCGGTACTGGGCGTCCTCGATCGTCACCGGCGCGTCGACGATGGCGGCGGTCGCGTCGGCGAGCGCGAACAGCTCGTCGTACACCCCGGTTTCCCCGGTCTCCAGCGAGCCGGGCGCGACGGCCCGGTCGATCACGCCGCGGAGCAGCCAGACGAGTTGGGTCCACGACCCGTGGCTCTGCAACTCGACCAAGGTCAGGTCACGATCGGCGGCGGACGACGTCACGTCGGGGTGCGAGGCGAGCGGCGGCTTGAGGACGAGGCCGGCCGCCGCAGCCGCCGCGCAGCGCTCGATCACGGCAAGGGCCTGATCCGGGGTGGCGATGCCCGCGCCGAGGACGAGGTCGCCGCTCTGACCGATCGGCGCTTCGTCGAGTTCGGCGAGGGTCACGTCGCGGACCTCCGCCGCTCCGGCGGCGACGACGACCTTGAGCAGGGCGGCGCCGACGGCGTCCACGATGCCAGCCACGGTGATCATGACCGAATTGTGCCTCAGCATTGTTCGTTTCGACCAATCGTACGGACGAGCATTGGCCTGGCGGAACAATGACGTTTCGCCGCAGTGGAGACAGGATGGGGCCGATCTCAGTTGCCGTGAAGGAGACAAAGATGCCTGCCATCGAGTCCGCGCCCAGCCCTCAGCGCGTCGCCGTCATCGGTGCGGGGATGGTCGGGCTGGCCACCGCCTGGTTCCTGCAGGAGCGGGGGATCCAGGTCACCGTGTTCGACCGCAAGGGTGTGGCGGCCGGCGCCTCCTGGGGCAACGCGGGCTGGCTCACCCCCGGCATCACCACTCCCCTCCCGGAGCCGGCGGTGCTCCGCTACGGCCTGCGCGCCGTCCTGAGCCCGTCGTCGCCGGTCTACGTGCCGCCGCGCGCCGACCCTCGGCTCCTGCGGTTCCTGGCGGGCTTCACCCGGCACAGCACCGCGGCCAAGTGGCGGACCGCAATGCGGGCGTACATCCCGATGAACCGACGCGCGTTCGACGCGTTCGACGCGCTGACGGCCGGCGGGGTCGACGCGACGACGCACGAGGCGAAGTCGTTCATCGCGGCGTACCGGACCGAGACCGAACGGTCGGTCCTGCTCGACGAGCTGGCGCACATCCACTCCGCCGGCCAGGAGATCGAATTCGACGTCCTGACCGGGGCGGAGGCACGCGAGGTCGAGCCTTCGCTGTCGGACGGCATCGGCGCCGCGATCCGGCTCCACGGCCAGCGGTTCATCAACCCCGGGGAGTACGTGCAGGCACTCGCCGAGTCCGTCCGGGCGCGCGGTGGCGCGCTGGAGATCGGGGCGGAGGTGGTGACCGTTCACGACGAGGGAGCCGGGGTCCGCGTGGTGACCTCGGCCGGCGCGGACGAGCGCTACGACGCGGTGGTGCTGGCGACCGGCACCTGGCTCGGTGACCTGGCCCGGCGCTTCGGGGTCCGGACCGTCGTGCAGGCCGGCCGCGGCTACAGCTTCAGCATCCAGCTCGAGCACGTTCCCTCCGGTCCGGTGTACTTCCCGGCGCAGCGCGTCGCGTGCACCCCGCTCGGTGACCGGCTGCGCGTCGCGGGGATGATGGAGTTCCGCAACGCCGAGGCGCCCCTGGACCGTCGCCGTGTCCTGGCCATCGCCGAGGCCGCCCGACCGCTGCTGCGCGGCGCCGACCTGGACGCCCGCACCGACGAATGGGTCGGTTCGCGCCCCTGCACCCCGGACGGGCTGCCGCTGATCGGCCGCACCCGGTCGCCGCGGGTCTTCGCCGCCGGCGGCCACGGCATGTGGGGCATCACCCTCGGCCCGCTCACCGGCAAGCTGCTCGCCGAGCAGATCACCACGGGCCGGCAGCCTGCGGAGCTGCACCCCTTCGACCCGCTGCGCTGAGCCCTGGTCGGTCCGGCGGTCGCTCGCGATCGCCGGACCCGGTCACCCCATGGTCGTCCCAACACATTCGCCTGACCGGCATCAGCGGGCGGAGCGCGACAGCGCTCCGCCCGCTCTTTCATGAGCAGGAAGGACTCCGAGGTGTACGTCGTGAGCAGGCAGGACGAGCTGGGTGTACTGCGGATCGTCCTGGAGGAGCAGTACGAGCGGCACAGCACCCAGCTCGCGCTGCTGGCCCGGCAGGCCCGCCAGGCACCCGGTGACGAGGGCGACCTGGCCGCCGCGTCCGCGCTGGCCGCAGCGTCGCGACGGGCCCTGGGCGACATCGCCCGGGCGCTGCACTACCTGGAACAGGGCCGGTACGGAACCTGCGAGAGGTGCCACAGCGACATCCCGATCGAGCAGCTGGCGATCCGGCCGGCGGCCCAGTTCTGCACCACCTGCCAGCCCAAGGCTCCCCACCCCCGCCGTCCATAGCCGTGGATGCCGGTTCCGGGCTCACGCGCTCGCCCGGGAACCACTGTTCCGCGAACCCGGTGGCCCGCCGGCGCACCCCCGGTGCGCTGTTGAACGCGGCCGGAGGCCCGATCTTGTGTCACCGTTCGCAGTGGACTTCTTCGCGTACCCGCTCAGATCGGTCAACGGCGCACCCGATAGCGCAGGTGAAGCACCCGGTTGCCCTGAATCACCACGTCAGGATCCTCCAACAGGTGCTGCGCGTCGACCGACCCGAAGTAGCGCTTGCCGGACCCGAACACGACGGGTACGACGTCCATGCGTACCTCGTCGATCAGGCCCGCGGCAAGCACCTGGCCACCGACGTCGCCAGCGGCGACCTCGACCATGCGGTCACCCGCAAGCTCCTGCGCCTTGGCCACGGCTGCCTCGACGCCGTCGACGAAGTGAAACGGAGCTTCGGGGTCCCAGCCCTCGGGCTCCGGCCGGTGCGTCACGACGACCACGTGGTCGATCCCGCCCGGAGGCTTCCCGTCCCAGCCATCCGTCATGTCGAAGACGTGGCGACCGACGATTGTCGCCCCGATCTGGTCCCAGTACGGCCGGGTGTAGTCGTAGGACGTCTGCGACACCTTCACCCCGCCGCTCTCGTCCAACGGGACGTCACCGTTGGACAACCAGTCGAACAGCGGTCCGGGCTGGTCATTCTCGTCCGCGACGAAGCCGTCCACCGACACCGAGCTGTACATGACCACCTTGCCCACGGGGCTCTCCTCTGTTTTGGGGTGCCCCAAATTAGCGTGTCGTGAGCTGTCGCTCTTGTAAGAAATCAATCCGCCGGCAGCGGCCAGCCGTCCATTACGTGGCCGGGATGTTCGCGCAGGAACCGCCGCCGGACTTCGACGTACCGGGTCGGCGTGAGCCCGGTGAACGCCCGGAACTCGTGGCCGAAGTGGGCCTGATCGAAGTAGCCTGCGCCACCGGCGAGGTCGCCCCAGTCGATCGGTTCGGCGGGGTTGATCGAGAGCACGGTGGCGGCGAAGCGGTAGGTGCGGGCCAACCGCTTCGGCGTGACGCCGATGAGCTCCTTGAACCGCTGTGCCAGATGAGTGCTGCTGACACCGGCTGCCACGCTCAGGTCGCCGATCGCCACCGCCCCGCTGGTCGCCGCGATGACGCTGCTCGTATGGCTGACCAGCCCCAGGCCGGCGGTCTCGCACAGCCGTCGCATCAGCTCCTCCTCGAGCAGCGTCAGCATCTCGTGCGGTCCGTCCGCCGTGGCCAGCCGGTCTCGCAGCTCAGCAATGGCGGGCCGGCCCCAAACCTGCTCTACCGTCACCGGCCGGTCACACAGCTCGGCCGCGGGCATCGGCAGGAACGGCGCCAGCCCCCACGGCTTGAAGTGCACGCCGACGGACCGGGTCCGGCGTGGGTAGCCGAACTCCAACGCGCGGGTGGGCGTGGTGACCACGCAGCCGTCGGCGTACTCGGCCGTCTCGATGTCGGTGCCTGCGCGGATGCGGAACGGCGCCCCGAGGTTGACGATGAGCAACGCCGCCGGCATCGGCGGCAGCGTCAGCCGGGCGTACGGCGGCGCACCCTCCAGGTAGTAAAGGTCGTCGATCAGTCCGTTTAGCGGCGGTCGCGGCACTCTGGACACGTACTCCACGCCCACAGCATCGCCGACGCCCGCCGGCATCGCGCCGAAATGGTCCAGCCGCGCTGCCGCCAGCATCGAACCGGTGCCAACGGCTGTTATCGCTACTGGTCGTTCGTCGTCTCGACACGGGCGATGAGCAGCTTGAGTCGCGCGATTTCCTCGGCGAGCGCGGCGTTGCCCGCCGCAGTGAGGGTGATCCAGGTCCGGCCGCGCCGCCCGGCGTAGCCCTTCTCGACCTGGACCAGTCCGGCCGTCTCCAGCACGCCTATGTGCTGGGAGAGGTTGCCGGCGGTCAGTTCCAGCTGGGTGCGCAGGTAGCCGAACTCGACCCGGCGGGCCTCGTGTGCGATGGTGAGGATGCCGAGCCGGACCCGCTGGTGCACCACGTCGTCGAGCCCGGTGACCGGATGCGGGGATTCGGTCTCGTCCGGCGCCGGGTTGTCGGCGGGGTCGGTCATCGGGGCCGCTGCAGCCGTCGCGCCAGCGCGAAGCCGGCGCTGCCCAGCAGCAGCAGGCCACCGCTGATGACCAGCGGTGGCGCGAATCCCCACCGGTCCCCCCAGCCGACCCCCCACCCGAAGTTGATCGGCACCAGCACCACCGCCAGGTACCCGAGGGTGAACAGCAGCAGCGCGACGTGCCGCTCCAGCCAGGCCAGCACCAGCAGGGCCAACCCGATCGTGCCGGTCGGCCCGAGCAGCCGGTTCAGGAAGAGGACGAAGGGCCACGGGTTGTCGGGGTACACCGTCGGGTCGGGGAGGGCCCAAGCCGGCGGGATGGCGGCGAGCAGCACGACGAGCGCGACGCCGGTGAGCACGTACGGCAGCACCCGGGTGGCCAGTCCCCGGGTCCGGGCGACGCGCAGGTACCCGCCGGCGATCACCACGTACGCCACCACCGTCGCCGCCCACCAGTAGTACGCCACGGCCGGGAACCGGAACTTGCACACCTGGCCGTCCTCCACCACGTGGCAGTCGCTGACGACCGGGTGGCCGTACCGGTACACCGGGATCGCTCCGAGTGTCACCACGGCCAGCACCAGCAGCGGCAGCCACGTCACCCGCTGGTCAAGACGGACCCGGCGCGCGAGGTCGCGCGCATCAGCCAGGAGCCGGCGGGGATCGTCGCCGGCAGGAGCAGCATCAGAAGTCATGCCAATAGGTTTCCATGGCAAACCAAGTAGCGCTAGTAGCACTATCGGTTGATGCATGGCCGAAACCGTCGCGGTCACGCGTAGCGCCCTTGACGTCCCCGCGTGGCGCAAAGGGTTGGGGGCACCCGGGGGGATGCATCACGCGGGGAGCAACCCCGATGTCGTCCCGCCTCAGCTCCTCATGCGCTCGGCGCCCTGCAGCGTGGCCGGCCGGCCCGGCCGATGCCGGTCGGAGGTCGCCAGCATGCCCGGGGCCGGCAGGGCCCGCTTTGCTGATCACCTTGACGAAGGGAAGAGGGTTCCGCACCGGGCTTGATGGAGACACCGAAACCTGGGAGGAACACCAGCTATGCCGGCACCGAAGAAGTACAACGATGAGCTGCGTGAGCGTGCGACCCGGCAACGGCGAGGAAGGCATGCGCGAGCATCGCGAGGGCGACCCATCGGTACCAGGACGACGATCACGAAGGCAGGCCCGGTGTCGCCGCGAACCCCGAACTGTCTGGCAGGGACCGACCCGGTCCTCCCGACGGCACGCCGAGGGCGGCCGTCAGATCCCGCCCGGCCCGATCGATCCCGACGGTCGCCGCAAGGGCGAACACGAACCGGTCCGGCCGCAGCACCACCAGATCGGCACCGTGGCGCCGGAGCCATCCGCCGAGCACACCGTCGACGTCAATGACATCGACCCGGTCTGGCTGGCCGTCCCCTGGTGGGTCTGGCAGGCCGGCCACCGGGGTGCCGGACGGATGGACGGCGACGAACCGCACCGGCAGCCCTCTCCACTGCGGTCCGAGCGGACTGTCCGCCGTAGCGGGGCCGAGCACGGCGAAGCCGTCGCCGAGCGCCTCGTCGAGCAGGCGCGCATCGGGTGTTCCCGGGATGAGGATCCGCGGCTGGGGAAACATCGTCCCGACCACGCCGTTTCGCCGACCGCCGGCCATCAGGCCCCGCCGGTACGCCGGCACCGGCTTGAACTCGAACCGCTCCACGAAACGCCGTACCCGGGAGATCGTCTGGACCGCCCGGAGCACGGTGTCCCGCAGCCAGGCGGTGGACCGGTTGCGGGCCAGGAAGACGCGACCCAGCCGGACGCTCGTCCGCGCCATCTCCAGGGTGTGCGGGCGCCGCTCGGACTCGTACGTGTCCAGTACCGCGACGTCGGCGGCACGGGACAGCACCAGGGCCAGCTTCCACGACAGGTTCGCCGCGTCGCGCAGACCGCTGCACAAACCCTGGCCCAGAAAGGGGGGCATCTGGTGGGCCGCGTCGCCCAGCAGAAAGACCCTTCCCTCTCGCCACCGTTGGGCGATGAGGTGGTGGAAGGTATAGACCACCGCCCGGCTAACGGTGAACCGTGCCGGGTCGAGGTACGGCGAGACGAGCGCGGCGATGTTCTCCGGCCGCTGCATCTCGGCATCGGTCTCACCTGGGCGCAGCATGAACTCCAGACGGTAGCTGCCGGCCGCGCCGGGGGACACGAACGCTGGCCGCCGCCAGTCGCAGACGAACGTGGTGTCCTTGACCCGCACGGCGTCGGGCGGCACGTCGCCTGAGACCGCCAGCCACGGCTCGGCGTAGCTCGCCCCGGCCAACGGGATCCGGACGGCGGATCGGGTCGCGCTCCGCGCGCCGTCGCAGCCGAGCACGTACTTGGCACGGACTGCCCGTCGCTGCCGGGTGACCACGTCGGACAGGAGCACGGTCACCCCCTCCTCGTCCTGCTTCAGGCCGACCAGTTCGGTGCCGAGCGAGAGCTGGACGTGCGCGAAGCGGTCCAGCCCGGCCCGCAGCGTCCGTTCCAGTCGTGGCTGGTCGAAGAAGCGCAGCGGTGCATGCCCGTACCCGAAGTCCGTCTCGGACAGCGCCATCCGGGCGAAGACCCGGCCCGCGCCGTTGACGTACTCGACGAGCTGCGGGGCGATCGTCTCACCCCGCACCTCGTCGAGCAGGCCGGCCTGCTGGTAGATGCGTAGCGCCTCGTCGTCGCAGGAAAAGGCCCGTGGCTGGCCGTGCGGAGCCACGCTCTGCTCCACGACCAGCGTGGTGACGCCGCGGGCGCCGAGCAGGTTGGCGGTGAGCGCACCGACCGGCCCGCAGCCGATGACGGCCACCTCGACGTCCTGGACCGGATGGTGAGCCAACGGCTGAACTGGACGCATGGTGATGCCCTTTCGGAACACGTTCCTGGGGACGGCTCCGGCCGTCCCCCTGACGCGGACCAGGGCACCAGGTCGGCGTAGGAAAGTTGTGGAGACGACGTGGAGGTCGGCCTCCACAGCCGGTCAGAAACCGCCCTCGGCGGCGAACCGGGCCAGCAACAGTCCGGCCCCCTGTTCGGCGGCGATCCGGGCCCCGATGTCCCACTCCGTACGGTCGCGGCGGGCGACACCGCGGATCCGGTGCAGTTCCGCGACGAACAGCCGCTCGCCCACCCGGTCCGCAACGGCCAGCCCCTCCTCGGCCAGCGTCGCCGCGGTCTCCGGCTGACCGGCAGTCAGGTACGCCTCGGCCATCGCGGAGAGCAGGATGGTGCGGGTGGACCGCAGTCCGGGACGGTAGATCTCGTCACCAGCGGCGCGCATCGCTTCGAGCCGGCCGTGGTCGCCGTCCCGCGCGGCAGCCCATTCGGTGAAGAAGGCACCGGTCGCCAACATGTGCGGCAACCCGGTGACCCGGCCGATATCCCGGCACCGCCGCGCCGCGACGCTGGCCGCGGCGACGTCGTGTTCCTGCATCGCCAGCCAGGCGGCGTAGAGTGCCGCGTTCCCCCGGCCGTACGGGTCGTCGAGCTCCTCGGCAAGGGCCTCGGCATCGGCGATGTCCGCCCAGGCGCCGGAGGGGTTGCCGCGCACCGAGCGGACCAGCGCCCGAAAGTTGTAGCAGCCCAGGACCGGACGCCGACCGACCTCCCGGCGCAGCAGCCCTCGATCGACCGTTCGCAGCCGGTCGATCGCGGCGGTGAGCCGGCGCTCGCCGTCGGCCAGCCGGCCGGCGAAGTAGCCGACCGCGCCCAACAGGTACTCACCGGCCACGGCGATCAGCCGACTGCCGTCGTCCTCGGCCCGCACCAGCCGCTCGGCGAGGTCGGTGCAGATCGCGAACTCGGCCCGGTTGGCAGCCAGCTCGCCCAGTGCCCAGAGCGCGTGACGAATGTCGGCGTCCGGCCCCACCAGCGTCAACAGCTCACGGGCACGGACGCAGACCTGGTCGACCGCGTCGCTGCCGACACCGACCGTCATCTGCAACAGAGACGCGCGGTGCAACTGGACGGCCAGTTCGGTCAACGCCACGTCGGGCGAAACCTCCGCGCGCGGTGCCAGCCGGTGCGCGGCGCGTTCGAGGTGACCGAGCGCGTCCTCGTAGGCGACCCGCCGGGTCGCGTCGTCGGCAGCGGTCAGCGACCACCGTAGGTGGTCCTCGCCGTGGCCGAGCCCGATCGCCTGGCCGTAGTGGTGGGCCAGCTCGGCCGGTGCGACGTCGGCGGCCCGCTCGTAGGCCACGGCCAGCCGAGCATGCAGTGCGGCCCGGCGCGGCGGGACCAGCTCGGCATAGGTGACCTCGGCGATGAGCGGATGGCAGAAGGTGACCGCGCCCGGTCCGGCCTCAGTCACCAATGCGGCCGTGTAGGCCGGGGCGAGCCCCTCGGCGACCGCCGGGGCCGTGGCGTTCAGCGCCGCCGCCATCACCTGAAGGTCCAGGTCGTGTCCGGCCACACTGAGCAGGTCGAGGCAGCCCCGGGCGGGATCGGGCAACCCGCTGAGCCGCAGCCGTACGGTGTCCCGGATGCTGGGCGGCAGCTCCGCCGCGGCTGCCGGGTCGGTCCGGGACCGGAGCAGTTCCGTGATGAAGAACGGATTCCCGCCGGTACGGGTGACGAGTCGGGCCACGACCGGCTCCGGCGGTACCACCCCAGTCCGGTCCCGGACGAGGTCGGCGACCGACGACGCGTCCAGCCCAGCGAGCCGGAGCTGGCCGAAACCCCACCCGCGAGCCAGCTCGGCGACGGTCGCCACCAGGGCCGGGTCGTGTTCGTAGGGCCGGAGGGTGGCGACCACCAGTGCCCGGGCCGCCGACAGATCGGCGGAGAGGAACCGCAGCAACAGCAGCGAGTCCGGGTCGGCAGCGTGCAGGTCCTCCAACACGACCAGCAGGCCGCGCTGCCGGGCCACCGCGTGCACCAGTTCCGACACCGCCTCGTACACCTGAAACCGCGCCGTCGGGTCGAGTCCGCCACTGTCTGCCGGGCCGGACAGCGATCCGGCGGCGAACCCGTCCAGCCGGCTCGCCGAGCTCGTCGCGCTGGCCTCCGCAATCGCCACGAGCGCGCGTACCACCTGGCCCCACAGCCAGAACGGTGGCGCCTGCCCGACGTCGGGACAGCGGCCCCAGACCACCGGAACGCTGTTCGCGGCGGCCTGCGCGCCGAGTGCCGCGGCAAGGCTGGTCTTGCCGATGCCGGCTTCCCCCACCAGAGCCAGCACCCGCCCGCCGTGCCGGATGGCCACGTACAGCGTTTCCCGCAGCCGCTCCAGTTCCGCGTCACGACCCACCAGCGGGCCCGCGACCCGGTCCGGCGACACTCCGGCCAGGGCTTGAACCCGCCCGGACGGCTCGGCCCCGCACCCAACCGGCAGCGCCCCGCTCCGGTCCACACTGGCTCCGCTCTCGCCCGGCAGGCGTCCGGTCCCGGTCGGCCAGGCGCCGGGCTCGTTCGGGACCACCACGCCTGAGCTCGGTCCAGGCTCGACGCGGGGCGGCAGGACCTCGGCCGCCCGCACGACGTCCGGATCGACCACCGCCGGACGGCCGTACCCCGCCGGTACGGCCTGCTCCAGGATCAGCCGGTGCACCGCCCGTGTCTGATCGCCAGGGTCGAGCCCGTACTCGCTGGCCAGGATCCGGCGCCCCTCGTCGAAGGCCGCCAGCGCCTCGGTCTGCCGGCCGGACCGGTACAGCGCCAACATCAATTGCGCCCGAGCCCCCTCGCGCAGCGGATTCGCCGACACGAACCGGCGCAGTTCCGCCAGTAGCGTCGCGTGCCGGCCGGCCACGACGGCGGCGGTCAACCGCCCCTCCTCGGCGCTCAACCGCAGCTCAGCCAGCCGTGCCACCTCCGGACGCAGCGCAGCCAGGTCGGCGACGCCCACCAGCGGCTCGCCACGCCACAACGTCAACGCCTCGGCGTAGCTGGACTCGGCGGCCGCCGGCTCCCCGGCCGCGAGCGCGTCCGCCGCCCGATCCACGAGGCTGCCGAACCGGATCGCGTCGATGGCCTCGACTTCCACCCGCAGCTCGTACCCCCTCGGGCGGCTACGCAGGATTCGCGCCGGCTCGCGGTGGGACCGCTCGGGCTCCAGGGCCCGACGCAGCCCGGCGACGTACGTGCGCAGCGTCATCTGGGCGCTGGCCGGCGGTCGCCCGTCCCACAGCGCTTCGACCAGCCAGTCGGCGGCGACGAACCGGTTCGGTCGCAGCAGGAACAGGGCCAGCAGTGCCTGCTGCTTCGGCCCCCCGAGGGGCACCACTCGCCCGTCCCGGACGATCTCCGGCGGACCCAGCACCCGGAACTGCACCATCACCACAACGACGACCCCAACATGTCCGGTGCCGAGTGAGGCAGCGACCGGGCCGCACCGGACATCCACGACCCGCCGTCCATTGTGTCGCGTCGTGGCACGAGTCCGGTGATGCCGATCAGCGGCTGGCCGGCTACAGCGGGGGTCGGGCCCCGCGATTACGGTGACCATGAATGGGGGTGGACCGTGGCTCCGGAGGTGTCGCCGCGAAGGGCCAGCTCCGGGTGCGGTGGCACCATCCGTCGACCCTCGCCGGGTGACGGTCGTGCTCAGGACGAGCGAAGCTGCTCGCGGAGCCAGGCCCGATCGGGGTTCACGACAGCCTGACCGACGAGCACGACGGTGGGCACGGTCTCGTTACCGCCGGCTACCGCCCGGACGGCGGCAGCACCCGCCGGGTCGTGCCAGATGTCCACCCAGTGCGCCCGCCGGGCGAGCCGACCAAGGGAAAACCGGAGCTGGAGGCAGTAGCGACAGCCGGGGCGCCAATACACGATCGGCCGGCCGTCCGCCGCGCTGGCCCGCTGCGCTTCCGCAGCGCCCATCGAGCGGGGGAAGGCCCACGGCGACAGCAGCAGTGCCAGCGCCAGGAAGACCAGCAACTCGGCGCCGCCGACAGCCGACAAACCGGCGGCCAGTTGCCTCGCCGCCACCAGCACGCCGCACGCCGCCATCAGGATCGTCAGGGTCCACCGCCGAAGCACGCCCGGAACACTACCGCCGTTCAGGTGGATGGTCCCCGACCGAAAGGCCTCGCGGCGGCTGTCGGCCTTGTCTTTCTTCGTCGGCGCCGTCGGCGCGCACCTCCGTGCGGGGGTCTACCACAGCATCGCCTTCCCGATCGGGTACCTCGGGTTGGCCGTCGCGACCGTCGTCCTGGCCGCCGTACGGTGACGTTCGCTGACCCGTCATTCCAGCGCCGGCCGGTGCGGCCCGTACCGCGGGACGGGGACGGGCCCGGCGCGAAGAGTGGTCCTCCGCGCCGGGCCGCAGCATCGGGTGGGGTCAGCTGGCCGCGCAGGTGGCCGTCGCGCCGGGGCCGGTGCCGGTGCCCTGGAAGCCGAAGTTGGTCGACTGCCGGCCGAGGACGCGTCCGTTGTAGCTCACGTTGGTGAACCCGATGGTTCCGCTGGTGCCGCTGGCCTGGGCGTTCCAGGTGCCGGTGACCGCGGTGCCGCCGGGCAGCGCGATGGTCACGGTCCAGCCGTTGATGTCCGACTTGCCGGCGGTGACCGTCACGCTCGCGGTGAAGCCGCCGGCCCACTGGTTGACCGCCACCGACGCGTAGCAGCCGTCACCGGCCGGTGGCGAGGTGTTGGGGGGAGTGGTCGTGGGCGGCGCGGTGGTCGGCGGCGCGGTCGTGGGCGGCGCGGTGGTCGGCGGCACGGTCGTGGGCGGCGCCGTCGTGGGCGGATTGGGCGCGCCGTTGGCCAGGCTGTAGGCCAGGTCGGGCTGGAACGAACCGGCCGTGTAGCGGCAACCGTCCGCCTCCCCCGGCGGTTTCACCCAAAGGTACCCGTCGATGTTGCTGTCGCCGGTATTCGTCGTCGGGTACTGCCCGATGCGCCGGTCGGTGTTGTCGTCGCCGCACCAGTCGCCGCTGGCGCCCCCGTTGCGGCTGGTGTCGATGACCTGGCGCTTGCCCGAGATGCCCATGCCGTTGAGGGCGGAGATGACCGACCGGCCGAAGTTCGCCTCGCCGGAGGTGGAGTTGAAGTTCGACACGTTGGTGAAGAAGCCGTCGGCGTACTGCACGCCGGCCGCCCGGAGCCGGTTGGCCGTCTCGCCCGCGCTGTTCCAGGTCGAGTGGCCGCCGTCGAGGTACACCTTGGCGTTGGGGTTGGCCGACTTGATGGTCCGGGTGGCCGTCGTGATCGCCTGGTTGCGCGCGCTGATCTCGCCGCTGTTCAGGCATGTCAGCAGGGCGAGCGAGTCGGTTTCCAGGATGATCATGACGGTCTGGTTGCCCAGCCCCCTGGCGAAGTTGGACACCCACGTCTGGTATTGGTTGAGGTCCGGGGCCCCACCGGCGCTGGCCCCGCCGCAGTCCCGGTTGGTGATTTCGTACACCGCCAGCACCGGGATCTGCTGCGCCGCGTTGGCGGCGCCGACGAACCCGGAGACCTCGGACTGCACGGTCGACGGGTTGAAGTTGGCGAACCAGCGGGCCTGCGGCTGACTCGCGATCTTGTCGCGGATGACGGCGGCACGCGAGTCGCCGGGGTTGGCGGCGACCCAGCGGACAACGGCCGAACTCGGGTCGCGGTAGAGCGGTCCGGACACCGTGCCGGCGGACGCGCCGCCGACGGCGAGGCAGACGCCAACGGCGGTGGCGCCCGCGATGGCCGCCACACTGATGGCCGTCGATCTGCGACGCCGGAGAGAGAGGATAGCCACGACGTGTTTCCTCCTGATCACATAGATGTATCTAAGTTCATGGGAGCGTTCCCATGAACGGTAGCGGAGGCGCGCGCCGCTGCCAAGATGTGAAGACTCGTCGTTGAGGCAGCCGGCCGCGTTGGTGTGTCACGGCTCGCAGCGGGCGCAGGTGCTGCTGCGCGCCGCAAACGGGATGTCCAACGCCGACATCGCGGTGCTGGCCGGGGCGACCCGGGTGACGGTGCGGGCATAGCCGTAAGGCGTCGATCCCGCGGGAGACGATCCGGCCAAGGTCCGACGTGGACGGGTCGCCCTCCAGCAAACGGCTGGTCGCCACGCCCGACCTCCTGCCGCAGGCCGCCACATACCACTGGTTACGCGCGAAGGCCATGGGACCGAACCTCCAGCCAGACGAACGTCGATGGGACCGGATCATCCCGTGAGGTGCCCGCGATGAGGACTGGAGCCTTCACTGAATGAAAGGCCAAGTAGGACGATCAAGGGCTCGAACCCCAACCCTCTGATCCGTAACAGGCCCGAAACTACCGGTTGAAAAACCTGGAATCTTCTGCCAGCCTGAGAGCCATCGATCAGTGTGAACGTTAACAAGATCCTTTCAACACCGGAGGCGCCTCACGCGACCGTCAGGCCCACCCACCTCCGGATTCAGCATCGTGGCCGCCGCCATCCAAGCAGGGCTTCCCACTCGAGCAGCGACCGAGATTTTCCTACCCCACCACTGGAGGATCAGCATGTTTTCCCGGACCCGTCCCACCGGGCGTAGCCGACCACGAACACTCCTTCTTTCCGGAACTTCCGCGATAGTTGCGGTGCTTGTCGTGTCGATGTTGCCCAATCTCGCCCAGGCCGCCGAGACGACTCTCGGTGCCGCCGCGGCCCAGTCTGGCCGATACTTCGGTGCCGCCGTCGCCGCGAACAAACTCAGCGACAGCGCCTACACGACGATCCTCAACCGCGAGTTCAACAGCGTCACTCCCGAGAACGAAATGAAGATCGACGCGACCGAGCCGCAGCAGAACAACTTCACCTTCAGCAACGCGGACCGGATCGTCAACCACGCCACCTCCCGGGGCTGGAGGGTCCGTGGGCACACCCTGGCCTGGCACTCACAGCAGCCGGGCTGGATGCAGGGCATGGAGGGCACCGCGCTGCGCAACGCGATGCTGAACCACGTCACCCGGGTGGCCACCTACTACCGGGGCAAGATCGACACGTGGGATGTCGTGAACGAGGCGTTCGAGGACGGCAACAGCGGTGCCCGTCGTAACTCGAACCTGCAGCGTACCGGCAACGACTGGATCGAGGCGGCGTTCCGCGCCGCCGACGCGGCGGACCCGGGCGCGAAGCTCTGCTACAACGACTACAACACCGACAACTGGACCTGGGCCAAGACACAGGCCGTGTACAACATGGTGCGCGACTTCAAGCAGCGTGGGGTGCCGATCGACTGCGTCGGGTTCCAGTCGCACTTCAACGCCAACTCCCCGTACAACAGCAATTACCGCACGACGCTGTCCAGCTTCGCCGCTCTCGGAGTGGACGTGCAGATCACCGAGTTGGACATCGAGGGCTCCGGCACGACACAGGCCAACGCCTTCCGCAGTGTGGTCAACGACTGCCTTGCCGTGGCTCGCTGCAACGGGCTCACCGTGTGGGGAGTGCGGGACTGCGACTCGTGGCGGTCCAGCGGCACTCCGCTGCTCTTCGAGTGCAACGGCAACAAGAAGGCCGCCTACACGGCCACCCTGGAGGCGCTGAACAGCGCCGGCCCCGGGCCCACTCCCACGCCCACCACGCCGGGGCCCACCCCCACCGTCCCACCCACCTCCGCCAACGAAATCGTCGGCACCCAGTCCGGCCGATGCATCGACGTACCCAACGCCTCCCGCGACAACGGCATCCGGGTCCAGCTCTACGACTGCAACAAACAGTCCAACCAGTCCTGGACCTACACCTCAAGCAAGCAACTACAGGTCTACGGCAACATGTGCCTCGACGCCGCAGGCTCCGCCAACGGCGCCGCCGTCCAGATCTACAGCTGCCACAGCCAAACCAACCAACAGTGGAACATCAACTCCAACGGCACCATCAGCGGCGTCCAATCCGGACGATGCCTCGACGCCTGGAGCACAGCCAACGGAGCCCAGATCCAGCTGTACGACTGCCACGGACAAACCAACCAGCAATTCAGGCTCAACTCGCTCGGCGGTCCCTCCCAAACGCCGACGCCGACACCTACCACGCCGACGCCGACGCCGACCGGCGGTACGTGTGATCTTCCGTCGTCGTACCGGTGGTCGTCGACGGGCGCCCTGGCGCAGCCGAGGTCGGGTTGGGCGTCGCTGAAGGACTTCACCCACGCGCCGTACAACGGCCAGCAGTTGGTCTACGCGACGACGCACGACACGGGTACGACGTGGGGCTCGATGAACTTCGGTGTCTTCTCGAACTGGAACCAGATGGGGTCGGCGTCGCAGAATCAGATGCCGTTCGCCGCAGTGGCGCCGTCGTTGTTCTACTTCGCGCCGCGCAACGTCTGGGTGTTGGCCTATCAGTGGGGTGGGCCGGCCTTCTCGTACCGGACGTCGACCGACCCGACCAATGTGAACAGTTGGTCGTCGGCGCAGACGCTCTTCACCGGAAGCATCTCCAACTCCGGGACCGGCCCGATCGACCAGGCAATCATCGGTGACGACCAGAACATGTACCTGTTCTTCGCCGGGGACAACGGCAGGATCTACCGGGCCAGCATGCCCATCGGGAACTTCCCGGGCAGCTTCGGGTCGAATTACACGACGATCATGACCGACTCGACGAACAACCTGTTCGAAGGGGTTCAGGTCTACAAGCTCCAGGGCCAGAACCGGTACCTGATGCTCGTCGAGGCAATCGGCGCGAACGGGCGCTACTTCCGTTCCTTCACGGCGACCAGCCTTGGTGGCACGTGGACGCCGCAGGCCACGTCCGAGAGCAACCCGTTCGCCGGCAAGGCCAACAGCAGCGCCACCTGGACCAACGACATCAGCCACGGCGAACTGATCCGCAGCAACGCCGATCAGACCATGACCATTGACGCCTGCAACCTGCAACTGCTCTACCAGGGGCGTTCTCCCAGCTCCGGTGGCGACTACGGCCTCCTGCCGTACCGGCCGGGTCTGCTGACCCTGCAACGCTGACGATCGGACATCGCCGGGGCGGGCGGGCTCGGCACCAGACCGAGCCCGTCCGCCCCGCACTCATCCATCACCAGGAGGTACCGACAGTGCGAGTACATGCAAACCACCCCCCGCCCTCGGGGAATACGCATGCTGACCGAGTGTCTCCCCGTTTGCGGGGACGGCTGTTCAAGCTCGCCGCGGCTGGGATCGCAGCCGCAGTCGGGTTGTTCACCCTGACGGTGGCGACCGGGTCGGCGTCGGCCGCCGACAACCCGTACCAGCGGGGCCCGGACCCCACCCGGACCAGCGTCACCGCCGTGAACGGCCCCTTCGCCAACACGTCGGTCAGCGTCCCGACCGGGTACGGCTTCAACGGCGGCCGGATCTACTACCCCACCGACACCAGCCAGGGCACCTTCGGGGCCATCGCGATCTCGCCCGGTTACACCGCGTTGTTCTCCGCCGAACTGGCCTGGATGGGGCCGTGGCTGGCCTCCCACGGTTTCGTCGTGATCGGCATCGAGACCAACAGCCGCAACGACTTCGACACGGCCCGAGGCACCCAGTTGCTCGCCGCACTGGACTACCTGACGCAGCAGAGCCCGGTACGCGACCGGGTCGACCCCACCCGGTTGGCGGTCGCCGGTCACTCCATGGGCGGCGGTGGCGCGCTGAGCGCAGCCACCCGGCGCTCGTCGTTGAAGGCAGTGGTCGGCATCGCGCCGTACTCGCCGTCGTCGAACCTGGCCAACGACCGAGTGCCCACGATGGTCTTCGCTGGGCAGGCGGACACGGTGGTCACCCCGTCCTACGCCACCGGCCTGTACAACAGCCTCCCGGCCACGACGGAGAGCGTCTACCTGGAGGTTGCCGGTGCGGATCACGGGTTCATGGTCGGACGGTCGAACCCGGTGATGGTCCGAACCATGCTGCCGTTCGTCAAGATGTTCATCGACAACGACGCCCGGTACAGCCAATTCCTCTGCCCGCTGCTGGACTCCAGCGGCGTGGTGACCTACCGCAGCACCTGCCCGTTGCTGCCCTCGACGCCGACCACCCCGACGCCGACCCCCACCAACACGCCGACCCCCACCGCTTCGCCTACCGTCCCACCCACCTCCGCCAGCGAAATCGTCGGCACACAGTCCGGCCGATGCATCGACGTACCCAACGCCTCCCGCAACAACGGCACCCGCGTCCAGCTCTACGACTGCAACAAACAGTCCAACCAGTCCTGGACCTACACCTCAAGCAAGCAACTACAGGTCTACGGCAACATGTGCCTCGACGCCGCAGGCTCCGCCAACGGCGCCGCCGTCCAGATCTACAGCTGCCACAGCCAAACCAACCAACAGTGGAACATCAACTCCAACGGCACCATCAGCGGCGTCCAATCCGGACGATGCCTCGACGCCTGGAGCACAGCCAACGGAGCCCAGATCCAGCTGTACGACTGCCACGGACAAACCAACCAACAATTCAGGCTCAACTCGCTCGCACGATGATCCTGACCGACTCGACGAACAGCCTGTTCGAGGGCGTGCAGATCGACAAACCGCAGGACCAGTTCCAACACACCCGAGACAGGCCGAACTGAATACGGGCGGGCTCGGCGTCACGCCGGGCCCGCCCGGATCATGCGGGCTGACGAACCTGGTCACCCCGCCAGCCGTGTCCCGCCGCCCTGGGCAGAACAACCAACCGCACATTGTCGACGAGCGCACACACGACCGTATGCAACTACGTGAGCGCATCGCTACTATGGGTCAGCAATCCAGAGAAAGGGGTCGTGCCCGCGTGCGAAGTCCCGTCATCGGAACCGCGCCGCCGTCTGCGCCAACCCGATCCGCGCCGTTTGTGGCCGACCGGCTGCGCAGGCTCGCCCGGCGGATGGTGCTGATCGCGGTCGCCGTCGGGGCTGGTCTCGTAGTGGCCGCCCTGTTCCAGGGGCCGGCCGCCGCCGATGGGATGCGCAGCGGGTCCGGTGACGCGCTTCATCGGGAGATCGGCGGTCTGGTCGAGCCGGTGGCGCGGCTCCCGGTCGCAGAGCGCCTCAGCCATCACCGCCAGCGAGCCACGGGTGCCGACGACCGCCACCGCGACAGGCTTCGTGCCCCGCTGGCAGCGCCCATCGGTGGTGTCGTCGCCCCCTGCGAGGAGACACCCTCGACGGAGCCTCGACGGTTGACGGGTGCGTCGCCCGTGTCCGTGCCGCTGCCCCGGGTCGGCGCATCCGTCCCACCCGGCGCGGCGGAGCGCGAAGGGCTCCGGTCAGCCTCCGTAGCTCGCGCGGCTCATCGCCCAGCTCACCGTGCCGAGTTGTCGCGGCCGGCTGCTGATCCGCCGCGACAGCCAGCCACCGCCGTCCCCGACCCACCCGCAGTGCGCGGGCCGGGCGATTTGCCCGCGATGGGCCTGATCACCGCACCACTGCCGCACGTCGTCGACATCGTGAGCACAGTGCCGATCCGGCCCGTCGTCGTGGCGCTCCTCCGTGTCGCCGATGCCGTTCTACCACCCGCTCTCGGCACGGCGATCGTTCCGGCGGCCACACCTCCACCGCCCGTTCCCACAGCGCTCGGGCCGGCCACCGTGCCGGTGACCGAACCGGCTCCCGTGCCGACAGTGCCGACCCCACCGGCGGTTCCGGCGCTGGCCCCCGTGCGCGCCGCGGCGCTGCCGAACCCGGCCGCGCCACGCTGGATGCCCGTTGTCGGCCCCGCGCGTTCCACGGCCTCGACGGGGCACCTCGCCGCACACCCGGGAACGGTGGCGGCGGAGGGTGAGCTTTCGGGCCAACCCGTCGCGCCCGTCGACCAGGATGCCGCTGGTGTCGACGATGGATCGACGCCCGGGCCGGGGCTGCTCCGGCCGCTCGACCGGCAGTCGCACCTCGGTGCTGGGCAGCCCTGCGATCTCCTGCCACTTCCGGTCGAGAGCCGAACTCTCTCTCCGATCACCCGCCCGGGCTGAGGCGGGTTGACCGACCCCGGTGGCTGGTGCGCGCGGCCTGTTCCACCCGCTGGCCGGTCGATCAGTGCCCGCATCCGTCCGCCGTGACGGTGCCGCGGGCCGATGCCTACCCGTCTGTAGCGCACGACCGCCCCGACCAAGCCGTGGATGTTCCGGAATCGGTGGCCGTCGTGACGCGTACCTGAGATCGGAGAAAACGTGGTGATCCACGTTGTCGTCGCCGAGGACATGGGTTTGCTGCGCGGGGCGCTCTGCGCCGCGCTGTCAGGAGAGGAAGACATGGAGGTGGTCGCCGACGTCGAGGGTGTCGGCGAGCTGTTGACGGTGGTCCGGCGCTGTCGACCGCAGGTGGTGGTGCTGGCATTGACACCGGAGCTGCCCGACCCGGTGGAGGTGGTCGCCCGGATCGGCGTCGAGGCGCCGCACACCGCCGTGCTGGCGATGAGCCCTCGGTGGAGCCCGGCCCTGGTGGAGGCGACGCTGGCAGCCGGCGCGCGCGGCCTGGTCGGGAAGGACAGCTCACTGGCGGAGCTGGTGCGGGCGATCCGCGCGCTCGCGGCCGGGGATCGGGCGATCGACCCGGCCGCGGCGGTGGCGGTGCTGAGTCCCCCGGAGATGCCGTTGACGCCGCGGGAGATGGACGTGCTGCGGACGGCCGCCGAGGGGTTGCCCCTGAAGGAGATCGCCGTCCGTCTTCACCTGGCACACGGGACGGTGCGCAATCATCTGTCGGTGATTCTGCGCAAGACCGGGGCTCGCAACCGGTTGGAGGCGGTGTCGCGGGCGCGGCGTAACGGCTGGCTGTAGCCGTCGGGGGCGGGTCCGGTGGAGATGTCCGGACCCGCCCCCGTCACCGTGCGGACCCGCCGGATGCGTGTTTGAATGTTGACGTTGTGTGATCTTCATCGGAGTGCGGGAAGGCTCATCGTGATCCGTACCCTGCTTGCCTTGGACGGTGCCCTGGTTCTGGGCGCGCTGTCGTTCGTCCTCGCCGCCGAGGAGGACATCCGTGTCGTGGCCAAGGTGGATCGCGGCGACGCGGTCTCCGCAGCCGTCCGCGCCCAACGCCCCGACGTCATGGTGGCCGACCTCGATTTCGTCGAGGGAGTCGATCCCGACCGCCTCGGCCTGTGCCCCGTCCTGGTGCTGGCCCACCCGCATCGGGCCCGGCGACTGCGCGGCATACTCTGCCCGACCAGGGCGGTCGGCATCCTGCGCAGTGACGCCGCCCCCCAGCGGGTCATCGAAGGGATCCGCCGGCTCGCCCGCCGGGAGCCCGTGCTCGACGCGGATCTCGTCGTCGCGGCGCTGCGCTCGGACGGCCCACTGACCAGCCGCGAGACGGAGGTGTTGAGGCTGACGGCGGCGGGGGCGCCGGTCGCGGAGGTGGCGGTGTCGCTCGGCCTCACCCGTGGCACCGTCCGCAACCATCTCGGGCGGATCGCCCGCAAGGTGGGTGCGCGTACGCGGGTGGAGGCCGTGCGAATGGCAGGCGAGTCGGGCTGGATCTGACCGGCGGATGCGCGAGGTTCAGCCCTGCCGCGCCGACGCCGCCTGGGACGGCACCACCGAGTCGTCCCAGCAGCCGACGAGCATCCGGTAGGTGGCCGAGCGGGCCAACAACTGTTCGTGCGTCCCCACCACGGGCTCGTCGCCGTCGAGGACCAGCACCCGACCGGCCCGCAGCGCGGAGCTAATCCGGTGTGCGATCACCACGAGGCTGCCGGGCCGCCGGGCGAAGGCGGCCTCGACCGTCGCTTCCAGCGCCGGGTCCAGGTGACAGGTCGCCTCGTCGAGGATCACCAGCGGGGCGGGTGCCAGCCAGGCCCGGACCGCCGCGATGAGCTGCCGCTCGCCCGCGGAGAGCAGGGCCGGCGCGATCGGCGCGCCCAGGCCGCCCAGGCGGGTCGCCAGGGGACGCGCGCCGAGCGCGTCGAGGGCGACCTCCAGCGTGTGATCATCGGCGTCCGGCCGGAGGTAGCGGAGGTTGTCGGCGAGACTGCCGGTGAAGACGTACGCCTCCTGGGGCACCAGCACTCGCATCCGGGCGAGAACGGCCGGCTCGACCTCGGCGACCGTCGCGCCGGCCAGGTGGACCGTGCCTGCCTGCGGCGGCACCAGACCGGCCATCAGGGCGGCAAGTGTGGACTTGCCCGCACCGCTCGGGCCCACCACGGCGAGATGGTCCCGGTCGGCCAGTGTCAGGGAGAAGTTCTCCAGGACGGGCCGGGCGCGCGGTCCGTAGCCGAAGGTCAGTCCCCGGATCTCGACGGCTGGCGAGCGGCCGGCCGGACCGGTGGGCGGCGGGCAGCGGGGCATCCGGGCGGCGGGGGTCGGCGGGCGCTGGTCGGCGGACACCGGATAGGTGCGCAGGATGTTCTCCAGGGTGACCGCGTAGCGGAGCCCGCCGCCGCCGAGGCCCTGCACCAGGGTGTGCAGGGCGGGTTGCAGTCCGGTGGAGACGTAGATCAGTGCGCCCAGCACCGCGCCGGGGGTGAGACCACGCTCGACCAGCCACGGGGCGGTCAACATCAGCACCACCAGTGGCAGCCAGCCGCCGATGCCGAGGCTGAGGCTGCGGATCGCCGCCATCCGGGCGAGCATGCGTTCGGCGGCGGCCTGCGCCGACACCCAGCGTGCCACGTCGGCCGTCACACGTGTCTGGGCGCCGCAGGCCAGCACGTCGCGGTGAGCGGCCAGCGCGGCCGCCGCCGACTGGCCGAGCTGCTCACCGGCCCGGACGTATGCGCGCTGGTGCGTGACCATCGCCGGCAGCGCGGCGAGGAACACGACCACGCCGACGACCAGCGGCGCGGCGGCCAGCGCCGCCACCACCGGTGCCAGGGCGAGCAGGCCGAGCAGGGCCGCGCCCGCGGAGAAGAGGAAACCGCGGGTCACCATCAGCAGACCGGCGAAGGTGTCGCGGATGATCTCCATCTGGTGGGTCAGCCGGGTCACGGCAGCGCTGTCCGGGCGGCCACCCGCCCGGGTGGCGTCGCCTAGCGCACCCCGGACCACCTGAGCGGCCACCTCGTCGCGGAACGGTTCGACCACGGCGCCGAGGCTGCGGTACGTCCGACCGGTGGCCGCCGCGCCGACCAGCACGGCCACCGCGAGGACACCCAACCAGGCCAGGCCGTTGAGGAGATGTCCGGCCAGAAAACCCTCGTCGACGGCGCGGGCGACCAGATAGCCGGCGAGCAGCGCGGGCAGCGACTCGACAAGCGACCAGCCGCCGAGCCCGGCGAGCTCCCGGCGGCGGGCCCGCAGCGCCCGCCAGGTCACCCGCCGTACGCCGGGATGGCTCACGATCCACCGCCAGCCGGCTGGAAGACAGCGCGGTAGTCCGGGTCGGCCCAGAGTTGCCGGTGCGGCGCCAGGCCGCGCAGCCGACCGCCGTCCAGCCAGGCGACGAGGTCGGCCGCCGCGGCCGCCGCGGTCCGGTGGGTGACCACCAGTCGGGTACGCTCCCCGGCCCGCCCGACCACCGCCTCAGTGATCCGGTGTTCGGTCGCGGTGTCGAGGCTGGACGTCGCGTCGTCCAGGATGAGCAGCCGCTCGGCGGCGAACGCGCGGGCCAGGCCGAGACGTTGGGTCTCGCCCCCGGAGAGCGGTGTGTCGACCAGCGGGTTGCGGTAACCGCTGGGCAGACGGTCGATCACGTCGGCGATCGCCGCCATCCGGGCCGCCCGCAGAACCGTCGGCGTGGCCGGGCTCCGATTGGCCGGCGGCGCCGCCGAGTCGACCGGCAGCGCCAGGCCGATCGCGTCGTGGACGGTCGCGCCGATCAGCACCGGCCGGTCGAAGGCGTACCCGACGGCTCGGCGCAGCGCCGTCGGGTCGAGGTCCCGCAGCGGCACACCGTCCAGTCGCACCTCACCGCTGTCGGGGTCGTACAGTCGTCCCGCCACGGCCGCCAGGGTCGACTTGCCGGCACCGGACGCTCCGACGACGGCCACGGTGGCGCCGGCCGGCACGTCCAGGTCGATGCCGTCGAGGATGGGCCGACCGTCGTCGGCGTGCACGCACACGCCGCGCAGTCGCAGGGCGCCGCCGCCGGGTGGAAGGGGCCGATCGCCTGCCGGCGTGGCGGGCTGCGTCAGCAGGTCGGCGACCCGGTGTGCTCCCGCGCGGCTGCGGACCAGGTGGTTCAGGGTGGCGAGCACTCCACCGAGCCCGGCGCCCATGGCCGCGTACCGGACCGCGGCGACCAGTTGGCCCGGTGTGAGCCAGCCTGTGGTCACCGCGTACCCGCCGACCGCGATGACGCTCAGGTTCAGCAGCGGCGCCACGGCCGAGGTGCGCGCGCTCGCCCGGGCCAGCAGTTTCCAGGTGCGCCGGCCGTGCAGGTCCAGCTCCGGTAGGGCCGCCAGCACCCGGTCCTCCTCGCGATGGGCGGTGCCGGCGGCGGCGATGGTCCGGGAACCGCTCAGCGACTCCAGCAGTCGGCCGGCGATGGTGCCGAGCACCCGTTGGTATCCGGCGGTCGCGGCCGAGGCGTCGGCCACAAAGACACGCATGAGGACGGCGAGCAGGCCGAGACCGGCGAGCAGGGTGACCCCGAGGACCGGTTCCATGATGGCGAGCGCGACGACGCTGCCGAGCGGTGGGAGCACCGCCACGACGGCCAGGACCACGGCGTTGCCGGCCTGTCCCGCGTCGGCGGCCTGACCGACCAACCGGCCGACGAGATCACCCACCGGGTGTCGGCGGGTGGCGCGGACGTCCAAGGCGAACAGGTGACGCAGCAGGTGCCGGCGCAGCCCGGCGGTGGCGCGCGCCGCACCGAACCCGCTGGCCAGATCCGTCAGGGTGTCGACGCCGATGAGGACGACAACCAGGCCGCAGGCGGACACCGCCCACCAGCCGGAGCCGCCGGCGAGGGCGGCGTCGACGGCGCGGCCGAGTGCCGCGGGTAGCAACAGTTCGGCGGCCGCGCCGAGAAGCGCGACCGCAGCGAGTCCGACGGTCCAGCCGCCGCCCGCCCGGACCGTCTGCCGGAGCAGCCTGTCCCCGTTGGCGAACGTCGGCATCGGTCCTCCCGTGGGTACGCGGTTGCCCTGGGTGGGCACGTCTACCCACCCAGGGCCCCACGTGTGCGTGGATCAGTTGCAGGTCGTGACGGAGAGCGAGCTGTCGCCGCAGAGCAGCAGGCTCGCCCGGCTACCGCCACCCGTGCGGTCGGCCGGAGCCATCTCCAGGCCCTGGAGGTCCAGAAGCGCCATGTCGTTCACCTCCCTTCCATCCGTTCGCCGATCAGGTCGCCCCCGCTGTCGCGAGGGAGTCTCGTCGCGCCCGGCAGGGGCGCGAGGAAGGGCAGCACCGGCGGCTGGTCGTGTTGCGCGCTGGCCAGCGCGTACAGCACGCCGGCGGTGCCGGTGCCGAAGTCCATGGAGAGCCGCAGCAACTGCTCGCCGGGGAACGCGGTCCCCTCCCGGTACGGCAGCGCGTGCCAGGTCAGCCGATCCAGTTGCGCGCCGAGTTCGCGGCGGTCGGCATCGCCCGCCGAGGCGGCGAGGTAGGCGATGATGCCGGCCCGGCCGGCGAAGAGCCCGGACTGTGCGTAGAACGGTGACCGCGCCGCACGGCGGATCCCCGCGCTCGCCTCGGCGAACTGGTCGTCGGCACGGTGGCGCAGGTACTGGTCGAGGACCAGCCCGATACCGACGCTGCCGTGCGCCAGGTAGGGCATGGTGCGCCAGCCCTCATTGACCTCCAGGGCACCGTCCGGGCGCAGCACACACCGGCGCAGATCCTGGCGCAGCGCCGTGGCGGCGTGCCCCAACAGCTCGTCGTCGCCGCTGAGCTCGTAGAGCCGCAACAGCATCAGCGCCGGTCCGGTCCGGCCCCGCAGCAGCCCGGCGTACGGGTTGCGTCCGCCGCTGACGTCCGGGCCCGGGTCGTCAGCCAGCTGCCCGATCACTTGCTCAGCGGCCCGCCACGCGGCGGCGTGCAACGACACCTCCCCGGTACGCGCAGCCAACTCGGCCAGGTTGAGCGCGATCCCGGACAGTCCGCTCGCCAGGCTGTGGTCGAGCCCGTCCAGGGGTTCCCGCAGGCAGATGTCGAGAACGTCCAGCGCGTCCTGCCGGCGTCCGAGGTGAACGAGTGCGTAGGCAACGCCATGCAGCCCGTCGTAGAAGCCGCAGCGGGTGCCGGACGGGGGCGTTGTCGCCCGCCGCACCAGCCAGTCTTCGTGCTCGGGCCACCGCCCGGCACCGCTCTTGTCGAGCGCGTACAGCACTCCCGCCGCCCCGTGGGCGAGGTTGAGGCCGCCGCTGCGGAACTGCTCGATGTCACCGGGAAAGAGTCGGTCGTTACGCTCGGGAGCGGCGCTGGCCACGATCGCCGTCGTCAACTGGTCCCGCGTGGTGCGCCAGTCATCCGCGACAAGAGCTCCTCGCGGGTCAGCGGTGACCCGCAGGCCGCCGGTGATCTCCTCGACCGCCGGGTCGAGGAAGGACCTCGGCACCGGGAAGTTCGCGGCGATGATGTCGGCCAGGTGAGTCACCTTCGCCGGGGCGAGCCGGACCAGCTGGGTCAGTGGCAGGAACAGCGCCAACCGCAGGCACGCCAGGGCGTACCGGTCGACCGCCGGCCCGGTCCGGTCCCTCGGTGCCGCGAAGCCCTGGTTGCGCAGCCCGGGTCGGCGGTGCCCGGCGATCGGAGCGGCCACCTCGAAGTCGACCAGGGCGACCCGGTCATCCGGCCGGATCATGATGTTGAACAGGTGCAGGTCCCCGTAGACCAGGCCGCGCTCGTGGATCGCCGCCACGACGGATTCGACCTGCTCGTAGGTCTGCCGGGCCCACCGGGCGTACGCCGCCCGGTCGCCGTCCGTCGCGTCGGCGTCGATGAGCGGGTACCGGTCGACCAGCACCTTGTTCAGCGGTCGGCCTTCGATGAACTCGAGCGCGAGGAAGCAGTGCTCGCCGAGGACGAACTCGTCGTGCACCCGCGGCACCTGTGGCAGGTCGGCGAGTTGCCGCAGGGCCTCCGCCTCGCGGGCCAGCCGGGCGACGGCATCGGTGCCGTCGGCGTCCAGGCCGGCGTGCGGTCGGGCCTCCTTCAGCACCACCTCGGTGTCGGTACGCAGGTCCCTGCCCACGTACAGCCCACCGCCGTTCGAAAAGTGGATCACCCGCTCGACCCGGTACGGCACCTCGTTGGTGCTGGTGTCATTCCGGGCGGCCAGGTGCGGGCCGAGGAAGTCGGGCAGGGTGATCCAGGCAGGTACGTGAAAGACGGGCTCACGGCGGTCCGGCACCAGCGCGCCGGAGTCGTCCTCGATCGCCGGCACCACCTGGCCGTCGGCTGAGTGGCAGTAGCGGGCGGCGAAGCCGCCGTAGCGCACGTAGACCGGGCCGGTGCCGTAGCGGAGATCACTGAGGATGTACGGTCCGGGCTCGCCGATGAGTAGTTCGTCGAGTTCCTTGCAGGCCAGCTCCAGCTCCGCGTCATCACGGGGGTAGACGGTGATGAACTTTCCGCTGGCGGCTCGTGCGGCGTACTTGGAGTTGCGCAGCAGCAGCGTGCGCGGCCCGCGCAGGAACTTGAAGGACAGGCCGCGGGGGACGCAGTAGTTCCAGACCGCGTCCAGCACCCGCTCCGCGTTCGCCAGACCCGCCGAAACGTGGATCTTCCAGCCCTGCTGGGGCAGCGAGCCGCCGTCCGGCGCGTAGATCAGCCAGTCGTCGAGCGGCTCGCGACGCCAGCCGGCCGGCATCGGTCGTTCGGCGGCCGGGAAGACGGGCTGCGCGACGGCGCTGCCGAGCGAGTCGTAGAACAGCCGATCTGCGGCGCAGTAGCTGTCGTAGCGTTCGTCCACCGTCTCGCCGCCTCTCGAACTCGGCCGGCTGTTGTTCCGGCGTCGAATCGAGTCTCATGGACGGGACGGGGCGGGCTCCAGTGCGCTTAGTCACGACGTTCGATGCGGGGCGCACAGGTACTCATGACAATAGTCAGGCCCCCACGGCACGGTCAGCAGCACCGGGGAACTCGGTCCGGTCGCTGTCGAGGACGGTGGTGGTCCGTGGGGGCGACGGGTTCGTGTGCGACGAAGGTGCGGGTGGCGGGGCCGAATCCACGTTGATACTCGTCAATGTTGCCAGAGCGGATCCAAGCGTGTTGGAATAGCTCATATCGCCGCAGCACGGGGGCAACCGTGCTGGGAACGGCCAGCACGGGAGCATCGCAGCGCCGGCAGCGCACCGCCTTGGCGGAGGCTCGCATGCCGCATCGCCGGGCCATCGCTACGACGACGGGCATTTTGCCGGGCAGGCACCCTCGCCCGCCGTACGTATCCCCCGGCGTGCACCCCCGACGGCCGACGCTCGACCTCTGACACGCCGGGGGCGTCCGATTCGGTCTGCCAGCGCACCAGAACCGGCGACGAGGTGAGAAGCAATCATGATTTCCCGAGAGAGTTTCGCGGGGTGGTACCGAAACCGCTTCGTGTGGGTGGCGGTGATCCTGCTGACGGTGTCGGCCGGCACGGCCGTACTGGTCAACCGGGCCGGCCCGGAGGCGGAGCCGGCGGATCTGCAAGCGCAGATTGTGGCCCGGATGCGGACCACGCTCGAACAGGCGGACCCGGGGCAGCACAACCACGCCGGACACAGCGCCCAGCAGGTGGCCACCGAGAAGGAGAAGCCTGCAGTGATCTGCGGGGTCCGCGTCTACGGCTACGAGCCGGCCGAAGCCAGCGCTCTCGCTGATGTGCAGACGGTCTACGGCTTCCACCTCTGCGGAGTCGCCGAGCAGAAGCGCCCCTGGGACGTGGCGGTCAAGCTGGCCGGCCCCGTGATCATGGACATGTCCACCGACCCTCCGGGCATCCAGGTCGTCGAGGCGACCGCCGACGTCATGTTCGTCGACCGGCTGCGGGAGATGTTCCCGGCCAAGTACGCGACGTTGGCGCAAGAGGAGGCGCTGACCGCCTCGGAGATGGCCGAGCAGCGCCGCCGGTACGACGCCGCAGCCGGGCTCTGACCATGCCGGGCGGGCGGGCTGCGGACCACATCCGACCATAAGGAGATCAGGATTGATATTTACGTTCATTAATGTAACAGTGAGTTTTGGGAGCGTTCCCATTCCTGATCTTTAGTACCGAAGAGCGGAGGATGAACAGTGCGTCCACACACGTCCGATCATTCCGGCGGACGATCCCGGCCAACCGTCCGTCAGTCCCTCCGAGTGGTCGTTGTGCTGTTCGCCATGGTGGTCGGCACGCTGCCCTGGACCGGCGCAGCCCAGGCCCACGGCACCGTCATCAACCCGGCGAGTCGCGCCTACCAGTGCTGGAAGACCTGGGGCAACCAACACACGAACCCAGCCATGCAGCAACAGGACCCCATGTGTTGGCGGGCGTTCCAGGCCAACCCCGACACCATGTGGAACTGGATGAGCCAGCTGCGGGACGGCCTCGCCGGCCAGTTCCAGGCCCGCACCCCGGACGGCCAGCTGTGCAGCAACGCCCTCTCCAGGAACGACACCGTGAACCAGCCCGGAGCGTGGAAGGCGACCACCGTCAGCAGCAACTTCACCGTCCAGATGTACGACCAGGCCAGTCACGGTGCTGACTACTTCCGGGTCTACGTCACCAAGCAGGGATTCAACCCGACCACTCAGCGGCTCGGGTGGGGCAACCTCGACCTGATCACGACGACCGGGCGTTACGCGCCAGCGCAGAACATCTCGTTCAACGTCTCGGTCTCTGGACGCACCGGAAACCACATCCTGTTCGTGATCTGGAAGGCGTCACACATGGACCAGACCTACATGTGGTGCAGCGACATCAACATCGCCTGATCGGCAGGACCGAAAGCCGTGGCACTACTCCGGCCCAGGGCGTCGGCGTCCTGGGCCGGACTGTTCTTCCGGTATCGCCTTACCCGACCGGCTGTGCCAAGTGGGAAGTCACCCGGGTGGCATGGAGGCCACCCCACTTACTCGAGGAGCTGAAAATGTCGCGATGGCGTTGTCGCCCGGCCACCATGCTGGCCGGGCTGCTCGTTCTGGCCCTGGCTTCGTCCCTGTTGCCACCGGCGCCGATTTCTGGCACCGCCGCGGCCGGCACATCCCATACCCGCGCGGTGCCACTCGCCGAGCTGACCGTGGTATCCGAACGGGTGGCGTTCGGTCTGCAGCGTCCGATCGCGATCACCGGGCTGCCGGACGGTCGGATGCTGATTGCGGAGAAGAACGGCACCGTCCGCTCCTACCACCCCGATACCGGCTTGGCCGCCGAGCCGGTGCTCGACCTGACCGCCCGGATCGACACGTCGGACAACGAGCGCGGCCTCCTCGGCATCACGCCGGCGCCGAACTTCGCGCGGACCGGGATCCTCTACGTGGCCTACACGAGCTTGCCGGCCGGCGCGCTGACCCTGGCGCGAGTGCCCATCGGCGCTCCCGACAGGCTGCAGGTGCTGCTCACCCAGGAGCACGCCGAGTACGGCAACCACAACGGCGGACAGGTAGCGTTCGGCCGCGACGGCTACCTCTACTGGTCCCTTGGCGACGGCGGCCACGCGTACGACCCGTTCAAGTCCGGTCAGAATCTCGGCACCCTGCTCGGCAAGATTCTGCGGATCGACGTCAACCGCACCTGCGGGGGTAAGCCCTACTGCGTGCCCTCCGACAACCCGTTCGTCCGCACGCCGGGCGCGCGGCCGGAGATCTGGGTCTACGGGCTGCGCAACCCGTGGCGGTTCTCCATCGACCCGGTCGACGGCTCGCTGTGGATCGGTGATGTCGGCCAGGGCCTGGTCGAGGAGATCAACCACATCCGCCCGTCGCAGCGTGGAGCGAACCTCGGCTGGTCCTGCCGGGAGGGCACGCCGGTCTTCGACCCGGAGCAATGCCGGCCGGGCGTGCGATACACCGACCCGGTCTTCGAGTACGAGCATTACATGACGGAGAACTGCTCGGTGATCGGTGGCGTGGTGTACCGAGGGTCCGCCACCCCGGAAGCGTGGGGGACCTACATCGCGAGCGACTACTGCTCGACCCTCGCGTTCGCCGTCCGCCCCAAACCCACGGGCGGCTACGAGTCGGCCACGATCGGCAACTTCCCCACCCAGCCGACCGCGATCGGCACCGACGTGCGCGGCGAGCTGTATGTGCTCAGTGACCTCCCGGGATGGCTGAGCCGGGTGCGGTTCGAGCGGGTCCAGCGGCCAGCTACAGAGGTTGAAAGGCCAACGTCCGAGCTGTCTCGGTAATTCGGGTTCGCCGTCGTACTTCGGTAACCGGGGCACCCCCGCCAACGCCGATCGCGGCCGGGGACGGGGTCGGCGTTGGCGAGGCCGACCCGTCCCCGGCCCGAGTTGCCTCAGCCGCGCCGCCACTTCTGGTTGGCGCCGCCGTGGCACTCCCAGAGCAACAGCCGCGCGCCGTCCGCGCTGTTCCAGTCCTGCACGTCGACGCACTTGTTGGCCTGCGGGTTGACCAGGTCTCCGGCCCCGCTGAGCACGAACTGCTGGGCCGGATTGCCGCTGCAGTTCGCGAGCTGGATCACCGCGCCGTTCGCGGTCGACCCCCCGGCCACGTCCATGCACAACCCGAGCGCCCGGACGGTGCCGTCGCCGGCGAACGTCCACCGCTGGGCGTTGGTGCCGTTGCAGGTCCACAGCTGCAGGTACTGGCCGTCGGCGCCGTTGGAGCTGGGGACGTCTATGCACTTGCCGGCGTACCCGATGATCTGGCTCGCACCGCCGCCTCCGGTGGTGGTGAGGGCGAGCCCGTATGCGCCGAGGATCTCGTTCACCGGCTGGTAGACGGTCGTGCCGCCGGAGTTGCAGTCACCGCCGGCACCGGAGGTGACGCCCTGGGCCTGGTTGCCGGAAATGAACGAGCCGCCGGAGTCACCGGGCTGCGCGCACGCGCTGCTGGCGACCAGCCCGTAGACCAGAGAGCCGGAGTAGTTGACCGTGACATCCCGGGCGGTGATCGTGCCGCAGCGCCAGCCGGTGGTCCGGCCGGAGCGACAGACCGAGCTGCCGATCGCCGCCTCCGCGGAGCCGGCCACGCTGGTCGTGCCGCCGTTGTAGGTGTTCACCGTCGGCGTGGCCACCCAGGAGGAGTTGACCTGTACCCAGGCGTAGTCGTTGCCCGGGAAGGACGAGCCCCGGAAGGTGCCCTGCGCGACGCCGCTACCGCTGGTGGTGCTGCCCACGCCGCCGCAGTGTCCGGCGGTGACGAAGCCACCGGCGACCGCGAACCCGACCGAGCACAGCACACTGTTGTTGATGACGTACTGGTCGCCGCCCCGGACGTCGTACACCGGGCGGTACGGCTGTGCGCTCGACACGGTGCGCACCGTGTCGCCGGTGGCGCCGGTGGCGCGGACGAACTCGCGGGCCGTCGCGGTGTCCGCGGCCCGGACCACCACGCTGTTGCTCGCCGGATCCACGTACCAGGAGTGCACGGTCGCGCCGGCGCGGCCGGCCTCACGGTCGAGGGCGGCCTTGGTCCGGTCCAGGTCGGCCATGCTCCAGCGGACCACCTGCGGCTGGGCGCCGGCGCTGCGGACCCGGCCGGCGCGGGCGGCTGTGGTCACTCCGACCACCAGGGTGGTGCCGTCCGCCGCGATCCAGGACCCGCCGTAGCTGGTTGCCAACTCGGCGCGTAGTCGTCGTTCGATCGACGGTGCGCCGGCCTCGACGGTCGACCGTTGCCGGATCTGGTCGTCGGTCAGGCCGAGGTCGCGGCGCAGGGCGGCCCGCTGGCCCGCCGGGAGATCGGGTGACGGGTGGGCGGCGGCCGGTGGCACCGGGCCGGGCGGCGGGGCGGCTGACGCGCCGTCGGCGGGCATCGAGGCCAGCGCGGTGACGAGCGTCGCGACTCCCAGGACAACACCCAGTTCGCGGATCATGGAGCACCTCCAGGTGGATTGAACAGGCCGCGAGAGCGCTCTCACGCAACAATCCTTACCGTTTAAGCGACGGGTGTCAATGTCTGTGAGTGGCGCCAGAGAGTGCCGATGGGACACCAGGTGTACGAGCTACCGGCATCGATTGACCCACGCGACTTCCGGAGCGCCTGACCACGCACCCCCGAGGACCGGTGGTCCCGTCGAGACGATCGTCAGACCGCCGAGCGCGACCACTGCTGGTTGGCGCCGGTGTTGCACGGGTACTGCTTGAGGATCACACCCTCCGCGGTCGACGCGGCCGGTACGTCGACGCATTTGCCGCTGTGGCGTGCCCGGAGCTGGAAGTAGCTGCCGTTGGCGACCATCTGGAACTGCTGGTTGCCGCCGGTGCCACAGGTGTACTGGATGAGTTCGGCGCCGTCGGCGGTCGACGCGCTCGCCACGTCGAGGCATTTCCCGCTGTGCCGGCTGATGATGCGCCAGTAGCCGCTGCCGCCGTCCTGGAACTGCCACTGCTGCCACGCGTTGCCGCCGTACGTGTACTGGCCGACACGCGCACCGTTGTCGGTGTTCGGTGACTGGACGTCCATGGCCTTGCCGCTGTGCCGCACGGTGATCCGGTAGTACGTCCCCGTCGACGGCGGAGGTGTCGTGGGGCCGCCGCCGATGGTGTCGCCCCACGCGTACCGGATCTGGTCGGCGCCGGAGGTGTTGCGGACGGTCAGGTTGAGGTTGGTGCCGCTGCCGCTGAGGGCGAACATCGAGTACCAGTCGTATCCGATGGTGCCCGGCTTGCCGCCGAGGGCGGGCCAGTAGGTGCCGCCCATCTGGTTGTCGCGCATGACCTGCGCCATCGCGCGGATGTAGCGCACGAAGTTGTCGGTGCTGCCCGCGTCGGCGTAGTTGCGGCCGTCGTTCATGGGAGCGCCGAACTCGGTCGCGACCGCGCGGGAGGCGCAATTGCCCAGGCGGGTCTGGATGTGACTGCGGAAGGCGTCGTAGGTCATCGCACCGTAGAAGAACGCGTAGTAGTGGAAGGACAGCAGGGTCGAGTTGAAGCGGGTGTCGTTGCAGATGTCGCGCAGGTCCTGGCTGAAGCCGGTGCCACCGATGAGCACCCGGCCGGGCACCGCCGAGTAGTGGTAGCTCAGCCAGTTCGCCGCGACGTCGCGCCACTCCGCCGAGCTGTAGCCGTGCGGCTCGTTCATCGGCTCGAAGTAGACGTTGGTGTTCGAGCCGTACGTGTTGGTCACCGTGGACCACATCGCGTTCCATGCGGCGAGGTTCGTGATCCTGCCGCCGGAGGCCGCGCCGTCCTCCCAGTACGCCAGGATGACCTTGAATCCGCGGGCGGTGGCGGCGTCGATGGCGCCGCGGTACGCCTCCCACCAGGCCGTCCCCACCGTGTGGGTGTTGATGGGCAGCCGGACGGTGTTGACACCCATGGTGGAGGCCATGTCGTCGTAGAGGGCGTTCGCCTTGGCCCGCACTGTCGCATTGCTGTCGGAGACGCTCAGGCCCTGCACGACGAGCGGACCGGTGCTGAAGTTGTCACCCAGCACCGCCCAGTTCACGCCACGGAAGTGGCTGGTGGCGGCGGTGGCCGGCGACGCCACGATGACGACGACGCCGACCAGCGCGGTCAGCGCGGTCACCAGGATGATCGGCAGCCGGCGCAACGACCAGGTGCTCCGCGATACGTGACCCAGAAACGGGCTGGTCCGTGTCATGACATGTCCAATCGAGGTGGGGCCACAGTCGGAGTTCAGCTGGTCACCCGGAAGGTGGCGTCGGCACGGCTCTGCGCGTCGGTGACCGGGTCCAGCCGGAGCAGGTAGTTGTAGTGCCGGATGTAGCGGTCCGGGTGGCTGTAGGACTGGAACGACGTCCACGAGGAGCTGGCGAGGCCGGCGACCTGCCGGAAGGTGGCGTCGGCGGCGAAGGTGGCGGTGCCGTCGTTGGCTTCCAGCCGGAAGTCGAACCCGTATTGACGCAGGTAGTAGCCCGGGTAGTTCACCGACTGGATGGAGACCGTGCCGGAGCCGACCAGACCGGGCACCAGCCGCCACTGGCCGTCCTGGACGGGGCTGACGTTCGCGTCGATGCGGGCGTCGTAATCGGCGTGCCGCACGAACCGATCCTGAAGGTTGTACGACTGGATCCGGTTGACGGCGGTGGCGGGCCAGCGGGCGAGCACCCGGTTCTGCTCGGCGGCGGTCAGGTTGAGGATCGAACCGTGCCGTTTCCTGGTGCCACCCATGGCGTACGAGCCGGACGCCGGCAGTCGGAAGCTGCCCGGGCTCGACGGATCGGTCGTCAGGACGGGCAGGTAGCCGCGCCCGCTGGAGTACTGGTCAAGGTAGAGCACCCACTCGTTGCGGGCGTTGAACCGCATCCACATCGGGCCTTCGACCTGGGAGCCGGTCAGCCCGATTCCGGACAGGTTCCCGATGTTGGTCCAGGTGCCGAGGATGGAGTTGCTGCCTTCCAGGGTGATCTGACCGTCGCGGGAAGCCCGGACGTAGCGGTAGGCGCCGACACCAGCGGGCACCTCGACGATCTGGGTGTCGATGATCTCCTGGCTGCCGGGCCGGTTGACGTAGACCTGCGGCGTGGTGATGCTGCGGAAGTTCGCCGTGCGCGCGTGGTAGATGCGGTGCTTGGTCGCCCCGTTGAGCGGGACGTTGGTCGCCCAGTAGAGGACGTAGTCGCCGGTCGCCGGGTTCCAGATCGCCTCCGGTGCCCAGGCGTTGCGTCCGTCCGGGATCGCGCCGGCGACGTTCAGCAGCCATGGCGCCGACCAGTTGACCAGGTCGGTGGACTCCCACACGACGAGGTTGCGGCTGCCGTTGTTGATCGCGGCCGACCAGTCCTGGCCGCAGCCGATGCACAGGTCCGTGGCGATGATCCAGTACCGGTCGCCGCCGGGCGAGCGGACCAGAGCGGGGTCGCGGACACCGCGGGTGCCGACGGTGGAACGCAGCACGAGCCCGCCGTTGTTCAGGTCCGTCCACCGTAGGCCGTCGGCGCTGTGCGCGAGGTAGATCTGCTGGTCGGCCGACGACTCGCCGGTGAAATGCGTCATCAGGTAGCCGACGGTCGGGTCCAGCGCGGCAGCCTCCTTCGGCGTCGCCACCGACCAGGTGGTGAACACCAGGCACGCGGCGACCGCCACCGCGCAGAGCCGGGCGAGGATTCTCGACATGGGTCCCTCCTTCGCCTAGCGGCATACGCGGTGGCAAGCGATGTACCAGGTGTCGTTTGCGGGGTACCCGGATGGCCGAGTGGTGGCCGGTGCTGACGCGAGCTTTGTGGGCAGTGACCAGCTCAGTGTGATCACGGACGTTAGCGCTAACAACACCAGTGCGTGCATATGCTTGGGCTGCACAATCTTGGGCGGCGGGTGACGCCCGCATGGGCAGGTCTGGAACGTCAGACGCCATGTGTTCTGTTCGTTGAGTTTGCGTTGCGGACAAGTGTTAGCGATTCGCATCCAGCATGTCAAGGCATCGAAGATGTTCGTTTGGCTTGGCCGGCAGCGCGGGTTGGCGAGCCCGCCTGCCGACCCGCGCCGCCACGAGGGTCCGTTCCCAGGCGCCGCAGACCGCCCGGCGGCCGGCAACGTGCCGGACACAGCATTGACATCCTTCACTGCACGACCTAACGTCGGGGCGAATCGATTCGACGTCGAGCCGGGTGCTCCAGCACCGTCCGGCGGTCGGTTGCGTGCGGTGTGGACCGCCGACGATTCGACGACCGACCGGTCCCGCATGGGCGGCGAGACCGGTGGCGGGAACCTGTGGCGATGAGCCGGCCAGCGCCGTGGGCACATCGCGCCTTCTGGGTTTCGTCCCCGGCCAGGGTGGCCGGCGGGGGTGACCCGGAGTGGCGCATCGCGGCGGTGCGGGAATCGCCGTGGACCCCTCTACCTGAATCAGATCGTGCCGAGTGGCGGGAGCCCCATCATGACAAGACGTAGACCCATCCTTGGTTTTCTTGCAACGACGGCGGTTGCCGTCGTGACCGTGGCCGCGGCGGCACTGACCGGCGGCTTGAGCACCACTGCGTCGGCCGCGACCGTCGGAGCAGCCGCAACGACCGCCGGGTGCGGCAAAGCGCCCACGTTGACCAGCGGCCAACGGTCCATCCAGAGCGGCGGCCAGAACCGTAGTTACATCCTGAGGATTCCTGACAACTACGACAGGAGCCACCCGTACCGATTGATCTTCGGATTTCACTGGAACGGCGGCACCGCCAACGACGTCGACGGCGGCGGGGCGGACGGGGCGGCCTGGTCCTACTACGGGCTGCGGCAGCAGGCGAACAACAGCACCATTTTCGTCGCCCCCCAGGGCAACGGCAACGGCTGGGCCAACCCCGGCGGCCAGGACGTCACCTTCGTCGACGACATGATCAGACTGATCGAGGCAGATCTGTGTGTCGACACGACGCAGCTCTTCGCGCTCGGCTTCAGCTACGGCGGAGGCATGAGCTATTCGCTGGCCTGTTCCCGGGCAGGTGTCTTCCGCGCTGTCGCGGTCTACTCCGGTGGGCAGCTCAGCGGGTGCAGCGGCGGCACTCAGCCGATCGCGTACATGGGAATCCATGGCATCGGGGACCCGGTGCTCAACGTCTCCGCCGGACGGTCCCTACGTGACACGTTCGTGCGGAACAACGGGTGCACCTCACAGAACCCGCCCGAGCCGAGGTCGGGCAGCCTGACCCACATCACCACCACCTACTCCGGCTGCCGGTCCGGCTATCCGGTGGTGTGGGCCGCCTTCGACGGCGGGCACACCCCCGGCCCGGTGGACGGCGGCGGGGACAGCGGGGCCAGGACCTGGACCAAGGGCGAGGTGTGGAGGTTCTTCACCCAGTTCGGCAGCACCGACCCAACGTCGCCGCCGACCACCCCGCCGCCGACCACCCCCCCGCCGAGCGGCACGTCGGCCCTGCGTAACACGTCCTCCGGACGGTGCCTGGACGTCAACAGCGCCGCACAGACCAACGGCACGGCCGCGATCATCTGGGACTGCCACGGCCAGAGCAACCAGAGCTGGACCTCGACCGCCGCCCAGGAGCTGCGCGTCTTCGGCGGCAAGTGCCTTGACGTCAGCGGCGCCGGCACCGCGAACGGCAGCTCGGTGATCATCTGGGACTGCAACGGCCAGTCCAACCAGCGGTGGCGGTTCAATGCCGACGGCTCGATCACCGCAGTTGGTTCCGGCCGGTGCCTGGACGTGGTCGGCAACGGCACGGCCAACGGCACGCGCATCCAGATCTGGGACTGCACCGGCGCGGCCAACCAACGATGGAGCCGGAGTTGAGCCCTGCGAACGTCTCGGGAGGGCAACGGTAGGACCGGCTGTGCACGGCCTCCGCCAGGATCGCCGTGCTCGCCAGTCCGGTTCGGCGGCGGAGCCACGCGGCTCGGCCGCCGAACCACCCGGCACCGACCCCACTGATGGTCATTCACGCACTTCTGATCCGCAGCGCTTGGTCGTGGTCGTCAGTCGTCGGCTTGCCAGCGGTAGTACTCGTTGGCCACCGCGTCCTGAGGGCCACGCCAGGTCTCCGGGTTGTACGGGCTGATGAACGGGCTGAGCTCCGCCATGATCTTGGCGAAGACCGGCTGGTCGTGGTCCTGCCCGGTGGCGTCGGCGACCGCCGCGTCGGTGCGCTCCAACAGGTGCACGTAGACGTCGTCGATGGAATACAGCCAGCGCCCGGTGACGCCCAACTGGACTGGCAGCGACCCGGCGTCGGACTCGCCGAAGATCCGCGCGACGTCGGGCTCCGCGCCGGGCTTGATCCGGCTGATGATGACGGTGAGATTCCTGCCGGCCGACTCCGGCGGCGCTGAATCCGCGGCCGAAACCCAGCTGTAGAACTCCTTCGCGACCGAGTCGGACGGGTTCTGCCAGTTCCTCGGGTACGGCGTCACGTACGGGGCGATGGCTTCGGCGATCTTCTGGAACGCGGGCAGTCCCCGGGTCTGGCCCGACACCCGCGGGTCCGCCCTGCGCTCGATCACGTGGATGTAGAGGTCGTCCAGTGACAGCAGCCGTCGTCCAATCACGCCGAGGTCCTGCGGTCGGGTCGTTTTGTCGTAGTAGCCGAAGACATCACCGACGATGCCCTCGCTGCCCGGAACCATGTGACAGACGATCACGTTTCGGAAGACCATTACTGCTCCTCGGGTGTGTGGACGGGTGAGCGCGTGGACGGTGTTCGCTGGGTGCCGATCGGGGACGGCCGTCCGGCACCCCAGGTGGCGAACTTGACCGGGAGTTCCAGCAGGCCCCGGAACGGCGACGCCGCCGGCAGCCGGCGCAGCTCGGAGACCGGCACCCCGAGCCGCAGCTCCGGTAGCCGGCGCAGGAGCGCCCCGATGCCGATCTGGGCCTCCATCCGGGCCAGCGAGACTCCCAGGCAGTAGTGGACGCCGTAGCCGAAGCCGATGTGCGGGCCCCGCTCACGGCAGAGGTCGAGCCGGTCGGGGTCGGCGAAGTGCTCCGGGTCGTGGTTCGCGGCGTTGATCACCACGCCGACGATCGACCCGCGTGGAATGCGTACGCCCTGGTACTCGACGTCCTCGGTGGCAATCCGGGGACTGGCCACCGGCAACGGGCCGTCGAAGCGGAGCAGTTCCTCGATCGCCGAGGGCAGCAGCTCCGGCTTGGCGCGCAGCAGGTCGAGCTGGTCGGGATGGGTCAGCAACGCCACGGTCGCGTTGCCGAGGAAGTCCGCGGTGGTCTGGTGCCCGGCGAACAGCAGCAGGAAGGTCGTGGTGACCAGTTCCCGTTCGGACAGCTGCCCGTCGTGGTCGCAGGCGTCGATCAGGGCGCTGACCATGTCGTCGCCGGGGTGCGCGCGTTTGGCCTGGACCAGGTCGGCGAGATAGTGGTGCAGCCGCAGCTGGGCCTCCTGCACGGCCGCCCGGTCCTCCTCCGGGCTACGGCCGGACGACCCGGACGTCCTGATCACCTGGGTCCAGTCGAGGACCCGCTCGTGGTCGGTCTCCGGTATGCCGACCAGTTGGCTGATCACCATCATCGGTAGCGGGATCGCGAAGTCGTGCATCAGCTCGGACTGCCCCTGCGGGATGATCTTGTCGAGCAGGTTGTCGACGATCTCCGCCACCCGGGGCCGCAGCGCCTCGATCCGACGCGGCGCGAACGCCTGCGACACGATCCGTCGCAACCTGGTGTGCTCCGGCGGATCCGCGTTGAGCATGTTCCTGTTCAACGCCTCCGAGTTCGGCCCGAAGATCCGCAGGTACTGCTGACCGGGGCCGTAGAGGTCCTTGGACAGCCTGGGGTCGGTCAGCGCCGCCCTGGCGTCGTCGAACCGTGTGATCAGGTAGGAGTCGAACCGCGGCGAGCTGACCGGGCACACCGGCTTCTCCGCCCGCAGCCGCGCGAAGGTGGGATAGGGGTCGGCAGCGAACTCGTGGGTGTAGAGCTCGGCCGCGGGTACGGCATCCTCGGTCATCGCGACTCCTCGGGCTCGCTCCGTACGCTGTGCAGAACCTGGTAGGTGTGCCGTTGCGCGGATTCGCGAAGCTCGCGGATCATGTGCAGCAACCGGTCCCGGTGCGAGCTGCGGCCAAAGGCGTCCAGCCGTTCGCGGTCCGCCCAGTCGCTGATGATCAGATAGCTGCGCGGGTCGTCGGCGTCGCGGACCAGGTCCTGGTTCAGGCATCCGTCCAGCGCGCGGATCTCTTCCGCCACCGAGCGCCACGCCGCCTCGAACCGTTCCTCGCAGCCCTCCCTGGTACGCATCGCCAGTACGGTGCGTACCGTCGTCATCTCGCGCCTCCGAACACCAGTTGCAGGTGCTTGCCGAGCGCGTCCGCGTCGATCGGCTGGCTCCGGAACCCGACGTGCCCGTCCGGGCGGACCAGGTACAGGGCGGTGCCGTCGACGCCGTACACGGCGCGGAACCCACCCCCGGTGTCGCGCACCACCGGCGGATCGAGCAGCGACGGCACACGGGCGTCCGGGCTGAGCAGCAGGTAGATGTCGACCTGTCCGGACGTCTGCCGGCGGACGTCGGCGCACAGTTTCCCCACGGCGGTCACGGTCCCCTCGTCGGCCGAACCGTCGGCGTAGAGCAGCAACGTGTGCCGGGTGCCGCGGGTCAGGTCACGCAGTCGCAGCGGGTGCCCGACGCCCCGCCGACTCAGGCCGCCGACGTCGGGAGCGCGGTCGCCGGGCCCGGGGCCGTCCCGCAGGGCATCGGGAGCGGACAGGGACTCGCCGACCAGCGGGCTGTCCGAGTAGCTGAGCAACATGGACATCTCCTGCAGGAACTGCCGCTTCAGGTCATCGCGGTCCAGTTCGTCGGTGAAGGCCATCCGCACCGCGCGCCCGACGATCTCCTCGCCTTCCGGGCGCCGTTCGGTCTCGTAGCTGTCCAGCAGCCCGGGGGCGGCGATCCCCTGCACCGCCAGCGCCATCTTCCACGCCAGGTTCCAGGCGTCCTGGATGCCGGTGTTCATGCCCTGGCCACCCGCGGGCGGGTGCAGGTGCGCCGCGTCGCCGGCCACGAACACCCGACCATCGCCGTACCGGTCCACGATGCCGTGGCTGATCCGGAACACCGACGACCAGCGCAGGTTCGATGCGCGGGTGCCGGGCGGGGCCAGTTGGTCGAGCGCGACCTGAAGGTCGGCGAGGGTCGGTTCGGCGAGTTCCTCGCTGAATCCGGGCGGGGCGTCCTGCCCGCCGGTCTGGGCGAAGAACCGGGGCGGCGCCAGGGTGGCGATCCGGTACCGGGACTCGCCGCGCAGCGGGACGCAGACCAGCATGCCGTCCATCCGGCCGTCGGTCTCGTGCAAGAACCGGAGCAGGTGGCCCTCCGGCATGTCCCAGTCCACGTCCACGTCGCAGAGCATGAACAGCTGCGGGAACCGGCCCAGCCCGCCGGAGAACGTCAACCCGAGCAGCTCGCGGACCTTGCTGTGCGCGCCGTCGCAGCCGATGAGGTACTTCGCGCGTACCGTCTCCTCGCCGGCGGTGGTCGCGAGCGTGGCCAGCACGCCGTCGTCGTCCTCGGTGAACGCGATCAGCTCGGCGCCGCGGTGCGGGCGCACCCCGAGCGTGGCGAGCCGTTCGGTGAGGATGCGCTCGGTCTCGTACTGCGGGAGGCCGAGGTGCGCGTACGGCAGCTCGGGCAGCTCCCAGCTCATCCGGTGGACCTCAGCGCCGTTGACGAACACCAGGTTCCCGGTCAGCCAGATCCCGGCGTCCATCGCCTCCCGCACGATGCCCTGGCTCTCCCAGATCTCCATCGTGCGGCAGTGCACGCCGATCGCCTTGTCGGCCTGCCCCGGCGGGGTGGCGTGCTTCTCGACCACCCGGCACTCGATGCCGCGCCGGGCCAGCTCGACGGCGGCGGTCAGCCCGGTGGGCCCCGCTCCGACGATGAGTACGTCCGTTGTCGTGTGCACGTCGATCTCCTTGCCCGTGCTCGGTGCTCGCCTGCTGTCGGAATGCGCCACGCGGTGGAACAGACGGCGCCGGAAGTCGAGGAGGAACGGCGCGATCGGCCCGGCCTCCTCCTGCGCGTGTGCCGGATTGGCGATCCAGCTGAAGAACTCGGCTTCGCTGCGCCATTCGGCGAAAATGTGGTGGAGGTCCGAGCCGGGTTCGCGCAGCAGATCCTCGCGCAGATAGCCGGGCACCCCCGCCATCCGCGCCCTGACCTGCGCGTACCCGCGGTGGAACTCCGCGAGCCGGGAGGCCGGCACGGTGACCTCGACATCCACGAAGATGCTCGACCCCCCGCCGTCGGGGTCGCGCATCACCCGGTAGCTGTCCGTTGCGGGTGTCTCGCACAGCGGGCGGACGGCATCGGCGAAGCGTGCGGCGACCGGCCCGTCCTCGTAGCCGCGCAGCGCGGCCTCGTCGGTCCACTCGGTGACGACGACGAGCAAGCGTGGATCATCGGCGTCGAGAAGCAGGTCCTGTAGGAGGTTGCCGGGCAGTGCGCTGATCTGCCCTGCGGTTGCTCGCCACGCGGATTCCACGGCGGGTTCGCACCCCGGGCGGGCGCGTATCCGGACCATTGTCCTGATCATGAATTCCCCTTCGAACGCGTGCGGGAGACGATCGGGCTGATGAACCCGCCATGGCCGCGCGCACCGACCAGGAAGGCGTCGACCGCCATCCGACAGGACTCGCGGACGACGAGCAGCAGCGTGCGGATCATCACGGGCCTCCTTCCCGGTCCTCGTGGAGGTGATTTCTGCGTGCGTCACGACAACGGTTAGCTGGTCGAACGCCACCGGCTCGCCCGGACCATGACGTCGTTCTGCGACCTTGCCGAACGGTGCGTCACCCCGCCGTCACCGATGACCGGTGTCGAGTCCGCGACCGTTGACGCGGCGGGGCCGGGCCCCGCGGCGCGGGCGCGTGATCCGGCGCGAGCACATCGTTGATCAACGCGGACATCGCCGCGGACGGCTCCAGTTGCAGCTCGCGCCGCAGGAGGTCGCGATACACGAAGAAGGCATGCAGAGCCTCGTACGCGTTGCCTTCCGCCAGGTGCGTCTCGACCACCAGCCGGTGCGGCGTCTCCCGCAGCGGTTCGGCCGCCATCGCCTCGAGCGCGGCCTGCAACGCCGCGCCGTGCTCGCCGGCACGCAGGTGGGCCCGCGCCATCTCGTCGAGCAGGTGCAGCCGCAACTGGCTGAGCCGTTCCCGCTCCAGCAGAACCCAGTCGTCGTACCAGCCGGGCAGCAGGTCGTGGCGCCCGGCGGCGAGGACCGCCGCCGCCGGCCGCGGATCGCCGCCCTGGCTCACCCGGGCGTCGGCCCGGGCCAGCTCGTCGACATCCACGTCGACCACCGGGTGCAGCCGAACCGTGTCGCCGATCGTGACCACCGGGCAGGACGAGTCCCGGCGCAGCCGCCACAGCGCCGTCCGCAACGACGACAGGGCGCGCTCCTCCGGCACCTCCGGCCACAGCAGGCCCGCCAGTCGGGTGCGGGTGGCGCCCGGGCGCAGGCCGATCAGGGCGATGGTGCGTTGCAGGCCGCGCGGCACCACCACAGGTCGCCCGCCGTGCAGCAGCCGGAAGCCGCCGAGCAGCAGGAGGCGAACCGTCGGCTCGGCGTCGGGCCCCGGCCGTGGTGGCGTGCCGCCGGTCGTGGACAGCCTCGTGCTCTTCTCACAGGTCACGATCGAACTCCCTGCACCGGGACCGTGGGCGAGGCAGGCCCGCCGGAGTTCCCGGTCCGCGACGCCGCTGCCGGGGCGAACACCCGGTGCCCTCAGCTGGAAGTTTTACGGCAGGGGCGTCACTCGGGCGTCACCGCGCACCAGGATCTGTGCGATTCCTGTGACAGTTCGGTGACAACGAGCGCAGGTATCACTGCGGGTCCGGAGGCGGGGACAGCATCACGGTGGCCGGATCGGCCTGTACGTGCGACAGGCCGTCGCCGGCTCCGGGCCGCCCTGGACCTACCAATGGCAGGCACCGACCTCGTAACCCACTGCTCAGCGGGTCAACGCTGGCCGGGCTCGCCGGTCTGCTCCCACATCGACTTCATCTCGTCGAACGCCTGCTCCATGACCTGGACCATGGCGGCCCGGGCCCGGTCACCGTCGTGCCGCTGGATCGCCTGGGCCACGTCCGCGTGCAGTTGGAGGGCCTGCTCGTCGGGGTAGCGCGGCATCAGGTGGTGGTGGTGGCGGCCGCTGAGCACCTCCGCCACGAGTTCATGCAGCTTGACGAACATCTCGTTGCCGGAGGCGACCAGCACCCGCCGGTGGAACTCGATGTCGAGGCGGAGGAAGCGCTCCTCGTCCCCGGCCTTGCCCGCGGCCCACATCTTCGCCGCCAGCCCGACCAGATCGCTCGCCTCGTCGTGGTCGACCCGGGCGGCGGCCAGCCACGCCGCGTGCGGTTCTACGGCGGTCCGCAGTTCGGTGATCGAGCGCATCTGCGCCATCCGGCCGGCCGAGGCGAGCCGCCAGCGGATCACCTGCGAGTCGAAGACGTTCCAGTGTTCCGCCGAGCGGATCATCACCCCGACCCTGCGGCGGGTCTCGATGAATCCCATGGAGGCGAGCACCCGCAGGACCTCGCGGACGACCGAGCGGGAGACGCCGTACCGGTCGACGAGGTCGTCGATGTTGAGGACGGAGCCGGGCGTCACCTGGCCGCCGCAGATGGCGGTGCCGAGGTGGTCGAGCACCTGTGCGTGCAGCCCGGCCTCGGCAGGGGCGTTCTGGGCGGCTGCAACCCCCGATGAGGACCGGTTCACACTCCGGATCATATCAGTTGAAGATCAGCCCTTGAATAAATCCGCTTTATCGGCCTAGCATCCGGTCGTTAAACAGGTGTTACGACCAGGTGGCGCTCTTCCCCCCGGGGCGGCGGCCAGGACACAAGGAGAGATGCAGTGCGGCGTCGATCGATAATTGGAACTTCTCTGGCCGTGGTTGCCGCCATGGGCCTGAGCGCGTGCGGCGGCGGCGGCGAGGACAGCGGCGCCTCCAAGACGGTCCGCGTCACGCTGGCCAACCACGTGTGGACGGAGAACATCAAGAAGGCCCTGCCCGAGTTCGAGAAGCAGACCGGCCTGACGGTCGAGATCACCCAACTCGGTGAGGACCAGCTCTCCGACCAGTACAACGTCAAGCTGAACGCGGGCTCCGGCGACATCGACGTGATGATGTACCGCCCGCTGCAGGAGGGGAGGCTGTTCGCCAAGAACAAGTACCTCGCCGACCTGTCCGACGAGGTGAAGGCCAACAAGGACTGGGACCACAGCGACTTCCAGGCCGGCCCGGTGGAGGCCACCTCGTACGAGGGCAAGGCGGTCGGTGTCCCGATCATCACCGAGCAGGAGGTCCTCTACTACCGCAAGGACCTGCTGGCCAAGGCCGGCCTGACCGCCCCGCCGAAGACGCTCGACGAGCTCAAGACGGCGGCTGCCAAGATCAAGGCGGCCGACCCGAAGGTCGCCGGCTTCGTCGCCCGGACCGGCAAGTCGCCGGCGGTCACCCAGTTCTCCAGCTTCCTCTACAGCTTCGGCGGTGACTTCGTCGACAGCAACGGCAAGGCCGCCGTCAACAGCGAGCAGGCCAAGCAGGCGTACGCCTACTACGGCGGACTCATCAAGGACCAGGGCCCGGCCAACGTCAGCACCGACATGAGCTGGCCGGAGGCGATGGCCATCTTCACCCAGGGCAAGGCGGCGTTCTACACCGAGGCCAACTCGCTCTACAAGAACGCCACCGACCCGGCCAAGTCGAAGGTCTCCGACACCGTCGGCTTCGCGCCCTTCCCGGCCGGCCCCGCCGGTTCGAAGCCCTACAACATCCCCTCGTGGGCGCTGGGCATCAACGACGGCTCGAAGAACCAGAGCAACGCCTGGAAGTTCGTCGAGTGGGCGACCGGTAAGGAGCAGACGCTCGCGCAGCAGAAGTCGGGCGTGCCGAGCGCGCGTACCTCGGTCTGGGCCAACCCGGAGGGCACCGCGACCTACCCGAAGGACCTCGTCGAGGCCATCGCGGCCAGCACCAAGGACGGCGTGGGTCACGACCGCCCGCTGGTCAACAAGGTCGCCCAGGCCCGCGAGATCGTCGGCCAGCCGATCGTCGACGCCATCGCCGGCAAGGACGCGGCGGCGTCGGCCGACACCGCCAACACGGCGTTCCAGAAGTTCCTGGACGACGAGGCCAAGTAAGCCGAGCGCGGGGTGGCGGGGCCGTCCGGCTCCGCCACCCCGGTCCCCCGTTCGGCCCGCCCACCCCGGAGATCTCATGGCAGCAGTCACCACCCCCACCAAACCCCGCGGCGCCGCCGCCACACCGGACACGCCCGGCTGGGCCCGCTGGGCCAACGACCACCGCAAGTGGCTCTTCGCGGCGCCCGCCATGGTGTTCGTCGCCGCGCTGATCATCTTCCCGCTGGCCTGGACCGGCTATCTGAGCCTGACCGACGCCGAGGGGTCGGTACGGGCCGAGTCCGAGTTCGTGGGCTTCCAGAACTACATCGAGGTGCTCTCGGACACCGACCGGTTCTGGCCGGCCGCCGGGCGTACCGCCGCGTTCACCGTCGTCGCGCTGCTGTTCGAGGTCGTCCTCGGCATGGCCGTCGCGCTGCTGCTGTGGCGCCCGTTCCGGGGTCAGAAGTGGGTCCGGGTCGCCATCCTGATGCCGTTGGTCGCCACCCCGGTCGCGGTCGGCATGATGTGGCGACTCATCTTCGACCCGAACATCGGCCTGGCCAACCAGGCTCTCGGCTGGATCGGCATCGGTCCCCAGCCGTGGCTCGCCGGCCAGCACTCGGCGCTGCCGACGACGATCTTCATCGACATCTGGCAGTGGACCCCGATGGTCGTGCTGATCCTGCTCGCCGGCCTGACCTCGCTCTCCGACGAGCCCCAGGAGGCGGCGCGCATCGACGGCGCCAGCACCTGGCAGCGGTTCCGGCACGTCACCCTGCCGCTGATGATGCCCACCGTGATCGTCGCGATCCTGCTGCGCGGCATCGACGCGCTGAAGACCTTCGACATCCTCTACGCCACCAAGGGCCGCGGCGGCGGCTCGTTCCACGAGGTCGAGACGCTCAACGTGTACGCCTACGGCCTGAGCTTCGACTACAACGAGTACGGCATCTCATCGACGGTCCTCATCATCTTCTTCTTGATCATCATCGGGTCGATGTGGGCCCTGACGTCCCGCAGGAAGGAGTCGCAGCGATGAAGGCCCGCCCCGCCTACCGGATCTTCCGCTTCGTGGCGCTCATCGTCGTGGTGATCGCGCTGCTCGCACCGCTGCTCTGGATGGTCGCCGCGTCGTTCAAGACCAACGTCGACATCTACGACACGGGCAAGGCCTTGGTCTTCTCGCCCACCGCGGACAACTACGCCAACGTCCTCAAGCAGGCGAACTACGTCCAGTTCATCGGCAACAGCCTCTGGGTGGCCTTCGCGGCCACCGCGCTGTCCCTGCTGCTCGGCGTGCCGGCGGCCTACTCGATGAGCCGCTTCAACATGAAGAAGTCGGCGCTGGTGGTGCTCATGGCGCGGGTCATCCCCGGCGTCTCGCTGCTGGTGCCCTGGTACTACGTCTTCTCCAACCTGCAGTTGGTCGGCGGGTTCAGCGTGCTCGTCCTCAGCCACATGTTCGTGTCGCTGCCGCTGGTGGTCTACATCATGATGGGCTACTTCGACAGCCTCCCTCCCGAACTCGAGGAGGCGGCGCTGGTGGACGGGCTGACCCACATCGGCGCGTTCCGCCGCATCACCCTGCCGCTGTCGGTGCCGGGCGTGGCCACCGCCGGCATCCTGTCCTTCATCTTCTCCTGGAACAACTTCATGTTCGCCCTCGTGCTCTCCGGCGCGGACACCAAGACCCTGCCCGTCGCGATCTTCGACTTCGTCGGCTACGCCAGCATCGACTGGGGCGGCCTGATGGCGGCGGCCACCGTCGTCACCCTGCCGATCATGCTGATCGCCCTGTTCGTGCAGAAGTACGTCGTCTCCGGTCTCACCGCCGGCGCGACGAAGGGCTGAGGACACCATGACGACAATCGCACGGGTCGAGACCTTCCTCGTCGCCCCCCGCTGGCTCTTCGTCCGCGTCGAGACCGAATCCGGGATCGTCGGCTGGGGCGAGGCGACCTGCGAGGGCCGTTCCGAAACTGTCCGGGCCGCCGTCGAACAGCTCAGTGAACTCCTGATCGGCCGGGACGCTCTGCGGATCGAGGACCACTGGCAGGTCATGACCAAGGGCTCCTTCTACCGGGGCGGCCCGATCCTGGCCAGCGCGGTGGCCGGCCTCGACCAGGCGCTCTGGGACATCGCCGGCAAGCGGTACGGGGCGCCGGTGCACCAACTGCTCGGCGGCCCGGTCCGGGACCGGATCCGCGTCTACGGCTGGGTCGGCGGCGACGAACCGAGCGAGGTCCGCGACCACATCGCCGCCCAGGTGGCGGCGGGCCTGACCGCCGTCAAGATGAACGCCTCCGGACGGATGGGCCCGATCGCGTCGGTCGCCGAACTGGACGGGGTGGTCCAGCGGGTGGCCGCCGCCCGCGAGGTGCTCGGCGACCACCGCGACGTCGCCGTCGACTTCCACGGCCGGTTCACCCTCGCCAACGCCCGCCGCATCGCCCCGCTGCTCGAGCCGTACCGGCCGCTGTTCCTCGAGGAGCCGGTCGTACCGGAGAACTCCCACCTCATCGGCGACTTCGTCCGGTCCACCACCACGCCCGTGTCGACGGGCGAGCGGCTCTACAGCCGACAGGAGTTCCTGCCCGTCTTCCAGGCCGGCATCGCGGTCGCCCAACCGGATCTGTCGCACGCCGGTGGCATCACCGAGGTACGCAAGATCGCCGCGCTCGCCGAGGTATACGACGTGCAGCTCGCCCCGCACTGCCCGCTCGGACCGATCGCCCTCGCGGCCTGCCTGCAGGTCGGCTTCGCCACGCCCAACTACCTGATCCAGGAACAGAGCATCGGCATCCACTACAACCTCGGCGCCGAGGTGCTCGACTACTGCCTGGACAAGACGCCGCTGACCTTCGTCGACGGGTACGTCGAGCGGCTCACCGCGCCAGGCCTGGGCATCGAGATCGACGAGCAGGCGGTACGCGCGGCCGACAAGCGCGGCCACGCCTGGCGCAGCCCCATGTGGCGGCACCCCGACGGCTCCTACGCGGAATGGTGACCATGACCCTCGATCTGACCACCGAACTCGCTGCGGCCCGCGTCCTGGCGGTCATCCGCGGCACCGACACCGCCGCCGCGGTCGCCACCGGCACCGCGCTGCTGAAAGAGGGCGTACGCATCGTCGAGGTGGCCCTCACAACGCCCGGCGCGCTGCACGCCATCGAGGCCATCCGCGCGGCCGCGCCCGCCGAAGCCCTGGTCGGCGCGGGGACGGTGCTGACCGCCGCCGACGTCGCCGATGTGCTCTCCGCCGGCGCGCAGTTCGTCGTCACCCCGGCCGTCGTCGAGTCCGTACCCGAAGCCGTGCGCCGCGGAATCCCGGTCGCCGCCGGGGCGCTCACCCCGACCGAGGCGTACACGGCCCGACAGCTGGGGGCGTCGGCGGTGAAGCTCTTCCCGGCATCCCTCGGCGGCCCGGCGTACCTGAAGGCGCTGCGCGACCCGTTCCCGGACATTCCCTTCGTCGCGGTCGGCGGGGTGGGCCTGGCCGAGATGCCCGCCTATCTGGCTGCCGGCGCCATCGCCGTCGGCGTCGGCGGCCCGCTCGTCGGGGACGCCGCCTCCGGCGGTGACCTGGACGCGCTGCGCCATCGGGCGCGGGCCTACCTGGCGGCGGCGACCCGCCCGCCGGCCTCATGACCGCCGTCGACGTGCTCACCTTCGGCGAGGCCCTGGTGTCGCTGCGGGCGGCCGGACCACTGGCCACCGGGGGCGCGCTGACCATGCACCTGGCCGGGGCGGAGTCCAACGTCGCGATCGGCCTGGCCCGGCTCGGGCACCGGGCCGCCTGGGTGGGCCGGGTCAGCGACGACGAGCTGGGCGAGTACGTGCTGCGGCAGCTGCGCGCCGAGAGCGTCGGCGTCGACGGCGTGACCAGGGATCCCGACCGACCCGCCGGTCTGCTGTTCCTGGAACGGCGCACCGCCGACCTGACCAGGGTGCGGTACCACCGGGCCGGCTCGGCCGGGTCGGCCCTGTGCGTCGAGGACCTGCGTGAGCCGATCGCCGGGGGTGCCCGGGTGCTGCACCTGACGGGCATCACCCCGGCGCTGTCCGACAGCGCCCGCGAGGCCGCCAGGTGGGCGGCCGAGGCGGCGTCCCGGTCCGGGATGCTCGTCAGCCTCGACGTCAACCACCGGGCCCGGCTCTGGACGCGAGAAGCCGCCCGCGCGGTGCTCGCACCGCTGGCCGGGTACGCCTCGGTCGTCATCGCCTCCGCCGACGAGCTGGACCTTGTCGGCGAACCGGGGGCGGACGAGTCCACGGCTGCGGCGGGTCTGCTGGCGCGCGGAGTGGAGACCGTACTGGTCAAGGCCGGCGCCGACGGCGCCCGGGCGTACACCCGCGACGGCGTCCGACACGCGGCGGCGCTGCCGGTGACCGCGGTGGACACCGTCGGCGCGGGCGACGCGTTCACCGCCGGCTACCTCTCCGGCCACCTCGACGGACTCGACCTGGCCGGCCGGCTGCGCCGCGCGGTGACCCTCGGCGCCTTCGCCGTCGCCGGTCACGGCGACTGGGAGGGGTTGCCGCGCCGGGACGAACTGTCCCTTCTCGACGATCATGAGACCGGAAACACCCTTCGCTGAGCACTACCCGAGAAAGGCACCTCGTGAAGATTGTCGCAGCGGACGTCATCGTCTCCAGCCCCGACCGCAACTTCGTCACCCTGAAGATCACCACAGCTGACGGGGTCACCGGCCTGGGCGACGGCACCCTCAACGGGCGGGAACTGGCGGTCGCCTCGTATCTGCGCGACCACGTCGTCCCGCTGCTGATCGGGCGGGACGCGCACCGGATCGAGGACACCTGGCAGTTCCTCTACCGCTCGGCGTACTGGCGGCGCGGGCCGGTCACCATGGCGGCCATCGCCGCCGTCGACGTCGCGCTCTGGGACATCAAGGCGAAAGCCGCCGGCATGCCGCTGTACCAGTTGCTCGGCGGCGCCTCGCGGACCGGCATCATGGCGTACGGCCACGCATCGGGGCGGGACGTCCCCGAACTGTTCGACTCCATCCGCAACCACCTGGAACTCGGATACCGGTCGATCCGGGTACAGACCTCCGTGCCAGGGATCAACGCCGTGTACGGGGTCGCCGCGCAGCCCAGCCCCGACGGCAAGCGGTACGACTACGAACCGGCGCAGCGCACGCCGCTGCCCGCCGAGGAGGACTGGGACACCCGCGCCTACCTGCGCCACCTGCCCAGCGTCTTCGAGGCGGTACGCAACGAGTTCGGCCCCGAGCTGCCGCTGCTGCACGACGGCCATCACCGGATGACCCCGATCCAGGCCGCCCGGCTCGGCAAGGACCTCGAACCGTACGACCTGTTCTGGCTGGAGGACTGCACCCCTGCGGAGAACCAGGAGGCGCTGCGGCTGGTCCGCCAGCACACCACCACGCCACTGGCCATCGGCGAGGTCTTCAACACGGTCTGGGACTACCAGACCCTCATCCGGGAACAGCTCATCGACTACGTGCGGTCCGCCGTCACCCACACCGGGGGCATCACGGCCATGCGCAAGCTCCTCGACTTCGCCGCCCAATACCAGATCAAGTCGGGCATCCACGGTCCGACGGACATCTCACCGGTCGGCATGACCGCCGCGCTCCACCTCGACCTCGCCATCCACAACTTCGGCATCCAGGAGTACATGCAACACGGGCCCCTGACCAACGAGGTGTTCCGGCAGTCGTTCACCTTCGCCGACGGCTACCTCCACCCCGGGGAGCAGCCGGGCATCGGCGTTGAACTCGACGAGCAGGCCGCCGCGCGGTACCCGTACACGCCGGCCTACCTGCCGTTCAACCGGCTCAAGGACGGCACTGTCCATGACTGGTGACAGGCGCCCCACCCACGGCAACCCGCGGCCGACCCGGCACGTCGTCGTGATGGGCGTGTCCGGTGTGGGCAAGACGACCGTGGCCAGGGGGATCCGCGAGCTGACCGGGCTGACGTTCGCCGAGGCGGACGAGTTCCACTCCGAGTCCAACGTGGCGCGGATGCGCTCCGGTGTACCGCTCGACGACGAGGCCCGCTGGCCGTGGCTGCGCGACCTCGCCGCCTGGATGTCCGCCCGGAACACCGAGGGGGTGTCGACGGTGCTGGCCTGTTCCGCGCTGAAGCGGTCCTACCGGGACCTGCTGCGGCAGGGGCCGCCGGACCTGGACTTCGTCCACCTGGACGGGCCGGCGGAGGTGATCCGGGAACGGTTGTCCCAGCGCGCCGGGCACTACATGCCGGCGAGCCTGCTGGACTCCCAGGTGGCGGCCCTGGAACCGCTGGGCTCGGACGAGTCCGGCGTGGTCCTCGACCTCTCGCTGCCCCCGGACCAGCTCGTCACGGCGGCGGTCACCCGGCTGGGCCTGCGAACCGACACCGCGGCTGGCGGTAGGTAGGCCGCCCTGTTGCGGGCCGGGCGCAAACCGTGCGGAATGCGCCCAGCGGACATCCGGGCTGTCGGCTCATGAGGACCCGGTGGGAGCGGGCAGACCGCTCCCACCCCTCCTCCTCGGCTGGGGCGTGGACGCGGGTGCCGAACGTGACGTAGGACCCGCCCCGGCCCTTGGGCAGCGCAGGCCTTCTCGTATCTGCAGGAGCGGTAGGCCCGACGCGTACCGCCGGAAGAAGCTGGCGGTCGGGGTGTCGGCTGCCGCGACGGCGTCCGGGGTGCCCTCCGCGACCACCGCGCCCCCATCCGGACCGGCTCCCGGGCCCAGGTCGATCACCCAGTCCGCCGACGCGGCGACGGGGATGTCATGTTCGGCCACCACGACGGTGTTGCCCGAGTCGAGCAACACATCGAGCGCATCCACCACACGCTGGATGTCAGACGGGTGCAGGCCGGGTTTGGGCCGATCCCCGGAAGGCGCGAATACAGCAGCCCTAGGTGCCCGTCGATACCGATGATCGTCGCGACCGTGGAGCGGGGGTTGCGGTTCAGACGGCGCTGGTCGACCGCGAGCGTCGCGCCGAGTCCGAGAATGCGGTCGACCTTCGGCCGATTGCGCTGGGTAATGTACTGCCGTACGAACGGCGAAAGCCCTTCCAGATACCGCAGCTGGGCTTCGTTGTCCAGGGTGTCGATGGCCAGCGAGGTCCTGCCACTGCCGCTCACTCCGGTGAAGGCGACGAGCTGCCCCTTGGGGATGCTCACGGACACGTCCCGCAGATTGTTGGTACGAGCACCCACCACGTCGATGGTCTCGCGCCCCATACTCGCCACGTCCCCTACGAATACAGTCAACCTTCGTCCACCCTCTCGCAGTGCAGCAGGACATGAAGCGATCACGTCACTACGCGGCAGGTCGTCATCAATGGCGCCGAGCGGCCGCTTCACCAGATTTCTCAGCACGTGGCCGGTCCCGATGCGGCCCGCGCTGCGGATCAGGATCGGGACGCCGCAGTGACCTTTGCGATGTCGGGGGCGTAAGCGGTCATCCAGTGCGGATGCAGCCGGTAGTAGACCACGTCGTTGTCCCAGTCGAAGAGGTCGTCGCCATAGAAGTCCTTGAGGTACGCGAGCAGGTCCGGCCAGTCCGTGGCCGGCTCGCCGTCCTGGGGGTTGAGGATCTCCACCCTCCCGTGCGTGAACACGCCCAGGTCCTCACCGCGCATGTGCGCGGCGCTCACGGCGGACCGCGCAGCGAGATGACGCGCCTTGGCCGCGCCGCGCGACGTGCCGAAAAGCCACTTGCCGTGCAGGAAATGCCCATCCACACCGCTGATCCGCGGCTCGCCCTTCGCCGTCACGGTGGACAGGGCGAGAGTGCACATGCCGGTGAGGACCTGAGTGAGCTGCTCCGCGGTCAATGTTCGCTCAGTGCTGATGATCGAGCGGAGGTGCGAGGTGGAACGGGAGAGGGAGGCATCAAGGAGGGCCTGAAGCTCTTTGAGATCTTCTGAAGTTTCGCGCACGGAGGTCCTTATCTGTTGGTATCTATCCGAATTCACGGCTTACGCCCCGTCATCGACGCCGAGCAACACACCCATACTCAACCCAAAACCTGACACCTTGTGTCTTGTTTTTTTCATCCGTTTCGCAGGCACGGCGCGGGCGGCATAGCACGGGGGCGCGAACGGCTGCACGGGGCGCGGCCAAAGGTGCCCAGGTCCCACAGGACCGCGACGAGCCGTCGGGTCTCGGGCGACCGGTAGGCGCGGAAGCCCAGAATCAGCAGCCCGATGACAAGCAGGCTGGTGATCCAGATCCCGGCGTCGGTGACATACGCGGCGGGCCGAGGCTCTCGGCGTGGCGATCGCCAGCTACCCGGCCGGTGACGTTCCCGGGCAGGTGCGGGTGCTCGCCCCGTCCGGTGTCGACGGTCTGATCGACCTCGTCGGCCGCAACATCGATCCCCACCAGCCCGGCGACGCCGCTGCCGGGGTGTGGTAGCAAAGCCGCACCCCGGCAGAGACGCCGATCGGGACTGACGCGACGGAGAGCCTCCGCGCCAACCGGGGGCTCCAGGTCAGCAGCCGAGCCGCTTACTTGAAAGGGCGATGTCGTCGATCCAGAGGTCAAACTGGCCTGGTGTCGTGCCGCCCTGGTAAAGCTGCCAGCCGATCTTTACCGTGTCGACCGTCGGCAGGACGAAGGGAACGTCGTTGCCGCCGTGGTCGCTCGTGGAAGCGGTCAGTTCCGGGTTCGCCACGCCGTCGATCCACACCGCGACGCTGTTGTCCGCCGCGTCGATCTTCCACTCGAAGCACTGCCAGGTGTCCTCGGCGACCGGGGCGGACTCCCGCCAGTTGGTCCAGTCGCCGGTCGGACCGCCGTCGGCGCCGACCCCCCAGAAGGTTCCGGGGACCGTGGGCGCGTACTGGCCACCGACCGGACGGACGACCTCCGCGCTGCCGGCGCCGGTCGCTTCCACCAGTGTGAAGTGCGCCCAGTCCGGGGCGGTGGGGAAGGCATCGACGCGCAGACGCATCCGGCCGTAGAAGTGGTTGCCCGGCGCGGCGAAGTCGTCGACGCGCAGAAAGGCGCGTCCGTTGTCAACCGTGTGGATATGCAGCACCTGGTTGCCACGGCGGGCACGTTCGACGGTGAGCGTGCCGTGGCGGGTGTCGACGCCCCAGTTCAACGTGCTGGGCCCCCCGGGAGGCAGTCGCTCGAAGTCCTCACAGAAGAGCAGGCCACGGGGGCACGAGGGCGGGGAGGCACCCGACGCGCCGGCCGGAACGCTGCCGACTGCGGCGCCGAGGATCAGGGCGGCGCTCAACACCGCGAGAAAACTACGCATGGTCATCCTCCATGACGGCTGGTCCCCACCACACGGGCCGGGCCAGCAGGCACTTTCCGGCCATCCGGCGCTGCGTGCTCCCGCTCGCACCGTTGCGGCGCGGTTGCCCCGCACTGCGGCGATCCGAGCTATCCGGCACGACCGCATCAGCTCCGGTTGCATTGACGCATGTCAGTGTATGCGGTTCGCTTCGGTCGCCCGGCAGTGGATTCCCACCAGCGGGTCCCGAGACGAGGCAGAAGCATCGGCAAGCGTCCGGCCGGCAGCCGGTCGACCGTCGTGAACCGGGTTCGACCGGCCACGACGGTACCCGGGCCCGGAGCCGGTGGCTCCGAGCCCGGTCAGCGTCCTGAGGCGGCGGGCTGGTGCATGTCGTCGGTCAGGGGCTGGTGCAGGAGAGGCCGCTGGGTGCCGCGTCGCTGCTGCCGTTGACCAGGAAGCCGAAGGTGGTCGAGGCGTTCGCGCCGAGGGATCCGTTGTATTCGGCGTTGCGGACGCTGACCGCCCCGCTGGTGCCGGTGTTGATGCCGCTCCAGATGTTGGCGATGGTCTGCCCCCCGGCCAATGTCAGTCGTACGGTCCAGCCACTGAGGGTGGCGGAGCCGTTGTTGGCCACGCTGACCTCACCCTGGAAGCCACCGTTCCAGCTGTTGACCATGCGGTACGTCGCGGTGCAGGCACCCGGCTGCCCGGTGCTGGGCGGCGTGGTCGGTGGAGTGGTGGTCGGTGGAGTCGTGGTCGGTGGAACGGTGGTGGGTGGAACGGTGGTCGGCGGGGTGGTCGTGCCGGGCACCGTGGTGGAGGCGGCGTTGAGAGCGTTGAGGACGGCGGTGTACGCCGCCTTCGGGTTGCTGTTGCGGTCGAACAGCAGCGGGCTCTCGTTGCCGCGCCAGGAGTCGCTGTCCCGGATGCCCCACGTCGTGATCCCGACACAGCGGGGGACGTTCATGCAGGCCTGAGTCAGGCCCTGGTACTGGCTGGTCGAGGCGTTGGTGACGTCGGCCTCGGTCAACGCCACGTCAACCCCGAGGGCCGCGAAGCTCGACAGCGTCTGCTGAAAGTTGCCCGGCAGCGAGCTGCCACCGGTGAAGTGGGTCTGGAGACCGACGCAGTCGACCGGGACGCCACGGGACTTGAAGTCCCGGATCATGTTGTAGACGCCCTGCGTCTTGCCGTAGCTCCAGTTCTCGATGTTGTAGTCGTTGTAGCACAGCTTCACGCTCGGGTCCGCCGCACGCGCGGTCCTGAACGCCACCTCGATCCAGTCGTTCCCGGTGGATTGCAGGTTCGATGACCGCCGGCTGCCGTTCTCCGCGAAGGCCTCGTTCACCACGTCCCAGTAGGCGAACTTGCCCTTGTAGTGGGCCATCACGCCGTTGATGTGGTCGATCATCGCGGTCCGCAGGGCGCTGCCGCTGAGACTTCCCCAGAATCTCGGCTGCTGAGCGTGCCAGGCCAGGGTGTGACCACGGAACCTCATGCCGTGCTGGGTGGCCCAGTTGTAGATCGCGTCACCGGCACGGAAGTCGAACTGACCCCGGTTGGGCTCGGTCGCGTCGGGCTTCATCTCGTTGACGGCCGTCATCATGTCGAACTCGCGGTCCGCGATGGTCAGGAAGCCCGAGTCGTTGAGACGGTCCGCCCCCATGGCAGCGCCGAAGTACCGGCCGCTGCGCTCGGCGGCGGCCTGCAGTGTGGTCCCGGGCGGGCCGCTGAGATCGGCTTGCGCGAAGGTCGCCATGGCCATCGAGGCCACGATGACCGCCAGGGCGCAGGCTCCGCCCAGAAGCAGCCTGGCGGCACCCCGGGCGCGGTGTCTCGGTCGAGCGGGTACGTCGTACATTTGCGTTTCTCCTCGGTGTTCGGTCTGATCCGATACCGCACGAGGCACGGAACCGGCCGACCGCTGCACGGACGACGATCTGAGCACCGCGCTCGCTGAATCAGCACGTCACAGGTGACGCCGAGCCGTCGTCAGACCGGCCGCGCTCGAATCGGTCACCACCGGCGGCTGCCCGGTCCGCCCGGTGGATGGCGTGCACCGGCGTCGTACGCCCGTGCGGAGTGACCCTGCCCCGCCGCGATGATACATCGAATCAATTCGATCTGCGCGTCGACGGCCGGTGGTGGCCAGCACCGTTCACTATCGACGGGCTGCGCTTCGCCACGGCCGAGCACTACATGATGTGTACCTGTTCGGTACTGCTGAGCGGGTGCTCGTGGAGGCCAGCCCTCTCGACCGGGTCTGGGGCATCGGCCTGGCCGCCGACCACCCGCACGCCACCGACCTGTCCAGCGGAGCGTCGGTCAGCTCGGTCTGGAAGCTGAAACCATCACGAACAACCCCCGCTCGGCGGAGAGACCACCAGGTCGTCCGCGATGCGCCGGCCGTGGCGCACCGCGGACGACCGCGCCGTGCGTGGCCGGGTTATCCGGCCCGGTAGGCGTCGAGGATGGTCTGCTCGATGCCGCCACCGGCCTTGCCCCGCGCCATCACCCGCAACGACACCGTCTGACCAGCGGTGGGTTGAGGCAGGCGGGCCTGGTACGCGCCGTCGCCTGACTGGTTGACCCGCACAGGTTGCCAGGTGGTACCCCCGTCGAGGGAGACAGCGAGCGTGAAGGAGGTGATGGGTTGCGCTGGCACGCCGTGTGCCTGGCGGACGGCGAAGGTCGCCGTACCGGCGGGGATGGGACGGTTCGCCCTGTCCAGCGGCAGGTCGTAATCCACCGACAGCAGCGGCAGCGGGATGGTTTCGGTGCCGGCCGGTCCGGTGGACCGGAAGGTCCAGGAGGTGCTGACCCGGCGGGAGACCGGCAGGGCGGCACTGGCGTCGATGTCGTAGGTCAGCCGGTAGTCGGCGGCCTGCCGTGGCACCGTGAAGTCGGCGATCGAGCCGTTGACCTGGCCCACGGTCCGCCCGTCACGCTGCAGGGTGAGCGTACGCGGGATGTCGAGATCCCAGCCGTCGGCAAGGCAGTCGAACCGCCCGTGCTGGTCGGTGAGCGTGACGACCTCGATGTGCAGGTTACCGCTGGTGCGGCTCGGCGCGCTCGGTGCGCACGCGCTCGGGGAGATCGCCGGGTCGTCGTACCAGTCGGAACGCAGCGGCTGCCGCACCCAGGCCTTCGCCTGCCGGCTGCCCGGCGCGTACCGTCTCGTCGCCTCCTGGGTGACGATCCCGTCCCAGAACGCCTCGTCCAGCCAGTCGAAGCCGGGCGACACGTGATCGACGCGGTCGCCGGAGAGCGACTCGGTGGAGGTGTCGGCGATGAACACACCTTCCGAGCTGAGCCCGTACCGCTTGTGGCTGGTGACCGAGTCCGGGCGGTCCAGCGTGTGGAAGCGCTGGTCGATCCGGGCCAGGGTGGCGTGCTCGGCCGCGGTGACCCGGTACCCGGGATCGTCCGGGATGCGGTCGAACCGGCGGATCAGGTCGTAGAGGTACGGGCTCTGCTTCCCGCCGGGCGCGACCAGGCCGAAGGACCCGTACGCGTCGAACGTGCCGATGCCGGTCCCGTCGTTCGGCACCGCCGACACGTTACCCGCCCTGGCCGCGTCGCCCCAGGCGAAGGCGAAGTCGGTCCAACCGACGCCCCGCCGGGGCAGCTGAATGTAGGTCAGGCCGAGCGAGACGGCCTCGGTGGCGACCCCGTCCACGCTCGCCGTGAGCGGGCGGGCCTTGGTCAGGTCGAGTCGCAGCGACGTGTCGCCGGCGACCGCCAGGTCCGGGTCACCGGCCAGCGCCGCACGCTCGTCCCCCGGCGACCAGGACATGAAGCTCGCCATGACGCTGTACCGACCGGCGGGTACCCGGAAGGTCAGCGTCTCACCGGTCTCACCACTGTCGGCCTGGGCGTACCGGGCCTGGTCGTCGAGGTTGACCACCGTCACCGTGGCCCACGCCGACGCCTCGTCCGGAGCACCGGGAATCGCGGTCGTCTCGACGGTGAGGTCGTGGCTCGGTGCCTCCACCTGGAACGTCACCGGCGTACGCGATGCCACCCGGCCGCCGACGCGGGCCGTGACCACGGCCGTGTAGCGGCCGGGACGGGTCGTGAACGCGGCGCGGTCGACGCGCAGCGTGACGCCGCTGCTGGCCCCCGCGGCGAGGTGAACCCGAGGAGCGGAGAGGGTTGCTGCGCCGGCCGGTGCGGCGACCCCGTCGTGGTCGGTCACCGCAACGGCGATGTCGACCATGGCCGAGCCGGTCCCGGTGTTGACCCACGCCAGCTTCGCGTCGGTCGTGCCCGACTGCGGGTGGTCGAAGATGCCGAGGTTGACCACCGGCTCGGCGCTCACCACTCCGGACAGCGGCCGGGCCACATCGAGCCGCCCGCTACCACTGGTGTACGGGTCGCCGTCGGCGATCGGGTCGGTCGCGCCGGTCAGTGCGGCCTTGAGCCGCCCGCCGTTCCACCCGGGGTGGCGCTGGGCCAGAACGGCGGCCGCGCCGGCGGCGTGCGGGGCGGCCATCGACGTACCGGACAGGAACACGTACTGCGCGTCGAGCGGCCGGCCCAGGGTGGTCCCGGCGGCCCGGGCCGCGACGATGTCCACGCCCGGCGCGACCAGTTCCGGCTTCGCGGCACGGGTGTTGACCAGCGGTCCTCGGCTGGAGAAGTCGGCGAGTACATCGTCGCCGTCCACCGCGCCCACGGTGAGTGCGGTGGCGGCGGCGCCCGGCGCGGAGACTGTGCCGTAGAGCGGTCCGGAGTTGCCGGCCGCGACCACGAAGAGCGCCCCGGTCTGCGTGGACAGTGTGTCGAGCGCGAGCGACATCGGGTCGGTGCCGTCGCTCGACTCCCCGCCGCCGAGGCTCATGTTCACCACGTCGGCCCGGCTCGCGGCCCACTCCATACCGGCGATCACCTGTGAGTCGGTGCCATCGCCGTGGTCATCGAGGACCTTGCCGACGACGAGACGGGCGTCGGGCGCCACGCCCCGTCGGGCGCCGTTCGAGGCCGCACCGGTGCCCGCGATCGTGGCCGCCACGTGGGTGCCGTGACCGTGGTGATCACCGGCGTCGCCGTCGTCGGCCGTGAAGTCCTTCTTCTCCGCGACCTGTCCCGCGAGGTCCGGGTGGGTGGCGTCGATCCCGGTGTCCAGCACCGCGACGCGGGTGCCCTTGCCGGTGTAGCCGGCGTCCCACGCCTGCGGCGCGGCGACCTGCCGCAGGTTCCGGTCCCACCACCCGCCCCCGGTGCCGGTGCCGGTCGCGGTCGCGGGGGTCATCGCGGTCGCGGGGGCGTGGGTCGCCCGTACCCGCCGGTCCAGCCACACCTTCGGCGACGAGCCGGACGAGCGGAGCTTGGCCGGGCCGGTGGCGAGCGACCGGACGAACGCCGCGCTCGCCGCCTTCGAGCGCCGGCCCGCGACCGCACCGATGCTCGTCAGCTCGCGGAGATCGGTCAAACCGGTGACCAGGGGGTCGCTCTTCGCCTGGCGGGCCTGCCCGCCGGGCCGGATGATGAGCGGCAGTTCCTTGGTGCGGGCGTCGTCGTAGCCGTTGAGGATCAGCGTGGTCACGTCGAACAGCGCCGGGTCCAGCACCGTGTCGAGCAGCGGGGCGACCCGGGCCGGCACCACCCGCACGTGCCCGTCCGGGCCGCAGCTGCGGTTCATCACGCCGCTCGGCTCGGCCGGGCGCACGCTCACCGCGGGACAGCCCGACGACGTGCTCCGGACGGTCACCACATCCCCGGTCAACAGCGTCACCGTGTACGTCCGCCCGGCGGGAAGCAGTGCCGCCTGGGTGGCCACGGTCGACGTGCCCCGGGTACCGCCCTGTTCTCTGGCAGCGGTAGCGGGGACGGCCCACCCGAGCGCCACCAGGAGCACTCCCACGGTGGGTAGTCCGACCAGTGGGCGGCTGCGGCTGCGCAGCCAACCGCCATCCATCGAGAGATTCATGCCCCTTAGAAGGGCTCGGACGACAGCGAGGTTGCCTGACCGGGTGGATGGAAAAAATCACGCACAGCAGATCCGTGGACCGGACAACCGCTTGGTCGCCCGCGCCCGTCTGAGGGGGGATGACCCAACGGAGGGAACCGACGATGCGGGATGCCTCGGAGCGGGAGTACGTCGACTACGTCACGGGGCGCCTGCCCGCGCTGCGACGGCTGGCGTATCTCCTGGTTGGAGACGAGCACCGCGCTGATGACCTGGTCCAGCAGACCATCACCACCCTGTACGTGAAGTGGAAGCGTGCGCAGGCGGCCGAGCATCTCGACGCGTACGTCCGGACCATGCTGGTGCGGACGCACCTGGACGAGCGGCGGCTGGCCTGGGCACGGGTCCGGCTGTTCCAGAAGGTGCCGGATCCGGATCCGGTCGAGGAACACGGCATCGAAGACCGCCAGATCATCCGGGCGGAGCTGGCCCGGGTGCCTCGCCGGCAGCGGGCCGTGCTGGTGCTGCGGTTCTGCTATGACCTGCCGGTCGACGAGGTGGCCACGATTCTCGGCTGCTCGGCCGGCACGGTGAAAAGCCAGACCTCTCGTGGGTTGGCGACGCTGCGACGCCTGCTCAACGAGCGGGGTTTCACACGTCATCCCGCCTTGAATTGAGGAGTAGACATGCCGAGCGAACGTGACCTACTGAACTCGCTCGACGAGGGGCCGCACAGCCCCTCCAGAGTGGACATCGAACGCGCGATCGCCGATGGTCGGCGTCGCCGCGCCCGCCGCGGCATCGCCTACACGGGCGCCGCGGCGGTGACCGCGCTCGCCGTCGCCGGCGCGTCGGTCGCGGCAGGGGCGCTCCGCCACTGGCCGACGCAGCCCGCGGCGACCGGTACCGCACCCACCGCCGTCGCCACCGTGACGCAGCCACCGTACGTCATTCCCGGCACCCCCGGCTGGCGCGTGCCGGCGGCGACCCCGCCCACCAGTTGCACGCTCGACCGGCTACCCGCGCCGGACAACGCCCCGGCTGCGGTGGTCTCCGGCGCCGAACCCACCGGCCGGTACCTCGTCGGCCACTCGTACCCGAAAACCGGCGGCTACCAGGCGGTGATCTGGCACGACGGCAGGGCCGACAAGGTGATGCTCCCCGGCGACCTGGAGGAGTCGCTGCAGGACGTCAACTCGGCGGGTACCGCGGTCGGCTGGAGCTTCACAGGTAGCGGCGAGGCGGACACCGGCCCGGTCCCGTACGTCTACCACGACGGCAAGGTGTCGAGGCTGCCCGGCGTACGGCGTGGATCGGCGTACGCGATCAACAACGCCGGGGCCATCGTGGGCGACGACTCCGGCGACGCCGCGCTGGTCTGGCCGTCGGCGACCACGGAGCCGATCCGGCTGCCGCTGCCCGCCGGCGCGTCGAGAGCCACGGCCCGCGACATCGACGAGGACGGCACGGTCGTGGGCACCATGACCGTGGGCGGGCGAAGCACACCGTCAGCGTCGGGCATCGCCCCGACCGTGCCGTACGTCTGGCTCCCCGACGGCACCCACCGCCAGCTGCCGATGCCGACCATCGACGGTGTCCAGGCCGCGACCGCGAGCGTCGCCAGTGTCCGCAACGGCTGGGCGATCGGCGTTGCCGGCCGCGACACGAAGACCTTGGGGTCGGGAAGCCCGGGCGACGCCGACCAGGCAGCCGCTACCCGGGCGGTCCGCTGGCACATCCAGACCGGCGAGGTGCGCGTCTTCGACGAGCTGCGCTTCGGCGCCGAGACGACGAACGCACACGGCTGGCAGGTCGGCATGGACCGGCAGGGGCGCGCGGTACTCCGCACCGACGCCGCCACCGTGGTCCTGCCGGACCTCGCCGACCCTCCGCCGGGCGGACTCTCCACCATCGCGACCACGTTGAGCGATGACGGGCGCACCATCGCCGGACAGTCCGACGATTCGACGGGAAAGCTCCAGGCCATCGTGTGGCGCTGCCGGTGACCGGACCGGCGATAGCACTTTCAAGGGAATTTCAATGCCCGATCAGCGGCGCACGTTACTTTCCCTCGGCCCATCCTGAGGGCAGCCCCCTGCGTAGACCGACGGCGCGTCGCGATCCCGGCGCGCACGTCTCGCCCACCCCAGAGCAAGGAGCAGCGTGAGAACCATCCTGGCAATGAGTACGGCGGCGATCACCCTGGCCGCCGCCGTACTGGTCGGCGGCCAAGCCCAGGCCGTGTCACCCGACGACACCACGCGTCGAGTCGGCGACCGGCCGGCACCGACCGCGCCCGCACCCGAGGACGACCGGTACGCGTCCCAGCAGCCGAAGCCGTACCAGCCCGTGACGCCGGACCGCAAGGCCAAGCCGCCGAAGGCGGAGCGGCCGGACTTCGGACCGCACGAGAAGATCGTCCGCGCGTACCACCGCGGCCAGTTGTCGCTCGACGACACCGTGCGGTACGGCACCATGTCGGTCGACTCCCCGGCCTCGGTGCCCGCGCGCCTGCGCCCCACCGGCGCCATCGAGGACCCGGCGACGTACCTGACCTACCTGTCGATGTTGTCGGCCAGCGCGGCGCCGGCCACCTCCCGCGCCCTCACTTCGACGGTCGCCGCACCGGCCGTCGCGGCGGCCGACGACTGCGCGGCCGACGACCTCCTGTACAACGGCGTCATCTACAAGTGCCGGGCCGGCTCCGACGAGTTCCTCATCCTGTACAACATCGCAGGTGGCGGACAGCCCGGCGTCCCGGCGGACTACAACCCGAACGGACGGGCGAAGGCCGTTCAGTACATGCTGAATGCGTTGCTGATCGCGGCCAACGAGTACCGGGCCATGGGGTATCCCCTGCCCGTTCGCCCGGACAGGCCGTACGTGCTCGTGTACGGCGTGAACAGCATACTCGGGCAGCAGAACACGGCGCCCTTCGTGCTGCCGTTCGGGCTGAACCAGCAGCCGACGATCCTGGTGCCGACCACCGAGACCAGGTGGGACTACATGCCGCGGCACGAGCTGTTCCACATCATGCAGTACCAGTACTGGGACAAGTCCAGCGTGGGCTTGGACGCCGTGTGGAGCTTGGTGGGCGGCAAAGAGTTCGGCTCGATGAACTGGTGGATGGAGAGCACCGCCGAGTGGGCGGCCCACCAGACCTACGTTCGGACCGGGCTCCATCCGATCGAGGACCCGAACGACAGGCAGCACGAGGACTACGCCCGCAACGTCTCCCAGGTGCTGCGCAAGCCCGGCCAGGCGCTGAACTCGTGGGGCGGGCTCGGTGGAGGCTCCCAGTACGGGGCGTTCCTGCTGCCCGCGTACCTGACCGAACGGACCGACGGCGCCTTCGTGCGCCGCACCTGGGAGAGCATCCGGAACCACGACCACCTGCCGATCGAGGCGATCCGCAACACTGTCGAGGGCTACAGCATGAACTTCAAGTACATGCTGCTGGACTACCACATCGCCAACTACCGCCTGACGAAGGCGAACGCCGCCCCACCACCGGACGTCTGGGGCCGCTACGGCTACCAGGACACGGACGCCCACAACGTGTGGCGGAGCTTCCTGTACGGCTACAGCGAGACCGCCGACGACGGGCTGGGTGACGCCCGCCCGGCGCGCAAGAAGCACACCGTCCCGGCCGGTACGCACACCGAGTACCACGACACCCTGCGCAAGGGCGGCGCGGTCTACCACGACTTCTGGGCCAAGGCGCAGTCCGGCGACCCGGACTGCGGCTACTGCTCGACGCTGATGGTGGACACCACCAAGGACCCGAACCGTAGCTCCGCGATCATCGTGTGGTCGCCCAAGGGCAGCCCCGGCACGCTCGCCGAGTACCCGACCATCGAGACCGTGAAGTACCCCGACGCCGGTGGGCTCATCACCGTGTCGAACTTCGCCTACCCGATGGTGGCCACGCTGGTGACCACCTGGACCGAGTTGGACATCCACTCGCAGGACGCGGACAACTCTCCCAGGACGTTCGACACCTACATGGAGACCACGCTGCCGCTGAAGGAGCGGAGCTGCGCGCTGCGCGCGCCCAACGTCACCAGCCTCACCACGCACGTCGCCCCCGAGTCGACCTTCAACTCGTACGCGGCCACCACCCCCGACGGCTGGACCGGCGGCGACTCGACCTACTCGGTGAAGCTGCCGGACGGCCGCATCATCTGGTTGTTCTCCGACACCTGGATCGGCCCGCTGAACTCCGACGGCACCCGACCGACAACGGCGCCACTGGTGAACAACACGTTCGTGGTGCAGAACGGCAGCAACCTCACCACGTACCACGGCGGAACGGCCGGGGCGCCCCGCCCCATCATGGGCCCGACGTCCACCACCACCTGGTACTGGGTCGGTGATGGGCACCTCTCCGGTAACGGGCTCCAGGTGGTGTACCAGGAGTACCTGAGGTTCGGTTCCGGGGGGTGGGACTTCCGGTTCAACCGCAACGTCGTGGCGGACTTCGACCTGAACAACCTGCACGCCCCGGTCCAGGTCCGCAACCTGCCCTCGGCCAGCGGGGTGGCGTGGGGCTCGGCGCTGCTGCCGGCGAGCCGCAGCGGTGACGGCTACACCTACATCTACGGCGTCGACGACTCGCCGACGCACAAGCAGATGCGGATCGCCCGCGTCCAGGGCAGCGACCTCGCCACCGGTACCTGGCAGTACTACACGCCATGGGGCTGGACGTTCCGGGAGCAGAATGCGCGCAACATGCTCACCGGCATCGCGAACGAGTACAGCGTGACCCCGTGGAACGGCCAGTATCTGCTGCTCAGCCAGGACAGCACGGAGGCGTTCAGCGGCCGGATCATGGCCTACACGTCGTGCTCGCCGTTCGGGCCGTTCAACCATCGCACCGAGGTCTACCGGATGCCCGAACCGGGCCCGTACGGCAGCTACTGGAACGGCAACGTCATCTCCTACAACGCGCACGTCCACGCGTCGCTGAGCTCGGGTAACACGTTCACCGCCTCGTACAACGTGAACAGTATGGACACGAGGGTGAGTTCAAAGGGGGACCACTACCGGGACCCGGGAATCTACCGGCCCCGATTCTTCCGGTTCACGCTCGGATGACGGACCGGTGTGGTGGCGCCGCGGCCGGCGGCGTCACCACACCGGCGCATCCGACCCGTGGGTCACCCCGACTCGGACCGCTGGTCGGCGCCGGGCGGCGCGGCCGGCAACAGGCGCAGCCGTTCGGCCAACTCCGCGGCCGCGGCGTCGTCCAGGTCGGTCAACAGAGCCATCGCCCGCTGCCACGCCCGCCGGCCCCCGGCCGCCTCACCGGCGGCGAGCCGGCTCTCCCCGAGGCAGACCAGCGAACGTGCCGAGCCCATCCGGTCGCCGCACTCCTGCAACATCTCAAGGCTGCGCTCATAGCACTGGATGGCGAGCGGGTACTCGCCGCGTTGATGGTGGATGTAGCCGATGCTGTCCCAGCCGGCCGCCTCGCCGTGGCGGTCGGCACTCGCCTGGAGCAGCGCCAGCGCGGCGCGGCAGTGCTCCAGCGCCTCGCCGTACTGGCCGAGTTGGGCGTGTTCCCAACCCAGCGCGGCGAGGGTACGGGCCTCGCCAACGCCGTGGCACTCGGCGCGAAACAGGACCAGGGCGCGTTCCAGGTGGTACACCGCGTCCCGGTGGCGCTGCTGCCGGTCGAACATCCGGGCGATGTCCAGTTCGACGTGCGCCTGCCCGATCCGGTCCTCGACGATCCGGTACAGGTCGAGCGCCCGCTGGTAGTCGACTTCGGCGTCGCCGTGCTGGCCGAGCCGGTCGAACCCGTCGGCCAGATACCGGTGTGCCACCGCCTGCGCCGCGGTGTCCCCGACCTTCATCGCCATCGCCACCGCGGTGCGCTGCGCCCGCACCTGGTCGTGGCGGTGCCACTGCCGGCTCAGCCACGGCTTGATCGCCCAGGCCAACTGCCAGGCGTGTGCGGCGAATCCCTCAGCCGCGGCCCGGTCGATCGCAGCCAGCACGACCGCCCGCTCAGCGGTGAACCACGCCTGAGCCTCCTGCCGGTCGGTCGGCTCGTCGACGTGCACCTCGTCGGCGCACGGCTCGAACCGGATCGGCGATCGGTGCGGCTCCACGAGCGCGTCGGCGAGCCGCGCGCTGTGCAGGTAGTGGTCGAGGAGCCGGCGCAGCGCCAGGCGGCGGTCCGCCGCCGACTCGATGGTCCGCGCCAACTCCTCCGCGTACGCCCGGATCAGGTCGTGGAACACGTAACGGCCCGGAACAGGTTCCTCGATCAGGTGTGCCCGGATCAGCTCGCCGATGAGTGCTCGCGTCCGCGCCACGGGCAGTCCCATGAGGTTGGCCGCCGCGGACAGGCTGAGGTCGGGGCCGACATGCAGGCCGAGTCGCCGGAACAGCCGGGCGGTCTCCGTACCGAGCGCCCGGTAGGACCGGGAGAACACCGTCCGCACGTCGGTGGCCGAGTCACCGTTGGCTAGGACGTCGAGGCGGTCGCGACTCTCCCGCAACTCGGCCGCGAGCGCGGCCAGCGGCAGATGGGGGTTGGTGACGGCGCGAGCGGCGACCACGGCCAGCGCCAGCGGCAGCCGACCGCACGACTCGACGATGTCCGCGCTCGCCTGCGGTTCACGGGCGACCCGCTCGCTGCCGAGCCGCTTGGCCAGGAACTCCCGCGCCTCTGCTGGGGAGGGGCGGCTGAGCGCGAGCGGCGTCGCACCATGTCCGACCACCAGTCCGGTCATCTGGTCGCGGCTGTTCACCACGACCAGGCACCCGGAAGCTCCGGGCAGTAGCGGGCGGACCTGCGCGGCGTCCCGCGCGTTGTCCAGCACGATCAGAACCCGTCGCTGCGCGACCACCGTACGGAAGAGGGCCGACTGCTCGTCCAGCGCCGCCGGAAGCCGGTTCGCCGGCACGCCCAGCCCGGCCAACAGCCGGCGCAGCGCATCGGCCGGGTCCATGGCGGCGCCCGTGGTGTCGAAGCCGCACAGGTTCACGAACAGTTGCCCGTCCGGAAAGCGGTCGGCGACCCGGTGGGCCCAGTGCACGGTGAGCGCCGTCTTGCCCGCCCCCGGGGCACCACTGATTACGGCGACCGCGACACCGGTGTGCCGCCACCCCAGCAGCTCGTCGAGCGCGGCCAGCTCGGCGGTACGGCCGGTGAAGTACGCCACGTCGGCGGGCAGCTGACGGGCGCACGGACCGGCCGTCGCCACCGCCGGCGCCGCCACCGCCTGCGACGCCGCCACCGCCGGCGGATCGTCCGCCAGCACCGCGCGATGGATCCGCTGCAGCTCGTCGCTCGGCTCGATGCCGAGATCCCGGCTCAGCCGGAGCCGGGTCGCCCGGAACACGTCCAGGGCCTCGCTGCGCCGGCCGGCGCGATGCAGCCCGGTCATCAGCAGCGCGACCGCGTTCTCCCGCAGCGGATGCTCGGCGACCACGGCGGTCAGTCGACCGATGGCGGCGCCCGGGCGCCCCCCGCGCAGCTCGGCCCGGGACAGCTCCTCGACGGCGGCGAGCCGCTCCTGCTCGAGAGCCGGCCCGGCCGTCGCCGCCAGCCACTCACCCGCGACGTCGGCGAACGCGGGACCGCGCCACAGGTCCACGGCGGTACGCAGCAGTTCGTCGAGCGGGGCGTCAACGGCCTGCGCCCGCCCCACCAATCGTCGGAACCGGTGCACGTCCACCGACTCACGCGGCACGTTCAGCCGGTAGCCCGGACCCGCCGTCACCAGCTCGACCCCGGGGATGTCGTCGAGGAGCCGGCGGAGCCGGGACACGTGCCCCTGGATGGCATTGCGCGCTGACGCTGGCGGACAATCGCCCCACAGAGCGGTGACCAGCTGGCCGAGGGTGACGACGTGGGCCGGGGTCAACAGGAGCATCGCCAGGATCGTGCGCTGCTGGGCGTTCGTTGGACTCAGCCGCTCGCCGTGGCACCACACACCGACCGGTCCCAGCACCCGGAACTCGACACCGTCCATCATTCACCGCTCCCGAGCAGGCACCTCGCGCAGCTTACTGACCGGACCCGACGGGCAGATCCGGCGGGCGTCGGCGCGACCGTCGACAAGCGATGGTATGGCCGCGGGCACTGCCGTCAGCGGCATTTCAGCGCCCTTTCACCCGTCGCCGATACGGTCCGCCGGTCAAGATCGATTATCTGATCCCAGGGAGTGCTGAATGATCCGTCGTACCCTCCGTCGTGCCGGCGTACTGGCCGTCGGCCTGGTCACCGTGGCCGCCTCGGCACTGATCACCGCCGCACCCGCGCAGGCTGCGACCTCCTGCTCCGGCACCGTGACATACAGCAAGACGGTCTCACGCAGCGGCAGCCCCATCGCAGAACTGATCATCTACTACAACAGCAGCAACGGTGGCACCAACAGCGCCTGCTTCTACCACCGAGGCGTCTCCTACGGCAAGTCGGCGCTGACCGGCGTCCAAATCGCCCGCTGCACCCAACGCTCAGGCGAAGGGCGCACCTGCAACTTCGATGCACTCTCCAACCCCGACGAGGGCACCTACTCCTCCTACGCCGGACCGGTCGGTGTCACCGGCACCGCCAACAACTGCGTCTCGGCAAAGGGTTGGATCGTCTGGGACTTCACGGTCTACACCGTGGACAGCCTCACCCAGGGCTGCTGACACCAGCGGCAGACACCCATGCTCCCTCGCATCAACTTCCTATCCATGGAGAGACACATGAAGACAGTTCTCTTGGGACTCATGCGGTCCAGGCGCGGCTTCCGCGGCGGGGCTCTCGCCCTGGTGGCCACGGTCATCGCCGTGTTCGCCGCAGCGCCCCCGAGTAGCGCCGCCGCTGACAACTACCTCGATGTATGCGGCTTTTCGCAATATTCCTGCCAGACCGGCGTCAAGGTCGCGGGGCCGGTTGGCGAATGCCTGATGACGACCGCCTACTACCACTCCACCATCGTCTGCATCGACTACGACGGTGACTTCGTCTACGTCAAGGACAACCAGGCCGACGGCTACTCAGCGCTGGGGCAGGTCTGGAGCCAATACGGCGTCGCCGAACGGTATTGCCGCAATACCCACGGAAACGGCAGTTGGGCCAGGTGCAACTTCGACTGGCGCGAGGACGGTACGAAAAAGGTTCGGGGCGGCGTCCGCTACAACGATCACGAGTGGCGGACCGGGCCCCTCTGGGAGTTCTCCGGTAAGTGACCGTGTCCGCTACCCTCTGCCCGCGTTCAGGGCTGCACCGAGAGCTTCGACGCTCAGGCGAGTAACTCAGTGAGACACACGGCAGGGGCCGTCTCGGTAGACCGAGACGGCCCCTGTGGCGGCACCATTGGATCATCAACGCCCGCCTCCGCATCCGCGTCGCGGATGCGGTGATCGCGTCGTCCAGCCGACAGGGTTCATGACCGGCGGCATCGACATCGCCGTTGACTACACCGCGGGCGCCAGGCTGCCGGTCACCGGCGTCCGTACCAGCCTCGTCAGAGGCGACCGGATGGTCGAACGGTCACGGGCCAACGACGCCGCGCCGTTCGACGGCGGAGCGGGCATCGGGTTCACCCCGAAGCAGGTGGGTCACGACTTCGCTCTGCTCTCAGCCCTCGCTCGCAAGCGGTGTGCACGTCTGCTGGTTTAGGGTCCTGAGGTGGTCATGAGCGCGCAGGACGTTGTGGGCGTGATCGAGTCAGACCCGGCAGCAATGAGAGTCCTTCGGACTACGGCCGACCTTGGATTACCGGACTGGTGGATCGGTGCCGGCTTCGTACGCAACCGCGTCTGGGACGCGATCAGCGGCCTCCCGGTTTCGGCGGAGCGCGACGTGGATGTCGCCTACTTCGACCCGGAGAAGCTGGACCCACGCGAGGACGCACGCGCCGAAGCCCAGGCCATGGTGGCCCTGCCTGGGGTGCCGTGGGAGATTCGTAATCAAGCACGGATGCATCTGCGCAATGGCGATAAGCCCTACACGTCCGCGCTGGACGCGATATCGCGTTGGCCCGAAACGGCGACGTGCGTCGCGGTGACTCTGCGGGGTGACTCTGTTCGCCTGGTGTCCTGCCATGGGCTGGCTGACCTTGTGGGAATGGTTGTCCGCCCGTCTCCAGCCATGAACAACGCAGCGGGCCGCGCGAAGGTACAGCGCCGCGTGGAGGTCAAGGGATGGCTCGACCGATGGGCCGGACTGCGGCTGGAGATCTGGCGCTCACGCCAAGCGAAGGAAGGGTAGCCCCGACAGGACGTCCTCTTCGTGCCATGAGCGGGTACGCGCCGGATCAGCGGCGCGGCCCGCACAGGCGGGCAATGGGGTTGTGCCGCCTCTGCCTACGGCGCAGGTTCCAGTACGACGACTGGGATCTGGCGGGTGGTCTTCTGCTCGTAGTCGGCGAAGCCTGGATACGCGACCTTCTGCGCGCTCCAGATCCGTTCCCGCTCGTCCCCGGCGGCAACTCTGGCGACCAACTCGACCTTGTCCGTACCAATCTCCGCTTGGGCCTGCGGATGAGCGAGCAGGTTGTAGTACCAGTCGGGATTGGTGGGCGCACCGCCCTTGGACGCGAACACGGCGTAGCCGCCGTCCACCTTCTGGTACATCACCGGGTTCACGCGGGGCTGGCCGCTCTTGGCGCCGATCGTGTGCAACAGCAGCAGCGGCGCGCCAGCGAACTGACCGCCGACCTGCCCACCGTTGGCGCGAAACTCAATGATGATCTTGTCGTTCCAGTCGCTCATGCCCTCTCCTCGCCTCCGCGCACCGACTCCTTGAACACGATTCTGACAGTCTCAACCGGGCGTGACCCCGCAAGCACGCACCAACGAGCCCGGCGGCGACAACGCGTAGCGTTCGGTTCGCGGCAGGTGCGACGTCGAAGGCTTGGCTGCGGTGTTTGGCTTCCGTGCGGCCGAAGATGCCGGCCTGCTCAGCGCTTGCAAGTCCTCGGGCCGTGAAAAAACCCGTATCGATGTGGCACGGCGGTGGCTAGCGTACGCAGATGAGCAGTATCCCGATGGCCGGACTGCGGCTGCGGTTCATCACCGATCCGGGCGAGTTCCTGGCCGCCGCGGGTGACTACCTGGGCGCCGATCCGGTCGTCTGCACGGTCGTGACCACCGTCGCGCACCGGCTGTTGTCGCAGCGGGCCGAGGGGTTCTCGCAGCCCGACCGCGACTGGTGGCTGGTGGTCAGGGACGATTCCGGCGCCGTGGTCGGTGCCGGGATGCGCGCGGCGCCGTATGCCCCCTACCCGCTATTCCTGCTGCCCATGCCCGACGAGGCTGCCGTTGCGCTGGCCCACGCGTTGCACGAGCGCGAGGAGGAGGTACTCGCGGTCAATGGGGCCCTGCCTGCCGTTGAACTGTTCGCCGCCGAGCTGGCCCGGCTCGGCGGGGGTCGAGTCCAGGTCACCCAGCACACGCGGCTGCACGAGCTCGGCGAGGTGGCGTGGCCGCCACCTGTGCCTGGCGGCTTGGTGGTCGCGACCCAGGACGACGTGGGACTGGTCACGGAGTGGTTCGCCGCGTTCATGGGCGACGCCGACGAACAGGCGGGTCGCCCGCGCGGTACCAGTGCGCACGAAGTGCCCGACCGCTCGGAGATGCTGCGCCGGCTCCAGGCCGGACGGCTCTGGTTCTGGGTCGACGAGACTGGGGAGCCGGTGCACCTCACCGGTGCCAACCCACCGTCGTTCGGGGTGGCCCGCGTGGGCCCCGTCTACACGCCCCCTGCCCAGCGCGGGCGTGGTTGGGCCAGCAACGCGGTCGCCGAGGTTTCCCGCCGAATCCAGGCCGAGGGCGCGCGGGTCTGCCTGTTCACCGACCAAGCCAACCCGACCTCGAACAAGATCTACGCCAACTCTCGGCTACCGCCCGGTCGTCGACATGGCCAACGTGATCATCGTCCGCTGACGCCGAATGTATCGGGCATGAGCGGATGTTCAGGGTCAGGAATGCCTGAGCGGCCGCTCGCGACTGGTGCCCGGGTCGACGGGCACGAGTTGTGTCGGTTGGCCGTGGGAGACTCTCGCGCCGTGGACGTTGACGAGTTTTGGGCGGTCGTGGAGTCGGCCGGGGCGGGTCTCGACGGGCGGACCGGCGACGACGGTGAGGCCGTTGCCGCGGCACTGGTGACGCGTCTGGCCGCAACATCACCGGAGGGCATCCTCGAGTTCCAGGACCTGTTCGATCAGCTCCATGGCACCCTTTATCGCTGGGACGTGTGGGCGGCTGCGTACCTGATCGGCGGGGGATGCTCAGACGACAGCTTCATGGATTTCCGGGCGGGAGTCATCGCGCTCGGGCGCGAGTGGTACGAACGTGTCCTGGCCTCCCCCGACGGACTGGCTGACCATCCCGTGGTACGACAAACGGCGGCCGAGGAAGACGACGGCACGCTGTTCGCCGAGTCGGTGAACTACGTGGCCAGCGAGGCCTATGAGCAGGTCACGGGTGACGACCATGCCTTCTACGAGGCGATGAAGGTCCGTCAGCAAGCTGCGGTCGGCATCGACGAGGCCCGCGAGCCCGACATGGGTGAGGACTTCGACTTCGATGACGATGACGAGATGCGGCGTCGGCTGCCCCGGCTGGCCGAGCTGTTCCTCGACGCCGGGGAGGATTGATCTCGGCGGCTGAGCCCCGAAGCGCGTCGAGGAGCACGATGGTGTCGCTGCTGCCCGTGGACCGTTTCGGCTCCGCGGTGAAGCCCGAGGTTGCCAGCGCGCCCGCGACCGCGTCCAAGCCGTCGTCCTCGCCTATCAAACGGGACTGATCAACCCGGCAACATCGCCATAGCCCGCCGGCGTTCGCCACCACCGCCACCCCTGGCAACGCAAGCCGCGCTAGGACACGATCAGGTAGGCGGTCTCGCGGCTGGTCCTGCTGTTGGTGGTGCGGGTACGGGTGATCCGGACGGCCTGTTGGGCGTGGGGGAAGGCGATGCCGCCGGGGGTTGCACGGTGGCGGCTTTGACGGTGCGGGTCTCGCGGCGGCCGTGCCCGGTGTCACGGCGTCTGTCACCGGCCGGGATCCGCTCCCCCAACCGATCGCCAAACCGGACCGACTCGACCGGCTCGACATCCGACGACGAGACCGATTCGGCGGCCTCCGCCACGAATAAACGACACGAGCGCTTGACCTGCTCGGACGGTGTTTTCGGCACCTACCGGGTCATCTGGCTGCTCGAGAAAGCTCGCCAGGCGTACGACGTGCTGGCCGACCCCCGCCCGGGCGGCCTGCCTCAGTACGAGTCCCGGACGCTGACGGCTGTGTCGGGCGCCTGCCCGAACGCGCGCAGGTCCTGTCCGTCGCCAGCCGCACCTGCCCCTTGACGGATCCACCGTCGCCGAGCGGTCAGACCGGCGCGGGCGCCGCCAGAAGCGCGCGCAGTTCGCGGACCGCTGCCCGCCCGGCGCGGTTCGCGCCGACTGTGCTCGCGGACGATCCGTAGCCGACCAGGTGGATCCGGGGGTCGGCGACCACCCGGGTGCCGTCCACGACGATGCCGCCGCGGGGCCCCCGCAGCCGCAGCGGGGCCAGGTGGTCGAGCGCCGGCCGGAAGCCGGTGCACCAGAGGATGACGTCCACATCCTGTGCCGCACCGTCGCGCCACTGGACGCCGTCGGGGACGATCCGGTCGAACATCGGCCGGCGTAGGAGGAGACCGCGTTCCCGGGCTTCGAGCAGCTGCGGTGTCCACGACAGCTCGGTCGCGCTGGCGATGCTTCCCGGGAGCAGGCCGGCCCGTACCCGTGCCTCCACCTTGGCGACCACCTCGCGTCCGTAGTCCGGCGTGAACGGCCCGTCCCGGAACACCGGCGGCCGGCGGGTGACCCAGGTCGTCGTCGCCGCGACGTCGGCGATCTCGACCAGGAGCTGCACGGCCGACGTTCCGCCCCCGACGACAACCACCCGCTTCCCTGCGAATTCCGCCGGCCCCCGGTAGTGGGCGGTGTGCAGCTGCCGCCCGCGGAACGCTTCCTGTCCCGGGTAGTACGGCACGAACGGCCTGGTCCACGTTCCAGTGGCGTTGATCAGCGCCCGGGTGGTCCAGGTGCTGTTGCCAACTTCGACGAGGAGTCGTCCGTCACGGGCGTTCCGGACGGCCGTGACGGCCACTGGCCGCTGCACGTCGATGCCGAATTTCCTCTCAAAGGCGGCGAAGTAGGCCGGCACCGCGTCGGCGGCTGGTTCGTCCGGCGACGGAGGCGTGAAGCGCATGCCGGGCAGATCGAAGATCCCATGCACGGTCGCCATGCGCAGCGTCGGCCACCGGTGCTGCCAGGCCCCGCCGGGTGCCGGGTTGGCGTCCAGGACGGCGAAGTCAAGACCGGAGGAGCGCAGGTGGTACCCGCTGGACAGCCCCGCCTGTCCGGCGCCGAGAACCACCACATCCGTCTCCAGCATGTGCGGGACAACGCCTCAGGCTCACCCGGGCCTTCCCACCGGCGATGGATCTCACACCGCCCGGACGTACCCTGTGGCTGCCGAAAGTGCGATCCGACCTGCTCAGGGCCGAGTCGTGGGCCATGACGACCGATCGTCGCTGGTTCGGGCTGTCACCCTGCCGGATCGGTGCCGGTGATTGCGCGGTGATGCCGCACGGCCAGGACCGCCCACTCCGCGTCGGTGGTGTCCGAGGGATAACGCCGCGTCCGGCGGCTGGGGCAGATGCGCGGACACCGCCGGCAGCGCCTCGGGTGCGTCCAGAGATGCGCTGGCGCCGGCAACCAGGTACAACGTCATATTGGACCTTGAGGTCGAGCGTGGCAGGTGTGGTTACCTGCGCTCGTACCTCAAGGCCCAACCCATGATCAACCCGCCACGCCGCACGCCTCACAGCCAGTTCCCGGACTGGCTCTCACACGGACCCTGCGCGGGACCGACAGAGCAATCGCTGGCTGCGGCAACGCGGTGGCGATCCTCGACGACGAGCAGCATGCTCACGTCATCCAGGCTGCCTGGCGAGCAGACCAAGCCGAGACCACCGCACTCAACGCCGTCGTCGCCCAGGACGTCGCCCACCCCTACGGGAGTACGGAGGCCTCCTTGGCCCAGTACGCGATGGCAGTGCTCCACAACGGGCTGGGCAACTACTCGGCCGCGCAGGAGGCTGCGGCACGGGCGCTCGAGTCCCAGGAGCTGTCGCTCAGCAACCTGGCCCGCTCCGACTCATCGAGTCAGCCGCCCGTGCCGGGCAGCCTGACCGCGCGGTCGAAGCGATGGAGCAGCTCTGCTCCCGGGCTCGCGCCAGCGGCATCTCGTCTACGGCGAGTGGTTACGTCGAGAGGGCCGCCGCCGTGACGCCCGAGACCAGCTCCGTACCGCCCACGAGCTCCTCACCGACATGGGCGCTGAAGCATTCGCCGCACGCGCCGCAAGCGAGCTCCGCGCAACGGGCGAGCACCCGCGCGCACGAACCGCGCGGCCGACGGACCAGCTCACCGCCCAGGAGCTGCACGTCGCACGGCTGGTGGCAACTGGAGCAACCTCCCGTGAGGTCGGCGCACAGCTGTTCCTCAGCCCACGGACCATCGAGGCCCACCTGCGCAACATCTTCCGCAAGCTCGGCGTCACCTCACGCCGCGAGCTCAAGGAGTTCCACCTTCCCTGACCGGACCGGAGCGGGTGCGCCGAAGATAGGTGTCTCCTACCGACGCGAGGGCCACGCCGCGGCGGCCAGGCTGGCACGATGCGCCAGTACCCCGACCCTCACCCCGCTCGAGCAGGTCTGCCGTCGACGACCCTGGTGACCGATCGCCACCGGGTGTGGCGACGTACCGCGGAGCTTAGCGCCCCCGTGCGGCCGGGAACGGAATGATGAAGGCCTTCATCATCGGCGTCAGTGGGGCCGTCGGTGGGCTGCTGGCGAGGAACCTGATCGACCGGGGCGACGACGTCGCCGGACTGGTACGCCGTGAGGAGCAGCGGACAGACCTCTCTGCCCAGGGAGTCGAGGCTCACGTGGCTCAGCTCGCGGACCTGACTGCTGACTCGCTGGCCCCCATGCTCACCGGGGCGGACGTCGTCGTCTACACCGCCGGGTCGAACGGCGGTAAGTGGGAGGTCACGGCCGCCATCGACGGCGAGGGTGTGGTGAAGGCTCTGGAGGCGGCACGCCTCGCTGGTGTGAGTCGCTTCGTGCTGGTGTCCGTGCTTCCCGAGGCCGGGCGCGAGCATGACCTCGGCGACGACGTGGAGTTCTACTTCGCGGTGAAGAAGCTGATCGACGTCACGGTCAGCATGAGCGACCTGGATTGGCTGATCCTTCGGCCATCCCTGCTGGTCGACCGCAACGGGATCGGGACGGTCTCGCTGGGTCCGGCGCAGCCCCACGACGAGATCCCCCGTGAGGACGTGGCCGCCACGCTGGCGTTGCTGCTTCACGAGCCCCGGATCCGCAGGCGAATCCTCGAGCTCACTCAAGGCACGACACCGATCGCCTGGGCGGTGCTGGCGAACCTGCCGTGACCCGCTCCGCCGGCTTCGAGGACCGCCGAAGGCGGGCGCCACGCCGTTCCTCGCCAACTACCGGCCGCAGTTCTACTTCCGCACCACCGACGTGGTCGGGTCGATAGACCTCGGTGACCTGACGATGGTCCTGCCGGGTGACACCGTCGACCTGTCGGTGGAGCTGGGCAGGCCGATCGCGATGGATGTCGGGCTCGGCTTCGCCGTCCGGGAGGGCGGCCGTACCGTGGCCGCCGGCACCGTGACCGAACTACTCGACTGAGATACGGGGCAGGGCCGTTACACACGACCCTGCGACTACACGGTGACCGTCACCCACGGCACCCGCGTCGAGGCGACCGGCCGGTGGACACCACGGAGCGCGAACCTGCGTGTGTGCTACGTACCCGCACCGTCCGGGTTATGGCAATCTGATCAGCCATCCACCCAACCACCTAACGGCGTTGGCTCTAGACGGGCGGCCAGTTCCGGAGGGCGGCGTCGGCGACCACTTGAAGGTCGGTGCGCTCGGCGCCACCGGCGGCCTGCACCGCGACGCCGTTGGCGATCGTCAGGATGTACCGGGTCAGCAGCGCCGGATCGGTTCCCGCGGGCAGGTCGCCCTCGTCGACGGCCCGCTGGAACCGTTCCCTCAACAGGGTGCTGGTCTCGTTGCGCCATGAGGCCAGCAGGTCGCGGATCGCCTGCCCGCCCTCGCCAGATATCAGGGAGGCCCGCAGGCTGAGACATCCCTTCGGGCAACTGGGCAGGGTGCTGCTGCGGACAGCGCCGTCGAGGAACACCGTGGCCACCCGCTGGGCGGTCGGCTCGGCAAGCGCCTGGGCTCCGTACGAGGCCGGGCCGTCGGTATACCGCTCTAGAACCTTGCGGAACAGCTCCTCCTTGTTACCGAAGGCCGCGTACATGCTGGTTCGGTTGATCCCCATGGCCTGGGTCAGGTCGGTGAGGCTGGCGCCCTCGTAGCCGCGCTCCCAGAACACCCGCATCGCGTTCTCGAGTGCCTCGTCGGCGTCGAAGCCCCGGGGCCGGCCGACCGACGCCCTCTGTTGGATGCCCACGTGATCCAGCTTACCAGTTGTGTACCGATCGATGCAGAACTGCTACCTTAATTCCGTACCGATCGATCGGTACATAATTACGCGGAGGAAATCATGGGTCAGCTCGAAGGCAAGACGGCCGTCATCACCGGCGGCGGGACGCGGGGAATCGGCCGGGCCACCGCCGCGCGACTGGCGGCCGAGGGCGCACACGTCTTCATCACCGGCCGGCGCAAGGCCGAGCTGGACGAGGCGGTCGACGTCATCGGCGCGTCGGTCACAGCCGTGCCCGGCGACATCACCGATCCGGCCGACCTGGACCGGCTGTACAGCGTGGTCCGCGAGCGCGGGAAAGGCATCGACATTCTGTTCGCCAACGCCGGCGTCGCGTCGTACGCGACCATCGAACAGCAAACCTCAGAAGAGTTCGACCGCATCTTCAACATCAACGTCAAGGGCACCTTCGCCACGGTGCAGAAGGCGTTGCCCCTGCTCAACGACGGAGCCGCGGTGATCCTGAGCGCCTCCACCGCCAGCGACCGAGGCATGCCGGCCTTCGGCGCCTACGCCGCGTCCAAGGCCGCCGTCCGCTCCTTCGCCCGCACCTGGGCGAACGAGCTCAAAGGCCGCGGCATCCGGGTCAACGCGATCTCGCCAGGGCCGATCGACACCAGCGGCGTCGAGGAGATGAGCGTGGCGGCCGGACAGGATCACGAGGTCGTCAAGGCCAGCCTGGCCGCCATGGTGCCGATCGGCCGGACGGGTAACCCCGAGGAGGTCGCCCATGCCGTCGCCTTCCTGGCCTCCCAGGACAGCAGCTTCATCGTGGGCGCGAACCTCTACGTCGACGGCGGAGTGAATCAGTTCTGAGTGACCACCGCCCACACAGGTCGGACAACAAGGAAGGGCCTGAGCTGCGTTTCCGCAGCTCAGGCCCTTTCAACAACCTGCGCGCCCGAAGGGACTCGAACCCCTAACGGTTCTCGAAAGCGGCTGAGGCCGAGGCTGCGGTGAGGGTTCGCAGCTCGGCGGCCTCGACGTTCGCTCCGAATGCAGCAGTTCCGGGCTCGAGGCGAGCGCCGGCCACGAGGGAGCCGATCGCAACGGCGTCGAATCCGAACGCGTTGATCAGCTGTGACACCGCGGCGACGTCCTCGGGAGAGTCGCCGGCGATCGCGATCGCCTTGCGCCCGCGCCGCCCTGCGGAACGAGCCTCGTCCTCGAGGTCGTGATAACCCATGTGGTTCAGGGCCTTCACGACACGCGCGCCCGTCAGGAACCGCTGGACGGCATCGCTGGAAGAGATACCGGGCGGGGCAATCGTGTCGCGGGGGCCGTCGATCTCCCACCAGTGGTTCATCGCATCCACGACAAGCTTCCCCCTCAGCTCGTTCGCCGGGAGGTTGCGGTGCTTGCTGAGCGGGAGCGCGAGGATCACCACGTCCGCGGCCGCCGCGACCTCGGTCGGCCACACGGCAGTCGCGCCGGGGGTCAGAACCTCGGTGGTCAGCGCGATCCTCGCAGGATCTCCGGAGCCGGAGATCAGGACGCGGTAGCCTGCGGCGACGGCCAGGCGTGCCAGGACGGTGCCGACCTTTCCGGCACCCATGATGCCGATCGTGGTGACATGAGAGGTCATCGTGCCACCCGCGCCGTGACCGCAGGCTGCTCGGCCAGAAGCTCACGCACCCGCGGGATGACCTGCGTGCCGTACAGCTCGACCGACCGCATCCGCGCGGAGGCGGAGACCGTCCCGGCGGCGGAGTAGATCATGTCGAAACGGCCCACGTCCAGCACCCGAATCGCGCGGGCGATCTTCGCCGCGACGGTCTCGACCGAGCCGACGTACAGCGAGCCGTGCTCCACGTCGGCATCGAACTCCCGCCGCTGGATCGGCGGCCAACCGCGCAACGCGCCGATCCGATCGCGGATCTCCCTGTAGCCGGGGTAGAACAGCTCCCTGGCCTCCTCGTCGGTCGCGGCGACGAAGCCGGGCGAGTGCATCCCGACTGGCTGAGCGGTCGTGCCGAGCTGCTGGTGCGCACGTCGGTACAGGTCCGCGTACGGAGCGAAGCGATCGGGTGCGCCACCGATGATGGCGAGCATGAGCCGGAACCCGTAGCGCGCGGTGCGGAGCACCGACTGCGGCGAGCCACCCACTCCCACCCAGGTGTTCAGACGTCCCGAGTCCGTCTTCGGGTAGACGTCCGCGTCCTGCAGGGAGGCGCGAGTGGTGCCCTCCCAGGTCACCGGCTTCTCGTCCAGGAGTCGGTGGAACAGGTCGATCTTCTCCTCGAACAGCACCTCGTAGTCCTTCAGGTCGTACCCGAACAACGGAAACGACTCGGTGAACGATCCTCGCCCGAGGATCACCTCGGCACGACCGCTGGAGAGCGCATCGACCGTGGCGAAGCGCTGGAACACCCGCACCGGATCATCCGAGGACAGCACCGTCACCCCCGACGCGAGCCGGATGCGCTTCGTGGCGGTCGCGATGCCGGCGAGCACCGTCTCCGGACTGGAGATCGCGAACTCCGGCCTGTGGTGCTCACCCAATGCGACCACGTCGATGCCGATCTGGTCGGCCATCACAGCCTCGGCCACTGCCGCGCGGATCGCCTCCGCGTGCGAGACGATCTCCCCCCGATCATCACGGGGGAGGTCTCCGAAACTGTCGATACCGAACTCGATCTGCGATGCGTCCATCCTGTGCAGCTCCTTCAATGCCTTCGTCTCTTCTGTGCCCGCCGATGCGTCTCAGGAGGCGTGCCTCGTCACGGCGAAGACGACGACCTCTGCGACATCGGTGGCGGTGACCTCCACCTGCTTCCAAGCGGTCACCGCCACCGCACGCGTCTCGGCATGGGTGATGTGCTGGGGCAGTTCCGTGGCGGCGCTGCCCGGCTCGATCAATGTGACGCGGATCTTCGGTCTCAGCTCGAGGCGCAGCGCGTCGTGGCTGCCCTGCTCGGAGAATTGCACAATGCGCACCACCTGCTCGGCCCTTGCTCATCCGGCAACTGACAGGCCGGGGTGTCGGGTCAGCCCTGCGGTATCTGACCGCAAGGCCCTCCGTGATCGCAGTACGGCTGCAGGCGGCTTTGCCCGCAACCACACAGGATGACCCTGGTCTCAGCGCGCGCGCCTTGCGACGTGTCCACTCTCAACTCACCGCGCACGATCAATTGTCCGATGGAGTCGCGCGTGATCTGCGTGGGCCGGTCCGGGGCCTCCGCCCCGCCGTCTACGAGTGCGTACTGCAACGCTCCGGAGGGACAGCGCCGCACCACTTCGGCCAGGCGCTCGGCCTCGGCACCGTCGGGGCGGATCCACGGACGCTGACCCGTGTCGAACACCTCCGGCAGGCCGCGGACGCACTCGCCGGCGTGCAGGCAACGCCTGGCCTCAAAGGTCACGGTGATCGACTGGCCCTCGTACGCCTTCTTTACGGTTCTGCTACTCATACCGACCTCCGTCGCTGCCGTGCCCGGCTGGTCAGTCGCTGACTCTGCTGCGGGCTTGGTACACCAGGTCCTGGTACTCGGGGTGCCGGGCGATCCACCCCGCGAAGAATGGGCAGGTGGGCAGGACCAACAGGCTCGCGGCGCGGGCCTCGTCGAGGCCGGCGCGGGCTAGGGCCGACCCAACTCCCCTGCCCTCGTACTCCGGCGAGACCTCGGTGTGTACGAACGCGATGAGTTCCGTGGTGCGGATGTATTGCGCGACGCCCGCGACCTTGGACTCTCCCTCGACCCGAGCCTCGTACCGTTTGGCTTCGGGAACATTGCTCACATTCACTGCCATGTGTCCTCCATCAGATCTCACCTGCATGACGGGCCGACCGGCGCGGCGGTCAGGTCAGAGATCGCTTCCAGCGTGTCCGGCGAGGAGCTGCGTCTCCCAGGCGAAGGCCACCCCGGTGGTGCCACCGTGCTGCATCTGGACCTCGGCGGCGCCCGGCACGGTCTCCTCGCGGGCCCAGTCGCAACTGGTCCGGTCTTTGCCTTGTTGTCAGGCTGGCAGTGGTGGTGGCGCCTTCGCGTCCGTAGAAGCCCCTGATGTCCTCTCCGGTCGTCACCGTGCCGCGAGGTGGACGGTCGCTGCCCGGGCGTGCCAGGACCAGCAACGGCGTCGGCGGGCGCGCCGGCCACCCGACGGCGGTGGAGACCCCGGTTTGGCGGCCGCGGTCGCATCGGTGACACTTACCTAAGTTCTACGTTCCTTGTACGGTGCCGACGGACTCAGGTGGAGAGTGAACTGGCGAACCTTCTGGGCCGGCGCGCAGAGCGCGACACGGTCAAGCAACTGCTGATCCGGGCACATGCCGGACACAGCGGGACACTCGTGGTGCGCGGGGAAGCAGGCATCGGGAAGACCGCGATCCTGGGGCACGCCCGCGACACCGCGGCTCGATCCGGGTACCGGATCGAGTCCGCGGTCGGAGCAGAGTCCGAGACCCAGTTCGCGTTCGCCGGTCTGCACCAGCTGTGCGCGCCGCTGCTGGACCGGGTCGGTGTGCTGTCCGAGCCGCAGCAGGCCGCCCTCGGCGTGGCGTTCGGCTTGCGCGGCGGGGCGACACCGGACCGGTTCCTGGTCGGGCTGGCCACCCTCAACCTGCTCGCCGAGATCGCCGAGGAACAGCCGCTGCTGTGCCTCGTCGACGACGCGCAGTGGCTGGACGAGGCCTCCGCACAGGTCCTGGCGTTCGTGGCACGCCGGGTCGGGGCCGAGCGGATGGCCCTGGTCTTCGCACACCGCGACGCCAGCACGAACGAGGTCCACCCGCTCTCCGGACTGCCAGAGCTGCGCCTGGACGGCCTCGGCACCAAAGATGCCGAAGCGCTGCTGGCGGCCGCGGTCCGCACCCCGCTGGACGACGAGGTCCGTGAGCGGATCATCGCCGAAGCGCGCGGCAACCCGCTGGCGCTGCTGGAACTCCCCCGCAGCACGCCGCCGACACAGCTGGCCGGCGGGTTCGAGCTGCCCGACACCCTCACCGTCCCGCACCGCGTCGAGGACGAGTTCCGGCGCCGCAGCGGCAGCCTGCCACCCGACACCCAGCTGCTGCTGCTGGTCGCCGCCGCCGACCCGACCGGCGACGTGGCGCTGCTGTCGCGCGCGACCGCGCAGCTGGGGATCGCCCGCACGGGGGCCGCACCCGCAGAAGCCGCCGGACTACTCGAGATCGACACCCGGGTGCGATTCCGCCACCCGCTGGCGCGCTCGGCCGTTTACCGGGCCGCCACCCCGCCGGACCAACGCCGCGCCCACGGCGCGCTGGCCGCCGCCACCGACCCTCAGCTCGATCCGGACCGGCGCGCCTGGCACCGCGCACAGTCAGTCCTGGGCACCGACGAGGAAGCCGCCGCGGAGCTGGAACGCTCGGCCGACCGGGCGCGGGCCCGTGGCGGGCTGGCCGCCGCGGCCGCGTTCCTGCAACGCGCGGCAACCCTCACCCCCGATCACGCCACCCGTGCCCGGCGGGCGCTGGAAGCCGCCCGCGCCAAGCACGAAGCCGGCGCCTCCGAAAGCGCGCTGGAACTGCTCACGGCGGCGCCGCTCGGGCCGCTGGATGCCCTGCAACGCGCGCATCTCGACCTGCTGCGAGCCCAGATCGTGTTCCACCTGACCCGAGGCACCGAGGTGTCGGGCATGCTGATGGATGCCGCCAAGGCGTTCGCCCCGTTGGACGCCGCGCTGTCCCGCGAGACCTACCTACATGCGCTGGACGCGGCGATCATCAACGGCGGGGGCGACGCGGTGCGCATCGCCGAAGCGACCCTGGCCGCCCCCGCACCCGGGGTGCCGGCGCGACCGGTGGACCTGCTCCTCGACGGGCTCGTGACGACCTTGACGAGGGGCTATGCGGCGGGAGTGCCCGGGCTACGGCTCGCGCTGGCAGCGTTCCGCGACGGCCCGCAGGCGGAATCTGTGCAGTCCAGCCAGAGCGACCGTTGGCTGTGGCTGGCCGGCCGCAACGCCGTGGCGGTCCTCGACGACGAACTGCTCTACGTGCTGGCCGCCCGCAACGTCCAGCTCGCTCGTGAGGCCGGCGCGCTGGCGACGCTCCCCGCCGCACTGAACTTCCTGTCCATCACGTCGGTCCTGATGGGCGATCTCGCCCACGCCGACGAGCTGGCCACCGAGGCCACGGTGATCACACAGGCGACCGGGGGCGTGCCGTTGCGCCATGCTCGCGTCATTCTCAACGCCTGGCGTGGCGACCAGGCCGAGACCACTGCGCTCAACGCCATCATCGCCAGCGATGTCACCTACCCCGACGAGGGCGTGGAGGTCTCCCTGGCCCAGTACGCGATGGCAGTGCTCCACAACGGGTTGGGCAACTATTCGGTCGCGCAGGAAGCCGCGGCGAGGGCGTGCAAATCCGACGAACAGTCGATCAGCAGCACGGGCCTACCCGAGCTCATCGAGGCTTCCGTCCGTGCCGGCGAGCCGGAACGAGCGGCACTCGCACTGGAGCAGTTCAGCTCACGCGCGTATGCGTGCGGCACCTCGTGGGCTCTGGGCCTGGCCGCGCGCTCACGAGCGCTGACGAGCACGGGGCCGGGTACCGAGGAGCAGTACCGCGAAGCGATCGAACGGCTCGGAGAGTCCCGGATGGCCAGCGACGCGGCTCGTGCTCACCTCGTCTACGGTGAGTGGCTGCGCCGCGAAGGCCGCCGCCAGGACGCGCGCAAGAGACTCCGCACCGCCTACCAACAGCTGTCGGAGCTGGGCTTGGAAGCGTTCGCCGAGCGCGCCGCCCGCGAGCTGCGCGCCACCGGTGAACACCCACGCAAACGCAGCACCCAGCCGGCCCACGCCCTCACCACCCACGAGTTGCACATCGCCCGATTGGTCGCCACCGGGGCGACCTCCCGGGAGATCGCCGCACAGCTGTTCCTGAGCCCACGCACCATCGAAGCGCACCTGCGCAACATCTTCCGCAAACTCGGCATCACCTCCCGCCGACAGCTCAAGGATCTGCCGCTTCCCTGACCAGACATGCACACACACGGCCAAAAGCCCCTGGGGAGGCCAGAGCTGTCGCAAGGTAGGGATATGACCGGATGGCCGGTCATCGGGTAGCCACGCTGGTTCCGGTTGGTTGCGTTGAAGAGCGCGGCCTTCTGGTGATCATTCAGGTGTCTAGACTGAATGATAAAGGCGAAGGACCGCGCTCGTGGAAGCATCATCGTTGATCGGGCGGGCTGTCCGCACGTCTGCACGCCGTGTCGCAGCAGGTGCAGCAGGACACATCGGGGTCGTTGGCGCAGGTGCCGGACCCGCGTGATCCGCGAGGTCTGCCCGCGACCACGGCCACGGCCGCCAGACATCCGCCAGCTGCAAGCGGTCACCTGCACCGGGCCGCTGCGCCTGGACTTCCCGCACGCCCAGCAAGCCCTATGGATCCGCCGCCGCCGGCTCAACCCGGCCAACGGCGCCGGCCCAGAAGGTTCGCCAGTTTCATTCCCACCCGAGCCCGTCGGCACTGCAATAAGTAGGTAAGTGTCACCGACGCGAAGCTCACCCGCCAAACCCAAGTTCTCAACTGTGGACGGGGCGACGATCCGGCCGCCGCATGCTGGGCCTGCCCGCACACCGGCCCCGTCGCTGGTCTGGCACGCCCTGGCACCGACCATCCACCTCTCGGCACGGTGGCGACCGGCGAAGCAATCAGGGGCTTCCACCGACGCGAAGGTGCCGCCACCGATGCCAGCCTGAAGACACGCCATGACCGGCAACGACCGGACCAGCGCCGGACCCCATCCGCCCGGGAACGGCCTTGAACCGCGAGGTCGCCGCCCCCTTCGAACCGTTGACGCGAAAGGAACCGCCATGTCAGTCAGCGCTGTCATCGACGTTGCCAGGCGGAACCTCAGCTACGGCGATGTTCGTGCCGCGAAGGGCCTTTCGTTCCGGCCCGACCTCGCCGGTGGGGCCGGCACTCATGTGTCCCAGTTGCCCGGTGTTGCGAAGCGGGGTCTGGACTTCGCCGCCGCGGAACTCCACCAAGAGCGAGCGAGAGCAGTTAGGAAATCCTGATGAGCACGAATCGAGTCCTTTATGGAAATTATGAGGTAGGCGATCTCATTGGCTCGGGCGGTATGGCCAATATTCGCCTAGGTCGTGACATCCGCTCAGGTCGCTCCGTTGCGATCAAGGTGCTCCGCAGAGACCTTGCACAGGATCCCCTGTTCCAATCCAGGTTTCGACGCGAGGCGCGGATGTTGGCTCGCCTCAACCATCCTGCAATCGTCTCCGTCTATGACACTGGATATAAAGAGGTGGAAGGAGGCTCGGCGGATAAGGTGCGCGTTCCATATATCGTCATGGAGTATGTCGCTGGCCGGTCCCTGCGGGACCTCCTCAAGGTTGGCGAGCTAAGACTCAAGGAATCGATCCAGTATCAGGTCGGGGTCCTCTCGGCGCTTGAGTTCAGTCATCGCGCGGGCATTGTCCATCGCGACATCAAACCGGCCAATGTGATGATCACGACCGAGGGTGCCGTCAAAGTCGTGGACTTTGGAATCGCACGCGCCAGTGGTGATTCAGCCGCGACGATAACCCAAGCCCACGAGGTCCTTGGAACTCCCCATTATCTCTCTCCCGAGCAGGTGCGCGGTGAAACCGCGGACGCCCGCAGCGACCTTTACTCCGCAGGCTGCCTGCTCTACGAACTACTTACCGGGCGGCCACCCTTTATCGGTCCTGACCCGCTCTCTGTCGCCTACCAACACGTCTACGAGGAACCCGCGCGGGCCAGCACGCGCCGTCCAGACCTCACCCCCGCGCTTGATTCCGTACTCGTGAAGGCTCTCGCCAAAGCCCGAAAGGATCGATTCCCGAACGCGCGAGCGTTCAGAGAGGCGCTCCAGTCCGCGACGAAGGGCATCATTCGCGAAGATGGCGGTGCTCACAACGTGCCCGGCGCGCTACCCGCACTGGTACCCGTGCCCTGAGCTGCTTCAAGCAGGCGGTCCTGGTCATCCGCTGGTTCCTGGATCGCACCAGGGCCAGCCAGCTGGCCGCCGACAACGCGATCGGTAAGTCCACCGTCTACGACTACCTGCATGAGGGCATCGGCGTGCTCGCCCCCACGCGCCGAGTCTGGAGGCGGCGACCGCACCGGGTGTCGATCTCCAGCAGCCCGGCTGCCTCGGCTGCCTCGGCCGCTTCGCGGCCGATGCCCAACTGCGCGGCCGCCCGCCGCAGCAACTCCACGTCGCCGGTCGGCTCGGCCGCGGCGACCAACAGCAGCAACTGCGTGTCGGCGGGCAGGCTGCCGGAGCGGCGCCGGAATGCGTCCTCGACGCGGTGCGGGACGCCCAGCGCGTCGGGCAGCTCGAACCCGCCGATCAGCTGTGCGGGCTGCGCACTGCGAGGCAGCTCCAGCAGCGCCAAGGGGTTGCAACGCGCCTCGGCGACGATCCAGTCGCGTACCCGGTCGTCCAGCGGTGCGCGGACCGCGGCTGCCAGCAGCGCCCGGGCGTCGGTCTCGCCGAGTCCGTCCAGCCGTAGCTCCCGCAGTCCGGCGAACACCCCAACGTCGCGGTCGGTGGGGTCGCTTGACGATCTCTCCGCGCTAAAGGACGGAGGTTCCCTCCACGCTGCGCGTGGAACACGCGGCGTCCGGGCGGATTCCTGCTTCGCGGCGCGGTGCCGGCACGGGTGCCGGTCTTACCTGCGCTCCACAGACGTTTAGGCTCTCGGCGCGTCCCGCCGCGAGTATGTTGATGGCCGCGTTGACGTCCCGGTCGTGGGTCGATCCGCATGGGCAGGTCCACGATCGGAGGTTGAGCGTCATCTTGTCGTTGATCCGGCCGCAGTCGGAGCACATCCGGGTGGAGGGAAAGAACCGGTCCACCCGGCCGAAGGTCCGCCCGTACCGGGCGGCTTTGTACTGCAACATGTCGGTGAAGCTGGCCCAGCCCGCATCGTGCACGGACTTCGCGAGTCTGGTTCGGCCGAGACCGGTCACGCACAGGTCCTCGACGTATACCGCTTGGTTGTCGCGGATGATCGTCGTGGACAGTTTGTGCTGCCAGTCCCGCCGGGTGTCGGCCACCCGGGCGTGCGCCCTGGCGACTTTCACGACGGCTTCCTTGCGGTTCTGACTGCCTCGCTGCTTGCGGGACAGGTCCTGCTGCAACCGCTTGAGCTTGCGGGCCGCGCGGCGCAGGAACTTCGGTGCGGTCACCTTCGTGCCGTCGGAAAGGACGGCGAAGTGGGTCAACCCGAGGTCGATGCCCATCTCGGACTCGACCGGCGGCAACGGCTCGTCTGTGGTCTGCACAACGAACGAGGCGAAGTACCGGCCCGCAGCGTCCCGGATCACCGTGACCGAGGTGGGCTCGGCCGGCAAATCCCGCGACCAGCGCACGCTCAGGTCACCGACCTTCGGCAACCGCAGCCGGCCATTGGCACAGACCTTGAACCGGCTGTTCCTGGTGAACCGGATGGCCTGCCGGTTGTCCTTGCGGGACCGGAACCGCGGCGGAGCCACCTTCCGACCTTCGCGTCTGCCGGTGACCGAGGCGAAGAAGTTGCGGTACGCGGTGTTCAGGTCCGCGAGGGCCTGCTGCAGCACCACCGACGACACCTCGGCCAGCCACGCCCGTTCGGGTGTGGCTTTGGCCAGGGTGATGACCTGCCTGGACAGCTCCCCGTCGGTGACGTACCGCCGTCCGGCGGAGTAGGTGGTTGTCACCGATGCGAATCGCAATTCTTCCCGATGCCGGCCGCCTCTGCACGGCCGCGTTCTCAACGCGGACGGATTGATGACTCGGATGCCGCAGGTCGAGACAGGCCTCGAGCACGCGGCTTTCGTCGCTGGTCAACCGCACCAGCCGCCCAACCTGGCTGCCTCGCACAGACAGCGACCAGCTCGCTTGCGGCTGAGTGCGCTGACGGTGAGAGCTAAGGGGTTTATACCGATGCCAAGGTGCCGCCAGTGGCGGAAGCCTTGTGTCGAGACGAAAGGATCCGTGATGCCCGTCAGACCTGTCATCGAAGTCGACCAACTGAACGTCACCTACGGCGAGTTCGACGCCGTCAAGGATCTCTCGTTCCAGGTCGCGCGCGGGGAGCTCTACGCACTCTTCGGCACCAATGGTGCGGGCAAGACCTCGACCCTGGAGGTCATCGAGGGCCACCGGACGGCGTCGGCGGGCACGGTGCGCGTGTTCGGCAAGAGCCCCACGGACCGGCGCGCGGTGCGTCCTTCTGCCCGGAGGCTCGGCTACTGAGTTGATCGTCAACGCCTGGAACGGCGGGGTCCCACTGGCCGACTCCATGCTCCTGCTGGCTCCGACCTTGGTCTGGGTGGCGGTGGCGATTGTGCTGGCCGCGCGGATGTTCTGCTGGGAGCCCCGTCGATAAGCGCCGCGACACGACAACGACGTCCAGCGCGGACACAACCCACGAAGTACGCGACAACAGAAGGAAACAATCATGGGATTCATCGCCGTAGGGATCGAGAACAGCACCCCGATCGAGCTGCACTACGAGGATCAGGGCGCAGGTCAGCCGGTTGTCCTCATCCACGGGTATCCGCTGAACGGCCACAGCTGGGAGCTTCAGACGCGTGAGCTGCTTGCTGCCGGATACCGGGTGATCACCTACGACCGTCGTGGCTTTGGGCGCTCGTCGAAGGTAGGTTCCGGCTACGACTACGACACGTTCGCGGCCGATCTGAACACCGTGCTGGAGACGCTCGACCTGCGCGACGTCGTCCTCGTCGGGTTCTCGATGGGCACCGGTGAGCTGGCCCGCTATGTCTCGCAGTACGGCCACCAGCGGGTGGCGAAACTGGCGTTCCTCGCCTCACTCGAACCGTTCCTGGTCGAGCATGACGACAACCCCGGGGGCCTGCCGCAGAAGGTGTTCGACGGGATCGAGGCCGCGGCAAAGCGTGACCGCTACGCCTGGTACACGCAGTTCTTCTCGGACTTCTACAACCTCGACGAGAACCTTGGCAGCCGGATCAGCCAGGAGGCTGTCACCGGCAGCTGGAACGTCGCCGTCTCCAGCGCGCCGGTGGCGGCCTACGCCGTCGTGTCTTCTTGGATCGAGGACTTCCGCGCCGACGTCGAGGCGGTCCGTGCCAGCGGCAAACCGGCCCTGATCCTGCACGGCACCGCCGATAAAATCCTCCCGATCGACGCTACCGCCCGGCGCTTTCGCCAGGGCCTGCCCGAGGCCGAGTACGTCGAGATCGAAGGCGCCCCACACGGGCTGCTCTGGACCCACGCCGACGAGGTCAACGCCGCCCTGCGCACCTTCCTCGGCTGAGCTGACGGAAGGGACACCGCGCGGAGAACTCGAGGAAGGAACGACATATGGGCGAGAAACCGATGTCGGTACGGGACGATCGGCGCCATATACCCTCGCTGCGGCCGCCGCTGCCCTGGACGTCGACGACGGTGACCCGGGCCAGCGAGATCGGACGCGGCCATTGGGGATCCCAGGCGGTCGCCACCGCGGTGACGGCGGCGCGATCGGTGAAGAGTCCGTCGCCGGCAGGCCCGGCCAGGCGTGCCCATATCTGGACGAGGTACGACAGCGGCGGCACCTGCCGCGCCCGGTCGCCCACCTGGGACCACGCCTGACGGGCGGTGTACTCCGGCGGCGTGGAGCCGGGGTCGTCCGGGTCCACCTGGGCGCTCACCTGGTGGTAGTCGCCACGCTGGCCGGCGGCACTGGCGGCGACGATCGCCGCCGGACGCCAGCGTCATCATCCTGGGACTTCGCCCAACGCCACCCGAAAGGTTCACCGGCGTGAGTCCATGGCCTGCCACACCCCTGCGTGTGGGCACAGCACAGATGTATTGAATAGGAGCTAGACGCATGGCAACGATCGCAATCGTGGGATTCGGCGACATGGGCGAGCAGATGGCGCCTCATCTACTCGCTGCCGGACATCAAGTGCGAGTATCTGATATCGCGGACTCCCGGCTCGAAGCAGCTAGGCGCATGGGGACGACCGCAGTCGCGTCGGCCGCAGAAGCGGCGCGGGGCGCTGACGTGATCTTCGGCCTCGTGATGTCGAATGACATCCCGACCGCCTACCTGGGCGACGATGGAATACTCGCCGGCGCTCGACCTGGTGCATCAGTGCTGATCTGCTCGACTACCACCCGCGCAATCATTGAGCAGGTCCACGCGGCGGCACCCAGCGGAGTGGTCGTGCTCGACTCGCCCATTGTTGGCGGTGTGAAGTACGCGCGCGAGCGAGCGATCACGTTCCTGGTCGGCGGATCGGCCGACGATTTCGAGCGGGTGAAGTCGGTGCTCGATGATCTCGGCAGATCCCGGCACGTGGGTGAGTTCGGTGCGGGCGTGGACTACAAGCTGATCACCAACGTAGCCATCATGGCTGCGGAGGCGGGGCTACGCGAGGCGTTGGACCTCGCGGACATCCTCGGGCGAGACTATGAGATTTCGTTGGAATTGATGGCGGCAGGGCCTATGAAAGCGGTCGTGGAGCGCGCTCTGGACGTCAGCAACCCTCGTCCGCTACGTCGCTCTGCGGAGGACGACGACACGCTGGTGTCTGCCGTCGATGACCCGGCCAGGTTGCTGCCGATCTCCAACGCAGGCCGGCAGCGACTGTGGGAGGCAGTCAATGTCGATCCGGAATTCGAACCCGACTTCGTGGACCTGACGCGCAAGACCACCTCGCGCGCCGCCAGCATCCGCTCTTAGGCAAGCAGAACCACCAGAGGAGATTACGTATGACTACCGTGCAGACCAGCAAGATGGATCCTGAACCGATCCGCGATCCCGATTCCGACCACCTCTTGACACCGCAGAACTGCGCCATTGCGTTCATCGACTACCAGGAGGGCCAGTACGCCACAGTCGGTTCCGCCAGCCGGGAGGAGATCGGCCTCGGTGTGGTGACGCTGGCGCAGCTGGCGCGAGCTTATGAGATTCCGACGATCGTGACCACCGTGGCGGTGGGAATGGGGGTGAACAAGCCGACCGTCGATGAGATCAGTCGTGAACTACCCGGCATCACTGAAATCGACCGGACAGGTGTCAACTCCTGGGAGGATGCGGACTTTCGGGCCGCGATCGAGGCCACTGGACGCAAGAAGATCGTGATGGCCGGCCTGTGGACAGAGGTTTGCCTCGCGTTCCCAACCCTGGACATGCTCTTGGAGGGCTACGAGATCTACCCCGTGATCGATGCCGTTGGAGGCGTTTCAGCGGTCACCCACCAGGCAGCCATCGACCGCATGCTTCAGGCTGGGGCACAGCCGATCACCTCACTGGCGTTCGGCTGTGAGCTCATGCGCAACTGGGCCCGCTCGGACGCTGACCGGTACCGGACCATCATCAACGACTACTTCCGCCGCAAGCGTGAAGCAGGGCAGTCCGCAGGCGACCTGTTCTCCTAGGCGGTGTTTCACGAGTGGGCTGGGTTGCCGACCCGGGCTTGATCATCGCGGCGTGTCGGTGATCGATGGATGGCGAGGTCTCCGGTAGATGGTTCTTCGACCAAGAAGACCTGAGCACCGGAGACCTCGTGGCCGGCGTAGCGGCAACGAGGCGGCACGATTTGACCGACGCGCAGTGGACGGTGCTGGAGCCGTTGCTCAGGGGCAAGAAGCGAGGTCGGCCGCCGAAATGGAGTAACGGCTGCTCATCGATGAAATCAGATGGCGGACCAGGGTCGGATCCCCGTGGCGGGATGTGCCGGAATGCTATGGACCCTGGCAGACGGTATACGGGTTGTTCCGCCGGTGGCAGCGTGACGGCACGTGGCGGCGAATCGTGGCCGGATTGCAGGCCACTGCGGACAGCAGGACCAGTCCCGAAAGGACACCAGATGACTCAGAAGCTCTATGACAACACCGGTGCACCCGTATCGGTAAGGCTCAGTAAAACTCGCCCGATCGGCACCTACACCATTAACCTCGCTGAGGGGTCACCCGTCGGCCGGGTGGACTTCGTCGACTCCCCCAAGGTAGATGGTGAGCGAATCGTCTTCCACACCGAAGTAGACCGGGAGTTCGGTGGACGGGGCCTGGCCGGGCTGCTGGTCCGCGAGGTGCTCGCGGACAGCATTCGCACGAGTGTCACCATCGTTCCGGTGTGCCCGCTGTTTGCGGGCCATTTGAAAAGGCATGGCGACGAGTTCGTCGCGGGTGGCGGCAAGTTCCGTCCGCCGACACCTGCCGACATCGCGCTCGTCAGGCGTGCTACGAAGCCCCACGTCTCTTCTCCACGATGAAGGTGCAGGGAGGATCACCAATGACCGCGTGCACGATCAGCGAGCAGCGGACCAGACCGTCCGCCGCCCAGAAGCGCGACCCGCGCCCGCCCACCGACAGCGCCGCCGACCTGCTCCACGCGATGGCCACGCTGCCCGCCGACCACCTGTCGCGTTCCGCGCTGCGCGACCGAGCCATCGAGGCGTGGCTGCCGCTCGCCAGCCACCTCGCCAGGCGGTACGGCGGCCGGGGCGAGCCCACCAACGACCTGGCACAGACCGCCGCGGTCGGCCTGGTCAAGGCGATCGACAAGTTCGACCCCTCGCGCGGCGAGGATTTCGCCGGCTACGCCATCCCGACCATCATCGGTGAGCCCAAGCGGCACTCCCGCGACCGCACCTGGGACGTCCGGGTGCCCCGCCGCCTCCAGGAGTTGCGGCTGGCCATCTTCGACGCCAACAGTTCGCTGCTGCAGGCCCTGGGCCGTTCGCCGACGGTCGCCGACATCGCCGCCCACCTCAAGATCACCGAGGAGGAGGTCCTGGAGGGCCTGGAGGGCGCCCGGGCGTACAACGCGGTGTCCCTCTCCACCCCCACCGGCGACGGCGACCGGGCCACCGAGCTGGGCGACCTGCTCGGCGATGAGGATGGCGAGTTCGAGCTGGCCGAGCTGCGGGTCGCCCTGGGCCCGGCGCTGGCCACGCTCGACGAACGCGAGCAGCGGATCCTCACGCTGCACTTCTACGGCAACCTGACCCAGTCGCAGATCGCCGAGCAGATCGGCGTGTCCCAGATGCACGTGTCCCGGTTGCTGGCCCGGGCCCTTACCAAGCTGCGCGGGCAGTTGGACGGGACGTACTAGTGGGTCGGTACTTTCCGAGGTGTCGTACGACCTGCCGGTGCGGGCGGCGCTGGCCGAGGCGCTGCACGCGGCCGGCACCGCGGTCCTGGTGGCGCCGCCCGGCACCGGCAGGACCACCCTCGCTCCCCTCGCGGTGGCCGACGAGGTCGTCGGTCGGGTGGTGGTCGCCGAGCCTCACCGGCTGACCGCCCGGGCCGCCGTTGACGAACCTGGCGGGACCAGCCGGCGCCCTACCAGCAGCGCTCAAAGGCGCGTCACCCCATCAGCCGTCCGTGATCCCAACCCATCGCCAGGGCCTCAATCTGTCGCAGGGCTTCACGTCCAAGCTGAACCAGGGGTCATCCCGGCAGGCGGCTCAACCACGGCAGGCTACGAGACACCGCCCCAACGGCTGAGCAGGACGGCCCCGGCGCGTCGCTCTTGTCGGAGCACCCAAGGAGCACGGGCTACGCATCAGACGTCACCAGAGCCGCCCTCGGCGCCTATTAGGGCTGCTGCGGCGCGCGCGGCACCGTCATCGTCCCCTTCTACGGCCGGAACCTGCCCGAGCCCCTGCGCGAGGTCAACCGCTCCCACGCCAAGATCCGCCATGCCTGGCCGCCAGGGCCGGCAGCATTCATTTTCTCATTGCCAGGCGCGGCTACCCACGCCTTTCGGGGATCGACCACGGTCGGCGGCGTTCGGCCAAGCCCACCCACGCCCTGCACCTGGTCACCACCCTCCGCCGCCGTAGAGGGGGGCCGGGAATATCAGTCGCCCGCCAGAGGTTCGAAGCTAGCGTGATCGCCACATTCGGCACCGTCGGCTCTGTGCGGCCCGCAGGTTTCCACCTGCCGGGCGCCGCCGACGTCTGCGCGTGGCTGGCTGATACCCGAGGCTGACCCTCCTCCCGCTCCGGCAGAACCACGGAGGAGGGTGGCCCGGCGCTCCGGCGCTGCCCTGGCAGGCGCGCCGCGACATGCGGTTCTGGCGCGGTTTCCGCGGAGTGGCATCCGCCCGCGTTCGTCGTCCGCCAACTCGTCTCCAGTGTGGAGCTCATCATGGCCAAGAGCCAATTCGTGCGCGCGAAGCCACACCTCAACATCGGCACGATGGGTCACGTCGACCACGGCAAGACGACCCTGACGGCCGCCATCACCAAGGTCCTCGCCGACCGCGACCCCGCCGTCAACCGGTTCGTGTCCTTCAACGGCATCGACCGGGCGCCGGAGGAGGTAGCGCGCGGCATCACCATCAATATCGCGCATGTCGAGTACGAGACCGAGACCCGGCACTACGCCCATGTGGACATGCCCGGCCACGCCGACTTCGTGAAGAACATGATCACGGGGGCGGCGCAGGTCGATGCCGCGATCCTGGTTGTCTCCGCGCTCGACGGGGCGATGCCGCAGACCCGCGAGCACGTGCTGCTCGCTCGGCGGGTCGGCGTGCCCTACCTGGTGGTGGCGATGAACAAGGCCGACGCCGTCGAAGACCCGGAACTGCTCGACCTGGTTGAGCTCGAGGTGCGGGAGCTGATGTCCGAGTACGGGTTCCCCGGCGACGAGGTGCCCGTCGTACGGGTGTCGGCGCTGCGTGCCCTCGAGGGCGACCCGCGCTGGGTGTCCTCCGTCGTGGAGCTGCTCGACGCGGTCGACCGGTACGTCCCGGTGCCACCCCGCGAACTCGGCGAGCCGTTCCTGATGCCGATCGAGAACGTGCTGACGATCTCCGGGCGGGGGACGGTGGTGACCGGCGCGGTCGAGCGGGGCATCCTACGGATCGGCGACCCGGTGGAGGTGGTCGGCCTCGGCCCGACGCTGTCGACCGTGGCCACGGGGCTCGAAACGTTCGGCAAGTCGCTGGCGGGCGCCGAGGCCGGGGACAACGCCGCCGTGCTGCTGCGCGGGGTCAAGCGCGACCAGGTACAGCGTGGTCAGGTGGTGGCGCTGCCCGGCAGCGTCACGCCGCACCAGCGGTTCCGGGCCAGGCTCTATGCGCTGACCACCGCCGAAGGCGGGCGCCACACGCCGTTCCTCGCCAACTACCGGCCGCAGTTCTACTTCCGCACCACCGACGTGGTCGGGTCGATAGACCTCGGTGACCTGACGATGGTCCTGCCGGGTGACACCGTCGACCTGTCGGTGGAGCTGGGCAGGCCGATCGCGATGGATGTCGGGCTCGGCTTCGCCGTCCGGGAGGGCGGCCGTACCGTGGCCGCCGGCACCGTGACCGAACTACTCGACTGAGATACGGGGCAGGGCCCCTTGCCAACAAGGGGCCCTGCCCCGTACTGGGAACAGGGACTTGATCTGAGACGGCGGGTTCACCCGCACGCCCTCGGGCCTTGACAAGTTCCGCAGCGCGGGGGCTGCGGTCCTTAGCCGCTGCCCCGGAGCAGACCACCTACGAGTCGTGGACGCCGCTCTACGGGAACGCCGAGCACGCCACCAAGAAGCCTTTGTTCACAGATCCGAGCATCCCGGCCGACACCGGCGAGGTGCGGGGGCCGAGCGAAGGCGTCATCGACAGGCAACGGAGCCGAGCGTCGGGCGACGGCTCGGCGGCCAGGACCCCTCGGACGCCTGAGTGGGGTCATCAAGGGAGGTTCGCGCTGACGGCGATAGCGATCGGCGTCGATCCTTGAGTGAGCTCGAGGATCTGACGCCGGATCCGTGGCTCGTGGAGCAGCGCTGCTAGCGTGGCGGCGACGTCCTCGCGCGCGATCTCGTCGTGCGGCTGCGCCGGGCCGAGGGACACGCTGCCGATTCCCGGCCGGTCAATGAGCATCGACGGCCGGAGGATCAACCAGTCGAGGTCGCTCTGGCTCACCGTGACGTCGACGAGCTTCTTGACCGCGAAGTAGAATTCCTCGTCGTCGCTCAGGTCCTGGTCGCGCCCGGCCTCGGGCATCACGGACACCAGTGTGAAGCGGCGCACCCCGGCCAGAGTTGTGGCCTCAAGAGCTCTGACGACGCCCTCACCGTCGATCGCTGCCGTGACACCCCTGGCGCCGCCGTTCGATCCCGCGGTGTACACCACTGCATCGACCCCACGGAGCATCGATCCCAGGGAGTCCACGCTCATGCCCGCGAGCTGACCTACGGATGCGTGGACGCCCCGCCTCATGAGCTCGAACTTTTGCTCGTCCCGACGCACCAAGCCGGATACGGCGTCGCCGCGCTCGGACAGGTCATCGGCGAGCAACCTGCCCACGGCGCCACTGACACCAAGGATGAAGACCTTCATCGCGGTCCGATTGTGACGCCATGCAGCGCTTGGAGCGTGATGGCGACCGTCGCTTCCTCGTGGACGAAGGATGTGCCTGCCAGGAAGGGCAAGTCGAGGGTGTGGGTGGATTGGAGCATCTCGTCAGGCTCGCAGCCGCGGTGAGGCTTCGCGTCGGTAGAACCCACCGATACTCGTGACACCCGCGCCCGCCTGGTCAGGGAAGGTGCAGCTCCTTGAGCTGACGGCGCGAGGTGATGCCGAGCTTGCGGAAGATGTTGCGCAAGTGAGCCTCGATGGTCCGAGGGCTGAGGAACAGCTGTGCGCCGACCTCACGGGAGGTTGCTCCGGTGGCCACCAGCCGCGCGACGTGCAGCTCCTGGGTGGTTAGTTCGTCGGTCGGCTGCGCGGATCGCGCGCGTGGGTGCTCGCCGGTCGCGCGGAGCTCGCGTGCGGCGCGGGCCGCGAACGCCTCCGCCCCCATGTCGGTGAGGAGTTGGTGGGCGGTGCGGAGCTGGTCTCGGGCGTCTCGGCGGCGGCCCTCACAACGTAGCCACTCGCCGTAGACGAGGTGGGCGCGGGCGAGGTAGCCGCGCATTCGGCTGCTCCCGAGGTGTTCGATCGCCGCGCGGTACTGATCCTCGGCCGACGATCCGGTGCTCATGAGCGCCTGGGCGTACGCCACCAGCCCTAGTGCCCACGGCGTGCCGCTGACGCGAGCCCGGGCGCCGAACTGCTCCATCGCCTGGGTCGCGCGCTCCGGCTGCCCCGCACGGACGCAAGCCTCGATGAACTCCGTGAGGCTCGAGCCGCTGATTGCAAATTCACGCGACGTGCAAGCCCGGGCCGCGGTCTCCTGGGCCACCTCGTAGTTGCCCAGCCCGTTGTTGAGCACCGCCATCGCGTACTGGGCCTGGGACGCGTCCGTGCTCCCGTCGGGATAGGCGACGTCTTGGGCGGTGCTAGCGCTGAGCGCGGTGGTCTCGGCCTGGTCGCCACGCCAGGCACCCAGGATGACGCGAGCATGCCGCAGCTCCACGCCGCCGGTGGCTTGCGTGATCGCAGCCGCCTCGGCGGCGAGCTCGCCGGCTCGGGCGAGCTCGCCCATCAGGACCAATGTGATCGAGAAAAGGTTCAGCGCGGTGGGGAGCGTCGCCAGCGCGCCGGCCTCACGAGCCAACTGGACGTTGCGGCTGGCCAGGAGGTAGAGCAGCTCGTCGTCGAACATCGCTACTGCGCTGCGGCCGGCCAGCCACAGCCAGCGGTCGCTGTGACGGTCCCGCCCAGCATCTGCGTACGAGCTGTCGCCAATCGCTTCAATGGCGCGCCGTAGCCCGGGTGCTCCCGCCGTGTATCCCCTCGTCAGGGTCGTCGCGAGGCCGTCGAGGAGCAGGTCCACGGGCCGAGCCGGTACTTCGGCTGGAGGAGCGGCCAGGGCCGCTGCGGCGATGTGCGTCGCGTCGTCGCCGCCGTTGATGACCGCCGCATCCAGCGCATGCAGATAGGTCTCGCGAGAAAGTGCGGTGTCCAGCGGGGCGAGCATCTTGGCCGCGTCCAGCAGCTTTCCCGGCACGCCGCTGTCTCGTGTCAGGTGGAACCCGATCTGGGCGCGGAGCAGTTCCAGGCGGGCGCGTGGCAGGGCGTCCAGCGGCCCGACAGCCGCGACCGCCAGCAGCTCGAGGGCGGCCTCGGGCGCACCGGACTCGTGCTTGGCGTGGGCGCCCGCAAGTGCCCGCCTCGCGCGAGCAGCAGGTTCAGGGGACAGCTCGGCTGCGCGCTGCAGGAACGCGGCCGCGGCGGCCACACCCCCGCGGGCACGCGCCCGCTCGGCCGAGCGCTCCAACCCTTCAGCGACCTCTTCGTCAGCTCCGAACACCGACTGTGCGCGGTGCCAGGCACGACGATCAGGGTCGGCCTGTGGGTCGGTCGCTTCGGCCAGCGCGCCGTGGGCGCGGCGACGGTCCGGGAGGGTGGCTGCCTGGTACACCGCGGACCGCACCAGCGGGTGACGGAACCGTACCCGGACGTCGATCTCCAGCAGCCCGGTGACCTCCGCGGGTGTCGCAACCTCGCGAGCCAGGCCCAGGTGCGCGGCCGCACGCCACAGCAGGGCCACGTCACCTGTCGGCTCGGACGCGGCGACCAGCAGCAGCAGCTGCGTCTGCGGGGGCAGGCTGGCTGACCGGCGTCGGAAGCCCTCCTCCAAGCGGCGTGGGACGCTCAGCGCGTCGGGCAGCTCGAACCCACCGGCCAAGTATGGCGACCGCATGTTGCGGGGCAGCTCCAGCAGCGCCAACGGGTTGCCGCCCGCTTCGGCGAGGATCCGTTCGCGCACCCCCTCGTCCAGCGGTGTGCGCACCGCAGCGTTGAGCAGCACCCGGGCATCGGACGCGCCGAGCCGCTCCAGACCTAGCTCTGGTAACCCGGCGAACGGAAGGCGGTCGTCGTCGGAGTCGCGCACCCCGAACACGAGGGCCAACCTTTCGGCCCCCACCCGTCGGGCCACGAAGGCCAGGACCTGCGCCGATGCCTCATCCAGCCACTGCGCGTCGTCGACAAGACACAGCAGCGGTTGTTCCTCGGCGACCTCGGCCAACAGGTTGAGGACGGCCAGCCCGACCAAGAACCGGTCCGGCGCGGCGCCACCGTGGAGTCCGAACGCCACCCCGAGGGCGGCCCGTTGCGGCTCGGGCAGCGTGCCGGTGCGTTCCAGCAGGGGAGCACATAACTGGTGCAGCCCAGCGAACGCGAACTGCGTCTCGGACTCGGCGCCGACCGAGGGCTCCACCCGGAAGGCCGAGGCGAGTGCCGTCTGGTGAGCGTGCTCGAGCAAGGCAGTCTTCCCGATGCCGGCTTCTCCGCGCACCACAAGAGCGCCGCTGCGCCCGGACCGAGCCAGGGAGAGGAGCTTCTCGACCGCGTCACGCTCTGAACGCCGGCCCACGAGATCCGCCAGGTCGTGCTCCCGTCAACGCGCCAGATGTAGGTAGCCGCCACCGTAGTCGTCCCTGATGCGAAGCGCCAAAGTTCCGGGTTAGCACCTGCCACCTCAGAGTTCTCGGTGGCGCCAGGCCGTGAAGACCTACGTGGTTGTGACCGACGCGAGGGCTCGGCCTCCGGTGCGAACCTGATGACTCGCCAGGACCGGGCATCCGGACCCCGGCGCACCCGGGGCTGATGGACTCCGGAGCCCCGTGGCGGGCGTTTTCAGACCAGACGAACCATCCGACGTCGAACCCGTCCCCGGTACGACCACGAGAAAGTTGAGGAGACCATGAGCACGGATCGCGTGCTTGGCGGACGCTATGAGCTCTGCGACGTCCTGGGCCGGGGCGGCATGGCCGTTGTTCACCTGGCTCGTGACATCCGTCTCGAGCGCTGGGTCGCGGTCAAGGTGCTCCGCGCAGAGCTAGCCCGCGATCCGCTGTTCCGATCCCGGTTCCGGCGGGAAGCACAGGCGGTCGCCCGCCTCAATCACCCCGGCATCGTCTCCGTTCATGACGTCGGACATGAGCACGTAGAAGGCAGCCGGGCGGACGAGCCGAACGTTCCGTTCATCGTCATGGAGCACGTCGCCGGCCAGTCGCTGCAGGCCCGCCTCCGCGAGGGCGCGCTCGCGCTGGAGGAGTCGATCCAGCATCAGGTAGCGGTCCTGTCGGCACTCGAGTTCAGCCATCGCGCAGGCGTTGTCCATCGCGACATCAAGCCCGCCAACGTCATGGTCACTCCCGACGGCGCAATCAAGGTCGTGGACTTCGGCATCGCGCGTGTCGATGGTGATGCCGGCGCCATAGCAACCCAGACCCACGCGCTCCTCGGAACCGCCCAGTACCTCTCTCCCGAACAATTGCGCGGTGAGATCGCCGACGCCCGCAGCGACCTGTACTCCGCGGGCTGCCTGCTCTACGAGCTGCTGACCGGGCGGCCGCCCTTCGTCGGTGGCAACCCGGTTGCCGTCGCCTATCAGCACGTGCACCAGGAGCCCCCGCGAGCCAGTGCCTACCGCACCGAGGTGACTCCGGCGCTTGACGCGGTGCTCCTCACGGCGCTCGCCAAGGACCGAAAGGACCGGTTCCAGAGCGCTCGATCGTTCAGGGAAGCGCTCCAGTCCGCGGCTAAGGGCCTGGTCCGTGCGGACGAGCGCACCGATATGGGACGCGTTGGACAACGCGATTCCGATCCACCCGCCTTGGCACACCACGACGGCGTCGACGGTCTCCACCGCATCGCCATCGGGCCACTCGCCTCGTCGACCCGCCCGTGACGAGAACAAGGCCACCACACGATCCGCCTAGGCGAACGGTCCGCACTGGGCTCACCACAGGAAGGAACACCATGCGGCATCGTCGCCCAGGCGACGGGTGACCGCTACGTGGTGCTGCGCGGCGTTCGCGGCCGAGCAGCGTGCTCAGGAGCAGGCGCGTCGTCCCAAACCATCCGCCCCGCAGCCGCACGGCTCGGGTCTCGGGGAGGGCGTCTGCTTGAGCACGGGCTGCGGACCTGCCGCAGCAGTTAGTGACCTCGGTCCCGGCGCAGGAAGCACGACAGCAGTTGCCTGAACTCGTGCGGGTGCTCGATCGCCGGCACGTGCCCGCATCGGCCGAGCACGTGCAGACGGACATCGGCCAGGTGTTCGAGCAAGGGCTGGGCTGCCGTCCCGAGCGGGGTGACTCGGTCCTCGGCGCCGTGAACGAGCAGCACGGGCGCGCGGACCGCTGCCAGCGTTTGCGTCGAGAGGGTGAGCTCGTCGACCCATCGTGCCCGAGGTGGAGGAAACAACGACGCGAACGCGGCCGCCCCCGCTCGCATCGCAGCTGCACGAGCATCGACGGCCGAATCGGTCACGAGCGCTTGGTCGAGGACGAGGCGACTCAGCATGTCTCGTGCCCCGAGCGGGCCGGCGGGGGCGGCCCAGACCGCGTCGAGCTCGGCGGACAGCGGCGCCCCGGGGGCGCCCATCGTCGAGACCGCCACGACGCGGGTGACCTGCTGGGGGCGCGCGGCCGCCAACGCCAGCGCCACGGCGCCGCCCATCGAGTGACCCACCACGGCGTAGTGCTCGATACCGAGAGCATCCATCAGGCCCGCGGCCTGCTCCGTCCACAGCCGGAGCCCACCCCTGGAGCCCGCCGGGACAGGTGTACGGCCGAACCCCGCCTGGTCAGGAGCCACCAGGTGCCAGGACCTGCCCAGCGCCTGCGCCGTCGTCGCCCAGGTGCCGGACCCGGTCGTGCCGGGTCCGGAGCCGTGCAGCATCAGCACCGCGGGCCCGGTGCCGCTCTCCAGGACGTGGACGGGGGAACCGTCGACGGTGACGGTCCGAAGTGCCGTCACCGGGGCAAACCAGGTGTGCTCATGCCGATGCGGAGTTGACGGACTTCGAGAAGAGCTCCATCATCGCCCTGCCGAATTGCGGCATGTCGGGCCAACCCCGGCAGGAGACGAGGTTGCCGTCCACGACGTCGGGAGCGTCGATGACCGTCGCGCCCGCGTTCTCCATGTCACCGGTGATGGGCGGGAAGCACGCCGTCTTTCGACCCTTGAGCAGCCCGTACACCGCTGGTACCTGCGCGCCGTGGCACACCAGCGCGATGGGGAGGTTGCGGGCGAAGAAGTGCTCGGTGATGCGCCTGACGTCGGCGTCGACCCGGATCCACTCGGGTGCACGTCCCCCGGGGATGATGAGGGCGTCATAGCGCTCGACGTCGACCTCGGCCCAGGGCACGTCGACCGGCAGCTTCCGGCCGTTCTTCTCCACGTAGGCGTCGGAGTTGGGGTCGAACTCGTGGATGACCAGTTGCACGTCACGCATCGTCCGTGACGAGACGTCGACGTCCCAGCCGCCCTCCTGCACGCGATAGTAGGGATACATGGTGTCGAGTTCCTCGGCGGCGTCGCCGGTCAGGAGCAGCGCTCTGGGCACCTGCTTCTCCTCGCATGTGGGGACGGGTGAGGTGAATCAGATCCAATCCGATCTGATCGAGTTAGCATTCCTCGGCCCAGCCCGCCCGTCAACCCTCCACCGCCATTCCGTCCGCGTCCTTGACCTCGTCGAACAATCGCCGGAAACGCTCGCCGGACCGCAGGATGTGCCGACGCATCGCGTAGGCGGCGGCGTCGGGGTCACGCGCGGCGATCGCGGCCACAACTTCCTCGTGCTCGGCCATCGCGAGGTGAGTGACCTGGGTGTCGTGGTGCAGCCGGAAGAGGTGCACGTGGCTGTGCAGGCGAGCAAGCGTTTCACGGATGACCTGGTTCTCCGCGCTCAGGGCGACGAGATCGTGAAAAGCGGCGTCGCGTAGCCCGAAGGCGCCGTAGGCCGACAGCCCGCTGCCCCCCTGCAGCTCGGCCATCTCCTCCAGCATTCGTCGCAGACCGGCCACCTGCTCCGAGGACGCCCGTTCGGCGGATCTGCGCGCCGCCGCCGGCTCGAGGAGCAGGCGAACCTCGAGCATGTCCTCGAATCGGTGACGAGTGATCTGGGGCGGAATGCGGTAGCCGGCATGGGGCACACGCACGACCAGGCCCTCGGCCTCCATGCGGTTCAGGGCGTCTCGGATCGGCGTCTGCGAGACCCCCAGTTCCCGCGCCAGGACGTCGATCGTGACGCGGGAGCCAGGCTCGATCCGTAGCGACATCAGCTGTCCGAGCAGCGTGTCGTACACCTCGTCGGCGAGCCGGCCGCGAGATCTTCTCGGCGGCGTTCCACCCGGCACGGCCCTACGGTCCCGCCCGATCATCGCTTCGTCGTCCATCGTGACCTGAGGTCCTTTCTTGCGCCTTCGAGAACCTGTTGACACCAGTCACAACGCTGCGGCATGCTGACGCCCCCACCAGATCGTATAGGAAAAGTGACGGATGATCTTCATCCTCCACCATCGCGGCACCACCCGCCATGGCGACTTCGATCACCTGGAGGACTGCTCGACGGTCGGAAGACCCAGCACATCGCGGCGTGCTCGTGACGCCGCTCCCGGGTCGGCCCCCGCGACAGCCCAGTAACACGCCTGAACGACCCAGCAACTGCTCGGCGAAGCACATAGCGAGGCTCTAGAAGTTCCCACCCAGAAAGCAGGCGAGAAGATGCGGAATCCGAAGCGAATAGGAATAATGTCCGTTCCCGGCCGAAAGGTGCGGCTGGCGGCGGCGGCCATGCTGTTGGTCGCCACGACCGTGACGGCATGCGGCGATGGCAAGGATGACGGCGGGAAGGCGAGCGCCCCCAAGGCACCGGCGACCATCCCGGAGCTCACCAAGGACCCGCTGACTCTCAGCTTCATCTGGTTCGACTGGCCCCCCGCCCAGGCACTGGAGACCTTCGCGAACGCCGAGTACAAAAAAGAGCGGCCGAACGCGACCATCAAGGTCAACACCGTGCCGAACGCGAACTGGCACGACTCGATGTTCACCCAGTTCGCCGCGCACAAGACCGACTTCGACATCGCGATCCTGGACTCGCAACACATCGGCGAGGCCGTGACGAACGGCAACATCCTCGACCTCACCGACTTCGTCAAGCAGAACATCGACGTCAAGGCCTACAACCCGTACCTCCTGGCGGCCTACGGCCAGTTCCCCCAGGCGGAGACGGGCAAACGCGACGAGAACGCCAGCCTGTACGGACTGCCGCTGCTCGGCGACACCTGGACGATGATCTACCGCAAGGACCTGATCGGCGACAAGCCTCCGCAGACCTGGGACCAGATGATCTCAGTCGCCGAGAAGTGCCAGGCGGAAAATCCTGGCGTCAGCGGGCTGGCTTTCCACCAGGCCAACGGCTCGGACGCCGCGGCCGTCACCTACAACACGGTCAACGGCGTCTACGGCGGCAACCTCTGGGACGCCAAGGCCCGCAAGATCGACGGTGTTCTCAACGACGCCGCGGGCCAGGAGGCGATGGACGTCCTGGTCAACAAGATGAAGCCGCTGACCGCGAAGGGCTCCGGCAACTGGTTCATCGACGAGGTGAACGCGTCGGTCGCCCAGGGCAAGGCATGCATCGCGTTCAACTGGATCGCCGCGAGCGGCGGCCTGCTTGATCCGAAGCAGTCGACGCTCGGCACCACGCGGGAGCAGATTCTCGACAAGCTGGGTTTTGCCACCCTGCCGAGCCAGAAGACGAACCTGGTCCCGCTCGGCGGTATGGGGATGCACGTGTCGGCCTACTCCGCCAAGGCAAACCAGGCGGAGGCCCTGAACTTCATGAAGTGGTTCGAGCAGGCTGATGTCCAGAAGAAGTGGGCTGCGGCTGGTGGCGTGCCATCGCGTACGGACGCCCTGGAGTCGCCCGAGTTCCTCAATGCCGGGCCGTTCAACCAGGTGTACACCGACTCGGTTCCGCGGATGCGGGACATGTGGAACGTGCCCGAGTACGCGCGCCTCGTCGACATTGAGAACACCAACGTGAACGCGGCTCTCAACGGCGCGAAGAAGCCGAAGGATGCGCTCGACGACATCGCCAAGGAGCAGCAGGGCGTGCTCGACTCCAGCAGCCGCAAGGGCGGCGGCGGACTGTGAGTGACCCCGTCCCTCTGACGGCCGACCACCCCGGGCAGGTGGCGTCGCAGACGCCACCTGCACCGGGTCGGTCCCGCCGGCTGACCGACCGCAGGCTCGCCGTGGCCTTCATCTCCCCCGCGCTGCTGCTGTTGCTCGCCATGTCGGTGTTCCCGTTGCTGTGGGCGTTGTACCTGTCTTTCACCGACTACTCGGCCACCCGCGGGGGGCCCGCCCATTTCATCGGGTTCGGGAACTACACCGCCATCCTGACTTCGGCACAGGTCCACCAGAGGGCCTTGACGACGTTGATCTACGTGATCGGCGCGGTCGGCCTGCAGACCGTGCTCGGCTTCACCATCGCCTACCTGATCTCACGGCGCACGCACGGGCGAGGCGTGCTGACCACGCTGTTCCTGGTTCCGATGATGCTGTCGCCGGTCGTGGTCGGGCTGTTCTGGCGATTCATGCTCGACGCGCAATTCGGCGTGATCAACAGCATGCTCGGCTCGGTCGGCCTGGGGCAGGTGGAGTGGCTCACCCGGCAGCGAACGGCATTGATCTCCCTGATCGTGGTCGACACCTGGCAGTGGACGCCGTTCATCATGCTCATCGCACTTGCGGGCCTTACCGCGGTTCCCAAGTACCTGTACGAGGCCGCCTCGATCGACCGGGCATCCGAGTGGTTCCGGTTCCGCACCATCACTCTTCCGCTGGTGTGGCCGCTGCTCCTCATTGCCGTGTTGTTCAGGGCCATCGAGGCCTTCCGGCTGTTCGACCTCGTCTACATCCTGACCAACGGAGGTCCGGGTGTCTCCACCGAGACGTTGTCGTTCCACGTCTACAAGGTCGCGTTCCTGGGCTTCAACACCGGAACCGCCTCGGCGTACGGGATCCTCATGGTCCTCGTCGTCATCGTCCTCACGCAGTTGTACCTGCGCTACCTGAACAAGCTCAAGGAGGACTGATGGCCGTCTCCGTCGACGAGGCCGTGTCCACAGGTCCTGCCCGGGATCACTCGCCCCCCGCGCGCCGCCTTGGCGGCCGGGGCCGCTCCGGGCTGGAGGTCACGCTGCTGATTGTGCTGGCCGTCGTGATGCTCTTTCCGGTGCTGTGGATGATCGAGACGTCCATCAAGGAGAACCGGGACGTCTACACCATCCCGGCCAAGTTCTTCGGCTTCAAGGTCACCATGGACCATTACAAGGACGTGTTCGTCGCCCCCGGCGGCGGTCGCTCGGCCCTGTCCGTCTCGTTCCTCAACTCCGTCGTGGTCGCCGGGGTCTCCACGGTGCTGGCCACCGTGCTGGGGGTCCCGGCGGCCTGGGCCTACTCACGCTTCGCCCTGAAGGCCAAGAAGGACCAACTGTTCTTCATCCTGTCCACCCGCTTCATGCCGCCCGTGGTGGTCGTGATCCCGATCTTCCTCATGTACCGCCAAGTCGGACTCATCGACAACAAGCTCGGCCTGATCCTCATCTACGCCGCGTTCAACGTCCCGTTCACGATCTGGATGATGAAGGGGTTCGTCGACGAGGTGCCCGCGGAGTACGAGGATGCCGCCATGCTCGACGGCTACACCCGTTTGCAAGCGTTCTGGCGATTTACCCTTCCCCTGCTCGTGCCCGGCATCGCCGCGACGGCGGTCTTCGCACTCATCTTCTCGTGGAACGAGTTCGTGTTCGCCATCTTCCTTACCTCCAGCGACAACGTGCGGACGGCCCCACCCGCCATCGCCGGCCTCATCGGTGGCACCACCACGGACTGGGGTCTCGTGGCCGCCGCCTCCGTGGTGTTCGCCCTACCGGTGCTCATCTTCGCCTATCTGGTGCGCAAGCACCTCATCGCCGGTGTGACGCTCGGGGCGGTGCGGCGCTGATGGCGGGCATCGAGGTGACCGCCCTGCACAAGCGCTACCCGGACGGGACGGTCGCAGTTGATCACGTGGACCTGTCCATCGGCGACGGCGAGCTGTTCGTGATGCTCGGCCCTTCGGGTTGCGGCAAGACGACCACGCTGCGGGCCATAGCCGGCCTGGAGAGGCAGACGACGGGCGACATCCGCATCGGCAACACACTGGTCAACGACCTGCCGCCCGCCGAGCGCGACATCGCCATGGTGTTCCAGTTCTACGCTCTCTACCCACACCTGAGAACCCGCGACAACCTGGCGTTCCCACTGCGGGCCGAGGGACTGCCCAAACCGGAGGTGCACGAGCGGGTCAACGAGGCAGCCCGGCTGATGCGGCTTGGTCCGCTCCTGGACCGGCGACCCCGCCAGCTGTCCGGCGGGGAGCAGCAGCGCGTCGCGCTTGCTCGCGCCCTGGTGCGACGACCGCGCGCATTCCTCATGGACGAACCTCTCACCAATCTGGACGCAGAGCTGAGGGCGGACATGCGCACGGAGATCAAGCACCTGCAGGGGGAACTGGGTACGACGATGGTCTACGTCACCCACGACCAGGTCGAGGCGATGTCGCTCGGTCACCGAATCGCCATCCTCAACAAGGGTCGCGTCGAGCAGATCGGCACGCCGCTGGAAGTCTACGACCGTCCGGCGAGTCTTTTCTGCGCCGCGTTCATCGGCTCCCCGCCGATGAACCTGGTTGAGGTGGAGGTGGCCGACGGGAAGCTGCGCAGTCCGGGCGGACTGGTCCTCACGCCACCGCCAGGCCTGCCGCGCGACCGTCGCCTGGTCGCAGGCGTCCGGCCGGAGGCGCTGGAAGTCACCGAACCAGGGGCGGAACGTTCGGTCCCGGCCCGCGTGGTCTCGGTGGAGTGGCTGGGTGACGAAATCATCTACGTGGTTGACCACAGCGGCCAGCGCGACGTACGGGTTCGGATGCCGCCGACTGTCCGGTTCGCCGCTGACGCAAAGGTCGGGCTGCGGCACACCGGCGGGACCCCGGCGGTCTACGACGTGCGCACGGAAGAACTGGTGGCCTGATGGGAACCGTGGCAGTGCAGGGGCTGTGCAAGTCCTTCGGCAAAGTCCAGGCCCTGGACGGGGTGACGCTGGACGTGCCGGACGGCTCGTTCTTCGTCGTGCTCGGGCCCTCCGGGGCAGGCAAGACCACGACCCTGCGAGCGATCGCCGGCCTGGAGAAACTCGACGCCGGGTCGGTGCAGCTGGACGGGCGGGACGCGACCGGTGACACCCCGGCCGCACGCGACCTGGCCATGGTCTTCCAGAGCTACGCCCTCTACCCGCGCCACACGGTGTACGAGAACATCGCGTCGCCGCTGCGGGCCCGCCGCTGTTCTTCGAGCGAGATCACCGCTGCCGTCGAGCAGATGTCGAGCCTGCTGCACATCGAACGTCTGCTGCAGCGTCGTCCCGCGCAGTTGTCGGGCGGTGAGATGCAGCGTGTCGCCCTGGCCCGGGCGCTGGTCCGTCGCCCACGCGCGTTTCTCATGGACGAGCCGCTGACGAACCTCGACCTCAAGCTCCGCGTCGAGATGCGCACCGAGCTCACCCGCATCCACCGGAGCCTCGGAGCAACCTTCGTCTACGTGACCAACGACCAGGTCGAGGCCCTGTCCATGGCCGACCAGGTCGCGGTCCTCAAGGAGGGGAAGGTGCAACAGGTCGGAACGCCGACCGAGGTGTACGAGCGTCCAGCCAACAAGTGGGTCGCCGGATTCGTCGGGAGCCCGCCGATCAGCCTGCTCGCCTGCCGCGCCGAGGGAGATCGTCTGGTCGGTGCGGACGGCTGGACGCTGCCGCGGCCCCGCTGGACCACGGCTGAGGACGGTCGTGCGCTGCTGCTGGGCCTGCGCGCGGAGGACCTGTCCGTCGAGCAGCGTGGGGACGCGTCGTTGTCCGGGGAGCTCTACGGGCTTGAGCCGCTCGGTGACCGGACGGTGGTCGACGTCCGTGTGGGGACGGAGATCCTCAAGGTCAAGGCACGACCCACCGTCACCGGTACGCCGGGCGAACGGTTGCGTGTCACGGTCGACCTGGACCGTGCGCACCTGTTCGATGCGGGCACCGGGCTGTCGCTGTCCGAGGCCGGGCGGTAACCGCGCCGGGCGGCGACGGCACCATGCGCCCGCACGTGACGATCCAGCCTCGGCGGACCGTCACCGGGCCTGACGACGCTGTGACGGCCGTGGCCCGAGAAAGCGATCAGTGGCGCGGGGCGTCGGCCTGCAGACCGGGCCAGGGCCACCTTCGACCCGCTCGGCAACCTCGCCCCCGACGAGGGCGGGTGACCCGCCCGTCTCCGCGCACTGCGCGATCGCTGAGGCACACGCCCGGACATCACGAAGAAGATCACAGGAGGCGACGCGATGAGTGACCCGATGAACGTCCTGGCCCCCGAGCACCGGCGGCTCCGGATCGGCGACGCCTGGCGCGACGCCGCAAGCGGAGCCACCTTTGCCGTCGAGGACCCGGCCACCGGCAAGACCATCGCCGAGGTGGCGGACGCCGACGTCGTTGACGGGCTCGCCGCTCTGGACGCGGCGAGCAAGGCGATGGCGCAGTGGGCGGCGACCCCGCCGCGGAAACGGTCAGAGTTGTTGACCGCGACGTACCGGGCACTGACCGAGCGATCCGAGGAGGTCGCTCGGCTGATAACGCTCGAGATGGGCAAGCCGCTCGCCGAGGCTCGGGCAGAGGTGGCCTACGGCGCCGAGTTCTTCCGTTGGTTCGCCGAGGAGGCGGTGCGCGTCGAGGGGCGCTACAGCACCGCTCCCACAGGTGGATATCGCATCCTGACCGTGCCGAAGCCGGTCGGTCCGTGCGTCTTCGTGACGCCCTGGAACTTTCCGTTGGCCATGGGTGCCCGCAAGATCGCTCCTGCGCTGGCTGCGGGCTGCACGACGATCACCAAGCCAGCAGGCCAGACGCCACTCACCATGCTGTTCCTGGCCCGCATCATGGAGGAGGTCGGCGTTCCCCCGGGCGTCGTCAACGTGGTGACCACCAAGCGTTCCGGCAAGGTGGTCTCCGCACTGCTGGCCGACAGTCGGACCCGCAAGCTCTCGTTCACCGGGTCGACCGAGGTCGGGCGCGTGCTGCTGCGACAGGCTGCGGACAACGTGCTGCGTACCTCAATGGAACTGGGCGGCAACGCGGCCTTGATCGTGTGTGCCGACGCCGACCTGGACGTCGCGGTCGACGGTGCCATGGTGGCCAAGATGCGCAACATCGGGGAGTCCTGCATCGCGGCCAACCGGATCTACGTCGAGGAGCCGGTGCGCGAGGAGTTCACGGCGCGCTTCGCCGAGCGGATGGGCGCGCTGTCGGTGGGCCATGGTCTCGACGACGGCGTGGATGTTGGGGCGTTGATCGACGAGGCCTCGGTCACCAAGATCGACGAGCTCGTCGCCGACGCGGTCGATCGCGGCGCCCGGGTCCTGGTGGGCGGCGAGCGCACGGATGGGCCGGGCCACTTCTACCCGCCTACGGTCCTCGTCGACGTGCCCGACGATGCGCTGATGCTGCAGACGGAGATCTTCGGCCCGGTGGCGCCGATCATCTCGTTCACGTCCGACGACGAGGTGCTGGCGAAGGCCAACGACACCGAGCACGGCCTGGTCGGATACATCTTCACCCGTGACCTCCAGCGGGCGCTCCGGTTCACCGAGCGGCTCGACACGGGGATGATCGGCATCAACCGTGGCCTGATATCGGACCCGTCAGCTCCGTTCGGAGGCGTGAAGCAGTCCGGGATCGGCAAGGAGGGGTCGCACGAGGGCATCCTTGAGTACCTCGACCTCACCTACGCGGCGATCGACCTACCGTGATCGGCCTGCTGCTCCGGGCGCCCGCCGAGGATCACCGCACCCTGTGCACACACGACCTGACCGGCCTCCACCCGGGGGACGGGACCCGGGCCATGGCCGGCACGAATCCGCTGGCACCGGGGACGCCGGCGACTCCGCCGGTGTGCGCACCACAGCCGCGGCGGTGGTTGGGGCGACCAGCCCCTTCGGTGGTCCCAACGGCTACGTCCGCCCAGCACATCGCCGCCGACGTTCCGGAGAGGCACTGACATGCTTGAGACCGTCCGCGGACCACGCCAGCTGATAGTGGGCGAAGGGGTCGCGCAGAACATCCCACGAGTGGTGGCCGAGAGTGGCTCGCGAGTCCTCATCGTGACCGACCAGGTTCTTCTGGGGCAGCCCGGCGTGGCCGAGATCGTGGCCGCCGTGCGGGAGCAGGTCGAGGTCGTCGAGGTGTTTTCCGACGCGACTCCAGACGTGCCACTCGCCGATGTCGCCCTGGCCGTCTCGGCCGCCGCCAAGGTGGACGCCGACGTGATCCTCGCCATCGGGGGTGGCACGGTGATCGACCTCGCCAAAATCGTCGGCGTCATCCGGCGCCACGGTGGGACGCCGCGCGACTTCTATGGCGAGTCGAAGGTGCCGGGGCCGACGGTTCCTCTCGTCGCGGTCCCGACGACGTCAGGCACCGGCTCCGAGCTCACACCCGTCTCGGTGTTGACCGACCCGGACCGCGAGCTGAAGGTGGGGGTTTCCAGCGTCCACATCGTGCCCGACTTCGCCATCGTCGACCCCGAACTCACCTACACCTGCCCTGCGACCGTCACCGCCCACTCCGGCATCGACGCGTTCTGTCACGCGGTGGAGAGCTACACCGCGCGACCCCGGGCCCACGGACCGCGCGACCTGGTGGAGCAGGTCTTCCTCGGCCGTAACCCGATCACCGACCACTACGCGCTCCTGGCCGCGGAGCGGATCGCCCGTAGCTTGCGTCGTGCTGTCCGGGACGGAGGCGACACGGACGCGCGCGCGGACATGTCCTATGGGTCCGTGCTCGCCGGGCTCGCCTTTTCCCACGCGGGCAACGCGGCCCCGCACGCTCTCCAGTACCCCATCGGCGCAGCCACGCACACGCCGCACGGCCTGGGCGTCGGGCTGCTCCTGCCCTACGCGCTGGACGCGGCCAGGGATGCCATCGGCGACCGGTTGGCCATCCTCGCCGGGGTGTGCGGGCTCGACGTGACCGACGCCTCGGATGCCGAGGCCGCAGACACGTTCCTCACCTGGCTCGACGGGCTCCTTGCCGACATCGGCATCCCTCCCACCCTGGCGGACATCGGCGTGGCACGCGCCGACCTCCCGCGCTTCGCGGAGATGGCCAGTGGCGTCACCCGCTTGATCCAGAACCATCCAGGCCCGACCGACACCGCCAGCCTGACCGCGATCCTCGAAGCGGCCTGGACCGGGGACCGGACCTGACATGTCCTGACTCCGAGCAGAGATAGTGACCGGCCTTGACGACGAGATTGAGAATGCGTGCTAGAGGCTGCTCGGTGGGGCTACGACCAGTTCGGTGTCCGAGTCGTGGTGCGTCTGCTCCCAACCCGCTCCCCCAGTTTCGGCACACGCTGCTGATGGCGGCGATGCTGAACGAGGCCCGTCGCTTGGAGCTAAAGCCCGTGACCGCGCGATCGACATGATCCACAAGGAGCCTTCCGACGTTGACTCGAAGCCAGGAAAGCGCAACGCTGTGGAAGCGCTCCCATCGTCGAGCTTCTATTCGAAAGGAATGCTCGTGCGAACCACAAGAGTTCTACTCCCGGTCGTGCTCGCCACGGCCCTCGGCGGCCTGGCCCTGCCGGAGCCCGCCCTGGCCGCGACCGGCCCGGCGCTGGCCGTGGACACCACCGCCGCCCGACACCAGATCAGTCCGTACGTCTACGGCATGAACTTCGCCGACCAGGCCCTCGCCCGCGACCTGCGGCTGCCGGTGCACCGCTACGGCGGCAACGCCACCACCCGCTACAACTTCCGTGCCGACACCACCAACCGCGCATCGGACTGGTACTTCGAGAACATCCCCAACGACAACCCGAGCCCGGCCGACCTCCCGAAGGGCTCGGAGACCGACCGGTTCGTGCAGCAGAACAAGGCCACCGGCGCCGCCACCGTCATGACAGTGCCGCTGCTCGGCTGGATCGCCAAGGACCGGTCGCGGGCGTGTGGCTTCAGCGTCGCCAAGTACGGCCCGCAGGAGTCCACCGACCCCTGGGCACCGGACTGCGGCAACGGCAAGAAGCCGGACGGGTCACTCGTCACCGGCAACGATCCAAAGGACACCAGCGTCGCCGTCGGTCCGGAGTACGTCACCGACTTCGTCAACCACCTCAAGGGGCAGTTCGGCACCGCCGCCGACGGCGGAGTCCAGTTCTACAACCTGGACAACGAGCCGGACCTGTGGCAATCCACCCACCGCGACGTCCGCCCGACCGGGCTGGGCTACGACGAGCTACGCGACCGCACCTACGAGTATGCCGCCGCGATCAAGGCTGCCGACCCCGGCGCGAAGACGCTCGGTCCCGTCGGCTGGGGCCTGAACTCAATCATCTATTCGGGCCTCGACCAGGACACCTGCTCGCGCACCGGCTGCTGGTCGAACCCGCCGGACAAGGCCGCGCATGGCGGCCAGGACCTCGGCCCGTGGTACCTGGACCGGATGCGCGAGTACGAGCAGCAGCACGGCACCCGCATCCTCGACTACTTCGACGTCCACCTCTACCCGCAGCAGTCCGGCGTGTTCGGCGACGCGGCCGGCGACGCCAACACCCAGGCGCTGCGACTGCGCTCGACCCGCCAGCTCTGGGACCCGACCTACGTGGACGAGAGCTGGATCAACAGTCCGGTCCGGTTCATCCCGCGCCTGCGCGATCTGGTCGACCAGCACTACCCGGGCACGAAGATCGCGATGACCGAGTACAACTGGGGCGGCCACGGGTCGCTCAACGGCGCGCTCGCCCAGGCTGACGTGCTCGGCATCTTCGGCCGCGAAGGGCTCGACCTGGCCAACCTCTGGACCGCGCCCGGGGCCGACCAGCCGGTGGCCAACGCCTTCCGCGTCTACCGCAACTATGACGGCAAGGGCGGGGCGTTCGGCGAAACGTCCGTCCAGGCGACCAGCGCCGACCAGGGCAGGCTGGCCGTGTACGCCGCCGAGCGGAGCGCCGACAAGGCGCTCACCCTGGTCGTGGTCAACAAGACCGGTGACGACCTGACCAGCCCGATCGCCCTCACCGGCGCCTCCGCCAGCACCGCCCAGGTCTACCGTTACAGCGGGGCGAACCTCGCCGCCGTCGTCCGGGAAGCCGACCAGCCGGTGACCGCCGGCGGCCTCACGGCCACCTTCCCGGCCAACTCGATCACACACCTGGTGCTGCCGCGCGGCACCACGCCCGGCGATACCCAAGCGCCGACCGCCCCGGGCAAGCCGACCGCCGGCACGATCACCGGCGACAGCGTCGCGCTGGCCTGGACGCCGTCCACCGACGACACCGCCGTCACCGGCTACGACGTGCACCGGGTCGGCACCACCGGCACCGTGAAGGTGGGCAGCGCCACCGGCACCACGTACACCGTGACCGGGCTGACGCCGGACACCCCGTACACCTTCGTGGTAACCGCCCGCGACGCGGCGGGCAACGTCTCGACGGCCTCGCCCGGCCTGACCGTGCGGACCGCGCCCGCCGCCCCGACCATTGGCTGCACGGTCGGCTACACGGCGAACAGTTGGCCGGGCGGCTTCACCGCGACCGTGACGATCAAGAACACCGGCACCACGGCGATCGACGGCTGGAAACTCGCCTTCGACTTCCCCACCGTTGGCCAGAAGGTCAGCCAGGGCTGGTCGGCCACCTGGACACAGAACGGAACGAGCGTCACCGCAGACAGCATGAGCTGGAACGGCAAACTCGCCCCCGGCGCGTCCACCAGCACTGGCTTCAACGGCACGTGGAGCGGCACCAACCCGACCCCAACCGCCTTCACCCTCAACGGTCGACGCTGCGGGTGACCTGAGAGACCCCTCCTCCGTTGCACACCAGCGGAGCAGGCCGGAGGGGTCCGGGGCGCCGCTGCGCCCCGGACCCCTCGCTCTCGAGCGGCGGGGATGTCGCCAGCGAACAGCCCTCGCTCGCCAGCCGTCGCGGTCCGTGCGCCAGGCATCAGCCGGGATGGTGGGGAAGAATGCACCGGTCGGCATGATCGGGCCGTGCGTCTCCTCGACGCGGGTGACGCTCACGCCACCGAGCTGGATATCGTGCATGGGGTTCTCAAAAGGACGGGTCAGCGGAGCGGCAGGGTGGCCAGCGCCAGGTTGGGGTCGACGCCGGTGGTGTACGCGGCGCTGAGCACATAGAAGGTGCGGCCGCGTACGGCCACCGAGGTTGGATTCTGTAGCCCGTCGGCGGCGGTCAGCAGCGTTCGTGAACGGCCGGCCGCGTCGATGCTCACCACCGTGTTCGGTCCGTTCAGTGTGGCGATGACCTGTTGGTCACCGGCACCGACGAACGCGAAGTCGTCGATGCCGACCAGACCGCTCGCCGCCACCCGGACCGGTCCGGGCCGGCCGTGCCGCCACGGAATGCGCAACAGCGTGCCGCGGTCGAGGTTGGTCGCCCAGATCGCGTCGGCGCGTACCTTGATGCCGTTGGCACCGAGGAAACCCGCCGCGGCGAGCTCGGGAGCCGAGGACCAGACCTCGACACGGCCGCCTTCCAGCGGAACGGTCGAGATCGTGCCGAGCACCGAGTCGGTGAGGTAGAACCTCTTCGTCGCCGCGTCGAACGCCAGGCCGTTGGGGAGCCCGTCGGCCGGCAGGGCCGCGATGCGGTGCGGAGCCCGCCCGGGCCGTAGCCGGTACAGACCGGTGGTGGCGGCATCGCCGCTCGCGTACAGGAAATAGAGGGTGCCGTCATCCATCCGGACGATGCCCGTGGTCAGCGCGAACCTGAGCACCGGCGTGTTGACGCCGCCGTCGGCCGGGGCCGGCAGAGTCGCCAGAATCCGCGTCCCGCCGGACGGGGTGACCGCGGCGACCTGTTGGGCGGCCGCGAAGGTGACGTAGGCCGTGCCGTCCGGACCGATGGCGACGTTCTCTGGCAGCTGTCCCTTCGTCAGGTCGAAGTGGACCGCGATCCGCGAGGGCACCGGCGGGGCAGCTGGTCGGCCCGGCCCCACGGTCAGGGCCCGTGCGGTCGCGGCCGGTGCGGCGCTCGACGGCACGACAGTCACGACGCCGATCCCCGCCGCTGCGAGGGCGACTGCGAGGGTCATCATTCTCTTGCGCATTCTTGTCCCTTGCTCATGGTCTTGTGGATTGGCGTGAAGCGGGCACGACGGGTCCGGCGCTCCTTCGGAGCACCTCGCGACGAGCCGATGGGGTGGTGCTATTCGCGCAGGACAGGCTGCGGTAAAGCGCCGGCAGGGGTGGTGACGGCACCGTGTACCAGCAACGTCATCGCAGCGTGCGACGCCGAGCCGGGTTCGGTGGTGGCGACGACCACGGTCTGGCCGTCCTCGGTACGCAGGGTCTGCTGCGTCACGTCCATCGCGCCGACCAGCGGGTGACACATCCGGTAAACGGTGTCGCCACCGGCCTTCACCCGATGGTCGGCCCACATGGCGGCGAACTCCGGACTCCGCACCGTCAACTCGCCGACCAGCGCGGCCATCAGCGGGTCGTCCGGGTGCTGCCCGGAGATCATCCGCAGCGTCGCCACCACCGCGCGGGCCTTCGTGGGCCAGTCCGCGTACAGGTCGCGGGTGTGCGCGTCCAGGAACACCAGCCGTGCCATGTTCGGGTACTGGTTCGGCCGCTCCGGGATTTCCGGATTCAGGTGACCGGCGAACAGGGCGTGACCGGCGGTGTTCCACGCCAGCACGTCCGCGCGACGACCGAGCACCACCACGGGTACGTCACCGAGCGCCGCGACGAGCTGGCGCACCGCCGGACTCACCCGCTCCTGGGCCGGACGACGCACGGCGGGCCGACGGCGGGTCCCGGCCGCCAGCTCGCTCAGGTGGCGGCGTTCCGCGTCGTCGAGTCGCAGTGCCCGGGCAAGCGCGTCGAGCACCTCAGGTGAGGCGTTCACCGCCTGCCCCTGCTCCAACCGCGAGTAGTACGACACACTCACCCCGGCCAGCAGGGCCAACTCCTCCCGGCGCAGCCCTCGAACCCGACGCCGCTCACCGTACGTCGCCACGCCGGTGTCCTCGGGCCGCAGCTGGGAGCGCCGGGCCTGAAGGAAATCGCCGAGCTGTCCTCTCGCGTTCATGACTCGAAGTATTGCGAGCCCGGCCTGGCCCAACCACTCCCTGCCAGGGGTAGGCACCGCAGCAGGGCAGCGTGTGTCAAGCCCCGGGTTTGATGGAGAAAACGGTGATCTGATCCGGCCGTACCCGTTGGTCCGTTTCAAGGCGCCGACGATGGGAAGACGGTGACCCGCCGGGGACCTGACCGCGACCGCCGCCTCGGTCGAGAGCTTCGCCGCGGGTGACGGCGCGGCGTGGGAGGCCCTCGTACAACGGTGGGACCGGCACGGCGAGGCGGTCCTGGACTCGCTGTTCACCCCGTTTCCGCCGGTCCGCGCCGGCCTCCGGCTGCTGGCTGGCGGTCACGGCCGCGGTCGGTGGCTGTCCGGGCTGCGGTGCCAGGAACAACGCCCCGACCCCCTGACCGGAGGCCAACGATGCCAGCCTCGGAGAGTTCCCCAGCGGTACTGCGGGACTACGCGCTGCTCGCTGACGGATATCGAGGTGCCCTCATCGGCCCGGATGGTGATGTCGACTGGCTCTGCGCGCCCGGCTGGTGCGACCCGCCGCTGTTCTCGGCGCTGCTCGGCGGTCCGGGTCGTTTCCTCGTGACGCCGGCGGCGGACCGCTTCGTCTGGGGCGGGCACTACGAGCCGGGGTCGCTGATGTGGCGCAGCAGGTGGGTCACCGCCGAAGGGATCATCGAGTGCCGGGAGGCTCTCGTCGCCCCGGGTCAGGAACACCGGCTGGTGCTGTTGCGGCAGGTCCGGGCGGCGGAGCGACCGGCACGGGTGCGTGTGGTCCTGGACCCGCACGGCGACTTCGGCCGCCGCCCGGTGCGCGAGATCAGCCGGCACGCCGACGGGTGGACAGCCCGCAGCGGACCGCTGTACCTGCGATTTCGGGGTGGTTCGGGTCTGAGCTCCACCGCCGACGGTTCCCTCGCCGGCGAGCTGATCGTTCCGGCCCGGGGCTCGTACGACCTGGTGTTCGAGGTGTCCACAACGCCGCTGGAGGAGCCCGGTGCGGAACCCGGGGAGCTGTGGCGGACCACGGAGCAGCACTGGCGCTCGGTGGTGCCGGAGCTGACCGGGCCGGCGCACCGCGACGCCACCCTCGCCTACGCGGTGCTGCGCGGCCTGACCCGTCCGGGCGGTGGCATGGTGGCCGCCTGCACCACCGCGCTGCCCGAGCGGGCGCTGGCCGGACGCAACTACGACTATCGGTACGCCTGGATCCGTGACCAGTCCTTCGCCGGGCAGGCAGCCGCGCTGGTCGGCCGGTACGACCTGCTCGACGACGCGGTCGCGTTCCTGACCGCGCGGGTGCTGGCCGACGGGGACGCGTTGGCCCCGGCGTACACCGTGAACGGCGACTCGGTGCCGCACCAGCAACGGCTCGACGACCTACCCGGTTATCCGGGCGCCAGGGTCCGCACCGGCAACTGGGTTCGTGAGCAGTTCCAACTCGACGCCTTCGGCGAGGTGTTGCTGGTGCTCGCGGCGGCGCAGCGGCTCGATCGGCTCGACAGTGACGCCTACCGCGCGATGCGACTGGCCGCGGCGGTGATCGAGCGGCGCTGGTCGGAGCCGGACTCCGGCATCTGGGAGTTGCCCCCGCGGCAGTGGACGCACTCCAAGCTGACCTGCGTCGCCGGGCTACGCGCCGCCGCGCGTGTCGGCTCTCGGGACCTGGTCGGACGCTGGTCCGCGCTGGCGGACGGAATCCTCGCCGACGCCTCCGCCCACGGCCTCGGTCCGGGAGGCCGCTGGCAGCGCGCCTACGACGACCCGCGCGTCGACTCCGCGCTACTGCTGCCCGGCATCCGAGGCGCCCTGGCGCCGGACGACCCCCGTACCGAATCCACCCGGCGGGCCGTCCTGGCCGAGCTGACGGAGGACGGCTACCTCTACCGCTTCCGACCCGACCGGCGGCCCCTCGGCGACGCGGAGGGTGCCTTCCTGCTCTGCGGGTTCATGGCGGCGCTCGCCGCCTGGCAGGCCGGGGACGCGGTGAGCGCCAACCGCTGGTTCGAGCGCAACCGGGCCGCGTGCGGGCCACCCGGGTTGTACACGGAGGAGTACGACGTCCAGCAGCGGCAGTTGCGCGGCAACCTGCCGCAAAGCTTCGTGCACGCGCTGATGCTGGAGACGGCGGTCACGCTGGGCCAGGTCGACCCCTGCCGGTGACAAACGGGCGGGTCGAGCGCGACCGGGTGGCGCCGCGACACCCGGACGCCGGGTTCAGTGCCGACGCCAGGCGGCCAGGCCCGCCGCCGTCCCGGCCAACCCGGCCGCGATGAGGCGACGGTGGCGCGACAGCCATGCCTGTGGGCTGTGCCCGTGGGACCGGCCGGCGAAGCCGCCCCGTACCCCGTAGTCGCGCCCGCCCGGCCCGTCCAGCGGATGCCACAGGTTGTTCGGCCGATCCGGGTCGGCGGGGCGGCCGGTCTGCTGGGACCGGTAACCCGTGCGGGCCAGGTAGCGGTCGAGCAGCCCCGGCGCGACCCGGTTGCCGAGGATGGTCAGCACCGTCGAGGGTGCCCACCCAGTACTCCCGCCGGTAGGGTCGGTCCGCGGCGCCGACGATCGCTCGGGCCGCCACCTCCGGCTGGTAGATCGGTGGCACCGGTTCGGCGTGCCGAGGCAGCCGGGAAAGCAACCAGTCGAACTGCGGGGTGTTCAGCGCCGGAAGCTGCACCATCGTCACCCGCACCCCGCTGCGTTCGTGCAGCAGTTCGCAGCGCAACGACTCGGTGAATCCCACGATCGCGTGCTTCGCCCCGCAGTAGGCCGCCTGCAGCGGGATACCCCGGTACGCCAGCGCCGATCCCACCTGCACGATGGTGCCCCGGTCGCGGGGGGTCATGTGGGACAGGGCGACACGGGTGCCGTGCACGTACCCCAGGTAGGTGACCTCCGTGGCCCGCCGGAACTCTTCCGGGCGGGTTTCCTGAAACGGCGCGAAGACGGAGCTGAACGCGTCGTTGATCCACAGGTCGATCGGCCCCAGTTCCGCCTCGATCCGTCGACCGGCGTCGACCACCTGTTCGTAGTCGGCCACGTCGACCTCGATCGGCAGCGGTCGGCCGCCCGCGCTGCGGACCTCCTCGGCTGCGGCGTCCAACCCGACCCGTCCCCGCGCCAACAGCGCGACGGCGATACCCCGCTGGGCGAGCAGACGTACCGTCGCCCGCCCGACCCCGGCGCTCGCGCCGGTCACCACCGCCACCCGCACGTCACGTCCCTTGGCCATGTCGACTCCCGTCGCCTCGTGCCTCCTGGCCACCGGCCGGGGCCGGCGATCAGCGCTACCGGCCGGGGCCGGCGATCAGCGCCAGCCCGGTCTCTGGATCCACCCGCTTGCTCAGGTCGGGCGCGACCTCGCTGACGATCACCTCGAGCGTCGGCCACACCCGGGCGGACAGCAGGTGCCCGCCGACGGTGCTGCCGTCCTCGCGGCCGAGCACCGCGTGCACGTGCAGCACGGGCTCGTCCTGATGGGCTGCCACATCACCCACCAGGGACAGCACCTCCACCTGCTCCCGCACCGGGATACGGCGGTAGTCGCGCGCCTGCCGGTCGAACCAGCCGACCTCCGCCTCCTGGAAGCCACCGACGGCGGTCACCCGGCCGGCGCGCAGGTCGTACCGGTGCAGCGCCGCACCGATGACGCTCACCGGCTCCTCGCCCGGATCGCACACGACGACCAGTACGCGGCCGGTCGGTTGGTGCAGTTCCTGCGTTCTCATCGGTCCCCTCGATCTCGTGCGACGACGGCCCCCAGCACCGTCCAGGCGGCGGCGGCGGCGACGGCGACGGCGGTCAGGGCGGCGGGCCGTTGCGGGCGGTCGGCAGCGGCCAGGGCGAGCGCGGCGACGCAGTGAATGGTGTCGACCGCCGTCCCGCCGGCGAGCACGCCCCGGGTGGGCCGCCAAGTCAGGCCACCCGGTACTGCTGGGCGAGATCCGAGCGGAACTGCACGCCGTTGCCCGGCCGGTCCAGCGGTACCCGCGCCGCGCCGCCGGTCGCCGGCTCCGTGCCGTCGAAGAGCATCGACTCGATCCGGACGTGGTCGTGGAACCACTCCAGGTGTCGCAGGTTCCCGATGCCGCCAGCGACCGGCAGGTGCTGGTGCGGGGCGCAGTGTCCGGACACCTGGAGCTCGGCCGCGGCGGCGACCGCGGCGGCACGGAGGAACTCACTGATCCCGCCGCAGCGGGTGACGTCGATCTGTAGGCAGTCCACGAACGGCGCCATCCTGTGGAAGTAGGTCAGGTCGAAGCCGTACTCCCCTGCCGCCACATCCGGCAGGACGCCGTCGCGGACCAGCCCCAGACCGGCGAGGTCGTCGGAGCTGACCGGTTCCTCGTACCAGCGGACGTCCGATTCGGCCGCGGCGTGTGCCACCCGGATCGCCTGCTTGCGCTGGTAGGCGCCGTTGGCGTCGACGAAAAGCTCGGCGTCGTCGCCGATGGTGCGCCGGGCCGCCGCTATCCTGGCGAGGTCCCGCTGCACCTCCGTACCGCACGACTCCCCGATCTTGATCTTCACTCGGGGTATGCCCTGCTCGTGGACCCAGCCGGCGAGCTGCCTGTGCTGGCGCTCGTCGTCGTAGGTGGTGAAGCCGCCGCTGCCGTAGACCGGCACATCCCGGCGCACGGTACCGAGCAACCGGGCCAGGGGAAGCCCGTGCCGGCGGGCCTTGAGATCCCACAGCGCGCAGTCCGCGGCCGACAGGGCGAGCCCGGCGACACCCGGCCGGCCGGCGTTGCGCAGCCTGCGGCGCATGCTCGTCCACGCCGCCGGTACGTCGTCCGGGTCGAGGTCAGCGACCACCGGAGCGAACAGATCCGCCACCACCGCGACGGCGGCCACCGGCCCGTACGTCCAGCCGATGCCGGTCTCTCCGTCGGCGTCGGCGCGCACCAGCACCAGGGTGGTGCTGGTCCACGCCAGGGTGCCGTCTCCCTCGGGGGAGTCGGTGGGCACCCGGTACGCCTCGGCGGTGAGCCGGATGCGGCTCACCGCGTCCACCGCCGCAGCAGCGTGCCCAGCCCGGCGAGCGCGGCGACGCCGACCACCCCGGCCGCCGTCCAGCGGGCGAGCACCGACGGTGGGTGTGGCCGGTCACCCCAGCTGCGCTCCGGCCGGCGCGGCACGGTGTCGTCGTGCAGGCCCGCGCGCAGCAGCTCGGCCAGGTGGATGGCCGAGCGCCCGTCGGAGGCGCTCTGTTCGACCTGGGTGCGGCAGCTGAAGCCGTCGGCGAGGATCACGTCGGTCTCGGCGGCGTCCCGGACGGCGGGCAGCAGCACCCGCTCCGCGCACGCCTCCGATACCTCGAAGTGGCCCTCCTCGAAGCCGAAGTTTCCCGCCAGACCGCAGCAGCCCGAATCCAGGAACTCGGCGTCCACGCCGGCCGCGGACAGCAGCGCCTGGTCGGCGGCCGTGCCGAGGATCGCGTGGTGGTGGCAGTGGGTCTGGATCAGGGCGTGTGCCTCGACCCGCGGCGGCTGCCAACCCGGGCTGTGGTCGTGCAGCAACTCCGCGAGGGTGACGGCCTGCTCCCGCAGCCGGGTCACGTCGTCGTCGGCCGGGAACAGCTCGTGGGCGTCGCTGCGGAACACCGCCGTGCAGCTCGGCTCCAACCCCACGATCCGCGTGCCGGCGCGCAGGTGCGGGCGCAGCACGTCGATGGTGCGACGCAGCACCCGCTTGGCGACGCCGAGTTGCCCGGTGGAGATCCAGGTCAGCCCGCAGCACACCGGCTTGTCCGGCACTCGTACCCGCCAGCCGGCGGTCTCCAGGACCTCCACCGCGGCGCGCGCCACCCCCGGGTGGAAGTGGTTGGTGAACGTGTCCGGCCAGAGCAGCACCTCCCCGCGCGAGCCGCCGCCGGTCGGGGTGCGGTGGGCGAACCAGTGTTGGAACGACTCCGGGGCGAACACCGGGATGTCACGGCGCTGGTCGATGCCACCGACGGTCTTCGCGAGCCGGTTCAGGCCAGGGGCCTGAGCCAGCGCGTTGACCGTACGTGGCAGCCGGGCGGCGCCGGTGGCCACCAGCGGCAGCCAGCCCATCGAGTAGTGGGCGCGGGGGCGCAGCCGGCGGGCGTAGTGGTGGTGCAGGAACTCGGCCTTGTAGGTGGCCATGTCCACGTTGACCGGGCAGTCGGCCTTGCACCCCTTGCAGGCCAGGCAGAGGTCGAGGGCGTCCCGTACCGCCTCCGAGCGCCAGCCGTCGCCGATCGTGCCGCCGCGGGCGGTGCCGTCGAGCATCTCGAACAGCAGTCGGGACCGGCCCCGGGTGGAGTGCTCCTCCTCGCGGGTGACCATGTAGGAGGGGCACATCACCCCGCCCTCGTGGCGGCGGCACTTGCCGACCCCCACGCAGCGCAGCACCGCGTTGCCGAAGCTGCCGCCGTCGTCCGGGTAGGCGAAGGCGGTGTCGACCGCGCCGTGGTCGTAGTCGGCGCCGAGCCGCAGGTGGCTGTCCAGCCGGTACGGCGGCACCACCTTGCCCGGGTTCATCCGGTCGTCCGGGTCGAAGATCGCCTTGAACTGGCCGAACGCCCTGGTCAGCCGGTCGCCGTACATCTTGGGCAGCAGTTCGCCTCGCGCCTGCCCGTCGCCGTGTTCCCCGGAGAACGAGCCGCCGTAGGAGACCACCAGATCGGCGGCGCGTTCGATGAAGGACCGGAAATCCCTGATCCCGTCGGCTGTACGCAGCTGGAACGGAATGCGGGTGTGCACGCACCCCTGCCCGAAGTGTCCATACAGGGACGCCTGCTCGTAGCCGTACTCCCGGTAGAGGCGCTGCAGGTCACGCAGGTAGTCGCCGAGCCGCTGCGGAGCGACCGCGGAGTCCTCCCACCCGGGCCAGGTGTTGTCCGAGTCCGGCACGTGCGCGGTGGCGCCGAGCCCGGACTCCCGGACTGCCCACATCCGTTTTTCGTCGGCGGGGTCGGCGAACTCGTGCACCCGCGGCCCGCCGTCCAGACGGACCGAGGCGATGAGACGCTCGGCCGCCGCCCGCGCCTCCTGCGGCGTCTCGCCGCCGAGCTGGACCATCAGCCAGGCGCCGCCGGGAGGTAGCTCCTGCAGGGCGTGTGGGTGCAGGTTCTTGCGCCGCTCGAAGCTGACCAGCTTGTCGTCGATGCCTTCGAGCGCGATCGGCTGGTGCTCCAGGATTCGCGGTACGTCGTCTCCGGCGGAGGCGATGTCCGGGTAGCTGAGGAACACCATCGCCTGCGCCTTGACGATCGGCACCAGCTTCAGTCGCGCCCGCAGGATGGTGACCAGTGTCCCTTCGGAGCCGACCAGGGCCTGGGCGACGTGGAAGGTCTTCTCCGGCAGCAGGCTGTCCAGGTTGTAGCCGGAGACCCGACGCGGAATGTCCGGATAGCGGGTGCGGATGTCGGCCAGGTACTCGTCGCGCAGCGCCCGCAACTGCCGGTAGATGTGCGCCTTGCGGCCACCGTCGCGCTGGATCCGGTCGTACTCGTCGTCGGTGGTCTCCCCCACCCACATCCGGGTGCCGTCGTAGAGCAGCACCTCCAGCTCCACGATGTTGTCGACCACCTTGCCGGTGCGCTGGGCGGTGGCACCGCAGGAGTTGTTGCCGAGCATGCCGCCCAGCGTGCAGTGGTCGTGGGTGGCCGGACGCGGTCCGTACTCCAGCCCGGTCGGCTTGAGCTCGGCGTTGAGTTCGTCGAGCACGATGCCCGGCTCGACCAGGCAGGTCCGCGTCTGTTCGTCGACCTCGATCAGCCGGTGGCAGTACTTGGACCAGTCCAGCACCACGGCGGTGTTGGTGCACTCACCGGCGAGGCTGGTGCCACCGCCACGCGAGGTCAGCGGCGCCCGGTGGCGGCGGCACACCGCGACGGCGGCGACCGCCGCCTCCACCGTGCGGGGCACCACTATCCCGAGCGGCACCTGCCGGTAGTTGGAGGCGTCGGTGGAGTACGCGGCGCGGGAGCCGGCGTCGAAGCGGACCTCCCCGTCGACCTCGTCGCGCAAATCGGCGGCGAGGGCGCTCAGGTCGATGTCGTGGATCGGGTCGGGCGGGCGCCGGACGGGTTCGGGCAGGAAGACGTCGTTCATGAACGCAGCTCGTTGAACTTGTCGCGGGCGACGGTGGCGAGGGTGGCGACCTTGTGCGGTTGGCCGCGGAGGAACGCCTCGGTGAAATGTTTGGCCTGGTCATACTTGATCTTGCCGGGCATCGGCGGTTCGTTGGGGTTGACGTCGCAGTCCACCAGCGCCGGGCCCGGGTGCGCGAGCGCTTCCCGGATCGCGCCCGGCAGCGCCTTCGCGTCGGTCACCTTGACCCCGAACGCGCCGCAGCCGCGCGCCCAGGTCGAGAAGTCCGCCTCCGGCTGGCGGTGCCGTACCGCGTACTCGGGGTAGCCGAGGATGATCTGCTCCCACAGGATCTGCCCGTACGAGTTGTTATTGTTGATCACCACCTTGATCGGCAACTCGTGCCGGACCGCGGTGAGGAACTCGGCCATCAGCATCGCGAAGCCGCCGTCGCCGACGAATGCGATCACCTGCCGGACCGGGTAGGCGTGCTGCATGGCGATCGCGTAGGGCAGGCCGGGCGCCATCGTCGCCAGGTTGCCCGACAGGTAGAACTCCCGGTCGTCACGGATGGTCCAGTGCCGCGCCGCCCAGGTGGCGATCGTGCCGGAGTCACAGGTCAGGATGGCGTCGTCGGCGGCGGCCTCGTCGATGCAGCCCATCAGGTACTGCGGCGCGATCGGCGATCGCTCCGGGTCCACCAGGCTGGTCATCGCCGCGCGCCAGTCGCCCATCTTGCGCTGGTACTTCTCCAGGAACGAGCGGTCCGGGCCGTGGTCGAGCATCGGCAGCAGGTCCCGCAGCGCCAGGCGGGCGTCCGCGCATACCGGAGCGTCGACCGGCAGGCGCATCCCGATCAGGCTGGGATCAACGTCGATCTGCACCACCTTCGCCTGCCCCGGGCCGGGCAGGTACTTCGCGTACGGGAAGGAGGTGCCCATCATCAGCAGGGTGTCGCACTCCTCCATCAGCTCCTCGCTCGGCGCGGTGCCGAGCAGGCCGAGCCCACCGGTGGTCAGCGGGTGGTCGTCGGGCACCACCAGCTTGCCCGGCAGCGTCTTGACGATCGGGCTGGCCAGGGCCTCGGCCACCGCGAGGACCTCCGCGCGGGCGCCACGCGCACCGACACCAACCAGCATGGCGACCTTCCGGCCGGCCTTGAGCACCTCGGCCGCCTTCGCCAGCTCCCGCGGGTCCGCCGGTAGCTGCGGATAGGACACCACCGCGGCGCTCATCGGCGGCTTGCCCGGGCTGACGTGCCGGTACGGGTCCTCGTCGGCCGCCGCGACCTGGACGTCGTTGGGAAACGTCAGGTGCGCCACCGTCCGCTTGCTCAACGCGTTGCGGATCGCCAGGTCCACCACCGCCGGCATCTGCTGCGGGTTGGTGACCATCAGGTTGTACGACGCCACGTCCTGGTACAGCTGCGTGGTGTGCACCTCCTGCTGGTAGTGCGAGCCCAGCACCGAGGTTTCCTGCATGCCGGTGAGCGCCAACACGGGCACGTGGTCGAGCTTCGCGTCGTAGAGCCCGTTGAGCAGATGAATCGCTCCGGGGCCGGAGGTGGCGCAGCAGACCCCCAGTCGGCCGGTGGCCTTGGCGTAGCCGGTGGCCATGAACGCCGCCGCCTCCTCGTGGTGCACCAGCACGAACCGCAGCTTCTCCCGCTGCCGGCGGAAGCCCTCCATCAGGCCGTTGATGCCGTCGCCGGGCAGGCCGAACACGGTGTCGACACCCCACGTCACCAGCCGTCGGGCCAGGCTCTCGCCCACGATCTCCTGCACGTCGTCCTCCTCGTTCCGGGGGTTCGTCCCGTCCCCGTCCCGCTCCCGCCGCCGGACGGCGGCGCTCACCCGCCGGGTCGGACACGACGGACCAGGACGGACACAGCGGCGGCTACCCGGCTACCCGGGCCACAAACCGACCAGGGCTGCGGGTTTCCGGACGTCCGTCACCCACAGCCCTCGGAGATCCGCCCCCGGCTCGGCGGCTGAGCAGCATCAGGACCGGTGCCGGGACACCAGGTAACCGAGGAGCAGTCCGCCACCGAGCAGGACCACCGCGCGCGGCGTGATCGCCGAACGCAGTTTGCCCAGGCCCGCCTTCGGGTCCACCACGCTGCCGGCCACGTCACCCGCCGTGCCCACCACCACGTCACCGAGCCTGCCGAGATTCACCCGACCCACCACCTTCCCGAGGCCGCCGGCTACCCGGCGGGTCGCCGACGAAACACTCACTCGTCCCGGCCGGTGAAGACCCGTGCCGCGGCGGGCTGCTCACCGCCAGCCACCAGCATGTCGTCGCCGGCCCGCAGCACCGTCGCCCGACCGAGCCGGACCTGCTCTCTTCTTGTACGTACGGACCGCCTTGTCGTCGGAGCGCGCGATTGTCGACGGTACGTCGTCGCGCATCTCCTCGGCCTGCTCGTGCTTGTCCGGCACAACGTCCTCCCGTCCTCGGTGCTGTCACCTGTCCAGTTCGGCGCGGGCGGCGTCGACACCGGCGGGCAGCACCCGACCGGCGGTCTCCGTCACCATGTCCCGCACGTCGTCGGCGAGGCGGGCCGATGGGCCGCCGGCCGCCCGCAGTTGCGCCATTCCCACCCGGCCCAGCAGCACGGCTGCGCCCAGGTAGCCGGCGGTGAGACCGGCGGCGGCCAGCCGGCGTGGCAGCATCGTCTCCAGCACCCGCAGCACGGTGGTCGACGCGGCTCCGGCGCCGAGCACCAGGCAGCCGCCTGCGGCGGCCAGCAGCACGATTCCCAGGCCGGCCGGGCGGGCCGCCTCGCCCACCTGCATCCGCACGGCCCGGACCTCCTCGCGGACCACGTCGGCCACGTCCTCGGCCAACCGCTCGGTCGCGCTGGTACGCCGCCCGTCCGGTCCTGTGGTCCCCTCGCTCATCGCACCTCCCAAACTGCACCGCCGCGTTTCCTGGACGTACCCGGACGAGACGGCCGCACACCGCCGTGCACCGGTACGACGGCGGAGGACGGTCCACTCGGTGCCGCGCCCCACGCCACTCCGACCGACGTACCGCGAGCGGCGGTTTGGGGCCACGGATGCCGGTAGGCTGCCACCGGGTGATCGACGACCCTCGCCGGCGCGGCCGTGACGACGACGCCCGCCTCAACGGTCTCGCCCACCGGCTGGACAAGCCGATGGGCGTCCTGGGGCTGCTCTTCCTGCTACTCGTCCTCGCGCAGGCGTTCGTTCACGACGAGCCGCTCAGCACCGTGCTCACCATCACGAGCTGGATCCTGTGGGCGGTCTTTGCCGCCGCCATTCGCGGGTCGCGTTCCGCCGGGCGGCTGCTCACCGACCGGCTGGCCTGGCTCGCAGCGGTGACCGTGGCCGTCATCCTCGCGGCCGGGCAGCTGCTCATGGTCAGCGATTCCTGCCGCAGCCTCCCCCGGGCCCTGCACGACGCGGCACTCACCACCATCACCGGCGAACCGCTGCGCGCCGGCGACACGTTCGCGCAGATCCTGGAGCTGGTGCGGGCCGCATACTCGGTGGCGGTGTTCGGCACGCTCGCCGGCGCCCTCGGCGCGTTCTACCTCAGCCGGGAGTGGGCGGAGGACGAACGCGGTCAACCGGACGAGTGACGGCGCGCGACGGGACACCCGTTTGACCCCGACCGGCACGGGAAGGCGACGCGGGTCGACGGCGCGGAACAGCCGTGCCGCGTCACACGGGGAGGCCGACATGGATGACCGCGAACGCCTGCACGAACTCCGTCAGCAGGCGCACGACGCCGGTATCGAGGGCAACTCCAAGATGACCGAGCAGCAGTTGCGCGACGCGCTGCGCATGGTGGGCAAGGGCAAGCAGCCGCAGATGTCCAAGCACAACGCCAAGCGGTGACGCCGAGGGCTGGCGGCAACGGCCGTCCCGCCGTGCCGCCAGCGCCTGGCCAGCCGATGTCGAGGGTCAGGATTGTGGTCCAGCCCAGCCCCTCGCCGGACACCACGCCGCTGAAGGGCTCACGATGTATTTGTTGATGACGGCAGCTATGAGGCTTGAGTCCGGGGACCAGGCAAGCGTTCCTGTGCTGTCTTCGCTTCCGTCAAGGACTGCTAGGCGCTGCGCTTTGGCCACGTGCCAAATCGAAAGGTCAGGTGGTGTCCTGCGGTAGAAACAATGTGTGTGGACGGCCAGCCGCGAGCCGTCGCCGGACCCGGCGAGCCCGTACGCCCACGGGAGCGGCGTCGATATCGGTATGCGTCTCGGTTTTCGTCGGGGTTGATCACCCCATTGTGCGCGAAGGGCACCAGACTTCGCGTCCCACAATGTGACCTGCTCCTGCTTGGTTGTCGCTAGCAGATCGCCTAGCGGCGAGAACGCTATCGCCAGGCGATCGTCGTCTCCGAGCCGTAGCGGCGGCGACATATCTCGACGTAGTGGGATGAGGTTCCTAAGCCTATGCGCTTGCCGTCGAAGGACCAGGCGATCACGCTGATCTGGTGAGGGCGTGCCCTCCGCTCAACTATCTGGCCCGCTGCTTCCGCCGTACATGGTGCCGGCCCGGTTCGTGTGGCTGCCGAGCCTGCCGCTCAACCCCAACGGCAAGATCGACCGCCGGCGCCTGGCAGCCGAGGTCAGCCGTTGACCAGGTCGATCAGGCGCGGCCCCAGCACCGCCGCAAAGCGGGAATCGTGGTGGCGCAACTCAGCCACGAAAGCGTGCGTGGCCGACCTCAGAGCCCGAGACAACTCGGCGGGGTCCAGGTTGCGAACCAGTGCCTCGCGCAGCGGGGAGATCACCTCGGCCGGAAGTTGGTCGGCGCCCTTGAGGAAGTCGCCCGGATGACCGAGCCGATCGGACATCAAAGTCAGCGTGTTGTCGCGCAACGCGCTGATCCAGTATTCAGCCTGCCAGGCTGCCGAGCGCTGGATGCAGACGTACGCATGCAGCACGTGATGCCAGCATCGGCCGGCGAGGTGATCGGTATCGGTGACCACGGGCTTGCGGTCTACGCCCTGACCGAAAAGCACCTCGAATGCGCCGTTGCCCACCGGGCCGAACGCGCTCAACGGAGTGAAGCCGAGGTCGACCTCGAGAAGTTCGCCGAGCAGGAACGCGCGGTAGGTGGCCGGCCCGGCGAGCAGGTCGAAGTGGTGAACCGCGCCGAGCTCGTTGTACAGATAGTTGGTCCAGTCGTTCAGGACCTCGGTGGTCGCCCCGCCGCTCACCCCGAAGAACAGGTCAATGTCGGACCACACGTCCTCGGTCTTGTGCGCCGCCGAGCCGGTCAGGGCAGCGGCGGTGATCCTGGAATCCCCGTGTGCGCGTTCGATGAGTTGACGGCGTACATTCGCCCGGCTGTCCAACGTGAACATCGGCGGATCATATCAGCGATGCGAGGGTGTATAGCGGGATGAACCTACCTGTCGAACGGCACCCGTATTCGTTGGATTTCGTCGGCGACCGATCCGTCACGACACATCTCAGCTGGGGACAGCAGTGGGTCTGGGACGCATTGTCCAGCCTGCCGGACGGTCTGCACATATGCATCAACATCGTGCAGCCGATCGCCGGGGAAATCGGCGTGTCGCCGGACCGCGCAGCACGGACGGTGGGTGCGTTAGCCTACCGCTTCGAAGCCCTCCGCACGATCTTCGTCGAGGACAGGGACGCCGCGATGGGATTGCGGCAGAAGGTGCTCACCTCGGGCCCCATAGAGTTGTGGACGGTCCCCCGATTCGGTCAGGAAGCGTCCGCCCTACTCTCTGCCGAAATGGCTCAGCTCGACTTCGCCTTGCAAGATCTGCCGTTTCACGCCGTGGTCCTCGCCGAAAAGGAATCGGTACGGCCGGTGGCCCTGCGGATGAGCCACATGCAGACATGTGGTCAGCCGCGCTCCTGCGCACAGAACTGCAGTGCGAACTAGGGCTCATCAACCCTGACGAAAAGGTTCCGCGTGCCTCCCAGGGCTGGCAGGCGAAGCCGGCCACGATGGTGATGGCCAGCAGGGCCGTGGCGCGTCGGTCATGGGCGTGGTGCCCGCCGACCGTGGGATTGGCGGGCACCGTCGCGGTGGTGGGCATCAGCTGCAGCAGCCGCCGGCCTGACCGCTGGCGGGGGCGAGGGTGACCAGGTTCAACGGTGTGGACAACAGCCCGCCGGAGATGCCGGTGGCGAGTCCGCGCGCTGCTGGCTCGGCGGTGGGCGCCGGCCCGCAGCAGCTGTCGCCGGCAGCGGTGTCGGCGGGGTTGCTGTTGCAGACGCCAGTTTCGGGCAGGTCAAGCTGCACGTCGCGGGCTGCGGCCCAGTCACCGGCGAGGGCGGCGACGACGGAGCGGACCTGCTCGTAGCCGGTCGCCATCAGGAACGTCGGGGCCCGCCCGTAGGACTTCATGCCGACGGCGTAGTAGCCGGCCTCCGGGTGGGCGAGCTCGTTCACGCCGTGCGGGGGCACCGTGCCGCAGGAGTGCTCGTTCGGGTCGATCAACGGCGCGAGAGCGCGGGTGGCGCCCATCACCGGGTCGAGGTCCAGGCGCAGCTCGGCAGCGATCGAGTGGTCGGGGCGGAACCCGGTAGCGGCGACGATCCGGTCGACGGTGACGGACTCCTCTTCGCCGTCGGCGTGGCGCACCACCACACTGACCCGGCCGGCTGTCGGGGTGAGGGCGTGCACGGAGAAGCCGGTGAGCAGCCGGATCCGGCCGGCGTCGACGTGCGCGCGTAGCCGTGAGCCCAGGGCACCGCGAGCCGGGAGGGCGTCGGCGTCTCCGCCGCCGTAGGTACGCGCCGGTGAGGCGTTCCGGATCGCCCAGGTCACTTCGGTGCCCGGCGTGGATTCGGCCAGTTCGGCCAGGGACAGCAGCGTGTTCGCGGCGGAGTGCCCGGCGCCGACGACGAGGGTGTGCCGGCCGGCGAAGCGGTCCCGGGCCGCGCCGAGAACGTCGGGCAGCGCGTGCTCCAGGAATGCAGCGACAATGGTCTCGCCCCGGGCGGGCAGGCCGGATGCGCCGAGGACGTTCGGGGTGGCCCAGGTGCCGGACGCGTCGATCACCGCGCGGGCGGGCAGCTCCTCGCCGTCGGCGAGGCGGATCAGGAACGGCGTGGACTCACGGCCAGCGCTACGCAACCGGTCCAGGCCCAGGCGGCTGATCGCCTCGGCCCGGGCGCCGTAGCGTACGTGCGGCTTGAGTTGCGGCAGCTGGGCGAGGGGCTGGAGGTAGTCGCCGACGAGTTCCGCCCCGGTGGGCAGGGCCTCCAGGTCAGGGGCGACCCAGCCCGCCTCGTCGAGAATCCGGCGGGCGGCCGGGTCGATGTTGTAGCGCCACGGGGAGAAGACCCGCACGTGGCCCCACTGCCGCACGGCGGCACCTGGGGTGTCGCCGGCTTCGAGGACGGTGAAGGCGATGCCCCGCTCGTGCAGGTGCGCGGCGGCGGCCAAGCCGACCGGACCGGCGCCGATCACCACGACGGGCAGCTCGTTCAAAGTGCTCATCAGTCAAACTCCTTTGTGTTGATAACTGTCGAAACAAACAGGTAGACGGGGCCCCGCTTGTGATGAGCCAGGGTTGATCAGGTGACGACGCGACTGCGCCGCTCAAGCAGGACGACGTCGCGCCAGCGGCCGTGGTGGCGACCGACCCGCTCGCGCACGCCGATGACCCGGAAGCCGGCCCGCTCGTGCAGGATGAGGCTGGCGGTGTTTTCGGGGAAGACTCCGGACTGGATGGTCCAGATTCCGGCGGCTTCTGTGGAGGCGATCAGCGTGTCCAGCAGCAGCCGGGCGACGCCGCGGCCCTGCGCGGCGGCGTCGACGTAGACGGAGTGCTCGACCACCCCGGCATAGACCGCACGGCCCGAGGTGGGTGCGACAGCGATCCAACCGACCACCGTGTCGGTCCCGTCGACCGTCACGAAGCGGTGCTCGGGCAGCTTTGCCGCGTCGAACGTCGTCCAGGTGGGTGCGGTCGTCTCGAAGCTGGCGTTGCCGGCGTCGAGTCCGGCCTGGTAGATGGCCAGGACCCGCTCAGCGTCGTCGTCCCGCAGGGGGCGCACCGTGATGTCGGCCATCAGCAGGCTCCGTTCGGGTGGGGGGCCGGTCGGCCCATGACGACGTCTGCGGCGGAGGGGAAGCAGTCGACGCAGGCGTCGTTGATCCGGTAGTGGCGGGCGGTGCCGACCGGCTCGACGAGGACGAACCGCACCTCGGTGAGGATCTTCAGGTGCTGCGAGACGGTGGACTGCGCCAAGCCGATCGCGGCGACGATCTCCCCCACGCTCATTGCCTGAGCCTGCCGGGCAAGGTACTCGACGATCTGCACCCGGGTCGGGTCGGCCAGTGCCCGGAACCACGACGCGTATGTCTGCGCCGTGGCCCGATCGAGTAGCTCGGCCACCCCCATCACCCCTTCATCGTTCATCGCCGATAGGCGATTAAGCCTATCAACCGCGAGCGGCCGACACCCGTTGTGGATGCCTCCTGTCGGCGCGTCAACCTCAGCATGATCTCCCCCTTCCGCACTGTCTTGACGTCTGTCGAAACAGACGGTTGCACATTGATTAGAGGGATGTCAACCTAGAGGAATGTCGAAGCAAGCTGCGCCCCTCACCCTCGCCGACGTGACCGCCGAGGCGTTCTGCTGCCAACCCCTGGCGCAGCACCGCGTGCCGGCCGAGACCGCCGCGGTGCTCGCGCCGGCGTTCAAGGCCCTCGGCGACCCGGTCCGCCTGCAGCTGATGTCGATGATCGCCTCCGCCGACGACGGCGAGGCGTGCGTTTGTGACCTCACCCCCGCCTTCAACCTCACCGGGCCGACCATCTCGCATCACCTCAAGACCCTGCGCGAGGCTGGCCTCGTCGACGCCGAGCGGCGCGGCACCTGGGTTTACTACCGGGCCCGGCCGGCCGTCCTGCGCCAACTCGCCGCGCTGCTCACCGTCGAACCGGCAACCGCTTCATAGGCTGCGGCCGGCGCCGCGATCGGCCGGACTGGTCGGCAGCGAGGGCGGCGACAACGTGCGCCGCGTCGCGCCCGACGCCGCGAAGGGTGTTCGACGAGAACGACCGCTGGAACTCCAAGCCGAGGTAGACGAGCCCCGGGTGGGTCGTGGAGACACCCCCCACGTGGCGAGGCATGCCGTCATCCAGGGCTCCGAGCGGGGCGAGGTAGTCGAGGTGCGGGCGGTAGCCGGTAGCAAAGATCACCGAGTCGACCGGCTCGTCAGTACCCTCAGCCCAGGTGACACCGCCGGCGGTGAAGGCGGTGAACATTTCCCGGCGGGCGAGCAGGCCGGAGGCGATCGCTTCGCGGTAAACGCCGGTGTCGAGCACGGCGGCGTGGCGGATCAGGCGGGTGAGTACCGCCCGGGGCAGGAGGTCCGCGCCAGTGACGTGGAGCCAATGGTGCAGGTCCCGGCCTCGGATGCGCTGGGGCATGAATTGGATCGGCGCCCGGGTGGCCAGAGTGACCCTCGCGTGTGGCGCGAGCTCGTAGGCGACCTGGACGGCGGAGTTTCCGGCGCCCACGACGAGGACCCGCTTGCCGGCATACGGCTCGGGCCGCCGGTAGTGCGCGACGTGCCGCACCTCGCCCGCATAGGTGTCCCGGCCGGGCAGCACCGGCAGGTACGGATTGCTGAAGGAGCCGCTGGCGGAGACGATGCCCGCCGCGGCGATGTCATCGCCGCTGTCGGTATGGACGAGGTAGCCACCGCCTGGACGCGGGTGCACAGCGGTGACGCGGGCGCCGGTGCGGATCTCAGCGTCGATGCCTGCGGAATAGCGGCGGAGATAGGCGACGACGTCGGCGCGGGCCGGATAGCGGTCGGGGTCTGCGCCGTCGAAGGCCATGCCGGGCAGCGAGCTGTATCGGGCCGGGGAGAACAGGGTGAGGCTGTCGTAGTAGTCGGGCCAGGACCCCACCGGCTCAGCACCTGCCTCCAGGAGGACGGGGCGCAGGCCAACGGAGAGTGCGGCGCGTGCGGCGGCGAGACCGGACTGGCCGCCACCGACGATGACGACGGGTTCTGCAGAGGTGGTCACTCCAACGATCATATCGTCGTTTTGTTGAATGACAATATGATGATGATGCGAGAAGGTGGGGCCATGGATGAGCCAGAGCCCGTAGCGGTCGCGCCCGGCGCCGCACCAGCCGGGCTCGGGCCGGACACGCAGGAGTTCCTCAAGGCGCTGGGCAGCCCGACGCGACAGCGGATCATGATGCTGTTCTCCCAAGGCGCCGAGCTGTCCGTCGGGGAAGTCGCCGAGCGAACGGGCATCAGCCAAGCGACGGCGTCGCAGCAGCTGACCCTGCTGCGCCGGGGGCGGATCGTGACCTCACGGCGCGAGGGGAAGACCGTGTACTACCGCGCCGACCGCGACGGCGCAGTAGCGGCACTGGCTGAGCTGCAGTCGTACCTCATGACCTGCTGCTGACTCAGGCTCACGGCCGAGCGTGACGTCGACCTTGCTCCCCAGCCGATCACGCCTCCGCGCAATCGCCTGAAGATCAGCCACCTTGGGCCCAGGAAATCGGCCTCTCGCCGAACCTCTAGCAGCCGGGCGCGGCCAGGGCGCCCCAACGAGCACTGACTCATGACTTGACGGCGGCACAGTTACTCAGTAATAGTTGAGTCAATGACTACTGAGCTTGCTTCCCTTCGGGCGCGCGCCCGGATCCACGCCGCGCTCGGCGACCCGGCGCGCCTGGCGGTCGTCGACGCGCTCACCCTGGGCGACGCCTCCCCCGGCGAGATCGCCCACGACCTCGGGATGCCGACGAACCTGGTCGCCCACCACGTCAAGGTCCTCAGCGAAGCCGGTCTCGTCGTCCGCGGCCGGTCCGAGGGAGACCGCCGCCGCACGTACCTGCGCCTGCGACCCGAGGCCCTGGCCACGCTGACGCCGGCACCGCTGACCGAGGTGGGTCGGGTGGTTTTCGTCTGCACCCACAACTCCGCCCGCTCGCAGCTCGCCGCCGCACTCTGGTCCGACCGCACCCACACCTCGGCCGCGTCCGCCGGAACGCAGCCCGCAGAGCGGGTTCATCCGCGCGCCGTCGCCGTGGCTCGTCGCCACGGGCTACCGCTGGACGCGACCGGCACCGCGCACGTCACGGACATCGTGCGCGACGACGACCTGCTCATCGCCGTCTGCGACAACGCCCACGAGGAGCTCACCGGCCCGGTCCGGCCCCGGCTGCACTGGTCGGTGCCCGACCCGGTCCGCGTCGACACCGACGCCGCGTTCGAGGCCGCGTTCGCCGACCTCGCCTCCCGCATCGACCGCGTCGCCCCCGTCATCACCCCCGCCATGAGTCCGGGAGACCGCCATGACTGACACCAGCGCGTACCTGCGCGAAGACCTCTCTATCGACCAGCAACTCGCTTTGCGCACCGCCGCCGCCCGCCTCGCCGCCGAGTTCGACGGCATCTACGGCACCCAGACGGTGGAGCCCGCGATGGCCGAGCGCGGCATCGACATCTCCGACGAGTTCCCCAAGCCCTGGACCGACGAGGTCGTCCGCGCCGCCGACGTGTTGGTCACCATGGGCTGCGGCGACGCCTGCCCCGTCTTCCCCGGCACCCGCTACGAGAACTGGGACCTCGACGACCCCGCCGGCCTCGACGTGGCCGACGTCCGGCCGATCCGCGACGAGATAGAACGCCGCGTTCGCCGCCTCCTCCACGACCTGAACGTCGCCGCGAGCCGGTAATCACCGCACCCCGGCCCACACCCGGTTCCGGGACGTCACTGCAAAGAGGAAACAAACTGATGACCATCGCACTCCGGCGGCGCCTGCTGGCCGAGTTCACCGGCACCGCTCTGCTGGTCACCGCCGTGGTCGGCTCCGGCATCATGGCCACCACCCTCTCCCCCGACGACGTCGGCCTCCAACTGCTGGAGAACTCGGTCGCCACCGCGTTCGCCCTGGGTGCCCTGATCCTGATCTTCGGACCGGTCTCCGGGGCGCACCTCAACCCGGTCGTCTCCATGGCGGACTGGTTCCTCGGCCGCCGCGCCGGCACCGGCCTCACCGGCCGCGACCTCGCCGGCTACACCACCGCCCAGATCCTCGGGGCGATCGGCGGATCGATCCTCGCCAACCTCATGTTCGACCTGGCCGCCGTCGACTTCTCCGGCAAGGACCGCGCGGCGGGCCACCTGTGGCTCGGCGAAATCGTCGCCACCACCGGACTGATCCTGCTGATCTTCGCCCTCGCCCGCTCCGGTCGCGCTCCGGTCGCGCCCGCGGCCGTTGGGGCCTACATCGGCGCGGCGTACTGGTTCACCTCGTCCACCTCGTTCGCCAACCCGGCCGTGACGATCGGTCGGGCTTTCACCGACACCTTTGCCGGCATCGCCCCCGGCTCGGTTCCCGGCTTCGTCATCGCCCAGCTCGTCGGCCTCGCCCTCGGTATCTGTCTCCTGGCCGCCCTCTACCCCGACGCTGGGAAGGCCGCCGACCAGGTTGTCGTCCCGAGTGGCGAGCGCGACCCGGCGCTCGACCATCGCGGATGAGCAACAGGCCGCTAAACGACACGTCAGCGGGACCCGGTCAATCCACCGCGTGCCGCCGGCCGCTACCGGCTGCTCGACCGCAACAGCGACCCCGCCCGCACCCTGCCTGCGATCCCTGACCAAACGCCGCTCACCCGGCCCTGCAACCCGTACTGCAAAGGAAGACTCCTGATGACCGACAAGCCCAGCGTCCTGTTCGTCTGTGTACACAACGCCGGCCGCTCCCAGATGGCCGCCGGCTGGCTGCGCCACCTCGCCGACGACACCGTCGAGGTGCGCTCCGCCGGGTCCGCCCCCGCCGAGACAATCAACCCCGCCGCGGTGCAGGCCATGCGGGAGGTCGGCATCGACATCACCGACCAGGCGCCGAAGCTCCTCGAGTACGCCACCGCCGAATCGTCGGACGTCATCGTGACCATGGGCTGCGGCGACGCCTGCCCCGTCTTCCCCGGAAAGCGCTACGAGGACTGGAAGCTTGACGACCCCGCCGGCAAGGGCGTCGAGTCCGTCCGCCCCATCCGCGACGAAATCCGCAGCCGGGTGGCGAAGCTCCTCGCCGAGCTGCGCGTCACCGGCTGATGCACCTACCATCGCTGCCCATCCGCCAGTCACCGATCGGCGGACGGCTGAGTGCTACCCCTTTCGAGGCGGGGGCACGATGGGCGAGTAAATGTTGAGCTGCTGGTGGTCGAGGACTGCCCAAATCAAGGACCGGCCATTGTCGTCGCACGCCGAACCTTTCGGCAATGATTCGCTCTTCGCCGTGATGCACCGGGTGCTGCACGATCCGCCCGAGCTGCCTGCGTTGCCTCCCGTCCTGGACGAGCTGATCCGGGAGTGCCTGGCCAAGGATCCGGCGGACCGGCCGGGTGCCGAGCGCGTGCTGGTGCGGCTGCTCCGGCAGGACGGCAGGGTCACCGATCCGCTACGTCGGGAGAACCTGCTCGAGGTCGGCAACGAGACTGCGGGCGCGCCGACGCCGAACCACCCGCTGCCCCAGGTCACGCCGACGGCACCGCAGCCGCGCCCGACGCAGCCGCAGATACCGACCCGGCCGACGGTGCCCACCCAGGCCCGGCCGACCCAGCCGGCACACGTGCCGGTGACGACGCAGCCGGCACACCTGTCGGTGACGGAGCCCGGCGTCGGTGCTGGAGGTGGCGGCGCGTTGCGGCGGCTGCGTAGTGAGGCTCTTGACGCCTGGGGCATCTCGACCGCGCTCTTCCACGCTCACCACGCTGCTGGCGGCGGCAGTCACCGGCGTCGTCCGCCGCGCGCTGCCCGCCGTGGTGCTGCTGCTCGGTCTGTACTTCATCGCGGGCCCGCTGTTGCGCGCCCGGTTCGCCACCAGCGCCGCCTACCTCCCGGACACCGCGGCCCTCGACCCGCCCCGCGGCGCCTCCGCCACGATCATTTGGACGCTTTCCGCCCTGACGCTCGCCGCTCTCCTTTTCCACCGCCGCGACGCGTGACTCCAGATCGTTTCGCGTCCCGATCTCATCTCGTGCCGTCGCGGTGAGGCTGAACGGCACCGCGGCGCTCAGCCACAGCTGGGTCAGGGCGTACCGGGCTCCGCCCGGAGCGGTGCCGGATTCGACGGATTCCGACAATCCCGGACCGCTGGCAGGGCGGGCGCCGCCGGGCTCGGTGGCGTTCCCGGCGGACCGGCCACCACCGGCCGGCGCACTGTCGCGGAGATCGGCTGAGAAGTAGACGCCTCCGCCCCGGGGAGAACCCGGGACGGAGCCCTGTGACCCGCCGCGCCGTTACATGAAGTAGCGGAGCCAGACGTACAACCAGGCGATCAGCGTGCTCAGGATCGTGACCACCATGCCGTACTTGGTGAACTGCCAGAACGAGATCCGGTGCCCGTTCCGCGCCGCGATGCCGATGGCCACCACGTTGGCACTGGCCGCCACCGCGGTGCCGTTGCCGCCAAAGTCCGCGCCGAGGGCGAAGGCCCACCAGAGCGCCTGACCGGTCTGCGGGTCTGGTGCTTCGGCGACCAGCCCCTCCACCACCGGCGCCATCGTGGCGACGTACGGGATGTTGTCGAAGAAGGCACCGAGCACCGCGGAGCCGAGGAGCAGGGACGTTGCCGCAGCGAAGAAGTTGTCACCCACCACGTTGATCGCCCACTCGCCGATCGTGCCGATGACACCGGTATGCACCAGCCCCGCGACCATCACGAACAGGCCCATGAAGAAGACCAGCGTCGGCCACTCCACCTCCTCCAGCACCTCGGAGATGTCCAGCTTCGAGACCAGCACCATCACCCCGGCGCCGATCAGGGCGACCACCGACGGGTCGATGTGCAGCACGGAGTGCAGCCCGAAGCCGAGCACGACGAAGCCGAGGACGATCAGGCAGCGCACCAGCAGGCGCACATCGGTGATGGCCCGCCGCTCCTGCAGCGCCATCACCGACGCGACGCGTTCGGGGTTGTAGCGGAAGGACTTGCGGAACAGCACCCGGGTGAACAGTACGAACACAGCGAAGATCACGACGACGATCGGCGCCATGTGTACGAGGAAGTCGCCGAACGTCAGCCCGGCCCGGCTGCCGATGATGATGTTGGGCGGGTCGCCGATCAGTGTCGCGGCACCGCCGATGTTGGAGGCCAGCACCTCGGCGATGAGGTACGGCTGCGCCGGGATGTTCAGCCGGTTGCAGACCACCACGGTGACCGGGGCGACCAGCATGATCGTGGTGACGTTGTCGAGGAACGGTGAGGCGACGGCCGTGATCAGCATCAGCAGCACCATCAGCCGGTACGGTTTGCCACGGGACTTCTTCGCGGCCCAGATCGCGAGGTAGTCGAAGATCCCGGTCTGCTTGATGACCCCGACAATGATCATCATCCCGAGCAGCAGGAAGATGACGCGCCAGTCGATGCCCTCGTGCTCGGAGAAGAAGACCTCGGCACCCGGGATCAACCCGAAGACGGCCATCGCCGCGGCGGCGATCAGCACAACCTTGACCTTGTCCACCTTCTCGGTGGCGATGAAGAAGAACGCCACCACGAAGATGACGAGCGCGATGACGGCGCTCATCGGGCGGACCCCGGCGGTCCGGAACCGACGCCGGCCACGGCCCGTTCGGCGATGTCTCTACAGAACGGGATGACGTCCGCGTTGGGCGATCGCCGGGCAGGCGTCACCGCAGGACTGTGGAACATGAAAGTACCTCCGGACAATGGCATTCCGCGGCGCGGTACGCCGGGTGGATACGAGGTCAGCCGCGCGCACGCCGGAACGCGGGGCGCGCGGGTGGCGCAGGCCGGCCCGGCGGGGCATCGGCCGGTCCAGGACGAGCCCAGACCGGGGCCGGGGGCTTGTCGGCGACGGCCACCGGAGTGGGCCCGCCGGGTGGCGTCAGACCCGCGACACGCGACGGACGTGCGACGCGCAGGGCAGCGCGGATTGCAACGCGCAGGGCGACGCGCAGAGCGACACACGTGGCAGCGCGCGGGGCGCCACACAGCGCACCGGCCACGCGGTCATCGTGGTAGAGGTAGCGGGCACCCGTCGGGCGGGTGCGCCGGATCAGGCGTCCGGGTCCGGAACGGCCAGCCGGGCGAGCAGGCGGCCCAGGGTGATCGCTCCGACGAGTACGCCGCCGTGGTCGACCACCGCCACCAACGGGCTGCGCTGGCGGGCCATCAGGGCCGCCACCTCGAGCAGGGTCCCGTCCAGGCCCACGATGATCGGCCGAGCGGCGTCGCGGACCAGACAGTCGCCGACGGTGAGTGTGCCCAGTTCCTCCCAGAACAGATCGGCGTGGGCCTCGTCGATGACCCGGGCGAGCGCCGAATCCTCCTGGTACGTCCCGGGGACCACCAGGCGGAGCACCTGGGTACCGGGCAGCACCGTCCGGGGCCGCCCTCGGTCGTCGACGACGATCAGTCCAGGCAGCCTGTGGAGCGCCATCAGGCGCACGGCTTTCGCCACGGAATCCCGGACGGTCACCGTCGGAACTGGCACGGCGATCTCTCGTGCTTGCATAACACCATTCCTTGGGACATGGCCCAGCTTCGGCCAACGCTCTCGGGCGATCCGGCCACCGGCGGCCCGTGCTCAGGTGTTCCGCCGACTCGGGTACCAGCGAACCACGGAAACCGTCGGTGAGCTGACCATCCTCGCGCCGCAAGATCACGTGGCGTCGCCGACCAGCTCGGAGAAGCGCCGTTCGAGGGTGGCCAGCCGGTCGGCGACCGGGCGGCTGTGCAGGATCTCGGCGAGCTGATCGGCCTCGTCGTGTTCCATCACGATGCGTTCGACCGGTACGTCCGGGTCGTCGGGGCCGTAGATCAACAGCACCCGCTGATCGAGGTTGTCCACGAGCGTGCCGAATCGCTGCCCGCCCCTGGTCCGGAAGTGGTGCACCACGCCGATCCCGGGGATCGTGGTATGGGTAACCTGCACTGTGCCTCCGCTCGGGTAGGGCGCCGTCGGTCGGGGAAGTACGGTGGCTGGACGGGGGCTGGCTACCCGGCCTAATCCGATCGACTTCCCGATTTCAAGCATCCGGGCACGGCAGGCCCGCCACCATTGGGTCCAGCACCCATCTCCACCCGGGTGGAACATGTAGGAACCGCTGGTGCGGGGCAGATGTTCGTGACCTGATGAGTGGCGCGCCGGATGGACAAAACCGCCGTGTCACGCCGACGCTGGCGACATGACCAATACCGCCGTCCGGCGAGGCCGCCCGTCGCGACGCCACCTTCCGCGCGGCCGACCGCCGACGCAGGCCCTGTTCCGCCGGCTGTTCGCGCTCAACGGCCTGGTCTTTACCGTCGGAACGCTCGTCCTCGCGCTCTCCCCCGCCACGGTCTCCTCGCCGGTGCTGCTCACCGAGGTACCCGTGCTGATCATCGGGCTTGCGCTCATCCTCGCCGTGAACGCGCTGCTGCTGCGGACCAGCCTGGCGCCGCTCGGCGCGCTCACCACGCTGATGCAGCGGGTGGACCTGCTGCAACGCGGTGACCGGCTGGTCGACAGCGGCAACGGCGACCTCACCAACCTGATCGAAACCTTCAACGCGATGCTCGACCGGCTGGAGGCCGAACGCAGCGCGAGCAGCGCCCACGCGCTCGCCGTCCAGGAGGGTGAGCGGCAGCGGATCGCGCGGGAACTGCACGACGAGATTGGGCAGAGCCTGACGGTCGTGCTGCTCGGCCTGAAGCGGGCGGTGGACCGAGCCCCGGAGGAACTGCGCGAGGAGCTGCACGCCGTACAGGAGACCGTCCGGTCCAGCCTCGACGAGGTGGGGCAGGTCGCCCGCCGTCTACGCCCCGACGTCCTGGAGGACCTCGGGCTGCACAGCGCTCTGAATGCCCTCGCCACGGAGTTTTCCCAAGTCAGCGGCGTGCCGGTGACGAGGAAGTCGGATCCGGACGTACCGGCCCTGAGCGCCGAGACGGAACTGGTGATCTTCCGGATCGTTCAGGAGAGTCTGACGAACGTCGCGCGTCACGCGCACGCCACGAAGGTGGAACTGTCGCTGCGGGCCGAGGACGACACCATGGTGCTGAGGGTCGCGGACAACGGGGCCGGTGACGTACGCCACGAGGGCGCCGGGATCCGCGGCATGCGGGAACGGGCGCTGCTCATCGGCGCGCGTCTCACCATCTCCGCGCTTCCCCGTGGCGGCACTGAGGTACGCCTGATCGTGCCTATGATGGCCGAGGGGAGTTAGCGGTGACCGTTTCCACAACGAGGATTCTGCTGGCAGATGATCATGCGCTGGTCCGTCGAGGGCTACGCCTGATCCTCGACGCCGAACCGGACCTGGCGGTGGTCGCCGAGGCGGCCGACGGCGCCGAGGCGGTGGAGGCCGCCAACGAGTCGGAGGTCGACCTGGCCATCCTCGACATCGCAATGCCCCGGATGACCGGACTCCAGGCGGCCCGCGAGATCTCCCGGCGGGCACCGGGCATCCGCATCCTGATCCTGTCGATGCACGACAACGAGCAGTACTTCTTCGAGTCGCTCCGGGCCGGCGCCTCCGGCTACGTGCTCAAGTCGGTCGCCGACCGGGACCTGCTGGAGGCCTGCCGGGCTGCGATGCGCGGCGAGCCCTTCCTCTACCCCGGCGCGATCACCGCGCTCATCCGGGACTACCTGCACCGCGACCGGCAGGGAGAACGGATCCCGGAGAGCATCCTGACCCCGCGCGAGGAGGAGATCGTCAAGCTGATCGCCGAGGGCAACTCCGCGAAGGAGATCGCCGAGGCGTTGTTCATCAGCGTGAAGACGGTCGACCGGCACCGGGCCAACATCCTGCAGAAGCTCGGCATGCGGGACCGGCTCGACCTCACCCGGTACGCGATCCGGGCCGGCCTGGTCGAACCGTGAGCAGGGTATTTTGCGACATTAAGTTCAATACACACCTAAAATCATTCAGGGCTTCTTGCCACCCGACTCAGCCGGTTCCCCTACTGCAGGCCTCTCTCCAGTCGTGAAAACCAGGAGCCAGTAGACGGGAACCTGATGACGACCGACCTCGCAGTAGGGCTGGCCCGGGAGGGCGAGGGGCCCCAGCGGGCAACCCTGCTGGAGCTGTTTCTCGATCTGGTCTTCGTCGCCGCGCTCGCCCTGGCGTCACGAACCTTGGCCCAGCGCCTCGACTGGGTCGGGGCCTTCCAGACCGTGGTGCTGCTGTTGGCGATCTGGTGGGTCTGGTCCGTCACCGCGCTGGTAACCGACCTCTACCACGCGCAGCGGCCCCCCATCTTCGTCATGACGCTCTGGGTCATGCTCGGAACCATCCTGATGGCTGGCACGCTGCCCGACGCCTTCGCCGACCACGCCCTGGTCTTCGCGGGCGCATACGTGGCGATCAACCTGGGACGTGGCATCTTCCTCGTCGCCACGTTGCACAACCGCGCGGCGCACCTGCACCCCAGCCGATTCGTCTTCTGGTTCCTCGTGTCCGCCGTACCGTGGCTCGCCGGCGGCCTCGCGACAGGTCCGGCGCGGGGCCTGCTGTGGACCACGGCGCTCGCCATCGACTACGGGTCGGCCTGGCTCCGCTACCCCACGCCCCGGCTCGGTCGGATACCCACATCCCAGTACACGGTGGCAGCCGACCACCTGGCGGAGCGCTACCAGCAATTCTTCACCCTCGCCCTCGGCGATCTCATCCTCCTCACCACCCTGGCCTACGCCGACACCGACGCGACAATCAGCCACACAGCGGCGCTCCTGCTGGCCTTCGCCGTCACCGTGCTGCTGTGGCAGATCTACGTCCACCGCGCCGGGGCCCTGCTGAAGGCCACCATCGAATCCTCCCAAGATCCCGGCGGATTCGTGCGGTCCGCACCCAACACCCACCTGCTCATGGTGGCCGGCGTCGTCGCCGCCTCCGCCGGCTTCGAAGTCGCCATCGCCCACCCCACCGGCCACACCACACCCTGGCTGGCCGGCATCATCCTCGGCGGCCCCGCATTGTTCCTGGCCGGACGAGCCCGCTTCGAGTACGAGGTGTTCAGCCGCGTGTCACCGTCCCGGCTGGTCGCGCTGCTCATGCTGATCGTCGCCGGCCCCGCTCTGGTGCTCGCACCCGCACTGGTGGCCGCCCTCACCGCCACCCTCGTCCTGGCAGGGGTCGCCATCGCGGACATCGTCCGGGCCCGCGGGAACCCACCCGAGCAACCAAGCCCCTCCATGTAGCTGCAGGCGCGGAACCACTCAAACAACTAGCCCCATCAGAAGGTAGATCCCCCGCTGATCTTCGGCACGCGAGCACAGCATCTATCCACTGCGACCGATGCGCGAAAGGGCGGCTACCTCGGGGAAGCCGGTTTTCTTCCGCGCTCACCCGTCGGGGAGTGCGGTGCCGCCCGGCCACTCCGGGTCGCACACGGTAGTCGACGCCGGCGCCGAAGAAGTTCCCGCCAACCGATGAACGCCGCGGGCTAACCATCCCGCAGGCGCCTCAGTCGGAGGCCGGTGCGTCGACAGTGATACCGACGGCCCTTTCATCCTACCTTTGCTGCGGCTTTTGTCGGGATTGAGGGAATTCCAGGCTTCGGCACAAGATAGATGAGTCCAAATCCTTGACTCAGTGCCCGTGTTGCCGGTTAATCACATCTACGTGTCGGCCGTGTTCACCCGGGCCGTCGAATCGATTCGACTACCGCCGGCAGCGAAGCCTTGACCCGGAGTCGTAAGGCTGTCGGGTGAGTCACAGGAGGTTACCCGTGCATCGTACGAACGTCCACTGGGGTGGCCGATTGTCGGCGTCGGCCAGAGGGCTGGCCGCGACCGTGGCGCTCGGCCTGACCCTGACGCTGGGCGGCCTGACCCTGGCGACCCCCGGGTCGGCCCTGGCCGCGCCGGTCACGACGCAGAGCGTCGCGGCCGCTGGACTTGACGGTGTGGCGGCCGGTAACGCCGCGATCACCTCGGTCGATCTGAGCGGGACGTGGAGCTTCACGCCCTCGGGTCGGGGGACGACCTCGATCACGGTGCCCGGTGGCGGCTGGTACAAACAGGGCTTCACCGACGTGAACGAGGCGGTGTACTCGCGCAGCATCACCGTGCCGGACTCGGGGCAGCCGCAGTCGACCTGGATCGAGTTCGGCGCCGTCAACCACCAGGCGACACTCTCCGTCGACGGCCGGGTGGTGGCGACCCAGACGACGGCGTTCACCCCGTCGAACTTCGACATCAGTGGCTACGCCGCGCCGGGCACCACCCACACGATCAGCGTGCAGGTGAAGGGCCGCGGTGCGTTGAAGTCGTCCGGCGGCAAGTACCTGGTCCCCGTGGCGGCCGACTGGTCCGAGGCGATACCGCAGGGCATCTACCGGTCCGCGTCCCTGCGGGTGTACCCGGCGGTGTATGTCAGCGACGCGTTCGTCCGCACCTCGGTGGCGAACCGCACCCTCAGCTACGACGTGTCGGTGACCAACTCCTCGGCCGCGACCAGAACGGTCACCCTGAGCGGGTCGATCACCTCCGACGGCGCGGGCTCTTTCAGCTACCCGCAGCTGCCGCAGCGGACCGTGACGGTGCCGGCCCGTTCGACGGCGAAGGTCACGGTGGGCCCCGTGGCGTGGGACCTCGGCACCACCTCGTACTGGTGGCCCAATGTGCCGTACCGGTCCGGATACCGGGCCCAACTGCACCGCCTGGCGATCCACGCCACCGTTGACGACGGCCGCACCAGTGACGCCACGTACCGCTTCGGGTTCCGGGAGAGCACGCAGAACGGCGAGTACTACTACCTCAACGGCGTGCGGGTGAACTTCCGTGGCGACAGCCTGCAGGGCGCCGACTACGACCGGGTCAACTACGGCGGGAAGGGCGACGCGTACGACACCCTGCCCGGCTTCCTGCCGCCGTCGTCTGGCAACGGCGGCTGGCCCGAGGCGGTGAACAACTACCAGCGTCTCAACTACAACGTGGTACGCATGCACATGGAACCGGCCAGCCCGTACATGCTCGACGTGGCCGACGAGATGGGCCTGATGGTCATCGACGAGACGGCCATCCGCAGCGGTGCCCAGGACTTCGTGTCCGGACGCGACAACATGGTGGCCCACGCTCGTGCGCTGACCCTGCGCGACCGCAACCATCCGGCGATCATCCGCTGGAGCCAGATCAACGAGCCCAGCTTCAACAACAACGACTCGCAGCAGTTCCAACAGGACCTGTACGCGGCGATGAACGGCAACGACGGCACCCGGCCGATCAGCATCGACGCCGCCCCAGGCGCGGACTCGGCCAGCCGGTACCCGGCCATGAACTACTCCAACTTCGCCATCTTCGCGCACTACCTGGACGGCGTCGGCCGGTACGGCGAGGCCCTGAATCGCAATTCCGGGCGCCCGGACGGTGAAGGCGAGTACATCTGGCCTGCCTGCAGCACCAAGCAGGGCTTCACGTGGTTCGCCACCGCAACTGCCGCCAAGCGCGGCAAGGACGCCAGCGACCTGCGCCCGTACACGCTGCTGTCCGCCTGGGCCAGCGTGGTGCCGGGCGTGCGAACCACCGACTTCACCACGGAGGAGGGCACTCGCCCGGTCTACGGCGCGGACAACCTGACCGACCCGTGGAGCAACGCACAGATCCAGCGCGTGCAGACGGCGTTCAACCCGGTGGCCGCGGTCGACCTCCCCTACTGGTCCGCCTCCGGCGCCTCGGACTCGAACGGCAGCTTCCCGCTGCCGCAGGCGGTACCCAGCTACGCCCGGAACGCCACGGTGACCCGCAACATCACCGTGTTCAACGACGACCTCACCAACACCTCGGTGAACTTCGCCTGGGCCGCCCGGCTCGACAGCCCGACCGGCGCGGTCGTCGCGTCCGGCAGCAACAGCCTGACCATCCCACTCGGCTCGCGGGTCACCCAGCCGGTGTCCTTCACCACCCCCGCCACCGGAAGCCGCGTCTACCTGCAGCTGTCGACCGCCAAGTCCGGCAGCACCCTCTTCACCGACTCGGCCGAATACCTGAACCTCGGCGGAAGCGGCGGAACCGGGCCCACGCCCGGCACCTACCGCATCGTCAACCGCAACAGCGGAAAGCCCCTCGCCATCGCCGGCAACTCCACCGCCGACGGCGCCAAGACGGTCCAGCAGAGCGGCACCCCCACCTGGACGATCAGCGCTAATCAGGACGCCTACACCCTGCGCTACACCGCCTCTGGAAAGGTGCTCGACGTCAACGGCGGCAGCACCACGGCGGGCCTGCAACTGCAGCAGTGGTCGGCGAATGGCGGTGCCAACCAGTCGTGGTACCTGCGGCCCACCGGTGACGGCTACTACACCATCGTCAGCCAGGCCAGCGGACTGGTGGCCGACGTCTACGCCGCAGCGACCAGTGACGGGGCGCAGGTCGTGCAGTGGACCGCCAACAGCGGGACCAACCAGCAGTGGCAGTTCGTGCCCGCCTGACTAACGCCAGAGGTGGTTGACGAGTCCGACCGCCGGTGACCAGCTGACCGATCGTTGTGAGGTCTGCTCGGGCGTGGGGTTCCCGTGCCCGAGTAGACCACGATCCAATCTTGGCAAAATTGACGAACATCGATGTTACTCATATTCTTGCCGAATCGATTCGAGAATGCAGAACCGTTGTCCGCAGCCCAGACCCGACGGGCTGCGGGTGCCGGACGAGATGACGCACAACCTTCAGCCTCGGTGTCGAGAGGAACTCCTGATGACGGACCTGCCCGTGAGCCGTAGGCGCCTGCTCGCCACCGCCGCTTTGACCACCGGCTCGGCGGCCCTGATCCCGGCCGTGGGCGCCGGACGGGCCGCCGCCGCTGCGCCTCAGGTCACCCTGCCCGAGCGCGGGATCTACGACGCGACCGCGGCGACAACCTGGACGGACGGGTTCCTCACCGGCAACGGCGAGTACGGCGCGGTCCTGTACGGAACGCCGACCCTCGAGAAGGTGATCTTCAATCACCACCGCTTCGTGATGCCCAACGGGAGCCGGGGCGTAACCCCGCCAGTAATCTCCGGGCGGCTGGCCGGCGTACGAGACAAGGCGCTGGCCGGGAACTACGCCGGAGCCAACACGGACTTCGCGGCCGGCTGGAGCCTGCGCTGGACCCAGACCTACCACCCCGGCTTCGAGTTGCAGATCAGCACTCCCGGCATGACCACGGCCAACGGATACGCCCGCATCACCGACTTCCGGACCGGGGAGGTCACCTCCACCTGGACCGACAGCAACGGCACCTGGACTCGCCGCGCCTTCGCCTCCCGAGCCGACAACGTCGTCGTACACGAACTGACCCCGGCATCCGGCCGATCGATCGACGCGACGCTGGGCGTCAACACATCCCTCGCGGGCGTCCCCAGCTCGGTCCGTTTCACCACCCAGGCCGGCGTCATTGACGGCTCCGGCTACCTGAACCTGCGAGGCACCTACCCGTCCGGGCAGGGCGCGTTCGGCTTCGAGGGCGTCACCCGGGTCGTCGCCACCGGTGGCACGGTAGCCGCGAACGGGTCGAGCATCGTCGTCACCGCGGCAACCAGGCTCCTCCTGCTGACCAAACTCGACCGTTACGAGTCACCCACGGCCTGGGACAGCAAGCCGTTGCACGCGGCGCTGGCCGCAGTGCGCGCCGACTATGCCGAGTTGCGGACCCGGCACGTCACCCTGCACTCGGCGATGTACGACCGCTCCCGCCTGGACCTGAACGTCTCCGCCGCCGACCGGCAACTGTCGACCACCGAGCTGATCGCCCGGCAGAACGCCAACCGCAACACCATCGATGTGGCCCTGCTGGAACGCCTCTACGACAGCGGCCGTTACCTGTTCATCAGCTCCAGCGGCGTACTGCCGCCGCGGTTGACCGGAATCTGGGCCGGCACCTGGAATGGCGCCTGGGCCGACGATTTCACCACCGATGCCAACATCAACCTGCAGGTCGCCGGCGGCAACATTCTCGACCTCACCGATGCCATGCAGGGCTACTTCAACCTGATCCTCGGCCAGCTCGCTCACTGGCGCACCAACGCTCGCAACCTGTACGGCGCCCGCGGCTTCCTGGCCCCATCACGAACCGACGGCGAGTACGGGTACATGCTGCACTTCGACCCCGGCTTCCCCGGCCAGTGCTGGACCGGTGGCGCGGACTGGTTGCTCTACCCGCTGCTGGAGTATTACCAGGTCACCGGGGACCGGACGTTCCTGGCTGAGAAGCTGGGACCGGCGCTGATGGAGCTAGCGCTGTTCTACGAGGACTTCCTGACCCGCACCGACTCGGCCGGCCGTGTGGTGTTCGTGCCGTCGTTCTCGATGGAGAACTCGCCGGCCAGCACGAACGTCCTGCTGGCGATCAACGCCACCGGCGACATCCAGGCCGGCAGACACGCCCTGCGGGCGGCCGTCGAGGCCGCCAACGCGCTCGGTGTCGAACAGGGCGCCGGCCAAGGTGTCGCACGCTGGACGGCCCTGCTGGCGAAGCTCCCGCCCTACACGGTCAACGGCAGCGGCGCCCTCGCCGAATGGTCCTGGCCGGGACTCACGGATCGCTACAACCATCGGCACGTCCATCACCTGTACGGCGCGTGGCCCCTGCACGAGATCAATCCCGAGGAGGCGCCCGGTCTGGTCACCGCCGCGCTCAGGGCCCTGGCGCTGCGCGGTGACGAGAACACCTCCGCGCACGGCAGCCTGCATCGAGCCCTCGCCTCCGCTCGACTCAAGGACGGCGCCGGCGTCTACAGCAACCTCCGGAAGATCATCGGCAACAACATGATCTTCCGGTCGCTGATGACAGCACACAACCCGAATCTGGAGACCTACAACGCCGATGCGGCCAACACGCTGCCGGCCGTGCTCAGCGAAGCGCTTGTATACACCAGGCCCGGCGTCATCGAGCTGCTGCCCGCCGTGCCCGGCCAGCTCGCCAGGGGCACCATCACCGGGGTCCGCGGACGCAATCAGGTCCGCATTCACAGCCTCTCCTGGGATCTTCCTGGTCGCTCAGTAACCGTGGCACTCACCTCGACGATCACCCAGGCGATCACCCTCCTCAGCCGGCGCGGGATGGCATCCATCACCACTTCCGCGACGGTCACCCCCTCGCCGCTCGGCCCGCATGCCCGGGTGATCTCGTTGACGGCCGGGCAACAGATACAGGTTGTCGTAGGCCTGCCGGCCGCCGGCGGCGTCGTTCGACTGGTCAACCGGCGCAGCGCAAAGGTGCTGGACGTCAACGGCGGCTCCACCACGGATGGGGCAGCTGTCATCCAGTGGCCGTGGACTGGCGCGGCCAACCAGCAGTGGCGGCTGCTGCCCAACAGCGATGGCTCATTCCGGCTGTCCGGTGTCAAAAGCGGGAAAGTCCTGGACAGTCCAGGTGGCTCGGGCCAGGGCGCGGCACTCGTTCAATGGGCCGACAACGGCGGACGTAACCAGTGGTGGAATCTCGTTCCGGCGACGACCAGCGGATACTACCGGTTCGTCAACGTGAGCAATGGCTGGTGTGTCGGGGTCGAAGGCGGCTCCACCGCAGACGGCGCCAGGGCGGTCCAGCAACCGGTCAGCGGCGAGATCAGCCAGGAATGGCAGATCCTTGATGCCTGAGGCGGGAGGTCAGAGGCACTGGTCGCAGCGGCTCCGGGCGATGGGCCGCCAGCACCTGTGCCACGTCAAGCGCCGCCACGCCGGGTGGGTCTCGGCCACCGGCGTGCGTGGTGCCGGGTACGGCGGCAGCGTCGGGTTGGCCGTGGGGACCGGCCCGGCCCAGAGGGTACGTCTGACCTTTAGGGGACTACCCGTCAGTCGATCGCCTCATGCGCGCCGACTCCGCAGGGCGATGGCGCGAACGGTGTGGGCTGGGTTTACGAGCCCTGGACGGTCGGGACAACAGCATCGCGTGCGGTCCCGTGGTTACGCATTGACCACCTTTTATCTCAGTTGTTAACATGTGACGTCTGATGAGTGTTGGACCGCCGGACACCCTCGAAGGACTCAGGCGACGTCCTCGTCAACGTTCCGCTTCTTCCGCCCTGCGATCGTCACCACCCGGGCGGCTGGGGTCGCCGCTGCTTCGCTCGGCTGCACGAAGGAGACAAGATGTCTGAAGTGACACGACGGAAACTGCTCGGAGCCGGGGCGGCCGGGGCTGGTGTCATGCTGCTGCCGGCGGGTTGGACCGCAGCCGCTCGGGCCGGGTCGACTGCACCCCCACAAGTGCTGGCAGCCAACGACATGGCGTTGTGGTACGACGAGCCGGCGAGTTCGGATTGGCTACGGGCTCTGCCGATTGGTAACGGCCGGTTGGGCGCGATGGTGTTCGGGAATCTCGACACCGATCGGCTGCAGCTGAACGAGGACACCGTGTGGGCCGGCGGCCCGTATGATTCGGCCAACACCCGTGGCGCGGCCAACCTGGCGGAGATTCGACGGCGGGTCTTCGCCGATCAGTGGACGCAGGCGCAGGATCTGATCAACCAGACCATGCTGGGCAGTCCGGTCGGGCAGTTGGCCTACCAGCCGGTCGGCGACCTGCGGCTGGCTTTTGGCAGTGCCAGCGGGGCGTCGCAGTACCAGCGGACCCTCGATCTGACCACGGCCACCGCTACCACCAGCTACGTGCTCAACGGGGTGCGGTTTCAGCGTGAGGTCTTCGCCAGCGCACCGGACCAGGTGATCGTGATCCGGTTGACCGCTGACCGGGCAAACGCGATCACGTTCACCGCCACCTTCGGCAGCCCGCAACGGACGACCGTGTCCAGCCCGGACGCCGCCACGATCGGCCTCGACGGTGTTTCCGGCAACATGGAGGGCATCACCGGCCAGGTCCGGTTCCTTGCTCTGGCCAATGCCGCCGTGAGCGGCGGTACGGTCAGCAGCTCTGGTGGCACGCTGCGGGTCTCCGGCGCGACAAGCGTCACCCTGCTGGTGTCGATTGGTTCCAGTTACGTCAACTACCGGACCGTCAACGGCGACTACCAGGGCATCGCGCGGCGGCACCTCGACGCGGCCCGCACCATCGGCTTCGACCAGTTGCGCAGTCGCCATGTGGCCGACTATCAGGCGCTGTTCAACCGGGTGTCGATCGATCTGGGACGCACGACGGCTGCCGACCAAACCACCGACGTGCGGATCGCGCAGCACGCGAGCGTCAACGATCCGCAGTTTTCCGCGCTGCTGTTCCAGTACGGTCGCTACCTGCTGATCTCCTCCTCGCGACCGGGCAGCCAGCCGGCGAACCTGCAGGGGATCTGGAATGACCAGATGGCCCCGTCCTGGGACTCGAAGTACACCATCAACGCGAACCTTCCGATGAACTACTGGCCGGCCGACACCACCAACCTGGCCGAGTGTTACCTGCCGGTCTTCGACATGATCAAAGATCTGACGGTGACCGGCGCCCGTACTGCTCAGGTGCAGTACGGCGCAGGGGGTTGGGTCACCCACCACAACACCGACGCGTGGCGCGGGTCGTCGGTGGTCGACGAAGCCCTGTGGGGAATGTGGCAAACCGGCGGCGCCTGGCTGGCCACCATGATTTGGGACCACTACCAGTTCACCGGAGACGTCGAGTTCCTGCGCGCCAACTACCCGGCCATGAAAGGCGCTGCCCAGTTCTTCCTCGACACGCTGGTCAGCCACCCGACGCTCGGCTACCTCGTCACCAATCCGTCGAACTCGCCCGAGCTGCGTCATCACACGAACGCCAGCGTGTGCGCGGGGCCGACGATGGACAACCAGATCCTGCGTGACCTGTTCAATGGCGTCGCACGGGCCGCCGAAGTCCTCAACGTGGATGCCAACTACCGCGTCCAGGTACTGACTGCCCGGGACCGGCTGCCGCCGACGCGGGTCGGGTCACGCGGCAACATCCAGGAATGGCTCGCCGACTGGGTGGAAACCGAGCGGACTCACCGGCACGTCTCCCACCTGTACGGGCTGCACCCCAGCAACCAGATCACCAAACGCGGCACACCACAACTGCACCAGGCCGCACGACAGACCCTGGAACTGCGCGGCGACGACGGCACCGGCTGGTCACTCGCCTGGAAGATCAACTATTGGGCTCGACTGGAAGACGCCACACGCGCCCACAAGCTCCTCGGCGACCTGGTACGCACCGACCGGCTCGCACCGAACATGTTCGACCTGCACCCGCCCTTCCAGATCGACGGCAACTTCGGCGCCACCTCCGGCATCACCGAAATGCTGCTACAAAGCCACAACAACGAACTACACCTCCTGCCCGCACTACCACCCGCCTGGCCAACCGGGCAGATCACCGGGCTCCGCGGCCGCGGCGGATACACCGTCGGCGCCGCTTGGAGCAGCAGCCGAATCGAGCTCGTCGTCACTCCCGACCGCGCCGGACCCATCCGCGTTCGCAACCGGATCTTCGCCGGCACCTTCGAACTGCGCGACGAGACGAGCGGCAGCGCCATCCAGCCGACGCGGATCGACGCCGATCTCGTCGAGTTCACCGGCCAGGCCGGCCACACCTACCGCGCGTCCGGGGTCAACTCGGGGCCGGTCGAGGCTGGCGCGTACTACCGGCTCGTTGCCCAGCACAGCGGCAAGGCCGCCGACATCAACGGTGCGTCCACCGCCGCCGGCGCGTCGCTGATCCAGTGGCAGAGCACCAGCGGACAGAACCAGCAGTTCGAGTTTCTGCCGGCGGACGGGGGCCACTTCCGGATCAGGGCGCGGCACAGCGGCCTGTTCCTGCAGGCCGCCAGCAACAGCACTGGCGCCGACATCACCCAGCAACCCGACACACCCAACGCCGCCAGCCAGCAATGGCGGGTCGACGACCAGGGCGGCGGGGTGGCCAGACTCATCAACCGGCAAAGCGGTCTGGCAATGGACGTTTGGCAGGCTTCGACCGCCGACGGTGCCCGCATCTCCCAGTGGACACCCGGCACCGGTGCCAACCAGCGATTCAAACTTCAACGAATCTAGAGGCTGTCTCAGCAGGGCATTCGCAAGATCGAGGTTTGACCGGATGGTCGGTTATGGGGTAGTCACGCCGGTTCCGGTGGGTACGTAGAAGAGCGCGGCCTTCGGGTGATCATTCAGGTGTCTAGGCTGGATGATCACAAGTGAAGGACCGCGCTCGTGGAAGCATCATCGTTGATCGGCGGGTTGTCCGCACGTCTGATTGGCGTGTCGCGTTTTGAGGAGCAGGACGGGCCGGGGTTGGTGCAGGTGCTGGCTCAGGTGCCGGATCCTCGGGACCGGCGGGGCCGGATCCATCCGTTGCCGGGTCTGCTTGCGGTCGCGGTCGCGGCGGTGGTCTCTGGGCAGAGCCGGGTCGTCGAGATCACCGAGTGGGCCGCGGATCTGCCGGACCAGGTATGGGACCGTCTTGGGGCGGCCCGGGACCGGTTCACCGGGGCACGCAGGGTTCCCGACGACAGCACACTGGGCCGGGTCCTGGCTGAGCTTCCCCCGCTTTGATGGAGCGGTGGTTACCTGCTGCCGGTCGGTGCAGGGATGACGCTATCTGGCTCGGTCAGGTTGGTCTGTTGGTGGTGCCAGGCGGTCTCATACTCGTCGGGGCTGAGGTCGCCCAGTTCTTTCTGGATGCGGCGGGTGTTGTACCACCCGTCGATGTAGGCGAAGATCGCGTTCTCGGCCTCGTCGCGGGTCCGCCAGCTTGTGCGGTAGACGAGTTCGATCTTCAGCGTTGACCAGAAGTTCTCCATCAGCGCGTTGTCGTAGGAGTCGCCGACGGAGCCCATCGAGGGCAGGATTCCGTTGTCCTGTAAGCGTTGCGCGAACCGGAAGGACGTGTTCGACCCGCGGTCGCTGTGGTGGATCAGCTGACCGTCGCGGACGTCGCGCGACCAGATGCCGTATTCGAGGGCGGCGAGGATCAGGTCGGTGTCGCAGCGGTCGGAGGTCTTCCAGCCGACGATCCGGCGGGAGAACACATCGCGGACCGCGGCCAGCCAGAACACGCCCTGACCGCAGGGGATGCGGGTGGCGTCGGCGACCACAGCCGGTTCGGTCCGGTCGCGGTGAACTGCCGGTTGACCAGATCCGGTGCCGGCGTGTGCCGTGGGTCCTGACGGGTGGAGCCGCCGCGCCAGCCTCGACGCAGGAACGCTCCCTGCCAACCCTGGGCGGCCATCAGCCGCTCCACCCGCTTGCGGCCGACGTGGATGCCGTCGCGGCGTAACTGCCGGTGCACCCGGTCCGCGCCGTAGGTGTGCCCGGAAGTAGTCCAGATCTCGTGGATGTTGGAGAGCAGGCCCAGGTCGACCATGTCGCGGTCGCAGGGCTGTTCGGCCTGCTTGACCCACGCGTAGTAGGTCGACGCGCCGATGTTGAGGACCCGTAGTAGGAGCGCGACCGCGAACTGGTCACGATGTTCATGGATGAACGTCATGACCGTCGCCGGGTCGGGTCGAGCTCCGCCGCGAAATACGCGCTCGCGGCCTTCAAGATCTCATTCGCCCGGCGTAGCTCCGCGTTCTCCTTCAGCAGCCGGCGGTTCTCGGCCAGCATGTCGCTGCTGGGCCGATCCTCCCGCTCACCCGCGTCGGCCTCGGCCTGCCGGATCCAGTTCCGCAACGCCTCATGATGCACGCCGAGCTGCTCGGCCAGGCGCCGGATCACGGGCTTCGGGTCCGACTCGCGGTACAAACGCACAGCGCGCTGACGCAGCTCATCGGGGTACTTCTTCGGTGCCGCCACAGAAACTTCCTCCCCATGGCCATCAGACCATGATTACGAAGCTCCATGAAAACGGGGGTAGCTCATGACACCAGTTTCCCGCCACGCCCGGCCAAGGGAGGACGGGCCGCCGGTCGCGGGGGTGTTGACGGACATGCTGGCAGGTGGCGCGGAAGTCGGAAGCCAGCGCGGGCTTAAGTCCTAGGCTGCGGAGGTGCTTGGCATAGCTGGGTTCGTCACTCACTAACGAACCTGTTGTAGGCCAGGGTCGAGGTCGGCTCGGCCCGTCAGGGGATCAGCGGATGGGTGGGCGTTTCGGGTTGGGTTGTTGGGCCACTTCCACGGCACGATTGGTCGCCATGCTCAGTGCGCGCGAGTGCCCCGGCGGACGCATCAACAGCAGGGGTCGTGAACGTCGGGGCGGCCCGGAAACGTGCACGCCGGGCCGCGCGCCGGAATGCGCCGAGCACCGCCGGCCCCGCGAGGGTGACGAGGATCGCCGTGGTGACCGCCCGCCCGGTGTCCCAGCCCAGCGAGGTGACGGTGAAGAAGGTCAGGTACCGGTGGAGTTGTTCGAGGGCGGGCAGCCCGGGCTGGTAGGCGATCGAGCTGGTCGGGTCGAGTGAGAACGGCCAGAAGGACAGGTTGAGCATGAAGCCGAAGAAGTATCCGCTGACTGCGGCGTAGGTGGCGAGCAGGATGATCTCGGCCCGTCCCCGGACCTTGGGCAGCAGGCCGGCGAACATGCCGATCCAGGCGCAGCCGAACATCTGGTACGGCATCCACGGTCCCACTCCCCCGGTGAGCAGGGCGGAGGCGAACAGCGAGGTGCAGCCGAGCGCGAAGCCGAAGCCCGGTCCGAAGACCCGACCGGCGAGCACGAGGATGAAGAAGACCGTTTCGATGCCGGCCGTGCCGGCCCCGAGTGGTCGCAGGGCCGCGTTGATCGCGGAGAGCACACCCAGCATGGCGAGTGCCTTGGCGTCGATCCTGCCGTCGGCGATCTCGGCGAAGATGACGGCGAGGACCAGGAGCAGCAGCACCCCGAACATCAGCGGAGGGGTCTGGGTGGAGCCGAAGGTGCCCGGCGCGACGACGAATGGCCAGAGGAACGCGACGAAACCCAGGAACGACGCCATGGTGATCGCGAGCACGGCGCGGGCGGGCACGCGGACGGCGACGTTAGGTGTGGTCACGCGGGCACCGCCGGATCGTCGAGGGCGGCGGCGACCTGCCCGACGGTCAGGTACGGCAGCGGCGCGAGGATCTTCGCCACCTGCGGGGCGAAGGTCGGCGACGCGGTGAGGACGGCCGGCACGGGTCCGGCGGCGACGATCTCACCGTCGGCCATCACCACCACCCGATCGGCGGTCGCGGTGGCGAACTCGACGTCGTGGGTGGCCACCACAACGGCACGGCCCTGCGCGGCGAGATTGTCGAGAGTACGGGTCAGCGCGGCCTTGGCCTGGTAGTCCAGCCCACGGGTGGGCTCGTCGAGGAGCAGCACACCGGGGGTGACGGAGAGTTGGATGGCCAGGACCAGGGCGAGCTGCTGCCCGGCGGACAGGTCCCGGGGGTGGCTGTCGCCGTCGATGCCGGCGGCGATGCCGTCGAGCAGACGTCGCGCGCTGCCCGGCTCGGCGCCGTCGCGGTCGGCCTGGTCGAGTTCGGCGTCGACGGTGTCGAGGTACAGCAGGTCGGTGGCGGTCTGCGGGACGAGGCCGACGAGTCGGCGGGCCTGGCTGGCACCGACCCTGCCCGGGTCGAGGTCGCCCTGTGACGGGTCGGGAACGGCGATGGTGCCGCCGTCTCGACGGCCCGAGCCCTGCAGAGCCCAGAGCAGGGACGACTTGCCGGAGCCGTTGCGGCCCATCAGCGCGGTGATCTCACCGCGTACCAGGGTCAGGTCGACTCCGCGGACGGCCACGACCGGTCCGTGGCGGACGATCACGCCGGCGGCGGTGAGCGTGGTCTGGGCGTCGGCGTGGGAATGGCGGTGTGGCTGCGGGGGCGTGGTGGGTAGCCGGTCCCGCAGGGTGGTGGCGTGTCGGCGGGCGTCGCGTACCGACAGGGGAAGCGGTGACCAGCCGGCCAGGCGCCCGAGTTCGACCACCGGCGGCGCGACGGTGGTGCTGACGACGAGGGTGGCCGGGTCGCCGTGGTGAACGGTGCCGTCGCGGGCGACGTGGATGAGCCGGTCGGCGTACGGCAGGACGCGTTCCAGGCGGTGCTCGGCCAGCACGACTGTGACACCGAGGTCGTGGACCAGCCGGGTGATGGTGGCGAGGACGTCGTCGGCCCCGGTCGGGTCGAGCGCGGAGGTGGGCTCGTCGAGAACGAGGACCCGTGGGTGGGCTGTCAGCGCCGCGCCGATCGCCACGCGTTGCTGCTGACCGCCGGAGAGTTCATGCAGGCCACGGTGGCGCAGGTCGGCGAGGCCGAGCAGGTCGAGGGTCTCCTCCACCCGGGTTCGCATGACCGCCGGGTCGAGGGCGAGCTGTTCCATCCCGTACGCCAGCTCCTCCTCGACGGTGTCGGTGACGAACCCGGCGACCGGGTCCTGCCCGACCACGCCGACCAGGTCGGCGAACTCACGGGGTGGGTGGTCGGCGGTGTCCCGGCCGGCGATGCGCACGCTGCCCTGGAGGGTGCCGCCGCTGAAGTGCGGGACGAGGCCGTTGATCGCGGCGAGCAGTGTCGACTTGCCCGCGCCGGTGTGGCCGACGACCAGGCACAGCTCCCCCTCGTCGATGTCGAGGTCGACGTCGCGGAGGGTGGGGCGGGGCACGCCGTCGTACGTGATGCTGACGCGCTCGAAGCGGATCATGACGGTGCTCCTGCGGTGTCGGCGGCGCCGCGGCGCACAGCGGCGGCGGGCTGCGGTCGGTGCGGGCGCGGCGGTGTCGGTGCGGCGATCGCCGCGAGGGCGGCGACGAGGATCGCGGCGGCCGGTAGGGCGGGCAGGCTGGGCCAGTGCAGCGGGTAGAGGCTCGGGTTGAGCGCGGCGGGGTCGTAGCCGGTGCCGGCACCGAGGACGATGGCCGTGACGACGCCGCAGCCGGCGACCGTCCACTCCGGCCACTGCCACGGGTCGGGTCGGTAGCGGCTGCGGGAGACCCGACGCCCACCGAGCGCCATTCCGGCGACGCAGAGCAGCACACCGCCGCCGAGGCCGCCGAGCCCGACCGGGTGCGGTACGCGCGGGTCGAGCAGGCCGTACACGCCGACGCACAGGCCGGCCATGCCGGTGAGCATGAGGACGCCGGTGAGCCGCCGCGAGCCCGGGGTGGCGGTGCCGACCCGCCCGTAGCCGCGGGAGTCCATGGCGGCGGCCAGCCGCAGTGACCGGTCCAGCGCGTCGTGCAGGACCGGCATCACGATGGCCCGCAGGGCACCGAGGCCCCTGGCCCGCCCGGCGCGCAGTCGGCGGGCACGGGCGACCCGTTGCACGCTCTCCACGAGTTGCGGTGCGACGCTCAGCGAGACAGTGACGGCGACACCGAGTTCGTACAGCGCGCCGGGGAGGACCCGCAGTGCGCGTTTGGGGTTGGCGAGGCTGTTGGCGGCGCCGATGCAGCACAACAGGCAGGCCAGCCGGAGCCCGTCGACGGAGGCGGACAGGGTCGCCTCCAGCGACACCGGACCGCCGATCTGGATTCCCGCGTACCACTCGGGCGTGGGCAGATGCGGGAGCTGGAACAGGATGTGGTCGTCGGGGGTGACGCCGGAGGCGAAGACGGTCCGGAACACCACCCGGATGGCGATGATGATCAGGGCGAGGTAGAGGTAGTAGCGGAACGCCCGTGCCCAGGGCGCGTCCGTACGACGGGCGGTGACGACGAACCCGAGCACCGCGAAGATGAGCAGCAGCAGGAGCGGGTTGCTGGTGCGGCTCGCGGCGGTGGCCAGCGCGAGCGCCCACAGCCACCAGGCCACCGGGTGCAGGGGGCGCGGCAGCCGGGCGACCGCGAGGCGGTGCAGAAGGCCGGTACGGATCGGGCGCATCGGGTTAGTCCTTGCTGCTTCGCTTCGCGAAGCGGCCCTAATCGGGAGGAAGTAGGTCTACTTCCGAGTTAGGTGCGGCGGCGGCGCCAGCCGACGACACCGCCGACGAGGGCGAGCAGCGCCAGCAGCCCGACGGTAATCAGTGTCGGCAGCGCCGAACCGGTGTCCTGACGAGCGGCAGTCGCGGTGGGTTCCGCGTCGAGAACGCGTGGTCCGTCGGTGGTGGCGCTCGACGACCCGGACGGCACCACCGGTCCCGGAGATGTCGCCACGGTGGCCGGAGGCGTGGGCGCGCCACTGACCGGGATCGACGGCGGCGCTCCGGCCGGCGGAAGGCCGGGCGGCGGGTTGCCGACGCCGGGGTCGCCCGGCGGCGGGTTGCCAGGGCCCGGTGGGTTACCGGCGCCCGGTGGAATTCCGCCGCCTGGCTGGGCCGGGGTGGGCGCGGCGGGGGGCGGAGCGGCGGTGGCCGCGCCGGTCGGTTTGCTGTTGCGGGCGCGGACGCTGTCCGGACTGAACCGGGGCCGCCCCTCGGTGCCCCCGATGTCGGTCGCCCCGAAGATCCACAGGTCGACGCTGCCGGGCTTGGGCTTGTAGCTCATCGCGCCGAGTTGGCTGTAGACCCAGCTGTTCTGCCCCGGGTCGGCGTGCCAGTACGACCAGTACGCGCTGGCCGGCGGGGTGAGCGCACACCTCTCGTTCGCCGGGGTGGGGTACTGGGTGCCGCCCTGGTGGCCCGCGTAACCGATCCGGCAGATGAACGCCGGCCCGTCGTGCTGCGTTCCGGTGGTGCGCCAGCCGCCCTGGTTGAGCAGTTGGTAACCGGTGGTCGGGGTGGTGCCGCAGGAGCGCAGGAGCGGCCCGCCCCACGCGCTGAAGTCGACAGCGAGGATCACCCCGGACGAGGTGGTGCACTGCCCGATCGGCAGCGGGTCGGCCAGCGCCGGCGCGGGCGTCACCGCCAGCGCGGCGACGATCGACAGGGCCGCGATCGAGCGGCACCACCTGCGGACCGTCACGACAGACCCCCTGTGTTGGAAACCGCGCGACGGCGCGCGGAGACCCGCAGCAGGATGCCCGCGACGACGAGCACCAGCGCCAGCAGGGTGATCGTGACGATCGACCAACCGGTGCGGGGCAGGTTGCCCGACGAGTGCCCGCCGGTGCCGGCCGACGGCGGCGTCACACTGGGGGCGCCCGACGGGGACGACGACTGACTCGCGGTCGGGGTCGGCGTCGCGGTCGGGGTCGCCGTCGGGGTGCCTGACGGGTCCGGGCCCGGCAGCTCGTGCACGTCCCGGGTCAGGGCGGCGAACGAGATGCCTGTCGCGCCGCCGACCACCTGGGTGGACGCGCGCACGTCCGAGCCGGCCTGGCCCCCGGCAGCGACTGTGAACCCGCCATCGTCGTTCTGCTGGCCGGCCAGGAACGACAACGCCTTGTCGACCTGTCGGGCGTAGGTGGTGCCGCGCAGGCTGAGGCCCTGGATCGCGAGCGCTGTGGAGTTGGTGGAGTCGCCGGCCGCGCCGGGGAACCCACCGTGCTCCTTCTGCGTCGACACGATCCAGGTCAGCGCCTTGTCGACGGCGCTGACCGCAGCCGGGTCGTCGGTCAACGGCGCGAGAGCCATCGCGGCCATCGCGGTGCTGTCGACGTCCCGGTCGGCGTCCGCCGCAGGGATGAGGCTGGGGAACGACCCGTCGGCGCGCTGCAAACCCTTGAGGAAGTCGACCGGCTTGGCGGCCGCGTCGCCCTGTCCGGCGCGGCGCTGCGCGATGATGCCGAGCGACTGCCCGAACACCGAGGTGGCGTACCGGTAGTTGCCCGCCCCGGCGCAGCCGGCCAGCTCGTCGAGCTTGGTACAGGTCACGTCGCCCAGCGCGGCGATCAGGTCATGTCCGCCGAAGAAACGTGGGTCGTAGCCGGTGACCTGGGCGAGGAGGGCGACCTTGCCGATCGCGCCGCCGGCGGCGTAGTCGGTGCCGATGCCGAGCCACGTGTCCACTGTGAATCCGCTGTCGCCGACCGCGCCGCCACCGCGCAGGAACTCGACGATCGCCCGCAGCTTGGCGTCGTCCCCGCCGGTGGCGGCCAGGGCGTAGGCGCCGTCGATGCTCAACCCAAAGTCGGGGAAGCCGGGAAACGACTCGTAGTACCTGCCGTCGATCAGATTGGTCGGCGCGACGAGGTAGGACACCCCCTTGACCAGATCGGGTCGCGGCCCGGCCGGCGGCAGCTTCGTCTCACCCAGGGTGGCGAGGTTCTTTCCGGCCAGCGCGAGCGCGGCGGCGGCCGTGGCGGCCAGGTCCGCGTCCGGGTTGCTCGGGTCGGGGTTGAGCCCACCGCCGGTGACGATCCGACCGACCAGCAGACCGGTGGCGGTGGCGGCCCGGTCGGCGAGGCCCAGCACGGCGAGGGCCTGCGCTGCGTACCCGGTGGAGTAGGTGTCGGTGACCCCGGCGCCGGTGTACGGCTGGTAACCGCCGTCGGTCTCCTGTGCGCCGGTCAGGAACGCTTTGGCCGAACCCAGCGGGTCATCCTGGCCGCCGAGCGCGTGCATCGTCAGGACGGCGAGCGTCGTGGCGGCGAGGTCCGGATCGCAGAACTCGCCTGGGCTGAGCCAGAGGCCACCGAAGGCCTCGGTCGCGCACTGCTGCTCGGTCAACCGGGTGACGGTCACGGCGGGCGGCGTGACGCCGGCCCGCTTGAGCGCGAGCAGCGCGGTCGCGTGGGTCAACGGTCCGCTCGATCCGGCGAAGTCACCCGCGGCGGCACAGCCGGCATCGAAGTCGGTCGCGGCGCACACCCGATCGGTGAGCGTGGCGATCAGGTCCCGGTCGCCGAACGTGCGGGGATCGCCGCCGGTGATCGTGGCGAGGAGCGCGAGGTTGGCGACGTTGGCAGTGTGTGGTGGGGCGGTGTCGCCGTTCGGGAAGATCGCGGCGTCGACGTGTGCCCGGAGGTAGTCGACGATCTTCGTGAGGGTCTGAGCCTGACCGCCGGTCCCGGCCAGGGCGGTGGCGACGGCAATGGTCCGGTAGTAGTCGACCCCGCCGTTGTCGACGTGGTCGCCGTCGGTGAGCTGCCCCACCAGGTAGCTCGCGACGGCCTTGACCTGGGCTTCCGTCGGCCGCGCCGGCTCGGGCGTCCCGGTCGGGGTTAAGGTCGGAGTTGCGGTCGGAGTCGGAGTCGGGCCGGTCGCGCGTACCGAGGCGGGGGTGAAGCTCGGTGCGCCGGTGGTGCCACCGATGTCGGTGCCGCCGAAGACCCACGCCTCGACCTCACCCGGGCCCGGTCGCTGCGACATCGCGCCGAGTGGACTGTAGGTCCAGTGGTCCTGCCCGGCCGGGGCGATCCAGTAGGACCAGTAGGCCGTCGCCGGCGGCGTCAGCTGGCACGCCTCGTCGGCCGGCGTCGGGTGCTCGGCGCCGGCGTCGAAGTCGGGCGAGCCGATCCGGCAGATGAACCCGGGCCCGTCGTGAGCGGTGCCGGTCGTGGTGAAGCCCGCCTCGTGCAGCAGGTCCAGACCGGTGGTCGGGGTGGCGTCGCAGCCCCGCAGCAACGGCCCGCCCCACGCGCCGAAGTCGACCGCGACGACAGCGCCCTGGGTCGGGGTGCAGGACTCCAGTGGATCGGCGAGCGCCGCACGGGTCGGCACCACCAGCGCCAACGCGCCGAGCGTCACCGCGGCGACCAACGCCAACCACGGCGCGGAACTCCGCGACGTTCGACTGACCAGTGGGGACATGGCGACTCTCTCAGGGGGTAGCGGCGCAGGCGCGGACGCGGACCCCGAGGACAAGTCCCGGAAATCTGGCTCCGCGCCGTGTACCTCGACGGCGCTGCGGTGCACTATCCAGCCAGGTAATCCGACTCGTCCCGAAACGGGACCTACGGCTGCGGGCCAGCGCCGGACTTTGACCGGCTTCCCCTGACTGCTGGATCGCGGTCATCGGACCACAGCAGCAACCACCTCGTCAACGCGAGGACGTGTCATCTACCTAACAGCGCGCGGTAGGGCTTTCCTCCCATACCGTGACCGCGTCATCGCGTGGGGGAACCCGGTGGGAATCCGGGGCTGACGCGCAACGGTGAGGACGGTTCACCCGTCCCGAGCCCGACTACCCACGTGGTGACGCAGCACCTGCGGTATCCGTCCCACGCGTCCTGCGGCCGGCCCGCCCCGCTCCGCCGGCTCTTCCGCTGGGTCCCGGGTCGAGGCAGTCGTGCCCCGTACCCCAAGGAGACCTGATGTCCTCGCGCCTTTCCTCCGGCAGTCGCCGGAGACGTCTCGCGGCCGTTCCCGCCGCTGCGCTGATCGCCACCGTCGTCGCGGTCGCGGCAGGGGCCGCACCGGCCGCCGCGACCTCGACGGCGGCACAGATCGCCACCGCCAAGACCAACGGCGTCGCCTACCTGCGCACCCTGCAGGCCACCGACGGCAGCTACGCCAGCGGCGGGCTGTCGAACGAGTGGGCGTTCAGTGCGTTCGCCCCCGCCGGTGTCGCGGCCGTGGACGTCTATCCCTCCGGCGACACGACCAAGAACGCCCGCACCGTGTACCGCAACCAACTCTCGGCCGCGTCCTGGCCGAGCACTTCTCCCGTCGTGACCGACTACGAGCGCGGCGTCCTGAACGCCTACGCCGCCGGCATCGACCCCGCTCGCGTCTCGCCCGCCCGCAACCTGATCGCCGACACCATCGCCTACTGGCAGACCGGCTCGGCCGGCTACTACGGCCCGCCGGCCAACGTCAACGGCACCATCTTCGCCACCCTCGCCCTGGCCGGCGCGAAGACCCAGACCGGTGCCGCCCGCGTACCGCAGGCGCTGCTCGACCTGTCGGTCACCCGGATCCGCAACAACCAGCACAACGACGGCGGCTGGACCTTCACCCAGGCCGAGGGCAACCCCACCCAACTCGCCGCCGCCAGCGACATCGACATGACCGGCGCCGCCATGGCCGCCCTCTGCGTCGCCGGCGTTCCCAACACCGACACCGACATCGTCCAGGCGAAGAACTTCCTCAAGGGCAAGCTCGTCAACTCCTCGGGTGCCTTCACCTCGATGTTCGGCGTCAACACCGACTCCAACGCCTGGGCCGTCTCCGGGCTCAACGCCTGCGGCATTCCCAGCCAGGGCACCGACTTCACCACCACCGCCGGTAAGACCCCGATCGACTTCCTCCGCGCGCAGCAGCTCACCGGCGGCGGGTTCAAGTACCTCACCACCAACACCACCCCATCGGCGTACGCCTCGATCGACGCGGTGCGGGCCCTGGCTGGCGCGGGCTACACCGCCGCTCCCCCGACCCCGGTCACCGCCGGCGCGCCCACCTGGGTCGCGGCGAGCGGATTCACCGCCGGCACCGCCACCCGGCTCGCCGTGATCATCGACAACAGCAGCGGCAGCATCAAGCCGTGCGCGGTCACCCTCACGCCGACCGCCACCACCACCACCCTCGGCGCCGTGCTGGACGCCGCCATCGGCGCAGCCGCCCCCAGCGGCTGCGTCACCGCCCTCAACCCGACCAGCGGCACCGGCACCATCACCTCGATCAACGGCCTGGCCAACAGCGGCTCCTCCACCTGGACGGTGTCCCGCGACGGCGGCACCCCGGTCACCGCGACCCGCGGCACGACAGTGACCGTCGGCGACACCATCTACCTGCGCTACGGCGTCTGATCAACCTGCGTCGCGTCGACGTGACCAGCGGCAGCGGGTGAGCCGGCCGCTGGTTACGTCAACGTCGGACCGGCTACCCGCACGAATCGTCGACAGGGTCGGCAGGGCGAGGACGCGCACCCCTGAGTCTCGGGCGGGTGCTTCGAGGTTGGAGGCCCCGGCGAGGCGGCCCTCCAGGCGGGCGAGGCGACGCCGGGCATCGTGCAGTTGCTGGCGAAGCTGGTGCGCCTGGGCTTCGCTCGCGCCGAGCTGCCGGCGGCAGGCATCGAGGCGGTTGAAGTCCGCGACGGCAAGGACAGCCACCTCCCGGCCGTCGATCGTCATGACCAGGTGGTCGATCTTCCTGCGCATGGGCCGTCTCCCGACGGGCGATGGGGAAGCTACAGCGCCCCGCGGGGCCCCGCAGATCTGCGGGGCCCCGCAGACGGTCAAGCTGGTGGCGACTGGGCGGTGTCGGCCAGCAGCAGGGACAGTTCCCGGACCAGGTCGTTCATCGACTGGCCGCTCTGCGCCTTGACCAGACCGAGCGCCAGATCCGCCAACAGGTAGAACCCGAGCGTGCGGGCCTGCTCGGAGCCGAACGCCGACATCAGGGCCTCCGCGCCCGCGAGGTCACCGCGGTGTTTGGCCGCGATGACGCCAGCGGCCCGCTGGACGATCTCCGCCGCCTGCGGGGTATACCCACTCATGCCGGATCAGATCTTCGGGGTGGCGGCGCGGGCGGCGTCGAAGCGGGCGGTGACGTCGGTCCAGTTGACCAGGTTCCACAGCCGATCCACGTAGTCCGGGCGGACGTTGCGGTACTGCAGGTAGTAGGCGTGCTCCCAGGCGTCGAACACCAGGACCGGGGTAGAGCCCTGCCCGACGTTGCCGTGGTGATCGTAGACCTGCTCCACGATCAACCGCTGGCTCAGCGGCTCCCAGGCCAGGACACCCCAGCCGGAACCCTGCACGCCCTTCGTCGCCGCGGACAACTGCCCGGCGAAGCCGTCGAAGGAGCCGAAGTGCTCGTCGATGGCCGCCGCCAGCTCACCGTCGGGGCGGTCGCCGCCGTCCGGGGACAGGTTGTTCCAGAAGATCGAGTGCAGGACGTGCCCGGACAGGTTGAACGCGAGCGTCTTCTCCAACCCGACAAGCGTCGAGTAGTCGCCCTTGTCGCGGGCCTCGGCGAGCCGGTCGAGCCCGTCGTTGGCGCCCTTGACGTACGCGGCGTGGTGCTTGTCGTGGTGCAGCTCCAGGATCTCGCCGGACATGGCGGGCTCGAGTGCGCCGTAGTCGTAGGGCAGGTCGGGCAGGTTGTACACGGCCATGGGGTACGTCCTCTCAGTGCTGCCTTAGTGTGGCTGTTGCCATTATCTTGCAACAAGGGCGCGGATGTCGTTAGGGGACGTGATTGATCACAGAAGCATCGGATCGGGTGGTGGCGGCTCTGGACCGGCTGCGTGAGCGAGGACTGCGTCAGACGCTGGCCCGGCAGGCGGTGCTGACAGTGCTCGTGGAAGCCCCGCCCGACCGGCCACACCTGAGCGCCGCACAGGTCCACGAACACGTCCGGCGCAACGGTCTGCGGGTCGACCTGACGACGGTGCACCGCGTGCTGATGCACCTGACCGAGCTGGGAGAGTTGCACGCGGTGCCGGTCAGCGCAGCGATGACCTACGGGTTCGCCGACCACCCGCAGCACCACGCCGTCTGCACCAACTGCGAGCGAATCTGCCACATCTCGCCTGCGGCGGTACTCACTGCGGTGCAGGCGGCCGGCGCGGCCGGTTTCAGCACCGACCCGGCGGGGCGCTCCAGCGGCGTGGTGGTCTATGGGCGGTGCGACACCTGCTGCGAAGACGCGCCACGTCCCGGATACGCCGTTCAGCCGACTGAGCGCAGCAGGTCCCGCACCAGATCGACGACCTGATCCGGCCGTCCCCCTGGCTGGCCGCCCTGGGCGAGGCTGGCATTGCCGCCGCCGCGCCCGCCGAGGGCGGTCTTGACCAGGTGTACGGCCGACGTGCCGCGATTGGCCGCCTCGTCGTTGACCGCTACGACGAGTCGCATCGTGCCGTTCGACGTGGGCGCGACCACCACGACCCCGGGACGGTCCTGCGGTAGTTCTCGCCGGATCAGCTCGGCGAGTTGGCGGGGGTCACCGTCGGCGGTGTCGGTGCTGACCGCGTACGCGGTTCCGGCGATGTCCTCGGCGTTGGCGGCCACGGTTCGGGCCTGGGCTCGGGTGAGCTGGAGTTGAAGCTGTTCGGCCCGGCGCTCGGCGGCCTTGGCTCGGCTGACCAGTGCGGTGATGCGATCGGGCAGTTCCTCCCGTGGGGCGCGGAGCTGGTCGGCGAGGGTGGTGACCAGATCCCGTTCGCGGGCCAGGTAGCGGAAGGCGCCGATGCCGGTGGCGGCCTCGACGCGGCGCTGTCCGGCGCCGACGGAGGACTCGGAGGTGATGGCGAGGGCCCCGATCTGGGCGGACCGGTCGACGTGGGTGCCGCCGCAGAGTTCGCGGGACCATTCGCCGCCGATGTCGACGACGCGGACGGTGTCGTCGTAGGTCTCGCCGAACAGGGCGAGCGCGCCGAGCTGCCGGGCTTCGGGCAGGGGCATGTATCGGGCGTGGACCGGCAGGTCGTCGCGGATCGCGAGGTTGGCCACCTCCTCGACCTCGCTGCGGGTGGCCGGCGAGAGACCGCTCGGCGCGGAGAAGTCGAGCCGGAGGTAGCCGGGGCGGTTGAACGAGCCGGACTGCAACGCGCTCGGTCCGAGGACGTGCCGCAGTGCGGCGTGCACGACGTGGGTGCCGGAGTGGGCCTGCCGGGCGCCGAGTCGCCACTGCGGGTCGACCGCCGCGTGAATCTGGTCGCCGACGGCGAGGGTGCCATCGGCGATGCGGACCTGGTGGACGACGAGACCCTTGATCGGTCGTTGGACGTCGAGCACGTCGGCCCGAACGTTGTCGCCGGTGAGGATCCCGGCGTCCGCGTGCTGGCCGCCGGACTCCGCGTAGAACGGGGTCCGGTCGAGGAACACACCGACGATCTCACCCGGCGCGGCGACGTCAAGCGGCGTTCCGCCGCTGCTCAGGAGGCCGAGGACGGTCGACTCGGTGTCGAGGGTCTGGTACGCCTGCCAGTCGGTAGGCCCGTGCGTGTCGAGCACTCGGCGGTAGGCGGACAGGTCGACGTGCCCCGCCTTGCGCGCCTGCGCGTCCGCCTTCGCCCGAGTCCGCTGGTCGGCCATCAGCCGGCGGAAACCCTCGTCGTCGACAGCGAAACCCTGCTCGGCGGCGATCTCCAGAGTCAGATCGATCGGAAAACCGTACGTGTCGTGCAGCTGGAACACCTTCGCCCCGGACAACGCGGAGCCACCCGCCGTGCGGGTCTCGGCGATCGCCGTGTCCAGGATCGTCGTGCCGGCACGCAGGGTGGACAGGAACGCCTCCTCCTCCGCGTACGCGTAATCCGCGATCCGGTCGAAGTCGCTCGCCAGCTCCGGGTACGACGGGGCCATGCAGTCCCGGGCCACCGGCAGCAACTCGGGCAGCGCCCGATCCTGCCAGCCCAGCAGCCGGATCGACCGGATCGCCCGGCGCATGATCCGACGCAGCACGTACCCGCGACCCTCATTCGACGGAGTCACCCCGTCGCCGATCAGCATCAACGCCGTCCGCACGTGATCCGCGATCACCCGCAGCCGCACGTCGTCCGGGTGCGACTCACTCGCCACATGCCCGGAGTGCGCGCCGTACCGCTTCCCGGTCAGCTCGGCCGCCCGCGCCAGGATCGGCCGGACCTCGTCGATCTCGTAAAGGTTGTCCACACCCTGCAGGATCGAGGCCATCCGCTCCAGGCCCATGCCGGTGTCGATGTTTTTCGCCGGCAGGTCGCCCAGGATCGGGTAGTCGTCCTTGGTCGTGCCCGGGCCCCGCTCGAACTGCATGAAGACGAGGTTCCAGAACTCCATGTAGCGGTCCTCGTCGACCGCCGGGCCACCCTCCCGGCCGTACTCCGGGCCCCGGTCGTAGAACAACTCCGAGCACGGACCGCACGGCCCGGGAATCCCCATCGACCAAAAGTTGTCCGCCTTGCCCCGACGGACGATCCGCTCGGGCGGCACCCCCACCGACCGCCAGATCTCGTACGCCTCGTCGTCGTCGAGGTACACCGTCGGCCAGACACGTTCCGGGTCCAGCCCGTACCCGCCGTCGGCCTGCGACTTCGTGACCAGGTCCCAGGCGAGGGGGATCGCGCCGGCCTTGAAGTAGTCACCGAAGGAGAAGTTGCCGTTCATCTGGAAGAACGTGCCGTGCCGGCTGGTCTTACCGACCTCGTCGATGTCCGGCGTGCGGATGCACTTCTGCACACTCACCGCCCGCTGGTACGCGGGAGTCTGCTGACCCAGGAAATACGGCACGAACTGCACCATGCCGGCATTGACGAACAACAGGTTCGGGTCGCTGATGGCGGGCAGCGGAGCGGACGGCACCACGGTGTGGCCATTCGCCTCGAAGTGCGCGAGGTACCGCCGCTTGATCTCCGCCGTCCGCACCAGACCACTCCCCTACTGCCATAGTTTTGCAATTGCATAATATGGGCAGCTATGGAGAGGCATGTCGGCACCCCGCGACCGATCACCCGTTACGGCACCCCGGTCCTGCACCGCCGGTGCACCCCGGTGACCGTGTTCAACGACGCGCTCGCCGCGCTCGTCGACGACATGTTCGTCAGCATGTACGCCGCCAACGGGGTCGGCCTCGCCGCCAACCAGATCGGCGTCGACGCCCGGATCTTCGTCGTCGACTGCCCCGACGCCACCAACACCCACACCATCGCCCACGTGATCAACCCGGTGCTGCACCTGCCCGAACAGCGGGAACTAGTGATCGACTCCGAGGGCTGCCTGTCCGTGCCGGGGCAACGTGCCGACCTGGCCCGAGCCGCCACCGCCGCCGTCACCGGCGTCGACCTGCACGGCGAGCCCATCCACTTGGACGGCACCGGCACCCTCGCCCGATGCTTCCAGCACGAGGTCGACCACCTCGACGGCCTCGCCTACGTCGACCGGCTGCCCGTCAAACTGCGCAAACACCTCCTCGCGGCCAGCGCCGAACACCCCGGCGTCGGCGCTGGCGTCCACCAGGGCACCGAGGCGTGACGGTCGTCCTGGGCATCGAGACGTCCTGCGACGAGACCGGCGTCGGCATCGTCGCCGACGGCGTCCTGCTCGGTGACGCGCTCGCCACGAGCATGGACGAACACGCCCGCTTCGGTGGAGTGGTTCCCGAGATCGCCGCCCGAGCCCACCTGCACGCCATCACCCCCATGGTCGAACACGCGCTGGACCAGGCCGGGATCAGCTTCGCCGACATCGGCGCGGTCGCCGCCACCGCCGGTCCCGGGCTCGCCACCGCCGTCCAGGTCGGCCTCGCCGCCGGCAAGGCATACGCGCTGAGCCTCGGCGTCCCCCTCTACGGCGTGCACCACCTCGCTGGCCACGCCGCCGTCGACGTCCTCGAACACGGGCCGCTGCCGGCCCGATGCGTCGCCCTCATCGTCTCCGGCGGGCACACGAGCCTGCTGCTGATCGGCGACCTCGCCCGCGACCCCGTCGTGCACCTCGGCGACACCGTCGACGACGCCGCCGGTGAGGCATTCGACAAGGTCGCCCGCCTACTCGGCCTGCCCTACCCCGGCGGGCCGGTCATCGACCGGATCGCCCGCGACGGCGACCCGAACGCCATCAAGTTTCCCCGCCCGATGACCGGCCCGCAGGACCCGCCCTACCGGTTCTCGTTCTCCGGGCTCAAGACCGCCGTCGCCCGCTGGGTCGAACAACACAGTGACCGGCCACTGCCCGTCGCCGACGTCGCCGCGTCGTTCCAGGAGGCCGTCGCCGACACCCTCACCCGCAAGGCCCTCACCGCCTGCCGGGACCACCAGGCGGACACGCTGCTCCTCGTTGGCGGTGTCGCCGCCAACAGTCGGGTACGCGGCCTCGCCGAACAACGCTGCGCCGCCGCCGGCATCCACCTGCGGGTGCCGTCACCACGCCTGTGCACCGACAACGGCGCGATGATCGCCGCCGTCGGGGACCTGCTCGTCCGCGCCGACGTCTGCCCCAGCCGGCTCGACCTGGGCCCCGACCCGTCCGCCGTGCTGCGCGGCGCACTACTGCACGACCCCCGGTAGGCAGCGCCAGGGCGCAGCGCCAGCGATGACATGTTCACCGGCATGCCGGCCGTTGCGGCTGTTGCGCCGCGACAGCGCGCTGGCAATCATGGTTTGCTTCAGTGCCTTGCGACCGTAGCGGCATCGGACGATATCAACGGCTGAGCCCGGGGTTCAATCTGGCGGGATGGAGACGGCCACGGGCCACCAACTCGACGGTGAGGACGACGGCGACGGCCTCCACAGCGAGGAGCCCGACGAGAACGACCAACTGCGTCACTCCGGCGGCGAGCGGGCTCGCTCCACCCAGCAGCACCCCGACGAACGCGCCGGGCAGGGTCACCAGGCCCACCGTCCGGGTCTGGTCGAGTGCCGGGACCAACGCTTGTCCGGCCGCCGGACGGCACACCAACAGCACGGCATCACGAGGCAGCAAACCCAGGGCCAGGCCAGCCTCCACCTCGCCACGCCGGTTGGTCAGCTCGTCCACCGCCCGCCGCCCGGCCAACGAGGTCGCAGTCATCGCCCCGCCGATCAGAATCCCCGCGACCGGGATGATCGCGATGCCACGCATCGGCACCAAGCCCGCCAACAGCAGCCCCGCCACCACCGCCATGCTGCCCACCACGATCGGCACACCGGCCCACCACCCCCGGCTGCCGCCCGTGACACGCCGACCGGACGTGCCCGCAGCCACACCACACATCAGCAGGACAAACGCGGCCGTGGCCCACAGCGACACCACGATGCCCGCGATCAGCAACGACACGGCACCCAGTTGGATCGCAGCACGAACAGCAGCGACCAGCACCTGCCGACCGTGGCCCAGCTTCCCGAGGGTCACCACGATCGCCGCCACGAGGGCCAGCACGACCAGCGCAACGCCGAGCTTCGGACCGACCACGAGCATCGTCGAGGACATTCGATCATTGTCCGTCCAGCCCAGCCAGGGGCGCAGGGGCCGCCTCACTAAGGGGCAGGTCGCCAGGACCTGCTCAGCAAAGTCCGCCGCCTCGACCGGCGCATCACCGAGGCAACAACAACCCTGACCGCCGCCGTCACGGCCTCTGGCACCACCCTCACCGAGCTACGCGGCATCGGAAACGTGACCGCGGTGAAGAACCTGGCCCGCGCCGGCGTCGTCGGCAGATTCCGGTCGGAGTCCGCGATCGCCTCGTACTGCGGTGCCGCGCTGACAGACATCTCGCCGACCCGTCCGCCGTGCTGCGCGGCGCACTACTGCCTGGCCCCAGCGGCCCCCCGTCAGCCGCTCGGCGCGAGGGGCACGTTCGTGTAGATCGTGATGCCCTCGCCGGTTCCCAACCTCTGCCACCCGGCAGCGTCATAGAAGGCCGTCGTTCCGGGGATCGTCGGCACGGTCAGCAGCCACGCCGGACGGTCACCAACCAGAGTGTCGAGTAGCCGCCGACCGAGACCACCGCGGCGGGCATTCGGCGCGACAGCAAACTCGCCCACCTCGAAAGGGCCGGACAACCCGGTGATGGCACTGGACCCCAGAACCGAGCGCACCTGACCGTAGGAGCGGTCGCTGGGGAACGGGGTCGGAGTGGTGTAGCCCAACGCGAACCCAGTCACTACAACCCCGCGCAGGGCACTGTCGAAGGATGGCGCTTCGGCTCCGGGCAGGCGCCGTCCATCTCCCCGCCGTAGCGGGCCTCGGTCGGGAGTCCGGGCACCCGGACTCCCGACCGGTCCGGTGCTGGACGGACGACAGGAAAAGCTGCCGATGACTGCGGCCCGGGGAATCAGCTCGCAGGCCGTACGATGGTCGGCAGTGCTGGTTCGCCGCACCATCATGGTGTGGCGTCGTAAGAGGGAACCCGGTGCAAGACCGGGACTGCCCCGCAGCGGTGAGTGGGAACGACAGCCGTCATACGCACTGGACGCGTGAGCGTCTGGGAAGCGACGGCCAGTAGGAGATCGGTTCACGCCGGTCGCGCCCGCGAGTCCGAAGACCTGCCCGCACCGCGTACGCGTCCGCGTACGCCGCCACCGGCCTCTCGGGAGGGCCTGGGCGAGGCCCGGTCGTCAGCCGGTGCCCTGCCGTTCTTCCCGTGTGGTCGAGGGTCGACCTCGAGGGAAGGACACCCGTCTCGTGACCACACCGTTCGGGCTGAGCACCGTGCTCGGCTACCCCCGCATCGGTCCGCACCGGGAACTCAAGCACGCCGTCGAGTCCTACTGGGCGGGCCGGATCGATGCGACCGCTCTACAGGAGACCGCAGCCGGCCTGCGCGCAGAGGTGTGGCGCTCGCTGCGCGACGCCGGTCTGGACGCTGTTCCGTCGAACACGTTCTCGTTCTACGACCAGGTGCTCGACACCACGGTCCTGATCGACGCGATCCCGGACCGTTTCCGCCACCTCGGCCTCGGTGACCTGGACACCTACTTCGCCATGGCGCGCGGTACGGAGCGGGAACCGGCTCTGGAGCTGACTAAGTGGTTCGACACCAACTACCACTACCTGGTGCCGGAGATCGGCCCGGACACGGTGTTCACCGCCCGCCCCGAGAAGGCCGTGCGGGAGTACGCCGAAGCAAAGGCCCTCGGCGTCACCACGCGGCCGGTGCTGGTCGGGCCGGCGACCTACCTCCTGCTGTCAAAGGCCACCGGGAACACCCCGGAGGGGTTCCGGCCGTTTGACCGACTCGATGGCCTCGTCGCGGTCTATGCCGACATTCTCGGCACCCTGGCCGACGCCGGGGTCGCATGGGTCCAGCTCGACGAGCCCGCTTACACCGCCGACCGCACCTCGGACGAGATCGCCGCGCTGCGTGCCGCGTACCGTCAGCTCGGCAGCGTGGAACACCGGCCCCGGCTGTTCGTCGCGTCGTACTTCGGTGACCTCGGAGACGCGCTGCCGGCGCTGCTGGGCACTCCGGTCGAGGCGGTGGGCATCGACCTCGTCGCCGGGCCGGGCAACCTGAAGAGGCTCGCCGCCGCTGGGCCGCTGCGGAACAAGACGATCGTCGCGGGGCTGGTCGACGGGCGCAACATCTGGCGTACGGACCTGCGCGCCGCCACTGCGGCCGGTGCGGTACTGACCGGGCTGGCCGATCACGTCGCGGTGTCGACGTCGTGCTCGTTGCTGCACGTGCCGGTGGACCTGGCCGCCGAACCCGACCTCGACGTCGACCTGCGTGCCCGGCTGGCGTTCGCCCGGCAGAAGGTCGACGAGGTCGTGGCCCTCGGACGCGCCCTACGCGACGGCGTCGGCGTGCTTCCTCCTCCCCCACCCGCCGCACCGGCAGCCTGGCGAAACGACGCGGTCCGAGCCCGCCTCGACGCGCTGCGGCCCGAACACGTACGCCGGGGACCCTACGCAGAACGAGCCGCCAAGCAGCAGGCCCGACTGGACCTCCCACCGCTGCCCACCACCACCATCGGATCCTTCCCTCAGACCCCGGAACTGCGGCAGGCTCGCGCGGCGCACCGGGCCGGTCGGCTCGATGACATCGGCTACGCCGAGCGGATGCGCGCCGAGGTCGCCCACGTCATCGCCGTGCAGGAACGACTCGGGCTGGACGTGCTGGTGCACGGCGAGCCGGAACGCAACGACATGGTGCAGTACTTCGGCGAACAGCTCGACGGGTTCGCCGCCACGGCCAACGGCTGGGTGCAGTCGTACGGCTCCCGGTGCGTACGCCCACCCATCATCCACGGCGACGTCACCCGCACCGGGCCGATGACCGTCGCCTGGTCCACCTATGCGCAGTCACTGACGAACCGACCGGTCAAGGGCATGCTCACCGGACCGGTGACGATCCTGGCCTGGTCGTTCGTCCGCACCGACCAACCCCTCGCCGACACCGCCAACCAGGTCGCTCTCGCACTGCGCGACGAGGCCCGCGATCTGGAAGCCGCCGGCATCCGCATCATCCAGGTCGACGAGCCCGCCCTGCGGGAGACACTGCCGCTGCGCCGGGTCGCGCAGCGCGCCTACCTGGACTGGGCGGTCAGGGCGTTCCGGCTCGCCACCAGCGGGGTCGCCGACGCCACCCAGATCCACACGCACCTGTGCTACTCCGAGTTCGGCGAGGTACTGCCCGCGATCGACGCCCTCGACGCCGACGTCACCAGCATCGAAGCGTCCCGGTCGAAGATGGAGATTCTCGACGATCTGCGCACCACCGGCTACGAACGGGGTGTCGGCCCCGGCGTTTACGACATCCACTCCCCCCGCGTACCGGAACAGGCGGAGGTCACCGACGCGCTACGCCGCGCCGTCGCGGCGGTGCCCGCCGACCGGCTCTGGGCCAACCCCGACTGCGGCCTCAAGACCCGCGGCTACCCGGAAATCGAGCAGGCCCTGACCCGCCTCGTCGCCGCCGCCGCCGATATCCGCAGCACGCTCAGCTGAGCGAACGGTGGGGCGGCGGCCTGCCGCCGCCCCACCGCGGCCCCTGGCAACGCTCCGCCGCCGATATCCGCCTTGACCACTCGGGCACGGCAGCGTCAACCTGCGGCGACGGAAACCCGCCGAGCACGGGAATCCGGACGGCGGGCGAGGATGGCGGCGAGGATCTCCGCGCCGTCGACGACCCTCGGGCCGGGGCGGTTGAAGTAGGCGGGCCCGTCGACCACCCACACCTGCCCCCGCCGCACCGCGGGCAGGTCCGCCCAGCCGGGTTGCGCGGCCGCTACGGACAGCTCGTCGATGGTTCGCTCGGGTGTGAACCCGCACGGCCCGAACACCACCACCTCGGGAGCCAGGTCCGGGACCACCGACCACCGGTGCGGGGTGCTGTGCGCACCCGGCCCGAGCAGCAGAGACCGTCCACCCGCATAGCTGATCTGCTCCGGCACCCAGTGCCCGCCGGGCATCAACGGGTCGAGCCACTCGACGAACAGCACCGTCGGCGCGCCGGGCACCGGCCCCGGCATCGAGGCGAGTCGGCGCTCGCTGTCGGCTCGGATCTCCGCCGCCCGGCCTTCGGTGCCGGTCAGGGCGGCCACGGCGTCGACCGTGTCCAGGATCCCGTCGATGGTCCTCGCCTCCAGGGACACCACAGTGGTGTCGAGATCGATCAGACGAACCGCGTCGTTGACCCGCTCGTAGGAGACCGCACACACATCGCACAGGTCCTGGGTCAGGATCAGGTCCGGCTTCAAGTCCTCCAGCATGGCGACGTCGAGCTGGTACAGCGATGATCCTCGGTGCGCGTCACCGGCGATCGCCGCCGAGATCTCCCGACTCGTCAAGGCCTCAGGCAGGGAGGTCGCGGTCACCGCCGGGATGTCGGCCAGGGCCCCCGGTGGCCAGTCACACTCGTGGGTACGCCCGACCAGGTGCCCGGTCAGGCCAAGCATGGCCACGATGTCCGTGGCCGCCGGCAGCAGTGAAACGATGCGCACACCCGCCTGCCTACCAGGCATGACCACGCCACGTCCACTGCGACAGCGCGACCACGGCGGCGGTCACCGACCGTCGCTACGAACCGAGCGCGAGGCGCACCCGAGCGCGACGAACGCGGCCGCGCACCATGACCAGGTGCGCGGTGGCCACGTCGGTGGGCGGCACCGCCCGGTCCCACCGGTCGGCGGTGACCTTGACCGCGACCTCCATCGAGCTGCGACCGGCCCAGGTGATCCGGGCGTCGACGTGCACGACATCGCCGACCCGCACCGCGCGCAGGAACGCCGTCTCGTCGATCGCGGCGGTCACCGCTGGCCCATCCGAATGCCGGGCGGCGACCACCCCGGCCACCGAGTCGATGAGGTTGAGGAATCCGACCCCCGTGCACCGTACCCATCAGGTTGGTGTGGTGCTGATCCATGATCTGCGACAGGGTCAGGTGCGACGCCGACGGCGCTCGGCCGGCGATCGTGGTGGTGTCGTGCACAGCGGTAGTCCGTCCCTCGGGAAACCACACCGCCGGAACGCGGACACACGCTGAGGAGCACGCACCGGCATACTCCGGCCGGCACGTCACCCGCTCAGCCCACCCGCGAGGCCGACGGCAGCGCACACGATTGTGTACGCAGCGCGGGCAGGTCTTCGGACTCGCGGGCCCGACCGGCTGCACGCCGGTCCCCTACTGGCCGTCGCTTCCCAGGCCACTGGCCCAGTGCTGATGACGGCGGTCGTTCCCGCTCACCGCTGCGGGGCAGCCCCGGATTCCCACCGGGTTCCCTCTTACGGCACCCGGCCAGCTTACCACCGGGCGAACCAGCGCCGGGGCGAGCATAGCTGGTCACCGCAGCTGCCCATCCAGCCCGACAGCGCGGCGGCACAGCCTTTCACATTCGTGACACAGGGCTGGAACCGGAGCGTATCCAACTTTTGTTATCTGAGGAAAAAGATCGCGACCTCTTGCGCAAAGCCTCGCCACGGTGAGGATATTCAGATGCGTCGTCTCCCTCAGGCTCCCCGACGGCTGGCCTCGGGCCTGCTCGCGCTCGCCCTCGCCTCGGCGGTCACACTGCTCGCGTCCGCGCCGCCGGCCGCAGCTCACGGGACCCTCGCCATGTCCACCCCGGTGGCCGGCGCCACGGTGAGCGAGCCGCTGACGTCGGTGCAGCTGTACTTCACCGAGAAGGTCGCCGCCAACGCGTACTTCACCATTACCGCCCCAGGTGGCAGCCGGGTCGACAACGGCTGGTCGTACGGGGAGCCGAAGCCGCTAAACAAGCCGGTGCGGGAGTACTTCCTGGTCAACGGGCAGTTCGAGCCACGCGAATACACGACGGGGTTCCCGGCGGTGGTGGCCCTCGCGCATCTGCCCGCCAAGGGTCAGTACTCGGTGAGCTACCTGTCGGTCGCGTCCGACGGTGACACCGTGCGGGGCACGATGACGTTCCGCTACAACGGGCGGGCGACGGCGGCGCCGCAGGGGTGGAGCCCGCCGACGAACCAGCCGGACCCGGCGCTGCTGGCCGCCACCGAGCAGCACAAGTCGTCCGGGCAGGCGTCTGCGGTACCGACCACACCAGTCGAGTCGGCGACCGCACCGGCGGCGGCTCCTCCGGTCGAGTCGACCGACGACGACGGCCCCGGAGCGATGGTCTGGGTCGGCTGGGCGGTGGCGGCCGTGGCAGCGGTGGCCGGATTGATCGCTTGGCGTCGTCGCTCGGCTTCCCGGGGAAGGCCCATCGGCCGGAGCCGCACCCCGGGGACGACCGCCGGCCGACGCAGTTCCGGTGGCCGTTCCGGACACAAGACCGTCGGCGGCAAGACCGGCGCTCGTTCCGGGCACAAGTCCGTCGGCAGCAAGACCGGCGCGATCACAGGCGCCAATGGGCCCGCCACCGGCGGCAGGCGGCGACCCAGCACCCTACCGGCGGCGCGTCAGGGCAACGCGGCTGTCGTGGCCCGGACGGACGTCGCGGTCGATCTGGTTCCGACCGACCGGGAGGCAAAGGCTCTCGGCAGGACGGACAGTGAGTCGAAGCCCGGGCTCGTCACCCCGGCGTCGGCGTCCGACGTGGACGTCGCCGCCATGGCACCGGAATCCCGGCTGAGCAACACCCACCTGACGCTGCTCGTCGGTGGTCTGGTGCTGGCCCTGCTGGCCGGCTTCGGGCTGGCCCGCATCGGCATCGCCGACCAGAGCCCGGCCGCCACCACCGCACGCCAGCCAGTCGGCGGGTCCCCGACCTCGGGGCAGGCGGTGTCCGCCGGTGATGGGCACCAACACGCGCCGGGGATCGGACCCCACACCCATCCGGGTGACGGCTCAACCGGCGAGACACTGGCCACCGGGACGACGGTCAGCGCCAACGGGTACACCCTGCAACCACTCGAGCGGTCCCAACCGCCCGGCGTACGCGCCGACTACCGGTTCCGGATCGTCGGCACCGACCGCCAACCGGCGACCCGCTTCGCAGTCGTCCACGACAAGCCGTTGCACCTGATCGTGGTGGGCCGCGACCTGACCGGCTACCAGCACCTGCACCCGACGATGGCGCCAGACGGCACCTGGAGCGTCCCCCTGACGCTGGCCCGACCCGGCGCCTACCGCGTCTACGCCGACTTCTCCGTCACCGCGCCCAACGGCACGCAGATCCCCCTCGTGCTGGGCGTCGACCACACCGTGCCCGGCGCACACATCCCCGTTGCGCTGCCGCCAGCGCAGGCCAAGGCAACGGCCGGGCCGTACGTGGTATCGATGAGCGGCACCCCGACGGTGGGGGTGACGGCGCCGATGCACTTCCAGGTCAGCGCTGACCCGACCATACCCGTGCAGCTGGAGCGGTACCTGGGCGCGTACGGGCACCTGGTCGTCGTCCGTGAGGGCGACCTCGGGTACGTGCACGTCCACCCCGAGCCGGAGTTGGTCGACGGGACTGTCAAGTTCTGGCTGACCGCCCCGAGTTCGGGCCGGTACCGGGCGTTCTTCGACTTCCAGGTCGGCGGCACGGTGCACACCGCCGAGTACACGATCAACCTGCCCTGAGCGGAAGTTTGCGAATCTGACCCCTAAAGCCGGGAACTGGTTCCCGCCGTCGGCCGACTCAATCTCGACGGGCATGGCGCGATCGGGACGGGGTGCGTTGATGACGGCCAGTCCAGTACGAGCGCAGTGGGATCCAGAACGGTCACTGCATTTGAAGGCACTGCCGTACCGGTCGCTGCAGGTCGGGTTGTCCGGCAGGGCCGTCCACCGATACGTTGACGACTGGATGGTTGCCATCAGGGACATCACCCCCACCGTTCACCGCATGAGGGACCTTCTGGTTGGCGGCGACGTGCAGGCAGCAGCAGCTCACCTACCTGTCGAACATGTCTACCCGCTGCCAGCTCAGATCGCCGCCGGCCTCAACGCCAGCCTGGACGTCACCGCCAAAGAAGTGCCCGAGCAACAGCACCCACAGTGACGGCCGTTCGGCACGCCAGTACGCCCGCTCGGCGGCTACTTATGTACTGGTGCTACGACCGCAGCCCGGCCAGGCTAGGTCGAGGTGACCGGCGGGGTAGCTCTCTCATCGGCTGCCCACCGCGAGTTGGTGTGGCTCTCATTTGGCATGCGCCCCGCCGGTCACCGTGGCGCGGAGAGGCTCAAGAGGGGTCTGCCCAGCTCGAAGTAGCGCTGCCCTCCTCGCCGGATTCAGCCCGGTTCGATCGAGGAGGACGAGCGTGGGACGCGTCATCATCGGCATGGATCCGCACAAGCGGTCCGCGACCATTGAAATCATCAACGACCGCGAGCAGATCCTTGCCCAAGGTCGATTCGGCACCGACCGTGACGGCTACCAGGCGATGCTCAAGGTCGGCCGACAGAACAAGGACCGTGTCTGGGCGGTCGAGGGCTGCAACGGTATCGGCCGGCACATCGCTCAACGCCTCGTGGCTGACGGCGAGACTGTGATCGACGTTCCGGCGAAGCTGTCCGCGCGGGCCCGGGTCTTCGATACCGGTCAGGGCCGCAAGACCGACCCGGTCGACGCTCACAGCGTGGCCGTCGCGGCGTTACGGGCCAAGGGCTTGCGGGAGGTGGCCGTCGACGACGTGACAATTGCGCTGCGGCTGCTGGTCGACCGCCGCGATGGTCTTGGTCATGCCCGCACGGACCTACTCAACCGGATTCACAAGTTGCTCCTGGAACTGGTGCCCGGCGGGGCGAAGACGTTCCTGTCCGCCCCGCAAGCCCGGGCACTACTCAACACGGTCCGACCCCGTGACCTGGTCGGGTCCACCCGCCGGCGGCTCACGTCGGAACTCATCACCGAGCTGGCCCAGGTCGACAGAAAGATCAAGGCCGCGAACAAGGAGCTCACCGAACTCGTCGCCGCCACTGGCAGTGGTCTGCAGGACCTCAACGGCATCGGCCCGTCCGGCGCGGCCCGACTCATCGGCGACGTCGGTGACGTCAGCCGGTTCGCGACCCGTGGCCACTTCGCCTCCTGGAACGGCACCGCGCCTCTGGACGCCTCGTCCGGCGACCAGAAACGCCACCGGCTGTCCCGCGCCGGAAACCGGCGCATCAACCGGGTCCTACACATCATGGCCATCGTCCAGATGCGACACGACACCGAAGGTCGTGCGTACTACCGGCGCAAACTCGCCGCGGGCAAGACCCCGATGGAAGCCATACGTTGCCTGAAACGGCGCCTGTCCGACGTCGTCTACAAGCAGATGATCAAAGATGCCGCCTCGTCGAGGACGGGCCCGGGAGGACACGTGGGGGCGACTCTTCAATCCAGCGCGGCCGACCCAGTCCCCAAGGCCGACACTTCGGAACAGTCACTTCCCGGACCCGCCGAACCCCAGCCTAGAACACCACTCCTCGCCGTCTCTTGACACAGAGGGGTGCCAGATGAGGATGTTTCGTTGGGTTCGAGGACCGGCGGCCTCGGTAGTGGAAGCGCGCGAACGCCAGGCTTCCGATCAGTTCCGCGGGCCTGTTCCTGCGCGGTCGGTGGCGCGGTGGTGGTAGAAGCACGCATGGCAGTTCGCGCGTCCTACGAGTCGATCTTTCGCGGAGGGAAGGACTACGCCGCCGCTCTTGTCGCGGCGCAGCGTGTCCGTAACGTCGACGAGCTTGATCGTGGTGGTGCGAGCCTGCTGGGTACCGCCGGATACTACGGCCACGCCCCGCAAACGAGGTCCCGCGCATATCGAGACGACGGCCTCGGAGCGCGGACACTGCGCCCAGCGGCGGCCGACGTGACGTTCGCGCCGGCCATCAGCTATCCCGCCGCGGACCGTGCGGCGGCATCAAGGCGAGCGCTCGCCCGCCTTGCCGCCCAGGGCGGCGAGGCCCGCCGCTGCTACCGAGAACGCCCACTGCCGCTCCCCTCGAACTCGAGCGCGGCATCGGCAATCGCACCCCCGGCGCACGGCCGGCGAACGCCCCAAGCGCTGCGGCGACCGCAGCTGCCTCGATGTCGGTTCCCATCATCCCTCCTCGTCGGAGGTCGATGCGTCGTCAGGACGGTCAGCTGTTCGAGCGCGCACCAGCCGTACGCCGGTCGCAAGCAGCCACACGAGCCAGGCGGCGTAGCCGGGCATCCCCACGAAGAGGAGCCGTGAGCCGTCCGCGATCGCGAGGTTGGCCGCCCCGGCGGCGAGCAGCAGGCCTCCCCCGGCCACTGCGAGCAGACGCTGCCACGGCGGCGTCAGCTGGCTCGCATGCGCCGCCAGCGCAGCGCCGATGAATGTGGTGCCGAGCGCCGGCAGCGCCAACGCGAAGGCTGCTGCATGCAATTGCCAGGCGAGCTCGAACTCCGGGCTCGGCTCGGCGAGCTCGCCGGCGGACAGCACGACACCGTTCCACAGGACGGCGTAGAGCGCAAAGACTGCCGAGAGGGTCGCGCCTGCGGCCACCGCGAGGCGCGACCAGTCTGCGCCCGCACGCCCGCGGCGCTCGACGAGCCCGTGGAGACCGGTCAGGAACCCGAGCAGCAGCGGCAGGTTCAGCGCCTCCAGGCCGACCGCGATCGCGACCGCGACCCGGTGCTCCGCGTGGAAGGCGAGCACCTCCTTGATCGGGCCCCCGTAGTCTGGCGCTCCGGCCCAGACCACCACCGCGTTCTGGATCGCCACCGACGCTGCCAACGCGATCGCCGTCGCGCCCACGACCCGCTCTCGGAGCGCTCGGGTCGGGGTAGGCCCCGTCGTTGCCGCTGCCGCGCTCACGGGCACGTGCAGGGATTCCAGCGCGGTGGCGGGGTTATGCGGTGATCTCATCTCTCACTCCTTCGTTGCGGTCGGATGATCGGTGCAACACCACGTCATTCGTTGGCGCAGGAATGGTCGGAATTGGTTTCGGAGTCTTCTTTGGCTGTCCGTTCCGGTGATGTGGAACAGATTGCTGGAGCGGCCGGATACGCCGCTACGAGCCCAGGTCGATGGTGGTGGGCCGAAGGTCTACACCGCGGGATCGACTTTGGTCGGATGCCGTGGGGCCCGACCCGGCCGTACCCTTTGATCATGATGGTCCCGGCGGACCCGCAGGATCGGAGTCCGCTACCGGCGGGCGTGACCAGCGATGCTGACCACGATCCGGTACGCCCGGCCGGGCGCACGATCCGCGGCCGGGTGGTCGACGCCGCGTGTTTCCTGCTGGCCGTCGGCCTCACGGTGCTCGCCCTGGGCGACGGCCTCGCGCAACACATCGCACCAGTCCCGCTCACTGTCGACCTCGTCCTCGGCGGCCTGTGCAGTCTGGGGGTGTGGCTGCGCCGACGCTGGCCGGTCGGCTTGGCCGTGGTCGTGGGTCTGGTCAGCGTCTATTCGACGTCGACGGCGGGCGCGGCGTTCGTCGCGCTGTTCACCGTCGCGGTGCACCGGCGCTTCGCGGTGGTCGCCCCGATCGTGGCCGGGTACGCGCTCGTACCGTTCGTGAGGCTGCTGGTCCGCCCGGACGTCCCGGTCGGACCCTGGTCGCAGATCGTGCTGGGCGTCGTCTTCGCGGCCGCGGTGCTCGCCTGGGGCATGTTTGTACGGGCCCGGCGCCAGTCGCTGCGGGAGCGGGCTGGGCGGGTCGAGGCCGAACAGGAACTGCGCGTCGCCGAAGCCCGCCAGGGCGAACGCAACCGGATCGCCCGGGAGATGCACGACGTGCTCGCCCACCGCCTGTCCCTGCTGAGCCTGCACGCCGGGGCGCTGGAGCTACGCCCCGACGCCGCGCCCGAGGAGGTCGCCCGTGCCGCCGGGGTGGTCCGCGACAGCGCCTACCAGGCGCTGGAGGACCTTCGGGAGGTGATCGGCGTCCTCCGCACCGGTGTCGACCGGTCCGACGAGACGCCGGAACGGCCGCAGCCCACCCTGGCCGACCTCCCTGACCTCGTCGACCAATCGCGGCGCGCCGGGATGCGGGTACGGCTCGACTGGCAGACCGACGCGCTTTCCGCCGTACCGGCTGGTGTGGGGCGCAGCGCGTACCGGATCGTGCAGGAAGGGCTGACCAACGCCCGCAAGCACGCCCCCGACGGCGAGGCGGCCGTCACCGTCCGGGCAGCCCCAGGCGACGGCGTAACCGTCGAGATCCGCAACCCGTACCCGGCCGAGACCAGCCCTGCCGGCATCCCCGGCGCCGGCATCGGCCTCATCGGGCTCACCGAACGGGCCGCCCTCGCCGGCGGACGCCTCGAACACGGCCCCACCCCCGCCGGTGACTTCCGGCTCAGGGCCTGGCTACCGTGGCCTACCCTCTGATCGCGGTCGGAACCGGCCTCCGGCCCAGGTGAGCACGGACAAGGAGCCCAACGTGAACGCACCGGTGCGGGTCCTCATCGTCGACGACGACCCGCTCGTGCGGGCCGGCCTCACCATGGTCATCCGCGGCTCGCCGGACATTACCGTGGTGGGCGAGGCCGGCGACGGAAGCGAAGTAGCCGCCGCCGTCGACGTATACGCCCCGGACGTGGTGCTGATGGACATCCGCATGCCCACCCTCGACGGCCTCGCCGCCACCGAACAACTCCGCGCCCGACCCGACCCACCCGAGGTCATCGTCCTGACCACCTTCGACGCCGACGAGTACGTCCTGCGCGCCCTGCGCGCCGGGGCCAGCGGCTTCCTGCTCAAACACACCCCACCCGCCGAGATCCTGCGCGCCATCGCGCGGGTTGCAGCCGGCGAACCTATCCTGTCGCCGACCGTCACCCGACGGCTCATCGCCCACCTCAGCGACACCGGCGCCGCCGCCCGGCAACAGCACGCCACCACCGCGCTGCATCAGCTCAGCGAACGCGAACGCGAGGTCGCCATCGCCGTCGGGCGGGGCAAGTCCAACGCCGAGATCGCGGGCGAGTTGTTCATGAGCGTGGCCACCGTGAAAGCCCACATTTCCCGCATACTCACCAAACTCGATCTCAACAACCGTACCCAGGTCGCCCTGCTCGCCCACGACGCCGGCCTCACCGGCTGACACCGGAAGCCTTCTGGCCCCCGCCCGCACCCGGCGTGGGCGGGCGAGCCGACCCGCTGGCCGGCGAGCCGGCCACCCCTCACCGCCAGACAGCTCAGGCGGGGGCCATCGACCACTTGCTATTGCCCAACTTCCGCACATCGGCATGTCCGGGAGCTGGCCTGCGGACTCGTCATGACGTTCCGTAGCGCGCGGATTGCGGCAAATCAGTACGTTGGCTGCCAGTCACATTCCGGGGCGCGATCAGCGGCATGAGCGGGCGCCGCCGCGCGACCTTTCAGAAGATCACATCGAGGGGCAACAGCGCGAGCGAAGCGCGGTCCACGCGGCGGGCTCGTTTAAGATCATCGGCCGGTGGGCAGCAGCCTGGCTGCGGCGTTACGGGTGAGGATGCCGGCCCGGGTCTTCGGGATCAGCATCGCCGCTACGAAACCGGCGCCGCGCCCCCGGGCGTTGGTGCGGGGTCGGTGCTCGGCCTCGTAGCGTCGGAACGCGGCGACGTGGTCGCCCTCGGCGAGGGTGGCGGCTAGCGTACGGGCGCCGGCGATAGCCATGCTCGAACCGTCGCCGAACAGCGAGACCGAGGCCGCCGCGTCGCCCAGCAGCACCACTCGCCCGACCGACCAGGACGGCAGCACCACCTTGCTGACCGCGTCGAAGTAGAGGTCGTCCGCCCGTTGGGCGCGGGCCAGCAACTCGGGCACTCGCCAGCCGTGCTCGCCCGCGTACACCTCGGCGAGGATCCGCCGGTGCTGGGCGAGGTTGCGGTGGTCGAAGCCTGGGACGGTGGGGTGCCGGAAGATGAACGCGACGCCCGCTTTGCCGCGGACCGGATGCATCGCGACGAGCCGGCCCGGCGTGTTGTGAAGCAGCACGTCGTGCGGATCCTCGGGCGGCTCACCCAGCGGTGTGGTGGCCACGTAGACGCCGAGGTGGCGCACGAAGTCGCGCTCCGGGCCGAAGGCGAGCCGGCGCACCGCCGAGTGCAGTCCGTCGGCCCCGACGACCAGGTCGAACCGGCGGGCCGGGCCGCGTTCGAAGGTGACGTCCACCCCGCCCGGGTCCTGGTCGAGGCGGGTGACGGTGTCGTCGTAGACGAACTCGGCGTCATCGCGGGCAACCGCGCACAGGATCCGGGCGAGATCGGCACGGGGCACCTCGATCTCAGGGGTGCCGGCCGCGCTGCGCGTGGCCGGCATCGACATCCGGCGGCTCAACCGGCCGTCCGAGTCGACGAACCGTATGCCTGTCGCCTGGGTGGCCGCCGCGCGCAGGGCGTCGACCACGCCCATCCGCTCGACCACCGGAAGGGCCGGGCCGCGCACGTCGACGGGGTTGCCGCTGGAGCGCTGGCCGTTCACGCGCTCGACGACCGTGGGACGGAGCCCCGCGCGGGCTAGCCAGTAGGCGAGGGTCGGGCCGGCCACGCCGGCTCCGGAGATGAGTACCGTCCGCATGAGCCGAGATTAATTGCACTGGATGCAGTAGCGCAATAGATGCCGAATAACACTCGATGCGGTAATCTGGTCCCCATGTCACTTCGCGACCGCAAGCGAGCCCGCACCCGCAAGGCGCTGGTCGACGCCGCCATCGACCTGATCGAACGCAAGGGCTACGAGGCGACCACAATTGCCGACATCGCGGCCGCCGCCGAGATCGGCACCCGCACGTTCTTCAGCTACTTCCCAAGCAAGGAGGATCTGCTCTTCCCGGAGACCGACCGTCGGGTGCAGGTCGCGGTCGACGCGATTGCCGGGCGCTCGCCGGACGAGGAACCGGCCGACGTCCTGCTGCGCGCGCTTCGTGAGGCGAACGACGACAGCGAGGACATGACCGGCCGGCTCGCCGTCCTGCGGATCCGACTGACCATGGAGGTGCCCGCGGTCCGCGGCCGCGGCCTGCAACTGCAATGGGACAGCCAGCGCGAGATCGCCCGGCACCTGGCCGCGGCCTACCCCGACCGCCTGGACGAGGTGAGCGCGGTCGCGCTAGTCGGCGCCTTCGTCGGCGCGGCCACCGGTGCCTTGACAACGCTGATGGAGGATCCGCAGCGCCGAGCCGACCCAGCCGCGATCCGCGAGTCGTTGCAAAAGGCCACCGACATCGCTCTGCGCCCATGGGCACCGCAGGACGGGCCCACACGAAAGAGCCCACCACCGGCGGACGCGCCCTGAAACGAACCGTCAGGCGCCGAGGCAGGGCAGGCTGTCCACATCACCGTCGAGGACGGTGACCGGGGCCGTCGTCGCACCGACGTCACCGCTATAGCGTAGGAAACGCACTGTTCTCGGCAAAGTCGCGCGGTCAGCGGCATGAGCGTGCACCTGATCAAGCCGTCCTTGCGGTCGGCGCCGCGCATGTACTGCGTCGACTGCTGTGTTGCTGGCCACACAGGACCTGTCGGCGCTGGCCCCGGCCGACGCCGGCCTGATCGACGCTCCAGTCGTGTACGCCTGCCAGCACGGCTACCGCCGTCCTGGACGGCGTTGCCGTCATTCCGTTGGCACGCCGGGTCATTGGCACCCCGGCTGCTCAGGCAGGGACGGGCTCCAGGTCAGCATCGTCAAAGGGTGGGTAGTTCTCGCTGCCCGTTCGCTCGGCCGCATGAATGTAGGCGGCAAGAGCGTCGCGGGATTGGGAGAGCTTGTCCATTTGATCGTCCAGTCGGTGTAGCCGTGACCGCATCGCGGCCAGCAACTCGGGACACCCGAGCAACTCCGGGGCCTCTCCGACCGCACAAGGCAGCAGGTACGCGATGTCCTCCGAGGACAGACCGGCACCAAGCAGGTGCCGGATCTGCTTCACGCGCAGCGCGGCGCTCTCGTCGTACTCGCGGTAGCCGTTCGCGCCGCGGTCTGCCTCCAGCAGGCCCTGGGTCTCGTAGTAGCGCAACTGATGGGCGTTGACGCCCGTCCGACGACTCAGTTCCCCGATCCGCATCGAAACCTCACTTGACCTTCACACCGGTATCAACGTTGACGATGCTGCCATGACCAACAGAGTTCCCGTGACAGTCATCGGACTCGGACTGATGGGCCAGGCACTCGCCGGCGCGTTCCTGAAAGCCGGGCATCCCACAACCGTATGGAACCGTACGACCTCCAAGGCCGACCAGTTGGTGGCCGACGGTGCCCGGCTAGCGCCAACGGTTGGCGACGCGCTCAAGGCAGGTTCCCTGACGATCATCTGCGTCACCGACTACCAGGCCATGCACGAGCTGCTCAGCGGGACCGAGGTCGAGCTGGACGGCACGATGTTGATCAACCTGACCTCCGGCAGCTCGGCCCAGGCCCGGGAAGCCGCCCAATGGGCCGAGCAGCGCGGCGTCCGCTACCTGGACGGCGCCATCATGGCCGTCCCGCCGACGATCGGGACCGCCGAGGCGGTGATTCTGCACAGCGGGCCGCAGTCGGACTTCGAGGCACACAGGTCGACCCTCGACGCGCTCGGCACCGTCACCTACCTGGGTACGGATCCTGGGCTGGCGTCCCTGTACGACGTGGCCGGCCTCGCCATGATGTGGAGCGTCCTGAACGCCTGGCTCCAGGGCACTGCCCTGCTCAGGACGGCCGGTGTTGACGCCGCAACATATGCGCCGTTCGCACAGCAGATCGCTGCCGTTGTGGCCGAATGGCTGCCTGGGTATGCCCAGCAGATCGACAGCGGCTCCTTCCCAGCCGAGGTGTCGGCCCTGGAGACCGACGCGCGGGCGATGGCACATCTCATCGAGGAGAGCGAGGCGGCGGGTGTCAACGCTGAACTGCCGAAGCTGATCAAGGCGATGGCCGACCGCTCGATCGCCGCCGGACACGGGGGGGAACAGTATCCCGTGCTGATCGAAGAGTTCGGCAAACCCCGCGACGAGTGACGGATCCCGACACCGGGATCTAGCTGCTCTGGCCAATCTGCCGATGTCAGGCATGGCCCGGCTCAGCTGCGTGGTCGGTAGCCCGACGGGCTACCGACCACGCTCAGGGCGCCGCCCCGACGGCGTTCACCGTTCACTCCCGGTGGGAACCGGGATCACACCGGTGTCCGTCATGGCCGTGCCCTTCTCCTCGCCCGTCTTGGCATCCAGGGTGGGCGTCGTCCAGGCTGGCGGACGGCACCCGAACGAGCGACGTGGCGGTCCCGCCACCGCGCGGATTTCGGCAGACCCGGTCTTTCGCTGGCGAGGGTAAGCGCCCGGATCGCGGCATGAGCGGTCGATTCGTTGCTGGAAAGTCCGCCGTGAGCCCGGCCGGCGATCGGGCTCGGAGGTCCAGGCGTTGCCGCTTGCGTTCAAGTGCGCTTTAACGCTGATCCTTGCTTGGGGCGCCTGTCGAGCGGAAGAACCGCAAGCGCCCGGCAGACGCATGAAGGAGGATCCCACGTGGTACCCGAATCGCCGCGCACCCTGCAGCAACGTAAGCAGGACACGCTGGCCCGTCTCGACCACGACCTGGACGCATGGGTCGCCTCAGCGGACCGGGACGGCAACGCCTACCTGGTGCCGCTGTCCTTCCTCTGGGACGGCGCGGCGTTCATCTTGGCGACAGGCGAGTCCAGCCCGACCGGGCGCAACTTGCGTTCCTCTGGACGGGTACGACTGTCAGTCGGCCCGACCCGCGACGTGGTGCTCGTCGACGGCACCGTCGAGACGTTCTCGCGCGAAACCGTGCCAGCCAATCTGGCCGACGCATTCGCCGCGAAACTCTGGGATGCACGGATAGGCACGACCCGCTACGCGTACTTCCGGGTGACACCTCGCCGGATACAGGCGTGGCGGGAGGAGAACGAGCTCGCCGGCCGGGACCTGATGCGTAATGGTCGCTGGCTGGTCTGACGGCCAACACCGGGTACCAACTCGTTCGCAGGCAGCGGGCAGACAGCTCGACGATTCACGACACGGCCGCGCGCATCGCGGCAGAAACGTGCATCTGTGACGGCCAGGGATGAGGCCGCAGAGACCGCTCCGGCGGACCGAACACAACCGCGCCGATGTACATTCCGCGTGTGGACCGTGTTCACCTTGCCCGCATCCTGCATTGGCCCGACAGCACCCGGCCCCAGTAGTGCGAGTCGGCGAATAGCCAACGCTCGTCGTGCGGTGCCTCGGCGGGCGCGGGCTCGCCCGCGAAGTACGCCGCCAACTCCGCGTCGCCTGCCCCGGCCAGCCAGCGCTGGGCCGCGCGCGGGCACCGGGCCGCACGGTCCGGCACGCCCAAGAGCAGCTGATAGCGCTGCATGAGCGGTGCCCCCGGCAGGTCGGTGACCGGCCATAGGGTGCCGATCACGCATCCTGCGCCGGCTCGCAGGAAGCCTGCGGGCAGGCCGACCGTCTCGTTCGGTAGCCGCCGGACGTCGGTCACGGCCGTCTGGCATTCCCGATATCCACCGCTTGCCACCGAATCGGATGGCACCCTGAACGCGGGGAGTGCGGTCGCGAGGCCGGGAGAGGCGGCATCGGGATCACGGTGAACGGCTTCTGATGCGTACCGCGTTGATCGTGTTGGCCGCGCTGGCGGCGGCCGTGGTCGTGGACCTGGTCTCCGGCGTGCTGATCCGCCGGGGTGCCCGTGGCCGCTACAAGTGGCTGCTGGAGCCGCTGCGGCACGCCTGCCGCCGCCCGGCGGCCGCGGTCCTGCTGGTCGGGGCGCTGTACTACGCGCTGCCGCCCGGACCGGTCCGGTGGCAGGGTTATCTGCGGCACGCCATCCTGCTGGTCTTGGTCGCCGTCGGTGCGTGGCTGGTGATCAAGGCATTGCAGGTCGCCGAAGCGGTCGCGTTCAGCCAGCTGCCGAGCGATCCGGTCACGAGCCGGCGGGTCCGGCGGGCCCGGACCCAGATCCGCCCGGTGCGGCGGTTCACGGTGGCCGTTGTCACGGTCCTCGCGGTCGGCCTGATCCTGATCACCTTCCGGCCGGTACGCCTCTTCGGCGTCTCCATTCTGACCTCGGCTGGGGTGGTCGGCGCGGTGATCGGCCTCTCCGCCCGAACCGCGCTCGGCAACGCGTTCTCCGGCATCCAGGTCGCCTTCGCCGACGGGCTGCACGTCGGCGACGTGCTGGTGGTGGACGGCGAATGGGGCCGGGTCGAGGAGGTGAAGCTGACCAACGTGGTGATCCGGCTCTGGGACGACCGGATGCTCATCCTGCCGACCACGTACTTCACCGAGCGGCCGTTCCAGAACTGGACCCGGAACGAGACGCGGGTGATCGGCAAGATCCAGATCCATGTCGACCACACCGCCGACCTGGACGACCTCCGCCGGGAGGCACGCCGACTGGTCGAGTCCTCACCGCTGTGGGATCGAGACCGGTGGGTGCTCCAGATGGTCGACGCCACCCCGCAGACCGTGGTCATCCAGGTGCAGGCCTCGGCCGCGGACGGCGCCAGCGCCTGGGACCTGCGCTGCGACCTACGCGAGGGACTGATCCGCTACCTACGCGACCAGCACCCCCAGTGGCTGCCCCGCACCCGCAACCAGTACCAGCCCTGACCGGCGGGTCCGGCGTGGCCGCTCGGGCGCCGATGAATGAGTCGGCGCCTACCGGGGACCTTCGTCTTCACCCGGCAGCCCTACGACTCGGCGACGCCGGTGCCCGGCGGTGTCGACCCGGCCGCTTGGCGGGTCGGCTGACCCATGAACGCACTGATCTCGGCAGAGTCGGGCGGTAGCGGCTAGTGGGCGCGCGGTCGGCGGCAGATGTGCGCACCTGGTCATGAAGTCGTCCATCGACGGTGGCGGAGGGACGCCTGCGCCCGGCGATCGGCGTCACGCGCTGGACCACCGCAACCACTTCCCGTCCCTGCTGGCCCAGATGCGGCACGTCTTCGGGCACGACGCCCTGACGGTGGTCTGGGCCCTTCCGCGTCCCGGGTTGGCACCTGAGCGCCTTCGCCGTGATCCACGTCCGTATAGCGCGTTGATCAACGGGATCCCTAGGGTGGCGCCGCCCTGCGATCATCGGTGCCATGCGCAAGATTGCCGTGACGCTGGCCGCTGTCCTGCTGGCGTCGGGGTGCACCGGCGAACGCGCCGGCACGAGCACCTCGGCATCACCCTCGGTACCCTCCGCGACCGCCGCCAGTGGGTCGCCCGAAGCCGTCGTTACCAAGGCGCCGGCACCGGCCTGGCGCCTGGCCACGCTGCCGGAGCTGGCCGGGCCGACCAGCGTGCTGTGGGACGTCGTGTCGGTGGACGCCACGCACGCGTGGGCCGTCGGCAGCGAGGCCTACTCGCCCGAACAGCCGAACGACACCGGCATCCCGTTGATCCTCCAGTGGGACGGGACGCGCTGGGCACGCGCGGCGCTGCCGGCGATCGCGTGGCACGGTCGGTTCGACCTCGTCGCGGCCGACTCGCCCTCGAACGTCTGGGCGGTTGGCAGCACGGCCGCCGCCGTCCCGGAGGACCAGGTGACGCACGTCCTGCACTACGACGGGACCGCCTGGCGCGAGGTGCCGTTCGCGCGGGGCAACAGCAAGAGCTACGCGCTGATCACCGGACTCACCGTCGTCGGTGGACACGCCTGGGTGGTGGGCAATCACCAAAGCGAGGTGATCATCGAGCAGTGGGACGGCCGGTCCTGGCGGTCGCACCAGTCGCCCGCCGAATGCCGCACCGGCGGCACGTCCTTCGGTGGCATGCCGAACTTCTGCACCCTCACCGCGATCAAGGCCTTTCGCTCGGATGACGTCTGGGCCGCCGGCAACGGCGCATGGAAGGGGTTCAAGGGCCCGCTGCTCTTTCACTGGAACGGCTCAGGCTGGCGTACGGTCCAGGTGGGCATCAACGAACAGGAGTCCTCGTTCGAAGCGCTCGCGGGTCGCTCGTCCGGCGAGCTGTGGGCGGTCGGCGACGGTGGGTTGGCCGTGCGCGGCGGCGGTGGATCCTTCGAGATGCTCCGGGACGCGCCGAGTGGCGCGCTGCCCGACGTGGCGACCGACCCGGCCGGACTGCCGTGGCTGATCGAGAACTCCCCGGCACCGAGCGCGGCGCTCGCCGCGTACAGCACGGGCGCGTGGGTCGGCATGCCCGCGCCGCAGCCGCCGGACGCGGTCGGCATGAGCCTGCACGGGATCGCCGGGACCCCGGGCAGCCCGCTGATGTTCGCGGTGGGAGCGGCCGATCTCCCCACCACCCCGCGCTACCTGAGGGCGGTCGTGCTCGAGTACGTGCCAGGCCCGTCGACCGGATCGCGCGCCTGACCCGGTCCAATGCGACCATCCTGGCCGGTTTTGCAGGGTAACGTCATGCGGCGTGTCGCGGCTGACGGCCTCCCACTCGGGAAGATCGCGCTGGCCGTGCCGGTGCGGCTGCGGGCCACGCTGGGGGTGGAGAGCTCGCCGAGGCGCCCTACCCGACGCGACGGGACTGAAAAAATCTCTGGCTCGACGCCGAGCGGCACATGGATCTCTACGATGTGGAGCCACCTCATCGGGCCTTGTCCAAATGCACTCATATCGGCAGATCCGGTCGGTCGGCGAGACCGCGCGGATCGCGGCAGATGTGCGCACCTGACCTTGTTCGAGCGGCCAGTGATCGGACATTGGAGCTACTCGCGCAGAGGAGATTTCGTTCGCTTCTCTTGCTGCCCCTTGATCAGGATTAGGGCGAGCAGCGTGCGCGCATGATGGGCACACCGGGACCGGTCAGATCGTCGCAGTAGACGTGGCGGCCTGCCATGGCCATCGTGATCGCGAGCGTTGTACCGCTGACAAGCGGACCCGCGCCGGTCGCGAAGGGCCCATCGGTCGCTTCCAGGCGTAGCCCCTTGGCGGTGCTGCGGCTGGCGACGGTGAAGTCCCGGCTGGCGTAGAAGCGGGCGACCTCGGTGACGGCTTGCACCGGGGGTGTGTGAGGCAGTCCGAGGGGCCGGCGGATGTCCTGTCCGTGCACGATGACCTCGCCCAGCCATGCGGCGGTATGCCCGGTCGCTGCCGTGGTGCTGGTGATGACGCGACGGAATCGTTCGAGGGTTTCGGCGGGCGTCGCGCCGCGGTGCTCGACCAGCCGGCGCTGGTTGTGCAGATCGGAGTCGAAGCGTGCGCCCAGGATGCTGGTCAGCCAGCGCACGGTACCGGTGCTCGCCGCTGCGCTCAGGTGGGCGACGACCTCTTCAACGATCCAGTTCCCACACAGTGAGGGCTGCGCCCATTGGGTGTCGTCGAGCTCGGCGAGGTCGTCGGCGAGGGCGGCGCGCTCCGCGTGAGTGGCGGACCAAAGTGCATCACGTGCGGCGGCGGCGTCGGCCAACGGGGGCTCCAGTGGCTGGGTGGCTGTGCTGGGAATGGCCTGGCGCATACGCCGAAGTCATCGGTCGGATTGTACTGATCTCTTGGATCACTCCGAGAACCCCGGGACCTATCTCAGCCGGGTGCACTCACCTCGGCATGTCCGGGAGCTGGGCGGCCCAACTCGCTCTGGCGCTCCGTAGCGCGCTGATCGCGGCAGTACATCCAATCTTGCTGTTTGGTCGAGCGCTACGGGCGATCGGGCAACTCGTTGTCAACATCCACGACCAAGTCGATTGCTGGTCGGCTCGCCGTCGTGCGTCGGACGCAGTGCGCCAGCGTGCGCGGCGGCCAGCGTGACTCGTACCGCCTGGTCAGCGGTCGCCTCGTCGACTGGCTCGGCGTTGATGAGCAGACGCAGGTAGATCGGCGCGGCGAGGGTCTTGAACAGTTCGGCCGCATCGGTGTCTGGGGCGAGTTCGCCGCGCTCGACGGCGCGGGTGACCACCGGTTCGGCTCTGGCGAGCCGGTCGTCGAACACGTGCCGCCGAGCCGCGGCGATCTGCGGAAGATGGGCCGCCCCGGTGAACATGGCAGCAAGGATGGCCTGTCCGGTCGGACTGGTGAACGTCTGCACGAGCGAACGCGCCAGCGCCCGCAGATCGGTCTCTATCGCTCCGGTGTCGGGAACGGGGATGTCGGCGGCCAGGTGCTCCGCTAGGGCGTCGACGAGCAAACTGTCACGATCCATCCAGCGGCGGTACACCGTCGTCTTATGTACGCCGGCGCGCTGTGCGACGTTCTCGACGCTTAACGCGGCGTAGCCCTTGTCCAGGAGCTCGGCGAGCGCGGCGGCGTGGACCGCGGCGCGCACCTTGGCGCCACGCCCGATCGGTCGGGCGGCGGACTGGGCGGACTGGGCGGACTGGGCGGACTGCATTGCAACTCCAAGTTGCGATAATCCGACACGGATGGCACGATGAGCCTATCGCAACTTGGAGTTGCATAGATCGACGGTCTCCCGTGAGGTGTGCACAACATGCGGAACTCTCCCTCTTGGACGATGCGTACTATTCCCGACCAGTCCGGACGCGTCGCCGTGGTGACCGGAGCCAACAGCGGCATCGGCTATGTCACCGCCCGCGAACTGGCCCGCCGTCGCGCACACGTGGTGCTGGCCTGCCGCGACCCCGAACGCGGTCAAGCTGCGCTCGCCCGCATGCACAGCGAGGTACCCGACGCTCACCTGGAACTGCGCCAGGTAGACCTGGGCAGCCTGACGTCCATCCGCACGTTCGCGGCCGAATGGGACCACGGTCGACTGGACCTGCTGATCAACAACGCCGGGGTGGCGATGGTGCCCTTTGCCTTGACCACGGACGGGTTCGAGTCGCAGTTCGGCATCAACCACCTCGGCACCTTCGCCCTGACCGGCTTGCTGCTGCCGGAGCTGCTCGCCGCACCCGAACCACGGGTGGTCACCGTCAGCAGCGAAGGGCAGCGCTTTGCCCGTTTCGACCTGGGCAACCTCAACGCCGAACGCCGCTACCGGACGGCCTTCGCCTACGTGCAGTCCAAACGGGCCAACCTCTACTTCGCTACGGAACTGCAGCGCCGGGCAGACGCCGCCGGGCTAAAGCTGCGCAGCATCGCCGTCGCGCCCGGACTCACCCGCACCAACGTGCTCACCGGCGGCGCCAATAGCGGCAGAGGACGGCTCTACGCGACCGTCACACGTCTGCTCGTGCGCATTGCCTTCCGACCAACTCCGGAAGGAGCGAAGACCTCCCTGTACGCCGCGACCGCACCGGACCTGCCCGGCGGCAGCTACATCGTCCCCGACGGCCTGCTGCAACTGCGCGGTGAACCGACCCGCCGAACGCGTGAACACGCCATCCACGACACCGACACAGCCAATCGCCTGTGGCACCTCTCCGAACACCTCACCGGCGTCACCTACGAACTGTTCACCGCCGCAGCGACGCGCCAGCCGTAGCCTTCTCGCGCTCGCGACGCCGGTCTCACCCCGGCCATGTCGACAAAGCATGAAATCGGTTCTTGGTTCGCCGGCTTCTCCTCGTGCAGCCTCCCCAAGGTGCCCGCGCCCGGACGCACTGTCATCGACATGAGCGGAAGGCGCCAGTGCTGACGCCTTCGGGTTCGCCGAAGAGGTCTCCCAGTAAGAAGCCTGGCCAGAAGGTTGCCGGTGGGATTTGGGTTCCAGCTCACGGGACCCGTACCGACGCCACTGCGACGACAGCCAGAGCCGTGCATCGATGCGGGCTGTCCTCGTGATTGGCGCAGGCAGGCCTCAGTTCAACAGCCGGCACCAGCCAGTCGGGAGGCTGGAGGCTTGACCTCTTCGGTATCCACTGGGAGGTCACGCCGCACCGCTCAATCTCCATCACCGCAGGTCAAAGCCCCTCGTCTCCGTCCGGCATCTGTGAGCACTTCGGGCGCGGAGACCTCTTCGCCAACCTGCACCCAATCTGCTCCCAGTTGCAAGGCCAGGCCAATTAACGACCCCTTACCGCCTTGACCTGCACACACTCCCCTGCCAGGCGACATAGAGAGTTGTCGACCACTGTGCAGAACCGCGGAGCACTCCGCGGTGAAACAGGACGCTGCACCCCCTCTGACGCGAAGATTCCCCTTCGCGTCAGAGGTTGGTTCGCTTCACGATGCCTTCTCCAGGGTGACGCTGTACCCCATGGCTTCGAGTTGATGGATGGCTCGTTTCTTGGATCGGTCCGGGTGAAGGCGGGTGAAGTAGTCGGCGCCGGGGTCGTCGTAGAAGGTGCCGGTGGTGCCCATGTGCCAGATCGCGATGAGCATGGAGTGCTGGATGGCCATGTTGGCCTTCTGCGGTCCACGGCGTGAGGCGATGCGCCGGTATCGGGCGCCGAGGTAGCTGCGCGGGTTCTGGGAGCACGCCATCGCCGCCGCCCCCAACGCTCCTTGTAGGTAGGGGTTGCCGGGTCGGGTTCGGCTGGACTTCACCTTGCCCGCCGATTCGTTGTTGCCGGGTGTCGTACCGGCCCACGAGGCCAGGTGCTTCGCAGTCGGGAAGCGAGTCATGTCGGCGCCGGTCTCGGCGATGATCACGTCGGCGGTCAGAATGCCGATGCCGGGGATGGAGCAGATCAGGTCACGGAAGCCCTGAAAGGGCTCCATCATCACCTCGATCCGCTCGGTGAGCCTGTTGATCGCTGCCGTATGCCAGTCGATCAGGTCCAGGTGCACGCGAGCGAGGAACGCATGGTGCTCGGTGAACCGGCCGTTCAACGCTTCGGTCAGCTGGGGGATCTTTGACCGGAGCCGACGCTTGGCCAGATCCGCGAGCGCGGCCGGATCCCTGTCACCAGCGATCAACGCCTCCAACATCGCCCGCCCAGACACTCCAAGGATGTCGGACGCGACCGCGGACAGCTTGATCCCGGCGTCCTCCAGCAACTTCTCCAGCCGCTGGACCTCCCGGCCACGTTCCCTCGTGATCGCCGTGCGTGCCCGGGTCAGATCCCGCAACTGACGGATCGGCTCGGGCGGTACGAACGACCCCCTCACCAGGCCGTGCGCACCGAGCTGAGCAAGCCAGGTCGCGTCCGCGACATCGGTCTTACGACCTGGCAGCGTCTTCACGTGCCGGGCGTTGACCAGCATGACCTCGAAGCCGGCGTCCTCAAGCAGGTAGTAGAACGGCTTCCAATAGTCGCTGGTCGCCTCCATCACCACACACGTCACCTGCTGATCGACGAGGTGGTCACGCAACGCGAGGATCTGGCTTGTCATCGACCCCCAGGTCGTGACCGTCTCAGTCGTCTTACGGCGACCAGCCCCCGCGATCCGCACGCACACCTTGGCGTCCTTCTTCGAGATGTCCATCCCGGCGCAGCGGGAGTGAACGACTTCCATCACCAGCCTCCTTCACACGCGGACCACGGCGTCCGTCGCGGGGAGGGCAGGGAGATTCGAAAGTCTGACGCTCGGGCTCACTGGCACCAATCCACGGTTCCCGTGGAAGCCCTCCGCCACCATGCTGACCTACAGGCTCATCAGCACCACAGAGCATTCGGGGTCGACCACGACGAACCCCATCACAATCCGCCCGAACACAGTCGGGCCGCAACCAGCAACCGGCGCCGAATCTTCGCACACCGTGGTGCGCCTCGAAGACGGCGCCGCGTTGCTGACCTGTAGAAACGAGAAGCCGCAGGTGTGGGCAGGTGCAGTTGAGCGCCGTTGTGCGCTATTGGATGCAGTTCAACGCCGTTCAGGACACCCGGCTGCTCCCACCCTGCTCCCGACCAGATCATCGTGCCGCACCAGGGCGAGATTATCGAGCGCGGCGACCACGAGGAGTTGATGGTGCTCGACGGCCGGTACGCCGCACTGGTGCGACGGCAGACCCCGCGGTCGGCCAGCCAGTGCGGGCCAGGTAGCCGGCAGCCGCTAACCCGACCGGGGCGATGGCGCTCCCGGCGGACTCCGGCGGCATCGCCAACCGCATTGATCCCCATATCTACGCCGAATGACCGGAAACGGGGCAACCAAACGCCTCAGGAAGCCCTGGGAGTAGGGCCTGCCCCACCGGCGACATTCCCGCTCACCGGATGTCACCTGGATTTGCCGCTTCATAGGGTCGGAGGGAGCCATCGAGTTCGATTTCCTGTTCGTTACGGGGGTAGCCGCGTGAAGTTCTCCATCAAAAACCCGCCGGTCGTGAATGAGGGGTCGCCCGGGACGTTCTCCCGGATCGCCGACGTCGACGCGCTGCGCGCCGTGGCGCTGCTCCTCATCCTGATTGTCAACATCGCCTTCTTCACCTCCGGCTATTCCTTCCATCTGGTTCCGGATCCCGCTCACGACTCGTGGGGCGACCAGGCGGTCCGGTGGCTGGTCGAGTTGCTCTTCGCGATGAAGGCGTACCTGCTCTTCTCCTTCCTGTTCGGCTACAGCTTCACGCTCCAACTCGACTCCGCCGCGCGGCGCGGCGTCGACTTCGCCCCACGGTTCCGGCGACGGCTGGCCGGGCTCTTCGTGCTCGGCATCCTGCACGCGGTGCTGCTGTTCCAGGGCGACATCCTGACCACGTACGCATTGCTCGGTCTGGTCCTGCTCGCCATGCGACGAGTCGCCGTCGGCAGCGCCCTGCGCGCTGCCGTACTGCTGACCGGCGGGATCGGCTTCGTCCTCGCGCTCGCCGCCACGGGCGGGACCCAGCTGGTCACCGATCCGGCGGCGGCACTCGCGGCGGGGCAGCGGTCCACCGAGGCACTACAGGGCGGGATCGACTCGGTGATCACCGAGCACGTACGCCAGCTGCCGGCGATGTTCGGCACGCTCCTCGTGCAGGGGCCGCTCGCTCTCTCGGCCTTCCTCTTCGGTTACGCGGCGGGGCGGCGCCGGCTACTCACCGACGTCGTCGGGAACCGGCAGCTCCTGCGCCGGGTGCAGCGGCTGGGCTATCCGGTCGGCCTGGCCGGTGCGGTGATCTTCGCGTCGGGCGGGGGCAGCGCCAACCTGACCGGGCTGACGGCGGGCGTACTCACCGCGCCGCTGCTCGCCGCCGCGTACGCCGCCACCCTTCTCCACTTCTTTCAGACCAACCGGGGACGGCGGGTAGTCGCCGTACTCGCGCCGGCCGGACGGATGTCCCTGTCGAACTACCTGGGTCAATCGCTGCTCTGTGTGCTGGTCTTCACCGGCGTCGGATTAGGCCTCGCCGGCACCGTCGCACCTGCGGTCGTCCTCCTCATCGCGGTCGCCATCTACAGTGCGCAGCTCGCCGCCAGCGCGGCGTGGATGGCTCGGTTCCGGTACGGACCGGTGGAGTGGCTGTTGCGGGCCTGGACCGAGCAGCGGTGGCCACGGCTCCGCGCCGCCGACCCGGTCTGACGGTTCCAGCAGGACGATCAGGCATATTTGCCGGTGGTCTGCTCTAGCCGCAGGACACCGGCGAAGGGCTGGGACGACGGGGGAACGCAATGGTGAACACCGGATGGGCGTCCGGCCGAGAGGGCCACGGCGGTAGCCGGGCTCAGATCAACCGACTCGTGTAGCCAGCCGCCACCAGGCGACCGAACGCCGCCCGCACCTCGTCCGGAATCTCCTGCGGGATCGCGAATCCGCGCTCCGCGTCCACCTCGATCCGCTGTGTGTCGCCCACCAGCATGTCCACCACCCGCCGGGAGTCGCCGATGCTGCGCATGTAGTCGTCCAGTACGAGTGGGTCGACGCGCACACCACATCGACCTCCGGCCACATCAGCCTGCAGGTGGCGTAGGCCCGACGCTGCTGGTTCGCTGGGCGTTCGGGTCATTGAGTCAGCGACGCACGAAGCCGACCCGGGCTCCGTAGCAGCGATAGGGATCGGTCTCATTCGTCCACGGGGCCACAGGTAGCAGGAGGTCGCCATCCAGGCGCTATACGAGCCGAACTCGCGGATCTCGCTGGCCAAAAGCCATCCCGGGCGGGGAAGAGCGGCTCGTATCGGCCGGGATCGAGGCCCAGCACCATCAACCGTATCGAGGCAAGAAGCGCGCCGACGTACGGCTCGGGGAACCTGTCGCGGGTACCGCACCGACCGGACCCCTGCAGGTGCCCCGAGGCCTGGGGCTGTACCGGGTGAGGCGCATCGGTGACGGCGCCCTCGCCTACGGCGGACAGACCGCTGAGCTGAGACGCCGGATCGGTCAGCTTTGCGTGCCGGAGGGGCGACACGGACTGACGCCCCACAACCAATCATCGTCGCGGCGATGCTTTGGCTCGCGTAGACCCATCGAGTCGCTGACCTCTTCGGGTTCACCGAAGAGGTCACCACAAAGGATGCGCTGGCCACGGCGTCGCGAGTGGGATCGGTGTCTCAGTTAGCGGGACCAGCTACCGCTCCGGCGCGGCAGGGCTCAGGCAAGGTAGGCCTATGCCCGTTTCAGGTTTATTCCGAGCAGTTGTAGTGGTCGGTAGGGGTTTCGGCTGTTATGGCGTAGGGCTTTGGCGATGGCGGTGGTGCCGGTCAGGCGTAGCAGGCTGATCGCGGTGTTGTGCAGGGTGGCCATGACTCGGGGTGCGTTGCCGGTGCGCAGGCGGCTGGCGTCTTCGCAGGGTGGCGATCGCGGTCTCGTCGACGTCGGTGATCGTCCAGCCGACGGTGAACTTCACCGTGCGCCACAGCCGGTTCATCTGCTCCAGGTGTTGCAGCAGGTCGTGGGTGGCACCGGCGCCGTCGACCCGCACGAGGATCTTGCGCTGGTACCGGACCGGCAGTTGCGTGACCGCTTCACCGAGGACGCGGATGTGGTCGGCGACGGTGTTCGAGCCGGCATTACCCGGGCGTAGCAGCATGGCCAGACTCTCGCCGGTGTTCGCGCACCACGCCCCCAGCGGGTGGAACCCGAAGCCACGCTTGAACGTGGCCGCCGCGCCCTGCTTGTCCGAGTGGGCGGTGATCAAAGTGGCGTCCAGGTCGATGACCACCCACCCCGACAGCAGTTTCCCGGCCACGCTCAGCCACGGGAAACCGTTCGGCCGGCGGGCGAGCAGATCCCACACCCGGGCGCGGACCTTCGCCCGGGCCTTGCCGATCCGGCGCAGCCCGGCCTCGTCCAGCCCCACAAGGGCACGACGCACGGTCGCCTCCGACGGCGGATCAGCGAATACCAGAGCCTGATGGGCGAGAAGCCTTATATCCGACATACTGGTCGCGCCGAGCACGATCGCGACCGCCAGCGACACCAGGACCGTGCCCCGATCCCACCAGCCCGGCCCCCCACCTCGGGGTAGCACCCGGTTCACGGCCCCGGTCAACCCGGTCCGGTCCGCGCACTGCCGCAGCAGGACCGCACCCGCATGACCCACCAAACCCTTGCCACCCGCGGCTACCTGCAGCCGCTGATCCCACCCGCTACCCTTGCTCACCAGAAAGGTGCACCCGCTTCTACTGTGGATATGGCCTAAGCAATCACATCCTCGCAGGTCGGGTGCACCTTTCCTTCATCACACTCGATGAATCAAATCCCCTCTGAATGGGGGAGGCTGGCAAGACCCACCTGTCCATCGGCCTGGGGATCCGGGCCTGCCAGGCCGGACACCGGGTCGCGTTCGCCACCGCCGCCCAGTGGGTGTCGCGCCTTGCAGACGCCCACCACGCCGGGCGTCTGCAAGACGAACTGGTGAAACTCAGCCGGATCCCGCTCCTGATCGTCGACGAGGTCGGCTACATCCCCTTCGAAGCCGAAGCGGCGAACCTGTTCTTCAGCTGGTCTCCAACCGCTACGAACGAGCCTCACTGATCGTCACATCGAACAAGCCCTTCGGCCGGTGGGGCGAAGTCTTCGGAGACGACGTCGTCGCCGCAGCCATGATCGACCGGCTCGTCCACCACGCCGAAGTCGTCTCCATGAAGGGCGACAGCTACCGGCTCAAAGACCGCGACCTCGGCCGCGTCCCCGCAGCCACCAAGACCAACGACTGAACATCAACAACCAGCGAGGGGGTCAAAATTCGGCCGGAACAGAGGGGTCAACTTTCAGCCGGCGTTGACATGATGACGCCTTCGGGTTCGCCGAAGGGGTCTTCCAGCAAGAAGCCCTGGTCAGAAGGTTGCTGGTGGGACTTGAGTCTCAGCTCCCGGGATCCATACCGACGGCACCACGGACGGCCCGGAGCGGTACGTCGACGCGGCGAACTCTCTCGATCGCGCCTGAGGGGCTCTACGACAACAGCCGGCACCGGCCAGGCGATGACCAGCAAAGACATCCCAGGAGCTTGAGTGTCAAGCAGCGGCTTGGGTGAGGTGGTGCGACCAGGCGGTGGTCTCGTCGTAGCGGGTGCCGGTTTTGAGGCATCCGTGGAGGATGCCGACGAGGCGGTTGGCGAGTTGGCGCAGGGCGGCGTTGTGGCTGACGCCGCGGGCGCGTTGCTGGTCGTAGTAGGCGCGGGCGCCGAGCGAGTTCCGCAACGAGGTGAACGCCTGGGTCATCAGGGCGTCGACGAGCCGGTCGTTGTGCACGAACCGGGCCATGACGGTTCTCTTCTTCCCGGACGCGCGGGTGATCGGGCTGGTCGCCGCGTAGTTCTTGCGGGCCTTCGCAGAGGTGTAGCGGTCGTGGTCGTCGCCGAACTCGGCGAGCACCCGGGCGCCGAGGATCGTCCCGAGTCCCGGCTGGGACCCGATGATCTCAGCGTCCGGGTGCCGGCCAAAATGGGTCTCCACCTGCCCGTGTAGAGCGGTGACCTGCTCGTTGAGCGTGCCCAGCACAGCGACCAGCGCCCGTACAGTCACGGCGTAGGCGGCGGTGACCACGGCCGGCTGGCCCAGGTGCTCGGCACGCAGGGCGGCCTGTATCGCGGTGGCTTTGGCCGGAACCTCGCGGCGGCGGGCGCGTTTGAGCGCCGCGCTGATCTGGCCGAGACTCAACCGGGCGGCAGCAGCCGGGTCCGGGGCCTTGGCCAACAGTTCCAGAGTGTCACCGGCGTCGAGGTCCTCGAACGCGTCCAACGCGGCCGGGAAGTACTCCCGCAACGCGTGCCGCAGCCGCTGACCCGCGCGGGTGCGTTCCCAGATCAGGGTCTTATGCATCCGGGTAACGACCTTGACCGCCTCCGCCTCGGCCGAGTTCCCGGCGATCGGCCGCAGCTGGTGCGAGTCAGTACGCACCATGTCGGCCAACATGTGCGCGTCCGCCGCCGCGTCGCTCTTGGCCCCGGACAGCGCCAGACGTTCCCGATAACGGGACACCTGCAACGGGTTCACCGGATACACCGTGTACCCGGCCGCGACCAGCGCCTGCACCCACGGGCCCCGATCCGTCTCGATCCCGATCTTCACCCGCGCGCAGACATCCTCGACGTCGATGTCATCACCGAGCGCCTGGCCGATCATCGCGTGCAGTCTGGCCATACCCGCCATGCCCTCCGGCAACCGGGCCTTGGACAGCCGCCGACCGGACGCGTCCATCACCTCAACATCGTGGTGGTCCTCCGCCCAGTCATCTCCCACGAACAGCAACACGTCTCCCGCCTCTCAAACCGATCACCGCAGGTAGCCAAGCGGAGAACCATCAGCGACCTAATGAAGCAGTACTCACGCCACCATCGGGCGGGCACGACATCCCATCAGCGATCAACTCTCCACACCGACCAACAGCGGCACGATCTTTGCTCAGGACTCCAACGTCCAGGCGGACGGAGTGCTCGTCTGCCGGCGGCTACTCACCCACCAGGAGTGTGCCGCGGATGGCTCACTCCCAGAACTCATTAGGTTGACCTCTTCGATCTTCTCTGGGAGCTCACGCCGGAACGCCCGTCCGCATCACCGCAGGTCAACGCCCGCCGCCCTGTCCAGCATCGGTGAGCACTTCGGGCGCGCTGACCACTTCGCCAACCTGCACCCAATCTGCTCTCAACTGCAAGGCCTGGCCACCCAGCAGCTCCTTACCACTGTGACCTGCGCGCACTCCCCCGCCAGGCAACATAGAGGACTATCGACTGCTGCCCGAAACCGCAGAGCACTCCGCGGTGAACCAGGACGCCGCACCCACTCTGACCTGCAGGAACGAGAAGGCGCAGGTGGGGGCAGGTGCGGTTGAGCGCCATTGTGCGCTATTGGATGCAGTTCAACGCCGTTCAGGACACCCGGCTGCTCCCGCCGTGCTCCCCCAATCCCGGGCCCGTGACCCTGGCGTCGCCCAGGCGCCTTGGGGCTCCGCTTCGGCACGTCTTCATCGAGCAGTGCGAGGCCGACGTTTAGTCAACGCGACCGGGGCTCCGAGGCGCAGCGCCCAGGGTCGGCGGCATGAGAGTGCGCTGTGTCCTGAGTGTTAGCGGTCGGCGTAAGCATGCCTGCGATGATCGTTGGGTCGGCACAGGAGAGGTCCCCATGATCAAGTGGCTCGACGATGTCTGGTCTCGGGCACACGCCGTGCAGATTGTCGAAGGCGGTGAGGACAGCGGTCCTCTTGCCGGTCGTGAAATTCTGGCCGAGCTCCCGGATGCCGGGTCGGTTGACGCGGCGCGCGTGTTGACCACGACGGGTCGCTTCATCGGTGACATCTGTCGTTGTCACGGTGGGCCGACGATCGTGCTCCGCGATGCGGCAGGCGAGGTGCTCGCCAGCGCTGCTTTGCATGGCCACGGCTCGGTCAGTTGGGAGCGGTCGCGGTTCCGTAGTGACCTCGTCGTGGCAGATCCTGGGGCGCTCCACCTGTTTCTGGCCGGGCTCGGTGTACCGGATCAGCTGACGTCATTCCTGGCGCCCTTGGCCGACTTGCTGAACCTGCAGGAGCGCCGCCCGCAGTTCCGGCCCACCGGGCGAGAGGGCAAGCGGTACCTGATTGAGCGTGGGGTTCCTAGCGTGCTGCATCCCGTGTTGGTCGCCGCCACCGGTCAGCAATGCGGCGAGCTGTCCGATACGCACGTCGACGATCTCCGGCGACGGCTCACCGCAGCCACGCCCTCAGCCACCGGCAGGGCGGCAATCCTGCTGTCCTGGCTGGGCCGGCTCCCCATTCCAGCAGAGGCATTCTGGGGCGAAGGTGTCCTGGTGCGGCAGTTACTCGCCGATCTCGCGCTGCCCGACATCGCGCCCGCAGCTGCCGAAACCCGCACCGGCGACGTCGCAACAGGGGTGGTCAACCTGGTCATGCACTCCGGCGACGACGGCACGCTGGCCACGGCCATCGGTCCGACGCTGCGTCAACTGTTCCCACCAGCACCAGCGCCGAAGACCACACGCTAGCCGTCAACCATCCACTCGGCGAACTGCTCGCGGACGCAGGTCGCCTACCCGCCATCAGGTACGCGCGACCGAGCGTTCCGCCCGCTCACCGGCATGAGCGTGCACGTCTGCCGAGGTAGCTTTTGCGAATGGATCGTGATCCGCTTGAAGACATGCCCGCCGAGTCCCGGACGGAACTGACGGCGGCTGTATGCGCCGCCATCGACGTCGATCCGGCCACTGCGGAGGACATCATTCGATCAACTGAGCCGTTTTGGGACGCGATGGGACGAGCCGGTGGCCTTGTGGACTCATGGGGCGGCGGCGAGTTCTGTTACGTCCTGCCGCGGGTCTTGTCGTTCGTCCAAACGACTGCCAACCCGTAGCGCACCCGGCGACCGTCCGTACCCTGTGATGGGCAGATCTGCAGCCTTGCGAACCGGCGGGCATAGCGCCCGCCTTGCGGTCTGCGGCCTTCGAGGGGGCGCGGGCCGCAAGGCGGGAGCGTGGTCAGGAGCTGCAGGCGTTGAGCATGCTCTGCGGGGCGGACTTCTCCGACGACTGCAACTTCAGGCTCCAGGTCGTGAAGGGCGGACCTCAGCCCGCTGACTCACGACGCTGGTTGGGGAGCCCGTGCAGTCGGGTGCGCACCACCAGGTCGTGCAGGGCGTCCACGGCTGCCGGATCTACGCGCTCGGGCAACACCGAGATGTCCCGGGCCGTCTCCAGCTCGGCGCGCAGCCGCGACACGTCGGTAGCAAGCCACCCTGCAACGCCCGCGGGGAGCGGGCCATGCTCGGCCTCCCGTTTGGCGGCAATGAGATCCGGCACGTACGCCAACCTCGTTCCGAGCACGCCAAGGTTCGTCTCTACGCGGCCGGTCCGCATCAGGTGGATCCCGGTGAGCAGGACCCGCAGCGTGTACAGCGCAGGCTTGAGCTGCCCGGTTTTGGCGTACAACTTCTCCTGGGTGGCCGCGAATCCGAGGTAGTGGTGCGCATGGTGACGGGTGACCAGCCGCGGGGCCAAGGAAATGAGTTCGGCGTGCACCGCAGTGGTCACGACCACCAGCGGCGACAGCAGCTGCTCCAGAACGTACCCGTTGCGGCTGGTCAACAGCTTGACGAACTTCAGCAGATCGTGGCTGACCACGTCCAACTCGACACCGTCGCGCACGCCCATGTGCTGCAACGTCTGCGGACCGGTGCGCAACCCGACAACCTCCTCAGCCGGGAGCAGGTGCACGGCCCGCAGATCCAGGTCGGAGTCGATGGACGCGAATCCGTACAGATGCGCACCGCTGACGGTGGCGAACAGCAGCGGACGAGGCAGGGCGCAGGCTGCCTCGGCGGCCCACGGCGGCACCTCGGTGGTCACTACAGGTTCCTTTCCCGCACGGCCGCGAGCAGCCGATCCACGTCAATCCGATCGGGCTGATCGGGCAGCGTGGTGGCGGCGGTCGCGTCGGCGAGCTCAACAAGTAGGTCCGCCGTCCACGCGGCAACCTCATCCCAGGGCAACTCGCCGCGCCGCACCGCGAGCAGCCGGTCACGCAGGTGACGAACGTCGACCAGCACCTCCCCGGTACGCAGCACATGCGCCCCGGCGACCAGCAGCCGGATCAAATGCATGGCCTGCTTGTGATTCGTCTCGCCGGTCCGCTCGCGGCGGGCCGCCACTCGGTTGAGCTGATCCCGGGCGTAGTTGCCATAGGTCTCAGCCACCCGCCTCGACAGGAACGCCTGCCGTGCCGCCAGCAACCATTCCCCGTCGACGGTGATCGACTCAACCAGCGGGGACCAGAGCACCTCCAGGACTGTCGGGTTGCCCTGCAGGGCCAGGACGCAGAAGCGTTCGAACTCCCAGGAGAACTGCTCCACCGCCGGACCGTCGAGGTGAGTGGGCGGCTTGTCGAGATGCCAGAACGCCCGTGTGGGCGCCACATACACACCACGCCGGTCGTAGTCGGAGTCCCGGTCATGCAGCCCGTACGCCCGCGACCCGACCACAACGGCGAGAACCGTATGCCGCTCGACAAGCTCGATCACGCCCGGGACGCTACCCAATCACCGCCCTGCACGCGTCACCCTTTCAAGCACTCCGCGTCCGCGAGGTTCGGCTCCGATGCTGACGTCGTTTCACGTCGGCGGCCGCAGCAAGGCCGACATCGACGCCGGTGGGGTACTACCCGGCTTCGACGGCACCATCGTGCGCGACGGCTACGCCGCCTACCAGCATCTGAGCGACGCCGAGCACGCCTGGTGCGGCGCCCACCTGATCCGTGACCTACGCGGCGTCCACGAGCAGGACCCGGCCGGGCAGGCATGGGCGGAGGTAATGGCCGACACGCTGCTGATGGCCAAGACGATGACCGAGCAGGCCGTCGCGGCTGGCCGGGAAGCGTTGACCGACGCGGAGATCAGCCGCGTCCGGGCCTGCTACGCCGGCGCGATCGCCTACGGCCGTCAGCAGAACCCACCCGATCGTCAGGGCGAGGTGTCGAAGGCCGGCAAGCTGGTCGAGCGCTTCCACACCCATCGCGGCATGATTCTGCGGTTCGTCGTCGACCTGGCCGTGCCGTTCACGAACAACCAGGCCGAACGTGATCTTCGCCCGGTCAAGCTTCAACAGAAGATCGGCTCTTGTGACGTTCTCGTGGGTGGGTTGATGCTCTGATCAACAAGGCACGCCGTGTCGCGTCTAGGTTTCTGAGCTGCGAAGACACAGAAATCTGAAGATCGGAACACGGCGTGCGTTTGACCAGGGTATTGCATCGACAGGCAGGGTTCGAGCGGGCGGTCGTCGAGGACGCTCGGCTGGAGGAGGACGGCGACGGTGAGGTCCTGGTGATCTCCGCCCGGCCGCGTAAGGGCGCTGCTCGCCGGTGTGGGCGCTGCCAGGTCCGGGCGCCCTGGTACGACCGCGGCTGGGGACGGCGGCGGTGGCGGCATCTGGACTTCGGCACGCTGCGGGTAGTGATCGAGACGGCCGTGCCCAGGGTCGACTGTCCGACGCACGGGCCGACGGTGATCGCGGTGCCGTGGGCGCGTCACAACACCAGGTTCACGGCCGCGTTCGAGGACACCGCGGCGTGGCTGGCCGCGCGTACGTCGGCGTCGGCGGTGACCGGTCTGCTGCGTATCGCCTGGCGCAGCGTGGTCGCGATCGTGGGCAGGGTCGTCGACGCGGCCCTGGCCGGTGTCGACCGGCTTACCGGGCTCAAACGAATCGGGATCGATGAGGTCGCCTACCGCAAGGGCCAGCGGTACCTGACCCTGGTCGTGGACCACGACACGGGCCGCCTCGTCTGGGCCGCCGACGTACGGGACAAGGCCACCGTGCACAGGTTCTTCGACGAACTGGGCGTTGACCGGGCCGCGCAGTTGACGCACGTGTCGGCTGACGCGGCCGGGTGGATCGACGATGTCGTGACCGAGCGGGCGCCACGGGCGCTGCGCTGCCTGGACCCGTATCACCTGGTCGCGTGGGTCACCGACGCCTTGGACGAGGTGCGCCGTGACCTGTGGAACCGGCTACGCGGCGGCAAGGGCGGGCGCACCCATGCCTCCGCGACGCTCAAGGACGCCCGGTGGGCGGTATGGAAGAACCCCGAGAACCTGACCGACAAGCAGAAAGCGACCCTCGCGTCGATCCAGGCCACGAACCGGCCGCTGTATAGGGCGTATCTGCTCAAGGAACAATTCCGGGAGGTGATCGCGGTCAAGGGCGAACCCGGCCGGCTGCTGCTGCAGGGCTGGCTGCACTGGGCCAGCCGATCGAAGCTGACCCCGTTCGTGAAACTCTCCCGCACGATCCGCCGTCACCTGCCCGCGATCCACAACATGCTCGACAGCGGACTGTCCAACGCCCGCATCGAAGCCAACAACATGCACCTACGGGTGTTGACCCGCCAGGCATACGGGTACCGCAGCGCCACAGCGCTGATCACCATGGCCAACCTCCGACGAGGCGGCCTCTGCCCACCACTCCCCGGACGATCATGAAACCCGACCCACGAGAACGTCAGTAGACCCAGAAGATCTCCGGCACCTGGCGCACGCTGCAAGGACTCGCCGACTTCGCCGCCGTCCGGTCCTACCTGTCCACCGCCGCGAAACACGGCCAGGACGCCCTCGACGTACTCAAACAGCTGTTCACCACCGGCCCGTGGATCCCCGCTGCTCTCTCAAGCTGAATACGTACGACCCCGCGCAGCGGCTTCAGCGGCTGAACCCGCCAAAGCATCCGGGTCCTGCGGGCCCGCCGTTCGACCAGCCGGGGGCCGGTGGGCGGGCGGCACGGACGGTCAATCGCCGTGCATAGATTGTCAATGACAGCGGATTCCGCGGAGGGCACGATCTATTTGACGCCCGATCGGTGTCAATTTCTTCGACAGAAGGAGGTTCAGTCATGCCGACGACGAAGCGCGTGCTCGCCAGCGCCGTGGCCGGAATCGCGCTGGCCACCGGAGCGGTCGCCACGCCCGCTGCAGCCGACGTTCACGCCATGGCAGGATGCACTCCCTATAGCGTCCGGCTGGCGTTCGCGGACGGTACGCCCTGGCACTCCAGCTACTACGGCAGCTCGCCGGTGCTCTACCGCAGCGGCGGCGCCTGGAATCTCACGCACAAGTGCAAGAACGATCACCTCAACGTCTGGTACCGCAACGTTGCCGGCGAGTACGCATGGGATAACTACCTCGCTTGACAGCCGGCCTGGCCGGAGGCGGGCCACCTCCGATGAAAGGGATGTCCCGCCTCCGGTTACACCGTTCGCCGCCCCGACACAGATCCGACAATCACCGCCATGCTCTCCGTCACCGCCGAACGTTAGACGGGGCCGTTATTCGTACACTCCCGGGCCCAGTGCCAGGGCGCAGGGCGCATCCAGCGGCGTGCCGGTGGTCGCCGGGCGTTCTGCCGTAGGTGGCATGGAAGAGGCGCGTGAAGTGGGCGGCGCTGGTGAATCCCCACTGGTGGGCGATGGCGTGGATGGGGCGGTGGCGGTGGCGGGGGTCGGCGAGGTCGTGGCGGCAGCGTTCTAGCCGCTGTTGGCGTATGAACGCGGCGACGGTCAGGCCCTGTTGTTGGAAGATGGTGTGCAGGTGACGGGTGGAGACGGCGTGCGCTGCGGCGATGGTGCCGGGTGTGAGGCCGGGGTCGCGGAGTCGTTGTTGGATAAAGTCGTGGATTCGCGTTTGTAGCGCCTGCCGGTGTGTCTCGGGTGGCAGGACGCTTGTGGCTTCGAGTTCGTGGGCGTAGGTGGCGGCGATCAGGTCCAGGGTGATGGTCCCGAGGCGGGCGGCGTCCGCCGCCGTCCAACTGACAGCGTTGCTCTGTAGCCCGATGAGGTGGCGCCTTAGTAGAGCGGTGAGGCCGCGCCGTGCTGGTAGGGGCGTGGCGTTGAGCGGTTCGAGGACCTGTGCTCGGAGGGCAATCAGCTTCTTCGGGATCAGGACGACCATGCAGCTGACATCGGGACCGCGTGTGGTTGCCGTCCAGGAGTGGAAGGGCCGCGAGGGGTCATAGAGGATCAGGGCCCGGGAATCGACGCTGCTCTCGCGGCCGGCCTGGGAGACTCCGATCTGTCCGCGTAGGGGAAGTACGAGCTGGTGCACGCCGGGGTCGGATTGCCGGATCAATTTCGGGGTTCGGAACACCTCGAGTGGGTTGTAGTTGAGGGTGGAGACCTTGATGGGACCGAGGTCGAGCATACGCATCGAGCCTTGGAAGTTCTCCGGATCATGAGTGCGCATCCGTGTCGAGTAGTAAGTGTCGGTGCTGAACTCGTTCCAGCTCGACCACCGGTCGGCTGTAGGGAGATCGTCGGTGCTGAACCTGCTTTCGCGCACAGCTCGCCTCCGCTGGTCGTAAAAGGGTGTATCGGTCTCCCACCACTGGGTCGCGAAACTCTGGCGCGATCACGGACTGAAACCCCACCGGTCCGGCACCTTCACACTTAGCAGGGATCACCGGTTCGCCGACAAGGTCGGTGACCTCGTCGGCCTGTATCTGGAATCGCCCGGCGGTGCGGTCGTCCTGAGTATCGAGAGAACACCCAGAGCCAAGCCCTGGACCGGACCCAGCCGCTGCTGCCCCCGAGTTCGACGCCACCGAGCAACGCATCCACGACTACGTCCGGCACGGCACCACGAACCTTTTCGCCGCGCGTAACGTCGCCAGCGGCGAAGTCACCGCCGAATGCCGCCCGACCGCAACGTGGCAGCGCTCCTAGCCTTTTCTGCGCAAGGCCGTCGCCATACGTCGGAAACGGAAAACCCACGTGGTGCTCGACAACTTATCCACCCACACCACCCCCGACGTCCTCGCCAGGCTCGTCGCCAACCCCAACGTGCAGTTCCACTTCACCCCGACCGGATCCAGCTGGATCAACCAGATCGAGATCTGGTTCGGGATCACCACCAGCCAAGCCATCCGCCGCGGCACCTTCGCCTCGGTTCAGGTCCTCATCAGCTCCATCCGCGACTACACCACGAGCTGGAACACCAACCCCCGGCCCTTTCAATGGACCGCCACCCCCAACGAAATCCCCGCCAAAGTCCAACTCGTCCAACGCAACATCAAGAAACTCGTCGTGAACAACACCAAATAACACCGTCTTCTACACCACGACGAGAACCTGATCTTCCACGGAGGAGTAGCGCTAAGTCAGGGACGACGCCCGATCGGGAAGAAATCGTCCCGACCGGGCGTCCGACGATCTGGATCATCCCGCCCGGAGGTTCATCGCATCTGCCCGCTGCACTCGAATGGCCCGCCGTTATGCGTGGCGTCGAAGCACACCTGGAATCTCCAACCAAGACCCCGGCCGTACATCGAGGTCCAGCCGGTCGCACCCCCGTTGAGGTAGGCTGATGAGAACTGGTCGTAGACGCCGTTGACGTTTTTCAAGAACCGCTGCAGGACGACCTTTCTGCCAGTCTGGATTCCCGGGTCGACTGTCATCCGACCCCAAACGGAGTTGCAAGTATTTGAAAAGAGCATGGTGACCCGACTGCTGTTGACAGTAAAGTCGGCTCCAACTAGCGCGCCGAACCCGCACCCCATGATCTCCGGGCTGCGTCCCAAGCAGCTGTCCTCGTAACAGCCAGCGCCATAGATCCGCTGAGCGTTGGTTTGATTGCAGTCCCAGATCTGCAGGGTCTGTCCGCTCGAAAAGTTGCTGCTTGGGACATCGACGCAGTATCGGTTGTCACTATGCGTGACTAGGCCGAAAGCGTGGTCGTACTGGAAACCCTCGTACCAGCGTTGGGACGCGGACCCGTTGCAGTTGTTGACTTTGAGGGTTGCTCCGGCGGCCCGATCGCCGTCGAAGTCGAGGCAGAGCCAACGGTTGAATGCGGGGTGTAGGTAGAAACCACCCTGGTCGGCTGCCTCCTGCGCCCAGACCTGGGTCGGCTCGTTGCTGGAAGCCCACAGGTGAACGGGCGTTCCATGTCCACCCCCGTACCGCACATCCAGGCGCAGGTTCGTCGGTATACCTCCGGCGAACAGCGCACGCCGGCTCCAGTCTGATGGGATTGTCGGATCCCATTTGGCTGCGGAGGCGGGGGACGCCATCACCGTCAGGCCGGTGATGACCGTGGTGACCACGAGCGTGAGCACCGCCACGCCTCTTCGGAAGGTTTTGAGCACGACTCTCTCTCCTGTGGTTGACTGATCAGCAGACATAAAATTTGTGGAGAACTTGACACTGGCTCGGTAATCACCGGAATGGTCAAATATGGGTCGCCGATGCTGACCGGTCGAGTTGCTGGCGAGGTGGACACCAGTCCGCAGGACCGGAAACTCGGCCGGTAACGATCATCGCCGTCGAGATGGCGAGGGCGCGTGTATCCGGTGCACGCGCTGTCTTTTCTCATGCGTACGACTCTGTCGGTGAATGGGGCGCCGGTGGATGGGTCAGCAGACGTAGAAGGTGAACGGCGCCTGGGTGGGTGGGTCGGTGACGATCGGGATGGTCAGGTAGCCGCCGCCGACCGTCAGTGGTTGGCTACCGTTCGCGGGGCCGACATAGGTGCCGGTCGGTATGCCGCAGGCGGGGTAGAACTGACGCAACGCGCTGCCCTCGGCTCTGTTCTCCGGAGCCGGGATCATCTTCAGCCTCGTCGAGCTGGGTGAATTTTCGCCCTCGATAAAGTCCCATGCGGCGGCGAGCTCGCTGGAGTAGAAGGGATATTCGTCGCACTGGTACCCGGTGGGCACGCGCGGCTTCGGGCAGGTGCTCTGAACATATGGCGCGAGGTCCATCCACGACCGCGTCGGCAGCACCTTCTTCATTTCCTTATTCTCAACAAAGTTGAGGTGGACCCAGGGCGGGTTGGCGACGAGCGCCTCCAGGTCGTTCATGGCGGCACCGGCCGCGTCTCCGGTCGTGGGGAAAATCAGGGGAAGGTCTATGCACGGGTCGCCGACGACTCCGCCGTGGGCGCTGAGTTGTAGGCACGTCTCGGCGGCGCGGAGCGCCTGGGCGTCATCGACCAGCCATCGCCCGCCCTCCGGCGTACGCGTGGCGACGTAGTCGAGGATCCGCTGCTTCACGGTCGCCGCCGTGCTCACCCCGTTCAGTTGCTTGTTGACGATCGCCGCGAGCTGCTGGTGTCCTTCGGCGGTGGGATGGAAGCTGCCCCTGCCCGGCACCTCCTGGCCGCTGCCCGGCGAGGCGGTGGCGATAACGCCGTTGCTCCACTCGACGGTCATGAAGGAGCACGCCCAGTGGGCCACGCCCTCCCGCCAGGTCTGGGTCGAGTTGAGGAACCGGATTTTCACGCCGTCCTGCCGTACCTTCTCGACGGTGTTGGCGATGGCGATGTTGAGCAGGTCACCGAGGGTGTTGAGGAAGTGCAGGGAGGTTTTTTCGATGCCGAGGCAGCCGCTCGACGCGGGCTTGTCGGGGAAGAGTTGCGGGTATCCGAGGACGAGGATCTGGGCGTTGGGTGCCTTGGCGGCGACGGCGCGGTAGGTCGCCTCAAGATGTTGCCGTAGCCAGTCCCGGATGACCTTCTTCTCGTAGACCCTCAGTGCTTCAGGATCGACCCTGCCGTTGCCTCGGGTGAGCTTGTGCAGCGGCGAGTAGCAGGAGTCCTGGGAGGCGATGCAGCTACGCATGACCTCGGCGAACCGGGCGTCGTTTCCGCCGATGGTGAGCGTCACGAGGGTGGTGTCGACGTCGAGCCAGCCCTGGTCGACCTGGATGAGCTCGCCGCTGTTCTGCGACTTCCGTCCCCAGGTACCACCGACGTCACCCCACACCGTGTGCCCCGCGACATCGCTGGGTTCCGGCGGGTCGTTGGCGGCGTCGAGACTGACCTCCGGTGAGATCGCGCCGGAGCAGGCGATGAAGCCGAACGAGGCCGTGCCCTCGGCGGCCTGTTGCGCGATCGTCTTGGTGTGGCCGGGCAGCTTCACCTGCATGGGGTAGGCCCCCGTCCGAGAGCGGTGGCAGTCGTTCACGTCGCCGTTGGAACGCTTGTAGTCACTGTTGGTGAAGTACGGTGCGACGCCCTCACCGGACGAGTAGGAGTCACCCATTGCCACGTAGTTGGCCAACGGCTTCGTGGTAGGGACGAAAGCGACTGCGTCGAAGGCCACCGCGTCCTCACCGTCACCGTCGACGGTCTCGGTGCTCAGCCGCACCCGCGCGTCGCCGGCGAGCGGGAACACCCCGAGGTCGACCCAGGTGAGTGCCTGGACCGCCTGATTCACGACACGGTGACGGGTCTGCCCGTTCCCAAGGTCGATGACATAGTCGGCCTGCCGGGTCCACGCACCCTGCTGCGGCAGGTGGACCATGACCCGGGTCCAGCCGTGGATCGGCTGGCTGAGTGCCCAGGTACCGGAGATTTTCTGCTTGCCGTCGCGCATGTCCCGGTGCCGGGTGTGCGCCATCCAGAAGTGACCGCCGAAGCCGCTACCCAGCTGGTGGAAGTCCACCTTCGAGGGAAACAACCCTGCGGTGTCCATCGCGAAGTTCAGCGTGAAGGTGCCGGCCTGGGGACCCGTACCGGGACAGTTGGGGCGGATGGCGGGGACATCGGCCGGGACGTCGTCGATGACCAGCGCGCCGGTGGGTAGACCGTCGCGGGTGCACCGTGGCGGGTAGGAGGTGCCGTCCTCCTGGTAGACGTATCCCTCGTCGAACCGGATGAACTCGTAGCCGCAGGTTTCGAGGCAGTTTGGCTTCCAGCTGACCGCCTTGTTGTACCAGCACTTGAGGTCGAACTGGCCGGCGGCGTTGCGATGGGCGCACGGCCCCGGCGGTTGCTCTTCGAGGTCGGGCGCGGTCGGTTCGTGCTGCGCGCCGGGCTCGCAGTTGTTGGTGGCATCGCAGAACAGGTTCACCGGCGGCTTGACCCCGCGTCGGTTCACCGAGCCGCCGACGGGCCCGCCGTTCCATTGCGCCGGGCGGAACTGCGCGACGAGGACGTTCGGGGCCTCCAGCACCTCGTTGGGGCGAGCCGCGAAGCCCAGCACCTTTTCCTGGTAGGGCCATCGCTGTGGGTTGGAGGCGTCGGCCGCGGTCGAGTCCATGAACGGCAGCCGGTTCGCCGGGTAGATCGGGTTCGCCGGGTTGTTGCTCCACCCCACGCCCCAGGCACCGTTGTTCTGGGCCGCCGTGCTCTGCGGGTGGAACCCCGAGTTGTACGCCCACAACGCGAAGAACCAGTTCTCCAGAAAATGTGCCTGGCCGCCGTGAATGGTCAGACCGGCGCGCCGGGTCTCGTTCCACTTCTCCTGAACGATGGTCATCCCGGCGGCGATGTTGGCGGCGAAGTCGAGCGCGACGGCGCGCTGCGTCTGGTACGGCAGGGCGGGCCCGTCGCTGGGTCGTTCCCGACCGGCCAGCCGCATGCGGTCGGTGACCTGCATGACCCCGTACCCGCAGTCGGCACCGGAGAAGTCCACGTCCCAGTCGTTTCCGGCGTCGTCGTCGTAGACCTGGCGGCCGTAGAAGTTGCCGATCAGCGGATTGCCGGTGACGCCGGGCGCGGTGTTGCTGGACGCCTGCCAGGTGTTCGACTCCTGGGCGGCGATCCCCAGCAGTATCTGCGCGGGTACGGCGCCGCCGCCGTCGAGCGGCACCGGTGGGAACAGACCCTGCGGCGTGTAGGCGGGCATGCCGAGGTTCTTCCAGTTCGCCGGCCGCGCGACATTGAGTGCGTTCATCACCGCCTGGTTCGCCGCCCACTCCACCTGACGTGGCTTCGGCTGGAGCGCCTGGTTCCGTGGATCGTTGCGCGGTACCGCGCAGGTCCGCTCTTCCTCCACCGGGTTGCTCGTGGACCCGACCGCCGTGGTCATGGCTGGCTTGCGCGCGTTGGCCGGTGTTCGTGGGTCCAGTGACGGGTGCGCGTCCCGCCCGGCACGCCCGGACCGGTCGGTGCCGGGATTCACGGTGAAGGCGGCCTGTTTGCCGGTGGTGGTGAAGGACATGGTCAACCCGACCGCACGGGCCACTGAACTGTCGCCGCCGCCATCGGCTGTCCAGGAGTTGGCGACGATGGTCGCCTCGCCGAGGGTGGACACCTCGGCGCCCTTCGGTACGGGCAGTAGCCGTACCGGGCCTGCGGGACCGGCGTTGGCGGGACGCCGTGCCGCACCGGTGACGAACGTCCGCCCACCGGCTCCCGGGGCCAGGTCGATCTCCGTGAGTCTTCCCCTCGCGACGGTGTGCAGTGGTCCTGCGGGACGGCGCTGACCGGCCCTGGCACGGGTCACCGTGGTTGCGTCCACCCGCCGGACCGAAGCGGTGTCGCCCTCGCGTTCGAGGAAGGACACGCCCCCGTCCGAACCCGCGACCAGCCGAAACGGCACCCCGCTCGTGCCGACGACCGCGACCCGCCTGCCCGTGCCGTCGATGCGGACGAGCCGGTTGGCGTCGACCGCGACGATCTGCCCGTTGGCCAACGGAACCGCAGAGGTCACCTGACCGTCCAGGGTCAACGGCGCGGCAGTCCTCCCACTGGCCGCGTCCACCCGGATCAGCCGCGTCCGGGTGGCCGTGTCCCCGGGCAGGTCGGCCGTACGAGCCTGGGTCAGCACGGCGCTCTCGTCGACCCCGCAGGCCGGGCTGAAGTAGGCCAGCGACGACAGTACGGGCAGCTTCACGACCGCCCCCGTGGTCAGGTCGACCACCGCCGTGAACGCCCCCCGGTCGAACAGCGCCGCCTCGTTGGTGAAGGTGCGTGGCGCGTACACCACGACGAGACGCCGGCCGGAGCCGGTGACGCACGCGTTCCCGATCCAGCGGTCGGTGTCGAAGCCCGGCTCGGACAGGGTCGCCGCCGTCCGCCAGCGGTAGCCCTTCCGCGCGTCGGCCACCAGCACGTGCAGTCCATCCGCGTCTCCCGAGGTGGCCCAGGCCCGGTCGTTCGATGACCGCCACGCCGGTCCCAGGAGTGCGGCGCGCTTGCCCGCGGCCACCTCCGAAGGATCCGCCGCCACGGCCGCCGGGGTGCTGCCGGGCGCCGCCGGTGGCGGTGCCTTCGGATCCGCGTTCGCGGGAGCGGCCCCGGTCCAGGCGGTAGACAGCAGGACGACCGCTGCCGTCGCCGCCCCCAACATCCGGCGCCAGCCGGCGCCGCGCGCCACCATGCCCCGGGCTGCCAACGGCCTACGCCCCATACGGATCCCTCCCCCGAGAGTGGTCCCCGATCGGACGACGGGCGTCCTGCCCAACCCGTCAGGGGATCAGAGAGATCGTCACGAGCTGGGCTGGGCGCTGGGAAGGGCTCGCCGCTGTTCCGAACAGGACAACCCTGTCCGGGCTGGTCAAGACATCGCTCGGACAGGAACCCGAACAGGCGGGACGGTCGCCGAACAACCGCCCCGGTCCAAAGATCCCGCGCCTGGTGGATCACGTTCGGATGCCGTGGCAGGCGGCGACGACGATCCGGGTCGCTCACGCCGGGTGGCGCAGGTCGACCTGTCCGGACACTGGGCCGACGAGGGCGTGGTCCACGTCGGGCCGTTCCGGATCGACGCCGGCGCGACGGTCCGCCCGCAGCACGCTGATACCGGGAACATGCCCACGCCCTGGCCCCGGGTGGAGACCGACACCTCGATCATGTCGGTCGGCTGTGCACGCCCCCTGGAGGACGCCTACCGCATCGCCCACCACGACCTCGTCGGCTGGGCCAGCACCCTCACCGGCCTGGACACCCTCGACGCCTATCAACTGGTGTCGCAGGCAGGGCGGGCGCCGATCGGCAACGTGTGCGACCCGAACTACACCGTCCTCGCCGCCGTCGACAAACCCCTCCTCCCCGCCCCGCGCGCCGCATACGACGGGGTACACCGCCGGCTGCGACAGCTCGCAGCCGGACCGCGGTAGGAGCCAGCTGATGACCGCGTCGATCCCCCAACTGCCGCTACGCGACGAGCTGTTCCTCCTCGGCCACGACGACGACACCGGCCAACCCCACGTGCACCGCCGAACCCTCGCCCTCGGCATGGCCGGCGCGGTCCTGATCGACCTGTTCCTGGCCGGGCGGGTCACCCTCGACCCGAACGAGACGACCCGCCCGGCCCCCATCGCGCAGCTTCGACTACGCATCGACCGGCCCGTCGGCGACCTGATCGCCGACACCGCGCTCGCCTCGATCCGCTACGCCCACCCCACCGCCACGGTAAAGCCCTGGCTGCGCGACTTCGCCGACGACCTCTACGAACGCACCCGCGCCGGCCTGCTCGCCGCCGGGATCATGCACCACCACACCCGACGCCGCCTCGCCGGACTCATCCGCGCCGACACCTACCTGCCCACCGACACCAAGTGGACCGTGGTCCCCGCGCCCGGCTGCGCTACCTCGCCGCCGGACGGGAACCACCTAACAACCACACGGCAGCCCTCGCCGGCCTGGTCGCCGTCCTCGGCCTCACCCCACACCTCTACCTCTACGAGGACACCACCGCACTCACCGCCCACCTCACGACAATCTCCAACCAGCACTATCGGCCCGTCCGTGACATCACGGCCGCCGTTGACGCCGTCGTCGGTGACCTCGCCACCGCCGCCTACCGCTGAACTTCACCGCCGGCGAGCAGCGCCGGCCATGTCCGCAACGCCCACGTCCACTGCCAGCCCCGATCCGTACGCCCGGAGGCTCCCCACCATGCAGGACGTTCCCCGTATCCGCGCCGCCCGCTGGGCAGACAGGGCCCCGTCGCCGCCCTGATCGCCGACACACTCCACGACAGCAATGTCGCCGAATGGCTCATCCCCGACCCACGGCAACGACGCCAAATGAGGTTCCCCCGATAGCGTGGAGGCTGGACCTAAGGGGATAGATGGTCATGGCTGAAACGAGGAGACGGTTCGACCGGGAGTTCCGCGACGGAGCGGTGCGGATCGTGCGGGAGACGGGTAAGCCGATCGCGCAGGTCGCCAGGGATCTCGGGATCAACGACGGCACCCTGGCCAACTGGGTGGCGCAGGACCGACGGGCCCGCGGCGAGGCTGCCGCCGGCGGGCTCGGTGAGGACGAACGCGCCGAACTGGTCAGGCTGCGCAAGGAGAACGCCGAGCTGGCGATGGAGCGCGACGTGCTCAAGCGATCTGTGGTCCTGTGGGTCAAGGAGGCGACGAAGTGACTGTGGCCCGTTTCGTCGCCGCTCAGAGGACCGAGCACGCCGTGCCGCACGCGGTCACCTGCCGGGCGCTGGGTGTGAGTGAGTCGTGGTTCTACAAGTGGTGTGACCGGCAACCCACGGCGCGGCAGACTCGCCGCGACGCCCTCGATGAGGCGATCCGGGTCTCCTTCGACGCCTCCGGCGGCACGTACGGCTCTCCCCGGGTGACCCAGGACCTGCACGCCGACGGGTGGCAGGTGTCGGTCAACACCGTCGCGGCCCGGATGGCCGCCCTCGGCCTGGCCGGACGCACCCCCAGGCGCCGACGCAGCCTCACCCGGCAGGGCAAACGCCCCGTGGCGCCGGACCGGGTGCGACGGCAGTTCACCGCCGTCGCGCCGGACGTGTTGTGGTGCGGCGACATCACCGAGGTCGTCACCGACGAGGGCAAGCTCTACCTCGCCACGGTGATCGACCTGTACTCCCGCCGGCTGCTCGGCTACGCCATGAGCGCCCACCACGACACCGACCTGACCACGGCGACCCTGAGCATGGCCGCCGCGACCCGCGGCGGCACCGTCGACGCAGTGATCTTCCACAGCGACCGCGGGTCGACGAGTACACCGCCGCCGACTACGCCAAAGCCTGCAAGCGCCTCGGCGTCCTGCAATCGATGGGCCGGGTCGGCTGCGCCCTGGACAACGCCGCCGCCGAGGCGTTCAACTCCACCATCAAGGTCGAGTACATCCACCGGCAGCGGTTCCACACCCGCGCCGAGGCCCGCATCAAGATCGCCACCTGGATCGTCGACTTCTACAACACCCGCAGACGCCACAGCGCCTGCGACGGCATGTCACCCATCGACTACGAACACTTCATCGCCGAAGCCCGCCGGGCCAAGGCAGCTTAAACAACCCTCCACGCTTTCAGGGGATTGACAGAGGCGCCCGTGCGTTTGTCGTTGGCCAGCTGTGACGCGGCGCCAGCATCACCGACCGAACCACCCGAGGAGACAACCTCATCGAGAGACATGTCCGCACCTTATCGAGCGACAGCGACATCATTGATGGTAGAAGTCACGACCGAACGGCGGAGGGCACGATCCAGGAACCCGCTCGCCAAGTCTCGTCATCAAGCGACCTCGCGCCAGCAGCTCCGGGACTTCACCTAGGCTCGGAGCCGGAAGGCAAGCGCCGATCCGACAGGACCTCGAGATTCAAGATGCGCATCCACGATAGGGGCGGTCAGGTCGAATCTGAGTACGTGAGGTGACTACCGCAGCACCGGCAGCGACCCCGCGCGAACGGCTCGTCAACGAGCGAGAACGCCCAGCCACCCTCATTCGTCGGCGTAGGCGTTGCCCGCGCCAGGCCCGCCACGACATTGTGTAGTGGGCGGACCGCGGCAGAAGCGGGTTGATGTCGGCGTCTTCAGGCCGTCGCGAGGTAAAGGTCGTTAAGGCTCGTGCGGTACCACGATCTGCGCGTCGTGCAGATTCTTATCGTAGTTGTCGGGGTACTTGGATACCTGGACTGCTTGGCAGATCGCGCCGATGTCGCCGGTCATCCAGCTGTTGTTGGGAAATTTGCGCAGCATGGCGTTGAGGAATGCGTTGGTGGCATAGATGAGGTCGGTGACCTGCGCGGGGGTGCCCCAGCCCTGGGAGGGGCGTTGCTGGAACAGTCCGAGGCTGTCGAGGTCGTTGGGCTCGGTGTAGTTGTGCAGGCTGCTTTCGGTGATCGCGGTGGTGATGGCGATGAGCGCCGCCCGCTTGTCCAGGCCACGGCCCCGGGTGATGTCGGCGATGGCCCTGGCGAAGGAGACGTGGTAGCTGTTGAGCGCCCCGTCTTTGAGGTAGCCGTTCATTTGGGATCGGAGCTGACTGGCGTTGGTGTTGTCGGCTGAGCTGGGCCCGGGCGCGCGCCGAACGCCGGTCAGAGCAGTGTCAGCTCGAAGCACCCCCACCCGTCGCCGGCCTGCGCGACGAGCTTCCACGTTCCGGCGGCCGGCAACGGGATGCCGCTGGGGTACATCGCCTGCCCGGCGTCGTTGGTCGCCAGCGAGCCGGCGCTGTAGGTCTCGGTGCGGCCGCCGGAGGTCGCGGTCACGGTGAGCGCGGCGTTGAGCTGGGGGCGGGCCGGCAGCCAGAACAGCTTGCCCAGGTCGGGGCCGAGGTCAGGATGCCATTGCCGGCGGTACTCCACGAAGTCCCCGGCGATGAAGTCGCCCGAGCGCACCAGCGTGGCGTCGCCGGGCACCGCGACGCACTCGCGCCGGGCGCTGCCGGGCAGGCTCTGCTGGAAGGCCGGCACCGGCGGCGACGCGGCCGGCGACGACGGCACCGGCGCCGACCTGGCCGGCGAGGCCGGGCCGGCGGCGGGCGGGGCTGGTGCAGTACACCCGCAGAGCACCAGTGCCACGACGAACAGCGGGATTGCTCGCACAGCGTTGCCTCTCTCCTCAGGCGGCCGGGGTCCAGATCGAGACCCGGCCGTTCCAACAGGCCATGAGCGTCGCGGTCGTGATGCATTGCGTCGGCGGGGAGGCGGCCCGGCCCAGCACGTGCACCGCTCCGGTCGCGGGGTCGAGCGCGCCGATCAGCGGCGTCCGGGCGGCGGTGACCAGGAGGTCACCGGCGGCGGTACTGCCGAGCACCGACCAGCCGTCGAAGCGCACGTCGACCCGCCCGGTCGCGGCGTCGAGAACCAGGCCGCCCGGCGTGGACCGGGTGGCGAGCATGCGGCCGTCGCCGAGCGGGCCCAGCGCGGTCCAGCCGGCCAGCCGCCACCGCACGCCGCCGGTGTCCGGGTCCAGCGCGGTGACGCCGTCGGCGCCGGTGCGGCACACCAGGCCGCCGCACCACTGGAGCTGAACACCGTCCGGCTCGGCCGGGTGCTGCCACAGCTGCCGGCCGGTCGTCAGGTCGAACACGGCGCTGCCCACCAGCTCCCCCTGGTCGGCCCGGTACGCCAGCACCCGCTCCGCGGCAACGTCGAAGCCGTCGACCTTCCCGGGCCGCTCAAGCGTGACGGTCCGCACGAGCGCGCCGGTGTCGGCGCGATGCACCCGCAGTACCCCTTCGGCGTCGAGCTCGGCGATCGTGACGCGCAGGTCGGCCGCGTCGGAGCCGACCGGGTCGATGGCCCGGGTGGTGCCGGGCGCCGCCGGCAGGGTCCAGCGCACCGTACCGGTGCGGATGTCGATGCCGGCCAGGTCGGGCCGGTCGGCCCGGGTGCCGCGGAGGTCGGCGACGACGACACCGTCGGCGCCGGCCGTGCCGTGCAGGACCGGTGCGTAGCCGCCGACCTGCCACACCGGCGCGCCGGTGCCGGCGTCCAGCGCGGTGAGCGTGGCCGGCTCGGCCTCGGCGATCACCACCCGGCCCCGTTCGGCGGCGACGAGCTGCGCGGCGCCGGTGACCGGTACGACCCACCGCTGCCGGCCGCCGGGCACCTCGTAGGCAGCGACGACGGACGGGGCCAGCACGAAGACGGTGTGGCCGTCGGAGCGGACGTCGACGGTACCGTCGGGCGGCAGGACCAGCGAAGGCTTCAACGGTGCCGCAGCTTCGGCCCCGCCCGCGAACGCCAGCACGCCGACGACCACCAGGGCCGGGAACCAGCGCCTCGTCCCGGGCGGGGCAGGGTCGGCAGTGGCGTCCAGGTCGATCACGGCAGCGGACGGCATGCGATCAGCGTCTCACGAACCGGATGTGTTGGACCCGGTGCGGCATTTGCGAGCCTTTCACCACCGCACAAATCACGGCTCTCAATATTGATGCTCATGATGCGACACCGTTACCGTCCACGGCATGACGGTGACGGGGTCCGTGCTTGCGGTGGCTGTCGGCGTCCTCGCCGCGATGTTCGTCGCCAGCGGGGTCCCGAAACTGCGCCGGCCCTTCGACAGTGCCCTCGCCATGGTTCGCTTCGGCGTGCTCAAGCGGATTCGGCCGGTCGCCGGGCGAGCGCTCGGCGGAGCCGAGGTCCTGCTCGGTGTCGCCCTCGTGGCGAGCCCGAGCCCGCGCTGGCCGGCCCTCGCCGGGGTCGCCCTGCTCGCCGTGTTGACCACGCTGGTCGCGGTGGCCCTGGCCCGCGGGCGGTCGTTCGAGTGCGCGTGTTTCGGTACCGGTGAACGGATCTCATGGGCCACAGTCGCGCGCAACGTGGTGTACATCGCGGCGGCCGCCGGTGTCGCCGCCGCGAGCCAACCCCCGGCCGACCGGCTGCTCGGGCTGCTCGCCGGGGTGCTCATCGTGTGCGGCTACCTGGTGTTGAGCACCATGGCGACCCTGCGGCCGTTCGCCACCACCCTCGACGGAAGCGGAGCGGCCGATGGGTGAGGTGACGCTGCTGGCCGTCGCCGCGGTCTGGCTCGTGCTGCTGGGGTTCGGTGCGCTCGTCGTACGCCGGGAGCTGGAGCTGCTCACCGACCGGGTCGACAGTATCGGCCGCACGCCGATGGACGGGCTGGCGGTCGGCTCGTTCGCGCCCCGCGTGCCGGGCCTCGGCCGCGACGACGTCGTGCTGTTCCTGTTCGGCGACTGCTCGTCGTGCCATGAGGTCATCGACGCGGTCCGGCACAGCCTGCTGCCCGAACTGTTCCTGTGCGTCGTCAATGACGGTACCGTGCCCGGGTCCGGCGACAGCGTCGTGGCGAGCCTGCCGGCCGGCGTCCGCCAGGTCACCGGAGCCGACGCCCGCGGTGCGCTGGAACGGTTTCAGGTGCACTCGGCGCCGTTCGGGGTCGCGCTCGTCGACGGGATCGTCGCGGCCAAGGGCACCCTGCACGAGACCGGCGAGCTGGACCGGCTGGCCAAGATCGTGAACCGGCGCCGGCAGCTGCCGCTCATCGACGCCCCCGACGCCGGGCACCGGCACGACCATGAGCACGAGCCCGCGCAGTGAGACTGCTGACCGCAGCCGCCGGCGCGGCCCTCGGCGCCGGCCTCGCGGTGTGGGCCGGCGCGAACCCGTTCTGGCTGCTGCTCATCGCGGCGGTCGCCGTCGGCCTGGCCCAGCAGGCCCTGCCTTGAGGACCCAACGTGGTCGTGATGATCACACGCGCCCGCGTGTCCGGGTGCTTCGGCTCACTGACGGTTGCCGGTGTCGTCCTGCTGGGCGCGGCGATCACCGCCGGCCTGCTCGCCGGCGGCGTGATCGGCCTCGCCGGGGCCCTGCTCGACCCGGTGACCCGGCTGCTGCTGGCCGGGCTGGCGGCGGTGACCGTCCTGCTGGGAGCCGCCCGGCGGCGGCTGCCGTGGCAGCTCGACCGGGAGACCGACCGGCGCTGGCTGGCGCATGAGGACTGGCGTACGGCCGCATACAACGGCTTCGCGCTCGGGCTCGGCTTCACCACGCGCATCGGGTACTGGCTGTTCTACCTCTTGCCGCTCGCCGCGTTCGCGATCGGCGACCCGCGGCTGTCGGCGCTGGGCTGGGCGGCCTACGCGGCCAGCCGGGTCGGCGGCTCGCTGCTGGTCTGGCGGGCCGGGCTGCAGATCGCCGGGCGCGGCCTGATCACACCGCTGCGCGCCGTCACCGACGCGGCCGCGTTCGTCGCGCTGGGCGGCCTGCTCATCATCACCTTGGTCATTCCCCTACGGGATCAGCTGCCCTGAGGCGACTCGGGGCCATGACAGAAAGGAGCGGATCGTGGGCGTTCCATGGTCCAGGCGCAAACTGCTCATCACCGGCTCGGCCGCCGCGGCCGGCGGGGCGGCGGCGGTCGCCGTGACCTCCCCAGCCGACGCGGCGCCACCACCGGCCCCCGGCATCAACGTCGTCGAAGCGGTCGCGGGCCGGCAGGTGTCCGTCCGGGCCCGCACGGCCCCGACCGACCGACCCCGCCAGTTCGACGGCGCGCTGCGGACCCTCGAGGCGCAGGCCCTCCCCTACGGCTGGGCCCTGCGCGGTGGCGACCTCGTGCTCGTCGAGGATTCCACCGGTACCGCCGTCGCCGTCCCACTGCACCGCGAGGTCAACGGCCGGGTCGCCAAGGTCGCCGCGGACGCGATCACCGTCGACGGCCAGCAGATCCGGCTCGACCCGCGGACGCTGCTCTACGTCGGCGAAGCCGTGGAGCCGCTCGTCGGCTTTACCGCCCACCACCTCCGGGCCGGCGACTCGGTCGCCCTGCAGTGCCTGGACAACCGGCGCGACGGCACCCTCACCGTGCACTTCATGCGCCTCCTGGCCCGGGCCTGATGGTGCACGTGGTCGCCATCGCGCTCGTCGCGATGTGCGTCGTGCTCACCGTCGCGTTCCTCGCCGCCCTCCGCGGCGTCGCCGAGCTGCGCCTGCGCCTAGCCCAGGACGACGGCGCGGCGGGGCCACCCAAACTGGTCATCGGGCGGCGGCTGCCGGACTCCGTCGTCGAGGCGCTGGCTGGCCTGGGCGAGCTCGGGCCGCGGTCGCTGGTCGTGCTGCTGTCGACCACGTGCGGCTCGTGCCTGCGGCTGGCCGGCGAGCTCGGTCGGGTGCAGGCTCCGCTGGTCGCCTGCGTCATCGGCGAGCCGGGCCCGACGGCCGACGACGTCCGCGCGTCGGTACCGGCCGGGGTGCCGGTCATCGCCGGCGACGTGGCCCGGCAGATCCGCACCGACCTCAACCTCCACACCTTCCCGACGGCGATCGCGCAGCGCGACGGCTACATCGTCGCGACCGGCCAGGGCAGCGGCGCGGACGCGGCCGCGAACCTCGACCACCTGTGGCGGCAGGCCGTCCACGCAACCAAGGAGGCACACACATGATCCAGGAGCGCATCCGCACCACCCAGCTGACCCGCAACCGCTTCCTGGCCTTCGCCGGCACCTCGATGGTCGCCGCCGCCGTGGGGGCCTGGTTCCCGGGCCGGGCCGAGGCGGCCGTCCCCAACGGCTGCCGCGGCCTCGACGGCTGCCCGTGCTGCACCGGCTCCGGCTGCTGCGCGAAGAACTGCAAGGGCCTCACCATCTGCGGCGGCGCCCACTGCTGGCGCACCTGTGCCTACGAGGGCTCGACGCTGGTGAGCTTCAACTGCTGCGACTACAACTACACCAACAGCTCCGGCGGTACGAGCAGCTGCATCTGCCGCGAGAACTGGGGCTCCTGCTGACACCCGACCGGGCCCGGGGCCGCCGCTGCTGACGTCCCGGGCCCGCCGATCCTGTGGGCCGGCGCCCGCCGGATCGCGGCAGGGCGGGGATTTTGAGTAGGCCTGTGACCATCAGACCGCGGCCGGTTTCGATTCCGATCGGGATCGAACGCCGGTTGCGGCGCACTGCAGCAAGGGCGGCCAGAAGTTGGGCCAGGCCGTTCGCGTCGTCCGTCAGGCGTAGCTGGCTAACGAGCTGACCAGCCTCGTCGATCACAGCGATGTCGTGGTGGCACTCGCCCCAGTCCGGGCCCGCGTAGTATTTCGTTTTCGTCCAGTTCGGCGAAGGAGTGAGGTCGTAGAGCTGGTCGGACGAAAAGCTGCGTGGACAAGGTCGAGCGGGGAGTCCGCACCCTCGATCGGCTCTCGACGATCGAGACGGTCGCCGGAGCGCTCGGCGTCGCCCCAGCCGTGCTGCTCGCCGGCAGGGCCCCGCGGCAACCTACGACCGACACCGGCAGCGCGGTAGATCGGGTAGGGGCGGCGCTAGCCCGCTACGACAGACCCGGCTCAGGCAGCAAAGACCAGCCGGCGCCGTCGTTGGCGCAGCTCGACCACCAGGTGGGGTACGCGTGGACGGCTTACCGAGGGTGGTCATCTCCCACAGGCGTTGCGAATGCTGCCCGACCTGCTTATCCACTGCCGCCTGGCGTGCGACCCGCAAACGGGCAATACGCCCGCCCCCGACCTGAATGTGCGGGTGCACCGGCTGACCGCTCAAGTGCTCGCCAAGCTCGGTGAGGCCGAGCTGGCCTGGCTGCCGGCCGACCGGGCATCGCCCTCCAACCCGCCCCCTCGCAGAGCGAGGTGACGGAAGCCAAGGAGCGAACGATGCACGCCCACCGCCGCGTGTGCCGGCCGGCGCGACCGCCGGACGGAGGCGCATGACGCTGCCGCCCGACCACCCATCTGTAGGCCCGGGTGGTCGAAGACCCGCCGCCTGCCTGGGTCGTCCTTGCCGGAGACATACACGCTGGCCTGCTCGTTGAGCCACCACGGCGGCAGGCCTAGTTCGTCGGCCACTGCACGCGCCTCATCGAGGACGACTCCGTGCGGGACGAACATCGCGTCGACGTCCCTGGTGACCCGTTTCGCGTCGTAGGCGAGCGCCATCGCGGCACCACCCACAACGAAGATGTGGGCGACGACCCCGCGACGGACAAGCCGCTCGCCCAGGTCAGTGAACGCGCGTTCGAGTTCCGGGCGCCCCATCAGGACGCCGCCTGACCCGCTCACGCCGCAGCCAGATCGTGAACGGACAGGTACACACCATGCTTTCGGAATGCAGCCGGCGCCCATGCCAGGGCGTCTGCCCGGTGGATGGCCAGTTCGGCCGGGAACCACGCCCGGCGCAGCACACGTGCGTCGACCCATGCGGGCGGTGCAAGATCTGCCTGAGCCAGCAGGTGCTCCGCGACCGCGGCAAGCAGCGCGTCCCACCGCGGGTCCCCGGTCAGCCCGGGCTCATCACTTAACAGGTCGACCCTGGTTTCGGCGGGTTCCCAGCGGTACTCCTCAAGAAACTCCCATACGAGCTTCCAGCGAGTCCGGTCGGTGTCCGCGGATACCAGATGGGTGGCCAGCCTGGCCAGACTCATCGGTTCGTAGCTGGTACCCATCGGGCAAGCCTCACCTTCGAGCCGACGGCTTCATCCGTTGCAGACTATCGCGGCCCCGCCCGCGAACACCGCCGAGGCGAGGTGGCGACGGGGTCCGATCTTTCTGCTGCACCCCTGCCCGGACCGTTTACTCACGCTGCACGCGAGGCATCACTCTTGTGATCTTGATAGAAGGCGGCGCAGTCTGTGACGTTGCCGCGAAATTACAGGGGGTGGGGTGCATGCGAGCGCGACTCTCAGTCAGATTGCGATCGAGAAGTCACCCGCAACGCCACCCGAGCCGTGCGATGCATAACCCGAGGCGCAAGCGGATCCCGACGACGAGCCACGATCCGATCCAACACCACCGGTACGACAAAACCGCCCGGCCACCAACCCGGCGAACGTTACTGGACACCGCACTAGCTTCGACTCCTGCAGGCTGGTGGCGATGGAGATGACCGCCGCCCGCTCCGGGCAGGCCGGCCTTCTTCGTGGCGGCGATGATCGCCTTGGCGTTGGCGGTCTGCTCGTCGTTCAGGTCGATGCGCGACTGGGCGCCCTGCACACCGTGCGGGATCAGCTGGCCCGTGTCCGGCTTGTCGGCCTGCACGGTCACCGCGACGGGCTTGGCGTCCACGGGTCACACCCACAACCGGACAGGTAGCCCCAGTGGTCACGGACCGGGACGGCGGACCAGCAGCACCACGGCCACCCCGACGAACCGGTCGGTGCCGGTGACGGCGAACTCGCGGCGGAGCAGCTCGGCCCGGGCGGGCGGGATGCCCTCGTACGGGTCGCCCGCCCCGCCGACGACCAGCCAGATCCGCCGGACGTCGCCCAGGCAGGGAGCGGGATCGACGCAGTCGATCGCCCAGAACCCGCCGGACCGGCCGGGCGGCACGGCGAGGAAGACGTCCCGCGGCGCCGTGCGCAACTGGTACGCCATCGGCAGTGGGGCGCTCCACCCGCGCCAACCGGAGTAGGCGATGCCGTCACCGGGCTCGTACCGCCGGTCGATCAGGGCGGCGGCGGCGCGGTAGTCCGCCTCCCCCGGCACCGGGCTGCGTCGGGCCTCCACCTGGCCCGGCAGGCCCACCCCGGCGACGGCCAGCACGGCCGCGCCGAGCACCGCCGCAGGCCCGCCCGCCGGCAGCGCGCGCCGCAGCGCGGCGACCGGCACGGCGATCCCGACCGCCGCCAGCAGCGCCCAGGCGGGCAGCGTGAACAACACGAACCGGGCCAGGAAGAGGTGCACCAGCGGGTGGCTCAGGTAGCAGCACACCGCCGGCGCCACGGCCCAGACCAGCAGCGGAAGGAGCAGTGCGCGCCGCCGGCGCCAGAGCACGGCGGCGCCGGCCAGGCCGGTCCCGACGAACGTCACGGCGACCGGGAGGGAGCCGAACAGCTCCCGGGGGAAGCGGGCGAGCGCCGCCTGGTCGCGGGTGATCCAGGAGACCTGGTCGGCCTGGCGGGACGCCGCGTACAGCAGGGGCGCCGCGGCCACGGCGACCACCAGCACGGTGAGCGCCCAGGCCCACCGGGCCCGCCGGGCACCGCCGCGGCGGACCGCCGAGCCGACCAGCAGCGCGTGGGCTGCCAGCACCGTCGCCGCGACGGCGTGCAGGCAGGTCAACGCCAGCAGGCAGCCGCCGTAGCGGACCCACCGCGGCCACGAGGGCCGGTCCAGCGCCCCGACCAGGGCGAGCGTAGCCAGCACGGTGAGGGCGACGACCCAGGCGTACGAGCGGGCCTCCTGCCCGTACCGGGACACCGACGGGATCGCGACGAAGAGCAGGCCGGCGGTGACCCCGACGGTGCCGTCGTACAGCTTCGCGCCGAGCAGGGTGAGCGCGCCGGCGGCCACCGCCGTGCCGACGATGGACGGGAACCGCAGGGCGAGGGTGGAGTCCCCGGCCAGCGCGGTCCACCCGCGCAGGGCCAGGTAGTAGAGGGCGTGGGTGAGGTCCATGTTGCCGAGCAGATGCCGCAGCTCCGGCCACGCGAGGGTGGTGGTCAGCCAGCTGACCGACTCGTCGAACCAGATCTCGCGGCCGCCGCTGCCGAGGGCCGCGACCGCGAACGCGACGAGACTGACGGGCAGGGCGACGCGGGTACGCGACACCGGCGCGCCCGCCCGGCGCGCCGACGCGGCCGGCGCCGCGCGGCCGGGCACGGCGGGGTGCCGGTCCGACCTGACGGGCTGGGACACGCTCACGGCGGCGGACGGCCTATTCCTAGACCCGGGTACGCGGCACCATCGCCGGCGACCAGCCGACGTCGTACCGGGGGGCGGCGACGGCCCGGGCGAAGGCCTTGGCGACGGCGGGCGAGCTGACGATCCGCCAGTCGACCTCCTTGCGCGCCTCGAACCAGATCAGGCCGATGATGTCCCGGTGGCCGGACAGCAGCTCGAAGGCCTGCCGGATCCACTCGGCCTTGCGCCCCTTGCCGTCGGAGGCGCCGGTCTCGGTGACGACCAGCGGCTTGTGGGTAAAGCCGCGGATCTCCCGGATCGTCGGGCTGAAGATCGCGTCGAAGGACCGGTACGTCGAGAGCGCCCCGGTGCCGTAGTAGCCGGAGAGCCCGACCCAGTCGACGTAGTCGTCGCCCGGATAGAGCGTGGCGAGTTTCGGGGTGGAGTCGTCCCACCTGACGTTCGGGCTCCACGTCCAGATGACGTTCTGCACCCCGGCGGCCTCGAACACGGCGTGGACGTGCCGCCAGGCCTTGACGTAGTCACCCGGCCGGTTGCCGTTGACCGTCTCGCACCACGGGTACCAGTCGCCGTTCATCTCGTGGGCGAACCGGATGGCCACCGGGTACCCGAGGGCCTTGATGCCCTGCGCCCACGACCGCAGGTACGGGTCGAAGCTCCCCCGCGCGATCTGGGCCAGCCGGTACCGGGGCTGGTCCGAGCGGATCCTGTCGATCTTGCGGGCGCTGAAGCCCTTCTTGCGGGAGGTCTCGTCCAGCCGGTAGTCCCACGGTTCCCACGCCAGCATCGGCAGCATGCCCCGGTCGCGGATCCGGTCGAAGAGCACCCGGTCGAAGGCCGCCGACGCCCATCCCGCGCCGAAGAGCATCGCCTGCGGCTGACGCTTCGCGGCGGCGGCGAACGCATTCACCGGCGTGAAGTCGTACGGACCCTCGTTCGTCATGACGCCGATGAACGTCTTCCCGGCCGGCGGAAAGAGCACCGGCTCCGGGCGCGGCGGCGGTGCGGGCGTCGCCGGGGCGCTCGGTGCGGCCGTCGCCGCGGCCTCCCCCCGGGCTCCCGACGCCGTGCGCGGCGCGATCACGAAGGCGTACGTGAGCAGCAGCGCGGTGATCAGCGCCAGCATGCTCCGCGGCAGGGTCAGCCTCGCCATGGCACACTCCGTTCCGCCGGCACCCGCGTCCTCGGCGGGTGGCGGTCCTCGCTACGGGTACGCGCGGCGGCGCGGGCCGCGTCGTCGCGGTGTCGCCCACGGCGCGTCACACCGGAGACGATGGCGATCAGCGGCGGGCCCAGGCCGGTCAGGAGGGTCAGCACCGGCCAGACCCACAGCAGGGTCAGGCCGTGGTCCAGCAGGAAGCTCGCGCCGAGCACGGCGGCGGCGAAGGCCGCCCAGCCGAAGTGCAGCCGGAAGGTGCCGAGCGACTCGGTGGTGCGCAGCTTCCCCTTGGCCGTCACCACGAACGCGAGCTTGCGCCGCAGCAGCGCGCCGACCGCGGCGGCCACGTAGACGGGACCGGTGAAGAGGGCCAGCGCCATGCCGACCACACCGATCTCCTCCCGTTCGTGCGGGGCGATGTTGAAGCGGCGCAGCCAGAGCCAGAGCGCGAACCAGGTGCCGATGGTGCCGGCCCAGAGCACCGACCACACGGTCACGTCGAGCTGGGCCGTGCCGACGCCGGTGAGCAGGTACAGGGCGGTGGCGAGGTTGCCCAGCAGGAGGCCGACGGCGACGCTCGGGTAGTAGAACTGGAGCAGCCGGTACTGCCAGCGGCGCCGCGTGCCCAGCTCGCGCGGTGCGCGCAGCTCGGGGCGGACCAGGATCTCGCAGATGCCGGCCGCCCACCGCTTTTGCTGGTTGAAGTAGTCGGCCCACGAGGTGGGGCCCTCCCCGATGGCCACCACGTCCGGGGTGTAGACGCCCTTCCACCGGTTGCCGGTGTGCGGATTGACGGCGGCGTGGACCCGGATGCTGGTGAGGTGGTCCTCGATGATGGAGTCCTGGTAGCCCCCGACGCTGCGCCAGGCCGCCGGTCGGTAGAGGTGGCCGGTGCCGGTGAGCAGTGGCGCGTCCAGCCCGTTGCCGCCGCGCGCGATGAGTCCGTTGTAGAGGTACTGCTGCACCGACGCGCCGTGCGCGACCCAGTTCTGGTGCATGTTGCCGTAGACCTGCGGGGTCACCACGAAGGCGACGTCCGGGTCGCGGAAGTAGCCGAGGGTCCGTTCCAGGAAGCCGGGCAACGGCACGTGGTCCGGGTCGACGTTGGCGACCACGTCGTAGCCGTGCTCGTGCTCGGCCCGCCAGGCGTTGTGGTTTCCCGACTTCGTCCTGGCCCGGAACTCGCCGCTCGGCTGGTTGTACTCGGGTCGGCCCTTGCGGCTGAAGTGCCGCACCCCGAGCCGCGCGGCCATCTCCTTCACCGCGGGGTCGTCCCCCTCGTCGAGGATCCAGACGTCGACCTGGCCGCAGTAGACAATCTGCCGCATCCGCCGCAGGGTCCGCTCGGCGACGTCGAGCGGCTCCTTGCTGGGCACGATGGTGGTGAGCAGCGCCACCCGCAGGCCGACGGGCGGATCGACGGGGACCGGATCCTTGGCATGGAACGCGAAAACCCAGATCACGACGTTCTGCGCGAGGCGGATCAACTCCACGCCGACGACCACGCAGAAGCCGAGCCGGGCCGCCGTCGTCTGCCAGCTGCCGATCCCGGTCACGCCGGGCCCCGGCACGTGCGCCGGGAGCAGCAGCCACCCGACGAACAGCAGCCCGGCCGCACTGTTGACGAGAACCAGGAGCGTCAGGATCAGCCGGGACGCGGGCGACAGGGCCGGCCGGAACTGGACCGGCGCCGCCACGTGCCCCGGCGCGATCAGCGGTCCGGCCGTCGTACCGCACGCCGCGTAGGCGCGGCGCGCCCGGACGTTGCGCTGCCGACGGTCGGGCGGCTCCGACGACCCTCCGATCGAGGTCAGGGCCGGAGCGACGGCGATGCCCTGCCCGGCGACGGGAGACCGCCGGCTATCGCTGGCGATGACCACATTGCCCCCATGGATTTCTGCCCGACTCGAACTCGACCGGAGCTGATGCTATTCGGACAGTTTGCTTAAAGCGGGCTAGTTACGTAAATGACCATGAGCCGCGCTCTCCTCAGCCACCGGCGGGGTGCGCCTCGCGTGCCGTCGCACCGTCGGCGGGTCGCGTCCACAAGTGAACGACCCTCGTGAGATCGCCGGTCGCCCGCTCGCGCCCCCCGGGCGTGGACCGGGCCAGCTGCGCCGGGGCGCCGAGCACCGCGATCGCCACCAGGGCGACCGCGCACCACCGGACGCGCACCCGCGCCAGCGCGACCGCGCCGAGGGTGGCCCACGCGGGCAGCGTGAAGAGCAGCACCTCCGGCACCCAGACCGGCCTCGCCTGCGCGACCAGCAGCAGACCCAGCGGCGGCACCACCGCCCAGGCGGTGTAGAGGGCGGCGGAGCGTCGCAGCGGCAGGCTGAACAGCGCCAACCCGGCCAGCACGACCCCCAGGGCGGTGACGCCGAAGAGGTTCCGGGGCGTCGCGGCCAGCACGTCCAGAGTGGGCTCCGACCCCCGCGCGATCCCGCCGCCGACCACGCCACCGGGAAGCCCCAGCGTGACAGCCGCGGGGAGCGCGCCGAGGATCGCGACCGCCGACCACCGGCCGACCACCCCGCGTCGGAAGACGAACATCGACCAGCCGTGCCCGGCGAGCAACAGCAGCGCGAGACCGTGCGAGAGGCCCAGCAGCAGCACCGCGGCGCCGTAGCCGGCGAAGCGTCCGACCGTCGGCCGGTCGACCGCCCGCACGAGCAGCAGCGTGGCGAGCACGGCGGCGAACACCGTCAGCGCGTACGGCTGGACCTCCTGCGCGTACCGGGTCGACGTCGGCAGCAGCGCGAAGATCACGCCGGCCAGCAGGCCCACCCGCGGCGTGAAGAGTCGGGCCGCCAGGAGCCCGACGAGGGCCGCAGCGGCGGTGACGGCCACCGTCGACACCACCCGTACCGCCGGGCCGGGCGCGCCGAGCGCCTCCGCCCACCAGCGCAGCAGCGGCGAACCGGCGAGGCCCGGGGTGCCGCCGCCCGGCGGAGCGGCCGCGCCGGCCCGCAGGAGGCAGAGCGCGACCGTCAACAGTGCCGGCACCAGCCAGGCGGTGACCCGCCACCGGCCGGTGTCGGTCGTCGCCTGGGTGACCATCGCGTGGTCCTCACCCCAGGGGTCCTCGACGTCGACCTCCGTCGACGCCAGCCGGGGCAGGACTATGGTGTCCGCGTCCTTCATCGTGTCTCACGCATCTCTGTCGGATCCGGCGGTGCACACCGCGGCGGGGGCGCGCCCCACGGCGACGCGAGCCGGGCGTACGCGCGGCGTGGGCAGCACGCGGCGCAGGACCGGCCGGACTCCTGGATCGGGTACGGGTGTCACCTGGAGCATAGGGAACAGAACCGGACAAAAAACTCGGACGCGGCATAAGCCCCAAATCGGCGATCACCCGGACGTTAAGGTCTACCTCAGCCAGCCCGGCCTCGGCGTCGCGCTCGGCGCCCGGGTGCTCGCCGAGTTCGGCGACGACAAGAACCGCTACGCCGACGCGAGAGCCCGCAAGAACTACGCCGGGACCAGCCCGATCACCCGCCAGTCCGGCAAGAGGAAGGTCGTGCTGGCCCGATACGTCCACAACGACAGGCTGGTCGATGCCCGCGGCCAGCAGGCATTCGCTCACCCGGCCACAGCGGGCCGGAAGAGCCATCCACGGCATCAGGGCGGCGCCGATGATCGGCGGGAGCGCTTGGGCGGGTAGAGCTGGCATCGGCATCGGGCTTGGACCCGGACGCGCGGGCAGGGCAGCAGGTACGAGTGGACCGACGAGGTGTTCTTTCGGCCGGATGGGTCGTGTCATAACCCGGACGATCACAGTCGAACAGTGCTCAACGAGACACAGCGTGTCCGGGACCTCCTGCCGCCCTCGCGCCCCTCCCATCGAGATGCCAACCAATCGTCTTCTTAACGGATGTCAGCAAACGAATGCTTAAATGATTCCAGCATTAGACGGAAAGCATTGTATGATTAGCGCATGCTGTATCGGACTCCTGCGCTCGCCGATGACGACAAGCGCGTGCTCGGCGAACTGGACACCATGCGGGACAACCTGCGGTATCAGATCGCCGAGCCGCACCGCTGGACAGGGCAACTCCGACGAACCCTGATCGCTCACGCCATCCAGGGCTCCAATTCGATCGAGGGCTACCAGGTATCCCTGGACGACGCAGCCGCCGCCGTCGCCGGCGACGAACCGGTAGAGACGAACCCGCAAACCTGGGAAGTCATCACCGGCTACCGGGACGCCCTGACCTACGTGCAACAACTCGCCCGCTCACGCGAGTTCACCTGGCAGCACATGCTGCTCAACGCACTGCACTTCATGATGCTCCGCCATGACCTCAGCAAATGGCCGGGCCGCTTCCGTCCGGGAGACATCCACATCGACGAGGCGCACACCGGCCGACGCGTCTACACCGGGCCGGACGCCGACGACGTTCCGTCACTGATCTCCGAGCTGATCGACTGGCTGGCCGACGGCGAACCGGAGACACCGCTGCTCGTGCGGGCCTCCATGGCTCACCTGAACCTGGTCAAGATCCATCCCTGGCGGGACGGAAACGGTCGAATGTCGCGCTGTCTACACACCCTCGTACTCGCCCGCGACGGTGTCCTCGCCCCGGAGTTCTCCTCCATTGAGGAGTGGCTCGGCGTCGGCCGGAACACCTACGCCTACTACGATGCGCTCGGCGAGGTGGGCGGTCCGACCTGGCAGCCTGACAACGACACCAGCAGGTGGATCCGGTTCTGCCTAAGCGCCCATCACCAACAAGCCCAACTGGTCCGACAACGCCTCGATCAGGCCGCGCAGCTCTGGGAACTGCTCGACACCTGGGTCCGACGCGCGGGGCTACCCGAGCGGGTGGTCAGCGCCCTCTACCTGGCCGCCACCGGCGGTCGAGTGCGCCGCACTGTCTATCAGCGCGATGAGAGCCTCACCGACGACCAAGCAACCCGTGACCTTCGCGCCCTCGTCCGGGCAGGCATGCTCGAACAGCACGGCGAAACCCGAGGCAGGTTCTACCTCACCTCGCCGATACTGCGCGACCTCGCAGCCCCCGCGCTGCGCCCCAAGGAGATCATCGACCCGTACCGACGGTGAGACGCAGACCCGGCATGCCCACCACCGTGAATCTGCGACGTCAACGCGCCGAAGAGACGCCATTACCTGTCACCGAATTGGACAGATGCGGCCAATTATAGCCAGGCAGCCGCTTCCAAGATTTACAACATTTGGGTCTAAGTAAGCCCAAATAGGACAGCCATTCTGTCCTATTTATCGTGATTTTCCACGAAATTTGGTGTCCGAGGGGCGACACGACCCATTGCCCCACCACCGATGACGCTCAGCGCAACTCTGAAGCTCGCGCAGGCCTAGCTATGGTGGTGACCTCTTCGGGCACGCCGAAGAGGTCACCATCCTGAACTGCCCGGTCAGGGCGTTGCCCCTGGGATCGGTGTCTCAGATGACGGAACCGCAGCGGACTCCAGCAAGCTCACCCGCAACTCTTCACATCGATCTGCAGCAGACCTACAGGCGTGGCATTAGATGAGCCGTGGCACCGGCCGGCGGCAGCCATCCTGGGAGCAGCGACACCGGCCCACCGGAGAAAAAGCCGGGTTCGGCGTCGTCGGAAAACCTCTCGATTCGAGCGACGGGGATCGACCACAATGCCACCGTGGAACGCGAGCACCTGGTGAAGTTGAGTAAGCGGATGTCGAAGGCACTCCGGCACGATCCCGACCGGGCCGGCCTGGTGCTCGACCCGGCCGGTTGGACTCCCGTCGACGCTCTGCTTGCCGCCCTACGGATCGAGCGGGCCGAGCTGGACGCGGTCGTCGCCGGCAACGACAAGCAGCGGTTCGCTGTCGAGCGCGGCACCGACGGGGTGCTGCGGATCCGGGCCAACCAGGGCCATTCAGTCCCGGTGGACCTCGGGCTGCCCCCGGTGACCCCACCGGACCGGCTCTATCACGGCACCAGCGCCGGTGCGCTGGAGTCGATCCGGGCCGCCGGCCTGCACCGCGGCGGCCGGCACCACGTCCATCTCTCCGCCGACACCGAGACCTGTGCCGTGCCAGAACTGTTCGCACAGGGTGTGAGCTGGCCTTTCGTGGCTGTCGAGCAGGATGCCGTGCATGGTTGTTCGGCTGCTGTACCTGACCGCGGTTCGGATGTTCAGCTGGTTGCCGCAGATGACGCTCGGCGAGTCCGCGATGGCCGCCGAATTGTTGGTGCTGCGCCATGAGGTGGCCGTGCTTCGGCGCCAAGTCGGTAGGCCGCGCCTGTCATGGCCGGACCGGGCGGTGCTGTCCGCGCTGGTCCGTGCCCTGCCACGCGAGCTGTGGAAGCATCGGATCGTCACCCCGGCCACGCTGCTGGCCTGGCACCGACGTCTGGTTAGCCAGCACTGGACCTATCCAAACCGGCCGGGCCGGCCACGGATCAGCGACGAGGTACGTGACCTCGTCGTGCGCCTGGCCCGGGAGAATCCCGGGTGGGGGCACCGCCGCATCCAGGGGGAACTGGTCGGGCTGGGCCACCGCGTCGGCGCCGGCACTATCCGCCGCATCCTCGCCGCCGGCAAGATCGACCCAGCGCCACGTGAGGTCGACACCAACTGGCGCACCTTCCTGCGCACGCAGGCATCCGGACTGCTCGCTACCGACTTCTTCCACCTCGACACCATCACCCTGCGCAGACTGTACGTCCTGTTTGTGATGGAGATCGCGACCAGACGCGTACACATCCTCGGCGTCACCGAACACCCGACAGCTGCGTGGACGACCCAGCAGGCCCGCAACCTGGTCATGGACCTCGGCGATCGGATCACCGCGTTTCGGTTCCTGATCCGTGACCGCGACGCCAAGTTCGCCGGAACCTTTGATTCCGTGTTCGCCGCTGAGGGGGTCGAAGTGGCAGGACCCCACCGAGGACTCCTCGCGCGAACTGCTACGCGGAACGGTTCGTCCGCAGCGTGCGGGCCGAATGCACCGACCGGGTGCTGGTGTACGACGAGCGACACGCCCGCGCCGTCGTCGGCGAGTACGAACGCCACTTCAACGACCACCGGCCACACCAGAGCCTCGATCAGCACCCACCCAACCACGACCCAGGCGTGGTCGTCGCCATCGACGCACCTGTTCGACGACGACAACTCCTCGGCGGCGTGATCAACCAATACCAACGAGCAGCCTGACCAGATCGGGGAAGCCCAGGTCACAGACCACGCGACAAGTATTGGCACGGTACAAGGTCTCGCCCGTTGTGGCGGGCTGCGTGATCCCGTCCCTCATTCCGCTGGCTGCCCGGTCACATTGTGGTCGCCTGGATGTTGTGCGAGCCGATCTGGAAACCGCTGCTGCTCGACACCGTCACCGAATATCGGTCACCGGCGGGCTGCGCCTGGGCCACCATCCCCCGCAAGTCCGACGCCAACTCGGGGTCAGCGGTGACCGCCTTCAGCACCTGCGCGCGTACCAGTGCCAGCGACGCCTCGTCCGCCGGATCATCCGCGAGTTCTCGCACCGCCTCACTTACCTGCAAACCCCGCCTCGAAGTGACCAGCCGAGCGAGAAGACGCCGCCCGCACCCGACCGTGACATCCGCACCACCATCGACGGCCTGATCGGTCACCCGCTGAATCACCGCGCCGCCGTACGCCGCCACCGCAGCAGAGACATACGGCACCACCGCTGACGACAACTCACCAAGATTCACCTCAGTCACCGCCCCATCTCGCATCGATACCACCGCAGGTATAGCAACAACCCGCAATCGGCACCCTCATACAGACGGGTACCAACCCCGAAGGTCAGACGCACTACTTTCGGCATGAGCGAACGACGCCCTACCACCTCCGCGGGGACGCCAACGCTGACGCCTTCGGGCCCGCCGAAGATATCTCCAGCTTGAAGGGCCTGGCCAGGGCATTGCCCGTGGGAGCGGTGCTCAGATGACGGAGCCGCGGCCAACTCCGCCGCAGCGCTTCTAGGTCGCCTGAACGTCGCCGGCGGGAGTGTGGATCTAACGGTGTTTCCGGCCTGACCTGCCAGGCGTTGTGCCTGGTGAGGAGGGTGCCGTGATGACCGCGACACTGAACGACCAGACCGGACGTAGGAAGCGGCCCGAGCCGTCGGCGGAGGCGAAGGCCGCCGCCGAGTTGGTCCGGGCCGCGAAGGAACAGGGCCTGTCGTTGACCGGCCCGGACGGGCTGCTGAAGCAGTTGACCAAGACGGTCCTGGAGACCGCGCTCAACGAGGAGATGACCGAGCACCTCGGCTACGAAAAACACGACCAGGGCGCCGCCGGCGCTGGGTCGGGCAATGTCCGCAACGGCACCCGGTCGAAGACGGTGCTGACCGACACGACCGGACCAGTGCAGCTCGACGTGCCACGAGACCGGGCCGGCACGTTCGAGCCGCAGATCGTCCGTAAGCGTCAACGGCGCCTGTCAGGGGTCGACGAGGTCGTGTTGTCGCTGTATGCCAAAGGCCTGACGACCGGGGAGATCAGCGCTCACTTCGCCGAGATCTACGGGGCTTCGGTGTCGAAGGAGACGATCTCCCGGATCACCGACAAGGTCATCGAGGAGATGACCGACTGGTCCCACCGGCCCCTGAATGAGATCTACGCCGCCGTGTTCATCGACGCCATCGTGGTCAAGGTCAGGGATGGGCAGGTCGCGAACCGGCCCTTCTACGCCGCGATCGGGGTCACTCTCGACGGGGAGAAGGACGTCCTCGGGTTGTGGGCCGGCTCGGGTGGTGAGGGCGCGAAGTTCTGAATGAGCGTGCTGACCGACCTGCGTAACCGGGGCGTGAAGGACGTGTTCTTCCTCGTCTGCGACGGCCTCAAAGGCCTGCCGGAGGTCGTCACGAACGTGTGGCCCCGCACGATCGTGCAGACCTGCATCATCCATCTGATCCGCAACACGTTCCGGCTCACCTCCCGCAAGTACTGGGACGAGCTCAAACACGACATCAAGCCGATCTACACCGCCGTCAACGCCACCGCTGCCAGGGCGGCGTTCGATGACCTGGCCGAGAAGTGGGGCGGCCGGTATCCGGCGGTGATCCGTTTGTGGGACAACGCCTGGGCCGAGTTCATCCCGTTCCTCGACTACGACGTCGAGATCCGACGGGTGATCTGCTCGACCAACGCGATCGAGTCGCTGAACGCCCGCTACCGGCGGGCCGTGAAAGCCCGCGGCCACTTCCCCAACGAACAGGCAGCGTTGAAGTGTCTGTACCTGGTGACCCGATCGTTGGACCCCACCGGAGCAGGCAGAACCCGATGGACGATGCGCTGGAAACCCGCCCTGAACGCCTTCGCCATCACCTTCAGCGACCGCTTCCCAGCCGCTGAAACCTACTAACCAAGATCGCCGGAAACACCGTTAGCGAGACAGCCCCTCGCCGGCCAAGGCACTGGGTCAACAGCGCCACGGTGCCGTTGCTTTCCGAATCAGCCAAGCGGCAAGTGAAGGTCGGCCTACGCGTCATGACTCCGAGGCTCCGAGGAAGAGCGATCGTGGCAGTGATGGTCGCCTACCCCCAGCGGCGGCCCCGATAGACCGGGACTTCACGCACCGGCATCTCGGACCAGTGCAGCGGCCGGTCGACGACGGGTCGGGCGAGGTAGGGGGTGATCCGGTCGCGTTCGTGTTCTTCGGCGAATCGTTCAGCTTGCATGGTGTCACCGGCGACGTCGAGAGCTTTGATGAGTTGCACGACGAGGAGGTCGAGGCGGTGGTTCTCCGCTTCAGCGGCCGTGAGGCGTTCGTGGGCTACGACCAGGGCTATTGCGTAGTCGGTTGAAGGGTGTTTGAGCTGGGGTTTGATGTGGGACCGGTCGAGGGTGGGTTCATGTAGGACGGGTACGGCCCGTTGGTGATCATGGTGTTTGCGAAGACCACATGACCCAGAAGAAGGACCGCACCCGCCGATGTCATCATCACCCACCGAGATCCTGCTCCCGCACCGACCCACCGGCACACTCCCCGCCGTGGTCACTGAAGGTGATCGTCAGGGCTTGTTCGAGGTGTTGTCCACGATCCCTGACCCGCGTGATCCGCGTGGCTGCCGTTACTCGCTGGTGAGCATCCTGGCGGTGGCGGTCTGCGCGGTGCTGGCCGGGGCGTGCACGTTCGCGTCGGTGACCGATTGGGTGCGTAATCAGGACCAGGAGGTCTGGGATCGGCTCGGTTTCAGCGACCGGGTACCGGCGGCCACGACGGTGTGGCGGCTGCTGATCCGCATCGACGCCGATGTGCTCTCACGGGTGCTGGCCCGGTGGCTGTTGGCCCGAACAGCGCCGGTCACCATGGCCGGGCGGCGGTGGCGGCTCGTGATCGCCGTCGACGGCAAGGTCGAACGGGGCGCCCGGCTCGCTGACGGGCGGCAAGTTCATCTGCTGTCGGCGTACGACACCTCCACTGGTGTCGTGCTCGCCCAGGTGCGGATCGACGCGAAGTCCAATGAGATCCCGGCGTTCACTCCGCTGATGCGTCTGGTCGCCGCCCAGTTGGGATCGTTGCAAGACGTCCTGGTCGTCGCGGACGCGCTGCACGCCCAGACCGGGCACGCGGAACTCCTCGCAGCCGACGGCGGGCACCTGATGGTCACGGTCAAGGGGAACCAGCCGACCCTGCACAACCAGCTCAAATCCCTTCCGTGGGCGCAGATCCCGATCGGTTCCCAGACCCTCGAGACCGGCCACGGCCGCAAGGAAACCCGCACCGTCAAAGCCGTCACCGTGGCCACTCCCGCGGGATGGCGTTTCCCCACGCGCAGCAGGCCGTCCGAATCACCCGGACCCGCACGATCAAGGGCAAGACCAGCCGCGAAGCGGCATACCTGACCGTGTCCCTGCCCGCCGAGCAGGCTCAACCCGCCGACCTCGGCACCTGGGCGCGGTCTGAATGGCACATCGAGAACCGCCTGCATTACGTCAGAGATGTGACACTACGTGAAGACGCTCACCAAGCCCGGACGGGCAACGGCCCCGCCGTCTTCGCGACACTCCGTAACACCTCGATCGGTTACCACCGCACAAACGGCGCCACGAACATCGCCGAAGCCACCCGACGCGCCAACCACCGCCCACACGACCTGATCGACGCCGTGACCACCAGCAATCCTGCCTTGACCAGGGGCAACCCCACTACGCAATAGCCCTGCCACGGTGACCGGCAGGACGTACGCCAGATGAGAGCCACACCAAACCGCGGTGGGCAGCCGATGAGAGAGCGATCCCGCCGGTCACCTCGACCAAGCCTGGCCGGGCTGCGGTCGTAGCGCCAGTTAACCAGTAGCCGATGAGAGGGCGTCTATCCATCGACATGAGTCGCAGTTAAAGAACTTTCCGCATGCTTGTGTTCCGCTGAGGAGCCTGGGGGAATCTCGCCCCCAGGCTTCTCGAGGTTCGTGGTCGGGGCCTGCCGACCGCCGCCCGGCCGTCATTCTCGATGGAGGCATCCTCACGTTTGTCCATGGTCTGCGCCAGCAGGGCAGCAACGCCCGGCTCTCCGTCGCCTCTTGACCCTCGATGTCAGCATCGAGGCATGGACAGTCCTGATCCAGAGCCCTGGCTGCCTACGCAGTCCGGTGGCGTTATTTCCCAGGTCTCGTGGGCGGAAACGGACGGGACAGCCTACCTGGCGACTGGTGGGACTGATGGCTCCGTCCGGATCTGGAACGCGCAGACGGGCGCTGCTGTCGGTACACCCCTGTACGGCCACCTCGGCGCGGTGCACGCGTTGACCTGCTGGTCGGAGCCCGATGGGACCCGGGTCGCGTCCAGCGGCACCGATGGGCAGGTCGTCATCTGGCATCCGCTGATCGGCGAGCGACTGGCCGAGTTCGCGGCCAACCACACCGGTGGCGTCATGTCGATCACCAATTGGCGTGCGCCCGATGGCTCATTGCGCCTGGCCACGGGCAGTTACGACCGTTCTATCCGGTTCTTCGACGGCGCCACCGGACAGCGCCTGCGCGAGCCTTTCGTCGGGCATACCGGCGCGGTGATCCGGCTGGTGACATGGCAGGCCGACGACGGTAGCCGGCGTTTGGCGTCCGCCTCAGACGACGGTACGGCGCGCGTGTGGGACGTTGCCACTGGAGGCTCGGTAGGCCAACCGTTCGCCGAACACAGTGCCGCCGTTGAGGATCTGTGTGTGTGGCGTGGCACCGATGGCGGGGTGCGCATCGCCAGCGGCAGCGAGGACGGCATGGTGCGGGTGTGGGATCCGGAGACCGGCCAGTCCACCAGATGGGCGCTCAAGATGCACGACACCGGCGTCTGGGCGTTAAGCCACTGGCGGGCGGCGGACGGCGCTAACCGCTTGGCCGGAGCATGCGGCGACGGCACGATTCAGCTCTGGGATGCGGACAGCGGCGAGCTGGTGGGTCGGTCGCTCGCGGGTCCAGCCAGCACGGTGCGGACCATGTCGGTGTGGCGGCGCCCGGACGGCGGCGTCCGGCTGGCCGTGACTGGCATGGCCGGGACGATCCAGATCTGGGATCCCGAAGAGGGTGTGCTCGTCCGCGAGATTCAGACCGGACACGTCGCGGCGGTACGGGCGTTGACGAGTTGGTGGACTGGGGCGGGCGAGTGGAGGTTCGCCTCGTCCGGGCCGGACGGTGTCGTGCGGCTGTGGAATCCGGCTACAGGCGCCCGGCTCGGCGAGATCGACACTGGTCACGTGTCCGGCGTCTGGGCGCTGACGAGTTGGGCCGTGCCCGGCGGCGGTCATCGGATCGCGTCGGGCGGGCTGGACGGGCACATCCGCGTATGGGACTCCGAGTCGCTGCACCGCGTCGGGGACTCGATCGTGGCGCACTCCGCGTCAGTGGCCGCCCTCAGCGCCTGGCGGACGGCGGACGGCGCGTACCGGCTCGCCTCTGCCGGAGACGACGGGGCGGTGCGGGTCTGGAACCCGGAGGCGGGCACTGCGGTGTGCTCGCCGATGCTTGGCGACACCGGCGGCGTACTCGCCCTATCGCCCTGGCGTGGATCGGATGGCCGCCAACGGCTCGCCTCCGCCGGTACCGACGGGGTGGTGCGGATCTGGGATCCGGAGACCGGTGATCTGATCGGTTCGCCGCTGACTGGCCATGCTTCCGGGATCTGGTCGCTGGCCAGCTGGTCCGGTGCCGACGGTACGGTACGGCTCGCCGCCGGCGGCTTCGACGGACGGGTTTACATTTGGGATACCGAGGCGCAGGTGCGCCTCGGCGAGCCATTGGGCGAGCACACCACAGCCGTCCTCGCGCTCACCGCATGGGTCCGGCCGGACGGCGCCGTGCGGCTCGCCTCCGGAGGGGCAGACGCCATCCGTGTCTGGGACGTCGAGACCGGTGCGGTCGTCGGCGTTCCACTGCATGGACACAGCGCGGCGGTACGCGCACTGGTCTGGATCCGTAGCCCGCAGGGCGAAGTACAGGTGGCGTCGGGAGCAGACGACGGCGCGGTCATGCTCTGGGATCCGGAGTCGGGGATGGCCGTACGTACCATCGAGGTCGCCGCCGTCTCGATGTGGGGGCTGTCGGATACTCCGGCCGACACCGACCTGCTCGACCGCCGGAGCCTGGCCGAGGCGGTAGTCGCGCAGCTGTGCCGGCCGACCGTCGACCCGCTGGGCCACCGCGACGACGGACCGGCGGTGGTGACGATCGAGGGTCCTTGGGGTTCAGGCAAGACGACGCTGATGCGGATGGTTCAGCAGTTGCTTCCCACCCCTGAGGTGCGACCGGAGCCGGAGCAGCGGCAACTACGGATCCGCGCGGTGCTGCGGCAGCTGAAGGCGCCGCACGTGGGCCGGCGACCCGCACAGGCCCAACCACACGGCGGTGGTGGCGAAGCGCCGTCTGCTTTGTCGGTCTGGTTCAACCCGTGGGCCTATCAGTCCGGCGACCAGATCTGGGCCGGCCTGACCAAGGCCATCATCGACGCGGCCGAACCAGTCCTCTACCCGACCACGGCACGCCGGGAGCAGTACTGGCTCAGCCACAACGGCGACCGCGTCGATCGCCACCGGTTGCGGCGAACAATCCAGCGACGCGTGATTTCGCCGTTGCTCGGCATCGCCGTGGCCGCGACCGCCTTCCCGCTGGTTATCGGACTGGTCGAGGCGAACCAAGTATTCCGGGTGTTCGGTGTCCCGGTTACGACGGCGGTCCTCGCGCTCCTACTACCCGCTGTTTTCCTCCTAGCCGGACTGGTCCATACCGCTGTGCGATACCAGTTCGGGCTCGCGGCGGACTACCTTCCCGCCGAACTGCTACGCGGGCCGGTGACCGGTGCGCATCTCGAGCTGGGCAAGGCCGCCCCGGCCGACCGTCTCGAGGTACCACTGGATCCGTTACAATGCGCCAGTTCCGGCTCGCTTTACCTCGACCAGCACGACGTAAACGCCCTCCTCGCCGACATTGCCGCCGTCGGTCCACGCGTGGTCGTGTTCATCGACGACCTGGACCGCTGCCGCGCGGCCACGACGGCGGAGGTTTTTGAGGCGATCAACATCTTCCTGTTCGGTCTCACCGCGACGTCGAGCTTGCCGTGCCAGTTCGTGATCGGCCTCGACCCGGTCATCGTCGCGGCACATCTCGACCATGTCTACCGCGACCTGCAAGCGGCAGGCGTCGGTCTACATGGCGATGATCCCAGTCCGGGCTGGGCCTTCCTGCGCAAGCTCGTTCAGCTTCCGGTACTCGTACCCCGTCTCGACGACGGCGGCGTGGAACGCTTCGTCCAGGCGGTCACCGGCGGCGAGTTTGCGCCGCTGCTGCCCGCCGCTGCGGCGCTGCAGCCCCAGCTCGGCCAGGCGCCGCCCACGCCGAGGTCGGATGGCGTCAATCGATCGAGCGTAGACATACGGCCTTTTTCCATTAGCGGAAAGGGCGCTCAGCGGGAACCGGTCCGGCACGTCACGGTGCCGTGGCGCACGATGGAGCAGCACCCCTCAGTCCGGCAGTTCATCGCTGAGCGCCTCGCGGCCCAACCCGAGCGCTCGGTACGGGAAGCCAAGCGGCAACTCAACGTCTGGCAGCTCTACGAACGGATGCTGTCTCGTCAGGAACCAATGACCGATCCGCAGACCAGCATCGGGCGAGCGCAGCGGTTGTTCCAGTTTGCTGAGATCGTCACGCGGTGGCCGGCGCTCCTGCCATACCTGCGTAAGCGGGTTGACGGCACGTCGGGCATCGCGTTGCTCGCCACGGCCGCAGCCGAGGACCAGCAGTGGCTGTACGCCGTTGACCAGCTGGAACTCAATCCGGTACCCCATGCGCGAGCCTTGGAGAACCTGCGATCCATCCTGGTCACAGCGGACGCGGCCGGAATCGTCGAGCTGGCCGAGCGACTCTTGTAGTAGCCCGCATCACTGGTGCGCTGCGGCGATCGGGACATGTGGTCCGTCGCTGCGCGGTCACGTGACACTCCGGTGGCCTGCTCCCGCTTGGAGAGGGGGCGGCCGGGTCGATGGCGAGTCGATCGCCCGAGGGTTGAATGCAGGGTCTGAGCGTTCGGATCTGCCGCTGAGCGAGCGCGCTCGGCGCGGTTCAAATCGTGTCTGCTGCAGCCTGTGCGTCTACGAGACTGCGGTGGGCGGCCCACAGCGCACCGGCGCGGCTGGCAGCCTTGTCGACCAGGGCCACCAGCTCGGGCCTGTTGGGCACGGGGAACGAGACGTATGTGCCGCGGCCGCCGCCGGCCGGTCGGCCGTAGGCCTTTGCCGCGAGGCGCCCGTCCGAAAGGAGCCGGACGTTGAGTGTGGTCAGCGTGAACTGCTCACCGCGTCGGGTGTCGGTCCAGCGGAGCCCCTCCGGGATCGTGACGTTGATCGCCAGGGCGCTCACATCGAGGGCGACGTCGCTGCTCATGGACGCATGTTCTCACGCGAGTCGGCGCCCGCTCATGGCCGGACACCGATCCTGGACCAAGTCTCTAAGGGATTGCAGAGGATTAACACGCCGTCTTGATCTCTGGTGGGTTGGGGATGTCTTCTGCTGTGGCGAGGTTGTAGAGGTCGTCGAGGTTGGCGAGTTGGTGTGGGCTGGGCTGGATGGTGTGCCCGGCCTGTTGCAGGAGTTGGCGGATCTGACGGATATGCCGGTTGATCGTTTCGGGTCGGACGCTGAGCAGGACGGCAACGGCGGTCTGCGGCAGGCCGAGGCGTTGGTGGATGAGGGTGGCCAGGAGCCGGTCGGCGAGGGTGAGCACGGGCCGGCGGCCCGTGCCAGGGGCGGTGAGCCTGGGGCGGTGACCGCGTCGCTTGTCCAGGCTCGTTTCCCGCTGCTCGTCGTGCAGTGTCATCAGCGTGGTGATCAGGGTGTCCCAGTCGGGTGCTGGTAGGCCGGTCAGGGCTGGGTGACGGAGCCAGGTCAAGTCGGGGCTGGGCTGGTCGAACGGGTTTACCTGCTCGTATGCCTCGGGCCGGAGGGTGTAGTTCCAGTCGCCGTGCCAGTCGTGGCGGGTGACGGGCAGGGCGTCGAACTGTCGGTCGCTGATGCGTACTGCGGTCTCGTAGTCGTTGGTGTCGAGTTCGGCGTGTACGCGTAGGCCGGTGCGGGTGGTGGTGGTGGCGATGGTCTGCACGATGACCTCGTGGCTGGACAGCGGTCGACCTCGCCAGTTCATGGTGATGTGAGAGAACAATCGGTGCTCGATCTTGTTCCATTTCGAGGTGCCGGGCGGAAAGTGGCATACGGTGATCTGCAGCCCGGTCTGCACCGTGAGGGCGGCCAGTTCTGCCTTCCAGGCACGGGTGCGGTAGCCGTTCGAGCCGCCCGCATCGGCGGTGATCAGCAGACGGCGGGCGTGCGGGTAGTCGCTGCGGCCGGCCGCGTTCCACCAGCGTCGGATCGACTCCACTGCGAACGCGGCGGTGTCATGGTCGGTGCCCACATTCACCCAACCCGCGTCAGCGGTTAGGTCGTAGACGCCGTACGGCACCGCCTTGCCCAACTCCTTGTCGGGAAAGTCATGGGTCTTCACCGCGACCGGCTCGCCTGCCGGTCGCCACTGCCGACCGTCGTTGGCGTACTGGCCGACCAATTCTTTTTTCTTGGTGTCCACGCTGATCACCGGATCGGCGCTGCCCTGATGACCTTTGACCTGCTCGTTGAGGTAGCGGAACTGCCCGTCGCGGTCCGGATGCTGCTTGCCCTCGACGGTCTTGGTGTTGCCCTGCAGGCTGAAGCCTTCCGCCCGGAGCAGGTCGCCGACGGTGTCCGCGCCGACCCGGTGACCCTGTCGAGTCAACTCGTCGGCAAGGTTGCGGGTCGACTTCGTCGTCCACCGCAGCGGCGACATCGGGTCGCCCCGCTCGTCGGGCTCCACCAGAGCCAGCATCGCCGGCAGCAACCCAACATCCAGCTCGGACAGACGTTTCCGGCCGCCGCCGCGCCGGCGGACCCGACCCAACGGCGCCGCACCCGAGTCCAGCTCATCGACACCCAACGACACAGTGGCCTCCCGGACCCCGGCCGCCCGAGCCACCGCACGGATCCCGCCATGCCCCAACGCCCGGGCCTCAGCGCCCATCAACAACCGACGCTGCCGCTCATCCAGATGCGGGAAAACCGCCTGGAACTTTCCTGCCAACACCCCACCGGCTTCCACCATGACACCCATACCACAGCAACGAACTGCATCACGGGAAGCTACGGGTTATTTCTCTGCAATCCCTAAGTAGGCACCCCTTTGTGTCAAGACACCGCTCGGAGGGCGGGTTTAGGCTGGGTGGTGGCGGGTCCGGGAAGTGGCTTGTCCGAAGGGCCGATGTCCGGGGTCAGGTCGGTCACGCTGGATTGCAGAGTCGTCCCCGAGGGCTCTCCCGGATCCGCCGCCTGCCGTCGTTGTTGGTCTGCGTGCATGCGGGCGTAGACGACGTTGGACAGTCGCCGTTTCAGGGCGCGCATGGCTTCCATGGAAGTCTTCCCGGCGGCTTTCTTCGTGTCGAAGTAGGCGCGGCCTTCGGTGCGGTTGCGCAGCTGGACCACGGCCATGATGTGCAGTGTCCGGTTGATCCGCCGGTTGCCGGCGCGGGAGAGCCGGTGACGCTTCTGGTCGCCGGAGGAGGCGTCGAGCGGGGCGGTGCCGTTCCAGGACGCGAACCGGTTGCGGTCGGCGAAGCGGCGGATGTCGCCGACGTCTGCCAGCAGCCGGGCTGCACCTGACGGGCCAATGCCGTGCAGGTCCATCAGGGTGGAGCCGCGGGCGATCACCAGTTCCTTGAGGCCCTTCTCCGCAGCCTTGATCTTCTTGTCGATGCTCTCAAGTTCACCGATGAGCTCGACGGCGAGGCGGCGTCTGGTCTTGCCCACGATGTCGCGGGGTTTGATGGTCGCGATCAGCGCACGTGCCTGCCGGGCGGACAGGAACTGCTTTGCCCCGCCTGGGAAAAGTTCCAGCAGCAGCCGGTGCAGCCGGTTGACGGTCTGCGTCCGTGCCCGGCCAAGCTCGTCGCGACGGTCGACCAGCATCCCCATCACCTGCAGGTCCGGGTCGAGCTGGACCTGCACCAGGTTCGGCGAACGCAGTGCCACCATCGCCACCGAGTGCGCATCCACCGGGTCGGTCTTGCGGCCGTTGCCAGTGGCGAACACCCGCACCTGAGCCGACAGCTTCGCCGGCACGTCCATGACCGTCTCACCGTCATGCACCAGTCGGTGGGCGATGTGCTTGCCGATGCCGTTGCACCCCTCGACCGCCCACACCCGATCGGTGTACTTGCGGCCCGCGGCGAGCATCTGCGCGTAGCCGGTCTTGTCGGTGCCGTACCTGCCCACTGCGAGCACCCGGGCGCGTTCGTCGACAACCTCGATGGTTGCTGAGCGCTTGTGCGGGTCCATCCCGATGATCACCGACATCGGCGCCTCCTCTTGACTGAACTCGATGAGTTGTCAGCAAGGAGGGCACCGCTACTTCGAGCAGAACAAACCCCTTTTCAGCCTCTCCTCGCGCGGTGCCCGGCGAGACCGCAGGCCATGAGAGAGCCACACCAATGACACCGGTGGGCAGCCGCAATGTGGGAGCGTCTCGCCGAGCACCTGGACCGAGTCTGGCCGGACATCGATCCTGCGGAAAGTCTCTAAGTAGCCGAGTTGACTGCACTTGATCATGTGAGCGGAGCGCCGGGTGTGGCGTTCTTGCGAGGCGGTTTGATCGGATTGAATCTGGAATCGAGGTCGATGAGCCGCGACCCAGCGCGGCGACGACTCAGTGCTGTGGCCCGGCAACCTACCCCGCGAGGCAATCGAAGGCTCGGTATGCCAGGGTGATGATGCGCGCCGTCGCGGAGCGTGCGGTTTGGCTGCGCGGCGTGCAACGTCGGAGCGACCCGGCGGGGCGCCGTCATGAGCACTGGTGCAGCGAGAAAAGGCGAACAAGCGCCGATGACTTCGCGGCCGGGTTGTTCGCGGGGTTGCCGCGGTCGGATCAGCGAGCGACCGGGTTGCGGTATCTGCGAGGGCTGATGCTGGACGGCCGGAGGAAGTCGATGCAACCGATGGCGCAGCGCCTCGGGGTGGATCACCAGCAGTTGCAGCAGTTCCTGACGTCGTCGACCTGGGACGTCACCGATGTGCGGCGACGGTCGGCCACGGCCGCTGTCGACGTGGTCGGCCCGCAGGTGTGGGTGGTGGACGACACCGGGTTTCCGAAGGACGGCAACGCCTCGGCGTGTGTGGCCAGGCAGTACTCCGGCACACTCGGTAAGGTCGCGAACTGCCAGATCGCCGTGAGTGTCCACGCCGCGACCGACACCGCGTCGGCGGTGCTGGACTGGCGGCTGTTCGTGCCCGAGTCCTGGGACGAGACCTGCGTCCCCGGCCCCGATGGGAAGATCACCAACCCGCACGCCCGCAGACTGCGCCAGGAACCCGTGACCCGCGATGCGGCCGGAACGAAGAAGCCGCACGCCCGCCTGCGGCCGCCGCACGCCGAGCAGATCGACCAGATCCGCAGCCGGCGGGCAGCATCGAAACTGCCCGAAGGCGAACGGTACCGGCCGAAGTGGATGATGGCCCTCGAAATGCTCGACGAGTTGGCCGGTTGGGGCCTGCGTCCGCCGCTGCTGACTGCCGACGCCGGCTACGGGCAGGTCGCGGAGTTCCGCCAAGGCCTGACCGATCGCGGCATCGGCTACATCGTGGCGACCACCTCGTCGACCACCGCCCAGCCCGGCGACGCCCAACCCGTCGAGGTCCCATACGCCGGGGTCGGCAAGCACCCCACCCCGAGATACCCGCAACCCGCCCGCAGCCTCAAGACCATCGCTCTGACCCAAGGCCCGCACGCGACACGACTGGTGCCCTGGCGCGACCGGATCGCCACCGCCGATCGTGCCCCCGGCCAGCCCACCCGCGAGCTGGCCGGGCACTTCCTCGCCCTGCGGGTCCGGCCAGCGGGCCGCACGGTCCAACGTAGACCCTACTGTGGTGACGACGGAGTCCTACCCGAGTGCTGGTTGCTCGTGCAATGGCCACCCGGCCAGGACGAACCCACCGACTACTGGCTGTCCGACCTGCCCACCGACACACCACTTGCCGAACTGGCCCGCCTGGCCAAGAGCCGCTGGCGCATCGAGCACGACTACCGCGAACTCAAGACCGCCCTCGGACTCGACCACTTCGAAGGCCGCTCCTGGTTCGGCTGGCACCGCCACGCAGGGCTATTGCGTAGTCGGTTGAAGGGTGTTTGAGCTGGGGTTTGATGTGGGACCGGTCGAGGGTGGGTCCATGTAGGACGGGTACCCGTTGGTGATCATGGTGTTTGCGAAGACCACATGACCCAGAAGAAGGACCGCACCCGCCGATGTCATCATCACCCACCGAGATCCTGCTCCCGCACCGACCCACCGGCACACTCCCCGCCGTGGTCACTGAAGGTGATCGTCAGGGCTTGTTCGAGGTGTTGTCCACGATCCCTGACCCGCGTGATCCGCGTGGCTGCCGTTACTCGCTGGTGAGCATCCTGGCGGTGGCGGTCTGCGCGGTGCTGGCCGGGGCGTGCACGTTCGCGTCGGTGACCGATTGGGTGCGTAATCAGGACCAGGAGGTCTGGGATCGGCTCGGTTTCAGCGACCGGGTACCGGCGGCCACGACGGTGTGGCGGCTGCTGATCCGCATCGACGCCGATGTGCTCTCACGGGTGCTGGCCCGGTGGCTGTTGGCCCGAACAGCGCCGGTCACCATGGCCGGGCGGCGGTGGCGGCTCGTGATCGCCGTCGACGGCAAGGTCGAACGGGGCGCCCGGCTCGCTGACGGGCGGCAAGTTCATCTGCTGTCGGCGTACGACACCTCCACTGGTGTCGTGCTCGCCCAGGTGCGGATCGACGCGAAGTCCAATGAGATCCCGGCGTTCACTCCGCTGATGCGTCTGGTCGCCGCCCAGTTGGGATCGTTGCAAGACGTCCTGGTCGTCGCGGACGCGCTGCACGCCCAGACCGGGCACGCGGAACTCCTCGCAGCCGACGGCGGGCACCTGATGGTCACGGTCAAGGGGAACCAGCCGACCCTGCACAACCAGCTCAAATCCCTTCCGTGGGCGCAGATCCCGATCGGTTCCCAGACCCTCGAGACCGGCCACGGCCGCAAGGAAACCCGCACCGTCAAAACCGTCACCGTGGCCACTCCCGGCGAGATGGCGTTTCCCCACGCGCAGCAGGCCGTCCGAATCACCCGGACCCGCACGATCAAGGGCAACACCAGCCGCGAAGCGGCATACCTGACCGTGTCCCTGCCCGCCGAGCAGGCTCAACCCGCCGACCTCGGCACCTGGGCGCGGTCTGAATGGCACATCGAGAACCGCCTGCATTACGTCAGAGATGTGACACTACGTGAAGACGCTCACCAAGCCCGGACGGGCAACGGCCCCGCCGTCTTCGCGACACTCCGTAACACCTCGATCGGTTACCACCGCACAAACGGCGCCACGAACATCGCCGAAGCCACCCGACGCGCCAACCACCGCCCACACGACCTGATCGACGCCGTGACCACCAGCAATCCTGCCTTGACCAGGGGCAACCCCACTACGCAATAGCCCTGCACCGCCACGTCACCCTTACCGCAGCCGCCCAACTATTCCTCACCCAGTTACGGCTCGCAGACCCAAAAGCAACAGGGCAGACCTGAGCCTCTACGCCGTCCTCCGCGAACTGCAGTACCAACTCGCGACCTGGCTCGGATTCTGCCCACTCTGCCACCAACTGGTACCAACCTAACAAAGCGCTACTAGCAGGGCGGGCTCACCGTCGAACATCAGCGGCAGCCAGGTGCCGTCAGGCCACGCCACCACTGCGGTCGTGCTCGCGTTGCCGCAGTCGATCGCCAGTCGCGCCTCCCCCGCTCGCATAGACCTCAGTCAAACGAGGATCACACTCGCGTCACCCACGAATCAATCACAGCCATGAGAGCCGGACCTTCACGAGTGGCGTGGTCGACGTGACCGCCCCCGGACCTTGGCCCACCTCGTGGCTTCCTCACACGACTCTGCTGAGGCCGTATGCCGCCGACATCTCTCCGCTGACCCGGATTCCGGGACTTGGTTCGCGATGCGCTACGCTCTCGTCGTGGAGCTGGATACCAACCCCAAGAACATCGTCGGGTCAATCATCAAGGCGTCAAGACTTCTCGATGTCTTTTCGAACGATCGACGCGAAGTCTTCCTTGGGGACTTCATCAAGGAGACCGGCTACAACAAAACGACGGCGTACCGACTCCTGCAGACGATGGTGTCAGTTGGCTGGCTGACGCGCTGCCCCTCGGGCGGCTACCGGGTGGGAATGCGGGTGCTTTTGCTGGGCGCCATCGCACGGGCGGACCTGGACCTGCGGAATGAGGCCCTGCCATTCATGCGGCAGTTGGCAGAGGAGTTCGGCGACACCGCCTTCCTCATGGTGCCCGGACCGCAGGGCGCCGTGACGATTGAGGCGGTCGTCGGGCGCAATCCGGTGCGTGTGCACGGAGTTACTGTCGGCACGGTCCTGCCGTACCACGTAGCCGCTGGGCCGGTCGTCATCGCCGCCTTCTCTCCACCCATTGAAGAGGAAGTGCTGACGGCAGACCGGGTGCGGCTGACTCCGGCAACGACGGTGGAGAAAGCGGCCCTCAGGGCCAAATACGCAGAAGTCCGGAACCTCGGCTATTCGGTGAGCATCGAGGATTACATCGATGACGTAGCCGCCGTCGCGGCCCCCATACTCGACGCCGCCGGTGCGCCAATCGCATCCCTCAGCGTGGGCGGACCCGCCAGCCGTTTCACCGATCCGCTCCTGTCACAGGTCGTCGACCGGGTCGCCGCGTCCGCGAAGGCGCTTTCCGCCCGCATGAACTCCTGACCGGCCGCCACCGTACGTCCGGGTCTCCCGCAGACCGTCAGAGCCGCGTGCTCATGCGTGCGGAATCATCGACCGCGCCCCCTACTGGCAGCCTCATCACGCAAGGTCCGTCGCAGGATCTTCCCAGTCGGGGTCTTCGGCAACTCCGAGACCACCCGGAAGGCCCGGGGGCATTTGTACGCCGACAGCCGGTCGCGGCAGTGCGCTTCCAGCTCACCCGCGGAGACCGATTCACCAGGCCGGACGGTGACGTAGGCGTGGACCGTCTCGCCCCGGTACGAGTCAGGCACACCGACGACGGCCGCTTCCTGGACCGCCGGGTGCTCGTACAGGACGTCCTCAACCTCCCGAGGCCAGACCTTGTACCCGCTTACGACGATCATGTCCTTCTTGCGGTCGACGATGAAGATCCACCCCTGCTTGTCCATAAACCCGACGTCCCCGGTGTGGAGCCAGCCGCCGCGGATGGCCTTCGCGCTCTCGACGGGGCGCTGCCAGTAGCCTTCGACCACCTGCGGGCCGTGCACGCAGATCTCACCCAGCTCGCCCGGGGCAAGCACTTCTCCTTGCTCGTCCACGATCCGGACGTCCGTCCCTGGTAGCGGCACACCGATCGACACCGCCCCGGAGGCGTCGTCGACCGGAGCCTGCTGACCGAGCGGGACCCCGATGCAGGCCGAGGTGGTCTCCGTCAGCCCGTAGATGTTGTGCACGTAGACGCCGTACGCCTCTTCGTAGCGCCGCACGACCGACGCCGAGACCGGTGCACCTCCACTGTGGACATTCCTGAGCGAAGCCATCGTCGTCGCGTCGGCTGTCTCCTCGTCCAACAGCGAGATGAACGCGGTGAGCGCACCCACCGTGAACGTGGGCCGGTACCGTGCCGTGAGCGCGGCGACCACACGCGGGTCGAAGCGATGGGTGAGCACCAACGGGATTCCGTTACCGAGGGCCAGCGCCAGGTGCACGCCGAGGCCCGTGATGTGGAACAGCGGTGCTATCGCCAGGACCACGTCGTCACTGCCGAGACCGAACCACGCGCGACCGGCAACCGCCTCGTATACCAGGCCTTGGTGGCGGTTCATCGCGCCCTTCGAAGGCCCCGTTGTGCCGGAGGTATACGTGAGAAGCGCCAGGTCCCGGGTCAGCTCGCACGGCTCAAGCGGCCGGCCGCCTGAGTCCAGAATCGACAGGACCGACTCGTCTCCGCTGAGCCCTTCGGGCGCTGGGGCCCAGTTCCCCGGCATGCCCCCCGACAGATCCGCCGGGTGCGACCAGAGAACATGCCGGAGCCGCGCCGCCCCGGTACGCACGGACTCGACGATGTCTCGCATCGCAGGGTCGGCTACCAGCACGACGCAGCCGGAGTCGTCGACGACTTGCGACAACTCGCGGGTACGCAGCATCGGATTCACGGGTACAACCGTCGCGTCCGCCTTCCATGCCGCCAGCGCGCAGATCACGAACACCGGGGTGTTCTGCAGCGCGATGGCTACTCGGTCGCCGGGAGCGACGCCACGTTCCCGCAGGCCGCCGGCGAGCACATCAGTGAGCTCGGCGACCTCACAGCGAGTTATCGTACGACCGAAATAGTGCAGCGAAGGGGCCTCGGGATCCGCCTCGAGCCGCTCCTCGAACATCGACAGGATGGTGGGTGCCGGGAGGTCGATCATCGCCGGGACGCCCTGTGGATACAGTGGGTGCCAAACGCGCGACCAAGCGTTGTTCTCTTCCACGGTCAGTCAACTCCGTACATGTCGTTTACCGCGTTGAACGCGTACGTGTAGTTGCGCGCGTTTGCCAGGCCGGTGACGTATCCCTTCAACTCGCGCGTCGCCGCGGCGTTTCCGGTGGCGTACAGCCCGGGGATGATGCTGCCGTCTCGCCGCTGCACCCGCGCATGCTCATCGATCGCGAGGCCGAGAGAGCACAGCCCAACACCGAGCACCGTCAGCTGGAGGGCGTAAAACGGCGGTTCGACGATCGGGCCGAGATTCGGGTTGTCGTAATTTGGATCGCCGTACGCGCGGCGAGCGAAGGGCAGTGAGCCACGGCCGAAGTCTGGGTCCTCACCTGTCGCGGCGAAGCCGTTGAAGCGCTCGACCGTCACGGCCAAGCCCTCTTTCGAAATTCCGACCTTGTCCGCAAGCTCGTCGAGCGTGTCGAACTTCAGGACCTCCTCCGGGTAGGTGGAACCAGGAAGGTAGGGGCCGAGGGGGTAACGCTTGTGGTAGTTCTCGTCGAACACCAGCCAGCACGGGTAGTTCGCCCAGCGCTTCTTGCGCGTGTCGAAGCTGCGCAGGCCGCGGATCAGCGCCCCGTAGTAGCTCTCGTCACCGAAGCGCATCCCGTCGCGGTTCACGATCAGCGAGTGGGGGAAGCCGAGGTACTCGAGCAACTGGGTGAACATGGGTACATCGGTGCCGGGATGAGCCTGGTTCTCGAAGCGGGCTCCGAGGACCACGAAGGGATCAGCACCGCGGACCACCGTGGCGCCGACCGACTGGCCGAGGGTGAGGCCGTCGCCGGCGACGACGGGCGGGGCAGCTTCGACGAGTTCGGGTACGTCCTCGAGTTCGGCGGCGTCAGCGGAGTTCCCGTACCCGCCGACGGCGATGAGCACGCCCTTGACCACGGTGATCTCGACCGGACCGTCCGGTCCCTCCGCGACGACCCCGACGACGCGATCGCTCTCTGTGCGGAGGGCGGTGACGCGGTGCTCCAACCAGCACTCGACGCCTCGTCTGGCGAGCGCTTCCCGGGCGAATCCGGCGACCAGTCCGACGCCGTGCGTCAGGAAGTCCGCATCCCGACGTTCCTCAGCAAGCGCAAGCCGCGCGCCGACGTCACCTTCGAGCTCGTGGTAGATCTCGTCGCGGGTGATGCCGGTTCGGTAGTACGCGCTCGGGCGCAGATGCTGCCGCCATTCGCCCAATTCAGCACCATGGACCGCGGCCTCGATGAGGCGCCCCTGCTCGGTCGAGCCTGGGGACGGGTGGTACAGGTCTGGGGCGTTTCGAATCAAGGACAGCGGCACGCCGGCCTCTGCGAACCACCTCGTCGCACGGATGGACGACTCGAGGTAGGCCCGGCGCGCCTGACGGTCGACGGGTCGCCCGGCGCCTTGCACGTAGTCGAGATACTCCTCGGTCCGCTCAAGGGAGTCCGAACCAGACGTGTCGAGGTGGTTCGCGCCAACCCAGCAGAAGCCGCCACTGTATGCGGCTACGCCGCCGACCATCGACGAGCGCTCCAGGACGAGGACACGCGCACCGAGATCGTGCGCACGTAACGCGCCGGCCAGTCCGCCCAGTCCCCCGCCGATGCACACAACGTCGTAGACCGGTTTACGCCCACTCATCGTGTCACCATCGGCGTGACGACACGGTTCTCTATGTACCCAAGCGCTTCGATTTCGCATCTCACCACGTCGTTCTCCTGCAAGTAGATGGGTGGTTTCATGCCTGAACCAACGCCGGGCGGTGTCCCAGTCAGGATCACGTCTCCCGGGTGCAGCGTCATCGTCTGCGACAGGTACGCGATGAGAAACGGAACGTCGAAGAGCATGTCTTCGGTGTTCGAGTCCTGCCTGATCTCACCGTTGACCGTCGTTCGGATGTCCAGCTGGTGTGGGTCGGCGACCTCGTCCGCTGTCGTAATCCAGGGCCCGACCGGACAGAACGTGTCGAGGCCCTTCGAGCGTGATATCTGGGACTCGCCACGCTGCACATCCCGAGCCGACACGTCGTTCGCCACGCAGTAGCCGAGCACATGATTTAGTGCCTGTGCCGGATCGACCCTTCGGGCCTGCGCGCCGATGACGACCGCGAGCTCACATTCGTAGTCAACCTCGGCAGTGACGCCAGGATTCAGCTCGATGACGTCGTGAGGTCCCGTGACGGCGCTGGGGTACTTCGCGAAGATCAAGGGCACCGGCGGTGTGGCCTTGCCAACCTCCTCGATGTGTTTCAGGTAGTTCAGCCCGACCGCGAGGATCTTGCCCGGCCTCTCCACGGGTGCCAGCAGGCCGACCCGATTGTTCCGGTCCGGATCCGTCACCGACATCCGTTCACGGATGTCGGAAAGCCGGTCGACAATGTCATCCAGTGCGCGGATGTCGACACCCAGGGCACTCGCCGTTACCCAGCCACTGCGGTGATCGTCGGTGAAAACGAACTCCGCTCGGCCCGCGCCGTCGATCCGGGCGATCCTCATCGTTGCTCCTCGACTGGTACGAGCTGGCTCGGCTAGTGCGTGGCCTTGAGCGTCTCCAATACGGACTCAGCGCACCGCCGTGTGACCACTGCAAGCGCGGAATCCGAGTACCCGGCGGTGTGCGACGACAAGACGAGGCGAGGCACAGACAGCAAGGGGCTGTCCTTCGGCAGCGGTTCCTGCTCGAACACGTCGAGCGCGGCACCCGCGATCGTGCCCGCTGTCAATGCCGCAGCCAGTGCCCGCTCATCGAGGATCCCGCCGCGGCTGTTGTTTATCAGCAGGGCGTGCGGCGCCATCATGGCTAGCTCCGCCTCACCGATCAGGTTCCGGGTCGTCTCCGCTAATGGCACATGGATGGATACGACGTCGGCCTTTTCCAACAGCTCGTCGAGCGCGACCGCCTGGACCGAGTGCGCGTCCAGCGCTGCCTGACCGACGAGCGGGTCGGTGACGATGACGGACATCCCGAACACGGTGGCGAGCTTCGCGACCTCTTGGCCGATCGCCCCGAAACCCACGATGCCCAGCGTGCGTCCGTCGAGGCCCCGTCCGATGGTGGGCCCCCACTTCCCCGCCCGCACGGACTGGTCGTTCGCCAAAATGCCGCGAGCCAGCGCTACGATTTGCCCGACTGTGTACTCGGCGACGGGGCGCGCATTGCCACCTGGGACGTTCACCGTCGCTATGCCGCGTTCCTTGAGGTACCGCAGGTCGAAGTTGTCCATGCCCGCACCACACTTGGCGACGACCTTGATGTTGGGCGCATGGGCCAAAGTGGTTTCATCCACCGGCTCAAACCCGGCGATCCACGCAGTCGCGTCCGGCAACGCCTGCATCAGGGCGTGGGTGTCGCCACGATCGATCAGTTGCACGGAGCACCCCGCAGCGCGCAGCAGTTCCAGTGGCTCCTCGGAGTAGCGCCCGAAAGTCGGCGAGCTGGAAATCACCCTGTTGGTAGCGGGACTCGCTGTCATGCAGGCGCAACCCTTCTCTTCCCTGTGGGTGGGCCGCAGCGTAGCATCCGTACCGGAGAGCGCAACAGAGTCCGTAATCCGAACCAACGATCCTAGGGGCGGGCCGCAGCATGCACGAGGAGATGACCGCCGAGACGGTCAGGGCAGAAGGCGAACGGTTGGGCGTGCGTCCAAACTGGGGGCGGTGGGGCGACGGCGACGAACGCGGGACACTAAACCTCGTCACGGCGGACAACGTCCTCCGGGCGAGGGCCGCAGTCCGCACCGGCACCGTGATCAGCCTGGGCCAGCCGCTGGACGTCAACGCGCCGCCCTACTACCCGCAGGGCCTGGACCGTGCGGTCAAGCACGAGATGGTCACGGCCTGGGGGTCGAACGCCGGCGGCGACGTTCAGGCTGCCAGCGACCAGATTCACGTCCAGTGCCACGGCCTGGACAACACCCACATGGACGCGATCTGCCATATCGGGTTCGGCGGAGTCGGATACAACGGGCGCAGATTCACCGAAATGGTGGACGAGTCCGGGGCGTCGGCGTGCGACATTCTCGTGGCCGGACCGGTGGTTACGCGCGGGGTGCTCGTCGACGTCCCCCGGCTGCGCGGAATCGACCACCTGCCGAACGGTGAGCCCGTGACCGAGGCGGACCTGCGCGCCGCCGCGCCGGACGTACATCCCGGCGACGCCCTGATCATACGCACGGGTCGCGCCCGGGGGGCGGACGAGGGTCGAAGCGCCACCGAGAAGTTCGGCCGTATCTCCGGACTGCACCACGACGCGATGCGGGTCATCTCCGAGCTTGACGTCGGTCTGCTCGGCACCGACGGCTCGGCGGACAACTTCCCCGCCGTCGACGAGAATCGCCTGCCGATCCATGTCCTCGCCCTGGTGCACCTGGGCGTCCACCTGCTGCACAACCTCGCGCTCGAGGACCTGGCCGACGAACTGGCCGCCCGGCAGACCAACGAGTTCATGCTGGTAGCCGCGCCGCTTCGGCTGCCCAGGGGCACGGGGAGTCCCTTGGCCCCGGTTGCGGTCCTCTAAGTCAGTCACGGATAGGGGTTGCACATGTCGGTCCGGATCTGGCACCAGAGCATCAGCGAGCTTGACCACCTCCCGGCGTACCGGGCGATGCTCTCCGAGCACGCCCGCAGGGTCACGCGCCCCAGCACGGTCGTTGATCTCCACGGCATGCGGGCGGGTACCTACCCGAGTGGGGCGGCGCCCATCGACGTGCTGGCGAATCCGTGGTGTCATTACCTCGCCAACCTGCAGATAGTCGACGGCGTGACCCGAGCCGAGGCCGAGGGTTACGACGCGGTCGCTATCACCTGTTTCCACGACCCTGCGCTGCACGAGGCGCGTAGCGTCGTCGACATTCCCGTGGTGTCGATGTGCGAGTCGACCGTGCTGCTGTCGTGCTCCGTGGGCGCGCGACTCGGGCTCGTCGGTATCGGTCCCGCGAACGTCGAACTGGTCGCCGACCGCGTCCGGCACTACGGGCTCAGCGGTCGCGTCGCCGCAATCGTGGCGCTTGAGACGGCGGTAAACGAACACGACGTCGACGCCGAGTTCAGCGAACCGGGCGCGATGAGGCGGTCGTTCCAGACCGCAGCGCGCAAGGTCATCGCCGCCGGCGCCGACGTCGTCGTGCCCTGTGAGTCGTTGCTGAACACCTCACTCGTGCGGCAGGGCGTAACCGCGGTCGACGACGTCCCGGTCGTCGACTCGCTCGCGATCATGTTGACCCACGCGGAGTCGCTCGTACAACTGCGCAGAACGACCGGCCTGTCGGTCAGCCGGGCCGGCGAAGCTGCGAGGCCGGATCCGGCCGGCGTACGCGCGCTCCGAGCCGCCGCGGCAGCGACTCTCGCCGACTGACCGTCCAGCGGTCACCCCAGGAAGTCCTGGTACACCTTGAGCGTGACGGCCGCAGCCCCCGGGTTCGGGTCTGGCCACCAGATGGTGGTCGGGGTCGGGACGGTCCGCAGCAGTCCGTCCGGGACGAGCGCCGCAGCGTCCTCGAGCGCGTTGGCGAGCATGTCGTTCGGGCCTGCGGTCAGGATCGCGGGAACACGCAGCTGCGGCAATCGATCCTGGGTGTTGTAGGCGAACGCGGCCCGGTACGCGCCGCCGTACGTGATACCGCTTTCCAGAATGCCGACGGCGTACAGGTGCAGCTCGTCGGCTGACGGCACGCCGATCGCGCGCGTAGCAGAGTAGTCCACGCGGTACCACGGCCAGAACATGAACATGTCCCGCCGCCAGTGCCAGATGTGCTGCAGGTGCAGGCCGAACTTGTCCGGAGAGAAGCCGGGGAAGTAGTTCGTGAGCAGGTCGTCCCGGAAATCGGGTGTGACCATCACCGGTGCCTCGAGGACGGCCTTACGAATCCGCTCCGGGCGCGAAATGGCCATCTCCAGCGCGGCGCAGGCGCCGGTGTGGGACCCCCAGACGTCGAATGTGTCCCACCCGAGGGCGTCCGCTACCGCGAACGCGTCATCGGCGAGCGTCGCAACCGTCGGCGTCCGGTCGAGCGCGTCCGACAGGCCGTTGCCGAAGTAGTCAACGCCGACCACGGTGCGGCCCTCCGCGAGACCGGAGATGACCGGGGCGAACTGGGCCGACGACCCGCCCCCTGTCGGAAGCACCAGCACCGGTGGTCCTGACGAGCCGGCCCGCCGCAGATGGACCCGGCCGACGGTGGTGTCTCGGTATTCGTGCCACACCTTGGTTCCGGGCAGGGGCGCGGTAGGCGGCGGAGCGGCCGCGGACGGTTGCGGCGCCGCCGCCAGCAGGTCGGGAATCTCGGACAGTGCGTTGGCGCGCGGCAGCGCGGCCATGGCGTCCAGCGCGGGTACCAGCTTCTCGCTGCACATTCGCCAACACGCTGCCCATGTCTCCGGCGCGGTGACCGCGTCAATGAAGCTGACGCTCAAGTCGGCAACGCTCGGAAGCGGATCCCCTGCGGTCACCGGCAACGTCGGTTCGTCCGGGCGAAGCAGCCGGCGATCGCGCAGGAACGACCACAGGGCGTTCAGGTGCGCTCCGTCGGCTCGCGGGCTCAAGCCGGGCGGCGCGGTACGGGTCTGGACCCAGCCCCGTGCGGCGTCAGCGTTGACCAGCACCGTGGACGCCGGCGCCAGCCGCTCAAGGAGGCTCGGCACGAGCGCGCACGACAGCTCGAAGGACAGCAGCGCGAACTGGTTGTCGAGAAACGCCAGGCTCTCGGCTATCAGGTTGGCCGAGAGCTCGACGGATGCCGGCGCAACGCGCGCGGACCCGCCGACCCCCGGGGGCTCCACGACGATGACCCGCCAGGACGGCAGAGCGCGACGCAACTCGGACGCCTGAAAGGAGGCCGCCCGCGTCAGGCCCGCCACCGCGACAAGCGTCGGACCCTCGCCGTCGATCCAGATCCTGAGCTGGCCACCGCTTGTGGTGACGTAGTGTGGGCTGGGCATCAGGCTCCCTACTCCGATCGCGATACGGCCGCTGGTCACAGCCGTTCGGTGGGTGTCGATTCTGAATCCACCAGGAGTTGTTCGAACTCGGGCGCCACCACGGCCGGGTCGAGGCCGAGGTGCCGGGCAACCATGTCCGGGTCCTTCTCCAGCTCCGCTGGCGACCCCGCTGAGATGATGTCCCCGCGATGGATCAGATAGGCGAATTCGGCGATGGGCAGGGCGATGGCGGCGTTCTGCTCGACGAGCAGGATGCTCACGCCGGACGCGTGGATCTGTTTGATCGCCCCGAACACGACGTCCACGAGCGCGGGCGACAGCCCCATCGACGGCTCGTCGAGGAGCAGCATCGAAGGCTTAGTCATCAGGGCGCGTGCGATCGCCAGCATCTGCTGCTCGCCGCCGCTCATCAGGCCGGCGACCTGGTTGCGGCGCTCGTGCAGCCGTGGGAACAGATCCCACACGTCCTGCATCACTGCGGTGCGCCGCCTGCCGCGAGCGAACGAGCTGAGCTCCAGATTCTCCTCGACGGTCAGCGGGGCGACCACCATCCGACCCTCCGGCACCAGCGCCAGGCCGCGGCGGCTGACGCGGAAGGCGGCTGTTCGGGTGATGTCCTCCCCCGCGAACGTCACACGGCCGCCTACGGGTCGCAGGAGACCAGCGATCGTGTTCAGAGTCGTGGACTTGCCGGCGCCATTCGCGCCCAGCAGAGCGGTGAGGGAGCCTTCCTCAACCCTAAACGACAGGTCGGTGACAGCCGGGATTGTGCCGTAGCGAACAGACAGATCTTCGACGGTAAGGATCGGGGCCATAGAGTTTCACCTTCCGAAGTAGGCGCGGCGTACGTCGGGCAGGCGAAGGCAGGTCACCGGCTCGTCCTCCGCGATCACAGTGCCGGCCGCGATGACCGCCACCCGGTCGCAGCACTTCTCCAACAGCCGCATGTTGTGCTCGACCACGATCACGGTCAGCCCTTCGTCGCGCAGCTTCGCGAGCAGCTGCGCGATGGGCAGCCAGTCGGCGTCGTTCATGCCGGCCGTCGGCTCGTCTAGGAGGAGCAGCTGCGGCCGGGTCGCCAGCGCACGTGCGATCTCTAGCCTGCGCTGGTCGCCGTAGGAGAGAGTCTCGGCCAACCGGTCGGCGACCGCCGAAAGACCGACGAAGTCGAGCATCTCGTCGGCGAGCTGGCGGACCTCTCGACGGTCCTTCCACTCGGCCGGCAGCCCCAGCATGCTGCCAAGCATGCTGGCACGACGATGCCGGTAGCTGCCGGCCGCGACCTGTTCCCGTACCGTCAGGCCACGAAACAGCCGGATGTTCTGGAACGTCCGGGCGACGCCGAGCTTGCTGATCCGCAGCGCGTCGAAATTCGTCGCATCCACGTCGCCGATCGCCATGCGACCGCCGCTGGTCTTGCCGAAGCCAGTCATGAGATTCAGCAGCGTCGTCTTGCCCGCGCCGTTCGGCCCGGCGACTCCGAAGATCGTCGAGCGCGGCACCGAAAAGGTCACAGACCTTAGCACCTGCAGTCCGCCGAAGTTCTTCGAGATGTTCTCCAACTGCGCGGCGACGTCGTGTTTCGTCGCGCGCTCGGGATGAACGTCGGTGCTCATTGCGCTGCCCCCACATCCGTCAACTCCGACGGGCTGCGCCCGTCGCCGACCCCCGCAGACCCCTCGGGTCGCCGTCGTTTCGCCTGAATCCGCCGCCACCGGATCGGGTCGATCAGCCCGTCGGGCAGCCAGATGATGATCGCGAGCAGAAGAAGCCCATTGATGATCGCCTGGCCCTCGCCGATGTACTGGCTGATATAGATGGGTAGGCCGGTGAAGACCGCGGCGCCGATGACCGAGCCGGACCAGTGGTAGGCACCGCCCAGGACGACGCTCGCGAGCACCGTCATCGACAGGTCGACGTAGAACGTATCCGGGTCGATGAACGACAGTCGAGAGGCCAACATGACACCGCCCACCGCACCTATCGCCCCGCTGAGGCCGAAGGCGAGGACGTGCACCCGGCCGACCGGGATGCCGAGAGCGGCAGCGACGTTCGGGTCCTCCCGGGTCGCGTCCGCCGCGGCGCCGAACTTCGACCGCTTCAGCAGGAACAGCACCGCGCTCACGACGACCAGGAGCAGCGCCATCTGCCACGGCGTCAGCGCTGCGGGGACGACCTCACCGGCCGAGCCGCCCGTGTGGTCCCCGAGGTTGACCACGAAGACCCGGGTGATCAGCACGAGGGCGACGGTCGCCAGGGCGAGCCAGTGGCTCGACAGGCGCAGGAACAGCCGCCCGGCGATGAGCCCGACCACAGCTGCGGCTACCACCCCGGCAAGGAGCGCCGTGACCACTCCAAGCTCGGTGTTGGTGAGCACCCAGGTCGATGTGAAGGCCCCGATCGCGGCGAAGCTGACGGTCGCGAAGCTCAGCAGGCCTGCCCACAGGGTGACGTACGTGCTCAGCGCGAGGACCGCCCCTGCCATCACAAACAGTGTGGCGCTCTGGAGAAGAACGAGGTCGGCATTCATTTCGTCACGCCCTCACAACGGTCGCTATACGGAGGAGACCCTGCGGTCTCCAGAGGAGGACGACGAGCACGAGTCCGAACGTGATCGCGTCCTGATACGACGCGGAGATGTAGGAAGCCGAAAGGGTCTGCACGACCCCGATGAACAGCCCACCGAGGGCGCTACCGCGAACATCGCCGAAGCCACCGATCACCACGGCGGCGAAGCCCTGGAGCAGCAGGTGATCACCGACCGTGAAGTTGAAGCTGTGCCCGCTGGCGAGCAGGATTCCCGCCAGTCCAGTGACAGCACCGGACAACATCGCGGCCCCGACGATCATCGCGCGCGGCGAGATGCCCGCGATCTCCGCCGAACGCTTCTCGTAGCCGACGGCACGAATCGCCGCCCCGACATTCGTGCGGTGGAGCAGGAGGTACACGGCGGTGATGACGGCGGCCGCACACACCACCGCGATCAACTGGGTGTGGAGGATGCTGATGCTGCCCACGTTGATCAGCCCGCGCGGTGACTTGTCCGGCGGGAAGCCGACCGGGGTCGCGTCGGTGGCGATGCTCATGACCTCCCGGAGCGCGATCCACATCGCCACGCTCGCGATGACCGCCCCCAGCATCTGCACCCCTCGGCGCCGGAGCGGTTCAAACGCCACCTGGTCGACGAACACTGCGACCAGGCCGGCGGACAGGACCCCGACGACGCACGCCAGCCAGTACGGAAGGTTCGCCGCGGTGACGGCGAAGTACGCGATGATCGCGCCGTACGTGGCATAGACACCTTGCGCCAGGTTCAGGATCTGCATCGTCGAGAAGACGATGCCGAAGCCGACCGCGAACAGAGCGTATATCGCGCCGACGGAGATCCCGTTCACCAGTTGCTCGACGAACAGCATCTCGCTCCTCTCTCATAACGGTGCTCGGGCCGCCGCGGACGACGGCCCCGAGCGTCGGCGAGTTGTCAGTTCAGCCGTTCCACGGCTGGATTTCGCCGTTCGGCTTTGTGTAGCTGACGATCTTGACGCCCTCACTCGCGTCGAGCTGACCGCCGTCGAAGGTGACCGTCCCGTAGATCGTGTTGTCCACCGACTTCAGGTCACCTAACGCCTTGGTGAGGCTCTCCCTGGTCGGCTTGTCACCGGCGGCCTTCAAGCCGACCGCCATCGTCCAGATCGCGTTATAGCCCTGCGCCGCGAAGTCGTCGGGGTCGGCCCCATACTGCTTCTTGTAGTCGTCGGCGAACTTCTTGCCCTGGGCATTCGCCTCGCTGGCGAGGTAGTACACCGGGAACGGGACCTTGTCGAGCGCGTCCGGCTGCGACTTGAACACCCCAGTACCGACCACGGTCTCGCCCGTGATGATCTGGCCCTTGTAGCCCTTGTCGTGGAGGGCTGCGATCATCCCGACTGCCTCAGACTGCGTGGCGGCGACAACGATCGAATTCGGGTTCTTCTGAATCAGCTGCGCGGCAGCGCTCGTGAAGTCGGTCTGCTTCGCCAGGATCCCGACCTGACCCAGGTCGCTGACGCCGGCCGATTCGAGGCCCTTCTTAAAGGCCACCGCCTGGGAGACGATGCCGGCGTTATCGGTCATGACGCTGTACGCGGCCGACTTCAGACCCTTCTTCTCGGCGACGGCCTTGCCGATGACCTCGTTGGCGGGGTGCGGCATGGTCGTCGTCCGGATGACGTACGGCAGCTGCGCCATGTTCGGCTCGGTCGCACCCCAGATGTCGAGGGGAACCTTCTGCGCGATCGCGATGGGCTTCACCGCTCCCGCCACGGGGCTGAGGATGCAGCATGCCAGTCCGAGGATGCTCTTGTCAGCCGCCAGTTGCGCGGCGACACCTGCGGACTTGGCTGGATCCTCCGAGCCTTCCTTCTTGACGAGTTCGATCTTCCGGCCGGAGCCGATCAGGCCCTGGTCGTTGACGTGGTTGGCCGCGATCGCCGCACCCTGCACCCAGGATCGGCCGGCACCGGCCAACGGTCCCGTCTCGGCGACGATGATGCCGATGCGGGCCGAACTTCCATCACCTGACCCCGTCGTGGTGCTCTTTGCGCAACCGGCGGACAGCGCCACGACGGTCACGACGATGGGTGCCAGAGCGAGGCGGAGCGAACTCCGGCCCCGCGTCGAGGGGCGATGAGTTGTCCTCGTGCGGCGCACTGAAACTCCTTGCTCGAGTGTCGTCTACTGCCGGTCTGCTCGGCATGCGGGGCCATGGCGCTAGGGCGCGCACCCTCGGGTCGGGTGCGCGGCCTTCGCCGCTGTGAGCGTCAGGCGCCGTGGGGTTGCCCGGCCCTCGACCTAAGCCGATGAAGAGATCGTCTCGTTTCTTACCGGCATCCGGCGCCTGCGGGTCTCGCAGCCACTTCTCGGTGATTCGGATGCCGGACCGTGGTACGGATTACGGTGACGCTAGCGGGACCTGCGATGCCGGTCAACATCTCCGAGGTCAGGATTTCCGGCGACCACCGGCACGCGTACCGGACGTGCACCGCGGAGACCCCGCCCTCAGACCTTCCGCACCGCGTCCACGAACTTGATCATCCCAGGCCGTTGACGCCGAACATTTCCGCACCCGGCGATGGCCGGGTCGGGGTGACGCACACGTCCGCGCCCGGGGCACGAAAGACGCGCCCCTTGACGCTGGTCGGGCCTCCACCCAAGATGTCCCATGTCACGCACTACGGAACTGGGTCCGGTATCCGGACCAAGGAGGTTCGGCTCATGATCACAACGTCGGTGGTGCAACTCCTTGAGCACGAGCGGCTGGTGTACGCGCCCGGGGCATGGGACGGTCTCTCGGCTCGCCTCATCGAGCGCGTCGGCTTCCGCGCCGTCTGCTCCTCCGGATACGCCATATCGGCGTCACTCGGAATGCCCGACGCCGAGCTCTACACCATGACCGAGAACATCGGCGCGATCCGCCGTATCCGCGAAGGCTGTTCTCTTCCCCTGATCGCCGACATCGACACGGGCTACGGCAACGCCGTGAACGTCATGCGCACGGTCAACCAGGCGCGCAACGCGGGCGCGAGCGCCGTCTTCATGGAGGACCAGGTGGCGCCCAAGAAAGAGCCGCTGTGGGTCAACCAGCCGGTACCGCTGATTCCGATCGAGGAGGCCGCCGGAAAGATCCGCGCCGCGAAGGACGCCGCTGACGGCATCCTGATCATTGCTCGGACGGATGCTCACGGGGAGGACGCGCGTCGCCGCCTCGCCGCGTACCGAGCCGCTGGTGCCGACCTCCTCATGCCCGTGACGCGCTCGTTCAGCTCTGTCGAGGAGTGGTCGGACGCGAGCGAGGAACTGGGCGGTGACCTCGTGTCGACCATCACCGCCGGGACGTGGGTCGAGAAGGAGTTCACTCGAGAAGTCCTCCTCGAACTCGGAGTACGCATCGCACTGTTGCCGAACCAAGCCGTTCACGCTGCGGCGGGAGCGATCGCTAACGCCCTGCAGCGGCTGTACGACGGAGAACTGGCGACGGACGTGACTGCCGACGGTATGGCTCCGAAGGAGATCCCCGCACTGCTCGGGTTCCCCGAAATTCTCGAGCTACAGGCGAAGTACCACGCGTCGCAGTCCGAGCTGACTGCCATCGAAGGAGGCATGTGATGGGCAGCACGATCACGGAGAAGATTCTCGCGCGGGCCGGCGGTCTTCCCGTGGTGCGTCCCGGCCAGAACGCACCGTTCCGCCCCGACTACATGGTCGCCTACGACTTCCCGGGCTATACGGACGTCATGTTCCGGCAGATGGCGGACGACTTCGGGATAACAACGGTCAGCGACCCCGAGCGGTACGTGCTGTTCATCGACCACCTGGTGACGAGGAACGACGAGCGCGAGCAACAGATGCACCAGGTCACCCGCGACTGGGGACGCGCGAACGGCGTCGAGGTGCACGAGGGACTGGGGATCGGGCACCAGGTGGCCGCCGAGCTCGGCTACGCCATCCCTGGCAACTTCCTGGTCCACTTCGACGGACACATCAGCGGGCTCGGTGCCTTTGGCGCGCTCGGCTGGGGTGTCCGCAAGGATCTGCTCGAAGCGTGGGTCTCCGGCGCCGTCTACCTCGACGTACCGCGGACCACGCAGTTTCACCTTAGCGGCGCATTCGCCCCCGGAGTGGACAACCGCGACCTCATTCATCACATCATCGCGAGGTACGGCGCTGACGCGTGTGCACACCAGGTGATGGAGTACGTCGGCCCCGGCGCCGAGGCGATGTCCATCGACCGCCGCCAGGGACTGTGCGCCATGGCAATGTTTACTGGAGCCGTTTCGGCGATTTTCAATCCCGATGAGACCTCACTCGCATACGCCCGGCGCGTCGCCCGCAAGCCGTTCGAGCCTGTCTACAGCGACCCGGACGCCGAGTACGCGGCCAAGCACATGATCGACCTGGACGACCTGTCACCGCAGGTGGTGCTGCCCGGGTCAGCGAAGTCGGCCAACACGAAACGGATCGAGGACGTGACCGGGGTCGAAGTCAAGCACGCCTACATCGGGTCGTGCGCGAGCGGGAGGATCGAGGAGATCCGAGCCGCCGCGGAGATCCTGAAAGGCAAGAAGGTCGCGCCCGGGGTCAACTTCAACGTTGTTCCAACCTCCGAGCGGATCTACGCACAGGCGAAGGCGGAGGGACTGCTCGACATCCTCGCGGAGGCCGGTGCCCGCATCGCCCACGCATCGTGCGACTTCTGCATCGGCTACGCGTCCCCGCTGCAGGCAGGCGACAAGTGCATCTCGACCGGAGTGCTGAACATTTCAGGGCGCATGGGCAGCACCGAAGCCGAGATCTACATGGGTAGCGCCTACACGGTAGCCGCATCGGCGCTGACCGGTCGTATCACAGACCCCCGCGAGGTGGTAACCGCATGAGCAAGCCAGACTCGCCAGCCGTCCCGGCCGTACTCAAGGGTCGGGTGGCCTGGATTTTCGATTCGGACTTCGATGTCGACCTAATCATCGGCGTCGAGAACATCAAGTACTACGACCCCGACAAGCTCGCCTCGGTGTGCATGAAGGCGTACGACCCGAACTTCGTCAACGACTGCCGCCCCGGAGACATCATCGTCGGCGGTCGGAACTTCGGCTACGGGCACCCGCACTACCCGGCGATGATCGCGATGCGCAACGCGGGGATTGTCGCCGTTGTCGCCGAGTCGTTCGCACCCGGATTCTGGCGGGGCGAGTTGTATCAGGGGATGCCACTGGTCGCCGTACCGGGCATCTCGTCGGCGGTCCAACGGTGGGATGACGTGGAAGTCGACTGGCGGACCGCCACCGTGCGGGTCGTGTCATCAGGACAGGTGTTGCAGGGCAAGGCCCCGAGCGGGCACGCGATCGAGGTCATCGAGGCCGGCGGTGGGTTTAACCTGCTGCGCCAGAAGTACGGTGCCGATGCAGCTGCCGCTGCCCCATCCGCCGCGTCGGCATAGCAGCGGCTGCCCGTACCGCTATGCCGGAATACGACCTGGTCTGCGTCGGAGGCGGCCTGGGCGGCTTGGCCGCTGCTGCCGTTGCCGCCTCCTCGGGCCTGCGGGTCCTTGTCATCGAGGCCTCCCAATACCTGGGCGGCGGCGGCGCGTACAGCGGCGGCCTGCTGTGGGCGCCCGGCGCACCCGACGACGACCCACCCGACAGCGTCGACGCCGCCGACGCCTACCTCCGCTACGCTCAGGGTGAACGCAACTCCGACGACAATCTCCGCCGCAAGATCCTCACCTCGGCGCAGGAGGCACTGGGGTTCTACCGTTCACTCGGCATCGACTTCGAGGTGGTTCCGGGAAACCCGGACGTCTACTACCCCGATGCGCCCGGCTCGATGCCGAGCGGACGGATGCTGGAGTGCGCCATCGAGGGCACTCGACTTCGGCGACTGCGATCGCACCTGTCCCCCTCCCCGCACTACCGCACGGGCTTGCGGCACCGCGAACTGTTCGACAGCACGCGGACGCCCCAGCAGATCGAGGCGCTGTTCGCCGAGCGCCAGCGTGATGACTTTCTGACGATGGGCACCGGCCTGGCGGCTGCCTTCGTGCGAGCGGCGCTAGTTCAGCAGGACGTCGACTGGGTCCTCGGACATCGCGTCCAGCGGCTGATCGAACGGTCGGGCCGGGTCAGCGGTGTCCGCGCGGTCGACCCCGGTGGGCACGAGTCGGAGTTCTTCGCCCGACGTGGCGTCCTCCTAGCGACGGGCGGCTACGGCTGGGCCGACTTCGCGGCCGACCTCGAGGGGCTGCCCGACTTCGTCGAAGCCGGACCGCCATCGATCCGCGGTGATCACTTGGGTCTCGCGGAAGCGGCCGGCGCGGCGGTGGTACGCGGTGGTGGGCCCCAGTTCTCGATGGGCGCGCACCTGCAATCCAAGGACGTCCACAGCGGCACGGGGGCTCACCTCTACAGCCAACTGTTCGACGTCATGGGACTGCCGCACACCATGGTCGTCAACCGCGCCGGACACCGCTTCGGCGACGAAAGCTACTACGTGGGCATCAACTCAGCCCTTCTGCGGTGGGATCCGGCTTGTCGGCGATGGGAAAACTTCCCCTGCTACCTGCTGTTCGACGAGCAGTTCCGGAAGAACTACCGCCTTGGCACGCTGCCTGCCGGCGCCGCCTACCCCGACACGATCGCCCGGGCGGACACCCTGGAGGCGCTGGCCGCGACCGTCGGGATTGACGCTGACGCCCTCGCCCAGACCGTCTCCGACTTCAACGCAAACGCCGACCTCGGCATCGACCCGGTTTACGACCGAGGATCGAAGGCTTTTGTCCGGCGTCGATACGGCGACGCGCGGCACCAACCGAACCCCAACCTGGGAGCCGTCGCCGAACCGCCCTTCTACGCGCTTCCGCTGCGGCTGCTCGGCATCGGGGTGTGCACGTTCGGTCTACAGACCGACGCGGACGCCCGGGTACTACGACGCGACGGGACGCCGATCCCCGGGCTGTTCGCCACCGGTAACGCCGTCGCGACCACGGAATTCCGCGGCTACGTGACCGGATACGCCAACACCCGCAACATCGCCATGGCCTACCGGGCCGGCTGCGCCGTCAGCGCAGACTCCTGATCGAGCAAGAGAGGAACGTGCTTCTCGTGACAACCCAACTTGACCGGGTCACGTACACGGCCACGGCTACCGCAACCGGTGGGCGCGCAGGAAACGTGCGATCGGACGACGGCTTCCTGGACGTCGATCTACGCGCGCCCAAGGAGATGGGTGGGCCAGGTGGGGCGACAAACCCCGAACAGCTCTTCGCCGCCGGCTACGCCGCCTGCTTCCAAGCGTCCATCGGTGCCGCCGGCCGGCGGATGAAGGTCGACACGTCGGGATCGCTCGTAACCTGCCACGTGAGCATGGGTCCGGTCGGGACCGGCTACGGCCTGGCGGTCCGCCTTGTTGTCGAAATACCGAACGTCGACGAGGCCACCTGCCAGAAGTTGACCGAGGAGGCACACCAGATCTGTCCGTACTCAGCCGCCACCCGGGGAAACATCGAGGTGGACATCCAGGCACGCCCTGCGGGCTGACGCCTCCTCATCACCAGCCACTCATCACGTCCACGTGCCGGCGGTGCGGCGTTCCACGTCGCGCGCCGGCACGCGGGCGAGAACCCGGAAGGGATCCGATAGGGATGACGCAGCCGTCCGTCCACCTAGCTGAGGCTTCGAGCCACGATGACCGTGAAGCCGACGACACGCTCACCGCGGAGAACGTCGCCCAATTGAAGGGTGTGACCCGCGAGGAGCAGGACTCGTTTGGGGTCCGTAGCCAGAACCTGGTCGAGCAGGCGATCGCACATAAGGACGACGGCCCGCGGGCGGGTGTGACGCTGGAGAAGGTCGCCCAGCTCGAGCCGGTATTCCGACCGGACGGCACGGTGACCGCCGGCAACGGCGGCCCGCTCAACGGCGCGGCGGCCGTGATCATGTCCGACACCAAGGTCACCGAACTCGGGCTCACCCCACTGGCGCGGATCGCCTCGACCGGCGTCGGCGCCCTGTCGCCGGAAACCATGGGACTGAGCCTGGTCGAGGCGTCGAAGCGGGCGCTGGTCCGCGCAGGGATGAGCATCGACGACATCGACCTGGTCGAGATCAACGAGGCCCTCGCCGCGCAGGTGATCCCCTCCGCCCGAGACCTCGGCGTCGACTTCGGCAACTTCAATGTCAACGCCGGCACGATCGCGGTCGGCCACCCATTCGGGATCACCGGGGCCCGGATCACCAGCACGCTGATCAATTCGCTGCAGTTCCACGACAAGCAGTTCGGCTTGGAAACGACGTGTGTCGGTGGCGACCAGAGAATGGCCATCGTGCCAGAGGGGCTGTCCTGATGGGCAACAGGTTCGACGGCAAGGTCGCCATCATCACCGGAGCCAGCCGCGGCATCGGCATCGGCATCGCCGAACGGCTCGTCGCTGGCGGTGCGAAGGTGTGCATCACGGCCCGCAAGCAGAAAGCGCTTGACGCGGCGGTGCAGTCGCTCGGCGGCCCGAAGAACGCGATCGCGGCCGCAGGCAAGGGCGACGACGTGGACCACCAGCGCGACGCGATCGACAGGACAATCGAAACGTTCGGCAGCGTCGACATGCTGGTGAACAACACCGGCATCAACCCGGTCTACGGGCCCATGGTCGACCTCGACCTCGACGCCGCGCGAAAGATCTTCGAGGTGAACTGCCTGGCCGCGCTGTCGTGGGTGCAGCAGGCCCACCGGGCCTGGATGGGTGAGCACGGCGGGTCGGTCGTGAACGTCTCCTCGGTCGCCGGATTGAAACCGGCCCCGGGGATCGGGTTCTACGGAGCCAGCAAGGCGATGCTCGCGCACATCACCGCCGAGCTTGCGGTGGAACTCGGGCCACGGATCCGGGTCAACGGTGTGGCTCCCGCGGTGGTGAAGACCAGGTTCGCGACCGCGTTGTACGAGGGCAAGGAGGACGAGGTCGCCTCCGCGTACCCCCTCAGGCGGCTCGGTGTTCCGGACGACGTCGGTGGTGCGATCGCCTTCCTGCTCTCCGACGACGCCGCCTGGGTCACCGGGCAGATCCTGGTCGTTGACGGTGGACTCACCCTGACCGGAGGAGTGTGACCGTGGCGGGCATCGACGCCCGCGACAGGGGTGAGGTGGTCACCGGTGCCGATCGCGGCATCGGACACGCGATGGCCGCGAAGCTCGGTGCCGGTGGCGCCACGGGCCAAGAACCGCAGCACGATCACTTGCTGATCCTGCCGCATCCGCAAGTCAGAAAGTACTACCGCCGCGGGCTCAGTGGGATGCGCAAGCTCCAGCGGCGACTGAATGAAGGAGGGTTCCGCGGATGAAGGCCTGGCAGGTGCACCAGCTCGGTGAGCCGCGCGAGGTGCTGCGGCTGCAGAAGGTGCCCGACCTCGAGCCTGCCGCCGGGAGGCTCGTGGTGCGGGTGTGTGCTGCTGCGGCCAACTTCCCCGACGTGTTGATGTGCCGGGGCAGGTACCAGGTAAAGCCGGAGCTACCGTTCACACCCGGCATCGAACTCTGCGGTGAGGTGGTCGCACTGGGTGAAGGTGCGACCGGCTTCGCGGTCGGCAATCGGGTGATCGGTGCATCGGTGCTTCCCGCCGGCGGTTTCTCCGAGTACGCGGTGATGGACCCGGCCACCACGTTCCCGGCCCCTGAGTGCCTCGATGACGCCGAGGCGTCCGCGTTCTATATCGGCTACCAGACCGGATGGTTCGGGCTGCACCGCAGGGCCCGGTTACAGGCCGGGGAGACACTGCTCGTGCATGCGGCAGCCGGCGGCGTGGGCAGCGCGGCCGTCCAGCTCGGCAAGGCAGCCGGGGCCCGGGTGGTCGGTGTGGTCGGAGGACCAGACAAGGCCGAGGTGGCCAGGGCTCTGGGCGCGGACGTCGTCGTCGATCGTCGTTCCGAGGACTTCGTCGCGGTCGTCAAGGAGTTCACCGACGGCCGCGGCGCCGATGTCGTCTACGACCCGGTCGGCGGTGAGGCCTACCAGCGTTCGACCAAGTGCATCGCGTTCGAGGGGCGGATCCTGGTGGTCGGCTTCGCCGGCGGCGACATCCAGTCCGCCGCCCTCAACCACGCGCTGGTCAAGAGCTACTCGATCGTCGGGCTGCACTGGGGCCTGTACAACCAGCACGATCCCGCGGCCGTCCGGCAGTGCCACGACGAGCTGTCCAAGCTGGCAGCCGACGGCCTGGTCAAGCCGCTGGTCAGCGAACGGCTCGACCTTGGCGATGTCGCCGAGGGCCTGCAGCGGTTGGCGGACGGTACGACGGTCGGCCGAGTCACCTACCTGGCCTGACCCCCACACCGCCGATCCGGATCCCATGCTGCCGATCGAGGAGGAGCAGATGACGTACGACGAGCGAGTGACCGCCGCTGCGGTGGTCTTCGACTACGGCGGTGTTCTCACCAGCCCAGTGCGTGACTCGATCGCGGCCTGGCTGAAGCGGGACGGGATCGACCCAGTGTCGTTCTCCAGAACATTGAAGGCGTGGATGTCCCGATCCGCGCCCGAGGGCACACCGATCCACCGCCTGGAGACCGGTGAGCTTGCCGCCGCGCAGTTCGATACCCTGCTCGCCGCGGAACTGGTCGCCACCGATGGTGGACCGGTCGCCCCCAACGGGCTGCTGCAGGCACTGTTCGCCGAGATGCGCCCGGACCCGTTGATGTTCGACCTCGTCGAAGAGCTCAAGTCCGCCGGCGTGCGGGTCGCCCTGCTGTCCAATAGCTGGGGCAACACCTACCCGCGGGAGCTGATCGACGCGTTGTTCGACCCGGTGGTCATCTCTGGCGAGGTCGGGATGCGTAAACCGAACCCGGAGATCTTCGCGCACACCCTGAAGCTGCTCGGTGTCGAGCCCGGTGCGGCGGTGTTCGTCGACGACGCCGTCGCGAACATTGAGGGTGCGAGACGGGCAGGCCTGCAGGCGGTCCTGCACATCGACGTACACGAAACAAGAAGTCAGCTTGCTCGGCACGTTGCGGGCCTGAACACCACCACACCACAGCTGGAGGAGACTCCGTGACCGCGATCCGTCGTACCGCCATCGTCAACGGAGCCGCACGCGGCACCGGCGCCGCCGTCGCCAAGCGGCTCAGCGAGGACGGGTTCGCAGCCGCCGTACTTGACCTGGACGAGTCGGCGGGCAAGCCGGTCGTCGAGGAGATCGGCTTCATCGAGACCGAGAGGACCGCAACCACCGTTGCCCCGGGTCGGTGTCCCGTTCGAGGACTTCAAAGCGGCTGCCGCCGCGCAGATCCCGCTAGGCCGCGTCGGTCAGCCCCACGACATCGCCGCCACTGTCTCATTCTTCGCGTGGGAGGACGCATCGTTCGTCTCCGGCCCAGGTCATCTACGTCGCTGGCGGACCGCGCGACTGAGATGCCGTGAACGTACGTTGGCGGCTCTTCGCACTCATGGCGACACATGTACGGACATCACCCCGCGTCACAGGAGTAGGCAATGCAGAGTTCAACGGGCTCGACGAGTTCGAGGGCAGGCAGTCGGGTCCCACAGGGTCCACGCGGGTGCCGAGACCATCTCCGTGCTGGTGCCCTGATGAGTGAGCAGGTGGATACAGCCAGCCGGGGCCTTGCCGGCGACGACCTTGCAGCGGGCAACCCTCCGGGACTCGACCTGGCAAAGTTCGAGGCGTTCCTCCAGCGCGCCTGCCCGGGCACGGTTGGGGGGCCGTTGCGGGCGCGGGTGATCGCGGGTGGCAAGTCCAACCTCACCTACGAGGTTACCGACGGCAGCAGCTGGTGGATCGTACGTCGGCCGCCGCTCGGTCACGTCCTCGCGACCGCCCACGACATGACCCGCGAGTACCGGGTGATCAGCGCGCTGCAGGGCACCGACGTGCCGGTACCGCAAACGTTCGCGCTGTGTGAGGACCCGGACGTGGTCGGCGCTCCGTTCTACGTGATGCAGCGGGTGGACGGTACGCCGTACCGCCACGCCGCACAGCTGCGACCACTAGGCGTGGAACGCGTCAACGCCATCTCCACCCGGATGGTCGACGCCCTCGCTGCGCTGCACCGCGTCGACCCCGCCGCCATCGGCCTCAGCGACTTCGGCCGCCCGGACGGCTTCCTCACCCGTCAGGTCCGACGCTGGCGCAAACAGCTCGACGCCTCCCGCAGCCGGGACCTCGCCGGCGCCGAACAGTTGCACGCGCTGCTGGAGGCCAACATGCCGACGGCCGGGTCGGCGCCCGCCATCGTGCACGGCGACTACCGGCTGGACAACCTGCTGGTCGACCGCGACGACCAGATTGCCGCGGTGATCGACTGGGAGATGGCCACCATCGGGGATCCGCTCACCGACGTCGCGCTGCTGCTTGTCTATCAACGGATGCCCGCGCTCGACGGCGGGTACGTCGTCACCGACGCCTGCACCGCCCCGGGCTTCATCACCGACACCGAGATCCTCCGTTGCTATGCCGCAGCCAGCGGACGGGACCTGTCGCGGCTGGGCTTTCATCTCGCACTCGCCTACTTCAAGATCGCCGTGATCCTCGAAGGCATCCACTACCGCCACACCCACGGGCAGACCGTCGGCCAGGGGTTCGAAACCATCGGCACCATCGTTGAGCCCCTGATCGCCGCCGGACTCACCTCGCTGAAGGAGCACAACTGATGGACTTCGCGTTCGATCCCAGAACCGAAGAGCTGCGCGAGAAGCTGCTCGCGTTCATGGATGAGAAGATCCACCCAGCCGAACCGGTGTTCGCCGAGCAACTCGCGGCCCTACACGATCCCTGGGCCTGGTCCACCGTCCCGGTCCTGAGGCAGTTGCGGGCCGAGGCCCGCGTCCGAGGCTTGTGGAACCTCTTCCTGCCCGGCGAGCACGGCGTCGGCCTGACCAACCTGCAGTACGCTCCCCTCGCCGAGATCACCGGGCGCAGCGGCCACCTCGCGCCGGCCGCCCTGAACTGCGCCGCCCCGGACACCGGCAACATGGAGGTTCTCTCCACGTTCGGCACCGACCAGCAAAAGAAGCAATGGCTGCAACCGCTGCTCGCCGGCGAGATCCGCTCGTCGTTCGCGATGACCGAACCCGACGTCGCATCCTCCGACGCCACCAACATCGCCACCCGCATCGATCGCGACGGCGACGACTACGTCATCAACGGCCGCAAATGGTGGATCACCGGGGCGATGAACCCCGAGGCGAAGATCTTCATCGTGATGGGCAAGACCGACCCGTCGGCCGAGCGACACCGCCAGCAGAGCCAGATCCTCGTCCCGCGCGACACCCCCGGCCTGACGATCAAACGCGGCATGCAGGTGTTCGGATACGACGACCGCGACCACGGAGGCCACGCGGAACTCGAGTTCACCGACGTACGAGTCCCCGCCTCGAACCTCATCGGTGGCGAGGGGGACGGGTTCGCCATCGCCCAGGCACGACTCGGCCCCGGCCGCATCCACCACTGCATGCGATCGATCGGCGTCGCCGAACGCGCCATCGAGCTGATGTGCGCCCGCGCCTCTGATCGGGTCGCGTTCGGGAAGCCGCTCGCCGAACAGGGTGTCGTCCGGGACTGGATCGCAGAGTCGCGGGTGCGGGTGGAGCAGCTGCGGCTACTCGTACTCAAGGCCGCCTGGTTGATGGACACCGTCGGGAACAAGGGCGCGCACACCGAGATCCAGGCAATCAAGATAGCGGCGCCGAAGACCGTCGAGTGGATCCTGGACAAGGCCATCCAGGTACACGGCGCCGGCGGACTGAGCCAGGACTTCCCGCTGGCCGCATCGTTCGCCGGGATCCGCACCCTGCGGTTCGCCGACGGCCCAGACGAAGTACACAAGAACGCGCTAGCCCGCAACGAGCTCAAGCGCCAGACGAATGCGAGAACCGCATGAGTGAACAGCTTGCTGTCCAGGACCACGTACGGCCAGCCGTCGTCGGCGACCCGCTGTAACGCCTCGTGCCGACAGCCGCTGACACGGGCGAAGGTGACTCCGACCGACGTTCGATCGCCGTGGTGTGGACGGTGACCATGGATGCAATCGACCACAAGAACCCGCTCGCCACCACGGTGCTGGACCTGCTCGCTTGGCTGGCCGCTGACGAGCTGCCCGACAGCGTGCTGCTCCCGCTTTCCGACAACTCCCGGGATGTCGCCGACGCATTGTCTTTGCTGGCCTCGTACTCCATGATCAGCCGTCGTGCCGGCGGCACGACAGTGCACCGGCTGGTCCAGTCTGTTACCCGCAGCGCCGCAACAACGGCTGGGCAGGCGAAGGCTGTTGGTGACCTTGCGGCTGAGCTTCTTCTTATCGCTGTGCCGGATGATCCGGCCATGAACCTGGCAGGCTGGCCGCTGTGGACAGCGCTGCTGCCCCACATCAAAGCGCTGGTGGAACACACTGCACAGGAGCAGATCAGCGCCGACTTGCTGTGGCTGCGGGATCGCGCAGCGACCTTCCAACAGAATCAGGGAAACCTGACCGCCGCAATCGCCGAGTTCGAGCAGATCGTCGCCGCCAGCGAACGTCTGCTGGGATCTGAACATCGCAACTCCCTGACCGCGCGGGGCAACCTCGCCAGCGCTCTATGGCAGGCCGGACGCACGAACGATGCGATCGCCATCGAGGAGCAAACCGCCACCGAGTGGGAGCGGCTGTTCGGGGTCGGGCACGAGGGCACGTTGACCGCTCGCGCCAACCTCGCCGTCTCCTACCGGCAGGCGGGCCAGTTCAGCAAGGCGATCGATATCCAGGAGAGGCTGCTGGCCCCGTACGAGCGCGTCTACGGTGCGGAGAACCTCAGTACCTTGCGTCTGCGTGACAACCACGCAGCCTCCTACCGGTACGCGGGCCGGTTCGCTGAAGCAGTCGCGTTCTCGGAAGCCGTTGTCGCCGACTTCGAACGCCTGCTCGGTGCCGAGCATCCCGCGACATTGGAGGCCAGCAGCAACCTGGCAATTTCGTACCGGCTGGAGGGACGTCCTGATAAGGCCATTCTCATCGAGGAGGAGGTCCTGGCTGTCCGTGAGCGATTGTTTGATCCGAAGCATCCGGACACGCTGACCGCTCGAGACAACCTCGCCGGATCGTACCGGCAGGCGGATAGAATCGACGACGCCACCGCGCTGTCGGAACAGGTCGTGCCGGACTTCGAACGCCTGCTCGGTGTCGATCATCCAGATACGATCAATGCCCGTAGCGGCCTCGGCCTCAACTATGCACTTGCCGGCCGCACCGATGAGGCGACAGCCATCTTCGAACGGCTTGTCGCCGACACCGACCGACTACTCGGCAGCGATCACCCGGACGCGAGGGCGGCGAGCGTCATGTTGAGTCACCTACGCACCGGCGACTGGCGGGCCAGCATGGTCCAAAGGCGCGGGTCTTGAGATGTGGCCGAACGCATTATCGGCAGCCGATCTCTGTCTAACGTCGGGCATGTAAGTCTCGGAAGAATGATCCTCAGTCGATTTGCCTGTCAAGAGGCGTGCAAGGCTCGCTGACGCCCATAGGCGGATCTGCCGATTAGCGGGCACCCAACAATGCCGATGCGCAAAGTAGCCTTCAGGGATGACTGCCGACTCGGGTCATGTCAGCCCCTCGACGGGCCGGTGCCGGCAGAGCGATTTTGCCAGATCGCTCGCGCCGTGCGCGAGAATATCACTTTCGGAGTGGACCTCGTCATGGTTCACTACGAGAAACGGTCCGAGGGTGTCAGCCTCGTGCAGCGCCGCGCCCGCCATCACTGTTTAAGCTGCGGTTTGGTTCGGAGCGCAACGACTGGTGGTGACCACCCGGCTTGCCGCGTTTTCACGTCCGCTGGACAGGTATGCCGTCGCCCTGCCAGGAGTCGCGGTTGCGAACGCCGTCGAGCTGGACCCGGAGATCTGCGTCAGCCAGCGATGGCGTTGCTTGCAGCATCGGCTGGTCCCTGGCACCCACCTGCGCCTGCGCGGACGGTACGGCCGCGCTGCCCAGCTCCGTCAGGTCATCATCGACGATCCGTGAACCCAGCACGAGTTTTATCTGCTGGTCACGGAGCCGTTCGGCCGCGTCGGCTACGCGAAGGCGCTGTTGCACCTCTGTCCAGCTCATAATGGGCTTCTCCGCCTCGACCGCGGTACCCGCAAGGTGCGTCACGTCAGCTGGCTCAACCTGCACTGCGGCCGGCTCGAGCTCCACGGACGCAGCGGCCTCAACGGCAGCTCTAGCTCGTCTAGCCTTCCAATCCGCCACGGTCTGCTTACCCCACGCCCAGGCCTTCGGGCCCCCTGTCTCAAAAACCCAATCCACGGTCTTCATCCCAGCGAGGACAAGGGCGTCGGCCAATGCATCGACGGCGCCGTTATCGCCGCGCTGCAACGGCCGCCCGGCGGCAACGCGCTGGCGGTGCTCCGGCGGTTCCCGAGGACGCTCAGCCAGGTCCTCTTCGGTGGGCAGCGTGATCGTCATCTCCCCGGCTTTGCGTGAACTGCCCGGTAGACGTGTTGCTGGGCTGTAGCTGCCCGGCTTCTTCCGCGAGTCGAACGGTTCTTGCCCGTCCTCCCACTCCGCCACCACAAGCCTTCTCGGCACCGCTATCCCCCTGTCCCAGCCGTCCACACCGCACCGCAGGCGAAGCCCTCACGAGCCCTATCCGCCGGACCACTATGTTCGCAGACCCTGTCACGGCCGGCCGTCGGTGGACAAACCCGTCGGCAGCTCTGCCTGCCAGTCGTCCGGCTGCTTACGTTCCATCGACTGTCAGGACGAAGTTGGCCCCATCGCCCCTTGCCGCGCGACTCCACCGTCTGTGACCGAGGGCGCGGATCTGCCGATGAGAACGCGTTTGATCATGCCGATGTGAGGGCGTTCGAAGGCGGCCAGCGGAGAGTTCAGGGTATAGGAGTTGATCACTAGGGGATGTCGTCACGTTGAGAACGCATGGTGGCGCCGTCGAATCCTGGTTCCTTCCTGTACGAGAAGGGGTCGGTTAACCTATCATCCATCGAGTGGCGCTAAGACGTGTTGTTCCAAAGGTAATCACTGTCGACCTCGGATACTTGCGTATGTGGCGAGACGATCTCGATCGAATGGTGGCCGTTCTTCACAAGATATCCCATCAAAAAGTTGATATGAAGGTTGACGACTACGAGATCGACGATGTCGCCGACATTGCCGATCTTGCGTCGCAGGGCGTCCACGCTGTGAGGAGCTTTTCTTTCACCGGCGGAAACTCGGGTGAGGTGACGCTCCAGCTCGGTAAGGACATCAGCCTTCTCCAGATAACGGGTGATGATTTAGCATCTAAGGGGGCAGCTCAAGAAGTCTACGAAATAGCACTTGGGTGCCGCAGGCTAGTCACCCCTGACTTTGTTGACACCCTTTTCGGAGCTGCTCTTCTTGTTGCCCCCGTCGTCGGCCGCGCAATCTACGATGGGCTGTCGCGGCGACGCGATGTGGAGCGGCCGAAGCCTCGAGTGCTACTTGATACTAGAACGAGAAAAGAAGCACCGACCTTTTGGGATGCCAAGAAACGCGATGTGTGGATTACGGTTGTGAGCAACATTATTTCACTCGGGATCGGCGGCCTTATCGGTTACTTCATCAACATCTGGACTGCTGGCAAAAATTGAGGGGGCGCCGACTCGGACCGCTGTGCGGGCGTAGTCGGTGATGATCTGCTCAGGGCTGCCCGCCGCCACCCACATCACCAGGACGGTGCCGCGCTCGATCGCGTCCGGGGCGAACCATGCCGCCAGCTGGGACTTGCCGACACCTCCTCCACCGGCAAGGACCCGGGTCCCGGCAGGCGCGCTGCCGGAGCCGTCCTCCGGTTGGGTTAGGACGACGTCGTCGCCACGGCGGCGGGCTGCCAAGATCTGCTTCCGCAGCCCCGGCCGAGGTTGGAATGCCGACGCCAACGGGGGAAGCTGTGTCGGGCGCCGTCGTGGTGATGTTGGTGGCAGGCGGCTTAGAGCGACCGGCGATAGGTCAAGATCTGGACAGGTAGGCATCCCGGGGTAGCAAGCAGGCACGGGTCCATCGATCATCGGAGTTCTCTACGCTCAGTGATCGACGGGAGTCCTGTGCCTGCCCTGCCATCATCGTTGCTCGAACCTGTCTGGGTCCAGTTCGACGCGTTGTGCGGTGAGCAACCTGAGTTCGACCCGACGCACCCGCTGGGCTGCCACCGGCGCCGGATTCCCGGCCGGGTCGTGTTCGAGCACGTCATCGCCGCGCTGGTGCACGGCTCCGGCTACGAACGTGTCGCGTCGGACCGGTGCTTCGGATCGCACCATCCGCCGGCGTCTGCAGCTGTGGGCCGAAGCCGGCCTGGGTGAGCGGCTGCATGAGCTGACTCTGGACGCCTACGACCGCATGATCGGCCTGGAGTTGGACGATGTCAGCGTCGACGGAGCGATCACGAAAGCACCGTGTGGCGGCGAGCGGGCCGGTCGTTCCCCGGTCGACCGTGGCAAGGGCGGCATGAAACGCTCGACCGGCGTGGAAAGCAACGGGATCCCGCTCGGGTTGACCGGCACGACGGCCAACCGCCACGACTCGCCGCTGCTGCGTGACACCTTCGAAGCGTGCAGCGCGCAGCTGCGGCATCGCTGGCCCGAGCAGGTCACCGCGCATCTGGACCGCGCCTACGACAACGGCCCGACCCGCAACCTGCTCGACGAGCTGGGCTTCGACGCCGAGATCGCGCGCAAAGGCATCCCCGCCCCGGTCCAGGTCGGCAAACGCTGGGTGGTCGAGCGGACCAACTCGTGGATGAACGGGTTCGGCAAGATCCGCCGCTGCACCGACCGCAACGCCAGCATCATCGACTTCTACCTGTACCTGGCAGCAGCCATCGTCACAATCCGTCAACTCATCCGCCGTGCCCGCACGCTCTACCGCTGGGATACCCGGCCCACCACCCGCCGGCTCAAGTGACACCTGTTGCCGGTCGCTCTTAGAGACCTCCTCTGGCGGCCGCCCCGTGAGTGTCGGACGGTCCTCGTAACATCCGGCCATGAGGCTCGGACGCGTAGCTGATGTGCTCCGTGGCACGTGCGACCGATTCCGGCCTGGGCTGGAAGATCCGGGTCGAGCGCATGTCGCCACGTACGACGAGGTGGTCGTGTACTTCACGTTTGTGTTCGGGTCGGCGCCCGTGTCGCCACATGCCGTCGCCGAGCGGCTGCTCGCGGCCGAGCTCGCGGAGACGGTCACGTCACCGGTGGACGGTGAGGTGCGCATGGCGCCCCGGTACGGGGATCTCGTTCGGGTGATCCGTGATGCTCAACGGCTCGCCGAGGCCGGTCGTGCTGTGGCCGGCGGGCAGTTGGGACGATGGGCCCGCAAGCATCCCCTACTGGCGGCCAAGCTCGCAACCTCGGTGCTGAGACGGAAAGTGAGAAGGGCAGACGGCCGGCCCATCGACCGCGGGGACGAGGAGGAAGTCGACAACGACGAAGACGTCGAGACCAAGATGCTCCGCGTTGTCGACGAGGTCAACGCGTCGGTGGCGCGCCGCCAGACGCTGAATGCCATCCAGCACGCCCGCGAGCAGGACATGTACCAAGCCGCGTACCTCGAATCGGAACCTTACCTGCGCTTAACTCTGCGCAAGGTGAACTTCGGGCTTTCGGGATTCTCGGACCAGGATGAGTTGGCCGGGGGACAGCGGGGCGATGTGCTGCTCTTGGTGCACCGGTCCGGTGTGTTGCAGCTGACAGTGGCGGTCCGGATGCCGCAAGGGCTCAACACCGACCAGTTGATTCCGCGGACAGTCGCCTCGGGTGTCAGCCTCAGCTGGATCGAGGTAGCCGAGCCTGTGATGGAGACCGCCTCTCGGAGAGGCAGATACGATCCACGCAGATGGCCCGGCACCTGGCTGTCGGAGACTCAGGAGGGAACGCGCTGGCGGCGCATCGTCCACGCCGGTCCAGCGTCGCTTGTCGACCTATTCCGGCTTTACCAGGACGCGATCGTGGAGGCGTCGGGCATCGATCCAGGGGGTGAATGGTTCTGTCACCCAGTGGTGTGCGTCGACCGGCTGGGATGTTGCGGACGTGAGGCCTTGTGGACTAGCCGCCACCGACATGAACTCAACGGGATCCTAACCCGCCACGAGGGGTACCGGGGACTCCGCGAGCCGGCGAGACTCAAGGTGCCGGCGGATAGCTCGATCAGAAACCGTGACTCGGTCTGGCACGCACATGCGTCCACCACGCTCATCGCGTGGGAGCAGGAGCGGAAGAGGTTCGACGATCATCTGTGGGCGCTCCTGCTCGTCGAAAATTTCCTCCTGCAGTACTGGCAACTGCGAGCTGTGAACGCATCACTGGAGGCGGCCGGTACCGCACCCACGGCCGCAGTCGCACGTGACCTGCAGCGACGACTCATCTTCGGATTGCAGGAGTTTAATCGGTCTGCGCTCGCGTACGGGGACGCCCAAGACACCGTCAGTGTGCTCCTGCAGTCGTCTGGCGCCGAACGTATGCGGGCGTTGCTGGGAGAACGTCTTGACCAGCTCGGCTCGATCGTTGCGGCCGAACAGGCGGAGCGGTCGGCCGCTCGGTCGACGGCAGCGGCAGTCGCAGCCTTCGCCGCAGCCGTTGTGTTCGGACTACCCGCCATCGACCAGACCTTGAACCTTGTCAAGGCCATGCCTCACAACGGCGTTACTGGATGGCTCGCGTCCCCACTGCGGGCTATCACGGAGGTCGGTGCGGCAGCTTCACTTGTCGCCTATCTCAGTGTCCTTGCGGTGCTCCTCGTGGCACTCGTCCTGTACGGGCTGCCCAAGCGGCGGTCTCGGCTGAGACGAATCCGACCCGCTGGCCTGGAATGGCCGGGCGGGACTATTCGGGTGGTTCGACGAGATCGGCAGGACAACGAGAACGCCGATGAGGTTCGGAGCTGAAGCCGACGGCTCGGCCAATGGAAGGCAAGGAATGAGTAGAGGTAGTGGAAAATACTGGCTATTCGGAGACGATGCGCACCGCGAGTTGATGCAATGTATGACCTCGCCCGGGGCGCCTTGGAGTAACGACCGCCAGATTGACATCCTCGTAGCTGTAGATGAGCTAGTTGCTTGGTGTGAGGATTCGCGCCCATATAGCGAAAGGATGCACAAATCTGGATGGAGTTCGGCGGTCGAGGATTTCCGCACTGCCTACCGGAACCTCGGGCCGAAAATTACTGAAGTCCTAGCTGGTCGTGCACAAGATGTCCTGACTCGACTCGACGACGAAGTTGGCCAGAACAAGGATAAGGTTGCGCGTCTACAACAGGCTCTCGCTGACCTGAGGTGCCTGCTGGCGTCACCTCCAGCGCTAATAGCGGCATGGGAAGATCTGACCGGAACCTGCAAAAGGACGGCCTCGCCGATCGAGACTATTGATGTTCGGCGAGACGCCTTCTGGGCTGCTGCCCGTGCTGGCGACCGCAACATCGAAGAATTGTCGAGGAGGCTCTGCGGTGCGCTAGGAGGTGACCCTCTCGGATTTTATGAGGTCGAGCGCTATCTGGATGAGGTGTCAGATGAGCCGACAACATTAGAAGAAATACGCCAGCGGCCAATGGCGAGCCCAGCCACACGAATGGATGTTGCGCGGAAGATCCTGCGTTTCTCCCCTCCGCCGAGGCGTCACGTTGTATGGCTCGGCTTCCGGGAGGCGGGTCTGGCCAATCACCTTGCCGTTACCGGCGAGATCAGTCTCTTCGGCATCGACCTTGTTAGGAGCCTGCTAGCAAGTTCCGGTCAAGCCCGTGATCGGCTTCCAGAGGAGCTTCACGAGTTAAGTGCCGACGACTTCCCTGAAGATCAAGACATCGTCTTGGCGCGGGTCGACTTGGGTGTCGGGCGATTTGCCGACGCCGTACGGCGGGCGCGGGATCATGTGGCCGCACTTGTTGCCATCGCGGCTATCAGGGGTGGAGGGAAGCCATGGAGGGCCATCTCGGGATTTATCCACGCCGAAGATGGCCACATTACCTCTCATCAGTACATGCAGCGCGAGGAGTTCAAGCCGCCATATTCGGCGCGGCAAGATGGAACGGCGCTTAAAATAGGAGAGGTTGCAGCAGAGCTCGCCGGGAAGCTGACTTTAGCCAGGAATGAGTTGCGAGAAGTTGTAGATGCTCTTCACTGGTGGCAGGAATCAGCGGAGCGGAGAGATGGGACGTCTGTTCTGCTAAACGTTCGGCTTATTGAGCTGGTCGCGATGCGAGCAGGGGACGAGGACTGGACAAAGTATCTGGAAAAATACCTAAAAGATAGGTGGATTCAACATCAGATGGTGCAATCGTTGTACCACTGCCTGCATGACGCCCTCCACACCAGGCACATCAAGGTTAGTGACCGCTCGGAGCAGGCACGAATTCGGGCCGGTGTAACCGAACGTACTCGTGAAGGGTATTCGACTTTCCACATAGCTAGGTCTCTCGACCTGATCGGCGATATTGAAGCTCTGCTACTGCCAAACACGACATCCGCGCGATACGTTAGAACAATCCGCCGAAGAGTTTCTAGTAGCGCAAATCTCGCTCGATGGCGAGCCCAGGTGGAGACCGAATGGGGGCGCTCGGTGCACAGACTCGAGCGAATTCGTAACTCTCTAACGCATGGTGGGCCCTTCACGGATGCGGCCGTTTCTCGCACTCAAGCCTTCAGCTACCTTCTTTCCGCCTGGGCGGTAGTCGAGTCCATGGAGGGTGTGCTAAATGGCTTTTCCGTGCGGGAGGCACACGCGTCAATAGCGGTCGAGATGGCGGCATGGAGGCAGAGACTGGAGAGTGCAAGCTCGGTTCATACAATATTCGCCGACCGTGATGGGTGAGCATGCGTTTGCAAACAGTTTGCCTTCGTCCTGCCAGCATGGCGGGTCGATCTCCGCGTTGTGACGGTTCTCCGCGGACTCGTCTGCCGCGATCCCTGCGCTACGCAGCGTCATGCCGAGTTGGCCCGGCGTCCCTGCCGACGTCCGTGGGGTGCGACATGCACGGATGTATTCGCTGCCCGCGTGCTGGCGACGGCAATAATGTATGCGTGTCTAACCTTTCGATGATTCGCCGGTGGCCTTGCCGAGATGAATCTGGCCCTCTACGGTATCGAGTATGGCTCGACGTCCTGCCAACTTCACGTGGATCGACTTCACGCCTGATCAGGTCGAGTTGCTGGAGTTACTCGACTACCTAGGAAACAACGGCTGGGCGAGGAACAGCCAAACGGAGGCGGCGATGCCCAAGTTGATGTGGGAGTTCGCCGACGCCGGAGTTGGGCTCGTGCGCATCAAAGAGGCTATGGCTGCTATTGGCCGCGATCCGTCAGAGGGTTTTGATCCCCGGCCATCCGTTTCGGCTTGACCGTTTTGTCCCCTGTTGGTGAGTGGGGCATCACCGCGTGGCGCTGCGGAAGCGTCCGGTCTCCGTGCCCGGGGACGGCTTTCTGCTGGTAGGGGTGGGGTGTGGCGGGTCAGGTGGCCGGCGGCAGGGTGTTCAGGCGTTGCCAGCAGAGCGTGAAGGCGTCAGCCCAGGGCCAGTTGTCGGGGATGGACAGTCGGCGTCGGCGGGCGTGGGTGGCGAGTTTCGCGGGTAGGTGCAGCAGTCGGTAGCGCAGCGTTTCGGGTTCGGCGTGGGCCAGGTCGGGTTGGTCGTGCAGGCCGAGTAGCCGGGTCCAGGCGGTCAGGTCGGCGGCGATGTTGCAGGTCAGGACCCAGCCTTGGTTGACGGTCCAGGAGTTCGAGGGCAGGTTGCGCAGGCCCATGGCCTTGCCATGCCGGACTTGATCTTCGACTCCGGCGTGTGCCCGGTGTAGGGCGTCGAGCCATTGCGGCTGGTGGGAGCCGGGCAGGGCGTGCAGGCGGGTGATGCTGGTCGCGACGACCTGGTAGCGCCAGCCGGTCTTCGTCTCCAGCGCGGTGAGTTTCTTGGCGTTGCCCCTGCCGAAAATCTCATCCGCCCTGGTAGGAGCCGGTGCGCGGGGGCGTCCGGGATGTCGACCCGGATTGCTTTCGCTGGGGCTCTCGCGCGGCTGGCGATCGCTGCGGCATGATGGTCGGCCGTGCTGCTGCGACTGGCCTACCTGGGTGTGACGAACGCGTTCGCCATGCTGCGTCTGCTGCCGATGAGCGATCGAGACAAGGACGTGGAGATCCTGGCGCTGCGCCATCAGATCATGGTGCTGGAAAGGCAGCTGGGCACGGAGAGGGTGCGGTTCGACGCGAGTGATCGGGCGTTGCTGGCAGCGCTGCTACACCGGCTGCCGTTGGACGTGCTATGCAAGGTGCGGCTGCTGGTGCGCCCGGACACGGTGCTGCGCTGGCATCGCAACCTGGTCGCCCGTCGTCACGCAGACGCGTCTCGGTCTAAGCGCCCGGGCCGGCCGCGGACCGTGCACTCGATTCGCGCCCTGGTGCTGCGCCTGGCGGGGGAGAATCCCGGCTGGGGGTACCGGCGGCTGCACGGCGAACTGCTCGTCCTCGGCGTGAAAGTGGCCGCCTCGACCGTGTGAGAGATCTTGAAGGAGGCTGGGATCGACCCGGCGCCCGAGCGGACCTCCAGCACCTGGGCCGACTTCCTCCGTTCCCAGGCCGACGCCCTGCTGGCGTGCGACTTCCTGGAGACGGTCACCCTGACCGGAGCGCGGCTGTACGTGTTCGCGGTAATCGACCACGCCAGCCGCCGGATCCGGGTCCTGGGCGCCACCGCGCACCCGACCGCCGCATGGACCGTGCAGGCGGCGAAGAACCTCGTGATGGACCTCGAGGACACCGGTTGCCGGGCGCGGTTCCTGATCCGGGACCGGGACGGAAAGTTCCCCGAGTTGTTCGACACCGTCCTCGCCGACGCGGGCATCGACGTCGTGCTCAGCGGCGTCCGGATACCCCGCATGAACTCGATCATGGAACGGTGGGTACAGACCTGCCGCCATGAACTGTTGGATCGGACCATGATCTGGAACCAACGGCACCTGCTCCACGCGCTGCGCGAGTTCGAACAGTTCTACAACGGCCACCGTCCACACCAGGGCATCGCGAACGCGCGCCCGTTGCACCCGTTGCCCACACCGATCGCCGATCCGGACAGACTCACCCGACTCGACATCCGAAGACGCAATCGCCTCGGCGGCGTCCTCCACGAGTACGAGAACGCCGCGTGACCTGCGCGGACGAGGTTGTCGGCAAGGGCAGGCCCTCGACGCCGGTGCCGACCCGGCGGTAGTCACCGGCTGGATCGCCCAGACCCAGGCCGAACGCGCCCGCGCCGAACCCGACCTCCACGCGAAGGTGGGCAACAGCCCGCGCCGGATGAGCCGAACAGAAATCGCGAGCCTGGTGACGGCGGTCGGCGACATCGCCGCCGTGCTCCGCGACGCCGACCCCGCCGACAAGGCCGAGGTCTACCGGCAACTCGGCCTCCGGTACGTATTCAGCTTGAGAGAGCAGCGGGGATCCACGGGCCGGTGGTGAACAGCTGTTTGAGTACGTCGAGGGCGTCCTGGCCGTGTTTCGCGGCGGTGGACAGGTAGGACCGGACGGCGGCGAAGTCGGCGAGTCCTTGCAGCATGCGCCAGGTGCCGGAGATCTTCTGTTGAAGCTTGACCGGGCGAAGATCACGTTCGGCCTGGTTGTTCGTGAACGGCACGGCCAGGTCGACGACGAACCGCAGAATCATGCCGCGATGGGTGTGGAAGCGCTCGACCAGCTTGCCGGCCTTCGACACCTCGCCCTGACGATCGGGTGGGTTCTGCTGACGGCCGTAGGCGATCGCGCCGGCGTAGCAGGCCCGGACGCGGCTGATCTCCGCGTCGGTCAACGCTTCCCGGCCAGCCGCGACGGCCTGCTCGGTCATCGTCTTGGCCGACAGCAGCGTGTCGGCCATTACCTCCGCCCATGCCTGCCCGGCCGGGTCCTGCTCGTGGACGCCGCGTAGGTCACGGCTCAGGTGGGCGCCGCACCAGGCGTGCTCGGCGTCGCTCAGATGCTGGTAGGCGGCGTAGCCGTCGCGCACGATGGTGCCGTCGAAGCCGGGTAGTACCCCACCGGCGTCGATGTCGGCCTTGCTGCGGCCGCCGACGTGAAACGACGTCAGCATCGGGGTGCAGGCCACGTGCACGTACGTGAACCCGCCATCGACCCGGGCCGGGGTCTCATCAACGTGCAACACCCGCTCCACGTGCAGCAACGCGGCCAGGTGGGAGGTGAACGGGCCCAACCGGCGGGCCGCTTCGGTGACCACCGCGTGCACGAAACCGGTCGACACCGACGCGCCGCACAGGTCACCCAGCAGCCCCGCGACCCGCGCGAACGGAAGGAACTGCGCACCACGCCCATACACCGCCGCGGCCTTCACACCCGGCCCGTACTGCGCGCGGCCGGTCACCCCCGCCGGCACCTCGCCCTGGCTGACCTGCCCACAGGTGCACAACACCGCCACGAACTGATGCTCGGTGACCACCAGCTTCGGCTCCGGCAGGTCGAACACCTGCCGCCGCTGACGCCCGTACTCCACACCGCCACCAAGATCCGCGCCGCAAACAGGGTTCACACACCGGTCCGGTCGATGCACCACCGTGTGATCCGGGTCCGCCACCAACGCAAGCGTCGAACCCGGCGAACCCGGCTGCTTACCTGCCCGCCGACCAGAACCCTTCCCGGAACGCGGTATCGGTTTGCCCAACCCATCCGAGGACGGCGGCTTGGAAGAGTTCGTCGAGTTCAACCCCAACCGACGCCGCAACTCGGCGTTCTCCGCCTCGAGCCGCTCAACCCTGACCCGCAGCTCAACAAGCATCCCCACCAGGTCCTCATACGAAGGCTGCTGCGGCTGGGAGGACACCCAAGGATCATGCCACCCAACACAACCACAGTGGACATCGAGACCCGATCAGCGACTCACCTCAAGCTGAACACGTACGGCCTCCGGCTCACCTACCAGCCTGAAACGCAAACGGTGCGCGCTGAAATGGATCTCAACGCGCACCGTGGGGTAATGGTTTGTGTCCGAGGGGCAACACGAACCGAAACCCCACGCCCGCTCGTCCTGACCACCGAGTTCCTGCTCGGCCGCGGGGAATGAGTGGTGTAGGCCCGGCCGTAGCGGTCGCGTCGCTGGCGACTGAGGTGGTGCCTCCGTCGACCCCGCGTCGTCATGTCGACGCCCCGCGAGGGGCTCACCATCTACCCCGAGGTCAGCACGATCTTTCCGCGCAGGCCGCCCGCCTCGACGAGCCGGTGCACCTCTGCCGCTTCGGTGAGCGGCATCGTGGCCGCGACTCGCGTGCGCAGCTTCCCCGCGGCCAACTGCCCCACCAACTCGGCCAGCAGTTCCCGATCCAGGCTGATGAGCTGGAGGTGTTGGCGCACGCCGCGTCTCGGGTCGGTGGGTGGCGTGGGCCGGGTGGTCACGATGTTGCCGCCATCCTCAACGGCGGTGGCCGCCGCCTCGCCGACCGGGACCGCGTCCAGCACGACGGGCACCGGCCCGATCGAGGCCAGGTCGGCCGAGCGCGGGATCACCTCGGCCGCGCCGAGACCGCCAACCCACGCCTCGTCGTCGTGGCTGGCGACCGCGAGCACGCGGTGGCCCCGCTGGGCAGCGAGCTGGGTGGCGAACCCGCCGACGCCGCCGCTGGCGCCGGTGACAAGCACCGTGGAAGAACCCTCAAGCGACAACAGCGACAGGGCTTGATGCGCGGTGACCGCGTTGAGTGGCACCGTGGCTGCGGGCACGACGTCAAGCCCGTCTGGCAGCGGGACAAGCCAATGGGCATCCGCCGCGACGAACTCCGCGTATCCACCGGGCACGCCCCGGGTCAGGTACCAGGGAATCATCCCGACAACGCGATCACCCAACCGGAACTCGTTGACATCGGAGCCGACCGAGGCCACCTCGCCGGCGATGTCCCAGCCAAGCAGGAAGGGCGGTGGCACCGGACCACCGGGGATCATCCCGGTGCGGGCTCCGATGTCGGCCGGCTGTACGCAAACCGCCTGCACCCGGACCACGACCTGGCCTGGTCGCGCCACCGGATCGGGCAACTCGGCCACTTGCAGCCCCTCGGGTCCGCCCAGCGCTGTAACGATCACGCCATACATGCGTCCAGTATGGATCGAGGTAGACGACTCCGAAAGTTTCCGGAAGGATTCAGGGCGAAGCCGTCCTCAGTCGAGTTCAACCGCTCCCCGGACCACCACCGCGATCTGCTCGGCCTCGATCAGGAAGCCGTCGTGGCCGTAGTCGGAGCGTATGGTGACCAGCGGCCGGGCGGTGGGCGCGGTGGCCAGCACCGCTCCCTGCTCGGGCGGGAACAGCCGGTCGGAGTCGACCACGGCGACGGTGACCTCGGCGTGGATCATCGCCAGAGCCGCCTGCATCCCACCGCGTCCCCGGCCGATGTCGTGGGAGTTCATCGACTCGCTCAGCACCAAATAGGAGTTCGGGTCGAAACGCCGGCTGAGTTTGTCGCCGTGGTGGTCGAGGTACGACTGCACAGCGAACCGGCCACCGTCGGCCGGGTTTTCCCCTTCCTGGGCAGCCCGGCCGAACCGTTCGTTCAACTCCCGCGCCGACCGGTAGGTGATGTGGGCGATCTGGCGGGCGATCGCCATCCCGGCCAGGGGCGGCGCGCCGTCGTAGTAGTCGCCGCCGCGGAAGTTCGGGTCGCAGCGGATGGCGGCCAGTTGCGGCGCGGTCCAGGCGATCTGGTCGCCGGAGAAGGACGGTGTGGTGGCGATGGCGATGCACCGGCGGACCCGTTCGGGATACATGATCACCCATTCCAGGGCCCGCATGCCGCCCATCGAGCCGCCCACAACTGCGGCGAAGGTCCGGATGCCGAGCAGGTCGGCCAGCGCGGCCTCGGCTGCCACCTGGTCGCGTACGGTCATCCGGGGAAAGCGGGAGCCCCACGGGCGGCCGTCCGGCGCGGGCGTGGACGGGCCGGTGCTGCCGCGACAACCGCCGAGGACGTTCGCCGCGACGACGAAGTACCGGCTGTCGTCCAGCGGCGCGCCAGGCCCGATCAGCCCGTCCCACCAGCCCGGCGTCGGCTGGTCGGGGCCCGCCGGGCCGACCACGTGCGAGTCCCCGGTCAGCGCATGCAGCACCAGCACCGCGTTGTCGGCGGCGGCGTTCAGCGTGCCCCAGGTCTGGTAGGCCATCCGGACGCCGGGCAGCACCCGCCCGGACTCCAGGTTCACGCTACCGATGTCGGCGTAGCGGCGACCGGAGACACGACTCGTGCTGGGACCGGTCGGCCGTCCGGTCCCGAGATGCAGTGAGGTGAGGGTCATCAGTTGGTCAGGCACCCTTGGCGGCGATGAACCCGACCTCCAGGTCAGCCAGAATGTCGTCGATATGTTCGATCCCGACGGCGAGTCGGATCAGGCCCGGGGTGACGCCGGCCGCCAGGCGGGCCTCGTCGGTGAGCTGGGCGTGCGTGGTAGACGCCGGGTGGATCACCAGCGACCGCACGTCACCGATGTTCGCCACGTGCGAGTGCAGCTTCAGGGCGTCCACGAAGGCCTTACCTGCCTCGACGCCGCCCTTCAGTTCGAAGGTGACGATGCCGCCTGCCCCGCGGGGCAGGTACTGGCTGGCCCGGTCGTGCCACGGGCTGGACGGCAGGCCGGCGTAGTGCACCTCGCTCACGTCGTCATGCTGCGCCAGCCACTCGGCGACCGCCTGGGCGTTGGCGACGTGCCGCTCCATCCGCAGCGACAGGGTCTCGATGCCCTGGATCAGCAGGAACGCCGAGAACGGGGAGATCGCCGGGCCGAGGTCCCGCAGCAGCTGCACCCGCAGCTTGACCGCGTACGCGCCGGGGCCCAGCGCCGGCCAGTAGCGCAGCCCGTTGTAGCTGGGGTCGGGCTCGACGAACTCGGGAAACCGCTTCGGGTGGGCGGAGAAGTCGAAACTGCCGCCGTCGATGATCGCACCGCCGATGGCGGTGCCATGGCCGCCGAGGTACTTGGTCGCCGAGTGGATCACCACGTCGGCGCCGTGCTCCAGCGGACGCAGCAGGAACGGCGTGGCGATGGTGTTGTCCACGATCAACGGGACACCGGCCTCGTGCGCCACGTCGGCGACCGCCCGCACGGCCAGCACATTGCTGCGCGGGTTGCCGATCGACTCGGCGAAGAAGGCCTTCGTGTTCGGCCGGACCGCCGCCCGCCAGGCCTCGACGTCGTCCGGGTCCTGGACGAAGCTGACCTCGATGCCGAGCTTCGCCAAGGTGTGACGGAACAGGTTGTAGGTGCCGCCGTACAGGCTCGCGCTGGACACCAGGTGGTCGCCGGCACCGGCCAGGTTGAGCAGCGCCATGGTCGCCGCGGACTGGCCGGAAGCCACCGCGAGCGCCGCGACGCCGCCTTCGAGTGCGGCGATCCGCTGCTCCAGGACGTCCTGCGTGGGGTTGTTGATCCGGGTGTAAATGTAGCCCGGCTCGGCCAGGGCGAACAGGCCGGCCGCGTGGTCGGCGTCGCGGAAGACGTACGAGGTCGTCTGGTAGATCGGCGTCGCCCGCGCGCCGGTCACCGGGTCGGCGACCGCGCCGGCATGCACCTGCAACGTCTCGAAGGACCAGGTGTTCGACACCGATGTCGCCTCGGACTCGGGGGTGGTGGTCATCTCGTATCTCCTTCAGGGCCGGGTGGCCGGTCGCGCCGTACGGCGACGTGCAGGACGGAATCATCGGCGTGAACCGGCCGGACGGAGTCGGGTGGGCGCGCTCGCGGGCCGGCGGTGACCGGAACCCGGACGGGTCGGCGCCGGCCAGCAGCTGAGGTGGAGCCTCTTCGCTTGTCGAGGACGCCCGTGCGGATCAGGCGCGACAGAGCGCGCTGGAGACGCGCATCAGATCGACGTGACGCCGCCAGCAGAGGCGCATCCCCAGATGCGGTGCCCGTGCAAGCGCCATGTGTGAACTCCACTGGTGTCGGGCCGTCGGCCCCGCGCTGAACTTCTCGCCTGGCAATACCGTAGCTCAGCCGGCCACCAGTCCAGGCATCCGAGACACGTCGTCCCGGATGATGGAATGTGGCGGCCGGCAGGCCTCGCCCTACCCCTACCACCACCCCACGCCCTGCCCGACGCCCGTGGCGGGCGGCGGAAGCGCCGGAAGGGGCGCGGGCTGCGGCGGCGTGACCGGCAGCGGGGGTGGGGATGAGCGCGTCAACCAGGCGGGTGCCGGCAGCGCCCGACCCGGGCAACTGGCTACGGCCGGTCCCGGCGTTCGTCCCCGCAGGGTGATCGCTGGAGCAGGCTCGGTGATGGTGTCAAGGCCGCTTCGTCGTGAGGCCGGTGCACCTCTTCGCCGTGGCGATCTTGTCCTCGATCCGCTCGCGGGCCGCGCCGGACACGAGCACGGGCTGCCCGGTGCCCGACACCGCCGCTGGCAGGAACTCGGTGCGTATCACCGTCCGCCCCTGCACGGTCAGCCGCAGGACACCGGAGTCGGTGCTGTGCGAGTTGCCGTACCAGAGGAAGTTGCCGAGCCCGTAGTGCACGTAGGTCTTACCCAGCCAACCGTCGGCGAGCAGGGTGTGCGCGTGGGTTCCGATCACGATGTCCGCTCCGGCGGCGGCAATCTGGCGGGCGAACGTCTTCATCTCCCCCGTTGGGCAGGAGTTGCCCTCGGCGCCCCAGTGCATGAAGACGATCACCAGGTCGGCCTGATCGCGGGCTGATTGCACGGCGGCGACGGCCCAGGCCTCGTCGAACGTCATCGCGATTCCCGGCCGGGTTTCCGTTGCTTTCCACTGCGTGGCCAGCTCGTGCACCTGCGACATACCCAGCACCGCGATCCGCACACCCTTCACGGTGCTCAGCCACGGTGCGTATGCCGCGTCGGCGTTGCGCCCCGCGCCGAACACCGGGAAGTTCGCGTCGGCCGCCGCGTCGAGGGTGTCCAGCAGCCCCACCTGGCCGTAGTCGAGGGTGTGGTTGTTGGCGATCGACACCGCGTCGATCCCCGCCGCGTGGAGCGCCGAGTATGCGGTTTCCGGCGATCGGAATTGAAAGCGTTTAGGCTGCGGGGTGCCGCGCGGCGTGGGAGGAGCAGAAGGCCATCAAGGAGGTGATGGTCTTCCTGCAAGGCGTCGGGGTGTCGACCTCCCTCGCGGTGCGGGACGCGCGACCAGAGGATCACCAGCGGCTGGTACGACCCGACCGACGGAGTGCACCATCCCTACGACGTCCTCATCGCCCAGGAACAGAACCTCGCCTGGGATGCTCGCCTGCGCCGCATCTACAGCAACTGGGTCCTAGCCGCCGCGATCCTTTGGGCAGTCATCGGGTTGCTCGCCGGACTGCTTCTCGACGCCACCGTCGTTCAGACCCTGCTCACCTTCTTCATCCCATCCCTGGCCGCCTTCCAACTCGCCCACGAGATCTGGGCAGGACAACGCCGGGTGGCTTCCGAACGCGAGCGGCTATCTCGGCTGGTACAGGCCGAGCTAAGCAATGCAGAAGCCGGCCCGATCCAGGACGGCGACCGGCGAAGGCTACGTGAGACCGCCAGGGACGTCCAAGACGGCATCTTCCGCACTCGCCTCGATGCCGCTCGAGTTCCCGAATGGTTCTACCGGCGCCACCGTGATACGGACGAACGTGACTTCGCCAGCACAGCCGAAGGGCATCGACAACGACTGGCGGTCGTGGGTCTCGGTGAGGCTGCCGTCGGCTGCGGATGTGCTGTGCGCCCGGCCGGGTGACGTTGCTGATCGAAGACCGCCAGACGTTCCTTCCCTTCCCCCCGCCGGCCGGAACCGGCCGAAATCTCCCTGCCCTGATCGGAGATGACCACCTTGAGCGACCAGACCACCCGAGGCGTCCTCGACGAGGTCGCCGCCGAGCGACGCGAGCAGGACAGGCAGTGGGGCGAGCAGAACCACCCGCAGGCAGACCCGGTGATCCTCGCCCGGCTCAGCGACGACGGGCCGCACAGCTCGGCGGCGGCGGTCGCTCAGCGGCTCGCCGAGCAGTACGAGGTGCCGACCGCCCACCGCGCCAAGTTCATCTGCGAATCGGAGCGTCCGACCACCTGGGTCGGCATCGCCGTCGAGGAGCTGGCCGAGGCGGTGGAGGCGGCGACGCAGGGTTGGCCAAAGCAGCGCCAGGAGTGGCTCCAGCTCGCGGCCGTCGCGGTCGTGGCGATCGAGGCCGGCGACCGCGCGGCGGCCGCCACCGCGGTGGAAGAAGCGCGGACGTGACGAGGATGGCGAAGCGTCCGGAGGGCGCCGTGCTGGCCATGGCGTCGCCGGCGAGCGCGACCGCCGTCCCCGCGCCCCGGCTGGCAACCGCGCCCGCCCCGGCGGGCGCGCTACTCGCCATCGACGGCAACAACCCGCCTACCGCGCCTGGCACGCCTACGAGCCCACGGGGATGACCGCCCCGGACGGCCGGCCCATCTTCGCCGTGCACGGCTTCCTCACCCTGCTCGCCGGCATCATCGACCGGGTCTCCCCAGACGCCCTGGTCGTCGGCTTCGACGACCGGGCCAGCTCGACGCGCCGGGACCGCTACCCGCAGTACAAGGCGGGGCGGGCCGAGAAGTCACCCGACCTGTACGCGCAGATGGACGCCATCGCGGGCGCGCTGCGCGCCCTCGACGTCCAGGTGGTCGTCCCCGAAGGGCTGGAGGCCGACGACGTCCTCGGGTCGGCGGCCGCGGCCGCCGAAGCGGCCGGCTGGCAGTGCGTCATCGCCACCAGCGACAAGGACTCGTTCGCGCTGATCAGCGAGACGACGACCGTGCTGCGGCTGGTGTCCGGCCTGGCCAACGCGGTCCGCATGACCCCAGAAAAGCTGCGGGCGACGGTCGGCGTCCGCCCCGACCAGTACCTCGACTACGCCGCGCTGGTCGGCGACACCTCCGACAAACTGGCCGGCGTACCCGGCATCGGACCCAAGACCGCCGTGAAGCTTCTCTCCGCGTTCGACAGCGTGGCCGCCGCCCGCAAGGCCGACCTGGCAGCCACCACAGCCGCGATCGGGAAGGCTGCCGCCGCCAAACTCGCCAGCGACGACGCCCAAGCCGTGATCGACCGCAACAGGGACCTCATGACGATCATGCGGGACGTGCCGATCGACCCAGCCGCCTGCCGCCCGTCGGTGGCCCCGGCCACGGCCACCGCGGTGCTGCGCGGCCTGCACCTGCCGTCCCTGGTGCAACGGGTCACCGCAGCGCTGTGCCCGCCGACGCCGCCGATCTCCCCGCCGCAGCGCGGCGACCTGCGCGCCGTGCCCGACCCGGCGCCCCGCGCCGCCGCGGCGGCGGAGATGCCGACGCCGCCGCTGGTCCCCGATGACCCGCCGCCGGTGTGCCCGGGCTGCGGCCGGGAGAGCACCGCCGTGCTGCCAATGGCCCAGCTGGACGCCGGCCGGGCGGTACTCACCGGCGAGGAGGTCCTGGTCGACCGGGAGCACCCGTCCGGAGACCTGGTCGCCGTGCTGGTCGACGACGTGTGGGCGGTGCGGAGCATCCCCGCCGCTGTGCGGCTGCGGCCAGACCGGCTGCCTGGAGGCGTACTGCGGGGAGGCCGCGCTGGTCCGGGAGGCGGTGACCGCCGCGCGGGCCGGGCGCTCGGCGGCGCTCGGCGACCGGCTCACCGCGGCCGGTACGCTGACCATGGCCGACGTGGTCCGGGCGACGACGGACGGGGACCCGGTCGCGCAGACCCTGGTCCGCGACGCCGCCCGCCGGCTCGGGCACGTGCTGGTCGGCCTGGTCAGCTTCGTCAACCCGGCCATCGTGATCATCGGCGGCGCGCCGCCCGGCATCGGCCCCGTGCTGCTGGCCGAGATCCGCGGCGTGGTCTACCGGCGCTCGACACCGCTGGCCACCGGCAGCATGCCGATCGTCCTCTCCGACCTCGACGACCGGGCCGCCCTGGTCGGCGCCGCCCGCCTGATCAGCGACCAGGTCTTCGCGGCCCGCTGAGCGCCGCCGGCGGCCTTGAGTGGGAGGCCAATTCCTGTTACAGGGGTGTGCGGAACGTCACTTCCATGGCTATGCTCTCCGGAATTTCCCAGGGCTCGCCGCGGTCGATCCGTCCGGTGAGGCCTGGCTGGCCAATAGGAGGACATCGTGGTCTCCCGTAAAGCCTGGCAGCGCGGCGCGGTGGCAACCGCGACCGCGGTGCTGGTCGGCATCGCCACCGCGGCGCCGGCAGCGCACGCCGAACCCAACAACAACAACTCACGGAAGTTGCGGGCGGCGGTCACCGCCGATGGCATCACCAAACACCTCAAGGCCTTGCAGCGAATCGCCGACGAGAACGGTGGTACGCGGGTGGCCGGCTCGGCCGGCTACGACCGCTCGGTCGACTACGCCGAAGGCGTGCTCCGCGCGGCCGGCTTCCAGGTGAGCCGGCAGTCGTTCCAGTACCAGACGTTCATCTCGCACGGTCCCGGCCTGCTGCAGCGGGTGTCCCCGTCGCCGGCCGACCTGCCGAACGTGCTGATGAGCTACTCGGGCAGCGCCGACGTGACCGCGCGGGCATCCGCACCTGCCGGCAGCGCGACGGGTTGCACGGCTGGGGACTTCGGGCCCGCCAACGTCGGCACCATCGTCCTCATCAGCCGGGGTGACTGTCCCTTCGGGGACAAGGCGACCAACGCCTTCCACGCGGGGGCGGCGGCCGCGATCATCTACAACAACACCACTGGTGATCTGAACGGGACGCTGGGCGACGACTTCACGCTCGACTTCGCGGCCACGGGCATCACCCAGGGGCTCGGCCAGCAGCTTGTGGCGCAGGTCCCCAGTGGCCTGACGCTGCGGGTCAAGGCCGACACCTTCCGCGGTATGGCCACCGCTGAGAACCTCATCGCCGAGTCGGACTCGGGTGACCCGAACAACGTGGTGATGGCCGGTGCCCACCTGGACTCGGTCTCCGCCGGCCCGGGCATCAACGACAACGGCTCGGGCAGCGGGTCGCTGCTGGAGATCGCCACGCAGATGCACAAGGTCAAGCCAAAGAACAAGGTCCGCTTCGCCCTCTGGGGTGCTGAGGAGTCCGGCCTGATCGGCTCGGAGTACTACGTTGCCAACCTGTCGGCGTCGGAGCGTAAGAAGATCGCTCTCTACCTGAACTTCGACATGGTCGCCTCGCCCAACTACGTGCGGTTCGTCTACGACGGCGACAACTCGGCGTTCCCGGTCGGCACCGGGTCCGCAACCGGGCCGGCCGGCTCGGGCGCCATCGAGAAACTCTTCCACGACTACTTCGCCTCGCAGGGGCTGGCATCGCGGGAGACGCCGTTCTCCGGGCGTAGCGACTACGGGCCGTTCATCGCCGCGGGCGTGGACATCCCGTCCGGTGGCCTGTTCACCGGCGCCGAGGGGATCAAGACCGCGGACGAGGCGGCGGTCTTCGGTGGCACCGCGGGCGCGCCGTACGACTCGTGCTACCACCAGGCCTGCGACACGATCAACAACATCAACAAGCAGGCGCTGGAGGAGATGTCGGACGCGGTCGCGCACGCCGTGATCACGTACGCCTTCGACACCAGCAGCCTGCGCGCGCCGGTCCGGGGCAAGGGACCGGGTGCCGGCGACAGCGGCGGCGGTGGCCTGCACGACCACGACCACGAGGTCACGCAGTAACCGTCCCGGGGAACTGCACCGACAGAGCGGGAGGCGACCGAGGTCGCCTCCCGCTCTGCGTAGTCGCTTCGGGATGCGGTCTCACTTCCTTCCCGGGAAGGGTTGCTCCTACTGATTTGGGTGTCAGTCAGCACACCCGAAGCAGCAGGAGGGCCTCCATGACCTCAGTCTCTCGCCCGCGGTCCGCCGAACCCACCACCGACAGCACCGAGCCCATCGCCGGCACCGATTCCGTCGTCGTCAACCGGCGGAAGCTGTATCGGTTCGCGGGGTGGGGAGCGCTGCTCAGCGGCGCCTGCTACCTCCTCCAGCCCATCCTGGTGTTCGTGCTGGAGGCGACCAGCTCCGCAACCGAGGACCTGTTCCCCTCGCCCGCACAGCTCGAAGACACCTTCTGGCAGGGCCCGCTGGAGGCGGCCATCTTCTCCGGTGTCGGCGGATCGGGGCCTGGTCGCCGAGATCAAAACGGGCGAGCTGGCCCGGGAGCCGTCGGATCCCGGCGCTGATCCAGTCTCACGAGGCATTCGTAGCCGATGGGGACCCGTCAGCGCTCTGGTCAGCCACCAACTGCCAGGCCGCGTAGACCCGCGGTGTTGTAGCTCCTCCCCCGCACAGCCGAGGCGAGCGTCTACCGTACAAACATCAACCCCGCCGCGATCAGTGCGGGCCGCGCCGCCGTGGCGATGGAACAAGTCGCTCCCGCGTCCTGAGCCCCCACCCGATCGTCGAGTCAGAGCGAGAGTGCGGGTGCGGTCATGCCGTGCCTCCGAACCAGAGTCCGGCGCCTCGCCGTGCAAGTTCGCGCTTGCGCTCGTCGTAGTCCGGCATCACCCGGGCGAGGAGCTGCCAGAAGGCGGGCCCGTGGTGCGGTTCGCGCAAATGCGCCAGCTCGTGTACCAGGACGTAGTCGACCATCGCTGTGAGCTGC